>CAVZDB010000001.1:0-227973 GCA_963773905.1 uncultured Acidobacteriota bacterium
GTAGAGACTCACCTCCGCGCCCTCGACCGGCCGTCCCTCCTCCCCGGTGACGACGCGCGCCTCCACGGAGGAGGCCTCGGGCCGGGTCCACAGGACCAGGTCCGACAGAACGATCGCGACCGAGCTCAGCCGGTTGCGGCTCTCGGCGAAGTCCTCGCGCAGCGACGCGGCCACCACGTAGAGCCCCGGCGCCCGGAGCGGCGGTGTGACGAACGTCCGGTGCGGCTTGTAGTCCGGCGTCGGAGGGAGCGCCGCGGTCCACGCGGCGGCCGGACGGGCGGAGCGCACGAGATCCCGGACCTCGGTCCCACCGGGCAGCAGGTTGTAGTCGGCGGCGGTTCCGATGCGCCGCTCGAGGTCGACCGCATAGGCGCGGAAGAAGATCGCCGGGACGTTCGTGTGCGTCAGCTCGATCGAGCGGCGATTCGGCGAGTCCGAGGACATCGCCGCGAGCTGGAAGTCCGGCCGCTCGATGGCCGCGACGAGATCCGTGCACCGGCGGCCACCCGGCGACTGCGGGTACGCGCGCGCGCCCTCGAGCGCGGCCTCGCGCGCCCGGATCCGGTTATCCGGAGCCTCCTCGGCCTCCCTGAACTGCGCGAGCTCCGCCATCCCCATCGCCCACCAGGCGACCGAGCGGTAGCGCGGCAGGCGCGACTCGAGGTCCTTCCGGATCGCGCCGCGGTCGGCCGCGTCCGTGAGGATCGCGTGCAGCCGGCGCAGCCTCTCGAGGCGCGCCTCGAGCTCGGCCCCTCGTTCCCCGGCGGACGCGTGCCACGTCTCGAGGTCGCCGAGGATCTCCGCGATCTGTTCGGCGGGATGCGCCTGCGGATCCTTCAGCCGCGCGTCGACGTCGCGCCCGTTTGTCTCGAGGAGACGGGCGACGGACAGCCGGTAGACGCCGTTCGACTGCTCGGGTGACCAGAGGGAAGAGTCTGCCAGGAGTTCCACGAAGAGGTAGGAAACGGCATCCCGAAGAGTCCCACGCACCTCCTTCGGGTAGTTGTTCGGCCGCACGTACTCCGCGAGCCGGTCGACCGGAAGCGCGGACAGCGCTTCTCGCCGGACCCAGACCGCGAGATCCGCCCGCCGCGCCTCGGCCAGGATCTGCTCGCGCGTCATCGCCTTCAGGTCGATCGGGTTCGGGTTCGAATCGCCCCGCGGGGATTCGACGCGCTCGCGCTGCCCGATCTCCCACGAGTAGGCGCGGGCGTAATCGGCGAGCGCGTGCGCGTAGTAGAGCTCCAGGGTGACGCGCGGGAGCAGGCCCTCGGGCCAGGGCTGTTCCTTCAGGAAGCGGACGGCGGTCTCGTAGCCGTGCAGGCCCGTCCGGAGCGCAACGCAGCGCACGAGCGCCCGCGTCCACTCGTCTTCGTCGTTCGACCGGATGGCCCGCCGCAGGATCGCTTCGGCCTTCTCCAGCGCCTCCGCCAGCTTCTGCTGCTCGGTCAAGCGGTCGATCTCCTTCCAGGACGCCGCAGTGTCAGGCGCCGCCGTCGGCGCCGGTGTGCCGCGAGGCGCGACGCCGGTGCTCCCTGGGCGCTCGGGCCCGGGCTGCGGCCATGCCACGGCGAGAGCGACGACGACGCCGAGGGCCGCCAGGACGAGCAGGGGACGCCGCACGCGGTCGTTCATCGCACTAGAGGAAACCGGGACATCGGATTGGTTCCCGGAAACTCTACCCCCAGGCCGTCATCCCCGGCGCACAGCGGACTCTGTCATCCCGAGGACCCCGAGCGCAGCGAGGGGGACGAGGGACCCCTTTTGGAGCGAATCCATGACTTCAAGGGGTCCCTCCCCCTCGCGCCGCTCGGGGTCGGGATGACAACAGTTACCTTTACCGCTGAAACGCGTACGAGACCTTCACGAACACCTGCCGGTCGGCGCGCGCGAGACTCGCATCCTCCTGCACGGTCCGATTGTCCCCGTAGCCCGCGAAGACCACGGTCTGCCAGTTCAGCTTGTACGAAACCAGGAGCGAGCCCGAGAAGTCCCCGTCGCGCTTGGCAACCGCTAGCGGGTCGATCCACAGGGACAGGTCCCGACGCGTCTCCGTGTACTGCCCGATCGCGCGCACGAGGAAGCGCGAGTTGAACACGTACGTCGCCTTGGCCCGCGCGACGTCGGCCGTGAAGAGCCGCCCCGACACGCCGTCGACGGTCTCGTCGATCCAGCGCCGCTCGGCGAGCAGGTCGAGCCCGAGGTGTGGCGTGGGACGCACGAGTCCCGCGATGCGAACGGTCGCGCCCGTTCCGACGCGGGCGTTGTCCACGTCCGCCTGCTGCCCGAAGTCCGCGTAGAGGGTCACGTTCGGGACGAGCCGCGTCGGCGACACGTAGAGGTTCAACGTGGCGTGCCGGAAATCGAGGAGCTTCCCGTCGATGCTCACGGCGTCGAAGTTGTAGAGCACGCTGCCGCGCATTCCCCAGAGCGCCTGGAACGAGACGCCCGGAGAGTACGTCCGCGCGAGCAGCGACCAGTCCCGGGCCGTCTCGTAGGAAGCGTTGACGAGCGGCCGGACGCGGCTGAAGAACCCGGTCGTGGTGAAGCGGTACGAGAGACTCCCGAGCTCGTCGCGGAAACCGACCTGGGGCACGAATCCCTCGTCGTCTCGAAAGCCCTCCGCGAAGTCCGTGTGCGACACGGACCAGCTCCAGGTCGGAGTCGAGTGGCTCCACTGCCCGGTCCAGCCGAAGCCCGACGACTTCTGTCCGAGCCACGTCGGATAGAGCTCCGGGCGGTTCGGGTTCTCCGTGAAGCTGTAGAGGTACTGGCCGGTCACGAAGTCCGCGTCGGCGGGCCGCCACAGGAAATCGCCGCCGACGACGGCGTTGTAGCCGCCGCCCTCGATCGCGCGTCCCGTCGCGAGAAGACCGGCGAAGGAGGCGCCGAGATCCTGCCGCACGCGCGCGACCCCGACGAAGGACTGGAAGTCCTGATTCGCGGTGTCCGAGAAGACCGGACCCGGGATGACGACCGTCCCCCCGCCGCGGTCCTCGCCCGCGAGCACGGTGAAGTTGGTCCCGCCGGCCTTGCTCGTGATCCGCGCGCCCCAGAGCGGCGAGGTGATCGTCCGCGTGTAGACCGCCTGGATCGGCGTCTGCAGGAGGTCGAGGTGCTCCAAAAAGAACGGCCGCTTCTCCGGGTAGAAGAGCGCGAAACGTTCGTTCGCCGAGATCTGCGCGACGTCCGACTCGACCTGGGAGAAGTCGGGGTTGATCGTCGCGTCGACGATGGTTCCCGCGCTGGGCAGCCACTTCGCGTCGAGGCCGACCTTGCCCTTGGTCACGAGGCCGTCTCCCGAGTACCCATCGGAGCCCGGATAGCTCCGCGTCTGCGAGCCCGCGGCGTAAGGCGCCAGGACCGCGTGGGCGGCCCGCGGCAGGCCCGTGATGCCTTCGACCGTCGCCGATTGGCAGAGGAAGCATGCCCCGCCCTGCGGGACGCGGACGCTGTAGATCTGATGGTTGAAGTCGCGGGGATAAACCCGATACAGCATCAGGGCCCAGTCCTGGGGATCCTTCCTCGGGTACCGCAGCGACGAGAGCGGGATCGCGATCTCGGCGGTCCAGCCGTCCGTTCCGATCCGCGCGGCGGACTCCCAGAAGTAGTCCGGCCCGAAGTCCTCGTTGAACGTGCCCTCGTTGAAGACCGAGTCGGCCTGGATGCCCGTGGGCCCGATCCAGAAGTCGATCGCCGCGTGCCGCTGGTTCTCGACGTCGAGAAGAATCCCGACGTAGTCCTGGTCGTCGCTGATCCCGTCGCGGTCCACGAACGGCGCCCGGATCTTGCCCACGTCGGGGTCGGCGCACCAGAAGGACACGTAGAAGAAGCGCTCGTCGTAGCCGATCCGCGCGACGGTCTTCACCGGCGGGGGCACGTTGTCGCCCGGGTTGATCTCGTACCACGTCTCGATGACCGTCGCCTCCTGCCAGCCCAAGTCCGACAGGTCGCCGTCGATCGTGATCGGGGAGGTGATGCGGTTGAGGTGCAGCGTGGGGGGCGCCTCCTCCGCCGCCAGACCGCGCGCGTACACCACGGCCAGGAGGAGAAGAACGCCGCGCTTCATTGGCAGAATCCTACGCGGAGACGCCGGAAAGGTTTAGGGCTCTGTCATCCCGAGGACCCCGAGCGTGGCGAGGGGACGAGGGACCCCTTTCGAATCTCACTGGCATCGGAGAAGGGGCCCTCCCCCTCGCGCCGCTCGGGGTCGAAATGACAGGGACACTCTCTATCGCTGAAACGCGTAGGAGACCTTGAAGAAGAACTGCCGGTCAGCGCGCACCAGGCTGCCGTCCTCGACGAGCGTGCGGTTGTCACCGTAGCCGACGAAGACGACCGTCTGCCAGTTGAGCTTGTAGGAGAAGAGCAACGAGCCCGCGAAGTTGCCGTCCTTCGCGCTGACCGCCTGGGTGGAAAACGCGGGATCCCGCGTCGTCTCGACGTACTGGCCGATGAGGCGGATCAGCAGGCGCGGCGTGAACACGTACGTGGCCTTGGCGCGGGCGACGCTCGAGGTCAGGGCCCGTCCCGAGAGCGCGCCGAGGGTCTCGTCGATCCACCGGCGCTGCGCCAGAAGGTCGAGCCCGAGGTGCTGCGTCGGCCGGACCTGGGCGCTGACCGAGAGGGTGCCGCCGTGCCCGACGCGGAGGTTGTCGACGTCCGCCTGCTCTCCGTAGTCGACGTCGACCTCGAAAGACGACAGGATGCGCGACGGCGACAGCGAGAGGGTTCCGACGAAGTGGTCGTACGGGAGCCGGACGCCGTCGATCACGACGACGTCCGCCTCGGCGTCGAGCTCGCCGCGCATGTTGCCCCGGCCCTGGAACACGATGCCGCCCGCGGCGCGCCGCGACAGCAGATCTTCGTCGCGGTCCGTCACGACGCTACCGAAGAACGTCGGACGGAAGCGCGAGAAGAAGCCTTTCGGGTAGAGCGTGTAGCCCGCGTTCCAGCGCGCCGCGCGGTAGCCGACCTGCGGCACGAACCCGTCGTCGGCCCGGAACTCGTCCGCGAGGTCGTCGTACTCGAGCGACCAGTCCCAGTGACGGGTCGAGTGCGACCAGCTCACGAGCGCGCCCGCGCCGGTGAGGCGTTCGCCGTTCCACTGCGGCGACAGATCCGGCCGGTCGGGCTCGCGGCTGACGGTGTAGAGGTACTGGCCGGTGAGCAGGTCGGCGTCGGAGAGCCGCCACTGGAAGTCGGGACCGACGACGGCGTTGTAGCCGCCACCCGAGATCACGCGCGCGGTTCCGAGGAGCCCTGCGAAGGAGGCGCCGAGGTCCTGGCGCACGCGCGCGAGCGCCACGAGGGAGTGGAAGTCCTGCGGCGCCGTGTCGGAGAAGACGGGTCCGGGCAGGATCACCGTGCCGCCGCCGCGATCCTCGGTCACGAGCGCCGTGTAGGCAGTCCCCGAGTCCAGCTTGCCCGTGATCCGTGCGCCCCAGAGCGGCGAGGTGATGGTGCGGGTGTAGACGGCCTGGATCGGCGTCTGCCACAGGTCGACGCCCTCAAGGAAGAACGGCCGCTTCTCCGGGTAGAAGAGCGCGAAACGTTCATTGGCCGAGATCTGCGCGACGTCCGACTCGATCTGCGAGAAGTCGGGATTGATCGTCGCGTCGAGGATCGTGCGCGTGTCCGGCGCCCACTTCACGTCGAGACCGACCTTGCCCTTGGTGACCTCGTTGTCCCCGGCGCCGTCGTAGGCGTCCGACCCCGGGTACGTCTTCGTGTTGCTCCCGGCGGCGTAGGGCGCGGCCACGACGTGGCTGCCGCCCGGCAGGCCGGTGATCCCCTCGAGGGTGCCGAAGTGACAGACGAGACAGTTCGAGCCGCGCGGCAGCCGCGCGCTGAACATCTGGTAGCGGAAGTCCCGCGGATAGTTGCGGTAGAGGATGATCGCCCACGTCTGCGGGTCCTTGTTCGGGTAACGGAGGGACGAGAGCGGGATCGCCATCTCGACCTGCCAGCCCGTCGCGTCGATCCGGCCCGCGGATTGCCAGAAGATGTCGGGCGAGAAGTCCTCGCTACCGGTCGCGTCGTTGACGATCGCGTCGTCCTGGATCCCGCGCGGGTTGACGAAGAGCTCGTACGCGGAGCGGCGGTCGTTCTTGACGTCCAGGATGATGCCCGCGAAATCCTGGTCCGAGAACACGTTGTCGCGATCCACGAACGGCGCACGGATCCTCTTCGGGTCCGGATCGTCGCACCGGAAGGCGACGTAGAAGAACCGGCTGTCGTAGCCGACCCAGCCGACCGTGTGCACCGGCGGCGGCGCGTTGTCACCGACGTTGGTCTCGTAGAAGGTCTCCACCCTCGCGGCCTCGGCCCAGCCGGGGTCCGACAGGTCGCCGTCGATGCGGATGGGCTGCGTCAGGCGCGGCAGCACGAAGGAAGGCGGCGGCGGCTCCTCCGCCGCCAGGGAGAGGGACGTGGGTCCTGCAGAGGCGCAGGCGCACAAAAGCGCCAGAGCCGGCCAGGCCCGCCTTCCCATCTGCCGTTTCTACGCCCGGCGCGGACGGAGGTTTCGCGGCTTCGCGGCCTGCCGCTTCGCGGTGGCGCCGTCCCGCCGACGCGCGACCCGCTAGTCGGCCGTCCGGGGCTGTGCCGCGAAGAGAAACCGGATCCCGCGGACCACCCAGTGGAGCAGCAGGAGGCCCGCCGCGAGAACGGCGGCCGCGAGGGCGAGCGCGGCGGCGGGATGAAAGAGGAAAAGCCACACGGAGAATGCGAAGAAGGCGTCCTCGGAAAACGACGCGGCCCAGTTCGTCAGCGGTTCGGGGCTCGCGTTCAGCGCGAGGCGCGTGCCCGCCTTCAGCCCGTGCGCCGACAGCGCGATCGTTCCGCAGAGGAGCGCCGCCGCGGTGCGCCACGGCTCCGCCACGTCGGACAGCGCGGCGAACCCCAGGAGCGCGGCCGCGGGCACGCGCAGAAACGTGTGCACCGCGTCCCAGATCGTGTCGACGACCGGGATCTTGTCGGCCAGAAACTCGACGACGAAGAGGGCGGCCGACAGCGCCAGAATCGGCGTGCGCGACAGGACCTCGGCGCCGGGCGGCAAATGGAGCACGCCGATCCGATGAAAGAAGCCGAGGGCCGCGAGAGTCCCATAGAGCCGGAACCCGGAGGTCATCGCCGCCCCCGCGGCGAGGCCGGCCTGGGTCAGAAGCGTGGTGTCCATGGGGTGGCGAAGGAGTGTACCGCCGGCTCACCGAAAATCGTGGCTCGGCATCCGCTCGAACTCCGGGATCGTCCAGAACCGCTCCGCGCGGACGGAGAGCGCGCCGTCCTGCCGCTGGAGCAGGCCCTGAACGACCAGGGCCCCCGAGCCGACCACCACGGAGCGCTCGTCGCGGAAGAGGTCGGGCCTCACGATCGCCTGGAGCATCCCGGTCTCGTCCTCCAGCGTCAGGAACACGAAACCCTTCGCGGTCCCCGGGCGCTGGCGCACGATGACGGCGCCCGCGGCCTGACGCGATCGCCGTCCGCGCGGCCGCGCAGCTCCCGAGCCGACAATACTCCTCGCGCAGCAAGAGGAGTGCCGCAGATGCGCCAGCATGTGCGGGCCCGTCGTGATCTCGGTCGCCACGTAATCCGCCGCGCGTCTCCTCGATCGGCGTCATCTCCGGCAGCGGCGAGGGATCCTCGGTTGGAATTCCGGCGAAGAGCGGCCCCGACGGGCGCGCCACCTTCGCCACCTGCCAGAGGGCCTCGCGGCGCGTCCGCCCGAATCCGGAGAGCGCACCGGCATACGCCAGCTTGTCGAGCGCGTCGGGCCGCAGCCGCGCGCGCCGGGCCAGATCGTCGACGCTCCGGAAGGGAGCCGCCGCCTGCTCGCGCTCGATCGCCTCGCCGGTCTCCTGCCGCAGCCCCTTGACGAAGCGCATCCCCAGACGGACGGCGCCTGAACCCCGCCTCTGCGGGGGGCCCGAACCGCGCCTCGGCGCGGGGCCTCCTCCCAGCGGCACATCCAGCCCGAGCGCGCCACGTCCACGGGCAGCACGCACGTGCCGTGATGCTGCGCGTCCTTCACGAGGGTCGCGGGATGGTAGAAGCCCATCGGCCACGCGTTCAGGAGCGACGCGAGGAACGCCGCCGGATGGTGCGCCTTCAGGTACGCGCTCGCGTACGCGATCAACGCGAAGCTCGCCGCGTGCGACTCGGGGAAGCCGTAGAGCGCGAAGGAGGTGATCGACTTGACGATCTGTTCCTGCGCGGCCGGGCCGATGCCATTCTTCGCCATCCCCTCGCGCAGCCGCCGCTCGATCCCCTCCATCCGCTCGACCGAGCGCTTGAAACCCATCGCGCGGCGCAGCTCCTCCGCCTCGCCCCCCGTGAATCCCGCGGCGACCATCGCCATGCGCAGGATCTGCTCCTGGAAGAGCGGGACGCCCAGCGTGCGCTTCAGGATCGGCTCGAGGCACGGGTGCGGGTACTCGACGGGCAGGCGACCCTGTCTGCGCTCGAAAAAGGGCCGCACCATGCCTCCCACGATCGGACCGGGCCGGATGATCGCGACCTGCACGACAATGTCGTAGAAGCACTTCGGGGCGTTGCGCGGCAGCGAGGCCATCTGCGCGCGGCTCTCGACCTGGAAGAGGCCGACCGTGTCCGCGGCGTTCAACATCGCGTACACCTTCGGGTCGTTGGCCGGCAGCTGAGCGAGATCCACCTCGACCCTCTCGTGCTTGCGGATCATCGGGATCGCCTCTTCGAGCGCGGCGAGCATCCCGAGGCCGAGGAGGTCCACCTTCACGATCCCCAGATCGGCGCAGTCATCCTTGTCCCACTGGACCACGACGCGGCCCGGCATCGACGCGGGCTCGAGCGGGACGACGTCGTCCAGCCGGCCGGCGGCCACGACGATGCCTCCGGAGTGCTGACCGAGGTGCCGCGGGAGATTCTGGATCTGCAGGAAGAGCCGCAGGAAATGGCGCGCGCGCGTCTCCTCCGGATCGAGCCCGGCGCCGGCGATCTCGCCGCGGAGCTCCTCCGGCGGATCCCGGATCTCGCCGAAGTTCCAGCCCCCCAGCCGCTTCGACAGCGCGTCGACCTGCGTCGGCGAGTAGCCCAGCGCCTTCGCGACCTCGCGCGCCGAGGAGCGGTCGCGGTAGGTGATCACGTTCGCCGTCATCCCCGCGCCGTGCGGCCCGTACTTCGCGTAGACGTGCTGGATGACGCGTTCGCGCTGGTCGCCCGAGGGCAGGTCGAGATCGATGTCGGGCCACTCCCCGCGCTCCTCCGAGAGGAAGCGCTCGAAGAGCAGCTCCATCTTGACCGGATCCACCGCGGTGATCGAGAGCGCGTAGCAGACCGCGCTGTTGGCGGCGGACCCGCGCCCCTGCACGAGGATCCGGTTTTCGAGGCAGAAGCGGACGATGTCCCAGACGATCAGGAAGTAGCCCGCGAGGTCGAGCTTCTCGATCATCGCGAGCTCCTTCGTGATCTGCGCCTGCGCCCTGGAGGTGAGCGGCCGGAAGCGCGCGCGGGCGCCGTTCCACGTGACCTGACGCAGGTACGAGGACGGCGTCTCGCCGGGAGGCAGCGGGTAGGCGGGGAAGCGATACCCGAGGTCGGCGAGGGTGAAGTCGAGACGTTCGGCGAGCTCGAAGGAGGCCGCGATCGCCTCGGGCAGGTCGGCGAATCGCCGCTCCATCGCGGCGGCCGTCCGGAAGTGGCGCTCGCGCTGGGCTTGGAGAAGAACACCGGCTCGATCGAGAGTCGTGTGGTGGCGGATGCAGGTCAGGACGTCGTGGAGCTCCTTGTCCTTCGGATGCGCGTAGCGGACTCCGTTGGTGGGCGAGCAGCGGCAGCCGCCGGGCCTGCGCCAGATCCACGAGCGCGCGGTTGCGATGCTCCTGCGCGGCGAGGCGGTGGCGCTGCAGCTCGACGTGCAGGCGGCCAGGGAAAGATCTCGCGCGAGCAATCGAGGAGTCCGCCGGCGCCGCGTCGAGCCCGCCCTCCGCGAGCGCGCGCGCGGCGGCCCCTCGTCTCCGCCGGTCAGACAATGCAGCCCGCCCGCGTGCGCGGCGACCTGCTCGAGCGTGACGAGACGCCTGCACCCTTCGCGCTTGCCCAGCGCGCCGGCGGTGAGGAGGCGGCAGAGGTTCTGGTAGCCGGTGGGGTTCTCGACGAGGAGGGTGAGGCTGCGGACTGGCTTTTGGATTTCGCATTTTGGTTCGACGCGGACGAGCTCTTCGTCCCGATCCAAAATCGGCACCGAAATCGAGGACGCCTCCGCGCCGACGAGCGCCTTGATCCCCGCCGCTTTCGCCGCCTTGTAGAAGCGGGGCGCGCCGTAGACGCCGTTGCGGTCCACCAGCGCGACGGCCGGGAGTCTCGCAGCGCGCGGCCTGCTCGATCAGGTCCTCGGGCAGCGACGCGCCGTCGAGGAACGAGAAGGCCGACGCGACGCGCAGCTCGGCGTAGGGGGGAGACTTCGAGGACTTTCCAGGCAGGGTCCTTGCGGCCCCCCGCTTCCCCCGGCGCTGCGCTGGAACTCGCGCTGCCGGAGCCGTTCCTTGCGCGCGCCCGACGCGACGATCCGCTTGAGGGGATCGCTGCTGGCCGCATCCGGCCCGCCGTGGCCGCCACAGCTCGCGTTGCCCACGCCCAGGTTGCGGGACGGCGGCATATGGGGAGCGTTTCCGGATGTCCGGGTGCGCTTGTCGCGCCTCTCCATACCGAGACTCTAGGCGTAAAAAAGGCGTAACTCAAGACAGAACGGATTCCCTTCGAAAGACGCGGATTACCGGGGGAACCGACTCCCTAGGCCCGGGTCGCGCGCACGAAGCGTTCGTCCATCGACCTCAACCGCTCCGTCAGCACCCGCATGACGTGGAGCGAGAAGTTGGGGGTCTGCTGGACCAGGAACAGGAAACGGCGTTCGTCCACGGCGACCAGTTTCGCGTCGGTCTTCGCGACCGCCGTCGCCGTGCGGTTCTCCCCGACGATCAACGCCATCTCGCCGAAGATCCCGCCCCGGCCGACGGTTTCGACCAGCTTCCCGTTGACCAGTATCTCCACCTCGCCTTCGAGAACCGCGTACATCGCATCGCGGGGATCACCGGTTCGGAAGATCGTCGTACCGGCCGTGACGGCCTTCGCGTCGTCCGCGTGCTCGAACAGCTTCGTCGTGGGTACCATCCGCGCTCCTCTCTGGCCCCGCGGAATTCGCGGGCGGGAGGAAATCCTCCGGGCAGCTCATGAAGCTCGCATGAAGCTCGGCTCATGAAGCTGGCGTAAAGATCGGGGAGCCGGACTCAGACGCCGACAGTTTCGCTTCTCCGTTCCAGCAGCGCGACGTCCCGCCACATCTCCCCCAGGCGCCCCAGTCGCCGCCTCACGCCCACGATGCGAAAGCCGCACCTCTGGTGGATCGCAATCGAAGACACGTTCTCCGGGAAGATGCCGGCCTGCAGCGTCCAGATTCCGGCCGCCTCGGACGCCCCGATCAGCCCCTCGAGGAGCCGCGTGCCGAGACCCTGCCCGCGTGCCGACGCCGCCACGTAGACGCTGACCTCCGCCACGCCGCCGTAGACGCAGCGGTCGGACACCTTCGAGAGCGCGGCCCAGCCGAGAACGTCGCCGGAGGGGGACAGCGCCACGAGCCGGCAGTCGGCTCGGTGAGCCCGATCCCACGCCTCCCAGGACGGCGCCTCGGTCGCGAACGTCGCGTTGCCGGTTGCGATCCCCTCGAGGTAGACGCGCCGGACGCCGTCCCAGTGCGCCGCGGCCATGGGCTCGATCGCGACTTCCCGTAGCGCGGCGATGCTCACACCTCGGAGTACTCCGGCACGTAGCCCTCCATGAGGGCGCCCTTCCCGAGGAGGACCTGGCCCGGCGCGACTCCGGCGTCGCCCGTCCTGACCCAGTGCCAGGCGTGCAGGATCTCCGCGGAGGGGTAGTAGCGCGTCTCGGCCTGGACGAGGACCGTGCCGGCCAGAACCTCCGCCTTGACGCTCTCCCACTTGCCCGCTCCGACGACGGCCACACGCTCGATGTGCTCCGCCCAGCGGCCGAGGAACCGGATCTCTTCCCAGCGCGCCTTCCAGTCCATGCTCTTCAGCGCCGAGAGGTCCGCCAGGACGCCGAGGGTCTTCTTCCCGCGCCGGAGAATCGCCTGCTCGAGCTGCGGCGTGAAGGCATCGACCTCCTCCGCGGTCACGGTGCCCGAGACGCGGAGCCCGAAGGCCTTCTCGTCGCTCTCCTTTGAGTCTCTCGATCATGCGTTCATCCTTTCGAAGTGCGAATTATCCCGCGTCTCCCCCGGCAGCTGCGACTGATGATGGCGGGCGTGCGAGGTCAGGAGTTGGAGGATCTGAAGCGCCGAGAGTCCACCGAAATGGGATGCGTCAGCCGCACCGGCCGCCCTCGAGCCGCCTCGGCGAGCCGGTCCAGGAACCGCGCCGCGTTCTCGGACAGCCGGCGCGCCGCCTCCTCGGGGCTCGCCGAATGCCCCGTGGGCCGGATCTCGCGCGGCGCCGGAGCGTTCTTCGGAAAGTCGCCGCGCAGGATGAGACCGAGAAACCTCCAGCGGACGAGCCTCTGCTTCCACCACGGCAGCCGCAGGGCCATTCCCGCGCCGCCGCCGACCTCCGACAGCAAGGGGTCGTAGGCGATGCGCAGGTGCTCGGCGATCTGCGCGGGCGTCCACTTGCCGGCCGCGCGCTCGCGGGTCCACGCCGCCGGCGGCACCGACCGGATGGTCGCGGCGCAGGACGCGACCGTCTCGCGGTGCCTCTGCGCCTCGCGCTCGAGTCGCTCGGTGCCGCTCAGGCCGCGCCCCCTCCGAACGACTCGCGAACGGCCTGACGCTCGAAGGCGTTCCCGGCGTACAGCGACCGGCCGCGCGCCAGCGCGACGAGGCTCGAGAGCGCGTAGAGGGGCAGGAAGAAGATCCCCCACCGCTCGTACTGCCGCACGTGGACGCGCTCGTGGGCGCGCGTCTCGACGAGCGCCTCGACGTCCGCTCCGAGGACCACGTGCCCGAAGGTGATCGCCGAGATCGCGAACCCGGGCACCGCGCGCGCCAGGATCGGGCGCAGGATTCCGCCGGCCGCCTCGAGCACGCCGTCGTGGATCCGCACGTATCCGCCGGTCGCGGCGGCGGCCAGCGCGGCGGGGAGCGCGGCGAGCGAGACGGGAGCCGCCCAGAGGTAGGACACGACGCGGCTCAGGGGACGCCCCCTGGGGCCGGGCTGCCGGCTCCTCATCCCGTCGTCTCCCCTCCCTCGGGGCCGTAGAACACAACCCAGGTGACGAAGTCGTCGCTGAAGTTCTCGAAGCGGTGCGGCTCGTGCGCCGGCACGAAGAGGACGTCGCCGGGTTCGAAGGACGTGCGCGAGGAGCCGTGGACGAACTCTCCGCTGCCCGAGACGACGACGTAGACCTCGTCGCGCGCGTGCGGCTTCTGCGGATCGGCCTCGCGCGGCGCGTAGATCTCGATCTCGAGCGTCCCGTGCTCGAGGAGCACCGCCCAGCGCTCGCCGTTCGGGCCGGGCAGCTTCTCGAGCGCCTCGGAAACACCCACGCGCGTCTTCACGGGTGCTCCGATGGCCCATCCAGGAACAACTCCGCCAACTCCGGCGTCTTCCCCGTGAAGCGAGTCGTCGCTATTGACGATCATCGCGATCACGAAGCGCTCCTCCGGATAGATCAGCAGGTACGCGGTCCCCCCCTGCGCTCCGCCGGAGTGCGAGATCCTTCGCCGCCCCTTCGCGTCCCGACGGACGCCCCAGCCCATGCCGTACTCGGTCTCCTTGCCGTCGGAGGTGCGCTGCGAGGTCCACAGCAGCCGCAGGGTGTCGGGCTTGACCAGCCGCCCCTCGAGCATCGCGTTGCCGAAGGTCACGAGATCCTCGGCGGTCGAGAGAAACCCTCCGCCGGCCCACTTGATGCTGTTGTCCACGTAGCCGGAGTTGACGACCGCCCCGGTGTCCTCGGTGCGCGTGTAGAAGCGGCCCCGGTCCGGCACGATGCGCTGCGGATCGTCCGCGGACGTGTGCGCCATCCCGGCTGCCGCGAAGATGCGCGACTCCATCATCGGAAGGAACTTCTCGTGCGCGGCGCCCTCGAGGATCGCGGAGATCAGGTTCCAGCCGTACGACGAGTAGGAGAACTTGGCCCCCGGCTCGAAGAGCAGCGGATCGTTTTCGAAGATCGCAAGGCTCTCGCGCACCGTCGCATAGTGCTCGCGGCTCTCGAACTCGCCCGGCTTGTAGTGCCGCACGCCCGCGAGGTGGCCCGCGAGCTGCCGCGTCGTGATCGGCCAGGCCTTCCTCGGAAAGTCCGGGACGTAGGTCTGGACCGGCGCGTCCAGATCGAGCCGCCCCTCCTCGACCAGCAGTCCCAGGAGGGCCGAGGTCAGCGGCTTGGAGACGCTGCCGATCCGCAGACGGGTGATCGGCGTGACCGGGACCTCCTGCTCGAGGTCGGCGCAGCCGATGCCCTCGCTCCAGACGAGCCGGCCGCCGCGCGATGCCGCGACGGAGACCCCCGGAGCCTCCGTGCTCGCCATCCACGCGAAGATGCGCCGGCGCGCCTCGGCGATCGCGGCGACGTCGTCGGGAACGGAGGCGATCCTCGCGGCGCCCTGTTTTTGCGCGGCCTGCGCTCCGGCGGAGGCCGCGAGCGCGAACAGGACCGCCGCGGTCGCCGCGGCTCGAGTGCGCGATCGCATCAGCGGAACCACGCGGCCGCGATCCAGAAGATCCAGAGGCCGATGCAGATCGCGACCGTGATGAACGGGTGGACGAAGGCTGCCGCCGTCGCGACGAGGTAGAGCGGAACGCCCACGCGGTAGCTCCGCGTCAGCCGGTCGATCCGCTCCTCGGTGACGTCGGAGCGCAGGAGGTGGCGCCCCGCGATGGCGCTGCGCCACAGGAGGTTGTACGCGACGGATCCGACGACGAAGGTCCCGCCGTAGACGGCCGCCGCCAGCGAAGCGGCGGGCCTCTCGAAGTACTCCGCGAGCAGGGCCGTCGGGAAGGGCACGATCGTGACCACGAACAGGAGCAGGCCGTTCGCGTAGAGGAAAGGCGCGTTCACCCTGCGGACCATGTTGAACATCGCGTGATGGTTCGCCCACATGATCAGGATCGCGAAGAAGCTCGTGACGAGCGCGAGATAGGAGGGCCACTGCGCGATCAGAGCGGCGGCGAGCTCCCGTCCCGGCGCCTTCGGGGAGAGGTGGGGCACCTTGAGCTCGAGCACCAGCAGCGTGATCGCGATCGCGAAGACGCCGTCGCTGAAGGCCTCGATGCGGCCCGTTTCCTTCTCCTCGACGGCTACCGGGGAGGTCGCAGTCACGCCGGGTTGCCCCTTACCCTCGCCCCTTACGGCTTCGCCGGCGCCGGCGTCGCCGAGGCGTGATCCGCCACCAGGAGCCACCTGCCGCCGATTTTCTTCATGACCGCGACGAAGCGGCCCTCGAGCACGACCGGATCGCCGCCCTTCTTGGGGCGCAGGTCGAAGCGGTAGTAGCCCCAGTTCGCATCGAGGTCCCCGGCGGTCTGATGAGTGACTTTCGTCAGCGCCACGTCGGCGACCGTGTACGCATCGAAGTAGCCGGCGTAGGTCTTCCGGATGGCCTCCGAGCCGCGCGCCTCGGGCGCCTCGGGAAACCACATCACGGCGTCCGGCGCGTAGAGCGCGACGACGGCCGCCAGATCGTTGGCCTTCATGGCCTTCATCCAGGCCGCGTCCGCGGCCAGCGGGGTGTCCTGTGCGCGTGCCGCCGCCGCGGAGCCGAGAGTCAACACCCCGACGAGCCCGGCGCCGATGACGAAGCTCCTCATGAAATCCTCCTTTGCGGTTCGTTCTTGCGGCGGATCCTACACCGGCGAAGCTATGGCAACGGTTGGTATAGCGCGGCGACCGTCCCCGCGCGGCCCTCCCGGATCCGCGGACGCGATCGCGGCTAACGCGTGAGGGCGTGCCCGAGGACGCAGACCAGTTGGAAGGCGATCAGGCCGAGCACGACCGCCGCCAGCACCGACTTACGGAACACGCTCCAGGTCTTCACGAGCGGCGCCCCACACCGGAGACAGGTCTGCGTCACGTTCAGATCGTTCTCCGCCTGACAGCTCCAGCACTCCATCGGGCTGCCCCTAGTCGAACTCGACGCGCGGCGCGGGCTGATCGGAGCCGACGCGGCCGGCCGCGATGTCGGCCTTGAAGTAGTTCTCGCCCTTGATCGGCGCGCCGGCGAGCCGCCGCAGCATCGCGAGCTGCCCGAAGTGCGCCAGCGCGTCCGCGATCGGGCCCTGGAAGAGCCGGCCGGGGGCGCAGCCCAGGGTCTCCGCCGTGGCGAGCTCCGCGTCGAGCCGCTCCGCCGCCTGGAAGAAGCGCGCGACCCCCTCCTCCCAGGGCAGGGGCTTCGAGTCCTTCCACGTGTGACGGCCGCGCGCGAGCTCCAGCGCCCAGTCCATCAGGTCGCCGATGTGCGCCAGGATCGCGCCGGGCGTGCGGGTCCCGGCCGCGGCGCTGGACGCCGCGCGATCCGAAGTCGCGGCGCCAGACGCCGCGCGATCCGAAGAGGTCGCGCCAGACGCCGCGCGATCCGAAGAGGCGACTTGAAAGGTCGCGAACTCCGGCGGCGCGCCGCGGAGGGTCTTGCCGCCGCGATACGCCATCGTCGCCAGCGTGTGGCGCAGCAGCGCGCGTTCGGGATCCGCGGCGCCGCTCATCCCAGATCCCCCAGTTGCGACAGCATGCCGAACTCGTCGACGGTGTCCCAGCGCTCGATCACGCGGCCGTCCTCCAGGCGATAGAAGTCCATCCCCCGCACGGAGAGGCGGCGGCCGGTCGGCGCGATGCCGAGGAAGAGCCCCTTGTGCGTCCCCTGCCAGCGGTAGCGCGCGGCCACGATCGCGTCCTCGCCGATCAGCTCCTCGAGCACGAAGCGCAGGTCGGGAAACGCGGCGCGCAGCAAGAGAACCCGGTCGCGGACGCCGGCCGCTCCGCCGGCCTGATTGGCGACGGGGTTGTGCTCGACGTAGGACGCGCCGATCAACTGGTCGAGGAGGCCGAAGTTCCCCGCGTTCAGGACCTCGTCGAAGAGGCGCCGGATCAGGGCCTTGTTCCGCTCGCTCTCGCCGCTCACGGACGCGGCTCCCCCGCGAGCTCCAGCATCTGGCCGGCGAGCTCCTTGACGAGCTTGGCGCACACCATGGCCGTCATGCCGGAGGAGTCCATGCTGGGGTTGAACTCCACCACATCCGCGCCCACGAGGGGAGCCCGAATGCCCTGGATGACCTCGATCGCCTGCCGCGTGGTGAGGCCGCCGGGCTCCCGGTGCGAGACCCCGGGGGCGTGCGCGGGATCGAGGCCGTCGATGTCGAAGGAGACGTAGACCGGCCCGTCGAAGCCCGGGACGGGGCCCTCACCGAAGTCCCGCATCGTGATGACCTCGACGCCGAAGCGCGCGGCCTGGGCGCGCTGGTGCGCGTTGATCGTGCGGATCCCGACCTGCACCAGCCGCGCGGCGAGCCCCTCCTCGAGGATCCGGGCGAAGGGCGACGCGTGCGACCGGGGGTTGCCGTCGAAGTCGTCGTAGAGGTCGGGGTGCGCGTCGAAGTGGAGCAGGGAGAGCCTCGGGTACTTCCGGGAGAAGGCGCGCAGCACCGGGTGGGTGATCGCGTGGTCTCCGCCGAGGACGATCGGGAGGAGGTCCCGCGCGAGCAGCGCTCCGACCGACGACTCGATGCGCTCCCACAGGTCGGCGCCCGGCTGCGGCCCGAAGTCGCCGGCGTCGAAGAAGCGCGAGGGCGCGATCTCGTACCCGTTCTCGCTCCACGCGTTCGACGAGGCGATCGTCAATGCCGAGCGGATGAGCGGCGGAGCGTCCGCGGCGCCGCGGCGGAACGAGGAGTTCTCGTCCGAGCGGAAGCCGATCAGGGCGAGTCTCGGTTCGCTCATGGAGCGACGTCCCGTTCCATGCGAATCACCGGAAGGCTCATACCATCCGGCATCGGCACCTCGAGACGCTCCTTCTCTTCGAACCCCAGCGCCTCGTAGAACGGAACGCCCGGGAGGGTCGACGCGAGCGTCACCCGCCGGAAGCCCGCCGCCCGCGCCGCGTCCAGGCACGCCCGCAGGATCCGCGTACCCACGCCGCGCCGCGCGCAGTCGGGGTGCACGAAGAAGGCGCGGATCCGCGCGGGCTCGGTGGACGGGTCGAGGAAGGGGTCCTCGCGCGACTTCATCTGGTCGCCGCCGTAGAGCGTGCGCCGGCGGCTCCAGCCCCCGCAGCCCATGAGCCGGACGTTTCCCCCGGCCTCGTCCTCGTCTTCTGCAAGGAAGTAGGTGCCGTCGGCGATGAGCGCGCTGTCCGTGCCGAAGACGTGCACGATGGCGCTCTCGGTCTGCGCGTCCGAGTAGTAGCCGCGGGAGAGCCCTCGCGCCGACGCAGGGATCAGCTCGGAGAGCGCCGGCCGGTCGGACTCGGTCGCGAGCCGGATGCGCACCACACCGCTAGCGTGCGCGCGCCCCCGGGGTCGGGACGGCGAGCGTCTCGGCGGCCGGCGCTCCGGCGTCCGGCGCGGTGAGGCTGCCGGGCGGGTACAGCAGGACGACGTCGTCCGACGCGACGAGGTGCAGCTCCTCGCGGGCGACCTTCTCCGCGGGGAACTCGTGACGGGCGGCGGCGTCGAGCGCATTGCGCAGGCTCTCGTTCTCGCGGCGCCGCTGTGCGATCTGGCGGTCGAGCATCTGCACCTCGGTGCGCGCCCGGCGCAGCTCGAGCACGCGGCGGTCCGACAGCAGCAGGACGCCCATGAGGACGGACGAGATGGCCAGCGAGACGACGAACGCCGTCGCCGGTCGGGTCCCCCGCGCGCCCGTCTCGTGCTTCATTCCCGGAACGCCGCGCGGCCGGGATAGCGGCCCGCGCCCTCGAGCTCCTCCTCGATCGCGAGGAGCCGGTTGTACTTCGCCATGCGCTCGCCGCGGCAGGCGGAGCCGGTCTTGATCAGCCCGGAGTTCACGGCCACCGCGAGGTCCGCGATGGTGTCGTCCGTCGTCTCCCCCGAGCGGTGCGAGACGATCGTGCGATAGCCCGCGGTCTGCGCCATGCGGACCGCGTCCAGCGTCTCGGTCAGGGTGCCGATCTGGTTGACCTTCACGAGCAGCGCGTTGCCTATGCCGTCGGCAATGCCGCGCGCCAGGATCTCCGGGTTGGTCACGAAGACGTCGTCGCCGACCAGCAGGACCTTCTCGCCGAGCTGCTTCGTCAGCTCGCGCCATCCTCCCCAGTCGCCCTCCGCCAGGCCGTCCTCGATCGACACGATCGGGTACGCGAACACGAGGTCGGACCAGAAGGCGATCATGCCGTCGCTCGACAGTGTCTTCTTCTCGCCCTTCAGGTGATACTTGCCGCCCTCGTAGAACTCGGAGGCGGCCGGATCGAGCGCGAGGACGACGTCCTTGCCGGGCTTGTGGCCGGCCGCCGCGACCGCCGAGAGGATCAGCTCGATCGCCTCCTTCGCGGAGGCGATGTCGGGAGCGAAGCCGCCCTCGTCGCCGACGCCGGTCGACAGGCCCTTCTTCTTGAGGATGCCCCGCAGCGCGTGGAAGACCTCGGCGCCGGCGCGCAGGGCCTCGGCGAACGAGCCGAACCCGACCGGGCAGATCATGAACTCCTGCGGATCGAGCCGGTTGTCGGCGTGCGCGCCGCCGTTGATCACGTTCATGAGCGGCACGGGCAGCGTGGTCGCTCCGGCGCCGCCGAGGTAGCGGTAGAGCGAGAGGCCGGAGGCCTCCGCGGCCGCGCGCGCGACGGCGAGCGAGACGCCGAGCGTCGCGTTGGCGCCGAGCCGGCCCTTGTTGGGCGTGCCGTCGAGCTCGATCAGGATCCGGTCGATCAGCGCCTGGTCTCGGGCGTCGGCGCCGACGAGCTCCTCGGCGATCTCGCCGTCGACGTTCGCGACGGCCTTGCGCACGCCCTTGCCGCCGTAGCGGTTCTTGTCCCCATCGCGCAGCTCGAGCGCCTCGCGCGAGCCCGTCGAGGCTCCCGAGGGCACTCCGGCCCTGGCCGAGACGCCTCCGGACAGGAGCACCTCCACCTCCACGGTGGGGTTGCCGCGCGAATCGAGGATCTCCCGCGCGTGAACGGCTTCGACGGAAAAGCTCATGCGATCAGCTCGCGTCCGGCCCGGGTCAGGGCCTCGAGGTCCGAGGGCGAATGCGCTTCGATGTACAAGCGGGCAACCGGCTCGGTTCCCGATTCGCGAACCAGAATCCACGAACCGTCCTGGAAAATCAACTTGATTCCGTCCAGGCGGCTGACCTGCTCGACCTTGCGCCCGGCCACGCTCGCGGGGGGGGTCTCGCGGTGGCGTGCCAGGCGCCCCTGCTCCTCGGGCGTCAGCCGAATGTCGACCCGCCGGGTCAGGTAGGGCCCGATCTCGTCCCACAGCCGCGTGCGCAGCTGCGAGATCGTCCGGTCCTCGGCCCCGACGAGCTCGGCCGTGAGCAGGTCCGCGAGGATGCCGTCCTTCTCGGGAACGTGGCCCTCGACCGTGAGGCCCGCGCTCTCCTCTCCCCCGAACCCGATCTCGCCCGCCAGCAGCTTCTCGCCGATGTACTTGAAGCCGACCGGCGTCTCGTAGAGCGGTACGCCGAACTTTTTCGCGACGGCGTCGAGGGCGTGGGTCGTGGCCACGCTGCGCGCCACGCCTCCGCGTCGACCCTTGCGGCCCAGCCGGTCGTGGAGCAGGAGCGCGAGGATCTCGTTGGGCTGCACGTAGGCGCCCGTCTCGTCGCAGACGCCGAAGCGGTCCGCATCGCCGTCGCACGCGAGGCCCAGCCGCGAGCGGTGCGAGCGGATCTCGACGGCGAGCTCGCGCAGCTCGGGCTCGCCGCACTGCGGGGACTGCCCGCCGAAGAGCGGGTCCGCCTTCGCATGGAGACGCGAGAACGCGGCGCCGGTCCTCTCGATGTAGGCGTCGAGGAATCCCGCCGCGGTGCCGAAGCGCAGGTCGAGCGAGAAGTGCGGAGAGCCCCGGCTGACGGCGGACGCGTCGACCTTGCGGGCGAGGTCGTCGAGGTATCCGGCGACGGGATCGAACCGCTCGATCTGCTCCGAGGGCGGCGCCTGCTCGTCCTGAACGGAGCCCGCCGCGATCTCGGCTTCGATGCGCCGCGTCACCTCGGGAAGAGCGGGGGCGCCGTCGGAGGTCGAGAACTTGATCCCGAGGTACTCGGGCGGATTGTGGCTTGCGGTAAAGTTGACCGCGCCCACGGCCCCGCTCCGGCGGATCTCGAACGCCAGCACCGGTGTGGGGACCGGACGAATGCTCACTTGCGCCGGGAAGCCGTGGCGAACGAAGATGGCCGCGGCCTCCGCGGCGAAACGGTCGGCCAGAAAACGCGTGTCGTACCCCACGAGGACAAGGCCTCCCGCCCGACCGTCGGCGGTGAGCACGCGCGCGATCGCCGCGATCACGCGGCGGGCATTGCCGAACGTGAATTCCTCGGCCAGGACGGCGCGCCAGCCGGACGTTCCGAAGCGGATCGCCTTCGCGTCCTCCGGCGGGGTCATCCCGTGAAAGTAACACGGCTCCTGAGGACGGCGGCCTGGACGGCCGCGGTGACGGCGGTCGCCTGCGCGGCGGGCTCCGGCATCCGCGAGGCCGCGGGACTCTTCGTGCGCGATCCCGACCTGACCCATCCGCTCCGGGAGTCCTATCCCGAACGACGCGATGCGGAGCCGGCAGATCCCGTCGAGCGGGCCGTGTTCGACCGCATCAATGCCGACCGGCACGCCGCCGGCCTCCCGGCGGTCGCATGGGACGAGGGCGCCGCGCAGGCGGCCCGGCGGTTCTGCGCCGCGCAGGTCCGCGAGCGCTCCCACGGCCACTTCCTCATGGACGGCCTCCCGCCGTACGCGCGCACCGCGTTCGCGGGCCTCTTCGGCGTCGGGTCGGAGAACTCCGCGACCTGGGTGACGTCGGCGAAGGAGTTCCAGATCGGCATGAAGGAGCTCGCGCTCAAGGCGCACAAGGACATGATGGACGAGACTCCGCCCGACGACGGGCATCGCCGGACGATCCTCGATCCCATCGCGACGCACGTCGGCGTGGGCTGGTCGCAGCAGAGCGGGAGCTTCCGGATGGCGGAGGAGTTCATGACGCGCCGCCTCGCCGAGATGACGTTGACCCCGGTCGCCGTATCGCCCGTCACGATCCTCGTCGAGGGGAGGCTCCTGTCTCCGTACACCTTCGAGTTCGTGACGCTCGCGCACGAGGGCTCGCCTCGCCCGCTCAGCCGCGCCGAGGCCGACGCGCGGACGAGCTACCGCTACCCCGACCCGCAGCTCGCGTACGTGGCCGAGGGCCGCAAGGCGCTCCGCGTCGTGGGGGCCGACACGCAGGACCGCGTGTCCGTTCGGGGCGCGACGTTCTCCTTCCGGTTCACGCCGTCGCTTCCGGGGCTCTGGACGCTGCTCGTCTACACGAGCGAGGGGCGCCAGGAGCCGCGGCCGGGAGGGGCCGCGGTGATCTGGATGGAGCCGTCCGGGCGGGGGCGATGATCACGATCCTGGTGCTCGGCCCCGGCTCCCCTTTGGCGGACCCGGCGCCCGCGGGGGCGACCGATCCCTCCGTCGAGATCCTGGGCGCCGCAAGCGCCGAGGAGGCGCTCGAGAAGCTCGCGCGCAACCGCCGGATCGACGCGGTCCTCTTCTTGCCGGGGTCGCAGGCGCGAGAGCTGGCGGAGACCCTCGCCGAAGAGGATCCCTCCGCCCCTCCCCTCTTCGCGCCGGCGTCGATGGGAGAGATCCCGGGAGTGCGGCTCCTGCCCGACGGGGAGCCCGCTCAACTTCTCAAGCGGATGGTGCGACGTCTCGAAGAGGACATGTAGGGGCGGGGCTTGCCCCCGCCCGCGGGCGGCCGCGAGGGCCGCCCCTACGTTTCGTGGCGTGACCAGGACTTAGAACAAGAAGGGCGGCCCGAAGGCCGCCCCGGAAATGCGAGCGGGCCGCCCGAACGGGCGACCCGGCCTCCTCCTCACGCCCCCGGGAGAATCCTCCTCGAGAGGACGTAACCCACCAGAGCCAGGAAACCGACCAGGGCCGTGAGGCCCATGACGGACAGCGTCGGGGTCGCCACCGCGACCGGTGCGAGTTGGCCCGTGAAGGACACGCCGGTGTCGATCGTCGTGGAGCCGCCGGGAGTCAGGTTGCGGGCGGTCCACTCGTTGGAGATGCCGTTGTCGATGCAGCCGGACGCGACCGTGTTCGAGAGCATGCCGGCCGAGATCTCCGCCCAGATCGTCCCATAGCCGTTGGCGCTGTAGCGGTCGTTGGGCGTCGTGCTGCTGAAGAGGATCGTGTAGTTCTGGAACTGGCAGTCCCTGCCCGCCGCGGCTGTGCCGACGAGCGCGGGAGTTCCGCTGTCGCTGCTCGCGAGATAGAGGTCCGCGCCGATGAAGGTGTCCCAGGTGACTGCGGCGTTGCCAACGTTCGAGAAGACCAGCGCGATCTGCGCGGCCTTGGTGCCGTTGACGTAGCTGATGGTCTCGGTCAGCCGCAGCCCCGTCGCGCCTGCGTCCGTGACGATGACCACCGTGAACGGATCGCCCGACGTTCCCGTGCCGGTGACCGCCGACAGCGAGACCTTGGTCCAGGGCGTGTAGCTGTTCGACGCCGACCCGCACGGATGCTGGTCGAAGTCGGGACCGTAGATCAGGCCGCCCGTGCTGGCGAAGACGCCCGAATCCGCCGTCTCGCCGGCGTTGCAATCCGTCGGGAAGTACTGTCCGCCTCCCGGGACCGCCGAGTCGTAGACCTCCATCGAGGTCTCATCGCCGATCACGATCGTGAGCGGGCTGCCCGTGATCGTGACCGTCGCCGGCGCCGCGTTGGTGACGTGGCGAGGAATCGTGCGGGACTTCTGGGCAAAGGCCGGGGCTGCCAGGCACAGGACCGCGAGCACAGTGAGAGCGCGCTTCATTCCATCTCCTTTAAACGCTGCCGGGGGCCGCCGACCGAATTGGATGCGCGCATCATGCCGGCGCCGGGACGCCCTGTCAAGAAGAACAGGTGCGCCGAACTCCTGTTCAGCCGGACAGGTGGACCGGACGCCGCCGGACGCGCTTCCGGGGTCCGCCCCCCGTTCATCCCTCCGGGTCGTGGTAACGTCTCGGCCGGGGGTCATTCATGGGTGGCTGTGGAAGCGGCGGCGGCTGCGGGATAGGTAACTCCTACAACCCCGGCCAGTACGTCGGCATCCGGATCAACGAACACGAGGACGGACGGAGCGTCCTCTGCGACACCATGGGGATCGAGGTCTCCAAGGGGCAGCACGTGATCGTGGAGGGCGACACCGGCATGGAGTACGCCCAGGTCATCAACCTCCGTCCCATGATCCTGAAGCAATGCCAGTTACGCGATTCCAAGCGGATCGTCCGCGTCTCCACGGATGCCGACCAGGCCGCGTACGACGCCAAGGTCGCCCGGGAGAAGCAGTTCCTGGCGGACACCCGGACCCTGGCCGGCGACAAGCACATGGCGATGAAGCTCATCCGCGCCGAGGAGACCTTCGACGGCCGAAAGTTCACGGTTTACTACACTTCCGAGATCCGGATCGACTACCGCCGGCTGGTGTCGGACCTGGCGATCAAGCACCCCGTACGGATCGAGATGCGGCAGGTCGGACCGCGGGACGAGACCAAGATGCGAGGGGGGATCGGGCCCTGCGGGCTGACCCTTTGCTGCTCGACCTTCCTGAAGTCCTTCCACCCGGTCACGATCAAGATGGCCAAGAACCAGAACCTTTCCCTCAACCCGTCGAAGATCTCGGGCATGTGCGGGCGGCTCATGTGCTGCCTGGCCTACGAGGACGAGGGCGGCGAGAGGGCCTCGGGGCCTCCCAAGAAGCCCCAGAATATTTCTACCGAACTGCCTGTTTGAGCTGTCAAATCGTCCCACCTTTAACGGGGACAAAGAGAGACAGCCGTGGCCAACCGAAACTCCTCAGGCGGCGCCTTCCGGAACGATGAGGACACGCCCGCCAACCGCAAACTGATCCGTCCGAATCTGGCGGAGCTCTCGGACCGCTATCCCACGCGCTCGTTCGCGCAGCGCAAGCAGGTCCCGCCCGAGCAGACCAATGCGGAGAGCTACTACTACCTCAAGCAGATGGCGGCCAAGACCCCGATGGTGGTCGTCCTGACCGACGGGGAGGAGATCCGCGGCTGGATCGAGTGGTACGACAAGGGCTGCCTGAAGGTCAACCGGGAGCAGGGACCGAACCTGCTGATCCCGAAGGCCTCCATCAAGTACATGTTCAAGCAGTCGGAGGCCGGCGGCCCCCCGGAGAGCAACGGGAACCGGTAGTCCCTGAGGGATCGCTAGACCCTCTCATCCCGAGCGAAGCGAGGGAACCCCTGCTGTCATCCCGAGCGAAGCGAGGGGACCCCTTTTCGAATCGACAGACTGCGTTCCAGAGAAAGGGGTCTCTCGGGCCTTCGGCCCTCGGGATGACAGAGGGGCGGCCTACCTCGCCCCTCTGCCCGACAACACTGCGGGAACCGTCTTCAGCAGGATCTTCAGGTCCAGCAGCGGCGACCAGGTGTCGATGTACTTGAGGTCGAGGGCCATCCATCGGTCGAAGTCCACCTCGCTGCGGCCGGAGACCTGCCAGAGGCACGTCAGCCCGGGCTTCATGCTGAGCCGGCGGCGCTGCCAAGGCTCATAGCGGGAGACCTCCTCCGGCAGGGGCGGGCGAGGGCCCACGAGGCTCATGTCGCCCACGATCACGTTCCAGAGCTGGGGCAGCTCGTCGATCGAGAGGCGGCGCAGGATCCTTCCGACGGGCGTCAGCCGCGGATCCCGCCGGACCTTGAAGACCGGCCCGCTCATCTCGTTCAGGTGCGAGACCTCGGACAGCCGCTCCTCGGACCCCGGCTCCATCGTGCGGAACTTGGGCAGCGTGAAGTGGCGGCCGTTCAGGCCGCAGCGCACCTGACGGAAGAGGATGGGGAATCCCGAGGTCAGCAGGATCGCGAGCGCCGCGAGGGCCTGGATCGGCAGTGTGACCAGGAAGAGCGCGAGCGCGAGCGTGAGGTCGATGAGCCGCTTGGCCACGAGCTGACCCGGGTTGGACGGCGTGGTCGTGAACGAGAGCAGCGGGATTCCGTCGAGCTCCTCGAGGACGGGTCGCGCCAGCACGTGCGGGAAGATGTCGAGCGAGACGTGCGCGCGGACGCCGTGGCGTTCCGCCACGAGCATCGCCTCCTCGTACTCGGCCAGCTTTCCCTTCTCGATGACGAAGATCACCTCGTCGACGACCTCCCGGGAAAGGACGGCCTCCATGTCGGTGATCCGGCCCAGGCACGGCCACGCGTGCAGGCGAGAGTCGCCGCCGTTGTCGTTGTCGTCCACGTATCCGACGACGCGGAAGCCCCAGTGCGGGTGCGCCTCGAGGAATTCACCGAGCTGAGCGGACTTCGGTCCCGTCCCGACCAGGAGCGCCGTGCGGAAGTTGAAGCCTCTCGCGCGGACCCAGCGCGAGGTCATTCGGAGCGCGACCTTCTCCGTCGCCAGGAAGCAGAAGTTGATGACGCCAAAGAGCACCAGGAACCAGCGGCTCACGAACTCGAGCCGCAGGCCGTAGATCAAGAGGACGAGGATGGCGGTGCCCCCGAACGCGACCTTGCCCGCCGCCCAGATCTCCTCGCCGAGCGGCAGCGTGCGGTGGCTCCGGTAGAACCCGGCCGCCGACAGCAGCAGCCCCCAGATCGGCAGGATGAAGAAGAGCAGGAGCAGGTACTGGTCGAGCGGGAAGAGCGGAAGGGGAAAGACCGACGGCAGGACCGTCCGCAGCGGGCCCTGACGGAGGACCCAGGAGAGGG
The DNA here is from genome assembly GCA_963773905.1 of uncultured Acidobacteriota bacterium. Classification (GTDB taxonomy): domain Bacteria; phylum Acidobacteriota; class Thermoanaerobaculia; order UBA5066; family Gp7-AA6; genus DAHUXD01. Next base: position 26,854 of record CAVZDB010000001.1, read on the forward strand.
GCAGCGACACCGCGGTCAGCGAGAGGTCCGTCAGGAGCACTCCCAGGGCGATGGCGTGCGCTTTCTGTTTCAGCATCGAGAAGGACTAGCGGCCGGGGCAGGAAACCCGAACAGTGGAGGGATGTTATGCGAGGGGCCCGCCGGCTTCAAGGACGGCGACATAGCGATCGACCACATCATCCCAACGATATCTCTCTCGTGTCCGCGTGCGTGCCCGTTCTTTCCATACGGAGTGCGCCCCCGGATCATCCAAAATCCCCTTCAAGAGACGCGCCAGGGTATCCGGTCGGTTGACATCGAAAGGCAGGGCGGCTCCCCCGGCCACCTCCTCGTTCTCGGGCGTCGCGTTGTAGCAGACGACCCGGCCGTATCCCATCGCCTCCACCAGGGCCGGATGGGTCCCGCCGACCTCGGTCGCCTGGACGTAGACCGCGCAGTGCGCGAGGAGCTCCCGGTATCCCTCCCCGTAGATCGCGCCCGGCATGCGCACGCGCGGATCGGCCTCGCTCCGGAGCCGCGCGATGTAGTCCGCGGCGTACGGCGCGTCGCCCACCAGGACGAGCGGCGTCTCCGCCGGAACGTCGCGGTAGGCGCGCAGGACGGCGAGGGCGTTGTTCTCGGGCTCGAGACGCGAGACGTAGAGCACGTAGCGCTCGCTCGTCAGGCCGAGCCGCGCGAGCGTGCCGGTCCCCGCGGGCTCGGGGAGATCCCCGCCATAGGGGATGAACGTGGACGCGCACCCGTAGCGCGAGCGGTAGTACTCCTCGATCACGCGCGCATCCGTGACCACCGCATCGGGGACGATCGTGGAGAGCCGCTCCGAGATCCGATACGCCAGGCGGCCGGCCGCGCTCCACTTCTTCCGGTTGCGCTCCAGGCCGTCGACGTTCAGCACGACGCGGGTCTTCCCGCCCAGGCGTGGGAGGAACGCGGCCGCCGCGTTGATCGCGTTGCAGACGAGGACGGCGTCGAAGCGCTCGAGGGCGGCATCGAGCCCCGAGAGGATCCCGTGGGCGACCGTGTCGAGGTACTTCGTCGGGATCGTGGGCAGCACGCGGATCCTCGCACCTCGCCATTCCTCGAGGCCGGGCTGTGCGTAGCGCGTGCGTGTGTAGACGGTGACCTCGTGCCCGCGCGCGGCCAGGCGCGCCGAGAGCTCCTCGGCCAGCGTCTCGAACCCGCCATACCGGGCGGGGATGCCGCGCGTGCCGAGGATGCCGATGCGCATGGAAAGAGATTATCGGTCGTAGGGGCGGCCCTCGCGGCCGCCCGCGGGAGGGGTCAAGCCCCTCCCCTACGTTTCCTGACCGCACGCACCTTCTCCTGGATCTCTCTCCGCTTCGCCCACAGCCGCTTCCGGTTCCGCCACAGCCAGCCAAACGCCGGCAGCGAGCTGCGCTCGACCGTCAGGCAGGCGCCGACCACGACCAGGTCGCGGAGGAACGTCGGCACGAGCGTGCGCGCGAGCCCTCCGGGAGTCTGGTTGTTGATGCGCAGGAGGAAGCGGTTCTTGACCGAGTGCATGTTGGCGAGCGCACTCATCGTCCGTCGGCGTTCGGGAAGATTGCGCCGCCGGTGCCAGGCGACGGCCGCGGGAACGTAGAGGCAGCGCCAACCCAGCGCCGAGAGCCGCAGCGCGAGGTCCGCATCCTCGCGGTAGAGGAAGAAGTCCGCGTCGAAGTAGCCGGTCGAGATGCGAGCGTCCTCGAGCGCGGCGCGGCGGTAGAAGCCCGCGGCGCCGGAGGTCCCGGCGACCTCTCCCGGCCCGAGGTCCCGTCCTTCGGCGCGCTCGCCCGAGCCGCGGTCGAAGTGGCGGCCGGAGGCGGTGAACACGATGCCGGTCGAATCGAGCTCGCCCGTGGGCGTCAGGTCGGGGCCGTGCGCGCGGAGGACCCGTCCCGAAGCCGACCCCGCGCCGGCCGCGTCCGCCGCGTCCAGGCGGCGCACGAGGGTCTCCGCGAAATCGGGCGCGAGCCGGCAGTCCGGGTTGAGCGCGAGGACGTAGCGGCCCGTGGTCGCCTCGATGCCCGCGTTCATCGCCGCCGCGAATCCCACGTTCTCGGGGAGCGCGAGGAGGCGGACGGCCCCCCCGAAACGCGCGGGGACCTCGCGCGAGCCGTCGCTCGAGGCGTTGTCGACGAGCCACGTCTCCACCGCGACGCCGCGCTGGGACACGGCGGAGCCCAGCGAGAGCGGGAGGTCCGCGGCGTCGTCCCTGGAGACCACGAGGATCGAGACGTCGAATCGGGACGTCATGGCTCGGGGGCGGCGGCGGGTCGCCGCCGCAGGCCGAGGGACAGGCCGAGAACGCGCCAGTAGGCGCGCGCGGCCTCGCCTCGCGGGCGCGGCAGCGTGCGGCGGACCGGTAGGATCGCGAGGCGCAGCAGCATCCCGGCGGCGAGAAGCCCGCGATACGCCGCGCGCGCGGGCGCCCCGTAGCGCGCCCGGCGGTATCGCAGCGCGTTCGTGTAGAAGACCGGCAGGAACCGGTCGTAGCCGAGCCGCGTGGCGGATTCCCCGCCGCGGTGCCGGAAGCGGGCGTCCGGAAGGTAGCGGATCGTTCCCTCCCGCCGCAGCCTTTCGCACAGGTCGACGTCCTCGTACCAGGCGGGAACGTAGGCCTCGTCGAACCCGCCGATCTTCTCGAACGCGCTCCGGCGGACCGCGAGCGCCGCCCCCGCCGCCTGCTCGACGGCAAACGAGGCTTCACGATCGGCGTCCGCGTACCGCGCGCGGCGGCGAGCCGGGTTGTCGGGCGCGAGGTGGTCGAGCAGGAGCAGCTCGCGCGCGTCGCCGAACAGCGTCGGGAGCCGCCGCAGCTGAAAGGTCCGCTGGTCCTCCCGTCCGGGAGGCGCGAGCCGGGTGGCCGTCGCGGCGGACGGATCCGGCCCCGACCCGTTCATCTCGATCAGCCGGGGCGCGACGGCGGCGACGCTCGCGTCGGACTCGAATGCGCGCGCGATCGGAGTGAACGGGTCCCCTTCCGCCCGCGTGTCGGGGTTGAGGAAGAGGAACACGTCGCCGCGCGCCGCGCCGGCCGCCTGGTTCGACGCGGGACCCAGGCCGCGGTTCGACGCGTTCACGAGGAGCGCGGCGGCGGGCCACAGCGACTCGATCTCCGCGCGAGAGACGCCGCCGCCGTTGTCCACGATCACGAGCGAGACGCGCGGGAGCCGCGCCGGCACGCGCGCGCGGGCCTGCGCGAGCGAGGCGACGGCGTCGTACAGATCACCGGTATCCTTCCAGGAGACGCAGACGACGGTGATCTCTTCGATCACGGCGTCGCCGCCGGAAAGCGCGAGAGCTTGCCCGGGCTCCCGGCGCGTTCGGCGCGTCCGCCGCGTTCGCGCAGCGCCAGGAACGGCACGCGAGGCCAGATCAGCAGGGGCAGCGCGAGGCCGCGCCACCCGACGGCCCGGACGTGCGCCAGGTCCGCGCGCAGGATCGGAAGCAGGTGACGCGCAACGACCGCCGGCTCGAAGTTGCGGAACAGGGTGCGCCAGCGGTTGCGCGCGGTCCAGAACGCCCGCCGGAACGGCGTGCGGCGGCCGGTGCGCGAGCCCTCGTGGCGCGCGACCGCGCGCGGCACGCAGACGAACCGCCAGCCCGCTCGCGCGAGCCGGAGCGAGAGGTCCACGTCCTCGTAGTAGGCGAAGAAGGAGTCGTCGAACGCCGCGGAATCCGTCGCGCCCGGGAAACGCGGAAGGGCCTCGAGCGCCGCCCGCCGGTACATCGTGGCGGTCGCCGAGACCCCCGTCACCGGGAAGGGCGACGCGGGAGCCTCTCCGGTCGGCCGGCCCGACAGGACGGGGATCGCCTCGCCCCGCGCGTTCCACTCCAGCCCGGCGGAGTCGATCCGCGTCCCGTCCTCCGACAGCACGAGCCCCTGAACGGCCCCCAGCCCGCCGTCCGCCGAAAGCGCTCCTGCGAGCGTCGCCGCGTAGTCCGGCGAGAGGACCGCGTCGTTGTTGACGAGGAGCACGAACGGCGCGCCGGTCCGCGCGATCCCCTCGTTGGCGGCACCGGCGAAGCCCAGGTTGCGCGAGAAGGCGATGACGCGCGGAGCCGGTTCCAGCCCGGCGAGCCGCTCCCGCTCCGCGGCGCCGGAGGCGTTGTCCACGACGACCACCGAGACCCCGATGCCGCGCTGCTCGCGCAGAGAGGAGAGGGCCCGGAAGAGCGCGTCCCCGCCGTCGCGGTTGACGACGACGGCGTCGACGTCAGCGGGTGGAACGGGCGACGAGGCGTTCAATCGTTCGCGCTTGTCGGTTGACTCGATCGGCGTGCGCGATATGAAATCGCGTTTTCATGCTACCACGCGACTTTCTGAGAGAGAACGCGGAGCGCCTCGTCCGGGAGATGCCCGAGCGGTTCGCGGGCGCCGGGCTCGAGACGTATACGGAGCTCGAGCGCCAGCGCCGCGAGGCCGTGACCCGGCTCGAGGAGAAGCGCCGGCGGCGCAACGAGCTCACCGCGGGCAAGGGCAAGCCCTCGCCCGAGGCGCTGGCCGAGATGAAGGCGCTCAAGGAGGAGATCCACCAGCTCGAGCACGCGACCGAGGAGGCGGAGCAGAAGCTGACCGCGGTCGAGCGCGTCGTCCCCAACGCCCCGCGAGACGACGTCCCGCGCGGGAAGGACGAGAGCGCCAACCGGGTCGAGCGAGTCGTCGGGGAGCCCCCGGCCTTTTCGTTCACCCCCAGGGCTCACTGGGATCTCGGTGTGGGGCTGGATATTTTGGACTTCGATCGCGCCGCGAAAATCACAGGGGCGCGCTTCACCGTTCTGAAACGAGACGCCGCCCGACTGTCTCGCGCTCTGATCAACTTCTTCCTCGACTTTCTCGTGACCGAACATCTTCATCAGGAGTTGCTACCTCCGTTCATGGTCAACGCGGAATCCCTCTTCGGGACGGGGCAGCTTCCCAAATTCGAGCAGGATCTCTTCAAGACGGGTGACGGCTACTACCTCGTGCCCACGGCGGAGGTCCCCGTCACCAACATGCACCGCGATGAGATCCTCGACCCCCAGAGACTGCCGATCCACTACGCGGCCTACACGCCCTGTTTCCGGTCGGAAGCCGGTGCCGCCGGCCGAGACACACGAGGAATGATTCGCCAGCATCAGTTCGACAAGGTCGAAATGGTCTGGCTGGTGAGACCTGAGGACTCGGCCGCCGCACTGGAGAAGCTGACGGGCCACCCCGAAGAGTTGCTCCGTCGTCTGCATCTCCCCTTTCGCGTCCTTTCGCTCTGCACAGGCGATCTTGGGTTTGCTTCCGCCAAGACGTACGACCTCGAGGTCTGGTTACCAAGCCAGAACGCATACAAAGAAATCTCGTCATGCTCAAACTTCACGGACTTTCAAGCCCGTCGGGCTTCGATTCGGATCCGTCGAGATGACGGGAAGCTCGAATTCGCACACACCTTGAATGGGTCGTGCCTTCCGGTTGGACGCACACTCGTGGCGATCCTCGAGAACTACCAACGCGAGGATGGCTCGGTCGAGATCCCGAAGGCGTTGATCCCGTATATGGGCGGCCAGAAGCAAATCCTGCCGGCCTGACGGAATGCCGCAGCCGCACGTGGCCGCCGCGGTGCTCCGGGCGGCGCGCCGGCTGCCGGGATACCCGAGGCTGCGCGTCCTCGACCTGTCCGCCGGCCGCGGCGAGATCGCGGCGGCCCTCGCGGGCGACGGCTGCGCGGTCCGCGGCACGCACTTCCGCGCCGACGACTACAAATTGACGGAAGCCTCCCCGGAGCCCGCGGCGGCCGGCGAATTCCCGATCGACGAGAACATCGACCTCATGGGCACGCTGACGTACGGCGACGCCACGTTCGATCTCGTGATCCTGTGCGAGGTGGCGGAGCACCTGCCGACCTCCATCCCGGTGATCGCCGAGATCGGCCGCGTGCTCGCGCCGGGCGGATTCCTGATCCTCTCGACGCCGAACCTCGCGCGGCTGCATTCGCGCTGGCATTTCTTCTGGACGGGAACGCATAAGCTGATCCGGCGCCGTGTGGGATGGGACCTCGCCCCGGACGACCTGTACGCGTACCACATCGGGCCGGTCGACTTCCCGCTGCTCCACACGCTCCTCCATCAGGCGGGGCTCCGGATCGAGCGGCTGGACCTGACGCGCTTCAAGGCGCGCCACGCGTGGCTCCTCGCCGCCTACCCGCTGGTCTGGCTCGCGACGCGGATCGAGACGCGCACGCACCGGAGGGGTTCCGGCGCCCGGTACGGCGAAGGCGAGGACGACCTGTTCCGCTGGATGATGCGCCCCGCGATGCTCGCGAGCGAGCAGCTGCTGTTGACGGCGAGGAAGGGTGCATCGGCCTCGTCTGCGTAGGGGCGGGGCTCGTCCCCGCCCGGCTGACCCGGGCGGCCGCAAGGGCCGCCCCTACGAGGTCGGGGCGATTCGGACCGGCGGCACCAGCGCCCCGGCCGAGACGATCATCTTCATGGCCTGCTCCGGCGTCATGTCGATGTACTGCACCTTCTCCTCGGGAACGACGAGCAGGAAGCCGGTCGTCGGATTCACGGCGCTCGGGATGAAGACGCTGCAGAGCGGCCGGCCCATCTGGCCGCCGATCTCGCCGGCGGCGGTCGAGGTGACAAATCCGAGGCCCCACGTCCCCGGCGACGGGAACTCCACGATCGCGACGCGCCCGAACGCCGCCGGGCCCGACGAGCCCAGCAGGAGCTCGGCGATCTGGCGCAGCGTCGCGTAGATCTTGTTGATGAGCGGTACGCGGTTCATGACGCGGTCCCACAGCGCGAACAGCCTCTTGCCCGCGATGTTGGCGGTGATGAACCCCATGAGGAGCAGGAGGAGGTTGAGGAGGACGAATCCGAGCCCGATGACCGAGATCCCTCGGGCGCGCAGCTGTCGCCCGAGGATGTCGTCGAAGAACGTGAAGAGCTTCCAGACGACCCACAGCGTGAGCACCGTGGGCGCGAGGACGAGGAGCCCGGCGATCCAGTAGCGGCGCAGCCGCACGCCGAGGCTGGCGGACATCGCGATCATCGTAGCAGGCCGCGAAAGCGAGCGGGCGGCGGCGCGTTCCTCCGTACAATGAGGAGCGTGATCGACGGACGCCGGACGGGACGGCATGCCTTGAGAGTCGCGCTCGCCGTCTCGATCGGGTTCGCCCTGCCGACCCTTCCGGGAGGCTGGAGAGCGAACGGTCCCGCGCTGTACCAGGCGAACGCGGTCGCCGCCGACGCCGGCCCGGACACCTCGGTCTACGCCGCCTCCTCGATCTACGACGCCAAGCAGAGCGCGATCTTCCACAGCGCGGACGGCGGAGAGACGTGGGAGCCCCTGGTCCAGCTCCTCACGGGCGAGTTCTACGCGTCGCTCCTGGTGGACCCGCGGGCGCCGCAGCGGATCTACGCGGGGACGCTCGGCACCGCCGGCACCGGGAACTTCTACCTCTCGGCCGACGGCGGCAAGACGTGGAGCCCGACCGGCTCCGCCTCGCCCTCGTGCGCGCCGTCGTTCGCGACGGGGTCCGGCGCGCAGACCGTCCTCGTCGCCTGCGGCACCAAGCTCCTCCGCAGCGCGGACGGCGGGGCGTCGTGGACGCCGCTGAGCCCTCCCTTCACGGAGGCCACCCGGCTGACTCCGGGAACGGGAGCGCCGGGGACGGTACTCGCGTACGGCCCGACGACCGTCTACCGCAGCACGAACGACGGCGGTTCCTGGACCTCCTTCGCGTCGGCGCCCCCGGCATGCCCCGGAATCCTCGCGCTCCGCATGGACCCGGCCGACGCCGACGTCCTCGTCGCCGGCGTCGGGAGCGTCGGCGCGCAGGGGGTCTGCGGCGGGGTCTTCCGCAGCGAGGACGGCGGCCGAACGTGGGGCGCCAACGGCCTCTCCGGCTACTACGTGACCGACGTGGCCATCGACGCGCGCAACCCATCCCGCGTCTTCGCCGGCGCGAGCACCCTGTCGACCATCCTCCCGCGGGGCGGCGTCTTCGAGAGCCACGACGGCGGCGTCAGCTTCACCGACCTCCGCCTCCCCGCGTCGGGGGCCCTGCGGCTCTCGCTCTCCCCCTCGGGCCGCCTCCTCTACGCCGCCACGCCGATCGGCGTGTACGCCCGCGGGTACCGGCGGACAACGCTGCTTGAGCCGCGGTAGACCGACGGAGGCGCCGCGAGAGCCGCGTGCTTACCGGGCGGCGCCGCGCTAGCGGCGGACCGCTGGTTTGCCAGTCGAGGCAAATACACCTAACATCGCCAGCCTGACCACTCGCGGAGAGGTGGGTGAGTGGCTTAAACCAGCGGTTTGCTAAACCGCCGTAGGGGCTTAAACCTCTACCACGGGTTCAAATCCCGTCCTCTCCGCCATCACCCTCACCTCAGCCCGGCAGCGCGCCGGAGAGCGCCGTGACCGCGACGAAGAGCACGTAGGGCGGGATGTAGCCGCGGTCGAAGGTCCCGATCTGCCGGAGGACCATGGCCGCGAGCGCCAGACAGGCCCCGGCGAGCGCCAGGGCGTTTCGGGGCGAGCCGCGCGCAGCAGCCGGCGCCCCCAGACGATTCCGAAGATCAGGAAGAGGGCGATCCCGAGGTAGTCGGCGTCGTTCTCTCCGGTGGACGCCCAGTACCAGAAGTTCACGTCGGCGGCCAGAACCGCCAGCAGGATGGGTAGCCACCGGCTTTCGACCGCCGTCGTCGTCATGGGCCTCCCTCGATCTTACCTAACGCCCCGGGCGAAGGGTCTGTGACAGAATTCGCGCAGGTTCCGTTCCCGGGGGAGGAAATAGTGGGGGCTGAGCGTTTCGCGGCCTTTTCCATCCTCGCACTGACCGTGAGCCTCTCGCTCGCGCGTCCGCGAATCGGGCGGATCCGCATCCAGCACGCCATCGCGGGTGTGCTCGGCGATGTTGACCATCACCCTCGGGATCGTCCCCCTAGACCTCGTCACCCTCGCGATCAAGCTCCTCTTCTTCCCGGTCCTCACGATCGTCAGCCTCATGATCATCACCCTCATCGCGGAGCGGGCCGGGCTCTTCGATCTGCTCGCGCGCTCCGTCGCCACCGGCGCCCGGGGCGACGGCCGCCGCCTCTTCACCTACCTGTTCGCCTGCGGCACCGTGACGGGGATGCTCTTCACCAACGACGCGGCGGTCCTGATCTTCACGCCTCTCGTGTTCCAGCTCGTCGAGCAGATCCAGGAGGAGTCCTGGACGACCCGGAACAAGATTCCCTACTACTTCGCGGTGCTCTACGTCGCGAACCTCGTGGGCGCGCTCGTGACGAGCAACCCGATCAACATCGTCGTGGCCAGCATGTTCAAGATCTCCTTCACGGAGTACGCGCGCTGGATGTTCCTGCCGGCGCTCGCGAGCATCCTCGTGACCTTCGCCGGGCTGCAGCTCGTGTTCCGGCGGTCGATTCCGCGCACGTTCGTCGTCCCGCCGCCGCGGCCGCGGGGATTCCGGGACTCGCGCCGCATCGCGGTCTCGGTGGCCGTGCTCGCGGCGACCCTGGCCGGGTTCTTCACGCAGGGCTGGACGGGCATTCCGACGTGGCTGGTCGCATTCGGGGGCGCGGTGATCCTCCTCGGGGTCGACTCGACCTTCGGCAAGGGCGACCCGGTCCGGATCCTGAAGGGCGTCAGCTGGGACGTTCTCGCATTCGTCGTGGGCATCTTCATCGTCGTGCTCGGCCTGCGACACGCCGGCTTGACCCACCAGATCGGCCTGATGCTGGGCGGCCTGGCGGCGAAGGGGACCTCCACGATGACGCTCGGCACCAGCCTGACGGCGGCCGTGCTGTCCTCGATCATGAACAACCATCCGACGGCGGACATGATGGGCTGGGCCATCCGCGACCTCTCCCTGCCCGCCATGCAGACCAAGGTGCTGGCCTACTCGGCCCTGATCGGAGGGGACCTCGGCCCCAAGATGCTGCCGATCGGCTCGCTCGCCGCCCTGATCTGGTTCCGCCTCCTCCGCCAGCGCGGCGTCCAGATTCCCTACTCGCTCTACATCCGGATCGGGATTCCGGTCACGCTCCTCGCCATCCTTGCCTCGGTCCTGGTGCTCAACGCGCAGCTCCTCCTCGCGGCGCCCGCTCCCTAGGGCGCGTGATAGCATCCCGCAAAAATTTGGAAGTCCAAATCAGAGAAGGACGGGTACGGCATGTCTAGCTCTGTAGAAACGGCGGCGGGCGGAAGCAAGTCTCTCGACGCCTACCATCCGGACCTTCCGGCCATCGAGCTGCCCCAGGCTCCCGCGGCGGCGCTGCTCTGGAAGCGCGGCCTGACGGTCGCCGGCATCCTGGTGACGCTGTTCACGCTCGACGTGATCACGATCCTCTTCGCCGACTACTGGCTGTTCCAGAGCCTCGGGCAGACCAGCGTCTTCTGGACGAACTTCGTGATGGGAGCCGAGCTCTACGTCTCGGCGTTCGTCGTGTTCGCGGCGGGCATCGCCGTCCCGGCGTACACCCACGACGTGAGCCCGCGCATGCGCCGCGCCTTTCTGCAGACGGCGTTTCTCGTGGCGTCGGTCGCGGCGTACCTGGCGGCGACCAACTACTCCGACTTCCTCCTCGGCGGCCGCGGCTTCACGTTCGATCAGACGGACCCGGTCTTCCACCTCGACATCGGCTTCTACGCCTTCAACCTGCCGAACCTCTGGATTGCGTGGAAGTACCTGACCTGGGGTGCATTCCTCTTCCTGTTCTCCTCCGTCGCGTGCGCCAACGCGGCGCGCGCCGCAATCCGGTCGCGCTCCCGCTCTCGCGCCTGCGCGCGCGCGTGGCCCTCTCGGCGACGCCCACGACGCGGGTGGCCTGGGCGCTGCTCGGCGTCCTGGTCGCGGTCGGCGTCTGGCTGACGCGCTACGACCTGCTGCTGCGGAACAACTCGGACGCCGCCACCATCAAGCGAGGCGCCCAATACCTCGACGTGGTCGGGTTCTTCTCGAACCTCAACTACATCTGGCTGACCTCGTTCATCGTCCTCGGAATCACGGCGGCAGTCTTCGTGCTTCTGGGCGGGATGCACGACCCCGCCTCGCCCGGCTGGCGCGAGCGGGTCCGCCGCGCGGGCCGTATCGCGGTCTGGCTGGTCGTCCTCGACTTCGGCTTCAAGTGCATCGTCGTGGCGCGGTACTGGATCTTCGTCAAGCCGAACGAGCCGGTGATCCAGATGCCCTTCATCAAGCGCCACGTCGACGCGACGCGCCTCGCCTACAACCTCGACGGTATCCAGGAGGTCGACTTCCTGCCCAACCGGCCCGGGGACCCGGTCCCGTCGGCCGACAGCCTCCTCGCGAGCCCGACGCTCAAGAACGCGCCGCTGTGGCCGGGGTTCGTCAGCTACCTCGAGCGCTGGATCGACCGCCAGCACTCGCAGCGCATCCTCCAGACGCAGGGCTCCGCGATGGTTTACGGGCCGACGCTCGAGCTCTTCCAGCAGCAGCAGAAGCTGCGCACCTACTACAACTTCATCAACGTCGACAGCGTGCGCTACACGGTGGACGGCGAGAAGAAGATGTTCGTCTCGGCCGTGCGCGAGACGCCGCTCTACGAGCCCGTGCCCTGGCTCGCGTACTGGGGCCAGCGCTTCATGATGTTCACCCACGGCTGGGGGCTCGTGGCCGCGCCCGCCGCGGAGATCACGGGCGACGGTGGACCCGCGTACGTCTCCTGGGACATCCCCTCCAAGGTCAAGTATCCCGAGCTCAAGGTCGACGAGCCGCGCGTCTACTACGGCGAGGGCTCCGCGACGATGGCCTTCTCGAACGTCCACGGAATGAAGGAGCTCGACTACCCGACCGACCAGGACCGCGCCGAGATCTATCTCCCCGAGAGCGAGAAGACCGGCGTCCACATCGATTCGCTCTGGAAGCGGATCGTGTTCGGATGGCGCAGCGGCAAGTTCTGGGAGCTGGTCTTCTCGGACCTGATCAAGCCCGACACGCGCGTGCACTACTTCCGCACGCCCGTCGACCGGCTCGCCCGCATCGCCCCGTTCCTCTTCTACGACTCGAACCCCTACGCGGTCGCCGTCGACGGCCGCCTGGTGTGGATCGTCAACGCGATGACGACGGCCGACCGCTACCCGTACAGCCTGATCGAGGAGCTGGGCGACAAGTCCGACGAGCGGTCGCCCTTCCCGCGCCCGACGCGGTGGGTCAACTACATCGAGGACTCGGTCAAGGCGACCGTGGACGCGGCCACCGGCAAGATCACCTTCTACGCGATCAAGGACTCCCCGGTGATCCGCGCGTACGAGAAGATCTATCCCGGTCTCTTCACCCCGGCGTCGCAGATGCCCGAGGGCGTGCGCAAGCAGCTGACGTACCCGACACAGCTGCTGCACATCCAGTTCGACGACCTCTACATCTACTACCACATGAAGGACCCCATGTACTTCTTCAACATGGAAGACATGTGGGACGACGCGGACGAGGTGCTCGGGCCGATCCTCGACACCGGCAAGGCCATCACCTTCTCGATGGAGCCCTACGCGTGCATGCTCGACACCGGCAACGGCGTGCTGCCCGCGGCGAACCCGAAGATCCAGTACTCGCTCGCGATGGTGTTCACGCCCGAGAAGGCGCTCAACCTGCGCGGCATCCCGATCGCGTATCAGGACCCCCCGGACTACGGGAAGCTCGTCGTGCTCCAGATCCCCAAGGGGCAGTTCGTGATCGGCCCCGAGCAGGCCGACGCCGCGACCGACCAGGATCCCTTCATCTCCCAGAACTTCTCGTGGTGGAACCGCCGGGAGACCGAGGTCATCCGCGGCCACACGACGCTCCTCATGGTGGGCAAGGAAGTGCTCTACGTGGAACCGATCTTCCTTCGGTCGCAGCAGAACGCCCTGCCGCAGCTGAAGAAGGTCGTCGTCGTCATGCGCGGGAAGCCATTCATGGCGGACAACCTCGAACAGGCCGTGCGCGCGGCCGTGTCCTGGTGGCAGCATCCGACCACCGCGGCGGTCTCGAACGGAGGAGCCGATGGAAGCAGACCCCCGGCCTGAGCCCAAACCGCACGAGGCGGAGCACCCCGGCCTCCGGGCCGAGGAAAAGCACCAGGTCGACCTCGTCTGGTCCTATACGTTCTCGTACGCCCTGGGGCGTTCCTCCTCGTGGCGCTCATCTGGTCCTCCGGCGTATGGAACTTCCTCGCGAACACCCGGCTGCTGTCGGTCCTGATCGATTCGGGCGTCGTCAGCTACCACGACGCGCAGACCGGCTTCATCCGCGGCGTCCCGGACCTCAAGTACTTCCTGAAGGCGTCGGACCCCATCAAGTGGGGGCTCGTCGAGGGCGCGGCTCTGATTTTCCTGGTGTTCTGGCTGATCAAGGCGGCGCAGTTCCACGGCTTCTGCCAGTTCGTCGGGGTGCGCGGCACGTTCACGCAGCACGCGCGCGCCTACCTGGAGGGGGTCGGCGTGAACCGCCTCCTGCCGTTCAACCAGGGCATGGTCCGAATGACGCATTTCATGGAGGGCCAGGGCGCGCCCGTTGATCGCGTCGCGCAGGCCGTCTTCCTGGGCGAGCTCTTCGTCGTGCTCGAGGTCGTGGTGTATGCGGCGTACGGCCCGTTCGGGCTGGGCTGGTCGGTGTGGCTCGCCCAGATCTTCTGGTCGCTCGTGATCCTGGGCCTCTGCTACCTGATGGCGCGGCCCAACCGCCTCCATCCCGAGTCGTCGATCATTCCCCTGCACTGGTCGGAGGTGAAGACGGCTTTCCGCGCGCTCTCTCGCAGGCCGATGGTGTTCACCAAGCTGACCGTTCTGTCGCTCATCGCGTTCGGCCTCGAGGACATCGCCGCGTACATGATCGCGATGGCGTTCACCTCGACGCACGTCATCCTGAACGTCAACTTCTCGATCCTGCTGATGGCGATCGTGGCGAGCTACGTCGCGCGCCTGATCCCGATCACGCCGGGCGGAATCGGGCAGTTCGAGTGGGGCTTCGCGGCCGGCCTGTACCTCGGCGGCGTGGGCTGGCCCGAGTGCGTGACGATCGCGATTCTCGACAACTTCGTGCGCTACGCCTCGGGCACGCTCCTCTGGGCGTGGGTCTACATCCTCCGCGTCGACTACTCCTTCGAGGTCCTGAAGCGCGTCGATCCGACGCGGACGCCGGACGTCTAAAGAGAGCGGAGCGCCCGGAGGTCCGCTCGTGGAGTCCCGGTTCGGCGACCTGGTCCGCGTCGCGACCACGCCCGAGACCGAGCGGGCCGGCCTCGCCGGGCTCGTCGGCCGCGTGCGCGGCGAGACTCAGCCTTCGGTGTCGGGCGTCGCGGTGATCGGCGGCGGGGCCGACGACTTCGCGCTCCAGGTGCAATTCGACGAGCGCGGCGAGAGTCAGTGGCTCGCTTTCGACCTCGTCGAGTTCGTCGATCAGCAGCGATCGCCCTCGCCCGATTCCTCGAAGGAACGTGTCCGCCCGAAGACGGAGGAGTGGCAGGAGAAGGATTTGCCCTCGTCGCGATGGCAGCGCTTCGTGGCGCGCCTGCGAGGACGGGGTTGACGTCGACCGCGACGCCGTCCAACGAGACCCGGCCGTCGATCGAGCCCGTGGTCAGGATCGTGGGATCGACGGCAAGATCCTGGTGAACGCGGTTGCTCGAGATCGGATGCCGTTTCTGCAGGCGCCGGGGGTCTGGTGCGCAAGGAATGCACCGGGATCCGGTGAGACCCTGATCGCGGCCTTCGACGGGGATTCCCACGTCTCGGAATCTCTCCGGGGCGCCTGATTCGCTGTCGGAGCTCGGACGCACATCCGACCTCCGGCCAACAAAAAGGGCCCGGTTTCCCGGGCCCTTCGAATTCCTGCGCGTAGGCGCGGGGCTTGCCCCCGCCCGTGTTACCGGAGCTTCATCAGGAGGACCGCCACCGCGGCCAGCATCGCGGCCATCAGCGCCAGCATCCATCCGCTCAGGGTCGGGATGGCGGCAGCCGCCGCCGCGACCACCGTGATCGAGGCCGTCGCCGGCGGGGCGTTGAAGCTCGCAGGCAGCGTCGCGGTGAGAGTGATCGGCCCGCCCACGGCCACCCCCGTGACCTGGAGGACCGCGCTGGTCGCGTTCGCCGGAATCGTGATCGACGGCGGCACCGACGCGATCGTGGGATCGCTCGAGGTCAGCGTCACGATCACGTCGACGGGCTGCGGATGATTGATGACCACGGTCTCGGTCGCGACGGAGCCGACGATGATCGTCCGCGACGCCGGGATGAGCTGCTCGGTCACCTGGGTCGGGGGGCCGATGACCAGCGTATAGGCCTTGGTGCCCGTGCACGTGTTGGCGTCGGTCGCGGTGACGGTGATGGGGAAGCTGCCGGCGGCCGTAGGCGTGCCGCTCAGCAGCCCGCCTGAGGTCAGCGTGATCCCGGCCGGGAGAGCGCCCGTCTCCGTGAACGCGTACGGCGCCGTGCCTCCGCTCGCCGTGAGCTGCTGGCTGTAGGCGGTTCCCTGCGCGCCTCCCGGGAGCGTCGGAGGCGCGACGGTGATCGTCGGGCAGGCGGCGCCGCACGAGACGAAGAGCTTTCCGCCGCCGTTTGCGTTGCAGCCCGAGGACGGATCGCCTTCCTGGCAATCCTGCTCCGGATCGTCGCCGCCCACCATGTACACGGTCGCGAGGCACCCCGCCGAGGAGAACTGCCGCCTGGCGAAGGACGGGTGCTGCGCGTAGATCGCGCTGACCGCCCCGCCCGAGACGATGTCGCCGTTGGCGATGAACTTGACCGAGCCGCCGGCCAGCGTCCACAGGAACGCGCCCTCTCCGGGATTGTCGGCCTCGTGTCCCTCCGAGGCGCCGTCGGTCTCGTCCGGGCCGGTCGTCGTGCCGGTGACGTAGGCGACCTGGTTCGCGTTGTTGAGCGTGATCATCTCGGAGGACAACGCCGGAGGATCGGTCGTTCCGCCGCTCGCGACCTCGTGGTTGGTGCCGTCCCAGAAATAGAACGCGCTGTTGTTGTCGCCGTTGTAGAACGCGCCGTACACGACGTTGCCGCCGTTGTTGATGTCCGAGAACGCTCCGATGCTGGAGATCGTCTTCCCGTTGACGACGTCGCCGACCGAGACGATCGTGGCCGTCGTCGCCGGCGGGGTGAAGCGGAAGAGGTGGTCCACGCCGCCGACGGTAGCCCGGTAGACGACCTGGTCGCTGTCGTTGATCGAGACGTGCGGCCCGATCGCCGTAACGCCCGCGACGCCGCCGCGAGCGACTTGCGTGGACGTGCCCGGCCCGGTGAAGTTGAAGACTCCCTGGGTTCCGTCCTGGAGGTTCAGGACGACCGGCACGTGGCCGGAGGCGTTCAACTTGCCGTCGATGTTCTCGTACTCGCAGCCGCCGCTGAAGCTTTGGCATGCGCCCTGGGCCTGCGTGTCGTCGTCCTTGCCGAACCCGATGACCGTGGACCCGCCGACGCTCGAGCCCTGCGCCACGAGCAGCGAATTGACGCCGCCGGTGTTCAAGACGAGGCTGTGATCACCCTCGTCGCAGTCCTCGACTTCGCTCGTCCAGGTGACGGTGCCGTCCGTGACGGTCTGACCGGGCGAGGTCGGCCAGACGGGCTCGGTCGCGCCGGTCGTTCCTCCGCCACCCGAGGTGAACTCGATGTTGTTGTCGGCGGTCGGATACATGATGAAGAAACTCGCCGGAATCACCGTGTTTGGCGTCCAGGTGGCCCCGTGCTCGCGACCGTATCCGTCGAACACCACCTGCCCGGCGTCATTCATTGCGGTCATCGCGGAGAACCCGCACATCTTGCGTCCGCCGACCGTCGTCCCGTTGGCGATGAGCTTGGTGAGCGCGCCCGCGCCCGGGCCGGCCGTGAAGATGCCCGACGAGCTCTCGTCGTCGTTGCGGATGAAGCCCATCGACTCGGCGCGGAACGCGACCTTCCCGGAGGCGTTCATGGCCATGAACTCGCTCCAGCCCATGAGCTGCTCGCCGTTGCCGCCGGTGATCAGATCGCCCTCGGCCGCGATCGTCGTTTCGGCCCCTCCCGAGGCCCGGCTGGTGATCTGCATCGGACTGCAGCCGGTGAAGGCGCCCGGATAGAAGCCGATCGCCTTCCAGGTGATGCCGTTGTCGTTCACAGTGGCGCCAGCGGTGGTCGGCCACACGGGCTCCGTCGCACCGCTCGTTCCGGCGTTCTGCGCCTGGAAGAGCGAGCCCAGACGGTAGACGTTGGGGCTGTTCGACTCGGCGACCATGCCGGCCTGATAGGTCCGGGCGGCGGCCCAGCTGGTGCCCACGTTCACCCAGGTAATGGTTCCATCGACGACCGTCCCCCCGAAGGAGGCAGGCCAGGCGGGCTCGACCGCGCCGGTGGTTCCGGCGTTCTGCGCCATGAACTTGTTCCCGGCGAAGGTGTTGAGTTGCACGACGTTGTCGTGCAGCGCGTGCGCCGTGTTCGGCTGCCACTCGGCGCTGTTGCGCGGATCCGAATCGCAGCTTGCCTGCAAGCCGAGGAACACCTTCGTGTACGACACGGTGCCCGCGGCGTTGATCACCAGCGAAGCGCGGCCGACGTAGGGCGGACCCGTCGCATCGACGACGTTCGGATTCGTCCCGGTGATTCGCTGGGCTTTCCAGGCCGCCTGGCGCGCGGCGGCGCCGGCGGCCCCCTTACCCTTTCCGTGCGGTGGAGGACCTCCGTGATCCTTGTCCTCCGCGCGCGCGGCCGGCCCCAGGAACGTCGCCGCGAAGGCGACGGCGAAGGCTAGCGTCCAGATTCCACTCGAACGAGTACGCCGTGGGCTCATAGTGTCCTCCTGGAAGATCAGGAAGAAACCCCACCGGGGGGGATGGGACCTGTCATTACTTTATACCGAAACTCGCCGTCAAGGAGGCCCGAGCTCTATTTCTCGGCGACCCCGATGTCCGGTGCCTTGCCCTCGAAGGCCACCCCGTCCACCGCCCGCCCCCCGTCGACGGCCGAGAAGCCCATGACTTTCCCGAGGTCTCCCTCGGCGACCCCGGCGCCCGCAAGGACGCGCGTGTGGGGCATCGGTCCCTTCATCCAGGCTTCAGACCCGACCGAGCTGCCGCCGATCGCGGCCTTGAGACCCGGGTCCGCGCCGAAGACGTTGTAGTCGAAGAGCGCGAAGGCTCCGAGGGCGGCGGCCCGGAACGCGATCCCCGGGGCGACGATCAGGTTGTTGGCGATCGTCACCGCGCGCGCGTCGGCCCCCACCTGGAACGGCACGGCGTAGTGGTCGATCACGTTGTTGGAGATCCGAACGTCGCTCGATTTGTCGATCGCGAAGCCGGTGCTCTCGGGTGTCAGCTGGTTCTGGAAGTAATTACGTACAAAGAGGATACGTTCCGGAGGCGCGGACGCCGAGGCGGCCGCCGACGCCGCCCCGCCCGACGAAGACGACGCCGTTTCGATTCGCACGGCGATCGACGCCTCGAGCACCGTGTTGCCGCTGAAGACGACGTTGCGGCATCCGGCGCCCACCCGGATGGCCTCACCGGTCCGACCCTCCTCGGGGTCCGGCCGGTAGTTCGAGAAACGGTTGCCCGACAGGGACACTCTTTCGCATCGCCCGAGATCGAGCCCCGGGCCGTGGTCGTTGTGGATGCGATTTCCCTCGAGGACGATGTCGCTCGCCGGGGCCGCCGCAGGTCCCCCGCCGATCGTCACCGAGGCCGCCCGGTTGTGGTGGATGTGGTCGTTGCGCAGGGTCACGTGCGACGCGCCCGACTCGATCCGGACCCCCTTCGATTGGTGGATGTGGCAGTTCGAAATCGTGACCCGGTCGCTGCCGGCCTTGATGACGACCGCCGGTCCCTCGCCCTCGTAGATGTGGCTCTGGTCGACCTCGATGTCGTGGGCCTCCGGGCCCGAGGTCACCAGTCCCGCAACGCCCGCATCGAGCAGCGCGAGCTGGACCTCCCAGAGCTGCCAGTGGGCGCGCTCGATGGTGAGGACGTCTCCCCCGCCCGGCGCGGCCTTGAGGAAGGCGTGCCGCGCGAAGACCTGGATGGGAGCCTCCGCCGTTCCGCTCCGGCAGCCCGTCCCGATCCGGAACGAGCCGGCGTAGATGCCCGAGGCGATGAGGAGCCGGTCTCCGGGCTCGAGGCGGCAGAGCGCGTCCTGCAGGTTCGCCCAGGGATGCTCCGCGCTGCCGTCGCCGGGGCCGGTCGCGTCGGCCGAGACGTACCGCATCCGCTTCGCGTCCGGGAACTTCGGGTCGTAGGGCCTGCGCGGCGGGAACGGGTCTCCGTTCAACAGCACGGCCGGCTCGCCATGGAGGAGGTCCGGCTCGATTGGCGAGTTCGACTTCTTCTCCTCCTCCTCGGGCGACTGCTGCGGCGGCGGGAACTTTGTCTCGTGCTGATACGGGGTCGGGCGCAGCGGCATGCGGGCCCGCACGTCCTCGGGGTTGTCGGAGGCGCGGCCCGGGGTGGGCGTGGGAGGAGGCGGCGGCGCCGCCGTGCCGGCGGTGCTCGCGGCCGGCGGGGTCGCACAAGCCGCGAGAACGAAGACGAGACCCAGGAAGAGGCCGAGTGTTCGCAAGCGCATGGTCATCTCTCCTCGATGCCGATGTCGGGCGCGGATCCCCGGTGCGGGAATCCGCCGAGCGGCGAACCCTGGTCGCGCGGGTCCGCGCCCTCGACGCGCGCCAGGTCGTTGTTGAGGATCTTCACGCCCGGAATCAGCTTCGTGTGCGTCATCTTCTCCTGCTGGAGGGCCTTTGCGAGCGGAATCTCGCGCCCGGAGAGCCGCGCGGCCACGCTTCCGGCCGCGCCGAGCGGCGAGAACAGGTTGTAGTCGAAGTGCGCCGCGGCCCTCGGGTCGTCGAGCGCGAAGCCGATCTTCGCCACGCCGAGGATGAGGTTGTTGACCACGGTCAGTCCCTGCGTCCGTGGCGGCGCGCCGGTGACGACGAACGCCTCCGACACGCGGTCCAGCACGTTGTGGGCGACGCGGGCGTCCCGCGCGGCCTCGATGCGGATTCCGGTTCCCACCGAGAAGCTGTCCACGACGTAGTTGTGGTCGATCGTGACGCCTGTGGCCTGGCGCGCCTCGCCGCCGTCCCCGGCTCCCGGGGGCGGAGCCGCGCCGAGCTGGATGCCGATCGCGCAGTCCGACACCAGGTTCCCCTGAATGACCGCGTGCTCCACGCGTCCGAGGGCGATGCCCCGCGTGCCGGCCCACTTCGGAGAGTCGGAGATCGTGTTGTTCGCGATCCGGACGCCGTCCGCGGCCTCGACCTCGATCGCCGTGGCGGCGTCGTCGCGCATCCCGTTGCCGACGATCTGGAGCCCGCCCGCCGCGCGGCCGCCGGCGGCGGGGGCGCGCACGCGAATCGAGCCGCCGGGGTTCTCGCTCATGTGGTTGTTCGCGAGCAGCGTATCGCGCGCCCCGGCCGCGAGGACGATCCCGACCGCGTCGGGATTCGCCTCGTTCAGCCCGGACTTGGAGATCCTGGCGTTGGCGATGCGAACGCGCGCGGTGTCGGCGCCGATCAGCACGCTCGGGCCGGCGCCGCCCGCGATCCGTGCGCCGTCGAGAGTGACGTCGTGCGCGTCACCCTCGACCGAGATGCCGGTGCTCGCGGACTGATCCAGGACCAGGTAGACGCCCTTGAGGTTCCAGTACGGACGGACGATCGTCAGCGCCGCTTGACCGACGGTCCCGGCGCCGCCGCCGGGGGCGAGCTTGGCCTTGGCATCGAACGCGACCCGGACCGGGCGCCCCGGCGTTCCGTCGCGGCAGCTCTCGTCGATCCGCACGGGGCCCGCGTAGTCGCCCGGACCGACCTCGAGGAGGTCGCCGGGGCCGAGCGCGCGCAGGGCGGCCTGCAGGTCCCCCCAAGGACGTGCCTTCGAGCCGTCGCCATCCTTCGCACCCGCCGCGACGAAGACCGTCCGGTCGGGCTTCGCGAGCGCAACGCGGAAGGGGGCGACGGCGGGAAACGGCTGTCCGCCGAGAAGCACGGCCTGGGGAACGGGATGCACGCGCAGCGGCGCGACGGGCGTCGGGACGGGGATCGGCGCCGGATCGGCCCCCACCACTCGCGCGGTCAGGGCGAGGACGACTCCCGGCCAGACAGGGTTCGGCATGCGCGAGCTTGGCGCGGGATCCTACCATGCGCCTTCGGTTCGCCTCGGCGGTGCGCCCGCGTCCGGCCGGACGCCGCGGCCGATTCGCGCTCCGTCGATCCGCGATACGCTACCGCGACGGAGGAAACTCGAATGTCGCGTACCGCGTCGCGCCTCGCGCTCGCCTGCGTCGCCTTTTTCTTCACCTGGTCCGCGGTGGCCCTCGCCGAGACTCCGGCACCGCCGACGCCGACCTACCGGTGTCAGGGCTTCGACGAGCCCCTGCACGACGGCATGAACATCCCGCGGGGCCGCGTCCTGCCGCTGCGCGGCAAGCTCGTGGCCGCCGACGGCTCGTTCGCCGATCAGAAGACGCTGAAGACGCCGCCCGCCATCTCCTTCAAGTTCCAGCCCGAGTCCGGTCCCGAGGTCGACAAGACGGCGACCGTCGAGGTCCGCGACTACGGCAAGGGCAACCACTTCGTGTGGGACGACGAGGCGCACTGGAAGTTCGACCTCGGCACCAAGAGCCTCGAGGATTCCGGGAAGTATCAGGTGCGGCTCGTCTCCGGCGACGAGGCGGAGTACAAGGTCGATCCATCCTGCGCGCTCACGTTCAACCTCAAGGGCGGAGGCGGGGACTAGTCTCGCGTTTTTTCCGACAACGTGCGGAAGATCCTCGGGCTCCTGGCCGCGATCCTTCTGGCCGCCGGCGGCTGGTGGGTGTACCAGAACTCCTCCCTGACCCGCCTGCGCGCGCGCTTCGAGCCATGGATGCACCGGCTCGAGCGCTGGCGAGACGCGAACGAGGCCGTGCGGCGCGCGCTCCGGAGCCCGGCCGCGACGCCGCGCGATCCGGAGGGCATCGCGCCGCTGCGGAGCTGGGCGTGGAGCGGCCTCGACCGCATCGGCTACGTGGACTACCGCGTCGACCGGCCCCGGCACGAGACGCGCGACGGCGCGGAGTCGACCTCCGGGTCCGCGACGTTCTGGATCGGGGGCTTCCGCCGCGACGGCGCGCGCGTGGAGCGCAGCGCGCGCGCGATCGTGACCGAGGTCGAGGGCCAGCCGTCCGTCCGTCTCGACGCGCCCCTCGGGGAGCGAGTCGAACGCGCGCCGCGCTTCCGCGACGCCACCGCCGAGGCCGGCCTGGGCGCTCCGCGCCGGGATCCTCCCCTGCCGCTGACGAACCATCTGATCTCCGACATCTGGCCGGGCTCGGGCGTCGCCGTGCTGGACTTCGACGGCGACGGCGCCGAGGACCTGTTCGTGGCCGACGGCGTCCGCTCGATCCTCTACAGGAACGACGGGCACGGGCGCTTCACGGACGTCACGGAGAAGGCGGGCCTCGCCAAATCAGCGACGACGTCTGAGCGCGGCGTCGATGCCGCGACGGGCATTTCGGCCACCGGCGTTGCGGCCGGCGACGTCGACGGCGACGGCCACCCGGACCTCCTCGTCACGAACGCGTTCGGCCCCGCGCGGCTCTTCCACAACAAGGGGGACGGCACGTTCGAGGAAACGACCGCCTCCTCCGGGATCACGGTCGGCGCCAACGCGCGCTCGGCCGCCTTCGCCGACGTCGACGGAGACGGCGACCTCGATCTCTTCGTCGCGGTGACCGGCGACTACTACCACCGCATGCCGGATCCGCCGTTCGACGCCAACGACGGCTCCGAGAACGTGCTCTACATCAACGACGGCAAGGGTCACTTCACCGACGCGACCCGCGCGTGGGGGCTCGCGGGAATGAAGCGCTGGACGCTCTCGTCGCTCTTCCAGGACTACGACCAGGACGGCCACGAGGACCTGCTCGCGACCAACGACTTCGGCCTGAAGAACCTCTACAGGAACGTCGGCGGCCGGCGCTTCGAGGACGTCGCGAAGAAGGCGGGCGCGCTCGCCCGCGCCTACGGCATGTCCGGAGCCTGGGCGGACTTCGACGGCGACGGCCGGCCCGATCTCTACACGACGGGCACCGACACGCAGTGGTACTTCCTCCACGAGTACCCGGCCATCCCGATCAGCATCTGGGGCCGGCTGTTCCTCTCGACCGCGATCCGCTGGTGCGAGGAGATGGCCTCCGGCAATGCGTTGCTTCTCCAGCGGCCGGACCACACGTTCGAAAACGCCACGGCGCGCTCGGGCGCGCAGCACGCGGGCTGGAACTGGAGCGCGATCGCCGCCGACCTCGACGACGACGGCTGGCCCGACGTCTATGCGACCAACGGCATGTGGGGCGACGGCCGCGACCACGACGTCGAGCTCGAGTTCTGGTGGCAGACGCTGGCGTACTGGGACGACTACGTGGCCGGCACGAAGACCTTCGACCGGAAGGGCGCCGGCATCGCCGGGATCGAGCGCGACCGGTACTTCCACAACCGTGGAGGCACGGCGGCGATGAGCGGCGGCGGCTCGCTCTTCGAGGACCGGGGCTTCCTCGACGGCCTCGACCTCCAGACCAACGGCCGCGCCGCGGTCGCCTTCGACGCCAACGGAGACGGCGCGCTCGACCTGTTCGTCCGCTCGGTCCAGGCGCCCGAGACGCTGTTCCTCGGATCGCGGCGCGACGGCGCGCACTTCCTGCGCCTCCGTCTCGCGGGCTCCGCCGGGAAGGACAACCCCGACGGCATCGGGGCGCGCGTCGAGGCCGCGCTGCCGGGCGGCCGGCGCATCGTGGTCGAGAACGCCAACGCGAGCGGATATCTCTCGACCGGAAGCCCGATCGTGCACCTGGGGCTGGGAGCCGCGACGCGCCTCGAGGACCTCGTCGTGACCTGGCCCTCGGGCTTCGTCCAGAAGCTGGGACGCATCGACCTCGTGGACCGCGTGATCGTGGTGGACGAGGCGGGCGGCGTCCGGGCCTCCGATCCGCGTCCGCGATAAACTGAACCGCACCAGCGGTACATGAACGCCCCGATGGAACCCTCCGCCTCCCCCGATCCCTCCTTCTACGACGTCGTCGTCGTGGGCGGCGCGGTCGCAGGCGCCTCGACCGCGACCGTCCTGAAGCGCGGCAATCCCGCGCTGCGCATCCTGGTCGTGGAGAAGACCGAGCACTTCGACTGGAAGGTCGGCGAGTCCACGGTCGAGGTGTCCTCCTACTTCCTGACGCGCGTGCTCAAGCTCTGGACCTATCTCTCGCGCGAGCAGCTTCCCAAGCAGGCGTTCCGCTACTGGTTCTTCAACGACGACGTGACGTGCCTGCGCGAGGCGTCCGAGACGGGGCCGACGCAGCTCGCGCGCACGCCGTCCTTCCAGCTCGACCGCGCGAAGCTCGACGAGCACATCCTCTCGGTCGCGCGTGAGGAAGGCAGCGAGGTCTGGAGGCCGGCGAAGGTCACGGGCTGGACGCTCGGCGAAGGCGCCGGACCGAACACGCTCACGATCGAGAAGAGCGACGGGACGACCGGAACGGTCTCCTGCCATTGGCTGGTGGACGCCACCGGCCGGCAGGCGATGCTCGCGCGCAAGCGCGGCGGCGTCACGCCGATCGACACGCACCCGACCGCCGCGATCTGGGTTCGCTACCGGAACGTCAAAGACATGGACGGCATCGCCGTGGCCGGCACCGATCCGGCCGACCCGTGGCACCGCGCGCTGATCGCGCCCCGGCGCGCGGCGACCAACCACTTCACCGGGTGGGGCTATTGGATCTGGTTCATCCCGCTGCACGACGGCGAGATGAGCGTCGGCCTCGTATGGGACAAGCGGCTCGTCAACCCCGAGGGGCACACGCCGCTCGAAAGGCTGACGCGCTTCCTCGACACCAACCCGCTCACGCGCGAGATGATCGAGGGCGCCACGGCGGTCGAGGGCGACTGCCGGTACTACGCGCACCTGCCGTACTTCGTGGACAAGTTCGTCGGTCCCGGCTGGGCGCAGGTCGGCGATGCCGGCGGCTTCCTGGATCCCTTCTATTCGCCGGGGCTCGACCAGATGTCGTTCTCCGTGTGGACCCGGACGCGGCTCATCCTGAAGGACCTCGGCGGCGCGCCGGCCGAGGAGATGACGAAGGCGTACGCGGAGCACAACCGGCAGTACGACCGCTACTTCAAGTACTTCTACGAGTCGATCTTCCGGGACAAGTACTACGTCATGGGCGACTACGACACCATGACGATCGCCTTCCTGCTCGACACCGCGCTCTACTACTTCGCGGCCGTCATGCCGATCTACCGCTGGTCGCACGATCGCCTCGGCGTTCCCCCGTTCTTCCAGGACGGCGCCGAGATCGGCTACTACCCGATCCGCTTCTACAACCGCCGCCTGGTCAAGATCGCGCAGCGCAAGATGGCCCTCGGCATCTACGGCAACCACAACGCCGGCCGCCGCCCCAAGTTCGTGGGCTACTCGGTGCGCGGCGCCATGTGGGTCATGCTCTTTCACGGCCTGCTCCGCTGGGGCAAGGCCGAGCTCGCGAACGCCTGGACCTACGTCGTGCGTCCGCGGCCGCTGACGCGGAGAGCTCCCGCCTCCGTTCCGGACGCCGCTCCCGCATCAGCGCATACCGGCGACGCCTCCGCCGGGTAGCGTTTCCTTGTCATCCCGAGGAGCGCAGCAACGAGGGACCGCTTTCTGAGCTGGACTGTGACTTCAAAGGGGTCCCTCCCCCTCGCTACGCTCGGCGTCGGGATGACAGGTCGATGAGCGCCGCTCTCGTCACGGGTGCATCGAGCGGCATCGGGCTGGAGCTGGCGACCCTCCTCGCGCGCGACCGGCACGACCTCGTTTTCGTCGCGCGCCGGCGCGACCGTCTCGAGGCGATCGCTCGCGGCCTCACCGAAGAGTTCGGTGTCACGGTCACGATCCTGGCGCACGACCTCGCACGACCCGAGACGCCGGCCGCGGTGGTCCGAGAGCTCGAGGAGCGCGGGCTGACCGTTTCCCGCCTGATCAACAACGCGGGGTTCGGCGTCTACGGCCCGTTCGCACGGACGCCTCTCGAGAGGGAGCTCGAGATGATCCAGGTCAACGTCACGGCGCTGACGCACCTGACGAAGCTTCTTCTTCCGGGAATGCTCGAGAGACGAAGCGGCCGGATCTTGAACGTCGCCTCCACGGCGGCGTTCCAGCCCGGTCCGCTCATGGCGGTGTACTACGCCAGCAAGGCGTACGTCCTCTCGTTCACCGAAGCACTCGCCAACGAGCTCGACGGCTCGGGCGTCACCGTGACGGCGCTCTGCCCCGGCCCGACGATCACCGAGTTCCAGAAGGAGGCGGGGGTGGCGCAGACGCGCCTCTTCCGGTCGGTGCTGGTGATGAATGCGCCGGAGGTCGCGCGGGCGGGATACGACGGGATGCTGCGCGGCAAGCGGATCGTGATCCCGGGCGCGGCCAATCGCGTGCTCGTCGAGGCGCTTCGGGTCTCGCCCCGCCGGCTCGTCACCGCCGTCTCCCGGCGCGTCCAGGAGTCGAAGAAGTGACGCGAGAGGCGGCGACCGCGGAAAGCCGGAGCCGAAGCCCGGGAGCCCGGAGGGCGCTCGTCCTGCTCCTCCTCATCAACCTGTTCAACTACGTCGACCGCCAGGTGCTCGCGGCGGTCGTTCCGTGGGTCGAGAAGAGCTTCTTCGGCGGCGGGAAACAGTCGGCGGCCCTCGAGGCGCTCCAGGCCTGGTGCCAGGCGCACCTCGGCTTCCAGCCCGAGCTCGCACTGATCGGCGTGCTCTCGATGGCCTTCATGGTCCTCTACATGGTGGGCGCCCCGATCTTCGGGCGGCTCGCCGAGCGGCATCCCCGATGGGCCCTGGTCGGAGTCGGGGTTCTTCTCTGGAGCCTCGCAAGCGGCGCCTCGGGGCTCGCGTCGGGATTCTTCGCCCTGCTCCTCACGCGCTGTTTCGTGGGCGTGGGCGAGGCCGCGTACGGGCCCGTCGCGCCCGCGATCCTCTCGGACCTCTATCCGGTCGAGCACCGCGGGCGCATCCTCGCGTGGTTCTACATGGCGATTCCGGTCGGGAGCGCGCTCGGCTACGTCCTCGGCGGCGCGGTCGGAGGCTCCTCGATCGGAGACGCCGGCGCGCGGCTCCTCGGGATCCACGCGGAGAGCTGGAGGTGGGCGTTCTTCCTCGTCGTGCCGCCCGGGCTGATCCTCGGCCTGTGGGCCTTCTTCATGAAGGACCCGGAGCGCGGACAGGCGGACGGCACGTCGGGGGGCGGCGCTCCCGTGCGCCTCCGCGACTACGCGATCCTGCTCAGGACGCCGTCGTGGATCCTCTGCACGCTCGGCATGACCGCGATGACCTTCGCGATCGGCGGCATCGCGTTCTGGATGCCGTTCTACCTGGCGCGCAAGCCCGGCGCGCCCGCCTCGGCGACCGTGATCTTCGGCGGCATCACCTGCGTCGCCGGCCTCGTGGCGACGCTGCTCGGCGGAATGGCCGGCGACCGCCTCCGCTCCCGGTTCCCGGGCTCCTACTTCCTCGTCTCCGGCGCCGCCATGCTCGTCGGCTTCCCGTTCCTGCTCCTGACGCTGTCCGCCCCGTTTCCCTCGATCTGGATCTGGGTGTTCGTCGCCTGTTTCTGCCTCTTCTTCAACACCGGGCCGTCCAACACGATCCTCGCCAACGTCAGCCATCCCTCGATGCGGGCCGCGAGCTACGCGCTCAACATCTTCCTGATCCATGCCTTCGGCGACGTGATCTCGCCCGTCGTCATCGGCATCGTGGCCGACCGCTCCGACATGCGCCACGCGTTCCTGCTCGTCGGCGCGATGTTCCTCGTGGCCGGCGTCCTCTGGCTGCTCGGCGCGCGGTACCTCGGGCGCGACACGGCGCTCGCCCCGACGCGGCTCTCGAGAGATCCGGCATGACGCCGGCGGAGAAAGCCGGCGTGAGACCGCCGGCAGAGGTCCAACCCGGAGACGCCGACTCCGGCGGGCCGGGATACGCCCTGGTTCGGGCGCTGAGCCGAATCCTCCTGCGCCTCTTCTACGCGCGCATCGAGGTCGTCGGCGTCGAGAACGTTCCGGCACGCGGAGCACTGATCGTGGCCGCGAACCACCACAACTCGATCGTGGACGCGATGCTGCTGCTGGCCACGATCCCACGGCGCGTGCGCGTGCTCGCGAACGCGCCGCTCTTTCGCCATCTCCTGATCGGGCCCTTCCTGCGCGCCGTCGGCGCCCTCCCGGTCCACCGCCGGCAGGAGGCGGGAAGCGAGGCGCCCCGCAACGAGGCGCTCTTCGAGGCGACGAGCGCGGCGCTCGCCGCCGGGGGCGCGATCGCGATCTTCCCGGAGGGCCGCACCCAGCCGGAGCCGAGCCTGCAGGAACTGCGCACCGGCACGGCGCGGATGCTCCTCGCCGCCGAGAGCGCCTCGCCGAGCCTCTCGGTCACGCTCCTCCCCGTGGGCCTCGTCTTCGACCGGCCAGGCACCTTCCGCGCGGGACGCGCGCTCGTCTGGATCGGCCCGGCGATGCGGACGGCGACGCGGGACCCCGCGGAGGGCCCGGCCGCCGCGCGCGCCCTGACCGATCGGCTCGGCGCCGCCCTCCGGTCGCAGATCGTCGAGGCCGACGACCGGCAGACGCTCCGGCTCCTGCGGCTCGCCGAGGAGCTGTGGAACACCCCCGACGGCGACGGCGTCGACGCCATCGCCGACGCCCGGCACCAGAAGCCGCCCCCGAACGCAGGCGCGACGAACGCTACCGGCGAAGCCGCGCGCGCCCTTTGGCTGCAGGGCGCCATGGAGACCTACCGGTCGCTCGCACGGATCGCGCCCGAGCGCGTGGCCGCGTTTCGCCGCGACCTGGAGGCCTATGACGACGAAGCGCGCAGGGCGGGCGTCGCCGCGGAGCAGCTCTCGCGCTCCTATTCCGTCTCCTCCGTCGCGCGCTTCACGCTGCGCGAGGGAGCGTCGCTGCTCCTCGGCGCGCCGCTCGCGCTCTGCGGCATGATCCTGCACGGCCTGCCCTACCTGCTCACGATCCTCGCCGTGCGCCGGATTCCCCACACCGACGAGGAAGAGGCGACCGACAAGATCGCGGCGGGGCTGGTCCTCTATCCGCTCGCCTGGCTCGGAGAGGCGTGGGCCCTCCACCGGCTGGGCGGCGGCGGCGCGCTCGCCGCGTTCCTCGTCGCGCTCTTTCCTGCGGGTTTCTTCGCGCTCGCGTGGCACGAGCGGCTGGAACGCGTCGGCCGCGAGGCGCGCGCGTTCGCGCGATTCCTGGGAGACCGCGAGGCGCCGTCCCGGCTGCGCACGCGGCGCCTCGCGCTCGTGACTGAGCTGCGCGCGCTCGTTACGATCGCGGACGCTTCCGGGGAGGAGAAGACGGAATGACCCTGCCGCTCTGGCTCTGGCGCGCCCTGCTCGTGACGGTGGGACTCGTCGCGTGGTTCTGGACGCAGCGGCTCATCGCGCGCCGCGCCTTCCCCGAGGGTCGGATCGGCGACCGCCTCCTCGAGCTGACGGCGCCGCTCAACCGGCGGCTGCACGAGCATCCGCGCCGGGCCGACGCGCTGCTCGCGGCGACCTCCGCCGTCATCGACGCGCTCGGCATCTTCCTCGTCGCCCGCGCGATCTTCGGACCCACGATCCGGCCGTTCCTGGGCCTCGTGCTCCTCTTCGCGCTGCGGCAGCTCTGCCAGGGGCTCTGCGCCCTGCCCGCGCCCGAGGGCATGATCTGGAGGAGTCCCGGCGTCCCGTCGCTGCTCGTGACCTACGGGACGAGCAACGACCTGTTCTTCTCGGGCCACACCGCGATCGCCGTGTACGGCAGCCTCGAGCTCGCGCACGCCGGCGGGACGGCGGCCGCGATCCTCGGGATCGCCATCGTCCTCGTCGAGGCGGCCGCGGTGATCGTCCTGCGCGCGCACTACACGATGGACGTGTTCGCGGGCGCGATCACCGCGCTCTGGGTCTGGACCGTCGCCAACGCGCTCGCCCCCGGTCTGGATCGGTTGATGGCGTCGGCGTCGTCGCAGGCCGGGCTCCTCGGATGACAGAATGGCGAAAACCCGAAGGAGGACTCCACGCATGTTCGCGTCTCGCCGCACCGCGGTTCTGCCCCTGCGTCTGCTTCTGCCTCTGATCACCCTCCTCGTCCTGGCCATTCCCCTGGGCGCCGCCGCGCCGGCAAAGCCGCTGGCCGGGGACTCCTCGAAGCCGCTTGCCGCGGAGCCGGGCGTCGCCGCCGCCATCGCGGTCTACGACGCCTGGGTCGCGCGCACCGCCGCGGACCGCGAGCAGCCGGGGGTGTCGATCGCCATCGTGCACGACCAGGAGCTGATCTGGGCCAAGGGCTACGGCTTCGCCGACCTGGCGAAGAAGACGCCCGCGACGCCGTCCACCGACTACCGCATCGCGTCTCTCTCCAAGCTCTTCACCGCCACCGCGATCCTCCAGCTGCGCGACGCGGGCAAGCTCCAGCTCGACGACCCGGTCGCGAAGTGGCTCCCGGAGTTCGCGCCGACGCACGTGGACGCGGGCAGCCCCGTGATCACGATCCGCCACCTCCTGACGCACACCTCGGGCCTCCCGCGGGAGGTGGACGGCACGTATTGGAACGACCTGAAGTTCCCCTCGCGCGAGGAGATGGAGCGCCTGCTCAACGGCATGGGCGTCGTCGGGCCGCCGGAGACCGAGTTCAAGTACTCGAACGTCGCCGTCTCGCTCGCCGGCTACGTCGTCGAGAAGGCGTCGGGTGAGCCGTACGCCGACTACGTCACGCGCCACATCCTGCAGCCGCTCGGCATGTCCTCGACGCGCGTCATCCCACCCAGGGACATGGCGACGCTCGCGACCGGATACGGACGCCGCCTGCCCGGCGCGCCGCGCCGCGTCGAGCCGTTCTTCGATGCGGCCTACATGGTGCCGGCAGCCAACCTCGCGTCCACCGTCGAGGACCTCGCCCGCTTCGCACAGCTGCAGTTCCGCAACGGGACGCAGAACGCCGCGGGAGGCGCGCAGATCCTGAAGGGCCCGACACTGCTCGAGATGCAGCGGGTGCAGTGGCTCGATTCCGACTGGAAGAGCGGCTGGGGCCTGGGCTGGGGCGTCTCGCGGCGCGACGACAAGACGCGGATCAGCCATGGCGGCGCGGTGCCCGGCCACCGCACGCAGATCACGCTCATCCCGGCCGACAAGTTCGGCGTCATCGCGCTGACCAACGCCGCCGACGGCCAGCCGGCGCGCTACGTCAACGCCGCGCTGAAGATCGTCGCGCCGGCTGTAGAGAAAGCCGAGAAGGCCGCGAAGGCGGCCGCTGCGAAGGCGGAGGCCCGGAAGGCCGACGCGGCGTGGTCGAAGTACGTCGGCACCTACGGCTGGGAAGACGACGTCTCCCTCGTCATGGTCCTGGACGACGAGCTCTGCATCGTGGACCCCTCCGACGACGACCCCTGGGAGGGGCGCGTGCGCCTGGATCCCGTCGCCGGCTCCCCCGACACGTTCCGCATGAAGAGCGGCTCGCAGCAGGGCGAGCTCATCCGCTTCGGCCTCGATGCCCAGGGCAACGTCGTGCGGATGTCGGAGCCCGGGGACTACATGCTGCGGCAGAAATAGCGTGCGGCGGCCGACGCTCCTCTCCGCGGGTCTCGGCCTCCTCACCCTCGACACCACGCGCGCCGATCACCTCGGCTGTTACGGCTGGACGCACGCCCACACGCCGAACCTCGACGCGCTGGCCCACCGCGGCGCGCTCTTCGAGCGGTGCGACAGGGCCGCCCCCGATCACCCTTCCCCGCGCCGCATACCAGCTCGGGCGCTTTGCCGATTCGGCCGCGCTCTCCGAGGAGCTGGTGTGGCTGCGGCCGGACAGCGAAACCTGGAAGGACCCTGGGCGCGATCTACCTCTCGCGCCTCGACGACCGGGACAGCAGCCTGCGATGCTTCCGGGAGGCGCTGAGGCTCGAGCTCGACCCCGCCGTCCGCGAGGAGATCCGGCGGATCATCGGAGGACTGGAAGACTGAGCCCGCGGACTCCGGCGGGCGGGCCTGCGGCGGAGTCCCCGGCGGGATCCGGCTCGAACGCATACAGCGACGCGGCCATTCGCTTCAGTCCCCGATCCTGCGCGACGAGATCGAGGTGGAGCGACGTCCAGTCGGCGAGGAGGAGGGCCTCGTTCCCCTGCCCGTCGTACGTCTTGACGTACCCCCGGCAGGGCTCGCAGTAGTCGATGCGAAGGCCCGCCTCGCCTTCGACGGTGACGCTCGAGAGCCGCTCCGAGTCCACCTCGCAGAAGGGGCACTTCGTGCGCTTGAACACCCAGCGCGTGCCGCACGCGCCGCACGCGAGGAGACGCTTGCGCCCGGCGTCGGCGCCGATCAGCTGGGCCATGGCCGGAAGCGAGCCGCACAGGGGACAGTAGCGGCGGAGCCATTTCTCATCACGCGCGCCGCCGTCATCGCCGCGCCAGCGCTCGAAGGCGGCGGCGGCCGGCGCGAGGTACCGCGCCGCCGCGGTCCAGCCGAGGAATCGCAGCAGTCCCGGGACGGAGGGGGTGAAGGATTCGTCGCCGGCGAGCCACTCCCCGACGCGGCGCGCCGCCTCGGGCTCGCGCCGCAGGTGTACGTCGAGAGCCCGGACCTCTTCGGCGAGCGTTCCCGGTGTCGAAGCCACCGAAGGCTCCGAAGCCAGCTTCCGGACGAGCTCCACGGTCATGGCTCCGGCGGGCTCGAGGGAGACGAGTACCGGATTGCTTTGGAGCAGCGGGACGCCGGCGAGGAAATCGCCGTGGTACTCGTCGAAGGCGGGCGGCTCGAGACGCGGAGCCTCGATTCCGATTTCGGTGAGCGCCCGCTCGACACGAGCGCACACCTCCGCGAGAGGCCGGAGGTAGGGGTGCGCCTCCAACCAGAGTTCCCTTGTCATGCGATCAGTGCCCCTCGCCCGCCTCCGCCTTGGGAAGGATCGGCACGAGCCGCGCGCCGAGACCGAAGAGGAAGATCGTCGCCGCGATCAGGCCGATCGAGATGCCCCACTCGACGATCGAGGGAAAGTAGGTGTGCGCCGCGCCCCACGGCATGCGGCCCCTGAGGGTCATCGCGAAGAGCACGACGTTCATCCGGTTGTAGACCACGCCGAGGACGGCCAGGAGTGCCGCCACGAAAAGCGTGTCCGGCCGTGACCGGAGCGCCCGGCTCGAGAGCAGGATGAGCGGAACGAGGCCTCCCAGCAGAATCTCCGCCGCGAACGCCAGGCCCATGCGTCCCGAGAAGGCGCCGGCGAAGCCCCCGCGCAGCGCCATGTCGCCCAGCCGGAACCCGAGATAGATCAGAAGCGACCAGAACGTGATCTTCCCGACCGAGGCGAGCGCCGGCATCTGCAGCGGGCGGTGCCATCCCCTGGCGATCCAGAACGCGATGAGGACGACGAGCGCGGATCCGGCGACGATCGAGGACAGGAAGAAGTACACGGGCAGCACCGGCGTCCACCACTGCGGCGCGAGCATGTTCGGCATCAGCAGGTACAGGGAGCCGAGCGAGCTCTGGTGCATGGTGGACAGCGTGACCGCGGCGATCGCGAGCAGAATCGGCTCGAACACCTTGCCGCGTCCGCGGAAGACCCACGCGAGGGTCCCGAAGATCACTGCCGTGAGCGCCACGTAGACGAGGTTGCGGGACATCATGAAGATGAAAAGCGTCACCGCGAACGCCACGTACACACCGGACCATTTCTCCCAGAGCTCCTTCAGGCGATAGAGGCCGAACCGGTCCAGGACGACCGGGAGGAACTCGAGGGCCAGGATCGTGACGTAGAGGCCGACGCACCACGAGACCTCGAACATCGCCGAGTGCTCGGGCGACTGCATGCCGAGCTGGTAGAAGTGCCAGGGCAGCCCCAGGTCGGCGACGAGCGTCACGGTGACGAACGAATAGCTCAGGAGTCCCATCAGCACGGCGATGCGGCCCAGTCCGTACAGGTCTTTTCGCTGAAAGACGTAGATCAACCCCGCCATGACGAACGCCCCCGCGGCCACCGCGATCCAGATGAGGTCGAAGACGATCCAGAGGCCCCACGGGTACGTGTCGGAGAGACGCGTGCTGCCGCCGAGGCCGAGGGCGAACCGCGCCACCATCGAAGCGCCACAGAAGAGCATGAGCACCAGGAGAAGCCAGTTGAACGGGGTCATCAGCTTCTCGTGCAGCGTCTCGAACTCGACATGGTGGCCGTGGTCTTCGCGCCCATTCCCGCCGTGCCGCGAATCCGAGACCGCCTGCACCCGCTTGCGGAAGAACGCGTACGCGGCGCCGAGCAGGGCGCCCACCGCCATGACAGCGGGCGGAACGGCGCCGAGCGCCGCGGCGGTGAACCGCGGAAACGGCTTCTCTCCGAACGTCGGGAAGCCGAGCTTCTCGAAGGGAATGCCGGAGAGGTAGAGCACGGTCGTGCCGCCCAGCTCCTTCTCGCCGTAGATGTGGTCGACGTAGCGCTCCGGGCGGTCCGTCTGGCGCTTCTTCGCGAGCGCCAGCATCTCGTCGCGGGTGCCGTAACGGAGGGCGTCGGCCGGGCACGCCTTGACGCACGCGGGCGTCGCGATCGTGTCCAGGAAGCGCTTCGTCTCGTAGTCCGACGACTTCTGGCCGTTGAACTCGATCGGGACGGGCTGCTGCGTGCGGTCGACGCAGTGCGTGCACTTCTCGATCTTCGGCGCGAGCTTGTCCCACTCCGCCGTCGGCACGTCCCAGGGGCACGCGAGCATGCAGTACCGGCAGCCGATGCACTTGTCCACGTCGTAGGAGACGGGCCCGTCCGGCTGCTTGTAGAGCGCCGTCGTCGGACAGGCCGACACACAACCGGGCTCCAGGCAGTGGAAGCACCGGCGCATCACGTAGGCGGCGTCCACGCCGCTCGGCTTCTCGGGGTTCTCCATCTCGTGGAAGGAGATCAGCGTGTACGTCTTGGCGGACAGCGTGGCCGGGTTCTGAAAGCCGAGCTGCGCGTTGAGCTCGGTCTCCTCGCCCTCGCGGTCGTTCCACTGCTTGCAGGCCACCTGGCAGGCCCGGCAGCCGATGCAGTTGGTGATGTCGATCAGCGTGGTGCGGATCGGCACCGGAGCCGAGGACGTCGAGGCGCTGGGCGTGCTCATGACCGCCTCTCCTTCCCCGCGCCCGGCGCGGCCGTCTTCTCCACGTTGACGAGGCAGGCCTTCGTCTCCTGCGTTCCCGCTCCGGGGTCCGAGGCGTCGATCGTGATGTGGTTGACGCTGGGTCCGGTCGAGAGACCCTCGTAGCCCCAGTTGTAGGGCATCCAGACGATCGTGACCTCGCGGTCGCCGATCTTGAGCTCTTTCATGCGGGGCGTGACGAGAGCCTTCACCGTCAGCTCTCCGCGCGCCGACGAGACCTTGACCCACTCTCCCGACTTCACACCGAGCTTCCTGGCGAGGGCGATGGGCATCTCCAGCATCGGCTCGGGCACGAGCTCATTGAGCCAGGGGATGTTTCGCGTCGTCGAGCCCGCGCACCAGTGCTCCGCGACCGTCGACGTCATCAGCACGAACGGGAACTTGTCGGCGGTGCCGATCGGCTGGTGCGACTTCACGCGCGGATACTTCACCATCGGGTTGCTCTTCATCATCGGGTGCAGGACGTTTTCGACCGGGCTCTCGATGGGCTCGTACATTTCCGGCAGAGGACCGTCCTTCGGCACGTAGGCTACGTCGCGCCAATATTCGGTGAACCTCGGATCGGGGTCCGAGTAGACGGCCGCGAAGAGCCGCCCAACGCCCTCCGCCCCCAGATGAAAGGCGCGCTGCCCATTGGGGGTGTCCGGTCCGTCGGTGACGACGGGAACATCCGGTACGTCGTATCCGGTCCATCGCTTGGCCTGCTCGTCCCACCAGACGATGGGCTTCGAGCCCGGATAGGGCTTCCCGTTCTTGTCGCAGGAGGCGCGGTTGTAGAGGATGCGCATGTTGTTGGGCCAGGTCCACCCGAAGCCCGGGTAGAGTCCCAACCCGCCAGGATCGGTCTTCGAGTCGCGGCGCTTGGAGAGGTTCTCGCCGCCGGCGAAGACGCCCGCGTAGATCCAGCAGCCGGACGACGTCGAGCCGTCGGCCTTCAGATCGCCGACCTTCCGGATCAGATCGCCCTTCTTGAGGCCGGTCTCCGGGTTGTCGCGCAGCGCGTAGCCGTTGATCTC
This sequence comes from uncultured Acidobacteriota bacterium, assembly GCA_963773905.1. Classification (GTDB taxonomy): domain Bacteria; phylum Acidobacteriota; class Thermoanaerobaculia; order UBA5066; family Gp7-AA6; genus DAHUXD01. The sequence continues at coordinate 62,975 of CAVZDB010000001.1, forward strand.
GCGCAGCACGTCCTCGGCCGTGGTGTAGGTCCAGAACGCCTTGTTGATGATCTCGTCCCTCGGCTCCTTCGAGTCGTGGACGAGCTCGCGGACCCGGCGGAACACTTCGTCCACGATCTGGCCGTCGGGCTTGGCCTGCCCCGGGGGCTTCACCGCCGCGTGCCGCCACTGGACCATGCCGCCCGAGTTGCTGATGGTTCCGTTCTTCTCCATGAAGAAGGCGGCCGGCAGCAGGATCACCTCGGTCTGGATGGCCTTCGGATCGACGCCCGGCCGCTTCCAGAACGTCGCCGTCTCCGTCTCCCAGATCTCCTGAAGCACGAGTGTCTCGAGGTTCGCCATCCCGGCGAACATCAGGTTCAGGTTGGGCAGCGTGACCGCGGGGTTCTGGCCGACGATCCAGAGCATCTTCAGCTTCCCGGCCAGGGCATCCTCGAACATCGGCAGGGTTCCGTAGTCCTTGGCCGCGTTGCGCTTGGGCAGCCAGGCATAGCCGTAGTCGTTCTCCTTGGTCGCCGCGTCTCCGAAGAACGCCTTGAGCGTGTTCACGAGGTACCGGCTGTCGGCGATCCCGTTCTTGCGCACGTAGTGGTAGATCGTCGGCTCGGCATTGGTCGGCGAGTTGAGGTAGCCCGGGTAGTAGTTGTAGAGCACCGCCATGTCGCACGCGCCCTGGACGTTGGGCTCGCCGCGCAGCGCGTTGACGCCGCCGCCGGGCTTGCCGATGTTGCCGAGCAGCAGCTGGAGGATCGTGAACGCGCGGATCCCCTGCACGCCGGTCGTGTGCTGGGTCATTCCGAGCGCGTAGAGGATCGAGCCCGGACGGTTCTTCGCCATCGTCTCCGCGATCTGCTGGATCTGGGCGGCCGGAACGCCGGTGATCTGCTCGCCGGTCTCGAGCGTGTACCGCGAAACGAACGTCTTCAGTCGAGAGAAGATGCAGTGCGGGTCGTCCAGGCTCTTGGCGACGCGCGGCTTGCCCTTCGCGTCGAGCTGGTACCCCCAGGTCTTGGTGTCGTACTTGTGGTGCTCCTCGTCGTATCCGCTGAAGACGCCGTCCTTGAAGTCGAAGGCTTCGTCGCCCAGGTAGAGCGCGTTCGTGTGCGTCACCACGTAGTCCTCGTCGTAGAGCTTGTTGACGAGGATGTGGTTGATCATCGTGTTCTGAAACGCCGCGTCGGTGCCGGGCCGGATGCGCGCGTACACGTCGGCCGCCGCGGAGGTCCGGGTGAATCGGGGATCGACGTGGATGATCTTCGCCCCGTTCTCCTGGGCCTTCCGGATCCACTTGAAGGCCATGGGGTGGTTCTCGGCGACGTTGCTGCCCTCCACCAGGATCGTCTTGCAGTTCTGCAGGTCGATCCAGTGGTTGGTCATCGCCCCCCGCCCGAACGTGGCCCCCAGACCGGGGACCGTGGGGCTATGTCAAAGTCGGGCCTGGTGCTCGACATAGGCCATGCCGAGCAACCGGGCCGCTTTCTGGAAGAGGTAGCACTCCTCGTTCGTGTTCTGCGCGCCGCCCATGAAGCCGATCGCGTCGGTGCGATTGACCGGCACCTCGGCGGGCGGACCCACGTGAGGGACCAACCGCGGGACGCTCTCGAGCCGATCACCCGCGGCGCGATCCACGTCTGGCGCATCCACCTTCTCGGTGGCGATCCACGTCTCGTCGCGCGTCTTGCGAATCCTCTGGGCGACCTTGTTCACCGCGTCCTGCCAGGAGATGTCTTCCCAGTGGTCGCTGCCCGGCGCGCGGTACTTGGGGGTCTGGAGCCGCTTCGGCGAGGCGTGCGTCGCGAACATGGAGATGCCCTTGACGCAGAGCGATCCGCGATTCACGATGTGGTCGTAGTCGCCCTCCATCGCGATCAGCTTGCCGGCCTTGTTGACGGCCGCGATCATCCCGCAGCCGCAGGAGCAGAAGTTACAGGAGGTCGTGAACTCGCTGATCTCCGAGAGCTTCATCTCCCGGGTGGCCGCGCGCACCGCAGAGGCGTCGAGGAGGCCGCCGAGCGCGAGGCCGGCGCTTCCGCGCAGCGTCAGTTTGAGAAGGTCCCTGCGGTTGACTCCGGTCGGCGGAGAGCTGCCGAGATCCATGCTCATGTCCCCCTAGTCGTTAGAAGAGACGGACGCTCGTCTCCCCATCGATACCAGCCATCGCGCGGCGAACAAACCCCTGCCAAGCAACTCCGCTGAATCTAACGTATCGCGGGTTTTTCGGGCCGTTGGACCTTGGTGCAACGTCGTCTCGTCCGACGGTCTCCGCGCAGGACACGGAGTCATGAAATGAGGACAAGATCTCGGCCGACTCCCGGCTCCGGAGCTGGCGGAGGAGGAGGGATTTGAACCCCCGGTACCGTTTCCGGTACAGCGGTTTTCAAGACCGCCGCCTTAAACCACTCGGCCACTCCTCCAGCCTCTCAGTTTAGACGAGTCGATCGCAGTCAGCCGCGTCGCACGGCGGCGGTCTGCGACCACCGCGTTGTCGCCGTCCTGCGGACGGCGCCGCCTACTGACGGGGGTATGCCGTTGGTGGCCGGCACAAACCACTCGGCCACTCCTCCAGCCTCTCAGTTTAGACGAGTCGATCGCAGTCAGCCGCGTCGCACGGCGGCGGTCTGCGACCACCGCGTTGTCGCCGTCCTGCGGACGGCGCCGCCTACTGACGGGGGTATGCCGTTGGTGGCCGGCACAAACCACTCGGCCACTCCGGCAATCCCGTGTAGCGAAGTGACGGCTCCTGGCGGGTTAGGATTCGAATCAGGCGGAATCACAGTCTTGAGTCTCTCGGCCGGCACTCGCCTGGGCCCCTACGAGATCGTCGCGCCGCTCGGCGCGGGCGGGATGGGTGAGGTCTATCGGGCGAGAGACGACCGCCTGGGGCGGGAGGTCGCGATCAAGGTGCTCCCGGCCGAGCTCGCCGCGAATACCGAGCGGCTGAGGCGCTTCGAGAAGGAGGCCCGCTCCGCCTCGGCCCTGAGCCACCCCAACATCGTCACGGTCTTCGACATCGGGGACACGGACGGAGTCTCCTGGATCGCGATGGAGAGGATCGAGGGCGAGACGCTGCGACGGCTGCTCGCCTCCGGCGCGTTTCCGCTCAAGAGGCTGCTCGCGATCTGCGCGCAGATCGCGGATGGCCTGGCCAAGGCGCACGCGACGGGCATCGTCCACCGTGACCTGAAGCCCGAGAACGTCATGGTGAGCCGCGACGGCGTGGTCAAGATCCTCGACTTCGGTCTGGCGAAGCTGGTCTCGCCGACGGGCGAGACAGGGGAAGTGACGCAGTCACCGACCGTGTCGGCCGCGACCGAGGCCGGCGTCATCCTGGGCACGGTCGGCTACATGTCGCCGGAGCAGGCGCTCGGTGAGGTCCTGGACTATCGTTCCGACCAGTTCTCCTTCGGCGCAATCGTCTACGAGATGGCTACGGGCAAGCGCGCGTTCGCGCGACCGAACGCGCCCGAGACCCTGGCGGCGATCATCCGCGACGAGCCCGAGCCGCTCGCGACGGCGGCTCCGGACTCTCCGATCCCGCTGCGCTGGATCGCGGAGCGCTGCCTCGCGAAAGACCGCGAGGAGCGCTACGCGTCGACGCGGGACCTCGCGCGCGATCTCGCGCGGCTCCGCGAAGGGCTGACCGACGGCAGCCTCTCCGGGACCGCGGTCGCGACTGCGGCGCCGAGACGGGTTCCGTGGCTCCCCCTCGCGCTGGGTCTCGTGGGGCTCGTGCTCGGTGCCGCCGTGGCCGTGCTCGCGTCGCGCGGTCCCGCCATGCGCCCACGACGTACCGGCCCGTCAGCTTCCACCGCGGTGCGATCGGCAACGCGCGGATCGCGTCGGACGGGAAGACCATCCTCTACTCCGCGGCCTGGGAGGGAAAGGCCGCCCAGATCTATTCCACACGTGTCGACTCGCCGGAGTCGACGGCCCTGCCGCTGCCGAGCGCCGACCTGTTGTCCATCTCGGCCACGGGCAAGCTTGCCATCCTCGTCCTTCACGGGGATAACTCCGCCTCGATCGCCGAGGTTTCGCTCGCCGGCGGCGCTCCGCGCGAGCTCGTCGCAGCGGATCCGCCCGAGGCGCTCCAGTTCTCCCCACAGGTAGCGGACTACGCACCCGGCGAAGACCGGCTCGCGATTGTGCGAAAGGGAGCCGTCGAGTTCCCCGTGGGGAAAGTGCTCGTCCCGGCCGCCGAGGACGCGCAGGCCGTCGCGCTCAGGTTCCTGCCGGACGGTCGGCAGCTTGTCTACGTCATCGCGAAGGGACCCAGCGACGAGGCCCTGGGGATCGTAGACCTCGCCGGCAAGTCGAAGGTCCTGACGTCGGGGTGGGAAATCATCTCGTCGATCGCCTGGAACCCCACCGCCAGAGAGGTCTGGTTCTCCGGCCGCAAGAAGGCCAATCAGATCGGCGTCGTCGAGCTCCACGGGGTCTCCCTCTCCGGCAAGGAGCGGCTCGTCGCGCAGAACCCGCAGCTGATCATCGTCCAGGACGTCGCGCCGGACGGGCGCGTCCTGGCCCGCAGCGACGACTGGCCGGAGACGATGATGTGCCTCCCGCCCGGCGCTTCGCGCGAGATCGACCTGACCTGGCTCGACTTCTCCGAGAGCCTGGCGCTATCCGCCGACGGGCAGGACCTGCTCTTCGCGGAAGGGGGAGCCGGAGCCGGCGCGACCGGCGGCACCTATGTGCGCAAGACCGACGGGTCGACGGCCGCGGTGCGGCTCGGAGACGGCTGGATCGAGCGGCAGGCGCTGTCGCCCGACAAGAAGTGGGTGGCTCAGGCCGTCGACGGAGGGATCAATCTCGTTCCCGTCGGAGCGGGAGAGTCGAAGGCAATCCGAGACAAGGACGTCCGGTACCTCCGCCCGATGTGGTTTCCGGAGGGAAAAAGGCTGCTCCTGGCGGGATCGAACCCTGGTCGCGAGAGTCGCATGTGGGTGAGGGACCTCGAGGCCGGGCCGCCGCGGCCCGTCACGCCCGAGGGCGTCGCTTCGGGGAGGGTTTCCCCGGACGGGAGGCTCGTCGCCGCGGCCGACATGAAGACTCGGAAGTGGGCTCTCTACCCGGTCGACGGAGGAGAAGCCCGGCCGCTCGCGTGGGTGCAGCCGGGCGAGGAGGTCCTGGGCTTCGACGAGAGCGGCACGAATCTCAATGTCTACTCGGGCTTCGGGGGTCTCAAGCTCCGCATGGAGCGCCTCGATCTCCTGACGGGAAAGCGCACGTTCCTGCGAGAGGTGGCTCCGGCCGATTCGACGGGTGTTCAGAGGATTGCGGCCCTCCAGCTCACGCCTGACGGCAAGAGCTACTGTTACAGCTTCATGCGGGCACTCTCGCGGCTGTACGTCATCGACGGCCTGAAGTGACTGCCGCTGCAACCAGCGCCGCGGCAAGCGGGTTGGAAGCGTCATGAGAACGAGTTTCTTTGCCGTCTTCGACACCGCGATCGGCCCCTGCGGAATCGCCTGGGGCGAGCGCGGGATCACGCACGCGTGGCTGCCCGATCAGGACGCAGCCGCCCTGCGCCGCCGCATCGCACGCCGGCTGCCGGACGCGCGGGAGGCTGCGCCCACGGAAGCGATCCGCGCGGCGATCGTCGGCATCGCGGCCCTCCTTGCCGGCGCCGCGAGCGATCTCTCGAGCGTCCCCCTCGACCTGGAGGCCATGCCGGAGTTCCACCGACGCGTCTACGAGATCGCGCGCGAGATCCCGGCGGGCCGGACCCTCACCTACGGCGAGATCGCGCGGCGTCTCGGCGATCCGTCGCAGGCGCGCGCCGTCGGAGCGGCGCTCGGGGCGAACCCGATCCCGATCCTCGTTCCGTGCCACCGCGTCCTCGCCGCGAACGGGCGGACCGGCGGCTTCTCGGCGCCGGGCGGCGTCTCGACGAAGCTGCGGCTCCTCGAGATCGAGGGGGCCCGCGCGAACGCCATCCCGACGCTGTTCGCCGAATCGGTGAGCTGAAGTCGGGCGGAGAGCCGCCTCAGGCGCTCTCGCCGCGCACCTGGCCTCGTCCCGCGCGCTTGCCGGCGTAGAGCGCGCGGTCCGCGACGTCGAAGAGATCGCTCTCCGTCGTCCCGCGCGAGGTCGCGACGCCGATCGTCGCGGAGATGATTCTCTCCCGGCCGTCGGCGCGGACCGGTTGCGCGCGCAAGCGAGCCAGGATGCTCTCGGCGCGTCGCCGGGCCGTGGCGGCCCCCGCCCCCGGCATCAGGAGCGTGAACTCGTCGCCGCCCCACCGCGCCGCGAGATCGCCGGCGCGCTTGAGCTCGTCGAGGACCCCGGCGACGTGCCGCAGGGCGGCGCTGCCGAAGGAGTGCCCCAGCTCGTCGTTCAACCCCTTGAGCTGATCGACATCGAGAATCAGGAGCGACAGCGGCTCGCCCGAGCGCGCGGCGTGCTCGACGGAGCGGACGTAGTGGCGCCGGAACGTGTCGGCGTTCGCCAGGCGTGTCAGGGAATCGAGCTCGGAGAGCTCGCGGTAGCGATCGCGCCCGCGGCGAAGCTGTTCGGCGACCCTCCCGGCCGCGAACCCGGCGGCCGCGAACACGATGCAAGTGCCGAAGAGCTGATAGAGGTAAAAGAACGAATGCTCGCGCAGCTCCGTGGAGGCCGAGGCGCCGGCGAGAACGCGAAGCAGCAAGGCGCCGGCCGGAGCAGCGAGCCCGAGGACGGCACCGCTCGCGCTGAAGCGAACCGCGAGCGATCCGCCGCGCGCGTCGCCCGGAGTCGAGGTCATACGCGGACGGAGGTTACTTGTGGAAGGATGCGGTCCACGTCCTCGCGGAGGCACAGCTCGGTGCCGGGATTCATCACCGACGCCGCGGCGGCCGCCACACCGACGCGGACCGCGTCGCGGATCGATGCTCCGCCGTCGAGCGACCAGGCGATCCCGGCCAGCATCGAGTCCCCCGCCCCTACGGTGCTGCGGACCGGCACGGTCGGCGCCATCCAGCGTTCGCGCTCGCGCGAGGTCACCATCAGCGCCCCGGCGCGCCCGAGCGAGAGAACGATCGCCTCGCATCGCCCCTCGCCGACCAGGCGCGTGCATTCGAGGATCAGGTGCGATTCTTCCGCGTCACGAAGGCCCGTCAGGCACTGGAATTCGCGAAGACTGGGCTTGACGAGAAAGACCCCCGTCGCGAGCGCCGCTCGGAGCCCTTCGCCCGAGGCGTCGAGAAGAAGCCGGGCGCCGCGGCGCCGAACCAGCGAGGACAGGCGGCAGTAGAAATCGGCCGGCACGCCGGGAGGCAGGCTTCCGCTGGCCACCACGAGACGCGGAAAGGGCTCGAGCGCATCGATCCGAGCGAGACAGGCCTCCCATTCGGGGTCGGCGAGGGTCGGTCCGGGGAAGACGAACCGAAACTGCCGCCCCGTCGACTCCTCGAAGACGTTCAGGTTCTGCCGCGTCCAGGAGTCGATCGAGAGGCGGCTCTGGCGGATCCCCTCCGCCGCGAGCAACCGCTCGAGGGACGCCCCGGTGGCGCCCCCGGCCGGGTAGATGGCGAGCGCGTCGCCGCCCAACCTTCGGATCGCCCGGGCCACGTTGATGCCTCCGCCGCCCGGCTCGCGACGCGGAAATCCGCACCGGAGCTTGCGGTCCGGGACGACCCGATCGACGGCAGCGCTTTCATCGACACACGGATTGACCGTCAAGGTCACGATGGACGGAATCGGTGTGTCAGCCGCGATCGACATGGCGCCGACCGTGTGTACCGGGGTCAGGACGCGCCGCGGCCCTTCGGGCCGTCCTTGCGCGGGCGCCGGCGCGAGCGAGCGCGTTTGGGACTCGGGGCGTACTCCTTGCGCAGCTGCGGCTCGGCGTAGAGCTCCTCGCGCCGGTTCACGGAGAGCGCCTTGCGTTGGCGTTGTTCCCTCATGATCCGCCTCCTAAGCCGCCCGAACGGTCAGCACCGGGCACGGAGCGGTCGCGACGACGCGCGACGCGACGCTGCCGACCAGGAAGCGCGCCAGGCCCGTCCGGCCATGCGTGCCCAGGATGACGAGATCGGCCCGGCGTCCCCGCGCGGCCCGCGCGAGCGCCTCGTGGGCCGCGCCTCGCAGGAGCAGCGTGCGTCCCCGGACCCCCGCCTTCTGGGCGCGCGCGAGCAGACGCCTCAGGTGCTTCGCGGCGTCCGCGCGGATCGCCGCGTCCATCTCATCGTAGACGCGCGGCAGCGCGTATCCGTTCGGGGACACGGGGACCGCCGGGACCGCGACGTGTGCGATCCACAGCGCCGCGGAATTCGCCTTCGCCAGCTCGAGGGCGCGCCGGAACGCGGGCCCGGATGCGGCGGAAAAGTCCGTCGCGACCAGAATGTTTCGAATCGGTTTCATGGGAGCTCCTTTCGTCGTGGAGTCGAAAGCTCGAACCCTCAGCCTCCACTTGCACTCTCTCCCCAGAGCGCAACGGGCCCATGATGCAAACGCATCAACTCCTGCGCGTCGCCCCGAAAAAGAGAAAGCGGCCGGTTTTGAGCCGGCCGCTTCCAGGCGCCGCAAGAGCAGCGCTCATTGTGCGCCCGCCGCGGTCAGGACGCGAACTTCACTTCCCGGACGACGGGGTGGGGTTTCTCCGCGGTGGGCTCGTTCATGACTCTATGGTCCTCCCGATTCCCCCTGTCCGCATGATGCAGGCGCATCATTTGGTCGCAGCGCGCTCAGCGGCTCGTCTCGCGGTCGAGCACCTGAAGCGCGTTGTCGAAGATCTCGTTCGCCTGCTCCGGGCTGTTGCCGATCGCCGTCAACCCGACCTTGCCGTACTGCGACAGCGCGCCGATCATGTGGAAGAGCACGCCGGTCTCGGTTCCGTGGCTGTAGTGCAGCCGGCTGATGGTCGTGATGTCGATGAGATCCTCGGGGCAGAGGCCGCGGTACGCCTCCGACTTCAAATTGTCCGTCGAGCGATAGAACTTCTCGAGGCCGCGCGGCGAGCGAAACGCTCCCGACTCCGGATCCAGCTGGCCGCCGGTCAGGAACTGCAGAGCCAGGAACGGGTGCGTCGTGCCGCCGATCCTCAGGTTGATCTCGACCGCGTGGACGCTCCACTCCGCGTCCTCCGGGCGCCGGCCCACGACGAAGTCGACTCCGAAGCGGCTGACGACGCCGCGCCGCGCCAGGACCTCGCCGATCGCGCGAGCCGACTTCTGGATTCCCCGACGGTAGGGCTCCGCCGCCGGGAACCGGCAGCCGAGGTAGACCTGGTCGGAGGGGCCGCCCATGATCTGGTCGTGGCTGGAGAGCAGGACGACCTCGCCGTGCGGGTCGATGCGCAGCTGGACGCTCGGGGAGGCGATCCTCGGATAGACGAGGTACTCCTCGACGATGCCTCCCATCTCGGAGAACCTGCGGTAGTACCGGTCCGTCGTCTCGCCCGGAACCGAGAACGCGAGATCATTCAGCGAGTCGCGGATTGCTCCCCGCCACGAGACCTTGGGATAGCGGAACACCGCGTTCCCCTCGCCCGAGAAGCTGTCGTCGAACTTCAGGATCGCGCGGCGCGTCTCGGGGCGACGTTCCTTCAGCTCCACCAGCGCCGACAGGACGTCGTCCTGCGATCGGAGGTCCTCGAATCCTTCCGGGAAAGAAACACCCGCCTCGCGAAAGACCCTTCGGCTGCCGGACTTCGTGCCGAGCCCGTGGAGCGAGGGATCAACTCCGTTCAGGGGGATTCCGAGAAGGACGGCGAGCTTGCGCTCGAGAGGAGTCGAGTTGAAGACCGTCATGAAGGCCCGCGAGCGGTCCGCGATTCCGTAGCGGATTCGCTGGATCAGACGCGGCCGCTCGAGGATCTTCTCCGTGAGCGACCGCGCCGAGGAGTCGTAGGCGCAGAGGAGCGTCAGGCGCGAACGCGCATGGCTCGCGGGGATTCCGGCGAGCAGCTGGAAGTAGTACTCCAGGATCAGCGGGTGAATGGGCTCGGAGGTCACGTAGACCATGCGGGCCTGGGGATTGCGCAGGCGGATGAGCAGGAACAGCAGCCGCTCCTCGTAGAACGACGCGGCCTCGAGCTTCGCGAGCTCCGCCTGGTCGAGGGTCAGCGACGGGATGACGACCGAGGTGTAGGGCTCCTCCTCTCGCGCCGACAGCGCATTCCAGAGCTCCAGAAGCCGCGGCTTGAGCCGCTCGAACTCGACGATCTCCTGCTCGGGAGTGAGGTCTCGCGCGAAGGGCGGCTTGGGGATCACGGCCGGATCTTAGCCGCAGCGCCGAGGGGTGTTCGTCTCGCCACGTCCCCTCAGTAAAACGGCATGGCTGCCGGCGATGGCGCCAGGCCCGGGACGCGGCGCTGCGGCCTGCGCTTCCAGGCGACGTAGGGTCTGGCCGCCAGCCTCAAGGCGCCGAGTTCCCGCGCGTAGAGCCACGAGGCGAGGCTCGGCCCGGCGAGCCCCGCGCACTCCTCCGGCTGGACGACCAGCGAGACGTCGATCGGCAGCACGCCGATGGGCAGCCGGGCCCGGAGGCACGCCTCCCAGAGGTGGGCGAAGACCTCGCGCATGGCGGCCGGGGAGGCGGGCAACGCGTTCTCGAGCGCGCTTCCGATCGTGGGCCGGAAGATGCAGACCGTCGGGAAGGCGCCCGCCGCGACGATGCGGTCGATGCCGCGCTTCGTCGCCTCGATCGGCTCGATCCCGGCGATGATCTCGCCGGACACCCGGCCCCGGCCCAGCCGGCGAGCCGTGTACTCCATGGCCTCGAAGAATCCCTGCTGCCCGATCGTCTGCGCCTTGCCGGGACACATGCGCGCGAAGTACTCCGGGTCCTCGAACTCGTAGCAGAAGGAGAAGTGGTCCGCGCCGGCCTCGATCAGCGCGTCGTACTCGTGAAACTGAGCCCGAGGCACCGGGAAGGCCTGCACGCCGATGAACCCTCCCACCCGCTCGCGCAGGGCTCGGACGAAGGGCTCGCACTGGCGAAGCCCGTGAATGGGCTCGAGGCGCGGGACGTCCTCGAAGTGATACCCGGTATTCAGGTGCGTGAAGACCGACCCCTCCTCCTTCGCCGCCTGCGCCACCTCGACGACGTCCTCCACCTTCTTGCGCTTCTCCTCCGCCACGCCGACGTTCTTGCCCGTCGTGCAGAACTTGCACGCGCGGGATGGCGAGGACGCCCAGAGGAGGCAGGCATTGGAGACGTACACGCCCAGGTAATTTCCCTGGAGCACTCCGATGCGCGGCATCGGCACTCCCGAAGAAGTCGAACGGCGGTACCAGCTCGGCTCCGGGGGCAGCACGACGCCGTAGACGTCATTCGCGCGTGTGTCGTGGATCCAATAGCCGTCGTCTCCGCGCATCAGCCGAAGAGGCGAGGCCGTCGCGAAGCGCTCATTGACCGGAACGTTCACCCAGATGGGCCGGGGTCTTCCGGGCAGCCGCAGCTCGAGGCCCGAGCCGAGACCCGCGCGCGTGCGCGAGACCCGCCGCCCCTCCTCGGCCAGATCGCAGGAGGCGTCGATCCGAATCCCCCGACAGAACAACTCGATCTCGAGCTCGACCGGTGAAAGCTTCGTCGTCATGGCAGTCAACCTATCGGCCGCGGGCCGCGCCTTTCATGATCGGGATCATCCCCGCGGGCGGATTTCGCCGTGTGATGCGTTTGCATCAATTCGCGGCTTCGCGGCCGCCGCGCGGGAGAGGGCCGGGGCCGGCCGTCAGATCAGGTCGTTCTGGTAGGCGAAGACGACGGCGGCGAGCTTGGTGTGGACGTCGAGCTTCTGCAGGATGCTCTGAATGTGATTCCGGACGGTGACCGGCGAGATGAAGAGCCGCTTGCCGATGGCCGCCGTGGTGAGCCCCTCCGCGAGACAGCGGAGGATCTCCTTCTCGCGCGCCGTCAGCTCGGCCGCGGACGCGGCCTTCGCGCCCATGGGCCAGAGAGGCGGCCGGTCGTCGGCGTCCGCGGAGAGGCTGCGCTCGAGGGCGGAGTCCTTCTTCTTGCCGTCCCGGAGGACGTGGACCACGGTCGAGAGCGCAGGGTGAAAGGACGGGACCGCGAAGAGGGAGACCTCGACCATCTTGCGCTTGCCCGAGCCCGTCTCCATCGAGAGCTGGTAGCGATGGACCGGCTCCTTCGGCAGGTCCCTCGCCTGGTGGGCGACCGGACAATTGCGGTAGCAGTAGACGTTGTCGTTCTCGTCGCGGCCTCCGATGACGTCGTAGCAGCGCTTGCCGAGCACGGCGCGGGCGGGCCGTCCCAGGAGCTCCTCGCATTTCTTGTTCCAGAGGATGATCCGGTCGGAGGAGTCGATCGCGAAGACGGCCTCCCCGCTACGGGCGATGCGGTCCAGGGTCTCCGATGAGCTCGTCACGCTCAGGCGACGATACGAGACCTTTCGCCGCGAGGCAACCGAACGCCCCGAAACCGACGGCTTCGCGGCGCAAAGTCTCGCAGCCATCGGGACTTGGAGCGAGGGCCGAGGGGTCTTCGTTCCTGAAGACGCTCCGAGCTCGTGTCCGCGCAACGCGGGGACTCAGAGGATCGGGCCCTCTCCGAGGCTGGTCTGCCGGGACCGCGAGCGAGGGGCCCGTACGACCGTGACGGGACATCGCGCGACGTAGATCAGGCGGAGCGCCGTGCCGCCGACCACCCATTCGGTCAGGGAATCGCGTCCCTCGCTCCCGACGACCACGAGATCGGCCCGCACCCGATCCGCGTAACGCGAGATCGCCTCGGGAACCTCGTCGGCGCTTCGGGCTTGAATCAGCTCGAAACGCGGAGAGGAGACTCGATGTTGAACGATCCGTGCCGCGTTCACGAGAACCCTCCGGGCCTGCGCGAGCGGTCCGGCGCCGTTCGCTCCATTCCCGACGCTCCCGCTGGCGCCCGACGAGCCCCGTTCCGGACTCACGGTCACCACGAGAAGCTGGCCGCCGGCCTGGCTCCCGACGAGGTTCGACGCGAACCTTACGGCGGCGCCGCCCGCGCGCGACCCGTCCGTCGCGACGAGGACTCTCATGGCCACTCCGCCTCGGTGACCGCGACGGCGGGCCGCCCCGGGACCATCGCAAACTGCACGACGGTCTGGGTGCCATCCCCCGACCGGATCTCGAGGGCCTCCTCGGAGCCGCCATCGGTCAGTTCGACCCAGACCTGTTCGGGTTCGGCGACGCGGTGCTCGATGTTGGGCCCCGGAGGCGCGCCACCCAGGAGAATGTCGATGCCGGTGAGACCAGCGTCGGCGCCTGGGACGATGCCCTCGAGCGGCAGGTCGCGCGCCTCGACCTGCGAGCCGATCCGCGGGCCCAGCACCCGGACCGTGGCGCTCCGACCCCGGTGACGGCGGCTGAACGCGTCGAAGAAGCGGCCCCATTCGGTCCGCGGGACGAGTCGGTTTCGCATGATGACCTCCGATCGAAACCTTAGGCGACCGGAGGCGAGCGCGAATGATGCATTTGCATCATGGCGCCCAGACCGCGCGAAATCAGAATGACCTCATGGAAATCGCAGAATACGCAACGCCGATCGAGACACTCGCCCCGGGACGGTTCCTCTCCAGAAAAGAAGTCGCGCGCCTCTACGGCGTCTCCCTCTCGACCGTGACCCGCTGGGCACGCACCGGCCTGATTCGATCGGTTCGTACTCCGGGCGGCCACTACCGCTACCCCGCCGCCGAGTTGGCCCGCACGCTGCCGTCGAGCGCGCTCCCCATGGCGAATCCCAAAGGAGACCCCGATGAACGCCATTCTCATACGCAGTGAACGGTTCCTGGATCGCCCGCTCGGAATGGGATCTCGCGTGGCCCTCTTCCTCTGCGCGCTCCTGCTGCTTCCGCCGCGAGGCTCAACCCCGGGCGCCGCGTTGTGGCTGCCGTTCGCGCTCGGAGCGCTGGCGCTCCTTTTCCTTCGCGCGTGCGTTCAGGGAAAGGTCAGGGATCTCCTGGACGTCGCGGTCCTGACGCTGTACTTCGTTCTGTTCCTGGTGTTCTCCGACGCTCCGCGCGACGACCTCTCCCGCCTGGTCATCGCCGCCGTTCTCGCGGCCGGGGCGCTTGTCCTGGCGTGGTTCCAGGCTTCCGCCGACTATGCGGCCGAGGCGCGTTCGGCGGGGTGACAGGAATTTCGAAGAGCGAAAGGAGAAGACATGGATCCTTCCTATGAATTTCTGACCCGGCCGAAGGCGATCGCCGTGCTCCGCGAGCGCCTCTCCAGCCTCGCCGACGAGGAGCACTGCGCGTGCGACGTCGCCGCGAAGGCGAATGTCTTCTGCGGCGGCTTCCGCGAGCTGTCGGATGCCGAGCTGCGCCGCCGCTTCCCCTGGATCGCGAATTCACGACCCGGAATCTCGCGCGAGGAGCTCGAGAGCCTCATCAGCCTTTACCATCTCGGCCGACAGCAGGTGGCCGGCCTCACGCTGTGCTGCGACGTCGAGACGCGCGAGCACTGCGGCTGCGACGGGTGGAATCGATTCGACAACCTGGCGCTCGAGGGCGCCATTCTGGAACTTACGGGCCGCCATGTCCTCGTCGAGTGACACCTCGGCATCCGCTCCCGGCCTCGCTCCCGAGGTCCTGACGCGTGACGAGGCGATCTCACGCCTTCGCGTCGGGTTGCTGAGGCTCTCGGACGGCGAGAGCTCGATGTGCGAAGTCGCGGCGCGGCTCGGCATCTTCTGCCGCGGCTTCCGGCGGTGGCCCGACAGGGAGTTCCTCCGGATATGGACGAGGGCGATGGGCCCGACCACCCACTTGAACCGCGCCCAGATGGAACGCCTCGCGGACGTCTGGCAGATGACTGAACAGCTGCGCCTGCGCATCCCGATTGCCTGCGACGCTCTGAACGCCTGGGGTCCGTGCCGGGGATGGAACGAGTTCTCGGACGCCGAGCTCGAGCGCTTCTGCGCCGATGTCCTGGGCCGAAATGTCGCCGTCGCCGAAAGCCGGGGGGCGCCCAAACCGCTCAGATCGGGCACCGTCCGACTTGGGACCAAAGGTCCTATTGACTTCGGTATGCCTCCGGGCACTAGGATGGACACAGCAGTTGGTCGGATCGCGAGAACAGAATCGTCGACGCGGAGGTAGCGTCATGAAACCACTTCGGGGCGGACTCGTGGCGACTCTCATGGCGGGGGCTCTGGTGATCCTGCCGATGACGAACACGCGATCGACACGCGTCGTCCGACGCGGACCCGTCGATCCCAAGACGCTCTACTCCAGCTCCGAAAAAGAGTATTGGCTCTCCGCGGACGAGTTCGGCTTCGTCCGTCCCGGATTCAACATCACCGTCAACAGCATCACGATCAACGCCGACCGCAAGGCCGTCGTGGATCTCTCCTTCACCGACGACGCCGGCCAGCCGCTCGACCGCGCCGGCAACGTGACTCCCGGACCGCTCTCGACGAGCTTCATCCTCGCCTGGTACGACGGCGGCATGCGTCAGTACACCGCCTACACGACGCGCAAGCAGACCAGCCCGATCACGGGCGTCACCGCGATCCAGGCCGGCACCGATTCGGGAGGGAGCTACGAGGACCTGGACATCGGGCATGCGGTCTACACCTTCGGCACCGCGTTGCCCGAGGGCTATGACGTCACCAAGACGCACACGCTCGGCATCTACGCGACGCGGGACCTGATCGACGTGGTCGGCGGCAACTTCACCAAGAATTACTTCGCCAACGTCGAGCACGATTTCCGTCCCGACGGCGCCGCCCTCACCGACGTGTGGAACCTCCTCAGCAACGAGGCCTGCAACACCTGCCACAATCCGCTCTCCGCACATGGCGGCGCGCGCCAGGACGTGAAGCTCTGCGTGCTGTGTCACCAGCCGCAGACCACGGACCCCGACACCGGCAACACGGTCGACTTCAAGGTGATGATCCACAAGATCCACCGCGGTGGGGATCTTCCGAGCGTCCAGGCCGGCGGGGAGTACCACATCATCGGCTTCAATAACAGCGACGTCATCTTCGCGGGCGACCCCCTCAAGCAGACGCCGGGCGCCGTCTTCACGCCGGACGTCGTCTTCCCGCAGGACATCCGCAATTGCACGACCTGCCACCGCGCCGACCTGGCGCCGGGCGCCGTGAGTTGGTACACGAACCCGAGCGCCGCGGCCTGCCAGTCCTGCCACGACGACGTCGACGCCGTCGCGGGCGTCAACCACGCGCCCGGCGCGCAGCCCGAGGGCTCGTGCGCGAATTGCCACCGCCCACAGGGTGATCAGGAGTTCGACGTCTCGATCATGGGAGCCCACACGGTCCCCTCCAAGTCGACGCAGCTGAAGGGCCTCAAGGCCCAGATCCTCTCGGTCTCCAACACGGCGGCCGGTCAGAACCCAACGGTCGTCTTCGCGCTCACCGAGAACGACGGCACGCCGGTCAATCCGGCCTCGTTCACGACCTCCTCGGGCGGGAGCAACCTGAACCTGTTGATGGGAGGCTCGACGGCGGACTATTCGATCCAGCCGTTCCGCGAGCGCGGGGATCACGCCAGCTTCGACGGCGCCAAGGCGACCTACACGTTCACGCACGCCATCCCGGCCGACGCGACGGGCACCTGGGCCTTCTCTCTCGAGGCCCGGCGCGACGTCCCGATGAATCCCGCGCCGCCGGACGGACCGACCGTTCGTGAAGGCGCGTACAACCCCGTCGCCTACGCGTCGGTCACCGGCGGCGACCCCGAGCCTCGCCGGATGGTGGTGGACATGGCCAACTGCAACAAATGCCACGATCAGCTCGCGCTCCACGGCGGGCAGCGTTTCAACTGGGAAGAGTGCGTCATCTGCCACAACCCCAATGGCGACGATTCCTCGCAGCGGCCGGCGGCCTCGGGAGCACCGGAGTCAATCGACTTCAAACACCTCATCCATCGCATCCACACGGGAGATGAGCTGAGGACCGACCCCGGGACCTGCCTGGCGACGCCGGATGCGCCCGGCTGCTTCACGGTCTACGGGTTCGGCGGGAGCACGAACAACTTCAACGATGTCCGCTTCCCCGGCGACCGGCGCGACTGCCAGAAGTGCCACGCGCCGGACACGCAGCAGGTGCTCGAGAATCCGCCGGCGGGCCTCCTCCCGACCAACACCCTGCGCGACTGGTTCGCGCCGCAGCAGCACTACACGGCGGCGTGCCTGGCCTGTCACGATTCGCAGGCGGCGGCCGCGCACGCGTTCGTCATGACCGCGCCATTCGGCGAGGCCTGCGCGACCTGCCACGGACCGGATGCGGAGTTCTCCGTCGACAAGATGCACGCGCGGTAGGGCGGGTGCGCGGTCACCGTGACCGCTTGTGAGTAGAGGAGTGAGGGTGAGGGTGTGAGGAGCCGGGCGACGCTCGCCGCGGTGGCGTGGATGGCCGGCGTAGCGGCGTTGCTTCTCGGCCGGGCGACGGCGCCGACGCCCACTCCGACGCTCGCCCCGCCGGTTCGGGTGCTCCCGTCGAGAACGCCCGTCGCGGCTGCGCCGACGACTTCCGAGGCCCCTCCGACCACGCCCGCGCCGGCGACGGAAGAGAAGGCCTCCGAGCTTCCCAAGTGCGTCGACTGCCACGAGGCGCAGGTCAAGGCGTTCGCGAGCAACCCCCACGCGCGCTCGCACGGGAAGCCGGCGGATCCGGAGGAAGCCTGCTCGACCTGCCACGGCGACGGCACGGCGCACATGGAGGCGAGCGGCGATCCCAAGCTGATCCAGACCTTTCACGGGCTCGACGGCGCCGAGAACTGCCTCTCCTGCCACTCCAAGTCGAATCCCCACGGCTCCTTCGCCCTCGGGTTCCACGCGAACTCGGCCGCCGTCAACTGCCTCTCCTGCCACCAGGTCCATGCCACCGGCCCGCGCGCCGAGCATCTCCTGGCGAAGGACACCGGACCGCTCTGCCAGACCTGCCACACCGGCATCGCCGCCTCCTTCCGCAACAAGCCGTACGCGCACCGGCTGGACAAGGGCGGCATGACCTGCGTCGACTGCCACGATCCCCACGATCGCAAGGGGCAGCCGGTCAAGCTCACGATGGACGGCGAGCTCGCCTGCCTCACCTGCCACGCCGAGAAGCGCGGGCCGTTCGTGTTCGACCACGTCACCGGCTCGGCCGGCAACTGCCTCTCCTGCCACCAGGCGCACGGCTCGAACAACCCGAAGCAGCTGATCTGGGCGCGCGTCGACCAGCTCTGCCTCTCCTGCCACTCGAAGACCGGCGGACCCAAGACGGCCGGGAATCAGCCGCCCTCGTTCCACGACCTGTCGCTCCCCCGCTACCGCAACTGCACGACCTGCCACGTCGCGATTCACGGCTCGAACCTCTCGGAGACATTCCTCAAGTAGCCATGCGGATGCGAAGCGCCTGGATCGCCGCCGTCGCCGCCCTCGTTGCAGCGTCCGGTCTCTACGCCCAGTCGGAGGCGAAGCCTGCCGCGGAGCCAGCCGCCCAGCCCTCCTCGCAGTCCTTCCCGGTCGAGTTCGAGCTCGGCTATCGCTTCGTGGACGTCACTGGCAACGACGACATGTACCGGACCCAGATCAACGAACGGCCCGGCGTCCTGCTGCGGTCCCTGACCTGGGCCTCCACCGGGCCGATCGAGGGGGGCCTGCTCGACTATTTCCGGGTCGACGCGTCCGACGTCGGCGCCGGGCCGGCGGGATCGCTGCGGCTCGCCGCCGGCTCTGTCGACCGCTTCCGGCTCGACTTCAGCTGGCGGCGCACCGACCTCTTCAGCGCGCTTCCGGCGTTCGCGAACCCGCAACTCGACGACGGAATCATCCCGGGCCAGCACACCTACGACCGCACGCGCGACGTCTACGACGCGACGCTGCAGATCCTTCCCGGCCAGACGCTGACGCCGATCCTCGGCTTCACGCGCAACATCTACCGGGGCCCCGGCACGACCACCTTCCACATGGGCGAGAACGACTTCCACCTGAACGAGGGCGTCCAGGCGGTCGACGACGAGTACCGGATCGGGCTCGCCTTCAACACGTCGATCGTCCAGGGCGCCGTGATGCAGGGATACCGGCAGTATCGCCTCCGGGACGTCGTGTCGCTCGTCCCCGGCGCCGGCGCCGGCAACATCTCCTTCCCGATCCTGGGCCAGACGGTCACCGCGGACGGGATCGACCGCACCACGAACTCCAAGACCAACTCTCCCGTTACGAACGTCTGGGTCACGGGCCATCCTTTCGATCGCCTCACGCTGACCGGCAGCTACATCCGGGCCGACGCCAACGCCTCCTCCGACTCGACCGAGACCGACGCGGGGAACTTCGTCTCCTTCGAGATCTCGCGCCTCTTCACGGGTCTCGACGACACGATCAACTCGTCCGCGAAGACGAACTACTGGCGGGGATCGGCGCGCGCGGACTACGAGTTCGGCGGCGGCCTCGGCGTGACGGGAGGCTGGACCGAGAAGAGCCGCGAGCTCACGGGCAGCGCGCTCGCCAACAGCCTCTACCTCGACACGATGACCTTCGGCAACGTCCCCACGGGGGACATCCTGCAGGCCGTCCAGAGCAACACCTCGCTCCACCGCGACGACCGCACCTTCGACGTGACGGTCCAGGATCGCCAGCTCGGCCCGTTCGCGGTCAACGCGGGTTGGTCCCAGACCCATCAGGACGTCCAATTCGGCGGGGACCTCTCGAGCCTCATCGAGCCCGGCGTGACGCCGGGTGAGTTCGACCGCACCGTCAACACCTACGGCGGCGGATTCTCGTTCCGGTGCCTCGGGCTCACCCTCGCGGGCGACTACCGGCACGACCATGCGGACCAGCTCATCTTCCGGTCCGACTTCCTGAACCGCGACCGCTACAAGTTCCGCGCGGGCTGGGAATGGAACGAGACCGTCCGCATCGGCGGCACGTACCAGGAAAGCCGCGCGAAGGACGACGAGCCGGCGATCGCCTATCGGGCGGTCGTCAAGGATTTCGCCGGGGATCTCTCCGTGGATCTCTTCAAGCACGCCGTCACGATCCACGGCTCCGCCGGGGAGTTCCTGGTCGAGCGCTCGATCCTCATCCTCCAGCCGCAGGACTTCACGGTCGTCCCGACGGCCCAGGACGAGCTGGGCCACACCTGGGAGGGCGGCGTCACCCTGGCGTGGAACGCCTTCACCTTCGACGGCGCGTACCTCTGGATGGGCAACAACGGCTCGATCCCGTTCACGATCAACCGCACCCGCATGCGGGCCGAGTTCTTCTTCACCCCCAACCTGGGAGTCGAGGGCGAATGGTTGCGGGACAAGTACAGCGAGTCGGCGGCCTTCGCCCAGGCTGGCCTGTTAGCAAACTTCAACGCCAACCGCTATGGGATCTTTGTTCACTGGCGTCCTTGACACTTGGGCGGTAGGATTCGGGGCCTAAGGGGGAATATCCAATGCAAAATCGCGGACCTCGTCTTGGATTCATCGCCGTGATGCTCGCCTGGTGCGGCTGGATCGCGTTCAGCGGAACCTCGAGCGCCACGCTGGATCACCAGAAGGAAGCCAAGGCCGCCGGCGTCGCCGTCAAGGACTGCACCACGTGCCACGTCGAGAAGATGCCCAAGAAGGACGAGGGCAAGCACGAGCTCAACGACGCCGGCAAGTGGCTGATGGCCGAGAAAGACAAGAAGGGCGCGAAGAAGGTCGACGGAGCGTGGCTGAAGGACTATCCCGGCAAGAAGTGAAGATTTCTCTCTCCACGTTCCTCCTGTTGGCCATTGCGGGCTCGCTCGACGCGAGCCCGCCGGATTTGGGCGTTCCGCAGCCGCACGGCTGGGTTGGGACCACCAACCAGTGGATGCAGGGAATTGGCCTCGTCTTCGCGCTGCTGAACCTCGTCCTGCTCGTCGTCATCTGGCGGCTGGTCAAACGGAGGGGGCTCACGGCGGCCTCCAAGGCGCTGCTCTTCGGAGGCATTCTCGTCCTCCCCATCGTCGTCGTGTTTCTCGCCACCGCCCACGGGATGCAGGAATCGATGACGGTCGAGGCGTGCGGGCACTGTCACGTGATGGACAGCCACGTCAAGGATCTCCACAATCCGGCGAGCGACTCGTTGGCGGCCGTCCACTTCAAGAACCGCTACATCCAGGAGAACCACTGCTACACGTGCCATAGCGACTACGGGATGTTCGGAACCGTCAGCGCCAAGTTCGAGGGAATGGGGCACGTCTACCACAACCTCTTCGGCGGCTATCCGACGCCGATCAAGATCGCGCGCCCGTATCCGAACGTTCGCTGCCTCTCCTGCCATGGCGGCGCGGCCAACTTCCTGGCGAAGCACGAGAAGGAAGAGATCCCCAAGCTCCTGACCAACAAGGATTCCTGCCTCGACTGCCACGGCCCCGCCCATAAAGGCGAGGAGGCCGAGCCGCCGCAGAAGGAGGCCATGCGATGAGCGTGCCGCACGCCGCGGAGATGACCCGCCTGCGGCTCGCGATCCTCCTGACGGCCCTCGCCCTGGTCCTCTCGATCGCCCTGCTGATCAAGGAGACGGCGTACCTCTTCACCGTCTTCATGATCCTGGGGCCGGCCCTCCTCCTTCTCGCGATGGTCTTTCTCGTCTGGAACATCCTCACGGAGCTGCGGGCGAAAAAGGTCCTCTAGGTCCCCGTCCGACCCCTGGAGCGTCCGGCCTCCTTCCTCCTGAAATCGGCGGCCCCGGTTGATGCATTTGCATCATGAGACCGCCGGGCTTCTCCGCGTAGCATCGGCACCAGGTCAGCCATGAGCGCGATTTTTCTGATCGTGGGGATTCTCTTCATCCTGTCCCTGATTCCCCTCGTCCTTCTTGCGGCGCGCACGCACATGCGACACCGCGGGACCCGCGTCGCGACCTGCCCCGAGACGGACTCCCCTGCGGCCGTCCAGCTCGACGTGCGCCACGCGACTCGCACCGGCGCCGTCGGCGAGACCGAGTTGCGGGTGCGCTCCTGCTCCGGCTGGCCGGAGCGTCAGGGTTGCGGGCAGGGATGCCTGGAGGAGCTCGCCTCGGCGCCGGCCGAGTGTCTGATCAAGACGACCCTGGTCGAGTGGCACCGCAGCTCGACGTGCGCTCTCTGCGGAAAGGAGATCGGGGAGGTCCACTGGGTCGAGCATCGGCCGGCGCTGCTGACGCCGGGCCGGGAGACGGTCGAGTGGAGCGCCGTATCGGCGAACGGCCTTCCGCTGATCCTCGCCACCCACCGGCGCGTCTGCTGGAGCTGCCACGTCTCGAATGCGCTGCACGAGTGGCTGCCGGGTCTCGGAATCGAATGCAAAACTGGGATCGGGTCATCGTAGACTAAGCCGTGCATCCGAACTCGGCCGAGTCCGGTGCGTCGCGCCGACGCTGGCTCACCGGACTGCTCTCCACCAGCCTCGGCGCAACGCTCGTCTCGTTCCTGTATCCGATCCTGCGCTACATCGTTCCTCCGCTCACATCCGAGCCGTCCCTGACCGAGCTCGAGCTCGACATCAAGCCGTCCGACATCCCACCGAACGGGAGTCGCATCGTGCCCTTCGCCGGAAAGCCCGCGCTCGTCTTCCGAACGGGATCGGGCGAGCTCAAGGCGCTGATCGCCACCTGCACACACCTCGCGTGCACGGTCCAATACCGCCCCGAGCGCTCCGACATCTGGTGCGCGTGCCACAACGGCGTCTACGACGCGAACGGGACGAACGTCTCCGGCCCGCCGCCGAGGCCGCTGGCGGCGCTGCAGGTCAACGTGCGAGGAGAAAAGATTGTCCTCCGGCGAACCTGACCGGGAGACGGCGAAGGCGGTGCACCCCGCGCTCGCGTGGGCGCGCGACCGGCTGGGCTGGGAGAGCATCGCGCACCTCGCCGCCAAGAAAGAGGTGCCCATCCACCGCCATGCGATCTTCTACTACCTGGGCGGCATGGCGCTCTTTCTCTTCCTCGTCCAGGTCGCCACCGGAATCCTCCTGTTGCTCTACTACCGTCCGAGCGCCGCCGAGGCCTTCGAGAGCGTGCAATACATCATGGCCGAGGTCCCGTTCGGCTGGCTGATCCGCTCCATCCACTCCTGGGGCGCCAATCTCTTCGTCGGCGTGGTCTTCCTGCACCTGATCTCGGTGTTCTTCGGGAAGGCCTACCGGGCGCCGCGGGAGATGACCTGGATCTCCGGGCGTGATCCTGCTCTTCCTGACCTTCGGCTTCGGCTTCTCCGGCTACCTCCTGCCGTGGAACACGCTGTCCTACTTCGCGACGAAGGTCGGCACCGACGTTCCGGCGCAGATCCCGGTCGTGGGCTCGCTGCTCTCGCGCATCCTGAGGGGCGGCTCGGATGTGACCGGCGGCGACCCTCTCGCGCTTCTACGGCATCCACGTCGCCATCCTTCCGGCGATCACGACGCTGATGCTCGGGATCCACCTCTTGCTCGTGCAGAAAAAGGGGATGAGCGTTCCGCCGTCGATCGAGCGCGAAGGGAGAGCGCGCGGACGATGCGCTTCGTCCCGGACTTTCTGCTGCGGGACATGGTCGGCTGGCTGACCGCCGTCGGTGTCCTCGCCGCGCTCGCGGCGTTCTTCCCCTGGGAGCTCGGGCGCAAGGCCGACCCGTTTGCGTCGGCTCCGGCGGGCATCCGGCCCGAGTGGTACTTCCTCTCGATGTTTCAGGCGCTCAAGTACCTGCCCGCGGAGATCGCGGGCGTTCCGGGCGAGACGGTCGGCGTCTTCTTCTTCGGAATGCTCGCTCTCATCCTCCTCGCGATCCCGCTCCTCGACCGGGGGGCATCGCGGGGCCGTCCGTCGCAGTGGTGGAACAGGCTGGCGGTCGTCGCGATCCTCGGCGCACTCGTTCTGACGGTCCTCGCGCTCCTGCCCGTCCGGGAAGCGGTGATCCGGTGAGATCCGCCGCCTGGGTCTTCCTGGCCGGTCTCCTCTCGGCGGGCGTCGGCCTCGCCCAGCCCCAGACGGCCGCGCCGGCCGCCCCTGCGGCCACCGTCGGGTGCATCGAGTGCCACCTCGCCATGGATGACTCCCGGATCACGCCTCCCGCAAAGGCCTTCACCGCCGAGGACGTCCACGCGCATGCCGGCCTCACGTGCGTCGCCTGCCACGGCGGAGATGCCAAGTCGGAGGATCAGGACGTCGCGCACGATCCCAAGAAGGGCTTCCGCGGAAAGCCGGCGCCCCGCGACATCCCCCTCATCTGCGGGACCTGCCACGCCGACGCCGCGGCCATGAAGCGCTTCAACCCGTCTCTCCGCGTGGACCAGCTCTCCGAGTACCGCACCAGCGGGCACGGCAAGGCGCTCGCCCGGGGCGATGCCACCGTCGCGACCTGCGTAAGCTGTCACGGCGCGCACGGGATCCTTGCGGTCAAGGACACGCGCTCCCCCGTCTATCCCACCCGCATCGCCCAGACCTGCAACCGCTGTCACGGCGACGCAGGCCTGATGACCGCACACAAGCTCCCGTCCGACGTCTATGCGAAGTACTCCCACAGCGTCCATTACGAGGCCCTGACCAAGAAGGGCGACCTGTCGGCGCCGACCTGCAACACCTGCCATGGCAACCACGGCGCGGCCCCGCCCGAGGTCGGCTCCGTGGCCAACGTCTGCGGAACCTGCCATACCGTCTTCGCCGAGCAGTTCAAGGCGAGCCCCCACTGGGAGGCCTTCGCCGACATGGGCCTGCCCGGCTGCGTCACGTGCCACGAGAATCACGGCATCGTCCATCCGACCGACGCCTACCTCGCGGAGGGCGCGACAGAGCCGGTGCACGAGCTGCCACGAGCCGGGCACCGCGGGAGCCAACGCCGCGGCGGAGATGCACACCGCCCTGGTGCGGCTTCAGAAGGAGACCGAGGCGGCACGGACGTCGCTGCGCCGCGAGGCCGAGGCCGGCATGGAGGTTTCGCGGGCGCAGTTCGACCTGTCGCGGGCCGACGAGGCCCTCACCAAGGCGCGGGCCGACGTCCATCTCTTCCAGTCCTTCGCGGTGCAGCAGGCGGTGAACGCCGGCTTGACGGTGGCCCGAAAGGCCCGGCAGGAGGGGGCGCGCCTGCATCGCGAGAGGGAGTTTCGACGCAAGGGGCTGTTCGTGTCGCTGGGTCTCATCGTGGTCGCCATTACCGGCCTGGTGCTCAAGATCCGGGATCTCGACCGCCGCCGCCCGAATTGATACGTCTGCATCAGGCCCCGGCGCCGTGACTCCGTCATGGTGGCCCCAAGAAGGAGGCTGCCATGGATTCCTCGTGCGAGGTCGGCGGGCCGCCCCAATTCGATCCGATTTGCGGCAAGACTCTCTGGGAGGAGAGCACCGAACGCTTCTTCGACGGCGCCCGCGTCCAGGTCTTCTGCTGCGCGATGTGCCGCCGCATCTACATCGACGCCTGGGTCGAGCGCTCCCACCCCGAGGAGAGCCCGGTAGCAAGAGAGCCACTGAGCCCGGTCGTCTGAGCTGGCCGGCGGCTAGGCGGCCTCCTCCAGGAACGCCTTCCCGTGCTGCTCGGGCCCGCGCCAGAGCAGCGCGAGGAGCGCCGCGATCACCGCTCCCTCGAACGCCGCAAGAGCCCAGCCGTAGCCGATCCGGTCGCGCAGCGCGTACTCGATCGTGTTGACCGGAGAGGCGAAGAGGATCCCCAGCTGGTACGCGAGTCCCGGGACGAGACCCCGCGTCTCGTCCGGCGAGAGCTCGTTCAGGTGCGCCGGGATGATGCCCCAGGCGCCCTGCACGCCCGCCTGCATGAAGAAGGCGCCCGCCGCGAGCACGAGGAGCGAGCCACCGAACGCCCAGAGCGGCATCACGAGCAGGCACAGGCAGAGCGCGCTCGCCATCGCGCGACGCCTCCCGGCGCGCTGCGAAAAGTGTCCGAAGACGACGGCGCCGCCGATCGCGCCGAGGTTGTAGAGGATGGCCACGTCGGCGACGGTGTGCGGCGCGATTCCGTGCGCGATCTTCAGGAAGTCGGGATAGAGATCCTGTGTCCCGTGCGAGAGGAACATCATCATGGTCATGAGCGCGACGAGGTAGAGGAGCCGGGGCGCGAACCGCCGGACGACACCGGCGATCGCCGGCACGCTCGGCGCGCGCTTCTGGCGCCAGGCCTCCGACTCCGGGACGTGCCAGCGCACGTAGAACGCGAGAAGCGCCGGCACGCCGCCGACCCAGAACATCGCGCGCCAGCCCCAGGTGGGAAGCACGAGCCGCGCCGCCACGGCCGCCAGCAGGTACCCCATCGAGTAGCCGCTCTGCAGGATCCCCGACAGCACCCCGCGCCAGCGCCGCGGCGCGCTCTCCATGGCGAGCGAGGCGCCGACGCCCCACTCCCCGCCCATGCCGATGCCGAACAGCGCGCGTAGCACGAGGAACGTCGCGTAGTTGGGCGCGAACCCGCAGAGCACCTCGACCGTCGAGAAGAAGAGGAGGTTGGCCATCAGCGGGATCCGCCGCCCGTAGCGGTCCGCGAGGAGGCCGAAGATCACGGCGCCGACTGGCCGCAGCGCCAGGGTCGCGGTCAGCGTCCAGACGATCTCCTTCTTCGAGACCCCGAAGCGCAGCGCCAGCGTGTCGACCAGGAACACGACGACGAAAAAGTCGAACGCGTCCATGGTCCAGCCGAGGTAGCCCGCCATGACCGCGTGGAAGCGGTCGCGGGACGTCGGAGTCCGCGGGCTCTCGCGAGACGGAACCATCCTAGGGATGCGACTCGCGGGTCTTCCTGAGCTCCTCGAGGTTCTTGCGGTCCGTGACGTCTCGGGAGACGCCGAGCGCCGCGATCCTCCGGCCGAATTCGTCCGACAGCGGGATGACGACGGTGTCCGCGACGCCGGTGGCGCCGTCCTTGCGGGCGAACGGAACCTCCCCCGTCCAGCGGCCCTTCTCGTTCACCCCGTCCAGCATCGCGCGGGTGGAATCCACCGTGACCCCCGGCGGCGCGAGGACCGACGGCGGGCGTCCGACCATCTCCGCCTTGGAGTATCCGAACATCCGCTCGGCGCCCGGGTTCCAGTCCACGATCTTTCCCTCGAGATCCATCAGCATGACCGCGTCGCTGATGTGCTCGAACGCGCGGGAGTGCCGCCGCAGCGTGTCCTCCATGAGCCGCTGGCGCGTCACGTCGTGGAAGCTCCACACTCGGCCCACGGTCCTCCCCCCGATCTTCTGGGGATGGGAGTAGCGCTCGAAGACGCGCCCGTCCTTGAAATCCAGCCAGTCATAGCTCTGGTCGTCGGGGTGGTCGTAGAGCTCCTTGACCTTCTTGACGAACCGCTCGGGGTCGCGGAGCTGATCGAGCACGAACGCGAGGGCCTGGTTGTCGTCGCGCGACGCGATGATCTCGTTCGGGATCCGCCACATCTCGACGAACTTGCGGTTGAAGCTGACGATCTTCCCGTCGCGGTCCACGACGAGGATCCCGTCCGCGGTGGCCTCCAGGGTGGCCTTCAGGAGGGAGAGGGTCTTCTCGACCTCCTCCTCGGTCTGCCGCCGCTCGGTCACGTCGCGGAAGCTCCAGACGCGGCCCACCGTCACGCCGTCGACGATCTGGGGCAGCGAGTCGCGCTCGATGAGACGCCCGTCCTTGAGCTCGAGGACGTCGTGGCTGACCGCGGCCGGCTGCGCGTAGACGGTCATCACCTTCTTGACGAAGGCGGCCGGGTCCGTCAGCTTCGAGAGAACGTGCGCCAGGGCCTCGTTCTCCAGCCGGCCCTCCGCGATCGCATCCGGGATCGCCCACATGTCGACGAAGCGGCGGTTGAAGTGGACCATCCGGCCGCCGGCGTCGACCACCAGGATCCCGTCCGCGGTCGCGTCGATCGTGGCCCGCAGCAGGGCGACCGAGCGCTCGAGCTCGTCCTGGACGGCCTCGCGCTCGGTGACGTCGAAGGCGACGCCAATGACGCCGCGGATCGCCGCGTCCGGGTCTCGCAGCGGCTCGACGTGCGCGTCGAACGTGCGCCCCTTCCAGGTCACGGGATAGGTCACGGACTCCCCCGCGAGCGCGCGCCGGTGGGCGACGATCGGCTCGAAGTTCGGGTCGGTCGTCTTGAAATAGGCGAAGAGGCTGACGCCCCGCTGGTCGCCCGCGGTCTGCCCGAGTCCGGCCAGCCCGGCGCCCACGGACTCCTGGAAGCGCAGCTCGGTGTCGGTCGTCCAGAGCACCGCGGGCATCTGGTCGACCAGGATCCGAAGGCTCGCCTCCTTCTCGAGGAGGAGGTCGTCCGCGCCGGAGTCTTCGGGTGCGTCCATGGGAACGGTTCCGAAGACTTTATACCGCTACTTCCGCGGCGGGGCGCCCGTCGCCCCCGACTTCTCCGTCTTCGGTGCGCCGATCGCGGAGACGAGGTCCGGCTTCGCGGCGTCGCGCTCGAGGTGCGGGAACTTCTCGCCCCCGTGGTAGTCGACCCTGCAGGTCCTGAACGTGTCGAGGTTCTCGACGAGCAGCTCGAGCGGCTCCTTCCCGGACTTGCCCGCCCGGAGCGCGTCGCGGAGCCCCTTCTCGGAGTAGCGGTGCCCGTTGACCGCGACCAGCCGCATCCCGGGGCCCACGCCGGCCGCGGCCGCGGGCATGCCGGGGATCACGTCGCGGATGATCCCGTCGTCGGCGTCTCCCGAGGTCCCGTCGCCCTGCACCGAGATCCCGAGCGAGTACCAGAAGTCGTAGAGCTTGGAGGTCTCCTCGGTGGCCTTCGTCAGCTCGGGCTCGACGTCGTTGTAGACCAGCTTCCAGCCGCCATTCTCGATGCCGGCCAGCGGCGCGCGCGGCTGGACCTTCCAGATGCGCTCGCGCAGGAATCCGGCCCAGTCGTAGGGCTGGACGGCGTTGAGCGCGGCGACGACGTCCTCGAAGACGTACGTCTTCACCGCCGGCGCTCCGCCCGGCGCCCCGTGGAAGGAGTGGGCGAAGTCGTCGAGCGACTTCTTGCCGCCCGACTTCTGCCGGATCAGCGTGTCGGCGTCGAGCCAGATCAGCTCGCTCTCCGGGTAGTAGTCGACGCCCCGGCGCCAGTCGGCCCACTCCGGCCGTCCGAAGTAGAGCAGCTGCGCCGCCACCGCCGTGTCGACCAGCGGCCGCCAGGAGCGGCCGGCCTGGTGGTCCATCTGAGCCGCCGTGATCGCGAGGTTCTCGCGGTAGAGATCGGGCGAGCGCAGGCCGCTGCGTCCCGCGAGCACGTCGCCGTAGTACTCGGTCAGGCCCTCGTAAACCCAGAGGAGGTCCGTGTCGAGCACCTTCTGATAGTCGTCGGTGACGCCGCCGACGAGCCCGGCCGGCGTCCGGTACTTTCCGTTCCACGAGTGCGTGTACTCGTGCGAGAGGAGCGAGCCGAGGACCTTTCGCGCGTTCTCGTCCTGGAACGCGCGCTCCGCCGTCCGGTTGTCGCTCGACTCGTGGTGCTCGAGGCCGTTCGGCGAGAGATGATCCGAGAGCGTCAGCAGGAAGTGGTAGTTCGCGTAGTGCCGCGCGCCGAACAGGGCGTAGGCCTCGTCCACCAGCTTCTTGTAGTGCGCGACGTCGTCCGGCGTGATCTCGACGGACGCCGCGGTGTCGCCCGCGATGTGCAGCCAGTGGCCGGGCGCCAGGTCGACGGTCTTGAAGTTGGCGCCGGTCAGCACCGGCGAGTCGATCAACGTGACCAGCGAAACCGGGGCGAAGGCGATCCCGTCGGCGGACTCGCGCGCCCCCGGCAGCGCCGTGCCGTACTTCCAGCCGGAGGGAAGCTTCAGGCTGGGGGAGAAGATCTGCTCGATGTCCTTCGGCCCCTCCGGATACAGGAGGAGCGGCCACCAGTTGATCACCGCGAGCTGCGCCGTGGCGCTCGTCCAGGAGGTCAGCGGCGCGACGTAGTCGAAGGAGAGATCCAGCGCGGCGCCTGCGGTGCCCGCCGGAACCTCGACGGTGAAGCTCCACATCTCGCTCGGCACGCGCCGCCACTCGAGCGCCTTGCCGCCGGTGGAGATCTTCAGCCCCACGAGGTCCGTGATCGGACCGGTCGGACCGTGCTCGCCGGGAATCCACTTCGGGTAGGCGAGCGTGAGCGTGCCCGCCGGCGCCTGCAGGGACTCGCGAACGTGGAAGATCCGCCGCGGCGCGTCGCTGGCGTCCACCGCGAGCGTGATCGGGGAGGCGGGCTGGGCAAAGAGAGGTGCTGCGCCGAAGGCGCAGACGAGCGCGGCGGAGAAGCCGAAGAGCGCGAAAAGTGCGACAAGCGAAGCCGAGGTCGAGACAGGGCGCACGAAGAACCGCTGCATGGAGCCTCCTGTTCGCACGAGCCAACGAATCGGTGGGACGAACTCTATCGCGCGTTGGCCGAATCGGGAACGGCGTCCTCCCACCGCTCGAGGGCCTGCGGCGACGGGTGGGCACCGCGAAGGATCGGCGTGGTCATCACGGGGGTCAAGAACGCCAGGATCGCAGCCGCGTCTTCTCGAGAGCGAGCGAGGAGTCCACGCGCTCGCTCTCTACAGCCTGGCTCTTGTAGGGGCGGCCCTTCCGGCCGCCCGCGGGCGGGGACGAGCCCCGCCCCTACGGAACGCTAGGACGTCTTCCCCGCCGCAGCCAGCGTGTCGCGAATGGTCTTCGAGAGCGGAATCAGTTGTTTCCCCCTCTGCTGCGCCGCCTTCTCGTACGCCTCGAAGAAGGCGCGCGGTCCGGCGGCGAGCGCCGTCCGGTAGGCCTCCAACCCCAGCGTCTGGATGATGCCGTCCGCGAGAAAAGCGCCGGCCGGCGCCGCGACACGCGCGACGAAGTCGGGCCGGCGGACCTCGGCCGAGAGGGAGACGCGCTGGTCCAGGTCCCCCTCCGTCGAGACCAGCCGCTCCGCCACGCGGTTGAGCTCATCGAGGCTGGCGGTCATCCGGTCCTTGAGCCAGGTCGAGAGCGGGAAGAAGTTCTGGTCGACGCCGTAGAGCGCGACCGGGCCCGACTCCGCGACCTCGCGCAGGAGCGGCTCGAGCTGCTTGAGACCGAGATCGTGCTTCTGCCACGGGGCGCTCGTGGCGCGGTACGCGGCCCAGGCGCGCTGATAGGCCTCGCTCGCCAGCATGCGCGAGAAATGCTCGAGCTGCTCGGGCGGCCCCGCGGTCTCCTCCTCGGCGAGGGCGCGCGCGAGATCGATCACGGTCATCCGCTCGCCGTTCTCCCCCGTCGCCAGCACGTGGTCGGCGCGGCCCGGCAGGCCGAAGGTGAGCGAGATCGGCGTCGTGACCGACACCGCGATGTCCGCCGGCAGCAGGGCTGCCGCGCGAGCCGCCGCCTTTCGCGTAACCTCGTCCTGTTTGGCGGAGAGCGCCGAGAGGAACGCGTTCCAGCGGCTGCGGTCGTCGCGGATCTTGCGGAAGTCGAACATCGTGATGCGGGCCTGCTCGTCGAACGCGGCCGCGAGATCCCGCTCGAAGGTCTCGGGCGGACGGTTGGACTCCCGGATCGCGACCTTCACCGCGGGGAGCACCTCGAGGAGCTTCGCCTCGACCGGATCGAAGTGGTCCTTCGACAGGAGGGCGAGGAGCGAGCGCGCGGCGTAGTCGTCGAGCGCGATCGTGATGTCGTCCTTCGCGGAGGGCGGCGCGTCGTAGGGCGCCCGGGCGGAGCTGCCCGGCGGCGGGCCCGGAAGCGGCGCCGTCGCGCATCCCGCCACGAGGAAGACCGCGACCGCGACTGCCATACGGACGAGCGCGATCAGCGCGGTTTTCGCCGCGCGCGTCGAGCCCGTGCCGATGTCATCCCGAGGAGCGACAGCGACGAGGGAGCCCGTTGTTCGCCGCCAAAGGACTCGAAAGGGTTCCCTCGCTCCGCTCGGGATGACAGTTCTTGCGATCATCCCAGGATCGCCTCGACCGCGCGTTCGGTGTCGGCAAAGTCCGTCATCAGCGCGTCCGGCCCCTCGGCCGCGAGACGCTCCGGGCTCGTGATCCCGGTCGCCACCGCGACCGCACGGACGCCGAGGCTCCGGCCGCACGCCACGTCGTGGATCGAGTCGCCCACGATCACTACCGACTTGCCGGCGAACGCGCGTCCGGTGCGCTCCCGCGCGCGGTTCACCGCGACGCGGGGAAGCCGGTAGCGGTCCTCGGAGTCGCTCCCGAACGCGCCGAACGGGAAGTAGCGGTTGAAGCCGGGGGCTCGAGCTTCAGACGCGCCCCGCGCTCGAGATTTCCGGTGAGGAGCGCCAGGGTCACCTTCGGCTCGCCCGCCAGCCGCGCGAGCAGCTGCGGGATGCCCGGCTTCGGGACCACCGCCTCCGGCGCCGGAGCCAGCTGCCGCGCGAGCTCCTCGAGGTACAGCTCCAGGGCGCGCGCGAGCCCGCTCTCGAAGGGCTCCTTCCCGACGTGCGCTTCGACGAGGTCGCGGACGATCTGGGGATCCGTCTTGCCCGAGAAGTCGTAGCGCGAACGGTCCTGGTGTTGCTCCCCGGCCTTCCAGGGGTACGCCGTCTCGAGAGACCGGAGGATCGCGTCGCGCGCGATCCGGCCGGCGGAGATGAGCGTGCCGTCGATGTCGAAGAGGACGAGCCGGTGGCCGTTGGAGGGCTGCTCACGCATCAGCGCGCATCATATTCAAACCGCGCCGCGTGCCAGTCGAGGATCTCCTGCATCGCCGGCCTCCAGAAGCTCCAGTCGTGACCGCCGGGCTCGACGAGAATGGTCGTCGGCACGCCGTGCTCGTTTAGAAGGTTGCCGTACTGCGCGGCGACCCCGTCGAGGCCGTAGGGGTCCTCCGTTCCCGCCTCGAGCCGCACGGCGAACGGCGGCCGGTCGAACTGCAGCGGGCCCAGGATCTGCCACGCGTCGTTGGCGTCGAGCGAGTTCTTCTCCGCGTCGCGGCCGAAGACCCGCATGAGGGTGTAGCGCGCGACCCAGCTGTAGCGCTTGAGGTCCTCCCAGCCGAAGGGGATGATCGCGCCCGAGAGCGCGGAGACCGACCCGTAGAGATCGGGATGCGTCAGCGCGAGCTTGACCGCGCCGTAGCCGCCCATGGAGATGCCGGTGATGCCGCGCGAGCCCCTCCGCGCGAGCGTGCGGAAATGCGACTCCGTCCAGCGCGGCAGATCCTGCACGAGGAACTCGGCGAACCGACGCTTCCCGTCGTAGGAGTCCGCGAACCAGCTCCCGGGTCCGTCCGGGGCGACGATGAGGAACTCGGGCAGCGACCCGTTGCGCATCCGCGCGAGCGCGTCCGCAGCGACGCCCCGCCGCGCCAGCGTCTTGCCGTCCCCGTAGCCGTCGTGAAGGAAGTAGAGCACCGGGTACCGGCGCGCCGGATCGCGGTCGTAGGACGGCGGAACGATCACGAGCACGTGCACCGGAGAGGGCATCGTCCGCGTCTCGACGGACTCCCACCGCGCTCCCGCCGGCGGCGCGCTGGCGCAACCCGCAGCCGCCGCGAGGCACGCCCAGGCCAGGGAAGCGGCCGCGAACCGCGAGGCGCGCACCGTCGTTTTCATGGCCCGATCCTAAGCCCGAGCCGATACACTGGAGGACGTGCCGGATCTCGAGAAGATGCCGCGGGACCTCCACGTCGCGCTCGGCGGAGAGGGGTTCCGGCGGCGCCGGCGGCTCGTCCTTCCGCTCCTGACCTCGGATCCCGAGGGGTTCCCGCGCGCGGCGCTCCTGACGCTCGGCGAGGTGCGCGCCAACGCGCCCGACGAGCTCGCGGTCGCCGTCCGCGCCAAGAGCCGCACGGCGCTCAACCTCGTGCGCCGCGGCAGCGCGACGCTCCTCTACCTGCACCGCGGGCTGACCGCGTCCGTCCAGACGAGGGCGGGTCGCGGCCGCGTCTGCGACTTCGATCCGGAGCGACAGGTCTTCCCGCTGCACGTGCTCCACGTGCGCATCGACCGCCCGGATCCGGACGAGGGCAACGTCGAGCTCCTGACCGGGCCCACCTTCGCCGGCCCCGACGCGAAGAGTCTCTTCTCCGAGACGCTGTTCCAGGAGCTCGGAGCCGTGCACGACGTCGAGGAGTCGCGGCGTGCCCCCGCCCGGGGCCGGCCCAAGGCGCCAAAGGAATGAGGTTTCGCAACCGAACGGTTCTCGTCACCGGAGCCGGCCGCGGCATCGGACGCTCGATCGCCCTGCGCTTCGCCGAGGAGGGCGCGCGCGTCGCTCTCGTCGCGCGCACCGTCGCGGACCTCGAGGAGACTGCGCGTCAGATGGCGGCGGCGGCTTCGGGAAGCCAGAGCACGGTCCTCCCGGCCGACATCACCGCGCCGGGCGCTCCCGAAGACTGCGTCGCGCGCACGGAGGCGAGGCTCGGGAAGATCGACGTGCTCGTCAACAACGCCGGCATCTTCCACTGGCGCCCCTTCCTGAAGCTCCCCGCGGAGGACTGGGACCGCGTCATCGCGACGAACCTCTCGGCCGCGGCCGCCATGTGCCGCGCGGTGCTCCCCGGCATGGTCGAGCGCCGGAGCGGACGCATCGTGAACGTCGCCTCCATCCACGGCATGCGCGGCGACGCGAACGTCGTCGCCCAGAGCGCGGCGAAGTTCGGCCTCATCGGGATGACCCAGGCGCTCGCCCGCGAGTTCCGCGCGCACAACATCGCGGTCAACGCCGTCTCGCCCGGCACCGTCGAGAACAAGAAGGACGAGGGCGCCGGCGCGCACGCCGAGCCCCTCGCCGAGAAGCTCTGGCCCCGCGACGTCGCCAAGGCGGTCCTCTTCCTCGCCTCCGACGACGCCGCCGCCATCACCGGCACCGTGCTCGAGGTCTTCGGCGGCACCCACCTCGTGATCGCGCCGTAGGCTCGACGAGAATCGAATAGGGGCGTGGGAAGAGCCCCCCTTGAGTACCCACGGACAATCGAGAGGCTTCAACTCTTCCGCGTTCTCTTTGACATCTGATGCGTCACTTTATAGAATCAGCACATCATGACGCGGACGACCGTGGACATCGACGGTCCGGTCCTGGAGGACCTGAAGCGCATCCAGAAGCGTGAGGGAAAGAGCCTCGGGCGGACGGCCTCGGATCTGCTGGCCGAGGCGATCTCCCGTTACGGCGGCAAGCGGAAGAAGCCGGCGAAGTTCGACTGGATTTCGCGGCCCATGAAGGCCCGCATCGATCTCTCCGACAAGGAAGCCGTACGCGCAGCGGCGGATCCGGGGTTGCTGACCACACCGCCGAAGACTCCGCGGTGAGCTACGCGGTCGACGTCAACATTCTCCTGTACGCCTCGGACGAGGCGAGCCCGTTCAACGATCGCGCCCGGGCCTTCCTCGAGGAGTGCGCGGCGGGACCCGAGGTGCTCTGCTTCGGCTGGCCGACGCTGACGAGCTACTTGCGCCTCTCGACCCATCCGGCGATCTTTGCCAATCCGCTCACGCCGGAACAGGCCGAGCGAAACGTCGAGTCACTCCTCGCCCTGCCCCACGCCCGCGTCCTCTCGGAGCAGGACGGGTTCTGGGAGGTCTACCGGGGCATCACGCGAGACCTGCCGACCCGCGGGAACGACGTGCCCGACGCCCAGCTGGCGGCGCTGCTGCGGCAGCACGACGTGCCGACATTGCACACGAACGACCGCGACTTTCGGAGGTTCGACTTCCTGACGGTACGGAATCCGTTCGAGCGAAATCCGCGCTAAGGCGCCGGGACGAACCGGACGATCGTCCCCTTCGGGCCGACGGCCCAGCCGGTCCTGGGGTCGGCGAAGGCGACGGCGTTGAAGGGCTGCTCGCCGAGGCTCGTCCAGGTCTTGCCGCCGTCGTGGCTGGCGGCGGTGCCGGCGAGGCCGACGGCGATCCAATCCGACTCCGCTCCGGCGCCGGGCACGGCGATGACCGCCGAGAAGAACCCCCCCGTGGGCGTCGAGACGGGCGCCGGCGTCCACGTCGCACCGCCGTCCTCGGTGCGAGCGCCGTTCAACCCCGCGAACTTCGGCTGCTTGTAGTCGCCGCCCGTCACGAAGCCGTGCTTCGCGTCGGCGAACGCTATCGAGAAGAGGCCTGAGGACGCATTGGATGCGGAGAGCGCCGTCTCCGCCGCCGTCCAGCTCACGCCGCGATCCGCCGAGTGGAAGACGCGCGACGCCTTCCCGCCGCCGCCCGTCACGAACCACGCGTCCCTGCCGCCCTTCAACGCGAAGAGGCACGTCCCGCTGGCCGCGAAGGCGCCCTCGCCGGGGAGGGCCGGCGGCATCGCCAGCTGCTTCGGCGTGTACCACGTGCGGCCGCCGTCGGCCGTCGTCCGCACGACGAAACGGCCGCCGACCGGATCGCCCAGCAGGATGCCGTTCTTCTCGTCCCAGAACGCGATCGCGTCGTAGAAGCCCTTGGGGTCCGGATTCACGTGGAACTGATGCCACGTCGTGCCGCCGTCGGTGCTCTGGAAGATCCTCGAGGCCTGGCCCTCGCCCGCGCTCATCAGGACCAGCTGGTCTCCACCAAGCCATTCGACGTCCCGGAAGTCGAGCTTCTCGCCGAGCGCCACCGTGAGCTTCTCCCAGTGCTCGCCGTCGCCGGTGCGGAGCACGGTGCCGCCGGATCCGCTCGCCCACGCGTGCTGCGCGTCGCGCACGGCCAGGCCGCGCAACTCGGAGTCGCTGCCGCTCTGCTGCGGCAGCCAGACGGCGGCCACCAGCGAAATCAGCGCGGGGATCGTGCTCAATCCAAAATCCAAAATCCCAAATCCAAAATCATTTCCCCCACAACATCTTCACGGCGGCGATGATCATGAACACCCCGAACATTCGCCGCAGGGTCAGGTCCGAGACCGGCTGGACGAGCTTCGCGCCGAGGAAGGCCCCGACGATCAGCCCTGCGGCGATCCATGCCGCGTACGCCACGTTGACGTGGCCGTTCTTCCAGTAGACGTAGGCGCCCAACACGCCGACGGGAAGGAGGATCGCGCCGAGCGAGGTGCCCACCGCCGAGTGCTGCGTCATGCCGAAGAAGAAGACCAGCGCCGGCACGATGATGAGACCGCCGCCGATCCCGAACATGCCGGCGCACACGCCCGCGGCGACGCCGAGCAGGAGGAGTCCTGCCTGCTGCATTACGAGGGCCTCGGCTCGCCCTCTCCCGGCGGGAGAAAGTCGGGGTGAGGAGCATCCGTCGCCGACAGCGCCAGCCCCGTATCGTGCTCGGGCACGTGGTCGCGCAGGCGCACGGCTTCGTCGGGAGCGTTCGTGGTGATCGAGGAGACGCCGGCCTCGAGCAGCCGGCGGATCTCGTCCGGCTCGTCCACCGTCCACGGATTGACCGAGAGGTTCGCGGCGGCCGCGGCCGCGAGGAGCGCCGGCGTGACGAGGTCCCGGCGAGGACCGATCGCGTCCACGGGAGGAAAGATCGGCGTGGGCTGGCCCGGCGCGGGCAGCGCGACGGGGTGATCGAAGAGGAAGCTCGTCGCGATCTCCGGGTCGGCCTCCCGCATGCGCTTCAGGAGCTCGGCGTCGAAGGAGGCCACCAGGCAGCGGTCGGCAACTCCGTAGGCCCGGGCGAGACGCGCGACGCGGCGCGCCATCGTCCCCAGCTGGGTCCCCGGCCCGGTCTTGACCTCGACGACGTAGGCCAGCGCGGTGCCGAACCGGTGGAAGACCTGCTCGAGGCGCGGGATGTGGTACTCGCCGAGATCCGAGGGCAGGGTCAGCCGCTCGATCTCGCGCGAGGTGAAGCTGCGCACGGGGATGCGCTGCGTGCCGAGCAGGATGTCCTCGTCGTGGAAGAGCACGGCCTCGCCGTCGCGGGTCTGTCGGATGTCGAACTCGACGGCGTCCACGCCGAAGCTCTCGGCGAAGTCGAGGCTGTCGAGCGTGTTCTCGCGCGCGCGGCGCGGCGCGCCGCGATGGCCGACGATCCAGGTGCGGTGGGGCTTCTTCCAGAGGCTCATCGCGAGCGCATTATGCGCGAAGACTCGTAGGGGCGGGGCTCGCCCCCGCCCGTATCACGGGCGGCCACGAGGGCCGCCCCTACGACACCCGGGCGGATGCGCGGACGTTCGCGATTTCCGAGATGATCGTCTCCAGCGCCGCCCGCGGGTCCGGCGCCGCCGTCACCGGACGGCCGATGACCAGGATCCCCGCCCCGTCGCGGAGGGCCGCCGCCGGTGTGGCCGTGCGCTTCTGGTCCTGCAGCCCCGCGCCGGCCGGGCGGATCCCCGGCACGACGGTGAGGAAATCCGGCCCGCACGCATCGCGGATCCCGGCCACGTCCGTCGCGGCGCAGACGACGCCGTCGAGGCGGCACTCCTTCGCGAGCAGCGCGAGCCTCCGCGCGATGCCTTCCGGGTATCCGGCCATCGGCAGGTCCGCCAGCGCCTTCGCGTCGAGCGAGGTCAGAAGGGTGACGGCGATCAGTCGAGGAAGCTTCGCGCGGTCGGCGGCCTCCCGTGCGGCCTCCAGCATGGCCCGTCCGCCGGAGGCATGCACGTTGACCATGTCCGCCCCGGACCGCGCCGCCGCCGCGACCGCTCCGGCGACGGTCGCCGGGATGTCGTGCAGCTTCAGGTCGAGGAAGATCCTTGGACCCACGCCCGCGAGCTCGGCGATCAGACCGGGTCCCTCGGCCACGAAGGCCTCGAGGCCGACCTTGAGCCAGCCGACGCGGCCGCCGACGAGCCGCGCCATCGCGAGGATCTCCGCGCGCGACGGGAAGTCGAGCGCGAGGCAGATCCTTTCTTCTCTCACCCCTCGGCCCCCGCCTCTCCCCCGGCGCGGGAGACCCGCTGCGCGCGGCCGACCAGCGACGCCGCCGTCACGCCCCGGCGCTCGCAGTACTCCGCGAGCTCGCGCGCGAGGCGCCCCGAGACGCCGGGGTCCTTGAAGTTGGCGGTCCCGACCTGCACCGCGGCCGCGCCTGCCGCGAGGAACTCGAGCACGTCGGCGAGCTCCGAGATCCCTCCGATCCCCATGAGCGGCGTGTCGGGCAGGGCGCGGGCGACCTGGTAGACCATCCGCACGGCCAGCGGCTTGATCGCGGGGCCCGAGAGGCCGCCGGTGCCGAAAGAGATTCTCGGCCTCGCCGTCTCGGGATCGATCGCCATGCCGACGAAGGTGTTCACGAGCGACAAGATGTCGGCGCCCGCCTCCCGCGCGGCTCTCGCCGACTCGACCAGGTCGGGCGCGTTGGGCGACAGCTTGACGATGAGGGGCCTCTGCGTCGCGGCGCGCACCTTCGCGACGAGCGAGCGCGTCAGCGGCGGCGAGTTGCCGAAGAGCATCCCGCCCTGACGCACGTTCGGGCAGGAGATGTTGAGCTCGATCGCGGCGATGCCCTCCGCACGTTCGAGCGCGCGGACCACGGTGACGTAGTCCTCCTCGAGGTCTCCCCACACGTTGGCGATCACCGTCGCGCCGAGCGCCCGCAGCTTCGGCAGTTTCTCGTTGACGAAGACCTCGACGCCGACGTTCTGGAGGCCGATCGCGTTCAGCATCCCCGCCGGCGTCTCGCAGATGCGCGGCGGCGCGTTGCCGGCGTGCGGCTTCAACGAGAGGCCCTTGGTGCACAACGCCCCGATCGTCGAGAGGTCCACGAAGTCGGTGAACTCGAGGCCATAGCCGAAGGTGCCGGACGCGGTCGTGATGGGGTTCTGGAGCGCGAGCGGGCCGAGGCGGACGGAGAGACTCATACTGTCCTCCCGAGCGCAGCGAGGGACCCCTTTCGAGTCACGGTGCGGCCCCAAAGGGATCCTTCGTCGCTGCGCTCCTCAGGATGACAGGCGTAATCACCACCGGATCTTCCCCGGACTCAGGATCGGCCCCTCGCTGCACGAGACGATGAACGGCTTCTCGGTGCCAGGGATCACGCAGCCGAGGCAGGCGCCGAAGCCGCAGCCCATCTCCGCCTCCGTCGAGAACTCCGCCGGGACCCCCGCCGCGGCGACGACCTTCGCGAGCGCCGCGAACATCGGCATCGGCCCGCATGCGTAGACCCGCGCGTAGCGCGCGCCGGCCTCGAGCCGCCGCGCCAGCGCCTGCGTGACGAACCCCTTCTCGCCGAGCGAGCCGTCGTCGGTCGAGAGGATCGTCTCCCCCGGGACGAGGCTTTCGAAGCGGCCGCGGAGCGACAGCTCCTGTGAGTTGCGCCCGCCGAAGTAGAAGTCTCCGGCGATTCCGGCCGCCGCCAGGGCCCTCCAGAGCATCGGGAAGGGCGCGGCGCCGATGCCTCCCGCGACCACGGCGACGCGCGATCCGCGGCGGGAGGTCCTGGAGCGTGAACCGATTGCCGAGCGGCCCGAGCAGCCGGACGGCCGAGCCCTCCGGCATCGCCTCGAGCGCGGCGGTTCCCGGGCCGATCGTCTTGATCAGGAACTCCACCTCCCCCGCCTCCGGGCGCGCGTCGGCCACCGAGAAGGCGCGGCGCAGGTAGGGTCGCGCCCGGTCGGGCACGTCCACCATGACGAACTGGCCGGGGGCGATCGAGGCGGCGAGCGAGGGGCAGTGGAAGCTGGCGGAAAAGAGGCCGGGAAACGGGACCTCGCGTCGGAGGAGCGTCGCCCGGTGGTCGGCCTTCACCAGGCGGCGATTCTACAGGAGTGCTTCCGTGAGACTCGCGCTCAGGTCTCCAGGATCTCGTTCAGGTCGATCTCGCGCTCGTTGGTCTCTTTCTGCTCTCTCTCGAGGCACCTCTCGCAGAGCAGCCTCCCCTGCACCTCGCCCGCGGGACGCGAGTAATTTCCGCACCCATGACACCGGCGCATCGCACGGTGATTGGGGGCTTCGAGTACGAGTACGGGTTCCGGGCGTCTCATTGCTTGGCTCCTCTTCAGGCCATGCCCTTCCCTAGAGCACGACCCATACCCGAATTCAACGTGTTGTCTCCCAGGGACTTACGACGGAGACCCCACCAAAAAGTGTCGCATTGCGGAGGACTTAGTCCTCCCCGGAGGACGCAGACTCGAAGCGGTCCGCTTCGCGGGCCAACCGAAGAGAGAGGGGACGTCGATCGCCGGACCCCTAAGAGTAACAGCTGTTCACTAGAAGATGGAAATCTTGTCCAGCGCCTTCCGGATGTGAGAGGCCTGCGGCAGGATGTAGTCCTCGACCTGGGGCTGATACGCGACGAAGGTGTCGGTCGCGCGCGACGCGCTCGACGGGCGCGTCGAGGTACGAGAAGAGCTCGGTCGAGACGCGCGCGGCGATCTCGGCGCCGTAGCCCCACGAGACCGGATCCTCGTAAACGACGACCACGCGCGAGGTCTTCTTGACCGAGGCCGCGATCGCCTCGAAGTCGTACGGCGAGAGCGACCGCAGATCCAGGATCTCGACCGTCTTCCCCGTCTCCTCGGTAAACGCCTTGGCCGCCTGCCATGAGCGGTACACCGTAGCGCCGTAGGTCACGATCGTGACGTCCGCGCCCTCCTGGACGACAGCCGCCTTCCCGAACGGGACCATGTAATCCGGTCCGGGGTAGACGCCCTTGTTGTGCGTCTGGCGGTAGAGGTGCTTGTGCTCGAGGAACAGCACGGGGTCGTCGCAGCGGATCGCGGTGCGGAGCAGGCCGTTGGCGTCGAGGGCGTTGGACGGCATGACCACCCGCAGCCCCGGGATGTGGGTCATGAGCACCGCGCCCGACTGCGAGTGGTAGACCGCGCCGCCGCCGATGTAGCCGCCGATCGCCACGCGCACGACGACCGGGCACGAGAACGCGTTGCCGGAGCGCCACCGCAGGTTCGAGAGCTCGTTGTGGATCTGCATGTAGGCGGGCCAGATGTAGTCGAAGAACTGGATCTCAACGACCGGCTTCAATCCGCGCACCGCCATTCCGATCGCGCGGCCGACGATGTTGGCCTCGGCGAGCGGCGAGTTGAAGACGCGGTTCGCGCCGTAGAGCCGCTGGAGGCCCGCCGTCAGCTTGAAGACGCCCCCCTTGCCCTTGCACTCGGCGAGGACGTCCTCGCGCGTCGCGTCGGCCACGTCCTCGCCGAACATCACGATCGCGGGGTTGCGCTTCATCTCGTCGCGCATGCAGGCGTTCAGGAGGTCGACCATCGTCGTCGGCGTGGCGCCCTCGGCGAAGGCGGGCCTCGTCGCGAACGCGGACGAGGTCGGGTCGACGTCCGGAGAGTAGACGAACTCGTACGCCGACTCGGGCTTCGGCAGCTCGGCGGAAAGCGCGCGGTCCGCGTCGGCGTCGACCTGCGCTTCGATCTCGGCGTGGAGGCGCTCGAGGTCGGCCTGCTGGAGGATCCCCTCGTCGAGCAGCAGGCGCGAGAGCCGGCGCACCGGATCCCTCTCGATCTCCTGGTCGCGCTCCGCCTTCGGGCGGTAGTTCGCCTCGTCGTCCGAGAGCGAGTGGCTGTAGGGCCGGATGACCTTCGCGTGCACGAACGCCGGTCCCAGCCGCTTTCGGCAGTACTCGGCGGCGTGGCGCAGCGCGTCGTAGGACTCGATGAAGTCGGTTCCGTCGACCTCCGTCACGAGGAAGTTTGGGAATCCCCGGATGAGCTTCGAGATCGAGCCGCCGGGAACGTTGACCTCGACCGGAACCGAGATCGCATAGCCGTTGTCCTCGATCAGGAAGATCACGGGGAGCTTCAGGTTGCTCGCCGTCGAGATGGCTTCCCAGAACTCGCCCTCGGAGGTCTGGCCCTCGCCGCCCGACACGTAGCCGACCTCGTCCCGCTGGAACCCGCCCTTGCCGGCGAGCTCGGCGATCCGGCTCATGCGCCAGCCGGCCTCCATCGCCCCGGCCACCTGCAGGAACTGGGTCCCCGTGCAGGAGGACTTGGAGATGAGGTTCAGGCGCTTCGAGCCCCAGTGCGACGGCATCTGCCGGCCGGCGGAAGCGGGGTCCTCCTTGCCGCCCACGGCCTGGAGGAACATCTCATAGGGGGTCACCCCCAGGGCCAGACAGAGCGCCCGGTCCCGGTAGTAGGCCTGGAACCAGTCGTAGCCGGGCTTCAGAATCATGCCAGCCGCGGTGGTCACGGCCTCGTGGCCCACGCTGTTGATCTGGAAGTAGATCTTGTTCTGCCGCTTGAGCTGGATCTCCTTGTCGTCGACCTTCCGCGAGAGGTAGACGTTGCGGTAGGCCGCGATCAGGGTGGCGGGATCGAGGCCGCGCAGTCGGTCGGTGCGTACCTCGGTCGCCATCGCGTCGAATATACCAAAGGGGTTTTGGCGGGACGGTGACGGCGCGAAAGTCTCGTGTGGCGGGGGATAGCGCCGGCGCCTGTCGCGGCCGAGGCGGCCGCTCGATGCGTCCCCGCCCCCGAGGCGGAGGCTAGAAGAGGCGGATCAGGCCCCAGACCTCGAGCGCCGCGAGGCCCAGCGTGATCGCCAGGAAGAGCAGAGCCTTCGCGTCGCGGCGGGAATCTGACTGCGTTTCGGACATACGAACGAGCGTCGTGTTTGCAGAACTCATGCCACTCACTGGGAATACGAAGAATCGGGCTGAAACGTTTACGCCCCTCGCTTGTTATGCTTCGCAGCTCATGAGCGGGAACGGAATTGCCCCGTCGTATCCGTCACTTCCGCCCAGGCCGCCGGCGCCTGACCTCTCCTCGATCGATCCCCGCCTCGACCTGGAATCCGAGATCCGGAATCTGAAGCGACAAAAAAACGCAGTCCTTCTCGCGCACTACTACCAAGAAGAGGCCATCCAGGACCTGGCGGACTTCGTGGGCGACTCCCTGGACCTCTCCCGCAAGGCCCAGCAGAGCGACGCCCGGATCATCGCTTTCGCGGGCGTCCGGTTCATGGCCGAGACGGCCAAGATTTTGAATCCGTCCCGTAAGGTCGTCCTCCCGGACTACGAGGCCGGCTGCTCCCTGGAGGACTCCTGCCCCCCCGAGGCCTTCCGCGCCTGGCGCGAGCAGCACCCCGGGGCGGTGTCTCTGACCTACATCAACTGCTCGGCCGCCGTGAAGGCGCTCTCGGACATCATCGTGACCTCGTCGAACGCCGAGAAGATCGTCCGGTCGATCCCGCCCGACAAGGAGATCCTCTTCGCGCCGGACCGCCACCTCGGCGCCTTCCTCTCGAAGACGCTCGGCCGGCCGATGACCCTGTGGCCGGGCACCTGCATCGTGCACGAACAGTTCTCGGAGCGCGAGATCGTCCGCCTCAAGGCGAAGTATCCCGACGCGAAGCTCGCCGCCCACCCGGAGTGCCCCGAGGCGATCCTCGCGCACGCCGACCACGTCGGCTCGACCCGCTCGATCCTCAACTACGTCACGACCGCTCCCGGCAGGCGCTTCCTCATCGCGACGGAAGAGGGGATCGTCCACCAGATGAAGAAGCTCGCGCCCGACCGTGAGTACATCCCCGTCCCGCCCGACAACGGCTGCCGCTGCAACGAGTGCCCCTTCATGAAGCTCAACACCCTCGAGAAGCTCTACCTGTGCCTGCGCGACGAACGCCCGGAGATTCTGCTTCCCGAGGAGCTGCGCAAGGCGGCCGAGAAGCCGCTGCTGCGGATGCTGGAGCTGTCGTAGCCCTTCTTTCCATTCCTCTCTTCCGGTTCCAGCCTCGCCTCTCATTTTTCGCGGCCCCGGCCCAATCGTTCGCATCGCGAATAGTGTCCCGACCGAAGGGAGGGAGGAGGTTCGCGATGCGGGAGCGCGTTAGTGCACTCCCACCGGCAACGGCGCCGCCCCCTTCCGCCGCTTGAACAGCAGCAGGAGCGGAATGCACAGCAAAAAGAAGATCCCCACGATCCGGAACGCGTCCATGTAGGTCAGCAGAAACGTCTGCTTCTCGACGATGCCCTCGAGCGCGCCGTAGGCCTGGCGCTGCGCCTCGAGCGGCGGTGATCCCTTCGCCTGCAGTCCCCGCGTGATCGCCTGGAGGCGCTCCCGCACGGCGAAGTCGTAGATCGAGACGTGCTCCAGCAGGCGCGTCCGATACGCCCAGGTGCGCTTCTCGACGTAGGTCGCGATCAGCGCCACGCCGAAGGAGCCGCCGAGCTGCCGCATCATGT
The DNA here is from genome assembly GCA_963773905.1 of uncultured Acidobacteriota bacterium. Taxonomy (GTDB): domain Bacteria; phylum Acidobacteriota; class Thermoanaerobaculia; order UBA5066; family Gp7-AA6; genus DAHUXD01. The sequence goes on from CAVZDB010000001.1 coordinate 107,682, forward strand.
TCGTCAGTCCCGTCCCCTGCGCGATGTTGGGCCCGCGGAGGTTCGAGAGCGCGAGCGTCGTCAGCGGGACGAAGAGGAGACCGAGGCCGATTCCGCGGAAAATCAGCGGCCAGAAGAAGTCCGCGCGGTCCGACGCGAGCGTCGACTGTGCAGAGCAGGCAGCGTGAAGAGGAAGAACGAGACGAAGCCGAGGGCGCTCATCAGCTGCGGCGGAACCCCGCGCTGCAGAAGCTTCCCGATGATCGGCATCATGATCGCGGTCGCGATCCCGCCCGGCAGCAGGATCGAGGCCCGTCTGCATCGCCGTGAACCCCAGCAGGTTCTGCGCGAAGACCGGGAAGATGAAGACGGAGGAATACAGCCCGAACCCGAGGATGAACGTGAACAGCGTCCCGATCGCGAGCGAGCGGTCCTTCAGCACGCGGAGGTCCACGACGGGATGCTCCGCGGTCAGCTCGCGCCAGATGAAGCCGAGCGACCCCTGCGGCCGCGACTCCCGTCAGGATCACGATGTAGGTCGCGGAGAACCAGTCGTCCCGCTCGCCGCGCTCGAGGACGATCTGGAGCGAGCCGATGCCCATGATCAGCAGCGCGATGCCGCCCCAGTCGATCGAGGCCGCGCGCTTCGTCACGGTGCCCTGGCGGATGAACGAGATCGTCAGGAGCGCCGCGACGATGCCGATCGGGAGGTTCACGTAGAAGATCCACGGCCAGGAGTAGTTGTCCACGATGTAGCCGCCGAGCGTCGGGCCGATCGTCGGGCCCATGACGACGCCCAGCCCGAAGAGCGCCGTTCGCGAGGCCCAGCTCCTCTGGCGGGAACGTCTCGATCAGGATCGACTGCGAGGTCGCGAAGAGAGCGCCGCCGCCGAGACCCTGAACGAAGCGGAAGAGCGACGAGCTCCCAGATGTTGGTGGCGTGACCGCAGAAGAAGGAGGCTACGGTGAAGAGGACGATGGAGCCGGCGAAGTAGTTGCGCCGCCCGAAGACGCGCCGAGAGCAAGGCCGTCATGGGCACGACGATGACGTTCGCCACCACGTAGGAGGTCACGACCCAGGCGACCTCGTCCAGCGTCGCGCCGAGGTTGCCCATCATCTGCGGGCAGCGCGACGTTGACGATCGACGTGTCGATCGAGCTCGATCACGATGCGAGCATCACCGTGACGGTGATGATCCACTTCCGCGCGCCGGTCTCGGCCATTGGCGTGCGAAGCCGCGGGGCTACGAGACGCGCACGATCGCCGTCACGCTCATGCCGACCCGCAGCGGGTGCGCGCGGGTCGGGCGGATCGGTGAACACGATCTTGACCGGCAGGCGCTGCACGACCTTCGTGAAGTTGCCGGTCGCGTTGTCGGGCGGCAGCAGCGCGAAGCGCGCCCCCGTGGCGGCGGCGAAAGAGACTGCACCTGCCCGTGGAAGGCGGCCCGGGTAGGCGTCGACCTCGATCTCGACGGGCTGGCCCGACGCGCATGTGGCGCAGCTGCGTCTCCTTGTAGTTCGCGACGACCCACGGTCGCCCGGTCCTCGCACGATCAGCGAGGGGCTGCCCGGCCTGCACGTACTGGCCGACCTCGACGTCTTGCGCGAGACGGCGCCGGTCGCCGGCGCGTCGACGTCGTGTAGGAGCGCGGAGCCGCGCGTGCGCGAGCTCGGCGCGCCTTCTGCGCGACTTCGCGCGCGCGGTGCGACCCGCCCCGGCCGCGGCGAGCCGCGCCGCGCGGCGAGCCGGCCGCGGTCTTCGAGGCCTCGAACTGCTGGCGGGAAAGCTCGCTGCTTCGCGCGGAGGGCGCCGTAGCGCGCGACGATCGCCGGCGGCGTTCCGCTCGGCCGCGCGCGGCGTGACGTCGCCTGGCGGCGAGCGCGGAGGCCTCGCGCGCTCGCGACGGCGGCGTCGGCGGCGGCGACGCGCGCCTGGAGGTCGCGCGGGTCGATGGAGAGCAGGGGCTGGCCCGCCGCCACCCTCTGCGTTGTCGTCCACGAGGATCGTCGAGTGACGAGCCCGAGACCGCGCGCAGCACGGGGTCATGTGCGCCTCGATCTGCGCGTCGTCGGTCTCGGCGTGATGCTTGTAGAAGACGACCGTCTTGATCCCGAAGATCGCCCCGGCGGCGACGAGGACGGCCAGGATGACGAGGACGATCCGCCGCCGCGTCTTCCGGCGCGGAGAGTCCTTCGGCTCGGCGGGCTCCCTGGGCTCTTCGGGCTCTTCGACCTTCTTGGGACCGGGCTTCTCGGAGGGACCCTGCGGCTGCGGCAAGACCGGCCCCTTGTCGGCCGTCATGGGACCTCCTTGGGCGGGGTGGCGAGCTCGTGGATCTGCCCGGTCGCCCGCCACAGCGCGAACCGCGCACGCTCCCGGTCGGCGGCGGCCGCGATGCGGTCCGCCTGGGCGCTGACCAGCGAGTCCTGCGCGTTGTCGACCTCGATCGAGCTCGCAACGCCGTTCGTGAAGCGGTCGCGCGAGAGCTCGAGCTCCTCCTGCGCGAGCGCCAGACTCTCGTTGGCGACCCGCGAGCGCTCGCGCGCGCTCTCATAGTCGAGGATCGCGCGGCGCACCTCCTCCTCGACCTGCCGCTCGAGGTCGAGCCGCTGCAGGTCGAGCTCCCGGATCCGGCTGTTCGCCTCCGCCTCACGGGCCGAGATCCGGCCTCCGGAAAAGATCGGCACGCTGACGAGGCCCACGATCTGGCGGGTCCACAGGAGGTCCCCGATGTGGTTGCCGTTGTAGCCGCCCTGGAACTGCGCCGAGAAGGTCGGCAGCCGTTCGCCGCGCTCGGCCGAAGCGCGCAGCTCCTCCTCGCGGCGCTGCGCCGCGAGGGAGGCGAGCTCCGGACGATCGGCCCGCGCGCGGGAGAGCGCGTCCACGACGGCCGGCGCCGGGACGTTTTCCGACTCCGGCGGATCGGTGAGCTCGAGCGTCTCCGACTGGTCCGCGCCGATCGCGTGGAGCAGGGCGAGCCCCGCGGCGTCGCGCGCGTTCTGCGCGGACAGCCAGGCCGTGCGCTGGCGCGCGAGCGCGACCTCCGCCCGCGTCGTGTCGACGCGGGTCCCTACGCCCGAGCGGCGCTGGTCCTCCGCGAGGTCGCGCAGCCGCCCGAAGAGCTCGACGTTCGCGGCCGCGTTCTCGACGGCCGCCTGTGCGCGCTGGAACTCCACGTACAGGGCGGCCACGGCCGCGATCACCTCGTTCTCCGTGCGCCGGCGCTCGACCATCGAGACCATGACGCCCTGACGCGCCGCGTCGTAGCGCCGCAGCGCCGCGAGGTCCACGACGCGCAGCGCGGCCACGACGTGGAAGTCGAGGAGCGAGAACGGGCCGACGACGGGCCCGATCCCGAAGGCCGAAGAAGAGAGTCCGAACGTCTCGAGGTTCAGGGATTCGTTCGCGCCCTGGGCCTCTCCGCGCACCTGCGGCAGGAGGTCGGCGCGCGCCTCGCGGGCCTGCGCCTGCGCGCGATCGATCCGCTCCGTGGCGATGCGGGCCGTGGTCCCGTCGGAGAGCGCCCGGGCGACCGCGTCGCGCAGGGACAGCCGGAGGGTCTCGGCCGGGGCGCCGCCCGCCGCGAGGAACCCCGCCAGCACGAAGGCGGACCCGACAAAACGCGATTCCCGACTCAATCGCTCTAATAACGCCTTCGGAGGGCCCGAAGGTTCCACCCCGGACCTCTCCCGTTGCTCCACGACAGGAACCCATCAAGAGCCGTGCCAGATCCGGGGGGAGATCGAGGAACCCACTCAGGTATCCTCCCGCGCGATGACCGGCCTGCTTGGGGACGCCGACGCCCTCGATCAGCGTCTGCGCGCGCTACTGGCCGAGGACGTCGGAGCGCGGGACGCGACGACCGAGACGACGGTTCCGGAGGCCGCGCGCGCGGACGGCGAGCTGCTCGCCAGGTCCGGGTGCGTCGTCTCCGGGCTCCCCGTGGCCCGGCGAGTCTTCGAGCTCCTCGAGCCCGCCCTGTCCTGGAGCGCCGAGGCGGCCGCCGGATCGTGCGCCTCCCCGGGTTTCGTCCTCGCGCGGCTCTCCGGCCGGGCACGCCCGATCCTGACCGCCGAGCGCCTGGCGCTGAACCTCCTCCAGCGGATGTGCGGCATCGCGACGGAGACACGGCGCTACGTCGACGCGGTCGCCGGAACGCGCTGCCAGATCCTCGACACGCGCAAGACGGCGCCGGGGCTGCGCGCGTTCGACCGCCAGGCCGTGCGCGACGGCGGCGGGGTGAACCACCGCGACACCCTTTCGGCGATGGTCCTCATCAAGGACAACCACCGGAAGATCGCCGGCGGAATCCTCCGCGCGATCCCGGCGGCGCGCGCCGGCGCCCCGGGACTCGAGATCGAGGTCGAGGTCGAAAGCGAGCAGGATCTCGCCGACGCCCTGGCCGCGGGCGCCGACCGGATCCTGATCGACAACCAGAGTCCCGAGACGGTGGCCCGCTGGTGCGCCATCGTGCGCCGGGCGTCGCGGCCGGTGTTCCTCGAAGCCTCGGGCAACGTGCGCCTCGACACCGTCCGCGCCTACGCCGAGGCGGGAGCCGACGGCATCTCGGTCGGCGCGCTCACCCACTCGGTGCGCGCCGCCGACGTCTCCCTCGAGCTCCGGCCGCGATGAAGGCCGAGAGCACGGACGTCCTCGTCCTCGGCACGGGGATCGCCGGATGCGCCGCGGCGCTCGCGGCGGCGCGCGACGGCGCGTCGGTCACGCTCGTGACGCGGGCGCAGCACGAGCAGGAGTCCAACACCTTCTACGCGCAGGGCGGCATCGTCGGCCGGCCTCCCGGCGATACCCCGGAGCTCCTCGCCGCGGACATCGAGAAGGCCGGCGACGGGCTCTGCTCGCCCGAGGCCGTGCTCCTGCTCGCGCGCGAGGGGCCGGAGCTCGTCGAGAAGCTCCTGATCGAGGAGCTGCAGGTGCCCTTCGACCGCGACGGCGCCGGGTTCCACTGGACGCTCGAGGGGGCGCACTCGATCGCCCGCGTCCTGCACGTCAAGGACGAGACCGGCGCCCCGATCGAGAACGCGCTGCTGCGGGCGTGCCGGAAGGAGAAGAACATCCGGTGGCTCGTCGAGACGACGGCCGTCGACCTGCTGACGCTCTCCCACGACTCCGTCGATCCGGCCGACCGCTATCACCCGCCCGCCGTGGTCGGCGCGTTCCTGCTCTCCCGCTCCGCGAACGACGGCGTCACGCCGCAGCTGGCGCGCGAGACGATCCTGGCGACGGGTGGGCTCGGGCAGGTGTACCTCCACACGACCAACCCCGCCGGCGCCCGCGGCGACGGTTTCGCGATGGCGAAGCGCGCGGGCGCGCGCCTGCTGAACCTCGAGTACATCCAGTTCCACCCGACGGCGCTGCTGCACTCGCGCGGCCGACTCCTCCTGACCGAGGCACTGCGCGGCGAGGGCGCGCGGATCACGGACGCCTCCGGAAAAGAGTTTCTGCGCGAGGTGCACCCGGCGGGCGAGCTCGCGCCCCGCGACGTCGTGGCGCGCGCGATTCACCAGCGCATGCTCGAGAAGGACGAGCCGTACGCGCTGCTCGACATCTCGCACAAGGACCACGCCTGGATCCGGGAGCGCTTCCCGGGGCTCGTCGAGCGCTGCCGCGAGCTCGGCTTCGACCTGACCGCGGGGCCGGTCCCCGTCGTTCCCGCCGCGCACTACGCCTGCGGGGGCGTGTCGGTGGACGGGAACGGCCGCAGCTCCCTCGGTCACCTGCGGGCCGCCGGAGAGGTCTCCTGCACGGGGGTGCACGGGGCGAACCGGCTGGCGTCGACCTCTCTGCTCGAGGGGCTGCTCTGGGGCTGGCGCGCGGGAAAAGCCTCCGCGCGTCAGGCCGAGAAGATGCGCTCGCGGCGTCTCCCCGGCGTGCGGGAGTGGCAGCCGGAGCACGAGCCCGTGGATCCCGCGCTGATCGCGCAGGACTGGATGGTCGTCCGCCACACGATGTGGAACTACGTGGGTCTCCTGCGCTCGGAGAGGCGGCTCGACCGCGCCGGCCGCATCCTGGGCGAGCTCCGGGAGGAGATCGAGCAGTTCTACCGTCGGGGCACCATGTCGGACGCGCTCCTGGGCCTGCGCAACGGGATCCAGACGGCCCTCGCGATCCATCGGGCGGCGAGCGACGACAAGGTGTCGCGGGGGTGCCACTACCGGACCGACAGCCCGTCCGCGTAGCCCCGGCCGCCGGCCAGCGGCGGGTCCGACTTCGGCTATAGTTCCCCCCCGCTATGAGCGTCCTCTACCTCCATTTCGAGACTCCCGAGCGGGCGAATCGCCTGGTCAAGCTGCAGAAGAGCGGCGCCCACATCGTCGTCGCGGAGCCGCGCTGGCCCTCGTTCTTCGAGCTCGCAAAACGCGAGAAGCCCTACGCGCTGGCGATCGACTTCTCGCACGCGCCCTCGCACGCCCTGGAGACCGCCGATTACGTCTCGAAGGCCCGCGAGACCAAGGAAGCCGCGCTCTTCCTGCTGCGCGTGCCCGCCGACCGGGTCGAGGCGGTGACCAAGCGCCTGCCGCAGGCCACGATCGTGACCGAGAACGAGCTCTCGGGGAGGCTCGCCGAGATGGAGCGGGAGGCGGAGGCGCGCGCCCGCGAGAAGAAGGAGGCGGCGGCGGCCGCGAAGAAGGCCGCGCGCGCCGCCAAGGCGCTGGCCGCAGGAAAGCTCAAGCCCGCTCCCGCCCCGGCGGCGAAGGCGAAGGCCGCGGCACCGGCCCCGGCTTCCTCCAAGACGGCGGCCGCCAAGCCCAAGGCCGCAGCGCCCGCCGCGAAGAAGAAGCCGGTCAAGAAGTCCGCGGCGGCGACGGCATCCACGAAGAAACCCATCAAGAAGAAGAAGTAGGAGCTCTGCCATGGCCGGATTCACGCGCGCCGAACTCCAGTCCTATGCCAAGACGCAGCGCCCCGAGTACGAGCGCGTCCTGAAGGAGATCGTCGAGATCCCTTCGGTCTCCGTCGAGCCCCAGCGCAAGGCCGAGGTGCGCCGCGCCGCCGAGTACGCCGTCTCGCTCCTGGAATCCTTCGGCGGACGCGCCAAGCTCTACGAGACCAAGGGCCATCCGATCGTCTACGGGCGCTTCGACAAGAGCGACGGGTCCCCGACGGTCACCGTCTACAACCACCTCGACGTGCAGCCGGCCGAGGGTCCCGACTGGAAGACCTCGCCGTTTTCCTTCGTGCGCCAGGGCGACCGGTACTTCGGGCGCGGCACCACCGACGACAAGGGGCCGGCGATCACGGCGCTCTTCGGCGCGCGCTACGCCTTCCAGAACGACATTCCGGTCAACATCCACTTCCTCTGGGAGCTCGAGGAGGAGATCGGCAGCCCGAACTTCGAGACGACGATCCGCGCCAACGCGAAGGAGTTCGCGACGAAGTCCGTCGTGGTCTCCGACACGGTCTGGGTCTCGCGCGAGCGTCCCGCGGCCCCGGCGGGCCTGCGCGGCCTCCAGGGCTTCCGCTTCGACCTGCAGACCGGCGAGACCGATCAGCACTCCGGCACGGCGGGCGGCGCGGCGCGCAACCCGGTCACCGAGCTCTGCCAGCTCATCGCGGAGTGCGTGGACGGCAAGACCGGCCGCGTGAAGATCCCGGGCTTCTACAAGGACGTCGTCGCTCCGACCAGGAAGGAGCTCGAGGACCTCAAGAAGTGCGGCTTCACGGTCAAGGACTTCAAGAAGGACCACCTCTTCCGCTCCCTCCGCGTCAACGACGCGCTCGAGGTGATGAAGCGGATCTGGATGATGCCCACCTTCGAAGTCCACGGCATCGCGGGCGGATACCAGGGGCCCGGCGTCAAGACGGTCATCCCGCCCAAGGCGACGGCGATCGTGTCGTGCCGCCTGGTGCCGAACCAGGATCCGAAGAAGATCGTGAAGATGGTCCGGGACTTCGTGAAGAGCAAGAACCCCGACGTCAAGGTGTCCGCCGAGCACGAGCTGCCCGCGTACCAGGGCAAGACCACGGGACCGTACGCCGACGCGATTCGCGGCGCGATGCACTTCGCCTTCGGCAAGGAGCCCGTCTTCGTGCGCGAGGGAGGCTCGATCGGCGCCGTGCTCTCGATGGAGCGCGTCCTGAAGAGCCCGGTCTTCTTCCTGGGGCTCTCGCTGCCCGAGCATGGCTACCACGCTCCGAACGAGAACTTCGACTGGCCCCAGGCGGAAGGCGGTATGGCGGCGTTCGCCGACTACTTCCGGCGCATCGGAGAACTGAAGGCCTAACCGCCTTGGACACCTTCGTTCGTAGGGGCGGGGCTCGTCCCCGCCCGCGGGCGGCCGCGAGGGCCGCCCGTACGATGGTTCTCGTCCTTCTCTTCGCGCCCGCGTTCGCCCGCGCCGCGGAGCCCAGGCTCCCCGACGAACTCGCCGCGAGCCTCGACCGCATCTTCGCGAAGAAGGAATTCAAGGCGAAGGCGTTCGGCCCCGCCCGGTGGCTCGACGGCGGCAACGCCTACACGACGGTCGAGGAATCTGCCACGGTCAAAGACGCAAAGGAGATCGTCCGCTACGACACCGCCACCGGCGAGCGCCGCGTCCTCGTTTCCGCATCGCAGATCGCCGACGCGGGCTCCGGCGCCAAGCCGCCGGAGATCGACGATTACACGTGGTCGAAGGGCGGCGCGAAGCTGCTCCTCTTCACCAACACGAAGAAGGTCTGGCGGAGGAACACGCGAGGCGATTACTGGGTACTGGACCTCAAGAGCGGGAAGCTCCACAAGGTCGGCGGGGACGCAGAGGCCTCCTCGCTGATGTTCGCCAAGTTCTCTCCGGACAGCACGAGAGTCGCCTACGTGCACGCCCACAATCTCTACGTCCAGAACCTCTCCGACTGGCTGATCTCGCGGCTGACCGCCGACGGCTCGTGGACCATCGTCAACGGCACCTCCGACTGGGTCTACGAGGAGGAGTTCGACCTGCGCGACGCGTACCGCTGGAGCCCCGACGGCAAGGCGATCGCCTACTGGCACTTCAACACCACCGGGATCGGAAAGTTCGACCTGATCAACAACACGGCCTCGGTCTATCCCGTCATCACGGAGATTCCCTACCCGAAGGCTGGCACGCCCAACTCCGCCGTCACGATCGGCATTGTCGACGCGACCGGCGCCTCCCCCGCGCCCGTCACGCGCTTCGTCGAGCTCCCGGGCGACCCGCGCGACAACTACGTTCCGCGCATGGAGTGGGTGGATGCCTCGAAGGGCGGCGAGCTCGTCCTCCAACAACTCAATCGGCTCCAGAACACCGACGACGTCTGGCTCGCCGACGCGAAGACGGGCGCCGCGAAGAAGATGTTCCGCGATCAGGACGAGGCCTGGGTCGACGTCGTCGACTCGTGGCAGTGGCTCCCCGGGGGGAAGGATCTCCTCTGGGTGAGCGAGCGCGACGGCTGGCGGCACGCCTGGGCGGCGCCGCACGACGGCGCCGACGGCAACGCGCTGCGGCTCCTGACTCCCGGCAACTTCGACATCGCCGCGGTCGCCGGTATAGGGAAAGTCGACGAGAAGGGCGAGGACTGGCTGTACTTCACGGCCTCGCCCGACGACGCCACGCGGCTCTATCTCTACCGCGTCCCGATCAAAGGAGGAGCCGCCCCCGAACGCGTGACACCGGCGGACAAGCCGGGTAAGCACGCCTACGACGTCTCGCCGGACGGAGGCTGGGCATTCCACACGGTCTCGACGATCGACCGCCCGCCCGTGACCGAGCTCGTGCGCCTGCCCTCGCACCAGGTGGTGCGGGTGCTCGAGGACAACCACGCGGTCGCCGCCGCGGTCGCCTCATGGTCGCCGAAGGGGCCGGCGACCGAGTTCTTCAAGGTCGACCTCGGCGACGGCGTCACGCTCGACGGCTGGATGCTCAAGCCGCCCGGGTTCGATCCGTCGAAGAAGTGGCCTCTCCTCATGTACGTCTACGGCGAGCCGGCGGGAGCGGAGGTCCAGGATCACTGGTTCGGCGACCGCATGCTGTTCCATCGCGCGCTGGCGAATGCGGGGTACGTCGTCGCCTGCGTCGACAACCGCGGCACGCCGGCGCTCAAGGGACGGGCCTGGCGCAAGATCATCTACGGCAGAGTCGGCGTGCTCGCGTCGAAGGAGCAGGCCGCGGCGGTGCGCAAGCTCCTCGCGCAGCGCGCGTACCTCGATCCCGAGCGCGTCGCGTCCTGGGGATGGAGCGGGGGCGGATCGATGACGCTGAACCTGCTCTTCCGCTCGCCCGAGCTCTACAAGGTCGGGATGTCGGTCGCGCCGGTGCCCGACCAGACGCTCTACGACACCGTCTATCAGGAGCGCTACATGGGCCTGCCGCAGGACAACGCGGAGGGCTACAAGGAGGGCTCACCGATCAACTTCGCGGAGGGCCTGCGCGGGAACCTGCTGCTCGTCCACGGCACCGGCGACGACAACGTTCACTTCCAGGGCTCGCAGAAGCTGATCAATCGCCTCGTCGCGCTCGACAAGCCGTTCGACTTCATGGAGTACCCGAACCGCACGCACGCGATCAACGAGGGCGACGGGACCTCGCTGCATCTGCACTCGCTGCTCGCGCGCTACCTCCTCGAGCACCTGCCGGCGGGGCCGCGGTAGACCCCGCCCGGGTCGCTAGCACGGTCGAGCCTCCTCCAGCCGTCCTCCTCGGGCCGAGGATTCGCCGGCGCGGCCGCGGGCGCTGTTTCCGGCGAAATCGACAGTGTTGCCAGGCACTATAGTAACCGTTACTATAGCTGCGTGCGCACCCTCCGCCTGGACCCCTACGTCGTCGAGACGCTCATGGGCGACCTCGTCGGCCACGACCACTCGCCGTCGTCCTTCCTCGTGTACCTGACGCTCTGGAGTCGGACCGGGATGCGCCGCGGGGCGAAGGCTCGCGTCTCCCACCGCCAGCTCGCCGAGGAGACGGGGCTCTCGAAGAGCGCGGTGCAGGGCGCGGTGCGCAACCTGGCGCGGCGCCGCCTGGTCGCGGCCGCGAGGGCGAACCCGACCGCGGTGCCGGAGTACCAGGTGCTGAGGCCGTGGGCGAGAAGGAAGTGATGCCCCCGGCTACCTCAGCGCATCCTCCAGCGAGGCCGAGGCGTTCGTCTTCTCGTCGCGGTACTTCACGATGACCGGCGTCTGGAGCGCGAGGCCCCAGGCCGCGCCCTGTCCCTCGCGCATGGCGCGCGCGCCGGGCACGACGACGGCGCCGGCCGGGATCTCGAGCGGCCGGTCCCCCTCGCGGCGGTAGACCTTTCCGCGCACGACGTCGTAGACGGGCGTGCCCGCGGTCAGGATGACGCCCGCGGCGAGGATCGCCCGCGCGCGGACGATCGCGCCCTCGTAGACGCCGCAGTTGCCGCCGACCAGGACCTCGTCCTCGAGCACCACGGGCACCTCGCCCACCGGCTCGAGGACGCCGCCGATCTGCGCCCCGGCCGAGATGTGGACGCGCTTGCCGACCTGCGCGCAGGAGCCGACCAGGGCATGCGAGTCGATCATCGTGCCGGCGTCGACGTAGGCGCCCACGTTGACGTACGCCGGCGGCATGACGTGACGCCCGGTCCGAGGTAGCAGCCCTCGCGCGCGACCGTGCCCCCGGGCACGACCCGGACGCCCGAGGAGAGCGCGAGCCGCTTGAGCGGCAGCGTGTCCTTGTCGAAGAACGAGAACCCGGCGAGCCCGGAGGCCTCGCCGAGCGCGCCGACGCGAAACGCCAGCAGGATCCCCCGCTTCACCCACGGCCGCGCGACCCACGCGTCGCCTTCCTTCTCCGCCGCGCGCACGCGCCCGGCCGAGAGCTCCGCGAAGAGCTCGGCGACGGCGAGCCGTGCCGCGTCGGGCGAGGCCTCCGAGCCTTCGGCCGAGAGTTTTTCGACACGCGCCCGCAGGTCTGAGCTCAACGGCTCCGCTCTCCCTTCCGCGGCAGGAGCCGGAAACTCCCGAGCATCCTCTCGATCTTCTTGCGCGTGTCGTCGCGGACCGGCACGAGCGGCAGCCGCAGGGTCTCGCCGCATTTCTTCATCAGCGCCAGCGCGCACTTGACCGGCCCGGGGCTCGACTCCCAGAAGTTCATCTCCATGAGCGGCTCGAACTTGTTCTGGAGCGAGAGAGCGCCTTCGCGGTCGTTCTGGAGCGCCGCCCGCGCGAGGTCCGCCATCTCCTTCGGGATCTCGTTCGACACGACGGAGATGACGCCGCGCGCGCCGAGCGCCATCATGGCGAGCGCCGTCGCGTCGTCGCCCGAGAAGACGGCGAACTCGCTCGACAGCTCCGCCATGAGCCGGGCGATCTTGCCGAAATTGGACGAGGCCTCCTTGAGGCCCACGACGTGCGGGATCTCCGCGAGACGCAGGATCGTGTCGACGTCCAGGTCCTGGCCGGTCCGGCCCGGCACGTTGTAGACCAGCATCGGGAGGTCGGTCGCCTCCGCGATCGCCGAGAAGTGGCGCATCAGCCCGTCGGGGCTGGGCTTGTTGTACATCGGCGTGACGGAGAGGATGCCGTCCGCCTTGACCGCGGCCGCGTCCTTCGCCCAGAAGACGGCGCGTGCCGTGTGGTTGCCGCCGGCGCCGGCCACGACGGGGACACGGCCGTTCGCCGCGCGCACGACCGCCGCGGTCACGGCCTTGCGTTCGTCGCGCGAGAGCGTCGCGGACTCGCCGGTCGTCCCGCAGGGGACGAGGAAGTCGATCCCCTGCGTGATCTGCCAGTCGACGAGCTCCTCGAGCGCGCCGAAGGCGATCCGCCCCTTCTCGTCGAACGGGGTGACGAGCGCCGTCCCGCAGCCTCTCCAGTCGACCGGCTTCACGTTGCCTTTCACGAAACCTCCTTCAAGAGCTCGCCGAACTCGAAGACGCCGCGACGCCCGGCGACACGCATGCGCTCGGCGGCCCAGACGGCTCCCTTGGCGAAGCCGGCGCGGCCGCGCGCGCGGTGCACGAGCTCGACCTCGTCCTCCGGGGATTCGAAGACCAGACGGTGCGTGCCGGGGATCGTTCCCGCGCGCACGCTCGTAATCGGTGGAGCCGCGCCGCCCGCCTCCGCGACGATGGCGGCGAGCGTCTTCGCGGTGCCGGAGGGCGCGTCCCGCTTCTCCGCGTGGTGCTCCTCGACGACGTAGCCCGCGTAGCCGGCGCGCGGGAAACGCTCCGCCGCGGCGCGCGCGGTCTCGTAGAAGAGCCGCACGCCGATCGAGAAGTTCGCGGCGTGCACGAGGGCGCCGCCGCCCCGCGCGAACTCCTCGGCGATGCGGGGAAGCTCCCGCTGCCACCCGGTTGTGCCGCAGATCACCGAGGAGCCGGACCTGGCCAATGCAAGGAGATTCTCGACCGCGGAGTCCGGCGTCGTGAACTCGAAGATCGCGTCCGCTTCCGCGACGCGCTCCGGCGTCAGCCCGGCGCCGCCCGCATTGTCGGCGCGCGAGAGGGTCCAGACCACGTCGTGTCCGCGCCTGGCCGCCATCGCCTCGATCTCGCGTCCCATCTTCCCAAAGCCCACGATCGCCACGCGCATCCGTTTTCCTCGAGCGCTTCCGGGGCAGCCAACCGTATAATTGTTTCCGTTCCGGAACGAGAAAAAAGCGTGACCCCACCCACCGCTACGGGGAGTCCCCGCTGCCCGCGCTGTCATCGAGCCTTGGCCGCCTGGCGCCTGGGACACTGCATTTACTGCGGCGAGACGATCCCGGCCGAGCTGAAGGACGGCTTCGCCGAGCCGGAGGGCCTGAAGTGGGTCGAGCGCCCGGCCCTTCCCACCGACCTCTCCAAGAAGCTCGAGATGATGCGCATCGTCGGACAGGAGCCCCAGGCGCCGCGGAAGACCCGGGTGGCCTGGGCCGTCGCCGCCGGCGTCGCCTTCCCGCTGCTGATCGCGATCTTCTACCTCGCCTACATGCTCCTGCGGCGGCTCTCGCCGGTCTCGAGCGCGCTCGTCGTCATCGTCGGTATGGGCGGCCTCGGGTACCTGGTGTTCTCGTTCCTCAAGGCGCGGGAGAAGGGCGTGCCCGCAGGGCCGCCCTCCCGCAGCGCCACGCCTCGCCCTCGCTGATCGGCGTCCGCCGCACTCCGACCGCATCCTTGTAGGGGCGGGGCTCGCCCCCGCCCGCGGGCGGCCGCGAGGGCCGCCCCTACGAAATTGTCTTGTTGAACGCCCGCGTCGAGGCGGCCACGAGGACGAGCGCGATCACCAGCAGCGCCGCCACGTTGCGCCAGAGGTCCCCGAAGACGGCGCCGCGGATGATGATGCCGCGCGAGATCGCGATGAAGTGCGTCGCCGGCAGGATCTGGGAGAAGACCTGCAGCGGCTTCGGCAGCGATGGGATCGGGAAGATGTAGCCCGAGAGCATGATCGACGGCAGCAGGAACATCTGCGCGAGCTGAATCGCCTCCATCTGCGTCCGCGCGCGCGAGGAGACGAGGAGCCCCAGCGAGAGCAGGGCGAAGAGGTAGACGATCGAGAGCCCGAGCAGAAGGAGCAGGCTCCCGTGGATCGGTACCCGGAACGCCACCGTCATCAGGAAGAGGATGAAGAGGAGCTGGATGAACGCCAGCCCGAGATACGGAAGCAGCTTCCCGAGAATGACGGCCACTGGCGAGGCCGGGGTGACCATGAGCTGCTCGAGCGTTCCGCGCTCGCGCTCGCGCACGATGGCGAACGCGGCGAGCAGGGTTCCCGAGAACGTCAGGAGGATCGCGACGAGGCCGGGGATCAGGAGGTTCGCGGTGCGCGAGTCCGGGTTGAAGAGCATGAGCGGGTGCACGCGGATCGCCAGGTCCTTCACGCCCGCCTTCAGCGACATCTCCGCCACCGAGCGCGACAGCGCCAGCCCGCTCGCCGCGGCCAGCGCCTGGCTGGAGATCGACGAGTCCGAGCCGTCGATCTCCACGAGCACGTCGGCCGGCTGCTCGTTCAGGCGCCGGCGGGCATAGTCCGGCGGGATCTCGATTCCCACCGACGCGCGCCCCGCCACGATGTACTCCCGCAGCGCGGCGCGCGACGGCGCGTACGACACGATGTCGAAGTAGCCGGTGTTCACGAAGTCCTGAAGCAGCTCCCGGCTCTGCTGGGATCGACTCTCGTCGAGGATCACCGTGCGCACGTGCTTGACGTTCGTGTCGATCAGGCCGAAGAGGAGCAGCTGGAACGCCGGGACGAGCAGGGCGAACTGGAGCGTCCCGCGGTCCCGGACCATCTGGACCGCCTCCTTGCGCAGGACCGCGAGGAAGCCTCTCATCGGTGTGCGGCGGCGGATTCGGGAACGTCGCCGCGTCGTTCGATTTGCTGCCTCGTCAGTCGCACGAAGACGTCCTCGAGCGATGCCTCGATGGGGCGGATCTCGACCGGCGCGCCGGCCGCGCCCTCGAGGTCGTGCGCGATGCGCGACTCGGGCACGTCGGAGCGCACCAGAAGGTGCAGCGAGTTGCCGAAGATCGTGACGTCGTCGACGTACGGCAGCGCGCGGGCCTCGCTCATGAACGACGCGACGCCGCGGGCGCACGCGGCCTCGACGCGGCGCATGCCCTCGGGCGTGACCTCCGGGAGCCGGACGAGCTCGTCCGGCGTTCCCTCCACCAGCATCTTGGAGAGGTAGAGGTAGGCGACGCGGCCGCACCGCTCGGCCTCGTCCATGTAGTGCGTGGTCACGAAGAGTGTGACGCCCTCGGCCGCCAGCGTGAACAGCAGGTTCCAGAGCTCGCGGCGGGCGACCGGGTCGATCCCCGCGGTCGGCTCGTCCAGGAAGAGCACGCGCGGTCCGTGCATGAGAGCCGCCGCGAGCGCGAGGCGCTGCTTCCAGCCTCCGGAGAGCTGTGCCGCGAGCCGTTCGCGGTACGGACCGATCGAGGTCAGGTGGATCGCCCACTCGCGCCGCTCCCGGAGCTTCTCACCGCGGAGACCATAGACCGACGCGAAGAAATCCAGGTTTTCGAGGACCGTGAGGTCCTCGTACAAAGAAAAACGCTGCGGGACGTAGCCGATCCTCCGCCGGACCGCCTCGCCCTGCTTCTCGACGTCGAGGCCATCCACGAACGCGTGGCCCTCGGTCGGGACGAGGAGGCCGCAGAGGATGCGGATGAGCGTCGACTTCCCCGACCCGTTCGGGCCGAGCAGGCCGTAGATCTCCCCGCGCGGCACGCGCAGCGAGACCTTGTCGAGCGCGCGGACGAGCCCGAAGTCGCGCGACACGCCCTCGACGACGATCCCGTACTCGCGTTCGACATCAGCCATGAGGGTCTCTACTCTTCCAGCCGGACGGTCGCCGTCATGCCCGGGCGGAGCTCCGGCGCCGGATCGATCGCCACCTTCACGCCGAAGACCTGGTCCATCCTCTGGTCGAGCGTCTGGATGTTGCGCGGCGTGTATTCGGACTGCGTCCGGATCTCGACGACCTTCCCCGCGAAGTCCCGCTTGGGGAACGTGTCGACCCGCACGGCCGCCTTCTGGCCGACGTGCACGCGTCCGAGCTGCGGCTCGGGCACGTAGACGCGGACCCAGATCTGAGACGGCTCCAGCAGCTTCGCGACCGGCTGGTTGGGACCGACGAGGTCGCCGGGCCGCAGGTCCATCGACTCGATGACGCCGTCCGCCGGCGCCTCGACGACGCTCTCCTCGCGCTGCCGCTCGAGGTAGCCGAGCTGCCGCTGCTCCGCCTCGAGCGCGGCCTGCGCGGCGGCGATGTCCTCGGGGCGGGACCCCCGCTCGAGCTCCTGCAGCGTCTGGGCGGTCGTCGTCGCCTGCATCGCGGCGGTGTCCAGGGCCTCCTGCCCGACGATCCCCTTCTCCTTGAGGTTCGACTGGCGCACCCGTTCGCGCTCCGCGGTCTGCGCGGCCGCGCGCGCCCGCGCGATCTCCTCGGTTCGCGGGCCCCGCAGCGTCTTGGCGAGCGTGGCCTTCGCCTGCGCGACGCGGGACTGCTGCTGCTGGATCTGGAGATCGATCAGGTCCGTCTCGAGCTGGACGATCGGCTGGCCGGCCTTCACCGGCGAGCCCTCCTCGACGAGGACCTTCGTGACGCGCCCGCCCAGAAGCGAGCCGACCTCGGCATCCCGCGCCTCGATCGTGCCGGACAGCACGAGCGGCTTCGGCTGTTTGCGCCGGGACACGAAGAGTGCGCCGCCGCCGGCCAGCAGGACGACCGCCAACAGAAGGAGAACGAGCCCCTTGCGCTTCATCGCTTTCCCCTCGAGACGGATTTCCCGGATGCGCCTCGTCTCGATGCGGCTCGCTTCGGGGCGGCCTTTCTCGGCGCGAGTCTTTCCGATTCGGCGTCTTCCGGCGCGGCTCTCTTCGGGTCGACCACGACGCCGCGCGCCCAGACGTCCACGACCGTGTCCAGGTAGTCGTCGACGGAGAGCGGCTCCTCCAGGATCTGCATGACCTGCTGCATGAAGACGTAGGAGTGCAGCGTCGCGAGAAACGCGAGCGCCGCCGCGCGATGGTCCTTGACGCGGATCCGCCCGCGGCGGCCGGCGCGCCGCAGGTAGTCCTCGAGGAAGCGGAAGTTCTTCTGCGGCGGCGTGGGACGCTGGCTGGGGTCGAACGGCAGCGGGATCTTGCCCACGCCCGGGACGTTTTTGAAGGAGCCCTCCGCTGCACTGTTGAAAGCGCCCTCCGGGGTAGCCTTGAACGCGCCCTTTGGCGCGCTCTTGAAGCCTCCCTCCGGAGCTCCCTCAAAGGCGCCCTTTGGCGCCGTCTTGAAGTAGACCCAGCGCGCTACCAGCCCGCGGATCCGCGTCTCGAGGAATGGGATGAAGACCTCGCCCACGCGGCGAAGGATCGGCCGCGGATCCTCCGTCCCGTCGTACTCCTCGAGGAACTCGAGCGGCAGCAGATCCGGGTCGGGCTGGCCCATCGCGGCGTGGAAGAGGGCCTCCTTGCTCGGCGCGTGCCGGAGGAGCGCGGCCGGCGAGACCGACAGACGCGCGCCGATGTCCGCGAGCGTCGCCCCGGCGAAGCCGTGCTCGACGAACGTCTCGCGGGCGGCCGCCAGGACCTGGTCCCGGGTGACGCGGGGGTTTCGTCCCATAAGTAAATAACTATTTAGTAATTTATATCGCTTGTCAAGAGGTTCACCGTGCCTGGGAGGGTCGTAGTGGCGGAGGTCGCTCCCGCTCTGTCATCCCGGCCACGGCCCGAGCGGAGCGGGGGTGTGGGAGGACCCCTTTCAACGCGAGCGCACGCCCGAAAGGGGTTCCTCGTCGCTTCGCGACTCGGAATGACAGGTCCCCCCGCTCCCAGCAGTGCCCGTCATTCCGAGGAGCCCAGCGACGAGGGGTCCCGTGCTTGATCGCCACCCTCGCAATCGAGCACGGGATCGTAAACGCCTCGCTCACGCGAGGCGTTGCCTACTGCCGGGGGCCTGCCTTCGGTGGCCGGCTCGCTGCGCTCAGGATGACGGCTTCTGGATACGCGAGAAAACGAGGTGCCCAATGGGCGGCGCTCGTCGCCGCCCTTGCCTTACAGACTCGCCAAAAACTGGAAGTAGTCCTCGGGCGACTCCGCGAGGCGCATCGAGAACCCGCTCGGGATCAGCCGCGAGAGCGAGGCGGGAACGCGGAACGAGCGGACGACGCTGCCGCGCACGGTGCAGCGCTTCCCTTCCGGAAGGTGCAGGTCCGCCGTCATGAAGGTTCCGGGATCCGGGAGCCGCACCGAACGCACGAAGATTCCGCTCGCCGAGACGTCGTAGGTGAACCCGGTGCAGAGGGCGCCCCTCAGATGAAACTCCACCAGGAAACGCCGTTTCTTGCGCGCGAAGTTGCGCCGCTCGGCCACTCTGCCGAGATTGTCCATCTCACTTGCGAGGATTTGCAAGAGAAATGCCGGAGGACGCCCCCGGAGCGGTGCCGCTCGAGGCGTCACCGGGAGGAGTGGACGAGCCGTCATCCTGGGATCCTGAGGAGCGCAGCGGCGAAGGATCCCGGGCTTGATTGCCAACCACGCGACCGCGCACGGGATCCTCCCCACGCTCCGCTCGGGATCACGATGACGGCGAGACCGCCCCGCCACGAGTCCTACGACGCCGGCGCCTGCCTCTTGAACCCGAGGCTCTTCACGCGCCCCGCGTCCACCACGAAGCCCGTGACCTCGCCGCGCGGGCCGCGCTGGAAGGTCATCTGGATCCCGTCGTGGATGAACGTGTCCTTGACCGTCGGCTTCAGCGGGTCCTCCGAGATACCGCGGTGTTTGACCACCAGCTTGTCGCCCTCCGCGACGAGCCGCCAGGTCGTGCCAACCTCCTCGCTCGCGTAGAGGCCGGCGAGCGGCGCGATCTCGGCCGCCGTGGGCGTCCACGGCTCGACCGGCTCGAAGGTCTGGGTCTCCGGCTCCTCGTCGTGCTCGGCCGTCGTCACCGTCAGCCGCGGACGCGCTCCTCCGCCTCCGGAGACCGGCGGGATCTCGATCTCGCGCTTGCCCTCGAAGCCTTCGAAGCGGTACCGGTTCGCGCCGACCGGCGTCAGCGGGAAGTTGTGATCGTCGACGTTCGCGGTCAGCTTGTTGTCCCAGATCGCGAGCCGGATCATCTCGCTCGACTGCGTGTCCCGATACATCCCGACCAGCGCCTGCAGGCTCTTGGGCGGCGCCACGAGCTTGACACTGGAGGCGCCGGCCGGCTCCTTCGTCTTCGGCTCCTCCTTCGTCATCAACGAGCCGAGGTAGACCTCCGCGACCTTCGTGGCGAGGCGGCTCGGGTTGGCCTGGGCCAGGTTGCACAGGCACGCGACCGAGAAGTGCTGCTGCGGGAAGCGCATGAGCTGCGCGCGGTAGCCGGCCCACGACCCGCCGTGCGAGACGGTCGGGAGTCCGCGGAAGCTGCCGATCACGAGCGCCGAGGCGTACGCGATCTTCCTGCCGCTGTTCAGCACGCCGACTTCCTGCATCGTCTCGATCAGCTTCGCGTCGCCGACACCATGCGTCGGCGCGTAGAAGTTCTCGTCCCACCGCTGGAGGTCCTCGACCGTCGTCAGCACGGAGCCGTCGCCGATCTGCTCCCAGTTCGACATCTCGATGCCGAACCCCGACGGCTTGATCCTGGTGTATCCCGTTGCCCGATTGGGGATGATCCGCGTGTGCAGCTCGTTGAACTGCGTGTGCCGCATCGCCGAGCGGCACGAAGATGTGCTCGGCCGCGAACTCGCGCAGCGGCTGGCCGCTCGCGCGCTTCACGATCACGCCGAGAAGGAAGAAGCCCGTGTTGCTGTAGAGGTATTCCTGGCCGGGCGGAAAGTTGACGCCCTTCTGCCGCGCGATGATGTCGAGCGCGTCCTGCTCCGTGGTCCAGTCCTCCTCCTGCATGCCCGAGAGCTCCATCGCGACCAGGTAGTCGCGCAGCCCGCTCGTGTGATGGAGGAGATGCCGGATCGTGATCGTCTTGTCGTAGGCGGGCATCTCCGGCAGCCACTTGCGGATGTCGTCGTCGAGCGAGAGCTTGCCCTCGCGCGCCAGCAGCTGGATCGAGAAGGCCGTGAACTGCTTGGAGGTCGAGCCGATGTCGAAGACGGTCTGGGCGGAGTTGGCGACGCCGAGCTCCAGGTTCGCCATGCCGTAGCCGCGCGCGTAGAGGATCTTCCCGTCGCGGTACACGCCCAGGGAGCAGCCCGGCGAGTCGCTGCGGTCGTACTCGGCGAAGACCGCGTCGACCTGCGACTTCGTGTCGGGCGGGGCTGCGGGAGACGGAGTCGGCGTCGGGGCCGGAGCAAGTGCGGCGGGAACCGCCCAGAGGTTCGACGCGAGGAACGACGCGAGCACGGCGGCGTGGAGCACGGGCGCGAATCGGCGCATCGGTATCTCTCCTCAACTGTAGGGGCGGGGCTTGCCCCCGCCCGCGGGCGGCCGCGGTCCGTCCACCAGAGAAAGACCCGCGGCAGTAGGAGACGCCGTCCGAAGGACGGCGGCAACCCAGGGCCGCCCCTACGCGGTGTCGAAGTCTATCCCGCGCCTCTCGAACGCCTCGATCTCTCTCCGCCGCTGCTCGGAGAGCGGCTTCTTCGCGCGTGACTTCCAGTCAAAACAGACCTGCGTCGTCTTCGCCTCGGCGACCAGCTCGCCGCTTCCGTCTGCCCGGCGGACCACATAGGAGAAGTCGAACGAGGAGGCGCCCATCCGCGTCACGTGGATCTCGATCTCGAGCACCTCGCCCATGGAGATCGACGAGCGGTAGTCGATCTCGCATCGCGCGATCACGAAGTCGACGTCCCAGAAGTCCGTCGAGCCGCGCATCGCGAGCCAGTACTTCTGCCGCGCGGTCTCGAGATACTTCAGATAGGCGACGTTGTTCAGGTGCCCCATGGCGTCGATGTCGCCGTAAGGGACTTCGATCTGCAGCTTCAAGAGGCCTCTCGATTTCTTCTCGTAGGGGCGGGGCTTGCCCCCGCCCGCGGAACGAAGACTGTCACGTCTCCGGGCGGCCGCGACCCGACCACCAGCGGGCAACCCCCGCCAGTAGGGAACGCCGCGCGCAGCACGGCGGTAACGCCGCCCCTACCGCGCGCGCTTGAACGTGAACTCTTCCTTCTTGCCCAGCCGCTCGACGGTGCAGGCGAGCGTGTCGGCGTCCGGGTGGCGGTAGGTGAGGGCGAGCCCCTGACTATCCGAACCGGAGCCCGGGCCCTCGAAGCGCGCCTCCCCTTCGTTCCAGCCCGCGAGCGTGAGCTCGAGCGGCTTGTCGCGCTCCTCGCGCCCCACGAGCTTCGCGTCGAAGTGACGCAGGCGCAGCACGAGGGTCTGGCCCTCGGCCTGGATCGTGAGGAGCTCCGAGAGCTTGATCTGGCCGCCCACGACCAGCCGCCACATCCCGAGGATGCCGTCGCCGGAGGGCGCGGTCCAGGTCTCCTCCGACAGGTTCCCTCCCGCGTCGTCGACCCAACGCCCGGCGAGCCAGGAGAGCTTGGCGAGCGAAGGCGCGACGGAATCCGCGGAGACCGCTCGCGTGAGAAACGCGAACGCCAGGGTCAGCGCCAGGAGAGCCGTCCGTCTCATCTCATGCTCCCTTCGAGGCGCCGACGATAGCGCGGTGCCGGTCGATCCAGTAGCCCCACGGGACGAACAGCCACAGGAGCAGGCCGGACAGGCTGACGACTCGCTCATTGGGCGGAGGCGGCCCGAGCACGCTGCCGGCCCAGGCCGCCGCGAGGAAGAGGATGAGGACCCAGAGCGCCCAGACGCCGGTCCGATCCGTGGCGCGCGTGGTCCTCCGGTAAACCGCGATGCCGGCGCCGTAGAACAGCAGCTCGAGGACGACGGTCAGCGCGGGATGGTTCCAGACGGACAGCCCGACCCTCGGGCTGCCCGCGCCCGGCGTGAGCGGCATGTCCGGCCGGTGCACGAGTGCGTCGAGGAACCAGTGCGAGAGAACGCCCACGGCGAGGACGATGGCGGCGCGGCGGTCGCGCCGCAGGAGCGCGTATGTGCCGCCGACGAGCAGTCCCCAGACTGCGAGCGCCAGGAGACTGTGGCTATAGGGATAGTCATAGAAGTCCATCGGCGTCATCCGCGTATTGCCCGGGTCGATGCGGAAGTGCTCGAACCCCAGCAGGCAGAACACGAAGAACAGCAAATCCGCCCACTGCACCGCCAGAAACAGCGCCCCCAGCGAAAGCGCTGGCGCCGCGCGCTTTCCGGCGAAGCCGAGCCCGAAGTGGCCGAGGAACATTGGGGGGAGTCTGAGAGGGGCCGGCCATGTCCGTCAAGGCGACAAGTGGATGTAGGCTATATGCAGAACTCTTAGTCAGTACGAGGAGGAGGCCGGCGATGAGACGTGCCATCCTGGTCAGCTTTGCGCTTCTGGCGGCAACGGTCCGCGCGGGCGCGGTCACCTGCAGCCCGACGGTGTTCGTGGAGGCCGCGTCGATTCCAGTCGGAGACGTTCCCAAAGCCATCGCGACGGCCTTCATCGACGGAGACACCGTGCCAGACATCGTCACGGTGAACGGCTACACCCTCTCCGTGGTGCTCGGGCAGGGCGACGGCACCTTCGGCCCGCCGATCCTGACCGACCTCGAATCCGCCGGGGTCTACGCCTCCGCGGTCGCCGCAGCGGACTTCGACGGAGACGGCACCACGGATCTCGCGGTCGGCAACTACGGCTCGTCCGTCTACGTTCTCATCGGGCATGGCGACGGCACCTTCGACGACCCCGTGTCCTACCCCATCTCGCTCTCCAACGGCATTCTCTCCATCACCGCGGCGACGGTCGACGCCAATGCCTCGAGCGATCTCGTCATCCTCATCGGTGGTTGCTGCGGAAACTCGGCCATCGCGGTGCTTCTGAACGCCGGTAACGGAACGTTCGGGACGGCGACGACGTTTGTCGCGGGCGCCGCCGAAGCTCTGACGACCGGCGACTTCGACAACGACGGCAAACTCGATCTTGCAACAGCGAACGCCTCGGGGACCGTCTCCCTGTTCGCCGGACACGGCGATGGTACGTTCGACCCGCCGGTCTCCTTCCTCGCGGGAGCGAATCCGACGGCCCTCGCGGCGGCCGACGTCGACGGGGGCGGGAACCTCGACCTCCTGGTCGCAATCGGTGGAGGCTTCTCCGTCCTTCTCGGCAACGGCGATCGCAGCTTCCAGGCGGCGCTCCAGTATCCGCTCGGCTTCTATCCCACCAGTCTCCTCGTCGCGGACTTCGATCTGGACGGGGTGCTCGACGTGGCGGTGTCGGCGCCCAGCCTCGGGTTTTACGGGATCAACACGGCCGTCGCGGCGATCGCCCTCGGCCGGGGAGACGGCGCATTCGACGCGGGAGCGCCGTACCTCACCGGCCTCAGCGCGGCCGGCCTCGCCACCGCGGATTTCGACGGCGACGGCCTACCCGATCTGGCGTCGGCTGACTTCAACGCCAGCGCGGTATCCGTGGCCTTCGACCGGCCGGGAGCGACGCTCGTCGCGGCTCCGCTGTCGATCCTGCCGAACCTGCCAAGTGTTCCGGGTGTCGCACAGGCCGATTTCAACGGCGACGGTTCCGGTGATTTCGCGAGCATCGGCGGTTCGACGATCTCCTTGTTTCTCGGCGACCGCACGGGCCGCTTCGAACCGGGCCCTCAGCTACAGGAACCGTTCTCCACGCAATTCACCGGCGTGACGGCGGGCGTTTTCGTTACTGGTGGTTCTCCCGACGTGATCGCGTCTGCATACTCGAACCTCTGGCGCTATCCCAACCTCGGCAACGACACGTTCGGCCTTCCCGAGCTCGTCGCTCTGAGCAATTTTTTCGCCTCGCCGTTGGCCGCCGACCTCGACGGAGACGGTAAGCAGGACGTTGTCGCGAGCGCTTCCGGCTGTTGCTCGGGCGCCTCGCTTTCCGTTGCCCTCGGGAATGGCGATGGGACGTTCCAACCCCTCCTCACGACACCTCTCACGGTCAACATCCTGCAGCTGCTGATTGCCGCGGATTTGACGGGGGACGGGAAGACCGATCTCCTGGGCACCGCGTCCGAGGGAATGGTGCTCCTGCCGGGAACCGGGGGCGGCGCCTTCGGTGATCCGACGATCCTGTCCAATGACACGGGATACTCCATGGCCGCCTACGGGGACTTCAATGGCGACGGTCACGCCGACATTCTCCTGGCCGGCGCAGACACAAACGTCGCGCTCCTGCTCGGGAACGGCGACGGCACGTTCCAATCGGCCGTCCTCATCGGGCTCGCGGCAAGCTCCTCGGGCCTCGTCGTCAACGACTTCGACGGCGACGGGATGCTCGACTTCGCCGTCCTCTCGAACGGCCAGCTCCTGCTCTTTCCAGGGCTCGGCAACGGGCATTTCAA
The DNA here is from genome assembly GCA_963773905.1 of uncultured Acidobacteriota bacterium. Lineage (GTDB taxonomy): Bacteria > Acidobacteriota > Thermoanaerobaculia > UBA5066 > Gp7-AA6 > DAHUXD01. Next base: position 132,424 of record CAVZDB010000001.1, read on the forward strand.
GACACCGCTCGGATTCACGACTTCGCAGAATCCGTTCGCGGCGATCACGGGCGACTTCGACGGCAGCGGAGCACCGGACATCGCCGTGCTCGGCAACGCGAGCGTGGTGTCGTTCATGAATTCGAGGTCGAGTGCGCGCGTCAGCGACGTCTCGGTGATCGTCGGGTCGCCGGCGGCGCTCTCCGCGTCCGCGAACGGCTCCGGAACTCTCACCTACCAGTGGCGCAAGGGCGGGGTGCCGCTCTCCGACGGCGGCTCGATCTCGGGTGCGACGACGGCGACGCTGACGATCGACCCGGTTGCGTTCACCGACGCCGGCTCCTACGACGTCCTCGTCACGGACTCCTGCGGCTCGGTCGCCTCCAACGCGGCCACGCTCTCGGTCGAGTTCGACGACGTGCCGCTCGACAACCCCTTCCACAACGACATCCTCACGATCGCGACGGCGGGGATCACCGGCGGCTGCAATACCGGAACGAGCTTCTGCCCGAGCAACCCCGTGTCCCGCGCCGAGATGGCGGTGTTCCTCTGAAATCGAAGTACGGCGCCGACCACGTGCCGCCGCCGCCCGTGCAGGTCTTCCCGGACGTGCCGAACGACGCGTTCGCGGCCGCGTGGATCGACGAGCTCGCGACGCTCCAGATCACCACCGGCTGCGGCGGCGGGCTCTACTGCCCGGATCGCTCCGTCTCCCGCGCCGAGATGGCGGTCTTTCTCCTGAAGACCCTCCTCGGCTCCGGCTACGTCCCGCCGGCGCCGGCCGGGATCTTCGCGGACGTCCCGCTCGACTACTTCGCCATCGCCTGGATCGAGGACCTCTACAACCGCGGCGTCACGGCCGGCTGCGGGACCAACCCGTTGACGTACTGCCCCGAGGCGATCGTCCCGCGCGAACAGATGGCGACGTTCATCGTAAGAACGTTTCTCGGCCCTTAGCGAAAGAGAAGCGGCCTTTACCGTCTCTCGAGGATGCACACGAGCTGGTGGTTTCCGCGCCACCAGCTCCGGGAGGCCGCCGTCGGCACGAGTCCTGCGCAGTAACGAACCCTGTAGGCGGCACGAATCGCCGGCGAGGAAGCGACGTCCACGGCTTCGCCGGTAAGCCGGTTCAGGACGCCTCCGACGAGGAACCGTGGCCGAAGAGCCTGCGCCGAGGCCTCGATGGAGTCCCACCACTGGACGATCGGCCGCGGGCCCAGGCGCCGCACCTCCTGGTTGAGGAACCCCAGATCCTCGACGATCAGGACGCGATCCTCCGGCCTCGCGTGCTCGACCAGCCAGTTCATCGCCAGCGTTCGCGAGTCCACGAGCGCATGACGCGCCATCGCGTGCTCGAAGAGCGGAATCGCGAAGGCCGACAGCAGCCAGACGAGCAGGAGGGCGTCGGCGAGTCGCAGGCTCCGAACGCGCTGTCGAACCCACGCGAACAGCAGGGCGACCGCGATGCACGCGCACGGGACCAGCGGAAGAAGATTTCGGAACGGCTGGAAGACCTGCCTGGAATACAGAAGAAGAGAGGCGGCCGCGAAGGCGCACCAGCCCAAGATCGTCGGCCGGATCTCCCGATCGCGCGCGCCGACGAAAAGGCCGGCCAGGGCGAGCAGCACGAACGCGGCGCCGAGCTCGGGCGCGAGGTAGCCGATGTCCCACTCCGCCCGCCCGAACGCCTGGCTCGCCAGCGAGGGTGAGGGAATCTGACCGTAGGCCGTGGCCTGAAACCGAATCGCGCCAATCACCTCCCCGGGATGGGTCACCAGGGCCGGCATCGCGGCGGCCGCGCCGATCAGGAGTCCGACGGCGGCGATGCCGAGCCGCCTGAGCTTCTCGGACACGGGAATGCGGAGGAACGCCGTCGTCGCGGGGAACGCAAGCAGGACGAGCACCGCCGGGTATTTCGACGCGAAGGCGGCTCCCGCCAGGGCGCCGACACCCAACGCCGTCCATCCCGGCTTGTTCGACGTCCGCATGACGTCGATCAGGTAGAGACAGGCCAGGACGAAGAAGGCGGCGTAGGAATCGACCGAGGCGATCGACGATCGGACCACGAGCGCCGGAGTGACCGCCGCCAGAAGCGCCGCGGCGGCGCCGGCTTCGGCCCCGCCCATTCTTCCCGCGAGGAGGCCCGTGAGCACGACGAGCGCGATGCCGAGCAACGCGCTGAGGCACCGGGCGACGAAGAGCAGCAGAAAGGGTTCGAGGTCGTCGTAGAGCTCGACGTGAGCCGGTATCCGATCGCGCAGCGAGGTCCCCCGGAGAAGCCGATAGAGCGGATCAACGGCCCGAGCGGCAGCCGTCACCGCCATGATCGGGAGCTGCGGATAGAGGTAGGCCTTCGGATCCCACCCCCCTTCCCGCACGAGCTGCGCCGCGGGGTGAAGGAAGTTTCCCTCGTCGACGTACGCGATGTAGGGCCTCGCGGCCGTCAGGGGAAGAACGCGCAGGACAAGGCCGATGAGAAGCGCGAGGATCCAGGCCAGAGTCGCCGGGAGCGATCGCGCCTCGGTTCTCAAAAGGCCCTCACCGCCTCTCGAAGACGCAGAGGTGCTGGTCGGGGCCGTGCCAGCGCTCGGGATCGGCCGGCGTCGGCAGCGTCCCGGCGCAGTAGCGCTCGACGTACGCGTCGCGGATCGACGGCCGCGCGGCGAGGTCCTCGGGCCCGGCCCACGGGCGGTTCAGCGTGCCGACGATCAGGAAGCGGGGCTCGGTCCGCTCCGCCTCCGCGGGCAGGGAATCGAACCAGCTCGCCGACGCTCGTCCTCCGAGCCGCTCGAGCTCCTGATCCAGGAACGCCGCATCGCGCATGAGCAACACCCGATCCTGCGGTCCCGCGTGCCGCACGACCCAGTCGAGCGTGAGCGTCCGAGGATCCGCGAGCGCGCTGCGTGAGCGCGCGGAGGCCGCGAGCGGCACCGCATACACGCCGAGGATCCACGCTGCGAGAAGCGCATCCGCCCAGAGCGGCTGGCGAAGCCTCGCGCGAACCCGCGCGAAGACGAGCCCGATCGCGGCGCAGGCGAGCGGGACGAGGGGCAGGATGTTGCGGAACGGCTGGAACGAGGGGACGGACACGAGAACGATCAGGACCGCGGCGTAGACGCCGATCCCGAACATCGTGGGCCGGGTCCCGCGCTCTCGAAGCCCGACGACGAGCCCGGCGAGGGTGAGCAGCACGAAGGTCGCCCCCAGCTCGGGTCTGGAATAGTCCAGATCCCACTCCGCCCGCACGAGCACCTGGTCGAGCAGGTAGGGCGCCGCCCAGCTCCCATAGGCCGAGCTCAGGTATCTCGCCGCCTTCAGGATCTCCGCGGCGCGCACCAGCACGATGGGCATTCCCACGACCACGCCGGCGGCGACTCCCGTGCCCGCGAGCGCGACGCGCCGGAGCTTCTCTCGGACGGGCAGCGGCAGGATCGCCGTCGCCGCGAGAAAGACCAGGATGACCAGCACGACCGGATACTTGCTCGCGCAGGCGAGGCCCGCCGCGGCGCCCGCGGCAAAGGAAGCCAGGGACGCAGAGGGCGCGGCCCCGGGGTGCTGCTCGGATTGCGAGATCTCGGTCAGGTACACGCACGCGAGCGCGAAGAACACCGCATACGGGTCGATCGTGGCGATCGGCCCCCGGAGGACGAGCGCGGGGACGAGCGCCGCCAGCGCAACCGCCGCGGCCCCCGCCGCCGGGCCTCCCAGCCGCCGCGCCAGGAGGCCGGTGAGCACGACGATCCCCATGCCGAGGAGCACGCAGAGCGAGCGGCCGATCACGAGAATCGGGAACGGCACGAGGGTGTCGTAGAGCAGCCGCTCCTCCGGGATCCGCTCGCGCAGGGTGCGCCCCCGCAGCAGCAGGTAGAGCGGATCGACGGCGCGCACCACGGAGGCGACCGTGATCATCGACAGCTGGCCGTAGCGGTAGATCCCCGGGTCCCAGCCGCCGTCGCGAACCATGCGTTCGGCCGGATGGAGGGCGTAGCCCTCGTCGAAGTACACCGTGTACGGCCGCGCGGAGGCCAGCGGGAGTGCGCGGAGCAGAAATCCGGCGAGCAGGGCGAGAATCCACACGCCGATCTCGGCAGGTCGAGGAGAGGCGTGCGGCTGGCGATGAGCGCCGACTGTTCGCTCCATTCTCCCTACCCTCGCCCGCCCGCGATCTTCGCCGCTTCCGGCAGCCGCCGCAGGCGCAGCATCGCGGCCACGCCGAACGCGGGCCCGGGCGCGAGCGCCGCGAACGCCCAGGCCCAGCCGGCCGACGCGGAAAGCCGCGCGACGAGCTCGATCGACGCCATCGTCAGCAGGAACCCGACGCACGTCTGGACCGTGAGCGCCGTGCCCATGTACGGCGGATCGGAGAGCTCCGTCACGCACGCGGAGAACTGCGCGGAGTCCGCGACGACGGACGCCCCCCAGATCGCCGCGACGAGCAGCAGCACGGCCGGCGACGCCGTGAAGAGCGACCCGAAGACGAGGCAGCACGCGCCCGAGACGATCATGGCCGCCGACGCCACCACGGTGCGGCCGAGGCGGTCCGCGAGCAGGCCCGCGAGCACGCAGCCGACCACGCCGCTGCCGATGACTACGAAGGACGCGGCCTCCGCGAGCGCGGGCGCCTCGCCGTGCGCGGCGAAGCTGGCGCGCAGGAAGGCGGGCACCCAGGTCCACATCGCGTACAGCTCCCACATGTGCCCGAAGTAGCCGAAGTCGGCGAGGCGCACGCCGCGGTTCCTGAAGACCTTCGCGATCTGCGCGAGGTCGAGCCGCGCGGAGGCCGCCGCGTGCGGGCCGTCTCCCACGAACAGCAGGATGATCAATCCGCCCACGCACGACAGCGCCGAGACGACCAGGACGTTCGAACGCCACCGCTCGCTGCCGACGGCGTTGACGAGATACGGCGTCGCCTTGCCGAGGGTGAGCGCGCCGATCAGCGTGCCGAGCGCGAGGCCGCGGCCGCTGCGGAACCAGCTGGCCATCAGCTTCATGCCGGGCGGATATACCCCCGCGAGGAAGAAGCCGGTCGCGAAGCGCAGGGCGATCGCGGACGCGGGCCCCCTCGCCTCGAGCGCCAGGCCGGCGTTCGCGGCCGCGGCCATCCACGCGCACGCCGCGATGAGCGCGCGCATCGGCACGACGTCGGGAAGGTTCAGGAACGCGCTCACGAGCGTGCCCACGACGAACCCCAGCTGGACCGCGAGGGTGAGCCAGGTCAGCGCGCCGGGCGAGAGGGACCATTCGACGCGCAGCGCGGGCGAGACCGCGGAGGCGGAGAACCAGAGCGACATCGCGAGGAGGATCGCGATCGCGATCTTGAAGAGCGCGGCCCACCGCCCGGGGTCCTCGTGTTCGCCGTGAGGTGTCGGCGATGTCGAGCTCATCGGATCGTCGAAGCTTGCCATAGAGGCGGTCCATAACTTGCATCTGTTACGCTTGGCGGCCCCGATGCGACGACTCCTCCTTGTCCTGATCTCCGGCGCGGGATTCCTCGTGACAGCCTCTCTGCCCGCCCAGAGTTCCGCCCCGCGCGAGTGTCCGCCGCAGGGCGACGCGACCAAGGCGAAGCTGAAGCACCTCAACGAGGCGCGCGCGCGCCTGGACGACGTCACCGACGACGACGTCGACGACGCGGTCACGATGGAGGAGCTCAGCGAGCCCGGTGACGACCGCCTGCGCTGGCAGGACGGCCAGGGCGTCGAGATCACGGCCTACGTCGTCGAGGTGCGCGACGGGGGTCCGGCGTCGTCGAACTGCCACTCGTCCCGGGACACCGACCACGACACGATCCTCGAGCTCGCGCCGGACTCCGGCGGAATCGACCGCTCGCACCGCTTCTACGCGGTCGTCACGCCGCAGTGGCGGCAAGCCGTCTCGGCCGATCACGTCGACTGGTCGACCGGCGGCCTGCGCGCGCACTACATCCAGCGGTGGGTGACCGTGCGCGGCTGGCTCCTCTACAACTCCGAGGTCGAGACGAGCTCGCTCCACACCGCGAAACTCGCGGGGCCGAGCGTCTCGCGGATGTCGGCGTGGGAGGTCCACCCCGTGACCGCGCTGGATCTGGAAGACGACGTGCTCGACCAGCAGGCGGCGCTCCACAGCGACGACGACGCCCGCGGCCGCGTGGCCGGCTCCGATTCGATCTACGCCAGGTCGAACACCAGCAACTCGGCGCCGTAGCTCCCCGCCGCGAGCTCGAGCCGCCGCTCCTCCGACGCCGCAAACCCGTCGCCCGCTTCGAGGGCGGCGCGATTCCCGGCGGCCTCGACGCCGCCGCGCAGCACCTGCACCCAGGCGTGGCGTCCCGGCGCCAGCTCGAGCGACACCGAGGCCCGCGGCGCGAGGACGCTCGCGTAAAGCTTGACGTCCTGCCGCAGGGCGATCGATCCGTCCGCGCCGCCGCTGCGACCGCCCGACGCAACCAGGCGCAGCCGGTTCTTCTTGTCCGACTCGTCGAAGCGCTTCTGGTCGTAGCGCGGCGGCAATCCCTCGGCCTCCGGCAGGATCCAGATCTGGACGAAGTGCACGGGCTCCGTCGGCGAGCCGTTGAACTCGCTGTGGCGCACTCCGGTTCCCGCGCTCATGTACTGCACGTCGCCGGGCACGATCACCGAGCCGTTCCCCAGGCTGTCCTCGTGCGCGAGCTCCCCCTCCAGCACGTACGACACGATCTCCATGTCGCGGTGGCCGTGCGTGCCGAAGCCCTGGCCGGGCCGCACGCGGTCCTCGTTCAGGACGCGCAGCGCGCGGAAGCCCATGAACCGCGGGTCGTGGTAGTCGCCGAAGGAGAACGTGTGGCGCGTGTCGAGCCAGCCGTGGTCGAAGTGGCCCCGCTCGGCGGAGCGTCGTATCCGGATCATCGCGTCATTCCCTCCACCACTCGGCGGCTTCGGGCTCGCGCTCGCGCTCGGGCTCGGGTTCGCCGACGCTGGCCGGCTCGACCATCTGCCCGGGCCTCGGTATCGCAAAGCGCACGCCGTGCGCGCGCGCGTCGGCCGCCATGCGGAGGGCCGGCTCGTTCCAGGCGTGGAAGGCGAGGTTGAACGTCGCCCAGTGCACCGGCAGCAGGAGCTCGCCCCGCAGGTCCTGCTGCGCCTGCACCAGCTCCTCCGGGGTCATGTGGATGAGCGGCCAGGTCGGCCCGTACGCGGCGAGGCTCATGAGCGTCAGGTCGAAGGGGCCGTAGGCCCGGCCGATCTCGCGGTACCCGTCGAAGTAGCCGGAGTCGCCGCTGTAGAAGACGCGGTGCCGCGGACCCGCGATCACCCACGAGCACCACAGGGTCGCGTCTCGGTCGGACAGCCGCCGTCCCGAGAAGTGGCGCGCCGGCGCCGCCGTGATCGTGACCCCGGCGATCTCCTTCGCCTCGCCCCAGTCCCGCTCGTCGATCTGGGCCGCCGGGATCCCCCACTTCTCGAGGTGCGCGCCGACGCCGAGCGGGACGCAGAAGCGCGCACCGGTCCGGGCGAGCGCCTTCACGGTCTCCATGTCGAGGTGGTCGTAGTGATCGTGCGAGATCAGGACGGCATCGACGCGCGGCAGGTCGGCGAGCGCGATCGGCGGCTCGAAGAAGCGGCGCGGGCCGACCAGCGTCGACGGCGACACGCGCTCGCTCCAGACGGGGTCCGTCAGGATGCGCGCCCCGTCGATCTCGACGAGCGCGGTCGCGTGCCCGATCCAGGTCGCGCGTAGGCCCGAGGCGGGCGGCGTCTCGAAGTCGCTCCGATGCCGCGCCTCGACGGCGATGGGACGGGCCGGGTAGCGCGCCTCGCCGCCGGTGACCTGCAGGCGCAGCGTGCGGCCGGCGTCGCGGGGCCGCAGGGTATGCGTCGGCATCGCGTTGGCGAAGCGCTGCGCGGAGGCCGACCACTGCGGCGAGCGCCGCATCCGATCCAGCCGCTCGCCAGACGCCCGTGCGCCGAGTGTGGCGAGCCAGTCCGTGGAGCGGGCCAGCACGGCGAGTGCCATCGCGCCCGCCGCCCCCGCCGAGAGCGCGGCCACTCGCACGACGCGGCCGATCCGGCTCATCGGCTCGACTCCACGGCCGCGCAGCGTCTCAGCGGCGTCCCACTGGGCCGCTCGACGTGTCGGGCGTCTCGAGAGTGATCTGCCGCCTCTCGAGCAGCGTCCCGGTCGCACGCGCGAGCTCGGTCGCGGCCTTGCGGTAGTCGGTCAGCGCGTCGGTCTCGGTCACGCGGGCCTGCGTCAGGTCGTTCTGCCGCGTCAGGACGAGGAAGTTGGTCGACAGGCCGACGTTGAATTTCTCCTGCTCGGCGAAGAGCTGCGTCTCCGCGGCCTGGCGAGCCGCCTTCGACGACTCGATGCGCGAGCGCGCCGTCTCGAGGGCCGCCGCGCCGTTGCGCACCTCGGCCTCGACCTGTTGCCGCGTCGCGGTGAGGTCGACCCTGGACTGCTGCAGCTGAGAGTTCGCGATGGCGAGGTCCGCGCGCGCGGTGCGGTTGGTGATCGGCACGGAGACGGAGAGTCCGATCGACGCGTCCGGGAACCGGTTCTCCCCGATCGTGCCGTAGGAGCGGCCCGTCCCACCCAGGAGCGGGGGTGCCACGGTGATCGGGCCGCCGTTGAAGTTCTCGGCGTCCGGGTTGATCGAGCCCGCGAGCCCGCGCCTTGCGTAGGACGCGACCAGGTCCAGCCGCGGCATCACGTCGGACTTCCGCGCCGTGACCTGCACCTCCGACACCGTCTGTTGCGCCTTGAACTCCGCGATCTCGGGACGTTTGTCCTGCGCCACGGCGAGCATGTCCCCGAGCGGCGGCGGCTGGTAGGAGGCCTCGGGCTCGTCCGTCGGCACGATCTCCTTGCCCCAGTCCGGGTCCGCGATGTCCCCGAGGACCAGGCGCTTGAGCGTGTTCTCGGTCTGAGTGACGACCTGGCGCGCCGTCGCCAGGAGGCCTCGCCGCCGCTCCTGCTCGGCCGTCGGCTGCGCGATGTCGGTCTCGCCGAGTACCCCCGCCTCGACGCGGCTCTTGGTCTCCCCGAGCTGCTGGCCAGCGAGCTCGACCGACTCTGCGATCGAGGCCACGTTACGCCGCGCCGCCACCAGCGTCCAGTATGCGGAGTCGACCTGGGTCAGGACGTCGGAGACGACGCGCCGCAATCTCGCCACGGACTGGCCCTGCCGCGCGGAGGCGATGCGAATCGCCTCGCGGGCGGGATCGATCCACAGCCCGCGGAGAAGCGGCTGGCGCAGCGAGACGCCGAAGCCCGTCGAGTACGCCGGCGAGAGCGGAACGAAGACGTTGTTGGTCGTGTCCCGCTCCCAATTCCCGAAGAACTGGGCGGTCCCTCCCGTCGGGAGGAGCTGGGTGAAGGTTCCCGACACGTTGACGCCCTTGGCGTTCGGCGCGAGGATGTCGTCGGGCGCGCCGGAGAAGAGCGAGTTGACGGGGTCGGTGTGGTCGCGGTACCTCACGTCCGTCGCGGCGAAGAGGTCGTAGGCTCCCTCGGCGCCCCAGACCGTGAAGCCCGCCTGGGCGACGTTCTCGCGCTCGAGGAAGAGATCCGTGTTGTGCGAGAGCGCGCGCTGCGACGCGTCCGTGAGCGAGAGGGACAGGCTGCCGGCCTCCTGCGCGGCACAGGCCGCGGCGGTCAGCCACGCGAAAACGGAAACGAACCTTCGCATCAGTAACCTCCTCTTTCCCATCGACATAGGGGTGAGTCGCGTCCGCAGGTTCAACGAGACCCCCGGCGCCGGGATTCCAGAGAGCCTGTGGGCCGCGACGGCCGCCACGTTAACTCACGACTCCTCAACGCGCTAGCCCGGCGGCGCGATTCAGGCAGGGTTCTTGAATGGCACCCGGCGTGCGCGAACAACACGGACGAGCCTCTCTGTCGATCCTCCTTTTCATCGCCCTCCTCGGCAACTCCGGCTGCACGTTCATCATCAATCTCATCGGTTCCGAGAAGCGCGACGTCTACAAGTTCGACCATCCCTTCAATGCCGACACGCCGGCCTTCCGCCGCTCCGCCGAGGCGCTCGGTTTCCCGATGGTCGACGGCAACGAGGCCCTGCTCCTGCAGAATGGCGACGCGATCTTCCCGGCGATGATCGGCGAGATCACGAACGCCAGGAAGACCGTCAACCTCGAGTCTTACATCTTCGAGCCCGACGCGGCGGGGCGCCAGTTCACCGACGCCATGATCGCGGCCGCGCGCCGCGGTGTGCAGGTGCGCCTGCTGATCGACGGCTGGGGCGGAAAGCTCAAGCAATTCAAGAAGGAGCTGGAGGCCGCGGGCGTCCTGGCCCAGAAGTACCGGCCCGTGCGGCTGTTCTCGATCTACAAGGTCGGGAACCGGACGCACCGCAAGATCCTGGTCGTCGACGGACGCGTCGCGTACACGGGCGGGCTCGGCATCGACAAGCGCTGGATGGGAAACGCCCGCAACCAGAACGAGTGGCGCGATACGCAGGTCCGCGTCGAGGGGCCCGTGGCCGCGCAGATGCAGTCCATCTTCGCCGAGGACTGGACCTACACGACCGGCGAGATCCTCGCGGGCGACGACTACTACCCGGAGAACCCGAAGATCGGGTCGCTCCGCGCGCAGGCGGTCAAGGCGTCACGCGGAGACTCCTCGTCGCTCTCCAAGATGCTCTACTACGTCGCGATCCAGTCGGCCGAGAAGAGCATCCACATCGCCAACGCCTACTTCCTGCCCGACAAGCAGGTCCGGGAGGCCCTCGTCGCGGCGGTGAAGCGGGGCGTCGACGTCCAGGTGATGGTTCCGGGCAGCCACATCGACCTGCCCATGGTGCGCTTCGCTTCCTGGTCCCACTACGGCGAGCTCCTGAAGGGCGGCGTCCACATCTACGAGTACGTGCCCACGATGCTGCACAACAAGACCGTCGTGATCGACGCCATCTACTCGACGATCGGCTCCATCAATTTCGACAGCCGCTCCATGAACTCCAACGCCGAGGAGGCGCTCGCGTTCTACGACCGCGGCTTCGCGGCGAAGATGGAGGAGATGTTCCAGAACGACAAGAAGAGCTGCCGCGAGATCACGTACGAACAATGGGACGACCGGGGGATCCACCGGCGGATCATCGAGACGATGTCCTGGATCTGGGAGCCCTACTACTGAATCGGCAGCGGCATCCGGCCGCGGGAAGGCCCCGAGGCGCCGGGCGAGCGCCCGAGCACATCCTGCAGCGCCTGGAGCGTGACCGGCTTGGTCAGATGGACGTCGAAGCCCGCGTCGAAAGCGCGCCGGCGATCCTGCTGCGAGCCGTAGCCCGACACGGCGATGAGGAGAACGTCGGGCGAGAGCGCCGGCCTCAGCCGCGCCGCCACCCCGTAGCCGTCGAGCTTGGGCAGCCCGATGTCGACCAGGACGACGTCGGGGTGGCGCGCGAGCGCCGTGACGACGCCCTCCTCCCCGTCCGGGGAGGACAGGACCTCGTGCCCGACCTGCTCGAGCAGCCGCTTCAACCCGTCACGCAGATCGGAGTTGTCTTCGATCACGAGGATCCGCCGGCGCACGGCGGAGCGCTCCGGCGCCTGCACCGGCTTCGCCTCCCCCACGCGGCGGCCGGCGCTCGGCAGCCTCACCACGAAGCGGCTTCCGGTCCCGCGGCCGGCGCTCTCCGCGAAGACCGTCCCGCCATGCAGCTCGACCAGATGCCGCACAAGCGTGAGGCCGATTCCGAGGCCGCCCTGGGATCGGTCGAGCGTGTCCTCGGCCTGCGTGAACGGCTCGAAGATGCGGGGCAGAACCCTGGCGTCGATCCCGACGCCCGTGTCCGCGACTTCGATCTCGACCTCCTCGCCGACGGCCGACAACCGGATCGTGACGCGCCCCCCGCGGAGCGTGTACTTGAGCGCATTGGCCAGCAGGTTGCTCATCACCTGCTCGAGGCGCACGGGATCTCCGATCGCCGCGCAGGATTCCGGGAACGACTCCACTTCCAGCGCGATCCCGCTGTTCGCGGCGGCCGGACGGTGGGCCTCGACGGAGCGCGCGACGAGCTCGGCGACGTCCACGGGCGCCTTCGCGATGGCGATCTTCCCGAGGGTCAGACGCGAGAGATCCAGGAGGTCGTCGACGAGGCGCGACAACACCCTCGCCTGGCGGTTCACCACGGCCCGCTCGTGCACGAACGCCCGCGGATCCCGATGCTCCATCAGCTCGTTCGCCGTCAGGATGGCGGCCAGCGGATTGCGCAGCTCGTGGCTGAGCATCGCGAGGAAGCGGTCGCGCTCGCGGACGCCGCGCTCGAGCTGCAGGACAAGGTTCCGGACCTCGTACTGCCGCTTGCGCGTGCGCAGCGCCGCCTGGACGGCGGAGATCAGCGTGACCTTGCGCGTGGGACGGTCGATCAGGGTGATGTCCGCATGCTCCGCCAGGGCCCGGATGACGGTGGCCACCCTCTCGACTCCCCTTGGGGCCTGCGAGAGGACGAGAACCGGAAGATCCGACCAGGGAGATTGGGACCGGAAGATCTCGGCGAGCTCCTCGAGCATGGCCGGAGTCAGGACCTCCTCCGTCAGAAGGAGCGCTCCGGCCCCGTGCTCGATCTCGTCGTGAAGATCCGCCGCATCGACGCAGACGATGGCGGCGATGTCGGCCTGCGCGAGAACCCGGACAGCCAGCTCGGCGTCGCGCCCGCTCGGCGCGAGAACGAGAACCCGGAGGTCGGCGCCGGAACGGTCGCCGGGGACATCGTTCAGCGGTCCCCCCTCGCCGACAACGCGTCGACGTGTCCCAGGAATTGCGGCGCGCCCGAGAGGATCCCCTGGAAGTCAAGGATCGGCTCGCCGAAGCTGAGTCCCTGATGGTCCATGCACAGCTCCCGGATCGCGGTCTCGTGGCGGCCGGAGCGCTTCTTCGGAATCGAGATCGCCTTGTGAATTTCTCCGTTGCTCTCGAAGAAACGGAGCAAAAGAACCGTATCGGCGAGGAAGCTCAGGTCCACCGGCGCGTCGAGGTTTCCCGAGAACCCGTGCTGGGCCATCGTGAGCACGATCACGACGCCTTTGTGTCGCATGTACGTCAGCAGCTCGTGGAGGTGCAGGGTCAGAAAGTTCTCCTCGGGCATCGAGGCGTAGTAGCCGTTGAGGCTGTCGATGACCACGAGCCTGGCGCCGTCCTTCTCGACGGCGTCGCGGACGAGCCAGGAGAACTCGCCGGGCGACATCTCGGCGGGGTCGACCTGCTGGACGCGGACGCGGCCCGCCTCGATCTGTTCCCGCAACGGAATGCCCAGGGCCGCCGTCCGCTGGTTGAGGGTGCCCAGCCCCTCCTCGAAGTGGAAGAGGGCGACGTGCTCCCCGCGTCCCGCGACGGCGGCCGCGTAGACCGCGGCGATCGCGGATTTTCCGGTGCCGGCCGGGCCGAGGATCAGCGTGGTGGTCCCGTGCTCGAGCCCTCCGCCCAGCATGCGGTCGAGCCCCTCGAGTCCGCTCTGAAGCGCGCTCGGCGAGAACGTCTGATGATGCTCCGACGCCACCAGGCGCGGGTAGATCATCAGGCCCCCGGTCTTGATCCGCAGGTCGTGGAATCCGCCGCGGAATCCGACCCCGCGCAGCTTCTTGACGCGCAGGCGCCGGCGCTCCGCGCCGTAGAGCGGCGCGAGCTGCTCCAGGTCCAGGATTCCGTGGGCGATGGATTCGACGTGCATGTCTCCCGGCTCCTCGCTGCGGTCGTCCAGGAGGAGGACGGTGCTGCCGCGCCGGGCGAAGATCTGCTTGAGCGCGAGGATCTGCCGCCGGTAGCGGAGCGCGGTCTGGGAGAGCAGCCGCACCTCGGAGAGCGAATCGATCACGATGCGGGACGGGTCGATGCGCTCGACAACATTCAGGAAATCCCGGGTCGTCTCGCCGAGCTCGACCTCGGAGGGGTGGAACAGGGTGTTGTCGTCCGAAGCCGAGATCTCCATGTTCGGGGTGACCTCGTGGATCTCGACGCCGGAGAGGTCCCAGCCGTGGGACGCGGCGACCGCGCGAAGCTCGTCCGCCGTCTCCGAGAGGGTGATGTAGAGCTGCTTCTTACCGCCGCCCGTACCGGCGCGGAGGAACTGCAGGCCCAGTGTCGTCTTTCCGACGCCCGGATCGCCCTGGATCAGGTAAATGTGACCGGTGGGGAATCCCCCGGCGAGCACGTCGTCGAGGCCGGCAATTCCGGAGGACGCTTTTTGCGTCGTGTCGTTTCCTGTCATTTCGAGCATTTCCGAAGACGCGGGGACAGACGAGCCCTCGGCGGGGTTCGATGCGAGATTTGTGCCTGCGCGACAATGCCCGGGGCCCCGCCCGGAAACCCCATAGAATGCCCGCTGGCTTGAAGGAGGAATGCAAGTGAGAAAGAAGACTGTCAAGGCGGTCCGGCTGACCGGAGAGCATGCCGCCTATGCCCTGCAGATGCTGATCGAAGACGGCAAGATCGCCAGCCGCGACGTCGTCCAGGCGCTCAAGCGCCGCGAGAAAACTGTCCGCGAGCTGCGGGCGCGGCTGCTCGCCCTCGGCGAGGACGTCTCGGAGGCCGTGGATCGCGCGACGCGCTCCTTCAACGGCTCCCCCCGGGTCCAGAAGGCGCGCAAGCAGATCACGAAGGCCCAGCGCACGGCGCGGCAGGCCCAGGGCCGGTACATGGCGGCCGTCCGGACGCTCTCGAAAGACGCCCGCAAGAAGGTGAAAGCGCTTCGCGAAAAGTCCGGAGTCGATGCCGCGATCCGGGAAGCGCGCCGCCTCGCCGGCTAGCGCGCTCGCCGGCTATCGAGCCGCGAGCTCGCGCAGCGCCCCGGCGGCCAGCGTGAGGTCCGCGACGAGCGCGCCGTAGACGCGCGACTTCCCCGCCTCGTCCTCCGCGCGCAATACGGCGGACGGATGGAACGTCGCGAGGACCTTGGGCGCGAGGGGCGAGTCCAGGAAACGGCCGCGCTCCTTCATCAGGCGGAACCCGGAGCCGAGCAGCGCCTTCGACGCGGTCGCGCCCAGGCACACGAGCACGCGCGGCGCGATCAGCGCGAGCTCCGCCGCGAGCCACGGCCGGCATGCCTCGATCTCGAGTCGACCCCGGCGTCTGGTGGATGCGCCGCTTCGGGGTGCGCACGAACTTGAAGTGCTTGACCGCGTTGGTGACGTAGACCTGCTCGCGCGCGATGCCCGCCTCCACCAGGGCGCGGTCGAGGACCTCGCCGGCCGGCCCGACGAACGGCGCGCCCTGCAGGTCCTCCTGGTCCCCGGGCGCCTCGCCCACCAGCATGGCCCGCGCCGAGGCGGGGCCGCGGCCGAAGACGGTCTGCGTCGCCGCGCGATAGAGCTCGCAGCCCCGGCAGGACGCGGCGGCCCTCGCGAGCGCGGCGAGGTCGGCGTGGGGAGGGACGAACTCCTGCGCGCCGTTTTGAGGAGCGGACACTTGGGCGTTGGGGCGCGACCTCTCGCGCGCCCGGCTTCGACACGGACGGAGCGGCGTCCGCGATCGTGCGCAGGCGCGTGAGATCGGGATCGCCGCGCCGGAGCATCACGTCGTGATCGCCCTGACTGATCCGCCACAGCACCGCGTAGAGCAGACGCCACCGGTCCGGGTCGCTCCGCGGCGCGACCGCGTCCACGAGTGCGACGAACGCCTTCGGCACGCGAAGCTCGACGGCTCGCCGGGGCCGCCGGCTTCGGCCGCGGCTCGTCGAACAGCGACGCCTCGTCCGCGCGGGCCTCCCTCCACTCGACCTCTCCCGGAGGGACGCGTTCCTCGATCAGGAGACGCGCGGCGCGCCGCCAGTCCTGGGCGGTCGGCTCGAAGGTGACCTGCCGCATGGCTACGAGGCGGAAGCGGGTGCGAGCCGCGTGCCAGCCGCGCGCGCGGGACGATAGGGCTGGCACGAGCGGCAGACCCACATGCGGCGCCCCGACAGCGGGAACTCGCGCAGGGCGTTGCCGCAGCGGCGGCAGACGTCCTCCTGGTAGACGTAGAACGCGTCGCGGCCCGTGCGCTCTGCCGCGGCGGCGGCGTGGGGACTCTCCCGCCGGTCGACCGTGGCGATGCTGCCCGGACGCAGGCCGCGCCGCATGAGTCGCGAGGTCGTCTCCCAGAGCTCGCGCCACTCCTCCTCCCTCAGCGTGTCGGAACGGCGCAGCGGATGGATGCCCGAGAGGAAGAGCGCCTCGTTTCGGTAGATGTTGCCGACGCCGGAGATCACGCGCTGGTCCAGGAGCGCGTCGCCGATCGGACGCCGCCGGCGCCGCAGCTGTGCCCAGACCCGGTCCGGGTCGGCGTCGGCCCGCAGCGGGTCCGGACCGAGGCGCTCGAGCACCGCGCGCACTTCCTCGGGCGACGTCAGCAATTCGCAGGTCGGCGGGCCGATCAGGTCGACCATCGCTTCACGAGTCGCCAATCGCATCCTCACCGACGGCCTGGGCTCCGGCGCGCGGCCCTTAAGGGTGTGGCGATAGAACCACCCCGCCATTCCGAGGTGCACGTGGACGATCAGCCCGCCCTCCCAGAAGTGGAAGAGGTGCTTCCCGTAGGCCTCCGCGCGGACGAACCGCCGGCGGTCGAGCCGCTTCGCCTCCGCAGCGAAGCGTCCCTGCGGCGAGGAGACACGCAGCCTGCGCCCCGCGAAGTCGCCCGTGTGGCTGCGGGCGAAGCGATGGATCGTGTTGCCCTCGGGCATGCCCCGAGATCCTACGCCGAGAAAAAGAAGGCGGGAGGACTGATCCCCCCGCCTTCGGATCCGTGCTCGACTCTCCTCAGAGCGACAGCGCGCCCGTGCGAATCAGGTACGCCAGGAGCTTTCGCTGCTCCGGGTCGAGGAGCCGGTGCAGCTCACCGAGCGCGGTGACGACCGCGTCCTTGAGCCGTTCGGCGCTCTGCATCCGGAGCGACGCGCCGGCGTTCGCCTTGGCCGCGTCGAAGGCGTCGCCCTCGATTGCCTCGGCGAAGCTCGAGAGTGTGCGGCGAAGATCGACGGCCGCCTGCGCGCGCTCGGTCTTGATCGCGTCCAGGATGCGGGCGAGCTCGGCGACCTGCGCCTGTGCGAGGTGCAGCTTGTAGGCCAGGAATCGCAGCGGACGGCGGACGCCGAACGCGCCGCCCCCGAATGCGAACCCGAACCCGAAGCCATCCTCCGAGTCCTCCGGCGCGGTGTGGAACTCGAAGCCGCCTTCGTCCGGGCCGCAGTCGGCGAAGCCGATGCCGACCTGCATGCTGCGGTCGCGGCGGTCGCCGCAACCTCCGGAGCGCTGGCGCTTCCAATGGGGAATGAATCCCGGGTACATGAGTACCTCCTTTCGCCGGGGCGATTCGCTCCCGGCGGGAACATCGCGTGGGCGACACGCCTCACGCGCAGATCAAAGCTAAACCCGGTGCGCCGGCGGCGTCAAGGAGTGCCCGTCGCGTCGACGAGCGTTCCGCGCAACACGGTGACCGCGTTCCCTCCCAGCTCGACCCGCTCTCCCCGGCAGCGCACGGTGACGAAGCCGCCGCGGGCGGAGGCCTGGTACCCCGTCAGATCCGTCTTCCCGAGACGCGCCGCCCAGAACGGGCCGAGGCAGCAGTGCGCGGAGCCCGTGACGGGGTCCTCGTCGATGCCCGCCCCGGGCGCGAAGAAGCGCGACGCGAAGTCGTATCCCTTGTGGTCATCGCCGTCGCGTCTCCTGCAGGTGACGATGAGGCCGCGGCCGCCGAGTCTCCGCAGCGCCACGAGGTCCGGCCGCAGCCCCAGGAGTGTCTCCTCCGAGTCCACCTCCGCGAGGGAGTCGATCGGGTTGACGCCGAAGTAGCGGATCGGCGCGCCGAGCGCGCTGGCGAGGTCCTCCGGCGTCTCCGCGGGAGTCTCGGGCAGCGCCGGGAAGTCGAGCCAGATGCGCCCGTCCCGGCGCGCCGCGGTCAGGAGGCCGCTGCGCGTGTGGAAGCGCGCGGTCTCCCCGGCCGGGAGGTGCCCCTCCTCCCACAGCACGTGCGCGCTGGCGAGCGTCGCGTGCCCGCAGAGGTCCACCTCGACGGTCGGCGTGAACCACCGCAGGTCGAAGCCGTCGTTGCGGCGGAGCAGAAATGCCGTCTCGGCGAGGTTCATCTCCCGCGCCACGAGCTGCATCCACTCCGCGTCGCCGTTCGGACGGCAGGAGACAGACCGCGGCCGGATTGCCGCGGTACGGCACGTCGGTGAATGCGTCGACTTGAGTTATGGAAAGGCTCATTGGGCGAGCACGGTGATCATCAGCGATTTTAGATTTTGGATTTTGGATTTTGGATTGGGAGCACCCATCTCATTTCGTAATCCAAAATCCAAAATCCAAAATCCAAAATCAGATCGGGGAGCCGGCGTCGAGATAGCGCACATAGTCCGTCGAGATCGGCGAGTAGCTGAGCTGGCGCAGCATGGTCGCGACTTGTCCGC
This sequence comes from uncultured Acidobacteriota bacterium, assembly GCA_963773905.1. GTDB lineage: Bacteria > Acidobacteriota > Thermoanaerobaculia > UBA5066 > Gp7-AA6 > DAHUXD01. Next base: position 150,758 of record CAVZDB010000001.1, read on the forward strand.
GGTGGTACGTGCCGTGGTTGGCGACGTGGACGAGCGCCTCGCCGAGCGGGTAGGTCAGCGTCTTGCCGGCGAAATTGACGTAGGTCAGGGGGAGGCTCAGCTGCTCGGGCGTCACGGCCGTGACGAAGTTCCGGTGGCCCTCCTCGACCGGGCGCCAGCTCTCGCGGAAGTCCTCAAGCGACCAGGCATCGGTGGACTCCGGAAGCGCCGGCGGCGAGGCTCCCCGCCAGCGCTCCAGCCAGACCCACTCGGCGCCGTAGATGTGGGCCAGGGTCGCCTGGATCGAGCCGAAGCTCCCGCCGATCTTGCGGTTGAGCTCCTCGGAGGACAGCGGGGCGAGCGACTCGAACGTCTTGGCCTGCGCCCAGCGGCCGTACGCGAACATCTTTGCGATACCTTCCGGCGTGTACAGCATGGCTGTCGATTCTAGTCCGTCCCGTTCGACTAGAGGGCATGAGGAGGTTCGAACATGCGATACATGCTTCTGATCTACAGCCCCGAGTCCTACTGGCAGTCGATCTCCGAGCAGGAGCGCGGAAAGATCTACCAGGAGTACCTGGACTTCACGGACTCGATTCGCAAGAGCGGCCACTGGCTGGCGGGCGATCCGCTGGAGGCGACCGCGGCGGCCACGACCGTGCGGGTGCGCAACGGCAAGGCCATGGCGACGGACGGCCCGTTCGCCGAGACGCGCGAACAGCTCGGCGGCTACTACATCATCCAGGCGAAGAACCTGGACGAGGCCACCGCGATCGCCGAGCGGGTGCCTTCCTCGCAGATCGGCTCGATCGAGGTGCGTCCGATCCTCGACATGCCGGATTCCGCCGCGCGGCGGGCGGCCTCCTGAGTCGGGGCGCGCGAGAGGATGGGGCGGAGCTTCTCCCGCCCCATCGATCGAGCGCCTCTATCGGGCGGACTCCGGCCGGATCCTCGCGACCCTGATCCGCCTCGTCGGCGACTTCGATCTCGCCGAGGAGGTCATGCAGGATGCCTTCGCCGCGGCGCTGGAGCGCTGGCCGGGCCACGGCGTCCCCGAGAACCCGCGCGCGTGGATCGTCGCGACGGCGCGCCACAAGGCGATCGACCGGCTCCGCCGAGACATCCGCTTCCGCGAGAAGCGCGACGAGCTCGCGCGCTGGGCGGCCCTCGAGGAGGACGCCCCGCCGGACTTCGCGGATTCCGCCGACAACCGCGTTGCCGACGATCGCCTGCGCCTGATCTTCACCTGCTGCCATCCCGCGCTCGCCGTCGAGGTTCAGGTCCCGCTGACCCTGCGCACGCTCGGCGGCCTGACCACCGAGGAGATCGCGCGGGCGTTCCTCGTGCCGGTTCCCACGATGGCGCAGCGTCTCGTGCGCGCGAAGCAGAAGATCCGCACCGCGCACATTCCGTACCGCGTGCCGCCCGACGACCGCCTCGAGGAGCGGCTCGACGCGGTGCTCGCCGTGCTGTACCTGATCTTCAACGAGGGCTATGCCGCCACCTCGGGCTCGGAGCTCACCCGGCGCGAGCTCTGCGCCGAGGCGATCCGCCTCGCGCGCCTGCTCGCCGGACTGATGCCGCGCGCGCCGGAGGCCCGCGCCCTGCTCGCGCTCATGCTGCTCCACGACTCGCGGCGCGACACGCGCCTCTCCGCCGGCGGCGAGCTCGTGCGCCTGGACGAGCAGGATCGGAGCGGATGGGATCCGGTGGAGATCCGCGAGGGCATCGCGCTCACGGAGAGGGCGCTCGCCGAGGGCGGACCCGGCCGCTACGCGTTACAGGCCGCGATCGCCGCCGTTCATGCCGAGGCGAAGACGCCGGCCGACACGGACTGGCGGCAGATCGTCGCCCTCTACCGGCAGCTGCTCGCCCGCTTCCCTTCGCCGGTCGTCGAGCTCAACCACGCCGCCGCGGTGGCCGAGGCTCACGGTGCGGCGGACGGGCTCGCGCTGCTCGATGCGCTCGAGTCCCGCGGCGAGCTGTCGAGCTATCACCTGCTGCCCGCGGCGCGGGGCCGGCTCCTCTCGCGCCTCCACCGCGAGGCGGAGGCGGCCGAGGCGTACCGTCGCGCCCTCGGGCTCGTCGGGAACGACGCCGAGCGGCGGTTCCTGGAGCGCGAGCTGGCGCGCCTCGCGCCGGCCGGCCCGGGAAGCCTGGGGAGGAAGAGGGGCTAGACCTCGCCGAGGGACCGGATGCGAATGGCCGTCCGGGCGGATCCCAGGCGCGTCGGGTACACGGCCGGGAGAAGCGTGCCGTTCTTGATACGGCTGGGCTGGACGTTGATGCGATGGCTGCAGTGGCCGCAGAGCGCGGTGCCATCCAGCCCGATCTCCGTCTCGTTGGTGCGGCTGCAGTCCCGGCATTTCCAGCGGCGCAAGGCTTGGGTCACGGGATGTCGCTTTCTCGCCGAATACCGGCGACGGAAAGGGCTGTCCGGGGGCGGTCCGTCGGAGGAGTCGGAGGCTTACGACAGTATCATGGGGCCCCGGGCGGAGTGTGGTAGAGTCTGCGGGTTCTCGGTTCGCTCGCCTTTGCCAGACCCGTTCTGACGAATCCCGAACGAAAACACAACGAGAATGCGGAGCTCCGCGCCGGCGGCGCTTCGCGATCGCAACTTTGCCCGGCGACAAGGATGGGTTCCATGAAGCTTTACGTAGGCAATCTTCCGTACAACGTCTCTGACGATCAACTGAGCGACATGTTCGCGCGATTCGGTACCCCCGACTCGGCGCGCGTGATCACCGACCGCGACACGGGCCAGTCGAAGGGGTTCGGCTTCGTCGAGTTTTCCGACGACGAGAAGGCCAAGCAGGCCCTGACGCTCGACGGCACCGACTTCGGCGGCCGCTCGCTCAAGGTCAACGAGGCGCGTCCCAAGACGGAAGGCGGCGCGGGCGGCGGCGGCAACCGCGGCGGCGGAGGCGGACGCTCCCGCTACTGATCTTTTCGATTCGCAAATTCACGAGGCGGGAGAAAACTCCCGCCTCTTTCTTTTCCATCCGACTTCGTTTTCAACCCGACACGCGAACGATTCGGACGTTGAAGTCCGCGGTCTTGAGCGCGCCCATCAGGGTCAACCAGAAGAGCAGGTAGGCCTCGGTCCCGCGCGCCGCGGCGATCGGGCCGAGGTCGTGCACGCGCGTCCAGCCGAGCTCCTTCAGGAGTGCGGTGACCCTCGCCTTGGCGTCCGCGTCGTTGCCGCACACGAAGAGATCGCTCTCCCCCCCGACCCGCCGCGGGTCGACCATCACGGCGGCGTTGACCGTGTTCAGGGCCTTCACGACGCGGGCGCCGGGAAACGCGTCCTGGATCCGTTCGCCGAGGGACTCGCCGTTTTGCCCGGTCTGCACCCGCGGCGGCATTCCCCTCGAGAAGTCGAGCGGGTTCGAGACGTCGACCACGACCTTGCCCTCGAGGTTCTCCCTCTTCGCCGCCCGCAGCGCCTCGAGCGCCTTCTCGCCGAGCGTGCAGCTCAGCACGATTTCGCCGAACGCGGCTGCCTCGGCGAAGGTGCCGGAAGAGGCGCCCTTCCCCGCGCCGGAGGCCCAGGCCTTGGCCTTCTCGTTCCCCGCCTCGCGCGCACCCATCCTCACCTCGTGCCCGAGCGCGACCAGCTTGCCCGCCAGGGTCGATCCCACCACTCCCGTTCCCAGGACTCCGATCTTCATGAGGGCTCCCTCCTGAGACAGCTGTACGCGGCCACGGCGGTCCCGGGTTCGGGGTTCGAGGAACCCCGGGGCGGCTCACTTCACGAGGAAGCTGCGCATCGAGAGCGATCCGTAGCGGAACCCCTCGTGCAGGGTGTGCACCCTCTCCCCCGGAGCCGCGGAGCCCAGGACGACGAAGATCGGATCGAAGTGGTCGCTCGTCGGAACGGCCGAGTCGGCGCTCGGCGCCTCCTCGCGGTAGGTCAGGATCGCCGCCACGTCCATCGCCTCGAGCCGCGCGGCCATCCAGTCGTCGAACGCGCGGGCCCAGGTCGCGACCCGGCCGGGGTCGTCGTCGGCGTCGATCCGGCGCAGGTTGTGCACGATCCCCCCGCTGCCCATCAGGAGCACGCCGTCGTTGCGCAACGGGCCGAGCACCGCGCCGATCTTGAGCGCGTCCTGCGGCCTGCGGGGTATGGGCAGCGAGACTTCGACGACGGGCACATCCGCCCTGGGAAAGAGGAATCGGAGCGGGACCCAGGCGCCGTGGTCGAGCCCGCGCCGCGCGTCCAGAGTCGCCGAGAGCCCGCTCCGGCCGAGGAGGTTCCGAATGCGCGCCGCGAGCTCCGGGTCGCCGCGCGCGACGTACTGGATCCGGTGAAGCTCGGGCGGGAAGCCGGAGAAATCGTGGATCGTCTCGGGCGCCTTCGACGCCGTGACCCGGATGGGCGTCGGCGCCTCGAAATGCGCCGAGATCGCCACGACCGCCTGAGGCCGCTCGACCGACGCGCCGAGCTGCCTGAGGCGCAGTCCCCAACCCTCGTTCTCGATCGCCACCATCGGCGAGCCGTGCGAGACGAACAGGGCGGGCAATCTTCCCGTCATGTCTTCGATTCCATGCAAGGCGAGGGCCCGCGGCGCGCGGATCGGGAGGGGGTCGATCCGGCCCGGATGGCCGGTCGGCCCTCCCCGCATGCCGCGGCGCGTGCATGGAAGAGTAGACTGGAGCGAGCGCACACGATTTCGGACAATACGAGACGCGAGGAGGAGCTCTGACCAACCGGGACGGGCCTCTGCCGGGCACCGTGGACGAGGTCGTGCTGGGTCTCGACAATGTTCCGCTCGCCCTGCCGGTCGCGGGAGTCGGGTCTCGCGTGCTCGCGGCGTTTCTGGATGGACTCTTCCAGATGATCCTCCAGATCGTGTGGCTCATCGCCAGCTTCTCCTGGGCGTCGGGAATCGACCATGCGAGCGCCTGGCGATTCGTCCTGTGGGGAGCGGGTGCGTTCGCGATCGACTGGGCCTACTACGCCGGGAGCGAGATCGCCATGCACGGCCGCACCCTCGGCAAGAAGATCGTGGGTCTGCGCGTCGTCGCCGCAAACGGCGGGGCTGCGAGCGTCGGCTCGCTACTGACCCGCAACCTGCTCCGGACCGTCGACATTCTGGTGGGGGTTCCGCTGATGATTCTGGATCCGCTGTCGCGGCGCCTCGGCGACCGCCTCGCGGGAACGGTCGTGGTCCACGACCGCGCCTCGCGGGACGAGCCCCTCCTGCGCCGCATCCCCCGCGGATGGCAGGCCGGCGACATCGCGCTGGTCGAGTCGCTGCTGCGCCGGGCCGAGGACCTGGAGACCCCGCGGGCGGACGCGATGGCCTCCCGCATCCTTGCGCGGCTGGAGCGCGAGGAGCCGAGCTTCCTCGAAGGTGCTCGCGGCGGAACCAATCCCATGGAGACCCTCCGCCGCGCATTCGGCATCGGAGGGTCCTGATGGACTATGGCGCCTTCCTCGCGCAGCGGGAGAAGGGCTGGACCGAGTTCGAGCTCCGCCTCGAAGAGGCGCAACGGCATCCCCGCGCGCTTTCCTACGAGGACGTCGAGCAGCTGGCGATGCGGTACCGACAGATTCTCCACGACGGCGGACTCGCCCAGGCTCGTTTCCCGGGGACCGGCGCGGCGAGACGGCTCGCGCATCTCTCGGTGCTCGCGACGCGCTTCCTCTATCAGGAGTCGCCCGAGGCGAGCTTTTCGCTGACGCGCTTCTGGACGAGGACCTTCCCACGCGCGTTTCAGCGCAACGCATCCAACCTGCTGGCCGCCGTGTTTCTCTTCGCGGTCGGAGCCGTCTTCGGGGTCGGCCTCGCCGCGGTCCAGCCCTCGCTCGCGACGTCGCTCCTCGGCCCGACGACCGTCGACGGGCTGCGCGACGGCCGGCTCTGGACCGAGTCTCTCGTGAACTCGGTTCCTCCATCGGTCTCGTCGTCCGCGATCGCACGGAACAACCTGAGCGTGGCCCTCGTGGGTTGGGCGGGCGGAGCACTCGCCGGCCTCGGCGCGCTCTACATCCTCTTCCTGAACGGATTCCTTCTCGGCTCCGTGTTCGGCATCACGCTTCACTACTCCCTCGCCGACCGTCTCCTCGCGTTCGTCTCGGCCCACGGCCCCCTCGAGATCACCCTCATTCTCGTGGCCTCGGCCGCGGGCCTCCGCATGGGCCGCGCAATCGTCGAGGCCACCGACCGGCCTCGCCGCGACGTCCTGCGGCAGGCCGGCGGCGACGCGCTCGTCATCCTGTTCGGCTGTCTGCCCTGGTTCATCCCGCTCGGCTTCGTCGAGGGGTTCGTCTCGCCGGCGACGACCGTCCCCGCCGTCCTCAAGGTGTCGCTGGGGCTCTGCCTGTTCGCGTTTTTTCTGCTCACGGCGTGGAACCCCTTCCTGCGAGAGGAGACCGCATCATGATCGAAACCGCCGCCCCCTCGGAACCGATCCCCTTCCGCGTTCTGCTCGACGAGGCCATGAAGCTCACGCGCCGCCACTTCGGCCGGCTCTTTCTCCCGGTGGCCGTTCCGCTGGCGATCGTCGCGGGTCTCGTCACGGTCGTTCAGGTCGGCTTCCTGGCCGACGTGTATCGCTCGGCCTCGCCCGCGATGATGTTCAGCGGGCGGGGCTGCGTCGTCTTCGTGGGGTTGCTCCTCGTCTGGATGCTGATGCGTGCTCTCGCATCGGTCGTGTTGACCGCGGCCGCCGTCGACGGGGCCTCTCAGCGGCCGATCGACGTCGGAACGAGCTGGCGGTTTCTGCTTCAGCCCTCGACGCTGGGCACGGTGATCCTCTCGCTCCTCGTGATCTCAATCGGCTTCGTCTTCCTCGTCCTTCCGGGAATCTATCTCGGCCTGGGCTTCTCCCTGCTCCTCCCGGTGATGGCGGCGGAGGGCCTCCGCGGAACCGCCGCGATGAAACGGAGCTGGACTCTCGTTCGCTACAATCCTCACAAGCGCTTCTTCCAGAACACCGCGACGAAGGTCTTTGTGCTCTACCTCGTCGCCGGGCTCATCGCCTACGCGCTCGGCCTGCTGATCCAGCTCCCCTTGACCCTGGCCATGGGCGTGCGCGCGGCGCGCACCGTCGCCGGAGGAGGAACCCCGGCGGCGGTCACCGCGAACTACTGGCTGCAGGTGCCGTCGGCGATTCTCCAGTCGCTCATCTCGACGGCGATCGCGATCTACACCTCCTTCGGTATCGTGCTCCTCTACATGGACGTGGTCCGCCGCAAGGAGGGAGGCGAGCTCGCCTCGGCGATCGATGCGCGGTTCGGAGCGGCTCCGGAAGCGGCACCGACTCCGCCGGGGACGACGCCGGCGTGACCGCCCTCGCCGCGTGGGCGGCCGCCGCCGCCCTGTCCGCCCGGAACCCGCGGGCGGCCGATCTCGCGCCATTCGTGCTCCACCCCGCGGATGAGGATCTCCTGACCCGCGTGCTCACGGAGACGCACGTGGCGCGGAGTCCGGCGCGGCCCGCGCTCACCGCGTGGCTCGGCACGCTCGTCGAGGCGGCGCTGCGGAGGGTCGGCGTCTTCGCGGAACGGATGGGCCTCGGCACGGGTTTGATCGAGGCGGCGGAGCGGATCGCGATCGTCCTACTGCTCCTCGCGGCCGTGGCGGTCGTCCTGGTCGCCGTCCGCCGCGTGAGCGCCTGGCGGATGCGGGCGCGGCCGGCCCCGCCCGTGCCGGCCTGGGAGGAGGTGACGCGGGAAACGAGACCCGACGACTCGCGCGAATGGAGGCGGAGGATCGAGGAGCGTCTCGCCCGGGGCGACGTCCCCGGCGCGCTCGAGGCCGTCTGGTGGTGGCTCGCGCTCTCGCTCGCGCCGCAGTCCGGAGTCGACGCGAGCTGGACCACGCGTGAGCTCCTTCAGAGAGCACACAGGCCGGAGCTCCTGCCGGTGGGCGCAGGCCTCGACGTCCTGATGTACGGCCGGCGAAGCCCGTCGCGCGAGGACGTCCGCGTCTGCCTCGCGCGTCTCGAGGAGCGCCTGGCGTGAGCCGAAGGATGGCGGCGCTCTCCGCCCTCGCCCTGGTCGCGCTCTCGACCCTCGCCCTTCTGGTCCGCAGGCCCGAGACGGCCGACGCGAGCGCGCTCTCGGCCTCCCCGGGCGGCTGGCTCGCCGCACGGACATACCTCGAGCACCGCGGCGATCAGGTCCGTCTCCTGGACCGACCTCTCGATCGGGCCCCCCAGGGAGAGGCCCTCATCCTGGGTTTCCCCTCGCAGGGGATCGCGACCCGCGAGGAGCTCGCGTCCCTCCGGCAGAGGCTCCTTTCCGGCGGCACGGTCGTGTTCGCCTACTCCGGGCAGAAGCCCGGGTTGGGCGAGAAGTTCGCGGCCTCGGAGCTCGGGATGGCCTTCGCCGAGGCGCGCGGCGAAACGCCGCTCTCGCCGCTCCGGTGGTGGGAATTCGTCAACGCCGAGTGGCGCCTGAAGCCGGAGGAGGGATTCGCCCCTGCGGGACCGGCGCCGCGCGAGGTCGTCGTCCGCGCGCCCGACAGGATTCCCACGGCCCCGCCGGACGCCGAGGTCCTGTTCCGTGGCCAGGGAGACAAGCCCGCGGTCTTCCGCAGCGCGCTGGGCCGCGGCCGCGTGCTCTGGATGCCCGCGGACGCGCTCTCGAACGCGCGCCTCGGGAACCCGGGCAACGCAGACTTGTTGGAGTCGCTTCGAGTCTTCCTCGGGCCCGCGATCGTCTTCGACGAATACCACCACGCGATCGTGTCGCCGGAAGCGGTCCCGCGGTCCGGCGCCGGCGCGAGCCTCGATGTGTTGTTGATCGAGCTCCTGGGGCTGTATCTCCTCGCGGCCTGGGCCCTGGGACGCCGATTCGGACCCTCGTGGCGGGAGCCGCCCGAGATCGCCAGCTCGACCTCAGCGTTCCTGCTCGGCCTCGGCGCGCTGCATCGACGTCTCCGTCATGCGGCGCCCGCCGCGCTTCGCCTCATCGACGGGGCGGCGAGCTACGACCACCGTGTCCAGGTTCCCGAATCGCTTCGCCAGATCGCGCGCGACGCGAGGGACGAATCCTTGCTCGACATTGCGCGGTTCGTCGCGCGGCGGCAGCGCCGCGGGAGGTTGGACTGACATGACGCCCGACTCGCCGACGCCCTCCGTCTCGCCCCTGGGCTCCGCCGCCGGCCGCGTCGCGGAGGCGGTCGGACACGCCGTCGTCGGCCAGGGGGCCGCCGTCGAGACGCTGCTCACCGCCTACGTCGCGGGCGGCCACGCCCTCATCGAGGGCGTCCCGGGCATCGCGAAGACGCTTCTCGCGCGGGCCTTTGCGTCGAGCCTCGGCCTCGGGTTCGCGCGCGTCCAGTTCACGCCGGACCTGATGCCCTCGGACCTGATCGGCACCAACGTCTACGACGCCAGGTCCGGAGCGTTCCGACTCGTGCGCGGCCCGGTCTTCACCGAGATTCTGATGGCGGACGAGGTCAACCGGACGCCGCCCAAGACGCAGTCGGCGCTGCTCGAGGCCATGCAGGAGGGACAGGTCACGATCGACGGCGTCACGCACCCGCTCGGAGACGCCTTCTTCGTGATCGCGACTCAGAATCCGGTCGAGTTCGAGGGGACCTACCCCCTGCCGGAGGCGCAGCTCGATCGCTTCGTCGCGCGCGTCGAGATGGGGATCCCCGCGCGCGCGGCAGAGATCGAGATCTACCGCCGCGCCGCGGAGGGAACGCTGGCCGGCTGGACGGCCGAGGCCGCGCTGCCGGCGGCCGTCGTCACCCGAGACGAGGCCCTCGCGCTGCGGCGCGGCTCGCGCCGTATCCATGCCGCGCCGGAGATGCTCGACTACATCGCCAGCCTCGCCGCCGCCGTGCGGGACTCGGACCGCGTGGAGATCGGCGTCTCGCCGCGGGCGGGGCTCGGTCTGCTCGAGATGGCGCGCGCCTCCGCCCTCGCCGCGGGCCGCGACTTCATCCTCCCGGACGACATCAAGCGAAACCTGACGCCCTGCTGGGCTCACCGCATTCTCCTGACGGCGGACGCCGAGCTCGAGAACGAGACCCCGGCGCGGCTGCTCGGGCAGATCGCGGCGGCCATCGCAGTTCCCCGCTGACGGATCCCGCGTGCCCGCCCCACGTCTCCTCGCCGCGGTCGCCGCCCTCGCGGCGGTCGCCGCCGTCTCCGTGCTGGCGCCCGGTCTCCGCCTCGTCGTGCTGGCGGCGGACTTCCTCCTGCTCCTCGCCTTTCTCAGGGACCTCCGCGCGGCGCGCGCGACGCGCCTCACGGCGTCGCGCCGTTGGCCGGCGCTGCTCGCGCAGGGCGCGCCCGCCGACATGCTCGTCGAGCTCAACGGCGCGGAACGCCCCGTGACCGTGTGGCTGCGGGAGGGCCTGCATCCGGCTCTCGCCGCCGCTCCCCTTCGCCATCGCGTCGGAGTCCACCCCGGCCGCGCGAGTCTCTGGACCTACCGCATCGAGCCGCGGCGGCGTGGCGCACATCGGATCCTGCCGCTCACCGCGCGGATCGAGGGGCCGTGGAGACTGGCCTGGAGCCAGCGCGACCTTCTGCCCAGCGAGGAGGCGCGGATCTATCCGCGGGTCCGGTGGGAGGGACGAGCGGCGAGGCTCCTCGCGCTCGCCCACCGCCGACAGCTCGGCCTCTCGCCCACGCTCCTTCGCGGACTCGGCTCCGAGCCGTACGGCGTGCGGCGCTACTCGGAGGGGGATCCCCCCAACCGGATCCACTGGAAGGCGACGGCGAGGCACGGCGTGATGATGTCGCGCGAGGAGACCTGGGAGAAGAGCGCACACCTGGTCGTCCTTCTCGACTGCGGCCGCGCGATGGCGTCCATGGACGGAGCGCGCAGCAAGCTCGACGCGGCGCTCGCCTCCGCACTGGCGCTGACGCGGTTCGCCTGCGCACGGGGAGACCGCGTCCTCATCGCGGCGTTCTCGGATCGCATCGAGCGCGTCGTGCGGGTGCGGCCCGGTGCGCGCGGCGTCGCGCACGCCTACGCCGCGCTGTATGACCTGGAGGCGCGCCTGACCGAGTCCGCCTTCGACGTCGCCTCCGAGGCCGCCCGGGACGCGGAGTTTCGCCGCGCGAAGGTCGTGCTCCTGACCTCGCTGGTGGACCTCGCCGGTGCGGATCTGCTGCGAGAGGCGCTGGTCCGGCTCCGGCGCGCGCATCGGCCGCTCCTCGTGCACCTGGAGGACCCGGACATCGCGCGGCTGGCGCTCGGGATGCCGGCGTCGATCCTGGAGGCCTATGCGAAAGCCTCCGCTCTCGAGATCCTCCTCGGGAATCGCCGGCTCGCGACTCTTCTGAAGCACGCGGGCATCGACACCGTCTCGACCTCCGCGGACCGGCTCACGCTCGACACCCTGGATCTCTATCTGCGCGCGCTGCGTGTGCAGGGCGTTCAGCCGCGCCGGTTCTCCCGGCACGGGGGCGTCGCGGTTGTGCGCGCGAAAGACCGGGGCGTCCGCAGCGCCTGAGACCGGGAGGCCGGGCGCCGGGCGACGATCGCCGGCGGGGCTAGGGGACCGGACGCGTCGGCGGCAGCTCCATGCGATCCGCGAAGCGCGTGTTGCAGCCGCGGAGGCAGACCCACCAGCCGCTCGGGTCGGAGTCGCGGCGCTCGAGGGAAACCTGGCTGCCGCAGCGCAGACAGTAGACTCTCCTCACGACCTCCAGAGTCTGCGCGCGCCGCTCCACGATGCCCAAACCAAACTGCTCGAGCTCGGCGCCGCTGAAATCGCGGGGACCCACCATCTGACTGCACTGTACCGATCGCACGGCGCTTCCGTAGTGATCCCGGACACATCCGTACGGATTCAGTCGAATTGAGCGATTCCGACGGTCGCACAGCCGATGTCAGAGGGTCTCGAGCCCGTCGGCGAGAGTCCGGTATCGCAGCGTCGGGAGGAGGTCCTCGCGGGTCCGTCGCGTGTCGCCCCAGTGGGAGACGCGTCCGATGCGGATGAAGTCGCGCGTGAACGGCGCGGGCTTGCCGGTCGCGGCGGCCACCAGCTCACAGAGGCCGGCGACCGCGTAGACGGACCAGACCGGCACGCGAAACGGCCGGGGACACTTCCAGACGCGGCAGGCCTCGTCCAGGAAACGCTGCAGGGTGACCGGCTCCTCGTCCCCGACGTGGTAGATCCCTTCGGCTCCCGGCCTCACGCTCGCCGCCTCGGCGGCCCGGAGGAAATCCGGGACCGAGAGGAACTGGTAGAGGGTGGGCTCGCGCCAAACCGCGAGGAGTCTCTTCCGGGCGAGCCAGTGCGCCGCCTCCACCATGAGAACCCCTCGCCCGTAAACCGTCCCCAGGCGAAGCGCGATCGCGGCCGCCGTGGTCCCCCTCGTCCGCGCGAACAGAATCCGCTCCGCCTCCAGCCGCGTTCGCGCGTGCACCGACACCGGCTCTCGATCGAGTCGCCCCGTCGCGGGCGATTCGAGGCTCGTTGCTCCCTCGACGTGAGGGAACGACACGAGGATCACGCGCCGGACACGGGCGGAGAGCGCCGCGTCCAGGAGGTTCGCGAACCACCGCACGTTGGTCTCGGGCAGGAAGCGCTCGGGCCGTGGCCGAAAGAGCACGCCCGCGAAGTGGATCACGGCATCGACGTCCGCGACCGCCGCCGGCAGCGTCTGCGGTTTCGCGAGGTCCGCGGAGACCGTCTCGACGTCTGGCCGGCCTACGAGATCCGCCGGAAGCGGCTTTCGGTGATACATGAGGCGCAGTCGATAGCCCTCGTCGGCCATGTGCCGCGCGAGGAGACTGCCCAGATTCCCCGCCGCCCCGGTGATCAGAACGCGCGGAGAAGGCGCCATGCACCCTCCGGGAAGACGCTCCTAGTAGCGTCCGCCGACCGGTGCGGGGATGGCGTCGAGCTCCGCGAGCTCCGCCGGGGTCAGCGCGATCGCGGCGGCCGCCACGTTTTCCTCCAGGTACTTGCGCCGCTGGGTGCCGGGGATGGCGAGAACGTGCTCGCCGCGCGACAGGACCCATGCGAGCGCGATCTGGGCGGGCGTGACGCCGCGGCGCGACGCCACGGCGCGGACCGCGTCGACGATGCGCTGGTTCGCGGCGACGCTCTCGGGGGAAAATCGCGGCAGCCGCGAGCGGAAGTCGCTCGCCTCGAAGCGCGCGTCGGTCGCGATCTTCCCCGTCAGGAACCCGCGCCCGAGCGGTGCGAACGCCACGAATGAGACCCCGTGCGCCGCGCACCACGGCACGACGTCGCCGAGGTAGTCGCGGGTCCAGAGCGACAGCTCGGACTGGACCGCCGCGACGGGATGGATGCGAGAGACGCGCTCGAGCTCGTCGACGCTCGCCTCGGAGATCCCGAGGAGGCGCACCTTGCCCGCCTTCACGAGCTCCGCCATCGCGCCCCACGTCTCCTCGACCGGGACCCTCGGGTCGACGCGGTGGAGGTAGTAGAGATCGATGGCGTCGATTCCCAGCCGCTCGAGCGAGCCCTCGCACGCCTCGCGCACGTGGGCGGGACTGCCGTCGCGCCCGAACCGGAACGTAGCCTTGTCTTCGAGGACGAGTCCGCACTTGGTCGCCAGGAAGACGTCCTCCCTTCGCTCCGCGATCGCCCGCCCGACCAGGCGCTCGTTGGCGAACGGGCCGTACGCGTCGGCGGTGTCGAAGTGGTCGACGCCGAGGTCGATCGCCGCGCGGATCAGTTCGACGCCCGCCGCCTCGTCGACCGACGCGTCGCGGTACGCCCACGAGAGGCCCATGCAGCCCAGGCCCACCGGGAAGACCCGGCGATCCGTTCGGCCGAGCCGCCGCGCGCTCATGCGCGTCACGATATCAGGCGCCGCCAGCCGCATCGGATTCGATAGGATCGCGTTGAGCCGACTCGGCCAACTCGGCCGACGAGAGGGGGAACCGATGATGAAGACGCTCGTTGGCATCGCCCTTGCCGCCGTTTTCGCCCCGGCCTCCGCCTACACCCTCGCTCAGGAGGCGACCGCCCACGTCCATGCTTCCGGCGGCGAGCAGCTCGGCACCGTACACTTCGCGACGTCCTGTGCGGCGGCGGTCGCGCAGGACTTCACGCGCGCGGTCGCGCTGCTCCACTCCTTCGGCTACGAGGAGTCGCGCCTCGCGTTCCAGGAGGTCGCGGCGAAGGATCCCGCGTGCGGCATGGCGCAGTGGGGCATCGCGATGACCTACTACCACCCGATCTGGGCTCCGCCGAGCCCCGCCGAGCTCGCCGCGGGCAAGGCCGCGGCCGGGAGGGCGCTCGACCTCGGGGCGAAGACGGACCGGGAGAAGGGCTACATCGACGCGGTCGCCGCGTTCTACAGCCACGAGCAGCGGCTCGACCACCGCGCGCGCGCCGCGGCGTATCGCGACGCGATGGAGAGACTGTCGCAGCGCTTCCCCGACGACCACGAGGCCGCGATCTTCTACGCGGTCGCGATCCAGGGCGCCAAGCCGCCGAACGACCCGACCCATGCCGACGACAAGAAGTCTGCGGCGATCCTGAACGGCCTGCTGGTCTCCGAGCCCAACCACCCCGGCGTGGCCCACTACATGATCCACGCCTTCGACTATCCCGAGCTCGCGGCCGAGGCCCTCCCGGCAGCGCGCGCCTACGCGAAAATCGCGCCGGATTCGCCGCACGCCCTCCACATGCCGTCGCACATCTTCACGAGGCTCGGCCTCTGGCAGGAGTCGATCGCCTCCAACATCGAGTCCGCGAAGGCGGGACGGGAGCTGATGGAGAAGCGCCACCCGGGCGCGGAGAGCTTCGACTCCATTCACGCCTACGACTACCTCGAATACGCGTACCTGCAGATCGGCGACGCCGACCATGCGGGCGAGATCGTGAAGACCGCGGCGGCGATTCGGAGCGTCGACGAGCACAACTTCGCCGTGGCGTACGCGCTCGATGCGATCCCCGCGCGCTGGGCCCTCGAGCGGCGAGACTGGAAGGCGGCCGCGGCGCTCGCGCCGTCCGCCGTGGAGCCCTCCTTCCCCTATGCGCCAGCGCTCACCTTCTTCGCGCAGGCGGTCGGCGGGGCGCGCGGCGGCTCACTCTCCCAGGCGCGCGCGGCTCTCGCGGAGCTCGAGCGGCTTCACGCCGCCGCGGTCAAGGCTCCGATCCCCGGTCCCTACGACTGGGCCGGACAGATCGAGTCCATGCGTCTCGGCGCGGCGGCCTGGGTCGCCTGGGCGGAGGGGCGCAAGGACGATGCCCTCCGCGACGCGCGCGCCGCCGCCGATCTCGAGGAGAAGAGTCGGCAAGCATCCCGTCACCCCGGGGGCGCTCCTGCCGGCCCGCGAGCTGCTCGGCGACATGCTGCTCGAGGCGGGGCGTCCGGCCGAGGCGTCGGTCGAATACGAGGCCTCGCTGCGGAAGACGCCCAACCGTTTCGACGGCCTCTACGGCGCCGCCCGCGCCGCCGAGCTCTCGAAGAACCCGTCGCGCGCCCGCGCGCTCTACGCGCAGCTCACCGCGCAGTGCGTCGACGGGTCCGCCCGGCCGGAGCTGGCCGAGGCGAGGCGCTACCTGGGGGACGGCGCGGCAGCCGGGGGCGGCGGCGCCGGCGCGTCGCGCTGAATCGTCAGAGCGTGCAGAGCCTCCTCGATCGGGATGAATCCGTTCAGGCCGATGCCGATCCCGTCGGGGAGGAGCGTATAGGCGTTGACGGACAGCCCCACGACGACGCCCGCGCGGTCGAGCAACGGGCCGCCGCTGTTGCCCTTCTGGATGTTGACGTCGCTGCGAAGGATCCTCTGGCCGTCCTCCTCGCCGTACCCGCTGACGATGCCCTTCGTGACGGTCTGTCCGAAGGTCTCCTCGAGCGGCGTTCCGATCGCGAAGACGTCGGCGCCGGGCTGCACACGGCTCGACTCGCCGAGCGGCAGGGAGGGATAGATGTCGCCCTCGAGCTTGACCAGCGCGACGTCGCGCTTGCGGTCCGCGCGCACGACCTCGCCGTTGGCCTCGCGCCCGGTCACGAACCGGACGCGGACGTAGCGCGAGGTGCCCACGACGTGCTCGTCCGTCAGGAGGTAACCGTCGCGCGAGATCAGGAAGCCGGAGCCCATGGAATCGCCCGCGAACACCGTGACGACCGCCATCCGCGAGTCGGCCACGAGCGTCTCGGCGCTCTTCGACGGCTTCTTCGGCGCCGTCTCGTACGCGATCGCGATCGGCGGCCGCGGCTGGGGGTTGCGGTCCGCACCGTTGCCCGTCATGAGCTCGTGGAAATGCGGATCGGCCAGAAGGTTGCGCGAGGCGGCCACCACCGCGCGGGAGATCGCGTCGGCGCCGGGCTCGGGCTGGGGGCGGAGGAGAAGGCTCGAGCCCTGCGTCGTGAGCTTGAACGCGACGTCGCGCGCCCGGTACGAGTAGATCTGCCAGTCGATGACGAGGGACGCCTCCGCCGTCGCGAGATTGCCCTTGGGGTTGGCGTAACAGACGTTGGCGCGCACGTCCCGGATCACGCCGGCGACGACGTAGTCCGCCTTCTTCTCGTGGACGTCCTCGAAGAGCACGTCCCCCTTTCCGACGACGCCGTAGCCCGCCGAGGCAACCTCCTCGAGGAGGAGCGCTCCGAAGTCCTGGGTCACCGTGCTGTCGCGCCCGATCTTCCAGGTCAGCGGCTCGCGCCCGCTGCACTCCCTGCCGACCTGCAGCGCGCCGATGACGTGGTCGTCCGGCAGCTTGACCAGGAACTTGCGGAACTCGACCGCGCTCGCGTACTGGTCGCCGGCGGGAATCGGCCGGCGCTCTTCGACCGAATGGACCTCGGGGCTCGGGTAGACGGTCGGCGCCGACGCGCAGCGGAGCGAGGCGGCCGCGACGAAGAGGGTCGCGAGGATCCACGACTTCGGCCTGCGCAGCCAGCCGAGGCTTTCGAACGACCGGAGGAACCTGGGACCGAACACTTGGGTGGCTTTAGTCTCCAGCTTTTCGGGAGCAAATCAAGCGCCAGTATCGCTCCGACGCCAAATGGTTTCTTTTCTTCGGATTGCCTCGCGCGCCGAAACGACACGGTGCCGAATTCCGTCGCTCGCGCGAAGACGCGGTGACTCTCGATGACAGGTGAGCGGCGGAGGGTGTCGCGTGCCAGGGTGCGTCGGAGACCTCCGCTCTGGTTCGCGGCCGCGTGTCTCGCGCTTTCCTCCTGCGCCGGAACGGGGCCGGCGCCCTCCGCCCCGCCGCCGCCGCCCGAGACCCCGCACCACCAGGTCGTCCGGATCGCGGGCGAGATCCGCAGGGCCGCCTACGCGGACGAGCGCGACCGGCTGAAGGCGCTCGTCGAGGAGATGGCGCCCTTCACGGACGCCGGCGTCGGCGGGCCGCTCGCCTCGCGGGCACACTACTGGCGCGGTTTCGGGCTCTGGCGGGCGGCGTGGAACGGGATGAACGCCGCCGAAGGCGAGGGCCCGTCGTGGTCCGAGATCGAGGAGGGACTCCGCTCCGCAGTCGACGAGCTCCGGCAGTCCTCGGACGCGGATCCCGCCTTCGTCGAGGCGAGGATCGCGCAGATCGCCTGCCTCGAGGACCTCGCGCCGACCCTGCCGGCCTCCGAGCGCCCGAAGGAGTACCGGCGACTCTGGGACCTCCTGGTCGAGACGCAGAAACAGGCGCCGCAGAATCCGCGTCTCGCGTGGGTCTTCGGGACGGCGAAGTGGGACACCCCGGTCAAGCAGGGCGGCGGCCAGGACAAGGCCGTTGCGCTCTTCCGCGACGGGCTCGACTGGGCGCGCAAGCAGACGATCTCGGACGCGACCGACCCGGCCTGGGGCGAGGCCGAGCTGCTCCTCGGCCTGAGCCTCGCGCGGTTTCGCGGGAAGCCGCAGAACCTGGACGCCGCCGGCCACTACGCCGCCGCCGTCCTGAACGTCGAGCCGGACTGGCGCTACGTGAAGGACGTCCTGATCCCGCAGATCGAGGCGGCGAAGGAAAAGGCCAGCGCGCCGCCGGCGAAGCCCAAGCCCTGATCGGCGGGCGCTGCGGAAGCGCGAAGCGCTGAGAGACTCCGCTTGGAGCTTCGGGGTCGCCCGGTGCATGTAAGATCCCCCAACTTCTCAGGAGGATTTCCCATGAACCGGACCCGACTGTCCGTAGCCGCAGCAGCAGCCGCCGCCGTCCTCCTCGCGCTGGGGGCAGCCGCCGTCTCCGCCGGCGCCCCGGGTCCGAACCCCTCGCCCACGCCGAAGGCCTCCCCAGGCGGCCTGCCGAGCGAGATGCCGGCGCAGTTCAAGCCGGTCTCCGACTCCTTCGACCACGAGCGCCGCGTCGTGATGATTCCGATGCGCGACGGCGTCCGGCTCCACACGGTCATCCTGATCCCCAAAGGCGCGAAGGGCGCGCCGATCCTCCTGACCCGCACGCCCTACGACGCCGACGCGCTGACGAGCCACACGCCGAGCACGCACCTCGCTTCCGTGCTGGACGGGTATGACAACGCGGTCGAGACCATCATCGAGGGCGGCTACATCCGGGCCGTTCAGGACGTGCGCGGCAAGCACGGCTCCGAGGGCGACTACGTCATGAACCGTCCGCTCCACGGACCGCTCAACCCGACCGCGGTCGACCACGCCACGGACACCTACGACACGATCGACTGGCTCGTGAAGAACGTGCCCGAATCGAACGGCAAGGTCGGCATCCTCGGCATCTCCTACGACGGCTTCCTCCCGCTGATGGCGCTCGTCAATCCCCATCCCGCCCTGAAGTGCTCCGTCCCGATGAACCCGATGGTGGACGGCTGGATGGGCGACGACTGGTTCCACAACGGCGCCTTCCGGCAGATCGGCGCGTCCTACATCTACGAGCAGGAGGCGACCCGCAAGAACGACCTGAAGTGGTGGAACACGCACTACGACGACTACGACACCTACCTCGCGGCGGGCTCGGCCGGCGACATCGGCAAGCAGCACGGGATGGAGCAGCTCGGCTTCTGGCGAAAGATGTACGAGCATCCCGCCTACGACTCGTGGTGGCAGGCGCAGGCGATGGACAAGATCCTCGCGAAGGAGCCGCTGAAGGTGCCGGTCATGCTGGTGGACAGCCTCTGGGACCAGGAGGACATCTACGGCGCGCCCGCCGTCTACCGGGCGATCGAGCCCAAGGACGGCGGCAACGACAGGGTCTTCCTCGTCCTGGGCCCGTGGCATCACGGGCAGGAGATCCACGACGGCTCGACGCTCGGCGCGCTCCACTTCGGAAGCGACACCGGGCTCACCTTCCGCCGCGAGATCCTGGCGCCGTTTCTCGCGCACTTTCTCAAGGACGACACGAGCGTTCCGCTCTCCCCCGTCTACGCGTTCGAGACCGGCACGAATACCTGGCGGCGCCTGAACGCCTGGCCGTCGGGATGCGCGAGCGGGAACGCCGCGGGCTGTCCGATCAAGGCCACCCCGCTCTACCTCGGAGCGGACGGGAAGACCAGCTTCGCGGCTCAGAGCGGCGACGCGTACACCGAATACGTGTCGGACCCCGCGAAGCCCGTGCCCTTCAACGGCCGGCCGTCGCTCACGAAGAACTGGGTGCCCTGGCTGGTCTCGGACCAGCGCGACGTCTCCGGCCGCACAGACGTCGCCGTCTTCACCTCCGACGTCCTGACCGCGCCGGTCAAGATCGCGGGCCAGCCCGTCGTGAACCTGACGGCCTCCACCTCGGGCACCGACAGCGACTGGGTCGTCAAGGTCATCGACGTCTATCCCGACGAGGTCGCGGGCCAGCCCGAGATGGGCGGCTACCAGCTGATGGTCTCGGCGGACATCTTCCGCGGGCGCTACCGCGAGAGCCTCGAGACCGCGAAGCCGATCGAGGCGGGCAAGCCGCTCCTCTACAAGTGGACTCTGCCGACCGCGAACCACGTCTTCCTGCCGGGCCACCGGATCATGGTGCAGGTGCAGTCGAGCTGGTTCCCGCTCTACGACCGCAACCCGCAGACGTTCGTCGAGAACATCTTCTGGGCCAAGCCGGGCGACTACAAGAAGGCGACCCAGCGCGTCTACGGCACGAGCTTCGTCGAGCTCCCGGTGGTATCGGCGCCGTAGGTCCACTTCAGCGCGGCGGCGGCGGTCGCATAGAATCCCGCGCATGATTCCGATCGAGCTGGGCATCCTGCCCGTGGTGTTTTCTCTGCTCGCGGCGGCCGCCGCCCCCGCGAGCTCGCGCTACGAGGATCTCGTTTCCTTCTTCAAGGACTGGCGCGCGTTCCAGAGGCCCAAGGTGGTCGACGGGGTGCCGCACTACGGTCCGGGCGCGATGGGCGCGCAGCAGCAGGAGCTCGAGAGCTACAAGAAGCGCCTCGCCGCGATCGACCCGAGCGCCTGGCCGGTCCCCCAGCAGGTCGACTACCAGATCGTCCGCGCGGAGGTGAATGGCCTCGACTTCGATCATCGCGTGCTGAGGCCCTGGGCCAATAATCCCGCGTTCTACGTCACGGTATTCTCCGAGGAGAGCGACCAGCCGGCGCGCGAGGGCCCCTACGCGCTCGGCGCGGTCGAGCTCTGGTCGTACAAGTTCCCGCTCTCGCCGGACGACGCCGCCGCGATCCGGCCGAGACTCCGCGCGATCCCGGCCCTCCTCGCACAGGCCAGGGTCAACCTGAACGGCAACGGCCATGACCTGTGGGTCTACGGAGCGAAGGCGATCCGGGCGCAGGGCGCGGAGCTCGCGAAGCTCGCGCCGAAGCTGACCGGCGCCGGCTCCGTTCTCGCCGCCGACGTCGCCACCGCGCGCAAGGCCACCGACGAGTTCGCCTCCTGGCTCGACGGGAAGGCCTCGTCGAAGACGGGACCGTCGGGGGTTGGCGTCGAGAACTACGACTGGTACCTCAAGCACGTGCAGCTCGTCCCGTACACGTGGGCCGAGGAGGTCGCGCTGATGGAGCGGGAGCTCGCGCGAGCCCACGCGCTCCTCGCCATGGAGGAGCTGAAGAACGCGAAGCTTCCGGTTCAGGAGCCCGTCGCCTCGAACGCCGCGGAGTACGACAAGGCCTTCAACGCCGGCGTCACCGAGTACATGACGTTCCTGAAGGACCACGACGTCCTGACCGTGAAGGACTACCTCGACCCGGCGCTGCGCGCCCGCATCGGCAGCTACTCGCCGCCGCCGCGCGAGTTCTTCAGCGAGGTCGACTACCGCGATCCCGAGGTGATGCGCACGCACGGCTACCACTGGTTCGACAAGGCGTTTCAGGTCCACGAGCCTCCCGCGAGCCCGATCCGCAAGGAGGTCCTTCTCTACAACATCTTCAATACGCGCACCGAGGGACACGCGACCGGCTGGGAGGAGCTCATGATGCAGGCCGGCATGTTCGACGCGCGGCCACGCTCGCGGGAGCTCGTCTACATCCTCGTCGCCGAGCGGGCGGCGCGCGCGCTCGGCGAGCTGTTCATGCAGAGCAACCGCATGACCCTAGAGGAGGCTGCCGCGTTCGCCTGTGCCACCACCCCGCGCGGCTGGCTCTCCATGAAGGGCCAGCTCGTGCGCGACGAGCAGCACCTCT
Source organism: uncultured Acidobacteriota bacterium (assembly GCA_963773905.1). GTDB lineage: Bacteria > Acidobacteriota > Thermoanaerobaculia > UBA5066 > Gp7-AA6 > DAHUXD01. Next base: position 172,172 of record CAVZDB010000001.1, read on the forward strand.
ACCTCCAGCAGCCGGGCTACGGGACGAGCTACCTGATCGGAAAGATCGAGATCGAGAAGCTCCTCGCCGAGAAGTGCGCGCAGCTCGGGAGCGAATTCCGGATGAAGGCCTTCATGGACGATTTCAACGCCCGCGGCCTGATTCCGGCCTCGCTGCTGAGGTGGGAGATGACCGGGAGGAAGTTCCCCGAGCTGGAGGAGATGCTCCGGTGAGGCTTCGCCCCTCCCCTTCGGGCAATCCCGCCCCTTGCCCCGCGCTTCGGGCATAGGATCCGGGCTCGGAGGCGATTCTTCCGCCCCGAGGAGGCAGACATGGGTCTTCTCGACCAGCTCGGCCAGCTCGCGAACCAGTTCAAGACGGGCCAGGCCACCGACGACGAGGTTCACTCCACCTACGACCAGGTCGCGCGCCAAGTGCCGCAGGGCGATCTCTCCGCCGGGATCTCACACGTCTTCAACTCGCCCGAGACGCCGCCGTTCGAGCAGATGCTCTCGGGCCTCTTCAACAATTCCAACGCGACCCAGAAGGCCGGACTCCTCAACCAGATCCTCGGCGCCCTCGGCCCCAACGCGGGACAGCTCCTCGCCCAGGCGGGGCTCGGTGGGCTCGCCGCGAGCGCGGCAGGAGGAGGCACCGTCCAGGTGACGCCGCAGCAGGCGCAGCAGGTCTCGCCGCAGGACGTCCAGGTCCTCGCGCAGAACGCTGCGAAGAAGAATCCGACGATCGTGGATCAGGCCGCGAGCTTCTATGCGCAGCACCCGACACTCGTGAAGAGCATCGGGGCGGGCGCTCTGGCGCTTCTGATGTCCCGCATGTCGAGGAGGGCGTGAAGGTATGGGAATCATCTGGTGGCTCATCGTGGGTCTCATCGCCGGCTGGCTCACCGGGAAGGTCATGGGCGGCGGAGGCAAGGGCGCGCTCATGGACATCATCATCGGCCTCGTCGGGGCGCTGATCGGCGGCTTCCTGATGCGGCTCCTCGGCTTCTCGGGTGAGGGCGGGATGATCTACACGATCCTCGTGGCGACGCTCGGCGCGATCGTCCTCACCTGGATCGTCCGGAAGATGTCCTCGCCGAAGCCGGCCTGAGACACCCGATTCGCCCCGATCAGTGAGACCTCGCCCACGCCTCGGCGTCGGCGAGGATGCGATCGAGGTCCGCGCGGGTGAAGAACCGTCCGTTCGCGACGACCGCCGCGATCCTCGTCGTGTTCGCGATGTCATCGAGCGGGTTGGCGTCGAGCAGCACGAGGTCCGCGATCTTGCCGGGCTCGACCGACCCGAAGTCCTTCGTCTTCTCGAGGAATCTCGCGGGATTGATCGTCGCGGTCTGCAGGGCCTCGAGCGGCGACAGCCCCGCGGCCACGAACCGGCCGAGCTCGCGGTGGAGGCTCATGCCGGGGACGATGCCGACGCCCGGCGGCGCGTCGGTTCCGGCCAGTAGCGGCACGCCGGCGCGGTGAAGCCTCGCGATGATCCCGAGCTCGTGCTCGACCCACTTCTCCCGCACCGGCAGCGGGTCGGTGATGTAGCTCTTGACCATGTCGGCCTTGAAGCGGGGCCAGGTCTTCTCCCGCCAGGCCGCCGGCGCGTAGCGCAGCTCGGGATACTTGGTGACGTCGACGACGTCGACGAGCCAGCCCCCGTACTCCCAGAGGAGTGTCGGACACTGCCACGTCCGGTTCTTCGCGAGCAGCGCGATCAGATCGGCCTCCCGGCCGGCGTCGTAACCGGCCAGGAACTTCGCGGGTCCCTTCGGCCCCTTCAGCAGCTCGTCCTCGATCGAGGTGCTGCCCTCGAACACCCCGATCAGATGCTCAAAGCTCTTCTGCCCCGCGTTCGAGGCCTCGGATGCGCGGATCGCGTCCGGCACGTGGCCGACGAAGGAAATCCCGCGGCGGCGGCATTCGTCCGCGATCGCGAAGTAGGCGTCTCGAGGGACGAGCGACTGGAGCTTGATGAAGTCGACGCCGCGGCCCTGGAGCATCGCGACCGCGCGTCGCCCGTCCTCCGGCGTCGACACGGCGATCGACGCGGGGAACTGAGGCTTCGGCCCATCTAGCATCGGTCCCGAGACGACCAGCCGCGGACCGGTCCACGTCCCCCGCGCCGTCGCCTCACGCGCCTGCAAAATCGGATCCAGATCGCTCCCCATGTCGCGCGCGCCGGTGATGCCGTTGGCCAGCAGGAGCGGCAGGATCACTTCCCGGCCCCCGGGCACCCAGTCGCCGAAGAACGTGTGCACGTGCATGTCCCAGAGGCCGGGAATCAGGAACTTGCCCGTGGCGTCAATAACCCGCGCGCTCGCCGGCGTCAGCGCGCGGTCGGATGGCGCAACTTGCCAGATGTGCTCGCCGACGACGACGACCGTGCGGTCCGGCAGCGAAACGCCGTTCACGACATCGATCAGGGTCAGGTTCTCGAGCACGAGCGGGCCTCGCCCGCTCGAGAGAGCGAGCAAGCAGGAAAGGAGCCAGGCCTTTCCGAGGATCATGGCTGCGACATTAATACACAGCGCAGGCGGTCGAGTTCGGAATCCTCCGGCACTCTGTGCCTCAGGACGACACTCTGGGGCGGCGGAAACGACCGTGGGTCGACGGGTAATGGATCGATCCAGAGATCCGTATCTTCGGAAGGGGGGAACAGGGAAACATGCCCACGACCGAAGCGCCGACTCCGACCCGTACGCGCCCCGATTCGCTTTCGACGCCGCAGACAGAGAGCTCAGCCCGGGGATCCGGCCGCGTCGAGCCCTCCTCCGAGGGCGCCTGCGTCCTGATTTTGGCCGGAGGCGACGGGGCGCGCCTTCGCCCGGTCACGCGCGTGCTCGCCGGCGACGACCGCCCCAAGCAGTTCTGCACGCTGGTCGGCCAGGAGCCCCTGCTCGTCCAGACGGCGCGGCGCGCCGCGGCGATCGCGACGCCCGAGAACATCCTCTTCCTGCTGTCGCGCCACCACCAGCCCTACTACGCGGACATCGTCTCGGCGCTGAGCCCCTCGTCGCTCGTGATCCAGCCCGGAAACCGCGGCACCGCCACGGCCGTCCTCTACGGGCTGCTGCGCATCGCGGCCCGTACGCCGAACGCGCCCGTCGTGATCCTCCCGTCGGATCACTGGATCTCGGACGAGCACGCGTTCGCGCTGCATACCCGCGTCGCGGTCGGCGTCGTCCAGGCGCACGAGAACCTCGTCATCCTGCTGGGGACGACGCCGACCCGCCCGGAACCGGAGTACGGCTGGATCGAGCCCGCCGAGCCCATCATCGGCGGCTGGCGCGACCTCCATCGGGTCGCCCGATTCGTCGAGAAACCGGCGGCGGACGCGGCGCGGGAGCTGTTCCAGGGGACGAGTCTCTGGAACACCTCCGTCGTCGTCGGCCAGCTCGAGGAGCTCCTGTTCCTCTTCGCGATCGCGCAGCCGGACCTCGTGGACTCCTTCCTCGAGATCTGGACCGCGCTCGGCTCGCCGTCCGAGCGCGAGGCCGCGGAGCGCCTCTACGCGCGTCTCCCGCACGCCGACTTCTCCCGCGACGTGCTCGAGAAGAAGCCGCACGCGCTCGCCGTCCTCGCGATCAACGGGATGGTCTGGGAGGACCTGGGAAGTCCCTCCCGCGTGCGCGAGGCCCGGCGGCTCCAGCACGCGTCGCCTCCTTCGGCTCGCCGCGGAATGTCTGCGGCGGGCTGACGGGAGAGCGCCAGCCGTCATCCCGAGGAGCGGAAGCGACGAGGGATCCCGCGCTTGATTTGCGGTGTCTCGATCGAGTCCGGGATCCCTCGCTGCGCTCGGGATGACGGCCAGCGGGCTGCATCCGTCCGACTGCGGCTAGAATCCCCGCGGCATTTCAGACGCGAAAGGATTCCGGATGCGCAGACTCCCGGCCGCCGCCCTGCTTCTCCTGCTCACCCTGTCCGTCTCCGTCTCCCTGTGCGGGCAGGACGCCTCGAAACAAAATCCGAGGCCGCCCGTCGACCGTCCGCCGAGCGCTCCGCCGGCGGCGGATCCCGCGAAAGAGAAGGAGACGGAGAAGCCGAAGTGGGACGTCGCGAACCCGCCGTACCCCTTCGACGTGAACGTCCCGATCGACGCGACCGAGGGAACCTGGATGTCCCTCGACGTCTCGCCCGACGGAAAGGAGATCGTCTTCGACTTCCTCGGCGACCTCTATACGCTGCCGATCGCGGGCGGAGAGGCGCACGCGCTGACCTCCGGGATCCCGTGGGACATGCAGCCTCGGTACTCGCCCGACGGCCGGTGGATCGCGTTCACCTCCGACCGCTCGGGCGGCGACAACGTCTGGGTGATCGGCCGCGACGGAAAGAACCCGCAGCAGGTGACCAAGGAGTCGTTCCGCCTTCCGAACAGCCCGGCGTGGACGCCCGACTCGCAGTTCATCGCGGCGCGCAAGCACTTCACCGGCACCCGTTCGCTCGGCGCCGGAGAGATCTGGCTCTATCACCGCACCGGCGGCGAGGGTCTCCAGATGACCAAGCGCGCGACCGAGCAGAAGGACGACGGCGAGCCCGCGTTCTCGCCCGACGGGCGGTATCTCTACTGGTCCTCGGACACGACGCCCGGCAAGATCTGGGAGTACAACAAGGATCCCAACGGCCAGATCTACGTCATCAAGCGGCTGGACCGCGAGACCGGCAAGATCGTCGACTTCGTCACCGGTCCCGGCGGCTCCGTGCGGCCGACGCCCTCGCCCGACGGCAAGTCGCTCGCGTTCGTGCGCCGCGTCCGCTACAAGTCGACGCTCTTCGTCAAGGACGTGGAGTCCGGAATCGAGCGCCCGATCTGGGACGGGCTCGAGCGCGACATGCAGGAGACCTGGGCGATCCAGGGCCTCTATCCGGGCATGGCGTGGATGCCGGACTCGAAGTCCCTCGTGCTCTGGGCGGGCGGGAAGATCAAACGGATCGAAGTCGTGGCGGATGGCAGCGCGGCCGGTGCCAGCAAAGCGGTGTCCGAGATCCCATTCCACGTGCGCGACTCGCGCAAGACGGCGCACGCCGTGCGCTTCGGCGTGGACGTGCTGACGGGCGCTCATGCAGGCGTCGGCATCGCCGCAAATCGCCGGGAGGAGGCGCCGCCTTCCCCGTCCGCATGCTGCGCTGGGTCTCCGTCTCGCCCGACGGCCATCGCGTCGCCTATCAGGCGCTCGGCTACGTCTACGTGAAGGACCTGCCCAACGGCACGCCGCGCCGGCTGACGCACCAGACCGAGGACTTCGAATACTTCCCGTCGTGGTCGCGGGACTCGAAGTCGATCGTCTACGCGACCTGGAACGACCAGACGCTCGGGTCGATCCGGATCGCACGCTTGCCGCGACGGGGAAAGCCGGGAAAGCCGGTCGACGGCGCCTCGCGGCTCGTGACCGAGAAGCCCGGGCCACTACCTCGATCCCGTCTTCTCCCCCGACGGCTCGCGCATCGTCTATCGCAAGGACACGGGCGGCTACCTGCGCTCGGACGCATGGTCCTCCGATCCCGGCCTCTACGTCGTCGCGGCTTCGGGCGGAAGGCCCACGCTCGTCACCGAGGACGGCGCCTCGCCGCGCTTCGGCAAGGCGAACGACCGCGTGTTCTTCGTGAAGACCGAGGGCGGAGGGGACCAGGTCGCTCCCGCAAAGAGGATCCTCGCCTCGATCAAGCTCGACGGCTCGGATCCGCACGAGTACTACCTCTCCGAGCTCGCCACCGAGTTCGAGGTCTCGCCGGATGGCCGCTGGCTGGCGTTTCGCGAGGGCTTCAACGCGTACGTGACGCCCTTCGTCGAGACCGGACGCCGCGTCGACATCGGGCCCAAGAGCAAGGCCGTTCCCGTGACGCGCGTCTCGAGAGACGCGGGCGAGTATCTGCACTTTTCCGGCGACTCCGCGAGGGTCTTCTGGGCCGTCGGCCCGCAGCTCTTCCAGCGCGACCTCAAGGAGGCGTTCGCGTTTCTCCCGGGCGCGCCGGAGAAGCTGCCCGAGCCGCCGGCCCGGGGCGTCGACATCGGGTTCACGGCGCCGGTCGACGAGCCGTCCTCGACCCTGGCGTTCACGGGCGGCCGCGTCGTGACCATGAAGGGCGACGAGGTGATCGAGGACGGCGTCGTGGTCGTCCAGGGCAACCGCATCGCGGCGGTGGGCCGGAGAGGTCAGATCGCCATCCCACAAGGCGCCAAGACCGTCGACGTGACGGGAAAGACCGTTCTGCCCGGCTTCATCGACGCGCACTACCACGGCGCGTTCGGCGGCGGCGACGAGATCCTGCCGCAGCAGAACTGGCACAGCGACGCGTCGCTCGCCTTCGGCGTCACGACCGTGCACGACCCGAGCAACGACACGGGAGAGGTGTTCGCGGCGGCCGAGCTCGCGCGCGCCGGCTTGATGCGAGCGCCTCGCATCTTCTCGACCGGCACGATCCTCTACGGCGCCGCCGGCGACTTCAAGGCCGAGATCGACTCGCTCGACGACGCGCTCGCGCACCTGCGCCGGCTCAAGGCGGTCGGCGCGATTACGGTCAAGAGCTACAACCAGCCGCGCCGCGAGCAGCGCCAGCAGATCCTGGCGGCCGCGCGCGAGGTCGGCATGATGGTCGTCCCCGAGGGCGGCTCGCTGTTCGAGATGAACATGACGATGGTCGTCGACGGGCACACGACGGTCGAGCACACGATCCCGGTGCCCAACGCGTACGCGGACGTCCACGCGCTGTGGCCGCCCGGCGGCGTCGCTTACACGCCCACGCTCCTCGTCGCGTACGGCGGGCTCTTCGGCGAAAACTACTGGTACCAGAAGACGAACGTGTGGGAGGACCCGCGGCTGTCGCGGTTCGTGCCGCCCTTCATCCTCGACCCGCGCTCGCGCCGCCGCACGATGGCGCCCGACGATGAGTTCAATCACTTCAACGAGGCGCGGCTCGCGGCGGGCCTCGCCAGAGGACGGCGTGGTCGTCAACACCGGGGCGCACGGCCAGCGCGAGGGCCTGGGGCTCCACTGGGAGCTCTGGATGCTCGTGCAGGGCGGACTCTCCCCGCACGAGGCTCTGCGGTGCGCCACGGCCAACGGCGCGCGGACGCTGGGCATGGACCGCGACCTCGGCACGCTCGAGGCCGGCAAGCTCGCCGACATCGTGGTCATCGACGGGAATCCGCTCCAGGACATCCGCCGGTCGGAGAAGGTGACGTGGACCATGGTCAACGGCCGCCTCTACGACGCCGCGACGATGGACGAGACCGGATCGCGGGAGAAGAAGCGGTCGAAATATTGGTGGGAGTGAACGTCGCCTCCGCTTGCGGGCGGGCCTGGCTTCGCCACCGGCTCGTGGCTCGGCCAAAGGGCCTCGACCACGAGCCTGGCCCGCACGCTGCGCTCCGGCTCCCGCAACGCGCGTCGTTTCGCTCGCCCGGACTCGCGAAACTTGGGCGCGTTGCGAACTCTCTAACCATTGCCGCAAACGAGCCTTCTCTGAGGCGCTGTTCCGATTGCTCGCGGCGCGAGGAATCTCCGCGAGCGCAGCGGAGGACGCCTCGCGCCGCGGGAGCCGCAGCGCGGTGAGGGGTCAGGCGGTCGGTCGAGCCCGCATCCGGGCGAGCCGACCGCCGGTGCCCAAAGGGCAGACCCCGAACGAAGCGGAGGCGACGGCTACTCCGCCCGCAGCACCTCGAGCGGGCTCGCCGACGTCGCGCGCCGCGCGGCGAACCAGGACGCGCCCGCCGCCGCGAGGGCGAGGACCGCGACCGCGATCCCGTAGCTCGGCGTGTCGCGCGGTGTCACGCCGTAGAGCTGCGACCGCAGGAGGCGGGAGGCCGCGAGCGCCGCGGGGATGCCGAGGGCGAGCCCGGCACCCGCGATGCGCATCCCGTCGCGTAGGACGAGCCCGCGCACCTGGCGCGGGAGCGCGCCGAGCGCCATCCGCACGCCGAACTCGCGCCGCCGCTGCGTCACCGCGTACGCGACGACTCCGTAGAGCCCGATGCACGCCAGCAGGAGCGCCACCGCGGCGAACGCGGTCGCCAGGATCATCGTGAACCTCTGGGCGCCGCGCGCGGCCGTCACGTAGCCGTCGAGCAGCCGGACCTCGGAGATCGGCAGCGCGGGATCGAGCCGCGCGAGAATCCCGCGGATGGGTGCGGCGAGCGCCGCCGGATCGGAGCGCGTCCGAACGAGGTAGGCGACGGGATTGCGGTTGATCTGCCGCTGCGGGAAATAGACCTGCTCGCGGACCTCCTCCATCAGGCTGGTGTGCCGGAGATGCCGCACGACGCCGACGACGGTCGCCCAGCTCGACGGGTGCCCGTTCGACTGCGGATCCAGACCCAGGCGCTGGCCGATCGCGCTGCGGTTCGGCCACGTCACCCTCGCGAGCCTCTCGTCGACGATCACGACGGGCTGGCCCTTCTCGTCGTCCGCCTCGGTGAAGCCGCGTCCGGCGGAGAGGCGCGCGCCGGCGGCCGCGAAGAAGTCGGGCGTCACGGCGCGGTAGTCGGCCATTGGCGCCGTCGTCTCGTCGGCGCCGGGCGTCGCGACGTAGGGTCCTCCCCAGTTGGGAATGTGGTCGAAGGGCAGATGACTCACGCCCGCGACCGCGGTGACGCCGGGCAGCGCCGCGACCTCCTTCTCGAAGGTGCGGCTGAACGCGTTGAAGGACTGCGGATCGCCATCGCGCGCCCCGCCCAGGCCGAGCCGGAAGGACAAAACGTGGTCCGGGACGAAGCCGGGATCGACGCCCTGCAGCCGGACGAAGGATCGTGCGACGAGCCCGGCGCCGACGACCAGGACGACGCCGAGCGCGACCTGGACCGCCACGAGGACGGTCCTCGTCCGCGACTGCGTGCGCCCGCCCGCGCGCCTCAACCCGGCGGCGGTCGAGGTGCGCAGAACCTCCACGAGGGGGGCCAGGGAGAGGAGGACGCCCCAGAGGAGCGCGGTCCCGGCCGTGAAGGCCAGCACGCGCCGATCGATCGTGGCCGCCGCGATCCGGGAGAGGCTCTCGGGCCGCGACGCGACGAGCGCCGCCAGCGCCGCGCGCGCCACCGCCACGCCGACGCACGCGCCGAGGAGCGCGAGCACGAGGCCCTCGACGAGACACTGCCGGAAGAGGCGGAGCCGGCCGGCGCCGAGCGCGATCCGCAGCGCGATCTCCTCCCGGCGCGCGGCGGCCCTCGCCGCGAGGAGGCCGGCGACGTTGACGCACGTGATGAGGAGCAGGATGCCGACGCCGGCGAACAGCGCGAGCAGGATCGGGCGGATCTCGCGCACGCCGTCCGCGTGCAGCGAGACCGTGTCGTAGCGCCGGCCCGCGCTGCCGTACTCGGGGAACTCCTTCGAGATCTGCGCCGCGATCGCGTCGACCTCGCGTTTGCCCTGCGCGAGCGTGACGCCCGGCTTCAGCCGCCCCACGACGCGCAGGTACTGCTGGCCGCGCTGGCTCTCCGTCAGGCCCCGGCGGAACGGCAGGAACGCCTCGAGGTCATCCGGCACCGAGGAGTCGGTCGGGAGGAGCAGGCGGAAGGCGGCGGGCATCACGCCGATGACCGTCGTCGGCCGTTCATTGACGACGACCCGGCGGCCCACGATCCCCGGATCTCCGCCGAACCGGCGCTGCCAGAGCGCCGCGCTCAGGAGGATCGCCGGCGGCGCGTCCTTGGTCTCGTCCTCGGCCGCGAAGGTCCGTCCGAGCGCCGCGCCCGCGCCGAGAACGTCGAAGAAGTCCGTCGTGACGAAGCCGACCCGCAGCCGCTGCGGCTCGCCGTCTCCCGTCAGCGCGGCGCTGTTGGCCCAGATCGCGCCGAAGCCCTCGAAGAGCGTCGCGCGGCTGCGCAGGTCGCCCAGCTCGGGGCCCGAGAGCGGCGCCCTCGGATAGCCGGCCTCGGTCATGTCGGACCAGACGAACGCGAGCCGCGACGAATCGCGGTACGGCAGCGGGGAGAGGAGCATCGCGTCGACGACGCTGAAGATCGCGGTGCTCGCCCCGATCCCGAGGCCCAGCGTCAGGACGGTCGCCAGCGCGAAGCCCGGGGACTTGCGGAGACTGCGCCACGCGTACCGCGCGTCGCGCGCCGTCGTCTCGACGCCCACGCCGATGCGGGCGCCGCGCGCCTCCTCCTTGACCGGCTCGACGCCGCCCATCTCGAGCAGCGCCTCGCGACGCGCCGTCGCGGGGTCGAGCCCCTCGCCGATCTTCCGGCGCGTCAGCTCCTCGAGGTAGCCGCGCACCTCGTCGTCGAGGTCCTTCTCGAGGCGCCTTCCGCGGAAGAGCGTGCGCCCGAGGCTCGCGAGACGGCTGACGATCCGCATGGCTCCGTCGTTCCTCTGTAGGGGCAGCCCTCGCGGCCGCCCGCGGGCGGGGGCAAGCCCCGCCCCTACGTTGCGTCCAAGACCTGGCCCATCGCGAGCACGATGCGCTTCCACTGCTCGGTCTCCCGCTCGAGCTGCCGCCGCCCGGCGGCCTCGAGCCGGTACGTCTTGACGCGATAGCCGTTCTCCGACTCTCCCCACGCGCCGACGATCGACCCTTCCTGCTCGAGGCGGTGCAGCGCCGGGAAGAGCGAGCCCGGCTTCACGACGAAGGTGCCGCGCGTGATCTGTTCGATGCGATCCGCGATCGCGAGCCCGTGGCGCGGCTCGAGCGCGAGCGTCCGCAGGATCAGCAGGTCGAGAGTCCCCTTCAGCAGCTCGGTGCGGCGGGCCGGGCTCGACATGGCGAGGTTATATAGGACATCGATATCGGAAGGCAAGAGCGAAGGGAGTCTGAGGATCTGGAAGGATTCCTTCTCCCCCCGCGGGGGGAGAGGGTCAGGGTGAGGGAGGCGAGCAAGTACCCAAACTGAATCGGATGAGCCCAGGGGCTCCACTGGACGTGTCATTCCGAGGAGCGCCGCGACGAGGAACCCCTTTCGAGCGACGGGTGTGCCATGGAAAGGGGTCCCGCGCCTGCGGCGCTCGGGATGACAGATGGTTTTGGAGCGATGAGGGCGAGACTCAGCCCTTCTTGTTCGTCCAGCTCTGCTTGCCGACCTTCCACTCCCCCTTTTCCTCCTCGAGGTTGATCGTGCCGTACATGGTCTCCTTGTCCTGCTTGCCGGTCGCCGACAGGACGGCCTTCTTGCCATCCACCTTGAGGTTCGTGAGCTTGATGTCGCTCGGCGCCATCATCTTCATCATCTCCATGCCGTCCTTCGGGGTCTTGCCCATCTCCTTGGTCTGCTTCTCGATCTCCTTGACGGCCTCGCTCGTCATGCACTTGGTGTACGCGGCGTAGTCCCCGGAGTCGATCGCCTTCAGGGAGGCCCTGTAGACCTTGGCCTGGGGCGTCGACTCGACGTCCTTGGCGTCGGCGGCGAGAGCGGACGAGGCCGAGAGGGTCAAACCGAGGAGTAGACCCAGGGCGAGGGCGGACCGGAAAGCCGTCTTCATACGAGAATCTCCTTTCAATATGGTTGCGCCTTTGAAGGATAGCTCAGACATAATCGCCCCCGCAGTGAATCGAGCGCGCTGGAGCTCCCGGACGGCCGCCCTCGGGGCGGCGGGGGGGACTTTTCTCCTCCTGGTTCTGAGTCTGGCTCTGAACGCCGGATGCGCGAGCCAGCCGGCCAAGCCGCAAGCCTCAACCACCGCGCCGCCCGCCGCCAAGTGCCGCGGCACGATCGGGCTCGAGGTCATTCCGATGTCCAAGTCGACCCGGCAGACGCTCGGTCTCGACAAAGACTCGAAGGGCGCGGTCGTGTCGTCGGTCATGCCCGGAGGGCCGTCGGCCGCGGCCGGGATCCAGGTCGGCGACGTCGTGGAGGCGATCGGCGACACGCGCGTGACGAACGACTGCGAGTACGCGAAGTGGGCGTACGGCCGCGTCTGCGAGCCCGTCAAGATCCGGCTCCGCCGCGGCGGCGACATCGTCGAGCTCAACCTCGTGCCGGTCGACCAGAAGGCCTTCCTGGACAAGGTGTGCGCGGGAGGCAACCTCGACGCCTGCTTCCGCAGCGCCTGGCTGGATTGGGATCGGCACCATCCGGACGCGCGCTCGCTCGACGCCTTCACCACCGCCTGCACGAAGGGATCCGGCGAGGCGTGCGCCTACGAGGGCCTCATCCTGAGCGACGACCCGCAGCGCGAGAAGGATTCTCTCGCGCCACTCCAGCGCGCGTGCGAGCTCGACAGCGCGGGGGGCTGCGCGACCCTCGCGTTCCTGTACGCGACCGCCAAGACGGTCGCGAAGGACGACCGCAAGGCCGCCGAGCTCTACCGCAAGAGCTGCGATCTCGGCGACGCGCAGGGCTGCTACAACGCCGCGCTGATGGCCGACGAGGGCCGCGGCGTGCAGCGCGACGCGGTCCGCGCGGCGTCCGACTACGAGGAGGCCTGCCAGCTCGGCAGCTCGACCGCCTGCACCAACCTCGGCTACGTGTACGAGAACGGCAAGGGCGTCCGGCAGGACAAGTTCCTCGCGCTCGCGAACTACGAGCGCGGCTGCGACGGCTCCGCGTGCCAGCCCTCGAACCTCGGCGGCTGCCTGAACGTCGGCCGCGCCTACCGCGACGGCATCGGCACGGCGAAGGACGAGGCCAAGGCCGCGGAGATCTTCCGCGAGGCCTGCGACCGCAAGGAGAACAAGGACGACATCCACTCCGCCGAGAACGGCGCGCGGGCCTGTTCGCTCCTCGGCGGCCTGTACCTCGCCGGAGACGGAGTCGCGAAGGACCTCGCGCAGGGACGCGAGCTCTCGCAGCTCGGCTGCCAGCGCGGCGACTCGTTCGGCTGCTTCAACGCGGCCGTCGTCTACGCCGGCGGCCAGGGCGTGGACAAGGATCCCGCCAAAGCCGCGGACTACTACGACCAAGCCTGCAAGGCCGGAGACGGGGAGGCATGCCACGAGCTCGCCGCCGCCTACGCGAAGGGCCACGGCGTCGCGAAGGACACCAAGCTCTCCAAGTCGCTCGATCAGAAGGCCTGCGAGCTCGGCTTCGAAGCGGCCTGCCCCAAGAAGGGGAAGAAAAAGTCCTAGCGCGCTGCGGGCAGGGGCCTCGGCCCCGTCCTGCGCACCTATCGCCTGGCCGGCTCCGGCGATAGAATCCCCGGCCAGCTTTCGAAGAATTTGCTTCGAATTAATTTTTAGGAAGTGGAGGGATCCATGAAAACACGCTCGATCCTCGGGTCTCTGGTACTCGTCCTGGCCGGCGCCGCCCTGTGCGTCGCCGCGGATCTCAACATGGGCACCTGGAAGCTCAACGAGGCCAAGTCGAAGTTCGGCGCCGGGGCGACGAAGAATCACACGGTCGTCTACGAGATGGACGGCGACGACGTGAAGGTCACGGTCGATGGCGTCGACAAGGACGGCAAGGCGATGCACAACGTGTGGGTCGGCAAGTACGACGGCAAGGACTATCCCGTCAAGGGCGAGAGCGCATACGACACGCGCGCCTATACGAAGATCAACGACCACACCCTGAACATGACGATCAAGAAGGACGGCAAGGTCGTCGCGTCGGGCACGATCACCGTCTCGGCGGACGGCAAATCCCGCATGGTCAAGACCTCGGCGACCGACCCGAAGGTGATGGGAATGGACCAGGCGGCGGTTTACGACAAGAAGTAGAAGAGATTCGATCATCGGGCCGGCAGCCCCCTCCGCACGGAGGGGGCTTTTTCTTGTGCGCGATATCCTTCGCCGCACGAACTCGGAGGAATCGATGCTGAAGAGAATCCGCACCGCCTTCTCGGCGCTCGCCCTGCTTCTTTTCGCCGCCGCCGCGCTCCGCGCCCAGGTCACCGCGATCCGCGCGGGCCAGCTCGTGGACCCGTCCAACGCCTCGATCGCGGTGAACCAGGTCATCCTCGTCGAGGGCGGCAAGATCGCGGCGGTCGGCCCGGCCTCCTCCGTGGCGATCCCGCCGAACGCGCAGGTCGTGGACCTCTCGAAGCGCGCGGTGATGCCGGGCTTCTTCGACGTGCACACGCATCTCTGCCTGAATCTCAGGACCCAGGGCGGCGCCGGCCTCTCCGAGCTCCTCTCGCGGCTGCTCGCCGCCACCGCGATCGAGACGACGGCGTACCGCTCGATCGAGGGCGTGTCGAACGCGCTCGAGATGCTGCGCTCCGGATTCACGACGGTGCGCGACGTCGGCAATGCCGGCAACTACGCGGATACGGCGCTGCGGCGCGCGATCGAGGACGGGCTCGTTCCGGGTCCCACGGTCGTCAACGCGGGCCGCATCATCACGCCGTACGGCGGCCAGTACCACGGCATCCCGCCGGAGCGCGCCGACATCGGGATCCCGGAGTACCTCTACGCCGACACGCCCGACGAGATGCGCAAGGCCGTCCGCGAAAACGTCACGTTCGGAGCGAAGGTCATCAAGATCGTCGTCGACGACCAGCCGTACCTCTACTCGGCCGACGACGTCCGCGTCCTCGTGAAGGAGGCGGCCGCCGCGGGTCTCAAGGTCGCCGCGCACTGCGCCACGGACGCCGGCGCGCGAGCCGCCGCGGAGGGCGGCGTCGCGTCGGTCGAGCACGCGTATCGGGCGACGAACCCGACCCTCGAGCTCATGAAGGCGAAGGGGACGTATCTCGTCGGCACCGACTTCACGCGCCAGGCCTCGCACGAGATGGGCATGGACGAGTACCACGACTGGGTCATCGACCGACTGAAGCGCGCGTACCAGATCGGCGTCCCCGTCGCGTTCGGCACCGACGTCTGCTTCGTGAAGGACGGCGAGACCCGCGGCACCCTCTCGATCGAGTTCATCACGAGCTTCGTAGAGGCCGGCGTGAAACCCGCGCAGATTCTCCAGGCGATGACCGTCAGCGCCGCGAAGCTCATGGGAATGGAGAAGGAGCGCGGCGCGATCGCCGTCGGCTACGCCGCCGACCTCGTCGCGACGGCGGAGAATCCTCTCCAGAACATCGATACCGTCCGCCACGTCACGTTCGTGATGAAGGGCGGGAGAGTGATCCGGAACGACTGACTCTGGCCGGCGTTCCCGAGGAGCAATTTCGTCTGTCACCCCGAGGGGCGAATTCCCCTGTCATCCTGAGGAGCGAAGCGACGGAGGATCCCGTATTTCATAGCGACAGAGGCAATCGAGTTCGGGATCCTTCGCTTCGATCAGGATGACACCGAAAGGCCGGCCGCAACCTCCCCGCCGTTCTCGCGTACAACAAGCCATGCCGCCTCTCACCCGCCGCCGCCTCCTGGGTTCTCTCGGCGCCGCGGGGCTCGCCTACGGCCTGCGTCCCGCGCGCGCCTTCGCCTATCCTCCACCGGAGGTCGCCCATCCCGGCCCGCTCGTCACGAGGCCCATCCCGTCGAGCCAAAGCGGCGAGCCGCTGCCGCTCGTCGGTCTCGGCAGCTGGATCACCTTCAACGTCGGCGACGATCCCGCCGGGCGCGATTCCTGCGCCGAGGTCATGCGCGCCTTCTTCGCCGGGGGCGGACGGCTCATCGACTCCTCGCCGATGTACGGCTCCTCGCAGGAGGTCATCGGCTACGGGCTGAAGAAGCTCGGCCATCCGCAGGCACTCTTCGCGGCGACCAAGGTCTGGATCAACTCGGGCGCGAAGGGACCGGAGCAGATCGAGGAGTCGCGCCGGCTTTGGGACGTCCCGCGCTTCGACCTGCTCCAGGTCCACAACGTGATGGCGTGGGAGGAGCACCTGCCGACGCTCTTCGCGATGAAGAAGGCGGGCAAGCTGCGCTACGTCGGCGTCACGACCTCCGACGGCCGGCGCCACGACGAGATCGAGAAGATCATGCGGACTCAGCCGATCGACTTCGTGCAGATCTCCTACAACGTGCTCGACCGGGAGATCGAGGAGCGGATCCTGCCCCTCGCCCAGGAGCGGAAGATCGGGATCATCTGCAACCGTCCGCTTCGGCGCGGCGATCTCATCCGCCGCGTCGAGCACGCTCCGCTGCCGTCCTGGGCCGCCGAGATCGACTGCGCGAACTGGGCGCAGATCCTCTTGAAGTTCATCGTCTCGCATCCGGCCGTGACGTGCGCCATCCCGGCGACGAGCCGCGTCGACCACGTCCGGCAGAACGTCGGCGCCTCGTACGGCCGCATGCCGGATCAGGCCATGCGCCGCCGGATCGTCGAGGCGGTCGAGAAGATCTGAGTCGCGCCGAGCGCTTGCACGTCCCTTCCGCCGCACGGTGATAGCCTCCCCGCCAGTTTCTCTCAACAAGGAGGCAACCGATGCGGAAGCTCGCTTTGGCAATCGCTCTGTCCCTCGTGTTCGCGGGGACGGTCCATGCACAGGGAGCTCAGGGAGCGCCCTCGACGCCGGTCTTCGTGGCGGCGGCCGACATGAAGTGGACCGACCTCGATCCGGCCGGCGCGCCGGGCGTCAAGATCGTGGATCTGTGGGGAGATCACACCAAGGGCGCGTTCGGCTCGCTGGTCAAGTTCCCGGCCGGGTTCACGGCGCCCCTGCACACGCACACCAATACGTTCAAGATCCTCGTCGTCTCGGGCACGTTCGTGCAGACGCCGGAGGGCAAGGGCGAGACACGGCTGGGAGCCGGCTCCTACATCCTGCAGCCCGGCGGCAACTACCGGCACACGACGGGATGCGACAAGGCCTCCGAATGCGTGTTCCTCACCCAGGCCGACGGAAAGTTCGACCTGATCCCGGTGACCGGACCCAAGAAGTAGCCGGCCGAGGAACGGTGCGCGCGGCCGGCGCGCGGAGGGGGCATCTCTGATGTCCGAGTGGTCGACGTATACCTTTCGCGACCTGCTCCTCTTCTCCGCGCGAACCTACGACCGCCTCTTCGAGATCTACAACGCCGCGATCTGGCCCGCACAGGTCGCGGCGCTTCTTCTGGGGGCCGCGATCCTGTGGCTTCTGCTCCGGCGCGACGGGAGAGGGGCGGCGCGGGGGGCGTTCGCGATCCCGGCGATCCTTGCAGCGGGCTGGCTCTGGATCGGCGTCGCGTTCCTCGCGAAGCGCTACGCCACGATCAACTGGTCGGCCGGGTACTTCGCGTGGGCGTTCGGCGCCGAGGCGGCGCTGCTGCTCGTCTTCGCCGTCATTCGCCCCGGCCTCGCGTTCGAGAGCCCAGCCGATCTGCGCGGCCGAATCGGGCTCGGCATCTTCCTGCTCGCGTTCGTGGCGCTGCCCCTCGTCGATGCACTGCTCGGCCGCGGCTGGAGAGGTTGCCAGCTCTTCCTGCTCTGCCCCGATCCGACCGTGATTGGGACCCTCGGGCTTCTCCTCTGCGCGGTTCCTCGCGGCCGCCGCTCGCTGCTAATGATCATTCCCGTTCTCTGGTGCCTCTACACCGCGATCTTCCTCCTCGCGATGAAATCGCCGGTGTGGTGGATCGCGCCGCTCGCGGCGGGACTCGTAGTTATCTCGACGCGCTTGCCCCTGCGTCGCAACAATAGGTAGCAGAGAGCCCGTGCTAGGTTCGCGAGGAAGACATGGATCGTGAAACGGCCGAGGAAGTCTCTCGGCGACTCGACGCCTTCGGAGGACGTTTGCTGGATGCGTTCGGCGAACGTTTGGGGTCCGAGATCCGCTCCGTGCGGGAAGAGATCCGCTCCGTGCGGGAGGAGCTCGGAACGGACATTCAGGAGAGCCGCCGCCGCACCGACGTCCTCGGCGAGGACCTGCGGTCGCAAATCCGGCTCGTTGCGGAAGGCCTTCAAGGCTTCCGTGAAGAGACGGCGCTGGAGTTCAAGGCGGTCCGCGACGAAATCGCCGAGACGCGCAATCATGATCCGCCTCTCGTTCAACGACCTCGATCGCCGCATACGCTCGTAGTGTGATCCGGCGCACGCCGACACCGCACAGAGCGTTGCACACGCTCCGACGCTGACGTCCGCTCTGCTACACTCGCAATCAAGCCAAACTCATCGCCTCGCCAATCTTCGGATCGAAAACCGCCGAAGCAACCTTCTGCACTGGAGGCCTCGATGAAGCGCTCGCTCGGATCCCTGTCCGCACTCGGAGTCGGAGCCCTGTCGGCAGTGTTCCTCCTCGCTCCGGAACCGGCCGCGGCTCGGTCCGGCTTCCACCGCCTTCCCTCGAACGGCGCCACGGTCCGCGATCTCGTCGGCAAGCTTCCGAAGAGAGACGGCGTGCAGGCCCGGACGAAGGTGATCGGCCTCGACTCGGCCGACACCGCCTTCCTCTTCGCGGCGGCGGGAAGCGTGCAGGGAGCGGGCGGCACGTACTTTCGCTCGGACGTCACGATCATCAACCACCGCAATGCGGACCAGATCATCGCCGTCGGCTGGCTCGCCCAGGGCGTGGACAACAGCAACGACCCGGTTCAGCTCTTCACCATCCCGGCGCGGACGCCGGTCATCCTCGCCGACTTCGTCGCGCAGACGCTCGGGAAGAGCGGCCTCGGCGCCGTGCTCGTCCTCGCGCAGACCTCGAGCGGCGCCGCCGACTCGGGCGCGCAGCTCGACGGCTTCTCGCGCATCTGGACGAATCAGCCCGGAGCGCAGGGCACCGTCTCGCAGGGCTTCCCGTCGGTCTCCATCATCGACTCGGTCGGCTCGCCGACCGCGTTCGCGCTCGGCAACCGCCACGACAGTCAGTACCGCACGAATGTCGGCGTGGTGAACCTGGACACGGTCTCGCACACGTGGGAAGTCGGGATCAACGGGCTCAACGGATCGAACACGTTCTCGATCACGGTACCGCCGGTTTCGATGAAGCAGGCGTCGCTTCCCAGCGGCAACTACGGAGACCTCGCCCTGTCGTTCGACACCACGGGCTCGGGGTTCTACTGGAGTGCGTACGGCGCGTCGGTGGACAACATCTCGGGCGACAGCTGGTCCGCGCACGCGTCGCAGCCCTAGGCCTCAGTTCTCGCTTTCCTTGCGGTTTCCGGATTTCCTGTCGCGCCGGCTCGCCGCTTGCATAAAATCCTCTCGATGCCGTCGGTGTCTCTGACCGTCAACGGGCGGACACGGCGAGTCGACGCCCCGCCCGAGGAAACGCTTCTCTCGGTCCTCCGCAATCGCCTCGACCTCACGGGCGCCAAGTACGGGTGCGGCGAGGGCCAGTGTGGCGCGTGCATGGTGCTGGTCGACGGCGCGGCCGTCCCCTCCTGCCAGACGACGGTCGCGGAAGCCAAGGGCAAGAGGATCGTCACGATCGAGGGTCTTGGGGACGCCCAGAAGGACCACCTGCATCCCGTCCAGGCCGCCTTCCTGGAGGCCGAGGCGTTCCAGTGCGGCTACTGCACGTCGGGGATGATCGTCGCCTCGGTCGCGCTCCTGACGTCGAACCCCAGCCCGAGTCCCGACGACGTCGTGAGCACGCTCGCGCGCAACGTCTGCCGGTGCGGGACCTACCCGCGCATTCTCGCGGCGGTGCAGGCGGCCGCGAAGAAGGGGAAGGCGACGTGAGGGAGAGACGGGATCCCCGCCTCATCCTGACCCTCTCCCCCCTGCGGGGGACGAGGGAATCCTCGGGAGGCAGCCTCTCCAACACGCTTCCTCTCCCCCCGACGGGGGGAGAGGGCTGGGGCGAGGGGGGCGTTGCCCCGCCTTTTCCCTCCGAGCTGTCCCAGCACGAGGTCCCGCTCCTCCACTGGTTCGACGTCGACCGACGCCGTTTCCTGAAGCTGTTCGGCGGCGGACTGCTCGTCGTCCTCGCCGCGCCGGGGGGCGCCGCCGTCATGGACGCCCAGGAGTCCGGCCGCACGCGGAGAGGACAGGAGCTGCCAAAGGACCTCGCCGCCTGGCTGCACATCGACAAGAACGGCAGGGTCACCGTCTTCACCGGCAAGGTCGAGATGGGACAGAACATCCGCACCTCGCTCTCGCAACAGGTCGCGGAGGAGCTGCGCGTCCCCGTCGAGTCGGTCCTCATGGTCATGGGCGACACGGACGTCTGCCCGTGGGACGCGGGCACGTTCGGCAGCCGCACGACTCCCACGATGGGCCCGCAGCTGCGCGCCGTCGCGGCGGCCGCACGCGCGGCGCTCATCGACCTCGCGGCGGAGCGCTGGAAGGTTCCGCGCGAGCAGATCACGGCCGACAACGGCCGGGTGCGCGCCGCCGGAAAGACGCTCGCTTCTCTATGGCGAGCTGACGCGCGGCGAGAAGCTGGTGAAGACGCTGCCGGCGGACGCAGGCGCCGCGCCGGCGCTCACGCCGCCCGCGCAGTGGAAGCTGGCCGGCCTGCGGACCCCGAAGGTCGACGGCCGGGATTTCGTCACGGGCGCGCACCGGTACACGTCGGACCTGCGCCGCCCCGGGATGCTCTTCGGCAAGACGCTGCGTCCGGCTTCGTTCGAGGCGACCCTCGTCTCGCTCGACGCCGCGAAGGCCGAGGCGATGCCGGGCGTGAGAGTCGTGCGCGACGGCGAGTACGCCGGCCTCGTCGCGCCGGACGCCTACACCGCGGAGCGCGCCCTCGTCGCGCTCGCCGCGGGAGCCCAATGGAAGGAGACGGAGAGCCAGCCGTCGAACGCGACGATCTTCGAGTTCTTCCGCAAGAACGCCGAGGCTCCGGAGGAGGGCCGCGGGGGCCCGGCAAACACGAGGGGCTCCGTCGACGACGGGCTCGCCTCCTCCGACGTCAAGCTGTCGCAGACCTACACGGTCGAGTACATCGCCCACGCGCCGCTCGAGCCGCGGGCCGCGGTCGCCGAGTGGTCAAAGGGGCCGGGATCGTCCGCCAGGCTCACCGTCTGGACCGGCTCCCAGCGCCCGTTCGCTGTGCGCGACGAGCTCGCGGCCGCGTTCCGGATTCCGGCCGAGAGCGTGCGCGTCGTCGTCCCCGACACGGGCTCCGCCTATGGCGGCAAGCACACCGGGGACGCGGCGGTCGAGGCGGCGCGGCTCGCGAAGGCGGCGGGCAAGCCCGTCAAGGTCGTCTGGACGCGCGAGGAGGAGTTCACCTGGGCGTACCTGCGCCCCGGCGGCGTCATCGACGTGAAGAGCGGCGCGCGCAAGGACGGCACGCTGACGGCCTGGGAGTTCCACAACTACAACTCGGGCCCGGCGGGCATCGGCACGCCCTACGACGTTCCCAACCAGGAGGTCCAGTTCCACCCGGTCAAGTCGCCGCTGCGCCAGGGCTCCTACCGCGCGCTCGCCTCGACCGCGAACCACTTCGCGCGCGAGACCCACATGAACGAGCTCGCGAAAGAGCTGAAGATGGATCCGCTCGCGTTCCGGCTCAAGAACCTCTCCGATCCGAGGCTGCGAGCGGTCTTCGAGGCCGCCGCCGAGAAGTTCGGCTGGGCGAAGCGCGCGGCGTCGCCCGGCGTCGGCTACGGGATCGCGGGAGGCACGGAGAAGGGCGGCTACATCGCCACCTGCGCGGAGATCGCGGTCGACGCGACGACCCGACGCGTGCAGGTCCGCCGCGTCGCGGCCGCCTTCGAGTGCGGCGCGGTCGTGAACCCCGATGGCCTCCGCAACCAGGTCGAGGGCGCGATCGTCCAGGGACTCGGCGGCGCGCTCTTCGAGGCGATCCGGTTCGAGAACGGGAAGATCCTGAACCCGCACTTCGCGCAGTACCGGCTCCCCCGCTTTCCGGACGTGCCGAAGATCGAGACGGTGCTTCTCGACCGCAAGGACCTTCCTCCGGCGGGCGCCGGTGAGGCGCCGATCGTCGGCATCGCGCCCGCCATCGCCGCCGGAATCTTCGAGGCGACGGGTACGTGGCTGCGCGCGCTGCCGCTCGCCCCGGAAGGCGTGCCGGAGGCGTCGCGGACCTAGACTGTCCGCCGTCATCCTGACCCTGAGCGGAGCGAAGGGGAGGATCCCGGACTCGATCACCGTGACGGTTCCAAAGCACGGGATCCTTCGTCGCTCGCTTCGCTCCGCTCCTAAGGATGACGGGCGGAATCGCTCGGGATGACAGGCGGATCCCCACTCGCGATACCCTCTCCTCAAAAGGAAGCCTCACAAATGACGCGACTGACCCGACTCGCCCTGGCGACCTGTGTGCTCCTCGGGCTCCTCTTCCTCTTCTCCGCCCCCGCCGCGTCGGCCTTCGACGAGGACTCGCTCATCAAGGACCACGTCAAGACGCTCGCGAAGGACAAGGACCCGAAGGAGCGAGCGTCGGCGGCGCACTGGCTCGGCGGCCGCAAGCAGCCCGTGGCCGTCGCGGCGCTCGCCGCCGCGCTGTCGGATCCGGACGCGACGGTCCGCCAGGCCGCGGCCTCCGCTCTCTGGGACACCGGCAAGGATGCCGCCGCGGCGAAGCCGGAGCTGCAGAGGGCGCTCGCCGACCGCGACGCGGCCGTCGTGGCGCGAGCCGCAGGCGCGCTCGCGGCGATGGACGTGCCGGACGCCGAGCTCACCGACGCGTGGCGCCGGGCGCTCGACGGCGCCCACGACGACGCCACGGCGTTCCTCGCGGCGCGCGGCCTCATCGGGTTCGATCCCGCCGACAAGCTCGCGCCGCCGATCCTGACCTACCTCGAGAAGAACGCCGACCGCGCGGCCCATCCGCCGAAGGGCGTCTCGAACCTCGACTACCGCGACAGCGCGGAGCACGCGGGGAAGGCGCTCGAGGGGCTCCTCCAGAAGGACGCCGGACCGGTCCTGCCGCTCCTCGACAAGACCGTCCGCCGCACCCCCGAATCCGGCAAGTACGTCTTCGGCGCGCTCGCGCACGTCCCCAGGCTGCCTGCCGGGACGGTCGACCTCGCGCTCGCGCACACGCATTCCGAGGACGAAGACACGCGCGCCGCCGCGATCGCGCTCGCGGGCAAGGTCACCGCCGAGCGCGAAGCGGCGAAGTGGATCCCCGAGGCGATCCGCCTCCTCGGCGACCGCGAGGAGGGCGTCCGCAGCGCGTCGATCTGGGCGCTGCGCGGAGTGAAGGGCCTCGCGCACGACGCGGCGCCGGAGCTCGCACGCCTGGTCGCGTCGGGACGCGAGTCGTCTCGCCTGCGCGAGAGCGCCGCGGAGGCCCTCGAGGAGATCGGCAACCAGGCGAACCCGATCGCGAAGGCCGACAAGATCGCCGTCGCGACAGCCGCGAAGGGCGCGCTCGCCGCCGCGATGAAGGACAAGGACCACGACCTCGCGCCCGCCGCGGTCTCCGCGTACAACGTGCTCTTCATCGACACGGCCGAGGCGGTCGCGGCGCTCGCCGACGCGGCGGTCTCCGGCGCCGACGTCGCCGCGCGGCAGAAGGCGCTCCAGTGCCTGCGCAACCGGCAGGGACAGGCGAAGGGCCTCGTCGATCAGATCCGGCCCCTGACGCAGAACGCCGACAAGAACCTCGCCGACGACGCGAAGACCGCGATCGAGTGGATCGAGCGCGGCGGCGCGGGAAGCCCCGGCGTCATCAAGGGCGGGGTCGAGAGCGGCACTGCGAGCGCCGCGAAATCCTCCTCGTCATCACCTCGCCCGGCGAAGCATGAGGGTGAGGGGGCGCGCCCTGCCGAATCCGCCTCCTCCGCGTCTCCTCCAAGCGAGGCCGCCGGCCTCGCGGCTCTGCGCGCGCGCAACCTGACCTTCGACGAGCCGAGCTTCAACCTCGCGCTGATCGCAGGCGGACGCGGAGGCGATCCGGGCCTACCTCGACGCCGGCATGTCCGCGAGCCACGTCTTCGCCGACGAGAACGAGCGCACTCCGCTGATGATCCTCTTCTTCGGCCGGCAGGCCTGCGCACCGGGGAGCCGAGGGACGCGCGATCGTCTCGCTCCTCATCCAGCGCGGCGCGAACGTCAACGCGCAGGACGAGAAGCAGAACACGGCTCTCATGTTCGCCGCCGACAACTGCGACCGCGAGACGCTCCGTTTGCTGCTCAAGGCGGGCGCGAAGCTCAACACGAAGAACTGGGCGGGGCTGACGGCGCTCTCGATGGGCATCGTTTCCGGCAATCCGGGACTGGAGGAGCTCATCGCCGCCGGCGCGCGCCTGGATGCCCAGACCGCGAAGGCCTACGCCGACGCGTACAAGGGAAATCCCAAGGCGCTCGCGTTGGTGAAGAAGGCGTCGCAGCCGTAGGGGCGCCTCGCGCGCGACCGCGACAGGGCTCGAGCGGACGGCGGATTCTCCCCTCACCTGCCCGATACCGCCGGCCTTCGGCCGACGTTGCCCGGGGGCTTGGGTTGGGGTGAGGGGGAACTCACCCGTGAGCCGTCATCCCGAGCGCAGCGAGGGATCCCGGACTCGACCGCCATTTCGGCTCTCGAGCACGGGATCCTTCGTCGCTTCGCTCCTCAGGATGACAGGAGTTTTTTCCGCTCCTCAGGATGACAGGCTAGTTCCGCTCCTCAGGATGACAGGAGTTTTTTCCGCTCCTCAGGATGACAGGCTAGTTCCGCTCCTCAGGATGGACAGCAGTCTGTCCGCTCCTCGGGATGAATGACTTGAGCCCTACTCCCAGTCCGGCTTCACGTTGTAGAAGCTGTAGATCTGGCTGCGATAGCCCGCGTCGCTCACGTCGGGCCAGTTGTCCTTGTCGAAGCCCGGCGCGTTCTTGAGGCGGTCCTTTGGCACGTCCAGGACGAACGCCTTGTCCGCCGTGTCCAAGGTCATCGCCCGAAAGGGAACCGCGAACAGCTTGTTGCCGACGCCCAGGAAGCCGCCGAACGACAGGACCGCGTATGCGACCCGGCCGCTCGAGAGGTCGATCATCAGGTCCTCGATCTTGCCAAGGTTCTCGCGCGCCGTGTTCTTGACGGGATCGCCGATGATCGTGGTCGCGCTCAGCGTGCTGCGAGTCAGAGTCTCCGTGTGGGTAACCATGAAACCTCCTAGAACGGAATTTGCGGGTGCAACCAGAGCGCCCGCTCACCATTCGAGGAGCAAGATGCGCGCCAGCGATAGGCTTTGCTTCATGAGTGTTCGATTCTTGACCGCATTCCTCCTCGCGGCCGCTTTCGCGGCAGCTCTGCCGGGACAGACACAAGCACAAACGCCGTCGCCGCCGACTCCATCGAGCGCATCGGTCGCGGCTGCCTCTAAGACTCCGGCGACCTACACGCTCACCCCCGAGCAGCGCGAGAAGGCGACCGCCTACGCGCGCGCCGGCTACCGCCTCCACTTCTTCGCGTTCTTCTGGAGCGTGGTCGCTCTGATCCTGATCATCCGCTCGCGCCTCGGACCGCGTTTCCGCGACCGCGCCGAGTCGCTCGCGAAGCGCCGCTTCTGGCAGGCGTCCCTCTTCGTGCCGCTCCTCCTCATCACCGAGTCCCTGCTCGAGCTCCCGACCGCCGCCTACGGGCATCACCTCTCCCGCCTCTATCAGCAGTCCGTCCAGGGCTGGGGGTCGTGGCTCTGGGACGAGGCGAAGGGCTTGTTCGTCGGGATCGTCGTCGCGATCCCGCTCGTCTGGCTGCTCTACGCCTTCTTGCGCAGGAGCCCGCGGCGGTGGTGGCTGTGGTTCTGGCTCGCGCTCCTCCCAATCCTCGTGTTCCTGGTCTTCGTGACGCCGGTCTTCGTCGAGCCGCTCTTCTTCCGGTTCGAGCCGCTCGCGCCGAAGCATCCCGAGCTCGCGCGCGCGATCGAGCAGGTCACCGTGCGTGCGGGCGAGCCGATCCCGCAGGCGAAGATGTTCGCGATGAACGCGAGCTCCAAGTACAACTCGGTCAACGCGTACGTCTCGGGGCTCGGCGCGTCCAAGCGCGTCGTCGTCTGGGACACGACCATCGCGAAGGCGACGATCCCGCAGACGCTGTTCGTGTTCGGCCACGAGATGGGCCACTACGTGCTGGGGCACATCCCGCGGACGATCGCGTTTCTGTGGGCGCTCTTCTTCGTCTGGCTCGCCGCCGGCGCCGTGGATCCTGGCGCGGATCTTCGCCGTTCCCGGGCGCTGGGGAATTCGCGGCCTGACCGACTGGGCGTCGCTGCCGGTGCTGTTCCTCCTCGTGACGATCGCGTCGGAGCTCTCGACCCCTCTCGTCAGCGGATTCACCCGATCCCAGGAGCACCAGGCGGACATCTTCGGTCTCGAAGCGATCCACGGTCTCGTGCCCGACTCGCCCGCCGCGGCCGCCGGCGCGTTCCAGATCCTCGGCGAGGCCAACCTCGCGGATCCGGACCCGAGCCCGTTCATTCGCTTCTGGCTCTACGACCATCCCCCGCTCGCCGAGCGACTCCGCTTCGCCGCGACGTACGATCCGTGGGGCAAGGGCGAGAAGCCGAGGTACGTGAAGTGATCGAGAGCCGTCCGAGTGAGGCCCCACACCCTAGCCCGATACCACCGGGCTTCGGCCGGTGTCGCCTACGGCCGGGGGCCTGCCCCGGTGGACGGCTCCCGCCGGGAGAGGGAACACTTCACGCCAAATCTCCCGCAGGACGAGAAAGCCTTTTCCCTCTCCCCCGCCCGCGGGGGAGAGGGAGGGGTGAGGGGGTCGTCACCTGATGCCCCGCCCCTTCCCCAAGCGCATCCTCGCCGCCGTCGACGAGTCGAGCGTGCTCCGCATCCGCGCGGGCGCCGACACGAAGCACCGCTTCCTCGGCATCTGGGGCGTCGTCGCGAACGGCCGCGTCTTCGTGCGCCCGTGGAACGACAAGTCCACCGGCTGGCGCCAGGCGTTCCTCGCCGATCCGCGGGGCGCGATTCGGCTCGCGAAGGACGGTCCGGACATCCCCGTCCGTGCCCGACCCGTCCGCGGCGAGCGCCTCAACGACGCCGTCGACGCCGCCTACCAGGCGAAGTACGCGAGCAAGGCCAACGACCAGTGGGTTCGCGGCCTCGTCACGTCGCGGAGGCGGAAGACCACGATGGAGCTGACGCCGCGCTGAGACCGCGGGCGGGGGCGAGCCCCGCCCCTACTCGTCCTTGAGCCCCGTCCCCAGCTCGAACAGCCATTCGCCCGTCGCGGCGGCGGGATATGTCGAGACGCCGAGGACAATATCGGTCCCGGCGGGCGCGGTCATGGTCTCGACGAGATGTCGGCCGGGCAGTCATGCCGGTTGCGCCTTCATCCCAAGCTAGAATCGCCACCGCTTGGCCCTCTTTCAAGGCACTCGTCTCGGCGGCACCTGCGAGATCCGCTCACCGGTCGGCGCGCGGGCTCCTCATCCCCCTCTCCCGGGGGAGAGGAGTGATGGCCTCGTGATGCTCCAGGCGGCTGCTTCATGACGCTCTCCGCCGGCACCCGTCTTGGCCCCTACGAGATCCTCGCGCCGATCGGCGCCGGGGGGATGGGCGAGGTCTATCGCGCGCGCGATGCGAAGCTCGACCGCGACGTCGCGGTCAAGGTGCTCCCCGCGCAGCTGACCGCGAACGCCGACGCTCTCGCGCGTTTCGAGCGCGAGGCCAAAGCGGTCGCGGCGCTCTCGCATCCGAACATTCTCGCGATCCATGATTTCGGCACGCACGACGGCATTTCCTACGCCGTCACCGAGCTGCTCGAGGGCGAGACGCTGCGCGGCAAGCTCGACGGCTCGGCCGTCACGCAGAGGCAAGCGGTCGACTGGGCGCTCCAGATCGCGAAGGGTCTGTCCGCCGCGCACGGCAAGGGCGTCGTTCACCGCGATCTCAAGCCCGACAACATCTTCGTGACCAACGCGGGTCACGTCAAGATCCTGGACTTCGGCCTGGCCAAGCGCCTCGACGCGGCTCCCGGCGAGCAGACCAGCGCGCCCACCAGCGGCGGCGGCCATACGGAGCCCGGCACGGTGATGGGCACCATGGGCTACATGTCGCCCGAGCAGGTTCGCGGCCTGCCGGTCGACCATCGGACGGATCTCTTCTCCTTCGGCGCGATCCTCTACGAGCTGCTCTCGGGGAGGAAGGCGTTCAAGCGCGACACCGCGAGCGACACGATCGCCGCGATCATGCGGGACGAGCCGCCGGAGCTGACGCAGTCCGGGCGCAACGTCTCCCCCGCGCTCGACCACATCGTGCGGCACTGCCTGGAGAAGGATCGGGAGAACCGCTTCCAGACCGCGAAGGACATCGCGTTCGCGCTGTCGGAGGCATCGTCTTCGTCCACCGCCGCCTCGAGCGGGTCGTACGTGATCCCCCCGCCGCGCCGCAGTCGCGGGAAGACGATCGGGATCGCTGTCGCCGTCATCGCCGTCCTCGCCATCGGCGCCGCCCTGCTCTGGAACCGCTCGAGGCTCGGCGGCGGCGTCCCCGCGAAGGGCGGCGTCAAGCGCATCGCGGTCCTTCCGTTCGAGAACCTGGGCGCTCCGGAGGACGACTACTTCGCGGACGGCATCGCCGACGAGATCCGCGGCAAGCTGACCTCTCTTCCGGGGATCGAGGTCATCGCGCGCGGCAGCTCGACCCCCTACAAGAAGACGACCAAGACGCCGCAGGAGATCGCGAAGGAGCTCTCGGCCAGCTACCTGCTGACCGCCACGGTCCGCTGGCAGAAGGGAGGCGGCGCGAGCCGCGTCCAGGTCAATCCCGAGCTCGTCGAGATCAAGAGCGACGCCCCTCCGGCCTCGAAATGGCAGCAGTCGTTCAACGCCTCGCTGACCGACGTCTTCCAGGTGCAATCCGACATCGCGTCGAAGGTGGCGGGCGCACTGGGCCTCGCTCTGGCTGAGGGACAAAAGGAACAACTCTCCGAGAAGCCCACGCAGAATCTCGCCGCCTACGATGCCTTTCTCAAGGGAGAGAAGGCTTCGGGCGGCGCATCGCGCGGCGACCCGCCGAGCCTCCGACAAGCGCTTCTCTTCTACGAGCAGGCGGTGGCCCTGGATCCGGCCTTCGCCCTCGCGTGGGCGAGGGTTGCGACCATGGAGGCGCTGCTCTACGTCAACGCCGTTCCGACGCCGGCTGGGGCGGAGCGCACGCACCAGGCTGCCGAGAAGAGCATCGCACTCGCGCCGCGTTCTCCCGAGGGGTACCGCGCGCTCGGCGGGTACTACCGGTTGGTTGTCGGTGACTTCGCGCGTGCGCAGCAGGAGTACGACAAGGCTCTCAAGATCGCGCCTGGGAGTCCGGACATCCTTCGTTCCCTGTCCTTCGTCGAAGCGAGTCTCGGACGGTGGGACGAGGCACTCGACCATGCGCGCCAGGGAGTCCGACTCGACCCGCGGGCCACGAGCTACGCGCTCGCCGACATGC
Organism: uncultured Acidobacteriota bacterium; assembly: GCA_963773905.1. Classification (GTDB taxonomy): domain Bacteria; phylum Acidobacteriota; class Thermoanaerobaculia; order UBA5066; family Gp7-AA6; genus DAHUXD01. The sequence continues at coordinate 201,128 of CAVZDB010000001.1, forward strand.
TCCTGCGCCTCCGGCGGGCTCAGGAAGCGAGGCAGGAGATGGAGCGCCTTCTCGCGATGGTGCCTTCAAACCTCGTTTTCCAGGAAGAGCTCGCCATGACCTATCTCTCCGAGGGCAACCTGCAAGGCGCCCGCACCTCCCTCCGGGGGGCCGCCAAGAACTTCGACCCAAACGCGCTCGTCGCCTACGTGGCAACGTACAACGACCTCGTCTGGGTTCTCGAGCCCCCTCAGATTGAGTTGCTCCGCAGGCTGAAGCCCGAGGACTTCGACGACGCCGGAAGCTGGGCGCTCTGCCAGACCCAGGCCGCCTTCTTCGCGGGCGACCTCCCGGGCGCCCGCGAATACGCGGAGAAGGCGCGGACAGCCCTGGAGCAGCAGCTCGCCAACACGCCGAACGATCCCCAGCTCCACGCCCTCCACGGCCTCTCGCTCGCGTACCTCGGGCGCAAGGACGACGCGACTCGAGAGGGCGAGCGCGCAGTCTCCCTTCGCGGAATCACGCGCGACTCGGTCCAGGGCACCGCCGACGTTTGGTTGCTCGCGCGCATCTACACGATCGTCGGCGAGCACGAGAAGGCCATCGACGTGCTCGAGAAAATCCTCGAGGTTCCCGCGTACCTCTCGCCCGGTTGGCTGAAGATCGACCCCAACTTCGATCCGCTACGCAAGAATCCGCGGTTTCAGAAGCTGGTGGGTGACCTCCGTCCGTAAGGTCGGGGCCCTGCCCGCGCGGCCGCGAGGGCCGTCCCCACGTTTACTGCATTCCTTCAGTTCGAAGAGCCAGCCGCCCCAATCGAATTTACTTAGAATTCGGTGTCTTGACGGTCCACTGATGCCTTCTCCCGCGCGTGAGTTCTACGAGTTCGGGTCGATGCGGCTCGAGACGGCCGAACGGCGCCTGCTCCGCGATGGAGTTGCCGTCCCGCTTTCTCCCAAGGTCTTCGACACGCTCGTCGTTCTCCTCGAGAATGCCGGCCATCTCGTCACCAAGGACGAGCTCATGGCGGCGTTGTGGCCAGGAACCGTCGTCGAAGAAGCAAACCTGACCAAGAACATCTGGCTGCTTCGCAAGGCGCTCGGAGACTCGGCCGGGACCTCGACCGTCATCGAAACGGTGCCGAGGGTGGGCTATCGCTGGGTGGCTCCCATGCGTCGGAGCCAGGAGACGCCGCCGGCCGAGCCTCGTTCTTCCGCGGCGCCGCCCGTCCCGGCCCCTGCGGGCGAGGGTCCTCCTACGGCCTCCACGGTGGTGGATCACGAGACGGCACGCACCCGCACCCGACGCTCTCGGTTGGCCGTCGTTCTGGCCGGCGCGGCAGCCGCGGCCCTCGCGTCGGTGTGGATCGCTCTGGCGGGGCGAGCGTCCCAGCCTGGGTCGCTGCGAGGCACGCGAGCATTCGCCGTCCCGATTCGCCGTTCTCTGGCGGTGGTCGGCTTTCACGACCTCTCTCCTCGAACGGATTCCGCTTGGCTCTCGACGGCCATCGGCGAAATGATCGCCTCCGAGCTGGCCGCGGGCGAGCGGCTGAGGATCGTCGCCGCCGAAGATGTGGCTCGCGAAAAGATCACGGCGCCGGCCGGCGCACTCGCGACGCCGACGCTCGAGAGGCTGCGGAAAAATCTGAGCGCAGACCTCGTTGTGAGCGGCGCCTACGCGACGGTTCCCGGCACGGGAGGCGAGCGCCTTCGGCTCGACGTCGTTGTCCAGGACACGCGGACCGGAGAACGCGTCGGAACCGCCACCGCGACGGGCATGGAAGGGGACCTCTTCCAGCTCGTCTCGTCGCTGGGGGCCAGCCTCCGGGGGAAGCTCGGGCTGGCGGTCGCGACGTCCGCGGAGCAGGCCACGATCGCGGCAAGCCTGCCCAGGGATCCCGAGGCGGCGCGGCTCTACGCCCAGGGACTCGAGCGCCAGCGCCTCGCGGACGCGCCCGGAGCGCGGCCGTTGCTCGAGCAGTCCATCGCGCGCGAGCCTCGCTTCGCCCTGGCCCATCACGTCCTTTCCGCCGCTCTGAGCGCCCTGGGATACCAGGCGCGAGCCCGCGAGGAGGCAAAGAAGGCCGTGGACCTCGACGCGGGGATGTCGCGTGAGGAGCGCCTCAACCTCGAGGGTCGGCTTCACGAGGTCAACCGAGAGATGGACGCGGCGGTGGAGACCTTCCGGACGTTGCACGCGTTCTTTCCGGACAATCTCGAGTACGGTCTGCGTCTCGCGCAGGATCTTTCCGGCTCGGGGCATCCGGAGGAGGCGCGCCGGGTCATCGCCGACGTTCGCCGGCTTCCCGCGCCTCTCGGCACGGATCCGCGCATCGACTACATGGAAGCGAGAGCGAGCGAGTACACGGCCGACTGGAACGGCGTCATCGCGGCGGCCGATCGCGCGGTGCAAGGCGCCCAGGAACGGGGCTCTCCTGAACTCGCCGCGGAGGCCTGGCTGGCGCGGGCGTATGCGCTGGATTCCCTTGGCCGGCTGGATGAGAAGAAAGCCGCGGTGGAATCGGCGGCTTCGTTGTTCTCGACGGCTGGCGACTCGAATGGCGAAGCGCGCGCCATGAATAGTCTCGCCAACATCTTCGGCTCGCTGGGAGACTTCCAGGCGGCCGAGCCGCTCTACCGGCGGGCCCTCTCGACGTTTCGAGCCGTCGGCAACCAGGACGGCGCCGCCGGGGCGTTGAGCAATCTGAACACGATCGAGTGGCTGCGCGGGCAATACGCCGAGAGCCGCAAGAGCGCCGAATCCCTCCTGTCGCTTCAGAAAGACCTCGAAGACCCGCACGGACTCGTCTGGGCCGAAGCCAACCTCGGGGGAATCCTTGCCGACCACGGCGGCATCGGGGAGGCCCTGCGTCTCCAGCGAGACGCACTTGCGGTCTCCGAGCGGGCCGGCTATCGAGACTACGTCCTCTACGCGCACTACGCGCTCGCCAACACCCTCGAGATCGCCGGAAAGCTGGACGAGGCGCGCGCGGAACTGGACGCGGCCCTCGATCTCTCACGCGAGATGTCGGACCCGGGGAACATCGCGGCCCGGCTCGACGAAAGGGCCCGCCTCTCTCTCGAGCAGGGAGACCCGGAGTCCGCCGACCGGGATGCCCGCGAGGCGCTCGCGATCCAGGAGAAGGGCGGGTTCCGCCATGAAGCCGCTCAGACGGACCTGATCCTGGCGCGGTTGCGCAACGACCAGCATCGCTTCGAGGAGGCCAGGGATCTGGCCGGGATCGACCTCGCCGCGGCGCAGGCTCAGCACCTGGCGCCGGAAGAAGCGGAGGCCCGCGCGGTCCTCGCCGAGTCCTGGCTGGGTCTCGGACAGAAAGATCGGGCCGTGCGGGAGGCCCGAAAGGCGGTTACCCAGCTCCAGCAGTTCGACCAGAACGCCGTCCGGCTTCCCGTTCTGCTGGCAGCGGCCCGCGTGGAGACTGCCGCGCGCAACCCGGACCGAGCGCGCGCCCTCGCCGCCCAGGCCCTCGACCACGCCGAGAAGGCGAGCTGGCGCGTCTACGTCTTCGAGGCGAGGCTCGTCGAAGCCGAGATCGACCTGGCGAACGGGTCCCGTCCCGCGACACTGGCGGCGCTCACGACCCTCGCCGACGAGGCTCGCGCCGCCGGATGCGGGCGCACGGCCCGTGAGGCCGAACGCGCCGCTCGGGGAGCCTCGGCGACCTAGCCGGGCTTGCCGGAAGGCGCGACGTCGCGGCGAACGCCACTTCGCCGCAACGAAAAAGCCAGAGAAACGGAAGAGGCCGGACAGGACGCGCCGGCCGCCCAGGCCGAGACTGCGGCCATGGAATCAGACGCCGGTTCGAACGCCCTCGATGCCTGCGGCCGGTGCGGTTGCCCCCTCGTGGGCAACGAGTTTTTCTGCAGCGCCTGTGGCCGCCGGCTTCCATCGAGCCCGTTCGGCCGGCACTCAGGGGCTCGTGTGGCGATCGGGGCCGCGCTCTTAGCGGCGCTCGCCGCCGCCGGCACGTGCGAGCTTCGTTCCTGCCGCGAACCTCCGCTCCGACACCTTCCTCGCGTATCGCCGAATCGCGTTTCTCTCGAAAACGCTCGGTTTCCCCGGAATTGAACAAAGGAGAAGAGCAATGCGCAGAAACCCGGAACTCCCGTCGTGGCTCGCGGCCTCGGTTCTCGCCGTTCTGGCCCTGGCCTTCTCGCCGGCCGCGAGTCGCGCGCAGATCGGCACGGCATTCACGTACCAGGGCCAGTTGCAAAACGGCGGGACGCCTCAGAGCGGCCCCTGCGACTTCCGCTTCAGGCTCTACGACGCGGCGACCAACGGCAACCAGATCGGCTCGACTCAGACGCTCTCGAACACTTCCGTGACCGGCGGGATCTTCACGGTTTCGATCGATTTCGGCGGTTCGGCCTTCACCGGCTCACCCCGCTGGCTCGAGACGGCGGTCGCGTGCCCGAGCGGCGGCAGCCTGACGACGCTCTCGCCGCGCCAGTCGTTGAAGCCCGCGCCCAACGCGATCTTCGCCGCAAACGCGGCCGTCGCGACCGGCGGCACGCTGACGGGCAACGGAACGGCCGGCGCGCCGCTCGGCGTCGCGGCGCCGCTCACGCTCTCGGGCGGCGGATCGGCGACGGTTGGCGCCACGAACACCGGCGGCGGCAGCGGCGTCTACGGAGAGACGCAGGGATCCGCCGGCCTCTCCGGCGCCGCCGGAGTCTGGGGTGACAGCCATGACTTCTTCGGCGTCTGGGGAACGAGCGCGTCGAGCGCCGGGGTGTGGGGCCAGAGCGCGAGCTTCGACGGCGTCCACGGCGACACGACGTCGGCCTCGGCCTCGGGGGTCGCGGGCTTCAGCCACGCCGGGGGCGCGGGAGTCTTTGGATCGACCTCGACGGGCGACGGCGTCTATGGAACCGTCCAGGGAGTCGGTGGCACGGGCGTGCACGGGAACAACCCCTTCGGTTGGGGCGTCTACGGACACAGCGTGACCTCCGACGGCGTCCACGGCGACACGTCGGACAACTCCAACTCCGGGGTCGCGGGGATCAATACCAACAGCGGTTACGGCGTCTACGGAGCGACCAACAACGGAAAAGGAGTGGCTGGATTCGCCGCCCAGGGTGACGGCGTCTTCGGCAGCGCTTCCGGCGACGGCCAGGGCGGGGGCTCAGGCAACGGTGTTCACGGCGCCGGGACTTCGCAATGCAGCGATGAGTTTTGCGCGCCCGGAACAGTCGCCGTCATGGCGGACGGCGTGCTCGACGTGAGCAACTCCGCAGAAATTCACACCGACCTCTGGGTTTTTGGCGACAAGCACTTCGCGGCGCCCGACCCCACCGATCCTTCGAGGCAGATTACGTACAGCGCACTCGAAGGCCCCGAGGCCGGCACGTTCTTCCGGGGAACTTCACACCTGGTCGGAGGCTACGCGGAGGTGGAGGTCCCAGAAAGCTTCCGCCTGATCTCAGCGGATCAAGGCCTCACGGCAATCGCGACCCCGATGGGGAGCCCGGCGGTCATCGTGTGTATGTCGAAGTCCCTGGACAAGATCATCTTCCAGGGGTCGGCCGACGTCGACTTCGACTACATGATCAACGGCGTTCGGAAGGGTTACGAGGCCTACAAGGATCTGAGGAAGAATTTCCTCTTCGTGCCCCGCCGGTCTTCCGACACGTGGCTGGGCAAGCTCCCGCCTGAGGCCGTTCGCCGACTCAAGGCAAACGGGATTCTGAACGACGACGGGACGGTCAACGCCGAGACGGCGCGCCGCATGGGTTGGGACCAGCGTCCGGGCTGGAACGAGCCGGAGCGGCTGCTTCCGAGCCCGAAGTGAGGAGGCCGTCATGAAACCTCTCGCGCGGATCCTCGCGGCGGTCATCGGCGCCGTCGCCGCGCCAACGCTGCTCGCTCAGTCCGGCGGCCCGTACGTGCTCACCTCGTCGGTGATCGCCGGCGGAGGGACGACGACCGAGTCGGCGGGGCCCTATTCGCTCGGCGAAACGTCCGGTCAATCCGAAGCGGAGACGCTATCGGGCGGCGCGTTCACGCTCTATGGCGGATTCTGGACTCCCTCCTCCTGCGGCGTGAGCGCGCCGACGATCACGGCGCCCGTGTCGGTCGTCGTCGGCGCGACCGGCGTCTCGGCGAGCGTGCCGAGCACGGGCGGCGTCGTCTACAGCTGGTCGCTGACCGGCGGCGCCATCGTGTCCGGGCAGGGAACGAATCAGATCCTCTTCAACGCGGGACCGCCCGGCACCACGATGGTCCTGTCGGTGACCGAAACGGCGGGAACGTGCGCCGCGGCGGCCGTTCCCGTCAAGGTCCAGGTCGACTTCCTCGACGTCCCACCGACCGAGGCGTTTCACGCTTACATCGACACCCTCGCGCGCAACGGCGTCACGAGCGGATGCGGCAACGGCAACTATTGCCCGGACGGCAACGTGACGCGGGCGCAGATGGCGGTCTTCCTGCTCAAGAGCGAGCACGGTTCGAGCTATACGCCCCCGTCGTGCACCGGAGTCTTTCCCGACGTGGAATGCACTCCGAACCCCGCGTTTGCCGTCGACTGGATCGAGCAGCTCGATCACGAAGGCATCACCGCCGGCTGCGGAGGCGGCGACTACTGCCCCGATGCGCCCGTGACCCGCGCGCAGATGGCTGTCTTCCTCCTGAAAACCGAGCACGGACAGGCCTACCTGCCCCCCGCCTGCAGCGGCGTGTTCGCCGACGTGGAATGCACTCCTCTGCCGGCATTCGCCGTCGACTGGATCGAGCAGCTCTCCCGCGAGGGGATCACCGGCGGCTGCGCCCTGGATCCCCTGCGCTATTGCCCATCCGACGCCGTCACTCGGGGGCAGATGGCGGTCTTTCTCGTCAAGACGTTTTCGTTGAATTGAGCGGCCGCCGAGATCAAGCAATCGCAACCACGTTTTCCAAACTCACCATCGAAAGGAGCGAACGATGAAACGCCAATGGATCTCAATCCTGGGAAGCCTCGCGCTCGGAATGATCTGCGCCGGCGCAGCCGCGCAGCAGCTCGAGGAACAGACGGCGCCGCTTCCGGCGGTCTCGAGAGACAAGAAGCTCGACACGTACGGGACGACTCCGTTCTCGTATCAACGTGTCGGCTTCGCCACTTTCGTCCCGCTGGATTCGAGCATGACCTACTCGGATCTCAACTTGTCTTCGCAGACGTTCTCGCGGTACCCGACGAACGCCAACGGCTCGGGCATCTTCGTCGCCACGCCGCAGCTGCCGTCGGGCGCACTCGTCAGCAGCGTCGAGTTCGATTGGTGCGACACGAGCGCGGCCTCGGACCTGCAATTCGAGGTGCTCACTTCCGGCTATACCGGCCAGAACATCGACGTGCAGGCGTCGGCCGCGAGCTCCGGATCGCAGGGTTGCAGCCTGGCGTACGCAACCCTGAGCACTCCCTTCACGATCAACAACAACGAAACTCAGATCATCCTCAAGGCCACGGTCCCGACGCACGACGGGAGCACGTCCCTTTCGGGAGCGGTCGTAGCGTACTCGCTCCAGGTGAGTCCGGCGCCCGGCACGGCGTCGTTCATCGACGTTCCGACCAACGACCAGGGATTTCAATACATCCAGGCGCTCCTGGCCTCGGGCGTCACCGGCGGGTGCGACTCAATCCCCCGCGTTACTGCCCGGACGACTTCGTGACCCGCCGCCAGATGGCGATCTTCATCGCGAAGGCGCTCGGCCTACAGTGGCCGTGATCGCCGCCGACCCGAGGGGATTTGCCGGCCGGCCTTCGGGCCGGCCGGCGCTCGTCGTGCAATCCCTCCTCTTGGCCTCACGAACCCAGCACCGCGCCGTGCCCCATTGCCGCGGTGGCGATCGAGTCCGGGATCCCGCGTCGCTCGCTTCGCTCCGCTCCTCGGGATGACGCTCACTACCCATCCTCCTGAGCCGCCACCCCCTCTCCTCACGGGACTCGTCCACAAGAGGTTAGACCCTCGGCAGTAGAGAACGTCGCGCGAAGCGCGGCGGTATCGGGCTGGGGTGAGGGGCGCTTCGCTCCGCTCCTCGGGATGACTGCTCCAGTCCAGGTCATAGAATCCCCCCCGGATGTCCTCTCCCCGCGTCCTCGCCGTCAGCGTTGGCCGTCCTCGCGAATTCGACTACCACGGCCGCGCCGCGCGCAGCGCGATCTGGAAATCGCCGGTCTCGGGCCGCGTTGCCGCGCGCGGCGTGAATCTGGCCGGCGATGACCAGGCCGACCGGCAGGCGCACGGCGGTCCCGACAAGGCGCTCTACGCCTACGCCGTCGAGGACGCGCGCTGGTGGGCGTCGCGCGAAGGCCACCCGTTCGCATATGCGGAGTTCGGCGAGAACCTGACGACCGAGGGCATCGAGGTCAACGGCGCCCTCGTCGGCGAGCGCTGGGCGATCGGTTCGGCTGTCTTCGAGATCTCCGAGCCGCGAGTGCCGTGCTGGCGCCTGGGTGTGCGGATGAACGACCCGAAGTTCATCGGCCGCTTCACCGAGGCGCTGCGACCCGGCGCCTACATGCGCATCGTCACGGAGGGCGACGTCGGAGCCGGCGACGCGATCGAGGTCGTCTCGAAACCCGGCCACGATCTTTCGGTGCGCGACGTGTTCCGCATCTACACGCGCGATCGCGACGAGTGCGGCCGGCTCCTCGCGGTTCCTCAGATGTCGGACGCCTGGAAGAGCTGGGCGCGGGAGATGCTCCAGCGCGTCAAAGGCAGAGCGAAGGAAGCGGCGGCGGCGCCCGGCTGCTGCTGACCGTTACGCCGTCATCGCGGAACCGTAAAGAATCGCTTACTTGAGGTACTTCTTGAACGACATTCTCGTCAGCCGCCCCGCCTTCGCATCCGCGATCCCCTGCTTGAGCGCCGCAAGGACGTCGGGGTTCTCGTAGATCCAGCGCTCTTCCGCGGGAATCTCGACGAACGGCTCGAGGATGATCTTCCCGTCCTTCTGCCGGCGCGCGCGATAGCTGCTCACGCCTTCCGCGAGCTTGCCCAACGTGATCCTGCCCTTCGAATCGGGCTTAAGACGGTAGACACCCTTGTCGGCACTCTCGCTCATGCCAGTCAGTGTAGGCGCGTGGTGGGAAGTGTGTCAAGTGGGATATCCCACCACGGTGTCGCGCCTGATGAAGCCCCGAACGGCGCCGCGCTTCGGGTAGGGGCGAAGGGCGGAGCCGGCGGATCTAAGGACAGTCGCCCAGGCGCCTCGCCTTGACGTGGGTGACGACCTCGGGCTCGCTTCCGTTCTTCGACGTCTGATCGGCTTCCGAGGTGTCGCCGTGAAAGACAGCCTTCGTCTGGATCGACACCGCTCCGCACTTCATCGCATACGAGACCGAGTTGCCCTGCACGTCGTAACCCGTGATCGTGCAGCGTCCCGCGGCCTTCTTCTCGGCGTATGCCCGCGCCGTCTTCGTGTCGCCGTTGACGCTCGTCGCCTCGTCCGCCGTGATGCAGTGCTTGGAGACGCTCGTGTCTCCGCCGGCGTGAATGATGGTGAATTCCCATTGGCCGGGGCGAAGCCGTTCCGCCGCGGAGAGCGGCACGGCCGCCAGCAACAGAGCGACTGCGGCGACGAGAAGGATCGAGCGCATGGTTTTCGGCAAGGGCTCCTCCGTTTCGTTTGTTTCGGGTGGATAGGAATCGAGAGCGGTCTGCTCGAGACGTGAATCCAGAGCACCGTATCAGCATCGCGCGGAGACGGGATGCCCCGTCATCCCGAGCGGAGCGCGGGATCCCGGACCCGACTACCCCTGTGGCTATGAAGTTCGGGATCCCTCGTCGCTCGCTTCGCTACGCTCCTCGGGATGACGCTCGATCCCTCCCCCTCTACCCACGGGAGAGGATGTCCCCCTCACCCTGCCTCTCCCCCCGCTGGGGAGAGTGGGACCGGTTCGTGATGCTGGCGGTGAGCGAGCGACCATTCCACCGCATCAGCGAATCAGCCCCGTCCCCCTCCCGCCTTCACGAGCTCCCCGACCGTCCGGTCCAACTCCTCGACGAGCGGGTTCGACCCCTTCGCCGCAAGCGCGCGCGTGACGGCGTCGTAGTACCAGAGGACTTCTTCCTTCGGCGCCGCGAAACGCTCCCAGACTTTCTCGCCGACGCTGCGCTTGCGGTAATCCCGCAGGATCGTTTGCGCGTTGTGGAGCTTGTCGGCCGCCGCCACGAGCCGCACGGAGCGGTGCGCGGTCTGCAGATGCCCGATGTGGGCTTCCTTGCGCGGCCGCCACTTCGGCTTCGGGTCTTCGAGCGTGTCGGTGCAGCCCTCGACGATCGCGGCCGCTCCCATCCCGAACATCTGCCGGATCTCGTCGAGAACCTCCTGCCCGCCGCAGTCCTCCGGCACGTCGTGCAGCAGCGCGGCGATGACCTCATCCTCGCCGCCGCCGTACTCGAGCACCAGGCTCGCCACCGCCATCGGGTGAGAGATGTAAGGGATTCGCGTCCCCTTGCGCTTCTGCCCCGCATGCTTCTCCGCGGCGTAGGCGAGCGCCCTGCCGTATCGCTGGGCCGAGGCGTCGGGAGTCTTGGACTGCTTCATGACGGGCCTCCAGGACCCAACGATACCTATCCATGATGGCGGGTCGGTCTGGACTGGCCTCCACCCACCCAAGTCGAGCCTCCAAAGGGTGATAGACTGACCCCGTTCTCGCTTCGCTCGCCTTTTGCCAGATCCCTTCTGACGAATCCCGATCGAACAACTGACGAGAATGCTCAGGCGCCGCGCCGTGGTGTCTCCGCTCGCTCTCTCTCGGCGAAGGAGAAAGTCATGCGATCCACGTCCCGGTTGTTCCTCGCGGTCCTTGCCCTCGTCTCCACCGCCGCATTCGTCCGCGCCCAGGACAGCGCGGTACCCGCGACGGCGCTCGAGACGCTTGGCAAGCCGGTCTCCGCGCTCCGGGCGATTCCCTTTGCGGATGGAAGAGGGTCGGCGCTCCGGCCGATTCCCTTTGCCGATGGAAGGGCGCTCTCCGCAAAGCGTGCGCTGACGGTTGATCCCAGCGCGCTTCCCATCGAGCCTGTCGCTCCCCCGGCTGGGGGCAGGGCCGAGCCGTCCGCCGCGAGTCCCGCGAACACCTCTTCCGTCGAGGTCAACGCCTCGTTCGATCCCCGCTCGGCCGCCGCGAGCCTGGCGATCGTCGAGACGGCCACGAATCCGGCTTCTCCGAATGCGTCGGCGAAAACCGCGCAGGAGAAGAACATCGAAACCGACTTTCCGAAGAAGACCGGTACGGGAGGCTGGATCCTCCTCGGCCTCGTAGCCGCCGCCCTGTTCACCAGCATCGTGCGGTATCGCAGCCGGTTGCCGAAGCGGTACCCGGTCACGCCCATTGCGAATCTGCCCCTGGACCCGGGACCGGTTCCGGTGCCAGCGCCCGCGCGCCTCAACTGATCGAAGCGGCCGAACTCAATCGAATCCGAGAGGGCGGGGAAAACTCCCCGCCCTTTCTCTTCTCCGCTGCGGCGTGCCTGAATCGGCAGAATCAGAACTGATCCTTGATGCCCGCGGCCCGCGGAAACGCCGCGTCCCTCCCCCTCTCCCGGCGGCAGCCGACCACCAACGGCGAGCCGTCCACCAACGGCAAGCCCCCATCGGTAGGCAACGCTGCGCGGCGCGCAGCGGTATCGGGAAGGGGTGAGGGACGGCTCTCGTCGAAATCAGGACATCCGGTCTGACGCAGCCCAACCCACGCGCTCGGTTAACCTTGGGCCTTGCGCTTCAAGGCCACCGACGTCCTCCACTACTACAAGCCGTCCAAGTGCGCGAAGCGGGTGGCGCTGCTCGCTCAAAAGATCGAGCCCGAGGCCGCCGAGGACCCCTTCATGGATCTCCTCGCCGACCTGGGCGCGCGTCACGAGAAGGGCCACCTCGCGACGCTGCCCGGGGTCCTCGACCTCTCGTCGAAGGAGCTGACTCTCGCGGAGCGCGCCCGCCGGACTCTCGACGCAATCCACGACGGCGCCGCGGCGATCTACCAGGCGGGATTCCGCGCAGAATTCGATCTCGACGGCGAGGCCTGCGAGCTCGTCGGCGAGCCGGACTTCCTGATCCGCTCGCCGGACGGCGTCGGCGCCGGAGCCCGTTACCGCCTCCGCGACTCGAAGCTGGCTCGCAAGCCGCTGTCGTCGACACCATGCCGGCATCCCGCGACAGCTCCAGATCTACGGCTTTCTCTACGAACGCGCCGTCGGTTCGCCACCGGCCGCTCTCGAGGTCCACGCCGGCACGAACGAGATCATCCCGATCGAGTATCGCGGTGCCGAGTTCGTCCTCGACCTCCTCCGCGAGCATCGCCGCCTGCGCGCCGAGGATCCCGGCGCGTACGAGCCCGTCGGCTGGTCGAAGTGTCAGGGATGCGGCTACAACGATCGTTGCTGGAGCGCCGCGTGCGGCGGCCAGGACGTGGCGATCCTGTCGGGAGTGGACCAGGTTCTGGCGCGCGAGCTTCACGAGCGTGGCTTCGGCGCCATCCCCCGCCTCGATGCCGCGTTCGACGGCGAATCGCTTCGCGACCTCTTCTGGCACGAGGCGACGAAGAAGAAGCCGGCGCGGCTAACCAAGACCGCGATCACCGTCCGCCGCAGCCTCGACGCACAGCGGAGCGGCAAGCCCATCCTGATCTCGCCGCCCGACCTCCCCGCGCCGCACGATTGCGTCGCCTTCGATCTCGAAGGCATTCCGGCGTATGCCGACGACCTGCAGAAGATCTATCTCTGGGGACTCAAGGACTTCGGAACCGCGCCTCCCCGCTGCCTCCCGTCGCTGGCCGGCTTCGCCCCCGCCGGCGATCGTGCCGCCTGGGAAGCGTTCCTGCGCGCCGCCGCCTCCCTGATGTCCGATCGCCCGACCATGCGCTTCGTTCACTGGGGGACCTACGAGACCACCGCCGTCGCGCGCTACGCCGAGCTCTACGGCGACGTCTTACCCCCTCTCCCGGCGGGAGAGGGGGGGCGAGGGGAGTGAGGGGGATGAGGGACTCGCCGCCCAAATCGCCGAGCGCTGCCTCGACCTCCACCAACTCTTCAAGCACTCCGTAGCCCTGCCGATCCCCAGCTACGGCCTGAAGCGCGTCGGCGAGTACATCGGCTTCCGGCGGAGGCTGGCGAACTACGGAGGAGACCGCGCCATCGCCCGCTACATCCAGGCCGTCGAGACCTCGGACCCGGCCCTCCGCGCGGAGATTCTCGGCGAGATCCTCGACTACAACGAGGAAGACCTCGATGCGACTCGCGCTGCGCTGGAGTGGCTGAGAGAGTTCGCGAAAGCCTAGAGGATTCGATTCAAGTCCGCGCCTTCTCCCCTCTCCCGGCGGCGGAGGGGAAGGGTGAGAGGCGCCCCGAGCTGCTTAAGCCTGTCATCCTGAGCGTAGCGAGCCGACCACCAGAGGCAGACCCCCGGGAGTAGGCAACGCCTCGGCGAAGGCGAGGCGTTTACGATCCCGCGCTCGATTGCCTCCTAGGCAATGAAGTCCGGGATCCCTCGTCGCTCGCTCCGCTCCGCTCCTCGGGATGACCGCTCGATCGGATCCGCCAATCGGCCCCTCTCCCAGCGGTGTCGGCGCTCCCAGATCTGAATCCCTGCCTGATCACAATCCTCGCATTCGAGCGCGGCCTGTCGCGCTCCTCCGAGTGACGGGCGCCGGAGGTAGGATCTCCGCGCCATGACCAACCTCGCTCTCCTCCTCGCGCTGCATTTCCTCGCGACTCCTTCGCCCTCGAGCGCGCCCGCGCCCGCCCCGCCCGCGCGCGACTCCGCGGTCTTCCGCCTTCACAAGTTCGAGCAGCCGATCGGCATCGAACGCTCGATCCTCGTGACGAACGCGGACGGATCCTCCGACGTGCGCACCACCTTCTCCTTCACCGACCGCACGACCTCCGTGCCCCTCGCCTCCAGCCTGACGCTTACCGCCGACGGGATCCCGCGGCGGTTCGCGATCTGGGGATCGACGTCCCGCCAGTCGACCGTGGACGACAGAGTCGAGCTCGCCGACGGCAAGCTCACGATCGAACAGAGCGGCGTCTCCCGCGTCGAGGCCGCGCCGCCTGGGCATGACTTCTTCGTCGGCAGCGCATACGCCCCGGTCATCCTGACCGGAGCTCCTCTGGCGCCACTGGTCGGCGCACGGCCGGCCGCGCTCGATCCCGCTCTATCCGAGCGGCGAGGCGATGATCGAGCCGCGCGGCAGCGAGACGGTCACCGGCGACGACGGCAAACCGCACAAGCTGGACCGCTACGCGCTGCGCGGCCGCGTGTGGGGACGCGAGACGTTCTGGATCGACGAGCAGGGCAAGCTCGCCGCCTACAAGGGCGTCGACGCCGAGTTCGATCACTTCGAGGCGATCCGCCGCGGCTACCAGGACGCGCTCGGCGCGTTCGTCAAGAGCGCGGCCGCCGACGGAGTCGCGGCGCTGCGCGAGCAGGCGCGGTCCGCGACGTCGCCCGAGCCGAGCGGCCCCGTCGCCTACGTCGGCGCCACCCTCATCGACGCGACCGGCGCCCCGCCCGTGCGCGACTCCGTGGTCCTCGTCGAGCGCGGCCGCATCACCGCCGCCGGCCCCGCCGCGCGCGTCGCCATCCCGGCCGGAGCGACGCGCGTCGACGTCGCGGGCAAGACCATCGTCCCCGGCCTCTGGGACATGCACGCGCACTTCGAGCAGGTCGAGTGGGGCCCGGTGTACCTGGCGGCCGGCGTGACCACCGCGCGCGACTGCGGCAACGAGATGGACTTCATCACCTCCGTGCGCGACACGGTCGACGCGGGCGGCGGGCTCGGGCCGCGGCTCCTGCTCGCCTGCTTCGTCGACGGCTACGGGACCGGGAGCATCGGGACCTCGCGCCTGCGGGACGAGTCGGGGATTCCGTCGCTCATCAAGGGGTTTCAGGACGCGCGCTGCTCGCAGGTCAAGATCTACTCGAGCCTCGATCCGAAGCTGATCGCCCCGCTCGCCCGCGCCGCGCACGCGGCGGGACTGTCGGTGACGGGCCACGTCCCCAACGGCATCGGCGCCGTCGCGGGCGTCGAGGCCGGAATGGACCAGATCAACCACGTCTCGTACATCGTGCGCGCGCTCCTGCCCGTCGAGAGCCCCGACGCGGAGCTCTCGAACGCCGAGACGGACCGCGCGCTGGCGAACCTCGACTTCCAGTCCGAGAAGACCCGCTCGACGCTGGCGCTCCTGAAGGCGCGCGGCGTGATCGTCGATCCCACGCTCTCCCTCTACGAGCTCTTCACGCACGACGCGGCGGCCGCGGCCGCGTTCGAGCCCGGCCTCGCGAAGGTCGCGCCCCAGCTCAGGGAGCCGCTCGGGACCATGGGCCCGACGCCGGATCGCGCGGACGCCGCCGCGCTGCGCTGGAAGGCGAGCCTCGGCACGGTCCGAGCGCTCCACCAGGCCGGCATCCCGATCGTGGCCGGCACGGACCAGTCGGTCCCCGGCCACAGCCTCCACCGCGAGATGGAGCTCTACGTCGAGGCCGGCTTCACCCCCATGGAGGCCCTCCAGGCCGCCACCATCGTGTCCGCCCGGGCCATGAAGCGCGACAAGGACCTCGGAACGGTCGAGGCCGGCAAGATCGCGGATTTCCTCGTCGTCGAGGGCGATCCCATGGCCGACATCCGCAACCTGCGCAGGATCACCGCGGTGGTCAAAGACGGCCGCGCCTACGACCCGGCGAAGCTCTGGACGATGGTGGGGTTCAAGCCGTAGGCGAGAGGAGGCGATAACCGATCCTCGCGCAGATCGGCGCGGGCACCCTCTTACTCCCTCTCCCGGCGGGACCCGTCCACCAGAGGCCGACCCTCAGCAGTAGGGAACGCCGGCCGCAGGCCGGCGATATCGGGTTGGGGTGAGGGGCCTCTGGGCGCGACCTTGAGAGCAGCGATTCTTCGACCGCGGGATCGGGTGGTTGGTCGGGCCTGAAATCAATAAATCAAGACAGACCCCAAGCTGACCTTCCCCTCTCCCGGCGGACCCGCCCACCAGGGTCAGACCCTCAGCAGTAGGGAACGCCGGCCGCAGGCCGGCGGTATCGAGTTGGGGTGAGGAGCACTCTGGGCGGCAACCTGGAGACCAGCGATTCTTCGACCAATGGACCGGGCGTTTGGTCGGGGCCTGAAATCAACAAACCAGGACTGACTCAAATCTCACGCACGCCGAAATCGGAATCAGCTCTTGTCCCACTTCTCAACGAACGCGCGTGGGCTCATGGCCGTCACATCTCCCATTGGCGCGTCCAATAACCTCTGATCCCCCGTGACGAGCACCGCCGAGGCGTCCGCCGCGACGAGCGCCCAGACGTGCTCGTCGCTCCCCTTTCGCCGTCCCTTCTCCGGCCGTTCGAGCTCGACGACGACTCCGTTTGCCGCGATTTCGGCAAGAAGGACGTCGATCTCGGCCTCCGACAGCCGATGGTGACTCCGGATCTTCGGCCGCAGGAGCACTTCGCGATACTCCGCGATCAGCTCGAGGGAGAGCAGGAAGCGGAAGCTGCCTGCCAGCATGCCGTCCAGGATCTGAGCCGTGGGCGACGCCGCGAGACGAGTCAAGAGGCCGCTGACGACGACGTTCGTGTCGACCACGGCCGGACCGCCGATCATCGACGGCGCCGCTGAGTCCTCGTCTCTGCAACCGCGAGCTTGAGCGCCTCGGGCTCCGTCAGACCGGACAGCCGGCGCGCGCGCTCGACAAGGGACTTCGCCGCCGTCGAGGTCTTGATCCCGTAGGCATCGATGCTCTCTTCCACCAGGCTGCGGATCGACTTCCCGCGCCTCAGGGAAGCCTCCTTCAGCGCCCGGTGCCTCTCGGGCGTCAGCGTGATCGTGAGTCGAGCCATCGTTCCACCCTCAGGCGTCAGCCTAGCACCAACTCACCAATACATCAAATCACCGCGGGAGCCGCTCCGAATGATCGCCCCGTCTCTCGAGGGGGGCCCCAGCACTCCGCCCCCCCGTCATCCTGAGCGAAGCGAAGGATCCCGAACTCGATTGCCTCTGTGCCGAGGAGGCGGCCTGCCGCCCAGACCCCGACTCGCCGCACCGGAGAGGGGCGTTGCCGTAACGCGAAAAATCAAAGAATCAGGACTGACCTCCCGCGGCCGGTGATACGCGAACGCGGTTGACTGTTTTCTACAGCCAACGGCTGTCGGACCGCGTGGGTATCTCCGGTCGTAGGGTCGAATACCCGGACAGGTAGTCGCGACTCGCTTGAATGCGGACCGTCCCGCTGCAGGAGACGCATTTTGCGGTGCCGTCCAGCGCCACGACGGTCCTGTTGAACTGAGCGCAGTGTGTGCATTTCCAATTACGTAAGGCGTGTTCCATGAGGCGACCCGCTTTCTAGCCGAACCCGGCGGCGGGCACTCGATTGGCTGAGGAACTCAATCCGTCGGAGGGAATCGGACAACTCGACCCTACCATGCCGTGAGGCCGCGTGCCGCCCGATCCCGCCACGCGCTCAAAGGCTCATCGCGCCCACTGCGCCGCAGGGTCGTGATAGAGTCATCTCGTTCTCGCTTCGCTCGCCCTTTGCCAGACCCCTTCTGACGAATCCCGACCGAACAACTGACGAGAATGCAAGGCGCCGCGCCGTGGCGTCCCGCTCGACTTCGATCGGCGAAGGAGGAGTCTCATGCGATCCACGTGTCGGTCATTCCTTGCTGCAATTCTCTTCATCGTGGCGGCCGGAATCGCCTCGGCCCAGGACTCCAGCGCGGCGCCCCCGCCGGCGGCGCCCGACGTCGCCAAACCCGTCGATCAGCTCCCGGCGATCCCCTTCGCGGGGCCCAGCGCGGCTCCCGTCGAGCCCGGTGTCACCATAGACCCCAGCGTCCTGGCCACCGAGCCCGTCGTCGCAGCACAGGTTGAGGCGCCCGCCGAGAAGGTCGCCGAGAATCCGGCCGCCGCGACCGTGCCGCACGCGACGAAGAAAACCGCCAGGAAGCCCGCGGTCCACGTCAGCGAATCCGTCAAGCCGGCCGAACCGGCGACGAATCCGGCGGTCGTCGCGACGACCGAGCTCCCTCCTGCCGCCGCGCCGGTCGCGCCCCTCCAGAGCGTCGTCCTGGCCCCGGCCGCAGCCGGTCCGGCCGTCGAGACTCTCGTCGAGGAGACCAAGCCTCAGGCCCGGATGGGAATCGGCAGCTGGTTTCTCGCCGGAATCGTGGTCGTCGCCCTGTTCGGAATCTTCACCCTGATGCGGCGCCGGATTTCTCGCCGCCAGAGCTCGATTCCGGACTTCACCGCCGGTCAGGACCTGAAACCGGTCCTTGCCGAGCGTCACTGACCAGCCCCCAACGATTGACAGAACTCGAATTCGAAACAGCGGAGAAAGAAATGAAAACGCGTACCATCCTGGGATCTCTCCTGGTCTTCTTTGCGGGCGTCGCCCTGTGCCTCGCCGCCGACATCACGACGGGGACCTGGAAGCTCAATGAAGCCAAGTCGAAGTTCGGCGAGGGAACCGGCAAGAACACGACAGTCGTTTATGAGGTCGCGGGCGACAACATGAAGGTGACCGTCGACGGCGCCGACAAGGACGGCAAGGCGGTCCACACCGAATGGACCGGCAAGTTCGACGGCAAGGACTATCCGGTGACCGGGAATCCGAACGAGGACGTTCGCTCCTACACGAAGGTCAGCGATCGCGCACTGGACTTCGCGTCCAAGTCCGACGGCAAGGCCACTGCGGTCGGGCACGTCGAGGTTGCGGCCGACGGCAAGAGCCGCACGGTCAATACGACCGTGACCGATTCGAGCGGCAAGAAGACGTCGAGCGTCGCGGTCTACGACAAGCAGTAAGCCGAGTAGCCTCACTCGTGCCGGGAGTCCGCAAGGGCTCCCGGCATTTTTCTTTCTCCCTCTCCCGGCGGTACCGGATCGGCGTGAGGGCGCTTTCTCCCTCTCCCCGCGGGACTCGGCCACCGGAGGTAAACCCTCGGCAGTAGAGAACGCCGCGCGAAGCGCGGCGGTATCGGGTCGGGGTGAGGGGCCTTCGCTGTCATCCCGAGCGCAGCGAGGGATCCCGTCACTGAACGCCACCCTCCCGTTTGCGCGAGGCACCCCTCGTCGCGAGACGAAGTGGACCCGCACGATACGATGTGCCCACCTCCCTCGCCATGACCGAAGAGACCCAGATCCCGACGTTCGCGTTCCCGGGCCCCGCGGAGAGCCCGACCGACGTTCCGCTGCCGAACGAGATCGGCGGCTTTCGCATCCTCTCGGTGCTCGGCCGCGGCGGGATGGGGATCGTCTACGAAGCCGAGCAGGAGACGCCCCACCGCCGCGTCGCCCTCAAGGTCATCCGGGCCGGCGGCCACAGCGATGAGCTGCGGCTGCGCCTCTTCCGCCGCGAGGCGGAGACGCTCGCGCGGCTGGTCCATCCCAACATCGCCGCCCTCTACGAGGCCGGCCGCACCGAGGATGGCCAGCACTTCTTCACGATGGAGCTGGTCGACGGCCAGCCGCTCGACCACTACGTGCGCGACCACATGGGGGGCGACGCTCCCACACCCGCGCAGCTGCGCGACCGGTTGCGCCTCTTCGCGACGATCTGCCGGGCCGTCAGCTACGCCCACCAGCGCGGAGTCATCCACCGCGACCTGAAGCCGTCGAACATCCTCGTCGTCGCGGGAGCTCCCGGCGGCTCGAGCGCGACGGCTACAGGAGCCACCCGTCGGCGTCCTCGCGCCTCCCTCAGGTCAAGATCCTCGACTTCGGCCTCGCGCGCATCGCGGATGCGGATTCCAAGGCGAGCCAGCTGAGCGAGCTCGGCGACATCCGCGGAACGCTGACGTACATGAGTCCCGAGCAGGCGCGAGGCGCCACCCTCGAGATCGACCTGCGCAGCGACGTCTACGCGCTCGGCGTCCTCGCCTACGAGCTCATCACGTCGCGTTTCCCGTACGACACGGCCGGCTCTCTCGTGGCGGCGCTGCGCGCGATCTGCGAGCAGCCGCCGAAGCCGCTCCAGCAGAGCTTCCGCGGCGGCTACCGCATCGACTCCGACCTCCAGACGATCGTCGGCAAGGCGCTCGAGAAGGACCCCGACCGCCGCTACGCGAGCGCGGACGCGCTCGCCGAGGACATCGAGCGCTACCTCGCGAACGAGCCGATCCTCGCGCACCCGCCGAGCACCGCGTACCTCCTCCGCAAGGCGATCTCGCGGCACCGCGTCGTGGCCGGTCTTGCGGCGGCGATCCTCGTCCTGCTCGCCGCCGGCGCCGTCGTGACGACGATCCAGTCGCAGCGGATCCGCCGCGAGCGCGACCGCGCGGAGCAGGAGGCGGCTCGCGCCACCGCGATCAACCAGTTCCTCGAGAAGACGTTCGGCGCCGCCGACCCGTGGCAGCGCGGGACCCGCGGGGTCTCGCTCGTCGAGGCGCTCAAGCAGGCGGAGGGCGAGGTCCACGGCGCGTTTGCCGGCCAGCCGGCGGTCGAGGCGGGAGTGCTCGAGACGCTCGCGCGCACCTACACCGGGCTGGGTCAGCACAAGGAGGCGGAGGACCTCCTCCGGCGCGCGCTGGCGCTGCGCGGCGCTGGAAAGGCTGCAAAACCGTGGCGGTCGCCAACACGCTCGGCCTCCTCTCTCGGTCGCTGTAGGAGCAGAGCCGGTACGCCGAGGCGGCCAGGCCCGCGCGCGAGGAGCTCGCGATCCGGACGCGTCTTCAGGGAACGGACGGCGGACCCGCGGCGGAGGCGATGGACGATCTCGCCTCCGCCCTCGCCGGCACGGGCGAGTTCAAGGAGGCGGAGAGGCTCGCCACCCAGGCGCTCGCGATCCGCCGCCGCGTCTTCGGCCCGCGAAGCGACGAGGTGGCCGCGAGCCTCCGAACCATCTCGAGCCTCGATGTGAATGAGGAGGACCACCCGCGCACCGAGCGAGCCGACGACGAGCGGCTCGCCATCCTTCGGGAGAGGCACGGCAACGAGAGCCCGCAGGTGGCCCTCGCCCTGAACGACGTCGGCATCTCGCGCATGAACGCCGGAGACCTCGCCGCCGCGGAGAAGTTCCTCCAGGAGGCGCTGGCGATCAACCGGCGCCTGTTCGGCGAGGATCATCCCCAGGTCGCGATCAACATGGAGAACCTGAGCTACGTGGCGTCGCAGCAAGGGCGCTACGCCGAGTCGATCCAGACTCTGGAGCGGGTCCTGGTCATCCGCCGGCGCGCGTTCGGCGAAGACTCGGAGCCGTTTGCGCGCACGGTCGGCAACCTCGCGATCGAGCTGTCGCGCAGCGGAGACGCCGCGAAGGCGGAGCCGCTCTTTCGGGAGGCGGTGGAGAAGATGACGCGCTTCCTGGGGCCGGACAACCTCGACGTGTCCGAGTTCCTCACCTCTCAGGGCCGCAACTTCCAGCGGCTGGGCCGGTTCGCCGAGGCCGAGGGCCCGCTGCGCCGCGCGCTCGCGATTCGCGTCGCGAATCTGTCCGCGGACAGCCAGGACACCGCGCGCACGAGGCTGATCCTCGGCGAGGTGCTCGCCAAACAGAAGAAGTACGCGGAGGCGGAGGAGCCGCTGCGGCTGTCGGAAGCGGCGTTTCGGGCGAAGGAAGGGCCGACGGGGTCGAACACGCAAAAGGCGATCCAGGCGCAGGTCGAAATGTACCGGAGCTGGGGGAAAACGGAGAAGGCGGCGGAGCTCGCGGCCGGGTTGACGGCAGCCAAGCCGTAGGGGTGTTTCGAAATCAAAGAATCAGGACTGGCCCCAACCCCTCCGACCCCCCCTCTTTTCGCGCGAGCCGTGTCGTGCCTGTTAGGACGTAGACTGCCGAACCGATGGAGCCGATTTTCACGCTTCCCTATTCGGAGTTCTGCGTTGCCCAGCAGTTCGCGAGATGGCTGCCGGCATCCAAGGGGTACTCACTCTACGCACCGGTGTCACGACAACAGCCCGGCGTAGATTTGGTCCTTGCGCGCCGGCGCGGGGGCGGAGTGCAAATGGCGTGCATACGGTCAAATAGTCCAGGACTTATTCCAGGCCAACAGCCACAGCTCGAACAAAGAGGCCGTTTCGGTACGACACGTGGTTCAACAACTTCGAATGCCCTCCGCAGGCCGACTTCTTTTGCCTTGTCGCGCTCTACCCGGCGGTTGACTCGGCTCAAAAGCGAGAGTTGGGAACGTGGTGGGCGCCTCAAATTCTCCTGTTTTCCCACACCGAAATGAAACGCTTCCTGAAAGGCGTCCGCACGGTTGCGGGAAAGGCAGACCGCATGTTCGGATTCGGTTTCAACAAGCCCGGCGAAGCCGTGCAGACTCGTGGAGATTCGCTACGACGCCACCGCGATTTCTCCGACTACTTGCTTCCCGACAGACTTCGAGAGCTGCGGAGTTTCTTGTCACGATAACCGCGGTCAGATGCCCCTTCCGCTCAGGTGGCCATCCTTGCCAGCACCTTTTTCACAACCTCTCGAGGCAGGAAAGAGTTCACCTTTAGCGAATTGCAATTCATACACGCCAACACGAGGTTCCTGGCGTGGTTGGATCCGAAACTCTGGGTAGGTGCTTTCTGCAGCTACCGTTGGCGGCGCGCCGGGGTCCTCGCCCTCGCAGCTCCTTGTTGAGCGTGTTCGATGAGAGTGGAATCAGATGATCCACGCACAAACCGCTAGAGACGTCACAGTCCGAGGCGTATCCCAGCAAGCACACGTTTCCATATCGCTCCTTTAGTTCCTGAAGGGTGCGGTTTCGTAGCTTGCCGAAGTCTCGCCGCTTGTTCACAGGTAGCCCGAAATCAAACAAGTCCTCGTAGACCGATAGGTTCTCGCCGGGGTCACAGGGTCGCCGCTCGAAGTACGCCTTGTCCTCCGGATGATCGCAATTCATCGCTGAGGGACATCGCTGCCCGAGCCAAACTACCCTGTTCTCCGAAACAATTCGTAACGCTCTTCGAGAAACTCCCGATTCGGCTGGAGATCGGCCCGCCGTGGAACGCTGATCCGGCTTCCCTGGAAGCCTTGCAGCCCATGGAGGAGCATCGGTCCATCCGATTCGCGCAAAATGTCCTCACGGATTTCGACCGTTAGGTTGGGTCGGATGCCGAGGATTGATCGATCGAAAGCAGAGTGGTGCAACCCGCAAAGCGCTAGTCCATTCGGCACGACTGGCTCCCCCTTTGGATGACCATCCGGGAGAATGTGCGCTGCGTCGAGGAGCTCCGCGTGCCTCAACCGGCAGACCGCGCAACGCTCCTGGTAGGCGCGCAAGACGCGGACTCGAAAGCCCTGCTGGTGCAACCGTTGCTGCGTCAGCCGCGTGACGTAGGCCCTCCGGCCTTCCGCAAGCGCTCCGGGCTGCTCCGTCGGTGAAACCGTGACCGTCTCCTTCAGGTCAACGGCCACGGAGAAGGAGAGCGTCGCCGGATCATCTCCGACGATGAAGACGGGCCAGATCGGCATGTACTCGCCGGGTACAACGCCGTAGAGATAGACGAGCGGAACGCCTCGCTGCATCGCGAGGCGCAGGCCAGCGTTGTCACGGTGTCGTGGGTCGGTCCCACGATAGCGGTAGCGCACCAGACCGTCGTCGCCGACCTCATCTTCGTATGGCCGAGGCTTTCCTTCTACGATCGGGACGGTCGTAATCGAAAGTGGGACCTCTGGAAGAATGGCCGGCTTGAAAATGCCTTGCGGGCCTAGGATCGGGACCCTCTGATCCTCGAACGTGAATCCCTCGGCCAGGACGTTGCGCGGGAACGTCTCCCCGCGCAGCTCGGCCTGGGTCCGTAGGAACTCGAATGCCGCCCAGCCGCACGCGCTGGTCGATTTCAAACGGTTCAAGATGCTCGGTCAACGCTTCTCGAGAATACTCGTCTTGTCTACTGCCTAGCCCCCAAGCATAATCGCGCCACCGTACCCGGGAGGGTTCATGGCCTCTGATCGGTTCTGGTTCGTCCGTGCCGGCGAGGGCGGAGCTTACGCGGAAGAAATCGTGGCGGAAGGGATCGTCGCGATCGGATGGAACGAGGTCGGACCGGTCGACCCCGGTATCGACGATGGGGGGCTGGACCGTGGATTCCAAACCGCCTACCCGACAGATCGGGAGGGCACTCGGAAGTCTGGAGCAGCGCAGGTCAAGCGATTCCTGAGAGAGTTGAAGGTCGGCGACCCGGTGGCTACCTACGGCTCTGAACAGCGCAGCTACTTCCTCGGGATAATCAAGAGCGAAGCTCAGTGGAGGGAGGCACGCTATCCCCGATTTCGCAAGGTGAAGTGGACGGAGCGCGTTCTCAGAGACGGTCTCACCGTCGGGACGAGAAACACACTCGGCTCTGCCCTAACGCTATTCCTGGTTAGTGAGGAAGCAAGCGCTGAGCTCAGGAGCAAGGCGGTCTCGATTGACAGCCCGGCCTCAGCGCAACCGGCGCCTCCGGAGCTCGATGAGGATGAAGCAGCCGAGGCCGAAGTCGAGAAGACGCGATCGAGAAGGCGGATAGATTCATCGAAGACCGAATCGCCCGACTGGATTGGTCCCAACTCCAACGGCTCGTCGCCGGCGCATTCTTCGAGCCATGGGTTACAAGACGCGGGTCTCAGACGCTGGGTCCGACCGTGGCGTCGATATCTTTGCCTCCCAGATGGGCTCGGCCTTCAGGAGCCGCGGATCTTCGTCGAGGTTAAGCACCGGGTCGGAACCAGCATCGAGGATTATCAGGAGATCCGCGCCTTTCTGGGCGGTCGAAAACCCGGCGATCGTTGCCTTTACGTGAGCACTGGCGGCTACTCGAAGGATGCCAAGTACGAAGCCAACCGCTCGAGCGTTCCGCTTGAGCTACTCACGCTTCCAGACCTCCGAAATCTACTGGTCGAGCACTACGAGAAGTTGGACGCTGAGACTCGAAGTCTAGTTCCCCTGAAGCGTATCTATTGGCCAGCCGGCTGAGCTTGGCCTCCGGCGTCGCTGGTTGGAGGTGAGAAATGCTCACCGGTGAAATCCGCAACCAGGTCGACCGCATCTGGGACGCCTTCTGGTCCGGCGGCATCTCCAACCCGCTGGAGGTGATCGAGCAGATCACCTACCTGCTCTTCATCCGCCGCCTGGACGACCTGCACACGCTGGAGGAGAACAAGGCCAACCGGCTCAAGCAGCCGATGGAGCGGCGCGATCTTCCCGGAGGGCAAGGACGACCAAGGGCCGGCCCTACGAGGACTTGCGCTGGTCGCGCTTCAAGCACTTCGCGCCCGCCGAGATGTTCACCGTCGTCGGCGAGCACGTCTTCCCGTTCCTGCGCACGCCTGGGCGGCGACGGACTCCACCTACGCGCACCACATGAAGGACGCGCGCTTCACCATCCCCACGCCGGCGCTGCTGGCCAAGGTGGTGGACATGCTCGACCACGTGCCGATGGAGGACCGCGACACCAAGGGCGACCTCTACGAGTACATGCTCGGCAAGATCGCCACCGCCGGGCAGAACGGCCAGTTCCGCACGCCGCGCCACATCATCCGGCTGATGGTCGAGATGACCGCGCCGCAGCCGAACGACGTCATCTGCGACCCGGCCTGCGGCACCGGCGGCTTCCTGGTCGCGGCGGGCGAGTACCTGCGCGAGCACCACCCGAAGATCCTCCACGACGCGAAGCTGCGCGAGCATTTCCACCATCAGCATGTTCCACGGCTTCGACTTCGACAACACGATGCTGCGCATCGGCAGCATGAACATGCTGCTGCACGGCGTGGAGAACCCGGACATCCGCTACCGCGACTCGCTGGCGCAGGACCACGCCGGCGAGGAGGAGAAGTACACGCTGGTGCTGGCCAATCCGCCCTTCGCCGGCTGCCTCGACTACGAGAACACCGCCAAGGACCTGCTGCAGATCGTCAAGACCAAGAAGACCGAGCTGCTCTTCCTCGCGCTGTTCCTGCGGCTGCTCAAGCCCGGCGGGCGCGCGGCGGTGATCGTGCCCGACGGCGTGCTGTTCGGCTCCAGCAACGGCGCACAAGGAGCTGCGCCGCATGCTGGTGGAGGACCAGAAGCTCGACGCCGTGATCTCGCTGCCCGGCGGCGTGTTCAAGCCCTACGCGGGCGTCTCGACCGCGATCCTGCTCTTCACCAAGACCAACTCCGGCGGCACCGACCACGTCTGGTTCTACGACGTCGAGGCCGACGGCTGGAGCCTGGACGACAAGCGCACGCCGCTCCTGCCCGAGGACAAGCTCGGCGCCGTGCCGCGCGACCGCGCTCGCCGCGGACGAGCACGCGAAGAACAACCTGCCCGACGTGCTCGCGCGCTGGAGCCAGCGCGACGGCAGCCGAGCGCGAGCGCCCGCGCACCGCGCAGAGCTTCTGCGTGCCGAAGGCCGACATCGCCGCGCAGGGCTACGACCTCTCGCTCAACCGCTACAAGGAAGTGGTGCACGAGGAGGTCGAGCACCGGCCGCCGAAGGAGATCCTCGCCGAGCTGGCGAAGCTGGAGGAGGAGATCCAGCGGGGGATGAAGGAGCTGGAGGGGATGCTGTGAGGAAGGGCACTACTCGGCTCGGAGATCTACTGAGTTTCTACCAGAATCTTCCCCGCTCAAGGCGTCGGATGGAAGGCCAGAAGGCCGATATCCCTTCTACACTTCAAGCCCCTACCAGACGAAGTGGACGGACACGCCGCTCTTCGACACGGAGGCGCTCGTTTTCGCGACCGGAGGTGCAGCGGCGGTGCATCACGTCGCTGGGCGATTCGCGGCCTCGGCTGACTGCCTAGTTGCGGCCCCACGCCGTGGTGATGCGGTGCACCCGAGGTGTTCCTACCACTATCTGAACTGGAACATTAGAGCACTGGAGGCCGGGTTTCGCGGCGCAGGGCTTCGTCATGTGTCAAAGCGCTTTGTCGACGACCTGGAATTGCCGCTCTTCTCAGTCACCGAGCAGCGGCGGACA
>CAVZDB010000002.1:0-773098 GCA_963773905.1 uncultured Acidobacteriota bacterium
AGGCGGGCGCCAAGGTCGTCGCGCTCTCGGACTCCAAGGGTGGGATCTTCGACAAGAAGGGGCTGCGGCTCGAGCTGGTCAACGCGGCCAAGGAGAAGAAGGGCAGCGTCACGGCGGCCCGCGGCGAGAAGATCTCGAACGCCGAGCTGCTCGAGCTGCCGGTCGACATCCTCGTCCCGGCCGCCCTCGAAGGAGTGATCACCCGCGAGAACGCGCCGCGCGTGAAGGCCAGGATCGTCGCCGAGGCGGCCAACGGGCCGACCACTCCCGACGCGGACGACATCCTGCGCGCGAACGGCTGTGTCGTGATCCCGGACATCCTCGCCAACGCAGGCGGCGTGACGGTGTCGTACTTCGAGTGGGTCCAGGACCTCTACTCGTTCTTCTGGGATCCGGACGTCGTGCGCAATCATCTCGAGAAGACCATCCGGCGCTCCTACGAGGACGTCGCGGAAACCGCGCGCCGCCACGACACGGACCTTCGCACCGGCGCCCTCATCCTCGCCGTCGGCCGCGTCGAGGAGGCGACGAGGATCCGGGGGCTGTTCCCGTAGAGACTCCCTTTCCATCTCGAGTGCCGAAGGCGCGAGGACTCCTTTGATGTCCCACAACGGTTGGAAAGGGGTTCCTCGTCGCTACGCTCCTCGGGATGACAGACATTGGACTTTCCGGCAGACCCGCGACGCGCCTCTTCTCTGTCATCCCGAGCGCCGCGCGAGGGACCCCTTTCATAGCCGCACGGTCGCTCGAAAGGGGTCCCTCGTCGCTGCGCTTCTCGGGATGACAAGTCCTCCCTGCGCCCGACTCGCGACAATTGATTCGTAGGGGTCAAGCGCGAGCTTGGGTGGGCAATATTGGGTTTACATTGCTGCGAGCGACAGCGGCACCCTGTACACGGGTGTCACCAGCGATCTCCAGCTCAGAATCGCTCAGCACCGGGCCGGCACGTATCCGGGGTTTTCGGCCAGGTACGGCGTCCATCGTTTGCTTTACTTCGAGGAGACCTCGGACGTGCGGGAGGCGATTCGCCGTGAGAAGCAGATCAAGGGGTGGCGACGAGCCAAGAAGATCCACCTGATCGAGGCGTCGAATCCCGGTTGGCGAGACCTGGCACGCGATTGGTGATCCAGCGGCTCGAAAGGGGTCCCTCGTCGCTGCCCTCCTCGGGATGACAGACTTTAGAACGTTCCGGAAGGTTCGCGACGCGTCTTTTCTCTGTCATCCCGAGCGCCACGCGCGAGGGACCCCTTTCATAGCTGCACGGTCGGTCGAAAGAGGTCCCTCGTCGCTGCGCTCCTCGGGATGACAGACTTTAGAGCGTTCCGGAAGGTTCGCGACACGCCTTTTCTCTGTCATCCCGAGCGCCGCGCGAGGGGCCCCTTTCATAGCCGCGCTGTCGCTCGAACGGGGGCCCTCGTCGCTGCCCTCCTCGGGATGACAGAAAAGGCTAGTCCTCGATCAGGATCGCGCGCACGGGCGAGGCGTCGAGGCTGTCGAAGCGCAGCGGGAGGGCGACGAGCTCGTAGTCGCCCTCCGGCACGTCCGTCAGGTCCAGGTCCTCGAGCAGCGCGACGCCGCGCTCGAGCAGGGCGCGGTGCGCGGGCAGGTCCTCGGCATCCTCGGGGTCGATCGACGCGGCATCGGTGCCCACCAGCATGGCGCCGCGCTCGGCCAGCCGGATGGCCGCGAGCGGCGAGAGCGAGGCCTTGCCGCCGCTGCGAAAGAGCACGCGCAGGGGGCCGAGCGCGCGTGGCGGAAGGAGGTCCGGCCCCGTCTCGCCGAGGCCCCGCAGCTCGACCACCCGCGCCTTGCCCACGTAGGCCGCCAGCGGCGCGGCGCCGATCGCCTGCCCATCCGCGAAGACGTGGCTCGGCGCGTCGGCATGGGTGCCGCAGTGCGCGCTCATCGTGAAGCAGGTCGAGCCGAAGGGGGCGCCGCCTCCTGCGCTCTCGGTCTCGCGCCACGAGAAGGGGACGTCCCCCGGCCAGACGAACGTGGACTCCGAGATCCGCCGCGAGATGTCGTAGATCTTCATCGCGTCAGGGCGTCATCGCATGCGCCGCACGGTCCTGGTCTCGGCGTAGCGCTCCGCGACGTGGGGATCGTAGCCCTTGTAGCGCGACGGATCCGGCAGGTCGCGGTACTCGGCGTCGCACCGGTAGCAGATCGCGAGCGGGCGAATGCGCGCCGCCACGATCCAGTCGACGAGGACCGTCGCGAGCAGCACGGGCGTGAACCAGATCCAGCCCAGGCGCCAGCCCACGAGGAGCGCCGCCCCGAGCGACGCGACCATGATGAGACAGCCCAGCCGCTGGTCGAAGTCCTTCTGGAGGAAGAAGGCCCGGTTGCCGCAGAACGCGCACGGGAAGCCGCCGTCCGCGCTGGCCGGTGCGCTGAAGTCGGCGCGATACGCCTTGCCGCAGCCGGCACAGGAGTGCTCGCCCGCCTCCGGGAATGGCGGAGCGAAGTCGCGGGCCTTGAGGCACTGGCCGCAGTAGTGGCGCACGCGCATGCGGTTACACGGGCGCGTCGCCCGCCTAGGCCGGGAATCCCGTCGCGACGGTCAGGTAGGACGAGAGGAGCTCTCCGATCAGCACGAAGACGAGCGCGACGTAGAGAAGCCCCGTCGCCGCCTGGTTGGACTTCATCTCGGCCGTGCGCCAGATGAAATACGACAGCGCCAGCGGCCCGACGATCCCCCAGAGGACGCGGAAGAGGAAGAAGAGGGCGTCCCGCTCCACCGACAGCAGCGCGCGGAGTCCCTCCGTTCCCGTGTGGGAGGCGACCGCGAGCGCCAGGTAGGCGGTGCGGAACGCGGCCAGGCCCGCGAACAGGGCCGCGCCGCGCGCGAGCAGCCGAAACGGCAGGGAGCGCGACACCAGGTACCAGTGCCCCAGGTTCATGATCAGCACGACCGCGCCGAAGAAGAGCCCGCCCGTCATCGCCCCCACGGCGGTCCAGGCGTCGCCGCCGGCCTCTCGGGGCGCGACCAGCGCGACCCGGATGACGCACCACGCCGCGCACGCCGCCCCGGCCGCGAGCAGCGCGCGCGCCGCCGACGCCCGGCCGGCATGGGCCGCAAACGTGTACAGCGTCAGCAGGACGGCCGCGGCTCCCGCGATCCCGGCTGGCATCCCCGGCGGTCTCACGGACACGGCCAGCGCCGCGAACGCCGCCGCCAAACCGCCGTGCAGGGAGAAGAAGCCCTTCCCCAGAGTCGCGGGGGGAAACAGGAGGAGCAGCAGCGCGATGCCCGCGCAGGCCTCCAGCAGAAAGAGCCCCAGTCCCGACAGCGCCATGAGGCGCCGATTCTACTTCCCGCGCGCGGCCGACCTGCCGAGGCGCCGACGCGCCGACGCGCCGACGCGCCGGGGCCATTGCCTTACGGCCCCGGCTCCTCCGTCATGAGGAAGAACGATCCGTCGTTC
Source organism: uncultured Acidobacteriota bacterium (assembly GCA_963773905.1). Taxonomy (GTDB): domain Bacteria; phylum Acidobacteriota; class Thermoanaerobaculia; order UBA5066; family Gp7-AA6; genus DAHUXD01. Next base: position 3,429 of record CAVZDB010000002.1, read on the forward strand.
GTGACCGAGTCGAGCTGGACCGCATATCCCGAGATCCGGCCGGCGGTGATCGGCGACGCCATGATGCTCATGAGGCGCGTCCCCGCAGGTACGCCCGAGCCAGCGAAGACGTTGTTGAGCTGCACGACCTCGCCGGGATCGAGGAGATGGCCGAAGGCGCTCGACAGGGTGAAGTCCTTGATCTTCGCGCCGCTCGCCGCGTCCAGGTACGTGACCCGGAAATCGGCCGGCGTCGCACCCTCGTTGACGAAGCCGACGTTGGCCCGGGTGGTCCCGTCGAGCGCCGAACGTCCCGTTCCGGACGAACGTGACGATCCGCGACGTGGATCCCGCCGTCTGGGGATCGCGCCCGACGTAGGCGATTCCGTTAGTGCCGCCGCCGTTCGCCGGGCTGAACGTCCGCGCGACCACGCTCAGCTGCGAGGGGTCGGTCAGCGCGTCGGCGACGACCTCGAGCGTGCCGAAGAGTCCGACGGAGAGATCCTGATCCCGGACCAGACCCGAGTCCTTGAAGGTCTGGATGACGTCCTCGAAGGTCGTCGCCTGTCCGCCCGCGATCGGACCCGCCAGGGTCAGCGTCGGCGTCTGGACGGTCCCGTCCACGGGCGAGCGGTAAGTCAGGGTCATCCGCGGCGTGACCGCCGGCGAGCCGCTCGCGACGCCGATCATCAGGAACGTCCGGTAGAACACGGCGCCCTGCACCTGGGTCACGACCGGTATCCGTTGGGATACCGCGCTGACGACCAGCGCCGGCAGGAACAACAGAATCGCGGACGCGGCCGCGGCGATCCGAGGCGTTCTCATCCAGGCCTCCCTCGAGTTGTGCCCGAAGGGAGGATTCTAGCGCGGCCCGCGCGTGCTTCCCGGCCCTACTCCTCCTCGAAGAAGAAGAACGCGCCGTCGTTCGTGGTGCTGTCCAGCTGCACGCCGTAGCCGGAGACGTAGACGGCGTTCGTGAGCGCCCTCAACTCCACGACCAGCTTCGTCGTCGTGCTCGGCACCGCCGGGTCCGCGAAGATGTTGTTGATCCGGAACACCTCGTTCTCCTCGAGCGCGTGGCCGGCCTTGCTGCTGAGCGCGAAGGGCTTGAGCTGGATGCCCGAGTCCCCGTCGAAGTAGGAGACCTGGACGTCGCTGGCGCCGGAGCCCTCGTTGATGATGCCGAGGTTCGCCCGCGTGCTGCCGTCGTTGCCGAACACGCCCCTGCGCATCGAGCCGATGACGCGTCCCTGGCTCCCGGTGAGGCAGAAGCAGCGCCCCGCGTACGCGATCCCCAGGGTCCCTCCGCCCGGGGCCGGGCTATACGTCCGCGCGACCGCCGCCGCCTCGAATCGGTTGTCGTCCTCGATCGTGCCGAACGTGACGAGCAGCGTTCCGAAGAGCGGCGAGTTCACATCCCGCGCGCGGATCGCGCCGGCGTCCTTGAATTCCTGGATGATGTCGTCGAAGACGTGGACCTTGCGCGGGCCGAGGTTGGGCGAGACCGACAGCTGGGCGACCTGAAACGTGCCGTCCGGCGCGCGGTAGGAGAAGCGCATATTCACCGGGGTCGTGAGCACCGCGTTCCCGTTCGAGATCGTCATGGAGGTCCGATAGAACGTTGCCCCCTGGACCTGAGTGACGACCGGAACCGACTTGGTGTGGTCGGCGTGCGCGTTTTCGGCGAGGAGAAGCGATCCCAAGACTGCGAGCCCCCATGTATGACGAATCCTGGCGACCTCCTTGATTTAACTGGAAATCATAGTCCTCGCTTTCCGCACCGCGTCCGCGATCGTCGCGACATGATCGACCAGTCCATGGTCGCCGCCCGGCAGCGCGACGAAGCGCGAGCCGGCGGCCAGGAGTCCCGAGGCCGACCACCGGCGCCACGTCTCGCGGACCCCCTCGAACGGGACGCTCTCGTCCCTCTCCCCCATGACGACCGTCACGGGGACGGGCGGCGGCTCGCGATCCACGTCGACCGCGGCCATCTGCTCGAAGAAGCGCCGGTGGATGGAGAGCTCGCGATTCTCGCCATGGTGGAAGAAGCGGACCGGGTCGCCAGGCGCCAGCTTCTCGGTCCAGCGCGCGCCGAAGCCGAGGGCGGGAGCGATGAGGACGAGCGGCGCGTGGACGCCCCGACGGGCGGCCTCGAGCGCGACGAGCGCGCCGAGAGAGCTGCCGATGACGACCGACGGGGAGTCGGTGGTGGCGGCACGGACCGCCTCGCCGGCCATTTCGTCGAAGTCCAGCCGCTCGAACGACGGCCGGTTGAGGTCCGGGGCGAGGACCTCGATCCCGTCAGGCTCAAATGATTCCCGGAGCATCGTGATTTTCCGCCCAGCGGGCGAGGAGGCGAAGCCGTGGAGGTAGAGGACGGAAGGCACCGGAGTGTGTATCCCCCCGTTAGACAAAGAACCGCGGGACAAATCGATCTCGCCCTCTAAGGAGCGGTTGGGGCCGACGCAGCGTAACAAGCCGGCGGAGGCCAGCCCACAGACGTCTCATGGCTCACTTCCTTCGCTCAGGGCACGAAGCTGATTACGCAGTTGGTTCAAAGCGCCCGCATCCAGGCGCTGACGCCTGATTGATTCTTTCAACAATGCCATCGCTGCCTGAGCCTCGTGATCCAGACTCTCGGAACGGATTGCCGGCAGGGCTTTGACCAGTTCCTCGATTGCTTCTGCCTCGCGACTCGCAAGAACGAGAGTCTCGGCTAGAAGCACGCGTATGTAGGCCGAACCTCGCGCCATCCCTGTGTCCTCAAAGACTGCTACGGAACGCCGGTAGCTCTCAATGGCCTCGGCGAAGTGGCCCTCATCGCGCAGAACCTCCGCCAAGGTCGAGTGGAGGTTTGCAATGGCAAGGGGCGACCTAGCAGAAGACAGTCTCGGAATAGACTCTTGAAATAGATTTTTCGCGTCAACAAGGCGACCCACCTTAGCTAGCACTTCCGCGAGAGCGACATGAGCTAGGAAATAGACCAACGGACACGAGGAGGCCGCCCGACCTTTAAGAATAGCGGCTAGGCGTGAGGCTGCATCGTCTAACCGACCCGCGTTCTTTAGAGCGCACGCTTCCAGAAATCGGGCGCACTCATACTCCGCGAATGCCCCCTCCTCTCTGAGGACGTCAAGAACCCTCCCGATTCTCGGCAAGACAACGTCAAAGCGATTTCGCTCGTATGCAAGAGCGAGCTCGATGAACTCGCACCGCGCTAGATAGAAGAACGAGCGTGGCAGCTTGGCGGATACAGATCGGGCGTGTTCAAGCCACTGTTCGGCCGCCGCAAACCGCCCGAGGTGTTTCAGGCATATGCTGAGAGACAGCGAGATCTCCGTGGCAATGACGCCGTAGTAGAAAGGAGTCTCGGCGGTAGTAAGTTTAGAGATCCATGTCAGTGCGGCAAGCGCTTCCAGCGCGATTTCCCTAGGACGAACATTTCGCTCTCGCTCATATAGGGCATCGGTCGCGAGTAGCACCGACGGATCCGATAAGAATCTGTCGCTCAAGGCCGTAGACCTTTTGTGAAATGGAACTGCCATGAACGAACGCAGGGTGTCTTGGGCGAGAACGCCCTGAACACATCGGTCACGCCAGACCGTCGCCGTGTCATAGGTCGCAGAAGTGAGGCAACAGGTCCAGCCAATGAACGCGAGCCAAGCTAGGACTTGAAAGCGTTCATCGAAGTCATCGGTTGGCCAAGAAAGCGCAGCTACCATCTCGTAGGCAGCTTCAATCTCGCCGAGAACATGGCCAGATTGCTGCGCCTCCGTTTCAAGCAGGGAGCAAAGCGCGAAAAGGACGTCTGGACCGATCTCACTGATGTGTGTGGCTTGTGTGCCGCCCCATCCAAGCCGAAGGTCGGATGCTCGGCGCAGCGCGGCATCGACGGCTAGGTGTGTCGACGGCCGTCCGAGCCGAGTCGATTCGAGCCACTGCGCGATGGACTTAGAAGAGCAGGCTGCGGGATTAATGGTCCACCCCCGTCTCCACCGCACTTTTCACAGCTAGATCAGGCTCCTCAGAGGGGCCGAGCCACTTGGCCGCAAGATGGGCGCGACGCGCTGCCTTTCGTTGGTGATTGACAGATAAGTGATCGACCACCTGAATAAGCCAGGCCTTCGGGTTCCCGCAGGAGTCGAGTTTCCCTAACGCCAGGACAAACGCGTCTTGGACAATATCGCTGGCATCTTCAGGGCTTAGTCGGTGCTTCCACGTTGCGCGACGCACCAAGGGTAGGAACACTCTCGTATAGAACGACTCGAGCTCAGGCTCACCCATCGGGATCCGTTCGCGGCTGACCTCGGTGGCCGGAGAATGGTCTAGCCTGGCCCGTGACGCCATGGACACCTCCTGAGGTAATAAGGAGGGGTATCTACTTACATATTGTCACGAGCTTGACCGCAAAAAGAACGACCCCCGATTGGGGGTCGAAGTGTAGGAGGAGATGAAGAGCGGTTAGCTATTTGCCTGCAAGTATTGACGGAGCTCGCCGAGAGCATGCTGGTCCGTCTTGCGCTGGCGTACCGACTCGCGGAGCAGCGCGACAGCGGCATAGCCCTCCGGGACCATCTTCTGCTCGTCGATGGTCGGAAGGGCGGCCAGGATCTGCCACTCGGCCTCACGCGGCTGCGAGGCTTCCAAGAGCGTCTGCGCAAGAACGATCCGCAGATAGGCCACCCAGGTAGCCATCTTTAGGCCTTCGTAGTCTGCGATTGCCTCTCGGTAGGCTTCGACCGCGGCGCTCAGGCGTCCCTGGCGCCTGAGCGTCTCTCCTACGACGCCCTTCAGGTGAGCGAGGGCTGCCGGCCGGCCGGCGCGCGTCAACATGGGAATCGCCTGCGAGTAGGCCGTTATCGCCTGATCGTCGGACCCTGCGGCTGCGTAAATGTCTGCCAGGTTCACCATCGCGAGCCCCGTCAGACCGGGATCAAGCGAAGCCAGGGCGTCGTTGTTCAGCGACTCGAATCGGCTTGCGGCCACCTCGTGGCGACCACACTGCTTGAGCGCAAGGCCTTCCAAAAAGACGCACTTCGCGTGTTCACGTCCCATCTTCAGCCTGGAGAAGCTCACGGCAAGCATCGGGGCGAGCTCGATGACGTCCTCGTAGCGCCCCGTTTCGCATCGGAGAGCAAGCCGTTGATAGGCAACCCCGGCCAGGAGAGGCCCAGCGTTGACTGTATTCCGAAACCCGGCCTCGGAGCGATCGAGCCAGATCTCCGTTTCAGCGCGCTTGCCGAGTACGCGGCTGGCCGTGGCGACTAGCAGTGCGGTGTCACCGAGGAAATAATCCTTGTCGTCGAAGGCGCCCAACCCGCTCGAGGCTGCGACGGCCTTGTACAAGGCAACCGCTTCATCGAAGACCTGTTGAGCGCTGCCCTCCACTTGTTCCCTAAGACAATTGCAAACGGACATTAGAACGTCAGGCTCGGCGAGCAATGACGCTCTACGAACCTCAGCCCCGCTATTCGCCACCTCCACGAGGTATTGACGAGCTTGGCGGAGCGCCTCCTCTTGGTTAAGAGGAACGCTCTGCCGAACGCGAAACTGCAGGATCTTGGCGGTTTCAGGCATCAGAACGTCTGAAATCGAAGAGCTGAAGGCTGCGCGAGAAATCGTGGGCAACGTCTGCAGGCTCGCGGTCGAGGATCGACTTCAATCTGGCATCGGACGTGCGAACGCCCGTTCCAACGATGTATTTCTGATATTCGCGAGCAAACTGGCAGCAGGCGACGAGGAGATACGGACGATTGTCGCGGGGGGACGCGCCTGGCCGATAGCAGAAGCGGCGGAACCAAACGAAGAGATCTTTCTCGAGCTCGGTCGCTTCCGATTCGTCCAGCTGGTAGTGGGAGACGAGAGCAATATGGATGAGTCCGAGAGTCTCTTGGAAGACAGAGTGGACTTCGCTCTCGAAGCGCTCCTCTTCAGATGAAACGGCGCTAGCCTCGTCCGAGATCTCCATACCAATCTCCTGCTGTAAGGGTTGGAGCAGAATATGGCAATGTGGCCAGATAGTCAAACAGTTTATCCACCTCATGGTGAATAAACGTAAGTGCCTTGTTTGCTGTCGGTTGCCTGGCTTAGGTTGGAACCGGGCAGTTCAGATGATTCAAGAGGTACCCCTTTTCGCCAAAACCCCCTGGCACATTGCCGGGGGTACGAAACCTAGTCCTACGGTCAGCGTGGTGTTCGAGTGGCTAGCTGCGTGAAATCATGTGAAATCACGCGCTGGCGCGGGCGGACTTCGCCCCTCTACACCGACGTTGACTCTGGATTCCCACCTTCTGGTACCGGGTCGGCAACTAAGAAAGGCCGGCCCAAACACGAATCAATGTGAATTGGATCACATCCCGAGGCGGAGGGTGTCAAGTTTTTTTGCCAGGGCCGCGAGAAAACCGGCGGTCAGGGCACCCCGCCTCAGTCTGCCGCCCGACGCGCCGTGGCCGCACCCGCGGCGGCGTCGGTTTCGCCCACCCGGCACCGCCGGGCGGCGCTTCCCTACCCCTTCTGGACGAGGGTGCGGACCAGGCGGTCCTGGAAGGCGTGGCCGCGGGACTCGCTGACGCCCGGGCCGTTCAGGAGGATCGCGAAGACGTAGGTCTTGCCGGAGAGGCCCTTGGCGTAGCCCGCCAGGGTGGAGACGCCGTTCAGCGTGCCCGTCTTGCCCTCGACGGCGCCCCGGCTGGCCGAATCGAGCAGCCGGCCGCGCAGGGACCCCTCGGCATCGCCCGAGACGGCCAGCGTGGACCGCCAGACCGCCCCCTGGGGGTGCGTATTCATGGCCCTCAGGAACTGGACGAGGTCCCCCGCCGCGACGCGGTCGCTCGAGGAGAGTCCGGAGCCGTCGTGGAGCTCGAAGCGCTTGGGGTCGAGCCCGATCGTCCCCAGAAACTGCTTGGCCAGGCTGATCGCGCCCTCCCAGGTCCCCCGGCCGGTCTTCTCGAAGGCCAGGGTCTTGAAGATCTGCTCGGCGTAGAAGCTCTGGCTGCGCTTGTTCGACACCGCCATCGTGGGCACGAGCTCGGATTCGGTGTTCGCGACCAGCAGCCACGAGTTGTCGGGCTTGATGGCCTGCTCGACGACGTTCCCCGTGATCTCGATCCCCGCGGCGCGCAGCCGGCTCTTCAACGCGGCGCCGAAGAACTTCGGGGGATCGTTGATCGCGACCGGCACGGCGAAGCGGAAGTAGCGCGACGGCACGGTGCCGGAGACCGTCATCATGTCCGACCCCACGGGCCGCGATACCGCGATGCGGATCTTCGCGCCCTTGCCGAGCGTGCGCGCGACCGTGAGCGCCTGCACGACGTCGGTGTCCGGATCGATCGTCACGTTCGCCGGCGCACCGGGAAGCGCCCCGCGGCCCACCGAGACGATGACGCAGTTGTCGTTGTAGGAGAGCGCGGAGATCGGCGCCTGGTACCAGCGCGTATCGCGGTCCGCGGGCCACTCCGGGTGCCGGTAGATGCCGTCGAAGGAGCTGGCGTTGAGCACCAGATCCCCCGAAATCCTCACGATTCCGGCCTGTTTCAGGCCCTCCGCCCATCGATCGAAGATCGCGAAGGAGTTGTCCTCGTGGAAGCGGCCCGAGATGTTCGGGTCTCCTCCGCCGACCACGAGGAGCGAGCCCTGGAGGATCCCGTCGTGGATGTCGCCCCGGCGCCACACCGTGGTCCGGAACTTGTACTCGGGCCCGAGGTAGTGGAGCGCGGCGGCCGACGAGATCATCTTCGTGACCGAGGCGATCGTCTCGGGCGACTCGGGGTTGCGCTGATAGATGGACGCGCCCGAGTCGAGCTCGGCGATGGAGATCGACACCCCCGTCGACTTCGCCGGCGGCCGGATCGCCGCGCGCTCGAGCGCCTCCTGCAGCGAGCCCGCCGGCGCGCTGCTGCGCGTCCGCGTGCGGGTCTTGGCGAAAGCCGCTGGACTCGTCGCGAGGAGGACAGCGACGAGCGCGAGGCTCACACGCCTCGAGGATCGGTTGTCCGGGGTCACTTGGAAATTATAATCGAGACTTGCGCTTTGACGAGACGACTCGCGTCTTCGAGATCTCCGTTCGCGACCTGGCGGAGGATGAGGGATTCCGCCGCGTCGGGTTCGACCGGGGCGAGGGCTGGCGCCGCCTCGGGCTCGGCACGCAGATCCACCTCCGTGTCCTCGGCGAGCGACAGGCCGCCCACCCCGGCTACCGCTGCGAGGTCCACCTCGAGGCGCGAATGCCGGTCGACGACTGGACGGCGGTCCTGACGGGCCGGCTGGACGGGTGCGTCGAGCGCGAGCCCGGCCAGTGGCTGATCGAGGAGCTCAAGTCCACGAACCTGGCCGTGGACGGGGTCCGCCCCTCGGGCTACGCCTTCGAGCGGGACCGCCGCCAGCTGCTCGGCTACTGCTACCTGTGGCGCCGCCTGGGCCATGGCCGGGTGTCCGGCGCCCTGGTTTACGTCGACGTCGAGACCGGCGAGGAGATCTCCCTCCAGGTCCCCTTCGACGACGAGGTCGAGCGGGAGGTGGAGCGGCGCCTGTCCCGGACGCTCGCCATCTGGAAGGCCCAACGGATCGTCCGCGAGCGCAAGGCGAGGGCCGCCGAGCACCTCCCCTTCCCGCACGCCGCGCCCCGCCCGATCCAGGAAAAGATCATGGACGCCGTCCGCACGGCGCTCCGCAACGGGGAGAACCTGATCGCCGAGGCGCCGACCGGCTCCGGCAAGACAGCGGCGGCGCTCCACCCGGCCGTCGTGGAGGGGCTCACGACCGGCCGCCAGGTCGTCTTCCTGACCTCGAAGACCCTGCAGCAGAAAATGGCCGTCAGCTCGCTCGTGGCGATGAACGAGCGCTCGTTCCACACGGTCCAGGTCCGCGCCAAGGAGCGGATGTGCGCGAACGACCGCATCCTCTGCCACGAGGAGTTCTGCCGGTTCGCCAAGGACTATCCGGCGAAGATGGAGCGCTCCAACATCCTCGGCCGCCTGCACGACGGCTACGCGCACCTCGACCCCGACACGGTCTTCGAGGAGGCCCGGCGCGAGGAGGTCTGCCCGTTCGAGGTCCAGCTCGAGGCGGCGCAGCGCGCGGATGCGATCGTGGCGGACTACAACTACGTCTTCGAGCCCGCCGCGGCCCTGCGGCACCTGACCGGCGAGGACCTCCGCGAGGCGATTCTCCTGGTCGACGAGGCGCACAACCTCCCCGACCGCGCCCGCCAGATCTTCTCGCCCGAGATCCGGGAGGCGGACCTCGCCGTCCTGCGCGACCGGCTTCTCCTGCAGCCGGGCGAGCTCTTCCACGACCTCGCCGATTCGGTCGAGGAGCTGCTCCGCATCGTCGCGGGGAAGGCCGAGGAGCTGCCGGAGGAGGCGCCGGAAGCCATCGCCGAGGTCGAGCCCCCCACCGATGCCGTGTTCGAGCTCCGCATGGCCTGGGAAGAGAAGCTCATGCGCTACCTCGCCTGGAAGCGGGAGACGCGCCTCGCCATGGTGGACGATCCGGTCCTCGACTTCCACTTCGCGCTGCAGCGCTTCGCGGCGGTCCTTGCCAACTTCGGCCCCGACTTCACCTGCGTCGCCGAGCGTCGCCGCGACGGGGCGCGCCTGGCGCTCGTCTGTCTGGATCCGGCCCGTGTGCTCTCGCCGATCTTCCGCCAGGCCTCGTCCACGATCCTGTTGTCGGCGACGCTGACCCCGCCCGAGGCGATCCAGCGGGTCCTCGGGCTCGACCCCGAGCGGACCTCCTCGATCTCGCTGCCGCCTCCGTTTCCGCCCGAGAACCGGAAGGTCCTCATCGTGCCGTCCGTGCGGACGACGTACACGGCCCGCGAGAAGAACTACCCGCGCATCGCGAAGCTGCTCGCCGAGATGTCGGACGCGCACTCCGGCAACGACCTCGTCCTCTTCCCCTCCTACCGCTTCCTGACCGAGGTCTCCGCCCGCATGCCGCCGACGCGCTCGCAGCTGCTGGTCCAGCGTCCCGACCTGAGCGAGTACGAGCGCCAGGGGCTGCTGCGATCGCTCGAGTCGCCGCCGCCGGGCGGGACGCTCCTCTTCGCCGTCTCCGGCGGCATGTACGCCGAGGGGGTGGATTACCCGGGCGAGCTCCTCTCGGCCGTGTTCGTCGTCTCCCCGGCGCTTCCGCAGGTCTCCTTCGAGCGCGAGCTCCTGCGGCGCTACTTCGACGAGCGGGACGAGTCCGGGTTCGACTTCGCCTACCTGCAGCCCGGGATGACGCGGGTGGTGCAGGCGGCCGGCCGGCTCATCCGCAGCGAGACCGACCGCGGGGTGATCGCGCTGCTCTGCGCGCGGTTCCTCGAGGAGCCGTACGCGAGCCGCCTTCCGCGCGACTGGTACGGCGAGACCCCCTCGGAGCTCGCGACGCGGCGACCGGCCGATGAGATCCGCGAGTTCTTCGCGCGATATGGTTGAGCGGACGAGCCGCTGAGACTCAGCCGTCAGACACGATGCCGAATCCCTACAAGACCCTCCGCATGCCCCGGCTGACGGTCGACTCCTGGGTCCGGGACCGGCGAGGCCGGGTCCTGCTGGTCCAGCGCGGGCGCCCGCCGTTCGTCGGCCGCTGGGGACTGCCCGGCGGCTTCTGCGAGTGGAAGGAGACGACCGAGCAGTGTTGCGTCCGCGAGGCGAAGGAGGAGACGGGGCTGACCGTCCGCGTCACGGAGCTGCGCGGGGTGTACTCGAAGGGGAACCGCGACCCCCGCGGGCACAACGTCACCGTGCTCTACGCGTGCCGGCCGGTCCGCGGGCGGGCGAAGGGCGGCGACGACGCGGCGGACGCGCGCTGGTTCACTCCTCGGGAGCTGCGCCAGGTGAAGTTCGCCTTCGACCACCGGAAGATCGTGATGGAGCAGCTGAAGAGGGACCGCAGACTGAACAAAACGTAGGGGCGGGGCTTGTCCCCGCCCGGGCGGCCGCAAGGGCCGCCCCTACGAATAGAGACCCCTACTCCCCGGATCGCAGCGTCACCGCGAAGGCGCGCGCGAGCAGCCCCTCGTCCGTCACGGCCCACACCGTGTAGCGGTAGTAGGTGCCCGCAACCGCGCCCGAATCCACGAACGCATACGAGAACGCCTCGTCCGAGCGTTCGGTGGACGGCACGATCTCGGGGCCGGTTCGCGCGATGCGCCCGTCCGCCTTCAGCTCCTCGCGGAAGATCGCCCAGCCCCAGATCCCCTCGTGGGAACCGGTGCGCCACGTCAGCCTCGGCCGCTCCACGCCGCTCGCCCGCGCCTCGAGCCCGGTGAAGACGTCCGAGCGGACCTCTTCGATCGCCGCCGGCGCGCGCAGGCCGCCGCCTCCCTGCGGCGATCCGGCGACGACCCAGTCGACCCGCGCGACGCCCGAGAGCGGGATCCGCCGCACGTCGCCCGGGGCGAGGAGAAGGACGTCGGCCGGGAGGGCCGGGTCGCGATACCGCACGACCGCCGCCCCGGCGCCCCCGTCTTCGGGCCAGGCAACGCGCAGCGGTCGTGCGGCGCGACGCGAAGCGCGTCGTCGGAGTCCTCGGGCACGAAGGAGCGATGGCGCACCGAGAGCGACTCGGGCGCCGCCGCATCGAGGGCGCCGGACTCGAGGTCGAACCGGCGAAGGCGCGACGGTGCGGCCTCGGTCTCGACGCTCGCGTAGAAGCGCGCCGCGGCGCGGACCAGCAGCGTTTCCTCGCGGGGCGCGGGTCCGAGGGTCGCCGCGTCGGGGAGCATGCGCAAGGCGACGGTGAGCGGCGACTCTCCGCTCCCGGCGGCCCGCTCCCAGACCTGGCGGAAGAAGCCGGAGCCGGCGACCGTCCGCAGGACCTCGTCCACCCAGAGGCGCCCGAGCGCGGCCGGGTGCGCGCGGAAGTCGACGCTCGGAGCGGCGGCCAGCGTCCAGGCCTCCTCGTCGCCCTGCGCGTCCACGGGATCCACCGCGAGCGCCTCGACGAGAGCCGGCGTCAGGAAGGCGTCCTCGGGGGCGCCGTAGGAGTCGATCGCGGCGCGGACGATCTGGCGCGCGACCTCGTGTGCGATCTGCGCCGCCGACAGGCCGCTCGCGTCGAGCAGGACCGCGGCGCGCGCGATCCGGTCTCCGCCGATGCGCTGGCCGGCGATCTCGCGGACGCCGCCGGCTTCGTGCCGCGCGAGGTAGATCCGGAGCGGCTCCTTCGCGTCGAACGGCGCCCGCCATCCGTCCCGCCCGAAGACCTCGGCGTCGAGCCGCTGGAGCGCGGCCGTCAGCGCCGCGCGCACCGGCGCGTCGTCCGCCTCGTCGAGAAGGATCGCGCGGCCGCCGAGAAGCGTCTGGGGAGCGCCGAACTGTCGATACGGGCTCTCGATCCAGCGCTGCGGCTCATCGCGCAGGGCGTCGGACCGAACCGGCGCGGGAATCGCGCCGAGCCCGAGCGCGGCGGCGAAGCCGATCTCCAGTACCCGGCGGCGGTTGGCCCTTCGACGGCGACTTGTGGGCATCACGCGAGCGTTCAGGGTAGCCTTCGGCCTTCGCCTCTGTCAACGCGTTGTACGGAGTATGAAGCGCCGCCGTTGAGGCGGCCTGCGTCCGCCGGCCTACGGCGCGGCCGTCGTCTCTTCGGAGTCTTCCTTGATGCGCACCATGACGACCGTGATGTTGTCGACGCCGCCCTTCTCGTTGGCGCGGTCGATCAACGCCTCACAGAGCGAGCTTGGGTCCTTCTCCCTCGCGGTCGACACCGCGTCACGGATCTCCTCGTCGGAGAGCATCGTCGTCAGCCCGTCCGAGCAGAAGAGGAACGCGTCGCCCGGCGTGAACTCCATCTCGCGCAGATCCGGGGAAACCGAGGGCCCGCCGCCGAGCGCGCGCGTCACGACGTTCTTCAGCGGATGCGTCTTCGCCTCCTCCTCGGTCAGGATCCCGGCGGAAACCTGCTCCTGGACCCACGAGTGGTCGTCGGTCAGGAGCGTCAGCTCGCCCTGCCGGTAGAGGTAGGCGCGGCTGTCGCCGACGTGCGCGAGCGAGAGGATCTTCTCGTTCAGGAGTCCCGCGACGACGGTGGTCCCCATCCCCTTGAGCCAGGGCTGCGCCGCGACGGCGGCCATCACGCGCTCGTTCGCCTTCTCGATCGCGACCGCCAGGCGGTTGCTGTTGAAGTTGAGCTCGTGGTTGTACTTGAAGGGCCACGTGGCCTCTTCCTTCTGGCGGGTCGCCGCGATGAACTCGCCGATCGTCTCCACGGTGATCTTGGCGGCGACCTCGCCGGCCGCGTGGCCGCCCATGCCGTCGGCGACGATGAAGAGCCCGTCTTCCTTGTCGAACGCCAGCGCGTCTTCGTTGTGCTTGCGCTTCTTGCCGACGTCGGTCAGCCCGCACACTTCAATGGAGGCCATCGCGTTCGACAACCTAACCCTTGCCCGCGCGCTGGACCCGGATCTCCTCCAGGGCCTTGCGCGCCTCGCCCGCGGACGGGTCCCAGCGAAGCGCCTCCTGGTAAGCCTTCTCCGCCTTCAACAGGAGTCCCGCCTGCCGGAAGATCGCCCCGGCGTCCCGCAGCATCGTGCCGTTGTGCGGCTCGATCACGAGCGCCGCCTCGATCGCCTTGACCGCCGTGCGGAAGTCCCCGGCGCGTGCCGAAGCGAGGCCGAGGTAGTGCTGGGCCTTGATGTCCTTCGGGCTGCGGCCGGCCGCGAGCTGGAAGTTGCCGGCGGCCTCGACGTACTTGCGTTCCTTGTAGGCGGCGATCCCCTGGTTGACGTAGTTGGAGGTGACGTCGTCGCGCCCCGGCTTCCCCGCCTGGCCCGATTATCGCCGAACGGTCGAAGTCGTAGGCCTTCCGCCGCTCCGGGCTCGTCAGGACGTTGACCGCCTCGGTCAGCTCCTGGAATTCGTCTCGGCTTCGGCCTTCTTGCGGCCGGCGCCCGGTCGGGATGGGCCTCGCGCGCCAGCGCCCGGAAGCGCTCACGAATCGCGGACTTCGCTGGCGTCCCGTGCGACGCCGAGGAGAATCGTAATAGTCGACTTCTCGCGGCATTCTGCAGTTTTCCTCACCGCGCCGGAAATTTTCGAAAGCCTAACATACGCAATTGGGAAGGCTTCAGGCAAGCGCCGCCGCCACGAGCGCCTCGGCGCAGGCGAATGACCGCCGATCAGCCGCCTTTTCTCGAACAGGAGCTTGCGCGCCGAGCTCCGCACTCCCTCGGAAAGGTTCCGGTCCAGCATGATCTTCCGGAGCTCCCGCATGTTGAGGAACTTGATCAGCGGCAGGGTGATCGAGAGCGGGACGGCGGGATTGTTGACCATCGCGAGCTGGATCTTGGGCTTGCGGATCCACTCGCGGGTCGCCGCGATCTCCTGGTAGAGCTCGACCGCGAGGTGCCGCATCGCGCAGATCTGCTCGAGCTCCGACAGGGTGATCGACTCGCAGCGCAGCACGGCGAGGCTGACCATCCGGTTCATGTCGCCGATCAGGATGCGCCGCTCTTCCTTCGTCCCCTTCTGCGCGAGCTCGACCTTCTCCTTCACGGTCATGACCGCGATCCGCTTGAACATCTCGCCGAGACCCGAGCGGCGGTATTCCTCTTCCGTCCCTTCCGCCGGCTGGTCCGTGCCCTCTCCGCCCTCGGCGGCCGCCTCCTCCTCCCGCAGGGCGGCGCTCGCCGCCTCGTCGCGGAGCCGCTGCTCCTCCGCCTCCTGGGCGAGGCGCTCCTGCTCCTTCCGCCGGCGCTCCTTCTCGAAGAACTCCTCGTGGAGCTCGTGGAGCCGGCGCCGCCCGTCGACCGTCAGGGTCGGGTTCTGCAGCAGCGCCTCGATGAGGTCCGGGGTGCGGAGCAGGCGCACGTGGTTGACGATCAGCGCTTCCTGCGGCGCGCCCGAGGCCGTGGCGGCCATCCGCCGCAGCGTCTCGTCGGAGACGCGGCGGTCGCGGACGACGCGCTCGAGGACGAAGGGGTCCTCGCTGTACAGACTGACGGCGTCGAGCTCCTTCTCCGTCGGATCCGAGTCCTCCAGGAACCGGATCAGCTCGTCGAAGGACAGGCCCTCCAGCGTCTGGCGGGCCTGGGCGGCGATCTCCTCGTCGGGGTCGGGCAGGACCGCCAGGAGGGCCCGGATCCGGTCGCCGCGCTCGACCGGCAGCATGCCCCGGGCCGCGAACAGACGCAGCTCCCGCGGGGCGTCCGGAGCGCGAAGGGCCTCGACCAGCTCGTTGGAGACGGAGGAGAACGGCGAAGCGGGCAAGGAAGGACGCGGCTCGAGACGAGGCGACCCGGCGATGTCCTAGCCCTGCCGGTCGGCCGGCAGCGGCAGGTTGCGAACGACCTGTCCCGCCTGGCCGAGCGGCTCGAGCGCCCGGCCATCGACCGTTACGCGGACTCCGCCCGCGTTGCCGAGCGTCAGACGAAAACCTTCTCGCGCCTCGAACTCGCGGCGCGTGCCCTTCTTGATCAACCCGCTGAAGATGCTGCGGCCGTCGGCATACACCTCGGTCCACGAATCCTGCTGGAACTCGAGAACCATCTTGACGCCGCCGGTGCGCGCGATCGAATCTTCGCGCGCGCTCACGGGCTCGATCGTGTTCCCCGCATCCTCCGCGTTCGCCGACGGCGCCGGCGACGGCGCCGACTCCGGCTGGATCGCAGGAGCGGGACCCGGCGAGACCGCGACGTTCTTGAACGACACCGGCGCGAGCTCGCGCGGCGGCACCGTCTCCGAGGTGGCGGGACGACGCTGGGGTTTCACGATGAGGCCGAGCACGAGGAGGACTCCCGTGACGCTCACCACGATCGTGCCGGCGGCGCGGCGCCCGCGCAGGAACCGGGAGCGCGGCCTTCCCCGGTGCGATTCGGCGACCTCGCGCTTCTTCTCCGGCGCGACGTCGGCGAGGTAGGCGTTGATCATCTCGTCCGGGTCCAGACCGAGGTACTTCGCGTACGCGCGTATGAAGCCACGGCTGTAGACCGGCGCCGGCAGCCGCGACACGTCGCTCGACTCGAGCGCGGTCAGGAGGCGGATCGAGATCTTCGTCGCGGCCGAGATTTCCTCGAGGGAGACGTCGCGAATGATCCTCTCCCGACGGAGCTCTTCTCCGAACGTGAGGGACGATTTTTCACCCATGGCCTCGCTCCCCGACAGAGGAATACATGATGCTAGCCCTCGATTTGCCGCTCCGCAAGGACTCTTTCGGCGCAGGCCCGGAGGAGGGGCGAGGCGCGCTCGGAGTCGCGCACTCCGCGGAGGTCGTCGAGGCTGGCGCGGGTCAGAAGGGTCAGGGCCACGGTCGCCGGGAGCTGCGGATGGCGCAGGAGGGCGCTGCGAACGGACGGCCGGCTCCCCCAGCGGGGGTGACGGGCGATGCACTCGAGGGATTCGGGCGTCGCCCGGGCCTGAATGGTGGCCTGGATCACGTCGGGCTCGGTCGTGTAGCGATTGTCGAGGAGCGAGGAGAGGACCCGGACGTCCGGATCGAGCCGCAGGGAGAGCAGGGTCCCCCGGCCGGCCGTCCTGGCGAGATCCACCTTCTCGGCGACCGCCATCTCGGGCAGCCGGCGGAGCAGGTCCTGGTCGGCCGCGCGCCGGACGGCCGGATGGACGCGGGCGTCCGCCGAGAGCTCGGCCAGATCCCGCCAGAAGAGGGTGCGGACGAGCGTGAGCGCCTCCCCTCGCGGCGTGCGAGGATGTGCGGCGAGCGCCCGGCGCACCGCATGGAACTTGCGGATGCCGCGATTCGCCAGGAGCTCGTCGGAGAGTCTCCTCCGGCAGGTCGGCGCGCCGGAGCAGCTGGAGGCAGTCGCCCTCGCTCCGCATCTCGCCTCTATTGTCCACGGAGCCGGCGTCGCGGCGTGAGCGCGTCCTAGGACCTCCTCGCGGTCCGTCGGCAGGCGGCGACGAGCTCGCGCGCGAGACGCTCGAGAGCGCGCTCACCCTCGCGGCCTCCCGGTTCGGCGGCGCGGACGAGGGCCGAGCCGACGACCACGCCATCCGCCAGCCGCGCCGCGGCGCGGGCGGCTTCCGGAGTGGAGATGCCGAATCCGATCGCGACGGGAAGCTTGCCCGCCGCCTTCCTCGCCCGCCGGACGGTCCGCGGGAGATCGTCGGGAAGCCGGTCGCGCGCGCCCGTGGTTCCCGGGCGCGAGACGACGTAGAGGAAGCCGCTCGAGAGCCGCGCCGCATCCTGCATGCGGCGGGCCGGCGACGTCGGCGACGACGAGGAGGATCGTGTCCAGCCCCGCCCGCCGGAGCTGCGGATGCACCTCCGCGGACTCCTCGGGAGGAACGTCGGTCAGGAGGACCCCGTCGATCCCGGCCTCGCGGGCCCGCCGCGCGGCCGCGCCAGATCCAAAGCGCAGGATGGGATTGAAGTAGGAGAAGAGCACGAGCGCCAGGTCCGTCTCGGCGCGGATGCGCCGCGCCATCCCGAAGACCGACTCGAGCGTCGTGCCCGCCGCCAGCGCCCGCGAGGCGGCGCGCTGGAGAACGGGACCGTCCGCGATCGGATCGGAGAAGGGCACGCCCAGCTCGAGGACGTCGGCGCCGGCGGCGGCGAGCGCGCCGGCCAGCCGATGGTGGCGTCGGCGTCGGGGTCGCCCGCCGTCAGGTACGCCACGAAGGCGGCGCGTCCCTCCCGGCCGCCCGCGCGAAGGCGGAGGCGATCCGGGTCACTGTGCCGTCTGCCCCCGAGCCCTCAGGTACTCGTCCAGGTCCTTGTCCCCGCGGCCCGAGAGGTTGACCAGGATCCACGCGGACCGCGGCAGCCGCCGGCGCAAGGGCACGCCGCGAAGGCGAGCGGCGTGGGCGGACTCGAGGGCCGGCAGGATGCCCTCGGTCTCGCACAGGAGCGCGAAGGCGTCGAGCGCCTCGTCGTCGGAGACCGGCGTAGACTGACCCGCCTCGCTCGTGCGAGAGCGGCGTGCTCGGGTCCCACGGCCGGATAGTCGAGCCCGGCGGAGACCGAGTGCGTCGGCAGCGATCTGGCCGGCGGCGTCCTGCAGGAGCATCGTGCGCGTGCCGTGCAGCACGCCGACCGGACCCGCCGGCGAAGCGCGCCGCGTGCTCGCCGGGCCCGCGCCCGCGGCCGCCCGCCTCCACGCCGTAGAGCGCGACGCCGCGTCGCAGGAACGCCGAGAAGAGACCGATCGCATTGGAGCCGCCGCCGACGCAGCGCGACGCGCGGATCGCGGCGTCGCCCGGCCGAGGCGGCGGAACTGCGCGCGCGCCTCGCGGCCGATGACCGGCCTGGAAATCGCGGACGATCGACGGGTACGGGTGCGGGCCGAGCGCCGAGCCGAGGACGTAGTGGGTGGTCCGCGACGTTCTCGGTCCAGTCCCGCATCGCCTCGTTGATCGCGTCCTTGAGCGTCCGCGAGCCCGAGTCGACCGCCACGACCTCGGCGCCCAGCAGCCGCATGCGCGAGACGTTGGGCGCCTGGCGGCGCCATGTCGGCCGTGCCCATGTAGACCGGCACGAGAGGCCGAGCCGCGCGGCCGCCGCCGCCGTGGCGACGCCGTGCTGTCCCGCCCCGGTCTCGGCGACGACGCGCTTCTTCCCCATCCGCCGCGCCAGCAGGACCTGGCCGAGCGCGTTGTTGAGCTTGTGCGCGCCGGTGTGGAGCAGGTCCTCGCGCTTCAGCGCGATGCGCGCCCCGCCGATCCGCTCGCGACGAGGCGCTCGGCGCGCGTGACGCGGCGTCGGGCGGCCCGCGTACGTGCGCAGCAGCTCGTCGAGCTCGGGCGCGGAAGCGGCGGTCGCGCGCCACTTCGCGAACGCGGCCTCGAGCTCCTGCGAGCGGCGCCATCAGCGTCTCGGGGGCGAAACGGCCGCCGTAGGGGCCGAAGTAGCCGCGACGCGCGGGCCGCGGAGGTCTAGTGCGCGGCACGGTCGGCCTCCCTCACCGCTGCGATGAAGCGCTCCATGCGCCCGTGGTCCTTGACGCCCGGGCGAGGACTCGACGCCCGTCGCGACGTCCACACCGTCGGGGCGCAGCCGCCGGATCGGCGTCGCCGACGCATGTCCCTCGAGACCGCCGGCGACGAACAGGTCGACCGGCAGGCGCGGCCGCTCGGCAGACTTCAAGCGACGCCCAGCCGGACCGCCGCCCCGCGCCCTCGCTGTCGTCGAGGAGGACCGCGCGGAGCCTGGAGAGCACCTCGCCCGGGAGTGCGACCGCGTCGCCGGCGCGACGGATCGCCGCGATGACCGGGACCGGCAGCGCGCGCACGTCCTCCTCGGAGACGGGCCTCTGGAGCTGGACGAGCGAGAGCCGGGCTCGGTCGACGGCAGCGGCGACTCGGCGAGCGGCTCGTGCCTGAAGACTCCGACACGGACGGCGCCCTCAGAGGCGCGGGCGATCTCGACCGCGCGCGCGAGGTCCAGCCGGCGCGGCGACGCGGCGGCAAACACCATACCCGAGCAAGTCCGCGCCCAGCTCGGCCGCCGCGGCGCGGCGTCCTCAGGACGCGTCAGCCCGCAGATCTTGATCTGGGTCACTGCCGCAGCTCCTTCAGGGTCTCGACCGGATCCTCGGAGCGCAGCAGCGTCTCCCCGACGAGAAACGCCTCGAAGCCGGCCGCCTTGAGCATCGCGACGTCCTCGGGAGAGCGGATGCCGCTCTCGGCCAGCCGCACGGGACCGGGCGGGATCTCCTTCGCCGTCGCGGCGAGCGCGGGGAGATCGGTCGTGAAGCTCGTCAGGTCCCGCGCGTTGACGCCGAGGACGTCGGGCTCGACGGCCGCGGCCTGCCGGATCTCGAGCGTCCCGTGCGCCTCCACGACCGCGGCGAGGCCTCGGTCCCGCGCGGCGGACCGCAGCGCCGCCAGCTCCGACGCGGACAGCGCGCGCACGATGAGCAGCACGGCGTCCGCTCCGAGCGAGACGGCGAAGTCGAGCTGGCGCTCCGACACGATGAAGTCCTTCATCAGCACCGGGAGCCCCGAGATGGCCTTCGCGCGCGGAAGCCAGTCGGGCTGGCCCCCGAAGAAGTCCTGCTCCGTGACGACCGAGATCGCGGCCGCGTGGCCCCGCCGGTACATCAGCGCGAAGGTCTCGACCTTCCCGTCCGCGTTGACCAGGATCTCGCCGGCGGACGGCGACTTAGCCTTGAACTCGGCGAGGATGCGGACGCCGGGCTCCCGCAGGGCGGCCGTGAAGCGGGCTCCGTCCGTCGTACGCCCGGGGCGCCGGCCGAAGCGTACTCGCCGCGCGAGAGGCGCGTCTGCTTGGCGGCGAGGATCTCCGTCAGGGCATCCATTACGCGCTCATGACGGCTGCCCGCCTCCGCCGGCCTGCCGGAGGCGCTGGAAGACCGCGGCCGCCTTGCCGGCGTCGACGGCGTCCCGCGCGCGCTCGTAGCCCTCCGCCACGTCCGCGGCGCGGCCCTCGACCACGAGCGCCGCGGCGGCGTTGAGGAGAACGGCCTCCCGGCGCGGACCGGGCTCGCCCTCCAGCAGGCGCTCGAGCATCGCCGCGTTCTCTGCCGCATCGCCGCCCCGAAGCTCCTCGAGCGCGACCGGCGACTGCCGGAGCGCGGCCGCGTCGAGAGTCCAGGGCCTCGTCCCGCCGTCCCGGACCTCGATGCCGCGCGGCGGAGACGCCGGGGACGAGCTCGTCCAGTCCGTTCTCCGAGTGGAAGACGATCGCCCGCTCGCTGCCGAGGGAAGCGAGCGCGCCGGCCAGAAGCGGCACGAGCTCGGGCCGTCCCACGCCGATGAGCTGCCGAGCCGCTCCCGCCGGGTTCGCGAGCGGGCCGAGCGCGTTGAAAATCGTCCGGATGCCGAGCTCGCGGCGCACGGTGCCGAGCTCCTTCATCGCCGGATGAAACGACGGCGCGAAGAGGAAGACGAGGCCGACCTCGTCCAGGATCCGTCCGGCCGCAGCCGCGTCGAGCTCGATGCCGACGCCGCTCGCGATCAGGACGTCGGCGGAGCCGACCCGGGAAGAGATCGAGCGATTGCCGTGCTTCGCGACCGCGGCGCCCGCGCCGGCGGCGACGACCGCCGCCGCCGTCGAGAGGTTGAACAGGTCGCGCCCCAGGCCGCCCGGGCCGCACGTGTCCAGCAGCGGCGAGCGCCGGGTCGCGACGCGCCGCATGCGCCGCCGGAGGGCCACGACCGCGCCGGCGATCTCGTCGGCGGTCTCGCCGCGGGTGGCGATCCCGAGGAGCAGCGCGCCCTTCTGCGCCTCCGTGGCCCGGCCGTCCATCAGGTCGCCGAACGTCGCCTCGGCCAGTCCGCGCGGGAGCGGCTTGCGCGTCGCGACGACCCGGAGGGCCTCGGCCACGTCGGGCGTCATTCTTTCTTCGACGCGACCTCCGGACGCCAGGCGCAGGAAGTTCGCGATGAGGGTCTCCCCGTCCGGGGTCAGCACCGACTCGGGGTGGAACTGGACGCCCCAGGCGGGCCGCGTGCGGTGCGCGATCGCCATCACGAGGCCGTCGTCGCTGCGCGCGGCGACGCGCAGATCGGGCGGAAGAGTCTTCTCGTCGACCACCAGGGAATGGTATCGCCCGGCCTCGAACGGATTCGGAAGGCCTTGGAAGAGTCCCGAGCCGTCGTGCGATACCGACGAGCTCTTTCCGTGCCGCGGCGCCGGCGCCCGTGCGACCGTCGCGCCGTGGAACGCGGCGAGCGCCTGGTGCCCGAGGCAGACGCCGAGGAGCGGAATCCCCGCGCTCTCCGCGGCCGCGATCATCGCGAGCGAGCGGCCGGCCTGCTCGGGCCGCCCGGGGCCCGGCGAGATCAGGACCGCACGCGGCCGGCGCCGCACCACCTCCTCCGGCTCGAAGCGGTCGTTGCGGGCGACGACGACGTCGGGATCGTGCTTCCCCACCGCCTGCACGAGGTTGTAGGTGAAGGAGTCGTAGTTGTCGACGAGGAAGATCATTCGATTTTGGATTTTGGATTTTGGATTTTGGATGCCGAGCCGAACCAGTCGCGCGCGAGGTCGATCGCGGCGAACAGCGCCTTCGCCTTCGACTCCGCCTCGGCGTACTCCTTCTCGGGCACGGAGTCGGCGACGATCCCGGCTCCCGCCTGCACGCGGCAGACGCCGTCTTCCACGACCGCGGTGCGGATCGCGATCGCGAGGTCGCAGTTGCCGGCGGCGTCGAAGTAGCCCACGGCGCCGCCGTAGACGCCGCGGCGCGCCGCCTCGAGCGAATCGATCAGCTCCATCGCGCGGATCTTGGGGGCCCCGGTGAGCGTTCCCGCCGGGAAACAGGCCGCGACCGCGTCCGCCGCGCCCCGCCCCTCGGCGAGCGTGCCGCGAACCTCGGACACGAGGTGCTGGACGTGCGAGAACCGCTCGACCTCGGCATAACGCGCGACGCGCACGCTGCCGATCTCGCAGACGCGCCCGAGGTCGTTGCGGGCGAGGTCCACCAGCATCACATGCTCGGCCCGCTCCTTGGGGTCCTCGCGGAGAGATCGGGCCAGCGCGGCGTCCTCCTCCGCGGTCCGGCCGCGCGGGATCGTGCCGGCGATCGGGTGCGTCTCGACCTGGCCCCCCCGGCAGCGCACGAGCATCTCGGGCGAGGAGCCGAGCAGCGTCGCCTCGCGCGTCTCGAGGAAGAAGAGATAGGGCGAGGGATTCAACGCGCGCAGCGCGCGGTACACGTCGAACGGATCGAGATCGAGCCGGCCCGTCCAGCGCTGCGAGACCACGGCCTGGTAGACGTCGCCGGCCGCGATGGCCTCCTTGAGGGCGTCGACGGCGGACAAGAAGCTGGCCTTCGGCATGAGCGGCTCGAAGCGGCGGGGGCAGCGCCGCGCCTACGATGTCGCGGCTCGATTTGGACGAGGACGTAGGCGCGGCATTCGCGGCCGCCCGCACCAGCTCCTCCAATTTTTCGAGCCGTCCGATCGCCTCGTCGGCCGTTCGAGGACCGCCTCGGCGCTGCTCCCCTCCGGCGCGTCGAGCGTGGTCAGGAGCAGCAGGCGTCTGCCGCGGGTGGTCGAAGGCGATCACCGCGTCGAACAGGAGGAAGAGCGCGTCGGGCATCCGGCTCGCCACCGCCGTCGCTCTCGCGGCCGCGTGGCGGTCGGGGATCGCTTCGAAGAGGCGCACCGCGTCGTAGCTCAGGTAGCCGACCGCGCCCGCGGCGAGAGGCGGCAGGTCGGCATCGGGGACGAAGCGCGCGCGCCGCACGAGCCGGTCGAGGACGGTGAGCGGCGCGCCGTCGCAGACCTTCTCGGGACCGCCGCCGCCGCGCTCGAGCCGCGTCTTTCCCTCCCGCACCGTCAGCCGGGCGGACGGCCCCGTGCCCAGGAACGTGTACCGCGCGACGTTCTCTCCGCCCTCGACGCTCTCGAGCAGGAAACTCTCGGCGCCCCCTTTGGGAGAAGAGCCGCGCAGCCGCTGGAAGAGCATCACCGGAGTCAGGCAGTCCGAGGGCAGGATGCGCGCGACGGGAACGCGCGCGCCGGGGACCGCGCGCCCGATGAAGGCCTGCCTCTCGGCTGCCCGTGTGCGCTCAGTCATCGGCCGACTCCGCGGACAATTCTCATCGGCCGACTCCCCGGCCGAGGATGTCGGTCACCTCGGCGAGCGTGACGTCCGGGATCCCGAAGAGCTGCGCCTGCCGCACGGCCTGCGCCGCCAGCATCGTGAGGCCCTCAATCACGGGACAGCGGGCGTCTCGGGCGGCCCGGATCGTGGACGTTGGCTTGCCGTCCTTGCGATACACGCAGTCGAAGACGAGCGGCCGTCCCGCGAGGACGCGCGCCGGGATCGCGGGCGGATCGCCGTCGGCCCATCCCACCGGCGTCGCGTTGAGGTAGAGGTCGGCCTCCGACTCGGCGAGGTCCTCCCACGCGAGCGAGTCGACGCCCAGCAGATCCGCCACGCGGTCCGCCTCCGCGTCGCGGCGCGCGCAGACGCGGACCTCGTAGCCGAGCTTCCGCGTCGCCACGACCGCGGCGCGCGCCGCGCCTCCCGCCCCGACGATCACCGCCTCCCTCCCCTCGCCCGTGTCGTGGTCGGCGAGAGGGTCGAAGACGCCGTCGACGTCGGTGTTCTCGGCCCGCCAGAGCGTGCGCTCGCGGTAGAGCGTGTTGGCGGCGCCGGTCCGCGCGACGTCCTCCGAGGGCCGGCCGGCGCGCGCCGCGGCGAGCTTCCAGGGCTGCGTCACGGCCATGCCGCGGATCGGGGGCGCGTGCGCGATGTCGATGCCCTGCGGCGACTCGCGGTCGAAGTCCGAGACGGGCAGCGGCACGTACAGCGAAGCCATGCCGCGCGTCCGGAAGAGGGCGTTGTAGAGAAACGGCGAGAGCGACTTGGCCGGGCTGCCTCCGACGACGCCGAAGAGGGCGTCGATCGTGCGTGGCTCGCCGATCCGGTAGATTTCGAAGAGGTCCCGGAGAGCGATCTGCCCGGCGGCGGTCTCGTGATCGACGGGCCCGTACACCAGCGACGCGCCGGAGAGCGCCGAGAGCACGCGGCCCGGCGGGCTCGCGGGTCCCATCGGGAAGACCGACACCGTGTCGCGCGGCTGCCGCGCCTGGAGCGACGCGATCCGCAGGCTCGAGGCGAGATCCGCCGCTCCCGCGACCAGCTTGACGCCCCGCGCGCCGGTCGCGCGCATCGCGGCGAGCCGAGACTCCCAGTCCTCGGGCAGGACGAAGGGAGAGTGGTGCGAGACGACGACGCGGCCCCGATCCGGGAGCGCGCCCCGCACGTCGAGCAGGCCGCTCGCATGCTCCACGTCGACGACGGCGCCGGCCGCATACGCATCCTCGACGCGCCGCCGGTAGTCCTCGGGCGGGCCCGAGAACGCGCCGCCCTCGCGGATCGTCCGCCACGTCAGGATGGCCGGGCGCGCGTCGAGCGCGGCGAGCCGGCTCGGCGGGATCCGCGGACTCGGCGAGGTCCAGGCGGTACTCGATCGCGTTCGCCTCCTTCGGAACGCGCGCGAGCAGGCGCTCCGCGTCCGCCGCGTCCTTGGGCGCCAGCGAGGCCACGTGGGCCGGAATCGGAAGAGCCGAGTCGATCAAATGAAAAACCCCCGGAGCCGGGGGTCTTTGTACATGATCTGGAATCGCCCCGGCCGAATGGACCGGCAGGGCGCACGACGCCCTACCGGGTTGTCGCCCGCCACCACCAAGCGTTGCGATTCGAGCGCGTCGTCATGAGGAGCGGATCATCCGCCCGGCGAGCCGGCGGTGTCAAGGCTCCTCCGCCGGCGGCGGCGTTGGGGTCGCCGTCGGCCCGGGTGTGAAGGTCGGCAGCGTTCGCGCCTTGCCGCTGTGAAACGAGAGCGGGAGCACGCGATCCGTCCCGGCGTCCACGCCGGCGCCGAATTGAACGTCCATCGAAGCGCCGTCCGTCTTGTAGCGATAGGCGATGCCGGGGCAGACGTCGGACCACGGATTCCCCAGCTCCGCGGGCCATTTCCCGTCCTTGGCACCCTCCTTCGCGAGCCGGAGCCGCAGGACCTGGAGCGTGAGCTCCCGATCGACGGCCAGCCGGCCGGCGCGACGGACGGCACTGACCAGATTGGGGGTCGCCATGCCGGAGAGCACGTCGACCGTGGCCTGGTCCTCGCTCGGTAGAACCCCGCCCCGCTCGCGCGCCAGCCGTTCGATATCCTCTCCGTTCGTCGCGGAGAGCTCACAGGGCGTCATGGATTTCAGGACCTCGAAGACGGAGTCGAAGGCCTTCCTCAGCGCCTCCTCCGTTCGATTGTTGAGCCCCGAGGAATCGCCCCGTTGCTCGTGCACGTGGAGGATGGTTTCGATCATCGCCCGGTACGGATCCTCGGCCGTCAGGCGCCCCATCCAGACGAGCGAGGGCGCCTTCTGCTTGCGCAGCGCGCCGGCCTGAAACCGGGAGATCGCCAGCGCGAGCAGGTGCGCGATGAGCTCGGGACGCTCCCCCAGCGGGCGCAGCAACGACCAGGACGCCTCGAGCGCGCGATCGGCCTCCAGTGCATGTCCCTCCCGCTCCTCGACCAGGGCGGTACCGACGAGGGTCCTCGCGAGGAAGACGGAGGGCAGCATGCGGTTCAGCGACGGCGCGAGGCCGTTGCCTTCGGCGGCCTCGTCGTCGCCCCAGCGCGGCGAAGCCTTCTCCAGCGCGGAGACGATTCCCCAGATCGCGTCCCGGTGCGTCTCGAGAAACTCCCGGGCGGCGGCCGGAGGCTCGGAGATCGCGTCGTCGTCGCGCGTGAGCTCTGTTTCGAGCCACGTTCCCACCGCCGACCGGCCGGGAGACCCGAGGACCTCCTTCGTCGGATGGTCGGCCTTCGCGTTTTCGCGGGCAGAAGTCGAGGCCGAGCTCGAGGCTCAGGCGGCTGATCGTTTCCGCGGCGTGTTCGGTTTGGAGACGGTACCGAGCGGAGCGACCGCCTGCGCAATGAGAAGGATGCCGTCGCGAGCGCCATCGCTTCAGTTTAGACCCCGCGTGGCTCTAGTTCATTTGCCAGGACTGCGAGAGCGGTAAGTCGAACTTGTCCAGGCTGGACTGCAGCAGCGAGCCCTCGAACGCAACTGCGACGACGTGACCGGATTGGGAGCAGCTCCAGCGCGCCGTGGGGCACGCCTCCGATTCCCACTGGAAGCCCTCGCAAGGTACGCCGGTACCCTGGCGCGCCTTCAGCACTCGATTCGTGAGCTCGATTTCGAGCATGTGCCGCAGGAACACGGTCTCCCAGTGGACATTGGGAGGCCAGGCGAAGACCTGCGCCAGCGGATCGAAGCGAGCGGCTGTCTGATCCCAGAAGCGGTCTGCGGCGGCGGAGTCGTAGTCGCACGGCGTCGCCTTGTGGACTCGGGAGGCCCATGCGGCCTCGATCTTGAGAGCGTCTCGCGCTGCCGAGCCGAACTTCGATTGTCGAACGATCCAAAGCCTGAGCCAGTCCCTCGTCTTCAGCCGCATGGCGGGCGGGAAGTAGACGACCGAGTACGAGGACCCCCGCACCGATTGAACCGCGTACGCGGCGACGAAGCCGCGCCGATAGTCCGTTTCCATGAGTCGGTCCATCCAGGCTAGGCGCCCGAGGTCGATCTTGCGGACAGCCGCGGCGACCCGCTTCGAGATCAAGATCGAATCGAGGCGCTCGACGATGTCGGGTCGCTCCCAGAGCGCCCGTGCGATCCGCGACGCCGCTTCGAGATCCCGAAGCGCAGCCTCGCGGACGCCGCGTCGCCACGAGCGCAGGGCATCGGCGAGCAGGACCTCCGAAACCCGACGCAGGTCGTCGCCGTGCATCACGTCATCGTTCTCTGGAAGGCTGATGTCGGACTTCCACGCAGGAAGGGCCCCCGTCGAAAGATCGCGACGGAGCCGCGAGAGGCCGTCATCCAGAACGGTCAGCACGCACTCGACGCCCGCCGGAACCTCCGAGATCACGTCGTCACCCCGGCGGAGTTCGTCTTCCACGTAGTCCCACACTTCGCCCATCGACGACTCGACTGCGGCGGCGTCCAGCGCCGATCGGTGACTCGCCTTCCAGGCTTGCTCCTCTGCGAGGGTGGTGAATCGAGGCGGCGTCAGAAGGCCCATCGCCGACAGGTTACTCTCGAGGCGTACCGCTGCCTCGTTCCCTTCAGACCGAGAGAACTCGCGGCCGAGTTCCTCGAGCGGCATACCCGCGGATGCCCAGGCCTGAATGACCGTGTTCTCATCGCGGAGGATCTTTCGCCAACGGAAAATCTCCAGCGCGGCCAGGGCAATCAGAACCACGGCTGAGAGAATGGCCAGGAACCTGCGCGCTCTCATCGTCGGACGGCTTCGGCCGCCATTACGCCCGCTTCCACCTCGTGCCCTGCGGGCCGTCCTCCAGCAGAATGCCCTTCGCCGTGAGGTCCTTCCGGATGCGATCCGCCTCGGCGAAGTCTCTTCGCGCGCGGGCGGTGTTGCGGGCGGCGATTGCGGCCTCGATCTCGGCGTCGATCCCGCTCTCGGCCGGTGGGAGGACGCCGAGCACCGCATCCGCTCCCCGGATGGCCGCGGCCGACGCGGCTGCGCCCGCCGCGTCGATCGAGCCGTCGGCGAGCGCCGCGTTCGCGTCGCGCAGAAACGTGAAGAGCACGCCGAGCGCCTCGGCGGTGTTGAGGTCGTCGTCCAGGGCGGCCGCGAATTCCGTCGTGAACCGCGCGGCTCGCTCGTGCCACGCGCCGGCCGCGGGGCCCGCGCGAACGGCGGGCACCGCAGAAGCCGCCTCGTCCAGCCGCGCAACCGCCTGGCGGATCCGTCCACCGCCGACGCCGCGCCGGCCAGCGCGTCGAAGGAGAAGTTGAGTTTCTTGCGGTATGGCACCGAGAGGAGGAGGTACCGCACGGCGATCGGGTCGTCGCGCTTCGCCAGAACGTCGTCGAGCGTGTAGAAGTTGCCCTTGGACTTGGCCATCTTCTCGCCCTCGACGATCAGGTGCTCGGCGTGGATCCAGACGTCCACGAACGGCTGGCCCGTCGCCGCCTCGCTCTGGGCGATCTCGTTCTCGTGGTGCGGGAAGATGATGTCGACGCCGCCGCAGTGGACGTCGAAGTGCGCGCCCAGGAACTTCATGCTCATGGCCGAGCACTCGATGTGCCAGCCCGGCCGGCCCGGGCCCCACGGGCGAGTCCCACGACGGCTCGCCCGGCTTGGCCGCCTTCCAGAGGACGAAGTCCCGCGCGTCCTCCTTCTCGTATTCGTCGTCGGCGACGCGGTCGCCGCGCCGCGCCTGCGCGGGTCGATCCCCGAGAGCTGCCCGTAGCCCGGGAAGGTCGCGATCCGGAAGTAGACCGAGCCCTCCGCTCGTAGGCGTGCCCTGCTCGCGCGAGCTCGCTCGATCAGCTCGATCATCTGCGGGACGTGCTCCGTGGCGCGCGGGTAGTGCTCGGCGCCCGGAGACCCAGCCGGT
The DNA here is from genome assembly GCA_963773905.1 of uncultured Acidobacteriota bacterium. Lineage (GTDB taxonomy): Bacteria > Acidobacteriota > Thermoanaerobaculia > UBA5066 > Gp7-AA6 > DAHUXD01. The sequence goes on from CAVZDB010000002.1 coordinate 32,200, forward strand.
CGATGTCGCTCGAAGAACGGCTCGTGAGTACGGCTCGGTGAACTCGCGCAGCGAGAAGCCTGGCTGCGGCGGCCCCGCTGGATCGTCTTGTCGTCGACGTCGGTCAGGTTCATGACCTGCGTGACCAGGCCGAGCGAGCCTGAGGTGCCGGCGCAGCAGGTCCTCGCACAGGAAGGTGCGGAGGTTGCCGATGTGCACGGCGTTGTAGACCGTGGGGCCGCAGGTGTACATCCGGACGTGCCCCGTCTCGAGCGGGCTGGATCTCGACCGTGCGGCGGCCGAGCGTGTTGAAGACTCTGACGCTCACCAGATCCCCTTCGCTTTTTGACGGTGGATCTTGCGCCACGTCAACTCGCGCTTCAAGCCCCTCAGGCGGTCGACGAAGAGCGTGCGGTTCAGGTGGTCGGTCTCGTGGCACAGGGCGCGGGCGAGCAGCCCGGTCCCCTCGATCTCGCGCGAGACGCCCGCGGCGTCCTCGGCGCGCACCCGCACGCGGGCCGGACGCAGAACCTTCTCCGCGCAGTCCGGGATCGACAGGCACCCCTCCTCCTCCTTCTGCTCGCCGGAGGACTCGAGGACGACCGGATTCACCAGGACCACGACCGCGGCGGGGTCCGCCCCGACCGAGAGGTCGATGATCGCGACGCGCCGGTTGACGCCGATTTGCGGCGCGGCGAGACCCACGCCGGGAGCCGAATGGCAGGTCTCGACCATGTCGGCGATGAGCTCGGCCAGGCCCTCCCGCGCGGTGACGGGCTCGTTCTCGGCGAGCAGCCGCGGATCGCCGTAGCGGAGGATGTCGCGGATCGCCAGAGGGCTCCCTCTACCCTGCCGAGCGGCCGCTCGCCGCCAGTCGAGCCTGTCCTCGCACCTCCAACGGTGTCTCCTTCACGTGACAGACCCTCAAAGCGCCAGGGCGCCGCATCTTCATAAGTCCTTCATTTAGAGCATATTCTTCGACATAGGGCAAGGCGCCGTACTGGCACAGGGATCGCTCTCTCGCTCATTGGGGAGAATGCCCATGAGTCCGAAAAAGATCCTCGCGCTGGCAGCCACGGTGGCGTTGTTCTGGGTCCCACGCGCCCAGTCCCAGACGCCGCCGGACTCCAACTCGCCGCGCGGGGCGTACACCGATTCGCGCAGCGCCTACTCCTACGTCCGCGAGGTGGACGGACAGGTCACGGTGGTCTCCGAAGCCAACGGCTCCGTCGAGGCCAGGCGCAACCTTCCGATCTCCTCGGGCGATTCGCTCTCGACCGAGGACCCGGCCCGCGCCGAGATCGCGATGGCCGACGGCAACCTGCTCCAGGTCGGCGGAGGCACGCATCTCAAGTTCACCTCGCTCTCCGACCAGCAGGGATCCGGTGACGAGGTGTCCGCGATCGATCTGTCGGAGGGTTCCGTGATCCTCTCGGTCGTCGGCAGCGAGGATCGCTCGATCCCGCGCGTCGACACCGACGACCTGAGCGTCTACGCCAACCAGGGCTCGCGCGTTCGCGTCAACGCCGATCCGAGGCACGGCTCGGCCGTCATCGTGCGCGCCGGGTCGGTCGAGGTGCGCTCGCGCACCGGCTCCTACACGGTCCGCGCCGGCAATTACCTCACCGTGAACGGCGAGGAGGAACCCGAGATCGCGCGCGGCGACTTCTCGCGGGACCGCTTCGACGGCTGGGCGGCGGACCGGCTCGAGTCCTACTCCGAGTCGACCCGAAGCGCCTCGAGCAAATACGTCGGCGAGGACTATGCGGGCGACGTTCAGTCGCTCGACGGCTACGGGAACTGGCAATACGACGACGAATCCGGCGGCGACGTCTGGCGGCCCAACGTCGACGCGAGCTGGTCGCCCTACTCGAACGGGAGCTGGTACTACACGCCGATCGGCCTGAGCTGGTGGTCCTGGGACCCGTGGGGATGGTTTCCGTCCCACTACGGCAACTGGTTCTGGAACGTCGGCTGGAACAGCTGGTGCTGGTCTCCCGGCTACGTCTACTCGCCCGCGTGGTGCTACTACGGATACTCGGGCGGCTACTTCGGCTGGTGCCCCACCGGCTGGTACGGCGGCTACTCGCCCTGGTGGAACAGCTACTACAAGAACTGGGGCTACCCGCGCGCCGGCGTGCAGTTCGCCATCAACGGGCGCTTCGCGACGCGCAACGTGGCGCTGCGCGGCTGGAACTTCACGAGCGCCAACAACGTCGGCAACCGCGGACGCCTGGACGTCGTGAACGGCACGCGCGTCGTGGACCGGCTGGGGTCGGATCTCTCGATTTCCTCGCGCCCGATCGTGGTCCAGGCGCGCAGCGGCAACGTGCGGGACGCCTTGCGCGAGCAGATTCCCCGCACGATCGAACGGCAGGCGGGCGCCGATTCCGACCGCCTCGCGCCGGTCGTCGCGCGCCAGGAGAGGCTGCCGGCCGCCAGCGTCGATGCGCTGAGGGAGCGCGCCGTGGTCACGAGCCGCGGAGGCGTCTCGGGACCCGGCGCACGCGACATGGCGCCGCGCGGCGCGACGGTGGTCGAACGCGGAGTGGAGTCCTCGCGCACGGATGCGGTCCGCCGGGAGGACCGCGGCGGACGCAACCCGGTCATCACCAACCGTGCGCCGCGCGACTCGTCGGCCGGAGGACGCTCGTCCACCGGGACGACGACCGCGCCCGCGCCAGATCGTTCGGCCCGACCCGAGATCTCGCGACAGCCCTCGAGCCCGTCGGCATCGGATTCCTGGCGCAACCGCTCGGCGACCTCGGTCCAGCGCCCCGCCGAGTCCAACGGCGGCGCGGCCCGCGCGCCCGAGGCTCGCGAGGGCCGCCCGGCCAACTCCAACCAGGCGCGCGCCGACGCCTGGCGCGAGAGCAATCGCCCGGCGCCCCAGGAGCGCGGCCAGGAACACGTCCAGCGCGGCACGCAGAGCTGGCGCTCGCGGTCCGACGTTCCTCCCGCGCGCCGGGTGATCGAGGGCGCCGTTCCCAACCGCCGCTCTTCCGAGTCCGGCCGGCGCGACTCCTGGCGGCAGGCGCCGCCGCCTCGCGACTCCGGCGCGCGCAACCGCGACGTCGCCCGCCCCGGCGGAGCTACGACAACCCGCGGGACTCGTACGTTCCGCGCGACTCGGCGCCGAGGTCCCGCGACTTCGCACCGCGTCAGGCGCCTCCTCCGTCCCGCTCCTTCGATCGGGCTCCCGCTCCTTCGCGGGAGGCCCCGCGGCCGTCGGCGCCCTCGGCGCCTTCGCGCTCGGCGCCCAGCTTCTCGAGCCCCCGCTCCTCACCGCCCTCAAACAGTCACGGCAGACCAGGCCGAAACTGACTTCTGAGGTTTCCTCCTCTTGCACCGCGCCTTCGGGCGCGGTTTTTTTTGCGGCGCGCCCTTCGGGAGAGAGGGTTTCGTGCATCGTAGAATGCGCCGAGTGCGCCGCCTTCTCGGCTTTCTCGGCAACGCCCTCTTCGTCTTCTACTGCACGGCGGTGGGCGTGTACCTGTTCCTCCGTCCCTGGACCGGCCGGACGCCCTTCCTGGGGTTCTTCGGATCGGGATTTTTTCGCGGGTTCGTCTCGGGTGTCGGGCTCGTCCACCTCGCCGCCGGCGTCGCCGACCTCCGGGTCCTCTCGCGCTCGCTGAACGGGGAGGCGCCCGCGCCGCCGAAGGTTCCATGAACGCCCTCTACGTGACGGACCGCGCCGCGGTCGGCGATGCGCGCTTCCGCGCGATCCTCCGGGCGCTCGCGGGCGCGGCCGGCCCTCACGGTCGAGCTGCGCGAGAAGGGCTCGACCGACCGCGAAGCCGTCTCCTGGGCCATCGAGGCGCGGGAAGCCCTCGGACCGTCGGTGCCGGTCCTCGTCAACCGGCGTTTCGACGTCGCCCTCGCGGCCGGCGCGGCCGGGGTCCACCTGCCCGCGGACGGGCTGCCGGTGGCGGACGTCCGCGCCCTCACGCCGCGCGGTTTCCGCGTCGGCGTCTCGACGCACTCTCCCGAGGAGGCGACCGCCGCGCTCGACGCCGGGGCGGACATCGTCGTGATCGGTCCGATGTTCGACACGCCGTCCAAGCGGCGCTTCGGCGACCCGCTCGGCGTCGAGGCGCTCGGGCGGCTTCCCCTCCGGTCGTCGCACCGCGCGGAGGTCTACGCGATCGGCGGAATCGACGAGGCCGCCCTCGACCGGCTCGCGCCCTACCGCGACCGCATCGGCGGCGTCGCCGCGATCCGGCTCTTCCAGGAGGCGGCGGATCCGAGGGCGGCGTTGTCGAGGATCACCGCCTCATGAGCGAGCGGCCGCCGGGCCTCCTCGACGCGGCGCGCCGTCTCGTCTCGCCGCTCGTCGTCCTGCTCTTCGCGGCCGGCCTCGTCTTCCTCCTCGCGCGATTCCACGTCCCGCTGACCGGCGCGACGGGTAAGAACTACGGCTCCTTCGTGATCGGCATCGCCGCCGCGCTCGTCGTCGCGCGGATTCTCGACTTCCTCGTCTTCGAGGTGGGGTTCCGGCTGCGGGAGCGCGCGCCGGCGCCCGCGCTGCTCCGCCAGCTCGTCGCGCTCCTCGTCTTCGGCCTCTTGCTCGTCGGGCTCTCGCAGGTCGTCCTCTCCGCGAACCTGACGCTGCTCCTGACCTCGTCCGCGATCATCACGGCGGTCATCGGCCTCTCCTTGCAGGAGTCGCTCGGCAATCTCTTCTCCGGCCTCGCGCTCGCGCTCGAGCGGACCGTGCAGGTCGGCGACCTCGTCCGCTCCGGCGAGACGATCGGCCTGGTCGAGCAGCTCACGTGGCGCGCCATCAAGATCCGCACCATGGAGGGCAGCTCCATCCTGGTTCCCAACAGCGTCGCCAGCCGCGACCGGCTCGAGGTGTTCCGGCGCAGCGGCCTGCCGATCGCGCGGATCCTCCACGTCGGGCTGGAATACGAGACGCCGCCCGCGCGCGCGCGCGTCGCGCTCGAGGACGCGCTCCGCGACCTTCCGGGGCTCGTTTCGCATCCGGCGCCGACGGCCGCGGTCCGGAGCTTCGACCCGTCCTCGATCAACTACGAGGTGCGCTACTGGCTGGAGGACTACGCGCGGTATCTCGAGGTCGACGCGCGGGCCCGCGAGCGGATCTGGTACCGCCTGAACCGCGAGAAGATTTCCATCGCCTACCCGCTCATCCGCCAGCACCAGTACGCCGCGGGACCGCTGCCCAGGGCGCCGGAGTCGGCCGTGATCCCGGACGTCATCGCGCGGACCGACCTGTTCGCCCCGCTCTCCGCCGACGAGCGCGAGCGCTTGGGGACGGGCGCGCGCGCACACCGCTACGCGGAGGGCGAGATCATCGTGCGCCAGGGCGAGGCGACCTCCTCCATGTTCCTGATCGTGGCGGGCCGCTGTGCCGTCTCGGCGCGCGGCGACGGCCGCTCCAGCCAGCGCGTCGCGGTCCTCGAGGAGGGCTCCGCGTTCGGCGAGATCAGCCTCCTGACCGGCGAGCCCCGCATGGCCACCGTGCGCGCGCTGACCGAGGCGACGCTGGTCGAGATCGACAAGGCGACGCTCGCGCCGATCCTCGAGGCGAGCCCGTCGCTGGTCGAAAAGCTCGAGACCATCATCCTCGAGCGTCGGCGCGAGACGGCGGGCCGGCTCGAGAGCGCGCCCGGCGAGGACGCCCTGTTCGAGGCCACGACTCTCCGCACACGGATCAAGCGCTTCTTCGGCCTGGCGCCCTGACGGAGCGGCGCGGCGAGACATGGCATGACCGAACGCGTGGGCCTGCTCCTGGGCCTGGACCTGACCGAGGTGGGACGCGTCGCCGAGGTGCTCGAGCGGCACGGGGAGCGCTTCCTCGCGCGGGTGTTCCGGGAGGGCGAGATCCGCCGGTCGCGCCGGCACCCGCGCGCCTTCGCCGAGCACGTCGCCGGGCGCTTCGCGGCCAAGGAGGCCGCGATGAAGGCACTCGGGACCGGCTGGCGCGGCGTCGCGTTCCGGGAGATCGAGATCGGCCGCGACCCGCGCGGCAAGCCTCAGCTGTCCTTCCACGGCCGGGCCCTGGAGCGGGCGCACGCGCTGCGCGTCGTCTCCGCCGAGCTCAGCATCACGCACGCGCGCGACATGGCGGCCGCGGTCGTGGCGCTGCTGACCGACGCCTCCCCCTGAGTTCTCAACCCCGCCTCTCCCTGCTACTCTTCGTCCGATCATGACCGACGGCCCCGACTACAAGAGCACGCTCAACCTCCCCCGCACGGACTTCCCCATGAAGGCGGATCTCGCGCGCCGGGAGCCCGAGCGTCTCGCCGCCTGGGACGCGATGGACCTGGAGGCGAAGATCCGCGCCGCGCGCGCGGGGAGCCCCAAGTTCATCTTCCACGACGGCCCGCCGTACGCCAACGGCCACATCCATCTCGGCACGGCGATGAACAAGATCCTGAAGGACGGCGTGGTCCGGAGCCGCACGATGCTCGGCTTCGACGCGCCCTACGTGCCGGGCTGGGACTGCCACGGCCTGCCGATCGAGCAGAAGGTCGACAAGCAGCTCGGATCCAAGATGCGCGAGATGGACGCCGTCGCGGTCCGGAGGGCGTGCCGGGAGTACGCGCAGAGCTTCATCGACATCCAGCGCGAGGAATTCCGGAGGCTCGGCGTCGGCGGCAACTGGAAGCGGCCGTACACCACGATGACCTACTCCTACGAGGCGGACATCGCGCGCGCCTTCGGGGGGTTCTACGCGAAGGACCTCCTCTTCCGCGACCTGAAGTCGGTGCGGTGGTGCTTCACGGACCGCACGGCTCTGGCCGAGGCGGAGCTCGAGTACGAGGAGCGCGAGGACCCGGCGATCACCGTTGCATTTCCGATCGAAGGCGCCGGGTCCGGCGACGCCGTCCTTCGCGAACACTCCATGAGCCCGAAGGGGCTCTCGGCGGTCATCTGGACGACGACGCCCTGGACCATCCCCTCGAACCTCGCGATCGCCGTCCACCCCGACGAGACCTACGCGGTCGTCGAGGCCGGTAACCGCTCCTACATCGTGGCCGAGAAGCGCGCCGAGGCCGTCGCGAGGGACGCCGGATGGGCGGACTGGAAGATCGTCCACCGTCTGCGCGGGTCGGATCTCGCCGGCGTCCGCTACCGCCATCCCCTTGCCCCCGAGTCGCGCGGCGAGCTGACGCCCGAGGAGGCGGCCGGGGCGTTCCGGATCGTGGCCGGCGACTACGTCACGATGGACACCGGCACCGGCCTCGTACACACCGCGCCCGGTCACGGCGAAGACGACTTCCAGACCGGCAAGCGCGAGGGCCTGCCCATCCTCTCGCCGGTGGACGAGGGCGGGCGGTACACCACGGTCGCGAAGTACAGGGGGAAGAAGGTGCTCGACGCGAACGCGCGAGATCGTCGAGGACCTGAAGGCGGCCGGCGCGCTCCTCGCGCTCGATCCGAAGTTTCGCCACGAGTACCCGCACTGCTGGCGCTGCAAGAAGCCCGTCATCTTCCGCGCGACCGTCCAGTGGTTCGTCCGCCTCGACGACCCCCGCACCGACGTGCGCGCCGGGGCCCTCGCGGCGATCCGCCGCGTGCGTTGGATCCCGCCGTGGGGCGAGAACCGCATCGCCGGGATGGTCGAGAACCGCCGCGAATGGGTCGTGTCCCGCCAGCGCCGCTGGGGCTCCCCCATCACGCTGCTCTACGCGATGCGCGACGGCGAGCGCGCGGAGGTCTACCCCTGGAAGGACTCGCCCGAGGAGCAGAGCAAGTTCTTCGCGCGGCTGATCGACATCTTCCGCAGGGAGGGCGGCGACGCCTGGTACGCGCGCCCCGCCGAGGACTTCCTGCCTCCGGACGCCGACCGCCGCGGCTACTCCGCCTTCGAGAAGGAGACCGACATCCTCGACGTCTGGTTCGACTCGGGCGTCTCGCATCTCGCCGTCCTGCGTTCCGGCGAGTGGCCCGAGCTCGTCGTCGACCGGCCCGGCCCGCCCGCGGACGTCTACCTCGAGGGCCACGACCAGCACCGCGGCTGGTTCCAGTCCTCGCTGCTCACCTCGGTGGCGCTCTACGGCGACGCGCCCTACCGCGCGGTCATCACCCACGGCTTCTTCCAGGACGTCTCGGGCCGCAAGATGTCGAAGTCGCTCGGCAACGTCGTGGAGCCGCAGGAGCTCATCCGCCGCTACGGCGCGGACATTCTGCGGCTCTGGGTCTTCTCGCTCGACTACCGCGACGACTCGCCGATCTCCGAGGAGATCCTGGCGCGCTGCGCCGAGGCCTACCGGAAGATCCGCAACACCGCCCGGTACCTGATCTCGAACCTCTACGACTTCGACCCGTCCTCGGACGCCGTGCCGCTGGACGGGCTCGAGCCGCTCGACCGCTGGGCGCTCGCGCTCGCCCGGGAGATGTCGCGGCGGATCGTCAGGGCCTACGAAGAGTACGAGTTCCACCTCGTTTACCATCACGCCGTGAACTTCTGCGCCACCACGCTGTCCGCGTTCTACCTGGACATCCTCAAGGACCGCCTCTACGCCTCCCGCGCGGACTCGCGCGTGCGGCGCTCCGCGCAGACGGCGATGAGCCGGATCGGCCGGGTCCTCGCGACGCTGCTCGCGCCGGAGCTCCCGTTCACCGCGGAGGAGATCTGGCAGGCACTCCCGGGAAAGAAGGAAGAATCCGTCCACTACGCGCGTTTCGACGGGCTGGACGACGCTCCAGACGCCGCCATCCCCCGGGAATCCTGGGAAAGACTGACCAAGCTCCGCGAGGAAGTCTCCGTGCTGCTCGAAGAGGCCCGCCGCAACAAGACGATCGGCTCCTCCCTCGAGGGGGCAATCGCCCTCTCCGGGGACGCATCCGCTCTCGCCGCGGACCGGGCGGCCACCGGGACGGACGGACCGGGCCTCGCCGACTTCTTCATCGTCTCGGAGACGGTCGACGGGCTCGGCTCCGAGGGGTCGGAGTCGGCCGCCTATCCCGGCCTGCGCATCGCCTTCGCCCGGGCGCGGGGCCGCCGCTGCGACCGCTGCTGGAAGGTCACGCCCCAGGCCGAGGCCACGGGGCTCTGCGACCGCTGCCGCGGGGTCCTCAAAGGCGAAGAGGTGCCCGCGTGAACCGTCCGGCGAACCTCCGCGAGTCGACGCTCTATCGGGGCGCGTACCTGGTCGTCTCGCTCGGCGTCCTGTTCCTGGACCAGTGGACCAAGGGCATCGTCACACGCACGATGGAGGTGCACCAGTCGAAGTCCGTGGTCGCGGATTTCTTCGACCTGACCTACGTGCGCAACTCCGGCGCCGCGTTCGGCCTCTTCGCCTCGGTCGACTCGTCGATCAAGGCGATCCTCTTGAACAGCGTCGCCGTCGTCGTCTTCCTCATCGTCTCGGCGTACGCGCTGCGCTCTTCGCACCGCAGCGTCCGGCTCCAGGTCGGGCTCGCCCTGATCCTCGGCGGCGCCGTGGGCAACCTGCTCGACCGCGTCCGGTTCGGGTACGTCGTCGACTTCCTCGACTTCGCGATCTCGGGCCACCACTGGCCGGCCTTCAACTTCGCGGACTCCGCGATCTGCATCGGCGTCGGGCTGCTCTTCCTCGACATGCTGCGCAACGAGGAATCGCACGAGCCAAGGCCCGACCCGGCGCCAGGGGGTTAGCCCATTTTCCCGCGGCTCGTACACATCGGGAGCTTCTACCTCCCCACCTACGGCGTCATCCTCGCGATCGCGTATTTGACCGGGATCTGGCTCCTGCGGCGCAAGGCGCTCGCCGACGGCCTGCCCGACCAGAAGGTTCTGGACCTCTCGCTGTACATCCTCGCGTCCGCGATCCTGGGGGCCAAGTTCCTCCTGATCCTGGTCGAGTGGCGCCGTTACGCGGCCAACCCGCGTGACCTCGTCGAGGTCCTGCGCTCGGGCGGCGTCTTCTACGGAGGGCTCATTGCCGCGACCTCCGTCGCGATCTGGTACATGCGCAAGAACAATCTGCCCGCATGGAGGATCGCCGACATGGGCGCGCCCTCGATCGCGCTCGGCGAGGCCATCGGCCGCTGGGGATGCTTCGCGGCGGGCTGCTGCTACGGCCGGCCCACCGACGGGCCGTTCGGCGTGACCTTCACGGACCCGTTCGCGCACGAAGCCGTCGGGACCCCGCTCAACGTGCCGCTCCACCCGACGCAGATCTACCTGTCGCTCAACGCGTTCCTGATCTTCGCGATCCTGCAGTGGGCCTACCGCCGCAAGACGTTCGACGGCGAGGTCTTCTGGCTCTACGTCCTGCTGTACGCCGTGACGCGCGGCGTGCTCGAGATCTGGCGGGGCGACATCGTGCGCGGCTTCCTCATCGAGCGCTACCTCTCGACCTCGCAGTTCATCGGGCTCCTGGCCGCGCTGCTCGCGGGCGGCATGCTCTTCTTCCTCTCGCGCCGCCAAAGGGAAGCAGAATAGCCGGCGCATGCTGCGCCGCTTCCAGGTCGGGGCCCCCGCGTCCGGAACCCGGCTCGACCTCTTCCTCGCCGGGGCCTGCTCGGACCTCTCGCGCTCGCGCATCCAGAAGCTGATCCAGGAGGGCGCGGTCCACGTCGACGGCGCCGCCGCCAAGCGCTCCCACGCGATGCGGGCCGGCGAGTCGGTCACCGTGGAGGTCCCCGAGCCGCGCGCCTCGGAGCTGACGCCCGAGAACATCCCGCTTTCGATCCTCTACGAGGACGACCAGCTGCTCGCGATCGACAAGCCTGCCGGCCTCGTCGTCCACCCGGCCCCGGGCCACCCTTCCGGGACGCTCGTCAACGCCCTGCTGCATTACGTGCGGGATCTCGAGGGCGTCGGCGGCGAGTTGCGCCCGGGCATCGTGCATCGCCTCGATCGAGACACCTCGGGAGTGCTCCTCGTCGCCAAGACCGACCGCGCGCACCAGATGCTGTCCCGCCAGATGCGCCGCCGTTCGCTCCGCAAGGAGTACCTCGCGGTCGTCGCCGGCGTCCCGCGGGTGCGCAAGGGCGAGGTGTCGTTCGCGATCGGCCGCGACCCGCGCGACCGCAAGCGCATGAAGGCGATCCGCACCCCGTCGACGGCGGCGGGCGAGGAGCTTCCGGCCGGGGTCCCCTCCGGGGTCCGTGAGGCCAAGACCCTCTACGAGATCGAGCGGGACTGGTTCGCGCTGGGGCTCGCGCTCCTGCGCTGCCGGCTCGTCACCGGACGCACGCACCAGATCCGCGTGCACCTCGCCGCCGCGGGGCTCCCGATCGTCGGCGACCCGGTCTACGGCCGCCCCCGCTACCCTCGCCTCGGCAACGGGCCCCTCAAGGCGCGGCTCCAGGCGTTTCCGCGCCAGGCCCTCCACGCCGAGCGGATCGCCTTCCACCATCCGGTCACTCAGCAGCTGGTCGAGGTGGTCGCGCCGGTGCCGCCCGACCTCGCGCAACTGGTTCGAGAGATCGAGTCCGCGTCCGCGCTGTCATCCCGAGGAGCGTAGCGACGAGGGATCCCGCGATCGATGACCCGCCTCGCAGTGACGCACGGGATCCCTCGCTTCGCTCGGGATGACGGCTAGACTCGGCGCATGAAGGACGACGTCAGGACCCTCCTCGAAGGCCGGCACCTCAAGTTCCTCGACCGCAACGGCTGGGAGTACGTCGAGCATCGCACCGCTCCGGAAGCGGCGATGGTGGTCGCGCTGACCAACCGAGGCGAGATCGTCCTCACCGAGGAGTTTCGGCCCGCCCTGAACGCGCTCGTGATCGCGCTGCCCTCCGGCCTCGTCGGCGACGAGGGGCCCGAGGACGCGATCGACGCGGCGCGTCGCGAGCTCCGGGAGGAAACGGGCTACGCGGCGGCCCGCTTCCGGCGCCTTGCCCGCGGACCGGGCTCGGCCGGGCAGAGCTCGGAGATGATCAGCTTCTTCCTGGCCGAGGGCGCGCATGCGGCGGGCGAGCAGGCCGCGCACGACCGGGGGAAGATCCGCGTCCACGTCGTGCCGGTCGCGAAGCTCCTGCGCTGGGCGCGGGCTCGCGAGCGCGCGGGCGCGATCGTGGATCCGAAGATCTTCGCGGGACTCTGGTTGGCCGAGGCCCGAAGGAGCGGAGAAGCTACTTCACCGTCAGGACGATCGTCGCGCCGTCCTTCTCCAGCACGACCCGATCGGTCTCGATCTTCGAAACCGAGTAGCCGTCGACGTACCCGCCGACGCCCACGATCCGGTCGTTGAGGAGCGCGCGAGGCTCCTCCTCCGACCACGCGATGCCCCCGAGCTCGATCTTCTCGCCACCCGCGAGCGTGACGCTTCCCGCGTAGATCCGGCTCGCCGGGGCTGCCGGTCGAGGCGGGTGAGGCGCGGCCGGGGCGGGCCCGGCTCCCGAAGAGGACGCCGTCGACGACGTCGGTGGCGGCGAGTCTCGACGGATGCCCGGATCGCGCGGCGCGGCCGGCCGGGGCACGACGGGCTCCGCCTCGACATCCGCCGTCGCGGCGCGGACCCGCGGCGGCGGGGGGACCACCACGACGGGCAGCGGAGTCGGCACCTCCGCGGCGCTCGGGGCGGGAACCGCCGTCGGCGCGGCCGGCCTCATCGCGGCTCGAGTCTCCTCGGCCGATGGACCGCTGCGCCTCAGGAGCACATATCCCGCAGCGGCCGCCGCCAGGGTGACGCACAGGATCCCGGCGGCGAGCCGCAACTTTGCCGCCCGCGCGATTCCCGGATCGGGCATCGGTGTCGGGACCCAGGGGCGCTGCGCGGAACGCACCTCGCCGGCATCGGTCGAGGCGGCCTCCTGGGCGCGTTTCAACGCGTCGTCGATGAGGCTCAGGCGACCTCCCCCTCGAGCTCGCGAACGGCCTGACGCACGGCCCGCCCCGTCAGCTCGTAGGTGCCGTTGACGTACCCGTAGAGCAGCGCCTTGTCGCAGACGGCGTTGACCAGCCGCGGGACGCCGCGCGAGTAGCGGTGGACGCGGCGCATCGCCCACGGCGTGAACGTCGGGCGGCCGTCGGCACCCGCGACCCGGAGCCGGTGAGTGACGTAGCGCGCGGTCTCGAACCGGTCGAGCGGGCGGAGGTGATAGCGCACGGTGATCCGCTGCCGCAGCTGCCGCAACCCCTTCTGGTTGAGCTTCTCGCGCAGCTCCGGCTGGCCGATCAGCACGATCTGCAGGAGCTTGCGCTGGTCGGTCTCGAGGTTGGACAGGAGCCGCACCTGCTCGAGCAGCTCGGGCTCGAGGTCCTGCGCCTCGTCGATCAGGAGCACGACGTCGTTGCCCGACGCCGCCTGCTCGAGGAGGAAGTGGTTCAGGATGTCGAGGTAGGCCGTGCGGTCGAGCTTGCGGGGCTTCAGGCCGAGCTCGGTCAGGACGGTGCGCATGAGCTGTGTCCCGGTCAGCATCGGGTTCAGGATCAGCGCCGTCTTGTAGCTCGGCCCGAGCTCTGCGAGGATCGCCCGGCAGACCGTCGTCTTCCCCGCGCCGATCTCGCCCGTGATCTGGATGAAGCCCTTGCGCTCCCGGATGCCGAACAGCACGTGGTTGAAGGCTTCGCGGTGCTTGTCGGAGAAGAAGAGGAATCGGGGGTCCGGCGTGATGTTGAAGGGCGGCTCGCGGAAGCCGTAGAACTCGTTGTACATGGAGCGTTCAGCAATCCTAACCCTAACCCCAACCCTCACTTCGGCGGCGGCCTCGTCAGCTGGCATCGCGACGGGCGGCGCAGGCGGTGCCGGCTGCGGCGAAAAGGGCTCGCTCGCGTTCAGGACGCCGAGAGTCTCTTTCGAGGACAAGAAAAACCCTCCCGTTCTTTTACGGACGAGAGGGCCCTTTCGTCGGGTTCGAGCTCGCTCAGGAGGCCCGGGCGAGAGGCGGCCGGCAGTCCTCGCACGGACGGAAGCCGGCGGCGGCGGCCTCCCGCTCGTCGCGGAACCGGACGGGATTCTTGACGAGAAGCGTCGAGATCCCTCCGCAGGTCGGATAGCAGTAATGCCTCTGCTTCGCGTTGCCGAGGTACCGCACGCCGGAGGAGGCCAGCCTCTCGAGGGTGTCCGGCTGCGCCCCCTCCATCTCGAGCAGCGTGCGCTTGTTGCGCGGCCCGCCCAGCGAGTACTTGCCGATGTGGCCGTCGCTTCGAACCACGCGGTGGCAGGGGATCAGGAGCGGCACCGGGTTCTTCGCGAGCGCCGAGCCGGCCGCGCGGACGGCGCCGGGGTGCCCGATCTCGCGGGCGATCCAGCTGTACGGCCGCACCTCGCCGGGAGGAATCTCGAGCGCCTTCAGGAGGACCGCCCGCTCGAACTCCGAGAGCTCCCGCAAATCGAAGCGGAGGTCTCCGGAGTCGCGCCCCTGGAGCCTCTTGATGCGCGCCTGGATCTCGGCGGGCGCCACGTGCTTCTCCGGGAACACCGGCCGCCCGTGCACGCGCCGGAACGCGGCCTCGAACTCGGCCGGCGACTTCGCCCGCGCCACCATCGAGATCCCCGCCGGGCTGTGCGCGATGTACACCGTCCCGACCGGCGACTCCAGGCGCCAATAGGCATCGGCCAATCCGACCCGGCGGAGCACCTCGGGCAGCAGCGTGTCCGGGGCCTTCACCGTGCGAAGGCCGCGAAGCTGCGTCCGCGTCAACGACTGTCGCATCCTCTTCACTTCCTGACCCCCTGGGGACCGGCCGCGCGACTGCGCGACAACAATTCGCGCAGCGCGACGATCCCGCGATGGACGTTCGATTTGGCGGTCCCGAGCGGCTGGCCCAGGACTCTCGCGACCTCGTCGAGCGTAAGCCCCTCCACATAGCGAAGGACGATCGGCTCCCGGTACCGCTTGGGAAGCTGCTCCACGAGCGTCGCGATGTCGGCCCGCTGGCGGCCCTGCTCGTACCGCGCGTCCGGACGCTGTGCCGGATCGTCCGCCGGCTCCCACACCGACCGCCCGTCGCCGGACTCGCTCGCGGAATACGGTTGATCGAGCGAGACGATCCGGAGCTTCTTCCCCCGGAGCCGGTTGCGCGCCACGTTCAGCGTGATGCGGTAGAGCCAGGGCCGCAGCGCCAGGGCGCGGACGCGCTCCTCGCCGTAGGTCGCGAGCGCGCGGTATGCGCGCACGAACGCGTCCTGGGCGACCTCCTCCGCGTCCTGCGCGTTGCGCGTCACGCGGAGCGCGAACGAATACAGCCGGTCCTGGTAGGAGCGGACCAGCGACTCGAAGGTTCCGTCGAGGTCCCTCGCGAGCCCCTCCCGGAGCGCCTCATCCTGCGACATCAGTGTGCTCGCACTCGCGGCCCTGCCCATCCTCGCTCGCTGCTCGGGCTGCCCCATCACGAGCCGGAAACCCGAGGTCCCCGCCGCCCCAAGCCAACCCCCCGGCGCCGTGTCGGCCTCCGGGGCGCATCCCGTCCTCATGGCCGCCCTCCGACTTCCATTCACCCTCCCAACACGGACGAAGGGCGTTTGGTTGCGGATCAGACCGACCGGCTACCTCCGACCGCGGCCGTCACCGCGGCCGCTCTCCGGGCCGCGATCGCGTCGGCGATCGAGCCCGCGTGATGGCGGCTGTTCTCGATGAAGATCCGGCCCGTCTCCCGGCCCGCCAGGATCGCCCCGGCCAGGTAGAGCCGGGGCACGTTGGACTCGAGCGTCTCGGCGTCGTGCGCCGGCACCCGGGCGGGACCGTCGAGCCGCACGCCGCAACGCTCGAGGAGGCCGAAGTCGGGCTCGAACCCGATCAAGGCGAAGACCGCTTCGGCGCGGACGATCTCCTCCCCCGACGGCGTCTCGACGCGCAGAGACTCGGGCGCGATCTCGCGGACGCGCGCGCCGAACAGGGCGCGGATCCCGCCCGCCGCGATCCGGTTCTCGAGGTCCGGCCGGATCCAGTACTTGACCTTCTCCGAGAGGGCAGGACCGCGGTGGACGAGCGTCACCCGCGCGCCGTGGCGGTACAGGTCGAGCGCCGCCTCCGCCGCCGAGTTCTTCCCGCCCACGACCACGACGTCGCGGTCGTGGAAGGGATAGCCCGACACGTAGAGCGAGCGCACGTGCGGCAAGCCCGCGCCCGGAACGTCCAGCCGCAGGGGGTTGTGGAAGAAACCCGTCGCGAGCACGGCCTCCGGCGCGTCGATCGACCGCGGACCGAGCCGTCCGGCCGCCGCGAGCCGGAATCCCCCGGGTGCGCGCTCGATGCGCTCGATCGTCGTCTCCGGCACGACGCGAACGCCGAAGTGCTCGGCCACGCCGCGGTAGTACGCGAGGGCGTCGAGGCGGCTCGGATGCGCGTCCACCGACGGGAAGGGGACGCCGGCGATGCCGAGCAGGTCGCGGGTCGAGAAGAAGCGCATCTCCTCGGGAAAGTGCTGGATCGAATCGACGATCCCGCCGCGCTCGTAGCAGACGGCGGAGATCCCGCGCCGGGACAGCTCGATCGCGCACGCGATGCCCGTCGGACCGGCGCCGACGACGGCGACCGGAGCGGCGCCAGTCATCGCGATGCGGCTGCGGAGAGTTCCTCGATCGGGTGCATCACGCCGGCGCGCATCACGGAGCGAAGCCGGCGGCAGTTCGCGATGTTCGCCGTCGGATCGGCGGAAAGGACGACGAGGTCCGCGGACTTGCCCTTCTCGAGCGTCCCCGTGACCTTGTCCGCACCCATCGCCATCGCGCCGCCGCGCGTCGCGTCCACCAGCACCTGCATCGGGGTCAGCCCGGCGGCCTGCATCGCCTCCATCTCCGCGTAGATGGAGGGGCCGTGCAGGGTCAGCGGATTGCCGGCGTCGGTGCCCATCGCGACCGTGATTCCGGCGTCGGACACGCGCTTCAGGTTCGCCGCCATCATGGAGGTGGCCTTCGCCACCCGTTCGTCCATCGACGTGAGCCGGCTCGGATCCGTCTTCGGCAGCGTGACGCTCTCGCGGATCTTGCGCCGCGTCTCGGCGTCGACGCAGCCGTTGGGATCGTCGACGGCGGGCGGCTCGGCGGCGCCCCCGGCCCTCCCCAGGCGCGCGTAGCCGCCGAACACGGTGAGGGTCGGGCAGTAGACCGCGGCATTGGTCTTGGCGAGGGCCAGGAACTCGTCGTCGACCGGCAGGTCGTCGACGCTGTGGACGAGCAGGTGCGCGCCGGCCTTCAGCGCGACCTTGGCCTCGGCGAGGCCCGTGGCGTGCACGATCAGCGGGATGCCCAGCTTGCGCGCCTCGTCTCCGGCCGCGAGCACGGCGGGGGTCGAGGCCTCCACCGTCTGCTCGGGCGTCACGATGAACCAGATCTTCACGGCGTCCGCGCCGCGCGCGGCCAGGTAGCGCACGCCGAGGCGGCCCGCGTCGGCGTCCTTCAGGTGGATGAACTGGCGCTCGGCGGGGAGGTTGAGCCAGAAGTCGATCGTGGAGAGCAGCGGTCCGGCCGCCGCGACGCGCGGAGCGGAGGGATCGTCGCGCTCGCGATGCGCCATGTCGATCGACCAGGGATATCCGCCGTCGTCGAAGACCGCGGTCAGTCCCGAGCAGAGCTGGGTGCGGAGAAACCGCTCCGGATGTCTCGCGAGGTCCGACGCGACTTTCTCGTACGGGTAGCGGTCCCGGACGTCGAAGGCGTCGGGCCGGCCGTCGGCCCAGCCCGTCTGCCCGAAGTGCACGTGCGAGTCGATGAGGCCCGGCGCGATCCAGCTGCCGGACAGATCCGTCACGGCGGCGCCGCTGGGGATTTTGCAGTCCTTGCCGGCGCATTCGATCTTCCCGTCGCGGACGACGACGGTGGCGCGGGCCACGGGAGCGGCGCCGGTGCCGTCGATCAGGGTCGCGCCGGTCAATGCGATGGCGCGGGGCGCCGGGACGGTCAGCAAACCAGTCAGAAGCAGCCAGAGCATCATCGGGCGCACTCTATACCGGCCGCATCGCGCCAGACTACCGCCTCGCGCCTACCGATTACCGACTCCCGGCGAGCGACCCGCGATTAGAGGCTCTGGATCCGGACCGAGCCGCCGCTCGTGTGGAGCCTCAGCGTGTTGCCGCCCTTGCCGAGGCTGCCGCTCAGATTGCCCCGGGAAATCTCGCCGTGGACGCGGATCGGCAGATCCGACCGCACCGCGTTGCCGGAGGCCTCGATCGCGAGGTCCGCCTCGGGATCGAGCGCCACCTCGATGCCGCCGCCCGAGGTCTCGAGCGTCCCGCCCTTCGAGTTGCCCTTCGCGAAGCTCGCCTCGATGCCGCCGCCCGAGGTGTCCGCGTGGACTCGTCCACCGGCCTGCTCGATCCGGATCCCGCCGCCGGAGGTCTCCGCGTCGATGTCTCCCGAGACCCGCTCGAGCTCGATCGAGCCGCCCGAGCTCTCGGCGCGGATGGGGCCATCGATCCCCTCGGCGATCACTCCGCCGCCCGACGTGTTGGCGCGGACCTTTCCCTTCACGTCGCGCAATCGGATGCCGCCGCCGGAGGTGTCGGTGTCGACGTCGCCGACGTGGTCCCGTACGCCGATCCCGCCGCCCGAGGTCTGGAGCTTCGCCGCGTCCCGCATGCCCGAGACCGTGATGCCTCCGCCCGAGGTCTCGATCGAGAGGCGAGTGCTGGCCGGAACCTGGATCTCGTACTGGACGCGGTCGCCCGAGTTGCCGAAAAAGCTGAACTTGTGCCTCCTGCGCGCGACGATCGAGACCGACCCCGCGTTCTCCTCGAAACGGAACTGGAGTAGCTCGTCCAGGTCCTTGTGCTTCGACGTGACGACGACGTGAGCGCCGGACTCCGAGCTTCCGGTCACGGTGACCCCGCCCATGTCCGTGTCGAGCCGCAGCTCGCCGCCCGGCTCGAGCTTGAGGGTCTTCTCCAGCCGGGTGTCCGCGAGCGCCGGCAGCGCGGCGAACAGGATCGCGAGCGCGAGGCCGGTCACCAGGATCGAGGCACGGCTTGCCCTTGCGGCGGTGGAACGGTTCGTCGAAAGGTTCGTCAAACGGTGCATGGCCCCCCCTCCGGAACTGGCCTCGGCCCGGACCGGTTGCTCTCCCTGTTTACGCACCGGCCCCGGGGAGGTTCCCGAAAAAGTTGTCGGTGGAAGGCCCGTCATCCCCCCAGCGCCTGGGCGAGGGCCGTGTAGGTCCGGGACTGCGCGTCCGCCACGGCCTTGTAGGTCAGCTTGCCGTCGTAGGTGTTCACGCCCTCGGCGAGGTGGCGGTTCTCGGCCACCGCGCGCTTCACGCCCTTGCTCGCCAGCTCGAGCGCGTAGCGCAGCGTCGAATTCGTCAGCGCGAAGGTGGACGTCCGCGCAACGGCGCCGGGCATGTTGGCCACGCAGTAGTGGATGACGCCGTCGACCGTGTAGACGGGATCGGAGTGCGTCGTCGCGTGGGTGGTCTCGAAGCATCCGCCCTGGTCGACCGCCACGTCGACGACGACGGCGCCCTTCTTCATCTGCGCGATGAGCGCCCGCGAGACCAGCTTGGGCGCCGCCGCTCCGGGGATCAGGACCGCGCCGATCAACAGGTCCGCCCGCCGGCAGCCCTCCTCCAGCGTGTGCGCGTTGGAGGCGATCGTCTTGACGCGCCCGAAGAAGATGTCGTCGAGCTCGCGCATGCGGTCCGGCGACACGTCCAGGATCGTGACATCGGCGCCCATGCCGGCCGCGATCTTGGCCGCGTTCGTACCCACGACGCCACCCCCGATGATCACGACGTCGGCGGGCGGAACGCCCGGCACGCCGGCGAGCAGCACGCCGCGCCCGCCGTTGGATTTCTGGAGGTAGTAGGCGCCGACGTGCACGCTCATGCGGCCCGCGACCTCGGACATCGGCGTCAGGAGCGGCAGCGAACCGTTCGCCGCGGTGATCGTCTCGTAGGCGACGCCCGCGACCTTGCGCTCGAGGAGCATGTCGGTCAGCGCCCGCGCGGGCGCGAGGTGAAGGTACGTGTAGAGGATCTGCCCGGGCCGCAGCCGCTGGTACTCGGGCCCCACCGGCTCCTTGACCTTGACGATCATCTCCGCCTCGCGGAAGACCTCGTCGGCCGTGCGCAGGATCCGCGCTCCCGCGGTCTCGTACTGCTCGTCGGGGATTCCCGAGCCGGCCCCCGCGTCGTGCTCCACCAGCACCGTGTGCCCCGCCCCGCGGAGCGCCTGGACACCCGCGGGCACGAGGCCGACGCGGTTCTCGTTGTCCTTGATCTCCTTCGGCAGCCCGATGATCATGCGCGGAACCTCTCTTGTCATCCCGAGCGGAGCGAGGGATCCCTTTTATCAGGCCGCCCGCGGCTCTGAAAGAGATGCCTCGTCGCTGACGCTCCTCGGGATGACAGTGCTCTTCTAGTGCGTGTCGATCTGGGCCTTCTGAAGCTTGCCCGAGAAGTCGACGTAGATCGACTTCCATTCGGTGAAGACGTCCAGGCCGGCGATGCCCGCCTCGCGGTGGCCGTTGCCCGTGTCCTTGATGCCGCCGAACGGGAGGTGGACCTCCGCCCCGATCGTCGAGGAGTTGACGTAGAAGATCCCGGTCTCGAAGTCGCGCATGGCCGTGAACGCCTTGTTGACGTCCTGCGTGTAGATCGAGCCCGACAGGCCGTAGGAGACCGAGTTCGCGACCTGGATTCCCTCCTCGAGTGACCCGATCGGAACCACCGTCGTGACCGGTCCGAAGATTTCCTCGCAGGCAACGCGCATCCTCGCGTCGGCGTCGGCGAAGACCGTCGGCTGGTGGAACCACCCGCGCGCGAGGGCTCCGCTCGTGAGCTTCTCGCCCCCGGTCAGCAGCTTCGCACCCTCGGCCTTGCCGATCCCGACGTACTTCGCGACGGTCTCGCGCTGCTTCTCGGAGATGCAGGGCCCCATGTCGACGTTCGCGTCGAGCCCGTTGCCGACGCGCAGCCTCTCGACGCGGGCGACCAGCTTGTCGAGGAATTCCTTGTAGACGCCGCGCTGAACGAGCAGGCGCGAGGACGCGGTGCAGCGCTGGCCGGTCGTGCCGAACGCGCCCCAGACCGCGCCGTCCACCGCGAGGTCGACGTCGGCGTCATCCATCACCAGGATGGCGTTCTTGCCGCCCATCTCGAGGTGAAGGCGCTTGAACGTGGGCGCGCAGGCCTCCGAGATGTGGCGCCCGACCTCGGTCGACCCGGTATACGAGACGACCTTGACGTCCGGGTGCTGGACCAGCGGGTCCCCGACCTCTCCGCCCGAGCCCATGACGACGTTGAACACGCCCGGCGGCAGCCCGGCCTCCTCGAAGACCTTCGCCAGCGCAACGACGGACGCGGGCGTGTCCGTCGCCGGCTTGATCACGATCGTGTTGCCGGCGATGAGCGCCGCCATCGACTTCCACGCCGGGATCGCCATCGGGAAGTTCCAGGGCGTGACGAAGGCGCAGACGCCCACCGGCTGGCGGATGCACATCGCGAACTTGTTCGAGAGCTCGGAGGGCGTGGTGAACCCGAAGAGCCGCCGGCCCTCGCCCGCGGCCAGGAACGCCATGTCGATCGCCTCCTGGACGTCGCCACGCGTCTCGGCGAGAACCTTGCCCATCTCGCGGGTCATCAGGCGCGCCAGCTTCTCCTTGTCCCGTTTCAGGATCTCGCCGGCCGCGTAGAGGACCTCGGCGCGCCGGGGCGCGGGGGTGTTTCGCCAGGCCGGGAACGCGGCCTTGGCGGCGGCGACCGCGGCGTCCACGTCCCGCTTGTCGCTCTTCGGGAACAGGCCGACCAGGTCGTCCCTGTCGGCGGGGTTGCGGTTCTCGAAGGTCTTTCCCGACGCGGCGGGCACCCACTTGCCGCCGATCAGGTTCTGTTGCGTCTCCACTGCGATCTGCGTCTCCGTAGCCATCAGTTCTCCTCCGCTTCCGTGCCGCCGCTGCCGCTTCGGGGAGTCGAGGGCGATGCCGCTGAGGCGGACATGGCCACGCTCCCCTGGAGTTGAGCCCCTTCGGCGATGATCACCTTCGGGGCCTGGACGTTGCCCTGGACCGAGGCCGAGGCCAGCAGCTCGGCCTTCTCGTCGGCCTGGAGCAGACCCTGCACCCGGCCGCCGACGACGATCGTGCGCGCGTAGACGTCGCCCTTGAGCTCCCCCGAGCCCGAGATCGTGACCCGCCGGCTGACTCGCACGTTGCCCTCGCAGCGCCCGTGGATCACCACGTCCTCGTCCCCCGAGATCTCCCCGACGAACCGGGCCTTGGGCCCGAGGATCGTGGAGGAGGCTGCCCCGGCCGACGGGACGCTCCCGGGGGCGCGCTCCGGGCCCGGGGATTCCTGCGGGGTGCTGTCGCTCTTGCCAAAAATCGCCACCGGCTCTCCGAGAAGTCGGTGAGTCTAACAAAAGGACGCTTCGGCCTCCCGCGTCGCATTTCCCCGAAACCTTCGGCTGGAAGACCCGTACCCCTTTCCGACGGAGTGCTAAAAATTCCGCACGTGCTAAATTTTTAGCACTAGACTCTTTGGACCGAGGGAAGGACGGGGAGGGCTATGCGAGGCCGGAAAGTGCCCCTGAATCTCTCCCGGCGCGAGCGGCAGATCATGGACGTGCTCTACCGTGAGCGCCAGGCCACCGCGGCCGAGGTGCTCGCGGCGCTGCCCGACCCCCCCGGCTACTCGGCGGTCCGGGCCATGCTTCGCGTCCTCGAGACCAAGGGTCACATCCG
Source organism: uncultured Acidobacteriota bacterium (assembly GCA_963773905.1). Taxonomy (GTDB): domain Bacteria; phylum Acidobacteriota; class Thermoanaerobaculia; order UBA5066; family Gp7-AA6; genus DAHUXD01. The sequence continues at coordinate 54,699 of CAVZDB010000002.1, forward strand.
CCACGTGGCCGAGGGCACCCGGTACGTCTATCTGCCGACGGTGGCCCGCGAGCGGGCCGGCCGTCCGGCGCTCGCCGGGGTCCTCGAGACGTTCTTCGAAGGCTCGACCGAGAAGGCCGTGGCCGCGCTCCTGGAGCTCTCCCCCACCGGACTCTCCGACGAGGAGCTCGACCGCTTGTCCCATTTGATCGAACAGGCTCGACTGGAGGGACGCTGACATGAACCCGACGCTCGCCACGGCGCTCCACTTCGCCACGGACATCGCCCTGAGGGCCACCGTGCTCTTCGCGGCGACGGGTCTCCTGCTCCTCCTGCTCCGGCGCCGCAGCGCCGCCGCCCGCCACTTCGTCGGAACCCTCGGGCTGACGGCCGGCCTGCTCCTGCCGGTCCTGGCCTTCTTCCCGGTGCACGTGGAGATTCCCCTGCTCCCGAAGGCGGCCGCCACCGTGGGCTCGCGGCCGGGCGCGGGCTCGGTCCTGCTGTGGGCCTGGTTCCTCGGCACGCTCGCGATCGGCACGCGCCTCGCCGTCGGTTGGCTACGCCTGCGCCGCATCACCCGGACGGCCGAGACGGTGCGGGACCCGGAGTGGATCGAGGAGCGCGACGCCGCGGCCCTGCGGCTCGCGGTCGGACGCGCCGTCGAGCTCAAGGAGAGCGCGAGCGTTCCTGCGGCCATGACCGCGGGACTCCTGCGGCCCCTGCTCCTCATCGGCCGGGCCGCCCGGCAGTGGGCCGTGGAGCGCCGCCGCGTCGTCTTTCTCCACGAGCTCGCGCACGTCAAGCGGCTCGACTGGGTGTCCGTGCTCGTCGCGGAGCTCGCCGTCGCGCTGTACTGGTTCCATCCCCTCGCCTGGTGGCTCTCGCGACGCGTGCGCCGCGACGCGGAGCGCGCCTCGGACGATCTCGTCCTGGCCTCCGGAATCAAGCCGTCCGTCTACGCCGGCCACCTGCTCGGCATCTTCCGGTCCCTCGGCTCTCCCGCGCACCCGGTCGCGCCGGCCCTCGCGGCCGTCCGTCCCTCCCACTTCGAGGAGCGCCTGCGCGCGATCCTGGACCCCGGCGCGGCGAGGCTCTGGCAGTCGACGAGAGGCGCGGGCTGGGCGGCCGCGGGACTCCTGGCCGCGACGGTCGGCGTGACGCTCGTCGAGCCGGCGCCCGCCCCTTGCCGCGCTTCGCGGTCCGCCACGGTCGCGAGCGCGGCCGCCGCGGCCTCCCCTGCCCGGAGCGCCGCCTCACCTCGGGTGAGTTCGTCGCATTCCGTCTGCCCCTTCGCCGCGAAAAAGGTTTCCGCTTTGGCGGGTGCGCGGGCGGCGACGGCGCCCGAGACCCTCGCGCTGGCCGCCGCGCCTGAAGAGGCCGCCGCGCCGGACGCCGCGACGGAAGCGCCGCGGGCCGAGTCGGCCGAGCCCGACGCCGTCGTCCATGCCGTGCGTTCCGGCGAGCCCTCCCGCTCGCGATTCGGCTTCGGCTTCTTGAAGGCCTCCAACCGCAACCGCACGCGCAACGGGCAGGACTGGTACGGACGGGGCATGGGCTACCACCACGACGAGCGCTACCCCGAGGCGATCGAGGCGTTCGAGAAGGCGATCGAGGCGGGCTACCGCGAGGACGCGGCCAGCTACAACATCGCCTGCGGCTACGCCTTGATGGGCAACAACGACGAGGCGTTCCGGTGGCTGGAGCGCGCCGAGCAGGCCGGCTTCGACCTCTCCGGCTACGTCGGCCACGACGACGACCTCGACAACCTCCGTACCGACCCGCGCTGGACTTCGCTCAAGGCGCGTGCGCGCGCCGAGCGGGCCGGTGCGGCCGAAGCCCGCGCCGCCGCCACGCGCTGGGAGCGCCTGGAAGCGCGCAGTGCTTCGAGCGGTGAGCAGTACTTCGATCTCGGAAAGGAGCTGCTCGACACGGGCCGCTACGATCTCGCGGTCAAGGCGTACCAGGGCGCGGTCGAGCGCGACTACCGCGCGGCCACGGCGCTGTACAACCAGGCCTGCGCCCACGCGCTCGCCGGCGACCGCCAGGCGGCGCTCGATGCTCTGTCGAAGGCGCTCGCCGCCGGATTCGACCAACCCAACCTCTTCCAGTCCGATGACGACCTCGACGCCCTGCGCGGCGATCCCGAGTTCGCCCGCCTGTCGCACGAGGCCAGGGACCTCGCGCTGCCCGGGTACTGGACGGGCGGCTGGGGCTTCCATCCCGCGCGTGCGAAGTGGCGCGAGGCCGCCAAACGCTTCCAGGAGTACGCCGAGAAAAATCCGCAAAGCGGACGCGCCTGGTACAACCTCGGCTACGCCTCGCTCGCCGCGGAGCGTCCGGAGGTCGCGGCCGAGGCGTTCCGCAAGGCGCTCGACCTCGGCTACCGCAAGCCGACCACGATGTACAACCTGGCCTGCGCCTACTCGCACCTCGAGCAGAAGGACGTCGCCTTCGACTGGCTCTTCAAGGCGATCGACGCGGGCTTCGACGAGGCCTCCACGATCCGCCGGGACGAGGACCTGGACAACCTCCGCGGCGATCCCCGCTACCGCAAGGCGATCGAAGTCGCGCGGACGCACGAGCGCGGCGGCGAAGGCGACTGACGGAGAGCCGGGGGGCCGGGACTCCGCTCAGGCCAGAGGGCCGACCAGTCGGAGCCGCGAGACGATCTCCTCCGGAGGCACCGCGCGGCTGAAGAGGAAACCCTGGAATTCGTCGCACCCGTGCCGGCGGAGGAACTCGAGCTGCGACCGCTGGGAGACGCCCTCCGCGACGACCGAGAGTCCCAGCCCGTGGGCCATCTCGATGATCGCCCGCACCATCGCGGCGTCCGCGCGGGAGACCTCCAGCCGCTCGATCAGGTGCCGGTCGATCTTGAGCGCGTCGACCGGGAGGGTCCGGAGCGCCCCGATCGAGGCGTGGCCGGTCCCGAAGTCGTCCATGAGGATCCGGATCCCCTGGGCGCGCAGCGCGGCGAGCGCGAGGACGGACGTCTCGAGGGTCTTCATGGCCGAGGTCTCCGTCAGCTCCAGGCGGATCCGTTCCGGCGGCAGCCGCTGCTCCTCGAGGATGCGGGCGACCGTCTCGGGGAGCGACGGCTGCTGGCACTGCCGGGCCGAGAGATTGACCGAGACCCACTCGATCGGGAGCCCCTGGTCCAGAAACGCGCGCAGCTGCGCACACGCCGAGGACAATACCCACTCGCCGAGCGGGAGCATGACCGGTGAGGCCTCGGCGATCGGGATGAAATCGGTCGGCGCCAGCTCACCCCGCTCGGGGTGATTCCAGCGAAGGAGCGCCTCGAGGCCGACGATCCGCTCGTCTTCGGTCCGCCAGACGGGCTGGTAGTGCAGCGAGAACTCGCCCCGCTCGAGCGCGAGACGGAGGGCGCGCTGCGTGCCGTAACGATGCGAGAGCCGCTCGTCCATCTGCGTCGTGAAGAGCTCGAAGGTGTTTCCGCCCTGCTCCTTGGCCCGGTACATCGCGATGTCCGCGTTGCGCAGCAGCGTCTCCGGGTCGGTCCCGTCCTGCGGAAAGCGGCTGACCCCGATCGACCCGGTGACGAACAGCGTCTCCTCCTGGAGCTCGATCGGCGAGCGGACGCGCTCGAGGATCTTCGCCACCACCTGCTCGACGGCGGCGACGTCTCCCGACCGGGGCAACAGCACGATGAATTCGTCGCCTCCGAGCCGCGCGGCCGTGTCCTCGGCGCGGAGCACCCCGACCAGGCGGCGCCCGACCTCGCTCAGCACGCCGTCGCCGAAGGTGTGGCCCAGCGAGTCGTTGATGATCTTGAAGTCGTCGAGGTCGAGGAACATCAGCGCCAGCGGCTCGGCCTCCCGCAGCGCGTGCGCGAGGGCCTGTCGGAGCCGGTCATGGAACAGCGCGCGATTGGGGAGACGGGTCAGCGGGTCCTCGTAGGCCAGCCGCTCGATCTCGTTCTCGGCCTGCAGCCTCAGGGTGATGTCGCGAATGACGCCGGTGACGACGCGCCGTCCATGATCCAGGCTCTCGCCGAAGGACACCTCCAGGGGGATCTCCCGCCCGTCGGCGTGGAGCCCGTACACGCGGTGGGCCGTTCCCGGTTCCCGCTGCTCCGCGAGGAGTGCGCCGCGCAGGAGGGCTGCCGCCCGCTCGCGCAGACGCACGGGCACGAGCTCCATGACGCTGCGACCCGCGACCCACGGCGCCGGATAGCCGAAGATCCGCGCCGCGGCCGCGTTGCCGAACACCACGCGGCCTCGGTGGTCGACCGCCAGGATGCCGTCGGTCGCCGTCTCGGTGACGCTCCGATAGCGCGCCTCGGAAGCGGTGACCCGGCCGTAGAGCTGTTGCACGATGAGCGCCCCGAGGACGAAGAGCAGCATCGCGGCGCCGACGATGAACAGCAACGCGAGCCCGCGCGCCCAGCGCGCCGCCTCCCCCAGCGTGTACGAGAAGCGGTCCTCGAGCGGGGTCACGCGGGCGTTGACGGCGTCGACGTCCGCGAGGATCGGCGCCAGCTCCTCCGGCAGGGCGGCGCGCTGGATGGCCTGGTCCAGCCGGTCGCCCGCGGCGACGAGCCGGGCGATCTCCACGTCGCCCTGCCTCCAGATGGCGAGCGCCCTCTGGAAGTAGCCGACCCACTGGAAGTCCCGGAAGAGCCAGATCATCTCCCCGACGTCCTCCGGGTGGTTGCGCCCCTGGAGGAATCCCGCCCGCGCGGCGGCCTCGTCGGGGTGGAGCTTCTCGAGCGCCTCGCGTGCGATCCGATCGCCCAGCGGCACGGCGATCGCAGCGCGGTAGGCCGCGAGGGCCTTCGGGTCGCCGGTGGCGGCGTAGCGATGAAGCCAGTGGACGGCGTCCTTCTGTCCCTTGGACCACAGGCTCTCGCCGCCGACGTAGGCGCGAACGCCCGAGAGGAGCGAGAGCGCGGTCTGGCTGAGGATCGCGATCCCGGCCGTCATGAGGACGCCGAGACACAGGAGGACCAACGAGCTCCAGCGAGAGAGCCGGTCCATTGGCCCGAGGCGACTCATCCGCGGCGGACCGGGCGCGTCCTCTGGGGCGCGATGGCGTGAGCGGATGGCATCGAAAGGCCGCCGGCTCCCTTCATTCCGATAATACCCGAGCGAAGGAATGCAAGAAGGCCGCCTGCGCGGCGGCCGAGCGGGGGCCTACGCCGGAGGCGGAAGGGAGTCGCGCGTGTCGCCCGTCACAGCGTCACACGCCCCTCAACGAACGAAGAATCCCGCCCAGGGTGACTCTCGGGCGCGGCTCGGCTCGGGCGCCATCGAGCGCCTTCGCGAGGTCGTCGTAGAAGCCCTGATCCGCGCGGAAGTAGATGTTCTTGAGCCAGCAGGCTCCGTACTCGACGCACTGGCGGCGGATGACCTGGTGACGCTCCGGATCGAATCGCGCGCCGTCCCCGGCGAGGAGGACTTCGCGCTGCTCCTGCCGCAGTTGGGTGAAGCCGGGACCGTTCCAGTGATCCACGAAGCGCCCGTTGAGGGCGTTGCCGAGGGGCTTGTAGTCCGGCTGCATCAGCAGGCAGCAGGGATACAGGTCGCCGTTGCCGCGGATCGTCGCCGTGTACCAGCCGAAGAAGCAGTGGCCGTTGGCCTCACGGAAGGAGGGCGCCGTCGGAAAGAGCGGCGCCTCCTCCGTGTAACCGAGCTCGCGCTGGATCGACTCGTACACCACGCGCCATTCGAGATACGGAAACTCGATCTGAAGCCTCCGGTCGAGCTTGTCGCGCTCGAGGATCGCGGCCAGGAAGGGCCGAAGGGCCTCGGCGTCGTCGGCGCGCAGGAGCACGTCCTCGGGGATGCGGTTGAGCGGGATGGCGAGCACCGAGGCGACCGAGATCCGGTCGGCGCCGAGCGCCCGGCCGAGCTCGTACATCCGCGGAAGCTCACGGTAGTTCTCTCGGTCGATCAGGAACTGGACGACGACGCACGGAGACGACCCTTCGCCGGAGTCGGCGCCGGCGCCGGAGTCCCGCGCGGCGATCAGGCCGCGAATGTTGTCCACCACCTTCTGAAACGTCGCCGGCTGCGCCTGCATCATCCGGTGGTAGTCGGCCGCGTCGACCGCGTTGAGCGAGAAGATCACTTCGCGGGCGCCGTGCGCCACGAGCCGCTGGGCGATCGCGGCGTTGAGCAGGGCGCCGTTGGTCGTCAGGTTGTCGACGAGGATTCCGCGTTCGTGGAGGTGGTCGAGGAACTCCAGGATCTCCCGATGGAAGAGCGGATCGCCGCCGCCCGACATGCGGATCGAGCGCAGGCCTCCCTCCGCGAGCTCGTCCACGAGGCGCTTCAGGTGCGCGAGGGAGATCTGGTCCTTGGTGCGCACGTCCTGCTGATTGCAGAAGTAGCAGGCGACGTTGCAGCGGTCCGTGATGTCGATCTCGGCGTGGACCGGCCCGCGCGTGGCCTGCCCCGAGACGATGGCTTCGATGATCTCCCGCTTGCGGGCGGCGTCCACCTCGGACCAGCCGTGCGTACCGCGCATCGTCAGCGCCCGAGCCGCGGACGCCCGCGCAGCGTCGGAGATCGCGCGTCGCGACGAGAAACCTGCGACGGCGAGGATTCGGCGGCCGACGGCATCATGCGCTGTCTCTTATACCCCCGAATCGCGCGGATCACCCGGCGGGGCCAAAAACAAAACGGCGCGCCGCGAGGCGCGCCGTCGAAGTATCTCGGTGCGGAGAAACTAGGACTTCGGCGTCGGGGCCGGAGCCGGGGCCGTCGAGGTCGACTTCTTGGTGGTGCTCTTCTTGTGGTGCTTCTTCGTGGTGGTCGTGGTGCCGTTCTTCGTCGCGGTCGACTCGGACTTGGTCTCCTTGGACTCGGTCTTCGCGGTCTCGGTCTTGGCGGCGGTCGGCTTGGGAGCCGGAGCCGCAGACTGCTGGGCGAGCACGGCGACGGGGAGGCCCAGCGCGAGGGCCATGATGAGGGACTTCTTCATCTCAACTTCTCCTTTTCCGAGGTGCCTACTTGCACCGCGGTTGTGGAGTCTCACGTTACGCCCGGCTCCATGAACGCAACATGACGTGGTGCGGCGCCGCCGGCGCCCCCATCCGTGGGGACCGCGGCCCCCGGGCCGCCCGCCCTCACCAGACGCGGACGCGCGCTTCCGGAGCCAGATAGAGCTTCTCGCCCTCCTTCACGTCGAACGCCGGATACCAGGCGTCGACGTTTCGGACCGTGTCGGCGCGAAACTCGCCCGGCGAGTGGCCGTCCGTCATGACCAGGCCGCGCGTCAGCTCGGGCCGCTCCTTGCGCCGCCAGATCTGGGCGAACGACAGGAAGAACTGCTGGTCGCCGGTGAAGCCGTCCTGCGGAGACGCCGCCTGGCCCGCCGGCGCCGCCGCGGTATCCATCGTAGGCCGCCGAGATTCCGGCCACGTCGGCGATGTTCTCGGAGAGGGTCAGCTTGCCGTTGACGTGGAGGTCCGGGCAGCGGCTCGTAGGCGTCGTACTGCGCGGCGAGACGCTCGGCGGCGGCCTGGAAGTGGGCGAAGTCGTCGGGCGTCCACCAGTTCGTCAGCCGGCCCTCGGCGTCGAACTGGCTGCCCTGGTCGTCGAAGCTGTGGCTGATCTCGTGCCCGATGACGGTGCCGATCCCGCCGTAGTTCTGCGCCGCCGTGGCCGACGCGTCGAAGAACGGGGGGCTCAGGATCGCCGCCGGAAAGTTGAGCGCGTTCTGGAGCGGCAGGTTCACGGCGTTGACGGTCTGCGGCGTCATCGACCACTCCGACTTGTCCACGGGTTTGCCGAGCTCCGCCACGCTCCGTCGGTACAGGAAGAGCTCCGCGCGCTTCTGGTTGCCGAGCGGATCGGCGGGATCGACCGTGAGCCCGAGTAGTCGCGCCAACGCTCCGGGTAGCCGATGCCGACGTAGAGCGTCCCGACCTTGGCCTTGGCCTTCTCACGGGTCGCCGGAGACATCCACTCGAGCCTGTCGATGCGGCGGCGGAACGCGGTGCGGATGTTCTCCACCATCGCCTGCGCCTGCGCCTTCGCCTCCGGCGGGAAATAGCGCTGCACGTAGAGCCGCCCCACCGCAAATCCCACCCCGACGTTCGTGGCGGCGACGGCGCGCTTCCAGCGGTCGCGCGGCTGCTTCGCGCCCGTGAGGATCACGCCGTAGAAGTCAAAATGCTCGTCGGCGAACGCGCGCGGGAGCAGGGTCGAGGCGCGGTCGACCGCGTGGAAGGTGAGGTAGTCCTTCCAGGTGTCGAGGGACTCCTTCCCGGCCAGCGCCGAGATGCCGACGGCCGCGGACGGGTGCCAGACGATGATCAGGGGCTGCCCGCGAGGCCCGCCGCGGCGAAGTACGCCGGCCAGTCCAGGCCCGGCGCCTTCGTGGAGAACTCCGCCAGCTTCCAGGGTTGTTCGCCTTGTGCACGTCGACCGAGTCCGTTCGCGAGACGTGCGTCTCGGCGATGCGCTTCTCGAGCGCGTAGATGCGGCCCGCGCGGGCGTCCGCGTCGGGAACCTGGCCAGCCGGAGGACCGCGGCGACGTGCTCGCGGTACTTCCGCTGGAGATCCGCGGACTTCGGATCGCTGTTGGTGTAGTCGTCGCGGTCGAGCATGCCGAGGCCGCCCTGGAGGAGGTAGGCGCGCGTACGTGTCGGGGTCTCGAATCCCGGCGCCGCCCAGAGACCGAAGAGACGGTCGGTGTGGAAGTTCGTGTTGTTGAGCGCGTCGACGTCGGCGCGCAGCTCGCTCCCGAGCACGCGGGCGAGCGCGACGCGGTCGCCGATCGCCGCGATCTCGGCGAGCTCCGTCTGCAGCGGCGCGAAGCCCTATCCTCGATCGCCTTCTCGTCCATGTAGGCCTGGATAGAAGAGCCGACTTCGAGGGGTGGAGCCGGCCGGCTGCCCGGCCTTCGCCGCCTCCTGGAGCAGGGCGGCGGTCCGCTTGGTCGGCCTCTCCTCGACGATCGGAGAAGGAGCCGAAGCTCGAGCGATCCGGCGGGATCTCGGTTCCTTCATCCAGCCCCGTTGGCGTAGCGGTAGAAGTCGTCGCCGGGCTTGACGGAGCGGTCCATGCCCGCGACGTCGATTCCCGCGATTCCGGCGGACGCGAGCGCCAGGATCGCCAGCAGTGCGGGGGCGACGAGGGCCTGTTTCGGCTTCTGGGGCATCGTTTCTCCTTCGGTCGTTCTTCTCTCCTCGGCGCGACAGGTTACGGCCGCGGAGCCGGAAAGTTTAGCCTCGACTAGAATCCCCGCAATGTCCGAAATTCGTGCCCGGTTCGTGCGCCGCGGACCGCGGCTCCGGGACGTCCTCGCCCTCTGGCTCGTCTTTGCGGGCGTCGTCTCGGCGCAGACGCCGCGCGTCCCGGTCGCGGCGGCGGAGACGCCGCGCATCGTCGCCGTCGGGGACGTCCACGGCGACCTCCCGGCGTTCAAGACCGTGCTCGTGCAGGCCGGCGTCATCGATGCTTCGGGGGCGTGGACCGGCGGCTCGACGGTCCTGGTCCAGACGGGCGACCTCATCGACCGGGGGCCGAGCATGCGCTCCGTCTTCGACTTCGTCATGGCACTCGAGCAGGCCGCCGCGAAGGGCGGGGGCCGGGTCGTGCCGCTCCTCGGCAACCACGAGGTCATGAACATCACCGGTGACCTGCGCTACGTCGCGGCCGCGAGCTATGCCGAGTTCGCCGATGCCCGGTCGGAGAAGCGGCGCGAGGACGCCTGGAAACAGGTGGCGGACTGGCGCAAGCGGCGCGCCGCCCGACTCCACCTGGCCGAGCCGGCGACCGACGCGGCCGCACGGGAGGCGTGGATCCAAGCGCATCCCCCGGGCTACGTCGAGCACGCGGAGGCGTTCGGGCCGGCCGGGACCTATGGGCACTGGCTGCGCGGGCACTCCGCCGTCTTCGCGGAGCAGGGAACCGCCTTCCTGCACGGCGGGATCGCGCCCTCCGCCGCGGGATCCCCGCTCTCGGACATCGACCGGCGCGTGCACGAGGACCTCGCGTCCTACGACGCCGACCGCCAGCAGTTCGTGGCCGACGGCGTGATCCTGCCCTTCACCGACCTTCAGGAGACGCTGCAGGCCCTGCGCGAGGAGCTGCAGGCCCTCGCCCGCCGGCGGCGCCTCCGGCGACCGGCGCGGGGTCTACGAGAAGTTCCTCGACTGGGGATCCTGGACCATCAACTCCCCGGACGGCCCCCTCTGGTTTCGCGGGTACGCCGAGTGGAGCGACGCCCAGGGCGACGCCGAGGTGCCCAGGCTGCTCTCGGCCTTCGGACTCACGCGCCTCGTCGTCGCCCACACGCCCCAGGCCGACGGGCACATCCGCGTCCGCTTCGGCGGCAGGGTCTTCCTCATCGACACCGGGATGAACACGGCGTTCTTCAAGAACGGGCGGGGCTCGGCGCTCGAGATCAGCGGCGACGCCGTCCGCGCGATCTATTCGGGCGAGCCGGCGCAGGTGATCTGGCCGGCGCCGGCGAAGGCCGCCGCCGCGGCGCCGACCCCGCTGCGCGATTTCCGTTTCGAGGACGTGGCCGCGAACTTCGGCTGGACGCCATGACCGGGCCGGCGACGCATTCCATCGCGCTGCCCGTCGGCCGGCTCGGGCGCCTCTTCAACCTCCACCGCGGGGAGGGCCGGCGCGGCGGGCTGCTCTTCACGTACCTGTTTCTGGTCATCACGGCGTACCTGATCGGCAAGACCGCGCGGGACGCCCTCTTCCTGAGCGCGTTCAAGGCCTCCAAGCTCCCCTACGCCGACATGGCGATCGCCGTCCTGGTGGGAGCGGTCGTGGCGGTCTACGTGGCAGTCGCCCGGCGCGTGCAGCTGCGCGACCTGCTGGTCGGATGCCTGTTGTTCTTCGCGGCGGTGCAGTGCGGGTTCTGGTATCTGGCGAAGTTCCGGCCGGAGCTCCTCTGGCAGTATCCGGCGTTCTACATCTGGGTCGGGATCCTCGGCGTGATCGCCCCCACCCAGGTCTGGACCCTCGCCAACTACCTGCTGACGACGCGGGAGGCGAAGCGCGTCTTCGGCCTCGTCGCCGCCGGCGCCATCCTGGGCTGGCCGTTCTCGGGCCTGCTGGCCGACCGGTTCGCCAAGACGAAGGGGCTCGGGACCGAGAGCCTCCTTCTCCTCATGGCGTTCTTCCTCGCCGCCTCCACCGTGCTCGTCGTGCTCCTCTGGCGCGAACGCGGGCGCTCGATCGGACCCGACGAAACGCCGCACGCGGAACCGGCGGCCAGGAACCTGCGCGAGAGCCTCGCCGTCATCGCCTCCTCGCCGTACTTGCGATCGATCTCCTCCCTCATCGTTCTCGCGTCTCTCGCGACCTGCTTCGCCGGCTGGCAATTCAAGGCGATCGCCAAGGCCGCGTACCCCGACAAGAATGCGCTGACCGCGTTCTTCGGGCAGTTCAGCTTCTGGGCGGGGATCGCCTGTCTGGTCTTTCAGCTCGCGTTCACCTCGAGGTTCCTGCGGCGGTTCGGCCTCGGCCCGGCGCTCCTCGTCGTCCCGCTCGCGGTGTTCGGCAGCGAGTTCGCCGTCCTCGCGTTCGGCACGCTCACGGCCGCGATCCTGCTCAAGAGCACCGACGCGGTCCTGCGCTACTCGCTCGACAAGTCCTCGGTCGAGCTGCTCTTCCTGCCGATCCCCGCCGAGGTCAAGCTGCAGGCGAAGTCCGCGATCGACACCGTCATCTGGCGAATGGGAGACGGGCTCTCGGGCCTCGCCCTCGCGATCTTCACCGACCGACTGCACTGGTCGGCCCAGCGCGTCTCATGGATCAACCTGATCTTCGCCGCCGCCTGGATCGCCGCCGCGATCATGGCGCGCCGCCGCTACGGCGCGACGCTCCTCCAGAGCATCCGCCAGCGGCGCCTGGACGCCGAGCGCCAGCTCGCGCCGGTGATCGACCGCTCGACCGCCGAGATCCTGGCGTCCCAGCTGACCTCCGGCGATCCCCGCCAGGTGCTCTACGCGCTCGACATGTTCGGCGTCTCCCAGAGTCCCGGGGCGCATCCCGGTGTGCGGGACCTGCTCGGCCACGCCGACCCCGCCGTGCGGCGGCGGGCCCTCGAGCTGCTCGACGCCTCCGGAGACCTCTGGGTCCTGCCCCGCGCCGAGGAGATGCTCCGGGATCCGGACGGAGAGGTGCGGTCCGCGGCGCTCCTGTTTCTCTCCCACCACACGAACCAGGACCCGCTGACGCGGATCGCGGACCTCGGCTCCTTCGAGGACGTGTCGGTCGCCTCGGGGATCGTCTCGTTCCTGGCGCAGTCCGGGGACCAGGAGCGCATCCCCGAGGCTCGCCTCCTGATGGACCGGATGATCGCCGAGCGCGGCGAGGAGGGCCGGCGCTCTCGCCTGGAGGCGGCGTCCCTCATCGCGCGGCTGCCCGACGAGTTCGAGGCCCAGCTCGAAACCCTCCTGTCCGACGACGACCCCGAGGTCCTCCGCGCCGCCGTCCGGGCCGCCGGCAGGCTGCGCAAGCGCAAGACGGCTCCGCGCCTCCTCGAGCTCCTCGCCGACGGGCGCGTGCGCGAGGAAGCGATCGGCGCCCTGGCCGCGATGGGCGACCGCGTGCTGGGCAGTCTGCGCGACCAGCTCCTGGACGAAGACGTGCCCCGCGCCACGCGCCTCGAGATCCCCGCCGTGCTCGCCCGCCTCGGGAATCAGGGTGCGGCCAACGCGCTCGCGGAGAATCTCCTCGAGAGCGACCCCGAGCTGCGCTTCCGCACGATCTGGGCGCTCAACGAGCTGCGCAGTGCCGCGCCCAAGACGGCCGTCGACCACACACGGCTCCAGGCCGCGCTCGGGTTCGAGATGATGCTGCACACGCGGACCGCGCAGATTGCCTCGGTGGCCGGGCGGCGGGCCGGGCCGGCGCCGCAAGAGCCGGACGAGGTCGTCCGGAGGCTCGAGGCGGCTCACGACCAGGAGATCGAGCGCATCTTCCGCATCCTGAGCCTGCTCTATCCGGACATCGACTTCCGCAGCGCGCACTTCGGGCTGCGCTCCGGCGACATCACGGCTCGGGACCACGCGCTCGAGTTCCTGGAGATCAACATCGACGGCGGCCTGCGGAAGACCCTCGTGTCGCTGCTCGACCCGACCTCTCCCCCGGACGAGCAGATCCTTCCGGCGCTTCGGCGCACCGGCGCCTCGGCGCCGACTCCGGGAGACCTGGCGGCCGCGCTGGTCGCGAGCGATGACCCGTGGCTGAAGGCGTGCGGGATTCGCTCGATCGGCGTGCTCGGCCTCTTCGAGCTGCACGATCCACGTCGAGTCGAGCCTCGACGCGGAGGACCCGCTCCTTCGCGAGACCGCGCGCGCCGCGAAGCGCCTGCTCGCAGACCGCCGCGCGCGCTGAGCCGGAGATCCCGGCGGCCTAGTTGCCCGTCGCGGCCGAGGCCGTACCGGCCGCGGCGCTCGGCGCCGGAGTCGCCGTGTACGTGTAGAGGACGTGCTCTTCGCCCTTGTCGGCGATCAGCTTCGCGTATCGGTCGACGATCATCTTGCGGCGCTTGAAGAGCGCGTCGAGCTCGTAGCTGGTCAGATAGTCCTTGAGGCGCTGCCGCGCCGTCGCCTCGTCGAGCGCCTGGAGGTTGTGGTACAGGTTGCGCTCGCACAGCTTGAGCATGTCCGCGTGCTGCAGGTCGGGGATCCGACGGAACGCGCGCGTGTGGTCGATCATCCAGAGCTTCCAGTTCGCATCGATCAGGATGTTGCCCCGATTGCGGTCCGTGTTGAAGACGAGCGCGTCGAACACGTTCATGATCTGGATCTGCTTCTGCCACTGCTGATCGTCCGGCGGCTGGATGTTCTCCTTCGTCTTCTTCTCGTCGGTCATGGCACGCTCGATCCAGATCTGGATGCTGCCCTTCGTGCTCTTGATCTTGCGCAGCGCCGCGGGGGGCACGTTGTCCAGGCCGAGCATGCGGGAGAGCTCGTAGGCGGCGGGCTCGAAGATGTAGCAGTCGCGGAAGAAGAGATCGTTTCGGCCCCCGCCGGTGTTCCCCTGCATCTTCTCCTCGTCGACGACGCGGAAGATGGCGTCGGCGCGCACGCCGTCCTTCTCGATCAGGAGCTTGCGGGGCATCGTGATGCCCCCGCTCGTGATCGTCTTGTCCGAGACGACGTCGGCAGCCTTGAGGAACTCGACGATCTGCTCCTCCGTCTCGAAGGGTAGCGGCTTGCCGTCCACATCCATCCAGCGGTGCGCGGCCTCGGCCGGTGTCAGTGCCTCGCCGACCGGCGTCGGCGGGAGCTGCTCGGCGCGCAGGCCGAGCGAGCCGGCCAGCATCGCGACGGCGGCGAACAGGGACGAGAATCGAGGGTGGGATCGGCGCATGTCAACCTCCCGCGTCCGGCATTGTAGTCCCGGTCCCCCGCGGGCGGGTGGTAACGTCATCCGAATCCATGCACGAGGCCCGGACCGTCGCCCCGGCCGTTCCCGACGCGCACCGCACCGCCGTTCGATGGCGAATCCTGGGCCTCGTGTGCGCCGCGTCGTTCGTGGCCTATCTCCTGCGGACCAACATGTCGGTCGCCGGCGAGCCGATGATGCGGGAGCTCGGGCTCACGCAGGTCCAGCTGGGCATCGTCCTGGCCGCCTTCGCGTGGGGCTACGCGGCGTTTCAGTTCCCCGGAGGCGCCTGGGCCGAACGCGTGGGCTCGCGACGCGCCATCGCCCTCCTCGCCCTTCTCTGGGCGGCCCTGAACCTCCTGACCGCGCTCGTGCCGAACCGCGGACCCGTTTCCGTCGTGGCGAGCCTCACCGCGCTCGTGGCGCTGCGCGCGCTCATGGGAGCCACGCAGGCCCCGTTTTTCCCGGCAACCGGCGGCGCGCTGACCTGCAACTGGTTCCCCGTCACGGGCTGGGCCTTTCCGAGCAGTCTCGGCAACGCGGGGCTGACGCTGGGCGCGGCCGCCACCGGACCGCTGATCGCGTGGCTGATGCTGCGCTTCGGCTGGAGGGCGTCGTTCGCGCTGACCGCGCCGCTCGCCTTCGTTCTGGCCGCGGTCTGGTGGTGGTACGTCCGCGACTCGCCGGCGCAGCACCGCGCCGTCTCGCCCGCCGAGCGCGCGCTCATTGATCGGGACCGCCCGGCGAGCCTCTGCGAGCCGCCGCCGCCCGGCACGGCGAGGCGGATGCTCCGGGATCCGCAGATCCTCCTGCTGTCCGCGAGTTACTTCTGCAGCAACTACGTCTTCTATTTCTTCTTCAACTGGCTCTTCCTTTACCTCGTCGAGAACCGCGGGATGAAGGTCCTCGAGAGCGGCTTCTACGCGTCCGCCCCGTGGTTGAGCGGCGCGGTCGGCGCGCTCGCCGGCGGCGCCCTCTGCGACCGGCTGTCGGTTCGCCTCGGGAAGGGTCGCGGCCACCGCCGTGTGGCGCTCACGAGCGTCGCGGTCTCCGGGCTCCTGCTCCTCGTGGCCGCGCGGACCTCGGGGCCCGTCCTGACCGTCGCGCTGCTCTCCCTGTGCCTGGGATTCCAGCAGGCCTCCGACGCCGTGTACTGGTCCGCCGCCATCTCGGTGTCGGGAAACCACTCCTCCTCGGCGTGCGGCGTGATGAACACCGCGGGGAACGTCGTCGGCGGCGTCGGCGCGCTGGTCGTACCGCTGACGGTGCGCGCGCTGGGCTGGCCCGCGGCGCTGGCGACCGGGACGGCGTTCGCCGCCGTGGGCGCGCTCCTCTGGTGCTGGATCCGCGCCGATCGGGAGTTTCCCGAACCCGCCGCGTGAGGGAGATCGGCGCGATCCCCGTCGATGGCGCCCGCCTGCGCGCCGGCCGGCTCGCGCGCCTGCAGGCCGCGATGGCCGATCGCGGCGTCGAGGCCTGCCTGCTCTTCAACGACCCAAACATCCGCTACGCCACCGGCACCTCCGCGATGCCGATCTGGAGCAACACGACGTTCGTCCGGGGCGCGCTGGTGTTCGCCGAGGGGCGGCCGATCCTCTTCGACTACCCCAACGCCGTGCACCTCTTCCGCGACGCCGGCGGGGGCCTGGACGTCCGCCCGATGACGGCCTGGGAGTTCTACGACGACGCCGAGGCGCGCGCGGCGGAGTTCGCCCGGCAGGTCGCCGACGCCCTCCGGGAGCGCGGCGCGACCTCGCGGAGGCTCGCCGTCGATCGCCTCGGCACGCCGGGATATCTCGCGCTCGCGCGCGAGGGCCTGGCCCTGATCGACTCCGCTCCGGCGACCACGGCCGCGCGCGCGGTCAAGACGCCGGAGGAGATCTTGCTCCTCATATGCAACGGAGCCATCGTGGCGGACATGCTGGGCGCCTTCGAGCGGGCGATCGCGCCGGGGATCCGCGAGCGCGACCTCCTGGCGATTCTCGCGGAGACCCTCCTGCGCCGCGGCGGCGAGCATCTCGCGACGAGCACGGTCTGCTCGGGACCGAACACCAACCCGTGGCGCGCCGAGGCCACCGCCCGGGTGCTCGAGGCGGGCGACCTCGTCTACGTGGACACCGACGCCGTCGGCGTCGAGGGCTACTTCTTCTGCGTCTCGCGGGCGTTCCTGTGCGGCGCCGCGGATCGCGCACCTACACCCGCGCAGCGCGAGCTCTACCGCACGGCGCACGACTGGGTCGCCGCCATGCGGGAGCTCGTGCGTCCGGGACTCACCTGCCGCGAGCTCGCCGCCCGGGCGCCGCGGCTGCCGGAGAAGTTCCGGCCCCAGCGCTACGAGGTCATGGTCCACTCGATCGGCCTCGAGGAGGAGAGCCCGAGCGTCGCCTACCCCGAGGACCCGCAGCCCAACGGCGACTGGGTGCTCGAGGAGAACATGGCGCTCGTCATCGAGCTCTACGTAGGCGAGGCCGGTGGACGAGAGGGCGTCAAGCTCGGCGACCAGGTGCTGCTGACGGCGAACGGCCTGCGGGACCTCGCGCCGTATCCCCGCAGCTCAGCGCTGCTCGGCTAGGGAGGTCCGGAACGCCTCCGACCGCGCCTTCGCCTTCGCGAGGATCCCGGCGAACCGCGGCAGAGGCCGCAGCGGCTCCAGGAACACGCAGTGCTCGGCCATGAAGGGGTACGGGTAAAAGCCGCCGTCGACCGCCTGATCGAGAAGGTCCAGCGCGCGCTCGGTCTCGCCCGCGAGGCCGAAGGACTCGGCCAGGTGGAAAATGTTGTGCGCATCGAGCGGCGCGACTTCGATCGGCGCGAGGCGCTCCGAGGCCGCCCCCTTGCGCCCCTCGAGGGCGTCGAGCAGGGCGAGGAGCTGGCGCGTGTACGGCACGTCGGGCCCGACCCCCTGAACGAAGGCCGCGTGCGGCGCGGCTTCGGGCAGCCGTCCGAGCGCGGCATAGGTGTAGCCGATGCACCACCGCAGGAGGTAGTCCTCCGGATCGAGCTCCTGGGCGTGCAGGAGATCGGGAAGACCCTCCTCGAACCGGCCCACGAACCACGGGACCAGGCCCCGAAGCGACCAGGAACGCGCCGCGAGCGGATCGCAGTCCACGGCCCTCTGCGCGGTTTGCCGCGCGAGCGCGTTCTGCCCAGCCCCGACGTAGGAAACGCCCGTCAGGAAAAGCGTATCGGCGTCGTTGGGCTCCCGCTCGAGAGCCTTCTGAAAATGGGCGACCGCCTCCGGCAGCTGCCCGCGCTCGTACGCGACGTATCCGAGCAGCGCGTGCCCGTCGGCGAAGCCCGCGTCCCGCGCGAGCAGAGCGCGGGCGGTGCGCTCGGCCTCCTCGAGAGGCTGCAGGTCGCGGTTGATGCCGGTCTTGACCACCATCACCCTGGCCCAGGCGGCCAGAGCCAGGAGCGGCGGCGTCTCGCCCTCGATGGCGATTGCCTGCGACAGAAGCCGGCCGGCGCGCTCGAGCGCGTCCCCGCGGAAGCGTCGGACCTCCTGTCGCGCCTGCAGGTAGAGCTCGAAGGCGCGCACGTTCGCGATCGGGCGCTCAGCGAGGCGGCGATGCTCGTCGGAGGTCAGAGTCACGTCCAGCGCCCGGACGATCTCGCGAGACACCCGCTCCTGCACCTCGAAGACGTCGTCGACGGTGCCGCTGTACTTGTCGGACCAGACGTGCGCGTCGGTTTGAGCGTCGATCAGCTGAGCCGTGATGCGGAGGCTGCTCGCGGCCTTGCGAACGCCGCCCTCCAGGACGTAGCGCACATTCAGGTCGCGCCCGATCGTTCGCACGTCCTTTTTCGCGCCCTTGAGCTGCATCGCCGAGGTCCGGGAGATGACGCGGAGGGCCCTGATCTTGGAGAGGTCCGCGATGATCTCTTCGGTCAGGCCGTCGCTGAAGTATTCGTTGTCCGCATCCGGGCTCAGGTTGGCAAACGGGAGCACGACGATGGAGCGGTTGGTTGCCGAGCTCTCGGACGCGGCCGGTGCGGCGGCCGCCCCCGACCGGGGCATCCCCACCAGCGCCGCCAGACCGTCCCGAACCTCCCGCACGGTTTGCACGCGGCGCTCCCGATCCTTCTCGAGGCAGCGGCCGATCAGCCGATCGAGCTCCGCCGGAAGATCGGGCCGCGCTTGCGCCAGCGAAACCGGGGCGTCCCGCAGGATGGACGAGATGAGCTCCGCGGACGAGTTGCCGCGAAACGGCCGCCGGCCGACCGCCATCTCGAACAGCATCACTCCCAGCGAGAAGATGTCGGTTCGCTGGTCGACGCTCTTGCCCTGGACCTGCTCGGGAGACATGTACGGCATCGTGCCCATCACGACGCCCTCGCTCGTCTGCATCTCGGTCTGGAGCACCGAGTCGGCCGAAGCGCTCGCCGGCGACTCGACCTTGGCCAGACCGAAGTCGAGCACCTTCACCCTGCCGTCCTCCGCAACCATCACGTTGGCCGGCTTCAGGTCCCGATGAACGATCCCCTTCCCGTGCGCCGCGGTCAGGGCTTCGGCGAGCGCCGTGGCGATCGCGAGGAGCCGGTCCGCCGGGAGGGGGCCTTCGGCGATGAGGAGGTCGAGAGACTGGCCCTCGACGAGCTGCATGGTCAGGTAGTGGACACCGCCGGCCTCCTCCACGGAATAGACGCCCACGATGCCGGGGTGGTCCAACGCCGCGAGCGCCTTGGCCTCGCGCTGGAACCGCTCCAGCCGCTCGGGGCTCGCGGCCATCTCCGCCGACAGCACTTTCAGAGCCACGTCGCGCCCGAGCTTCGTGTCGCGCGCACGGTAGACCTCTCCCATCCCGCCCGCGCCGATCGGCGCGACGATCTCGTGAGAACCCAGGCGGGTGCCGATCGGGAGCGGCATCGAGCTGCGAAGAGACTACAACGCCGACTGCGCGCGTAGGAGAGAATCCAAAGCATGAGAATCGCCACGCTTCGCTGCCGCGCGGCCGCTGGGATCTGCGTGTTCCTCCTCTCGGCGACGACGCCTTCTCGCGCCGAGCGCCTGCCCGTCCTGAGGCAGATCGACGAGCCCCATCCCTACTACTACCGGGAGATGTACCTCCCCCAGGTGACGAGCGGGCCGAGCGACGCGGCGTGGTCCCCGGACGGAAAGGAGCTCGTGTACGCGATGCAGGGCTCGCTCTGGCGCCAGCGCGTCGGCTCCCGCGAGGCCGTCCAGCTGACCGACGGGCCCGGCTACGACTCGGAGCCGGACTGGTCGCCCGACGGCCGGCACATCCTCTACACGTCCTACCGCGACGACGCCCTCGAGATCCGGGTGCTCGACGCGCGGCGACGGAACCTCGCGGGCTCTGGTCGCAAACGGCGCCGTGAACCTCGACGCGCGCTGGTCCCCGGACGGCTCGCGCGTCGCCTTCGTGTCCACCGCGTACCAGGGGCGCTGGCACGTCTTCGTCCTCCGGCTGCGCCCCGCCGACGGCGGCACCCGCCGGCGAGCCCGTCCGCGTGACGGAGGACAGGGACAGCGGCCTGCCGCGCTACTACTACTCGAAGTTCGACCAGTACCTCTCGCCGACGTGGTCGCCCGACGGCAAGGAGCTGATCCTCGTCTCGAACCGCGGAGACGTCTGGGGCTCGGGCGGATTCTGGCGCATGCCGGCCGAGCCCGGCGGCGCGCTGCGCCTCGTGCGCAAGGAGGAGACGAACTGGAAGGCGCGTCCGGACTGGGCGCGTGACGGCCGCCGCGTCGTCTACAGCTCCTACCTCGGCCGCCAGCGCAACCAGCTCTGGCTCATGACCGCGGACGGCGGCGATCCCTTCCAGCTGACCTACGGCGAGTTCGACGCACACGCGGCCGCGCTGGTCGCCCGACGGCCGCCGCATCGCCTTCATCAGCAACGAGGGCGGCGACACGTCGCCCTGCGAATGGTCGACGATCCCGGGAGGCGCGATCGACGCCGTCGGCCCCGAGGTTCGCAAGTCCGCTCGCGTCCGCGCGGCGACGCTGCGCCTGTCGGTCGACGAACGCCAACGGCGTCGCCATGCCGGCCCGGCGTCTCGGTGACCGGCGCCGACGGCCGCGGCTGGGCGCCCGACGACGCCTGGCGCCACGCCGACGACGGCTTCGACCGCGGCGAGCGGCCGTTCGAGATGACCTACTTTCACACGCCGCGCACCGGGTCGGCCGTGCTGTCGCTGCCGCCCGGCCGTGTACACGGTCGACGTGACCCGAGGCCTGGAGTACGCGCCGGTCACGCGCACCGCCGACGTCGTCCGCGGGGCGGTACGGCGGCGCTGCGCCTCGCGCTCCGCGCGCCTCGCGCGATCTGCCCGCGCGCGGGCTGGTGGAGCGGCGACCTCCACGTCCACATGAACTACGGCGGGCACTACCGCGACACGATCCCGCGCACGCTGCGCGCGCAGGCCGAGGCCGAGGACCTGCACGTGGTCGAGAACCTGATCGTCAACAAGGAGCAGCGGATTCCGGACGTCGCGCGAGTTCGCCGGCCGCGCTCGACCCGGTCTCGACGGCCGCGACCCTGATCAAGCACGACGAGGAGTACCACACCAGCTACTGGGGCCACACCGGCATGCTCGGTCTCGCGGAGCACCTGATCCTCCCGGGCTATGCGGCCTACGCCGACACGCCGGCCGCGAGCCTCTTCCCCGACAACTCCACGATCTTCGACCTGGCCCACGCGCAGGGCGGCGTCTCCGGCTACGTGCATCCGTTCGACCCGCCGGTCCCGGATCCCGGCGCGGCGGACCGCCCTGACGCATGCGCTTCCCGTCGACGTCGCGCTCGGAAAGGTGGACTACATGGAGGTCGTGGGCTTCAGCGATCACCGCACGACCGCGGAGGTCTGGTATCGCCTGCTCAACTGCGGCTTCCGGCTGCCGACCGGGGCGGGCACGGACGCGATGACGAACTTCGCCTCGTTGCGCGGGCCCGTCGGCATGAATCGCGTCTTCGTCCGCCTCGGCCCGGGACGCCCGCTCGCCTACCGCGCCTTCCTCGACGCGCTGAAGGCGGGCCGAACCTTCGCCACGAACGGCCCGATCCTCTCCTTCACGCTCGAGGGCCACGAGGTCGGCGACGAGATCGCGCTGCCCGACGGCACGCATTCGCTGCGCGCGAAGGTCACCCTGCGCTCGATCGCGCGGGTCGAGAAGCTCGAGATCGTCTCGAACGGCGCCGTCGTCGCCACGGTCCCGCTCGACGCGTCCGGCACCCGGGCGGACGCGTCGGTGCTCTTGCCGGTCTCCGAGAGCGCATGGTTCACGCTCCGCGCCTCCTCGCCGGGCGCCGTCGAGCCGATTCTCGACATCTACCCGTTTGCGACCACGAGCCCGGTCTACGTGACGGTGGGCGGGCGGCCGATTCGTCGCGCGGCCGACGCCGGGTACTTCGTGGCCTGGATCGCGCGCCTCGAGACGGCCGCGGCCGCCCACGCGGGTTGGAACGACGAGCGGGAGAAGTCCGAGGTTCTCGGGCGCCTCGCGGCGGCGAAGGCGGAGTTCCAGAAGAGAGCCGACGCGGCGCCGCCGCGCTGACATCTCGTCGGCGATCGAAGCGCCGAACATCGGAGAGGGGTCCGATCCTCTCCGCGCCGGAACGATTATTGCAAGGCGCGTCCCCTAACCGGGGAAGCCGGCCTTATTGCTTCCTCACCGCCTGGACGCGCGTGGGGACTACCGGAGGGATCATGGTCCAATCCAAGGCAACCGCACTTGTAGAGAATCGGCTGTGGAGGAAGATCGCCGTCGCGGGCCCTCTTCTCTTCGCGGCGTTGGGCTTGTGTACAGGGCTCGCACAGACTCCCACGGAAACTCCCACGACGACCGCGACGATCACCGTCACGACGTCCGCGACGAGTACGGTGACACCCTCCGCGACCCAGACTCCCGCGGTCTCGCAGACGGCCACATCCACTCCCCCGGCGACGCCGACCATCGGGATCACGCAGGCGGTCACGTTGACGCCGAACGCGTCGGCGAGCCCGACGGTCACACGGACTCGAACCCCCACCAGGACCAGGACGCCGACACACGCCGTGACGGCGACGGGAACGCCGGGAGCCCCGGCCGAGGTCGTCGCGGGTTACATCCCGGTCGTCGGGTCGCTCCCCGGAAACTTTGGATCCTTCTTCAAGACCTCCGTCCAACTCCTCAACCCGGGCCAGTCGCCGAGCTCGGGCCGGCTGATCTTCCATCCCGCCGGTGTCTCGGGACAGCTCTCGGACCCGTCGGTGTCCTGGACGCTTGCTCCGGGGCAGGTCGTCTCCTACCCCGATCTCGTCGCGACGCTGGGACAGTCGGGGTTGGGAAGCCTCGACGTCACCGTGGGGGACGGACAGCCGGTTCCCCTCGTGATCGCGCGCATCTTCGACGACGCGGGCGCGGGCGGAACCCTCGGGTTCACCGAGCCGTTCATTCACCCCTCCGAGGTTCCCCCGCAGGGTTCCGGTTTCCTGGTGGGCCCCTCGGATGTCACGCAGGACCGCTTCAACATCGGCATCCGCTCGCTCGACAGCCCCGTCTCGGTGATGGCCACCGTCCGGGACTCGGCCGGCCACGTCCTCCACTCCGTCACGCGCAGCTACGACGCCAACGTCTTCGTTCAGACCTCGGCGACGGAGTTTCTCGGATTCAGCCTGGGCAACGACCAGTCGATCGAGATCGCCTTCACCGGCGGCGGATTGATCGCGTACGGCGCCACGGTCGACAACGTGAGCAATGACCCGAGCGCTCAGTTCCTGCCCTACGTCACCGGGGCTCCGGTCGCGCAGGAGGCGAGGAGCTCCCGAGGCGGATCCTCGGCGCCGATCAAGGTGGCCCTGGTCCTCGCCATGCTCGGCGTGGGCGCGGCCATCGTCACGCGGGGCGCCAAACGCTGAGCGGGAGAGCAAGAACCGGCAAGCCGGAGACGATAAGAGCGCGGGCGGCCCTCCTGGGCCGCCCGCGTCTTGTAACCGAGGACTGATTTCTAGGCGGCCACGCGCTGGCGCTTGCGCCGGGCCTTCACGAGCAGGTCGTACCGATCGAGGTTCATCACCTTGTTCCAGGCGGCCACGAAGTCGCGCACGAACTTCTCCTTCGCGTCGTCGCTGGCGTAGACCTCGGCCAGCGCGCGAAGCTGAGAGTGCGCGCCGAACACGAGATCGGCCGCCGTCGCGGTCCACCTGGGCCTTGCCGGTCGCGCGATCGGTGCCCTCGTACACGTTCTCGGCCGAGGCCGACGGCCTCCACGCCGTGCCCGCGTCGAGCAGGTTCACGAAGAAGTCGTTGGTCAGCGTTCCGGGCCGGTCGGTGAAGACGCCGTGCTTCGATTGCCCGTGGTTCGCGTTCAGGGCCGCGCAGGCCGCCGACGAGGACCGTCATCTCGGGCGCGGTCAGCTTCAGCATGTTGGCCCGATCGAGCAGCCGCGTCTCCGGCGACAGCGGGTCGCCCGCTCGGATGTAGTTGCGGAACCCGTCGCCGAGCGGCTCGAGCACGTCGAACGGTGGTCGACGTCGGTCTGCTCCTGCGAGGCGTCCGTGCGGCCGGGCGCGAACGGGACGCGTGACGTCGTGCCCCGCCTTCTTCGCCGCCTCCTCGACGGCGGCGCACCCGCCGAGGACGATCAGGTCGGCGAGCGAGACCTTCTTGCCGCCGGACTGCGGCGTTGAAGTCCTGCTGGATCTTCTCGAGGGCCTTGCAGCGACCTTCGCCAGGCGGGCCGGCTCGTTCGCCTCCCAGTCCTTCTGCGGGGCGAGGCGGATCCGCGCTCCGTTGGCGCCGCCGCGCTTGTCGGTGCCGCGGAAGCTGGCCGCCGCGTCCCAGGCCGTGGAGACCAGCTCCGGGATGGACAGGCCCGAGTCGAGGATCTTGCTTCTTGAGCGCGGCGATGTCCTGCTCGCCGATCAGCTCGTGATCGAGCGGGCGGGACCGGGTCCTGCCACAGCTGCGGCTCCGGGACCCAGGGGCCGAGATAGCGCGCGCGGGGACCCATGTCGCGGTGGAGCAGCTTGAACCAGGCCTTGGCGAAGGCGTCGGCGAGCTGGTCCGGGTGCTCGTGGAAGCGCTTCGCGATCGGCCCGTAGACCGGATCCACCTTCAGCGCCAGGTCGGTCGTCAGCATCATCGGCGCGTGCCGCTTCGACGGGTCGTGCGCGTCCGGCACGGTGCCCTGCGCCTCGGGGTTCTTCGGCTTCCACTGCTTCGCGCCGGCGGGGCTCTTCGTCAGCTCCCACTCGTACTTGTACAGGTTCTCGAGGAAGCCGTTGTCCCACTTCGTCGGGTTGTTGGTCCAGGCGCCCTCGAGGCCGCTGGTGATCGTGTCGTCGCCCTTGCCGCTGCCGTAGCTTGTTCTTCCAGCCGAGGCCCTGCTCCTCGAGTGGCAGCGGCCTCGGGCTCCGGGCCGACGTTCTCGGCGGCCGGCGCCGCGCCGTGGGTCTTGCCGAACGTGTGGCCGCCGACGATGAGCGCGACCGTCTCCTCGTCGTTCATCGCCATGCGGGCGAAGGTCTCGCGGATGTCCCGCGCGGCCGCCAGCGGATCCGGCTTGCCGCCGGGGCCCTCGGGGTTCACGTAGATGAGGCCCATCTGCACGGCGCCGAACGGTTTGGCGAGCTGCCGGTCGCCGCTGTAGCGCTCGTCTCCGAGCCAGGTGTCCTCCGGAGCCCCAGAAGATCTCCTCGGGCTCCCAGACGTCGGGCCGGCCGAAGCCGAAGCCGAACGTCTTGAACCCCATCGATTCCATGGCCACGTTGCCGGCGAGGACCAGCAGATCGGCCCAGGAGATCTTCTGGCCGTACTTCTTCTTGATGCGGCCAGAGCAGCCGGCGCGCCTTGTCGAGGTTCGCGTTGTCGGGCCAGCTGTTGAGCGGCGCGAAGCGCTGCTGGCCCTCGCCGCCGCCGCCGCGGCCGTCGGCGATGCGGTACGTGCCGGCGGCATGCCACGTCATGCGGATGAAGAGCGGCCCGTAGTGGCCGTAGTCGGCCGGCCACCAGTCCTGCGACTTCGTCATCAGCCTCGATGAGGTCGCGCTTCAGCGCCTCGACGTCGAGGGACTTGAACTCTTCCGCGTAGTCGAAGTCCTCCTCCATCGGGTTCGACAGGCGGGAGTGCTGGTGCAGAACCGAGAGGTCGAGCTGATTCGGCCACCAGTCCTTGTTCGTCCTCGGCCGGCCCTGCTTGGGGGTCGGGGAGGGGATTGCGGGGTTCTCGCTTTCGCTGACGCTCTTCGTGTGTTCCTTGTCGGGCATGGGACTCTCTCCTCTCTCACGTGAGACTTCCACCTACGGACCCATTCTGGGCGGACACGCCCTGACCGGTCCAATGACTTATCTCGATTACAATGATCGAGTCTCTCGATCAACCGCCAGGGGGAAGACCGATGCCCGCGCTCCCGACCCTCCGCCAGCTCGCCTACCTGGTCGAGCTCTCGGAGCGGCTGAACTTCCGCGTCGCGGCCGAGGCGCAGTTCGTCACGCAGTCTACCCTGTCCGCCGGAATCAAGGAGCTCGAGACGCTCCTGGGCGTTCAGCTCGTCGAGCGCGACAAGCACCACGTGCGCCTCACCACCGTGGGCGAGGACATCGTCGCGCGCGCCCGCGAGCTGCTGGCCGCGGCGACGGATCTGTCGGAGGCGGCCCGCTCCGCGGCTCGCCCGCTGTCGGGCCCGCTGCGCCTCGGCGCCATCCCCACGATCGCGCCCTACCTCCTGCCCGGCGTTCTGCCGGCTCTGCGGCGCGCGCACGGAGACCTGAAGCTCTACCTCCGCGAGGACCTCACGGCGCGCCTCCTCGAGCGGCTGCGCGCGAGCCGCCTCGACGTCGCCCTGATCGCGCTCCCCTTCGAGACGGGGGACCTGTACGTGCGCGAGCTCTTCAGGGACGACTTTTCGTTCGTGGCGCGGGAAGGCGACCCCGCGGTCCGCGCGAAGGCGGTCCCGCTCCGGAAGATCGACACGAGCGACATGCTCCTGCTGGAGGAGGGGCATTGCCTGCGTGACCATGCCATCGCGGCGTGCGGTCCCCGCCGGGGAATCTGGGAGCCCCGCGTCGAGGCCACGAGCCTGACGACGCTGATCCAGATGGTCGAGGGCGGACTGGGACGTGACGCTGCTGCCGCGGATCACGCTGGACGCGGGCATTCTCAAGGGCACACGGCTCGTGGCTCGTCCCTTCGCCTCGCCGGCGCCCTCCCGCACCCTGGCGCTGGTGGCGCGGCGCACCTCGCCGCGCCGGCGCGACGCGGACCTCCTCGCCGAGTTCCTCATCGCGCAGCACCGTTCCGCCCGGCGTCCTTGACGGCCGCGGTTCACAGGCATAGCGTCGATCCGGCATGTCGGACCAGGACGAGCGCCGCCCGGACGAGACCCCGGAGAGCACCACCCCGACAGAAGCGGCCACACCCAGCGGCGTCCTCGCGTCTCGGTTCAACCAGATGTTTCCGGTCCTTTCGCCGAGCCGAGATCGACCGGATCCGGCGCTTCGGCGAGGTCCGGCGGTTCCCGAACGGGACGCTTCTGATGCAGAAGGGAGAACCCGCCCCCGGAATGCTCGTGATCCTTTCGGGCCGCGTCGCGATCCTTCCACGCGATGGGCTCGGGCCGAGGTGCCCGTGGCGGAGTTCGCCGAGCTGATCGGCGCTCCGGTCGAAGAGATGATGGAGGTGGTTCCGGGCGAGGTCATGGCGGAGATCGGAGACCTGTCCGGGAGGCCGAGCCTGAGTGTCCTCGATGCCCGAGCGGTCGGAGACGTAGAGGCGATCGCCGTTGCGTCCCGAGGCGCTGCGCACGTTGCTGGTTGCCGAAGCCGAGCTTGGCGAGCGCATCCTGCGCGCGCTCATCCTCCGTCGCGTCGCCCTGATCGAGATGGGTTTCGGGGGCCCTGTGATCATCGGGGGCCTCCGGTCTCCGGACGTGACGCGGCTGTCCACCTTCCTCGAGCGCAACGCGATTCCTTTCCGAGTGATCGATCCCGATGCGGACCCGGATGCCTCTTCGCTTCTCGCGCGCTTCGCACCCGGGCCGGAAGAGCTCCCGATCGTGGTCCTCTCGGACGGCACCGTACTCAAGAACCCCTCGAAGCAGGTCCTGGCGCGGGCGCTCGGCCTGGTGGCGACGAGCCTTCGCTCCGAACCCTACGACGTGGCGATCGTCGGCGCGGGTCCGGCCGGCCTGGCGACCGCGGTCTACGGGGCGTCCGAGGGCCTCTCGATCCTGGTCCTCGAGAGATTCGCGTTCGGGGGACAGGCCGGCGCCAGCGCGCGCATCGAGAACTACCTGGGCTTTCCGACCGGCGTGTCGGGTCAGGTGCTGATGGGGCGTGCCTTCACGCAGGCCCAGAAATTCGGGGCCGAGTTCAGTCTCTCCACCGAGGTCACGCGGCTGAACTGCGCTACGAAGATCGCGGGTCCCGATGCGGCGCACGTCCTCGAGCTTGCCGACGGCCGGAGGGTCCGGGCTCGCGCGGTCGTCGTCGCTACCGGCGCGCGCTATCGCCGCCCGGAGATTCCGAACCTCGCGCAGTTCGAGGGCCGCGGCGTCTCGTACTGGGCCTCGCCCGTCGAGGCCCGGCTCTGTCGCGACGAGGACGTGGCCCTGGTGGGCGGAGGAAACTCGGCGGGCCAGGCCGCGGTGTTCCTGGCGAGCCACGCGCGCCGCGTGCGCGTGCTGGTGCGCGGCCCCGGCCTCTCGAGCACCATGTCGCGCTACCTCGTCGATCGGATCGCGGCCTCCCCGAACATCGAGGTCCTTTGCGACACGGAGGTCGTGGAACTTCTCGGCACGGCCGACCACGGCCTGCAGGGGGTGCGGTGGCGCAACCGGCGCACCGGCGTGGAGGAGGAACACGCCATCAGCCACCTGTTCCTCTTCACCGGCGCGGATCCGGCGGCGAGCTGGCTCACCGGCTGCGGCGTCCCGCTCGACGAGAAAGGCTTCATCCCCACCGGAGCGGACGTGCGTCCGACGGAACGGGTGCCGCAGCCCTTCGAGACCGGGATCGAGGGCATCTTCGCCGTCGGCGACGTCCGCTGCGGCTCGGTGAAGCGGGTCGGTGCGGCCATCGGCGAAGGCGCCGCGGTCGTCGCGCAGCTGCACACCTTCCTTGACCGCCGTCGCACGACCGCTGACGTCGCTCCAGCATCTCAACAGATGAGCTGAGCCTATTCGGTCGCGGCGCGGACAGTCTCCCGCCCGAAGGGAGGGAGGAGGTCCGCGCCGCGGGAGCGAAGCGCTGCGAGGGGCGAGGCCGGTCTCGGCGGAGTCGGCCGAGTTGGAGCGGGCAACCGGGATCGAACCGGCGACATCCGGCGGAATCGAAAGCGGGGACTGCCCGGGATGCTTGGGGAGGGGCGCAGGAAGGGTATTCCTCGTCGTACCCGGTCAGCCCTCATGCCTGTCGGCAACGTCGAAACGGATCCCGGAGAACGACGATCCCGCCTGCAGCTTCAGCGTCTGAGTAGCGAAAACCAGTTGATGGTGACACTGATCGCGTCGGCGTCCGCGGCCGGCATGTTCACGACGGCCAGGAACCGCTGCCCGTCCGCCGTGACGTCGTAGTCCTGCCAGCCAGCGGGATTCATCCGAAAGAGCGGCCGTGTCGCGCCCACTCTCACGCTCGAGCCAAGCTCAATGGCCGTCGCGATCAACTCGTTGCCAGCGGAAACGAAGTAGAGCTCCCGCCCGTCTCTCTTCCAACGAGGGGTCGATCCGCCCGACACCGACACGCGCACTCGCTCTCCCGGCTCCGGAAAGGAAGTGACGTACACCTCGGTTCGGCCGCCCTCCGGCGCGCAATACGCGATCCAGCGGCCGTCCGGCGAGAACTGAGCCTGGAGATCGGTAGGCTCCGAGACCGACACGAGCCGGCGCGGGTTCGGCTCGCCTTCCATGCTGAAAACCCAAAGACCGCTGCCCGAATCGGGTTGAGCGGCGAAATAGAGGATGGAATGTCCGTCGGGTGACCAGTCGTCCGCCCGCTGGATTCCTCCTGGCGGGAGAACCGGTTTCGGAGCGCCAGACCCCCGCAAGGAGAGCGCATAGAGTGACGGAGCGTGACGCATCGACGCAACGCTGAAGACGATCTGCGTGCCGTCGGGCGAGCAGACCCCGGATAAATAGTCGTCCGAACCGAGATCCAGGCGCGTGAGCACGTCCCGGGACAAATCCCCGGTCCACAGATCCCCCATGCCGGTGCGAGGATCGATCCCGCCGACGAGGACCCTTCGTGAATCGGGAGAAAGGCGCACCGACCGGATTCCAGCGGGCGTGGCGAGGGTGCCGGCTTCACGGCCGGTTCGATCGAACCAGGCCAGGCGCGTCGGACCCGCCTTTCCGCGAGAGGCGAGGACACCGTTGTCCGAAGCCGAGAAGGGACCCGCACCGATGAGCGCGTGCTGGAAGACCTCTTCGCCAGAAGGAACGGCGTCCCCGGCCAGTTTGAGCCGATCGGCGTCGAACGGCTGGGCAAACAAGTTGCCGCTGCGCGCATAGAGGAGGTGGCCGGAGCGGCCGGTCGCGCGCGCATTCGGGTCGCCGGGCACGTACTGGGCGCGCGAACAGTTCGTCAGGAGCGGCGCCGTTCGGCCGTCCTCGAGGCTTCCCAGCCGGACGTAGGTTTCCTTCTCGGCGTCGCTGCGTCCGACGTAGAGGAAATGGCGCCCATCGGGAAGGAAGCTCGGCCAACAGACGCTCACTTCGTGGCGCGACGGGTCCGCCTTCAGTGCGACGCCGGGGGCGCCTCCGCTCTCCGACACCAGATTCAGGATGGGCTGAGTGAGGCCGGCGAAAAGAATGGAGTGGTTGCTGCCCCAGGAGCCCGAGGGAAACGCCCCATGGACTTCGCAAATCGTCACCGGCGGCCCCCCCGCCACGTCGACCCTCTTGAGCTTCCCGTCCGCGAAGAAAGCGACGAAGCGGCCATCCGGCGACCAGAACGGCGCGGCGGCGTCTTCCGTGCCCGGAAGCGCCGCAGCCGAGAGCTCCGCGAGCAGCCGCACCCAAAGTGAGACCTTCCCATCGGAGCCTCGCGCGGCGAACGCGATGCGCCGTCCATCCGGCGAGAGAGCGAACAGGTTCTGCATCGGGACCCACGCGAAGCGGGCCCCCTCGGGCGCACGGATCTCGAAACGGATCGGCGCAGCCGCCGGGCTCGGCGAGCTCCGCGAAGCGTAGAGCGCCGCAAACGTCGCTGCGGCCACGACACCCGCCGCGGCAAGCCCAACCAGCCATCCTGCGCGGGAAGGAGGGGTCCGGGTCGGCATCACGCCGCCGCTCATCTCCGGGAGACGGTCCCTGAGTGTGGCGAGATCCTGCGCCAGGTCGCGGGTCGCGGCATAGCGGCCCTCGGGATTCTTCGCAAGACACCGCTCCACGATCCAGCGCAGCGGCGCGGGCGAGAGCGGGCTCAGGCTCCCGATCGGCTCCGGCTCGTCGCGAAGGATCGCCGTGAGCGTCTCGGGCACGCTCTCTCGCTCGAAAGCGCGCCGGCCCGTCGCCATCTCGTAGACGATCGATCCGAAAGAGAAGTGGTCGGATCGAAAATCGAGCGGCTTTCCCATCGCCTGCTCCGGCGACATGTAACCCGCGGTCCCCATCACGCTCCCCGCGGCGGTCGCTCCCGAGACGGTCGGAGTTTGCGTCCTCTGGTCCCGGTCGTCCGGTTGCGTGAGCTTTGCCAGCCCGAAGTCCAGAATCTTCACCAAGCCGTCCCGCGTCACCATGACGTTTTCCGGCTTCAGGTCCCGGTGAACGATCCCCGCTCCGTGCGCCTTCGCGAGGCCCTCAGCGACCTGGGCCGCTACCGCCAGCACCCTCTTCGTCGGCAGGAGCCCGTCGGAGACCAACTCCCGCAGTGTCTGCCCATCCACCATCTCCATCGCGATGAACGAGGTCCCGCGCGTTTCGCCGATGTCGTGAATCGTGACGATGTTGGGATGGTTGAGCGACGACGCCGCGCGAGCCTCCGTTTCAAAGCGCTTCAGGCGGTCCGGATCACCCGCGAGCGCAGTCGGCAAGACCTTGATCGCGACGTCGCGGCCGAGTCGCGTGTCCCGCGCCCGGTAAACCTCCCCCATCCCTCCCGCGCCTAGCGGTGCGTGGATCTCGTAGGGGCCGAGACGAGCGCCGGCGGGGAGAGGCATAGGAACAGCCAGACTACAACGCGCGCGAACACCGGGCGGGGTGAGAACAGTCAGGCGTTTGTTCCCAATGCGCAGCGTCACACTCGACATCACGAGAAAGGGAGGCGACGTTGACGGTTGGAGCGGGCAACCGGGATCGAACCGGCGACATCCAGCTTGGGAAGCTGGCGTTCTACCGCTGAACTATGCCCGCAAGGCGTAAAGAGCGTCCGCGAGATCGCTTCGCGGGACCCGGATCTTAGCGGAGAGGGGTGGCGCTCACAACCCGCGGGCGTGCCGCCTGTCACACCGGCCAGCTTGACGAACGCGTGATCGTCTGCGACCCTAAACCATCGCGATTACTGTACTTGCGAGGTGCCCGATGTGCATTCCGAGGACTGCTCTGAGGATTCTCTCGGCCGGCGCTGGCCGACCGTGGCGCATTCTCTGCGCCCTCGCCCTGTTCGCTCTCGCGGCACCCGCCGCCTCGGTCATCGCCCAGACGGCCAATTTCACGATCGCTCCGTTCGGGCCGACGGTCGGCAGCCCGGTCTCGTTCTTTCCGAGCGGCACCCCGGCCCGCTGCGACTGGGACTTCGGCGACCCCATGATCCCGCCGGTCCAGGACACGAGCTGCAGCGTCCAGACGCCGACCTACGCGACCGCCGGCATCTACACGGTGACCCTGACGGTCCAGCCCAGCGGAAGCTCCAAGGCGAGGGACGTCGGCATCCTGCCGGCCGGCAACACCGACAACACCCTGGTGCCCGAGTTCACCTGGACTCCCACCAATCCGTCCATCGGCCAGCCGGTGACGTTCACCGACATGACCACCCCGGCCGACTCGGTCGGGCAGTGGACCTGGGCCTTCGGAGACGGCAGCACGTCCAACCTCCATGCCCCGCCGCCGCACACCTTCAACACGACCGGCATGATCACCGTCGCCCTCACGGTCGTGAACAACCACACCGGAGGAGGCGGCGTATTCATCACCCACGTCCTGAACGTGGGGACCGTGCCGACCAACTCCCCGACGCCCACCCAGACCCGGACGGCGACCCAGACGCCGACGATCACGGCGACCCCGACGGAGACGCCGTTCGGCCAGCCGACGTTCACCGCCACCGTCCCGCCGACGCAGACCGTGACGCCGCCTCCGGGCTCCACCGCCACGGCGACGGCAACCGTCACGGCCACGCCGGGAGGTCCGACGGGCACGCCGACCGTTACGGGAACCCCTCCCACGGGGACTCCGGTGAACACGTCGACTCGCACCCGAACCCGCACACCCACGCCGGTCCTGGGCCCGCAGGTCCTGGCGGGTTACCTCGCGGTCGCGGGCTCGACGCCCGGCAACTTCGGCTCGTTCTTCAAGACCGCCATTCAGCTGACGAACCCCGGGCCCGGCCCCTCCGCGGGCCGTTTCTTCTTCCACGAGGCGGGGCTGAACCCCGCGAACGGCACGCTCAGCTGGTCGCTCGCGGCGGGCCAGACGCTCGGGTACGACGACATCGTGGCCGCCATGGGCCAGAACGGCCTGGGCACGATCGACCTCTACGTCGCCAAGGGCTCGCCGGTCCCGATCGTCCTGACGCGCATCTACGACGACGGCGGCGCCTCGGGGACGAGCGGCTTCACCGAGCCTTTCTATCGGATCCTCGACGTTCCCCAGAACGGAGGCGGCTACCTCATCGGGCCCTCCGACGTCTCCCGGTTCCGCTACAACATGGGGTTCCGGACGCTGTCGAGCGACGTCCACGTCACCGCGACCGTGCGCAATTCGGCCGGCGGCGTCGTGCACACGGTCAACACGACGTTCCCGCCGAACTTCTTCATCCAGGAGTCGGCGAGCGACTTCCTGGGGTTCAGCCTCGCCAACAACCAGTCGATCCAGGTCACGTATTCGGGCGGCGGGCTGATCGTCTATGGCGCGACCGTCGACAACGTCACCAACGACCCGAGCGCGCAGTTCCTGAGCTACACGGCATCGACCCAGACGGCGGACGCCGCGCCGCGCACGCGGGGCGCCGTGGCGGCCGCGCTGTTCGCGGCGGTGCTCGCCGCGCTCGGTCTCGGAGTCGGAGCCGTCGTCGCCAAGCGCTGAGCGCTGACGGCTGAGCGCGTGCGGCCGCCCAGGGAGCGCTCAGGGCGCCGCGGGGTGTCCGGTGGGAGGCTCCGCCGTCCGCAGCGCCGCGATCTCGCGGAGGATCACGGCGACGAGGGCCTCGGTGATCCGCCGGCCCTTCTCGCGGGTCGCGAGCGTCGCGTCGCCGTAGACGCCGGAGGGCGAGAACGTCCGATCGGTCCTCTTCTCATCCCGCGTCAGGGCGCCCTGCCCGGGGTGGTAGTCCCTGACGGCCTTGCGCATGTCGACGTCGCCCGGGCTCATGTACAGCATCATCGAGGTCTCGGCCTCGTCCGCGTGCGTGCCGCCCTCCTGCCGGCAGACCTCCTTCTCGATGGGATCGAGGCACGCGAGCACGTCCGTGTAGCGAAGGAGGATTCCGTCGCCCGCCAGAATGGCGGCGGCGGGCTCGAGCGCCCTCACCGTGGAGACGCCGGTGTTGAGCACGTAGAAACGCCGCGGGCCGAAGCGGGACAGGCCGCGGCAGATGTCCACGACGAGATCCCGCGCGGTCTCGAGCCGCAGGCTGGTCGAGCCCGGGTACTCCAGGAACGCCGGGTAGTAGCCGTAGTTCATCGTGGGCGCGATCACGGCATCGGCCTTTGCGAGGACCCGGCGCTTGAGGTACTCCGCCAGCACGAAGTCGTTCTTGAGCTTGAGGTGCGGCCCGTGCTCCTTGGAGCCGGCGCCGAGCGGAATCACGACGACCGTGTCGGGCGTCAGCCGCTTCTCCGCCTCGACCCACGTGAGGTCCTCGAGCAGGACGCCCTTCGTCGAGGCGCCCGCGGGCGCGTGCCCGGGCGCCGGATGGGCCGCCAGCCACGACGCGGCGATCAGCAGCCCGGCGATCGGGATCAGCTGCCCGTCTCCTCTCCCTCGGCCGCGGCCCTCAGGAGCCTCAGGGCGGGCGCGAGCCGGGGCATCCGCACCTTGGCGAACAGCCGTCCGTTGACGAACAGCACCGGAATCGAGTCCGACCAGCGGCGCGCGACCTCGTCGTCCGAGTCCACGTCGACCATCTCCCACGCGTGCTCCTGACCCTCCAGGAGACGGTCGACTTCGGCGCGCATCTCCTCGCAGAGATGGCAGCCGGGCCGCGACAGCAGGCGCAGCCGGATCACCTCCTCACGCGGCCGGCATCGCCGGCTCCTCGGGGTTTCGCGCGACGCGATACACGTAGTCGAAGCCGGAGACCACGCTCATCGAGGCCGTCGCGCCGAACGCGATGAAGACGAACGCGTCCGGCCACGACCAGAGGTTCGCGCAGAGCACGAACAGGACCGTCAGGATCTGCGTCACGGTCGTCACCTTTCCGACCCAGCTCGGTGGAAACCGCTTGCGGCCGGAAGCCAGGATGAGCAGGAGGGCCACCAGCAGCAGGAGAAAGTCCCGGGAGATGACCATGACGGCCAGCCAGATCGGCACCTTCACCCGTCCCGGGTACGCCGGGATGGCCAGGAACACGTAGGACGACATGAGGAGGAGCTTGTCGGCGATCGGATCCAGGTAGGCGCCGAGCGCCGAGCGCATGTCGAAGCGGCGCGCGAGGAAGCCGTCGATCCCGTCCGAGACGCCGGCCGCCACGAAGAGGGTGAGGGCGATGCCGAAACGGCCCTCCGCGATCGAGAGGAGGAAAAAGGGCAACGCGGCCAGGCGGATGAGGGTGATGAAGTTGGGAAGGGTCCAGGGACCCTTCACTTACGTCTCCACTCGTTCTCCCGCGCCCCCGGAGGAACCTCCGCGGGCACCCACACGGTCGAGCCCTGAACGCGGATGAGCTTGCGGTCCTCGAACTGCTTGAGCATTCGCGTGACCGTCTCCCGCGTGGCGCCGATCGAGTTGGCGATCTCCTGGTGCGTCGGGCGGCTGACGACGAAGTAGCCGTCGACCGGCGGCTTTCCCGACTCGTCGGCGAGACGCAGCAGATAGCGCGCGAGCCTTCCCCCGACGTCGAGCAGCGCGAGCGACTCGATCACGTCGTTGGCGCGGCGCAGGCGCGCCGACAACGTCTTGAGGATCTTGCGGGTCAGAGTGAAGTCGTGCTCCAGCAGGTTGAGGAAGTCCTGGCGCGTGAGCACGACCAGCTCCGACTCGGTCAGGGCGGACACCGAGGCGCTGCGCGACTCCCCCTCGAGGAGCGCCATCTCTCCGAAGAAGCTCCCCGCCTGCAAATGCGTCAGCACCACCTCGCGCCCGTCCGAGGAGTCCACGTACACCTTGACCTCGCCCCGGACGAGGACGAAGAAGAGATCGCCCGGCTCGGCGGCGCGCAGGATGGATGCGCCGGACGCGTATTGCCTGACCGTCGCCAGTCGGGACAGAGACTCGAGCTCGGAATCCTCGAGCTCGGCGAAGAGAGCGACACGCCGAAAGACCGCGGTTTCAATCACGCCGGGCAGCCTCCCCGACGGCGAAGGCCGTCCTCAACCGATCCATTCCCCGAGTCATCTCCGCCCCTGACACATACATTCCACCCGATTCTGCCAGCAGTCCACACCGCGCCGCCAGACGGATTGCGTCGGCGCCGGTCCGCGACGCATCCGCGGCCGACGCCAGGCACCCCTTCGGGCTCCCCGGCCGCCCGAGAACGACCGCCACGCGAAGGAGGAACTGCCCGGCCGCGGCCCGGGACAGCGGCGCGTCCGGCCGGGCCCGATGCGTCTCGGGGTCCACGTCGAGGAGGCCCAGGCCGACGGCGCGAATCATGACGGCCCGGTCCTTGCGCTCGAGGACGTCGGTTGCCACGACGCCCGACTGGATCCGGCCCTCGCGCAGCTCGGGAAACATCCAGGAGACGAGAAGCGCGGCGCCGGAGCGCGTCAGGCGGCGCGACCGCGCGACCTGCCGCTCGGCGTCCGGCCAGTTGTCGATCCGAAACGCCAGCCGGGCCTCCGCGGCACGGTCCTTCAGCAGCGGGTTGCGGGCCGCGAGAGAGTCGAACACCATGACCGCCATCGCGTAGTCGCCGGTCTCGAGGGCGAGCTCGCCCGCGCGCTGCTCGGCCTCTTCGTCGACACCGCCGATCGCCAGCGCATCCCGGTAGTAGCGCAGCGCGCTCTCCTTCTCGCCTCCCGCGCACTCGACCTCGGCGGCGCGCACCAGCACCGACCCCGAGCCCGGGTTCCAGGCCAGCGCCTGCGCCACCGCGGCCGAGGCCTCCGCACGCCGGCCTCGTTCGGAGTCTCGTTCGGCCCCGGCCAGGACCGCCTCGGTGGCCTGCGCCCGCAGCTCGTCCGCGCGCTTCACGATGCCCCGCCGCTGCGGGGCGCGCTCCGCCGCCCGCTGGTAGAGCTCGTACGCGACGGCCGGATCGCCCGCACGCGCCGCCCGCTCGCCGCACGCGGTCCACAGCGGCAGCGTCGCCGGCGGCTCGACGAGCTCGCGCGCGCAGAGCGGCTCTGCGGCGTCGAGCTTCTCGAGGAGCACCAGAGCCTCCACCGTTCCGATGGCCCCGGCCCGGCGGGACGGCCCGGAGGAGGCCGCGTCGAACTCGCGCCGCGCGCCCGCAGGATCGCCCGCCGCCAGGGAGTGCCAGCCCTTCTCGACGGAGGCGTCGAACGGCCCCGTCAGCCCCTCGCGCGGATCCAGCGGGAACCGGTCGGCCGCGGCTCCCGCCGGCGGCGCGCTCGCACAGCCCGTGAACGTGAGCAGGGCGGCCGCAGAGGCGACGCCGAAGGCGGCGACGAGGAGACACGCTCCGTGGCGCGAGGTCGCGAGTGCGGAGAATCTGGCCTGCCGGAAACGAGAAACGCGGGAAGGGCGGAAACGCCTCAAGGCCCCCCTCGGATCAGGTGCTCGAGGGCAGCGACTCCGGCCGGATCGATGCGATGGCGTGCTTGTAGATCATCTCTTCGCGGCCCTCGACCTCGAGCACCAGGGCAAACTTGTCGAAACGCCGCAGCCGGCCCATGCGCTCCTCGCCCGAGGTCAGGCGCACGGTGACGGGAACGTTGTCCTTACGAAGGTTATAGAAGAAGGAGTCCTGTACGTTGATCGGCGCCTTGTTCATCGCGTCTCCCTGTCCTCCTCGCCCAGCAGGGCGAGCGCCCTCACGACGGCCTCCTCCGGGTCCACCCACCGGATACCGGTCTCGCGGGCGAGCCAGGTTCGTTGTCGCTTGACCAGCTTCCGCGTGGCCGCCACGATCCGAGCCTCCGCCTCGCTTCTCGGAATCCTCCCGAGGATCCATTCAGCCACCTCCCGGTACCCGATCGCTTGAAGGGAGTTGGAGTCCGCCGAGAGCCCGCGATCGAGGAGGCGCCGGACTTCCTCTCCCCACCCGGAATCCAGCATCCGGCGCGCCCTGTTTTCGATCCTAACATGGAGTGCCGCCGGCGCCGGCGCGAGACCGAGCTGGAAGACGCGAAAGCGTCGGGCCCACGGGTCGCGGCCCGGCGAGCGGGACGAAGGGCGTGATCCGGTCAGGAACAGGATCTCGAGAGCCCGCAGGATGTACTTCAGATTGCCGACCGGGATCCGCGAGGCCGAGACCGGATCGTTGACGGCGAGCACGCGGTGCGCGGCCGCGGGTCCCCGCACCGCCGACCACCGCGCGAGCGCGGCGCGAAGCGGATCGCTGCGGGCCGGTCCCGGCGGAAGCCCCTTCAGGAGCGCCTCCACGTAGAAGCCGCTTCCGCCGCAGACGATCGGCAGGGCGCCACGGCCGGCGATGTCCTCGACCGCCCGCCGCGCCTGTGCCGCGTACCGCCCGGCGGAGAAGGGCTCCTCCGGATCGGCGACGTCGAGCATGTGGTAACGCACTTCGCGGCGGAGCGCGGCCGAGGGTTTCGCCGTCCCCACGTCCATGCCGCGGTAGACCGCGAAGGCGTCCGCGGACACGACCTCCCCTCCCGCCGCGAGCGCCAGCGCGTGGGCGACCTCGGTCTTGCCGGAGGCGGTTGGCCCGACGATGACGAGAAGCGCGGGGCGTCGGTCGCCGACGAGCGCGTGGCCCTGTCCCCCGACCAGAGCGGACGATTTCAAGGCCCCTCGCTCCCCCGCCAACGCAGGCGCGTCGCCCGCGGCGTCAGCTCGACTCGGCAGTCGGACCGCTGGTCGGTCCGCAGAACCGGAACGCAGTAGCGCGCGAGCGTTCCGAGCGTCTCGGGCGCCGGATGCCCGAAGCGATTTCCGCGGCCGCACGAGAGCAGCGCGACCCGCGGCCGGATTCCCTCCACGAGGTCCGGAGAGGTCGAGGTGCGGCTGCCGTGATGCCCGACCTTCAGCACGTCGACGGGAGTCAGCGCTCCCCCCGCCGCCAGCTCCGCCTCGGTCGGAGCTCCGGCGTCTCCCGTCAGGAGCGCGGAGCGTCCGCCGCGCTCGAACAGCGCCACGACCGACTGGTTGTTGACGGCGTCCGTCTTCCGGCGGCGGCCGCCCGCGTGGAGCACCGTGAGGCGAGCGCCTCCCGACAGCGCCAGGACGTCCCCGTCCTCGAGAGCGCGGACGGGAACGCGGCGGCTCGCGGCCAGGGCCTCGAGCCGCGCGTACAGATCCCCCTCGTCCTCGCCCGCTCGAGCGCAGGAACCGCGCGACGGGCAGCTCGTCGAGGACCGCGAAGAGCCCGAGGGCGTGGTCCGGATGCGGATGGGTCAGGAGCACGGCGTCGAGCCGCGTGATTCCGCGGTCGAGAAGCTTCGGGACCACGCGCGTGCGGCCGAAATCCGTCGAGACGGCATCGAAGGGCCCTCCTCCATCGACGCAGGACCGCCCGGTCTTTCCAGCGCAGGAGTATCGCGTCTCCCTGGCCCACGTCGAGCGCCTCGATCGAGAAGCCCTCCGCCGGCCCCCGCGGGCCCGGCCGCAGGGCGAGGATCGCGAAGACGGCGGCGGCCCCGGCCGCGGCGCCGGCGCGCAGCCGGCCCCGGGCCCGCGCCGTCACGACGAGGAGAGCCCCGACGAGGAGGACGCCCGCGAGCGGGGGCGTGGGGCGCAGGAAGGCCGCGCCGGCCGCGCGATCCGCCGTCCACTCGAGGACCGACATCGCGAGCGCGAACAGCCTCGCGGGCGGTCCCGCGGCCGACGGAAGGCCGAGCGCGTCCAGCAGCAGCACCCCTCCGCCGAGCGCGATCAGCCCGGCCGACAGCGGAATCGCGAGAGGAGCCGTCAGCCACGCGGCCGCCGCCACGAGGTTGAACCGCCACAGCAGGACCGGGGCGGTCGCGCACTGGGCGGCGAGCGAGGCCGCGAGCCCCGCGAAGAGCCAGCGTGGCCGTGACGGAAACGCGGAGGCGATCGGCGCCGCGAAGGTCGCGATGCCGAGCACCGCGGCGAATGTGAGGACCGCTCCGACCGAGAAGACCTGCCGCGGCGAAGCCAGGAAGAGCACGCACGCCGAGAGTCCGACCGCCTGCGCCCCGGTCACGGGCCGCTCGAGCAGCCGCGTCAGGAGGAAGACGCCGACGACGAGGCCCGCCCGGACGGCCGGGGGATTGGCGCCGCCCGATCAGGACGAAGAGCGCGACGGCGGCGAGGAGAGCGGCGTCCCGGCGCTTGCCCTCGATGCGGAGACGCTCCAGCAGGAAGCCCACGAGGCCCGCGGCGAGCAGCACGTGCAGACCCGAGACCACCAGCAGGTGATACAGCCCGCCCCTGCGAAACCGCGCGACCAACCCACGGTCGAGCTCCGACGTGCGCCCAGGAGGAGGGCCGCGAGCGGGCCCCGGACGCCGCGCCCGAAGGCGCCGTCCTCGTCGGAGCCGGCGCCGTGCGCCCTCGTGGCCGCCCGGAAAAGGAATCGGTTCGGGAAGGTCAGCGCCGACAGGATCGTCCGGCCCTCGCGCTCGACCAGGCGCGCGCTCTTCACAGACAGGCGGTAGCGCGGCCAGGGCAGCGGCAGCTCCCGCTCCGACGCGGGAAGGTCCTCGCGTTCGAGCCGCCCGGTGAGGCGCACGCGGTCGCCCCGGTCGGGAAGCGGCCCCGCGGGCGGCAGGCCGGAGAGGTAGACGACGACTTCCGCGCGGAACGGGATCCAGCCGGAGCGGTCGAGGATCCTCAGCGCATGCAGCGTCGTGCGCGCTCGCGGCGGCTCGCCGCTCCAGAAATCGTCGAGGACGCCCTCGACCGAGTCCGAGAACGCGCCCTGCGCATCCGCCCGCCAGAAGGCGTCCCGCGCCTGGTGCGCGGGAATCGCGAGGCGCAGGCGGCCGGCGAGGAAGCCCGCGGCGAGCCAGAACGCGAAGACGCCGAGAAGGGCCGCCGCGCCGCGGTCGGGCCGCCGCGCCGTCAGGCCGAGAAGCGCGACGGAGCAGCCGAGAAGGCCCCAGGCCTCGACCTCGCCGCGGACCGACCACGCGCCGGCGAAGATCCCGGCGACCACGCAGAACGCGGCCCGGGCGGCCGGGGCCGCCCCCTCCTCCAGGACCGGGCGGATCAAGACCGCCGCTCGAGGGCGACGAGGGCCTCGACGCGATGCGTGAACGCGAAGAGGTCGTAGAGTCGGGTGCCGGAGATCTCGAGGCCGGCCCCGCGCAGCGCGGAGAGATCGCGCGCCAGCGTGGCCGGGTCGCAGGACACGTAGAGGAAGAGCCGGCGCGTCCGGCGGGCGAGCGCCTCCGCGAGCGCGGCCCCCAACCCGGCACGCGGCGGGTCCGCGACGACGACGTCGAACTCCCGGCCGTCGGTGTGGAGGAAGTCGGCGATCGGCGCCGTCTCGGTGGCCCAGCGGGCGCCGTCGGCCCACTCCGCGCGGGAGGCGCGGGCGTCCTCGTTCGCGTCGCGATCCCGCTCGACGGAGGTGACCTCGTGGCCCGCGTCGAGCAGGGCCCCGGCGAAGAGCCCGACGCCGCCGAAGGCGTCGAGCGCCGTTCCCGGCGGGACGCGGGCCGCCTCGTCCCGCACGTCGGCCATCAGGCGAGCGACGAGGTGGCGGTTGCCCTGGAAGAACGCGTCGACCGAGACGCGGAAGCGGCGGCCGCCGACGTCCAGCGCGAGACGGCCGCGGCCGCGCTCCAGCCGGAGCGCTCCCTCCGCAGACTCGAGCCGGACGCCCTCGAATCCCGCGAGAAGCCGCTCGACGAGCCGGGTTTCGCCCGCAGTGCCGGCGGCCTCGCCGGCCCCCGTCAGGCGGAAGAGGCGGCGCGTGCCGGGCAGGTCCTCGAGGATGGCGAGCTCGGAGGCCGCGATCCCGCTCTCCGCGATCGCGTCGCGGATCTCGGAGAACCCCGCGCGCGTGGACGAGGCGATGGCCTCGCAAAACGCGGCGTCGACGACGCGGTGCGTCCCCGGCGCGAAGTATCCGATGCGCGCGTCCTCGCCGGCGCCCGCGACGTGCAGCCGTAAACGCAGACGGTAGCCCGCGCCGGACGGCGCCGGCGGCTCCGGGTCGGCTTCGGCTTCGGACCGCCGAAGAGCTCCGGCGGCAGATGCCCGATGCGCTGCATGGTCTCCAGAAAGAGCTCCCTCTTCGTTTCGCGCGCGGCCGCCTCCGCGTAGTGCGCCCAATCGCAGCCGCCGCAGTCGGCATGCGCCGACTCGATCCGATCCGGCGAGATCTCCAGGATCCTCCGCGGGCTTCCCCGCCAGAATCGCCTTCGCCTCTCATAGATACTTGTCTCGACGAGCTCGCCCGGGAGCACGCGGTCGACGAAACCCACGCCCTCCGGCGTGCGCGCGACTCCCTCCCCGGTCGGCGCGAGCTTCTCGATCCGGACGACGCGCATGGGGCCCGCGTCCCCTCGCGGGCGGTTCGGGCCGGCGTCCTCTGGCCGGCCCGCTCCTGAGCGTCTCGGTGGCTTCATAGGAGCGACAGGCGCGGGAGCCCCAGCCGCTCGCGCACCGTGCGCCGCGCCAGGGCCTTGCGCGTCTTCTCGGCGGTCGCCGGGTCCATGCGCTCGCCCGCGCCCGCGAGAAGCCCGTCGATCTGCCGGTCGAGCGCCGCGCGCTCCGGCTCCGGGAACGCCGCGTAGAGCTCGCCGGCCAGCCGGCGGTCGAGCCGCGCGAGCGAGGCCTCGATCTCCTCCGGGGGCTTGGCCGAGCCGGAGAGCCGCCGGAGCGACCGGAGCGCCGAGGCGAGCGGCGCCTCGAGGTCGGGCCGGGACGCCGCCGTCTCCTCCAGCCGCCGCGTCAGCGCCTCGAGGGCATCGCGCGCCGCCGCGGCATCCGCCTCCGCTCCCGCGCCTCCCGCGCCGCCCCCCGGGCCTCCC
Organism: uncultured Acidobacteriota bacterium; assembly: GCA_963773905.1. Classification (GTDB taxonomy): domain Bacteria; phylum Acidobacteriota; class Thermoanaerobaculia; order UBA5066; family Gp7-AA6; genus DAHUXD01. Next base: position 97,361 of record CAVZDB010000002.1, read on the forward strand.
CGCCCGCGGGCGGCCTCGGCGTGACGCTCCCAGGCCTCCAGCACGGCGTCCCGGCAGTAGGAGAGCGAGTTGACCTTGCCGATCGCGGAGCGTTCCTCGCGCCGGGTGAAGGCCTCGTCGATCCCGGCCTCGACCGCCGCCAGAGGAACGCCGAGCGCGCGCCACTGCTTGAGCAGCGCGAAGTCCGTGGGCGAAAGCAGAAACGGCGTGCCGCGCCGCCGGATGAAGGCGGCTTCCGCGGCCGCGTAGAAATCCCTATCCTCCGCGGTTTCGCTCATCGATCAGGCGCAGGCCCTGGAGCGTGAGGAGCGGATCGACCTCGTCGATGCGCTCGGATCCTCCGCCGAACAGCTCGGCGAGGCCGCCCGTCGCGAGGACGCGCGGCTTGCCGCCGATCTCGGCGGCGATCCGGTCGATCATCCCGTCCACGAGCGAGAGGTAGCCGAAGTAGAGGCCGGACTGGATCGAGCTGGCCGTCGTCTTGCCCACGACCCGCTCCGGCCGGCGGATCTCGACGCGCCACAGACGCGCGGCCTTCTCGAAGAGGGCCTCGGCCGAGATCGCGATGCCGGGCACGATCACGCCCCCCGCGTACTCGCCCTTCGCCGTCACCACGTCGAAGGTGGTCGCCGTGCCGAAGTCCACGACGATGCACGGGCCGCCGACGCGCGCGTGCGCCGCGACCGCGTTGACGATGCGGTCGGCCCCGACCTCCTGGGGGACGTCGTAGAGGATGGGCATGCCCGTCTTGATCCCGGGCTCGACGAAGACCGGCTCGCGATCCACGATCTGCCGGAACGCCTGCCGCATCGGGAAGCGCAGCGAGGGCACGACGCTCGCGATGATGACGCGCAGGGGCGGGAGCGGCGGCCGCGTCGGTCCCGACTCCAGCAGGCCGCGCACCGACAGCACGATCTCGTCCGCGGTGGCGTCGCGCCGCGACGTCAGCCGCCAGTGCCTCACGAGCGTGTCTCCGTTCCATAGCCCGAGGACCGTGTTGGTGTTGCCGACGTCGACCGCGAGCAGCGCCTCGCCGGGGGCGTCCGTGCTCACGGCTACCACTCGGACACCTCGCCGCTCGCGACGACCGCCTCCCCCGTCTCCGTCCGCAGCCGCAGGAACCCCGCCGGGCTCAACCCGAGGTACTCGCCGGTGACGTCCTCGCCGTTGCGCCGGACCGTCATCCGATCGCCGGGATGGTGCAGCGACGCGAGCTGCCAGGCCGGGACCTCCTCGTCCCATCGGGGCGCGGCGAGCTCCCGGTCGAGGCGGTCGAGGACCGCCTGGAGCAGCGTCGGCAGCGGATGGGCGCGGCCGGTCTCCTCCTCCACGGTCGTGGCGTTGGGCACGCCCAGGGCGTCGCTCTTTCCGAGGACGTTGATTCCGATGCCGACGGCGACGTACGTCTCGTCTCCCTGCGTCCGCGACTCGGCGATCACGCCCGCGAGCTTGCGCCGGCGCGCGTACAGGTCGTTGGGCCACTTCAGCTCCACGGCGATCCCGGTCTTCTCGCGGAGGGCCTCCGCGGTCCAGCGGGCAACCGCGATCGGCACGACGGACAGCGGCTCGCCCTCCGCGGCGCGGCGCGCGACCGTGAGGTACAGCCCCTTGCCCTCGGGTGCCACCCAGGAGCGCCCGTTGCGGCCGTACGCTCCCGGCTGAGACTCGGCGATCAGGACCGTGGTGCGCAGGTCCTGACCCTCCTCGAAGTAGATCTCGATCAGGTCGCGAGCGAGCCCGTTCGAAGACGGGATGCGGTGGAACGCGACGCAGTTCTCGATCGCGCGCCACCCGGACGGGTCGAGCCATCCGCCGCCGAAACCGATCACGATGGTCCCGGCATCCCTAATGCCGCCCGCTTCGCCTCGAGCTCGCGCAGCCGCAGGCGCGTCTTCTCGACCACCGCGGGAGGAGCCTTCTCCAGGTACGCGGCGTTCTGGACCTTGGCCGAGAGCTGGGCGATCTCGTCGTCGAGCGCGACGCGCGCCTTCTCCTCGCGGCCTTCCGCGGACGCCGCCGTCGCCGCGTCCGCCGCCAGGGGAAGTCCCATACCCATCCGGATGCCCGCCACGACGTCGCGGACCGAGCCCGGCTCGGGCGCCGCGAAGCGCAGATCCGAGAGCCGGCCGAGGTGCGTCAGCAGGGGCGCGAGCGCCTCGAGGGCGGGCAGCGTTTCCCGCGACGGCGACGCGGGATCGATCCAGAGCGCGACCGGCGCGGTCGGCGAGGCGCCCCGCTCGGTCCGCAGGTTGCGCACGCGAGCGACGATGGCGCGCAGCGCGTCGAGCGCGGCTTCCGCCTCCTCGTCGCGCCACGCGGCCACGGCCTGCGGATAAGGCGTCACGATGAGAGTCCCCGCACGGCCGGTCAGCTTCTCCCAGATCTCCTCCGTCAGGAAGGGCATGAAGGGGTGCAGGAGCGCGAGTGAGTCCGCCAGGCAGCGCCGCAGCACCCCCCGGGCCGAGTCGGCCGCGGTCGGATCCGCCCCCGCAAGCACCGGCTTGACCATCTCGAGATACCCGTCGCAGAGCTCGTGCCAGACGAATCCCTGGATCCGCTCGGCCGCCTCATCGAAGCGAAACCCCTCGAGATGTCGGTTCACGTCGGCACTCGCGGCAGACAGGCGCGAGAGGATCCAGCGGTCGGGGAGCGACAGCGCGCGCCCCTCGAGCTCCTCGGAGACGGGTCTTCCGTCGAGCTGCGCCAGCGTGAAGCGCGCCGAGTTCCAGACCTTCGTGGCGAAATTGCGCGATCCGGCCATCCTGCCGCGCTCGACCGACACGGTGGGGCCGGACGAGGAGGCCCACGCCAGCGTGAAACGGACCGCGTCGGCGCCGAACTCGTCGATCGCCTCGATGGGATCGATCACGTTGCCTCGGGTCTTGGACATCTTCTCGCCGCCGACGCGGACGAGGCCGTGCAGGTGGACCGTCGAGAACGGCGCCGTTCCCGTGAAGCGCAGGCCCGCCATGAGCATGCGCGCCACCCAGAAGAAGAGGATGTCGTAACCGGTGACCAGAACGTCCGTCGGATAGAACTCCTCGAGATCCGAGGTCTGCTCCGGCCAGCCGAAGACCGAGAATGGCCAGAGCTGCGAGGAGAACCAGGTGTCCAGCACGTCGGGGTCCTGGACGAGCTCGCGCGCGCCGCAGGTCGGGCACGCGGCCGGGTCCTCGTCCTCGACCGTCAAGTGGCCGTTCACGCACGTGAAGGCGGGGATCCGGTGGCCCCACCACAGCTGGCGCGAGATGCACCAGTCGCGGATGTTCTCCATCCAGGAAAAGTAGGTCTTCGCCCACGACTCCGGCGCGAAGCGCACCGTGCCCTCGCGGACGGCGCGGATCGCGGGCTCGGCCAGCGGCTGGACCTTCACGAACCACTGCTCCGAGAGGTACGGCTCGACCACGTCGTCCGAACGCTGACAGGTGCCGAGGTTGATCGTGTACGGCTCGGCCGCCACGAGGCGGCCCTCCTGCTCGAGCCGCGCCACGATCTTCTTGCGTGCCTCGAAGCGGTCGAGGCCGGCGTATTCCCCAGCCTCCGCCGTCATCTTGCCGTCCGGGCCGATCACCACGACCGCCGGCAATCCGTGGCGCTCTCCGACCGCGAAGTCGTTGGCGTCGTGCGCGGGGGTCACCTTGACGATCCCGGTCCCGAACTCGCGGTCGACGAGGATCGCGTCCTCGACCACCGGCAGCTCGCGCCCGACGATCGGAAGGATCGCCTTCCGGCCCCTGAGGCCCGCGGTGCGCGGATCCTCCGGGTGGATCGCGATCGCGGTGTCTCCCAGCATCGTCTCCGGGCGAGTCGTGGCGACGACCGCCCCTTCCGGGAGCCCGGGCACGTCGTAGCGGATCTTGTACAACGTCCCCTGCGTCGGCTTCTCGACCACCTCGAGATCCGAGACGGCGGTGCCGCAGCCCGGGCACCAGTTCACGACGTAGCGTCCCCTGTAGATGAGCCCGTCGCGGTAGAGGAGCACGAAGGCGTGGCGCACGGCGCGCGAGAGCTCGGGGTCCATCGTGAACCGCAGCCGCGACCAGTCGAGCGAGCACCCGAGCCGGCGGAGCTGTCCGAGGATCGCGTCGCCCGACTCCCGCCGCCACTCCCACACGCGCTCGACGAACGCCTCGCGGCCGAGGGCCTTGCGGTCGATTCCCTGCTTGGCGAGGTGGCGCTCCACCACCATCTGCGTCGCGATCCCCGCGTGATCGGTGCCCGGGACCCACAGCACGCGGAATTGGAGCATTCGCTTCCAGCGGGCCAGGATGTCCTCGACGGTTCGCCCGTAGGCGTGCCCGATGTGGAGCCGTCCCGTGACGTTCGGCGGCGGGATCACCATCACGTACCGTGGCGAACCCGGTGCGCCGTTGGGCTGGAAGCGGCCCTCGTTCTCCCAGAGCCCATACCAGCGCGACTCGAAGCGAGAGGGGTCGAAGGTCTTGGGCAGACTCTTCGACGGCTCCTCCGGCCGCCTGCCGTGCTCGACGGGTTCTTCGCGCATCAAAAAAGGGCTCTCGGAGCCCTTTTCTATAACAGAACGGCCCGCGCGTCCTATTCGACGCCGGACTCCAACTCCTTGATGCGCTGTTTGATGACGAGCTCGGCGACGTCCGGGATCACCTCCCACGCGATCTCCCGGACGATCTTCTCCGACAACCGTTCGACCACCCGCGAGGCCAGGCGATCGATCTCGTCGTCGCTCAGGCCTCCTTCGGGCCGCGAGACCGAGGACAGCATTTCCTTGAGCTGGCCGATCGAGGTCGTCTCCGCGAGGAGCTCGATCTCCCGGGAGACGGAACCGGCGGCCGGCGCCTCGGGGGGCGCCGTTGCCGGAGCCGCCGGGGACGCCTCCACCGCGGGAGTCTCGCGCCGCGTCCGATCGGTGTCCCGGTCCGCGTCGGCGATGGGAGCCGCGTCGGATTCGCGCGCGAGCGAGGCGTAATTCGCGGAGAGCGGAATCTGCTGAGTCGGAGCCTCGTCGGCTCGCATTGCGCCGCTGGGAGCGCTCGAATGCCGAGAGGCGGAGTCGTCGGCGGCGAAGGGGATCGCCTGCAGGTCGGGCTCGGGTTCGTGTTGGGCTTGCCGCGGCGTCCAGAACGGCGCCGGCGCGGGCGCCGGATCCGGCTCGTATTCGGCCACGGCGCCTTCGGCCGCCGCGTCCGCGTCCTGACGGAGCCAGCCCGCGAGCGCGCCGCCCTCGCCCGCTTCGCCATGGTCCCGCGGCGGCGCGACCGCGGTCGACTCGCCCATGTCCATGGCCGCCGCCGTGGCGCTCTCCTCCGCATGGCTGAATTCGGGATGCGCCTTCTCGAAGGCCGCGATCGCCGACTCGACGTCCGCCTGGCCGTATTCCTCTTCGAAGAGGTCCGGCCCGCCGTCCACCTTCTGGGGAACGCGCACCGAGGCGGTGAAGTCCTCCTCGGCGAAGTTCGGCTCGGCGTGCGCCCGCTCGGGCACGACCACGGTGGTCGCCGCGGCCGGCGGCTGGGGGTTCGCCATGATCGGGATCGCCATCGTCGCGTTCGAGGGAACCTCCTCGGGCACCCGGGCGAGCAGGGCCTCGACCTGACGCAGCAGCTGCTGCGAGTCGAAGGGCTTCGAGACGATGGCGTCGCAGCCGAGTCGCTCGGCGCGGTCCCGGTCGAAGGGCTCGAAGGTGCCGGACAGCAGGATGACGGGGATTCGCGCGGTCGCCGGATTCGCCTTGATCGCCTCGCAGACCTCGTAGCCGTTCTTTTCCGGCATGACGACGTCCGCCAGGATCAGGTCGGGCGCCTCCTCGGCAACCTTCTCGAGGGCCCTCTGTCCGTTGGGTACGCAGAGAAGGTCGTATTCGCTGTCCGAGAACGTCAGCTCGACAACTTTCTGGATCGTGAGGCTGTCGTCCGCCAGCAGGATCTTTTTGGCCACTCAGTTAACCGTCAGTAGGTCAGGAGGTTAACGCGATTCGGCGCCCAAGTCAACTCGCACGGCCCATCACGGCCGCCAGATAGCGGCCGGGCGGGCGACGGCCCAGCTTTCCGGCCAGAAACCGGGAGGCGTCCACCACCCCGGACAGCGTCACGCCGGTCTGGATCCCGAGGCCGTCCAGCATGTAGAGCAGGTCCTCGGTCGCGAGGTTGCCGGATGCGCCCGGCGCGTACGGGCATCCCCCGAGCCCGCCGGCCGAGGAGTCGTAGGACGTCACGCCGCACTGAAGGCCCGCGTAGACGTTGGCAAGCGCCGTGCCGCGCGTGTCGTGGAAGTGGAGCGCCAGCACGCCGCGGGTTACGCCCGACTCGTAGAGCGCCTCGATGACGTCGAAGACCCGTCCGGGCGTCGCCACGCCGATCGTGTCGCCGACCGAGATCTCGTCGACCGGCAGGTCGAGGAGCTTGTGAACGACCTCGCGCACCGCCTCCGGCGCGATCTCCCCCTCGTAGGGACAGCCGAACGCGGTGGAGACGTAGCCGCGCACGCGCACGCGCTCCTCGCGCGCACGGGAGGCCACCGGCCGGAAGCGCTCGATCGATTCGTCGACGCCGGCGTTGATGTTCTTGCGATTGAAGGTCTCCGAGGCGGCGGTGAACACCGCGATCTCCCGGACTCCGCACGCGAGCGCGCGCTCGAGGCCCCGTTCGTTGGGAACCAGGGCCGGATAGCGGACGCCGCTCGCCGGGCGGATGAGCCGGTAGACCTCCTCGGTGTCGGCGAGCTGCGGGACCGCCTTCGGCGACACGAAGGAGCCGACCTCGATCGCCGGCAGGCCCGCGTCCGTCAGGCGGTCGATGAACTCCGCCCGCACCGCGACCGGCAGGGTCTCGGCCTCGTTCTGGAGCCCGTCGCGCGGCCCGACCTCGTAGACCGTGACGCGGTCCGGCAGGTGCGGGCGTCGAAGCGAGTGCTCTTCCCAGTTGTCCATGTCCGTCATTATCCGCCCGGCGCGCAGACGGAGGCTATGCCGAGACTTCCTCGACCGCGGCGAGCGGCACGCCCGCCTCGACGAGGTCGCCCTCGGCGACGCGCAGGCGAACGATCCCGTCGACCGGGGAGCGGATCGCGTGCTCCATCTTCATCGCCTCGAGCACGAGGAGCACGTCGCCGCGCGCCACGCGCGCGCCGTCCGCGACGAGCAGCCGGCGCACGCGTCCCGGCATGGGCGAGATCAAGCCGCCGCCCGCGTCTTTCCCGGATGCTCCGGCGACTGAGCGCTCCGCGGAGACCCTCTCGAACGCGCTCGCGACGCCGTCGCACCAGATCCAGAGCCGGCCTCCCTCGACGGCCGTCACCACCGGATGCTCTTTTCCGTCGATGCGGATCCCGGTCAGGACGCCGCCGCGGTCCACGCGCTCGAACGCCAAGCGGCGCCCGTCGAGAATCGCGGCACGGTCTTCGACGCGGACCTCGCGAAGCTCCGAGCCGCGGCGCAGGCGTTGCGCGCTCATCCGACCCTCCAGCCCAGGAGGCTCATGAGAGCCTCCAGTTTCTCAGCCCCGGCTCCGCCCACGGATCCGGCGCGGCCGCGTCGCCCGCCGGCGTCCTCGCCGCCGACGCCGAAGAGCCGCCGGCCGCCGCCAGCGCCGCGGCGATCCAGGCGGCGTCCGGCGCCCCCGGGTCCTTTCGCGGCAGGCCGGCGACCAGGTCCGTCGAGTAGCGGCCGGACGCGAAGGCGTCCGACGCGAGGACCTCGGAGAGCAGCGGAAGGTTCGTCTCCACGCCGAGGACGACCCACTCCGACAGCGCGCGCCGCGCCCGTCCGATCGCCGCCTCGCGATCCGGCGCCCAGACGATGAGCTTCGCGAGCAGCGGGTCGTACTCGAGGCCCACGGTGCTGCCGCGATCGACGCCCGAGTCGACGCGGATCCCGGGGCCCTGAGGCTCGCGGTATTCGAGCAGGCGGCCCGAGCGCGGCAGGAAGTCGCGAGGATCCTCGGCGTAGAGACGCATCTCGATCGCGTGCCCCCGCGGCGCGAGCGTGCCATCGGACCAGACCGGCGGAAGCGGCCGGCCGCGCGCGATGTCGAGCTGGGCGCGGACGAGATCGCACCCGATCGTCTCCTCGGTGATCGCGTGCTCGACCTGGAGGCGCGTGTTCATCTCGAGGAAGTAGAAGCGGCGGTCTTCGTCGAGCAGGAACTCGACGGTCCCGGCGCCGACGTAGCCGACCGCCTTCGCGGCACGAACCGCCGCGCGGCCCATGGCGGCGCGGAGGGTGGCGTCGAGCGCGGGACTCGGCGCCTCTTCGACGATCTTCTGATGCCGGCGCTGGACGCTGCACTCCCGCTCGAACAGATGCGCGATGCGGCCCGCCGAGTCACCGAACACCTGGAACTCGACGTGGCGGCACCCCTCGAGCAGCCGCTCGAGATACACGGTGCCGTCGCCGAAGGCGGCCTCCGAGACGCGCCGGCCCTCGGCGAGCGCGGCCGGCAGGTCCTCGGCCCGGTCGACCCGCGACATGCCCTTGCCGCCGCCGCCGGCCGAGGCCTTGATCAGGAGCGGAAAGCCCAGCCGCTTCGCCTCCGCGACCAGCCCCGCGTCGTCCACCACGCCCGCCCGGGAGCCGGGCGTGACCGGGACGCCGGCCGCCTCCATTCGGGCCCGTGCCGGAAGCTTCCCGCCCATCTCGTCGATCGCTTGCGGCGGGGGCCCGACCCAGGTCAGACCCGCGCGGATCACCGCGCGCGCGAACTCCGCGCTCTCCGACAGGAAGCCGTAGCCGGGATGAACGGCGTCGCTGTGCGTGGCGCGCGCGGCGTCGAGGACCCGCGGGATCGAGAGGTAGGTCTCGGCGGGCGCGCCCGCGCCGAGCGAGACGGCATGGTCCACCTGTCGCGTATGGAACGCGCCCGCGTCCGACTCCGCGTAGACCGCGACCGTCTCGAGGCCCATCTCCCGGGCCGTCCGCGCGATGCGCACCGCGATCTCGCCGCGGTTGGCGATGAGAAGACGCTTCATCATCGATTTTGGATTGCGGATTTTGGATTTTGGATTGAAGACGGCGTCCGGGGCTTGGAATCCAAAATCCAAAATCGAAAATCTAAAATCACCTCTGCCTTCCCCGCTTCCCGGTCTCCCAGTCGCTCCACAGGTCGTACGCCTTCATCTGCGCGTCGAGTTTGTTCTGCTCGAGCACGCGTTCGATGTCGGCGCGGCTCTGGCGCGTGCCCAGGCGCGAGGGGGCGTTGGCGAGGCCCGCGATGACGACCGCCGCGACCGCCGCGTTCTGCCGGGCGAGCTCCGGGTCCACCTTGTCGAACGTGTCCGACTCGGCGTGATAGTCGGCCAGGTAGCGGTCGACCTGCTGGTCCGCGACCAGGTTGGGCACGCCCTCCAGCAGGAAATCGAAGTTGTCCGTGCCGAGGAGGGCCTCGTCGTTGGTTCCGGCCGAGCCGCGCGCGGCGAGAGGCGCCAGAATCTGTTTCAGCGGCGCGTCGAGCTCGGGGCGCCCGTTGGTGAAGTAGCCCACCACCTTGCCGTCGCCGATGTCGTGGATCACGGCGGCGACGTGTCGCGCCATTTCGTCGCGGTGCGCGCGCACGTAGCCGAGCGAGCCGAGAAGGCCGATCTCCTCGCCGGTGAAGAGGACGAAGCGGATCGTGCGCTTGGGACGCGGGCCGGCGGCGATCGCCCGGGCCACGTCGATCACCAGCGCGCAGTTCACCCCGTTGTCGAGCGCGCCCGTCCCGAGGTCCCAGGAGTCGAGGTGCGCGCCGAGCAGAACGATCTCCTCGGGGTGCTCGCTTCCGCGGATCTCGGCGACGACGTTCGCGGCCTGCCAGGCGCCCCCGACCTTGTTCTGGAGGTCGAGCCGCATCGTCAGCGCCTTGCCCGCCGCGAGCAGCCGGGCGAGACGCAGCCCGTCCTCGCGCCGGACCTGCGCCATCGGGATCGGGGCGATCGAGCCCCACGTGATCATGTGCCGGTAGAGCAGGTCGCGCGGCCGCGTCGAGCAGAAGAGGATCGCCGCCGCGCCGTGCGCGATCGCCGCCTTCATCGTGCCGGGTGCCGCGAGGTATTCGGCGAAGAGGTCCTCGAAGGACTTCATGGGCTGCGTCTGGACGAGCACGATCGCGCCGCGCGCCTGCGCGCCCAGGCGGTCGAAGTCGGCCGGCCGCCCGGCGCCGCCGTCGACGAGCGCCGCCGTGAGCGGCGGCGTCGTGGACGGAGCCATCGCGTACGAGGCGACCCGGACCGGGAAATGGACCGGCGCGAGGACCTCGGCCGTCGCCGAGACGCCCTCCCACTTCGCGGGCGCCGGATACTCCTCGAGCTTCACGGTGTCGACGCCGGCGCGGCGGAAGGCGTCGAGGCCCCAGCGCAGCGCCTGCTCGTATCCCTCGCTGCCGGTGACGCGGCCGCCGATCTCGTCGGTCAGCACGCGCAGGTCCGGCTCCAGCCGCGAGGACGGCCCCGTGAGCCGCTCGATCAGAACCGCCGCGTCCTGGGCGCGCGCCGGGACGGCGAGGAGGAGTCCCGCACCCAGGCTCAGCAGGCTCACGAGTCTTCGCATGGCGTCACCTCTCGGGCCTCGGGACTCGAATTCAGGACGGCTCGGCGTCCGCGGCCTCGGAAGCGGCGGGCGCGGCTTCAGTCGCGGACGGCGTTGGCGCCGTCTCAGTCGCGGACGGCGTTGGCGCCGTCTCAGTCGCGGACGGCGTTGGCGCCGTCTCAGTCGTGGACGGCGTTGGCGCCGTCTCGGTTGGGGGCGGCGTCGGCGCCGCAGGCGGCGCGGGCGGCTTCCGCTTCGCCGCGTCGTCCTCGAACTGGGTCCCGCAGAAGTAACACTTCACGGGAGCGCCGGGCAGCTCGTCCGGCCTCCACGCGAAGAAGCCCTTGCCGCACTTCGGACACTGGAGCCGATGCTGGGTGCCCTTCATTTCTCGGCCCTCCCGGCCCAAGAGGCCCTGCGCTTTTCGAGAAACGCGGTCAGCCCTTCCTTCGCCTCCGCCGAGGCTCGCCGCTCCGCGATCGTCCGGACCGTCAGCGCCTGCGCCTCCTCCGGACTCTTCCCGGAGACCTGCGCGATGAGCCGCTTGGCGGCGGCGATCGCCTCCGGGCCGGACGCGAGCAGCGACGCGACCCGCTTCTCGCCCTCGGCCTCGAGCGACGCGCCGGGCACCACCCGGTGCACGAGACCCATGTGGTGCGCCTCGAGCGCGTCGAAGCGGTCGCCCGTCAGAAACACGTCGCGGGCGAACCGGGGCCCGATCGCCCGCAGCACGAACGGCGAGATCACGGCGGGCAGGATCCCCAGCCGCACCTCGGCCAGCGAGAAGACCGTGCCCTCGGCGGCGATCGCGATGTCGGCGGCCGCCACGAGCCCGACCCCGCCGCCGATCGCCGCGCCGTGGGCGAGGGCGAGCACCGGATGCGGGCAGGAGTCGATCGTCCGGAGCATGCGCGCCATGCGCTCCGCGTCGGCCTCGTTCTCCTCCCGCGAATAGCCGCCGGCCCTGCGCATCCACGCGATGTCCGCGCCCGCGCAAAACACCGGGCCGTCGCCCGAGAGGACCACGACCCGCACGCCCGAATCCTCCGATACCTCGTCGAAGGCGCGCGTCAGCTCGGCGATGAGGACGTCATTGAACGCGTTACGGACGTCCGAGCGGGCGAGCGCGATCCGGTGGACCGGACCCTGGCGCTCGACGCGTAAGTGGTCGAAGGCGGAGCCGCTCATGACGCGTTCGTGAGGTGGCCGGACAGCTCCAGCGGCACGGTCAGGTCGCCTCCCTTCAGGCGGACGACGAGCCGGCCGTGGATCCGGGCCGCGATCTCGCCCCCGGAGAGGAGGGCCTTGCCCGCCGCCGAGAGCAGCGCGGCGTGCTCCACCTCGATCGGCAGCGAGAGGACGTTGCTCTGCGCGGCGTGGAGCAGCATGCCCTGCGTCCCGCCCTCGCCGACCTCCTGGCCGTTCACGAACAGCGTGTACTCCGTCTCCGCGATCTTCAGCGGAAACGCGAACGGATTGTGGATCTCGAGCTGCGCCTCGGCCTCGCTCGAGAGGAGCGACATCTCCGTGAGGCGGACGTCCTGGAGCTTGAGGAACTCGGCGCCGGTCTGCTTGTCGGACTCGACCGCGATCTCCTTCCACGGCCGCGTGCCGGTCCACTCGCGCGTCGCCGCGCCTCCGACGGTTCCGCGCAGCCGGTAGGAGAACGTCTCGGTCCGGAAGCGGTCGGCCCAGTCGGCCGGGACGTCCGCATAGCGCACCGTCACCGGGAGCACCCAGCGGCCGCTCGCGTGGGAGACCGTTCCGGACACCGGCATCTCCGCGGTCGAGTCGTTGAGCGCGATCGTGCCGCGAAACTCTCCCTCGGCGAGGTCCGCCTCCGCGCCCGAGAGCGTGGCGTGGAGCTCCTTCTCGCCCTGGATGCGCAGCGAGAAGGACAGCGGCGACGTGACGGCCGAGGACATGGGCGGCGTCGGCGCGGCGAGGGAGGTGGGCGGCGTCGGCGCCGCCACGGCGGCCACGAGATACACGGCGGCGAATGGGCGCATGGTCACATCCGGAACACGCCGAACTCCGTTTCCGGGATCGGCGCGTTGAAGGCGGCGGAGAGCGCCAGGGCGAGCGCCGGGCGGGTCTGCGCCGGATCGAGCACGCCGTCGTCCCAGAGCCGCGCGGTGGCGTAGTAGGGATGGCCCTCGACCTCGTACTTCTCGCGGGTCGGGCGCTCGAACTCGACGACCTCCGGCTCGCTCATCGGCGTCTTGCCCGCGCGCGCGAGCTGGTCCTGCTTGACGGTCGAGAGCACTGCGGCCGCCTGCGGCCCGCCCATGACCGAGATCCGCGAGTTCGGCCAGCTGAACAGGAACCGCGGGCCGTACGCGCGCCCGCACATCCCGTAGTTCCCGGCGCCGAAGGAGCCGCCGATGATGACGGTCAGCTTCGGAACCGCGGCGTTCGCGACGGCGTGCACCATCTTGGCGCCGTCCTTGGCGATGCCGCCCCGCTCGTACGCCTTGCCCACCATGAAGCCCGAGATGTTCTGCAGGAAGAGCAGCGGGATCTTGCGTCGGGCGCACACCTCGATGAAGTGCGTAGCCTTGAGCGCCGACTCCGAGAAGAGGATGCCGTTGTTCGCGACGACGCCGACGAGGAAGCCCGAGAGCCGCGCGAACCCGCAGACGAGAGTGGTCCCGTAGCGGGCCTTGAACTCCTGAAAGCGCGAGCCGTCCACGAGCCGCGCGATGACCTCGCGGACGTCGTACGGCTTGCGCAGATCGCGCGGCAGGACGCCGTAGATCTCCCGGGGGTCGTAGGCGGGCTCCTCCGGCGAGACGACGTCCAGGGGCGGGATCTTGACCGTCCCCAGGTCGCCGACCAGCTCGCGCGCGATCGCGAGAGCCTCCGCGTCGTTCCCGGCGAGGTGATCCGCGACGCCCGAGATGCGCGTGTGGACGTCCCCGCCGCCGAGGTCCTCGGCCGTCACTTCCTCGCCCGTGGCCGCCTTCACGAGCGGAGGACCGGCCAGGAAGATCGTGCCGGTGCCCTCGACGATGATTGCCTCGTCGGACATGGCGGGCACGTAGGCGCCGCCCGCGGTGCAGGAGCCCATGACGGCCGCGATCTGCGGAATGCGCAGGGCCGACATGCGAGCCTGGTTGTAGAAGATCCGGCCGAAGTGCTCGCGGTCGGGGAAGACGTCCGCCTGGAGCGGCAGGTAGGCGCCGCCCGAGTCCACCAGGTAGACGCACGGCAGGCGGTTCTCCTCCGCGATCTCCTGGGCGCGCAGGTGCTTCTTGACGGTGATCGGGAAGTAGGTCCCGCCCTTGACCGTCGCGTCGTTGGCGACGACCATGACCTCGCGGCCGCGCACGCGGCCGACGCCCGTGACCAGGCCGGCGCCGGGCGCCTCGCCGTCGTACATCCCGTAAGCGGCGAGCGCCGAGAGCTCGAGGAAAGGCGACCCGGGATCCAGCAGGGCGTCGACGCGATCGCGCACGAACATCTTCTTCTGTTCGGCGTGCCGCTCCCGCCCGGACCCGCCCTGGCGCGCCTTCGCGAGCTCGCCACGGAGGTCCGCCACCAGGGCCTCCATGGACTCCGTGCGCTCCCGGAACTCCGCGGAGCGCGTGTCGACGAGGGTGGGTAGCGGATCCATCGGTACGGCGCCGGTCAGCCGCGCGCGATCTTCTCTCCGGCCTCTTTGCGGATGTACTCGACCAGAGTCTGCGTCGGCGTGCCCGGCAGGAAAACCTCCCGAATGCCGAGCGCCTTGAGCGGCGCCACGTCCTTGTCGGGAATGATTCCGCCCGCGACGACGACGATGTCCTCGCCGCCGCGCTCCTTGAGCAGATTCAGGATCTCGGGGAAGAGCACGTTGTGCGCCCCGGAGAGAATCGAGAGGCCGATGACGTCCGCGTCCTCCTGGATCGCCGCCGCGACGATCTGCTCCGGCGACTGCCGCAGGCCCGAGTAGATGACCTCCATGCCGGCATCCCGCAGCGCGCGCGCGATGATCTTGGCGCCCCGGTCGTGGCCGTCCAGCCCCGGCTTGGCGATGAGGACGCGAATCGGTCGGGACGCCATCGGGGCCCGAGTCTATCAGCCGACGATCGAAACCGGGTCTCCGACGCGCATGCGGTTGCCGGTGAGCGCCCGCGCGTAGACGCCCGTCATTCCGCCGCGGCCGCGGGCAATCGCGGACAGCACGCCGGGAGAGCGCTCGGCCGTCTCGGCGTCGAGGCTGGCCACGATGCAGGCGTCGCACTGCCGGACGAGCTCGAGGAGTACGTCGCCGATCCAGAGCTGGCGGCCGATCCAGCGGTCCTCCTCGAAAGGCCGCGCCTCCGGCAGGTCGATGAGGAGGTTCGAGCGGAACCGCGCCGGCTCGAGGGGGCCGCCGTATTGCTTCTCGAGAAAGCGCACCGTCTGGACCGAGAGGACGTGAAGCGGCGCGGCGTCGCCGGCGGTGTTCTGCCGGGCGCGCAGGCGGACCGGGCGGCCGCACCGCCGCGACACGTCCTCGATCCACCGGCGGTCCGAGAGCAGCGTCTCCTGGCCGTCGGGAATCCTGACTCGCAGCCACGGCTCGAGGTCTCCGCCTCGCACCGTGGAATCGAGGAAGCGCACCTTGTAGCGGAGCAGGAAGGGCGCGTTCTTCGAGGTCAGCGCCACTCCGTGCTCCTCGTCGAAGAGATCGTAGATGCGGTCGCCGACCAGTCCGGATCCCAACACGTGAGCCTCGTCGGGAGACTCTCCCCCGAGCGAGCGCACGGCGAAGCGCCGCAGTCCGGCCAGATGTCCGACGACCTCCGCGAGCTCCATGGGGAAGGGGGAATCTAATGCAGGGGGACGATTTCGACAACTCGAAGGATGCGATCGTCGCCGGCGCGGGGGTTTCCGCGGCCGTCGCGGTTGCTCGTCGCGACGTACAGGGCGCCGTCCGGGCCCGCCACGACGTCCCGGAGCCGCCCGTAGACGCCCGAGAAGAGCTCCTCGGTCTCGACGACCCGTACCTTCCGGCGGTCCTTCGCGTCCAGCCGGACCCGGATGAGCCGCTCGCCGCGCAGGGTCGCGAAGAAGAAGTCGCCCTGGAACGACGGCAGGAGCGCACACCGGCAGAACGACGCGCCCGAGGGCGCCACCGCCGGCGTGTACTCGAGCAGCGGCGACACCATTCCGGGACGCGAATCCCGGTGATGGACGAGCGGCCATCCATAGTTCTTGCCGGCCTCCACGAGGTTGACCTCGTCGCCGCCGCCCGGCCCGTCGAAGCCGGACGGGCCGTGCTCGGTCTGAAATTGCAGGCCGGAGACCGGATCCCAGTCGAGTCCCTGCGAGTTGCGGTGGCCGAGGGAGTAGATCGGCGAGCCCGGGAAGGGGTTGTCCGCGGGAATCGTCCCGTCGGGATTCAGGCGAAGGGTCTTGCCGCCGAGACTGCGCCGATCCTGGGCAATCTTGCCCTTCGTCGCGTCGCCCGTCGTCGCATAGAGCTTTCCGTCGGGCCCGAACCGCAGCCGGCAGCCCGCGTGGTACTGCGCGGCGGGGATGCCCTCGAGAATCACGGTGCGCTCGGAGAGCCCGTCGCCGTCGTCTCGGAATCGCGCGATGCGCACCCGCGATCCTTCTGGCGTGTCGTAGGCGTAGGCCACGTAGAGCCTCTTCGAGCTGGCGTAGTCCGGGGCGAGCGTGATGCCCATCAGACCGCTCTCGCCCCGCGCCTCGATGTCGGGGAGCACCGCGAGCGGCTTCGGAGCGAGCCGTCCGTTCGAGACGACGCGGATCCGGCCGGGGCGCTCCGTCACGAGCAGGCGCGTCGGCGAGGTGAACGCCAGGGACCAGGGCACCTCCAGGCCGTCGACGAACGTCTCGACGCGGAGCTCCTTGCCGGACTCCGTGCGAACCGAGCGGCTCGCGCCGGCCTCCGTCCCGTCGGCCGCGCGGCAGGCGGGAGCCGCGAACGCGGCGGTGAGCAGTACCGCGGCGGGGCGCGTCAAACGCATCCGGGCGTCTGTTTCACCGTTTCACCGTGCAACCGTTCATCTGCTGCGGAGAGGAAGCGCCATCTTCTGGGAGAGCGCCTCCCAGGCGCGGCGGCGATGCGACAGGGAGTCCTTCTCGGCCGACGACATCTCCGCGAACGTGCGCTCGCTCCCCTGCGGGATGAAGAGAACGTCCCAGCCGAACCCGTTTCCGCCCCGCGGCGCGAGTGCGATCGATCCCTCGGTCTCTCCGCGCGCGGTCACGACCTCGGCGCCGTCGCAGTACGCGATCGCGCAGATGGCGGTCGCCGCGCGGTCCGGGAAGGCGTCGAGCATGCGCGCGAGCGCGGGCACGCCGGCGCTCTTCTCCACCCACTTGACGAGCGCACCCGGGAAGCCGCCCCATGCGCGGAACGAGAGGCCGCTGTCCTCGACCAGGACGGGGCGCGACAGCGCGCGGTAGGCCCCGCGGGCCTTGGCCTCCACGATCTCGGAGGGATCCAGGGCCTGCGGCTCGGGGAGGTCCAGGTCGAGCTGCTCGACGGGGAAACCCATCCGCTCGGCCTCGCGCGCCTTCTCGACGCGGCTCGTGACGAAAACGAGCGGGAGCGCTCCCATGGGGGAGAAGTTATCAGTTATCCGTCGCCCAAACGGACAACCGAAAACCGACAACCGCCGGCTACTTCTCCAGTTTGGTGAGGACCTTGTAGAGGGGAACCTGGGCCGACAGGCCCTTCAGCGCGAAGCGGCCGAGTTGGGCGGTGTCGTAGAGCTCGCGAACGGCCTCGAAGGTCGCGGGGCCGATCACGACGTCGCCGGGCTGCGCCACGAACTCCTCCATGCGGGCGGCCACGTTGACCGCGTTGCCCAGGACCGTGTAGTCCACGCGGCGCTGGGAGCCGATGTCGCCCACGATCGCGTCGCCCGTGTTGAGCGCGATGCGGACCTCGAGGGGCGGCTCTCCCCGCTCCGCCCGCGTTCGGTTCCAGAGGGTCACGCCCTCGCGGATCCGCAGCGCGGCGTCGACGGCGCGCTCGGCGTGATCCGGCTGATCGAGCGGGGCGCCGAAGAACGCCATCACGGCGTCGCCGATGAACTTGTCGATGGTCCCGCCGCACGCGAAGATCGCGTCGGAGGCCAGCGTGAAGTACTCGTTCAGCATCCGGGCAAGGAGCTCGGCGGTCATCTTCTCGGACCAGCTCGTGAAGCCCACGAGGTCGGCGAACAGGACGGTGACCACTCGGGTCCGCACGCCCTTCCACTCGCCCGTCGCCGAGACGTCGCGGATGATCTCGTCCACGACCTGCGGGGAGTGGTAGCGCTCGAGGCGGCCGCGGATCCGCTTCTCCTCGAGCACGTGGTCGTGCAGCCGCGCGCGCTCGATCGCGACCGCGGCGAAGTTGGCCAGGGCCGCCAGGAGATCGAGGTCCTGCGAGGAGAAGCTCCCGGCGTGGAGGGGCGAGTCGACGTAGATGACGCCGATCACCGAGTCGCCGTTCCAGAGCGGGGCGCACATCGCCGAGCGGATCTGCTGCATGCGGATGGACTCGCCGCTCTCGAACCGCTGGTCCGTCTGGGCGTCGGAGGTCAGGACCGCCACCTTCTCGTTGACGGACATGCCCACGATCTGGCGCGACCACTGCACGCTGCCGTCCGACGTATGGCGCCTGGCCGACTTGTAACGCGAGATCCGCAGCTGCAGCGCGCCGTCCTCCTCCAGGAGAAGAAAGCCCCGGTCGACGGCCAGGAACTCGAAGATCAGGTCCATGACCTTGTCGAGGACCGTCGCCAGGTCGTCCGCGGAGATGAGCGCCTTCGCGACCTGCACCAGGATCTCGAAGACCTTGTTCTTGTACGCGACGTCGAGCACGACGCGCTTGCGGTCCATGGTCGACTCGGGGGTGAGCGCGGGAGCGCGGTCCAGGCCGAAGTCCTGGTTGAATTCCACGATGGGCCGGATGCAGGTCGAGGTGGAGTCGACGAGCCGGTCGCGCCGCTTCCCGGTCGGCTCGTCCCGGAAGCGCAGCACGAAGGTGCCGATGACGACCTCGTCCCCGTCCTTCACGACCGCGCGCGGCACCGCCGTGTCGTTGACCTTGACGCCGTTGGTCGAGCCGTTGTCGTAGAGGACCCAGTCCCCGTTCTCCTTCTTCAGGTACGCATGCCGGCGCGACACCGAGAAGTCGTTCAGAACGATGTCGTTGTCGGTGGCGCGGCCGATCGACGCCACCTCTTCCTTCACGCTGAACGTCCGAGGCTGACCATCCGCCTCGTAGAGAACCTGAAACATGGGGTGTCGGAATTATAAACCGCCGCGACGGGCGGGACGCGCCTAGGGAGTCTCCGGCGGACCGAGCGCGAAACGGATGCGCACCGTCTTGCGCGAAGCGACCGGTCCTTCGGGTCCGCGCGCGGGCCGGTAGGTCCACCTCCGCACCGCGTCCGCCGCGGCGTCGGAGAGTCCGAGCGGCAGCCCGCGCACGACCTCGACGTCGGTCACCTTCCCCTTCGCGTCGATCGAGACGTCGAGCTCGACGATTCCCTCGATGCCCGCGCGCCGCGGCAGATCGGGGTACTGCGGCTCGACGCGCGTCAGGACCGTCGCCGGCTCGACCAGGCCGGGCAGGCTCTCCTTCGGCGCGGGAGCCGATGCGCTCGGCGCGTTGCCGGAGACCTCGGCCGGCTCGCCTTCCATCGGGGGCTCCTCCTCGGGCGGCGGTTCCTCGTTGAGGTTCACGATCGTGAGGTCCTTCAAGGGGCGGACCCTCTCCGGCGTGACGCCCGGCTGGCGAGGATCCCGCGGCACGAGGTCCACCTGCGCCGAGCTCGCGTAGGCGAGCCCCCACTTCTCGTCCTGGAAGGCGAAGTAGGAGTGATCGACCGAATGGATCGCGATGACCGTGCCGCGCGCCAGCCGTCCGCCGCGCGGCGCCAGCGGATAGGGCGCGAGCGAGATGTCCGTGTCCTCGCCGACGACCCCGTAGACGGGCGGGAAGGCCAGGACCGTCTTGGCGCGGCGCGCGCGCGCGTCCCGATCCGCGTCGCGCTCGACGGCCTCGGCGGGAAGAAATCCCCGGGCACCGTCCGCCTCGACCTCGACCCACGGGCCGCGATCGCTGGTGATCGTGACGCGGGCGCCCTGCGGGAGCGTCGACCCGGTGGGGCTCTCGCGCGCGGGTTCGCTCCGCAGCGCGACCGCATCCATCGTCACGGTCGCCGGCGAGCTCTCCGGCGCTCCCGGCGCGGAGACGAACGCGCGCGGGCGTAGCAGCGCATACACGACCGCGAGCGTCGCGAGCACGAGCACGCACGCGGCCGCGAACGGCCAGAGGCCGCGCAGCCGGCGGACGAGAGGAGCGGCCTTCGCGGGGACAGACGGAGGCGGGATCGGCGGCGCCTCGCCGCTCATCGGGCGGCGCGGATGTAGGTGCCGCTCCTTCCCTCGAGAGCCTCCGCCAGCGATTCCGCGCGCGTGACAAGGACCTCATGGCCGCCGGCCTCGACGAAGCGCACGGCGGCGTCGATCTTGGGGCCCATGCTGCCCGGCGGGAACTGCCCCTCGGCCAGCAGCCGCTTCGCGGTCGGCACGTCGAGCGCGGCGAGCGCCACCTGCGTCGGCTTGCCGAAGTCCCGGGACACGCGCTCGACCCCCGTCAGGATGATGAAGAGGTTCGCCGACAGCGACGCCGCCAGCATGGAGGCCGCGTAGTCCTTGTCGATGACGGCCTCGACGCCGCGCACCTCTCCGTCGTCCGAGATGACGACCGGTATGCCCCCGCCGCCCGCCGCCACGACGATGTGGCCCCGGTTGATGAGGGCCGCCGCGATCTCCACCCCGCGCACCGCCCGCGGCCTGGGCGACGCGACGACCTTGCGCCAGCCGCGGCCGGCGTCCTCGACCATCGTCCAGCCCGCATCCTTCTGCAGCAGCTCGGCGCGCTCCTTCGAAAAGAACGGCCCGACGGGCTTCGACGGCTTCTGGAACGCGGGGTCGGCGGCGTCGACCTCGACCTGCGTCATGATGGTGACGACCTGCTTGCGGAAACCGGCGCGGGGCAGCTCGTTGTCGAAGGCGAGCTCGAGCAGGAAGCCCATCGAGCCCTCGGTCTGGGCCACGCAGAAGTCGAGCGTCTGCGGGGGCACCTTCGCCGCCGCCTCCTCCGCCTGAATGAGGATGTTCCCGACCTGCGGGCCGTTGCCGTGGACCACGATCAGCTCGTAGCCCTTTCCCAGGATCGGGAGCAGCATCCGCACCGCCTCGCGGGCGCGCACGAGCTGCTGTGCCACCGTGCCCGAGTCCTCGGGCCGCAGCAGCGCATTGCCCCCGAACGCCACGACGGCCAGCGGACGGACGAAGGAGAAGAAGGGGGTGGGGTTCATGAGCCCGTCACGGCTTCACGTCTTCGCGCACCAGCGGCATGGTCATGCACCTCGGGCCGCCGCGCGCGCGAGAGAGCTCGTGGGCCGCGAGCAGGATCACGTACTTCTTGTTGGGCTTCCAGAGCTCGAGCTCCTCCTTGCCCAGCAGGAGATCGGCCTCGTCGACGACCGTGTAGCCCGCCCGTCCGAGCTCGGCCGCGGTCGCCTCGTTGCGGTCGTAGATCAGGATCACGCCGGGAGCGAGAGCGAACGCGTTGGCGCCGTCGGTCCACTGCTCGCGGCGCTCGGCGATCGGATCCTCGCCCCCGCAGCGCAGCGGCTTCAGGTCCAGCTTCTGCGCCTTGAGCGCGGAGAGCAGATCCTTCTCCGTCGTCCAGGTGATCTCGCGCTTCGTCAGGTCGCACTCGTAGACGTCCGCCTCCTCGGCGCCGTCGGGAAGGATCATCGGCCCGTAGACCAGGCACTCGTCGGGCGAGATCATCGTGAAGACGGTGTCCAGGTGCATGTACGAGCGCTCCGGCGGAATCGCGACCACGAGGATGCGCTTGATCGGCGACTTGCGGTGCTTGAGCGACTCGGTCAGCCGCTCGATCGTCGTCTTCTCGGTCCGCTCCGAGTACCCGATCGCGAGCAGGTCCTCGCGCAGGACGAGAACGTCGCCGCCCTCGAGCGTCGGGCGCATGCGGGCGTAGGAGGACGGTCGCCCGAAGTCCGCCGAGAACTCCTGGAACCAGAACTTTCCACCCTCGGGGCTCGGGAACTTCGGATGCAGCGAGAGCACGTAGCCCGAGAGCAGCGGCTCGCGCAGGCGCGCGGGCGTCGCCATCGCGCAGCGGATCGCGCGCTCCCCCACGACGACGAGCGGGTCGCGCTGGAAGAAGTAGTTGGGGATGGGGGGCAGCGCGTAGAGCTCCGAGGCGGCGCTCGCCATCTCCGGCCCCGGCTTCTCGATGCCCGCGATCAGCGCCGACGCGAGCTGCTCCGGAGAGAGGTCCCTCAGGCGGTAGTCCATGTCCGGGCCCCAGCCGAGGACCTTGCCGAGATCGTCCAGGATCGCCGTGCGCTGCTCGGGAACGGTCAGGACCTCCTCGAGCAGGTCCTGGATCTCGAGGACCTCGTCGGCGACGTAGCCGAGGACCTGCTGGAAGCGGCGATGCTCCTCGCGGGCGCGGTTGCCGTAGAGGATGTCGTCGAAGAGGAGCTCCTCCATCATCGACGGCACCATCCGGTCGATCTCGGGACCGGGCAGGTGGACGAGCACCGACTTCAGCTTCCCGATCTCGGAGGTGACGCGCAGGCTCATGCAGGCTCCCAGGAGGGAGCGCGGGATTCTACAGGAGGGCCCGGAGAGAGGAAAGGCGCGAAGCCCGCGGCCGCGAGGCTAAGTGCTTGCGGCGTTGAGCCGTGGCGTCGTTCCGACTCAGGGTCATGCGCACGTCCCGGACGCGAGAAACGACGCGGGCCCGCTCAGGAAGGCGGCAGCAGGACCGGCCGCGGAACATCTTCGGAGCCCTCGAGCTTCGAATCCGCCTTCTCCGCGATCGTCTCGAGGCGGGTCGTGAAGCGGTCGAACGCCTTCGCCGTCTCGTCGTACTGCTTCTGCGCATTGCCGAGGTGCGCCCCGAGCTTCTCGAGCGGTCCGCCCACGCGGTCCCACAGCCGCGCGAGATCCGCGAGGTTCTGATGCACCTCGCGCGCGTTCTCCTGGAGCTCGACGCCGCGCAGCCCGAGCGCGATCGTCGACAGGTAGGCGTAGAGCAGCCGCGGCGAGACGGGAATCACGCGCTTGCCGGCGGCGTAGTCCGCCAGCGCGGCCTCCTCCCCGTCCGCGGCGATCTCGGCGTAGACCGCCTCCGCCGGAACGTACATGAGCGCGAAGTCGCAGGTCCCGCTGGCCGGCCGGATGTACTTCTCGGCGATCGAGTCGACGTGGCGGCGGACGTCGCGGCCGAACTGGGCCCGTGCGCGCTTCTTCTCCGCCTCGTCCTCGACCTCCCGCGCGCGGCGGTAATTCTCGAGCGGGAACTTGCTGTCGATCGGCACGACCCGGTCCTGGACGAACACGGCCGCGTCCACGATCACGCCGTCGCCCAGGGGATGCTGCGTCGCGTACGATCCGGGCGGCAGCGCCTGCACGAGCGCCTGCTCGAGGAACATCTCTCCGAGCGTGCCGCGCAGCTTGGGGGGCTTCAGCAGATCCTCGAGCCGGGTGACCTCGCCCGCGATCTTCTCGATCTTGAGCGAGGTCTCGTGCAGCCGGCCGAGCTTCTCCCCCACCTCGCGCAGAAGGTGACCGGACTTGCCGAGGTGATCGACCAGGCTCTGCTGCCCGGCGTCCAGCCGTTTCTCGACCCCCTCGACGCGCGTCTCCATGGAGCGCCGGAGCTCCTCGAAGCGCCGGTCGACCGACTGCGACGCCTCGCGGGTCCGCGCGGCCTCGCCGAGCAGCAGGTCCATGCGGGCCGCGGCGTCGCGGCTCCGCGTCAGGAAGAGCGGGACCACCCAGCCGATCGCCCCCAGGACCGCGGCCGTCAACGCGAGAAGGACGAGCAGAGCCCCAATGCCCATACTTCCAGAATACCCGGGGAATCGGACAAATGATGTCCTGGTGGAAAGACGCCGCTGTCAGCTGTCAGCTGTCAGCTGCCGCCTGAGAGCTAATTCCGTCTCCCTCCCGAGAGCGCCACGACCACCGCCACGAAGAGCGCCGCGCCGATCACCGACCAGAGGAACGGAAACGGCGGGCCGTCTCCCAGGCGAATCAGAAAGAACTCTGGCAGCTTGGCCTTCCGCGCGATCCAGGAGCCGAGCAGCGCGCCGATGAAGCCGAGCACGGTCGACACGACGCACCCGCCGCGCGTACCGCCCGCGATGGCGCGCCCGATGCCGCCGGCGAGCGCCGCGATCAGGAGGTAGATCAGAAGCTCGAGAAGCGTCATGGACTCGGATTCTATGCGGGCCGCTGCGCGGCCCGACCGAAAGAAGAGGGGAAGTCTCTCCAGTCGCCTCTCCCAGGAAGGAAGAGCGTGGGTGGGAGGACTGCTAAGACGTGAGGGCGCCCTTGTCGCCCCGCTCCCCCGGGTGGGAGAATGCCCGGATGGCGAACACCGAACCCCCCAGGAAGAAGGGCGACTCCAAGGAAGACCGGGAGATCGACTATCTCATGTGCACGCAGTGCGGTACCCCGTGCTACGTCTTCGAGATGGAAGGCCCACGGATCCTCGAGGCGACCTGCCTCGTGTGCGGCAACGACGAGATCGGCCTCTTCAACCTCGGTGAGGAAGCCGGCGCGGACGACGAGTGAAGAACGACGAATACGTCAACCCTCTGACCGAGCGGTACGCCTCGCAGGAGATGTCGGGACACTTCTCGCCGCAGCGGAAGTTTGAAATCTGGCGAAAACTGTGGCTCTGGCTGGCCGAGGAGGAGCGCCGCCTCGGCCTGCCCGTCTCCGAGGAGGCGCTCGCGCAGATGCGGGCGCACCTCACCGACATCGACTTCGAGGCCGCCGCCGCCGAGGAGTCGAAGACCCGCCACGACGTCATGGCGCACGTGCGGGTGTTCGGCGCGGCCGCCCCGGCGGCCAAGGGCATCATCCACTGGGGGGCAACCTCCGCGTACGTCACCGACAACACCGACTTGATCCAGATGCGCGAGGCGCTCGGGCTGGTGGACCGCCGCCTGGTCGCCGTGTTGCGCAAGCTGCGCGACTTCGCCCTCGCGCACCGCGACCTGCCCGCCCTGGCGTACACACACTTCCAGCCCGCTCAACCCACGACGGTCGGAAAGCGCGCAGCGCTCTGGGCGTCCGACCTGCTCGCCGACTGGGAGGAGCTCCGCGGCGTGCGCGAGGGTTTGCGGTTCCTGGGCGCCAAGGGAGCGACCGGGACGCAGGCGTCGTTCCTCCGGCTCTTCGACGGAGACTCGTCGAAGGTCGAGGAGCTCGATGCGGCGCTCGCGCGGCGCGCGGGGTTCCGCCGCCGCCAGATGGTTTCCGGCCAGACGTACTCCCGCAAGCAGGACGACCGCGTCGTCCACGCGCTGTCCTCGCTCGCGCAGAGCGCCCACAAGATCGCGACCGACCTTCGCCTCCTCCAGCACGAGGGCGAGCTCGAGGAGCCGTTCGAGGCGTCGCAGGTGGGCTCCTCCGCGATGCCCTACAAGCGCAACCCCATGCGCGCCGAGCGGATCTGCTCTCTGGCGCGCCACGTCATCGCGCTCTCGCTCGACACGGCCATGACCGCCGCGACGCAGTGGCTGGAGCGCACGCTCGACGATTCCGCCAACAAGCGCATCGCGGTGCCGGAGGCGTTCCTCTCGGCCGACGCGATCCTGACCCTCCTCGAGAACGTCGTGGGCGGCCTCGTCGTCCACCCCGAGGTCTGCGCCCGCCGCCTCGCCGAGGAGGCCCCGTTCCTCGCCAGCGAGAACGTGCTGATGGAGGCCGTCCGCCGGGGCGGAGACCGCCAGGAGCTCCACGAGAAGCTGCGCGTCCACGCGCGCGCGTCGGCCGAGAGGCGCACCCAGACGGGCGAGCCCGCGGACCTGCTCGACCGGATCGCGCGCGATCCCGCGTTCGGCCTGTCCGGGGCCGACGTGCGCGACGCCGTGCTGCCCGAAAAGCTGATCGGGCGCGCCGTCGAGCAGGTCGAGGCGTTCGTGCGTGACGAGCTGGACCCGGCGCTCGCCGGCGCCGCGGCCGCGCAGAGCGCGCCCGTGCGCGTGTGAGGGTTTGAGAATTCGCCGCGCCGCTCGTGCCGCGCTGGTCTTCGCGCTGCTGACGGCCGACTGCGCCACGTCCCATCCTCCTCCCCCGGCCTCGCACCCGATCCCCGTCGAGGCGCTCACGCCCGCGTGGAGGGAGGAGGGGCTCGCGTCCTGGTACGGCGGCGACGACGGCTTCGAGGGCAAGCCCACCGCCTCCGGAGAGATCTTCGACTCCTCCAAGCTCACGGCGGCGCACCGCGATCTCCCGATCGGCACCGTGGTCGACGTGACGAGCGTCGACACGGGGCGCACCGTCCGCGTACGCGTCAACGACCGCGGGCCGTTCGTGCAGGGACGCGTCATCGACCTCTCGCGCGAGGCGGCGCGCCGCATCGGGCTGATCGGGCCGGGCGTGGGAGCGGTGCGGCTCGCCCTGGTTTCGCCGGGTCTCGCGCCCACGCCGGTTCCCGTGACCGTGGCCGAGGGGCCGTGGGCGGTCCAGGTCGGATCCTTCGGCGAGCGCGACCGCGCCGACCGCCACGCCGAGCGCGTCCGCACGGCGGGCTTCGCGGTCTACTTCGAGCCCTTCGAGGGGCTGACGCGCGTCAAGGTCGGTCCGTTCCCGTCGCGCGCGGACGCCGAGGAGCGTCTCGCGGCGCTCGAGCAGGCGGGGTTCGAGGGGATCGTCGTCCCCGCGCACTAGCCCTCGCCGTCATCCCGAGGAGCGGAGCGACGAGGGATCCCGGACTCGATCATCGTTGTCGCTCGTGTAGTCCGGGATCCCTCGCTTCGCTTTGGATGACAGTCGATACAATCCCGGTTCCCATGTCCCCTTCCGCGATCTCCTGTAAGGGCCTGAAGAAGCACTACGCCGACGTCCGGGCCGTCGACGGGCTGGACCTCGAGGTGTCCCCCGGCGAATGTTTCGGCTTGCTGGGGCCCAACGGCGCCGGCAAGACCACCACGATCGAGATCCTGGAGGGCCTGACGCGGCCCGACTCGGGCGAGGTCACCGTGCTCGGCCGCCACTGGGGCAGCCACGAGCGCGAGCTGCGCGAGCGGCTCGGCGTTTCGCTGCAGGAGAGCCGCCTGACCGAGAAGCTCACGGTCTACGAGACGCTCGAGCTGTTCCGCTCCTTCTACGAGCGCGGCCGCGAGCCCGAGCAGCTCCTGGCCGACCTCTCGCTCGAGGAGAAGCGGGATGCGCGCGTCGGCAAGCTCTCGGGCGGACAGCGGCAGCGCCTCGCGCGTCGCCTGCGCGCTGGCGGGCGACCCCGAGATGCTGTTCCTCGACGAGCCCACGACGGGCCTGGACCCGCAGTCCCGCCTCCAGCTCTGGGAGCGCATCGAGCGACTTCAAGGAGGCGGGGACGAACCGTGCTCTTGACGACGCATTACATGGAGGAGGCCGAGAGGCTCTGCGACCGCGTCGCGATCGTGGACCACGGCCAGATCATCGCCCAGGGCACGCCGGCGGAGCTGATCGCCGGCGCTCCGGGCGCCCCACTTCATCGAGTTCTCGACCGAGCCGGCCGTCGACGAGGCGCTCCTGGCGCGATCCTCGCCGGCGGAGAGCGCCGGCAGCGCGGCGGCGCGCTGGCTCCTGGCGGCGCCGAATGCTCGCGCAGGCGGTCCCGGCGCTGCTCGAGCGCGCTCGAGCGCGGCGGCGCGCGGCTGGTCTCCCTCTCGACGCACCGCGCCACGCTCGAGGATGTCTTCATCGCCCTGACGGGACGGGAGCTGCGCGATGAATGAGCGTGCCCCAGGCACGACGAGTGAGCGCGCGGAGGCGGAACCCGCTCCTCGCGCTCGACTCGGGCGCGGATCCTCGAGTTCGTGCGCGAGCCCGAGGCGCTCTTCTGGGTGTTCGCCTTCCCGATCATCATGGCCGTCGTCCTCGGCTTCGCCTTCCGCGATCGGCCGGCGGACAAGGTCGCCGTCGGGATCGCGGGTCCCTCGGAGCTGCGCGTCCTCGGGGGCAAGCCGCTCGCGTCGCCCGCGCTGACGGTCCGCGTCTTCGCGACGCTCCACGACGGTCTCGAGGCGCTGCGCACCGGCAAGATCGCGCTCCTGGTCGAGACGCTCCGGCGAGGCCCCGCTCGTGTACCACTTCGACCCGACCCGGCCCGACGCCCGGATCGCGCGCCTCGAAGTCGACGACGCGATCCAGCGGTCCGCGGGCCGGAAGGACCCCGTCGCCTTCCGCGAGTCGGAGATCCACGAGAAGGGCTCGCGGTACATCGACTTCCTGCTTCCCGGGATCCTGGGGCTCAACCTGATGGGGACGGGGATCTGGGGCATCGGCTTCTCGATCGTCAACGCGCGCCTCAAGAAGACGCTCAAGGTCATGGTCGCGACGCCGATGCGCAAGTCCGACTTCCTGTTGGCGCAGATCGGGTCGCGCTTCGTGTTTCTGATCCTGGAGCTCGTCCTGATCCTCGCGTTCGGCGTCGTGGCGTTCCAGGTCCCGATCCGCGGCTCGCTCGCGGTGCTCGGCCTGACCGCCGCGTTGGGGTCGCTGGCGTTCGCCGGGATGGGCCTCCTCGTCGCCTCGCGCGCGCGAACTCTGGAGGCCGCCAATGGCCTCATGAATCTCGTCATGGTGCCGATGTGGCTGCTCTCTGGAGTCTTCTTCTCCTCCGAGCGCTTCCCGGACGCGGCTCAGCCCTTCATCAAGGCACTCCCGCTGACCGCATTGAACGACGCGCTCCGCGCCGTGATGCTGGAGGGCAAGGGGCTCCCGGCCATCGGCGGCATGCTGGCCGTGCTCGTCGCGTGGGCACTCGTGAGCTTCGCGTCGGCCCTCAAGATCTTCCGCTGGCAGTAGGGCCCGAGCGATGCTGCACCGCGTCCTGATCGTCAACCAGCGCGAGGTGGCCGCGCTCCTGCCGATGCCCGCGTGCATCGAGGCTATGTCTGCGGCGTTAGTGGCCCTCGCCCAAGGCGAGGCCGCCATGCCCCTGCGCCAGATCGTCTGGGTTCCCGACCGCACCGGCGCGCTCGGGCTGATGCCGTCGCGGCTCGCGAGCCCGGGCGCGGACGGCGGCGCCGGCTCGCTCGGCGCGAAGATCGTGACGTTTTTTCCTCAGAACGAGGGGACGGAGCTCGACTCCCACCAGGGAGCGGTGCTGCTCTTCGAGGCGGAGCGCGGACGGCTGCTGGCCGTGATCGACGCGACCTCGGTCACGGCGATCCGGACGGCCGCCGTGTCGGCCGTGGCGACGCGCGCGCTGGCGCGGCCCGACGCCCGGGAGCTCGCGCTCGTCGGCTCCGGGGTTCAGGCGCGCACGCACCTCGAGGCCATCCGCGCCGTGCGGCCTCTGTCGCGGGTGCGCGTCGCGAGCCTGACACCGGAGCGCGCCCGCGCGTTCGCACGGCGGGAATCGGCCCGGCTCGGCCTGCCCGTCACCGCCAGCGACACGGTCCGGGAGGCCGTCGAGGGCGCCGACATCGTCTGCACCGTGACCTCGTCCCGCGTCCCGGTCGTCGAGGGCGCGTGGCTCGCGCCGGGCGCCCACGTCAACGCGGTCGGGTCCAGCGTCGCCGCGGCTCGCGAGCTGGACACCGCCGCCGTCGTCCGCTCGCGGCTGTTCGTCGATCGCCGCGAGTCGGCCCTCGCGGAGGCGGGCGACTTTCTCATTCCCAGGAACGAGGGCGCCGTGACCGACGCGCACATCCAGGCCGAGCTCGGCGAGGTCCTGACGGGCGCGCACCCCGGGCGGACCGGGCGCGACGAGATCACGCTGTTCAAGTCCGTCGGGCTCGCGGTCGAGGACCTCGCGGCGGCGCGCCTGATCGACGCGTCCGCGCGCGCGGCGGGAGCCGGGACGCTCGTGGAGTTCGGCGGAGGGCGCGGCGACGACCTGGAGCGCGCCCCGTGACCCCGATCGAACCGGTCTCCCTCGCCGACGTCCAGGCGGCGCGGCGGCGGATCGAGGGCTCCGCCGTTCGCACGCCCCTCGTGCGCCTCGGCCTGGACTCCGGCCGCGAGGTCTACCTGAAGCTCGAGTCCCTGCAGCCCATCGGATCGTTCAAGATTCGCGGCTCGGGAAATGCGATGGCGAAGGCCCTCGAGGACTCGCCCGCCGCGCTCGCCGGCGGCGTCTACACGGCGAGCGCCGGCAACATGGCCCAGGGCGTGGCGTGGAACGCGCGGCGGCTGGGAGTGCCGTGCACGGTGATCGTGCCCGAGAACGCGCCGGCGGCGAAGCTCTCGGCGATCGAGCGGCTCGGAGCCGGGATCGTCAAGCTCCCCTTCGACCGCTGGTGGCAGGTGCTCGTCGACCACGGCTACCCCGGGATCGACGGGCGCTTTGTACACCCCGTTTCCGATCCCGATGTCATCGCGGGCAACGGCACGATCGGCCTCGAGATCCTGGAGGAGCTGCCGGAGGCCGACGTGATCTACGTGCCCTACGGTGGCGGCGGCCTGTCCTCCGGCATCGCCTGCGCGGTCCGCGCGCTCCGGCCCGCGGCGAGGGTCTTCGCCTGCGAGGTCGAGACCGCGGCGCCCTTCGCGGCGTCGCTCGCGGCGGGACGGCCGACGTCGGTGGACTACCGCGCGAGCTTCGTGGACGGCATCGGCAGCCGGGGACTGCTTCCGGAGATGTGGCCGCTCGCGAGCCGCGTGCTGGCCGGATCCGTCGTGTCCTCGCTCGAGGAGATCGCCCGGGCGATCGCATTCCTCGCGGCGCGCGCCCGCGTCGTCGCCGAGGGCGCCGGCGGCGCTTCGGTCGCGGCCGCCGTGAAGCGCGACACATCCGAGACCGCGTCCGGGCCGGTGGTCTGCGTCGTGAGCGGCGGCAACATCGACGCGGCCAAGCTCGCGACGATCCTGCGGGGCGAGGTGCCCTGAGTCGATTTTGGATTTTGGATTTTGGATTCGGGATTACCGGAACCGGAATCCTCCGAGAAACACGAGCTGGTTCAGGCCGAGGTTGGGGGTGCTCATGCCGGCGTTCGAGATGTGCGACGCAGCGCATCTCGACGGTCCAGGCCTGCGTGTCGGAGATCGGGTTCCGGAAACCGACCCCCGTCTGCAGGAGGAAGTTGAAGCGCTGGTCGATCTCGTCGAGCTTGGTGAGGTTGGTCCAGCCCGCGCCCATGCCGAAGGTCGCGTAGAGCTGCGGCCGCCCATGGCCGATCGAGATCCTCCCCCCGATCGGCATCAGCCCCCACCATGTATCCGCCGGGCGAGACGAAGTGGCAGAAGTGTCCTTCGACGAGGTACTCGAACCGCGAGCTCAGGCGGAAGGAGACGCCGGGATGGGCATACAGCCCGACCTCGTGCGAGCGGCCCTGGTTGACGTTCAACGTGAAGCCCACGCCTTCCGCGAAGCTCCACTCGGGAGGCCGCCCCGCGGGGATGGGTCCGCCCCCGTCATCGGACCATCTCGGCGAATCCGCCTGCGCCCTCGCCCCGGAGGAACAGAGCCAAAGCACGGCGAAGCCGGCGAGCAGCGTCCGCGTCCTCATGACTGCGGTACGGAGGCCGCGCCCTTCTTGCGCTCCTCGAGCTCCTCGAGGGTCTTTGGCCAGTCGCCCCGCAGGAGCTGCGAGAGGGCGCGGTCGGCGAGCAGCCGGCCGCCGGTCTGGCAGGCGGGCAGTAGTTGGATTCGTTCTCCGCGTAGACGATCCGCTGCACCGGCTGCCGCACACCGGGCAGGGCTGCCGATACCGGCCGTGCACCGCCATGCCCTCGCGAAACGCGGTGACCTTCTCGGGAAACGCGCGTCGCGCCGGCTTCGCGCGCAGCCGGCTCGATCCACTCCGGCGGGCAGCGTCGCGGGTCGCGGCGTAGAAGCGCGGGCGATCTCCGCGTCGGCTGAGCACGCTGGGTCAGCTTGAGCGGGCGAGAGGCGCGCCGCGTGCAGGATCTCGTCCGAGTACGCGTTGCCGATGCCGGCGAACAGGCGCGGGTCGGTGAGCGCGCGCTTGAGCGTGTGGTTCTCGCGCGTCAGCGCGTCGCGGAAATCGGTCGCGTCGCGGCCCTCAGCGCCTCGACGCCGCCCGGTCGAGCGCGGCCAGCGCCGCCGCGCCGCGCACGAGGTGCAGCGAGGCGCGCTTCTTCGTGCTCGCCTCGGTAAAGAGCAGGGTCCGGCGCGAAAGTCGAAGCGCGCAGAGCGCGCCGCGGCCGGCGACTTCGCGCCCGGGTTCGCGCCAGCGCAGGCGGCCCGCGATCATCAGATGGAGCACGAGGAACAGCTCGCCCTCGAACTCGAACACGATCCGCTTGCCGAGGCGGCGCAGCTCCGAGCACCGGCGGCCCTCGGCCCGCGCGATCGGCGGGTCGATCGAGCGGACAGGAAGGGACTCCCCAGCCGCACGCGCTCGAGGCGCTGGCCCTCGACGCGCGGCGCGAGCGCGGTGAGGTACAGCCAGCGATGTCCGGAAGCTCGGGCACTGCGGGAAAGCTTAGCAGATCCGACCAACACTCTCGTGACGAATCGATCGATCGCGGCGCTGGTCATCAGGATCTGGGGCGTCCTCTGGATCGTGGACGCCGCGGTCGGCCTCGCCAACACGGCGCTGCAATACTTCACCCGATCGATCGGCGACCCCGACGTATGGAAATACGCGACCCGCATGAACACGCTGTCGTGGGTAATCACGTCCCTCATCGGGATCATCCTCCTCGCGCGGAGCGAGGCCATCGCACGCGTGCTGTGTCCGAGGGAGGAAAGCGTGGCCGTCGCGGTCGATGCCGCGACACTCCAGTCCATCGGCTTCTCGCTGCTCGCCGCCTATCTCGCGATCGGGGCGTTGCGCGGCGTGGGAACCGGGCTGTACAGTGTTCTCGCGCGTCGATACGACGAATCCGCCCGCAACATCGCGTCGCGCGGCAGCGACTATTTCGTCGGTTCGCTCGTGCAGCTCGGTCTGTCGCTCTGGCTCTTCCTTGGAACTCCGCGGCTCGTCCGCTTCGTTCGCCGCCTCCAGGAGCCGTGGGCGGCGCCCGCCGGCGACGGCCCGGAATCCGGCGGATGAGCTGGTACCTCGCGCTCGTCGTTCGCGGGAGCTACGTCGACGACTCGCGCCGGAAGGAGCGCCTCGCCGACATGGTGTACCGGCTCATCGAAGCGACCGATGCGGAGGCCGCCTACGCCCGGGCGCAGCAGCTGGTCGAGGAGTGCGACGAGAGCTACACCGACGACGACGGCACCGCGGTCGAGCTTCGCGGCATGGGGCTCTCCGATCTCCGTGCGATCGACGCCGCGCAGCTGGCGGACGGAGTCGAGGTGTACGCGGAAATCCTGAACGGCGATCCCGCACAGCGGCTGGCCGAGAAGGAGCAGCTGACGCTGTTCGAGCCCGAGGAGATTCCGGAAGGCGAAGACGAAGAGCTCAGATCTTCCGAGACCTCCGACGACGGCGCCTCCGAGGCGGATCCCCGGTTTTCCGACGGCACGCCGATCCGCTGACCCTCGCTAGCCGAGCTCGGCCGGCGGCTCGGTCAGGAGGCGGCCGCGCTTCTCGTTCCGCTCGAGCGCCAGGCGGATGAGCTCGTCGAGGAGATTCGGCAGCGGCAAGCCGCTCGCCTCCCAGAGCTTCGGGTACATCGAGATCGCCGTGAAGCCCGGGATCGTGTTGATCTCGTTCACCAGACGCGCCGTGCCGCGCTCGAGGAAGAAGTCGACGCGCGCCATGCCCGCAGCACGCGCACGGCCGGAAGACCGCGACGGCCAGCCGCATCGACCTCGCTCGTCCGACCGCGGGCGAGACGGCGCCGGGATTCGCAGCTGCGCCTGGTCGTCGACGTACTTGTCGTCGTAGTCGTAGAACTCGTGCCCGGGCATGATCTCGCCCGGAACGGAAGACTTCGGATCGTCGTTGCCGAGGACCGCGCACTCGAGCTCGCGGCAATCGATCCCCTCCTCGACCAGCGCGCGCTCGTCGTAGCGCAGCGCGGCCTCGACGGCGGCCGGGAGGTCCGCGGCGCGTTTGACTTTCGTGACGCCGACCGAGGAGCCGCCGCATGCGGGCTTCACGAAGACCGGCAGCGGCAGAGACGCGGCGGCCGCGGCTTCCCTCGGGCTGCGCAGGACCACCGCCCGCGTCGTCGGGAGCCCGGCATCGCGCAGGAGCGCCTTGAACAGCGCCTTGTCCATGCCGACCGCCGACGCGGTCACGCCCGCGCCGACGTACGGCAGGCCCAGCGTCTCCAGGAAGCCCTGCAGCGCGCCGTCCTCGCCGGTGGTGCCGTGGATGATCGGGAAGACGACGTCGGCGCGCCCGGGACCGATCTCGACCGGGACGATTTGAAGCGTCTCGGACCCGCTCTGCGGCAGCCGGTAGCGCTCCGGAACCGGACCCTCGGACAGCATCTTCGCGGACTCCGCCGCGGCGAGAAACCGTCCGTCGCGCCCCACGGCGAGCGGAATCACCTCGTAGCGCGAGGCGTCCAGAGCGCCGCAGATCGTCCGCGCCGAGATCCGCGAGACCTCGCGCTCGACGGAGCGCCCGCCGAACAGAACGACGACGCGCGTCCGGCTCACCAGCTCACCACCCGGACCTCTTCGTCCGCGCTACCGCTCGTCATCACCAGCTCACCACGCGGACCTCTTCGACCCCCGCCGCCTGGCGGAGGCGGTCGAGGACCGCGGCGGGAGGCGCCGAGTCCACCGCGATCACGGCGGCGGCCTGGTTGCCGTGGCCCCGAGCGAGCGAGAAGTTCGCGATGTTCACCCCCGCCTCGCCGAGCAGCGTCCCGACGCTCCCGACGACGCCGGGCACGTCCCGGTTGCGCAGGAACACGACCGTCCCCTCCGGCCGGAACTCGAGCGGGAGCCCGTCCACCGCCACGACGCGCGCGTCGCGTCCGGCGAACAGCGTCGCGTCCGCCGTCGCGGCGCGCTTCGGGCCCGAGACCGTGACCCGGAGCGAGCGCGCGTAGTTGCCCGGATCCTCGTGGCGCGTCTCGCTGACCGAGAGGCCGCGGTCCTGCGCCATGTAGAGCGCGTTGACGTAGTTGACGGTCTCCGGGGTCTGCGTCTCGAGCGCGCCCTTGACGGCGGCGACCGCGACCGGCCGGAGGAGGTCCTCGGGCAGGCCCCAGGTCTCCACGGCCAGCCGCGAGAGACGGTCCCGGCTCACCAGCGACAGGAAGTGCGCCGTGCGTTCGGCGAGGCGCATCCAGCCCGAGGCGCCGTCCGCATCCTTCGGCCCGCGGAACGGCAGGTTGACGGCCGGTACGTAGGGAGCGCCGGCGAGCGCCTCGAGCAGCGCCTCGACCGTCTGGATCGAGACGCGCTCCTGCGCCTCGACCGTGGACGCGCCCAGGTGCG
Source organism: uncultured Acidobacteriota bacterium (assembly GCA_963773905.1). Classification (GTDB taxonomy): domain Bacteria; phylum Acidobacteriota; class Thermoanaerobaculia; order UBA5066; family Gp7-AA6; genus DAHUXD01. The sequence continues at coordinate 132,145 of CAVZDB010000002.1, forward strand.
GCGTCGCGACGACGTTGGGAAGCCGGAGGAGCGGGTCGTGAGGATCCGGGGGCTCCGGATCGAAGACGTCGAGCGCCGCGCCTCCCAGCCTCCCGCCCACGAGCGCGTCGTGGAGCGCGGCCCGGTCGACGAGGCTTCCGCGCGCGACGTTGACGAGCACGGCGCCCGGCTTCATCCGCGCGATCTCCTCGGCGCCGAGGAGCGGCCGTCCCTTGTCGGTGGCGGTCGAGTGGAGCGTCACCACGTCGGATTGTTCGAGCAGGGTCTCGAGCGGCACGAGCGGAACGCCCATCTCCTGCGCCTTCTCGAGCGGAAGGAAGGGGTCGTGTCCCAGGAGACGCGCCTCGAACGCGCGCGCCCGCGACGCCACGCGGGAGCCGACCTGGCCGAGGCCCACGATGCCCACGGTCTTGCCGGCGAGCTCGGAGCCCAGGAACTTCGCCTTCTCCCACTTCCCCGCCGCCATCGAGGCCGAGGCCTCCGGCACGCGCCGCAGCAGCGCGAGCAGGACGGCGAACGTGTGCTCGACCGCGGAGACGACGTTGCCGGTGGGCGAGTTGAGCACGAGCACGCCCCGCGCCGACGCGGCCGGCACGTCCACGTTGTCGACCCCGACGCCGGCGCGACCCACGACCGCGAGCCGGGGAGCGGCCTCGAGGAGCGCCGCGTCGACTTTCGTCGCGCTGCGCACGAGAAGCGCGTCGGCGTTCGCCAGCTCGGCGAGAAGCGTCTCGCGAGAGACGCCGGCGAGGTCGACGACCTCGTGGCCCGCCTCCCGGAGCCTCTCGAGCCCGGCGGGGGCGATCTTCTCCGCGACGAGGACGCGGCTCACGACACCTCCGCCGCCGACGCGTCGAGGGCCGCGAGGAGCTCGTCGAGCGATGCGAGGTCCACGTCGCCCATGTGCCCGATCCGGAAGGTCGAGCTCTTCCATTTCCCGTATCCGCCGCCGATCGTGAAGCCCCGCTCCTTGACCTTCGCCACCAGGGCCTCGGCGGAGACGCCCGGAGGCGGCTTCAGGCACGAGACCGTCCACGACCGCGCGGGCTCCGGCGCCGTGAAGCCGTAGCCGCGGGCGGATGCCCAGGCGGCCACGCGGTCGCGCAGCGCCTCGTGGCGCGCCCAGCGGCCCTCGAGCGTCTCGGCGAGGATGTGCTCGAGCTGGAGATCGAGCGCGAAGAGGTGCGGCGTCGACGGCGTGTAAGGCGTCTGGTTCTTCTCCGCGAACGCCTCCGTCTCCGAGATCCGCAGGTAGTGCGTGCGCGACCGTTCTCTCGCGCGGATCCCGGTAGCGCTCGGAGGCCCACGCCACCGCGAGGCCCGGCGGCAGCGCCAGCGCCTTCTGGGACCCCGACAGCGCGAAGTCGAGCCCCCAGGCGTCCGGCTCCACCGGCGATCCCGCGAGCGACGTCACGACGTCGGCGAGGACGAACGCCTCGGAGCCCTCGCGCACCGCGCGCGCGATCCCCGCGAGGTCGTTGAGGGTGCCGGTCGAGGTCTCGGAGTGGACGACGGTGACGGCGTCGTAGCGCGCCTTCGCCAGCGCGCGGCGCACGTCCTCCGGGTCGACCGGCGTCGCCCAGGGCGCCTCGAGGACTTCGACCGCGAGGCCCAGGTCGCGCGCGCAGGCGGCCCAGCGCTCCGAGAACGCCCCGGACACGACCGCGAGGACGCGCTCCGGCGCGAGGTTCGCGAGCGCCGCCTCCCAGAGTCCGGTCGCCGCCGAGGTGGCGGTGAAGACGAATCCCTCCGTGCGGAACACCTTCGCGAGGCGCGGGAGGATGCGCCCGTAGAGCTCCGCGAACGCCTTGCCGCGGTGGCCGATCGCCTCGTGGGCCATCGCCTGGCGGACCGCCTCGCGCACCCAGACGGGACCGGGAAGAAAGAAGCGCACTTTGCCGGCGAAGCCGCCGGTCGAGTCGAAACCGGCGGAGCCGCCGGGTGAATGGAGAGGAGTCGTCATGAGGGAGCGGATTCTCAGCCGACGCCCTGCCATCCCGAGCGCCGGAGGCGCGAGGGACCCCTTTGAAATCAAACAGAGTCGAAGAAAGGGGTCCCTCGTCGCTCCGCTTCTCGGGATGACACCATCAGCGTCCCTCTAGCCACTCCGGAAGCTCGCCGATCCGCGTGAGCAGCGCGTCCGCGTCCACCCCCTCGAGCTCCTCGCGCGAGCGCGATCCGCTCGGGATCAGGACGACGCGGCAGCCCGCGGCGCGCGCGAACTCGGCGTCGACCTCCATGTCGCCGACGACGACCGTCTCGTCCGGCGACGCGCCGGCCGCCGCCATGAGCCGCCGGAGCATCGCGGGGTCCGGTTTCGCCGGAGTCTCCTCGTCGGGGCCGCCGACCGCGAGGAAACGGGATCCCGACCCCCCTGGCGTCGAGGATCATGCGCGAGAAGCGGGCGGGCTTGTTGGACGCCAGCGCCATGGCGTGCCCCCGTTGCGCCAGCGTCCCGAGCACCTCCGCGACCTCCGGCAGGAGGTGCGAATGCGCGACCGCGACCTCCGGATAGCGCTCCCGGAAGAGCCGCACGCCCTCGGCCGCTCGCGCCTCCCCGACGGCCTCCGCGAGGAGCCGCTCGAGGCCGTGGCCCACCATGCGCCGCACGCGCTCCGGCGGGAGCGCGGCCACCCCGAGGCGGGTCATCGCGAACGCGAGCGCGTCGCCGATCGCGGCGTAGCCGTCGATCAGCGTGCCGTCCAGGTCGAAGACGAGGAAGGGGCGCAAGGCGGAGGCTGCGGCGTCGCCGGCTAGCCGGCGGGCTCCGCGGATCGGTCGAGACCCGCGAGGCGCAGCACGGTGGCCACGATCCCTTCCCAGTCGCCGTAGGAGAGCGTGGGCACGGAGCCCTGGAACGGCCCGTCCGCGATCCGGGCGTCCGGCTCGACGACGTCCGGCCGCGCGCTGCCCGTGCGGATCACCTCGATGCGCGGGATCGGCAGCGACTTGTAGCCCTCGACGAGCACGAGGTCGCAGTCCGCGAACTCGCGGCGCAGCACGGTCTCGAGCCTCTCCTCCTCGCCGAAGCGGCGCGCGGTCGTGCGGCGGGGCGTGATCAGGGCGCCCACGGCCGCCCCCGCGGCCACGTGTCGCTGCGAGTCCTTGCCGAGGACGTCGTCCTCCACGTCGCGCGTCGTGTGCTTGATCGTCCCGACCCGGAGCCCCTTCGCGAGAAGCCGCGGCAGCACCTCGACGAGGACACTGGTCTTTCCGGAGTCGTGGCCGCCCACGAACGCCACCGCGGCGGGCCGGCGGTCCGGGTAGAGGAGGAAGGGCTCACGGCGCGCGAGAAACGGCGCGGCCGCGTCGAAGTGGCGCGCGATCTCGGCGCGCAGTCCACCGTTGCCCTCGAGCGTCTCGCGGAAGCGAGGCGAGCCCGTGAGGAGGTCGATCGCGGGCCGGTCGTCGAACTCGTACGGCTCGGTCCTCCAGTGGAACTCGAGCGGGGCGAGGCGCCGCGCGGTCTCGAGGATGCGCAGCCCGGTCTGGAAGGGGCGGAACGTCCCCGGATCGGTGACGCGCAGGAGCGCCCCCTGGCAGCTCGTCCCCGCGTGCTTGTCGAACATCGGCCGGAACTCCGCCGGAAGGAAGGACACCCCCGGCATGGCCAGCGCGTTCAGCGCCTCGGCGAGCGCGCTCGCGTCGAGCCACGGCGCGCCGAACAGCTCGAACGGCCGCGTCGTCCCGCGGCCCTCCGACAGGTTCGTGCCCTCGAGCAGGCACATCCCGGGATAGACGAGCGCGGTGTCGGGCGTCGGCATGTTCGGAGACGGAGCCACCCACGGCAGCCCCGTGGCCGCGAAGGGAACGTCGCGCGACCAGCCCCGCGCGGGGCACACGACGAGGTCCAGGTCGAGCCGCCGCTCCGCCGCGAAGAGACGCGCGAGCTCCCCCGCCGTCATCCCGTGGCGGACGGGGATCGGATGGAGTCCCACGAACGTGAGGAAGCCGGTGGACTGCGGCGCGCCCTCGACCGCGCCGCCGATCGGGTTCGGGCGGTCGCAGACGACGAAGCGCAGGCGCGAGTGGGCGCACGCCTCCATCGCGAGCAGCATCGTCCAGATGTAGGTGTAGTAGCGGCTGCCGACGTCCGCCACGTCGAACACGATGGCCTCGAGGTCCGCGAGGTCCTCGCGGCGCGGCTTGAGGCTCTCGGCCGTTTTTCCGTAGAGCGAGACGACGGGCAGGCCGGAGAGATTGTGGATCGACGCGCCGACCGCCTCCATGTAGACCGCGCCGCCCGCCAGCCCGTGCTCGGGACCGAACAGGCGCACGAGGCGCACGTTGGCCGCGCCCCGCAGCGCCCGCCACGTCGGCACGCCGTCGGCGGTCACGCCGGACTGGTTCGTGATGAGGCCGACGCGCTTGCCGGCGACGGGCCACGGGCTCTCGAGGAGCCGGTCGATGCCGGCGCGAACGCGGATCATCGGAGGTGTGCGGACATCGCGAGCGGACGTGGGCTACTCCGCCGCGGGGTGCACGGGCTGCGTGCCCTGGATGAGCGCGATCGCGTGCGGGATGATGCCGAGGATCGCCGTCAGACAGTCGGCCGCGCCGCGCGGCGACCCGGGCAGCGCCACGATCAGGGTCTTGCGCCGCACGCCCACGACCTGCCGCGAGAGGTACGCGGCCGGGAATCCCCGCGAGGTCTCCGCGCGCATCTTCTCGGAGAGCCCGGGCACCTCGAACTCGATGACCTCGCGCACGCCCTCGGGGGTGCGATCCCGGGGCGCGACGCCGGTGCCGCCCGTCAGCACGATCAGGTCCGCCTCCCCGGCGTCGGCGCGCGTGCGCACGGCGCGCGCCACCTGCCGGGCCTCGTCCGGGAGGACCTCCCGCGAGACGACCTGGTGCTCGATGCCGGAGTTGCGCAGGGCCTCCTCGCAGGCGGGGCCGCCGCGGTCGGCCCGGGCGCCGGCGGACGCCCCGTCGGAGACCGTGATGACCGCCACGCGGATGCCCACGCCGGTAATATATCCATGATGACGACCGACACGCTCGGACGCCCGCTGCGCAACCTCCGCCTGTCGGTCACGGACCGCTGCAACCTGCGCTGCGCGTACTGCATGCCGGAGGCGGAGTACGCGTGGCTGCCCCGCGAGGACATCCTCCACTTCGAGGAGATCGGCCGCGCTGGTCGACGTGTTCCGCGCGCTGGGCGTCGACCGCGTCCGCCTGACCGGCGGCGAGCCGCTCGTCCGCCGCGACGTCGCCGAGCTCGTGCGCATGCTCGCCGCCAACCCGCGGGTCCGAGACCTCGCGATGACGACCAACGGCGTCCTGCTCGCCGACGCCGCGGCTTCTCTCCGCGAGGCCGGCCTGCGCCGCGTGACCGTCAGCCTCGACACGCTGCGCCCCGAGCGCTTCCGCCTCCTCACGCGCAGTCGACGCGCTCGGCCGGGTCCTGGCGGGATCGACGCCGCCGCGGCGGCGGGCTTCCGACGCAGCGGCTCGTTCAAGATCGACACGGTCGTCATGCGCGGCTGCAACGACGACGAGCTGCGCCGACCTCCTCGAGCGCCGGCAAGCGGTGGGCGCCGAGGTCCGGTTCATCGAGTACATGGACGTCGGCGGCGCCACGCGCTGGACGCCCGACTCGGTCGTCTCGCGGCAGCGAGATCCTCGACGCGCCTCGCCGCGCGCTACGGTCCCGTCGACGCCGGTGGAGGCTACCGAGAGCTCCTCGGCGCCCGCCGAGCGCTTCCGGCTGCCGGACGGCACGGTCTTCGGCATCATCGCGTCGACCACGGCGCCGTTCTGTCGCGCGTGCGACCGCAGCCGGCTGACGGCGGACGGCCTCTGGTACCTGTGCCTCTACGCCGCGCGCGGCCTCGACCTGCGCGGGCCGCTGCGCGCGGGCGCCACGCCCGAACAGCTGGCCGAGATGGTCGTCTCCACCTGGCGCCGGCGCGACGACCGCGGCGCCGAGCAGCGGCTCGCGCTCGCCGACCGCTCGGCGCTTCTTCCCATCGCGGAGCTCAAGCGCGATCCGCACCTCGAGATGCACACGAGGGGAGGGTAGAGAGATTTTGGATTTTGGATTTTGGATTTTGGATTGAAGACGAAGCGCTGCCGGCAATTGAGTATCTAAGACTTCCTTCGGTAGTTTCCCGAGCGCCCGCCCGACTTGCTCACCAGCACGATCTCGCGAATCGCCGCGCCGCGGTCGAGCGCCTTGATCATGTCGTAGAGCGCGAGGCCCGCCGCCGCGACGGCGGTCAGCGCCTCCATCTCGACGCCGGTCTTCCCCGTGATGCGCGCCGTGGCCGTCACGACCGCGCGACGTTTCGCGCGGTCGAGCGCGACGTCGACATCGACGGACTCGAGCGCCAGCGGGTGGCAGAGCGGAACGATCTCGGACGTCCGCTTGGCGGCCTGGATCCCGGCCAGCCGCGCCACGGCGAGCGCGTCGCCCTTGGCCAGTCGGCCCGACTCGAGCGCCTCGAAGGCGGCGGGGCCCATCTCGACGACGCCGCGCGCCACGGCCTCGCGGCGCGTGGCGGCCTTGCCGCCGACGTCCACCATCCGCGCGCGCCCGCGCGCGTCCACGTGGAGGAGGCTGCGGCGCAGCGGCGCGGTTCCCCGGGGACGGCGCGGCTTGCGGCCGCGCGGCGGGACCTCCCCGCCCTTCTCGTCGGTCACGCCCGCTCCCGGTGCGCGGCGTAGTCGGTGAGCGTATTGAGATTCGCGAACGCGACGCCCGACGGGTCGATCGCCGCCCACTGGGCCTCGTCGAACACGTCCGCCCCGACCTCGCGGGCGAGGCCGTGCAAGGAGAGGTCGCCGCCGGCGACTCGCCGCCGCGCCGCCTCGAGCCCGCGCCGCCTCCAGACCGCGGCCAGCGGCTGGAGCCGGCCGTGCGCGCGGGGCACGACGGCGGCGGCGTCTCCCGAGAGGCTGCGGCACGCGATGGCGCGCAGCAGTGCCGGAGGCACGGCCGGTTGATCCACCGCGAGGACGAAGATCCGGTCCTCGGCCTCCTCGAGCGCCCGGATGAGTCCGTGGATCGCGGCCCGCTCCGGGACGCCGTCGAGGACCACGCGCGCCGCACCCACCGCGTAGTCGGGCGTCTCCTTGGCGACGACGAGGACCTCGTCGAAGACCGACGCCAGCCGCGAGGTCTGGTACTCCAGGAGCGTGGACGCGCCATACGGCAGCGCTCCCTTGGGCCGCCCCATTCTGCGCGACGCGCCGCCGTTGAGGACGGCCGCGGGCATCGCGATCTTCATCGGGGGAATGCTAGCACCGGGAGTTTTGGATTTTGGATTTTGGACTGGAGCCCGACAGAGAATCTCTTCCAAATCTAAAATCCAAAATCCAAAATCCAAAATTGGTGATCGAGCCTCAAACGAGCTTAAGCAAATGCCCCATCTTGTTCTTCTTGGCCTCGAGGTACTTCCTCGAGCGGTCGGTGGGATTGACCTCGAGCGGAACGCGCTCGACGATCTCGAGGCCGTAGCCGTCGATCGCGACGTACTTCGACGGGTTGTTGGTCATCAGGCGCATCTTCCGGACGCCGAGGTCGCGCAGGATCTGGCAGCCGACGCCGTAGTCGCGGATTCGGCCGGGAAGCCCAGCTTCTCGTTGGCCTAGACGGTGTCGTGTCCCTGGTCCTGGAGCTCGTAGGCCTGAGCTTGTTGAGCAGGCCGATCCCGCGGCCCTCCTGAAGCAGGTAGAGGAAAACGCCGCGGCCGGCCTCGACGATCTTCTCCATCGCGAGCTCGAGCTGCTCGCCGCAGTCGCAGCGCGCCGAGCCGAAGACGTCGCCGGTCAGGCACTGGCGAGTGGACGCGGACGAGCACCGGCTCGTCCTCGTGCGATCTCCCCGTGGACGAGCGCGACGTGTTCCTCGTCGGTGACCTCGCTCCGGTAGGCGTAGCACCGGAACTCGCCGAGGCGCGTCGGCAGGTGGGGCGCGGCGATGCGCTGCACCAGCCGCTCGGTCTGCATGCCGGTAGCGGATGAGGTCGCGCGACGGTGACCATGAGGAGGCCGTGCGCGCTCGCAGAAGCGCGCCAGGTCCGGGACGCGGGCCATCGTCGCCGTCCTCGTTCATGACCTCGCAGAGAACGGCCGGCGGGTCGAGCCCCGCGATCCGCGCGAGGTCGACCGAGGCCTCGGTCTGGCCGGCGCGCTTCAGGACGCCGCCCGTCTGGGCGCGCAGCGGGAACATGTGGCCCGGGCGCGTTCAGGTCGGAGGGGCGCGTCGCCGGGTCGATCGCCGTGAGCACGGTCGCGGCGCGGTCGGCGGCCGAGATCCCGGTCGTCGTGCGGCCGCGGGCCTCGATCGAGACCGTGAACGCCGTGCCGAAGTTGGACGTGTTCTCCGAGACCATCGGCGGCAGCTCGAGCGCGTCGCAGCGCTCCTCGGTGAGGGCCAGGCAGATCAGCCCGCGCCCCTCGCGCGCCATGAAGTTGACGGCCTGCGGCGTGACGCGTTCCGCCGCGAGCACGAGATCGCCCTCGTTCTCGCGGTCCTCGTCGTCCACCACGACCACGAACTGTCCGGCCCGGAGGGCCTGGACCGCCTGCTCGATGGTCGCGAACTGCGCCTGGTCCCGGTCGCTCACGCCGGGCATTTTCTCACGATCCCCAGAGCGCCCGCGTGAGGACGGCCACCCGCTCGACCGGATAGAAGAAGAGGAGCCAGCCGAACGCGACAAACGCGTCGGTGAGCGCAACGCCCGCCCACCGGGCGGTCCCGGCCGCCGCGAGGCGCTGCCCGAGAGCCGAGCGCTCCCACAGGCTGTGCACCGCGAGGCCGAGCCCGTGGTACAGGCCCCAGAGGCCGAAGTGCCACGCCGCGCCGTGCCAGAGGCCGCAGAGGAACATCGCCACCGACAGGTTGGCGGTCTTCGCGAGCAGGCCGCGCCTCCCGCCGCCCAGCGGGATGTAGATGTAGTCGCGGATCCAGCGCGAGAGCGAGATGTGCCAGCGCTGCCAGAACTCCGCGATGTTGGGGCGATGTAGGGATACCGGAAGTTCGCCGGCAGCTCGAGCCCCAGCATCCGCGCGAGCCCGATCGCGATGTCGCTGTACCCGGAGAAGTCGAACAGGATTCGGATCGAGAGGAGAACCATCAGCAGGACCACCGAGCCGCGCGTGGCCGCGGGACGCGCGTCGAGGAGCTCGATCGCGAGAGCCGCGTTGTCGGCGATCACGAGCTTCTTGAAGAAGCCGACGAGCACCTGCGCGGCTCCCTGGAGCGCGAGACCCGCGCGAGGGCGGCCCGACCCCGGCTGCGCCTGCGCCAGGAACGGCTGGTAGCGCTTGATCGGACCCGACACGATCGACGGAAAGAAGATCGAGAAGAACGCGAAGCGAAACGGGCTCCGGATCGGCGCGGATCCCTTCGAAACGTCCGTCAGGTAGTGGACGAACTCGAACGTGAAGAACGAGATCGCGAGCGGCAGCGCGACACCGGCGGCCCCGAGACCCGGCCGCACCTGCGCAGGACCCGTCGAACCGAGCCCGACGGTCCCGAGCAGCAGGACCCGGTACTTGTACGCGATCAGCGCGGCGACGGGTATCGCGACGCCGAGCGCGAGCAGGAGCTTCCTCTGCCGCGATGCCTGCGGCGTCTTCGGAAGCGCGAGCCCGATCGCGAAGGTGCAGATCGCGATCACGATGATCGGCGCGACCCCCGCCGGCCCCGCGTAGTGCCAGTGGAACACCGCGCTCGCGAGCAGCAGGAAGGCGAAGCGCAGCCGCGCGCCCGGCAGGAGGAGGAAGACCACGTAGACGACCGGAAAGAAGACGAGGAACCAGCTCGTGTTGAAGATCATCGGCGGGCTCCTCCCGAGACCGCCTCAGAAGTCGGCATAGATGAACTTCGAGGAGGAGAGGTCCGCCGCGAAGAGCAGGATCGCGAGCAGCGCGAGGAAGAGCAGCGCGCCCACGACGCAGCCGGCGAGGAGGGGACGTTTCGCGAAGAGCCTCATCACTCGTTGAGCAAAGCGAGAAGGATCCGGGCGTACTCGCGGTTGCCGTCCGGCGTCAAGTGGCAGTGGTCGAGAAACCTGTCGGGAGGGAATCGGTCCGCGAGGTCGCGGTACGCGAGCGACGCTCCGCCAGGCCGATTGTGAGATGCGACGAAGTCGGCGAGGACGCGCCGGTTCCAGGCGAATGTTGCCGTGTCGCCGGCGAACTCGGGGTTCTGGGGCGTCAGGACGACGATGGTCTGTACGCCTCCGCGGCTCCGAGCCGCCTCGAGCAGAGCGCCGAGTGCGCGGAACGCCACGGACGAGGAGTCCCAGCGGTCGCGGTAATACGGATCAACCTTCAGGTGGAGCGCGGCCTCCTGCAGGTCCGCGTTCTCCTGCGCGGCTCCGCCGTGAGCCGGCTCGAGGAGGCGCCGGAACGCGTCCCGCCGGGTCGGGAAATACCAGAGCGGCTGGAGCTGCCACGCGGTGCGCGCGAAGACTGAGTGACGGGCTGCGGCCGACGAGAGAGAGTCGCCGAGCGCGTCGTCGCGGCGCGCGAGGGCCGGGTCGGAAACGGTACCCTCGAGCTCCGGCCGGAGAAAGTCGCGCGAGAGCGCCTTGCCGGGCGCGGCGAACTCGGCCGCGAACATGCGGACGTTGAGGACGATCAGCCTCCGGGCGGGCGCAGGCGACGGAACCGCCCCGATCGCCCGATCGATCGCCTCGAGATCCGGAAGGAGCAGACCGTCGGCGCCCAGGCTCTGCACGCTCATGCCCCCCGCGGCGGCGGCCGGCGCGAGCTGGGCCGGAATCGTCAGACGACGGGGATGCTCGACGCGGTGCTCCCAGAGCGCGGTCGCGCCGAGAACGCTGTCCCCCAGCAGGAAGATCGGGTACGCGCGTCGGGCGTTCCAGGCGATGCGCTGCTCCAGCTCGGGAAGGCTCGTGAGCGAGCCGGAGAAGTCGAGCCGCCGGTAGATCCAGCCGGAGCCGGCGGCCCAGCGCGCGGCCCCCTCGGCGAGGAGGAGCAGGACGAAGAACGTCGCGGCGGCGCCGGCAACGAAGGCGCGATCGGGGCCGCCGCGTTCGGGATTGCCATCGACTCCGTCAGGTTCCAGCCTTCGGGAGGAGGACACCTTGAAATTGTAACAAAGCGTTCGCTCTCAGGTCCGAACCCCGGTCACATTCGAAGAGTCTCCCGATGACGTTTCGTGGAGAGGAGACCCTCGAGACTTCCCCTCTCTCGTCGGTTGGCCCGCGCGGCGGACCGCCAGGAGTCCGAGCCTAGAAGACCGCCGGCTCCTCGTAGGTCGCGAAGACCTCGCGCATGACGTCGGAGATCTCGCCCACCGTCGCATACGTCTTGACGGCGTCGATCAGCGGCGGCATCACGTTGGCCCCGTCGCGGCACGCCTGGCGGAGAACGGCCAGCGCCGCCTGCACGGCCTTCCCGTCCCGGGTGCGCCGCAGCTCGGCGACCGCCCGCTTCTGCTCGCCCTCGACCGCGTCGTCGATGTAGAGCGTCTCGATCGGCTGTTCGTTCTGCTCGACGAACTCGTTGACGCCGACGACGATCTTCTCCTTCGCGTCGACCGCGCGCTGGTACGCGTACGCCGCGTCCATGATCTCGCGCTGAGGGAAGCCCGCCTCGATCGCCTCGACCATCCCGCCGAGCTCGTCGATCCGGCGGAAGTACTCGAAGCAGCCCCGCTCCATCTTGGTCGTGAGGTCCTCGATGAAGTAGGACCCGGCCAGAGGGTCGATGGTGTTCGCGACGCCGGACTCGTGCGCGATGACCTGCTGCGTGCGCAGCGCGAGCTTGACGGCGAAGTCGGTGGGAAGCGCCAGGGTCTCGTCGAGGGAGTTGGTGTGGAGCGAGTTCGTGCCGCCGAGCACGCCCGCGAGCGCCTGGATCGCCGTCCGCACGACGTTGTTGTACGGCTGCTGCGCGGTCAGCGAGCAGCCCGCCGTCTGCGTGTGGAAGCGGCACATCCACGACCGGGGGTCCTTCGCGCCGAAGCGCTCGCGCATCGTCTTGGCCCAGATCCGGCGGGCCGCGCGGAACTTCGCGATCTCCTCGAAGAAGTCGTTGTGCGAATTGAAGAAGAAGGAGAGCCGCGGCGCGAACTCGTCCACGGGCAGTCCCGCGTCGAGGCCGTACTGGACGTACTCGACGCCGTCGCGCAGCGTGAAGGCCAGCTCCTGCGAGCGCCGTCGATCCGGCCTCACGGATGTGGTAGCCGGAGATCGAGATCGTGTTCCACTTCGGCACGTGCTTCGCGCAGAACGCGAACTGGTCGGTGACGAGACGCATCGACGGCCGCGGCGGGAAGATGTACTCCTTCTGGGCGATGTACTCCTTGAGGATGTCGTTCTGGAGCGTCCCGCCGACCCGGTCCCAGGACGTGCCCTGCTTCTCGGCGACCGCGAGGTACATCGCGAGGGCGACGGGCGCCGTGGAGTTGATCGTCATCGAGGTGGTCACCTCGTCCGAGGTCGATCCCGTCGAAGAGGACCTCCATGTCGCGCGAGGGAGTCGATGGCGACCCCGCACTTGCCGACCTCGCCGCGCGACATCTCGTGGTCCGAGTCGTAGCCGTAGAGCGTCGGCAGGTGGAACGCGGTCGAGAGGCCCGTCTGGCCATGTTCGAGCAGGTAGTGGAAGCGTTGGTTGGTCTGCTTCGCCGTGCCGATATCCGGCGAACTGCCGCATCGTCCAGAGCTTGCCGCGGTAGCCGGTCGGCTGGATCCCGCGGGTGAACGGGTACTCCCCCGGCCAGCCCAGGTCCCGCTCGAAATCGAAACCCGGCTGGGTGTCGGGGCCCGCGAGGGGCTCGACGGGCGCGCCGGAGACGGTGGTCCAGTCCTTCTTCCAGGTGGGAGACTTCGCGAAGGCCTTCTCGGCCGACTTCTTCCAACGCTCGCGTCCGGCGGCGACGGCCTCGGGAACCAGGGGATCCTTCTCGCTCATGAGCCGGATTTTACCGCGGCTCGGGCCCGCCCAGGGTGGGGGCGTTCCCCCTTCATCCGGACCTCCTTCAGACGGCGGGAAGCACCGCCGACTTGAGCAGGTGCGCCGCTCCCTGGACCGAGAACGGCAACGAGGACGTCATGAAGCAGGAGTGCGTGCACCAGCACTCGCGCTTCGCGATGCGGCGGCGCATCGCGACCGCCTTCTCCGAGAACCAGGCCTTGCGGAAGGAGTAGTCGAAGTCGCGGATGTTGCCGATCTCCCACTGGACCTCGCACAGGGAAACGGTCCCCTCGGGGTTGAGCACTCCGGAGATCGTCCCCGCGTAGCACGGGTAGACCATGCGCTCCTGTTCCAGCGTCGCGAGCTCGGCCGTCCGAGCGCCGACCTTCAGGTTGCGCAACACCGGGTTGTAATCGCTGAACCGCGCCCAGTAGGGGCGCAGGAAGGCGAGCGCCTCGGCGTATTCCGGCGGAGTCAGCGCGCGGATCGACGGGTCGGGAAACGGCGGTCGCAGGAGCTCGAAGGAGTGGAAGTTGATCTCCGGCAGGTTCGACGCGACCCAGGTCGTGATCTCGGCCAGGTCGTCCTTGTTGAACGACGCCAGCACGGTCTGGACGTTCAGCGTGAATCCCCTCGACTTCCGTTTCAACGCCGCGAGGCGCCGGTAGGTCTCCTGGAGCTTGACGAAGTTGCCGGGAGCCCCCCGGATGAAATCGTGCCGGTCGCCCAGGTGATCCATCGAGAGGCCCACCGTGAAGGTCTGGCGGTCGCTCTTGCGCGACTCCAGGACGCCCGCCACGACGGCCTCAGCCTGCTCGGGGATGATCCCGTTGGTCGGCATCGTGACGTTGGACGCGTCGTGCCGGCGGTAGAGGATCCCGGTGATCTTCGGCAGGTCGCGGTTGAGCGTCGGCTCGCCGCCCGTCAGCACCACCGAATAGAGGGACCCCAGGTCCGCGAGCGCGCGGTCGTACTCCTCGAGGCGCATCTCCAGGTGGCGATTCACGTTGAGGTGGTCCCAGTAGAAGCAGGTGACGCACTTGGAGTTGCAGAGGTTGGTCATCCCCAGGATGAGATAGCGCGGGAGCGTCTCCCGTCCCCGGACCCAGTGCGCGGCGAGCTCGAGGTTGTTCATCGCGCGTGGACGACGCGGCGGCCGAAGACCCCGCTCGAGATCCCCGCGAGGAGCCCCGCGAAATACGTGGCGTGGTGCACGGCGAAGGCGACGGGCACCGCCGGCGCGAGCGCGAGGTCGCGCCGCCAGATGGGGAACGCGCAGCCCCAGGCGAGCAGCGCGTAGGCCGCCGCGACGGGCGCGAGGAAGCCGGCGCCGAAGAGTGCCGCGCCCGCCGTCACCGCGAACCCCGCCGCGAGCAGGGCCGTGACGCGGCCCCGCGCGTGGAGACCCGGCCGCTCGACGAGCAGCCGGCCCGTCTTCACGCGGTACCTCCAGCGCTGCGCGACGTAGGGCCCCGGGAACGCGCGGCGGCGATGCCGCACGCGCACGCTCGGATCGAGGACGACGCGGGCGCCGGAGTCCAGGGCCCGGCGGACGAAGTCCGTGTCCTCGCCGATGTAGCCGAAGCTCTCGTCGAACCCGCCGAGCCGCTCGAAGGTCTCGCGCCGGACGAAGAGGTTGCACAGCGCGACGTCGTGGGCCGACCGGACCGGACCTCCGCGGGGGTTCCACTCGTGGGCCGGGACGCCGCTGCCGATCCACGGCGTCGCGAGCAGGAGGTTCGACACCCGCTCGCCGTAGGGTGCGTTCCGAGGGCCGAGGTCCGGCCCGCCCACGATCTCGGCCGACTCCAACGCCACGAGCCCGCGGGACGCCCAGCCGGGCTCGGCCTCCGCGTCGTCGTCCAGGAACGCGAGGGCTGCGCCGCGCGCCTCCCGGGCGGCGAGGTTGCGCCGGTGCGCGGGGTTGCGCGAGGCGGCCCGCACCCAGCGGACCGCGAGGCGATGCCCCGGGGCGCCGGCCAACTCCGGGGGCTGTGCCGAGGCCACCACCGCCTCGAGGGCCCCCGCGTCCGCCTGCCCCTCGAGGGACGCGAGGCAGGCCGGCAGCAGTGTCTGCACGCGCTCGGAGGCGATGACGACCGACAGGACCGGCTCCATCCGGACGATCATACGCATAAGGGCCTGACACCCCGGGGCGGGAACGGACTCCTCGTATACTCTGGAGTCCTAACGGAGAGGGCCGTGGATCTGACTCGCGAGCAGAGGCTGGAGCTGTACCGATTCATGCGGTTGAACCGCGTGGTCGAGGAGAAGCTGGTCAACCTCTACCGGCAGGGCAAGGTCGTCGGCGGCCTCTATCGCTCGCTCGGCCAGGAAGCGACCTCGATCGGCTCCGCCTACGCGCTCGGCGAAGGGCGACATCGTGGGGCCGCTGATCCGCAACCTCGGGGTCGTCCTCGTCATGGGCTACTCGCCCCGGGACGTCATCACGCAGTACATGGCGCGCGCCACCTCCCCCTCGGGCGGCAAGGACTGCAACCTCCACTTCGGCCGGCCTGAACGCGGGGTCATCTCCCCGATCTCGATGCTCGGGGCCCTCATCCCGGTGATGGCGGGGATCGCACTCGCCGGGCGGATGCAGAAGAAGGACCTGGTCGCGATGACCTGGATCGGCGACGGCGGGACGTCGACCGGCGCCTTCCACGAGGGCCTCAACTTCGCGGCGGTGCAGAAGCTGCCCCTCGTCGTGATCGCGGAGAACAACGGCTGGGCCTACTCGACGCCGTACCGCGAGCAGACCGCGGCGAAGTGCCTCGCCGACAAGGCGGCGGCCTACGGGATCCCGGGCGAGAGCGTGGACGGCAACGACGTGCTCGCGGTCTACGAGGCCGCGCGGACGCGCCGTCGACCGCGCGCGCGGCGGCGGCGGACGCCACGCTGATCGAGGCGATGACCTTCCGGATGAAGGGCCACGCCGAGCACGACGACGCAGGCGTACGTGCCGCAAGGAGGACGCTCGAGGAGTGGCGGGAAAGGATCCCATCGAGCGCTACGAGCGCGTCCTGCTCGAGCGAAGGACGCGACCGGCGAGCAGCTCGCGGCGCTCGACGAGGCGATCGCCGCGGAGGTCGACCGCGAGGTCCAGCTCGCCGAGCAGAGCCCGCTGCCGGAGGTCGGCGGTCGCGCTGCAGAACGTCTACGCCGACGGCGCCGCCGTCAGGTCGAGCCGGCCATCGTGCGGAGCAGTCGTGACGGCGCTCCGCACCTGGGCGGCCCGGACCGGCGCATCGGCGCCGACGTCGACCTCGGCAGGGATGACGACCTATGTCGACGCGATCCGCGAGGGCCTCCGCGAGGAGATGGCGCGCGACGATCGCGTCTTCCTGCTCGGCGAGGACATCGGCGTCTACGGCGGCGCGTTCAAGGTGACCGACGGCCTGCTCGAGGAGTTCGGCGCGGAGCGGGTCATCGACACGCCGATCGCCGAGTCGGCCATCGTCGGCGCGGCGGTCGGCGCCGCCATGATGGGCATGCGGCCGGTGGCCGAGATGCAGTTCATCGACTTCATCTCCTGCGCCTTCGACATGATCATCAACTTCGCCGCCAAGACCGCTACCGCGCCGGGGTGCGGCGTCCCGCTGGTGATGCGCGGACCCTCGGGCGGCGGCGTCCACGGCGGCCCGTTCCACTCGCAGAACCCGGAGGCGTACTTCGCGCACACGCCCGGTCTCAAGGTCGTGCAGCCCGCGACCGCGTACGACGCGAAGGGCCTGATCAAGGCGGCGATCCGCGACGACGACCCGGTGCTCTTCTTCGAGCACAAGTTCCTCTACCGCCGCATCAAGGAGGAGCTGCCGGCCGGCGACTGGATCGTTCCGATCGGCAAGGCCGCGGTGCGCGCGCGAGGGTCGCGACCTCTCCGTCATGACCTACGGCGCGATGGTACGTGGACCGCCCTCGAGGCCGCCAGGACGCTCGCGGCCGAGGGCATCGACGTCGAGGTCGTGGACCTGCGCACGCTCTTCCCGCTCGACGAGACCACGGTCGCTCGAGTCCGTGGCGAAGACCAACAAGGCGATCCTGCTGCACGAGGCCACGCGCACCGGCGGGATCGGCGCCGAGATCGCGGCCGTGCTCTCCGAACGCTGCTTCGAGTACCTCGACGGGCCCCTCGTCCGCGTCACCGCGCCGGACACCCCGGTGCCGTACTCTCCTCCGCTCGAGGAGTTCTTCCTTCCCAACGCCGAGAAGCTCTGCCGCGCGGCGCGCGCGCTCGCGGCGTACTGACCGATGGGCGGCGTAACGAAGAGCCTCCCCAACGCGTTTTGCGATCGGGTCCTCGAGGAGATCGAGAAGGGCTCCTGACGTGCGCGAGGTTCTCGGCGACATCGAGCGTTGGCGCTCCGCGGGCGAGGCCGTCGCCCTCGCGACGGTCGTCCAGACCTGGGGCTCCGCGCCGCGGCAGCCCGGCGCGAAGATGGCGGTCTCCGCCTCCGGAGAGATCGCCGGCTCGGTCTCGGGGGGCTGCGTCGAGGGCGCCGTGGTCGAGGCCGCGAAGAAGGCGCTCGCGACCGGGCAGCCCGGCCTGCTCTCCTTCGGCGTCTCCGACGAGAGCGCCTGGAGCGTCGGGCTCGCCTGCGGCGGCAACGTCCAGGTCTTCGTCGAGCCGATCGCGGACGAGCTCTACCAGCCCGTGCACGACGCCGCCGCGAGCCGCCGCGCGATCGCCATCGCGACGGTCGTCTCGGGCGCCGAGGAGCTGATCGGCCGGAAGCTCTGGCTGCGCGACGACGGCGCGACGGGCGGCAGCCTTCCGGAACCGGCCGCCGTGCACGTGCGCGAGGCGCTCGCCGCGGGCGCGAGCCGCCGCGCCGCGATCGCCGGCTCCGAGGTGTTCCTCGACGTGCTGATGCCGCCGCCGCGGCTGGTCGTCGTCGGCGGCGTCCACATCGCGATCCCCCTGATCGCGCTCGCGAAGACGCTCGGGTTCGAGACGATCCTGATCGATCCCCGGGAGGCCTTCGCGAACGCGACCCGCTTCCCGCACGCCGACCGCATCGTCTCGCAGTGGCCGGACGCGGCGCTCGAGGAGATCCGCCCGGACGCCTCCACCGCGATCGCCGTCCTCGCGCACGACCCCAAGCTCGACGATCCCGCGCTGATGACGGCGCTGCGCGGCAGCGCCTTCTACGTCGGGGCCCTCGGGAGCAGCCGGACGCAGGAGAAGCGCCGTGCGAGGCTCCGGGAGGCGGGCCTGCCGGAAGAGGCGCTCGCCCGGCTCTACGCGCCGATCGGGCTCGACCTCGGCGGCCGGTCTCCCGAGGAGATCGCGCTGTCCGTGATCGCGCAGATCGTCGCGGCCCGCAACCCCCGGCGAAGCGGGATCAAGCGCGAGTCCCGAGACGGATGAGCGCGCGCCGCAGGCGTGCGTGCCGCTGGAGACCCCGCAGGTAGGCGCGCTCCGACGAGCCCGCCTTCGCCCGGACGATCTCGGCCGCGGCCCGCCGCTCCGCCGCGCTCCACCGCTCGAGATCCGGAATCAGGTCCAGCACGAGCGCGAGCGCGGAGAAGGCGCGCCGCGCGACCGGATCGCGCGGAATCGTCATCGAGAGCGCGGCGGCGACGCGCCCCTCCGACGCCTTCCGGAGGCGCGGGGCCGATCCCCCGAACTCGCGCCGCATGCGGCGGTTCACGGCGAGGCCGATCTCCCGGACGTGGAACCGATCCCACTCGCCCCGGGGATGGGAGCCTGCCGGCGTCTCGTAGAGCACGTTGTGCCCGACCAGACGCCGCAGCGTCGCGGGCGACGAGCGGTACGCGGGGTCGCGCGCGATGCGCTCCTCCTCGCGCCCGACCGCGCGGCGCACGGCGGCGTCCGTCGGCCGGAAGCCCAGCTTGCGATAGAACCAGAACGCGCCGGAGTCGATCGCCTCCTCGTTCTCGAACCCGAGCTGGTATGGGTCGATCGAGAACGAGGTCACCCCGAGCGCGTCGCGGTGCAGCCGGAGCACCTGGGCGTAGATCCAGGCCGACTCGCCCTCGCGGAACGTGTAGTACAGGTTGAAGCCGATCTCGAGCCGCTCGCAGAACGCGAGCCCCTCGATGTACCCGACGGGCACTCCGTTCTTCACCACGAACCCGCCGTACGCGGCGCGCAGCGGCAGCCGGCGCCCGGGCGTCACCCCGAGGAGGAACAGCTCCACGCCCCGTCCCGGACGCGCCGACACCACCGTCGACGGGTCGGCGTGCGTGAACGTGTAGAACTCCCGGTAGCGGACCGCCGTCGCGTCGCGCACCATGTCGCAGACGCGCTCGCCCTCGCGCCGCGAGAGGCGCGTCAGCGCGAGCCGCGGACCGCCCACGATCGCGTCGAGCGACACCTCGCGGCGCGCGAGGAGCGGCGCGTCGTGGAAGAACGGCGCGGGGCCGGGCCGGCGCATGCGCGTGCGCGAGCACCGCGACCGCGCCAGGTCCCACGCGACCGGCGCGCCCAGCGAGTCCCAGCGCTCGGCGCGGTCGCCGTCCGTGCCCGGCAGCGCCTCGTAGCGGGGGACGATCCACGCGGCGTCGTCCTCCGCGGCCCCCGCCGCCGCCGCGAGCCACGTTCGGTACGGCACGTTCGCGTCGGCCAGCGCCTCCTCCTCGAGCAGCGGCACGAACGCCGGCCACGTCGCGCGCATGCGGTCCTCGGCGTCGCAGGCGTCCCAGTCGATCGCGAGCTCGTTCGGATGCCGCTTCAGGAGCCGCCGCACGAGGTCGAACGAGAAGTCGGTGGAGACGACGGTCCCGGCCACGCCCGCGACCTCGAGGGCGTCGAACGCGTCGAGGTCGGCGTCCGAGTCCCGCAGCCGCGCGACGCGCTTCGCGAATTCCCGCAGGAGCCGCTCGGCGGCGCGCAGGACGCGGGCGTCGTGCGGGTAGGCGCGCAGGAAGAGCAGCGCCTCGTGGAGGCGGATCAGCTCCGCCGGGCTCGCGGAGTCGAGCTCCCGCCGCGCCGCCTCGCGAAGCAGGCGCAGGGCGGCGCGCGCGCCCGGCCGCCGATGCCGAACCGCCTCGAGCCGCTTCAGGAAGGCGCCATGATTGCGCGGCACGGCCGGGATGCTACTTCGGTTATGCTCGCCCGCCCGGAGGAAGAATCAGAATGCGACCCACTCTCCACGGAATCGCGGCGGGGCTCGGGGCGATCGCCGTCGCGGCCGTCGCGTCCTCCGGCAGTTCCTTAGCCGCGCCGGATCCCACGCCTCCCGCCCCCGCGCGGACGCCGGCGCCTTCCTCCTCCTCCGCCGCCCCCGCTTCCGGGGCCTCGGAGGCGCAGGCCAGGGCCCTGTTCGACAAGGCCGTCGCCGCCCTCGGCGGTCGGGAAAAGATCGCCGCGGTCCGCGAGGTCCGCACGCACGGGCAGGTCACGGCGCAGACCGATTCCGGCGAGATGAGCATGTCGATGGAGACCACCATGGTCTTCCCGGATCGCCTCGCGCAGCAGGTCGACGGCCCCTACGGACGCTTCACGATGATCGCGACCCCCGCCGGCGCCTACATCCGGACGGATCTGGGGCCGAAGGACCTTCCCAACCCGATGCGCGACGAGCTGCTGCGACAGGTGACGCGCACCGCGTTCTTCCTCGTGCAGAAGGCGGACGACCCGCAGTTCAAGCTGGCGCTGGGCGGCGAGGAGAAGGTCGGCGACGTCACGACCCGCGCCCTGGACGTCTCCTACGGCGGCGTCGCGGCGCGCTGGTTCGTGGATCCGGCGACCGGCCGCATCCTCCGCTCGTCGCACGACTCGATCTCGCCGGCCGGGAAGACCGTGCACGTCGTCTCCGACTTCTCCGACTTCAAGACCTCCGACGGCCTCACCTCTGCCCTACAGGATCCTGGTGAAGACCGAGGCCGCGGCCGACCAGACCGTCGTCCTCGAGGAGGTCAAGGTCAACCCGGGCGTCGACCCCGGCCTCTTCGTGAGGCCGCCCGCGCCGGCGCAGACGCCGGCCACGAAGGATTCGCCCACGCCGACCTCCAAGCCCGCGGCCTGACGCCTCAGAGACTCGGCGGCGAGCAGGTGCTCGGCGCCGTCCTCCCGTCGAAGCGGTCGCGCATCCACTGGATCGCGCTCGTCGCCGAAATCCGCGCCGCCCGCATGTGGGCGGCGCCCTGCAGCTCCTCGTAGCGGACGATCTCGCCGCGCCCGCACAGGCCGCGCACGAAGTCGGCGGTCACCGCCGGGCGCACGACCGGGTCTTCGGTGCCCTGGGCGACGTAGAGGGGCGCGCCGATGCGCTCCGCGCCCGGCCGGTTCTGGGCGAGCAAGCGCTTCCAGGGTTCCGCCTCGAGGGCGCCCCGGATGAGGAAGGAATCGCCCATGGCGAGCGAGTCGTACGCGACGCGGTACCCCTCGCCCTCGGTCTCGACGCAGTCGCGCGCGATGCGCTCGATCCCGGGGATGGCGGCGGGCTGCACCGCCGATTCGAGCGGCACGTCGAAGACTTCGGCCCACGACCACAGGGCGTAGGCCGTCAGGACCCTCCCGACCCGCTCCGAGAAATCATCCTGGAGGAGCTCGCGGAGCTCGGTCGCCGGCGCGATCGCGGCGACGCCGACGAGCGCGAGGTCCGGGGCATAGCGCCCCGCGATCTGGCCAGCGAACAGCGCGGCGTGGCCTCCCTGCGAGTGACCCCACGCGATGAAGCGCGGCCCCGCGCCCGTCTTCGGCAGCTTCGCCGCCGCGCGGACCGCGTCGAGGACGGAGCGGCCCTCGCTCGAGCCGACCAGGTAGGGGTGCGGCCCCGGCGTGCCCAGGCCGGCGTAGTCCGTGGCCGCGACCACGTAGTCGAGCGCGATGAGCGCCGGGAGATGAGGGATCGTGTCGAAAAACTCGGGGTTGGTCGACGGCGCGCAGGCATCCGCCACGCCGGTCGTGGGGTGCGCCCACGCGATCACCGGCCGGCCGCCCTGCGGCGGCGGAAGCTCCGGCGCGATGATTACGCCCGACACCTCGATGCGCTCGCCGTGCAGGCCAGTGGACGCGTAGAGCACCCTCCACGCCTTGGATCCCGGCGGAGATCCCTTCAGCTCCTCGGAACGCACGATCGTTCCCGGCTCGCCGCCCGGGCGCGACTCCGGCGTATAGAAAGGGGGAGGCGGAGGCGGCATGCCGCCGCACGCGAGGGTCAGGGCGGCGAGCGCGAGCGAGAGGAGCGCGATGGGAACGAGCGCGCTCGGAAGGGCGGCGAGCGACGCCCACCGCATCCCGCCTCGCGCGTTCACGCGACGAGTGTACGCGCGGCGCGGCTCCCATCCGCCGCGCGGATGCTATTCTTCTGTCGAACGGGGTGGGGCGGCCTTCGGGCCGTCCGCGGGCGAGGACGATCCTCCCCGCATTGTCCGGCGAGGAGAAGGAACCCATGTCGACCCAGGTCATCATGCCGCAGATGGGCGAGTCGATCGCCGAAGGCACCATCACGAAGTGGCTCAAGAAGGTCGGGGACACCGTCAAGCGCGACGAGCCGATCTTCGAGATCTCGACCGACAAGGTCGACGCCGAGATCCCGTCGCCGGTCGCCGGCACGCTGCTCGAGATCAAGGTCAACGAGGGGCAGACGGTCGCGATCAACACGGTCGTCGCGGTCATCGGAGAGGCGGGTGAGCAGCCCGCGGCGTCCGCGCAACAGGCCCAGCCCGCCTCGGCCGCCGCACCTGCCCCCGCGCCGCAGGCACCCGCGCCGCCGCAGGCCGCCCCGGCTTCCCCGCCGCCCGCCGCCGCCGCGAAGCCCGAGCCCAAGTCCACCAGTCCCGCTCCGATCGACGGCCCGGCGCCGGCGCCCCCCGCGCCTCCCACGGCCGCTCCCGCTCGCCCGGCGGCGCCCGCTGCTCCTCCGGCGCGAGGCGCCGGAGCGACCGTCGAATCGATCGAGGAGCGCATCAAACGCCGCTCCTCCCCGCTCGTCCGCAAGATCGCCCAGGAGCACACGATCGACATCGGCGAGGTCGAGGGAACCGGAATCCACAACCGCGTCACGAAGAACGACATCCTCTCGCACCTCGAGAACCGCAAGGTCGCCGCCGCGGCCTCGGGGGCGGGTACGGGTGCAGGTCGTCAGGCGGCGGCCGCCGCCCAGGCGGCGCCCCAGGTCGGCCGCGCGGAGCCCGCCGAGGCGCCCGCGCCGCGCCCCGCGATTTCCGTCACCGATCGCGACGAGGTCGTCGCGATGACCAAGATCCGGCGGATCACCGCCGAGAACATGATCCTTTCGAAGCGCACCTCGGCGCACGTGACGACGGTCTTCCACGTCGACTACTCCAACATCGCGAAGCTCCGCGCGAAGCACAAGGACGACTTCCTCGCGAAGACCGGGGTCAAGCTGACCTATCTGCCCTTCATCTTCCGGTCCTGCATCCAGGCCCTGCGCGAGTTCCCGCAAGTCAACGCCTCGATCGACGGGGACAACATCGTCTTCCACAAGGACATCCACCTCGGCA
The DNA here is from genome assembly GCA_963773905.1 of uncultured Acidobacteriota bacterium. Classification (GTDB taxonomy): domain Bacteria; phylum Acidobacteriota; class Thermoanaerobaculia; order UBA5066; family Gp7-AA6; genus DAHUXD01. The sequence continues at coordinate 155,482 of CAVZDB010000002.1, forward strand.
TGGCGGTCGCCCTCGACTGGGGCCTGATCGTGCCGGTCATCAAGAACGCCGACGAGAAGTCGATCCTGGGCCTGGCGCGGGCGACGCAGGACCTGGCGGAGCGCGCGCGCACCAAGCGCCTCAAGCCCGAGGAGATCCAGGGCGGGACGTTCACCGTCACGAACCCGGGCGTCTTTGGCTCGCTCTTCGGGACTCCGATCATCCCGCAGCCCCAGGTGGCGATCCTGGGCGTGGGCACGATCGAGAAGCGGCCGGTCGTCGTGGAGGACGAGCACGGCCAGGACGCGCTGGGCATCCGGACGGTCGGCTACCTCGCACTGTCCTTCGACCATCGACTGATCGACGGCGCCGAGGCGGACCGGTTCATGGCGAGCGTCAAGAAGACGCTGGAGAAGGGAGAGTTCGATCTCGGCTGACGCGCCCGCGTCCCCGCCCCTCTCTCCTCGCCTGCTCGGATCGCTGTTCCTGCTCGCCTTCCTCGTGCGGCTCGCCGCGGCCTCGGCCGCGGGCCTGTCGACGCCACGCTTCGGAGACTGGGACGCCTTCGTCAGCGGCGCGACGGCGCTCGCCCGCACCGGCACGTACCCCGACCGCACGACCTACTTCTTCTTCGAGGCTCCCGGCTATCCCTTCTACCTCGCGGCCGCGACGCTCGGGCATCCGGAGAACATCGCGCTCGACAAGGTCGTCTCCGCCGCCGCGGGCGCCGCCGCCGCGCCGCTGCTCGCCTGGATCTCCCTGGCGCTCTTCGGCTCGCGCCGGATGGCGCTCGCGACGGGAATCGCGGGCGCGGTCCTCCCGAGCTTCGTCCTCTTCGCGAGCGACGTGCAGAGCGAGTCGCTCTTCCTCCCGCTGCTGCTCGCGGCGGCGGCCTTGCTCCTTGAGGCCGCCGACCGTTCCGCGGCCGGAGCGGCGCGCTCGGACCGTCGCTCGACTCGGCTGGCCGTCGGCGCCGGCGCCGCCCTCGCCGCAGCCGCACTGACACGGCCCTCGGCCCTGGCGCTCGCACCGCTCCTGCTGGCGCCTCTCGCTGACCGGCGCTCCCCGCGGCCCGCGCGGCGGAGGCTCGCGTTCGGCGCCGCCGTAGGATTCGTCGCGGCGCTCGCCCCGTGGACGATCCGCAACGCCCTCCACTTCGGCGAGCTCCTGCCCGTCAGCGACGGCCTCGGCGCGACGTTCTTCGACGGCAACTCCGTCTGGGCCAACCGCATCTACGCGTTGAGGGACCGCCGCGACGTCGCGCCGATGAACGCCGCGATGCACGCGGACCGCGTCGCCCGGCTGGCCGCGCAGGGCCTCGTCCCCGGCACCGAAGCCTTTCGGTCGCCCTCCCGCCGGTCGTGGGCGCTGATCCGGGCCGCGCTCGACGATCGCCGTGCGGATCCCGCCGGGACTCGCCTCCTGCTCGCCCGAAAAATCTGGCACTGGGTGCGGCCCTATCCGACCCTGTTCTGGGGCTGGCCGATCGTGCTCTCGGCGACGCTCTTCTACCTCGCGCTCTACGCCGCGGCCGCCGCCGGGATGATCTTCGCCGCCCGCCGCGGAGCGGTCCGGTTCTCGCTCGCCGTGCTGGCCATCTCGATGGCCGTCCATCTCGCGATCCTCGTGCTGTGGCGGTATCGCGTGCCGTACTGGGATCCCATCCTGCTCCTCTACGCGGTGCCCGGGCTGGGGCGGCTCGTTCCCGAACGGAGTCTCGCCTGAGCCGAGGCGATGCGGCCTCCGGGATCCCACGGCTGGGCCGTGCCGCCGGGCTTGCACTCTTCGCCGTCGCGCTCGCCGCCCGTCTCCTCGCGGCCGCGCACGCGGGGTTCTCGACCGCGAGCTTCGCCGACGCGCCCGCGTACCTCCGCGCCGCGCGGGCCCTCGCCGACACCGGCCGCTACCCGTACCGGACCGACCCCTATTACTTCCGGCCCCCCGGCTACTCCGCGTTCCTGGTCGGGATCACGCTCGGCCACCCCGAGCGGATCGCGGTCGCCAAGGCCGCAAACGCGGCCCTCGGCGCAGGCGCGGCTTGGCTTCTGGCCGTGCTGGGCGCGCGGCTCTTTCGCCGGCGGAGCGTGGCGCTCGCTGCCGGGTTCGCAGCGGCGCTCGACCCCTCGCTGGTCTACGTCTCGAGCGGCGTTCAGACCGAGCCGCTCTTCCTCGCGTTGCTGCTCGCGGCAGGGTTCCTGCTCCTGGTCTGCGTCGACCGGCCCTCCAGCAACTTCGGCGTGCTCGCCGGGCTCCTGCTCGGCCTCGCCGTTCTGACGCGGCCTTCAGCGTTGGCGATCACTCCGCTCCTGCTCGCCCCGCTCGCAGACCGGCGAGTACCCCCGGCGCGCCCGCGTCCATCTGGCGGGCTCGGCGGTCCTCGGGCTCGCAATCGGCCTCGGGCCCTGGGTGATTCGCAACGCGGTCGTCTACCACGACTTCATCCTCGTCAGCGACGTTGGCGGGACGAACACCTACGTCGGCAACGGCGAATCGATGCGGCGGTTCTACGACCTGCGCACGCGCGAAGACTACGGGCGGTGGGCGGAGGACAACGACCGCGCGCTCCGCCAGCGGATGGCGCAACTCTCGGCCGAGGGTCTGACGACTCCCGCAGCCGTCAGCCGCGCCCTGCTTCGCGAGACGCTCGCCGACGTGGCCGAGCGTCCCGCGTGGCACGCCCGCCTGCTGCTGCGCAAGGCGTGGGACTGGCTCCGGCCCTATCCGAATCCGCTCTTCTGGCCGCGCGCCGTCGTCGTGGGGGTCGGCCTGTTCTACGCCGCGCTGTACATCCTCGCCGCGGTGGGTCTGCTGCGGGCGCCCCGGCGCGGCGTGAGCCTGTTCGCCGCCGGCGTGCTGCTCCTCAGCATGGCCGCGCACGTGGCGAGCATCGTCGCGTGGAGGTACCGGATTCCCTACTGGGATCCGATCCTGATCCTGTACGGCGCCTTCGGCGGACGAGAGGTGCGCGCGGCCTGCGGCGTGCTGGGGATGCGCCCGCGATGATCACCGAGGTCCTCCGCGGGACGCGGACGGCGGCGCTGTGGCTCGCGGGCCCGGTCGACTGGCTCTGGAGGCGGGCTCGCGGAGGCGGCCGCGCGGAGCAGCCGCCCCTGTGGCTGCGCCGCCACACGGGTCCGCCGCGCGACTTCGAGCGCTCCGCGGCCGCGATGGTCGAGCTCCTCGAGGAGCTCCGGCTCCTGCCGGCCTCGGGCACGGTCCTCGACGCGGGCTGCGGCGCCGGCGCGATGGCCGCGGCGCTCGCCGGCCACCTCGCGGACGGGGGCCGCTACGTCGGCTTCGACGTCCACGCGCCGTCGATCCGCTGGTGCCGCCGCCGCTTCGCCTCGGACCCTCGCCTGCGCTTCGAGCTCGCCACCGTCGCCTCCCCCTACGGGTCCGCGCGCGGGACTCCGGCCAGCCGCTACCGCTTCCCCGTCGAGGACGGCGGCGCGACGCTCGTTCTCGCGAAGTCGCTCTTCACGCATCTGCTGCGCGACGACGCCGCGCACTACCTGCGCGAGATCCGCCGCGCGCTCCGGCCGGGAAGTCCCGCACTCGTCACGGCCTTCCTCTTCGACCCTGCAGGCCCGGTGAGGGAGCGCAACGGCTTCCGGCGCGAGTTCCCGCACGAGGACGCGGGCGCCGGAGGTCTCGTGCGCTACCGGTCGCGCCGGCGCCCGACCGCGGCCGTCGCGTACGCGCGCGCCGAGTTCGAGGGCCTGGTCCAGGAGGCCGGGCTGCGCGTGCAGTGGCTGCGGCCCGGCTACTACCCCGGCGGCAGCCCGATCACGGGCCAGGACACGCTGCTCCTGGGCCACTGAGGCGCCGGAGAAAATCCGGCTAGACTCGACCCGATGGAGGCCCTCGCCGAGACCGGTCTGCGCGCCCCGCGCCTCGCCGCCCGCTGGCTGGGCCGGGTGTCCTACGACCGCGGCCTCGCGCTCCAGCAGGCGGCGGCGGCGCGCGCGGGCGCGGGAGGAGAGGAGAGCCTGCTCCTGCTCGAGCACGATCCCGTCTTCACCCTCGGCCGCAACGCGTCCCGGGACGACGTCCTCTGGGGGCCGGAGCGGCTCGAGGCCCTCGCGATCGCGCTCCGCGAGTCCGACCGCGGCGGCAAGGTCACGTACCACGGCCCCGGGCAACTCGTGGGCTACCCCATCCTCCGGCTCGAGCCGGGGCGCCGCGACGTCAAGCGGTACGTCCACGACCTGGAGGAGGTTTTGATCCGCACCCTCGCCGAGCTCGGCATCGCGGGCGCGCGCTCGGAACGCCGCGAGCGCGTCACGTCGGTCTGGGTCGGCAACGCGAAGATCGCGGCGATCGGGATCCACGTCGCGCGATGGGTCACGACCCACGGCTTCGCCCTCAACGTCACCGACGAGCCGCTCGCGTCCTTCGCCGGCATCGTCCCGTGCGGAATCACCGACGGCGGCGTCACCTCGATCGCGCGCGAGACCGGATCCGCGCCGCCGCTCGACGCGCTGGTCCGCCGCCTCCTCCCGCACTTCGCGGGCGTCTTCGGCCGCGAGCTCGTCCTCGACGCGCCTGAGGGATAATCGCCGCGTGGGAAGCGAATTGCCGGTGCGCCCCGCGGTCTCGCGCCTCGAGCGGCCCGAGTGGCTCAAGGTCCGCGCCAATACGACGGGCGAGTACGAGGAGGTGCGCGCCATGATGCGGCGCCTCTCCCTCGTGACCGTGTGCGAGGAGGCCCGCTGCCCCAACATTCACGAGTGCTGGGCGCGTGAGCGCACGGCGACCTTCATGCTGCTGGGCGACATCTGCACTCGCCATTGCGGGTTCTGCGCGGTCGGCAAGGGCCGCCCCGGAGCCGTCGATCCCGACGAGCCCGAGCGCGTCGCCGAGGCGGCCCGGGAGCTTCGACTCGCGCATGCCGTCGTGACGTCCGTCAACCGCGACGACCTGCCCGACGGCGGCGCCGGCCAGTTCGCCGCCACGATCCGGGCTCTTCGGGCGCGCAATCCAGGGATTACCGTCGAGGTCCTCGTCCCCGACTTCTGCGGCCGCTGGGAGGCGCTCGACGTCGTCCTCGACGAGGCCCCCGAGATCCTCAACCACAACACCGAGACGGTGCCGCGTCTCTACCGCCGCGTGCGCCCCGACGCGCGCTACACGCAGTCGCTCGAGCTGCTCGCGCGAGCGGACGCGCGCCGGCGCCGCGAGGGCCTTCCGATGCGGACGAAATCCGGCCTCATGGTCGGCCTCGGAGAGCAGTGGGACGAGCTCCTCGCGACCCTTCGCGACCTCCGCGAGTCCGGCTGCGACATCGCGACGCTCGGCCAGTACCTCCAGCCCCACGCCCGCCGGCTTCCCGTCGAGCGCTATTACACGCCCGAGGAGTTCGGCCGCCTGCGCGAGGCCGGGGAGTCCATGGGCTTCTCCCGCGTCGAAGCGGGGCCGCTGGTGCGCTCCTCGTACCACGCCCGCCACGCGTTCGACTCCATCCCGGCGGCGACGAACGCCGCGGCGACGGCACGTCCGGCCGGGGGTCCCCCCGCTTGAAAACGGCGCGCGCGTCGGTCTCGTTCGGAACCGCTCTCGTTCTCGTCCTGCTCGGCTTCCTTTTCTATGGAGCCGCTCCCCTGCGCGGAGAGGACCGCGGCGCCGAGCGCACGCGCTACCAGGCGCCGGTCTATCCGGACGACCTCCTGAAGCAGCAGCGACAGGGCAACGTCCTCCTGACCGGACGCATCGACGCCCGGGGAAAGCTCGCCGACCTGCGCGTGCTGGCCGCCACGGACCAGGGCTTCGTGAAGCCCGCGGCCGAGGCGGTCCGCGCCTGGCAGTTCCGTCCGGCGACCCGCGACGGGAAGCCGGTCGAGATCTTCGCCAACATCGGCGTCCGCTTCCGCCTGGAGGGCGAGCACCGGGGGATCATCCCGGCCCCGATCCTGGGCGACCTCGCCATCTTTCCGGCCGACGAGTCCGGCAGGGCGACCGCGCCCGAGGGCTTCCCGATCCGGCGCGGCCGGGACCGCTCGCTGCGCGCCGAGGCGCAGCTCGATCTTCCGCCCAACGTCAACGCGCGGACGATCTCGCTGAAGGTCGACGCGGTCTCCCCGAGCGGCAAGCACGTGGCGATCTTCCAGCCGCCGGTCGCGGCGCCGGCCGGCGCCACGGTGGTGAAGGTGCCGGTGATCGCGCGCGTGGACCCCGACTGGGAGGAGGGCGTGTGGATGCTTCGCTTCACGGTGGACAACGGCTTCGCCGGCTCCGGGCAGTTCTGGCTCGCGAGCGACCCGGAGCACTTCCACTTCGTCATGCCCACGCCCGGGCCCAGGCGATGACGGCGCAGGCGGGACGGGGGCGGGCCGGGCTTCCTTCTGCGGCCGCGCTGGCGGCTGCCCTCGGGTTCGGCCTCGGCTGCACCACCGCGACGCCAACCGCCGTGTCCTCGGGAACTCCGTGCGCCGGCCTGCACCCTCCCACGGCGGTTCGCGTCGTTCCGCTCGACGTGCCGCCCACGTATGCGGCGGCCCGCATCTCGGCGGAGCTCCCGGCCGAGGTCGTCGTGAACCCCGACGGGACCGTCGGCGAGGCGGCGGTGCGGACCGCGGAGTACGGCATGCTCGCCCCGTTCGCGGAGGAGACGCTCAAGCGCGGGCGTTTCAGTGCCGGAACCTTCGAAAACAACCCGGCCGCGGTCCGGCTCCCCGTGCGCGTGCCGATCGGCGGGCCCCGCCACTCCGACGAGGCGCACGCACCGCCGGAGATCTGGATCTACGTCGCCGCGGGCCAGTCCCGGGAGGCGCGGTGGCAGCTGCGCGACAGCGTCTCGAGCGTGACGCTCGTCGGGCACGTCGCGAAGCTCTCCGCTCCGGGCGGCTCGGTCGTCGCGGTCGCGCCCGACAAGCAGGTTCGCACGCTCCTGACGATCCCCCCGTCCGAAGCGCCCCAGGACATCCGCCAGACGGTGGCGGCCGGAAAAGTCTTCGGGGGGGTTGGCACGTACCGCGTGGAGCTGCGCGGCGCGAACGGCCTCGCGCTCGCGTCCGCTCGCTTCACGGTGTCCGACGATTATCGCGGCGCGGTGATCAACGCGTGCGAGACGCTCCCGCTGACCAGAAAAACCGGGCCGGGGAACTGATCCCCGGCCCCCACGCGATCCCTCGACTTCCCGCCTGACGGCTAGTGTGGCACGCGGCGCGCGCCGTGTCGAGGTTACTCTTGAGAGGCGCTCGTCTCGCGAACGGCGGCCGATGGCATCTCGAAGTCGCGGATGTCCTTGAAGGGTGTCGCCCGGTCGCGGAAATCCGGGCGGTAGTACTTGTTGGCGGTCTCGAGCTCCTGCTGGAAACCCTCATCCATTCCGTTGGACTCGAGGGCGGCCAGCGCCTGCTCCCACTCCGCGGCGGTGATCGAGCGGTTCAGCGCGGCGTACTTCTCGCCGGACTGCGCGCGGTGGATCGGGTAGTACTGCGCCATCAGCGAGATCGCGACCCGGGGCGAGAGCGTCTCGGCGATCCAGGCAAGCGAGTCCGCGACGCCGGCGACGCCGTTCGGGAGGACGAGCACGCGGACGAGCAGCCCGCTCTTCAGGAGGCCGTCGTCGCCGATCGTGAGGCGCGCGCCCTTCTGCCGGTACATCTCGAGCAGCGCCTCGCGCGAGCGCTCGGCATAGTCCGGCACCTTCGAGTACAGCGAGCCCGCGGCGGAATCGGCGTACTTGAAGTCGGGCAGGTAGACGTCGACGATCCCCTCGAGCAGGCGAAGCACCTCGACCGAGTCGTAGGCGTTGGTGTTGTAGACGATCGGGAGGCGTAGCCCCGAACGCGCCGCAAGGAGCACGGCCTTCGCCATCTGCGGGGCGAAGTGCGTCGGCGAGACGAACCCGACGTTGTGGCAGCCGCGCTCCTGGAGCTCGAGCGCGATCTCGGCGAGCCGCTCCACGCTGATCTCGTTGTGCTTCTGGACCGGGTAGTCCTGCGAGATCTGGTAGTTCTGGCAGTACACGCAGCGCAGGTTGCAATTACCGAAGAAGATGTTGCCCGCGCCGCGCGTGCCGGAGAGCGTCGGCTCCTCTCCGAAGTGGGGCGCGTAGGCGGACACGACCGGGCGCTCCGCCGAGGCGCACGACGCGAGGACTCCCGCGAGGCGGTCGTTGCCGCAGTTGCGCGGGCAGACCGTGCACGCGGACAACAGCGCGTAGAGCCGCTCGACGCGCTCCTCCAGCTCGCCCGAAGCGAGCAGGCCGACGTAGCCGGGCTCTTGCATCTCGGAAGCTTAACAGCTCGTCGGCGGATCGACGCGCACCGCCATGCCGACGCGTCGAAGCGCGCCACCATTAAGATCGGCTCCGTGCCGGAGTCGTGGGCGACGCGCCGCATGCGCTGGGGCTTCAACGTCTTCCCCGCGTACCGCGGCACGGGCGCCCGCGTGACCTACATCGCCGCGGATTGGCGCGAGGTCCGCGTCGCGTTGCCGCTCTCGTGGCGCACCCGCAACTACGTCGGCACGATCTTCGGCGGGAGTCTCTACGGCGCCGTCGACCCGATGTACATGATCATGCTCATCCGCATCCTGGGCCCCGGCTACACGGTCTGGGACAAGGCGGCGACGATCCGGTTCCTGAGACCCGGACGCTCGACTCTGTCGGCGCGGTTTCTGCTGGAAGACGCCGAGATCGACGAGATCCGGCGGCGGCTGGAATCGGAGCCGTCGGTCGACCGCGTCTACTCGGTCGAGCTCAAGGACGCGTCCGGCGTGACGCACGCGGCCGTCGAGAAGACGGTTTACATCCGGAAGAACAATCGGTAACGGACCCGCTACTTTGGCGTTTGGCGTTTGGCGCTTGGCGTTTACCGGCTCTCCTTCGGCATCCTGACCTCGGCCGGCTTCTTGTCGTCGCGCAGTCCGAGGAACACGGGCTGGCGGAGCTTCCGGTCGGCGGTCCACTCCTGATACGCGATCTGGGCGACGAGCCTCGGAGCCAGCCACCGCGCGCCCTTCTCCCGCGGCGGCTCCACGAAGGGAGGCGTCGCGCGAACGAGGGGACGGAATTGCCGCGCGAGCGCGGCGAGCGTCTTCTCGGAGAATCCCGTCCCGACCTTGCCGACATAACGCAGCTTCCCGCCGTCGTAGGCGCCGAGCAGCAGGGCGCCCAGGTGCGCGCGCGCGCCCCTGGGTGGCGTCATTCCGCCGATGACGAACTCGTCCTCCTGATGCACCTTGACCTTCAGCCAGCGCGTGCTGCGCCGCTCCTCGTAGATCGAGGAGGCATCCTTGGCCACGATGCCCTCGAAGCCCTTGCGCCGGGCGACGCGGTAGGCGGCCAGGCCGTCGTTCGCGAGGCGCCGCGAGAGCAGGATCCGCGTTCCGCCGGCGATGCTCTCCTCGAGGGACTCTCGCCGCTCCGAGAGCGGCCGGCGGCGCCAGTCGACGCCGTCCCGATAGAGGCAGTCGAACACCGCGAAGACGTGCGGCGCGTCTCCCCTCTGGAGAAGCTGAAAGCGGGAGACGAGCTTCGCGTCGAACGCCACGACCTCGCCGTCGAGGAGGAGGGTCCGCGCGCGCAGCCTCGCGACGTCGCGGGCGATCTCCGGAAACGTCGCGGTCCGGTCCTTCGCGTTGCGCGAGAGGAGCGTCACGCGCGCGCCTTCCTTGTACGCGAGGATGCGGTAGCCGTCGTACTTCTCCTCGTAGACCCAGCCCGGACGATCGAACGGCTCGTCGACGAGCGTGGCGAGCATCGGGCGGACGCGGAAGGGAATGCGATCAGTCAAGTCCGGTTACACTACATTCCAAATGCGGGACATTCTGGCATGGGCCTTCACCACCGAGGTGCTGGGCCTCGCCGTCCTCCCGCTGCTGCGCCGCTACTTCGACGACCGACGGGACGCCGCCCTGCTTTCGCGACCAATCGGCCTCGCCGTCGTCGCGTACGTGGGGTGGGTCCTGTCCTACGTCCTGCCGACGCACTTCTCGCGCATCACGCTCCTCGTCGCGCTGGCGCTCGTCGCGCTCGCGTCCTGGCGGGTCCGGCGGGGCAGCGCGGACGGGTCCCCAGCGCGGGAGGCCTGGTGGGGCGACGAGGAACGGCTGGCCGCCATCCTCTTCTGGGCGTCGACGGGCGTCTTCCTGCTCATCCGTGCCGTCGGTCCGGCCGTCTTCGGCGCCGAGAAGTACATGGACCTCGCGTTCCTCAACTCCCTCGCCCGGTTCCCCGGAATGCCGCCCGCCGATCCGTGGATGTCCGGAAAGACCATCAACTACTACTACTGGGGATACCTCCTCGCCGCCGTGCAGGCCAAGCTCTCGGGGCTGCCGCCGCTCCTGCCCTCGGTCCGGCCGACGGTCGCCTACAACCTCTCGGTGGCGACCTTCCCGGGCTTCGCCTTCGTGTCCGCCGCGTGCCTCGGGTTCCGTCTCTCGCGCGGCCGCCTGGGTGTCGGCCTCGCGGCCGCAGGCGGCACCGTGTTCGCCGGAAACGTCGTCGGCGCCCTCGACGCGTGGAGCTCGCCGTTCGCCCGCGACTTCGACTACTGGCACGCCTCGCGGGTCATCGCGGCCGGCAACACGATCAACGAGTTCCCGTTCTTCACCTTCTTCCATGCGGACCTGCACCCGCACCTGCTGGCGTTTCCGTACTTCGTGGCCGCGTTCGCGGTGGCGCACCGCTTCATCGAGCGCGGAATCGGGCTCGGTGAGCCCTCTCGCGGATGGTGGACCATCGCGGCGCGCTTCGGGAGGCCGCTCCTGCTGGCGCTCGTCGCCGGCACGGCGTGGGCCGCGAGCCTCTGGAACGCGCCGGCGCTGGTCATCCTGCTCATCGTGTCGGGCGTCCTCGTCACCGTTCAGGGGCGCCGGCTCCCGACCCTGCGCGAGGCGGTCCTCGGGGCCGTCTACGGCGGCGCGATCGCGCTCGTCGCCTACCTGCTCCTCTTCGAGTACCACGCCTCGTTTCAGCTCGTGAACCAGGGGCTCGCCCGGGCGGACCTCCACTCGGGCTGGATCGAGCTGCTCGGCGTCTGGGCGACGTGGTTCGTCCTTCTCGCGCTCGCGCTCTGGCCGGCGCCGCTCGAGGACACCGAGCGCCACCGCCGCCGCCGCGACTTCTTTCTCGCGCTGACCGGGGCCGGTGCGCTGCTCGTCGCGTTCGCCCTGGGCGCGACGGCGCTCGCGATCCTGCTCTTCCTCGGCGCGCTCGCCGCGCGCGCGGCCTGGCGGGCGCTCCGCACCGCATCGCCGGGGGGCGATCTGTCGGGACTCTTCGCCGCGTTTCTGGTCGTGCTCGGGCTCGGGATGATCGGCGGCTGCGAGCTGATCTACTTCCGCGACAGCTACGGCCACGACCTCGAGCGGATGAACACGATCTTCAAGTTCTACCACCAGGCCTGGCCGCTTCTCGCGATCGGCGCCGCCGTGTTCGCCGGACGCGCGTGGGACGCGGGCGGGCGGCGGCGCGCGCCGTTCCGCGCGGTGATCGCCGCCGCCGTGGTCGTGTCGGTGATGTATCCCGTGAACGCCACGATCTCGCGCATCCGCCAGAAGGACGGGCCGCTCTCGTTCGACGCGTTCGGCCCGTTCGAGAGGCGCAGCCCGGGGGACGCCGAGACCATCGCGTGGATGCTCCGGGCCGTGCCCGCGGGCTCGGTCGTGCTGGAGGCGACCGGCGATCCGTACTCGGAGTTCGCCCGCATCGCGACCCACACCGGCATCCCCACGGTGCTGGGCTGGGCCAACCACGAGGGTTTGTGGCGCAACAACGACCACGAGGTCGCGGAGCGGATCGCCCGCGTCCGCAACTTCTACACGACGGGCGATCCGCGCAGCGCCTGGGACACCATCCAGAAGTTCGGCGTCACCCACGTCGTCGTCGGGGACCTCGAGCGGCGGACGTATCCGCGGTGCGACGACGTCGTCGGCAGCTACCCGTTCCTGGAACCCCTCCATCTCGGCCAGACGACCGTCTACAAGGTGAACCGCCCGAAATGAAGATCCTGATGGCGCTGGACTACTACCGGCCCAACGTCTCGGGACTCACCCTCTACGTCGAGCACCTCGCCGAGGGGCTGGCCGCCCGCGGACACGAGGTCTCGGTCCTCACCCATCGCCACCTCGCCGAGCTTCCGGAGGAATCCCACGAGAACGGAGTCCGCGTCCTCCGGGCGCCGGTCGGAGGCCGCCTGGGCAAGGCCCTCATCGCGCATCCGGCCGCGATCCCTCGCGCCGCCGCCGAGATCGATCGTGCTGACGTCCTGCACCTGCATTCTCCGCTCGTCCGCGCCGTCGGGCTGTCGACTCTCGCCGCGACCCTCCGCGTCCCGATCGTCGTCACCTACCACTGCGATCTGCAGACCCCGTCCGGGCTGATCCACCGCCTCGTCGAGATCTACGCTCGCGTGTCCCAGAACTTCGCACTCGACCGGGCGAAATCCGCCGTGACCTACACCGAGGACTACGCGCGCAATACCCGCGCGCTCTCGGATCGCATCGACAAGGTCCGCTGGATCCTCCCGCCGGTGACCGAGCCGCCGGAGACGGGCCGGACCGAGGCGCAGGTGCGGGAGCAATACCGCGTCCGAGGCGGGCCGGTCCTGCTCTTCCTCGGACGGTTCGCCGAGGAGAAGGGGCTGTTCTTCCTCCTCGAGGCGCTGACGCGCGTGCGGGAACGCTACCCGGATGCGGCCCTCGTGCTGGCGGGCGAGAACAAGCTCGTCCCCGGCGAGACCGTCGGGGAGCGCCTCGCGCCGCTGCTGGCCGACCCCGATTCCGGCGTCGTCGCGACGGGGATCGTGCACCCCGACGCCGTCGCCGACCTCTTCACGATGTCGGACCTGCTGGTCCTGCCCTCGATCAACTCGACCGAGTCCTTCGGTCTCGTGCAGGTCGAGGCCATGCTCCGCGGGGTGCCGGTCGTGGCCTCGAACCTGCCGGGAGTGCGCCAGCCGACGCGCATGACCGGCATGGGCGAAGTCGCTCCGATCGGCGACTCCGAGGGGCTCGCCCGCCAGATCCTGAAGGTGCTGGGCTCGCCCGAGCGCTACCTCCGTCCCCGCGCGGAGATCCGCGCGATGTTCTCGCTCGAGAAGACGCTCATGGACTACGAGGCGGTCTACTCCTCGGCGCTCGGGCGCCTGGCGGCGGGCGCGATGGACGGAGGCGGAGGCGGAGGCGGAGCCGAGAGGGCGGCCGGACGAGAACTCCTGTAGAATGAGCGCTCTCGGACCGAGCTCGAGGGAGAACGAATGCGATTCCTGATCACCGGCGGAGCCGGTTTCATCGGCTCGAATGCGGCCCACAAGCTTCGGGGCCTGCGGCACGAAGTCGTCGTGTTCGACAATTTCAGCCGCTCCGCCTCGCGCTTCAACCGGGAGTGGCTGGAGCAGGGTGGTGGCTCGTCTCCATCTATCCGCTTCATCGAGGGCGACGTCCGCGACTCCGAGGCCCTCCGGGCGGCCCTCGCCGACCCCTACGACGTCATCCTTCACCTGGCCGCCCAGGTCGCGGTCACGACCTCGATCGTCGACCCGCTGACCGACCACGACATCAATGCGCTCGGGACCTTCCGGCTCCTCGAGGAGATCCGGAAGCGGTACGCCGGCGCCCCGGACAAGGCTCCCCTCCTGATCTACGCCTCGACGAACAAGGTCTACGGCCACCTGAGCAGCGGCGACACCATCCGCGACGGCCGATGGGACTTCACGAACCTCCCGACGGGAGTCTCCGAGGCCGAGCCCCTCTCCTTCGAGTCTCCCTACGGCTGCTCGAAGGGGGCTGCCGACCAGTACGTCGTGGACTACCACCGGAGCTTCGGCCTCCCGACCGTGGCGATGCGCCAGTCGTGCATCTACGGGACCCGCCAGTTCGGCGAGGAGGACCAGGGATGGGTCGCGTGGTTCGCCCTCGCGGCCGTGTTCGGGCTGCCGATCACGATCTACGGCGACGGCCTCCAGGTGCGCGACCTGCTCTGGGTGGAGGACCTCGTCGACCTCTACCTCGCCGCGGCCGAGCACCGCGCGACGGTCAACGGCAAGGCCTACAACGTCGGGGGCGGGCCCCGCTGCCGCCTCTCGCTGCGCGAGCTGATCACGATCCTGGAGAAGCGCCTCCGGAAGCCGATCCCGTTCGCGCAGGCGGCCACGCGCCTGGGCGATCAGCCGGTCTTCTATTGCAACATCGATCGCGTCGCCGGGGACCTGGGATGGAAGCCGCGCGTCGAGCCCGCCGAGGGCGTCGACCGGTTGCTCGAGTGGGTCGAGTCCAACCGCGAGGAGATCGGCCGCTTCCTGACCCGCAAGGGACTCCGCGTCGCGGCGGGTTGAGGCGCCCCTGACCCGACTCTCCCGCGCGCGCGCGCGCGCGATTCTCCTGGCGGTTCTGGCCGTCGGCGCGGTGTTTCGGTGGCAGGGCCTGCGATGGGACGCCGGACACCACCTGCATCCGGACGAGCGCTTCATCTCCATGGTGGAGGAGAAGCTCACGGTCCCGACGAGCCTCTCCGCGTACTTCGACTCCTCGCGTTCGAGCCTCAATCCCTACAACCACAACGAGGGGTCCTTCGTCTACGGCAGCCTGCCGATGGTGCTCACGAAGGGCGTGGCCGCCCTGATCGGGAAGAAGGGCTACGACGGCGCCTATCTCGTGGGCCGCGCGCTGTCGGGACTGTTCGACCTGGTCACCGTGTGGATCGTGTACCTCATCACGCGCCGCTTCGCCCACCGGCGCGCGTCGCTCTTCGCGGCCGGTCTCATGGCGTTCTGCGTGCTGGGAATCCAGCTGTCCCACTTCTGGACCGTCGATACGTTCCTGACGACCTTCACCGCCTGCGCGCTGCTCGGGGCGGTGCGCATCGCGCAGGGCCGCGGCGGCGTCGGGTCCGACGTGGCGACCGGCGTCGCGCTGGGCCTCGCCATCGCCTGCAAGATCACCGCGCTCGCGCTGATCGGGCCGATCGGCCTCGGCCTGCTGGTCGCGGCCTACCGCAATGGGGCGAGGTTCGTCCCCGCGACGGCCCGCGCCGCCGCGCGGCTGGCCCTGATCCTGGTCCCGGCCGCCGCCGTCGTCCGCGTGGCGCTGCCCAACGCGTTCAAGGGCCCGAGCGCCTTCTCCTTCCGGCTCGACCCGCGCTGGATCAACGACCTGAAGACGCTCTCCGCCATCCAGCACTCCGTCGCCGGATTCCCGCCCGCGGTCCAGTGGGCGGGCCGGACCGTTCTCTTCCCGATCGACAACATCGTCTTCTACGGCGCCGGCATCTTCTTCGGCATCACCGGGCTCCTGGCGGTCGCCTGGTCGGTCCACGCGATCGTGCGCCGGCGGGAGCTCGACCTCCTGCCCGTCACCAGCCACGTCCTCTTCCTCCTCGCCTACCACGGCCTCTCGCTCGTCAAGTCGATCCGCTACTTCTACCCCGCGTACCCCGGCATGGCGGTCCTCGCGGGCGTCCTCTTCTCGGCGTGGCTGACGCGCTCGCCCTTCCCGAAGCTCGCGCGCGCGGTCGCGGTCGTGGTCCTCGGCGGCACGTTCCTCTGGGCGCTGGCGTTCACCTCGATCTACCGCAACACGCAGACGCGCGTCGCGGCATCCCGCTGGATCTTCGCCCACGCGAAGCCGGGCCAGCGGTTCGCGAACGAGTCCTGGGACGACCCGCTCCCGATGGGCGAGCAGAACCACGACCCCTCCTCGTACGCGGGCCCGAGTCTTCCGCTGGTCGACCCGGACTCTCCGAAGAAGGCCAACGAGGTCGTCCAGGCGCTGGAAGGCGCCGACTGGATCGCGGTCACGAGCGGCCGCACCTACATGAACTTCACGCGCGTGCCGGCGGTCTTTCCGATGACGATCGCCTACTACCGCGCGCTCTTCGACGGCAGCCTGGGATTCGACCGGATGGCGGACATCAGCTCGTACCCGTCGCTCGGGCCGCTCCGCTTCCCCGACGACCGCGCCGAGGAGCAGTTCACGGTCTACGACCACCCGCGGGTGCTGCTCTTCCGCAAGTCGCCGCGCTTCTCGCCGGGGAAGGCGAAGGCGCTGCTGCTCGCCGCGATCCCGCAGACGCCGCCGACCATGAACGACTGGGAGCGCTGGCCCCGGGCGCTGCGGCGGGTCACGGAGCCCGTGCGGCCGGATCGGCGCGCGACGACCGAGTCCTCTCCCCCCGCGCTCGACACGGGCATCGCGAGCTCGTTCGTCGCCGCGCTCCTCTGGTATCTCGTGGTGGCGGTGGTGGGTCTGGTCGGGGCGCCGCTCTGCTGGGGCGGTTTTTCCGCGCCTCGCCGACCGCGGCTTCGGGTTCGCGCGCCTCGCGGGGCTCGTCGCCGCGACCTACGTCCTGACCGCGCTGCTCTCGGCGCACGCGCTCCCCAATGGCCGGCGGGCCGCGGTGCTGAGCCTCCTCCTCGTCGCGATCGCCGCCGCCGTGTTCTTACTGCGCGACCGCCACGACTTCGCGCGGTTCCTGCGTCAGAACCGCCGCGCGCTGGTCACCTCCGAGGCGGTCTTCGCCGCCGGCTTCCTCCTCTTTCTCGGGATCCGGGCGCTCAACCCGGCCATCTACTGGGGAGAGAAGCCCATGGACTTCTCGATCCTGAACATCCTCGTCCGGACCCGGTCTCTTCCGGCGTCCGATCCCTGGCTCGCCGGGGCGCCGCTCGGGTACTACACCTTCGGCCACGAGATGGTCGTGCTCCTGACCTTCCTCTCGCACCTCTCGACACGGTTCACCTTCAACCTGGCCTTCGGCCTGCTCGGGGGCGTGATCCTGCAGGGGGCGTTCAGCCTCGCCCGCAACTGGGGCGGGACGCTGCGCGCCGGAATCGCGGGCGGAGCGCTGACGGTACTCCTCGGGAACCTCGCCGGACTCCGCGAGTGGCTCATCCACAAGCGCCACCTGGATTGGGACTACTTCTGGGCCACCTCGCGCGTCATTCGCGACACGATCAACGAGTACCCGCTCTGGAGCCTGGTGTTCGCGGATCTCCACGCGCACGTGCTCGCGATCCCGATCTTCCTTCTGTTCACCGCGGCCGCGCTCAACCTGGTCCGCCTCCACGCCGAGCCCGTCGCCTCGACCCCGCGCCGCGTCGTGGCGGCCGGCCTCGTGGGCTTCCTCGCGGCCGTCCAGGCGCTGACCAACGTCTGGGACGTGCCTCTCCTGTCGGGGCTCCTGATCCTCGTGCCGCTCACGGCGGCCTTCGCCGCGCCCAGGGTCTCCCCGCGGAGCCTGGGCCGGGGCGGCGTCGCGCTCCTCGCGGCGGCGGCCTCCGCCTACGCGTTCGCGCGGCCGCTCTGGGTCCGAATCGGCCACGGCCCCGCGATCGCCCGGAACGTGGAGGCGTCGTCTTCCGGCTTCGACCAGTTCACGGCGTTCGGGCTCTTCTTCGTCCTCGCCATCGGCTGGTGGCTCTCCAGCGCGTCGGACCGCCTCGGAGAACGGGGCCGCGGGCGCGGATCGCGCGTCGTCCTGGTCCTCTCCGCCGCCGCGGCGCTCGCCGCCCTGCTCTGGCGGTGGCCGGACGCGTTCCTGGCCGCGGCCACGGTCCTCTTCCTGGCGGCGTACGTGATGCTCGCCGAGCTGCCGGAGGATCGGCTGGCGATCGCCTACCTCGCCACGGCGTTCTTCCTCGTCCTCTTCTGCCAGCGCCTCTACATCTACGACCGGATGAACACGTTCTTCAAGCTCTATCTGGAGGCGTGGCTGCTCTTCGCCTCGGCGGCGGCGGTCCTCGTCTTCCGCGGAAGGGATCGGCGCGGGACCTGGGAGCACTGGGCCTGGCCGGGCCGCGTGGTCGTGGGGATCCTCGGCCTCGCCGCGCTCTTCACGACGGTCACGGGGGTGCGCGCCGCGGTGAGCCGCCGGTTCGCGCCCTACGATGGGCCCACGCTCGACGGGATCCGCTATCTCGAGACGGCCCATCCCGGCGAATACCGCGCGATCCTCTGGATGCGGCGCTCGATCGAGGGCACGCCCACGATGCTCGAGGCGCAGGGGCCGTCCTACCAGGACTTCGGCCGCATCTCGATGCTCACGGGCCTGCCGGCGGTCATCGGCTGGGACTACCACGTCAAGCAGCGAGGTAACTCGGAGACCGAGATCGAGTCGCGCAAGCGCGCCGTGGAGACGATCTACTCCACCCCGGATCTCGCGCGGGCCGAGGCGCTCCTCAAGCGCTACAGGGTCGCGTACGTCACCATCGGGTGGCTCGAACGGAAGACCTACCCCGCGGCCGGGCTCCAGAAGTTCAAGGCGAACCCGGACTTCCAGCTCGTCTACGAGAATCCGGAGGCGCAGGTCTACCGTTTCGCGGGCGGACCCACCCAGGAGGTCCTGCTGCCCACGACGGAGGACCTCCCCGAGGCGGCTCCCTCCGCCGCGCAGCCGCAGGACGAGCCCGAGGAGGCGCCGTCGATCCTGGAGAAGCCGGCGGACGTGCGGCCTGCCTTCGACGGACTGCGCGAACCGCGCGGCATGGCCGTCGACGACCGCGGACGGATCTGGATCGCCGACTTCGGCCACTCGCGTCTGCGCGTCTACGACCCGGACGGCGGATCCCTCGGAGGCTGGGGAGGACGCGGCTCCGGGAAGTTCGGGTTCCGCGAGCTGTGCGGGGTCGCGGTCCGCGGCGACTCGCTCGCCGTCGCGGACACGTGGAACGGGCGCATCCTCACCTTCTCGACGGCCGGGGTCCCGCGGGCCATGGCGAACGAGCTGTACGGCCCGCGGGGCGTGACCATCGCCCCCGACGGGAAGATCTGGGCGTCCGACACGGGAAACCACCGCGTCGTCCAGTACGACGCCGAGCTCCAGAACGCGCACTTCATCGGCCGCAAGGGGACGGCCTGGGACGAGTTCTCGAGTCCCGTCGGCATCGCGGCCGCCCCCAACGGAGCGGTCTACGTGGCGGACACGGTCAACCGCCGCATCCAGATCCTCAACCCCGACGGCACATTCCGCGGCCACTTCGCGTTCCCGGGCTGGGGCGAGAACGTCGAGCCTCAGCTGGCCGTCGCGGAGGACGGCACGATCTACGCGACCGACCCCGCCGGCGCCGCCGTGTTGGCTCTCGAGCCGACGGCGGGCCGCGTCGTGCAGCGCTGGTCGGTCGACGAGGCGGGCAAGAAGTTCGAGAACCCGACCGGCATCGGGCTGGATCCGAAACGCCGTATCCTCTACGTGGTCAACGCCGGCAACAGTTCCGTCTCGAAGCTTCCCCTCCCCGAACGGAGGACGACACCTTGAGCGACGACGCCCCGGTTTCGGCTCCATCGACCCGCGCGCAGATCCGGCAGTCCCAGGGCCGGATGCTGGTGCTGTTCGGCGCGATCTTCCTCGCGGCGGTGTTCACCCGCTTCTGGGACCTCGGCTCCCGGCCGCTGCACCACGACGAATCGATTCACGCCTTCCAGTCCCTGAGCCTCGCGAAGGGCGGGGACTGGCGCTACGACCCCGCGTACCACGGCCCCTTCCTCTACTACCTGAACGCGCTCGTCTACAAGATCGTCGGCGCGACCGACACGACGGCGCGGCTGATGCCGGCGGTGTTCGGCCTGATCCTGATCGCCTTCGCGATCCCGCTGCGCCGCTGGATCGGCAACACCGCGGCGCTCGCCTACGCGCTGGCGATCCTGACGTCTGGCCACATGACGTACTTCTCGCGGTTCATCCGCGAGGACCTCTACTCCCTGGTGTTCACGCTCGCGACCATCCTCGCGTTCCAGCGCTTCCTCGAGACGGACCGCGCGAAGTGGCTCTCGCTCTCCGCCGCCGCGTTCGCCTTCGCCGGCGTCACGAAGGAGAACGCCTACATGACCGGCGTCCTGTTCGTGGCCTACGGGGCCTGGTGCCTCGCCGCCGAGGCGCTGATGGCGCGCCGCGAGGGCGGCAGCGTCGGTAAGCCGTTCGGAGCCACCTCGCGCTGGATCGCCGAGCGCGCGCTGCCGATCGCGTCGGCCGGCATCCTGTTCCTCGTCATCTGGGTCACGATGTACACCGGGTTCGGCAGGCACTCCGAAGACTGGTGGACCACCATCCCCAAGGCCGTCAAGTACTGGATGGGACAGCACAGCATCGCGCGCATTCCCGGGCCCTGGTACTACTACCTGCCGCAGATCGCGTACTACGAGACCGCCATCGCGATCGCCGCGCTCTTCGCGTTTCCGTGGACGGCGTGGCGGCGAGATCCGTTCCTGCGCTCGCTCCTCGTCGCGATCCCCAGCATCACCCTCTACGGCGTCGCGCGTGCCTCCCTCCATGCACTCGGCGGACACGCCGTCGTCTGGGTCCTCGGAATCTTCGCGATCGCGACGTTCGTGGCGATCGGCTCTTTGCGGCCGGCACCGGAGCGGATCCTCACGCCGTTTCTTCGATTCGTGGCGTTCTGGACCGTGGCCTCGCTCGGGATCTATGCGTGGGCGCGCGAGAAGGTCCCCTGGCTGACGGTCCACCCGCTGCTGCCTCTGACGATCCTCGCGGCGGTGGGCTTCGCCCGGCTCTGGCAGGACCGCCGCCGCGCCCTGGCGCGCGTCGCCCTCGCGGTCATCGCGCTCACGCTCGCCGTCAACATCGGCGGCATGTACCTCGCGAGCTTCCGCTACGGCGCGCACGACGTGGAGCGGGAGCCCAAGCACGCGGAGATGCTGGCGTACGTCCAGACCTCCCGGGACCTGATCCGCGCCCTCGCCGTCGTCAACCGCGCGAAGGACCGCGTGCCCGCGGGCCAGCCGGTCATCACCGCGGGAGGCGAGGCGAGCTGGCCGCTGACGTGGTACCTGCGCGACGTGCAGACCAACTGGGCGACCCGGATCGAAAACGCGACGACGCCGATCATCGTCGCCGACTGGGACCCCGAGGGCGCCCTCGAGAAGCAACTGGCGCCCCAATACGACGCCAAGCGCGTGCCCATCCGCGCGTGGTGGTTCCCCGAGCCGCGCACGGAGGCCGGGGTGTCGCATCCCACGCTGAAGGAGTTCCTGCGCTGGTGGCTCTTCCACGAGATCTGGAGCCCGATCGGCTCGCAGGACACCGTGTTCTACGTGCGCAAGGACCTCGCGAACGGGACCGGCCCGCTCGCCCCGCTGAACCTGCAGATCCAGGACATGACCTCGCGGGACTACGCCGCGGAGGCCGATCCGCTGCCCGCGGCCCGGTCGTGGGGATCCATCGGCGCCGGACCCGGCCAGCTGGCCGAGCCGCGCGGAGTGGCGGTCGACGCACGGGGCTACGTCTACGTCGCCGACACCAAGAACAGCCGCATCTCCATCTTCGACGGGAACGGAGCCTTCCAGCGCGCGCTCGGCTCGAAGGGGGCGGCCGAGGGTCAGCTGAACGAGCCTTGCGGCGTTGCGGTCGGCCCCGACGGCACCGTCTACGTGGCCGACACGTGGAACCATCGGATCGCGCGCTTCGGTCCCGGCGGGGAGCCCCTGCCGCCGTGGGTCGACCCGGACAAGACCTTCTTCGGCCCGCGCTCGGTGGTCCTGGTCCAGGGCAATCTCTACGTGGCGGACACCGGAAACAAGCGGATCGTACGGCTCGATGCCGGCGGCAAGGTCACGGGCAGCTGGGGATCCGCCGGCGCGGAGTCCGGGCAGTTCGTCGAGCCGGTCGGGCTCGCGGCCGACGGCGCGGGCCACGTCTACGTCGCCGACACCGGGAACCACCGCGTGCAGGTCTTCGACGCCGACGGAAAGTTCCTCCGGCAGATCCGGATCTTCGGCTGGAAGGACTTCTACACGGAGCCCTATCTCGTGACGGCCCCGGGCGACAGCGTGATCGTGACCGATGCGTGGAAGGGCCGCCTCGCGCACTACGACGCGGCGGGCAACCTGGTCCACTCCTATCAGTACCCGGAGATGAAGCGCCCGACCGGCATCGCGCTCGATCCATTCGGCCGGATCCTCGTCTCCGACCGCGAGACCGGGAGGGTCTTCTCCTGGGGCCTCGCCGACCTGGTGAAGTAAGGGCGAGGCTCGTCCCCGCCCGGCCCTTTCAGCGAAACGCGATCTCCCGGATCTCGAGGTGGTCCGGCTCGCCTTTTCCGGGCTCGCCGACCTCCATGTGGATCTTCGAGACCTCGAGCGGCGCCGCCCCGAGGCTGAAGGTCTGCTCGGTGTTTTCGATCCCGCGGCGAACCGTACGCGTCTGGCGGATGGGCTCGCCCCCGGAGGCGGGCGTGACCGCGATCGCAATCTGGCCCTCCATCTCGCCGACCCGCACGTACAGCTGCGACATCCGCCGGGGCGGATCGAAGACGAACTCGAGCAGGAACGGATTGTCCTCGAGGCCCCGGATCAGCGTGTTCTTGTCGCCGTCGAAGAGGTCCGGGACGTTGCCCATGTCGAGGTGCGAATGGCGCACGAGGACCTTCGGGGACTCCACCCGGTCCTCCTTCAGGATCCGGCGCTGCTCGCGCTCCGCCGCGAAGATGGCGTCCACCTGCTGCGAGTAGCGAACCCTGGCGAAGTAGAACCCGGGCTTGCCGTTCGGATACAAGAGGACCCGCTTCGGCGGCAGGACCTCGAGCTTCGGATCGTGGCTGTTGCGCTCGTACTCCGAAGGCGTCATCACGAAGAGAACGTCGTCGGGCGGGGCCGTCCGCGAGGAGAGGTAGGGCCCGAGCTCGCCGAGCTGGACCCGGGAGCGCAGCGGCGGGCGGAAGAAGAAGTCGAGGAACGTCTCCGGGTTGTTGGCCCAGCCTGAGCTGATGTGGACGCGGACCCTCGGGTCTCTCTCGAGCTCCTCGCGCGCGGCGTCCGTGACTTGCTTGGCGCCCCACTGCATCCCGTAGAGGCCGTACTCCGAAAACCAGGCGGCCGAGCCGCCGAAGCTCATCGCGCAGAGCCGCAGCGTCGCCGCCGCCAGGGCGCCCGCGAGCCCGGCCGCCAGCACGACGTTCGGCACCCAGCGCGCGAGCAGGCGGCGCACCTCCTCCATCCCGACGAGCACGAGCAGCGCAACCGGCACGAGCATCGGCAGCAGCCGCAGCATCTGCCGCTCGTGCGCCGCGGCGGCGAAGGGCACCCCGAGCGGCGACAGGAGGATCACGCGGTGCGCCGGCGACCGCACGCACCGGGCGAGGCACGCCACGATTCCGATGACGAGAAAGGGCAACAGCGCCAGAGGGAAGAAGGCGAGGTGGTCGATGCGGTGGCGCATCATCTCGCTCTCGTTGGGCCAGAACCAGTATCGCGGCTCGAATCCCGAGACGTACTTGTGCGCGAAGATCTGGAGCTTCTCCGGAAGCGGCATCGGCTTCGCCCAGTACGCCCCGAGCTTGGTCAGCTGGGCCATCGTGGTTCCGGCGTGCAGCCGATGCTCCCGCCATGCCGGAAACGCCAGCAGCAGCGCGAAGGCGATCGCGGCCGCCAGGCGCGCCGGGGGCTGCCGGAAGTGGTACCGCGCGTCCGTCACGAGCAGCAGGATCCCCATGACGAGCACGATCCCCTGTCCGGCCGTGTAGCTGTAGAAGGTGGCCGCCGCCAGGGCGAGCGCGAGGAAGACGTAGCGCGACGAGCGGAGCCGATAGAGGAGATAGGCGCAGAGGAATCCCGCGTAGCACGCGGGCGTGGTCTCCATCGCCCAGCGCGAGTGCACGAAGTCCACGGGCATGGCCGCCAGCAGGAACGGCGCCGCCCACCACAGGCCGATGCCCGACACGCGCAGGGCGATGCCCGCCGCCGCGGCGCCCAGGGCGCTGAGCACGGCGAAGGTCCCGCGGGTCACGACGATCGACTTCCCGAACAGGACGATCGGCGCGAGGAGCAGGTAGATGTTCAGGCTCATGGCCCGGCGCTCGTCGTTGGCGAAGTAGGACGGCAGGAGCACCCCCTGCGCGTCGCGGAAGTGGTGGTGGAACAGGTCCGACGCCGTGTTCGCCTGGATCGCCTCGTCGCAGAAGAAAAACCCCGGAAAGTCGTTCAGGTGGACGAGCCGCGTGGCGAGGTAGAACGCGAGGGCCGCCGCGAACCACCAGACGGACGGATCGGCGCGTGGGCGCGCTTCCGGCTTCCCCGTCGCGGCGTTCACCGTGGCCGAGCCGGCGGTGCTCATCACTCCGAACGAACGGGCGCCAGCGAGACGAACCAAGGCCGACGGCCCGCCTCGCTGTGCGACATTGCCACTATTTTAACAGCGCGCCGTCCGGCGCTCGCCGGGAGCGCACGCGGCCCGGAGCGCGCGACGAGACGGAGTTCTTGTCGCAAACGCGCGGGGATGCGATACTGCCCGACGCAGAACCGAATCGACCCCGATTCATCGGACGCGGGAGGCAGCGCATGACGCCGACCGAGCCTGGGAAATCGAAGCGCTCGGACGACACGGGCTCGTCCGAGCCGCGGGCGGCCTCGTCTCGAATCGCGGCGCGAGTCTGGATCGCCCTGCTCGTCGTCGTCGCACTCGCGGCCTGGGCGCTCTTTCGCTACCTGCCCCATCGTACGGAGGCGAAGCCCGAGGCCGCCGCGCACGCCAACGCAGCGGTGGAACAGGCAGACGTCCCCGGAGGAGAATCGGCGGTCCGCGAGTCGGCGCAGCCGAACCAGGCGCCGTATTCGGGCCTGCGGCAGCCGCATGGCGCAGCGCTCGACGGCAAGGGCCGTCTCTGGATCGCCGATTTCGGAACCTCGAAGCTGCACGTCTTCGATCCGGACGGAGGGTCCCTCGGCGGCTGGGGCGGCCTGGGAAACGCGCAGCGCCGCTTCGCCCATCCCTACGGCGTCGCGATCGGCGGTGACACGGTCTACGTGGCGGACTCCGAGAACAGCCGCGTCACGTCCTTCTCGCTGGCCGGCGACTGGAAGGCGTCGACGGGCGGGCTCTACGGGCCGCGCGGGGTCGCGCTCGCGCCGGACGGCTCGGTGTGGGTGACCGACCTCGGCAATCGCCGCCTGATGCGGTACGACGCGCAGCTCGGCCACGGCGAGAGCTTCGGGAAGAGCGAGAAGGGGCTCGACCTGCGCGCCCCCATCGGCATCACCGTGGCGCCCGACGGCATGGTCTACGTCTCCGACCCCGACGACCACAGCCTCAAGGCCGTCGATGCTCAGGGCAACCCGAAGGGGCGCTGGACGATTCCGGACTGGGGTCCCAACTCGGCGCCCTACCTGATCCCGGGTCCGGACAACACGCTCCTCGCGACCGACCCGCTCAAGAACGCCGTGATTCGGCTCGACCGCACGGGCAAGGAGACGCGGCGCTGGACCACCGACTCGGGCAACGCACCGTTTTCGAACCCCACCGGAATCGCGATGAACCCGAAGACCCAGGCCGTGTACGTCGTCAACACGGGGACCAACACCGTCGCACAGATCGACCTGTCGAAGAAGTGACGATCGCTTCGGGGCGGCTTCGCGATCGGATCGCCCCGTGGCTGATCGCGGCCTCCCCCTTCCTGGATCTCCTGGGCGCCACCGTCCTTTTGCTCGCCCTCGTCTTCTCCCGGCTCTTCTCGAACAGCTTCGCGTACTTCGCGGCCGATCACAGCGAGCTGTATTTCCCGTGGTGGGTCTTCATCAATCGGACCGTCCGCGCCGGCACCTTCCCGGTGCTCAACCGCTTCTGGTTCTCCGGCTCGCTGCCCTTCGCCGCGATCGAGACCGGCGTCTTCTATCCGCCGACGATGTTCTTCCAGCTGCTCTTCGACGCGCGGGGGGACCTCGACCACGCCTATCACTTCTTCCTCGCGTCGCTCCTGCTGCATTACCTGCTGGCGAGCGTCGCCTTCTACCTCCTGATGACCAAGGGCCTGCGGCTCCGGCGCTTCCCCGCGCTCTTCGGCTCGCTCGTGTTTTGCTGCAGCGGGAGCTTCATCGGGCGTTTCGTCCATCCCCTGCTGCTCGTCAACCTGGCCTGGGTCCCGCTCGCCTACCTGTTCTACCTGCTGTTCCTGAGACACGGCCGCGTGATCTACGCCCTGGGAGCGGCGGTCGTGCTCGCGCTGATCGTGGCCGCGGGCCACCCCCAGATGGTCTACTACACGTTCCTGGTCTTCGGCTTCACCGCGCTCGTCGCCGCCCTGACGGCGCGCGTGGACCGGACGCTGATCCTGGCCTTCTCGGCCTTCATCATGATCGTGGGCGTCCTGCTGGTCGCGCAGAAGGTGTTCCTCGGCGTCGAGCTCGCCAACAACATCGTCCGTCTGGGCGCGCAGGAGTCGTCGGAAAACCTCTTCAACTCCCTCCACCCGCTCTACTACCTGACGCTCTTCGCGCCGTACCTCTACGGCCGCCACGGCGTCGGCTACTGGGGATCGCAGTACCACTGGGGCAACTGGGAGAACTTCCTGTACGTGGGGCTGCTGCCGATCCTCTGCCTGCCCTTCTGCGCCTTCTGGAAGAACCGCCGGCTCCTCGCGATCTTCGGCTCGGGCCTCGCCCTGTCGGTCCTGATCTCGCTGGGCCGCTACAGCGCGCTGTCCGCCCTGCTCAACCGGAGCCTTCCCTTCTCGTCGTCCCTCGGCTACCTGAGCAAGATCACCGTGCTGTTCCACTTCTTCCTGGTCGTGCTCGTGACCGTCGGGTTCCAGGAGCTCTCCGAGCTGACCTCACGGAAGCGGCGGCTGGCCTGCGCCGTCGCCGCCGTGGTCTTCCTGCTGCTCTTCGTGGTCCTGACGCGGGGGACGGTCGCGCGGCTGCGGCCCAACGGCTATCCGGCGCCCTCGGAGCTGGCGCGCGAGTTCGCGTTCCACAACGTCGTCGTGGCGCGCTGGCTGTTCCTGCTGGTCGTGGCACTGATCGGCGCACCGCTCCTGCTCGGCCGCCGCGCCGCGCTGCGGTTCGTTCTCCCGCTCTACGCGTTGGACCTCGTGCTCAACGTCGCCGGCTTCAATCCGATCGATGCCCCGGTGGGAACGCCCTCCGAGCGTCTCGGGCCCACGGAGGTCACCGAGAGGATCCGCCAGGATCCCGGGATCTACCGCGTCCAGAACCTCTCTCCGGTCAACGCCAACATGGTCGTCGGGATCGAGACGACCTACGGCTACCACACGGTCGCGACCCGCTCCTACGCGGAGCTGCTCGGCTCCCTCGGTCCCGAGTATCGAGGGCTCCTCGACCTGCTCGGCGTCCGGTACTACGTCGAGCGCGCCGATCTGAGAGGGTACGGACTCGTTCGCGTCGACGAGGGCCTGTGGAGCAGCCCGTCGGCCCTCTCGCGCGTCACCTTCGTCCCGGCGTTCCAGACCGTCCCCGACGCGGACGAGATGCGCCGCCGCGTCCTCAACCCGGCATTCGACCCGCGGCGCGCCGTCTTCCTCGAGGCCTCGGTGCCGGTTCCGGCGAGCTTCCACGTCCCCAAGGAGGCGGGTGCCGGCGCTCCCGACACGCCGGTCCGGATTCAGGAGTACTCGGCGACGGGAGTCCGGGCCTCGCTGGACGCGCCGTCCGACGGGCTCCTGCTCTTCGGAGAGACGCGCTATCCGGGCTGGGAGGCGATCCTCGACGGCGCGCCCGCGGCGCTCCTGCCGGCCGACCTCTCCTTCTACGCGCTGCCGGTCTCCAAGGGTCCGCACCGCGTCGAGTTTCGGTTCCGGTCGCGGGCGCTCCGCTGGGGCCTGGCGGTCGCGGGAATCACGGGCGGCCTCGCGCTGCTGCTGCTCGCGCTGCCCGCGACGCGTCCCTTCTTCGTCGTGCCGTTCTCCCAGTGGGGCGCCGGCCGCGGCGCCGGACTCCGGCGAGACGGCCCCGCCGAAGACCGCTGAAGTCCTAGCTTCGGAAGACCTTCTCCTCCGAACCGTCCAGCCAGCGGTCGACCAGCTCCACCCCCTGCATCAGCGAGTGGTCCTGGTTGCCGATCTCGTACTTCCACGAGCCGAAGCGCCCGCGCGAGAAGATTCCGAGCGGCTCGAGGTAGCCGTGGATCGTATCGAGCGCCGGGTTCCGGTCGACCGACGGGATCGGATACGAGTGGCCGGCGTGGATCAGGAAGACGGTCTCGATCTTCGAGAGGTCGGAGGGCTGCAGGATCCCCTCGGCGACCAGGCCGTCGACGACCGCCTTCCCGAAGTCGCCCGGCGGCAGCGGCTTGAACTTCGAGTACGAGGTCTCGGTCAGGACCGAGAAGTAGCGGCTCGTGTCGCCGCCGGGGACGATCTGGGGCGAGTAGTTCGAGAGGTACGTCATCCGGTAGAACGGCGTCTTCAGGTTCGGGAAGTAGATCCAATTCTTGTCGGACGGCGACGGCCGGGAGAGCCCGATGCCGACCGAGAACAGCCGGTTGAAGAGCAGCGTCCCGGCGGCCGTCCTCACGGGCTCCGGCGCGTGGACCAGCCTCGCGACGAGCGCGTCGAGCGGCATCGTCGAGAGCAGCCGGTCGTAGGCTCGCGTCGAGCCGTCGGCGAAGACGACCTCGCGCTTCTTCTCGTCGATCGAGACGACCCGCTTGTGGTAGCGCACGCGGTCGCCCAGGAACGGCAGGACGCTCTTCCAGAGACCCAGCGTTCCGCCGTGCGCCGGATAGCCGAACTTCGCGTTGGGACCCCAGTCCGTGACCTCGGGCAGCAGAGTCGTCTCGATGGCCTTGCGCCACTCGACGACCGAGACCCGTTCGGCGATCCAGTAGTAGCCCATCCTCGCGAGCGGCGTGGCCCACACCTTGAAGTTGTAGGGATTCATGAAGTGCTTCGCGACCCCCGCCCCGAACTTCACGCGCACCCACTCCTCGAAGTTGGAGAAGGCCTTGTCCTTGTCGATCGTCTGGGACTCGACCAGTCCGATCAGGCACTCGAGCATCGCCTGCTCGGGAAGCGACGAGAGATGGTTCTGGAACGGAAAGCGGACGTAGCGGTCCTCGAACTTGATCCAGCTCTCGCGGTCGATCCAGCGGATCCCGTCCTTCCCGAGGACCTTGCCGAGGAACTCGTTGAAGTACTTGTAGCCCGAGAAGATGATGTGGCCCGAGACGTCCCAGGTCCAGCCCTTGGGGTCCGTGAAGCTCGTCGCGAGCCCTCCGACCTGGCCGGCGCGCTCGTAGATCTCGTAGCCGGTCTCCTTGCGCTCCGCGAGCCGGTACGCGGCGCCGAGGCCGGTCGGGCCGGCGCCCAGGATGACGATGCCTCCGCTCACTTTGGCTTCCTCTTCCCCGACTCCGTGAGGCGCCGCATGGCCTCCGCCTGGTGCATCTCGGAGCGCAGGTCGAACAGATAACGGATCACCCGCAGGATCGTTCCGAGCATCTTGAACGGGCGGTGGATCGACTGGCCCGCCTCCCGCGGAAAGTGGCGCACGATGACCTCGTCGACCCGCCAGCCCGCGATGCGGCAACGGACGTAGATCTCGTCGCCCACGAAGTTGATGCGATGCTTGATCTCCATGCGCCGCGCGATGTCGCCTCGAAAGGCGCGGCAGCCCGCGTTGATGTCGTGGAGCGGCGAGCCCAGGATCCAGTGCGAGAGCACGCGCAGCCCGCGCGAGAGGATCTTGCGCCCGATCGGATCGTGCCGGACCTTCTTCCAGCAGAACACCACGTCGTTGCCCCGGTCGATCGACTCGAGGAAGAGCGGCGCGTCTCCCAGGGTGTGCTGGCCGTCCCCGTCGACGACCATGACGACCTCGCCCGGCACGTTGCGCAGCGCGGTCTCGGTCGCGACGGCGTAGCCCTTGTTGCCGTCGTGGTGGACGACCGAGATGCGCGGGTCCGCCTTCGCCAGGCCCTCCGCGATCTCGCCGGTCCGGTCGCGGCTGCCGTCGTTGACGACGACGACGTGCCACGTGAGGTTCGGGATCGCCGAGAGCGAGGCGACCGCCTCCTCGACCGTCCTGGCGATCAACTCCTCCTCGTTGTACGCGAGGAATCCCACGCCGAGCCGCACCTTGACGTCTCTCGGGGGAGGCTCCTGCCGCCGCCCGACTTCGCGCTCAGTGACCATAGATGATCCAACCCGCCGTCGCGACCCAGGCAATCACGATCGCGAGGAGCCACTTATCGTCGACGAGGAGGGCCTGGGTGGGATTGCCGCCCCCGCCGCGCCGGTAGACGAGGCGAACGTAACGCGCGAGCCCCAGGATGACGAGCGGAACCGTCGGGGCGAGCGACCGGCCGCCGTACTTCGCAAGGGTGGAGGCGGACACGCTGTACGCCGCGTAGCCGGCCGTCGTGGCCAGGGCCGTGACGACGAAGAGATAGTCCAGCCCCTCCTCGCGATAGGCCGACAGTGCCGGACGGTGCTCCGACGAGGCGCGGTTGCCGGCGTTCTGGAACTCCCACTGCCGCTTGCCCGCGACCAGGAACAGCGCGAGGAGGTACGCGCAGCCCATCAGGAAGGGCGACGCCCAGACCCCGGCCAGGGCGGCGCCGGCGAGCGCCCGCAGCGGCATACCGGCCGCCACGATCAGCGCCTCCAGGAACGGAATGTTCTTGAGCACGAGCGAGTACATCACCATCAGCCCGGCGTAGATCGCGCACCACTGCCCGAACTCGGCGCGGAGCAGGAACGCGAGCGCGAGGGCGGCCGTCTCGAGGACCGCCGCGGCGGCGAGGGCCGTGCTCACGGGCAGGCGGCCCGACGCGATCGGACGGAACCGCTTCACGGGATGCGCGAGGTCGCGCTTGCGGTCCATCACGTCGTTGAGGATGTAGATCCCGCTCGACACCGCGCTGAAAATCGCGAACCCGGCCGCCGCGAGCGCCCAGCCCCGCGGGGTGGACAGGGCGCGGCCAAACAGAAACGGCAGCGGAACGACCAGGTTCTTGACCCACTGGGCGGGCCGGGCGGCCGACAGCAGCGCCCGCAGGACTCCGCCCGTGGCAGGCGAACCCTTCGAATCGGACGGCGTCGAATGTCTCGACGGGGTCGCTGCCATTGGCCTCATTCTACGGGATTTCTCGGCCGCGACGATGTCGCCGTGGCGCGCGGGAAAGAAAAAAAGCGGCCGCCCGAAGACGGCCGCTTCGAAAACGAGCGTCGCGGGATCAGTTGGGGAAGTGCAGACCCAACGCCTTGGCGAGGAAGACCGCCATCTCGGCGCGCGTGATGGCGCGGTCCGGGCAATACAGCCCCGCGTCGCAGCCACCGGTCACCCCCGATGCGGCAAGCGCCTCGATGAACTGGTAATAGATGCTGCTCGCCGGGACGTCGGCAAAGGTCGGCGTCACCGGCGCCGGGCTGACCTGAAGCCGATAACCGATGATGGCGCTCGTGAGTCCGACGCTTCCGTCGTGCGCTCCCATCGTCACTTCCAGGAGGAGCGAGTTGTTGAGGTTGCTCCACGGATAGCCGATGCCGGTCGTCGCCACCTGACCGAATCCGGCGCTGCCCGTCGACATGACATGGGCCAGGGTGTTATCACAGCTTTCGGCCGTCGCGCCGCAGTCCGCCACGGCCAGGCCCACGTTCTGGGAAGGATTGCTGTCGAAGTAATCCATCTGCACGGATTCCACGATCGCCCCGCTGGGAATGTAGACGCTGGCCTCGAGGGGTTCGTCGTTCAAGGGATATCGGGACAGGCCGGAGCCCGCGGCGTACGGGCCTCCCGCGTAGGTCGTGAACTGAAATCCCGTCACCCTCACGTAGGTGAGG
Source organism: uncultured Acidobacteriota bacterium (assembly GCA_963773905.1). Classification (GTDB taxonomy): domain Bacteria; phylum Acidobacteriota; class Thermoanaerobaculia; order UBA5066; family Gp7-AA6; genus DAHUXD01. The sequence continues at coordinate 186,927 of CAVZDB010000002.1, forward strand.
TCGGTCGTACCGAAGTCCGAATTCCCCGCCGGCGGCGACACGGAGTGCACGTCATTCACGCTCACGGGCACCATGCGCGTGCGTGCCGGCTGGGCCATGGCGAGCGCGGTGACAAAGAAGGCGCAGACACTGACGGTCAGGCGGGAGCGGGTCCTGGAAGGTGTCGGAAGCGGCATGGGATTTCTCCTTCTGGAAAGCGCTGGAGTCTATGCCACAGGCCGCCATCCCCGGCGGCGCGAGGGCACGCGACGGGTGGAGGGCGTACGAAGCGTCAGCCGGCCGATTCCCCGGGTCGTCGATCTCGTCGACCCCGCGGTCCAGCGGATTCCCGCAATGCCGCTCGAGGAGGCGGGATCCAAACACAAACGGCCGCCCGAAGGCGGCCGTTCGAAGGACCACGAGTCGGAGGCGAATCAGTTCGGGAAGTGCAGGCCGAGCGCCTTGGCCATGAAGACCGCCATCTCGGCGCGCGTGATCGGGCGATCCGGGCAGTACAGGCCCACGTCGCAGCCGCCGGTCACCTTGGAGGCGGCGAGCGCCTCGATGAACTGGTAGTAGATGCTGTCCGTCGGCACGTCCGTGAAGGTCGGCGTCACGGGCGCCGGGCTGACCTGGAGGCGGTAGCCCACGACCACACTGGAGAGGAGAAGAGACCCGTCGCCGGCGTTATCGACGACCTCGATCGAGAGGGCATGGTTCGCGTTGTCCACGGTGTAATTGAGGGCGGAGACACTGGCCACCTGACAACCGGCCGAGCCGGTGGTCGTGATACTGGTAGGGAAGCCGCAACCGGAGACTCCCAGGGGATCGCAATCGAGAAGCGTCAGGGGCATGTCCGAGGTGGCATTGGAGTCGCAGGCGTCGAGCTCGATGTAGTCGATGATGGCGCCGGACGGTACGTGAATCGGCACCTCGAGACCGGTGCCGGAGAAGTTGCTGTAGCGGAGATTTCCCGACGACGCGTATTGCGACAACTCACTGTTGTAGGGGTAGAACTCGAGTCCCGTGTAGCGAAGGTAGGTGAGATCCTGAGTGCCGAAGCTCTGCTTTCCAATCACCTGATTGGGGTTCCGCGCCGGGTTTCGAGGACCGGCTGCCGCTTGCGCCGTGACGTTCTGTTGCGCCAACGAGACTGCCGCGAAGAGCAGTCCCGCGAGCACAGCCGAGGACCGATAGAGGTCGCGCGGACTCATGGTGACTCCTTTAAAAATGTTGCAGTTCTGGCTCTACTGTAGCGTCCGCGCGCCGACTTGGCTGTGCGGCGGCGCACAATCGCCGCGATAGCATGCGTCGCGGAGGCCTCCATGCCGAGCCAATCCGTCCCCGTTCACCGTCTCGTTGACCTGATCGATCCGGCGGTCAACCGGCTCCCCTCCCTGACGGTCGACGAGGCCCGGGCGCGGGTCCGGCGGGGCGTGCCGGAGGAGGTCGGCGCGATTCCGGGCTCCTTCGCGCTGGTCGCGCGGGACGGCGACGGGGCGACGGTCCGTATGGCGCGGTCGCTGGATCGGCCGATGCGCTACTTCCTGGCGAAACAGGCGGCCGGGCCGATGCTCGTCGTCGGGGACCGCATCGACGCGATCCACGCGTTCCTGAAGGCCGAAGGCCTCGACGGACAGTTCCACCCGAGCTACACGCGGATGGTGCCGGCGCATCACGTCGTCGAGATCCGCCTGCTCGGCTGCCCCGATCCCGACGCGACGTACGTGCGCTTCCTCGAGCCGGACTCCTCCGACTCGACCGACCTCGCCGAGATCGGGCGGCGCTACGTCGGAATGCTCGCCGACGAGATCGCGCTGTGGCTGGCCAGTCTTCCCCCGGCGGAGCCCATCGGCGTCTGTTTCTCGGGCGGCATCGACAGCGGCGCCGTGTTCCTGACGACGCATCACGTCCTGCAGAAGCTCGGCATGCCGGCGACGCGGCTCAAGGCCTTCACGCTGGCGGCCGGAGGCGGCGAGGACCTCCGTCAGGCCCGGCGATTCCTGGGGGGGCTCGGCCTGGGCCTCTTCCTCGAGCCGATCGAGGTGCCCGAGGACTGGTTCGACCCGCTCGGCGCGGTCGGCGTCGTCGAGGACTACAAGCCGCTCGACGTCGAGAGCGCCGCCGCGGCCCTGGCGCTCCTGCGCGGCATCCGCGCGCGCTACCCCGACTGGAGACACCTGATCGACGGCGACGGCGGCGACGAGAACCTGAAGGATTATCCGATCGAGGAGAATTCGGAGCTGACGATCCGGAGCGTGGTCTCGAACCCGCTCCTCTACCAGGAAGGCTGGGGCGTCGGCACGCTCAAGCATTCGCGGACGTACTCGGGCGGACAGAGCCGCGCCTGCACGCGGACCTACGCGCCCGCGCGCCGCTACGGCTTCGAGGGGTTCTCGCCCTTCACGCGTCCGGCGCTCGTGCGGATCGCCTCCGGACTCCCCTTCGCGCGGCTCGCAGAGGGCCACGTCGACCGGCTCTACGCGCTGAAGGGCGAGATCGTGAGCCATGGGATCCACGCGCTGACCGGCGTCTCGATGCCGATCTTCCCGAAGCGGCGCTTCCAGCACGGCGCCCGCGGCGGCGAAGCCTTCCCGCTCGGCGAGCCGGAGTTTCGCCGGCACTTCCTGTCGCTCTACCCCTGAACGCGGAGGACGGCCTGGGCGCGTCGTATCCGGATTCCCCCGACGGTCCGAGCCCGGACCGGGACCGCTGGATCCTGGAGCGCCGCGGCCCGCGAAATCGCCTGGACCCGAACGTGGCCGCGGCCTTCCTCTTCGAGGAGGAGCCCGACGAGCGCGGCCACCCCGCGTCGATCGCCACGGTCTTCCTGACGAACCGCGAGTGCCCCTGGCGCTGCCTGATGTGCGACCTCTGGCGGAACACGCTACCCGACGCGACCCCGCCCGGTTCGATCCTCCGGCAGATCCGCGCCGCCGCTGCCGCGCTTCCGCCGGCTCGATGGATCAAGCTCTACAACGCGGGAAGCTTCTTCGACGCCCACGCGATCCCGGTTTCGGAGATCGCGGCCATCGCCGGCGAGCTCGCCCGCTACGAGCGCGTCATCGTGGAGTCTCATCCCGCGCTGATCGGCGAGCGCTGCGCGGACCTCGCCGCGCGCCTTCCGGGGCGGCTCGAGGTCGCGATGGGCCTCGAGACGATCCACCCGGAGATCCTGCCGCGGCTCAACAAGCGGATGTCGCTCGCGCAGTTCGCCGAGGCCGCCGCGTTCCTCCGCGCGCGGGAGGTCGACCTGCGCGCGTTCGTCCTCGTCGGGCTCCCCTGGCTCGCGCCGCGCGAAGCCGTGGAGTGGGCCGTCCGCTCGGCCGAGTTCGCCTTCGGGTGCGGCGCGCGTGCCGTGACGCTCATACCGACGCGCACGGGCAACGGCGCGATGGACGCGCTCGAGGCGTCGGGCGAGTTCGTGCCGCCGACGCTCGGCCAGCTCGAGCAGGCGCTGTCCGGCGCCCTCGGCCTCTGCCGCGGGCTCGTCTTCGCCGACCTGTGGGACCTCGCGCGCTGGCGGCGGTGCCCCGTCTGCTTCTCCGAGCGCGAGCGACGGCTGGAGGCGATGAACCGCCGCCAGGAGTCGACCCCGCCCGTCGCCTGTCCGATCTGCGCGGGACGGGGCTGAGGGCCCCCGAGGGCACGCGCGATGGCCGGGTCCTTCGACGTCGCCGTCCTCGGCTCGGGCTTCGCGGGCTCGCTCACGGCGCTTCTGCTGCGGTCGTTGGGCCGCTCGGTCCTGCTCCTCGAAAAGGGATCGCATCCGCGCTTCGCGATCGGCGAGTCGTCCTCTCCGCTCGCGAACCTCCTCCTCGAAGGCCTCTGCCGCCGCTACGGCCTCGACGACGTCGCGGCCCTCGCCTCGTGGGGAAGCTGGCAGCGGCGGCATCCCGACATCGCGTGCGGGCTCAAGCGGGGCTTCACCTTCTACGGCCACCGCTTCGGAGAGCCGTTCGCCGCGGCTGCCGACCGCTCGGACCAGCTCCTCGTCGCCGCGAGCCCCGAGGACGAGGTCGCCGACACGCACTGGTATCGAGCGGACTTCGACCACTTCCTGCAGCGGCGCGCGCAGGAGGCCGGCGCGGAGTACGTCGACCGCGCCGAGGTCGAGGCGGTGTCGCTCGGGGGCGGCGGTGCGACGCTCGCGATCGCCGACGCCCGGACGGGGCGCCGCTTCACCCGCCGCGCGCGGCTCCTCGTCGACGCGACGGGGCCGGGAGGGTGCCTCCACCGGACGCTTCGGTTGCGAGAGACGACCTTCGCGGGCCTGCCGGCGACCGAGGGTCTCTTCACCCACTTCGCGGGCGTCCGGCGGCTCGACGCGATGGGCGTCTTTCCTTCCGCGGAGCGCCCGCCGTACCCCGCGGACGACGCGGCCTTGCATCACGTCTTCGAAGGGGGGTGGATCTGGGTCCTGCGATTCAACAACGGCGTCACGAGCGCCGGCGTCGCCGCCGCGCCGCCCCTCGCCCGCGCGCTGCGGCTGGAGGAGGGCGCGGCCGCATGGGAGCGTCTGCTCGACCGGCTGCCCACCGTGCGCGTCCAGTTCGCGGAGGCGCGGCCGATCCGGCCGTTCGTCCACCGGTCCCGGCTCCCGTTCCGCGCCGCTCGCGCTGCCGGACCGGGCTGGACGCTCCTGCCCTCGGCGGCCGCGTTCGTCGACCCGATCCTCTCGACCGGGTTCCCGCTGGCGCTGCTCGGGATCGAGCGCCTGATCGGGGCCGTCGAGCGCCACGGAGTCGGCGAGGCGCTCGACGCGGCGCTCGAACGCGACGGGACGCGCACGCTCGAGGAGGCCGACACCGCCGCGCGCCTGGTCGCCGCGCTCTACGCGCGCTTCGACGACTTCCCGGTCTTCGCCGCGCTGACGCACCTTTACTTCGCGGCGGCGAGCTACGCGGAGGCCGCGCGCCGGCTGGATCGGCCCGCGATGGCGGGAGCGTTTCTGTCCGGCGATCACCCGTCCTTCGGCGAGGCGCTGCGCGCCTGCTGCGCGAGCGCGCTCGACGAGTCGTTCGAGCCCCGGGACGCCCTCCTCGCGCGCATCCGCCGCGCGATCGAGCCGCTCGACGTCATCGGCCTGTCGGACTCGAGCCGTCGCAACTGGTACCCCGTTCTTGTCGAGGATCTCGTCGCCTCCCGCCACAAGCTCGGAGCCACTCTCGAGGAGATCGGGCATGCGCGGGGATTGGAGCCCGGGTTTGACGCCAACGGTCTAGCAGGTTGCTGAAAAAGGGTGTGGGAAGGCGTTACGAGCGCCGCGGGGTCAGATGCCAGGAAGCGCGACGACGGCGATGCAAGAGCATCGTCGCGCCGTAAAGGCGCGCCAAGGGGGTAGAGCGATGACGCTTCCGCAGATGGCCCCGCGCCGCCGTAACCCGAAGGGTGGATGGCACGTAAACGCCGGCCGAGCCGGCGTTCTCTACTGCCGGGGGCCTGCCTCTGGTGGTCGAGTGGCCGGCGGCCGCACGAAAGAGAAGTATCGACTCGCAACGTCCTGGAATGGGCGCCGGATGCAAAGTGCCGGACACGACGCCCGCATCCATTTTTCAGCACCCTGCTAGCTCCGAGATCCGACCCCACCTCGAGGAAGGTCCATCCGCGCGACCATCCGCGGGCCGCCCGTGGCGAAAAAGCGCCAGAGCAGAGCGGCCGCGACGGCGAGAAAGGCGATGTCGAGGACCGTCGTGTAGTTCCAGCGAATCGCCGCCTCGACGACGCGGGCATGGCGTTCGACGGGCGTCAGATGCAAGACCTGGAACAGCAGCTCGATCGCCAGCGCCGCTGAGGCCATCGCCGCGTACATCGTGGAGAACAAGAAGGCGCTCATCCTGACGCCGTAGTACTTGCGATAGATGTCCAGGATCGGCAGCACGATCAAGTCGGCGTAAATGAAGGCGATGACGCCGCCGAAGCTCGATCCGCCGTTCCACAGCACCGCGGCGAGCGGAACGTTGCCGACCGAGCAGACGAAGGAAAAGACCGCGACGAGAGGCCCCACCAGGGGACCCCAGAGCCTCGCCCAAATCGGGTGGCTCGTGAAGAAAAAGCGATTCCACCAATTCGCCGGAACCCATGCGCCGAGCGCGCCGGCGATCAGGAGCCCAAGAGCCACGTCCTTCCATACGGCCAGCCAGTCCATGACGAAGTAGTGGCTGGTGGCCGTCCATCCCCTGGCGGAGAACAATCGGCTCCGGATCGTTCCGCCCACCACCGACATGTCCATCACGGCGTGCCCTTCCATTTTCCCCGCGATGCCCTTGTCGGCTTGCCGCCTGGCGGCGTCGACCATCCGCCGCTTCAGGAAGAACCGGAAGAGGATCGCGAGGATCGCGATCATGAGCGGCCCGCCGGCGAACTCACCCAGCGTGAACTGCCAGCCGAGCAGGATCGCCATGATGACCCCGAGCTCGATGACCAGGTTCGTGGACGCGAGCATGAAGGCGATCGAGGCCGTGAAGTCGGCTCCTTTGCGGAATATGGAGCGGGCGAGCGCGACGGAGGCATAGGAACAGGAGGAGGATGCCGCGCCCAGAAGGGATGCGACGGCCAGAGACCGCGGCGAGTCGTCCGGAAGGAGCTCCGTCATTTCCTTCTTGGAGACGACCGCCTGCACAGCTCCGGAGAGACCGAACCCGAGGATCAGAGCCCAGAGGATTTCCCAGAACATGGCGAAGGCCATGCCGAGAGCGTGGAGAATCGGCCCCGCGAGACTCGTCATCGGACCTCCGGGAGCTGCAATTTGCCCCAAGACCGAGCTCATCCTGCCCCCGTCTCGAGTCGCGGGTGGATCTCCTTCATGACGTTCCCTCGGCTCCCGGGAATTGCCCCGCACCGATAGCCGCCGCGTCCGGCTCCCGCCCGGGGACGGCCTTGTCCAGACTCATGCCGGAAGCGCGCAGCGTTCCCCTTCGCCTGGCACGCTCCTTCATCAGAAAGAAGATCACCGGCGTGACGAGCAGCACGTGGATCGTGGACGTGACCATGCCGCCGACGATGGGCGCGGCGATCGGGCGCATGACCTCGGAGCCCGCGCCGCGCGACCAGAAGATGGGAACCAGCGACAGGGTCGCGGCCGAGACGGTCATGAGCTTGGGTCTCAGCCGCAGGACCGAGCCCTCGCGGGTGGCCTCGAGAATGTCGTCGCGAGTCGGCGAGCCTTTGGCCAGCTTCCGGTCGAGCGCCTCGTGGAGATAGATCACCATGATAACGCCGGTCTCGACCGCGACGCCATAAAGGGCGACGTAGCCGATCCAGACCGCCACCGAGAAGTTGTAGCCGAGAAGCCACTGGAGGATCACGCCCCCCGTCATGGCATAGATCACCGACAGCATGACGATCGTGGCCTCAGAGGGAGAGCCGAAGGTCGCCGTCAGGAGAACGAAGATCACCGCGAAAACGACGGGGAGGACGATCTGAAGAGTCTTTCTCGCATGGACCTGGAACTCGTATTGGCCCGTCCAGTCGAGCGTGATGCCGGCAGGAAGCTTCACGCGGGAGGCGACGCGCCGCTGCCCCTCCCGGACGAAGCCGACGAGGTCGGACGCGTCGGTGTCGACGTACACGACTCCGGACAATCGCCCGTTTTCGTCTCGATACATCGGCGGGCCGCTCGTGACGCGGATCTGGGCGAGTTGCCCGACGGGGACCTGCTGGCCCGACGGGGTCATGACCAGGATCCGGCGCAGGGATTCCAAGTCGCTGCGGAAGTCGCGGGGGTAGCGCACCAACACGGTGAAGCGGCGGCGTCCCTCGACCGTCGTCGCGACCATTTTCCCGCCGCTCGCCGCCTCCAGGGTGTTCTGGACACGCATGACCGAGAGCCCATAGCGCGCGGTCGCGTCGCGATCCACGGTGAAATCGAGGTAAGAGCCTCCGGTGGTCCGCTCGGCATAGACGCTGCGTGCGCGCGGCAGGTCCTTCAGGGCGTTCTCGATGTCCAGGCTGACCTTCTCGATCGTCGCGTAGTCGGCGCCGTAAACCTTGACGCCGACTTTCGTTCGCACGCCCGTCGCGAGCATGTCCAGGCGATTGCGGATCGGCTGGGTCCAGGCCACGGGCATGCCGGGGATCTGGAGCTTCTCGTTCATCGCGGCGATCAACTCGTCCTGGGTCAAGATGCGCATCTCGGGCCAGATCGGGCGAAAGACCGGCTTGATCCATTCGGGCCAGCCCGAGTAACGGCGCCGGTGGAAGCTCTTCGGCCAGTCGTCCCGGGGTTTGAGGACGATCGTCGTCTCGAACATCTCGACCGGCGCCGGATCCGTCGAGCTCTCGAACTTGCCCGACTTGCCGAGGACCGACTGCACCTCGGGAAACTCCTTGATGACGCGGTCCGTCTTGACCAGAACATCGCGCGCCTGCTCGACCGACATCATCGGCAGCCCCGTGGGCATGTACATGAGCGAGCCTTCGCGCAGCTGCGGCATGAACTCGGAGCCGAGAGAGAGAGCCAGAGGGATGACCGCGAGAACGAAGAGGAAGTTGATGGCGAGGGTGGTCTTTGGAAAGCGCAGGGCCCAGTTCAGCACCGGCGCGTAAAGGCGACGCGTAAAGAGGGCGGCCGGGTTCTTCTCCTCCGAACGGATCCGTCCCCGCATCCAGCCGATCATCAGGATCGGGACCAACGTGATCGAAAGAATGGAAGCCGCCGCGATCGCGAAAGTCTTCGTGAAGGCGAGGGGGCGGAAGAGCCGGCCCTCCTCGCCCGTCAGCAGAAAGACCGGCAGGAAAGACACGACGATGATGACGAGCGAGAAGAAGATGGCTCGTCCCACCTGCTGGGAGGCCGCGACGATGGCGGATTGCCTCGCTGCGCCCCCTGCACCGTCCCCGACCGCGGCGAGATGGCGGTGAGCGTTCTCGACCATGACGATCGAGGCATCGACCAGGACGCCGATCGCCAGGGCCAATCCCCCGAGCGACATGATGTTGGAGGAGACTCGGAGCAGATACATCGGAAGGAAGGAGATGACGATGGCGACCGGGAGGATCGTGATCGGCACGAGGGCCGACCGAAAGTGAAAGAGGAAGATCAGAATGACGAAAGCGACGACGATGATCTCCTCGATCAGAGTGTGCGTCAGCGTGTCGATCGCCCGGTGGATCAGCTCGGAGCGGTCGTAGGCGATCTTCAGCTCGACTCCGGGGGGAAAGGAGGGGGCGAGCTCGGCGATCTTCCTCTTCGCCGCTTCGACGACGGAAAGGACGTTCTCGCCGGCACGAACCACGACGACGCCTCCGACCGCCTCGCCTTCGCCGTTCCAATCCACGACGCCCCGCCGCATCTCGGGTCCGAAATGGATCGAGGCGACGTCCGCCAGGTAGACCGGAGTACCGGTCGCAACGCGCGCCTTGACCGGAACACGGCGGAGATCCTCGAGGCTCTGGATGTAGCCCCGTCCGCGCACCATGTATTCACGGCCGGTCCACTCGACCACGCGACCGCCGACGTCGCCGTTGGACTCCTGCACCGCGGTCAGAATGTCCTGAAGTCCGACCCCGTAGGACGCGAGCTTCGTGGGATCGACCTCCACCTGGTACTGCTTTTGGAAGCCGCCGACCGAGGAGACTTCCGCGACACCCGGCACCGCGCGGAGCCAGTACGAGAGGTCCCAGTCCTGAAAGGTTCGCAGGTCGGCGAGTGACTGCTTTCCGCTCTTGTCCACCAAAACGTACTGGAAGCCCCAGCCGACACCGGTCGCGTCGGGGCCGAGGTTGGGGTTGATGCCGTCGGGGAGCTGCCCCTTCAAGCCGTTCAGGTACTCGAGAACGCGGCTCCTTGCCCAATAGAGGTCGGTCCCGTCCTGAAAAATGACGTAGACGTACGAGAAGCCGAAGAAGGAGTAGCCGCGGACGGTCTTGACTCGGGGAGCGGAGATCAGAGCCGAGACGATCGGATACGTCACCTGGTCTTCGATGAGGTTCGGGTTCTGGCTTTCCCAGTTCGTGTAGACGATGACCTGGACGTCCGAGAGATCCGGCAGGGCGTCCAGCGGAATCCGGCGCAGCGCCCAGAGTCCCGCCCCGAAGAAGCCGGCCACGAAAACGACCGTCAGGAACTTGTTGCGAACGCAGAGGGTGATGAGCTTCTCGATCATCGGAGCGGCCCTCCGGGCGTGGGCTTGCCCACGAGCGACTGCTGAGGCTGACCCCCGGAGCCCGCCGGAGCCGCCCCGAGCGCTCCGATTCGCGACTCGGAGTCGATCAGGAAGTTCGCCGAAGTGACGACGGTTTCCCCCGCCGAGAGACCCGAGAAGACCTCGACGAAGTCCCTTCCGGCGGCGCCGGTCCTCACCTCGCGCGGTGCGTAGACGCCGGGGGACTTCTCGACGAAGGCGATCTGCCGTTCTCCGGTCTGGATCAGGGCGGAGCGCGGGATCGAGACAGCCTCGCGCTCCTTCCCCGAGACCGACACCCGGACGAACATCCCGGGCTTGAGCAGTCTCCCGAGATTCGGGATCACGAGCCGCGCCTTGACCGTGCGCGTGTCTTCCGTCAGCGTCGGATAGACGAAGTCGATCCGGCCTCGAAAGGTCTCTCCCGGAAGGTAGGAGGCCGTGACGACGGCCGGGCTTCCGGGCGCCGCCATGTTCAACTCGGACTGATAGATGTCCGCCAGGACCCAGACCGTCGAGAGATCCGCGATCGTGTAGAGAGGCATGCCGGGCGTGATGGCGAGGCCGGCGACTGCGTCCTTCTTCAGGACGACGCCGGAGACCGGAGAGTAGAGAGTCAGAATCTTGGAGACGTCGCCGCTTCTCTCGATGCGATCGATTTCGGAGTCGGGGATATCCCAGAAGCGCAGGCGCTGCCGTGTGGCAGAGAGCAGTGCCGAAGCGTCGGAGGCTGCCTGGGGGCTTCCGGAAGAGAGGCGCCGGGCGTTGTCCACGGCCAGGAGCAGCTCCCGCTCGGTCGCCACCAGATCGGGACTGTAGATCGCCAGAAGCGGCTGGCCGCGGCGTACCGGCTGGCCGGTCCGGTCGACGTAGAGCGTCTCGATGTAGCCGCCGAATTTTGCGTTGACGTCGTTCAACCGTCCTTCGTCCTCGGCAACGACCCCGTTGGTCTCGATCACCCCGGCGACCCTCCGCTTCTCGACCTTCGCCGTCGTCACTCCGATTTCCTGGCGGCGCTCCAGCGGAATGCGCACAACGGAAAGCCCGGGAGGGACAGTCTCTTCGGGCGGCGCCTCCTCCTCCGCGTATCTCGGCAGGAGCTCCATGTCCATGAAGGGCGACTTGCCGGGCCTGTCGAAGTGCACTTCCGGCTTCATGGGGTCGTACCAGTAGAGGACCTTTCGGCCCGGAGCGCTCGCCACCGAGACAGGCGCCGGCGTCGCCGTGGCGGGCGCCGGCTTCGCCCTCCCGCAGGCCATCTCCAGGAGCCCGACCAGAAGGAGGAGACCGATCATCCAGCGCTCTCTATTCATGGCTTCCTTCCTCCGGCGTCCCCGGCACCAGCGGCAGGCCCGACGTCTTCTGGAGCGCCGCCAGCGCGCGCCAGGCTCCGGCGCGCCGCGTGGCAAGCTCTCCGTCGTACATGTCCAGGTCGAGCGCGGCCCTCACGTAGGTGAGGAAGTCGATCTGTCCCACGGCATAGGCCGACTGCGCGGCCGCGAGGTTGGTCTCCGCCTGCGGAAGAATCGAGCCGCGGTAGAGCCGGGCCTGTTCGATCGAGCGCTCCAGGTCCGCGTATGCCTCCCCGATGCCGCGCCGGATCTCGTTCTTCACGACCTCGAGGTTGGCCCGGGCGGCCGAGAGCTGGGCCTCCTTCTCGGCAGCCTTTTCCCGCAGGCGCTTCGGCTGGAAGAACGGCAGGCTGAACGCCACCGTCGCGCCCGCCATGTCGTCGTACGAGACGCGGTGCGCGTAGTAGCCGAACGCCGAGATCTCGGGGCGCTTCTCGAGATCGGCGAGTTCGCGCTCTTCCTGCGCGCTCTGCACCTGGGCGGCGGAGGCCGCGACGGCCGGACTGCCCTCCTCGGCCCGCCGGAGGAGCTCTTCCGCCCCCGGCACGGAAGGCTCGGCGTCCGGGATTCCGATCGGCGCGACAGCCGCGAAGGGAGGAAGGTTCTGGAGCGAGTTGAACCGGGCGGCCATCACCCGCCGGTCCCCCCGAAGTCCGGCCAGCCGTTCTTCGACGGCCGTCGTCTCGACGTTGGAACGCAGGACATCGGCCTGAGCCCCTTTTCCGACCCGGTAGCGCTCGACGGCCGAGGCGGCGACCCCCCGGAGGCGCTCGCGGCTCTCTTCGAGCAGCGCGATCCGCTCGTCGAGCTCCCCGATGGCGAAGAACGCGTCGGCGACCTCGGCGGCCAGCCGCACGACGTGGTCCTCGTGCATCGAGGAGACCGACGCGGCCACCGCCTCGGCAAATCTCTTCCGGGCCGGTCGAACCCCGGCCGCGGGGAACCTCTGCCGCGCCCCGACCTGCTCCATGGTCATGAAGTCCCGGGAGAGCGAGAAGTCCGACGTCGGGATGTTGACGATGCCGGCCTCGATCTCGGGATCGGGCAGCGCCTTAGCCTGGCCGACGCGATGCTGAGAGGCCTCGACGTCGGATTCCATCTGCGTGATCGAAGGGTTGAGCGCCACCGCCTGCGCGATCGCCGCCGCGAGGCGCGCTTTCCAGTCGCCTTCGGCGCGTCCGAGCGCCGCCGCAAGAAAGAGAACCAATCCGATCAAGATCCGGCGCATGACGAGACTCCCCTGTTTCGGCCCGGGACCGTCCCGGAGCCGTCCGACTCAAGAGGCGGAGGGGTGTCTCAGAGGCGCAGCGGGAGGGGCGGCGGGAGCGGAGGCGAGGGCCTGCGGGCCGGGGCAGCGACGACGGCCGTGGACGCCGGCGGCGCCGAGACGAACGCGATGAGGGAAAGGGGGGCCGTGGCGAGGGGAACGCTGACGGTGGTCGCCGCGGCGAGAGAGGCAGGCTCGGGGGCGCGGCCGACGGTCGTCCCGCAATCGCCGCAGCACGGCGCGGCCGCCGCAACCGAGAGCGGCGCGGGGGCGGGCGGACAGCAGTCGCCGCATGCGCCGAGCGAGGGGCCGGCGAGTAGTGCGAGAACGACGGCGGCAGCGACCAGGGACCTCATCCAACTCCAGTATCTCACTGGGCAACCGGCCCGACTGATGCGATCGCATCAAAGGGAAAAGGAGGCGCGGGATTCCCCCGTCCCGGTCTGCCCCCCGGCCGGAGCCCGGGGCGGTCGGCGCCCACGCCATCCCGACTCGAACGCCGCCGGGCTCCCCCGACGCCTCAGCGCCGTGTCAGCTTCTTGTAGCTCTTGAGGTGCTGGACCGCCTCGGCCGTCCGTCCGAGCCGCTCCGCCAGGGCCGCGGCGTTGTAGTGCGCGTCGGCATTCGTCGGATCGAGGCGCACCGCCTTCTGGTAGGCGAGGAGCGCCTCGGGCAGGCGGCGGAGGTCCTCCTCCGCGACGCCGAGGTTGAAGGCGGCGACGGCGTCGTCGGGCCGCGCGGCGAGCGCGGCCTCGTAGTGCACGGAGGCCTCCGCGGCATCGCCGGCCTCGTGGAGCAGCCGCCCCAGATTCACGTGCGCGTCGGCGTGCGCGGCGTCGAGCGCGAGGACACGGCGGTAGGCGTGGATCGCCTCCTCCGGCGAGTCCGCCTCGAGCTCACACGCGAACTCGAACCATTGCTCGGCGGAGAACTCGGGTTCGGCGCGCTCCGTGGCGGGGGCGGCGGACTTCGGGAACGAACCCGCGGCTCCTCTCGCGGCGGAGTCCGACCGAGGAGGGTCGAAGTCGAGCAGGATCTGCCCGGACTCCGGCTGCCAGCGGCTCGCGCCGTCCTCGGCCACGATGCGGCTTCCCTCCACCGCCAGCCGGACGGCGGAGAGCGGCCGTCCCTCGGGAAGCTGCTCCTTGAGCCGCGAGAACGCGCGGCGAATCCGGCGCGGCGGCAGGCGGGCCTCCGTCAGCCCCCGGGCCGCGCGCAGGAAGACGAGATCCTGGAACGAGAAGAGGAGCTCGCCGTGCTCGCCGCGCTCCGGGGACAGGAAGCCGGCGCGGACGTACCCGCGGAGCTCGCCCGCGGACATCCCGAGAAGCCGGCCGATCTCTTTGGCGGAGTACCCCGTCACCGGGTTTCAGGATACCCGAACGGTCAAGAGCGGTGGGAGAAGCCCGGGCTCAGCGGCGAGACCCGCCCTGGGCGCGCTTGGCGGGCTTGCGGCCCGAGGCGCCGGCGGAGCCGGATGCGGCCTTCGGAGCCGCCCGCGAGGCCTCGGGCTTCTTGCCGAGGCTCGCCTTGAGCGCCTCCATGAGGTCGACGATCTGACCGCCACTCGTCTCCGGCTGGATCAACGAGATCTCCTGGCCATCGACCTTCTTCTGGATGAGCGACAGCACGCGCTTGCGGACGTCGTCCTCGTACTCCTCGGGCTTGAAGCCGTCGGCGGCGCGTTGCTCGACCAGGAGCTTCGCCAGGTCCAGCTCCTTGGCGCTGACGTCGGCCGACTCGATCGGCACGTCCTCGAAGGAGCGCACCTCGTCGGCGTAGAGGAGCTGCTGCATCACGAGGCCGCCGCGGTCGCCGGGGCGGAGCATCACGAGGTATTGCTTGCCGCGCGCCGCGTAGCGGGCGAGCGCGACGCGGCCGGTCGCCTGCATCACCTTCGAGAGCAGGGCATACGCCTTCGCGCCGCCCTTGTCGGTTCCGAGGTAGTACGTCCGGTCGAAGTACACCGGGTCGATCTTGCTGATCGGCACGAACTCGACGACCTCGATCGACTGCGTCGACTGCTCCTCGAGGGCCTTCAGCTCCTCCGGGGTGAACGTGACGTAGTGGTCCTTGGAGAACTCGTACCCCTTGACCATCTCGTCGCGCGGGACGATGTCCCCGTCCTTGACGCAGACGTACTGCTGCTTCAGGCGCGAGGCGTCCTTGGCGTGGAGGAGGTTGAACGAGATCGCCGACGACGCGTTGGAGGCGGCGTAGACCTTCACCGGGATCGAGACCAACCCGAAGGAGATCGTGCCTGACGCTATCGGCCGTGCGCTCATGCGTTTAGGACCGTCAAATGTAGCATGGACGGGTGCCGCGGGAGAAGTCACGCCGGAAGCGCTCGGCCGAGGAAGCCGCCTCGGGAGCCGGCCGCCCGGCCGAGGTCCGGTCGAGGCTCGAGAGCCTGAAGGCGACCCGGCGGACGGTGCGCGCCGCCGGCGTCGGGCTGATGCTGGCCGAGAGCCGCCACTCCGCCTTCACGCGGCCGGGCTGGATCTGGGAGCTCAAGTACGACGGGTTCCGGCTCCTCGCCGGCAAGGCCGCCGGCGAGGCGGAGCTGCGCTTCCGCCACGGGGGCGATGCCACGGCGACGTTCCCCGAGATCGCGCGGGCGATCACGGCCCTGCCAGGCGGCGATCTCGTCCTGGACGGCGAGGTCGTGGTCCTGGACTCGCAGGCGCGGCCGCGCTTCGGCCTCCTCCAGAAACGTGCCCTGCTCCAGCGGAGCACCGACATCCACCGCGCCGCCGTCGAGCTCCCCGCCACGCTCTTCGCGTTCGACCTCCTCGGGTACGAAGATTTCGACCTGCGCCCGCTCCCGCTGTCCGCGCGCAAGACCCTCCTTCAGCTCCTCCTTCCCCGCGCCGGTCCGCTGCGCTACGCCGACCACTTCGAGGACCGCGGCGAGGACCTGCTCGCTGCGGCCGGCGGCCTCGGGCTCGAGGGCGTCGTCGGCAAGAAAGCGGATTCTCCCTACCGCGAGGGTCGATCGCCGAACTGGGTCAAGGTGCGTCTCGAGCGGACCACGGACCTCGCGGTCGTCGGATACACGCGACCCGGGGGCGCGCGCTCGGGCTTCGGCGCGCTGCACCTCGCCTACGCGAAGGACGGTGAACTGGTTTACGGCGGCCGCGCCGGGACGGGGTTCACCGAGAAGCTGCTGTCGGAAATCTTCGCGCGCCTGCGCGCCCGGGAGCGCCCGACGCCGCCCTGCGCCGGACCGCTGCCGACGGGTCGCGGGCACGTCTGGGTCGAGCCCGAGCTCATCTGCGAGATCCGATATCGCGAGTGGACCGACGAGGGCCTGTTGCGGCATCCGGTCTTCCTGCGTCTGCGTCAGGACAAGCGGATCGCGGAATGTGTCCGCGAGGACGAGGGTCGCTGATCTCGTCGGCCTGTCGCGGTCAGGGCGAGGACGGGAAGCGGGCGAGCATCTGCGCGGCGAGCCGGGGCCCGGCGCCCGCATCCTCGTGCTTGAAGAAGACGTACGCCTCCTCCCACGCCTGCGCGCGCACGCGGTCCGCCCAGGCCCGGACCTCGGCCTCGCCGTAGTCCGGCCGGCGCAGACGCAGGTACCCCCAGCCGGCGGTCGCCACGAGCGGCGCCGCGAGGTCCTCGTCTTCCGCGATGCACAGCGCCGCGCCGCGCCGGCGCAGCGCCTCGAACACGTCGTCCTCGAACCAGGAGGCATGGCGGAACTCGAGAGCGGCGCGCGTCGCGGCGGGCAGGAGGTCCAGGAACTCGGAGAGGCGCGGGAGGTCCTTCTTCAGGTTCGGCGGCAG
The DNA here is from genome assembly GCA_963773905.1 of uncultured Acidobacteriota bacterium. Lineage (GTDB taxonomy): Bacteria > Acidobacteriota > Thermoanaerobaculia > UBA5066 > Gp7-AA6 > DAHUXD01. The sequence goes on from CAVZDB010000002.1 coordinate 203,437, forward strand.
CTGAAAGAGGATCGGGCCCAGCCGGTCTCCGAGGGTCGCGGCGACGCGCAGGAAGTACCCGACCTCCTCGGAGACGTCCTTCAGACGCTTGAAGTGCGTGATGCGCTGCGACGCCTTCAGGACGAAGCGGAAGCCGTCGGGAACCTGCTCGGCCCAGCTCGCGAGCAGGTCCGCCTTCGGCATGCGATAGAACGTGTTGTTGATCTCGACTGCCGGAAGACGCGAGGCGTAGAAGCGCAGCATCTCCTCGGCCGGCAGGTCCTCCGGGTAGAAGCTTCCCTTCCACTCCTTGTACGAGAAGCCGCTGGTCCCGGTGAGGACGCGCATCGCCGGGAAACTGTAGCAGTGTCGGGGTTCACGGAACCCAATACCGACTGGAGTACCCTGCTTCGCGTGAACCCCGTCTCCGCTCCGCGCTTCGACCCCGCGCGCCGCCGCGCGGTCACGGGGGCGCTCATCCTCGTGACGGCCCTCGCCTCGTTCGAGTCGACCGTCGTCTCGACGGCGATGCCGACGATCATCGGCGACCTCGGCGGTCTGCCGCTCTACTCGTGGGTGTTCTCCATCTACCTGCTGACCGCGACCGTGATGATGCCGATCTACGGCCGCCTCGCGGACATCTACGGCCGGCGGCGCGTGCTCCTCATCGCGATCGCGGTGTTCCTGACCGGCGCGGTCAGCTGCGGGCTCGCGCGGACCATGCCCCAGCTCATCCTGGCCCGGGCCGTCCAGGGCCTCGGCGCGGCCGGGCTCGTGCCGATCGCGCTGACGGTGTCGGGCGATCTCTTCTCGCTCAAGGAGCGGGCGAAGATCCAGGGGCTGTTCTCCGGCGTCTGGGGGTTCGCGAGCCTGGTCGGCCCGCTCGTCGGGGCCTGGATGACGATGAGCTTCGGCTGGCGGTCGATCTTCACCATCAACATTCCCCTGGGGCTGATCGCCCTGGCCCTGGTCGGGACGCAGATGGTGGAGTCCCGCGCGAGCCTCCCCGACCCGCTGGACGTGGCGGGAGCGACGAGCCTCGCCGCGGGCGTCACGGCGCTGCTCTTCGGCGTGCTCCACGAGCCGGGCTCCGGCGGGCTGGGACTTCCCTTCCGCGTCGCCCTGCTCCTCTTCGCGGGCGCCTCGCTCTATCTGTTCGTGCGCCTCCAGGTCCAGCGCGAGCACCCGCTCATCCCGCCCGAGCTGTTCCGCCACATGCGCACGGCGGCGCCCTACCTCGCGGGCATCCTCCTGGGGACCACGATCTACGGGGTGGACACGTTCGTCCCGCTGTTCGTGCAGGGGGCGCGCGGCGGCACCGCGGGAGCGGCCGGAGCCGTCGTCACGCCCCTCGTGTTCCTCTGGGCGGTGTCGGCGACGATCGCCGCGCGCCTCATCGTGCGTTTCGGCTTCCGGAGGACGGCGCGCTGGGGCGCGCTGCTCATCCTGGCGGGCTTCATCGCCCTGATCGCGGCCGCCTGGTGGAACGCCTCGGTGCCCTGGATCTCCGCGGCGTGCGCCCTGATCGGCGCGGGCCTGGGACCCTCCTCGATGTCCCAGGTCCTCGGGATCCAGAACGTCGTGTCGGAGCGTCAGCGCGGCGTCGCGACGAGCCTCGTTCCCTTCTTCCGCACCATCGGAGGCTCCATCGGCGTCGGCGCGCTCGGCGGACTGCTTGCCGCGGGGCTCTCGCGGCGGCTGGGCCCCGCCGCCGAGACGGCCGGACGCATCCTCGCGGCAGGATCCCATGCGGGCGGAGGCGGAGCCATCGCGCCGGCGGCGTTCCGGGTCGCGATCGAGCGCTCGCTCCTTCCCGTCTTCGGGATTCTCGGCGCGCTCGCGATCGTCAACGTCTTCGTGACCGAGCGCTTCCCGTCCGAGGCGGAGATGATCGACGAACCGCACGCCGTGGAGACGGAGATCCCGGGCTAGCCGCCGCGGCCGCCTTCGCGTCGGCCTCTCTCCGGGCGAGCTCCGCGTACGCGTACACCAGCGCGAAGCCCCGGTGCGGCTTCCAGCGCTCCGCGAAGAGGCGCATCTCGGACTCGGCGACGCGCGCGGCCCTGCCGAGGAGCCCCACGGCCAGGTACTTGACCACGCCGAGATCGCCGGCCGGGAAGATGTCGGTGCGCCCGAGCCCCCGCAACAGAGCGATCTCGGCCGTCCACCGTCCGACTCCGCCGAAGGCGGTGAGCGCCTCGATGGCCGCCTCGTCCGGCAGGACGGCGACCGCGCTCTCCTCCAGCGTCCCCTCCGCGAGGGCGCGGGCGAGGCCCCGGATCGCGGCGGCCTTGTTGCGCGAGAGGCGGAACCGGCGCAGCTCCCGAGGGGTGAGCTCCGCCACGGACGCCGGCGAGGGGAAGTCGCGGTGCACGGCCCCCCCGATGCGCGCGCGACGCCCCAAGGCAACAGCGAGCTCGCGGCGGATGTCGTAGGCGAAGCGCAGGTTGACCTGCTGGCAGAGGATCGCGGTCACGAGCGCCTCCCACAGCGAGGGGAACCCGGCGATGCGGAGACCTCGGAAGTCGCGGATCGACGCGGCGAGAAGCGGGTCCGCGGCGCACTCGCGGTAGAACGCCGCGACGTCGGTGGCGGCGCCGAGCGAGCGCTCGATCAGGCGGCGCGCGGCGGACGCGGCCACGGGCGAGCCTGCGCCCGGCCCCTCGAGGACGACCTCCAGCATCGCGCGATCCGGGCCCCCGCGCTGCGAGACCGACAGCAGCGCCGCCTCGCGGCCGGCAAGGAGCAGGCGCCGGTAGGTCGTGCCGTCGAAGCGGTCGACGACCTCCGGAAAGCGCGCGTACCGCGACGCCGTCAGGGCGAGCGCATACGGGCGGGAGGGACGAACCGAGAAGCGAACCGACATGCCTGTCATCCCGAGGAGGCGAGCCGACCACCAGCGGCAAACCCACGGCAGTAGGCAACGCCGAGCAGACGCGAGGCGTTTACCGACGAGGGACCCCTTTCTGAGCCGCCTCGTGACTGAAAGGCGGTCCCTCGCTGCGCTCGGGAGGACATGGTCTGGGCGGTATCCTACGGCCAACCGTTAACGAGGAGCGACCCATGCGATTTCTCCTGAGGCTCCTGATCAACGCCGCGGCGCTGTGGGTCGCGGTCCGGCTCGTCCACGGCATCACCTACGACGGCAGCGGCTGGCTCCCCTTCTTCGGAGTCGCGCTCGTCTTCGGTGTCGTGAACGCGTTCCTCCGGCCGGTCCTGAAGCTTCTGTCGCTTCCCCTGATCTTCCTGACCCTCGGCCTCTTCGCGCTGGTCGTGAACGGCGCGATGCTCTGGCTGACGGGCGCTCTCTCGGGAGCGCTGGGACTCGGCTTCCACGTCGACGGCTGCGGGACAGCCATCCTCGGGGCGCTGATCGTCTCGCTGGTCAGCGCCCTCCTGTCGGTCTTCCTCGCCGAAGTCGACTAGTCGGTCGACGCTTCAGCCTGCCGGCGGAAGCCGGCCCGCCAGCTCCGTCAGGCGCCGGAGGCGCTCCGCGAGCTCCGGTCGCAGCGCGTCGGGAGCGAGCCGCCAGTGCCAGTTGCCCTCGGGGCGCGAGGGATCGTTCATTCGCGCCTCGCGGCCGAGGCCCAGGACATCCTGGATCGGGACGATCGCGCGGTTCGCGACGGAGGTCCAGGCGGCCCGGATCAGCGCCCACTCGATCTCACGACCGTCGGAGCCGAGATAGTCCCAGACGCGCTGCCGCTCCTCGGGCTTGAGCCCCTCGTACCAGCCGCGCGCGGTGTCGTTGTCGTGGGTGCCCGTGTAGGCGACGCAGCCTCGCGGATACCGATGCGGCAGGTACTCGCTGTCCGCTCCGTAGAACGCGAACTGCAGGACCTTCATCCCTGGAATCCGCAGCGTCGAGAGCAGCGCCCGCACGTCCTCCGAGATGTCTCCGAGGTCCTCCGCGAGGATCGCCAAGGGTTGTCCGCCGAGAGCCCTTCGGGCGGCGTCGAACAGCTTGCGGCCGGGCCCCGGCGCCCACCGGCCGTTCAGGGCGGTGTCGTCGGAGGCCGGCACCGACCAGTAGGCGGCGAAGGCGCGGAAGTGATCGATGCGGAGGAGGTCGCACACGGAGAGCCCGGCCGCGATGCGGGAGACCCACCAGGCGTAGCCGTCGCGCTCCATGACGTCCCAGCGGTAGAGCGGATTGCCCCAGAGCTGGCCGGTCGTCGAGAAGTAGTCGGGCGGCACGCCGGCGACCTCGGCCGGACGGAGCCGTTCGTCGAGATCGAAGAGCTCCGGGTGCGCCCACACGTCCGCGCTGTCGTAGGCCACGTAGATCGGGATGTCGCCGACGATGCGGATGCCGCGTTCGTGCGCGCGCGCCCGCAGCCGGCCCCACTGGCGGAAGAACAGGAACTGCAGGTAGCACTGGTACTCCGTCTCGCTCTCGACCGCCACGGCGGCCAGACGCAGCGCGTCGGGATCCCGGCGGCTGAGGTCGTCCTCCCAGTCGGTCCAGGGGCGGCCGCCGAAGTCGCGCCGGAGCGCCGCGTAGAGCGACCACTCCGCGAGCCAGCGCGCGCGCTCGGGCGCGACGCGGAAGGCCTCGAGCTCGGTGCGTTCCTGCGGCGGCGCGTGAGCGCCGAAGTGCGCCCAGGACCGCCGCAGCAGCGCATCCTTCCAGCGCGCCACGGCGTCGAGCTCCACGCGGTCGGAGCGGAACGCCGGGAGCTCGACGAGCGCGTCGTCCGGCAGGAAGCCCTCCTCCACGAGGCGCTCCGGGGAGATCCAGAGGGGGTTGCCCGCGAACGCGGACAGGCACGTGTACGGCGAACCGCCCCCGGTCGGGCCGATCGGCAGGATCTGCCAGAGCGTCTGACCCGCGGCTGCCGCCCAGTCCAGGAAGCGGTCGGCCGCGGGGCCGAGGTCTCCGATGCCGAACGGACCCGGGAGAGACGTGGGGTGGAGGAGGATGCCGGAGGACCGCACGGATCGGCCCTCGCCGCTAGCCGAGGGCCGGAACCGCGTAGGGCCGCGCCTCGCGGCTCTTGCCCCACCAGAGCACCAGGCCGGTCTCGTTGGGGTGCGCCAGGTCCGGATGGAACGGCCGCGCGCGCAGCGTGTAGCCGAGGCCCTCGCCCGCGGGCTTGCGGTGCGACATGCGGAAGATGCCGACCTCTCCCTCGCGCCCGGACGCCTCGAGGCGCACCGCCGTTCCGGACTCGAGCGAGCCGTCCGGCTCGATCGGGCCCTCGAAGAGCTCCACGGCGACCTCCGAGGAATCGAGCGCGCCGAGGTGCAGGCGCACCGCGATGTCGATCGGCGCGCCGAGCGGAAGCGTCGTCGGGTCGGGCTGGATCTCGACGCTCTCGAAGCGGATCCCGGGCCATGCCTCGGCGAGCCGCTGCTTCCACGCGACCAGGCTCTTCAGGCGCGCGCGGTCGTTGTCCTTGAGCGCCCGCCGGCGGAACGCCCCCGGCGCGTAGCACTGCTCGAGGTACTCCGAGACCATGCGGTCCGAGGAGAACGCCTTCGCGACGCGCGACGCGGCGACGAGCATGCGGTCGATCCAGCGGTTCGGCAGGCCGGCGACGTCGCGGTCGAAGAACATCGGCAGCACCCGCTGCTCGAGCGCGTCGAAGAGCGCCTGCGCGATCTCCTCGTCGGGGACGTGGTCCCGGGCGTCGCCCACGACGAACCCGGCCTCGTCGTGCGGCGCCTCGTCCCACCAGCCGTCGAGGACCGAGAGGTTGAGGGTCCCGTTCATCGCGGCCTTCATGCCGGAGGTGCCCGACGCCTCGCGCGGGCGCTCGGGCGTGTTGAGCCACACGTCGCAGCCGGCGACCAGCGCGCGCGCGAGCGCCATGTCGTAGTCGGGCAGGAAGACGACGCGGCCCCGGAACTCGGGCCGCTCCGACGCCTGCGCGACGGTCCGGAGGAATTCCTTGCCGTCCTCGTCGCGGGGATGCGCCTTGCCCGCGAAGAGCATCTGGACCGGCCGCCCGAGCTGATGCAGCAGGTACTCCAGCCGCTTGGGGTCGCGGAAGAGGAGCGTGGCGCGCTTGTAGGTCGCGAACCGCCGCGCGAACCCGATCGTGAGCGCGCGCGGATCCAGGATGCGGCTCGCCTCCTCGATCTCCTCCTCGCGCAGCCCGCGCTTGCGGCGCTCCTCCGCGATTTTCTCGCGGCACACCTCGACGAGCCGGCCGCGGAGGGTCTCGTGCGTCCTCCACAGCTGTGCGCGGTCGACGGCCTCCGGATGCTCGACGACGCCGGTCGCGGCGATCTCGGGCGCCGTCCAGGTCGGCGGGTGCACGCCGTTGGTGATCGGGCGGATCGGGACCTCGGCGAGCGGCAGGTCCGGGGTAACCCCGCGCCACAGCCGCCGCGAGACCTGTGCGTGCAGCCGCGAGACGGCGTTCTGGTGGCTCGAGAGCCGCATGGCCAGCACCGCCATCGAGAAGAGCTCGCGGCGCTGCTCGCCGACCTCGCGGCCGAGGTCGAAGAACTCGTCGAAGGTGATCCCGAGCTCGCCGACGTAGCTGCCGAAGTATTTCCAGAGCATCTCGGGCGTGAAGACGTCGATGCCCGCGGGCACCGGCGTGTGCGTCGTGAAGACGTTGCCCGTCGCCGCGACCTCCCGCGCCTCGGCGAAACTGAGACCCTCGTCCTGCACGAGCCGGCGGATCTTCTCGAGCGACACGAAGGCCGCGTGCCCCTCGTTGATGTGCCGGATCGTGGAATCCCAGCCGACCTTCTCGAGCGCGCGCGAGCCGCCGATGCCGAGCACGATCTCCTGCTGGAGCCGCAACTCGTGGCCGCCTCCGTAGAGCCGCTGGGTCACCTCCCGGTCGGGCGGCTCGTTCTCGGGCAGGTTCGAGTCGAGCAGGAAGAGCGGCACGCGGCCGACACGGGCGAGCCGGATCAACAGCTGCACCGTGCGGCCGGCCAGCGAGACGGAGACCGTCGGTGGCGAGCCGTCCGGCACCTCGGGGGACGCGAGCGGCAGGTCGTCGGCCTCGAGGACCGGATAGGCCTCGGTTTGCCGGCCCTCGGCGTCCAGGAGCTGGCGGAAATAGCCCTCGTAGTAGAAGAGGCCGACGCCGGCGAGCGGCAGCCCCATGTCGCTCGAGGACTTCAGGAGGTCCCCCGCCAGAACGCCCAGGCCTCCCGCGTAGATCGGCAGGACCTCGGTCAGGCCGAACTCGGCGGAGAAGTACGCCACCCGCTCGCCGTGCGCGACCAGCTCCCGCGCCGCGGGATGGCGGGGCTCGGCGAGGTCCTCCTCGGTCAGCCGCCGGACCATCGCGAGGAGCTCCTCCTGATAGGTCGGATCCTCGGCCGCACGCCAGAGCCGCTCGGCGGGAACCTCGCGGAAGAGCCGGACCGGGTTGCCCCTGACGCGCTTCCAGGCCTCGGGGTCCAGGAACTCGAAGAGCGCACGCACCTCGGGCCGCCAGGTCCACCGGAGGTCATGGGACAAGGCGAAGAGGGGGAGGAGCTTTTCGGGTACCCCCGATACCCGAAGGGCTTTTTCGAGGACGGGCGTCAACTCGTTTGGAAGTGTAGCAGAGCCCGGCACGACGCTAACCGCCGTGGCCAGAACGGCTAAGGCGGCTCCACGCGTCCGGGCGCGTCGACCTTGACCGAGAGCTTCTCGCCGAGCGCGAGGAAGCGATCGACCCATCGCGCCGCGTCGTCGAAGCCTCCCTCGGCCTCGCGACGGCGGGCCGGAAGCATCCGGACCAGGAGCTGGTAGTAGCCGTTCTGCACCTTCCAGAAGTCCACTTCGAAAGGCAAGGATCGCGCCAGGTCCACGGTCCGCTCGAGGCGGGCGAGGCGGTCGAGGTCGGTCGGCGACCGGCGCAGGTCCTCGAAGAGCCGCTCGACGGCGTTCTCGACGGCGAGGCCGAGTCCGTCCTCGTGCAGCGCGATGCCGACGCCGCGGGCCTCGTCCAGGATCGCGGCGAGGCGCTCCGGGTCCGGCTCCGGCTCCTCGAGCTCGCGCCGCAGCGCCGTGTTCAGGGCGAGCTCGGCGGCGACCCGGAACCCGCGCGGCTGCGCGATCGCCTGGCTCGAGAGGAATCGCATCAGCGGCACGTGCTCCTCGTAGAGCTCGCGGTAGACATCATCCGCCTGGCGAAGGATCGACCGCAGGATGTGCCCCAGGATGCGCTGGCGCTCGTCGCGGAAGACGAGGCGCAGCGAATACACGCCCGAGGAGAACGAACGGTCGACGACCCGCAGAACCTCCGGAAGGTCGGCGCGGCGAAATGGCTCCTCGAGCTCCTTGCCGATGCGCTCGTAGGCCTCCGCGCCCGGATCGCGCAGCGCTCCTCCCGAGACGTTGTGGTCGCCGAGGTGGAGGACGCCGTACGCCACGCGGAGCGACTCCTCGGTGATCTCCGAGGACACCGTCACGCGCCCGAGCGCGAGCCGCGCCTTCCCGCTCGTGAGCACGCGCGCGTCCTCCCGGTCGACGCGGTAGCAGTACACGCGGTCCGAGGCGGCGTACTCGGTGAAGAGCGACGAGACGCCGTAGTGCGCGCCGACGCGCTCGAGGGAGACCGGCGCGTCGCGCAGGCACTCCTCGTAGATGCGCCGCCCGTCGCCCGCGTCGGGGACGTTGCTGGCGGCCTTCGCGAGCCGCTCCGCGAAGTCCGGCTCGAGGTCGGCGCCGAAGAGCTCCTTCGCGAGCTGGACGACGCGGCCGGCGTACTGGAGGATTTGGCGCGCCTCGATCCCGCCGACGTCGTCGAAGAACCAGCCGCAGCTCGTGTACATCAGCTGCGCGTGGCGCTGGAGCTCGAGGAGCTTCCAGACCGCGACGCGTTGCGACTCGGAGAGCTCGGCCGCGGCGTGCGCGCGGAGGAAGCGGCCGGTGGAATCCGGCGAGCGGTCCAGGATGACGCGGACGTAGTCGTCCCGCGCCGCCCAGGGGTCCCCGAGGAGGCCCCGCGCGCCGCCCTCGAAGAGGGGAATCGCCGCGTCGCGCAGGAAGTCGAGCGCGTCGCGCAGCGGCCCCCGCCAGGCCTGGCTCCAGCCCGGATGCGCCCCCGTGTGGCATCCGCAGTCGCTCCTCCAGCGTTCGACCCCGTGGGCGCAGCTCCACGACGAGCGCTCGACGATGCGGACCTCGTGGGTCGGCGGCTGCCGCTCCAGGAACTCGCCGTAGTTGGTCAGGCGCGCGAGCCCCTGCGACTCCAGCGTGTGGAGCGCGTAGGCGAGCGCCATGTCCCCGTGACGATGGTGATGGCCGAAGGTCTCGCCGTCGGTGGCGACGTGCACCAGCTGGGGCCACGGCCGAACGTCCGAGAACGCCCCGACGAGGCGCTCGGCGAAGAGCTCGCCCTTCGAGAGCAGGCGGTCGAAGGCGACGGCGCGCGAGACGGGGCCGTCGTAGAAGAAGAGCGCGATCGACCGGCCCGAGGGCAGCGGGCAGACGTACGCCCGCGTCGGGTCGATCGTGCCCGCCGCGTCCTCCCACTCCGGTGCACCGATCGCGCGGACGTGGCTCGCCTGGTGCGGCGACAGAATCGTGAATCGCAGGCCCTGCTCCGCGAGGACCTCGAGCGTCTCGGTGTCGACCGCCGTCTCCGGCAGCCACATCCCCTCCGGCGCGCGGCCGAACCGCGCGGTCGAAGTCGGCGAGCCCCCAGAGGACCTGGGTGCGGCGGTCGCGGGCGTTCGCCAGGGGCAGGATCATGTGGTTGTACGGCCTGGGCGAGAGCGGAGCCGTGCCCGCCGAAGCGGCGCCGGCTCTCGGCGTCGGCCGCGAGGATGTCCCGGTAGACGTCCGGCTCCTTCTCCTCGATCCAGGAGAGCAGCGTGGGCCCGAAGTTGAAGCTCATCGACGCGTAGTTGTTGACGATGGCGACGATGCGATTCTTCGTCGTCGAGGATGCGCGCGTTCGCGTTGGGCGCGTAGCACTCGGCCGAGATGCGCTCGTTCCAGTCGTGGTACGGATAGGCGGAGGGCTGACTCTCGATCGCCTCGAGCCACGGATTCTCCCGCGGCGGCTGGTAGAAGTGCCCGTGGATGCAGACGTAGCGGGTCGCGGCCGGGGACGAGGCGGCGGGAACTTCCAAGTCAGTCCTCGGCGAGCGCCGATTCGGTCTCGGCGTCGGTCTCGGCTTCCGCGGCGGCGAGGAGCCCGCCTTCCGCCTCGGCCGGAGGCTTCAGGAAGACCGCACCGAGCGGAGGCAGCGTGAGCGCGATGCTGTACGGGTGGCCGTGCGCGGGCACCGCCAGCGCCACCGCCCGGCCCCGGTTGCCGACGCCCGAGCCTCCGTACTCGGTCGCATCGCTGTTCGCGACCTCGGTCCAGTCGCCCTCCACGTCCACCCCGACCAGGTACCCGTAGCGCGGCACCGGCGTAAAGTTGAACGCCGCCACGATCGCATCGTCCGGGCGTCCGGAGGCCCCGCGGCGGATCAGCGAGACCACGCTGTGGTCGGAGTCGTGGCAGTCGATCCAGTCGAATCCCCCGGGATCGAAGTCGAGCGCATGGAGGGCGGGTTCCTCGGCGAGGAGTCGATTCAGGTCCCGCACCCACATCTGCAGGCCGGCGTGGCGCGGCCGTTCGAGCAGGTCCCAGTCCAGGCTCGTGTCGTGGTTCCACTCCTTCCACTGGCCGATCTCGCCGCCCATGAAGAGCAGCTTCTTGCCCGGCTCGGCCCACATGTACGCGAGGAGCAGCCTCAGGCTCGCGAACTTCTGCCATTCGTCGCCCGGCATCTTCGCGAGCAGCGACTTCTTCACGTGCACGACCTCGTCGTGCGAGAGCGGCAGGACGAAGTTCTCCGAGTACTGGTACATCCGGCGGAACGTCAGGCTGGTGTGGTGGAACTTGCGGAAGACGGGATCGAGCTCCATGTAGTCGAGCGTGTCGTGCATCCAGCCCATGTCCCACTTCATGTGGAAGCCGAGTCCGCCGACGTAGGTCGGCCGCGTCACGCCGGGCCACGTCGTGGACTCCTCCGCGATCGTCACGGCGCCGGGATGGCGCGCCGCGACCTCCTCGTTGAACCGGCGCAGCAGCGTGATCGCGCCGAGGTTCTCGGAGCCGCCGTATTTGTTGGGCACCCACTCCCCCGGCTTGCGGGAGAAGTCGAGGTGGAGCATCGACGCGACGGCGTCGACCCGAAGGCCGTCGACGTGGTAGCGGTCCAGCCAGTAGAGACCGGAGGACAGGAGGAAGCTGCGGACCTCGTGGCGCTCGTAGTTGAAGACGCAGCTGCCCCAGTCGGGCTGATAGCCCTGTCTCCAGTCGGCGTGCTCGAAGAGGTGCGTCCCGTCGAAGTAGACGAGCCCGTGCTCGTCCGACGGGAAGTGAGACGGGACCCAGTCGAGGATGACGCCGATGCCCGCCTGATGCAGCGCGTCGACCAGGTACATGAAGTCCTGCAGGCGTGCCGAACCGCGACGTGGGCGCGAAGAAGCCGGTCGTCTGGTAGCCCCAGGACGCCGCGAACGGATGCTCGGCGATCGGCAGGAGCTCGACGTGGGTGAAGTGCATCTGCCGCGCGTAGTGCGCGAGGGCGCCGGCCGCCTCGCGGTAGGTCAGGGAACGGTTGTTCTCCTCGGGCACGCGGCGCCAGGAGCCGAGGTGCACCTCGTAGATCGACATGGGCGAGCTCGCATCCTGCCGGACGGCGCGCGACTCCATCCAGGAGCGGTCCCGCCACCGGTACTCGAGGTCCCACACGACGGAGCCCGTCCGCGGCGGAACCTCCTGCCGGACCGCAAAGGGATCGGCCTTGTCGACGCGGTAGCCGGCCAGCCGGCTCAGGAGGTGGTACTTGTAGACCGCTCCGCGCCCGACGCCGGGCACGAACGCCTCCCAGAGACCGGAGTCTCCGATCCGGGCGAGCGGGTGGCGGTCCTTGCTCCAGCCGTTGAAGTCGCCCATCACCCATACCGACTCGGCGTTCGGTGCGAAGACCGCGAACGAGGTCCCGGCCACGCCGTCCACGACGCGGGGATGGGAGCCCAGCCTCTCGTAGAGCCGCGTGTGGTTGCCCTCGTTGAACAGGTAGAGGTCGTCCGGCGCCATGAGCGACGCCCCGTATCGCGGGGCGCCCACGGACGCGGGCGCGGGCGCGGGCTCAGGCGGGGCCGGACGGTCCTTCGAAGGCAAGCGATCCCTCCGTGTCGGCGCAGTCTACCGTGACCCCCGGTCTCTCTCGCCGCGCCGGGATTCGGCGGATAATGCGCCCGCCATGGACGGCACCGCCATCGTCGTCTGCGACGGATTCTTCGCGACGGCCAACGCCAAGACGGCGCACGGGCTCGTGCGCGGCACCGAGCGCTACGAGATTCTGGGCGTGATCGACGCGCCGACCGCCGGACGAGACGCCGGCGAGGTCCTCGACGGCCGGCGCCGCGGCATCCCGGTCTTCGCCTCGACCGCGGACGCGCTCGCCGCGCTGCCGCGCAAGCCGGACTTCTGCGTCGTCGGCGTGGCGACCTCGGGCGGCCGGGTCACTCCCGGCCTGCGCGCGCTGCTCGCCGAGGCGATCGCCGCGGGCCTCTCGATCGTCAACGGCCTCCACGAGCTCGCCTCGGAGGATCCCGGGCTCGCCCGCGCGGCGGCGGAGCGGGGAGTCACGATCCGCGACGTGCGCCGCGCTCCCCCGCGCTCGCAGCTGCACTTCTGGAGCGGCGCGATCCGGACGGTCCGCGCCCCGCGCGTGGCCGTTCTCGGTACCGACTGCGCCGTCGGAAAGCGCACGACCGCCCGTTTCCTTCGGGACGCCTGCCGCGCCGCGGGTCTCCGCACCGAGCTCGTCTTCACGGGCCAGACGGGCTGGATGCAGGGCGCCCCGTACGGGTTCATCTTCGACTCGATCCCGAACGACTTCGTCTCCGGCGAGCTCGAGCACGCCATCGTGTCCTGCTGGGAGGAGGCGCATCCCGATCTGATCCTGCTCGAGGGACAGGCCTCGCTGCGCAACCCGTCGGGGCCGTGCGGGTCCGAGTTCCTCCTCTCCGGCGGTGCGCGCGGTGTGATCCTGCAGCACGCGCCGGGGCGCGTCTTCTTCGACGGCGACGAGGAGCTCGGCCTGAGGATCCCCTCGGTCGAGAGCGAGATCGCGCTGATCGGAGCCCTCGGCTCGGACGTCCTCGCCGTCACCCTCAACGGCGAGGGACTGTCGCCCGAGGCGCTCCGCGCCGAGCAGGAGCGCCTGTCGTCGGCGCTGCGGCTGCCGGTGATCCGGCCGCTCGAGGAGGGCGTCGAGGCCCTCGTGCCCATCATGCGGAAGTTCCTCTCCGAGGAGGCGCCGTGAGGATCCTCTCGGCCTCGGCCGCGCTCGAGGAGTTCCCCCTGACGCGGCCGTACGCGATCGCGCAGCAGGAGCCGACGACCGGCGTCGACAACATCATCGTCCGCGTCGAGGCCCTGTCCGGCCCGATCGGCTGGGGCGCGGCCTCGCCCGCGGAAAGCGTCACCGGCGAGACCGTCGCCGCGTGCCGCGAGGCCCTCTCCGCGGATCGGCTCGCATGGCTCGCGGGGCGGGACGTCCGGACCCTGCCGGCCCTCTGCCGCGAGCTGCGGGAGCGGATGCCGGCGAACCCGGCTGCGCGCGCCGCCGTCGACATGGCGCTCCACGATCTCCTCGCGCAGCACCTCGGCGTCCCGCTCGTCGAGATGCTGGGGCGCGCGCACGATGCGCTCCCGACCTCGATCACCATCGGCATCAAGCCTCTCGACGAGACGCTCGCCGAGGCGCAGGAGTACCTGGACCGCGGCTTCCGCGTGCTCAAGGTCAAGACGGGAGACGCGCTCGAGGAGGACCTCGAGCGGCTCGCGAAACTGCGGGAGCGCTGCGGGCCGGGCGTCACGATCCGCGCCGACGCGAACCAGGGGTACACGGCGGCCGAGACCGCGCGCTTCTTCGCGGAGACCGCGCGGCTGGCGATCGAGTTCGTCGAGCAGCCCGTGCCGCGCGAGCGATTCGCGGAGCTCGCGGGCGCTCTGGCCCCGGAGGAGCGCCGCCGGGTCGCGGCGGACGAGAGCCTTCACGACGAAACGGATGCACTGCGACTGGCCTCCCCCGAGCCGGCGTGCGGCATCTTCAACATCAAGCTGATGAAGTGCGGCGGGATCGCCCCGGCTGCGCGCGTCGCGGCGATCGCCGAGACGGCGGGTATCGCGCTGATGTGGGGCTGCATGGACGAAAGCCGGATCGGAATCGCCGCCGGCCTCCACGCGGCCCTCTCCTCCCCCGCGACGCGCTACCTGGACCTCGACGGCAGCCTGGACCTCGCCCGAGACGTGGCCGAGGGAGGGTTCGTGATCAGCGACGGGGTCATGAGAACCACCGAGGCGCCAGGGTTAGGGGTGGTGGTCGAGGAGAGTCGCTAGAAGCGAGTCCGGCACCCAAATCAGCGTCACCTTCCGCACGGTCACGTCGCTCTTCTTCGGCCGCAGGGTGAGCGTCTCGAGTTTCTCGCTCGCGGGATCGGTCGCCGCCTGCACCGCCGCCAGCTCTCCCCGAAGCGCCGCCTCGAGGCCGCGGATCTGCTCCTGGACGGCCTCGACCGTCTCGTTCGCGCGGCCCACGTCCCCCGCCTGCTTGGCGGTGCGCCCCGCCGAGCGCGCCGCCGTCGTCGCCCGTCCAATCGTCGACGACGAAATCGCCTTCCGTCCGAAGAGCGCTCCCAGCACGGTTGCGCCGACCGAGATCGCGGTCTGGATGCCGGCCGCCGTGACGTCCTGTTTCTCGCGGGCCACGGCCTGCTCGGCACGGCGCAGCCGCTCCTGCAGTGCGGCCTGACGCGCCGCGTACTTCTGGCGCAGCCCGTCGAGCGCCGCGTCGCGAGCCTCGCGCGACCCCTGCTGAAGGCGCGCGCGGAAGTCGGCCTCCGTCTCGCCGGGCCGCGACGCCTCGCGCGTCGACGGCGACCGGAAGATCGTGAGCGCCTGCTCCCGATAGAGCCACGTCGCGAGGTCCTTCTTCCAGCCGTCTGCGCTCTTCGGGCCGGCGGCCGTCCCCGGATCCGCGAACCGCGCGCGGGCCTCGGGCTCGCTCTCGAGGTCCTCGACCGCGAACCCGGGCTCTTTCGCGGCCACCCAATCCACCGGATCGGCGACCGGCGCCACGCGGTCGACCTTCACGGTCGTCGCGATGCCCGTCTTCGCGTCCGAGAAGTGCACCTCGGCCTCCCCGAGGACCGCGGCGCGGTAGAGGGGCGCTTCGCCCGGGTCGGCCTTGCCGCGCACGGGGACGAACGCCTGGGGCAGCCCCGGCGGCAGCACCGGCCGAGGACCGCCGCCTCGAGCCGCCGTGCTCGAGGTCTCGGAACTCTTCGCGGCGGCCGAGCCGGGCGCGCCGGCGGATCCGCCCGTCGCGTCTCGCCGCGGGTCCATCAGCGTCTTGATCTGCGGACGCGTCAGCGGCCCCCGCAGGTAAGACAGGGCCCAGCGCGACTCGAAGGTCACCGGCGCGTCCTCGTGCACGTCGTTCAGGAGAAAGACGCGGCTGCCCAGACCCGCCAGCGTCTGCTCCATCGCACGGCGATCGAACTTCTGCGAGGCGCCCGCCGCAACCCCCTCGAGTCCCTCGAGCACGCGCGCCTTGTCCCGTTCGGTCTGGAGCCGGCCGAGGAACCACGTGCCGATGTTGGAGAGTCCCTTGTAGTCGAGATCCACCGGGTTCTGCGTCGCGAGCACGACGCCCAGGCCGAACGCGCGTCCCTGCCTCAAGAGCGTCAGAAGCGGCGCCTTGGCGGGCGGCGCGGCGACCGGCGGAAAGTATCCCGCGATCTCGTCCATGGAGAGGATCGCCCGCAGGCTCGTCGTGCCCGACTGCGCCCGCATCCACGACAACACCTGGTTGAGCAGCAGCGTCACGAAGAACATCCGTTCGGCGTCGGAAAGGTGAGCGATCGAGAAGATCGAGACGCGCGGCTTGCCGGCCGAAGTCCGCAGCAGCGTCCCAGCCTCGAGGGCATCGCCCTGCAGCCAGGCCGCGAAGCCCGGCGCCGCGAGGAGGTTGTTCAGCCGCATCGCCAGCGCGAACCGGTCCCTGGCCGGGAAGAACGACTCGAGGTCGACCACGCCGATTCGTGCGATCCCGGGGGCCTGGATCCGCGCGATCAACGCGGCGAGGTCGAGATCCTCCCCCTCGACCAGGCGCCGGCCAGGATCGTCGAGACCAGAATGTGCTCCCGGCTCTGCAGCGGATCCGCGTCGATGCCGAGGAGCGTCAGGAGCGAGGTCGCGGTCGACCCGACGCGCTCGGAGAGCAGCTCCTCGTCGCCGCGGACCGGCTCCGGAGGCGCCGCGAAGGAGCGCAGGATCGAGACGGGCAGGCCGGCGGTCGAGCCGGGCGTGTAGATCGCGAAGTCGGCCGCGTCCCGCAGCCGGCGGATGCGATCGCCGTCCTCTCCCCACTCGGCCAGGCCCCTCTTCCACGTCTGAGCCTGCTGCTTCGCATAGTCGTCGGGCGAGAGGTTCTTGCGCGCCGCGTCCTCCTCGTTGATCCAGGGCCGGAAGTCCGCGGGCGCGAGGCTCGGGAAGGTCAGGAGGAGGTTGCCGAGGTCGCCCTTGGGATCGATCAGCGATTGCCGGCACGCCGTCGATCGCCGCCTCTTCGATCAGCGCCAGGCACAGGCCGGTCTTGCCGCTCCCCGTCATCCCGACGCAGACCGCGTGCGTCAGGAGGTCGCGGGAGTCGTAGAGGAGGAGGTCGTCCGTGCGCCGCCGGGCGGCCAGGTCGTAGCGCTTCCCGAGATAGAAGACCCCGAGCTTCTCGAAGTCCATGACGGGAAGTTATCAGTTCACAGCTGTCGGTCATCGGTTCGAGGCCGAGAACTCAGAACTGAAAACCGAGAACTGGAAGCTATCCGGCGGCCCGGATCTTCAGCGCTCCCTGCTCGACCCAATACGCGAGCACCCGGCGGATGCGGTAGGAGTCGGACGCGACGACCTTCTCGATCTGCTCGGGCGTTCCGCCCTGCGACGCCCTCTCCCAGAGCGCCTGCAGGAACGTACCGTCCTTCTCGTTGGGATGGGCCGAGGGCTTGGTCGACGTCGGGTCGAGCTGCACGGTGTCGGGCACGAGCGCCGCCATCTCCTGGAACTCGTCGTAGCGCCGCATCGCCTCGAGCGTCAGCGGGAGAACCTCCCGCGCGGTGACGCCGGGCTTGGCGGCCACGGCCCCCTTGACGAAAGCGAACTGGCCGGGGCTCGGCTTCTCGAGAAGCTGGTAGAACGCGTCCTCGCCCTTCAGATGCGCGCGCGCGCACTCCTGCAGCTTTCCCTCGCGCAGCGTCAGCATGCCGTAGATCTCGCCCCCCTTGGGCCCGCGCAGCGTGAGCACACCGCTCGCCGCCGAGTCGGAGAGGCTCTGGAGGAGGGCCGGAAGGCCGAACACCTCGAGGTCTCCCTGCAGGCTCGCGGCGGCCGCCTCCGCCGCCGGGGCCGCCTCCGCCGCCGCCGCGGGCTGCGGAGCCTTGTCGAAGCCGGAGAGCGCACGCGTCGCGGTCTTCCCCGCGTCCTGCCCGGCGAACCGCGAGGCGATGTCCTCCAGCGCCTTGCGCACCGGGGGCAGGGGCGTCCCGCCCAGCGCCTCCACGGCGTGGACGAGGTTCTGGTCATTCTGGCGGAGGGTCATGCCGAGCAGCCGGAACGGGAGGTTGGCCTTGACGATCGCGAGCAGCATCTCGACGGTGCCGGGATCGTCGGAGAGGTTCTGCGTTCCCAGATCCGCCAGCCGGGACATCGTGTCGCCCAGATACGTCTGACGCTTCCCCGCGTGCTCGAGCAGGGCGCGCCGCACCTGTTGCGACGGCATCCGCGCCATGGTGGCGGCGACCCGATCGAGCAGGATCCGCAGGTCCTTGGCCTCGTAGGGCGCCTCCTCGGGCTTGGCGAGCATGCCCTCGATGTCCGCGAGGAGGTGGATCAGGCCGGCCTCGGTCTTCTCGTCCTTGAGCTGGCCCAGGGCGGCGATGGCCTCCTTGACGACCAGCAGCGGCAGCCCCATCTGGGCGTGCACCAGCAGCACATCCGCCTCGGCCTCGGCGGGGGCCGAGGCCGCGTCGCGCGGAATCCGCCGGAGCAGGTAGAGCAGGTTGCGCCGGAAGAACCACTCCTCCTCGCCCACGGCCGCACCCAGGGAGTGCGTCAGATGCTCGTAGGAGGCGGCGCGGGTCGGTGCGCCGTGGACCTCGGCGAGCAGCAGGATGAGCCGCCGCCGC
This sequence comes from uncultured Acidobacteriota bacterium, assembly GCA_963773905.1. Taxonomy (GTDB): domain Bacteria; phylum Acidobacteriota; class Thermoanaerobaculia; order UBA5066; family Gp7-AA6; genus DAHUXD01. Next base: position 221,573 of record CAVZDB010000002.1, read on the forward strand.
TCCCGCTTCTGCTCGTGCTTGAGCTCCTCGAGAAGACCGTCGGGGGTCAACGTCGTGAAGAAGCGCAGGACGGTGCGCAGGAGCGCATGCTGCTCCGGCACCTCGGCGACCTTCTTGAGCTGCTCGGGATCGAGCGTGTCGCCCAGCTTGCGGCGGACGATCTCGGCGTTTCCGCGGTCCACCTTCTTCTCGGTGATCAGCTTCTCTGCGAGCTCCAGCATCGCCACGGCCTGCGGCAGCGAGCCCTCGTTGAAGCGCTCGATGCCGGCCTTCACCATCTCCTGGAAGCGCTTGCCGGCCTCGATCGGGTCGTCGGCGTCGCTGACGATGCGCCGCATCGCGCCGAGCGCGCCCGTCTCGATCCCCGCGAGCGGGCTCACCGAGCCGCCGGCCCCGGGGAGGACCCAGCCCGGCAGGCTCTGGGCGAGGGCACGGAACAGGTTGTCCGTGCCGGCCTCGAGCCCCATCTCCTTGAAGCGCGCCAGGTAGTGCTCCAGCTCCTCCTTCGAATGGGCGCTGCGCGCGGCGAACGCGAGGGCCTCGACCTGAGCCGCGGGGGGCCGGGCGGACGCCACGGCGGCGCCGTCCGGTGCGGGCCCGGCCGCGACTCCTCCGGCGGTAGGCGCGCCGCCTCCCGCGGCAAGACCGCCCGTCGCGCCCATCGCGCCGATCGCGCCCTGCGCCTCGAGCCGCTCGAGGAGCACCGAGAACCGCCGCAGCGCGTCCGCGGACGCCGCCGCGGCGACCGCTTCGACGCCGCGGGGAACGCCCGGTCCGGCGGAGGAGGCCGGACCGCCCCGCCCCTCCGCGGTCGGCGCCTGGCGGTGAATGGTCTGGGCCTGGGAGATCGAGGCCGACCCGGTCGCCTCTCCGAGGCGGGCGAGGTTTTCGAGCAGCATCGCCCGGTCCTCGTCGGGACAGAGGGCGAGGACCACCTGCTTGAGTTGCCCGAGGTAGGCCTCGAGCGGCTCACGGGCCACGAGCCGGAACTCCCCCATCATGTGGATCTTCTTGAGCGCGTGGAACAAGTAGTCGGAGAGCGGGACGGCGCTGGCGGCCGCGCCCCGGTACTGCGCCGCCGTCCAGGCGCGGATCGTGGGGATGAGGGCCTGGGGCGGGTACTTCATCAAGAGCGCAACCGAGTCCGCCACCACGAGAGGCGGTACCGAGTCAGACAGATATTGCTGGAGCTCGAGAAGCGCCTCTTGGAGCTCCGGATTCGGCGGTTGCGCCGTCATGCCGTTCCCGATTGGACTTGCGTCTAAACCACTAGGGTAACCCAAGCGGGCTGTGGGACCTAACCCGGGCCCGCCCTGGCTAGCGGCCGTCGGTTTCGGGTGTCCCGGGCCCGATCACGGGGGGCTCGAGCGGAGCGGTCCGGGCGAGCTTGGCGGAGAGCGCTTGCCATCGGGGCTCGTCGCGCAGGGGATCCAGGTTGGGGATGTGGAGCCGGTACCACAGCAGGGCATTGCGCTGGTCGTAGGCCTTCTCGAGCGCCCCGAGCGCCAGCTCCCTTTCCCCCAGCGCGCAGTGCAGGATCGCGAGATCGAACGGAGGCACGTACTCCCGGTGTGCGCGGTCGAGCAACTCGTCGAGGAGAGCCCGGGCCTCTCGCCCGCGGCCGACCGCGACGAGCGCGCCGCCAAGAAGAGCCATCTCGAAGCAGTGCTCGCGCTGCGTGACGGCAACGGCGCGCTCCAGCGTCGTGACCGCCTCGTCGAGACGGCCGACCTGATGCAGGGTCGAGCCGAGGGACCAGAGCGGGAACGCGGCGTCCGGGTCGAAGGAGACCGCCTTGCGGAACTCCGGCAGCGACTCCTCGAATCGGCGTGAGCCGGCGTAGGACCACCCGAGACTCGCCTGGGCATTGGCCGAGTGTGGCTCGAGCGCGAGCCCCTCGCGCGCGACCTCGAGCGACTCTTCGAAGCGACCGCGGACGCCCAGGGAGAGGCCGAGCCAGAAGTAGGCGTCGCCGAGCCTGGGGTTGCGCTCGACGGCGAGCCTCAGCTCCCTCTCCTGACGGGCGGTGTCCCACCCGTAGTAGTGCTCGAGGACACCGAGGGCGACGTGGACTTCCGCGGAATCGGGCATCAGCTCCTGCGCGCGTTCCGCGGCCGCGCGCGCCCGCCCGTAGGCCTCCCACGTCGAGATGCCTCCGTAGAAGCCCCAGATGCTGTAAGAGTCGGCGAGCGCCGTGTAGGCGGCGGCGTAGGCGGGATCCTTCGCCACGGCCCTCTCGAACTGTTCGATCGCCTGGCGCATGCGCCGCAGCTTCCAGAAGTGGCGTCCCTTGAGATACAGGTCGTACGCCTCGACGTCGCGGGTGGGGCGCTCGGGCAGGGCGGCCGCCCTCCCGCCCGTCAGGCGCGGCTCGAGCGTCTCGGCAATCGAGCGCGCGATCTCGTCCTGGACCGCGAACACGTCCTCGAGCTCGCGGTCGAAACGCTCGGACCAGAGGTGGTAGCCCGTCGCGACGTCGACCAGCTGGGCGTGGATGCGCAGCCGCCGCCCGGCCTGCCGGACGCTGCCCTCGAGCACCGTCCGGACGCCGAGCTCCCGGCCGATCTGCCGGACGTCGGTGTCCTTGCCCTTGAACGCGAAGCACGACGTCCTCGCCGCGACGTGCAGCGCGGGAATGTGGCTCAGGACGCTGATGATCTCCTCGGTGACCCCGTCGCTGAAGTACTCGGCGTCGGGGTCCGGACTCATGTTGCGAAAGGGCAGAACGGCGACCGACGCCTCCGCAGTGCCCTCCACGGGTCCGCTCCCGCCGATGCGGGGCCCGGACGTCCCGCGCCCAGCGGAGTCCTCCCGCTCGGAGCGGCCGCCGGAGCGGTCCAGCACGCGCAGGGCGAACGCGAGATCCCGCGCCGACTGGAAGCGGGCGCTGCGCGTGCTTCTCGAGGCAGTGCGCGACGACTTCCTCGAGCTCGGGCGAGATCATGCGGACAGAGTCCGACAGCGGCGGCGCCTCCTCGCGCAGCAGGGCGACCATCGTCTCGGCCACGGTACCGCGGCGGAATGGGTTCCGCCCGCCGATCATCTCGTGCAGGATCACCCCGGCCGAGAAGATGTCGGAGGCGGGGCTCGCGTCCTCGCCCCGCAGCTGCTCGGGGGACATGTAGCCGACCGTGCCCAGGATGACGCCCGCCTGCGTCCCGAGCGTCTCGAGCGCGGTGATCTCGGGCCCGGCCTCCGGGGCGCCGAAGCTCTTGGCGAGACCGAAGTCCAGGATCTTGACGTGCCCGTCCGGGCTCACGATGACGTTCTCGGGCTTCAGGTCGCGGTGCACGATGCCCTTCTCGTGCGCCGCCGCGAGACCCTGCGCGATCTGGAGCGCGATGCCGACCGCGCGCGGGACCGGGAGCGCGCCGCCGACGACGCGGTCCCTCAGCGTCTCGCCCTCCAGGAGCTCCATCACCGCGTAGGTGACGCCGTTCTCGCGGCCGTAGTCGTGCAGCGCGAGGATGTTCGGATGGGACAGCGAGGCGACGGCGCGCGCCTCGCGCTCGAAGCGGGCGAGGGCCTGCGGATCGCTCGCGACGCGCTCCGGCAGGACCTTGACGGCCACCTCGCGCCCGAGCCGCGTGTCGCGCGCCCGGTAGACCTCCCCCATTCCTCCCGCTCCGAGGCGTGAGATGAGCTCGTAGGGACCCAGCCGCGCGCCGGCCGCGATGGTCATCTTGGCGGGATCATACGTTGGGGGACGCGTGCGTGGGACGCGTCCTCATGGATTCGTCATCCGCGAGTTGCCTCTCGGCCTTTCTGCGTCGGCATCGGTCCGGCCGCCGCGCGCGTTCGGCGTGCGTGAGCACATAGTCCCGGATCGGGAGGCTCTTATGAAGATGTCGGCGTCTCCCGTCCCGGCGAGCGCGGGCCTCGCGGCCGCGATCCTCCTGGCAGGCCGCGTCGCGCTCGTCGCACTCTTCGCGCCCTCCGCGGCCGGACAGACGGCGTCCCCCTCCGGCGTCCGCGAGACCGCCGCGGCGACCGTGATCGAGATCCCGGTCACCGTCGTCGGCAAGGACGGCCGGCCCGTGACGGGACTGACCGCGTCGGACTTCGAGCTCTTCGACGAGGGCAGGAAGCAGGCGATCTCGGGCGTCGACGTGATCGACCTGTCGCAGCCCGCCGCGCCCGCCTCGCCGTCGTCGCCCGCGGCGGCCGGACCGGCGGCCTCGACGATCCCGCCCTCCGCGCGGCGGCTCTGGCTGCTCGTCTTCGACCTCTCCTACGCGAGCCCGTCCGGCCTGGTCCGCGCCCGCGAGGGCGCCCGCGACTTCGTCACGCGTTCGATGAAGGAGAGCGACCTCGCCGCGGTCGGGACGCTCTCCGTCGACACCGGCTGGAGGCTGCTCGTGAACTTCACGCGCGACCGGCGCCAGCTCGCCGCGGCCGTCGACACGCTGGGCATCCCCTCGCTCATCCACCCGAGCCCGGACCCGCTGGTGTTCGCGTTCTCGGATCCCCGCGCGGCGGAGGCCGGCGTCGAGCAGAATCCCAGCGGAAGCGTGGGCGCCCAGGCGTTCCAGGACGCGATGCGCGACATGCAGGCGCTGCGGCGCAAATCCAACGACGAGCTCCTGCGGGGCCGCGCGACGAAGCAGGTCGCCTCGCTGGCCGGCATCGGGCGCGTGCTGGACTCGGTCCGCGGGCGCAAGCACGTCGTCTTCTTCTCGGAGGGCTTCGAGTCCCGGCTTCTGAACGGCGCCTCGCTCGCGCAGGCGCACGACGGGTCCACCTCCGCGGTGCAGTCGCTCGACCCCACGACCGCGGCGGGCGTCGGCGACGCCTCCCTGTCGGGGGAGATCTGGAAGATCGACAACGACGCGCGGTTCGGGAGCACGTCCTCGCGGGAGCTGCTCTCCTCCGCGCTCTCCCAGTTCTCGCGCTCGGACGCCGTCATCGACGCGATCGACATCGGCGGGCTGCGCGCGGACGGCGATCCCGCGCCGAAGAACGAGGGCGGTACCGACACGCTCTTCACGATGGCGGCGGACACGGGCGGCGACTTCGTCCGCAACGCCAACCAGCTCGCGGGAGAGCTCGAGAAGGTCGTCGACCGCACCTCCCTCGTCTACCTGCTGGTCTACAGCCCGAAGGGGCTGACGAAGCCGGGGACCTTTCACGCCCTGAAGGTCACGGTGAAGTCGCCCGGGGCCAAGGTCGCCGCGCGCAGCGGCTACTACGAGCCCCGGCCGTACCGCGCGCTGTCGCGGCTCGAGCAGGTCCTCTCCGCGGGCGACCTCTTGAGCGGCGGAGCGGGCGCCTCGCAGGCGATCGACGTGCGGCTCACGGCGGCAGCCTTCGCGTCCCCGAGCGATCTTCCGCAGGTCCCGATCGTGCTCGAGGTCCCCGGGCCGTCGCTTCTCTCCGGCGACTCCGGCGAGAAGAGCGGCGTCCAGATCTACGCCTACGCCAACGACCCGCGGGGAAACCTCGTGGACTACGTCGCCTCCGAGCTCGCGCTGGACCTCGCGAAGGTGCGGCCCTCCCTGGAGGCGAGCGGGCTGAAGTTCTACGGCACGCTCTACCTGCAGCCCGGCGACTACTCCCTGCGGGTGCTCGTGCGCAACACGTCGACGGGCCGTGCGGGCGTCGCCTCGGAGCGCCTCACGGTCCCCGCGATCCCGGGCGGCGCGCCGAGCGTGCTGCCGCCGTTCTTCTCGGAGGCCGCCGGAGGCTGGCTCATGGTGCGGGCGACTCCGCGCGCCGACGCCCCGGCGCGGCCGGCCGACTACCCGTTCGCGATCGCGGGCGAATCCTTCATCCCCTCCGCGCTCCCCCGCCTGGACAAGGGCGCGGACGCCCGGATCGCGGTGGTGGCCTACAACTTCGGCGCGTCCGGAAAGCCCGCGCCCCTCGCCGTGGATCTCCGCATCGTGGGCGCCGACGGCCGGGAGACGCCCGCCGCGGCGAAGCCCGAGAAGGCGTCGGACCTCGAGCGCGGCGGCGGCCAGAAGCGTCTCTTCTCCTTCCACCCCTCGGGGCTCCCGCCGGGGCGCTACGCCCTCAGGGTCGTGGTCACCGACACCGCGACGCACGCCTCCGCCGAGAGCGCCAGCCCCTTCGACATCAAGTAGGAGCCGGGCTCTCCCCCGCCCCCGGAGTTGCAAGCGCGGCCGGCTGGCGCGAGACTTGCCTCTGGAGAGGTTGCAGGAGGCCACGGCCCATGGCGCTCGAGGAATACCGCAAGAAACGCCGGTTCGGGGTGACGCCGGAGCCCAAGGGCAAGACGCCGGCCGAGCGCAAGCGCGCGAAGTCCCTCGTCTATGTCATCCAGAAGCACCGCGCGACGGCGCTGCACTACGACTTCCGCCTGGAGTGGAAGGGCGTGATGCTCTCCTGGGCGGTGCCCAAGGGCCCCTCGCTCGACCCCTCCGTCAAGCGCCTCGCGATGCAGGTCGAGGACCACCCCATGGAGTACAACGCGTTCGAGGGCATCATCCCCGAACAGGAGTACGGCGGCGGGACCGTGATGATCTGGGACCGCGGCTTCTGGATGCCGCAGTCTCCGGACGTCGACGCGGCGCTCCGGAAGGGCGAGCTCAAGCTGGCGCTCCTGGGCGAGAAGCTCCAGGGCGAATGGGTCCTCGTGCGAACGCGCGGCCGCGGCAGCGAGTCCAAGCCGGCGTGGCTCCTGATCAAGCACAAGGACGCGTACGCGTCGACGCGCGACATTGCGGAGGAGAAGCCGCGCTCGGTCGTCTCCGACCGGCTGCTCGTTGAGATCGCGCGCGACGAGGGCGGCAACCTGAAAAAGGCGGCGGATGGCGACCCCCCGGCTCTCCTGCGCAAGATGCTCGAGGATCCCAAGCGGATCAAGCCCGCGAAGACGCGCGGGAAGAAGAAGGTCTGGCACTCGAACCGTCCCCGCGGCTCGGCGGGGGGGATGGCGTGACGCTGTGACCGCCGCGAAAGCGGCCACGCGCAAACCGCCGGCGTCGCGCGCCGCGCCGAAGCCGAAGCGGCGGGGCGCCGCGGCCGCCGCCCTCGAGGTCGACGCGGAGGACCTGCGCGGCGTCCGCGTCACCCATCCCGACAAGGTCTACTGGCCGGAGGAGGGCTACACGAAGCTCGACCTGCTGCGCTTCTACCTCGCGGCGTTTCCCCGCCTGAAGCCCTTCGTCGACGGCCGCCTGCTCTCGCTCGAGCGCTGCCCCGAGGGCATGAAGGGACAGTGCTTCTTCCAGAAGGAGAAGCCGGCGGGGCTCCCGGAGGACACGCCCACCCAGCCCATCCGCCATGCCAAGGGGATCACCAACTACGTCGTGGGCGGCCGCATCCAGACCCAGCTCGCGCTGGCGAACCTGGGCTGCATCGCCGTCCACGTCTGGGGATCGCGCGGCGCTGCGCCGCGCAAGCCCGACTGGGTGTGCTTCGACCTCGACCCGGACTCCGGCAAGCTCGCCGACGCAATCGTGGCGGCCAGGAGGGTCAAGGAGGCGCTCGACGCGCTCTCGCTCGTCTCGTTTCCGAAGACCTCCGGCGGAAAGGGCCTCCACGTCTTCGTCCCGATCCGCGTCGGCCCCGACTCCGACGAGGTCCTCGAGTTCGCGGAGCGCCTCGGATCGCATCTCGCCGCCGCCTACCCGAAGGAGCTGACCATGGAGTCGCGCATCGCGAACCGCAAGGGGCGCGTCTACCTGGACCCGTTCCGCAACGGCTTCGCGCAGACGGTCGTCGCGCCGTACTCCGTGCGGCGCCGCCCGGGAGCGCCCTTCTCCGCCCCGCTCGACTGGTCGGAGGTCAAGCCCTCGCTCGACACGAACGCGTTCACCCTCGGGACCTACGAGCGGCGCCTCCGCGCCGGCGATCCCTGGGCGGGGTTCTTCGCGAAGCGGCAGTCCCTCGCGGAGCCGCTGCGCGCCGTGCGAGACCTGTCCTCGCAGTAGCGAGACGGGATCCAGTGACTCGGATCAGGGCGGGAAACCCGTGGGGTCGATGGCCGGGATCACTTTCAGGGCGTTCTTGTAGTAAATCTTCTTCAGGACCTCGTCCGGAAGCTCCAGGCCGTACATCTTCCAGAAGGCGTGCCGCTTGCGGTAGTAGTCGAAGTACTCGTCCGCGGTCTCGAGGACGCGGAAGTAGACGAGGTACTCGTCGGCCGCCCAGGTGTCCTTCCCGAACATGACCCGGTCCTGGTACTTCGTCAGGAACTCGCGCGCGAATCGCGGCTGGCGGCCGAGCTCCGCGAGAACGGCCCCGATCTCCGTGTAGACGTTGGGCAGCTCGTCGAAGAGCTTGCCGAGCCGCGCGAGGTCGCCGCCCAGCCACCCGAGGTGCGCGTCGATGTAGCGCGTGCGGGGATGCTTCGCGAACATCCGGTGCTGCTCGCCGATGATCTGCTCCCACGGCGGATAGCGGTCGGGCGGACGGGCGCGCTGAGGGATCTGCTTCAGCTCGAGCCAGCGCTCGTTGGTCTTGTCCCAGGGGTCGAAGAAGGAGCGCGGCTCCGCGGAGTGGATCAGCACGGGGACGTTGAGGGCCGCGCACTTCTCCCAGACCAGGTCGAGCCTCGGATCGTCGACCGGGACGCGTTGGCCCTTCGAGTCCTTCACGGTCAGACCCAGGTCCTTGAAGATCTTGAGCCCGTGCGCGCCGTGTTGGACGTCCTTCTCGAGCTGCGCCGCGGCCCGCTCGCTCCACCCGGGCGCGTCGATGCCCCGGTAGTCGAGGTTGGCGAACACGATGAAGCGGCCGGGGTAGCGGCCCGGCAGGTTGCGGTACCCCGTCTCGAGCTCCGCGCCCTGCCCGCCGCTCAGGTTGACCATCACCTTCAGGTGCAGCCGGTCCATGTCCGCGACGAGCCTCGCGGCGTCCGCCGCGGAGATGTCGGTGTCCTGATGGTTGTGCACGTCGATGAACGGGTACTTCGCGTGTTGTGGGTGATGCTCGGGCACGACCAGCGTGGACTTCGGCTCGTAGTCCTCGATCGACATGGTCTGCGCGAGGACGACTCCCCGCAGGACAACGGCCGCGCTCGCGAGGCTCACGAGGTACACCCGGAGTGTGCCCAAACGTCGCAGGTTCAAGTCCTCCTCCTTCCTGGGTCGCGCACTTTCAAACCCGGACGGATGGGAGGGGATTCCCCCGGAGGCGGATGGGCTCCGGCCTCGCGCCGCCTCCGCGTCCGCTTCGCCGCTCGGCTAGATCGGCGAGATCGAGAGGTCGCCGCTCGAGGTCCGAACCCGGATCCGCACGCCGTGGTCGCCGCGCCGATAGCCCACGAGGCTGTCGTGCTTCTCGACGGACACCCCGTCCAGGAAGCCGACCCTCATGTCGCCGCTCGACTGCCGGGCGCTGGCGTCGAAGCTGGCGTCGCGCGGCAGCCGGAGCGTGACGTCGCCGCTGCTCGTCGAGACGTCGACGGACCGGAGACGCGCGCCGACGTCCTCGAGCTCGACGTCGCCGGAGGTCGCCTCCGCGGTGAACTCCTCCACGTCCGCGTCCAGGAAGCGCACGTCGCCGGAGTTGGTGTCGGTGACGATCTTTCCCGCCTTGACGTTGCGGATCGCGAAGTCGCCGGAGCTCGCGTGGAGCTCCAGGCTGTCTCCCTCGAAGCCGTCCATGCGGACGTCGCCGCTCGAGAAGTCCGACTTCCACGTGCCCTTGATGTCCCGGGCACGGATGTCTCCCGAGGATCCCTCGAGCGCGAGCGTTCCCTCCAGCCGAAGCAGGCGCAGGTCCGCGCTCGCGACCTCGAAGCGCAGCTTGCCGCGCAGGCCCTCGGCCTCGACGAGGCCCACGAGGTTGACGAACCGTCCGGAGGCCTCGCCCCTCGGCACCTGGACCTCGACGTCGGCGTGGATCCGCGTCCCGCGGCCGGGATTCACCTTCACGGTCCGGCCGTCGTAGGAGTAGCTGCTCGAGGAGGAGAAGTTCAGCCAGAGCCCGTCGCCGTGGTCGCCCGGCTCGCGATAGCGGAACGTGCCGATCCGGTCGTAGGGATAGCGGACACGGAGAATCGCCGCGTCGCCGGGGACCGGCTCGAAGCGGACCGCGTCGGCCAGCTCCTGGCTCTCGGCATAGACCGTCGCGACGGCCGTGACGGTCGCGACGTCCGCCTCGCGGATGCGCATCGTGCCGACGAGGTTCTCGACCGAGAAGGGAGAGCCCGCGGGCAGCGCCGACAGGTCCGCCCGGATCGTTCGGACGGCCTCGTCGCCGCGGGCGGCCGGCGCCGCCGCAAGGATCAGACCGGCCAGGGCGAGCCCGGCTCCCGAAAATCCGCGCATGATTCCCCCTTCCTGGAACCGGTTACGCAACCGGCCGGGAAAGGTTCCCTCATCCCTGCGATCCCGGCTTGCGGGCGAGGAGGGTCCCGGGACGGAGCGAGCCGAAGGTCACGAGGGCGAGGAAGACCATCGTCAGGACCGCGTCGAGCTGCCGCACCTCCGTGACGCCGTTCGCGGCGAGCACGGAGGCGTAATCGCGGGTATGGCGGATGTCCCGGAGGAGCGCGCGGCCTCCCGGGGCGAGGACACGGGCGATCTCGCCGATCGCCTGGGCGCGGCCCCCCGCGTCGTAGATGTTGTGGATCGCCTGCGAGGACACGACGACGTCGAACGCGCCGTCGGGAAACGGGATCTTGCGCATGTCGGCGGTCCGGATCTCGACGCGGTCGGCCACGCCCTCGCGCCGCGCGTTCTCGAGCGTCGCCTCGGGGCGGTTGCCGGAGAGGTCTTCGGCCTGCCAGATGTCGATTCCCGTGGCCCGGCCCGACGTCAACCGGCGCGCGGCGCCCACGAGCATCAGACCGCGGCCGCAGCCGACGTCGAGGACGCGCTCCCGCCCGGTCCACGGGATCCGGTCCAGGAGCTTCTCGCGGTCGCGGACCTTTCCGACCTTGCTCGTCCACAGCATCCAGAGCGCCATCGCCGTGCATCCCGCGCCCGGCCACAGCGCGCCGGCCGCCGGGAAGCGCAGCTCGACGCCCGCGATCGGCCCCAGCTTCAGCACCCCCGACCAGAGCCCGAAGTACGCCGTGCCCCAGATCAACAGGCCCAGAGCGCCCGCGATGAGAAGATTGCGCACGACCCCCGGAGCGTCGAGGCCGTAATCGGGACCGGAATTCGCCGCCGCCATGCTCAGCGCAGCGCGGCCGAAAACGCCGCATGGAGCGAGTCCGCGGAGACGCCGCGCAGCGATTCGTTGACCTTGAGCCAGAACCCGTTCCCGTCCGGCTCCGGAAGCACGATCCCGGTCGTCGCGAGCTTCTGGCGGAGGGTCGAAAGATCGCGCGTTTGGGGTACGAGGCGAAACAGGCTCGTCTCGTTGGGCACGCGCTCGACGGTGAACGCGTCGGGAGCGCGGTCGAACCCGACGATCAGTTGCCGCGCGACGCTCACGGCTCCCGCGAGCCTGTCGAGATAACCCTCGGCGTAGTGGCGCGCCACCGCCGCGTACGGCCACGCGTTCCAGAGCGCGCCTCCAAACATCCGGCGAACCTGGTACAGGTCCGCGAGGAGAGCCTTCGGTCCCGCGAGAATGGCGCCGCCTCCGGAGTTGAAGCACTTCCACAGCGACACGTAGACGGTGTCGAAGAGCGCCGCATACTCCGTGGGCGGGCGGCCGAAGTACGCGCACTGGACGAACAGCCGCGCGCCGTCCAGGTGGAGGCCGATCCCGCGCCGGCGAGCCTCGGCGCTGATCTCACGCATCGCGTCGAACGAGAAGGCCTCGCCGTGAAGGCGGCGGACTGGCGACTCGATGGAGATCGCGCCCACCGGCACGGGCACACGCCCCGATGCGCCCCGGTCGATCGCCCGCGCGGCCTCGTCCCACGCGAAGGTGGCCTTGCCCGGCGCGAGCGGGACGAGGGTGAGCTCCGAGAGCTGCTGCGCGCAGTCACCGGAGTCGTTGTAGAGGTGGCTGACGTCCTGCACGAGCACGCGCCGGCGCGTCCCCGCGAGGGTGCGCACCGCCAGGTGGTTGGCGAGCGTGCCCGAGGGCATGAAGACCGCCGCCTCCTTGCCGAGCAGCGCCGCGAACTGCTTCTCGAGGGCCTCGACCGCCCCGCCGCGCGAGTACTCGTCGGATGCGACTCCGCTCCGCGAGAGCCGCGCCAGGAGATCCGCGTAGGCCGCGGGAGAGAGCTCCAGCCCGTCCCCGACGAAGTTCACGTCGAACCGGGTCGAGTCGCGCGGCACGGCCGCCTCCGCCCGCGCCCCGAGGACGCCGCCCGCGAGCGCGGTCACCCCGGCCCCGATCACGCCCCGCCGCGTCCAGTCCGTCACGGCTTCAGCAGCTTGACCATGCGGAGGGTGTCCGGAAGGTAGCCCAGCCGGTCGTACAGAGCGCGCGCCCGGCGGTTCTCGTCGAAGACGTTGAGCGTCAGGAGCCGGTGCCCGCGCGCGCGCGACCAGTCCGCCGCGGCCTCCATCAGCGCGGTTCCGACACCGCGTCCCTCCGCGCCGGCGGCGACGACCAGGTCGGAGACGTGGCCGTGCGGCTCGGCCGTGAAGTAGTCCGTGAAGATCTTGATGTGCGCGAACCCGAGCGGCCTGCCGGACCCCTCCTCCTCCACGACGAGGACGGCGACGCTCGGATCCGCGGACCCGAGGCTCGCCCCGATGTCGGCGGCGACGGCGCGATCCATCTGGTCGCGCGGCCGGAAGGGCGGCGGTCCGAAATCGTGCAGCCTGGAGGACATCGGCAGGAGCCACGCCGCGTCCTCCGCCCGGGCGGCGCGGATGCGCAGCCCCACCGTCATGCCGAAGGAGCCCGCGAAGAGTCCGGAAGCATTCTGGCGCGCATCCTACATCCGGCCCGTGGACGGTCTCCGGCGCCGAGGCACGCTCCTTGCTGCACCGCTTCGCGGAGGCCCGAAATGCCCGAGGAGAAGAAGCCCGAGCGATGCCCGCACTGCGGCTACCCGCAGACCCCGAGCCTGAGGACACGGACCCACTGTCAGAAATGCGGAAGGCCGCTCAAGGTCGAACACCGGCCCTGGCACGAGCCGGGCGCCGGGATCCGGCCCTGGCCCTCGGTCTAGAGGACTACCAGGTCTTCCGCAGCGGGTGGGCCTCCGTGTTCAGGACGACCCGCGCGGGGTCGAGGTCCAGCGTCTCATCCGGCGCGAACAGCAGGTAGAGGTACTTCAGCGTCTCCGCCAGGAAGTAGCTCGGCATGAGGTCGCCCTTCTGGCGCGACACGACGTCGGTCAGCACCGTGAATCCGGCGTCGGTCCGGCATCGCCGCTCGAGGGCCTCGAGGAATGTGCGTCCCATGTCCTGGTACCGTTGGTTGCCCGTCGCCCGATACAGGAAGAACGTCGACTCCATGATCTCCGGCCGGAGCGGGTAGCCCGGCGACAGGATCCGCATCGTCCGGTAGTCGATCCGCTCGGGCTCCACGCCTTTGAGGTTCCACATCTTGAAGCAGGACTCGCCGAGGCGGCGCGCGCGGGGCAGATCGCCGGCGAGCGTCAGGACCGCCGGCAGGAACGCGTGGAGCGCGCCGAACTCGGTCGCCGTCCGCGCGCCCGTGTCCATGTCGGCCTGGCCGTACCAGAGCCCGGTCGGGAGGTCGTCCGCCAGGTAGCGGTCGATCGCCACCCGGCTCTCGCCCCAGAGCCGGGCGCAGTCGGCGTCCCCGAAGAGACGCGCGCACTTGATGAGGTACTCGTAGTACGAGTCGATCCCGCCACCGACGTGGCTCGCCTTGCCGGTCCACGCGCCGGTCTCGACGTCGATCTCCTCGCCCACCAGCCCGATCGCCGAGCGCCGCTTCGCGAGCTCGAGCAGCGCCCGCTTGGGCTTGTCGTAGAAGACGGCCTTCCCCGTCAGCTTCGAGAGCGTGCCGAACTCGAGCAGCAGCGTGCCGATCTCGGCGGGGTTCGAGCGCGCGCCGCTCGCCTTGCCGGTCTTGAGGTTCACGAACATGTACGGCATCCCGGTGGGCGAGTCGAAGACGGGCAGGAGTCGCGTGCCGAGGTCCTCCGCGAGCCGCAGCAGACCCGGGTCGCCCGTCAGCTGGTAGGCGGAGAGCAGCCCTCCCAGGAGGCGGATCGTGACCTCGAAGTTCTTGACCGTGAGGTTTCGGTCGAACGACAGCCGCGTCAGGATGAGCCGCTTCGCCTTCTCGGCCTCGCCGGTCAGACCCGGCCAGCCAGAGGGTGTCGAGCGCGTCGACCGGCGTCATCAGGAGCGGCTCCCCGTACCAGTCGTGGCCCGTGTGGCTGACCGGTTTGAGCTCGTCGTGGCCCCAGGCGTAGCGCTCGTAGGCCCTGCCAGGAATGCAGCAGCTCCGCCTTCACGCGTCCGGCGAGCTCGGCGCGATCGATGGGAGCGACGATCCGCGGTTTCGGGTCGCGTCCGTCCTGACGCCCGGCGGCCGGCGGCACGGTCGCGAGAAGGACGGCGCCGGCGATCACGCACGTCACCAGCGCAGAAGCGGCGCGCAAGGCCATCGTCCCCAAATCCTACAGGCGGCCCCGAGCCCGTCTCACCGCCGGATCGAGAGACTCTCGTAGTTCACGATGGGGTTGCCCTGGCTGACGGACTCGAGTCCCTCGACCTCGGGCCGCGCGAAGCAGTACACCTGGTCGTGAAAGAGCGGGAGCAGGAACGCCTCGCGCGCGATCAGCTCCTCGACACGACGGTAAACGGATTGCCGGACGCGCGGGTCGGTCTCGACTCTGCCGCGCTCCGCCAGGCTGTCGAACTCCGTGCCGGCGGCGAGGTACTTGCCCAGGAACCCCGAATCGGAGTGCAGCAGCGTATAGACGAAGTTGTCGGCATCCGGATAGTCGGCGAGCCAGCGCCCGATGTTCAGGTCCCCCTTCCCACCCCGCTGGAGCTCCAGGTACTCGGCCATGGTCCTGTTCATCGGCTGGATCCGGAAGCCGACCTGCCGGAAGGCCTCGCACAGCTCCCGGAAGAAGGCCGAGAACTCGCCGAAGAAGACGGGGTGGACGTCCGCCGCCAACTCGACGGTCTCCCGCGAGACGGTCGCCTCAATCGAGCTGTCGGAGGAGCTCGCCGCCGACGCGGCGGGGCTGGAGGAGGAGTAGCCGAGAAGCCCCGGCGGGATGATGCCGTGCGCCGGGATCGCGAGTCTCCCGAGGGCGCGGCGCGCGCAGCCGGCCACGTCGATGGTGCGCGCCAGCGCGCGGCGCACCGCCGCGTCCTGAAGGGGCCCGACTCTCGAGTTGAACATGACGTAATACGTGACCAGCCGCGGGTTCTCCCGATAGCCGGACGCGAAGCGCGGATCGTGCCGGAAGGCCTCGGCGTCGGCCGGCAGGAGATCCGAAGCGAGCGACAGGCGTCCGCTCAGGAACTCGTCGCGGACGTCTCCCGGCGACATCCCGAACCGGAAGACGACTCCGTCGTTGCGCGGATAGCCCTCGCGCCAGTGGATCGGGTTGCGCTCGAGCTCCAGACTGCGTCCGACGTCGAAGCTCACGATCCGGTAGGGGCCCGTCGCGACGACGCCTTCGGCCGACGCTCCGATGACCCCGGTGCCTTCGGGAAGGATGGCCGTGGGAGTGTAGGAGACGACCGCCGGGAAGAACGCGACGGGCTTCTCGAGGTCGACGTAGAACTCGGTCGGCGACACGATGTGAAAGCCCTCGAGATCGGTGGTCTCGCCGGCGATGAGCCGGCGCGCGCCGCGGATCGGAGAGAGGAGCCACCGATTGACGGTCTCGGAGAGGAGCATGCGCTCCCAGGAATGGCGGACGTCGCGAGTCGTCAGTCGCCGGCCGTCGGAGAATCGAACGCCGGGCCGAAGCCGAAACCGGTAGCGCGCGCCGTCGTTCTCCGTCAGGACTTCCGAGGCGATCCAGGGCGCGATCCGGGTTCCGTCGATCGCCCGCGTGAGCGTCTCGAAGACGGCGGGAGTGACCTCGCTCTGCTCCTGCGTCTCGCAGAAGGCGGGATCGAGAGACCGCGCCACGCCGGCGATGGGGACGTGGAGGATGCCGCCGGACCCGCGACGGTCGGCCGACGGCCGATCCGCGACCCCCTCGGCCTTGCCGAGCTCCGCATAGTTGACGTAGGGAGCGGCGCTCCGGAGCTGGAGGTTTCGGACCCGCGGCCCGGCGATCCGATAGTCCACGTCGTGGAACAGCGGAACCACGATGGCGGGATCGATGAGCGCGTGCTCGTACTTCCGGTAGAGCGCCTCCCGGGCCGCCGGCCGCGGTTCGCCGCGGGCCTCCTCGAGGATGCGATCGGACTCGCCCGAGCAGAAGAACGCGCGGATCGCGCCGTTGCCGGAGTGGAAGAGCGTGAACGTGAAGTTGTCGGGATCGCTGTAGTCGGCGATCCAGCGGCCGAGCAGCAGGTCGATTCCCTCCTTCACGAGCCACGCGTCGATGAACTCGGCCATGGTTCTCGTCACCACTTCGACCTCGACCCCGAGCTCGGACCAGATCCCGAAGAGCGCCCGCGTCAGAGCCGCGTACTGATCGAGCAGGATCGGGTGGACCGCCGCCCGCAGCCGGATCGGCAGCGGCAGCCCGGCGGAGCGGATCATCTCCTGTGCGCGGTCGCGCGGGATCTGGGCCCGGCGCCGCCCCGCGTCGTGCCCCAGAATGCCGGGCGGGATCAGGCCGGTCGCCGGCAGCGCGAGGCTCCCCAGCGTGCCCCAGACCAGGTCCTGCGTCTGGAGAACACCCGAGAGCGCCTGGCGCACGGCGGGAGTCGATCCGGCCGGGCTCCCGGAGTGGAAGACCGCGAAATAGGTGTTCTTCTTGGGAATCTCGGCCAGTCCCGCACGAAGCCGAGGGTCGCGGAGGATCGCCTCGCGGTCCGCGGGCAGCAGATCGCGCACGATGTCGAGCTCTCCGGCACGGAGACCCTGTGCGATCGCGGAGGCCGCGAGCGGCGCCCGGAACTCGATCCGATCGACGCGCGCCGGCTCCTTCCCGTAGTGGGGGTTGCGCTCGAGCACGACCCGATCCGGGGAGTGCAAGGCGACGCGGAACGGACCGGTGCCGACGGGCGCCCCTCCGTCGCCGCTCTCCGCGACGATGGCGGTGCGGGGATCCGTCAGAAGCGAAGGGAAGATCGGCAGCGGATCCGCGAGCCGGATCCGAATCTCGGCATCGGACACCGCCTCGATCCCGTCGAGCGAAGCGGCCGTCCCCTCCGCGAAGGCCGCCGCTCCCCGAATCGCGGCGAGGGCGGCCGGAAGCTGGTCCCGTGAGAGGCGGATCGAGCGCTCGAGCGAGGCCTTCACTGCTCGGGCATCGACGGGCGCGCCGTCCGAGAAGACCACGCCGGGCCGCAGGTGCAGGCGGACCGCGCGGCCGCCCTCCTCGACGGACCACTTCTCGCAGAGCGCCGGAGCCGGATTTCCCTGGGGATCCGTCGAGACGAGCGGCTCGTAGACGTTGGCGAAGGCCTCCTGCTCCTCGTTGGTCTGGTAGAGCCCCGGCTCCGTCGCCGCAATCGGATTGGCGACGGCCACCACGAGCGTGCCTCCCGACGGGATCTCCTCGGCGGCCCCGCTCGCCTTCGGCGTGAGCCGCTCGATCTCGGCCTGATAGGCAGATGCCCCGGCGTACTCGCCCCGGAGGTTGGCGAGCGTGGCCGCGAGCGAGAGCAGCTTCGCGAGGCGCTCGGCATCGCCGCCTCCCCGGGCCGCCTCCAGCCCCGCTCGGTCCAGCGACGCGCCTCCTCGATGTGCCGTGCCTGCCAGGCGGTTTCGGCGAGGAGAAGGTCGGCCGCGCCGACCCGACTCGACTGCTTCTCGGCCTCGAAGAGCCGGCTCGCGGCCTCCCCTTCGCGCAGCGCTCCCTCGATGTGGCCGGCCATGCGGTGGCCCTGGGCGAGAAGCATTCGCGCTTCGCCCTCGAGTCTTCGGCTCTCGCCGGGCTCGGCGTCCGCCAGAAAGTCCAGCGCGATCTTCGCGACCCGGACCGCGTCCTCCGGGCTGAAGGCGTCGAGGGACTTCTGCACGAGCTTCAGCCCGTAGGCGACGGTCTTCTCGGAATCGTCGGCCTGCGAGAAGTGATGCACGAGATCGGGGTAGACGCGTTCGAGCCGGCCGGCGTTGCGATGTTCGACGAGCTCGGCGTACTTGCGATGGAGAGACCGGCGCCTGCGGCGCGAGAGCGCGGCATAGAGCACGTCGCGCATGATGCCGCTCGAGAAGGTCAGCCGGTCGCCGCGGGACTCGCGATCCTCCTCGAGCATTCCCTCGCGGAGCAGGCGGTCGACGTCGTCGTCGAGACTCGGGACGCCTTCGGCGAGCGCCTCGAGATCCTTCGAGTCGAAGGTCTTCCCCAGAACCGAGGCGACGGAGAGCAGGTCCCGAAGCTCCTGGGGAAGGCGCTCGATGCGCTTCTCGACGGCCTGCTGGATGGTTGCGGGGAGCGTTTCCGCCGAGATCTCCGCCTCCGCGGAGAAGCTCCAGGCGCCCGTGTCGTCCTTAGCGATCCCGCCCGACTCGACCAACGAGCGAACGAGCTCGCGGGTGAAGAAGGGGTTGCCCTCGGTGGCCTCGCGCAGGCGGAGGGCCAGGGCGTCGGAGACGTTCGGCGCGCCGACGAGCGATTCGACGAGAGACCGGTGCTCCGAGGGAGAGAACGGCGGCAGCGTGATCGACACGAATCGCGGGTCGTCGGCGAAGGAGTCCAGCATCTTGATGAGGGGGTGGCGCTTGTCGGTCTCGGTCTGGCGGTAGCTGCCCACGATCAGCGTCGGCGTCGAACGGAGGCGCCGGACGATGTACTGGAGGGCCTCGATCGAGGCCTCGGCGCCGTGGAGGTTGTCGAGGATCAGGACGAGCGGCTTGCCGCCCCCGATCCGCGTCAGCGTCCGCGCGATGAGCTCGAAGATCTGGAGGCGGTCCTCCGCCTTGCGCTCCTCCGCCGGGGCGGCGATGCGGGAGTCGCCGCTGACCGCCGAGCGGAGCTCGGGGATCTCCGAGAGCTGCGGAAAGAGTGCCGAGGAGATCCGCCGCGAGGTCGGCGAAGTCGGGACCGCCGGAGGACGCATCCGGGTCGCGGGAGCGGAAGGCGTCCTCGATCAGCTCGGAGAAGCCCTGGTACGAGAACGCTCGGTCCTGCTCGACGAAACGCCCATAGAGCACCCGGATCTTGCGGACGGTGGCGAGGTTCTTGAGCTCTTCGAGAAGCCGCGTCTTCCCGATGCCGGCCTCCCCCGCCACGACCGCGAGCTGGCCCTCGCCCGAGATCGCGTTGTTCAGCCGGCGCTGGAGCTCGGCGAACTCCTTCTCCCGGCCGACGAAGACCGAGCTCGCCGGGCGCGCGATCACGCGGCTCTGCGGAGAGGACCACGGACATGCGGAACTCGTCGCTCGCGAGACTCGCCCGGTGGCGGCGAAGCGACTCGGCGATCTGCGCGGCCTTCTGCGGGCGCTTTCGCGGGGTCCTTCTCCAGGCAGCGCAGCAGGATGTCCTGCAGCTCCTCCCGGATCTCGGCGCCCCGGTCGCGCGGCGGCTGGGGGACCTCGTGCGCGATGCGGTAGAGGATCGACTGCACCTCGCCGGTGAAGGGCGGCTCGCCCACCAGGCACTCGTAGAGAACGACCCCCAGCGAGTAGATGTCGGAGCGCCCGTCGAAGTTCCGCGAGGCGACCTGCTCGGGAGAGAGGTAGGCGACCGTGCCCACCAGCGTGCCGGTCTTCGTCAGGCGCGACTCCGTGGTGGATCGCGCGAGGCCGAAGTCCATGACGCGGACCCGGACGCCCGAGCCGCCCTCCTCGCGCGTCACCATGATGTTCGCCGGCTTGATGTCGCGGTGCACGACGCCGCGCGCGTGGCTGTAGTCCAGCGCCTCGGCGACCTGGATCCCGATGTCCACGACTTCGCCCAGGCGCAACGACTGGTCGCGGATGAGCCGCAGCAGGTTCGTGCCGCCCACGAGCGGCATCACGAAGAAGAGCGAACCCTCGTCGCGGCCGACGTCGTGGATCGTCACGATGGCGGGATGGTCCATCTGCGCGACGACCTGCGCCTCGCGCTGGAAGCGCTCCTCGAGCTCCGGCGTCAGGTCCATGGAGGCGATCAGCTTGACCGCGACGTCGCGGTTGAGCTTGGGGTCGCGGGCGCGGTAGACGACGCCCATGCCGCCCCGCCCGAGCTCTCCGAGGAGCTCGTAACGATTCGCCAACTTCGTGCTGATCAAGCCGATCCGGAGTGTATCGAATCCTCCGTGCTCTCGGCCCCGGCACTGCGTATGATCACTCTCCGCGGGCCACCGGCGCGCCCGCTCGAGGAGGTCCCGTGCGAACTCACCCGCTTCTGTTCCCGCTGCGTAGAGTCCCGGCGGCCGCGTTGGGATTCCTGATCCTGACCGCTTCGCCGTCCTCCGCCGCCGAACCGGCCCCGCCCGAGGGCGCCGGCTCTGCCGCGCGAACCCGGACCCTGAACGTCGCCGACATGGACACGAACGCGCAGGCCTGCACCGACTTCTACCAGTACGCCGTCGGGGGCTGGCTCGAGAAGAACCCGATCCCCTCCGACCGGCCTCGCTGGGGCTCCTTCGACGAGCTCCGGCAGCGCACCCTGGACAACCTTCGGGGAATCCTCGAGCGCCTCGCCGCGGACAAGTCGGCCAAGCAGGGCTCCGACGAGAAGAAGCTCGGCGATTTCTACGGCGCCTGCATGGACGAAGCCGAGATCGAGAAGCTGGGCATCAAGGGGATCGCGCCGGAGCTCGCCCGGATCGACGACATCAAGAACCTGCCGGCCCTCCGTGCGGAGATCCTGCGCCTGCAGCAGGGCGGCGCCAACGTCCTCTTCAATTTCGGGTCGGAGGAAGACCGCAAGGATTCCTCGAAGGTCGTCGCCGCGGCGCTGCAGGGAGGGCTGGGCCTGCCCGACCGCGATTACTACACGAAGACGGACCGAAGTCCGTGGAGCTGCGTGAGAAGTACGTCGCGCACGTCCAGAAAGTGTTCGAGCTCGCCGGCGAGAAGCCCGAGAAGGCGGCGGCCGACGCGAAGACGGTCATGGGGATCGAGACGAAGCTCGCCGAGGCCTCACAGAGCAACGTCGACCGACGCAATCCCGACAAGACGTACCACCCGACGACGGTGGCGGAGTTTTCGAAGGAGACTCCAAACTTCGCCTGGGCGACCTACTTCGCCGACCAGAACATTCCTTCCGACACGCCGATGAACGTCTGGCAGCCCGACTTCTTCAAGGCCGCCGACAAGCTCCTCGTCTCCGAGTCCCTGGCCGACTGGAAGACGTATTTGCGCTGGCACACGCTCTCCGGGGCCTCGCCGTACCTCTCGAAGAAGTTCGTGGACGAGGACTTCGCGTTCAACGGGAAGACGCTCGCCGGCACGCCGGAGATCCAGCCCCGCTGGAAGCGCTGCGTCGCCGCGACGGACGGCGCGATGGGGATGGCGCTCGGCCGCGTGTATGCCGCCCAGTACTTTCCTCCCGAGGCCAAGAAGCGCATGGATGAGCTGGTCAAAAACCTGCTCTCGCGCTCGACGACGACATCCAGACGCTCCCCTGGATGGGAGACGCGACGAAGAAGGCCGCGGCCGCCAAGATCGCGACGTTCGACACGCGGATCGGCTACCCGGAGAAATGGCGCGACTATGCGCAGCTCGAAGTGTCGCGCGCGTACTACCTGCGCAACGTCGCGTTCGCCAACCGCTTCGAATGGCGGCGCGACCTCGCCAAGATCGGCAAGCCCGTCGACCGTTACGACTGGGGCATGTCGCCGCCCACGGTCAACGCGTCCTACAACTCGGCCAAGAACGCGATCACGTTCCCGGCAGGGATCCTGCAGCCGCCGTTCTTCTATCCCGAGGGTGACGACGCCATCAACTATGGCGCGATCGGCGGCGTCATCGGCCACGAGATCACGCACGGCTTCGACAACTCCGGCCGCAAGTTCGACGCGAAGGGAAACCAGGTCGACTGGTGGACCGCGGAAGACGCGAAGGCGTTCGACGAGCGGGCCAAGTGCATCATCGACCAGTTCAACGGCTACTACGTCGAGCCGGACCTCCACCAGAACGGCGAGCTCGTGCAGGGCGAGTCGATCGCGGACCTGGGAGGCCTGACGATCGCCTACATGGCCTACAAGAAGAGTCTCGAGGGCAAACCCGCGCCCGCGACGATCGACGGGCTGACACCCGACCAGCGGTTCTTCCTCTCGTGGGCTCGGATCTGGGCATCCAACCACCGGCCCGAGTTCGCGCGCCTGATGGCGCAGACCAACGAGCATCCTCTCGGCAAGTTCCGCGCGATCGGCACGATCGTCAACATGCCCGAGTTCGCGAAGGCTTTCGGTTGCGGCGAGGGCTCCGCGATGGTCAGCGAGAAGCGGTGTCAGATCTGGTAAGGGGTAAGGGTAAGGGTAGCCCGGGCCGTTGACCCGTCGCGGGCGGCCTGCTAGCGTCTTCGCCTCGAGGAGACGAGCGAAGTTTTTCGGCCGCACGCATGTCCGACGACCTGAAGCAGATCGACACCTCCGCGATCGACGAGCTCGTCCGCATCCGCGACGAGGAGGATCGCTTCCAGGAGCGTCTCCAGAAGATGGAGTCGGGCCGCGGCACGGTCTCGCCCGCGGTCTTCGAGCGCGTGCAGCGCGACTACACCTCGCGCCTCGAGGCGCTCGACGTCGAGGCTCGCCCGCTGCGGGAGCGCGCTCGCGCGGAGTACGCCAAGCTGCGCGTGCTCCAGGCCGAGGCCGAGCGGGGACTGCAGGAGGTCGGGCTCGCGAAGGAGGAGCTCGAGTTTCGCAACTCTCTCGGCGAGTACCAGGACGGCGACTTCGCCACGCGCCTGGCGGCCTGCCAGCAGACCCTGGCCGACCGCAAGGCCTGGGCCGACGAGATCGGCCGGATGCGCGATCAGTTCCGCAGGGCGTTCCGTTCCGAGGCGGAGCTCGACGCCGCTCCGGATTCGGCGGCCGACGACGCCACGCGGATCCTGTCCGCCGACAGGGCCGCCCCGGCGTCTCCACCTCCGGCGGCTCCCCGGACGCCCGTGACCACGCAGGTGACCCGCGGACCCTCCTCGCAGGAAACGGTCGTGACGGCCGCGGCGCGCGTCGTTTGGATCGTCGACGGCAAGGAGGACAGGGTCTTCACGCTCCGCCCCGAGACGAACGTGATCGGACGCCACCCGAAGAGCGAGATCGAGCTGCCCTTCACCGAGGTCTCGCGGCGGCATGCGGAGTCCGCCTCGGCCCGGACGGGTTCCGCATCGTCGACCTGAACTCCAACAACGGCGTCTACGTCAACGGCAAGAAGGTCAAGGAGCAGCTGCTGGCCGACGGCGACCTGATCCAGATCGGGACGCAGAACCTCCGCTTCCGCGCCTAACGTTTTCTTCTCGCGCCGGGCTCCCGGCGCGGCGCCTCAGGAAACGCGCGTCAGCGCGATGCGCTCGACGCTGTCGCCCCTGGGTGCCGTGAAGTGGAACGACAGGTCGACGTGGGTGGGGTCGCGGAAGAACAGCTCGACGCCGTCGACGTGCGGCGCGCGGGGATCGGCGAGGTTGGTGGCGTCGACGAACACGAAGCGGATGCGCCGCGGGTCGTCGCCCGGCGGCTCGGCGCGCAGCCGGGGCTGGTTGCCGGCCCCGCAGTAGTGCGTCATCCGCAGCGTGGGACCGTCGAGGTGATACACGCTCGTCATCACCGTCTCCCCGTCGGAGACGAGATTCTCGACGACCGCGGTTCCGTGACCGGTCAGCGAGTATTCCGCGTCCATCGCGCCCTTGTCCGTGCGGGCGCCGGTCCACTCGACCGTGCCGTGCCACCGGCCCGCGAGCGCGCGAAGCCGCTGCAGGTCGGAGGCCGCGTCGGCGGCGAGGGCTGGGGCCTCCGAGACCGCGAGCGCTCCGCACACGACCGCCTCGAGGACGCGACTTCGCACGGTCGCGGATTGTAGGAGCGAGGGCGTGGAAGCCGCCGCGGCGGCGCCGGGACGCCGTTCGTACTCGGGAATGCCGGCTTCGTCAGCCGAGGGCGCCGGAGCGGGGCGAGCCTCGCGTCCCCGGCTACTGAACGTCGTCCGTGCCGGTGATGAGCACGGGAGGCTTCTTGTACCACCAGTCCTGTGTCTCCGATCCCATGCGGTACCCGACCTCGAAGAGCGCCCTCATGTAGTTCGGATCGAACTCGGCGTTGTGCGGGGTGTCGAAGTTCGGAGGGATGAACGTGAGGTTGAAGTCGACGTGGTCCCGCTGGGCGACCGCGAAGATCCGGTAGAGGTCGCCGACGCCCTGGCTCTGGATCAGACAGGTGATGGCCCGGAACGCGATCGGCAGGGTCCGGCGGTCAACCTGCGCCCACTCCGGGTCGAGACGCGCGTTGCGGATGACGTAGAGCGTCCGCTGGCGCTCGAAGAGCTCGTGGAGCTGGAGGGCGGCGGGATAGACGAACACCTGCGCCGCCGTGCCGCCGTCCACGTGCATCTCCTGATATCTCCGCCCGTTCGCCTCGACGTCGATCATGACCGGCGGGAACGTGCCCGGGATCGCGGCCGACGCAATCAGGATCTTGTGCACCAGCTTCAGCGCCCCCGGCGCCCTCGTGGCCGCGATCTCCGTGACGTTCCAGATGACGGCCCGGCGCACGTCGAGGTTGGTCGTCGCGACGAGCAGGATCCTCCCCTTGGCGTGCTCGGCGTCGATGGCGTCCAGGACTTCCTGCGTCACGTACTTCGTCACGAGCTTCTGGAGGGGCGTCGTGTCCGCCATCGCGTCGCTGTAGAGCACGGAGAGGAGCGAGCGCTCCTCCGCGATGTCGTGGAGCGAGACGCCCGTGTAGAGCGCCTTCAGCGTCGCGTCGTACGCCGAGCCGAGGAAGGCGAACGGCGCGATCAGTGCCCCCGTGCTCACGCCCGTCACGAGCTTGAACTCCGGCCGGGTGCCCGCCTTCGACCAGCCGTTGAGGAGCCCCGCCCCGAAGGCGCCGTTGTCGCCCCCGCCGGAGATGGCGAGGTACGCCGACGCCGGCAGCTCCTTCGCGGTCAGCTTGAGGAAGGCCCGCTCGGCCTCGAGCGACGCGACGTAGTCGTCCTCGAAGTCCTGCACGTGGACGGCGTCCCCGGGAAAGTAGCGGATGCTTTTCGGGAACCCGACCACGACCGCGTCGGCCTCCAGCCCCGCCGGCACCGCCGCTCCGCGCACCGCGCTGGCGCAGCCGATCGGGGCGAGCGCCGCGAGGAACACTCCCACGAGCGCGGCGGCCACGCGGCAAACCACCGTCGCCCGAACGCACTCCCGCTCCCCGGCGAGTCCCGCGGCAATGCTCAGGACGTCGGGACGCACATCCGCTCCCAGTCCTCTTCGCGGTCCACGTCCGCGAGCGCCGCCGCCGGCCACTCCAAGCGGACCAGCTCCCCCGCGTGGCGGCGCACGATCTCCTTGCCGCCGCCGTCGCCCTCCGGCCCGCCCAGCTCCGCGAAGAGCGCGCGGGAGTAGAGGGTCGGCGGGGCCTGGATGCCCCCGTAGTCCGAGGCCACCAGCGGTGCGCCCGTCTCCCGGAAGGCCCGCACGAGCCGCGCCACCATGTCCGCCGTGACGCGAGGCATGTCGGCGAGCAGGACGACGACGGCCGCCGCCTCCGCCGGCAGGGCCGCGACGCCCGCCGCGAGCGAGGTGTTCATGCCCGTCGCGTGCGCCGGGTTGATGGCCGCGCGCACGGGCATGTCTCCGAGCTCCGCGCGGACGCGGTCGGCCTCGTGGCCCAGGACGACCACGACGGGATCGAGGCCCGCCTCCAGCGCGGCGCGGGACGCACGCCGGGCGAGCGACTCGCCCTCCCAGGACAACAGAAGCTTGTTTCGGCCGAACCGCTTCGAGGCTCCGGCGGCCAGGACGATCCCGGCGACGAGCCCCGGAACCGGGATCCCGACCGATGGGCTTCCATTCTTCACGGGAGGGTGCACGCTATCCCCGATTCGCGGAGGAGGTCAACCGCGGGAGGGTCGTCGGCCCGCCCCTCACCCCAACCCTCTCCCGCCGGGAGAGGGCGTCGCTACGAATGGAAACAATCCTGTTGAGAACGGACTGCTAGCGCGCCGGGGAAGCGTCGAGGGCCGCCGCCAGCTTCGGGTCCCGTCCGTACGGATCGCGCTTGAAGACCGTCCGGCCCTCCACCCTGGGGTCGATCGTCCAGTAGACGATGAGAACCGGGATCGGGCGCTCGACCCGGACCGTCCTGGTCTCTCCGGCCGCGACCACCGCGTCCATCGCCGCGGCGCTCCACGTCTTGGGGTCGTTGAGCACCAGCCCGGCGAGCTCGAGCGGTTTTTGGACGCGCATGCAGCCCGAGCTGAACGCGCGCGCGTCCTTCTCGAAGAGCGCCTTGCTCGGCGTGTCGTGCAGGTACACGAGGTGCGGATTCGGAAAGAGGATCTTGACGCGGCCGAGCGCATTGTCGGGCCCGGCTCCCTGCCGGAGCATGTACGGAAACGTCGACGCGGTCTGCTTCGACCAGTCGATGCCGGACGGATCGACGGTCTTGCCGTCGCGGTCCACGACCTCGAGGCCCTTCTTCTGAAGGTAGCCGCGGTCCTTCTTGATCGCCGGCAGCATGTCCTTCGCGAGGATCCCGGGCGGCACCGTCCACGTGGGGTTGAACACGACCTGGTCGATCGCCGACTTGAAGATCGGCGTCTGCCGGTAGGGCTTGCCGACCTGGATTTTCGAACGCCAGATCTCCTCCCCGTTCCGCACGAAGATCGCGTCGAACCCCGCGACGTCCACGAGGACGAGGTCGCCCGGCGCGATCTCGTGGAGCACCCAGCGGGCGCGCTCGAGATTGAGGCGGATCTGCCGCACGCGCGCCTCGGCCGGAACGTTGAGCTCGGCCAGCGTCTCGGCGGCGACGGCGCCGTCGGGGGTCAGGCGATGCCGCGCCTGGAAGTCCCGCACCGCCGCGGCCAGCGGCGCATCGTAGTCCTCGCTGTCCAGCGGCTGCTTCGAGAGATCTCCGGTCACCGCGAGGCGCCGCCGCAGTTCCACGACCCGCGGGCCCTTCGCGCCGAGCTTGAGCGCCGGGCCCGGGGAGATCGACGGCCATCCGCCCTTCTCGGCGATCGCGCGATACTGGGCGAGCGCGGCGCGCGCCTTCGCGTACCACCAGTGGTCCGGCCGGACGCGCGCCACCGCCTCGCGCAATTGGTTCCTGGTCAGCGCGTCGCGAACGAAATCGGTCGCGCTTTGGTCGCCGATCGGACGTCGCGCGAAGTTCCAGTTCGGGTCGAGAGACTTCGGGTCCACCTTCCCGAAGTACAGGTGGTAGAGCAGGAGACAGAACGCGTCGGTCGCGAGCAGATCGGCGTCGGCGCGGGCCGCCGGGTCCGCGCCCGGAGCGAGGGCGGAGGCGCGTCGGGTCAGCGCCTCCAGGTGATAGTCCTCGGGCCGCAGACCGTCTTCGGCCGACGCGCGAATCAAGCCGAGCAGAGTGTCGAGTCGCTCGGGATTCCAGAGGGGACGATCGCCGCCCGGCTCGTAGATCTTGGACAGGGCGGCGCGCAAGGCGATCTCCGAGCGCGAGCCGGCGGTGCCCTTCGCCTGCATCCGCTGGAGCCGCTCGCGAAGGAGCGGGACCACGGCGGCATCCGCGTCCCCCGCGGGCTGACCCAGGACCGGGCCGCAGGCCAGCAGGGCGACACCGACACCGAACAGCGCCCATCGCGAAACCCGCCGAACGATTCGATCAGCCGGCATGGATCCCCCGTCTTTCTCGTGCAGGCCGGAGCTCGAGGCCGACGAGCGATGCGCACCACCGTCGCTCGCGGCGCGCGAGCCCGGCGCGGCCAGGCGCATGACGCCGCGAGGATCTCCAACGATCTCTTTCCAGTGCTTCACGATGAGAGCTCGAAAGTTGACGCCTACGCTATACCACGGCGGCGTTACGATCGGCGCATGCCCGCCCCGTCCTGGTCCGCCCCCGAGCGCGCAATCCTGTCGCGGCTCGACGCGGCGGTGGCCTCGCCCGCGGCGGCCGCGGCCCTGCTGCCGATCGGCGAGCGCGTCCTCGCGACGCTCGCGCGCGGGCCGCAGGAGATCGAGGCGTGGGAGTCGGTGCCGCTCTCGCTGTTCGGTGTCGCCCTTCCGTCCGAGATTCGCTCGAGCTGGGTGTTCGTGCTCCGCGGCGGCGCGATCACAGGTGCCGAGCGCCATCCCAACAGCACTCAACGCATGACGTCCTGGAGCGGCGAAGGCGACTTCCAGATCCACGACGGCGCGCGATGGAAATCGCACCGGCTCACGAGCGATCCCCGCGCCTCGCTCGCGCAACGCTGGATCTCGATCCCGCCTGAGACGTGGCATCAGGGCGTCGTCGGCCCGCGGGACTGGCTGGTCGTCTCCTTCCACACCGTCGCGGCCGAGGCGTTGATCGAAGAGCGCCCGGATCCCGCGGATCCCGATGCCTTCGATCCCGCCCGTACCCTGCGCCGTCGTTACGCCGAGGTGGAGCAGGCCTGACCCGTCCGAAAGAGGGCTAAACCTCGCATCTTCCTGGGGTTGAAGAGCGGGAATTCCGACACATGGAACAGAAGTTGCACACCTCACACAAACGAGGCGTGGTCCGCTTCAATAGGAGGGCTGCGATGTTCGAGAGGGAACTCCCGAGAAGTTTCTGGGTCGCGTTCTGGAATGGCCCGTTCAAGTCTCAGCCAGTGCAGGCGAGCAGTATCCGGGAAGAGGAAACGGCGGTGTGTCTGGATTGCCACGTGTACTTCGACATCCGGAGCCGGACCTGCCCCAAGTGCGACGGCGAGCAGTTCTGGCTGATCTCCAACTGGAAGAAGCAGCCGCCGCCTCGGATCGCCACTCCCGTCCGCGTCGCCATCGCCTAGGTTTCGGGATCGACACCATCGCCCCGGCGCGCGTCGCTCGAGCGTACGCGACCGGGGCGTTGCCTTGTCTGCGTCGGCTCGCGGGTCTGTGGACCCACACGAAGGGCGGCTTCTACCACGACGCGCCCTTCGCGACGCTCTCGGACGTCGTCAATCACTTCGACACCTTCTTCCAGCTCGGCCTCACGGCCGGGAGAAGAACGACCTCGTCGAGTATCTGAAGTCTCTCCCCGGCGAGGACTGAGGAAGGGCGTCTCTCGCCGGGCGCCCGCCGGGAAGGATTCGGAGGCCGGCCCTGTTGACTCCTCGTCGTGAAGGCCCGGGCCGTCCTCGTCCTATCCCTATGTTTCCTCCTCGCCGGCGCGTCGGCCCCCGCGCTTCCGATCCCGCCCGTCCCGAGGCCGTCGGAATGGGCGACCCGCGTCGACGGCACGTGCGTCGCGAACCTGTACCGGATCGAGGACGGCCTCTATCGCGGTGCGCAGCCGACGGCGAAGGGCTTCCAGGAGCTCGCGGCGCTCGGCGTCCAGTCCGTGCTGAACGTGGCCGGCGGACCCGGCGACGACGCCTACGTCGAGAAGGGATCGCTCAGGCTGTTCCACGTTCCCATGAGCGCGTTCGGGCTGCGGGACGACCGCGTCCTCGAGGCGCTCAAGATCATGGCCGACCCGCACAACCGCCCCCTCCTCATCCACTGCCAGCAGGGCGCCGACCGGACGGGCGCGATGGTGGCGCTCTACCGCGTCGTCGTGCAGGGTTGGACGGCCGAGAAGGCCGTCGAGGAGATGACGCGGGGCGGATACCACCACAGCGCGCTCTGGAAGGACCTCGAGACGTACGTGTTGAAGGCGGATGCCGCGGCCATCCGCAGGAAACTCGGCCTCGGCGCGAAGGAACCGACTCTCGCGGCTCGGGGCTCCGATCCTGCCCCCGCGCCTCAGCCCTAGCCCTCTTTTCTCAAGACGTTGTTCACTCTGGGAGGCGACGGGGCAGTCATCGCAGGAAACGGCATCCCCCCGCGGGCCTCGTCGTTGTTGCCCTCAGTCCAACCCTCTCCCGCCGGGAGAGGGAGTCGTTGCGAGTGTGAACAACCTGTTGAGAATTGACACTCTCAGCGGTTGACCGGCCGCTCCTGCACCCAGTGGAAGCCCCGGTTTGGGAGCAGGAACTTCGCCTGGTCCTCGAGGCGCAGCTCCAATCGGGCCCGATGGTGGTCCATGTCCCCCTCGAGCACGAGTCGATCGGGAGCCGGTCGCTCGACCAGGAACCCCGCGGTCCACTTTTCGTCGTCGGCCTGCGTCAGCCCGAGGCGCCGGTTCTGCGCGCCGATCTTGGCTCGGAAGCGGACGAAAGAATCGTCCATGCGCTGGGCGGTCGCGACCGGAGGGTACTGAAAGATCAGGCGCCTCCACCGCTGCGCGTCGCCGACGAGTCCCGGGTGCGAGACGCCGTCCATCGTCCACTCCTCGACGCTCCAGATCCCGTACAAGGGCGAGCGCGGCGCGCCGCCGCCGTACTGCGACCAGGCCTCGACGTCGGAGCGCAGCGCCATCCCGAGGAGGTAGACGACGTAGAGAGCCATCGTGGCCGCGAAGACGCGATTCGCGCGGCGGCTGCGGAAGAGCGGCCTCTGCGTCGGCGGTCCGACGGCGGAGCCTCCGAGGAAAAAATCGCGCAGCCGGGCCCACTCCGGGGCGAGCAGGAAGAGGCAGAACAGGATCAGGTGAAGCGAGAACAACTTGACCGGAACGTCGTAGGTCATGTTGAGCACGAAGACCTCGACGGTGTCGGCGAGGCAGACGAGCGCGCCGAGGAGCGCCGTCCTCGGGAACGGCGCGAGAATCCCCCCCAGTGCCTCGGCGCAGCCCGTGAAGATCTCGTAGGCGGGCGAGGCGCCGATCGACGCCCAGAGCACTCCCATCGGGGACAGGCTGCCGTAGGGCTCGACGAGCCGCCTGAGGTCCGGGTACGGCATCTGGAGCGGCACGACCTTGTCCATGCCGTAGACGACCAGCGTCGAGCCGAGCGCGGTCCGCACCAAGACGCGCAACCAGCGGTCCAGCGCGGCGTAGCTCCCACGCCGCCGGTCGAGCAGCGACCAGACCGCGGTCCCCAGGCTCGCGAGGACGAGCAGGCAGAAGACCAGAGTCCAGTCGAAGATCTTGTCGCCGCTTCCGCTGCCCGTCACCACGAGCTCGGCGGACACACCGAAGACGTGATGGGCCACCCATTCGACGAGCGCGCGAGCCGGTCCCAACGTTCCGGGCTCCGGGACGTCGACGTCGGGGACGAGGATGTCGGGCAGAATCTGCGTGGCGAGGATGTACAGCGGGAAGTAGACCGCCACGAACCGGAACCCGACGCGCTTCGCGAGGCTCCAGCCTGGAGAGGCCGCGGAAGGTCGAGGCTC
The DNA here is from genome assembly GCA_963773905.1 of uncultured Acidobacteriota bacterium. Classification (GTDB taxonomy): domain Bacteria; phylum Acidobacteriota; class Thermoanaerobaculia; order UBA5066; family Gp7-AA6; genus DAHUXD01. The sequence continues at coordinate 252,750 of CAVZDB010000002.1, forward strand.
CGTGACGGGGAAACCGCCGATCGCGGGAGTCCCGACCTTAGCGCCTTCCCCTTCCATCGTCACCTCGCGGCGTAAGACGCGTGATTCTAAGTCCGGATAGGATCCGACGCATGCTCGCCCGCGCGTCGCTCTCGGCGCTGCACGTCCTCGCGCTCGCGATCGGCTTCGGCGCGGTCTTCGCGCGGGGACGGCGGCTGCGCGACATCCGGCGGACGCCCGAGGACGCGGGCGTGCTCGCGCGGCTCCTCCAGGCGGACGCTTTCTGGGGGCTCGCCGCGCTGCTGTGGATCGCTACCGGGCTCCTGCGCGTCTTCGGCGGCCTCGAGAAGCAGCCCGCTTTCTACCTGCGCAACGGTTTCTTCTGGGTCAAGATGGCGCTCTTCGCCCTCGTCTTCGCGCTCGAGATCCGGCCGATGATCACGTTCGCCCGGTGGCGCAAGGCGCGGGCCCGCGGCGCCTCACCGGCCGTTGGCAGCGGCGCGGGGCTGTCCGGGCTGATCGCGGTGAACGACGCGGAGACGGCGATCGTCGTCGTGATCCCCTTCGTGGCGGCCCTGATGGCCCGAGGCGCCTGGCTCTTTTGAGTGTCGGGCGGCCAGCCTGAGCCTCAGGCGGCCGTCGTCGAGGGCCTCGTCTGGCGCTCGAGAAGCTCGCGGACCGGCGTGAGCTCGGTGTCTCCCTCGCCGTCCCCTTCCCAGGCGACGTAGCCGTCCGGGCGCACGAGCGTCAGCCCCGCGCTCGGCGACGGCCGGACCTCGAGGACGTCGCGGAGCGACTCTCCGAGCCGCCGCGCGGCGTCGCGCGTCGGCGCGTCCGACCCCTCGCCGACCATCAGGAGGAAACGGCCGCCGATGCCCTTGCCGCCGCGCATCGAATCGTCCAAGTAGCGCTGGCCGGGGCCCTCGACGATCGGGCTGCCGGGATAGGCGATCCCGAGCTCCGAGAGCCGTTGCACGAAGGCGTGCTGGAACGGGGCCAGCCGAGACACCATCGGGATGACCGCGTCGCGCAGGACCTGCGCCAGCCGGCTGGGGGTGCCCATGACCTTCGTCAGCCGGTGGGTGGTCTCGATGACGCTCTCGATGACGGGAAGCCGCTCGGCGCCGTAGCTGTCGAGCAGAGCCTCGTTGCCGTGGCCGCGCAGCATGAGGTCGAGCTTCCAGACAGGTTCCAGACGTCGTGCAGGCCGGTGTTCATGCCCTGCCCGCCGAACGGGCTGTGAATGTGGGCCGCGTCTCCGGCGATGAACATGCGCCCGACCCGCAGCTGGCGACGTGCCGGTGGTGGATCCGGAAATAGCTGCTCCAGTGCAGGGCCACGGCCTCGATGTCCTGCGGGCGCCCGCTCGCGCAGAATGCTGCCGCACGAGGTCGAGCGAAGGGGCGTCGCCCTCGCGCCTGCTGAATCGTCGCGACGATCCGGCGGCGCGTCGCGCTCATCGGGAAGATCGCGAGCGGGGCCGTGCTCGCTCGGGCAGAACTGCAGCTCGTCGGCGGGGAGTGCCTCGTTGGTCTCGACGTCGGCGAGCATGAAGGAGTCGGCGTAGATCGCGCCCTCGAACGGGAGCTCCAGCAGGTGCGCGGACGGCGCTGTGAGCGCCGTCGCAGCCGACGACGTAACGGCGCGGTGACCGTCACGGCTCGCCTTGTGCTCTGGCGTGACGCGCACGTCGTCGCCGTGCCTGCTCCGCCGAACGAAGGTGGTCTCGTATTCGACCGCGCCGCCTCTGCGGCGCAGCTCCTCGACCAGCAGCCGCTCGGTCACGTCCTGGGGGACCATCGCGACGAACGCGTACGGGCTCTCCTCGGGCGCGAACCGCATGTGCGCGAGCCTGCGGCCGTGCGCGATGACCGACACGGACGTCACGCGGTTGGCGGCCTCGAGAAACGGGGCGACGACGCCGGCCATGTCGAAGATCTCGAGCGTGCGCGGGAAAGATGGCGAGCGCCTTGGAGTGCTCGGACTGATTCGCGCGCGTCTCGAAGATCCGCTACCGCAGGCCGCGGCGCGCGCACTCGTTCGCCAGGAACAGCCCGACCGGACCCGCCCCGACGATCAGAACGTCCGTGTCGACCGAGTCACCGGGCATCGCACCTTCCTCTCTCGCCGGCGGGACGCCGGGTCTCCGGATATCTAAACCGTTTTGCCCGGGATTTCACTCCGATTTCAGCCCCGCGTCGGAAATCGTGACGTAGAGTCCCACCCACAATTCGGCGACGACCCGCCCCCTGGCCCTTTCATGGAGGTCTCCGATGCCCTGCTCACCCGAGGTCCAGCGGAAGTCCCCCTCCTCGCTCTCCTCGACGACGATGAGATGGCCGTCCCCGCCGCGCACGTCGAGGTTCGCTCGAACACGTTAGGATCGGGTGGGATGGGAGCCCCGACGACCGCGAAGGGGAGGCAGGACCGGCAAAGGCGAGCCCGGGCTCTTCGCCGAGCCGCGATTCTGGCGGCGGCCCTCGCCTCGATCGCCCGAGGAGGGGCTCGTGCCCAGACCTGTCCGGATCATCTCTTCGTCGTCGCCCGGAGCAAGAACGCCAACATCGTCGCCTACGACGTGAACCGCGGGCCGGGCGGCGATCCCGTGTCGTCCGAGCCCGTGATCGCCTACTGGCTCCTCGACGGAGACCCCAACCGACGCGAGGAGCTGACGCGGATGCAGCGCGAGCGCGCCTACGGCGTGAGCGGCGAGCCGGGGGACAGGCCCGGGACCTTCGACGTGGTCTTCAACGCCCAGAAGAAACGCCGGCTGATCATCCGCACGGTCGACGGCTGCCCCGTCGCGATGACCCCGATCGCAGGCAGAAACGCGATCCTCCGGCGGCTGTTCGTCCAGTCGAAGGAGGGGACCGTGATGCCCAAAGTCGAATACGTCGAGTTCTTCGGCGAGGATCCGGACACCAGGAAACCCGTCCACGAGAAATCCGTCCCGCAGAATTGAGCCGGCGTGCGCCTCCCGTTCGAACCCCCGATCGCGCCGATGCTGTCGAGCGCCGCCGACGCGCTCCCGCGGGGCGAGGGCTGGCAGTTCGAGCCGAAATGGGACGGCTTTCGCACGCTGGTCTTTCGCGACGGCGGCGAGATCCTCCTGCAGAGCCGCGACGAGAAGCCGATGAACCGCTACTTTCCGGAGCTCCTCGCGCCGCTCGCCGCCGGCCTGCCGGAGCGCTGCGTCTTGGATGGCGAGGTCGTCATCGCCGGCCAGGGCGGGCTCGACTTCGAGGCGTTGCTCCTCCGGATCCATCCCGCGGCCTCCCGCGTGAAGCTCCTCTCGGAACAGTCGCCGGCCTCCTACGTCGCCTGGGACCTGCTCGCGCTCGGCGACGAGGATCTGCGTAAGGCCCGCTCGCGCAGAGGCGCGAGCGCCTGGAGGAGGCGCTCGCCGGCGCGGCTCCGCCGATCCACCTCACGCCCGCGACGCGCGACCGGGCCATCGCCGAGGACTGGTTTAGCCGGTTCGAAGGGCGCGGGGCTCGACGGCGTCATGGCGAAGCGTCTCGACGAGCCGTACCGGCCCGGCAAGCGCACGATGATCAAGGTCAAGCACGCGCGCACGGCGGACTGCGTGGTCGCCGGCTTCCGCTGGCACAAGAACGGGCGCGGCACGCTGGTGGGCTCGCTCCTGCTCGGCCTCTACGACGACGCGGGCACCCTGCACCACGTCGGCGTGACGGCGGCGTTCACGACGGCGATGCGTCAGCAGCTCGCCGAGGAGCTCGCGCCTCTGCGCGAGAACGCGCTCGCGAAACACCCATGGCGCGACTGGGCAGAAGCCCACGATGAAGCCGCCGCCAAGGGCCAGCGTCTTCCCGGCGCGACGAGCCGCTGGAACCGTGGCAAGGATCTGAGCTGGGAGCCGCTCCGGCCGGAGCGGGTGTGCGAGGTCTGCTACGACCACATGCAGGGGACGCGCTTCCGCCACGCGGCGCACTTCCTCCGATGGCGTCCCGACAAGAGGCCGAAGGACTGCCGCTACGATCAGCTCGAGGTGACCCCCGCCTACGAGCTCGAGCGCGTCTTTGGCGCGCGCGAAGGAGGCCGACCCTCGCGGGCCGGACGAGAGGACGGCCGGCGGCTTCACGAAAGTCCCGCCAGGGATCGTAGTCGGGCTCGGGTGCCTCCTGCGCCGGCCGCTCGGCCTCCGGCACGTTCCGCAGGTTCACGCGGATGCGGGTCCAGGTGCTGGACCGGCCGCGCATGGAGTCGACGAGGACGTCGTCCGCTTGCAGGCGCGCCGCCGCGCGCGGATGGCGCTCCTTCCAGCGCTCGAGGCCGGCGACGGCGTCCTCCTTGCGCCGGCGCGTTCGCGACGATACGAGCGGCTGGCTCGATCGCCGCCGCCCGGTGCCCGCGGCCGCCTTCGGTCGCCTTTCCGCCGCGACGGCGCCACCCGCGGCGGCTCACCGCGCTGCTTGCGGTAGTGCGGCGGCCACGGCGCGTCGCCCAGGCCCTCCGCCTCCTGCTCCGCCGAAAGCTCGAGCAGCCCGTCGAGGGACCCCGCGGCCGCGTCGATACCGGCCGCAGGCATCGCCGCATGTCCGCGAAGCCGTCGGGGCAAAGTCCTCAGCGTGAACGCCGCCGGATCGCAGCCGGCGAGCTCGTCCCAGACGAGCGGCATCGACACGCGCGCATCCGGCGTCGGCCGCACCGACCAGGCCGAGGCGACCGTCCGGTCCTTCGCGTTCTGGTTGTAGTCGAGGAACACGCCGTGGCGCTCCTCCTTCCACCACTTGCTGGTCGCCTACGCGGGCGCGCGGCGCTCGACCTCGCGCGCGATCGCCAGCGCCGCGCGCCGCACCTGGTCGAAGCTCCAGCGGCGCTCGATCCGCACGTGGACGTGCATGCCGCGCGAGCCCGACGTCTTGGGCCAGCCGGTGAGGCCCCGCTCCCCGAGCACGTCGCGCACGAGCAGTGCCACCCGGCGCACGTCGTCCCACGCGACGCCCGGCATGGGGTCCAGGTCGACGCGCAGCTCGTCCGGATGGTCCAGGTCGTCGGCGCGCACCGGGTGGGGGTTCAGGTCGATGCACGCCAGGTTGACGATCCACAGGAGCTGCGCCGCGTCGCGCACGACGACCTCCCGCGCGCTTCGCCCGGAGGGGAACCGCAGCTCCACGGTCTCGACCCACTCGGGGTGCCGCTCGGGAGCGCGCTTCTGGTAGAAGGCCTCTCCCTCGGCGCCGTCGACGTAGCGCTTCAAGACGATCGGCCGCCCCGCGATCCCGCGCAGGGCGCCGTCCGCGACGGCCGCGTAGTACCTGGCGAGATCCAGCTTCGTGTAGCCGGCCTTCGGGAAGTAGACCTTCTCCGGGTTGGTGATGACCACCTCGCGGCCCGCGGCCTCGAGGACCGTCGCCGTCGATTTCGTCATGGCATGGGCATGGGAAAGTCTCGCCGGGGCGCCGCGGGTTCCTACCGCGAGGCTCCTGCCGAGGGGGGCTGATACCCGATCGAGAATCGCACGGCGTAGCCCGAGCGTGTCGACAGATCGCGCGGAGCGCCGCTCGTGCGAGGGCTCCGGCTCGCGCGGAGGACGGGCCCTCCGCCGAGAGCCACGGAGAAGGAGGTCGCCGGGATCGCCCGCGCCGGCGGGGCCGCCTGGTTCAGCGGATCGATGCGGACCGAACCGGTGAAGGTCTCGGCCGGTCCCCGCGCCGAGGGCTGCGAGCCGCTTCGCTTGACGTCCATGGAGTCCTCCTCGTCATCCGCGACTGCGGAAACGCTCGAACGGTACGCGAGCCCCGGCCCGCCCGTTCCCTCCTAGGCGAGGTGCGCGATCAGCAGCGTGGAACGGCTCGGCGTACCGCGCGTTGGAGAGGGGTCCGCCGTCCACGGGATCGAATCCCACGTCGCGGATCAGGCGCGCGGCGACCCGTTTGGCGCGCACATCGTCGCCGCAGTACACCAGGCTCGGCCTCCGCTTCCGGCGTCGCGCCCCGAAGACTCCGAAGAGCACCTCGCTCGGGACGGTGCCGAACGCGGAAACGACGCGCGCCTTCCGCGCCTTCTTCGCGAGCGCCTCGGCGCCCGAACGCGTGTGCGCGACGACGAGCCTCGTGTCGTCCTGGCTCATCGGGAGCGAGCAGGTGATGAGGACCTTGCCCGAAAGGTCTCCGCCCTGCGCAGCACGTCCGGAACGCGGGACAAGTGCACGGCGAGGAGGAGGGCGTCGGCAGCGAGCGCGGCCTCGCGCGGCGTGCCCGCCCGGGCGTTCTTCCCCGCCTTCTGCGCGAGACGCTTCAGCTTCTCCATGTTGTGCGCGTAGGTGAAGACCACCTCGTGCCCGGCGCGCGCGAAGAGAGTTCCGAGCTTGCCGCCCATCAATCCGGAGCCCGGGATGACGATCTTCATGGGGAGTCCTCTCTGGTTCTCAGAGCGGCTTCCGGAACGCTTCCTTCGCGACGCCGATCGCGGACATGGCCCTGGGCCATCCGCAGTAGAACGCCAGATGGGTAATGGCCTCGATCAGCTCCGACTCCGTGAGGCTGTTCTCGCGGCCTCGGCGCAGGTGGAACGGCAGCTGCTCGGTGTGCCCGCCCGCGACCAGCGCCGCGACCGTCACCAGGCTGCGATCCCGCTTCGACAGCTCGGGACGCTCCCAGACGTCGCCGAACAGAATGTCGTCGGTCAGCTCGACCAGCTTCGGCGCGAAGTCGCCCAGCGCCTTGCGAATGGAGGACGGTTCCGTGCTCATGTGCGCTCCTCTCGGATCGGAGCATTCCACACAACGCGCAAACAGGGCAGACCGCCGGCCAGCGACCGCAAGGATGTAGACTGTCTCCATGGTTGGCCGGGCGGCCGATGACGTTCTGGCCTCCGCGCGAGCTGCTACTCGAGGAATCCCCGCACGAGCTCCGCGATCTGATCCGCCGCGGTGTCGAGCGCGAAGTGGCCCGCCTCGACCACGTGCACCTGCGCCGCCGGCACGTCCCGGCGATAGTTCTCCGGCTCCGAGGACTCGAACGAGAGGTCGTACTTGCCCCAAAGCACCAGCAGACGCGGCTTTCTCTCGCGCATCCAGGCCTGCCACTTCGGGTAGGCGTCGACGTTCGTTCGGTAGTCGTAGAAGAGATCGCTCTGGATGTCGCCCTGGCCGGGCTGGTTGAGAAAGCACAGCTCGTCGGTCCAGGCGTCGGGGTCGTAGAGCTCCACGCGGGGATCGCTCCCCACGTGGCGGGTCCGCGTCGTCTGCAGGGAGAGAAAGCCGGTGCGAAACGCCGTCTCGTTCGCGGCGCGGTCGGCCCAGAAGGCGCGCCGCGGCTTCCAGTTCGCGCCCAGGCCCTCGTCGTGCGCCACGGCGTCCTGGACGATCAGAGCCTCGACACGCTCCGGATGCGCGAGGGCCATCCGAAAGCCGACCGGGCCGCCGTAGTCGTGCATGTAGAGCGTATAGCGCGAGATCCCGAGTGCCTCGGTGAAATGGTTCATGACCTCGGCGAGGTGGTCGAACGTGTACGCGAACTTCTTCGGGTCGGGCCAGTCGCTGTGTCCGAAGCCCGGGTAGTCGGGCGCGACGAGGTGGTAGCGGTCGGACAACCGGGCGAGGAGAGGCTCGAACTGCCGCGACGAGGTCGGAACGCCGTGCAGCAGGAGAAGCGTCGGCGCGTCCTTCGGCCCGGCCTCGCGGTAGAAAATGGAGAGCCCGTCGATCTGCACCGAATGGTAAGTGGTCGGATGCTTCAGGGAAGACTCCTTTCCGGGCGCCTGGGCGGTCGTCAGCGTGGACACGGTGGTGGCCACGATCGCCGCGACCAGCCACGGCGCGCGCCCGCGTGGAGCCGAGCCCCGACGGCGGCTGAACGCTCGCCGTCTCGACTTCTCATGCATTGCTCGTGCCCTCCTCACCCTCGCTCAGACCGGCGGCTTCTCGCCGGTCTGGTCCGCCCTCATGTAGGCAGCGTACCAATCCGGCCAGTTCGCGTCGCGTACGCCGGTGCGCTTCTCGTGCTCGCCGTGCGCCGCCTCCGCGCGCCGAAGCGCCCGCGCCAGGTCGTCGACCGACGCGTACGTCGTGTCGCCGGCGAGCCGCCCGGGGAGCCGGGCGGTGATTTCCTGAAAGAGCCATTGGTTCCCGTCCGGATCGCGGAACGACGCGAACGAGCGGTAGGTGCCGCGCCCGGGATCCAGGCCGCTGGCCTTGCCGTTCGCCCCGACGTGGAAGACCTCATCGGCGGCGACTCCGGCGGCGGCCAGCCTGTCGAGGGCGGCCTGGATGTCGGACACGATCAGCCAGAGTCCCTGGGCGGACCCGGCCGCCGCCGTCGTCCGACCCACGCCCCACTGGACGGAGCACCCGGAGCCCGGGGGCGTGAACTGGAAGACGCCCGAGCCGGGCGGCGTGACGTCCTGCCTCCAGCCGAGACTCGTGTAGAACTTCGCGGCGCGCTCGCCGTCGGAGACGGGGATGACCACGACCTCGAGCTTCATGTCGAGCGTGCGGGCACTCGGGCGCTCCGCGGCGTGTTCGGCTTGGACTTGCGTGCTCATGAAGACCTCCTTGTTCTTGCAGACGGAACGATCTCGGCTTTCGACTTCACGGCGTGTACTTGGTGAAGAGGAAGTCGCGAGCCTTGATCGGCTCGTGACAGGGAAAGCAAGTCGCCATCTTCTTCGGGTCGGCCGGCTTCCCGTTCTGGTCGAACTGCGCATAGCCCCAGCCGCCCGTCGCGGCGTATTTCTTCGAGTCCTTCACCATGAACTGCAGGTACCAGTCCGGCGGCGGGCCGGCGACGAAGGACTGGTCGCGGCCGAAGATCTTGTTGTTCTCCTCCGACGGGACGTAGGCCCACGCGATCCGCGCGATGATCGCGCCGTCCGGAAACGGAAGCTTCCCGTCTCGATAGGCCTTGATCGCGAGGTCGTTGCCCAGGATCGCGCGGATGTCGTTGAGGGGCCCGGCCTCGTGCGCCACCGAGACCAGCTTCCAGTCGCGGTAGCCGGCGGGGATCTGTGTGACGTAGATCTCCTGATCGGCGTGTCCCGTCCCGGGGGCCACGAGGGCGACGGCGCCCCCGACCACGACAACCGCGGCGAGGAAGAGAGTGATGCGTCTCACGGAGTGCCTCCTTTCGATCAGTCGTCGGCCAGCTCGCCCACCATACGGCCCAGGTTCATCTCCGCGTCTCGGGTCTGTAGCCCGCGCTTCATCGCCGCACGGTTTCGGCTCTGAGCCTCGGGGTCTCGCGCGCACTCGAGAAAGAGATCGGAGTCGCGCCGGAAGTCCTCGGCAGTCGCGAGCGCGATCGCATTGATGCGATCCTTGGCCACGGCGTGCGCGGCGCCCGGAAACGCGGCGATCCGATGCGCAAGGGTGCGCACGAACTCTCCGAGCGCGTTTGCGGGCAGCGCCCGGTTGATCCAGCCGTACCGCTCGGCCAGCTCCGCGTCGTAGTCCTCCGAGCTCAGAATCACTTCGAGCGCGCGGCCGCGGCCCATGAGGCGCGTCAGGTGCTGGACGGCTCCCGCTCCGGGGATCAGACCCAACGCCTGCTCCGGCTGTCCGAAGATCGCCGACTCGCGCGCGGCGAAGCGCATGTCGCAGGCGAGCACAAACTCGCTGCCCGCGCCGCGCACACGACCCTCGATCTGGGCGATCGTGACGAGGCGGCTGGCGCTCAGGTACCGGAACATCAGACCGATCGACGGCTCGCCCGTGAGCCTCGACGCTTCGTGGCGGTACTCGGCGATCCGCGTCACGTCCACGTGCGCGATGAAGTAGTCGGGGTCGGCGCTGCGGAAGACGAGTACGTGCACGGCATCGTCGGCCTCGGCCTGCTGGATCAGGGTGACGAGGTCGCGGATCAGCTCGGTCCCGATGAGATTCATGGGCGGAGCCGAGATCTCCGCGAAGAGCACGCCTCCCTCCCGGCGCATCCGGATCGTTTCGAGCATTGCGTCCACGGTCACGCCTCCGATCTCATCCGAGGTCGCCCATCCACTTCAAAGCGGAAAGGCTGGGCATGAAGAAGTACTCGCCGCCGCGGAGCACGTTGAACGTTTCGATCCCGTGCAGGCGCCGCCTCACTGGAGCTTTCGGAATGGTGAACGTCGCGCCTTCCTCCTGGCGCCCGATGATCGGGTCGCGCTCACTGCCGGCTCCGATGAAATTGCCGTCGTTGATCCACTCCTGTTGAAGGAACTCGATCGTGGCCATCGCCTTCGCACTGATGAAGAGAAAGTAGGCGCCTCGAGGCACCTGGTCGTCTTCCTCGGACAACGCGTTCTTGTCGTACGGCGGCCCATACGTCGTGCCGCGCCGGATGACGCGATGGATATTCACATCGGTCAGACGCAAGAGCTTCGTGTTCCGCGGGTTCATGCGCCGGATGTGGCACCCGAGCGGCATCTGGCGGCCGCTCGGGTCGTTCGTGTAGTCGATGACGTTGTTTCGGTGCGGATCAGCGCCGAGGACCGCATCGTCGACGTCGGGCGCCAGCGTCAGCGGAGCACCGCTGCGCCAGCGCCCGACGAGCTTCGCGGCAACGAGCTCCCGTTCCTCCTCTGTGCTTCCGTTCGCGCGAAGGAACCGATTGAACGCGCCGACGCGAGACTGATACTTGCGCAAGCCCACATACGTCCCATTGCGGCCGAGGATTCCCGGCTGTGGCATCGACAGCGGCGCCCCGGCCTCGCCCGGATATCCCAGGATGAACTCGCCGGCCTTGATCAGTGGCCCCTGGCCCGGTAGCGGCTCGTCGCCGCTGCCCTCGATTGCCGGCTGGTCGATGCCGTCCTTGTAGCCCAGCGGATTGAGATCGCCCGGCTGCGCGCCGAAATCCTGAGTGTGTAAGACGCGGACGCCCGAGGAGCCTTCGTACCGCTCCCGAGCGATGGCCATGGCGCGCCGCCACTTGTCCTCGGAATCGCTGAACGCGCTGAGGCCGATGTGGACTTGACCCGTGCCGAATGGCGGCTCCCAACTCGTCGGATCGTTGACGCCCTCGTCTCCCAGCTGCCTGGCCCGGGCGGCCATCCCAACGCGGAATGCCTCGGGGAAGCTCTGCAGCGAGTCCCGAGGGACGCCGAGCGCCTCGAGGCCCGCATAGCTGATTCCAACCGCCAGCCAGGCATTCGCCGCGATCCTCCAGCCGGCGGCGGAATCGACGTAAGGTGTCAACCGGCGGATGAACTCGCGGCCTGCTCTTGCATCGTCGACCCGAAGGAGCACGTGAGTGCCGAGGTACGGAGCCGGCCTCTGCCGGAGGACGGTCGCCTGGATCTCGTGCAGGTCGAGCGTCGGCGCTTGCGCTGGCGGATCGCCGACGTCGGAATCCTTGACGGAAGACATGGTCGCTGCGCTACCCGATCTGTCTTAGCCCAGTCTCTGTTGCGGTTTGCATAGCCATCGTTGCACTCCTTTGGGTGTTCACACCCCGTCGCCGACGGTCATGGCGCGGAGGCCACCGGATACGGCAACACCTCATCGGCACTCGCGGGCTCGGTTTGCGGCTGGTGATTGAGCGTCCGGCGCATCTTGGCTGAGGCCGTGTAGATCCGTCGCACCTGCATGATTTCGCCAAGCGGCCTGTGCTCCTCGGTGACCCGCCACTGGTTGAACGCAAGCGCATCCGTCTTCTCGAAGTTCTCGGTCCCCGAGATGTCCTGGCGTGGGACATGGACCCGTCCAACCGTCACGAAGGGAGAGAGCTTTTCCGGCCATTCGACCGTTGCCACGTTGACCGGCATTGCTTCGAGATCGGTGCACAGCTGGATCTGGAGGTCGAAATCGAAGGCGCTAGCTTGCATCTCATCCACCAGGGTCGGATAGAACACGTCCGGTCGATCGCGAATGTCGAGCTCACGATGGATCACACGCTCCGTGTTGTCCGCGGCCGGTGCGAGGCGGACCTTCGCGACGTAGTCGCCGTGACGCACCGCCGCCATGCTCCAGAACGTCGTCAACAGCGGGTTGCGGACCGGCGTCTGCGCCGCTTTGACGAACGCGAACATCTCGTCCCATGCCCAGTCGGACTTCTCGAACGTGCCCTTGCCGGTGACGAAATCCGTGAGCAGCTCGTGGAAGCCCGTCTTGCCGCGCGCCAGGTACTGGGGCACGTTGTTGCCGATCTCCTGGAGCACCAGATAGTGCTTCGCCGTGTTGGCGACGAACACCGGGTTGTTCTTGAGCACGAGGTCGAATGTGGTCGAGTCCGGCTCGTCCTCGACCAACTTCGCGCCAGGAACATCGAACATCTTCAGGGCGCAACCCAGGACCCCTCCGAGGGTGGCGTCCGCCCCCAAGTGGTTCGAGGCGCTGGAGAATCGGATCAGCGCGCCGTGGCGGCCTGGTTTGGCGTAGATCCCCTGCGCGTAGGCCGGCGGCACGTTGCGGAGGATTTGGACCTCCGCTTTGACCACGCCGTAGGTCTTCGCGTGCGCGCCGCGGACGGCTCGCCCGCTCCCCTCGGCCACTGGCGACTCGCGGACCTTCTTTTCCCAGAATTCGATGATCTGTGCCATGAGCCGATCGAGATCCGGGTCAAGCGTCTCCAACCCGGGCGTATAGCGGACGAAATCCGGTGCCATCGGTCATCGCTCCTTCTGCTGGATCGAGCTCTTCTCCGCGACTCGGCTGCAGGGACAGACGGTGGATGTCCGTCCACCGCTGTCCCGGCGAAACCGCTACTGGTCCCCGACTTTGTCCAGGAACTCGTCGACGGCCTTACCGACGCGCTTGAGACGCTCGATCTCGGCCAGACTGAGCTCCGGATCGGCGACGAACCACCCTACGGCCGTGATCTGGTGCTTGACGAGGTATTCCTTCGCCCCCGGGTTGCGAATCCCCGGCCAGCCTTCCCAAGCGGAGTCCATGAGGTCCAGATAGTCTGGAATCAACGCGATGAAGTCGTCGATATAGGTGTCCCAATCGCCGTCGAAAGACGTCGCGAAGAGCAACCTCGTGTCGTTGTCGAAGAACACGAAGCGCATGTCGTGGAGGGTGCCGACCTTGCTCGCGCCGGGTGACAGGTTGCCGCCCAGCAACCCCAGGAACGTGCGGAGCCGGTGGGCTCCGCCAGGCACCAAAGGAACGATGATGGTCAACTCGGAGCGCTTGCCGAGACGGGCGCCGACTCGGCCGGCGCTCTCGATTGGCGGCGGCGGTGCCGAAGCCTGCGACGTCAGCTCCTTCAGTACGTTCTCCAGGGCCTGCTTGCCGACATCCGATGCGTCGGCAAACAGCTCACGCAGCTGCTTGACCTTCTGATCGGCGTCCCCTGCTGGCTTCGATCCCGGTTGCGTCTGTTTCGATCCCATTTGAGGCTGAGTCCGTGTCGGTGTCGTCGAGCTATCCATCGTGACCTCCTGTTCCTTAGGAACTGATCGAGCTTGCGGATTTCATGCGCTCGCCGGTGCCGGCGTGGCGCGAGATACGTTGGTTGTGTCGCCGCTGGAGGCTCGTGCCTCCGGTGCGCGGGGCATGAGCACGGCTCGCCCGACGAGGCGGCCGTGCTCGAAATCGTCGTACGCCCTCTTCGCTTCGCTCATGGGATAGCGGTCCACGAGGACCTTCAGCCGGCCCATGGCGGCCATCTCGACGACCTCCATCAACGCGATGCTGCCCCCGTTCAGGCTCGTCGTGAGCTGCGCGCCCGGGGGCATCTTGAAGAAGTCGAAGGGGATCGCGCCGCCGCCTGCGCCGACCATGGTCAGGCGGCCCCGCCACGAGAGCGCGGCGATCGCGGTGGCGAGGGTCGCGCTCACTCCGACGCAATCCAGGACGAACGCCGCCCCGATTCCCCCGGAGAGCTCGCGAATCTGGTTCGCGGCGTCCGGACCGCTCGCCACGACGTGGTCCGCGCCGTGCTCCCGCGCCAGCTTTTGTCGGGCCTCGGTGGAGTCGACGGCGATGACGCGCGCCCCGCTGAGCAAACGAAGGAACTGAACCGCGTAGAGACCCAGTCCGCCGACGCCGATCACGACGGCCGTGCTTCCAGGCCAGATCCCGGGAAGCGCCGGCTTGATCGCCGAGTAGGTCGTGATTCCCGCATCGGTCAGCGGCGCCGCCAGGATGGGGTCGAGATTGCCGATGGGGACGAGGAATCTCGCCTCGGGAACGAGGACGTAGGGCGCATGGCCGCCGTCGTACCCGACCCCGGGAGCGCGAATGGCCTTCTGATGCAGGCAGTGGTTCTCTTCCCCTGACCGGCACATGTGACAGCGCCCGCAGCTCGCCCACGACGGGTTGACGGCGACGGCATCGCCGCGTTGGAACCTCGTCACGCCGCTTCCCACCTCCTCGATCCAGCCGGCGATCTCGTGGCCGAGGGTGAAGGGGGGCGGCTCGCTCTTCCAGTAGCTCTGCTCGCGAGAAATGACCGTGAAGTCGGTGTGGCACAGGCCCGAGCCGGCGACTCGGACGACCACCTGACCGGGGCCCGGGTGCGGATCGGGGACCTCCTGAAACTCCGGCGGCGTCTGCGCCTTCAAAAGCCGGTACGCAAGCATCGTTCCCCTCCTCTCAGTCGACAGCGCCAGTACTCAGAGAGCATCACCACCCCGAACGAGCCGCAGGGCTTCGGGTCAAGACCCTGCTCACGGCCAGGATCTATACGAGGCCGCTGACCGGCGAGACCTACCGAGGGTGACGGCGCTCGCATGGCCTCTACTTCGCCGGGGCTCCCGCGGCCTCCTCGACCAGCCTGGCCACAACGTCGGGATGGGAGATGAACGCGACGTGGCTGGACTTGACCTCGCTCGTCTTGGCATTCATCCGTTTCGCGTAGAACCGCTCGAGGTTGGGGTTGATCGCCCGGTCGTCCTGGGAAACGAGGTACCACGAGGGGATGTTCTTCCAGGCCGCTTGCGGAACCGAGGCGCCGAACACGCTGTTGTGGACAGGCTTCTGCGCCGCCGCTGCTACGCGAGCGTCCACCTCCGGAACGTCGGCACAGAAGAGCTCGCGGAACCGGGCGCGATCGACGTAGAGGAAGCCGGCCGCGTCGGGCTGCAGCGCGGCATTGAGGTCCACAGGGTACTTCTCGCCGAAGGCGCCGACCGGCTCGCCGCCCTCCGGCGCGAACGCGGCGAGGTAGACGAGCGCCTTGACGTTCGGGCTTCCGGCGGCGGCGCCGGTGATCACCGCGCCGCCGTACGAATGGCCGACGAGCACCACGGGCCCCTTCTGCGCGTCGACGACCCGTTTCGTGGTCTCCACGTCGGCGGCGAGCGAGGAGAGGGGATTTTGGACCGCGATCACGTCGTAGCCATCCCGCTGCAGGATCGGGATGACACGCTGCCAGCCCGTGCCGTCGGCGAAGGCCCCGTGGACGAGCACGATCATCGGCTTCGACCCGGCGTTCGCGGGTGCGGCCGACGATTGAGCACGAAGCGGGCCGCCGGCGAGGACGGCGAGGATGAGAGCCGCGAGGAGGAGCCGGCCAAATCCGGTGTGTTTCATCTCAAGAATTCCTTTCCCTTTCTTGGTCGAGCGCAGGTGCGTCAGATTTCGGCTCAGCGTAGAGACTTGAACGCCGCCCGCAGATCGGAAACGAGGAGCTCCGGCTGCTCCCACGCGGCGAAGTGTCCGCCCTTCTCCTGCTTCTTGTAGTAGAGCAGCTTGGGATACGCCTTCTCCGCCCAGCTTCGCGGGGCCGTGTAGATCTCATCGGGGAAGGCGCTCACGGCGACCGGGATCTGGACTCCCCTCACGTCGAAGAACCCTCCCTTGGCCGGAAGCTGCCGGGTGTCCCAGTAGAGACGCCCCGAAGAGATCGCGGTGTTCGTCAGCCAGTAGAGCGTCACGTTGTCGAGGATGTCATCCCGCGTCAGCCCCTCCGTCTTTCCAGCGAAGACGCGGGAGATGAGCTCGTAGCTGCGGATGTCGTGGTCGAGCATCCAGGCCGCGAGCCCGACCGGCGAGTCGACGAGCCCGTACAGCGTCTGCGGGCGATTGTTCATTTCGATCGCGTAGCCCAGCCCCTTGTTGTAGAAGGAATCCAGCTGGTTCCACGCGTTGCGCTCTTCGGCCGTGAGATCGGCGGGCGGCGCCTCGTGAAACGCGAGCGCCTTCGCGACGTTGGCCGGGACCGTAGCCGGCATGTTGGTGTGGATCCCGAGGAGTCCCGGCGGCGCCTGGAGGGCCATCACCTCCGAGACCGCATTTCCCCAATCGCCGCCCTGCGCCACGAATCGCGTGTAGCCGAGACGCTGCATCAGGGTCGTCCACGCCTTCGCGATGGTGACCGGGGTCCACCCGGGCGCCGCCGGCTTCCCGGAAAAGCCGTAGCCCGGAAGCGAGGGAATCACCACGTCGAAGGCGTCGGCCGCCGTTCCCCCGTGCGCGGTCGGGTTCGTCAGCGGCTCGATGATCTTCAGCTGCTCGATGATCGAGCCCGGCCAGCCGTGCGTGATGATGATCGGCAGCGCGTTCTTCTCCTTCGACTTCACGTGAATGAAATGGATTTCGAGGCCGTCGATCGTCGTGAGGAATTGCGGCAGGGCGTTCAGCTTCGCCTCGCACTTGCGCCAGTCGTAGTCGCTCGCCCAATACTTCGCGAGCGCCTGCACCGTCGAAAGCTGCACGCCCTGGGAGTCGTCGCCGACGGTTTCCCTGTCCGGCCATCGGGTGGCCGCGACCCGCCGCTTCATGTCGGCCAAGGCCTCGTCCGCGAAATGGGCGTGGAAGCGACGAATCGAGCCCGGAGCCGCCGACTCCTTCTCGCTCGCGCTCTGAGCCGGGTTGCGGGCGGAAAGCAGGAGCAGGGCGAAGACTCCCACCGCCAGGCTGCGGCTCCCGTTGAGGACCCTGCGGCCCCGGATGTCCTGGTCGCGTCGAGACATCGCGTTTCCTTTCTGAACGAGTCGTTCGGTCGCGCCGCGATCCGTACGGGCTCTCGCGGCACGTCGAGCCTATGACTCGATCGGCGCTCGCGCGAACTGCCCCAAGGGGAAGCCGGCGCTTAACAGCGGTGTGAAATCTCTGTGAAGACCCCGGATGCAGATGGTCCGCGCAGCGAGCCGAATCGTTCCCGATCGCCGTCGGCGAGGCCTGCCGCGGGTCCCGGGCGATCCCCGTCTTGCAACGCGACTCCCTTTCGGGTTTGGATCGGACCGTGAGCGCGGAAGATCTTCCTCCGGACGCACCCGAGGGCGGCGACATGTTCCCGACCCTGACCGCGGCGCAGATCGCGCGGATCGCACCCCTCGCACGGGAGCGTTCCTTCGCGGTGGGCGAGATCCTGTGGGAGCAGGGCGGAATGCATCGTCCGCTCCAGGTCGTGCTCTCCGGAGAGATCGAGGTCCTCGCCGACGGGGATCGACTCCTCACCGTCCACCGGCAGGGCAACTTCTCCGGCGACGTCGACCTCATCTCCGATCGGCCGGCCTCCACGCGGGCCCGGGCGCGGGTGGCAGGGCGTGTGCTCGAGCTGCCCGCGGAGCGCGTTCGCGCTCTCGTCCAGACGGACCCGGAGTTGAGTCAGCTCTTCCTGAGAGCGTTCGCCCTGCGGCGCACGCTGATCATGAGCCGGAACGCGGGCAGCATCGTCCTCATCGGCTCCCGGCACTCCGCGGGCACGCTGGAGCTTCAGGAGTTCCTGACGCGAAACAGCCAGCCGTTCGCCTACCTCGACGTGGATCGCGACGAGGGTGTGCAGAAGACGCTCGACAGCTTCGGAGTCGGCGTGGACGACGTGCCGGTCTTCATCTGCAGCGGCAAGCGGGTCCTGAAGAAGCCAACGATCGAAGAGGTCGCGGCGTGCCTGGGCTTGAACCGCCTGAGCCGGGACGTCGTCCGGGACGTCGTCGTCATCGGAGCGGGTCCCGCCGGGCTCGCGGCCGCGGTCTACGGTGCGTCCGAGGGGCTCGACGTGCTCGTCGTGGAATCGACGGCTCCGGGCGGCCAGGCGGGCTCGAGCTCGCGCATCGAGAACTATCTGGGATTTCCGACGGGCATCTCCGGCCAGGAGTTGGCGAGTGCCGCGCTGCTGCAGGCCCAGAAGTTCGGCGCGGAGCTCGTCGTGGCGCGGACGGCGGTCTCGCTCGACTGCGCCCGCCGGCCCTACCGCGTCAACCTGGGCTCCGACGTCTGCGTGTCGGCGCGGGCGATCGTGATCGCGACGGGAGTCCGGTACCGGAAGCCCGACATTCCGAACCTCTCCCGCTTCGAGGGCGTCGGCGTCTATTACGGGGCCACGGCGGTCGAGGCGATGCTCTGCCGGGGCGAGGACGTCATCGTGGTCGGCGGGGCGAACTCCGCCGGACAGGCCGCGATCTTTCTGTCCGAGGACCCGCGACGCGTCACCATGCTGGTTCGGGGACCCGGACTCTCCGACACGATGTCGCGCTACCTGATCCGCCGGATCGAAGAGACGCCCAACATCGACCTCCAGGCCCACACGCAAATCGTCGCGCTCGAGGGTGGGGCGAGCCTGGAGTCCGTGACGTGCAGGGACGGCACGGGGAAGGTCACCACGTTTCCCTGCCGCCACGTCTTCATGATGACGGGAGCCAATCCGAATACCGCCTGGCTCGACGGATGCGTGGCGCTCGACGAGAAGGGATTCGTGAAGGCGGGATCGGATCTGCAGCCGGCCGACCTCGCCTCCTCCGGGTGGCCCCTGCGCCGCCCTCCCCTCCTTTTCGAGACGAACCGCCCCGGCGTCTTCGCCGTCGGCGACGTGCGCGCCGGAAGCGTCAAGCGCGTGGCCGCGGCCGTGGGCGAGGGATCGGTCTGCATCCAGCTCGTTCACAAGGTGCTGGCGGAGTAGCGCCGCCCGAGCCGCCTCGCGACCGCCGCGGCGGCCGTTTCATCCCCCCGGCTTCGCCTGGCGGAGGATCTTCGTGCTCGGACCGTCCCTTTCCTCTCCGTCGGGACCGCTGCTCTCTCGGGTGTACGTGATCGAGTACAACCGTCCGCTGCGGAATTTGAGCCGGACGTCGCAACTCCAGTAGTCGTGGGGCTCCGAAACGGTGACGATTCCAAACAGCTTGACGTGATCGCCGTACTTTCCCCGAACCCAATACCGAAAGACTTCTCCGCCTTCGACCGGCCGCCGCTCCAGCGGTTCGCCGAGCATCGCGATGACCTCGGAAGGCGAGGGCTCCCCTTCGAGTCCGATCGCCGAACGGCACGGAAAGTCCCTGCCCGACTCGACGACCGGACGCGAGTGCCTGTAGCCGCACGCGGAGGCGGCGATCACGAGCAGCAGCGAAAGGCTCCGTCTCGATCGCATGAATGGGCGAAACTGTTGGAGCGGGAAACGGGGATCGAACCCGCGACTTCCACCTTGGCAAGGTGGCGCTCTACCGCTGAGCTATTCCCGCTCAGAATGGCGGACGCGAAGGATAGCCGACGGCGTCGGGACGGTCAAGGCGGGCCGCCTCGACGAGAAAACGCCTCCCCTACTCGTTGGGGACCGGGATCTCCTCGACGTTTCCGGCGCAGTGGGCGCACACGCGGACCGAGGTTCCGCCGAACTTCTTCTCCTCCGCGCACTCCTCGCAGAGCGGACGGCGGGTCGCGGCGCACAGGTAGTACGCGAGTCGATCCAGGTGCCTCGGGCATACCGGCGGAGGCGTGACCCTCGCGGTCTTGCGAAGCTCGAACAGCGACTTGAGATCCTGGACCTGATCGGCGCGAATCGCCGCGCCGCCGTCGACCGAGACCGAATCCGACGGATTCAGCGCGCCCGAGCGGATCAGGACGCGGACGCCGCGGCGGTCGAACGTGTCGCCCTCGAAACCCACCTTCTGGAGGACGTAGCTCTGCTCCTGCTTTTCCGCGGGCGGAGGCGGCGGCGCCGGGCGGGCGACGGGCCGGGGCGGAGGCGGCACGGCCTGGAGCCTGGCGGGCGGAGGTGGCGGGGGCGGAGGAGGCGCCGCCTGGGGCTTCGGAGAGGGGGCCGGAGCCGACGAGACCGCTGCGGCACGAGGTCCGGGATCCGGCGCCGGCGCGTCGCCGGCGGCGCCCGCCTGATTGCGCGTCTGGACCAGCATGTAGATGCGCGCCTCCTCACGGGATGGGAAATCCATCGAGGTCCCGCATCGGGGACAGGAGAAGCGGGCCTTCACCGGGGGGATCCGGTCGAGGCTGATCGAGAAGTTGCCCGAGCAGCTCGGGCACGTGAAGCTGTAGCGCAGCTCGCTATCGCTCGGAGTAGACAACGATCGATTTTAACACGCGCGCGTCAGCGCGACGAGCCGGCGTCGAAGGCGCCGCGGAGGATCTCGATCTCGGCGTCGCCGTCGCGCTCGACGATCGCGACGACGTCGAACCGGCAGTCGGTCCGGCGCGGCGCGCGCGCCAGGTACTGCTCCGCGGCGAGGACGATCCGCCGCTGCTTCTCGCCCGTGACCGCCTCCGCCGGCGCACCGAACGCCGGCCCGCTGCGTCCCTTGACCTCGACGAAGCAGAGGACGCCGCCCTCTCTCCCGATGAAGTCGATCTCGCCGCCCCGCGCGCGATAGTTGCTCTCCAGGATCTCGTAGCCCTCGGCCTCGAGACGCCGCCGGGCCAGCTTCTCCCAGCGCTGTCCGACGCCGCGCGACCCGCGATACTCGCGAGGGCGGTCGATCCCGATGAGGTGGAGCAGCCGGTCGACGAGGAGGCGAGGCGTCAGACGGGAGCCTCCGACCTCGGCCGGGCCGCGTCCGGTGGCGCCATCGCCTTGCGCGCGAGCTCGAGCACGTCGAAGGGCTGCGTCGTCACCGCGAGCTCGTCCTTCGCGTTGCCGATCATGACCATGCAAAACGGGCAGGAGACGCCGACCGAGCCGGTCCCCGCGGCCGCGATCTCCTCCATGCGGGCCTGGTTGATCCGCGTGCCCAGCTTCTCCTCCATCCACATGCGGCCGCCGCCCGCGCCGCAGCACAGGCCCTTCTCGCGCGAGCGTTCGAGCTCCTTGAGCTCGAGCCCCGGGATCGCGCGGAGGATCTGCCGGGGCGCCTCGTACGCGCCGTTGTAACGGCCCAGGTAGCACGGGTCGTGGAACGTGATCGTGTCGGGGATCGGCGTCGTCAGCTTCACGCGCCCGGCCGCGATGAGCTCGGCCACCAGCTGGGAGCCGTGGACGACCTCGTAGTGGCCGCCGAAGTCTCCGTACTCGTTCTTCAGGCAGTTCATGCAGTGCGGGCAGTTGGTCACGATCTTCTTGACCTTGTGGCCGTTGAGCGTCTCGACGTTCTGCTGCGCCAGCATCTGGAAGAGATACTCGTTGCCCATGCGCCGCGCGGAGTCCCCCGTGCACGTCTCCTCCGTCCCCAGGATCGCGAAGGAGATTCCGGCCGCGTTCAGGATCTCGACGAGCGCCTTGGAGACGCGCTTGGCGCGGTCCTCGTAAGAGCCCGCGCAGCCCACCCAGAACAGGACCTCGACCTCGACGCCCTCGACCTGACCCATCGTCGCGACGGGCAGCCCCTTGGCCCAGTCCGCCCGCGAGGACGCGGACATGTTCCAGGGGTTGCCGTTGGTCTCCATCCCGCGGAAGGCGCTCTGGACCTCCTTGGGGAACTCGGCCTTGTCGAGCACGAGGTAGCGCCGCATCTCGACGATCTTGTCGACCGCCGGCACGATGAAGACGGGGCACGCGGTCGTGCAGAAGCCGCACATCGTGCACGCCCAGATCGTCTCCTCCGAGATCCAGCCGCCGATCAGCTCCTTGCGCGCCGCAAGGGCGTCCCCGTTTCCCCGGCTCCCCCCCGTGGAAGCCGCGTACTCCTCGAGGATTCCGGGCGTCGCCTCGTAGACCGCGTCGCGGACGTTGCCGATGAAGATCTTGGGGTCGAGCGGCTTCCCCGTCAGGGCGGTCGGGCACACCTCGCGGCAGCGTCCGCACTCGGTGCAGGTGTAGCCGTCGAGCATCGACTTCCAGGTCAGGTCCTCCACGCGCGAGGCGCCGAAGCGCTCCGTGTTCTCGAGGTCGACGGTCTTCAGCCTCCCCATCGGCGCGAGGTTCATGAAGAAGATGTTGGGCACCGCTGTGATGATGTGGAAGTGCTTCGAGTACGGCAGGTAGTTGCCGAAGAACAGCAGATCGCCGAGGTGGATCCACCAGCAGGTCTCGTAGAGGGCCTGCAGACGCGCCGGACTCGTGCCCGCCAGCATCCGCGCGATGCCCAGCACGACCGGCGACCAGCGGGTCTGGAGCGAGGGCGCGAGCGCCAGGTGAGCGCCCGCCGCGAGCAGGTCGGTCGCCATGAGGAGGCCGATGAGGAACAGGATCAGCCACGCGTCCCAGGACAGGTCCAGACGCTTCGGCCGCGCGAAGGCCCGGCGGAACCCGGCGAGCAGGACGCCGGCGAGCGTCAGCACCTCGAAGACGTCCTTGAGGAGGGTGTAGTAGTCGCCCGGCGCGCCCGGCAGCAGGACGAAGCCCGGAACCGAGCCCTCCAGGACCAGCGCAATCGAGCGGACGGTCAGGACGACGAAGCCGCCGAAGATGAGGATGTGGAAGAACCCGGCATAGAAGTCCCGGAACATCCGCCTCTGCACGAACGCGTACTCGAGGGTCTTCCCGATGCGGCGTCCGATCTCCCGGAAGCGGTCGTCGGGCCGTCCCGCGAGGAGCACGCGGATGCGACGCGACATCGAGTACACGAAGACCACGATCGCGAGCAGCACGAGCAGCGCGAAGACGACGCGGCCGGGCAGGCCGAGGATCACGCGTTCGGTGGGGATCGGTGGTGGCATGTGGGCGGGAGTCTAGCGCGCCCGTTCCCGGCGCGATCCGAAATTCTGGAGTCGCGTATCCGAATTCCGGATTTCGTCTCGGGGGCTCGCGAGCGGGATTCTGCCATCCTCGCGTGCTAACGTTCGGGCGGGGGGCTCGATGAACTCCGTTCGCGCGCGCGGGCTGCTCGCCATCGTCGTTTCGTGCGCGGCCGCTCTCGTCGCGCTCACGGCATGGAGGACGTCCGATCCGACGCCGAGCTCGGACGTGCTCTTCGCCGATCCCGACCGCAACGCGAGCAGCCGCCCGGGAACGCAAGCCGAGGTCTCGATCGCGATCGATCGCTATCGACCCTCCACAGCCCTGGCCGTGGCGATGAGCGCATCGGACGGCCACCTGCTTGCGATGTCCACGAGCGACTTCGGGGCGACCTGGTCGAGAACGTCCATCCCGCTCGGCGAGGGGTCCCGCTTCGACAACGATCCGATGGTCGCCTTCGACTCGAATGGAGTCGCCTACCTGGCCAGAATCCCGGTGGGCCCGCCCGGCACTCTCGGCGTCGACGTCGTTCGCTCACTGGACGGAGGGCGCAGCTGGGAACCTCCGCTGCGCGTCAGCGGCGCGACAGACCAGGACGACAAGGTCGCCCTCGCCGTCGACGACGATCGGGACAGCCCGTACCGCGATCGGGTCTACGTCGCGTGGAAGTGGCCGATGGGGAGGGTCTACTTCTCGCGGTCGGAGGACTCCGGCGCGACGTTCTCGCCTCCCCAGATGATCGAGCAGGCCTTCACGAGCGGGGGGGACCTGACGGTCGCCGGCGACGGGGCCGTCTACCTTGCTTTTCACGACAACCGGCGTCGGTCGATCCGCGTGATGCACTCGACGGATGGCGGAGCGACCTTCACCCCCTCCGTCGCCGTAGCGGACCTTCGGGCGCAGTGGTACGTCTCGCCGCCGTCTCAGTGCCTCCGGCCGGCGCTGGTTCACGCCTCCGTCGCCGCGGATCGCTCCGCCGGTCCGTCGCGAGGCGCGGTCTACGTCGCGTGGGCGGACTATCCGCCGGGAGTCACCGACGCCGAGTGCCCCGATCGCTGCGGGGACCCGAGCGCCTGCGTCCCGGACGTCTATTTCAGCCGGTCCGTCGACGGCGGCGCGACGTGGTCCCCGCCCGCCCTCGTGACCGACGCCGGAACGGGCGAGGTCGACCGGTATCACCAGTGGATCCGGGTCGACCCGTCGAGCGGCGCGATCTTCGTCGCGTTCAAGGACTCCCGCAACGATCCCATGCGCGCGGGCGCGGACGTCTATCTGAGCCGGTCGCGCGACGCGGGAGCGAACTGGGAGCCCGCCATTCGGCTCTCGAGCGCGACGAGCCGCACGACCCACTTCATGCAGTTCGGCGACTACCAGAGCGTCGCGGCGGCCGGCGGGAACGTCTACGCCGCCTGGGCCGACTACCGCAGCGATCCCATGGAGGGCGAGATCTACGTCCGGCGGCTGTTCGCCGTCTCTCCGGCCGACCGGCAGGTCGTCGAACTGCCGGACGCGAGGCGCCCGAGTCCCCGCTCCGTTCCTACGCGACCGTAGCTTCGCTCGTCCCCAGGGCGCGCGCCTCCTTGCGGAGCGCGTCATTGTCTGCTGTCCCGGAGTTAGGATCGGGCGCCATGGTCGGCGGCTCCAGCTCGAAGCGGCCTCGCCTCTGGGGACCGATCCTGCGCGAGACGTTCCACACCTGGATCGAGCGCGACGCATTCACCCAGAGCGCCGCCCTCGCCTTCTTCGCCCTGTTCTCGATGGTGCCGGTGCTCGTCCTGTTCGAGGTCGGCGCCGGGCTGCTCTTCGAGCCCTCGGCGGTCCGGAGGCAGATCGTGAGTGAATTCGACCTGCTGATGGGCCACCAGCAGGCCCTGGCCGTCGACGGGATCCTCGGATACGCGGCGTTCGAGATGACCGGCACGATCGCCCGGATCCTCGGCATCGCCACGTTCACCATCGGCACCCTCGCCGTCTTCGTCCAGCTCCAGGACTCGCTCAATCTCATGTGGGACGCGGCGCCCAAGCCGGGCCCGCTGATCCGGCGGCTCCTGTGGAAGCGCGTGATCTCGTTCGCGCTCGTCCTGGCCCTCGGCTTCGTGCTCGTCGTCTCGCTCGTCTTCTCGGCCTCGATCCACGCGCTCGAGGAGTTCTCGCAGCGCTACGCGCGGCTACCGTCGGCGATCTTCGAGGGCGGCAACGCGATCGTGACGTACGTCCTGATGACCGTCCTGTTCGCGCTGCTCTACCGGGTGCTGCCGGACGTCGAGATCCCCTGGAGCGACGTCTGGCTCGGGGCCGTCTTCACGTCGTTTCTGCTCTCCGTGGGCAAGTGGGCGATCGGCTTCTACCTCGGCCGCAGCGAGATCGCGACCGCGTACGGCACCGCGGGATCGATGATGGTCCTGCTCTTCTGGGTCTACTACGCGTCGCTTCTCGTGCTGCTCGGGGCGGTCTTCACGCGCGTGCAGTCGAGACACTTCCACGCGGCGAAACGCCGGGCGGAGCCGGGGGCGGAGAGGGTGAGGGTGGTGAAGGAGAAGGAGTGAGGGATTTTGGATTTTGGATTTTGGATTTTGGATTGAAGCCCGGCGGACTCCGAAATCTAAAACCTAGAATCCCCCTTCACTCCTTCTTCGCCTCGCGGACGGCCTTCGCGAACTCCGGGAGGATCTGGAAGATGTCCCCGACGACGCCGTAGGTCGCGACCTTGAAGATCGGCGCCTCCGGATCCTTGTTGATGGCGACGATGACCTTGGACGTCCCCATTCCGGCGAGGTGCTGGATCGCGCCGGAGATTCCGCACGCGACGTAGAGTGTGGGCGAGACGACCTTGCCGGTCTGCCCGACCTGATGTTGGTGGTCGATCCAGCCCGCGTCGACGACGGCGCGCGAGGCGCCGAGCGCCGCGCCGAGGGCCTGCTGGAGGTCCCGCACGACCGGCCAGTTCTCCGGTCCCTTGATGCCGCGGCCGCCGGACACGATCACGTCCGCCTCGGACACGTCCAGCTCCTTCGATTCCGAGGTCTCGACCCGCAGGACCTTCGCGCGCGGCGCGACGTCGCCGAGGTCCAGCGCCTCGACGGCGGGCTCCGGGGCGTCGGACGCCGCCTCCGCGGGGAACACGTTGGGCCGGGACGTGACGATTTGTAATCTCGCCGACCCGCAGTCGACCTCGGCCCGCGCCTTGCCGGAGTACACCGGCCGCCACCCCACGAGCCGGTCGCCCTCGACGCGCAGCTCCATGACGTCGGCGAGCACCGAGACGTCGTTCCGGGCCGCGAAGCGCGGCGCCACGTCCTTGCCCATCGCCGTCGCCGCCATGAGCACCGCGTCGGGAGTCTCCTTCTTGGCCGCCGCGTCGAGCGCGCCGACGTACCCCTTGTTGCTGTAGAGGGCCAACGCGTCGCTGTCCGCCACGTAGACCTTGCCGGCGCCGTACTTGCCGAGCTCCTTCGCGAGCCCCGTGACGCCCTTGCCCGGAAGCACCGCGGCCGCCGGTCCGCCGCCCAGCTTGCGCGCCAGGGAGAGCGCCTCGAGCGAGGCCTTGCGGATCTTACCGTCGCGCTGCTCGATGAAGACGAGGAATTTCATTGCGCTGTCATCCCGAGGAGAGAGCCGACCACCAACGGCAGACCCCCGACGGTAGGCAACGCCGAGCACGCTCGGCGGTAACCGACGAAGGATCCCGGACTCGACCAGCCGCTTCGCCAGAGCGCACGGGATCCCTCGCTGCGCTCGGGATGACAGGCAACGGTGCCCGGGAGAGAGGCGTTCATAGGACCTTCGCCTCTTCGCGGAGCAGCCTGACCAGTTCCTTCCCCGCCGCCGCCGGGTCGTCCGGCGGGACCAGCTTGACGGCCTGCCGTGCGGGAGGCAGCTCGAGCTTGCGCCACCGGGTCTTCGCGTTCGCGGGGTCCGCCTCGGGCACGCCGAGCTCCGCGAGCTTCTTCTCCGCGATCGGCTTCTTCTTGGCGGCCATGATGCCCTTGAGCGAGGCGTAGCGCGGCTCGTTGAGGCCCTTCTGCGCCGTCAGCACGACCGGGAGCGGGCACTCCACGACCTCGTGCGCGCCCTCGATCTCGCGGTGCGCCGTGATCTTCCCTTCTCCCAGCTCGAGCCGGATGATGCTGCCGACGTGCGGGACGCCGAGCAGCTCGGCGAACATCGGACCGACCAGGGACTCGTCGTAGCCGACGCCCTTCTGGCCGAACCAGTAGAAGTCGTAGGTCCCGCCCTTCGCCGCGGCGGCGAGGGCCTTGGCGACACCCAGGGCGTCGAGGAACGCGGTGCCGGTCGAATCGATCCAGATCGCGTCGTCCGCTCCGCGCGCCAGGCACTCGCGCAGGCCCGTCTTGGCGCGCTCGGGCCCGACCGTGGCGACGGTGACGGTGCCTGCGCCCTTGCCCTCCTTGATCTTCAGGGCCTCCTCGAGCGCGTACTCGTCGTAGGGCGACACGATCCACTTGACGTCGGTCTCGTCGATGGACTTCCCGTCGCCGCCGATCTTGATCCTGGTCTCGGTGTCGGGGACGTAGGCGATGGCGACGAAGGAGTTCACGGTCTCAACACCTCTCTGAGGATCAGGCCTTCTTCAGGATCAGGCACCCGTTCGTCCCGCCGAAGCCGAAGGAATTGGACAGCACGGCGCGGGGTGAAGCCTTACGCGCCGTGTTGGGCACGTAGTCCAGGTCGCACTCGGGGTCCGGGTTCTGGTAGTTGATCGTCGGCGGCAGCACGCCCTCGTGCATGGCCAGCGCGCAGATCCCGGTCTCGAGCCCGCCCGCCGCGCCCAGCAGGTGTCCCGTCATCGACTTCGTCGAGGAGACCGCGAGTTTCTTCGCGTGCTCGCCGAAGACCCGCTTGATCGCGATCGTCTCGGCCTTGTCGCCGAGCGGCGTGGACGTGCCGTGCGCGTTGATGTAGTCGATGTCCTCCGGGTTCATCCCGGCGTCGGCGAGACAGTTTTTCATGACCCGCGCGGGGCCGTCGCCGTCCTCGGACGGCGCGGCGATGTGGTACGCGTCGCCCGACATGCCATAGCCGGCGAGCTCCGCGTAGATCCGCGCGCCGCGCTTCCTCGCGGAGTCCATCTCCTCGAGCACGACCAGCCCGGCGCCCTCCGCGATCACGAAGCCGTCGCGGTCGCGGTCCCAGGGACGCGAGGCGCCCGCGGGGTCGTCGTTTCGGGTCGAGAGGGCCTTCATCACGCCGAACCCCCCGACGGCGAGCGGCGTGATGACCGACTCGGTGCCGCCGGCGATCGCGTGATCCGCGTCTCCGTACTGGATCATCCGGTAGGCCTCACCGACGGCGTGGGCGCCTGTCGTGCAGGCGGTGACCGTGGCGAGGTTGGGGCCCTTGAGCCCGTACTTGATCGAGATGTTCCCGCCGGCCTCGTTCACGATGAGGCCCGTGATGAAGAAGGGCGAGATGACGCGGGGATTGCCGCCGCCCTCGACGAATTTGCGCTGGGTCTCCTCGATGATGGGCAGGCCGCCGATGCCCGAGCCCACGACCACCGCGAAGCGCTCACGGTTCTGGTCGGTCACGGGGACACCGGAATCCTCCATCGCGATGTGCGCGGCGGCCATCGCGTAGTGGATGAAGATGTCCATCTTCTTGATTTCTTTCTTCTCGATGTACAGCGAAGGGTCGAATCCCTTCACCTCGCCGGCGATGCGGCAGGCGAATCGGGAGGCGTCGAAGCGGGTGATGGGACCGAGACCCGACCGTCCGGCGGTCAGCGCGTCCCAGTTCTCCCGGTTTCCCACTCCGAGCGGCGAAACCAGGCCCACCCCGGTGATGGCCACCCGGCGGGGCGAGGAAAGACGGGGCATGGAATTAGTTTTTCGCGGAGCTCTTCTCGATGTACTCGATGGCGTCCTTGACCTTCTGGATCTTCTCAGCGGCCTCGTCCGGGATCTCGATGTTGAAGGCTTCCTCGAAGGCCATGACGAGCTCCACCGTGTCGAGCGAGTCGGCGCCGAGATCATCGACGAACGACGCCTCCGGAGTCACCTCGTTAGCGTCCACGCCGAGCTGCTCGACGATGATGCTCTTCACCTTTTCTTCGACAGCCATTCCTCTTCTCCCTTCTTGGATTGCCGAGTCCGATTGAGGACGTATTCTTCCCTAGATGCACCCCCGGGGCAACCCCGGCAGGCGGCGGGGGGTAATTCCGCCCTCTGCGTCTACATGTACAGCCCCCCGCTCACGTTGAGGACCGTTCCGGTGACGTAGGAGGCTTCCTCGGAGGCGAGATACGCCACGGCCGCCGCCACGTCGTCCGCGGTGCCGAGGCGCTCGAGAGGGATCTCTCCCGCGAGCTTCTCCCGAGCCTCCGGCGTCATCTTTTCCGTCATCGCGGTCGCGATGAATCCCGGCGCGACCGCGTTGCACGTGATGTTGCGCGAGGCGAGCTCGCGCGCGACCGACTTGGTCAGGCCGACCAGGCCCGCCTTGGACGCGGCATAGTTGGCCTGCCCGGCGTTGCCCATCAGCCCCACGACCGAGGTGACGTTGACGATCCGCCCGTAGCGCTTGCGGACCATGCCCTTGATCACGGCCTGCGTCAGGAGGAAGACGCCGGTCAGGTTGGTCGAGAGCACACGGTCCCAGGCCTCGCGGCCCATGCGCAGGATCAGGTTGTCTTCGGTCACGCCGGCGTTGTTGACCAGGACGTGGATCTCCCCGTGCGACGCGAGCGCCGACTTGACCGCGGCCTCGATCGAGGAGGAATCCGCGAGGTCCAGCGGGAGGGCCTGGGCCTTGCCCCCGGCCGCCGCGATCGCCGACACCACACCCGCCAGCGCGTCGGCCGAGCGCGCGGCGGCGAGGACCGAGGCGCCCTCCGCGGCCAGGCGTCTGGCGATCGCCTCTCCGATGCCGCGGGAGGCGCCGGTCACGAGGGCGATCTTGCCTTCAAAGCGGTTCATTGGGGGCGGAGTCTATCTTCCGCGCCTGTCATTCCTTCCACCGCCTGTCATTCCGAGGGCCGAAAGGTTCGAGGAACCCTTTCCAAGCCTGCTGTGGCTTCAAAGGGGTCCCTCGCCCTCGCGATGCTCGGGGTCGGGATGACCGGGTCACTCCGGCTTCTCCGTGATGTCCGGCAGCTGTGCGCTCCACGTGTCCACGATCGCCTTCGCGAGGTCCGCGATGGCCAGGATCGCGGGATGGTCCGGGCCGATCCCGACGGACTTCGCCTCCGCGGTCAGCACGACCAGGACGAAGCGGCCCTTCCGGGTCCTCAGGATGCCGGAGTCGTTGCGCGTGCCCGACATCGTCCCGCTCTTGCCGGCCCAGAGCGCCTCCGAGGGGAACCGCCGCGCGATCCGCTGCCGCGTCGGGTCCTTGTCCAGGTACGTGAAGATCCGGCGCGACGACTCGGGGTCGAGCAGCTCGCCGTTCGCGACCCGGGCCATCCATTCGGCGACTTCGTCCGGCGTGATCACTCCGAGGCGCAGGCCCTTCCAGGGCGAGGGCTCCTCGTCGCGGCGGGAGTACGCCGGAAGCGTCGACAGCAGGCGAATGTGCGAGAAACCCAGGGATTCCATGCGCGCGTTGATCGGCTCCCGCCCGAGCCGCGCGATCCAGGCGTTCGTCGCGGTGTTGTCGGAGGGGCCGATCATGAGCGTGGCGAGGTCGTCCCACGTCGGGTTCAGCCCCGCGTCGAGCATGAGGAGCGTGCCCGAGCCATCCGCCTTGTTCTCGTCGGTCAGGTTCCAGCGCTGTGCGAGGTCGACGCGTCCCTCCCGGACCGCGGCCATCGCCTCCGTGATCACGGCGATCTTGATGACCGACGCGGCCTCGAACTCGGATCCGCCGTTGTGCGAGTACGAGCGCCCGCTCTCGAGGTGGCGCGCGGCGACGCCCAGGCGGCACTGGCACCGCGCCTCGGCCACCCGCACGGCCGCGTCGATCGCCGACTCGGGGGGCCGCGACGTGGCGCAAGCGATGGATGCGAACGCCAGAACGAAAACGAGGAGTCGCCGTCTCTTCAATCCAAAATCCAAAATCGCCCTCACCCCGCGTACCCCTCGACCTTGATCCCCTTCTCGATCCTCCGGACGAGTCCGGCGAGCACGTTGCCCGGCCCGATCTCGAGCGCGCGGTCCACGCCCTCGGCGGCCAGCCGCCGCACGCTCTCGACCCAGCGCACCGGCGAGTCGACCTGCCGAACGAGCGCGTCCCGCAGCGCGGTGGCCGCGGACTCGGGCCGGGCGTCGGCGTTGGTGACGACCGGCAGGCGGCCGTCCGCGAAGGGCGTCGCCTCGAGGCGCGGGCGCAGGCGTTCCCGCGCCGGCGACATCAAGGCGCAGTGGAAGGGAGCCGAGACGGGCAGCGGAATCGCCCGCTTGGCGCCTCGGGCGAGGCATGCCTGCGACGCTCGCGCGACCGCGCCGGCCTCCCCCGCGATGACGGTCTGCTCGGGGGAGTTGTAGTTGGCGGGGGCCACGACGGCTCCCTCGGCGGACTCGCGGCACGCGGCCTCGACGCCCTCCGGCGCCAGGCCGACGATCGCCGCCATCGCGCCGACGCCGGCGGGAACCGCCTCCTGCATGAACACGCCGCGCTCGCGCACGAGCAGCACTGCGTCCGAGAAGCGAAGCACGCCCGCCGCCACGTTGGCCGAGTACTCGCCGAGCGAGTGGCCGGCCGCGAACGCGGCGCCCTCGAGGCGCTCGGGAAGCGCGCCCGCAGGTCCTCGTACGCGGCCACCGAGTGCGTCAGGATCGCAGGCTGCGTATTGACGGTGAGCTTGAGCTCCTCCTCGGGACCCTCGAGGCAGAGCCTCGTGAGCGAGAATCCCAGGACATCGTCGGCCTCGTCGAAGACGAGCCGGGCGGCCGGCGACAGATCGCAGAGCGATTTGCCCATGCCGACGGACTGGGAGCCCTGGCCGGGAAAGAGAAGGGCAAGGCTCATCGATTTTGGATTTTGGATTTTGGATTTTGGATTGAAGAGGATTGCGGCGCAGCAAATCCAAAATCGAAAATCCAAAATCCAAAATTGATCATCGTCACCATCTGAGCAACACGCTGCCCCACACCAGTCCCGCCCCGAACGCCGTCATCAGCACCATGTCCCCGGTCTTCACGAGCCCCTCGCGCACGCACTCGTCGAGGGCGATCGGGATCGAGGCCGCGGAGGTGTTGCCGAAGCGGTCGATGTTCTTGTAGACCTTGCGGGGATCGATCCTGAGCTTCTCGCCCACCGCATCGATGATGCGCAGGTTCGCCTGGTGCGGGATGAAGAGATCGATCTGCTCGTGGGTGAATCCCTGCTCGGTCAAAAGCTCGTGGCTCACGTCCGTCATCGCCTTGACCGCGACCTTGAAGGTCTCGTTGCCCTTCATCTTGATGTAGGGCAGACGCTCCTCGATTGCCTTCGGGTCGTTGGCCGGCCGGTCCGATCCGCCTCCCGGCATGCAGATGAAGTCGTGGTAGTTGCCGTTGCTCTTCATGAGGCTGCCGAGGATGCCGTGGTCGCCCTTGGTCTCTTGCAGCACGACGGCCCCGGCGCCGTCGCCGAAGAGCACACAGGTGTTCCGGTCGGTCCAATCCACGATGCGCGACAGGATCTCTCCGCCGATCACCAGCACGTTGGCCGCCTTGCCGGCGCCGATCAGGCCGTCCGCCAGGTGCAGCGCGTAGAGGAACCCGACGCACGCGGCCGAGACGTCGGACGCCGCGGCCCGGCTCGCTCCGAGGTTGCGCTGCACGAGACAGGAGGTCGCCGGGAACGGCATGTCCCCCGAGATCGTGCCGACGAGGATCATGTCCAGGTCCTCGGGCTTGAGGTGCGCCCGTTTGAGCGCGCCCTCGGCGGCGCGCGTGCAGAGGTCCGAGAAGTGCTCGCCGTCGGCGGCGATGTGCCGCTCCCGGATCCCGGTGCGCGAGGTGATCCACTCGTCGGACGTTTCGACCAGCTTCTCGAGGTCGGCGTTCGACAGGACCCTCTTCGGGACGGCGGCGCCCGTCCCCACGATCATGGCGCGGTTCACAGATGCGAATCCTACGCCTTGAGGAGGCTGGCCTCGCGGGAGTGCAGCTCGGCGATCTTGGCCTGGATCGAATCCGCCAGCCGGCGCTTCGAGAACTCGGCCGCGAAGCGGACGGCGTTCTTGACGGCCTTGGCCGAGGAGCGCCCATGGCAAATGATCACGCAGCCCTTCACGCCCAGGAGCGGCGCCCCGCCGTACTCGGAGTAGTCGAGGCGCTGCTTGAAGCGCCGGAACGCGGAGCGCGACAGCAGGAAGCCGACGGAGGCCTGCAGCGTGCGCTTGATCTCCTCGCGCAGGAGATTCTCGACCATCTCCGCGAGCGCCTCGGAGACCTTGAGGATGACGTTGCCTGTGAAACCGTCGGTCACGATGACGTCCACGGTGCCGTTGAAGACGTCGCGGCCCTCGACGTTGCCGACGAAGTTGAGACCGGTCTCCTTGAGGATCTTGAACGCTTCCTTCGTCTCGTCGGTGCCCTTCGAGTCCTCCTCGCCGATCGACATGAGCCCGATCGACGGGTGCTTGCGGCCGAACGCGAGCTCGGCGTAGATGGAGCCCATGACCGCGAATTCCTTGAACTGCGCCGTCTTCGCGTCGGGGTTGGCGCCGACGTCGAGCAGCAGGCAGTGTCCGGTCAGGTTCGGCAGGACGGTCGCGAGCGCCGGCCGGTCCACCCCTTCGATCGCGCCGATGACCATCTTGGCGACCACCATGCCGGCGCCGGTGTGGCCCGCCGACACCAGACCCTCGGCGCGCCCGTCGCGCACGCAGTTGGCCGCGATGCGGATCGAGGAGTTGCGCTTCTTGCGGATCGCCGCGGTCGCGGGATCCTCCATCGTGACGACCTCGGCGGCGTCCACGATCTCGATCTCGGAGCCGCGGTAGCCGGTCTCGGCGAGCATCGGGGCGAGCACGCGCTCCCGGCCGACGAGCAGGCTCGAGATCCCGAACTCGCGATGGGCCGCGACGGCGGCGTCGACGTTGACCGCGGGCGCGTGGTCGCCGCCCATCGCGTCGATCGCGATCCGCACGTCAGCCCCTCGTCCCTGAAGGCAACACGGGTGCGCGAATTATACCGGGGCGAGCACCGAGTCTAGGTATTGATCGCCTGCTTGCCCTTGTAGTACCCGCAGCGCGGGCAGACGCGATGCGGCGTCTTCGGCTCATGGCAGTTCGGGCACTCCGAGAGTGCCGGCGGCGTCAGCGCGTCGTGCGCCCGGCGCTTGTCGCGGCGCGCCTTGCTGTGGCGTCGTTTGGGATTGGGCACGGTTCTCCTCCTACACTTTCTCCCGCAGGCTGCGCAGGGCCTCCCAGCGGGGATCGACCGTGTCGCGAGCACACGCGCACGAGCCGAGATTCAGGTCATTGCCGCACGAGGGACACAGGCCGCGGCAGTCGGCGCGGCACAGGGGCTTCATCGGGAGGGCCATCTGGACTCGCTCCTCGGCGATCGGCAGGAGCTCGACGACCGGCTGGGCGGGATCGTAGTACTGCGTGTCGAGGTCGGCCGGCGCGAGCTCGATCTCCTTCGGCGCGCCGGACGCGCTCGGCCTGGGGGTCAAGAGGAGCGTGAACTCCTCCTCCTCCCGGAACGGGTACGGCGTCAGGCAACGGCTGCACTCGAGCTGCCCGTCGTAGGCGAGCCGCGCCGTGAGGGCATAGCCGCCCTCGATCCGCGAGACCTCACCGGCCAGAAGAAGAGGCGAGAGCGCGAGCAGGGGCTCGCGGTCGACGGCCGCGACGGTGACGGGCAGCTCTGCCTCGACGCGCACAGGCTCGTCCGACACGGACTCGAGGGAGACGGTATGGGGCTTCATGACCGAACCGCGCATTTTAGCCCTGTCGCGGCCGTAGTCAAATCCCGCCGGAACGGAGGGCTGATAGCTTGATAGGTTCCGCACCGTGAAGATCGCGATCGACAGCCGCGCGCTCCTGAGCGAGCGGACGGGCATTGGCACGTACACGCTGGCGATCGCGCGGGGGCTCGCGGCGCGCCCCGGGGCCCGCGTCGGCCTCTTCGCCCCGCGTCCCCTCCCCCGCTCGCTCGAGGGCGCCGACGCCTTCTCTCTGCACACGGACCACCACCCCTTCGGCATCGTCTGGCTCCAGAGCACGCTGCCGCAGCGCCTGGCCCGCTGGGAGGCCGATGTGCTCGTGTCCGCCCTCACGATCGGGCCGGCCCGCGGATCCGTCCCCTACGTCTCGGTGGTCCACGACCTCACGCCGCTGACCCATCCGGAGTGGCACTCCGGGCGCACGCTGCTCGGGTTCGTGCCCCTCTGGGAGCGGACGGTCGAGCGGGCGGCCCGCTTCCTCTGCGTCTCGGACACGACGGCGAGGGACCTGGTCGCCCACTACCCGGAGACGGCGCCGAGGGTGCGGGTCGCGAAGAACGGCGTCGACCGCGACTTCTTCTTTCCCGCCGACGAGCCCGCGGCGCGCCAGCGGACGCGGCAGCGCTACGCCGGCGGCCAGCGCTACATCCTGTATCTCGGCACCCTCGAGCCCCGGAAGAACGTCGAGGCCCTGGTCGTCGCCTGCGAGCGGCTCTGGGGGAAGCGCCGGTCGCGGCCCGACCTCGTCCTGGCGGGAGGGGCCGGGTGGAAGACCGGCGCGCTTCACCGCCGGATCGCGCGCTCGGCGTACCGGGACAAGATCCACGTCACGGGCTACGCCGCGCGCGACGCGGCCCGCGCCCTCTACCGCGCGGCCGAGGTGTTCGTCTACCCGTCGCTCTTCGAGGGATTCGGCCTGCCGATTCTCGAGGCGATGGCCTGCGGGATCCCGGTCGTCGCGTCGACCGCCGACGCGCTCCGGGAGGTCGGCGGCGACGCGGCGCTCTACGCGCCGCCGCGCGACCCCGCCGCGCTCGCCGAGCGGATCGAACGCGCCCTCGACGACGAGGCGCTGCGCGAGCGCTGCCGCACCGCGGGGCCCGACCGCGCCGCCGCGTTCTCCTGGGAGACGGCGGCCGCGAAGACCGCGGAGGCGATTCGGGAGGCCGCCGAGACCGCGGGGGCGCACGCGTGAGAGCGTCGCGCCCTCCCCGCATCGGCCTCGACGCGCGCAAGCTGACGCACTTCGGCATCGGCTCCTACATCCGCAACCTGCTCGAGGCGGTCGGCCGGAACCCGGACTCCTCGGCCTACCGTTTCCGCGTCTACGTGCCCAGCGGCGACCGGGAGGCGGTGCCGCCGCTGCCGGAGCACTTCGAGATCGTGGCGGAGGACTCGCCGGGATACTCGCTCTCGGAGCTGACCCGGTTCGCCTGGCGGCTGATGCGCGATCGGCTGGACCTCTTCCATGCGACGCACTACGTCGTGCCTCCGCTCTACCGGACGCGCGCGGTCGTGACCATCCACGACATCATCCACGTCCTCTACCCCCAGTTCCTTCCCAACCGGGCCGCGCTCCTCTACGCGCGCGTGATGATCGGGCGCGCGCTGCGCCGCGCCGACCGCATCATCACGGTCTCCTTCAACAGCAAGCGGGACCTCGTGGACTATTTCGGCATCAGCCCGGCGCGGATCGACGTCATCTACAACGGCGTCGCCGCGCGGTTCCGCGAGGACGTGGCGCCGGAAGAGAAGGAGCGCGTCGCCACGAAGTATGGGCTGCCGCGGCCCTACCTGCTCTTCCTCGGCGGCGAGAAGCCGCACAAGAACGTGCGCAACGTCCTGCGCGCGTTCGGCGAGGCGAGCCGCGAGAGCGCCCTGCCGCACGCGCTCGTGCTCGCCGGGCCGATGCCGGCGAACCGGAGCCGGGTCGAGGCGCTGATCCAGGGACTGGACCTCTCTTCGCGCGTGTTCCGTCCGGGCATCGTGCCGGACGAGGACCTGCCGGGACTCTTCGCGGGCTCGGACGCGCTGCTCTACCCGACCCTCTACGAGGGTTTCGGACTTCCGGTGGTGGAGGCCATGGCCTGCGGCGTCCCCGTGCTGACCTCGTCGACCTCCGCCCTGCAGGAGATCGCCGGGGGCTATGCCCTCCTGGTAGACCCGATGGACGTCGGCGCCATCGCGCGGGGCATCGCGGAGATCGCGACCAACGCACAGCGCCGCGCCGAGCTCATCGCGCTCGGCCACAGACGCGCCGGCGACTTCTCCTGGGATCGCGCGGCCGCGCAGACCCTGCGGGTCTACGCCGAGGCGCTGGGAAGCCCGGCCGCCGCCGCGCCCGGCGCGGAGCGCGGCACACGCAACCCGTGAAGACCGCCGTCGTCCACGACTGGCTCAACGGCATGCGCGGCGGGGAGAAGGTCCTCGAGGCCCTGCTGCCGCGGGTCCCCGACCCGACGGTATTCACGCTCTTCCACGTCCCGGGAGCGGTCTCCCCGGGCATCGAGCGCTACCCGATCCGCGTCTCGTGGCTGAACCGGCTGCCGTTCTCGAAGCGGGGATACCGGAACTACCTCCCGTTCTTCGCCTCCGCCGTGGAGTCGTTCGACCTCACGGGCTTCGACCTCGTCGTCTCTTCGTCGCATTGCGTCGCGAAGGGCGCCATCGCCCGAGACGGCGCGCCGCACCTCTGCTACTGCCACACGCCCGTGCGCTACGCGTACGACCAGCTGGCGCTGTACGTCCCGCCGGATTCGAGGCTCCTGCGCGGATTCCGGGTCGCCACCCTCGCCCGCCTGCGCGAGTGGGACCAGCGCACCGCGTCCCGCCCGACGCGCTATCTCGCCAACTCCTCCGCCGTGGCGCAACGCATCCGCCGCTTCTACGACCGCGAGGCGGCCGTGGTCCACCCGCCCGTCGACGTCGCCTTCTTCGACGGAGGCAACCCCAAGGAGCCGCGCCAGGACTTCCTGCTCTGCGTCGGCGCGCTGGTCCCGTACAAGCGCTTCGACCTCGCGATCGAGGCGGCGCGGCGGCTCAAGCGGCGCCTCGTGCTCGTCGGCCGCGGACCGGAGGAGAAGCGACTCCGACGAATCGCCGAGGCCGGGCCCTCCGTAGAATTCCTGTCGGGTCTGCCCGCCGAAGGGCTGCGGGCGTTCTATCGCCGCTGCGCGTTCTATCTCCAGCCCGGAGAGGAGGACTTCGGCATCAGCGCGGTCGAGGCGCTGGCCTGCGGTTCGCCGGTGGTCGCGCTGGCACGGGGCGGGGCGCTGGACGTGGTCCGGGACGGGGAGAACGGCGTCCTCTATGCCGAGGACACCGCCGCCGGCCTCGCGGACGCCGTCGAGCGCGCCGGCCGCATGCGGTTCGATTACACTGCTCTCAGAGAGTCGGCCCTCCCCTTTCGCCCGGAGCGCTTCGCCGACGAGTTCGACGCCGCCGTGAGAAAGTTGCTCTCGTGATTCGCAAGT
Organism: uncultured Acidobacteriota bacterium; assembly: GCA_963773905.1. Classification (GTDB taxonomy): domain Bacteria; phylum Acidobacteriota; class Thermoanaerobaculia; order UBA5066; family Gp7-AA6; genus DAHUXD01. The sequence goes on from CAVZDB010000002.1 coordinate 290,707, forward strand.
CCCGACGCGTCGCGGCCGTGCTGCTCGCCTCGGACGTCGCGGCGACGTTCTTCGCGCTCGCCGGCGCGTACTTCCTGCGCTTCCGCGCCGAGATCGTCCCGGTCACGAAGGGGATCCCCGACGCGTCCTCGTACTACAGGCTCTTCCCGCTGATCGCCTTCCTCTGGCCGCTCGTCTTCTACTTCTATGGGCTCTACCAGATCCGGCGCAATCGCTCGCGGGTCGACGAGGGCCTGTCCGTCCTCGTCGCGACGGGCCTCTCGACGCTCCTGCTCGCGGGCCTCGCGACCTTCTACCGCGGGTTCTCGTACTCGCGGCTCGTGCTGGTGCTCTTCTTCGGGATGGACGTCCTCTTTGTGTTCGCCGGTCGCACGGCAATCCGGCGCTACCTGGAGGAGGCCTGGCGCCACGGCGTCGGGGTGCGCCGCGTGCTCGTCGTGGGCGCGGGCCGCCTGGGCCGCGCCGTCGTGGACAAGCTCCTGGAACACCCGGAGGCCGGCCTGCGCACCGTCGGGTTCGTCGACGACGACGACGCCAAGCGCGCGTTCGTCCACCGGGAGGTGCCCGTCCTCGGCACGACGGGCGACGTCGCGCGCCTCGTGGAGGTCCACCGCGTCGACTCGGTCTTCCTCGCGCTGCCGCTCGAGGCGCACCGCACGATGCTCGAGGTCCTGCAGGAGGTCGGCCGCACCGTCGCGGACGTGCACGTCGTGCCGGACCTCCTCCAGTACATCACCTTCCGCGCGGGCGTCGAGGACCTCGACGGCCTTCCGGTGGTGCACCTCACCCAGGTCCCGCTCTCGGGCTGGATGAGCCTGGTCAAGCGCGCGCTCGACGTCGGCATCTCGGCCGCGGCCCTCGGCGCCCTGTCGCCGCTCTTCGCCGGAATTGCCGCGGCGGTCCGGCTCGCGGACGGAGGCCCGGTGTTCTACCGCCAGCGCCGCATGGGCCTGGACGGCCGCCCCTTCGACATCCTCAAGTTCCGCTCGATGGTGGTGGGCGCCGAAGAGGGCACGGGCCCGACGTGGGCGAGCCCGAGCGACCCGCGCCGCACCCGGATGGGCGCGTTCCTGCGCAGATGGAGCATCGACGAGCTGCCGCAGCTCGTCAACGTGTTCAAGGGCGAGATGTCGCTCGTGGGACCGCGGCCCGAGCGGCCCGAGTTCGTGCGGGAGTTCAAGGAGAAGTTTCCGCAGTACATGCTCCGCCACCGCGTGCGCGCCGGCATCACCGGCTGGGCCCAGGTCCACGGCTGGAGGGGCAACACGAGCCTCTCGAAACGGATCGAGTACGACCTGTACTACATCGACAACTGGTCGCTCGCGCTCGACATCAAGATCCTCTGGATGACGCTTCGCCACGGCCTGGACCAGCACAACGCCTACTGAGGCCATGCGTCGCGTCCGCAGGATTCGGCCCCTCCTCCCATGCCCGGCCTGATCAGCGCGATCGGACGCCAGTCGCGCGCCGCGCTCGTGGCCGAGGGGTTCCTCTGGATCGCGATTCTCGGCATCCTCGACTACTTCGCGCCGCCCGACCTCTCCTTCCTGATCTTCTACGTCGCGCCGGTCTTCTTCCTCGTGTGGTTCGTCGGCCGCTGGGCCGGGCTCCTCGGCGCGCTCGCCTCCGCGGCGTTCTGGACCTACGAGGACGTGCTTTCGCCGCATGCCTATCCGTCGACGAAGGCCGCCGACTGGAACATCGCGGTGCGGCTCGCCTTCCTGGCCGTCTTCGTCTACGTCGTGGCCGAGTTGAAGCGCGCGCTGGAACGCGCGCGGCACGCCGAGCAGGAGCGGCTCGAGCGCGACGTCGCCATCGGCCAGGAGGTGCAGGCGCGGCTGTTCCCGCGCAAGGCCCCGCGGTTCCCGAACCTCGAGTGCCGCGGCGTCTGCCGCCCGGCGCGCGGAGTGGCCGGGGACTACTACGACTTCCTGCTGATCGATGCGGAGCATGCGGGCATCGCCGTGGCCGACGTCGCCGGAAAGGGGCTGCCGGCGGCGCTGCTCATGGCCAGCCTCCAGGCGGCGCTGCGCAGCCTCGTCTCCGTCGCCTCCGAGGGACCCGCGGAGCTGGCGCGGGATCTCAACGCTCAGATGTGCGCGCTGACGGAGCCCACGCGGTTCGCCACGCTGTTCTGGGCCGTCTTCGACGAGCCGCGGCGCACGCTGACCTACGTCAACGCCGGCCACAACCCGCCGATGCTGTTCCGGCCGTCGGGCGCGGTCGACCGGCTCCGCTCAGGCGGCCGCCCTCTCGGCGTGTTCGAGGATTCCGAGTACCGGATGGAGAGCGTCGCCCTATCGCCGGGAGATCTGCTCGCGGTCTTCACCGACGGCATCACCGAGGCTCCCAACGGCGGCCAGGAGGAGTTCGGCGAGGCGCGGCTGCAGGACTTCGTGCGCGCCAACGTCGGGGGATCGCCCGAGGAGCTCTGCCGCGGCATCTTCCGGGCCGTCGACGACTTTCGGGGAACCCATCCCCAGCAGGACGACATGACGCTCGTCGTCGCGCGGGTTCTCTGACTCCTAGCGGGCCGCTCGGTTGCCGCCGTCCTGCGGGACGGCGTCTCCTACTGCCGGGGGTCTGCCTTCGGTAGACGGACGCGCGGCCCAACCGAAGGGAGAGGGGAAGTCTCCGCAGCCTCCTCTCCCAGGAGACAGTCTGTTCGAATGAATCAGATCAGACTGCGCAGCCGGCGAAGCCGGCGCCGGAGCTCGGTCAACTCTTCCACTCGCGGCGAGATTCCCCCGAACGTGCTGGCGCAGTAGACGGCGACGACGGCGGCGGCGTCCTCGCGGGCGGCGGGGACCTCCTCCCCGAAGAGCCTCGCGATCTCCTGTGGCGGGACCGAGGCGGGAACGGCGCCGCGCCGGCGCGAGAGAAGCCGCCGCAGCGCGAGGTACGCGCGAGTCGCGGGCGTGAGGGGACGGCCCGGCGCGAAGACCCCGCGAACGAGCAGCCAGGCGACCAGCGCCGTGGCGAACAGGAGGCCCGCGGTCGACGGCGTGAAGGAGTCGCGCGCGAATCGGCCGAGTCCGGACAGCCTGCCGGCTGCCGACCCCAGGCCCTCGCGCACCGCCTCCACCACGCCGACCTGGTCGCCCGAGTCGTAGCCGAGGATCCGCCGGTCGTAGAGGAACTCGATCTCCCGCCCGAGCGCCGAGAGCCGGGACAGCAGGGAGTAGGTCGAGAGCGGGGGCGGAATGCCCGCCGGAGGCGTGGGGTCGAGGACGGCGAAGCCGCTCCCGTCGAGATCGGCCTCGACCCACGCGTGCAGGTTCTCCGCCCGGACGACGATCGAGCTGCTCAGGATCCCGGCCTCGCCGCCGTATGAGCCGGTCACGAGCCGCGCGCGGACTCCGCGCGCGGTGAGCATCATCGCGGCGGCCGACGCGAAGTACTCACAGTGCCCGGCCTTCGAGCGCAGCAGGAAGTGCACGATGGGATCGCCGCGCGGCCTGGGAGGCTCGAGCGTGTAGATGAAGTCCTTGCGGAAGTGCTCCTCGATGCGGCGGTAGATCTCCGCCGGGCTCGACAGATCGCCCGTCAGCCGGTAGGCATACTGGCGGATCTCCTCCGGGACGTCGGAGACGGGGATCACGCCGCGTCCCGACCCCCGCGCCGGAGTGCGGCGCACCTCGGCCTCGTAGCGGACGGAGCCGCGCCCCGACCCGACCTGAAGGACTCCGTCCTGCATCTCCGAGGCGCGTCCCCGTTCCACGTGGACGGCATAGGTGCCGTACGGAAGGAACAGGAAGCCCTGCCCGTAGACGTTCAGGTCGACCGACACCACCGAGTGCGGCTGCTCCCGCGGCGCATCGCCCATCACGAAGGCCGAGCGCTCGCCGCGGCGCGTCCCCACGCGGGGATCGCGGACCCAGACGCCGTCGTCGTACTCGGTGAAGACGGCCTCGCGGAGCCGAATCTCGTCCTCCACCGGGAGCGCGGGTGACGCGGACAGCCGCAGGATGACGCGGTCGCTGCGCTTCGCGGCGGAGAACGCGTCGAGGTCGACCCGATCCGACGCGATCGCCTTCGAGAGCGCGTCGTCGCCGCGGAACGGGGAGACGGCGAAGGGCCCGTGGAGCCGCGGCAACAGGAAGAAGAGCGGCGCCGCGAACGCGATGCCCGCCGCAATCGCGGCCGCGGTCAGGCCGCCGGTGGGCACCGCGTCGATCACGCGGCGGGGCGGCGCCTCCTCGAAGTCCGCCAGGACCGCCAGCCGGGCGAGGGTCCGGAACGCCACCCACGCCATCACCGCGAAGTACAGAAGCGAGGAGACGTGGGTCGAGGAAGAGGCCGCGGCGAGGGTCAGGAGGAACAGGACGAGGAGGGCCATGCGCGCCTCGCTCGGCCGCTTGAGGGACGCCAGCTTCGCGAGTGCGGTGAAGAGAAGCAGGTGGGACACCGACCTCAGGAGCCCGACGCGCAGCGTCGCGGTCTCGAATCCGAGCCAGCCCAGGTACACGACGCCGGCCACGTTCATCGCCGCGTTCGAGATGCGCATGGGCCGGCCGACGCGGCCTCGCCAGGCGAGCCAGACGAGCGCGAGCTCGTAGACCGCGATCGAGCGCACGCCCGTACCGCCCGTCCAGATCAGCGGCAGGGGCGCGAGCGCGGCGGCCGGAACGAGGACGCGCAGGTACGCGCCGCGCAGAGCTGCGGTCATCTCCTTCGCGGCCGTCATGCCGCGAGCTCTTTCGTGGCGCTCACGCCGCGATCGCTTCCGTCGCGCTCACGCGATCACCCAGCAGAGGTCGGCCTTCCGCAGCGACGGGAAGGCCGGGGCGTCCGCCGCGTCCACGGGCTCCAGCCGGGCGAGCGCCTCGAGGATGCGCAGCCGCTGGGAGCGGCCCGTCTGCGCCGACACCTTCACGCCCCGCGCCATGAACCCGACCTCCGCCCCGCGCGAGAGCAGCAGCAGCGCCTGGCCCGCGCAGCGGGCGACCGCGCCCTCGAAGCGCGCGAGCGCCGCCCCGTCGACGGGCGCGGCGAGCGCGTTGTCGATGACGAGGAAGACGACTCGGTCCCGCTCGGCCTCCCGCTCCCGGACGATCCAGCGCCGCATCCGCGCGGACTGCTTCCAGTGCAGGTCGCGCAGATCGTCGCCCGGAGTGAACTCGCGCAGGGTCCGGATGTCCGGCCCGCCCCCCCGCTGCCGCGGATGCGGGCGGCCGCCGCGCGAGTCCTCGGGAGGAACCGGCGGGATCGGCGAGACCTCCGGCAGCGGGTAGACGACGATCTCCCGCGACAGCGAGGCCTTCCGGTACTTGCGGAAGAGGCCGATCGGAAAGCGCGAGAGCAGACCCGCGTCGGCGTCGCGGAAGACGCCCCGCCGCGGGAACCTCCCCTCGACGATGAGCTCCCGCGCCTCGCCGGGCCGCAGCGGCTCGATCCAGAGCGGCCCGGGCAGCGACTCGTGGAGGAAGAAGAGCGACTGTGCGGTGCCGGTCCGGAGCTGGTTCTCGAGCTTGAGCTTGAGCCAGGCCGGCCGCGTCGCGACGACCTCCCCCACGGTCTCGAGCTCGCAGAGAACGCCGCGGACGTTGCGTCGCGAGAGTATGCCCGAGACCACCATCGCCGCGAGCATGGCGGCGAGGACCAGGTAGAGCCCGTTGTTGCCGGTGTTCGTCGCCGCGATCGCCACCACCAGGCAGAGGAGGATGTAGCCGAGGCCGAAGTTGGTGATCCTTATTTCCCAGTCGGGTATCAGTCGGTTCATCGGCTCTTCCGATTTTGGATTTTGGATTTCGGATTTTGGATTGGAGACCGCATCAACTTTCGTAATCCAAAATCCAAAATCTAAAATCCAAAATTCTTCCCTTAGACCGGCACCGCCACCTCGGTCAGGATCCTCCTCACGATCTCCTTCTCCCTTCCTCCCGCCCCGAACCCGTCCGAGGAGATCGACAGGATGCGGTGCGCGAGGACGGCCTCCGCGACGGCCTGCGCGTCGTCGGGCGTGGCGAAGCTGCGGCCGTGCAGGAGCGCGTGGGCCTGGGTGGCACGGAAGAGCGCCTGGGCGCCGCGCGTCGACACCGGCAGGCGCAGCTCGGCGGTGCGGCGGGTCGCGCGCACCAGCGCGTGGAGGTAGTCGAGCAGGGTGTCGGAGACCACGATCTGCTCCGTCTCGTCCTGCAGCGCCAGCACCTCGGCCGGGCCGAGAACCGGCGGGATGGACGCGAGCACACGCTCGGTGCCGCCCCGCCGCAGCAGCATCCGCTCCTCCTTCTCCGACGGATAACCGAGCGAGAGCCTCAGGAAGAAACGGTCCATCTGGGACTCGGGCAGCGGATAGGTGCCCAGATACTCGACCGGGTTCTGGGTGGCGACGACCATGAACGGCTGCGGCAGGACGCGGCGGTCGGTCTCGACCGTCACGACTCCTTCGTTCATCGCCTCGAGCAGCGCGGACTGCGTCTTGGGCGTCGCGCGGTTGATCTCGTCGGCCAGGACGACGTTGGCGAAGATCGGCCCCGGGTGGAACTCGAAGCGGTCGGCGGGAGCGTGGAAGACCGAGATGCCGATGACGTCCGCCGGAAGCGTGTCGCTCGTGAACTGGATGCGGCGGAACTCGAGCGAGAGGCTCCGTCCGAGGGCGCGGGCCAGCGTCGTCTTCCCCACGCCGGGGACGTCCTCGATGAGCACGTGGCCGCGCGCGAGCAGGGCCGTCAGCAGCAGGTCGACCGCGCGCGGCTCGCCGCGGTAGGCGAGGGCGATGTTCTCGCGCAGCTTCGAGAGCGTCGAGGCGGCGGGGCTCATCGGGAGCCTCGCTCCGCCGGTCGGCGTCCCTGCAGGCGCACCGCGTCGACCGCGGCCCGCAGCTCCCCCTCCCGCTCGAAGGGAAGGACGAGGACGCCGCCGTCGCCCACGACGATCGCCGTGTCCCGTATGCCGGGAGCGATCACCGGGATCGGCGAGAGCACCAGGTTCCCGTCCGCATCGCTCGGCCCGCGGAGCTCGCGCACCGAGCGCCACGTCCCGACGTCGCTCCAGCCGGCGTCGAGGGACACCGCGCGGACGTCGGAGGCCTTCTCCATCACCGCGTAGTCGATCGAGATGTTCGGCAGCGCCTCGTAGTCCGCGGGCGCCCCGCTCGCGGCATAGGCCTCGACGCCCCGGACGAGGTCGCCCGCGACCCGGCGCGCCTCCGCCAGCAGGCGGGAGGGGCGGAACACGAAGATGCCCGCGTTCCAGAAGTGCCGGCCGCTGCGGGTCAGCCGCCGCGCCTGCTCGGGCCGCGGCTTCTCGGTGAACCCCGAGACGCGGCCGCCCTGATGCTCGAGCTCGACGTACCCGAAGTCGGGCTCCGGTCGCGTGGGCACGGCCGTCAGGATGACGATCGACGCCTCGTCCGCGAGCGACGCGGCCTCGCGAAGGGCGGCCCGAAAGGCGTCGCCGTCGCGCACGGTCTGGTCCGCCGGAATCGCGGCCGTGATGGGGTCCCCGTCCGCCGCGAAGCGGACGGCCGCGGCGAGAAGCGCCGGCCCCGAGTTGCGGCGCGCCGGCTCGCAGAGGATCCGCTCGGGCGGCAGATCCGGGAGCGCCTCGCGGACCAGCGGCGCGTAGGCCGCGGCGGTTGCGACGAAGACCTCCGCGTCCGTGGCGAGGGGCCGTACCCGCTCGTAGACCTCGGCGATCAGGCTCTTGTCCGAGAGGAGCGGCAGGAACTGCTTGGGGCGGTTCTCGGTCGAGAGCGGCCAGAGCCGCGTTCCCGCGCCTCCCGCGAGCAGGAGGACTCTCATGGGTGTTGCGGGCGGCCGCGACCCGCCCACCGGAGGCAGACCCCCACCGGTAGGGAACGCCGCGCGCGCGCGGCGGTAACGCCGCCCCTACGGATCGTTGCGGTTGGCAAAGCCCCTCGCCTCGTAGGGGCGGGGCTTGACCCCGCCCGCTCGTTCGCCGTCACTCCCACTTCAGCCCCAGCAATTCCACTTCGGGAACCAGAGTAACCGAGAACTTCTCGGCCACGGCGTCCCGCATCGTCTGCATGAGCCCCAACACGTCTACGGCGCTGGCGCCCCCGGTGTTCACGATCACATTGGCATGCCGCGGCGAGATCATCGCGCCGCCGCGGGCGCGCCCCTTCAGGCCGCAGGCCTCGATCAGCCGGCCGGCGTGGTCGTCCTTGGGGTTCTTGAACACGCTCCCGGCGTTGGGCTCGCCGGGCAGCGCTCCCCGGCGCTTCTCGGACACGGAGCGGGTCTTCGCCTCGATCTCCTCCCGGGGCGCCCGCGCGAGCTTCAGGACCGCCTCGCTCACGATGTCTCGGGATTCGACGAGCTCCGTGTTGCGGTAGCCGTGGCGGATCTGCGAGGCCTCGACCGCGCGGCGCTCGCCGGAGCGCGAGACCAGGCGCACGGTCTCCAGGACGTCGAAGATCTCGCCGCCGTAGGCCCCCGCGTTGATCCGCACCGCGCCGCCGATCGACGACGGAATCCCCGAGATCGCCTCGATGCCCGAGAGCCCGGCGCGCGCGGCGGCGGCGCAGACACCGCCCAGCGCGGCCCCGCCGCCGGCCCGCACGCGCTCGCCGTCGATCGTGACCGACAGGAAGTCCCCGTCCAGCCGGACGACGTAGCCCGGGAACCCCGCGTCGGCAATCAGGATGTTCGAGCCCATCCCGAGAATCGCGAGCGGGAGGCCGTCGTTCGCCGCCGCCGCGAGGACGCGCGCCAGCGCCGTCTCGGTCTTGACGCGGCAGAGGAAGCGCGCGGGGCCGCCGATGCGCCAGGTCGTGAGAGGGGCGAGAGGCGCGCCCTCCGCAACGGAGCCCTCGCCGGCCTGGAGCGAGAGGGTCAGACCCATCGCGAGGCGACGGCGAGCACCGCCGCGGCGTAGATCCCGCCGAGGACGTCGTCCGCGACGACTCCCCAGCCGCCCGGCAGCGCCTGGATCCCCCGGATCCCGAGCGGCTTGACCACGTCGAAGGCGCGGAAGAGGACGAAGGAGGCGATCCACGCCCAGAGCGGCGCGCCCCCGACGAGCACGGCACCCGCGCAGGCGATCAGCTGCCCGGCCACCTCGTCGATCACGATGCAGCCCGGATCCTCCGCCGCGAGCGCGCGGCAGACGGGAGCGGAGACGGCGACCCCGAGCAGGCCTACGGCCAGCCCGGACATCAAGAGTCCGACCGGCGAGCCGAAGATGCCGGCATGGGACCAGAGGAGCCACGCGATCGCGAGCCCGACCGCCGAGCCGGCGGTTCCCGGAGCAATCGGGCGAGAGGCCCGAGCCGAATCCGGTCGCGAGAAACGCGGAGACGGGCGCCGCGGCGAACGCCTTGCGGGCGTCCGACATTGACACCGGATCGTGCCGGAGAGAAGATTCGTGTGTCCTCATCGCGTCCTGCGGCTCCGCAGCCAGCTTCGCCGAAGTCTATAATCGCGCAGAACGCGCGGAATTTTTCCCCCATCGAGAAAGGTGAGGACATGTCCAGCGTGAAACCCAATGAGAAGTGGCGCGCCGTCGAGACGGCGCTGACGCAGATCGAGCGGCAGTTCGGGAAGGGCTCGATCATGCGGCTCGGAGAACGGCCCGAGACCACGATCGCCGTGATCCCGACCGGCTCGCTCGCCGTGGACGCCGCGCTCGGCGTCGGCGGAATCCCGCGCGGCCGCGTCGTCGAGATCTTCGGGCCGGAGTCCTCCGGCAAGACCACCCTCTCGCTCCAGATCATCGCGCAGGCCCAGAAGGCCGGCGGCCTCGCGGCCTTCGTCGACGCCGAGCACGCCCTGGATTCCGAGTACGCCAAGAAGCTGGGAGTCGACACGGACAACCTGCTGGTCTCCCAGCCCGACAACGGGGAGCAGGCCCTCGAGATCGCCGAGATGCTCATCCGCTCCGGGGCGATCGACGTGATCGTCATCGACTCCGTGGCCGCCCTCGTGCCCAAGGCCGAGATCGAGGGCGAGATGGGCGAGGCGCAGATGGGCCTCCAGGCCCGCCTCATGTCCCAGGCCCTCCGCAAGCTCACGGCGATCGTCTCGAAGTCCGGCACGAGCCTGATCTTCATCAACCAGATCCGCGAGAAGATCGGCGTGCTCTTCGGCAACCCCGAGACGACGACGGGCGGCCGCGCGCTCAAGTTCTACTCGTCGATCCGCATCGACATCCGCCGGATCGCCTCGCTGAAGGACGGCGACGTGGTCGTCGGGCTCGCGCACGAAGGTCAAGGTCGTCAAGAACAAGGTCGCCTCGCCGTTCCGCCAGGCGGAGTTCGACATCAACTACGGCGAGGGCATCTCGCGCTCGGGTGAGCTCATCGACATGGGAATCGAGCACAAGCTCGTCGAGAAATCCGGCGCGTGGCTCTCGTACGGAGACCTGCGCATCGGGCAGGGCCGCGAGAACGCGAAGCAGTTCCTGAAGGACAATCCCGACCTCGCCGCCGAGATCGAGACCAAGCTGCGCAAGGCGCTGGGCATCGCGAGCGGCGGCGCCGATGCCGCGCTCGGCACCGCGATTCCGCCGGAGGCGGAGCCGGAGCCCGTCAAGGAGAAGCCGCGGCGCCCGGGAGTCTCGCCGTCGGCCTGACGCGCCCCGTTGTCATCCCGAGGAGCGTAGCGACGAGGGACCCCTTTCTGAGCCGCTCCAAGACTACAAAGGGGTCTCTCGCTCCGCTCGGGATGACAGAGGTCGCGGGAACATCCTCGGCGAGACTCGGGTTCCCGATGACGATGCGTCTCCTCCGGAGCGCTCGCCTCGCCGCGGGCGCTCTTCTCTTATCCGCGCTCTCCCTCGCTCGACTGGGCGCCGAGCAGCTCGTGCTCGCGGCCGAGCGTCCCGACGGCGCGTGCCCGGCGGACTCGAAGGTGCTCGGCATCGCCCGCCTCGGCGCGGCCCTGCCCGAGGGATCCTCCAGCGCGCGGTGCGTCTTCCTCGCCTCCCTCGCGGGGCTCACCGACGCGGAGATCGACGACGCGGTCACGCGGCTCGCGGCCGTCCATCCCGCCGCCGGACTGATGCTCTCGCTCCCCGCCGGCGCTGAGACCGACCGCGCGGCGTACGCGGTCAAGCGGCTCTCGTCGATCTTCCGGTCCGGCTCGCCGGAAGGAAAGGTTGCGCTCTATGCGGACGAAGCACCGACCGGAAGCGCCGCGGAGGAGCTCGCGCCGTACGTCGATGCGCTGATCCTCCGTCCCGGCCGCGCGCGCGCGGCGACGGAGGCCGAGGAGCCCGAGCGCGTCTGGGTGGTCGCGCCGGTCGGCGTCGAGGGCTCGACGGGATCCGCGGTCGACGCGGTCCTCCGAGCGGTCGCCGAGCACCCTCGCGCAACGCTCGCCGCCGCCATCGCCGAGGGCCGCCCGCTGACCGACGCCGACGTCGAAGGTCTCGGGCGGCTGGCCAGGTACTTCACCGCCGACACGTCTCCGGACCCCACGAAGACGGTCGTCACCCACAAGGACGGCTCGAAAGCGGAGACGCTGCGGTTCTTCGACGCGAAGACCTTCTCGCCGACTCTCCTTCTCCCCTCCGACCCCGCCGGGGCCCCGGGGGAAGCCCGGATCGAGCTCTCGGGCGGACCGTTCGAGCGGGCATCCGTCGAGAACCTCGCGAGCGGCGTCCGCCGCGACTTCGAGCTGAAGGGAGGCGCGGCGCTGACGCTCGACCTCTCGAAGGGCTCCCTCGCGGTGGCCCTGAAGCCCATGGCGAAGGCCGGCGGCGAGACGCGCGCGGCGGTCGACGTCGGAGCGACCCGCGGCCTCAGCGCGGAGGAGATCATCGCGCGCGAGCGGGCGTGGGACGCCGGGCAGCGGGCGAAGTACGAGACGTACTCAGCGAACCTCGACACGTCGCTGCGCTTCCGGATCGCCGAGTTCCAGGACTCGCTCGACCTCACCATCCGGGGGCCGTACTTCGCGGCCAAGGGAAAGCCCGCCGACTGGGTCTGGCAGGAGTTCTTCCTGAACGGGGTCCGCTGGAAGGGTCGCACCATTCCGCGGCTTCCGATCCTGCAGCCCGAAAAGGTCACGACGCTGCCGCTCGACATCCGCCTCTCCGAGGATTACCACTACGAGCTCTCGGGCGAGACGACGATCGAGGAACGGCCCGCCTATCGGATCGACTTCCGTCCCAAGGGCGCCGCCGCGGACAAACCCCTCTACCGCGGCACGGCGTGGATCGACCGAGAGACGTTCGCGCTGCTGCGGCGCGAGTCGATCCAGCTGAACCTGAAGGGCGACACGCTCTCGAACGTCCAGACCGAGTACTACCGTGCGGTGCCCTCGCGGCCCGAGGTCGTTCTGCCCCTCGAGATCCGCGGACAGCAGGTCTTCTCGACGGCCGGGCGCGTCACCGCCATCGAGCGCTACGTCGTGATGTCGGACGTGCTGATCGACCCGCCCGACTTCGCCTCGCGGCTCGCCGAGGCGTACGCCTCCAAGCTCCAGATCGTCCGCGACACGGACCAGGGGCTCCGCTACCTCGTGCCGGACAAGGCGAACCCCGCCGAACGCGTGGTCGAGAACGGCATGACGCGCAGGAGCCTGTTCGGCCTGACCGGCGTCTTCTATCAGCGCTCCAGCGACTACCCCTTCCCGCTCCTGGGCCTCCAGTACTTCGACTTCGACCTCTTCGGCAAGCAGAAGCAGCTGTCGGTCTTCTTCGCCGGCGTGCTGCTCTTCGCCAACTACTCCGATCCGGCGTTCCTCGGCACGCGCATGGACCTGGGCGCCGATCTCTACGGCCAGGCCATTCCCTTCGTCGAGCAGTCCTACCGCGGTGGCGAGGAGATCCTGTCCGAGCGCGTCAAGCACCTGACCGAGTTCGGCCAGGTGAACCTCGGGCTTCCGATCGGGCCGTACTTCAAGACGTCGCTCGGCCTCTTCGGGCAGTGGGACAACTTTCAGCGCGACAGCGACACCGGCCCCAACTTCGTGACTCCGGTCGACACCATGACCTACGGCGCCGAGCTGCGGCTCGCCTGGAATCAGGACGGCTACAACCTCGTGGCCAAGGGAAGCTACGCGTCCCGCGACCACTGGGAGCCGTGGGGCGATTCCGCGACGTCCGGGTACGACCCGAGCCAGAAGACGTACTGGAAGTATTCGGCCGAGCTCACCAAGGGTTTCTACTTCTCGAAGTTCCGCAAGCTCGGCGTCTCGGTGTCGTACCTCGACGGCCAGCGCCTCGACCGGTGGTCTCGGTGGGACTTCGGCCCGTTCACCACCACCAAGCTCGCCGGCTTCCCGAGCGGCAGCGTGCGCGCCGACAGCGCGATCCTGAACAACCTCTCCTACGGCGTGAACCTCGGCGAGGTCCTCCGCTTCGGGATCAACTACGACCAGGCGCTCGTGACCGAGAAACTCGCCGGCTACGACCATACGTACTTCTCGGGCGCGGGGCTCGACCTCGAAACGAACGGCCCGTGGGACAACACGCGGATCCGGATCGAGACGGGCTATCCGGTCGTGGCGCACGGCGTGAAGGGCCTCACGCTCAATTTCAACTTCCTCAAGGTGTTCTAGCAGGGCGCCGCTCGGCGCCCGCCGCTCGGCTTTCGATGCCGGCGGGACGTCGGGCGGAGTCCGTGTCGGCGCCCTCGCGCGCTGCTAGAATGCGCGCTCCTATGGCCGAACCGATCCCCATGCCCTCCGCGGTGACGCCCATTCGGCGGGCGCTCGTCTCGGTGCACGACAAGTCCGGCGTGGCCGACCTCGGGCGCGAGCTCGCGGCCCACGGGATCGAGCTCGTCTCGACCGGTGGGACCGCGGCGCACCTGAAGGACGCGGGCGTGCCGGTGACGCTGGTCGAGGAGAAGACCGGCTTTCCCGAGATCCTGGGCGGGCGCGTGAAGACGCTGCACCCCAAGATCTTCGGCGGCGTCCTCGCGGACGACTCGCGCGAGGACCACGCGCGCGACATGGCGGAGACGGAGATCGAGGCGTTCGACCTGGTGGTCGTCAACCTCTACCCCTTCGAGAAGACCGTGGCCGCCGGCAAGGGCCGCTCGGAGGTCATCGAGATGATCGACGTGGGCGGCCCCGCCATGATCCGCGCCGCCGCCAAGAACCACGCCCGCGTCGCCGTGGTCGTGGATCCGTCCGACTACGCCGCGGTGCTCGAGGAGATCCAGACGACCGGAGGCACCAAGCTCTCGACCCGGGAGCGGCTCGCCGCGCGGGCGTTCTCCCGGACCGCCTCCTACGACGCCGCGATCGCCGGCTACTTCGCGAGCTCCGTGCGCGAGCCGTACGCGTTCCCCGAGAGCCTGGTCTTCGCGTTCGACCGGGTGGGCGCGCTGCGGTATGGGGAGAACCCCCACCAGCGGGCCGCGCTCTACGCCTTCCCGTCGGCGCCGCCGGACGCGCTCGTCCGCTTCCAGATGCTCCAGGGCAAGGAGCTCTCGTTCAACAATCTCCTCGACCTGGACTCGGCCGTGACGCTGGCCCGCGACTTCGAGGGCTCGGCGGCGGTCATCGTCAAGCACAACAATCCCTGCGGCGCCGCCATCGGCGACACGATCTCGGAGGCCTTCGGACGCGCGTTCGCGTGCGATCCGCTGGCCGCGTTCGGCGGCATCATCGCGATCCGCGGAAAGGTCGACGGCGCGCTCGCCTCGCTCGTGCTCCAGCACTTCGTCGAGGTCGTCGCGGCGGACGAGTTCACGGACGAGGCGCTCTCCTACTTCGCGAAGAAGCCCAACATCCGGCTCCTCAGGGTCTGCGTGTCGCGGCGCCCGGTGCAGGGCCTGGACTGGAAGCGCATCGAGGGCGGGCTCCTGCTCCAGGATTCGGACGGCGAGCCCGACCAGAGCACGACCTGGAAGGTCGTCTCGCAGCGCAAGCCGACGGCGGTCGAGCGCGCCGCCTGCGAGCTCGCCTGGAAGGTCGCCCGGCGCGTCAAGTCGAACGCGATCGTCCTGGCCAACGCGCGCCAGACGATCGGCATCGGCGCCGGCCAGATGAGCCGCGTCGACGCGTGCCGGCTCGCCGTGACCAAGCCCGTGCTCCCGATCGTCAACTGCGGCGCCGCCTCCGACGCCTTCTTCCCGTTCCGCGACGGCATCGACATCCTCCACGAGGCGGGCGTCACCGCGGCCGTGGCTCCGGGCGGCTCGATCCGCGACCAGGAGATCGTGGCCGCGGCCGACGAGCACAACATGGCGTTCCTCATGGCGCCGCGCCGCCACTTCCGGCACTGAAATTGACTGCGCCGAGATTCGTCCCCCTCGTGGTCGCGCTCGCGGCGCTCTTGGCGTCAGCCGCCGCCCTCGCCCAGGCCCCGGCGATCCCGGAGGATGCCTCCGCGTTTCTGTCCAGGGCCGCGACGCTCTACGGGGACGGTTCCGCGCACTCTGCCGGCTTCACGCAGGTCTACACCCCTTCGGGCTTCGCGACCTCCCGCCGCGAGTCGGGTCAGATCTGGATCCAGGCGCCGCAGCGCCTCCGCTTCGACTACGCCGCGCCCGAGAAGAAGGTCTTCACGTACGATTCCGGCGAGGGCCGCTTCTTCTCCCCCGAGGACAAGCAGCTGACGATCCGGAGGCTCTCGCCGCAGGAGATCGCGCGCCTCCCGATCGTCTTCCTGACGAGCCCCGCCGATCTCGCGAAGCGCTACGAGATCCAGCGCGACGCGTCCGGCGCCCTTCTCTTCAAGCCGCGCGCTCCGGATCCGGATCTCGCATGGCTCAAGCTCGCGATCGCGGCGAACGGCACGGTCGAGGCCCTCTCCTACGAGGACGGCTCCGGCAGCCGCACCGAGTTCCGCTTCGAGAGCTGGGCGAGCGAGAAGGCGCGGCCGCCGGCGGACTACAGGATCGAGGGACCCAAGGGAACGCGGATCGTCCAGAACTAACGTCGCCTCCGCTCCGCGATCGAAGACGTTTCCGCGGAAATGACCGGCGTCCGCAACACGATCAAGGTTCGCGAATCCGGGCCGAGCCCCTCGGCGGTGCCGCAGGCAGACCGCCGAACGCAGCGACGCGACGTATAGAATCTCCCCGTGGCCCAGGAGTTCTCCTTCGACGTCGTGAGCAAGGTGGACCTGCAAGAGGTGTCGAACGCCGTCCAGCAGGCCTCCAAGGAGATCGCGACGCGTTTCGACTTCCGGGGCAGCAAGTCGAAGATCGAGTGGAACGAGAAGGAGCTCCAGCTGACCCTCACCTCGGACGACGAGCACAAGCTCAAGAGCGTCGTCGACATCCTCGAGACGCGCCTCGTCAAGCGCGGGATCGCGGTCAAGTCGCTCGACTTCCAGAAGGTCGAGCCGGCGGGCGGCAACACCGTCCGGCAGCTCGTCAAGATCCAGCAGGGCATCCCGATCGAGAAGTCCAAGGAGATCGTCAAAGCGATCAAGGACCGCAAGCTCAAGGTCCAGGCGTCGATCCAGGCGGACCAGGTGCGTGTCGTCGGCCGGGCCAAGGACGACCTCCAGGAGGTCATGGCCATGCTCCGGGGCGGCGACTTCGGCGTGCCGCTGCAGTTCACCAACTACCGCTGAACGCCGACCCGATGAGCGCCCCCCTCCGCCTGCTGCGCGCGTACGACCTGATCGCCGAGAAGCTCGCGAAGGTCGAGGAGGAGCTCCTCCTCCACTTCCGCTCGCCGATCCCCACGATCGACCGCATGGGCAGCTACCTCGCGCAGGGCGGCGGCAAGCGCATCCGGCCCGCTCTGCTCCTGCTGTCGGCGAGGCTGCTCGATTACGACAAGCACGAGGGCGACAAGGACGTCCGCTACGCCGCGGTCGTCGAGTTCATCCACACCGCGACGCTGGTGCACGACGACATCATCGACGAGGCCCGCCTGCGCCGCGGGCGCACGTCCGCGAACGCCCGATGGGGCAACAACCTCACGGTGCTCTTCGGCGACTACCTCTACACGATGTCCATGGGCATCGCCCTCGACGAGGGCGACCTGACCATCCTCAAGGTGCTCTCCGACACGACCCTCTCGATGATCGAGGGCGAGATCCTGGGTATGGAGAAGGAGGGATCGGTGCACGTGACGCGCGAGGAGGCGCTCGAGATCACGCGGCGCAAGACCGCGGATCTCTTCGCGGCCGCCTGCCGGCTGCCCGCCCACTTCGCGCCGCGGGGCGACCTCGTCGCGGCCGAGCGCCTGGCGGAGTACGGCCGCTGCCTGGGCATGGCCTTCCAGCTCATCGACGACCTGCTCGATTACACCGGCAGCGAGCAGGAGGTCGGGAAACCCGTGCTCAACGACCTGCGCGAGGGCAAGCTGACCATGCCGCTCCTGCTCGCCCTCCCCAAGGCCTCGCAACCGGAGCGCGACAAGGTCGCCGCGGTGTTGCGCGAGCGGGACTTCAAGAGCGTCGAGCCCTCCGACATTCTCTCGATCGTGGATCGGTACGACGCGATCCCGCAGACCCGGGCCCTCGCCCGCGATTACGCCGGCGCGGCACGCGTGGCCCTGGGCGGCTTCGCCGACTGCGACGCGAAGGACGGCCTCCTCCTCGCGACCGAATCGATCATCGATCGCATTCGTTGACGACCCTAATAATTGAAGGTTTGAGGCCGATAAATCCTTATTTGGTAAGGGCGCTTCGGCCGGCTCATAGCCATACAAAAGAAGGATTTTTAGCTCTTACATCTAAATTTTTATTGCGATTTGTTCAGAAAGTCGTACACTGTCGCCAGATGGCCTCTAACCTCAATAGCTGGACGGCTTTAGCCTCGACGATCCGGAATCTCTCCCAACTCCTTCCGAGTCAGACAGATCGGTCGCAAGAAGCCGATCTGTACTATCGGCGGGCATGCCTCGCCGCCGCCGAGGAGCGCTTCGACGTCGCCCTGGTGTTCTGCGCCAAGGCAGTCCACGTAGAGCCTCGCCACCTCGCCGCGCGCCTTCTGCTGGCCCGGATCCACGACAAGGGATTGGGCAACCTCGAGGCGGCGGTCGCCGGCTACAAGAAGGTGATCGCGCTCGCGGGCTACGACGGGAGCAACGCACTCTGCGTGGCCGCACGGGAAGCCCTGGACGCGCTGGTCCAGAAGAGCTCCGAAACCGAGACTCTGAAGTCGGAAGTCGAGGCCTAGTCTCGGCAATCCCCTCGGCATACGGCTCTCGGTTCCGACTAATCCCAATCCCAAAATCTAAAATCTAAAATTCATTCGGCCTCGGCATCCGCGGATAGCCCCACGGCGGCTGCGGCGGCCTCCCCCAGATCATCGGGCGATAGCGCCCGCCGGCCGTTTCCGCGTCCGGCGAAAGATCGACGCGCCAGGCGCGGTCGGAGACGAGGGCGTCGCGCCCGTAGGCGTCGCAGTCGAGAGCGAAGAGGATCCCTCCGACTCCCGTCGGGCTCGAGGCCTCGATCACGAGGCGATTCACGCCGGCCCGGAGGAATGCCGCGAGGGGATAGACCCGCAGCGGATCGCCCGGTCTCTGCTCGCCGCTTCCGACGCGCGCGCCGTTGACGAACAAGACATGCGCCCGTTCGACGAAGACCTTCGCCGTCGCACGATGCGGCGCCTCTCGCAGGACGAAGTCGCGCGTCGCGAAGAACCGGAGGGGCTGCGGACGCGCGGTGCCGCTCGAGTACCAGATCCACTCCGCCTCCCCCGTTGCGAGCTCCCGGCGGTCGGTGTGCGCGACGGAGAGCGCGTGGAAGGCCGCGACCGCGAGGACGAGGGTCGCGATCGCGTACAGTATTGCGCCGACGGGCCTTGCGAGGAGCGAACCACTCGGCGATCGCGGCGTTTCTTGACCCAAGATCGGGAGCGAGGATACTATTGCCCCGATGATTGCATGACGGTCCTCGCCGTAATACCCGCCCGCTACGCCTCGACCCGTTTCCCAGGCAAACCCCTCGCTCCCCTCGCCGGCCTCCCGATGGTGGTCCACGTGTGGAACGCCGCCACCGCCGCGCGGCGCGTGGACCGCGTGATCGTCGCGACCGACGACCAGCGCATCGCGGACGCAGTCCGGGGAGCCGGCGGCGAGCCGATGCTGACGTCGCCCTCGGCGGCGAGCGGCACCGACCGGGTCGCAGAAGTGGCGCGCCGGGTACCGGCCGACGTCTACGTCAACGTCCAGGGCGACGAGCCCCTCATGCCCGCCGAAAACGTCGACCGCGTGCTGGCCGCGCTGCTCGACTGGCCCGGGCGGCGCATCGCGACGCTGTCCTACCCCCTGCCGGCGGCCGCTGCGGACGACCCCAACACCGTCAAGATCGCGGTCGCGCAGGACGGGCGGGCGCTGTACTTCTCGCGCGCCCCGATCCCCTACTACCGGAACGGGGAGCCGGCGTACCGCAAGCACCTCGGCATCTATGCGTTCCTGGGGCAAACGCTCCACGAGCTCGCCTCGCTGCCTCCCTCGCCGCTCGAGCGGGCCGAGTCCCTCGAGCAGCTGCGGTGGCTGGAGGCGGGGCACACGATCTGGGTGGGAGAAGCGGTGGGCGACTCGATCGGAGTCGACACCGCGTCGGATCTGGAGACGGCCGAAAGGGCCTGGAAGAAGGAGGTGATCACGTGAGCGCCAAATACGTGTTCGTGACCGGGGGGGTGGTCTCGTCGCTGGGCAAGGGCATCGCGGCGTCGTCGATCGGCGCCCTACTCGAGGCGCGCGGCTTCTCGGTCGCGATGGCCAAGTTCGATCCCGTACATCAACGTCGACCCGGGCACGATGTCGCCGTTTCAGCACGGCGAGGTCTACGTGACCGACGACGGCGCCGAGACCGACCTGGACCTCGGCCACTACGAACGCTTCACCACGATGACGACGTCGCGGACCAACAACACGACGGCCGGCCGCATCTACGCGACCGTCATCGAACGCGAGCGGCGGGGCGACTACCTGGGCAAGACCGTGCAGGTCATCCCTCACATCACCGACGAGATCAAGGAGTCGATCCGCAAGGTGGCGCACGGAGGTCGACGTCGTGCTCGTCGAGATCGGCGGCACCGTCGGCGACATCGAGTCCCTGCCGTTCCTCGAGGCCATCCGCCAGTTCCGCCAGGAGGCCGGCCGCGGCAACGCCATCAACGTGCACCTGACGCTCGTGCCCTACATCAAGGCCTCCGACGAGCTGAAGACGAAGCCGACGCAGCACTCGGTGAAGGAGCTGCTCTCGATCGGGATCCAGCCCGACATCCTGCTCTGCCGCACGGACCGCGCGCTCCCGGACGACGTCAAGAAGAAGATCGCGCTCTTCTGCAACGTGCCGGTCGAGGCCGTCATCAACGCCAAGGACGTGCCCTCGATCTACGAGGTCCCGCTGCGGTTCGCGGCCGAGGGCCTCGACGAGATCCTGCTCGACCTCCTCTCGCTGCCCCACTACGACCGGGACCTTTCGAAGTGGGAGAGCCTCGTCAACCGGATCAAGAACCCGGCCGGCGAGGTGGACATCGCGGTCGTGGGCAAGTACGTGGACTACGGCGACTCCTACAAGTCGCTCAACGAGGCCCTCTCGCACGGCGGGATCGCGAACAACGTCCGCGTCAAGCTCCACTACGTCGACGCGGAGACGCTCGAGGGCGACCAGTATCCCGACGTGCTCTTCCGGGCGGATGCGATCCTCGTTCCCGGCGGCTTCGGACGCCGCGGCGTCGAGGGCATGATGAAGGCCATCCGCTACGCCCGCGAGAAGAAGGTGCCGTTCTTCGGGATCTGCCTCGGCCTCCAGACGGCGGTGATCGAGTTCGCGCGCAACGTCGCGCACCTCGAGGGCGCCAACTCCACCGAGTTCGAGGACGAGCCGGCCCACAAGGTCATCTTCAAGCTGCGCGACCTGATCGGCGTCGAGGCGTTGGGAGGCACGATGCGGCTGGGCAAGTATCCGTGCGACCTGTCGTCCGGGTCGTTCGCGGCGCGCGCCTACGGCGACAGCGCGATCTCGGAGCGGCATCGCCATCGCTACGAGGTCAACCAGGAATTCCTGCAGCCCCTCAAGGACGCGGGCCTGTCCTTCACCGGCATGTCGCCCGACCGGAAGTTCGTCGAGATCATCGAGCTGCACGACGAGCACCCGTGGTTCCTGGGCTGCCAGTTCCATCCCGAGCTGAAGTCGAAGCCCTTCGCGTGCTCATCCGCTGTTCCGCGACTTCATCCGGGCCGCCCGCGCGCATCGCGCCGCGACGCGTGGCGAGACCGTCCAGCCGGCCGAACAGCCGGCGCCGGTGACGGAGGAGCTGGCCTGACGCAGCCTCGGAGGGTCGAGATCGCCCCCGGCTACGCGGCGGGTGGAGGCAGCCCTCCCCTCTTCTTCGCCGGCCCCTGCGTCATCGAGTCGCGCGAGCACGCGCTCGCCATGGCGCGACGCCTGAAGGCCATCGGCGAGGAGACCGGCGCCCGGATCGTCTTCAAGTCGTCCTACGACAAGGCCAATCGCTCCTCGAAGGACTCCTTTCGAGGCCCGGGGTTGAAGGAGGGCCTCGCGATCCTCGCCGAGGTCAAGTCCTCGACGGGCCTTCCGGTGATCTCGGACGTGCACGAGCCCGCCCAGGCCGAGGCCGCGGCACGGATCCTCGACGTGCTCCAGATCCCGGCGTTCCTCTGCCGGCAGACCGATCTCCTGATGGCCGCCGCCGCGACCGGCAAGCCCATCCACGTCAAGAAGGGCCAGTTCATGGCCCCCGACGACATGGGCCAGGTCGTCGAGAAGTGCCGGGCCGCGGGCAACGAGCGGATCCTGCTGTGCGAGCGCGGGAGCTCGTTCG
Source organism: uncultured Acidobacteriota bacterium (assembly GCA_963773905.1). Taxonomy (GTDB): domain Bacteria; phylum Acidobacteriota; class Thermoanaerobaculia; order UBA5066; family Gp7-AA6; genus DAHUXD01. Next base: position 312,332 of record CAVZDB010000002.1, read on the forward strand.
GGTACCACAACCTCGTGGTCGACATGCGTTCCTTCCCGATGATGCGGTCGCTCGGATACCCCGTGATCTACGACGTCACCCACTCGCTCCAGCTCCCCGGCGGCGGGAAGGAGACGGGCGGCCTCAAGCAATATGCGCCCGTGCTGGCTCGGGCCGCCGCCGCGACCGGCTGCGTCGACGGCTTCTTCCTGGAGGTTCACGATCAGCCGGACCGGGCGCTCTCGGACCGCGCGACGCAGCTCGACGTCGCCCTCCTGCCCGACCTCCTGCGCTCGCTCCTCGCCCTCTCGAAGACGGCCGCCCAGGGCTGAAGCGAGGCGCGAAGGCGCCGGACTGACCTCCACCCGCCCGTTCACGCCCGGTTCATGCTGACGGGCGGACAATCCGCGGTTTGTGGGGGCGAGGGCCGCGCCCGGGAGACACGCGCGGGCCCGAGTCGAGACCGGCGCGCCAGCGCCAGGAGGAAGTCGATGGTCAAACGCTCACGGCTCGTTCCGGTTCTGCTTTCGGTCCTGCTCGGATGGGCCCTCGCGGCCGCGCCGGCGCAGGCGGCGAAATCCAAGTCGGGCAAGGTCAACCTCAACACCGCGACCCAGGAGGAGCTCGAAGCGCTCCCGGGCGTGGGCGAGGCCACGGCCAAGAAGATCATCGCCTCGCGCCCGTACTCCTCGGTCGACGACCTGAGCAAGGCCGGCGTCTCCGCATCGACGATCTCGAAGATCAAGTCGAAGGTCACGGTCGGATCCTCGAGCGCGTCGGCGAGCGAGAAGACGGCGGCGTCGGAGAAGGCGGCGTCCTCCTCTTCGTCGTCCAAGAAGTCGAAGTCGAGCACGGCGTCGGCGTCCACGAGCACGAACGCGTCCGCCACCTCGCCCGAGAAGCCCGCGGCCCAGAGCACGAGCAGCAAGAAGGCGACGGCGGAGCCGGCGGCGGGAACGAGCGCCGGCGGCCGGATCGACGTCAACACGGCGTCCGAGCAGGAGCTCGAGGCCCTTCCGGGAATCGGCGCGGCCTCGGCCAAGAAGATCATCGCCGCGCGGCCCTACAAGTCGCTCGACGATCTCTCCCGCAGCGGCGTCTCGACCTCTTCGCTCGAGAAGGCGCGGCCGCACCTCATGGTCTCGAAGGCCCAGAAGGTGGAGCCCGCGGTGGCCGGCGCCCCGGGCGTCGGAGCGGGATCCGCCTCCTCGTCGTCCAAGAAGAAGACGAAGGCCGAGCCGGCTTCCTCGACGTCCGCGCCCTCTGGCGCGAGCTCGACGTCCGCACCCTCTGGCGCGAGTTCGACCTCGTCCGCGCCGAGCTCGGCCGCCTCGACGAAGTCGTCCGCGACGACGCAGGCCTCCGAGGACGAGGGCGTGCCGGAGACGACCGCCAGGACGGCGCCCGCGAAGGGCATGGTGTGGGTCAACACGTCCACCAAGGTCTACCATCGCGAGGGCGACCCCTGGTACGGCAAGACCAAGGCAGGCAAGTTCATGACCGAGGCCGACGCCATCAAGGCGGGCTACCGGGCATCCAAGGAAGGCGCGCCCAAGACCCAGTAGGCTCGCTCGACGAAGCACGAGGCAAGAGGAAGGAAGGAAGGAAGGAGGACGCTCATGAAGACGCTCACCAAGGGACTGTCGGGTCTGGCGCTGGGAATGGGAATCCTGCTCGCGGCAACGGCGTACGCCGCCGACTCCGCCGACAAGTATCAGGTCACCGGCCCGGTGCTCGAGGTCACGGACACGATGATCGCCGTGCAGAAGGGCAAGGACCGCTGGGAGGTCGCCCGCGACGCCGGCACCAAGGTCAACGGGGATCTGAAGGTCGGCTCCAAGGTCACGATCAAGTACCGCATGGTCGCGACGACCGTCGACGTCAAGGCGGCGGCCGAGACCAAGGCGGCGCCCAAGAAGAAGGCCGCCGGCAAGTAGAGAGATCCCCGATCCTTTGAGAAGGGGCCGCGCCGAGGCGCGGCCCTTCTCGTTTCAGGGCTTCGGCCGCGGAGAGGTGCCGGTGATCGGCCGGGGGAACGATCCGGTTGCGCGGATAGCGACGAGCGGTTCCGATTCCACCTGGTAGCCGGCCTTCTCCCATCCGTCGATGCCGCCGGCGAGCGGACGAACCAGCGTGAACCCCCGATCGATCAGCATGCGCGCCACACGGGCGGCCGAGGCCTCGTTGGGTCACGTACAGTAGAGGATGATCTCCCGGTCCCGCGGCAGCTCGGCGAGCCGCGCGTCCAGCTCGCTCGTCGCGAGCACCGAGGCCCCCGGCAGGCGGCGCGGGTCGTTCGAGCGCGCCGAGGAGGTCCGCACGTCCAGAACGATGGGGTTCTTGCCCTCCTGCATCAGGGTCCAGAGCTCGCCCGGCGTGATCCGCGAGGTCCGAAGGAACTCGTAGAAGCGGCGCCGCTGCCACCACTTCGCGGCGACGAAGGCCACGAGCGCGACCGCCAGGAGGACGATCGCGCCGCCGCCGAGGGTGGCCAGGAAATCGAGGACGCCGTCGATCGCGCTGTGGAAGATCATGCCGCCGCCGACGCCGGCCCCCGCCCAGACGAGCGCACCGCCCGTGTCGTAGATCAGGAACGTGAGGACGGTCGCGCCGACGGCCCCGGCGAGCGGCGGGGCCACCGTGGAGAATCCCGGAATGAACTTCGCGAACAGGAGCGAGGGCATCCCGTAGCGCTCGAAGAGCGACTCGGTCTGCCGCACGCACGAGTCCGGCGACAGCGAGATCCGGCAGAGAAGCTTCAAGACGCGCCGGCCCAGCCGGCGGCCCAGCCAGAACCACAGCGTGTCGGCGACGACCGACGCCCCTACCGCGACCGTGAGGATCATCGGCGCCGAGAGGCCCCGGTCGACGGCCAGCGCTCCGGCGACGACGAGGACCGGAATGGCGGGAATCGGCAGGCCGAGCTGCTCGAGCAGGACGATGACGAAGACGAGCGGCAAGCCGTAGCGGATGACGGCCTCGGTCAGCTGCGCCATGGGACGCGGATCATATCTGCAGCGACGACGGCGTTTGCGCCGTCGGCTCGCAGCGGAACGGGTTCCTACGGCGCCCGCTCCGGAACGAAGCGTGTGCCCCGGCTCAAAGGCTGTCCGGCCTTAAGATAAGCGCTCCCATGAACCTCGACGCCGCGCGGAAGGTGCTGGAGATCGAAGCCGATGCGATTCGCCGCCAGATCGACGCGCTGGGCGAGCCCTTCATCCGGGCCGTCGAGGCCATCGAGGGATCGCGCGGCCGCCTGTGCGTCACCGGCATCGGCAAGTCGGGCCTCATCGGCCAGAAGATCGCGGCGACCCTGGCCTCGACCGGCACGCCCGCGTACTTCCTCCATGCCGGCGAGGCCGGCCACGGCGATCTCGGCATGCTCATGCCCGGGGACGTCGTCCTGGCGCTGTCCTATTCCGGCGAGACTCCGGAGGTCGTGCGCCTTCTCGAGTTCGCGAACGCGCGCTCGATCTGCACGCTCGCGCTCGTCGGCACGCCCGGCTCCGCGGTCGCCCGGACGGCGAAGATCGCGATCTCCGTCGCGCTGCCGCGGGAGGCCTGCCCTCTGAATCTGGCGCCCACGGCGTCGACCGCGGCGATGCTCGCGGTGGGGGACGCGCTCGCGATGTCGATCTCGGTGCGGCAGGGCTTCAAGGAGGAGGACTTCGCCGCCCTGCATCCCGGCGGATCGATCGGCCGCCGGTTCCTGAAGGTCCGGGACCTCATGCGGACGGGGGAACGCCTCCCGCGGGTCGAGGCGTCCACGCCGATGCCGGCGGCGATCCACGAGATGTCCCGCAAGATGATGGGGATCACCGCCGTCGTCAACGGCGACGGGCGCCTGGTCGGGGTCATCTCCGACGGCGACCTGCGGCGCACGCTCGAGAAGGATCCAGAGCGGCTCCGCCAGACCGCCGGAGACTGCTGCCGGCCCGATCCCAAGACGATCGCCGCCGACGCCTTCGCTTCGGCCGCCCTCGAGGAAATGGAGAGCCGCAAGATCACGTCGCTCTTCATCGTCGACGCGCAGGGGCGCGTCGAGGGCGCGCTGCACCTGCACGACCTGCTGTCGGCGGCCATCCGTTGAAGCCGATGAGGCGGAAGAAACGAGCCCCTCGTCTCCAATCCGAAATCCGCAATCCAAAATCCAAAATCCGCCTGCTCGTCCTCGACGTCGACGGCGTCCTGACCGACGGCCAGATCTACCTCGACGGGCGCGGCCACGAGCTCAAGGTATTCAACACCAAGGACGGCCACGGGCTGCGCAAGGCCGCGGCCGCGGGAATCACGATCTGCTGGATCTCGGGGCGCCGCTCCCCCGCCACCGCCCGGCGCGCCCGCGAGCTCGGCGTCCCGTTCTGCTACCAGGGAGTTCGGGACAAGGGCGCTCGGATCGAGGCCGTCCGGAGCCGGCTGGGCCTCACCCGCGCCCAGATCGCCGCCATCGGCGACGACGAGCCCGACATCCCGATGTTCGAGGCGGCGGCGCTCTCCGCCTGCCCCGCCGACGCGACGCCGGCCACCCGGCGAGCCGCCGACGTGGTCCTGAAGAGCCCGGGAGGGCACGGCGCGGTGCGCGAGTTCATCGAACGGATCCTGGCGCGCGACGGCCAGCCGCGGATCGTGACGCACAAGCCGGGCTGATCGCGTAGGGGCGGGGCTTGTCCCCGCCCGCTCAGCCGGCCTCGGTGCTCCTTCTCCGGAAGAGCCAGGCGATCAGGATCCCCAGGAGGTAGAGGGCGATCATCGGCAGCGCGAAGACGCATTGCGTAGCGATGTCCGGCGTCGGCGTGATCACCGCGGCGATGATGAAGATGATCAGGACCGCGTATTTGAACTTCGCGAGCAGCCAGCGCTCCGACACGATCCCGAGCCGCGCCAGGAAGAACACGAGGATCGGCATCTCGAAGCAGAGCCCGAGCCCCAGGATCAACTTCGTGGCCATGCCGACGTACTCGTTGATCGTGATGACGGCCTGGAAGGGCTTCCCGACGCCGATCAGGAAGCCGACCACGAGCGGGAAGGCCTCGTAGTAGGCGAACGCGCAGCCCGACAGGAAGAACAGGGCGCCGAAGATCACGAACGGCCAGACCCAGCGCTTCTCGCGGCGGTAGAGCGCGGGAGAGATGAACAGCCAGACCTGCCAGATAAGGATCGGCGAGGCGAGGAGCGTGCCGGCCAGGAGCGCCACCCGGAAATACATCAGGAAGGGCTCGGTCAGAGTCGTGTACGAGAGGTTCTGACCCGGGGGCAGGACCCGGCGGATCGGGCGGGCGAGAAACTCGAAGATCTCCGGCGCCCAGGCCCAGCTCACGAGGAAGGTCACGGCGATCGTGATGATCGAGACGACCAGGCGTTTGCGGAGCTCCTCGAGGTGCTCGAAGAAGCTCATCCGCGGCAGATCGTCCTCGTCGGAGCGCGAACCGTCGGGGCCGGACCTGCCGACCTTTCCTTCGAGGAGTTCCCGCGGGTTGAAGGGGCTCAAGCCGGACGGATCGTCGAGTCGGCCCTCGGGACGGTCTCCTCGGGGGCCCTGGCCTCCGGAGCGGGACTCATGGGCGTGGCGTCCGCGAGCGGCGGCGCCGCGGTAAGAGTCGTGCGGACTTCCGCGACCGACTTCTTGACCTCGGCCGCCTCCTTCTTACCGTGCTCGATCTCGTCCTCGATCGTCTTCTTCAGATCGTCCGAGGCCTTCTTGAACTCCGCCAGGCCCTTGCCGAGAGAACGGCCGAGCTCCGGGAGTTTCTTGGGGCCGAAGACGAGCAACGCCACCACGAAAATCAGGATCAATTCGGGCATTCCGATGGAACCGAACATGTTCTTGCCCTCGCGAACAGGATTTTACGCCGCCCTGCCGGGTCCCGGGAGACTTTAGACGAGCGGCGTGCCAGAATGTTGAGTCTTTGGGAGGTCCGGTGAGCCAACACAAGTCGCGGTTCTTGGTGGCGCTGGCGCTCGTGGCGGGCGCCACCGTGGCGGGAGGGGCCTTCGCGGGCCGGCTCAACGCGAGCCCCGAACGGGAGACCCCCTCGCTCGACGAATACGCGGACATCCTGACGACCCTGTCGGACTGGTCTCCGGAGCCGATCGCTCCCGACAAGATCGTCTACGCCTCGATCCACGGCATGCTGGCGCGGCTGGATCCGCACACGGCCTTCCTCGAGCCGGACGAGTTTTCGGCGATGAAGGAGAAGCAGCACGGGTCGTTCTACGGCCTGGGAATCCAGATCCAGAAGCGGATGGGCAAGATCACGGTCATCTCGCCGATGGAGGGGACGCCGGCCTACAAGATGGGCATCCGCGCCGGCGACATCATCACGCACGTCGGCGACGAGGAGCTCAAGGACGACATCTCGACCGACGAGGTCGTTCGCAAGCTGCGCGGGCCCAAGGGCAGCCAGGTCACCATCAGCATCCGCCGCGTCGGGTTCAGCGAGCCGATCAAGCTGACCATCACGCGCGCCGAGATCCCGACCAGGTCGGTCCGCTACGCCTTCATGCTGGAGCCGGGCGTCGGCTACATCATGCTCTCCGACTTCACTCACACCTCGAGCAAGGAGCTCGACGAGGCCCTCCAGAGGCTCCAGAAACAGGGCATGAAGAAGCTCCTGTTCGACCTGCGCGGCAATCCGGGAGGAGTCCTCGAGCAGGCCGTCGACGTCAGCGACGTCTTCGTACCCAAGGGATCCATGGTCGTCTACACGCGCGGGCGGACCGCGACTTCGGCGCAGGAGTACTACGCCCCCGGCGACGCGCCGCACTTCGACCAGCCGCTCGTCGTGCTGGTCAACCGCGGCTCGGCCTCCGCCTCCGAGATCGTCGCCGGCGCCATCCAGGACCACGACCGCGGCGTGCTGGTCGGCCAGCGCACCTGGGGCAAGGGGCTCGTTCAGAGCGTCTACACGCTGTCCTACGGCGCGGGCCTGGCCCTCACGACCGCCCGGTACTACACTCCGTCGGGCCGCTGGATCCAGCGCGACTACAGCGACCTGCTCGCCTACGTGAACCCGGGGGATCCGGACACGAACGCGGAGACCGGCGACCAGGCGCCGCACGGCGAGGGCGCGGTCTTCTACACGGACGCCGGCCGCGTGGTCTATGCGCAGGGCGGCATCACGCCCGACGTGATCGTCAAGAACGACCGGGACTCGAAGCTCCTCCAGCAGCTGCTGTCGCGGTACGCGTTCTTCAACTTCGCGGTGGACTGGCTCTCGCGGCACCCGAAGGTCGCGGAGGACTTCACGGTCACGCCGGAGATTCGCGAGGAGTTCTTCCAGTTCGTCGAGAAGTCGGCCCACTACTCGACCGCCGAGGAGCTGAGCAAGGCGTACGCCGAGGATGCGAACAAGACGCTCGTGGACCTGGCCCTCAAGATCGAGGTCGTCAACGCCAAGTTCGGCCCGGAGGCGGGCCGCCGGGCCTTCGCCTCGGGCGACCCGCAGATCCAGAAGGGCCTCACCCAGTTCAACGAGGCGGCGCGCATCGCCGGTCTGCCCAAGAAGAAGCGGGACCTCGCGGTCAAGGCCGGCGGCTAACCGTCGCCTTCGCTTCGCGGCGGGATCTGCCTTCGGCACCGGCTCGCGGCTCGCCCGAAGGGGCTCGACCGCGAGCCTGATCCCTCCGCTTCGCTCCGGCTCCCGCGGCGCGAGGCTCCTCCGCTGCCCTCGCGGAGACTCCTCGCGCCGCGAGCGAAAAGGCACCGAGCGTCTAAGGGGTCGACGCCCTACCGCAGCTCCACCAGGCCGTTCGGCGTCTCCAGGACCGCGATCAGCGCGGGTCGGGGGCCCTTCGTGACGGGGAGCTCCAGGCCGAGGTTACCGAGCAGGGTCGCGGCGTCGCCCGGATGGGGATGTTCGCCTCGCAGCGCCGCGAGGGTGATCCCGGCGGGCGCGGAGGCGGCGGGATGGGCCGAGCTTCCCCAGTCGATGAAGAAGGGCACGAGACCATCCTCGGCTCCCAGTGCCCGCGGATCGGTCAACCTCCACGAGAGAATCACGCCGTCCGCTCGGCGCCGACTGCCGGAGATCACGTCCCCGAGCGGCGCGCCGGCGGCCTCCGCTCGGCGCGCGATGGCCGCGAGGTCGGAGGTCCGGACCGCCCAGGAGGTCAGCCGGGCACCCGCCGACGCGTCCGCGCCCAGCCAGCGTGGCCCGTCGTCCGGCGGGGGCTGGCCCGGATCCGGAGCGAGGATCTCCAGGTAGGCTCCCTCCCCCAGCCCGATCAGGGCGTTGCGGGTGCCCCTTCCCGGATGCGAGCCGCCCGGCATCGCGCGCACGCCGAATCGCCGCTCCAGGTCGTCCACGGCGGCCTCCAGATCCGGCGCCGCGTAGACGAGATGATCGAGAGTCGGGCTCTGCATCGGAATGGCCATGGTTTGAGCGATCGACTATTCGCAGCCGCAGCGCGCACGGCTCCGCGCGACGCTCCGCCGCGGCTCGCCATGAGCGCCGCAGACGTCGAAGCCCGGGGGCTCGAACATGACCCCGAAAGGGTACCTCCTCAGCCTGTCACTGGCCGCCCTTTAAGGCGGCTCATAAGGACGCTCGCTCAACCTCTCGAGCCGCACTCGTGACCGTTCCGCCACGAAGCTCCGAGAAGGCGCGCAGCAAGCCGGACTCGTCACTGAGCCCAGCCCAAAGGCCGAGCGTGCGCGCCGAGGCGAGCCTCCCCGGCGGCGCAAAGCGCACTCACAGGGAGAGGATCCAGTCGCGACTTCCCCTCTCTCGTCGGTTGGCCCGCGCGTCCGTCCACCGAAGGCAGACCCCCGGCAGTAGGAGACGCCGTCCGCAGGACGGCGGCAACCCAGCGGGCCGCCCGGAGTCCGAGCCCATCCTCGGCCCAGATACAAAATGCCCCGCCTCTCGGCGGGGCGATGGTTTCTCGGGGTGACCCCCGGTTTCTTAATCGTGGATGGTGAGGTTGTTGTCGACGACCATCTTCCGACGCCCGATCTCACTCGACACGCCCGCCCGGTCGATCACGTCGACCGAGACCTCGTGCGGAGAGTCGGACAGCTGGGTGGTGTCGAGGAAGAAGGAGTAGCCGACCTGCGCGGTCGGGACGCGGGGATCCTGCGCCGGGACGTCGGGGCGGTTCAGCCCGTAGCTCGCCGTGCCGACGAAGTGGCCGTCGACGTAGACGTCGACGCGCGACACACCCTGGAAGTCGTAGGCCCAGCCGAAGACCTCGAAGATCCCGTCGACGAACTGGTAGTCGCCCGGCGTGTCGATGTACCCGAACGCCGGCTGATTCGATGAGGTCTCATCGCAGAGGATGACGACGGACATGGCGCCGAACTGGGTCACCGTCTCCGCGTCGTCGCCTGCGCGGATCGACAGGGTGTGCTTGCCCGCCACGGTCTGGGTCACCGGCAGGTAGACCGTACCGCCCGGGTTCGTCGGATCCTGGCGGAGGCTCTCGACGTCGATCACGCTCGAGGAGCCGTTGCGCAGCAGGCCGAACCCGAAGGCGAACCCCGCGGAGTCGGCGTTGACGTAGCCCGAAAAGGCGCGCGCCACGTCGGGCCGGTTGATCCCGTAGCAGTTGGTCAGCGCCTGGCCGACCTGGATGCAATCCGTGCGGGTGTTGGCAATCAGAGCGCCGTCGAGCAGGAGCTCCACGTACGCAACCTGTCCGCGGTCGAGCTCCGCACCGACGTCGAGCGCCCAGCCCTCGACGGGGTTGGCGATGACGGGAATGTTCGGCGGCGGCACACACGGCGACGGGCAGCCCCCGCCTCCGTCGTTCGCCGCGACGACCTCACACAGGAGGGAGGACTCGTCGAGCGGGAAGTCGATCCTGCCGAACGGACCCAGATTGGTCCCGATGCTGTTCACGAACACCGTCCGCTCGCCGATCTCCGCGGTTTCGCCGTCGCTGTCCGTGGCGGTGACCGTCAGGATGTGAACGCCGTTCACGAGCTTGGTCGCGTCGATGTTGGCGAGGAAACCGGTCAAGAGCGACAACGGAACGTCGGGGAACGCCGCCTGGATATCCGGCCGAGGGGCGCCGTAGAACGCGTTCGACGTCTGGCCGCGACCGACCGTTCCCGCCACGATCCCGCCGTCGATCAGGAAGTCGATGTGGTCGATCACGCCCGAGTCGTCGATGGCCCAGCCGGCCACCGGAAGCGAGCCCGTGACGTTGTCCCCGCCCGCCGCGGCGGGAATGTCGATCCAGCCGAACGGCGACTGGTTGACGCTGTTGTCGACGAACACGGTGATCGACGCGACCGTGAACACGGTCTGGGTCACCGCCTCCTTCGCCATGATCTGGACCGAGTGGGGACCGTCCGACATGCCGCGTGCCAGGAACGACGTGAGGAATCCGGGCTCCGCGGTCGGGCTGTCGAAGAATGTCGGGAAGATTTCGAGAACGTCGGGACGCGGAAGGCCCGTGTCGGCGTGATTGACCGGGTTGCCGTCCACGAAGAGATCGATCCGGTCGATGACGTTGTGGTCCAGGACGAATCCGGACACGCGGACGATCCCGGACACCGTCGCTCCGTCCCTCGGAGTGTCGAGTCCGCCGATCGGCTGGGCACTGGACGAACGCGCCAGCAACCACACCGCAGTACCCAGAAGCGCCAGGACCCGGGGCGCCTTCCTAAACATGCCAATTCCTCCCGAAAATGTAAGAAAAGAATGTGAAAAATGTGCTGCAAAGTCAAGCGGTATCGATCATTCGCCTCATTTTTTTAGGCAAACTGCCCATCGAGATGCTAAAACGGCCTCAGTGAAATCGTCCCCCGACGGGCACGCCGCGAAGGCGGCGGACCGCTTCTCCCGCCATCCGTACAGGACACTGGCCGGGCGGACGAATCGCGCCTCGACGTGAAGGGGCTCCTCCGTTCCCGCCGCTTCCAAGCCGGCGTCTCGATCGTGCTGGCGGTCGGCCTGCTGGCGTATTTCCTCTCGCGCGTTCCGCTCGGGGACATCGGCCGGCAGATCGCGCGCGCGTCGCCCTCCTGGCTCCTCGCGAGCATCGTCGTCTCGCTTTCGATCTTCGTGGCGCGGGCGCTGCGCTGGACCTGGATCTTGAGGCCCCTCGGCCGCGTCCCGTTCCTCCCGGCTTTCCGCGCGACATCCATCGGCTTCGCGGCGAACACCGTTCTTCCGGCCAGGGCCGGGGAGGTGATCCGTCCCGCCCTCCTGGCCCGGGAGCGCGGCCTGCCCTTCTCGGCCCTGCTCGCCTCGATCGTCTTCGAGCGCATCCTGGACGCCCTCGCCCAGCTCGCCTTCCTGGGCATCGCCCTCTTCGCCGGTGTCGCCGGCGAGTCCGGCGCCCTCTCCTCCGGCCGCGTCCGCTGGGTGGTCGCGGGCGTGGCCGCGGTCGCGGTGGGAATCGCCCTGTTCGCCGTCCTCTGGCGGTCGACCACCGAGCGCATGCTGGAGCGGCTCTTCCGCATCCTGCCCGAACGGTTCCGGTCCCCCGCGATGCGGATCGCGCACACGTTCCTGGACGGATTCGCCTCGCTCAAGACGCCGCGGCTCGCGCTGCTCGTCGGCGCCGGGTCGATCGCCATGTGGGGCGTCATCAACGTCCAGATCTGGTGCGTCATGCGCGCCTTCGGACTGCCGCTTCCCCTGACGGCGGCGTTCGTCGTCACGACCGCCGGAGTGCTCGGACTCGCCGTGCCCACGCCGGGCGGCGTCGGGGGATACCACGCCGCCGTCCAGTTCGCGCTGACCGACATCTTCCACGTCCCGCTCGACGTCGCGACCGGCGTGGCTCTGATCGCGCACGCCGTTTCGTTCGTGCCGATCTCCATCATCGGATTCGCGTTCTTCGCGGCGAGCCCTCTCCAGAAGGGGGACCTCCAAAAGCTCGCGGCCGAGTCCGCCGAGCCGGCGGATCTCGGGTAAGCTGTTTCGAGGATGAAGTGCCCGTTTTGCGCCGCGGTGGACGACCGGGTCGTCGACTCCCGCGAGAGCCGGGAGGGCGAGGTCATCCGGAGGCGCCGGGAGTGCACCGCCTGCGGGCGCCGGTTCACCTCCTACGAGACGATCGAGGAGATCCCGTACATGGTCGTGAAGAACGACGGCCGGCGCGAGCGATTCGACCGCAACAAGCTGCGGGCGGGGCTGGTCAAGGCCTGCGAGAAGCGGCCCGTCTCCTCGATCGAGCTCGACCGGATCGTCGACGGGATCGAGGCGGTCCTGCACGACGCCGAGGAGCGGGAGCTCGCGACGACGCGCGTGGGCGGACTCGTGATGGAACGCCTCCGCGAGCTCGACAAGGTGGCGTACGTCCGATTCGCGTCGGTCTACCGGAAATTCGAGGACATCGACGAGTTCATGAACGAGCTCAAGAACCTCATCGGGCGAAGCGACGCGAAGGCGGCGACGTGAGACGAAGTCACACGGCGCCGTCCCGAGGAGCGCAGCGACGAGGGATCCCGCCCCTTTCGTGGTCATCCCGAGGGCCGAAGGCCGGAGGGACCCCGCCCGTTTCGCGCTCACCCGTCGCGCAGCGACGAGGGACCCCGCCCGCCTCGCGGTCGTCCCTCCCGCAACGAGGTCTCCCGCCCTCGCAGAGGGACGGCTCGTGGTGAAGCGCACCGCCAAGTTCTACGGGCCGATCGTCGAGCTCTCGCGTCTCCAGAGCGAGCTCAACCGGCTGTTCGCGGCCTTCGTGGAGACGAACAAGGGCGGCGCGCCGGCCTCGTCCTGGGACCCGAACGTCGACGTGCTCGACGACGGCCAGACCATCAAGATCCTGGCCGAGCTCCCCGGCGTCGAGGCGGCGGACGTCCGTGTCTCGATCCGGGGACGCGTCGTCATGATCCGCGGCTCGAAGAAGGGGCGGATTCGCACGCGCGAGGGGATGCGGTTCTTCTGCATGGAGCGTTACTTCGGGAACTTCATGAAGTCGGTTCCCTTGCCCCGTCCGGTCAACTCGCACCTCGCCAAGACGCGCATGAAGAACGGGTTGCTCGAGGTCCTGCTGCCCCGGGTGCCCGACATGCGTGAGAAGGAGATCGAAATCCCGGTCCAGCCGGACCAGGAGGAGTAGGCTCGCACGATGGCCGAGTTCGACGAGAAAGAAGTCGCGACCGAGCGGGACGCGGACCTGCCGATTCCCGACATCCTGCCGGTCCTGCCGCTCAAGGACGTCGTGGTCTTCCCCTACATCATCCTGCCGCTCTCGGTCTCGCGCGAGAAGTCAATCAACGCCGTCGATGCGGCCCTCGCCGAGCAGCGGATCATCATGCTGGTCGCGCAGCGCGACGGGAAGAACGACACGCCGCGCCCCAGCGACCTCTACACGGTCGGCACCGTCGCCGCGATCATGCGGATGCTCAAGCTGCCGGACGGCCGCATCCGCCTCCTGGTGCAGGGCCTCTCCCGGGCGCGCGTGGACTCGGTCCTCGCCGAGGAGCCGTACCTCAAGGCCAAGATCACGCGGCTCGAGGAGCCCCAGGCGCCCGGCGAGCTGCCGCCCGAGCACGAGGCGCTCCTGCGCAGCGTCAAGCAGAACCTGGAGAAGTCGGTCGCGCTCGGCAAGAACATCTCCCCCGAGGTCATGGTCATCGCCGGGAACCTCGACGATCCCGCGCGTCTGGCGGACCTCGCCGCCTCCAACCTGGACCTGAAGCTCGAGGACGCCCAGAACATCCTCGAGTCCACGAATCCGATCGAGCGGCTGCGCCTGGTCAACGACAGCCTCGCCAAGGAGATCACCGTGCTGACGATGCAGCAGGAGATCTCCTCCCAGGCGCGCGGGGAGATGGACAAGACCCAGCGCGAGTACTACCTCCGGCAGCAGCTCCGGGCGATCCAGCAGGAGCTGGGCGAGGGCGAGGAGATCTCCGAGGAGCTCGACGCCTACCGCAAGATCATCACCGACAAGAAGATCCCGCAGGAGGCCGCCACCGAGATCGAGAAGCAGATCAAGCGCCTCGAGCGCAGCCACCCCGACTCGGCCGAGACCGCGATCATCCGCACCTACCTCGACTGGATGACCGGCCTGCCGTGGAGCGTCGTCTCGGAGGACTCGCGGGACATCGACCGCGCGCGCGCGATCCTGGACGAGGACCACTACGACATCGAGAAGGTCAAGGAGCGGATCCTCGAGTTCCTGGCGGTCCACGCCCTCAAGCAGACCCTGAAGGGTCCGATCCTTTGCTTCGTGGGTCCTCCCGGCGTCGGCAAGACGTCGTTGGGGCGCTCGATCGCGCGCGCCCTCGATCGAAAGTTCGTGCGGCTGTCGTTGGGCGGCGTCCGGGACGAGGCCGAGATCCGCGGCCACCGGCGCACGTACGTCGGCGCGATGCCGGGCCGGATCATCCAGGGCATCCACCAGGCCGGCACCTCGAACCCGGTGTTCATGATGGACGAGATCGACAAGATCGGGGCCGACTACCGGGGCGACCCGTCGGCGGCGCTGCTCGAGGTGTTCGACCCGGAGCAGAACTTTTCCTTCCGCGACCACTACCTCTCGGTGCCCTACGACCTCTCCCGTGTCCTCTTCATCGCGACGGCGAACGTGCTCGACCCCATCCAGCCGGCCTTTCTCGACCGGATGGAGGTCATTCGTCTGTCCGGGTACACGCTCGAGGAGAAGAAGGCGATCGCGCGCCGCCACCTCATCCCGAAACAGATGGACGAGAACGGGATCACCGAGGCGAACATCGAGTTCACCGACAGCGGCGTCGAGAAGGTGATCGAGGCGTACACGCGGGAGGCCGGGCTGCGCAACCTGGAGCGCGAGATCGGCGCGATCTGCCGCAAGGTCGCGGTCTCGGTGGCGAAGGGCAAGGAGCGCCGCTACCGGATCAACTCGCTCTCGGTCGAGAAGATGCTGGGCCCGGTCAAGCACTTCCGCGACGAGCAGCTCAAGAAGGACCAGGTCGGGGTCGCCACCGGGCTCGCCTGGACGTCGGTCGGCGGAGACCTCCTGTTCGTCGAGGCCCTCGGCGTGCGCGGCAAGGGCGGCCTGCGACTCACGGGCCAGCTCGGCGACGTGATGAAGGAGTCTGCACAGGCCGCGATGTCGTACGCGCGGGCCCATGCCGCGGAGCTCGAGATCCCGACCGACTATTTCGAGACGCACGACGTGCACATCCACGTCCCCGAGGGCGCCATCCCGAAGGACGGCCCCTCGGCCGGAATCACGATCGCGACCGCCATGATCTCGGCGTTCACCCAGCGCAAGGTGCGCAAGGACGTGGCGATGACCGGCGAGATCACGCTGCGCGGCGAGGTGCTCCCGATCGGCGGCGTGAAGGAGAAGGTCCTGGCGGCCCGCGCCGCGCGGATCACGACGATCATCCTTCCCAAGCTGAATCGCCGCGACGTGACGCAGATCTCCGCGCGCATCCTGCACGGCGTCACGTTTCGCTACGTGGAGAGCATGGAGGAGGTCTTGGCGATCGCGCTGCTGGCTCGCGACGGAACTGACGAGAGCGTCCAACCCCCCGCGCCGCCGGAGCCGCCCGCGCGCGAGATCCCGGTGACCGCGACGCCCCCGGCCGGCCGGAGAGCGCCCGCCGCCCCTCGGCCCTAGAAGGCCGCCGGCGAGCGCCATCCCGTGAATCCCGAGGACCGCTTCGTCGAACGGCTCCGCGCGCTGCTTCCGCCCTCCCCCTGCGTGCTTCTCCCCCCCGGCGACGACGCGGCCGTCGTCGCGCGCGCCGCCGGACCGCTGGCGGCCACGACCGACATGCTGGTCGAGGGCGTCGACTTCCTGCCCGGGGAGGACCCCGAGCGGCTCGGCCGGCGCGCCGCCGCGGTGAACCTCTCGGATCTGGCGGCCGTCGGCGCGCGGCCCGAGTTCTTCCTCCTGTCGATCGCCTTCCCGGCCGCGCGCGGGGAAGAGTTCCCGCTGGCGGTGGCGCGCGGAGCCATCGCACGCGGCGGGGAGTTCGGCGCCGTGCTCGTGGGCGGCGACCTCTCGGCGGCGGACCAGACGATGATCGCGATCGCGCTCTGGGGCCGGCCCGAGGGGGAGCCGATCCGGCGCTCCGGCGCCCGCCCCGGAGACGCCGTCTGGGTGTCCGGACTGCTCGGCCAGGCCGCGGCGGGGCTCCGCCTCGCGCGCATCCTCTCGGCATCCGCCGTCCACGGCCCGCTGGCCACGGCGCGCTTCCCCGGCCTCTCCCCCGCCGACCAGGAGAGCCTCCTGTCGGCGTACCGCGATCCCGTCCCACGCGTTCCCCTGGGGCTCACGCTCGCGCGTCACCGCCTCGCGACCGCCGCGATCGACGTCTCCGACGGCCTCGGCGTCGACGCCGGCCGGCTGGCGGCCGCGTCGCAGGCGCGAGTCGTCCTGGAGCGCGACCGCATTCCCCTGTCGCGGCCGCTGCGCTCCCTCGCGGAAAGGGAGTCGCTCGATCCGCTGGAGCTCGCCCTCTCCGGCGGCGACGACTACGAGCTGCTCTTCACCGTGCCCGAGGAAGCGGCCGGCGCGCTCGAGGCGCACGTCCGTGGACTGGGCGTTCCCGTGACCCGCATCGGCCGCGTCGAGGCCGGACGAGGCGCCGTTCTCCGCGACGGCACCTCCGAGCGAGACGTCGCCGGACTGGGACACGACCACTTCGAATTCCCATCCGGCGGAGGCGGCGCGTGAGCCCGGGCGAGACGACCGACACCGAGCCGGGCCGCCCGCGCCGCAAGCGCTCGCTGCGGCGCCGCGTGCTCAAGATCCTGCTGCGGCTCATGCGCCGCGAGGAGTCCCTGGAGCGGGTGGCGGCCGCCGTCGCCCTGGGCGTCGGCGTCGGTCTCTCGCCCTTCATCGGTTTCCACTTCTTCCTCGCCATCGCGCTCGCGTTCCTCTTCCGGCTGAACAAGCTCGACACCGTGCTGGGCTCGCTGGTCGGCAATCCCTGGACGCTGCCCCCGTTCTACGCCCTGGGCTACAGGGTCGGGCGCGCGATTCTCGGCTTCGCCCCCGCGCGCGTGCCGCCCCTTCGATGGCAGCGGATTCTGCACCACGACTTCTGGGTCTCGTTCCGCGGACCGGGGTTCGGTCCGCGGCTGTCGTCGTTCCTCGTCGGGACGACGCTCCTCGCCTCGCTGATCGCACTCGGGACGTACCTCGCGCTGCGCGGGGTGCTCGCCCTCTATCACCGCCGGCATCCGCGGGTCGCGCAGCGCGCCGCCCGCAAACGCGAACTCGAGGCGTTTCCTCCCCGGCTGGACGAGGAGCGACGGCGCCCGGACGACAGGGTCCACTAATCCATTTTGGATTTCGGATTTTGGATTTTGGATTGGAGCCGTAGGGCGGGCTCGTACTTTGGGCTTCGGCGGAGGACGTCCGCGATCTGCGCGCGCGCCTCCTCCCGCCTTCCGGCCCGCGCGAGCCACTCGGCGTAGGCCGTCCGCGCCGGCAGCGATCCCGGCTCGATCGCGAGGGCGCGGTGAAACGCGTGCACGGCTCCCGGCCGCCCCTCCGCAGAGAGGACCAGCGCGAGCCGGAACGCCAGCGGCAGAGACTGCGGATGGCCCCGCAGCCCGTCCCGGTAGGCGCGCTCCGCGCCGGCGAGGTCCCCCCGGCCCTCGCGCGCCATCCCGAACCCGAAGTAGCCGTTCTCCGCGAACGGCGCGAGGCGCAGCGACTCCGCATACGCCGCTTCGGAGGCCGCGAGGTCACCGAGCTCGCGCTCCATCCGGCCGCGCCCCGCCCAGGCGTCCCAGTAACCCGGGTAGATCTGCGTCGCCCGCGTGTAGTGCGCGAGCGCCGTGCGGGTGTCGCCCTTCTCCGCCGACATGTACGCGAAGTCGTAGTGGGCCTTGGCGCTGTCGGGGCTGACGCGGACCATGTTGGCGAAGAGTGCCTCGTCGCCGTTCCAGACCGGATTGCGGATCACCGTGCGCGCGGAGAGCGCCAGCGCGCAGGCCGCGAGGACGGTCCGCCGCGAGCGCGAGACCTCCTCCGGCGAATGCGCGGAGCCCACGATCCATGCCGCGGCGATCATGCAGAAGCCCGCGGAGGGCCAGTACGCCAGCCGCTCCGCGAAGATCGTCCCGGTCGGAAACGCCAGGTTCGCCGTCGGCAGCGAGGCCAGGCCGAGCCAGAGGAATCCGAGCGCCGGCACGCTGCGCGTTCGGAGCCGCCACACAGAGAGCCCGACCAGGACACAGAGGAGTCCCGGGCCCACCCAGCCGAGGAGCTCGTGCGGCTTGAGCAGCGGGATCGACCAGGCGGACTCGTCCGCCGAGAGCCTCAGCGGGAACGCCATGCGTCCCAGGTAACGGAAGAAGATCACGCAGGCGTTGCGGGCGCGCTCGGTCCACGCGAGCGGGGCCAGCGGGTTCTCGAGCGCGAAGATGCCGGTCCCGGCGGACTTGAGCGGCCCGCCCAGGACCCGCGCGCGCAGGAGAAACGTCGCCGCGAGGATCGCCGCGCAGCCTCCGTACACGGGCAGCCCTCGCCGGAGCGCGGCCCGCGCGCGCGCGACGAGCCCTCTCGGTTCCGAATCGCGCAGGACGAGGACGAGCCCCAGGAGCGCCGGCGCGACGGCCGCGCTCTCCTTGGTCAGCAGCGCCAGCGCGTAGGCGGCGAACGCGAGCACGAGCCAGAGCCCTCGCCGCCGGTGCCCTGAGCTGTCCACGAACCGCAGGGACGCCAGCAGGAACGCGAACCCGAGAACGGCGGACTGCGTCTCGCCGCGGCCCACGATGCCGGTGACCGCCTCGACGTGGATCGGATGCACGGCGAAGAGCAGCGCCGCGGCCACGGCGACTGGCGGCCCCGTCCCGAGCCGCAGGAGCAGCTCGGCGAACAGGAGCGTCGCGGCCGCGTGCATCAGGACGTTGACCGCGTGGAACGCGAGCGGCTCGCCTCCGTGGATCCACCACTGGACGGCGAAGGACAGCAGGAGGATCGGGCGGTACGCGGTGCCCGTTCCGGGCGGGCCGCCGAAGTACTGCGTCGTGAAGAGCTCGCCGACGCGGGAGACGGAACGCAGCCGGAGGTTGTCCCGCACGATCGCCTTGTCGTCGTAGGTGAAGGCGCCCGCGAGGCCGTTCGCGTAGACGACGACGCACGCGGCCGCCAGGAACAGCGCCCACGACGCGCGCATCCGGACGCTGGTATCCCCGGCTCGGCCGGCGGAGGGCTGGTATCCGCCGGCTCGGCCGGCGGAGGCGAGTCAGCGAATCTGATAGAGCTCGTTCCGGATCCGGCAGCCCGTCGGCGTCATCGCGAGGCCGCCGTCTGCGGTCTCCTTCAGGGAGCGCGGCATCGCCTCGCCGATCTTGACCATCGCCTCGACGACCTCGTCCATCGGAATGACGCTCTCGACGCCGGCGAGGGCCGTCTGTGCGCCGGTCAGGGCCAGCATCGCCGTGAACCCGTTGCGCACCACGCAAGGCACCTCCACGAGCCCCGCCACCGGATCGCACGCGAGGCCGAGCGTGTTCTGCAGCGTGAGCGCGGCGGCGTGCACGGACATCTTTGGGGTTCCGCCCAGGAGAAACGTCAGCGCGCCCGCCGCCATGGCGGCTCCGACGCCCTGCTCGGCCTGGCAGCCTCCGGCCGCGCCGGAGAGCTCGGCCTTCGCCGCCACGAGCGCGCCGAAGCCGCCGGCCACGACCAGGCCGCGCGTCGCGAAGTCGTCCTCGAAGCCCCGCTCCTCCGAAATCGCGAGCAGCGTGCCCGGCACCATCCCGGCCGCGCCGGCCGTGGGCGCCGCCACGATGATGCCCATGCGCGAGTTCTCCTCG
This sequence comes from uncultured Acidobacteriota bacterium, assembly GCA_963773905.1. Lineage (GTDB taxonomy): Bacteria > Acidobacteriota > Thermoanaerobaculia > UBA5066 > Gp7-AA6 > DAHUXD01. Next base: position 331,981 of record CAVZDB010000002.1, read on the forward strand.
AGCACGGCGATCGAGTAGGCGATGCACTTCGCGACGAGCCGGCCGCCCGCGATGTCGCCGCCCTTCGCGAACTCCATGACCTTCCGCGCGTCGCCGCCCACGAGCCCGGAGAACGACTTGCCGCCGGCGAGGCCGCGCCGCACGGAGTCCTTCATGACCGCCCAGCGCTCGCGGAAAATCTGGAAGACGCGCTCCGAGGGAAGCTCGCGCTCGGCGGACTCCGCCTCGAGGAAGATCGCGTCGAGCGGGCGCCCCGAGCGCTCCGCGTGCTCGAGCATCTCCGCAAAGTTGTTCAACGTGGCCATGGGTCTCCTTTCGCGACTCAATGATCGGCGCGTTGCGCGCGCCGAAATGATCGGCGCGGGGCGCGCCTAGGTGATCGGCGCGCCTCCCGCCACCCGATCCAGAACGTGAACGCGGTGAACGCCGGGCATCTCCCGCAGTGCGTCGACGTCCGCCGGCGGGAGCGGCGCGTCCAGGTCGATGCGCATGAAGGCCTGATCTCCCTTGCCCCGGCGCAGGACCTCCATCGAGGCGATGTTGATGCCGCGCCGCCCGATGATCTCGGAGGCGCGCATGACCACGCCCGGCCGGTCCTCGTAGAAGAGGAGCAGGCACGGATCCTTCGCGGAGAGAGAGACCGGGAAGCCGTCCACCTCGCGGATCTCGATCATCCCTCCGCCGATGGACGCTCCCAGCACCGCGATCGTCCGCGAGGCGCCCGCCAGCGTGATCGCGACGCTGTTCGGATGCGCCTCCGGTCCCATGTTCTTCGGCTTCAGGATGTAGCGGAAGTTTCGCTCCTTCGCGATCTCGAGGGCATCCTTGAGCCTCGGGTCGTCCACTTCCATGCCGAGCGCGCCCGCCACGAGCGCCCGGTCGGTGCCGTGTCCGCGCATCGTCTTGGCGAATGCGGAGTGGAGCTCGAAGCGCGCCTCGACCGGCTCTTCCTCGAGCAGTGCGCGGGCCACCCGCGAGAGCCGGCAGGCGCCCGCCGTGTGCGACGAGGAGGGGCCGACCATCACGGGCCCCACGATGTCGAGGAGCGAGATCACGTCCGAGAGTATATGGAGTTGGACGCCGGCCGGCGGGATCACGCGCGGGGCGCGATGCGCAGCTCCCGGATCAAGTAGTGCAGCGCCTGGCGGGAGAGCCCGAGCTGGCGCGCGGCACGGGTGCGGTTTCCTCCGGCCCGGCCGAGCGCGTCGGCGATCAGGTCGCGCCGGTGCGCGTCGATCCGCGTCCGGTAATCGCCGGGCGCCGCCTCCAGGGCCCTCGCCGAGCCGCTCCGCACGCGCTCCGGCAGAAGCGCGGGAGTCACGCAGCCGTCCGCGTCGCAGAGCGCCGCCGCCTGCGACACCGCGTTCTGCAGCTCGCGCACGTTCCCGGGCCAGGAATAGGCGAGGATGGCCGCCGCGGCCTCGGGCGTCAGGGACAGGCGTCCGCGTCCGTACTCGCGGGCGAAGGCATCCAGGAAGTGCCGCGCGAGGAGCAGCGCGTCCCGCCCGCGATCCTTGAGCGCCGGAACCCGTAGAACCGCCACGTGGAGGCGGTAGAAGAGATCCTCGCGAAACTCTCCCGCCTCGACACGCTCGGCGAGGTCCCGGGAAGTCGCGGAGACGACCCGGACGTCGATCGGACGCGAGCGGTTCTCGCCGACCCGGCGGATCTCGCGCTCCTGGAGCGCGCGCAGCAGCTTGGCCTGGAGCGCCGGGGCGAGGTCGCCGACCTCGTCCAGGAAGATCGAGCCGCCCGCGGCCTCCTCGAGCAGGCCGCGGCGGTCGCGCTCCGCTCCGGTGAACGCGCCGCGGGCGTGGCCGAAGAGCTCACTCTCGAGCAGCGCGGCCGGGATCGCCGGAACGTTCACGGCGACGAACGGCCCCGACGCGCGAGGCGAGAGGCGGTGCACCGCGCGGGCGACCGCTTCCTTGCCCGAGCCCGACGGGCCCAGGACCAGCACGGTCACCGTCTGCGCCGCGAAGCGCGTCAGGCGCAGGTAGGGCTCTTCCATGCTGCGGTCGGCGGTCACGATCGAAAGCCTTCGCCATCCCTCCGCGAAGTCCGCCGGCGGACGCGACGCGCCGCCCCGGAACAGCAGCGTCTCGAGGAGCCAGGCGATCGACTCCGCGGCCTCGGGCGCTCCTGCCGGCCAGAGAGAGAGCTCGAAGCGCGCGCTCCCGGCCTCGAGAGCGCGCACGCAGGGCACCTCGCCGGGCGCCGGCGGGCGGCCGAGGCGCGCGAGCTCGCGCCCCTCACCGTCGCGCAGCGCGAGCCCGGCGATGCCCAGCGACTCCAGGGTCCGGTGGCCGTCCGGCTCGTCGCCTCGAAACACCGAGGCGATCTCCTCGCGCAGGCCCCGCAGGGCCTCGCGCGGCGGGGACGCCGCCGCCCGGGGAAACGCGAGGTCCGCGAGCGCTTCGCCTCCGTGCGCGCGGAGGATCCGCTCCGCCCGAACCCGCAGGGGCTCGGGCACGCCCGCGGCGCCCACGAGGAAGCGCCACCGCACCACCGCCTCGGCGGCGCGGTACGGGTCGGCCGCGAAGAGAGCATCCAGCGCGACGAGCACCGCATCGGGGACGGCGCCGTCTCTGGCCCCGTCGAGCTCCGCGAGCCGCGCCCGGGCGAGGTCGTCGCGTCCGGAACGGTCGGCTGGCCGCCGTGCCGCGTTCTCGAAGGCCGCGCGCGCGAGGGCGCCCTCGCCCTCGTAGAGACGGCGATCGCCCTCCTCGAGCCAGAGCTCGCCGATCTCGAGCCGGTCGCCGAGCCGCTCGGACAGCTCGCGCGCCCGCACGTTGTCCGCCGCGGCCGCGGCCAGGAATCCGCGCCGCAGCGCGAGGCGGCCGCGATGATGGAGCGCGACGAGCCGAGGGATCGAGTCTTCTCCGGCGGGCGCCGCCGACTCGAGCGACGCGATCTCGGCCGCCGCCTCCTCCCACGCGCCGCGATCGATCAGGAGCTCGGTGCGATTCCCGCGCGCGATCCGGACCAGGTCGTCCCGTCCCGCCGCCGCGGCCGCCGCGAGGCACTCGGTCAGCCGCGCCTCGCTCTGCGCAGGATCGCCCGCGTGGTAAAGCGCCGCGGACAAGTCGAGCAGGAGCGCGGCGCGCTCGCCCGGATCGTCGCGCTCGGCCTCGAGCGCCTCGCGGAGCCGCAGGATGGCGCGCGAGGACTCGCGGCGATCCAGCAGGCGCCGCGCCTCCTGGGCCAGGAAGCGCGCGGCGGCCGCGTCGCCCGACGCGAGCGCGGCCGGGCGGAGCGCGTCGTACAGCGACTCCTCGTCGCCGACGCGGCCCGCGAGGGCGAGGACCCGCGCACGCACGAGGGCCGTTTCGACGCGCTCCCTCGGGGAGAGCGCGTCTCCGAGACCGTCCGCATCGTCGAGGAGCGCGAGGGCCGGATCGATGCGGCCCTCGCGCGCCAGGCCGACGGCTCCGAGCGCCAGCGCCCGGGCGGTCTCGCCCGCCGGCGCGCCTCGGTGCGCCCGCCGCCAGGCGGCCGCGCGACGCGCCGCCTCCGACCATGCGTCGCGGGCGGAGGCGATCTCGGCGAGCCGCAGCTCGGCGCGGCGGCGCTCGTCGGGGCCGGCGTCGCCCGACCGCAGAAGACGCTCGAGCCGGTCGCAGGCATCGGCGGTCCGGCCGCCGGCGAGCTCTCGCTCGGCCTCGATCGCCTCGAGCCACGCCTCGGGCGCCGACTCGGTCAGCGGGCAGAGCCGCGCGGCGAGTGGGAACCAGGCCTCCCCTTTCCGCTCCGGAGCGCTCGCGACCCAGAGCCGGGCCTCCTTCAGCGCGGACGAGGCGCGTCCCTCCGCCAGCAGCCGCTCGATGCGGCGGCCCGGATCGGTCTCGAGACCGGAGCTCTCCGGAGCGGCGGGCGCTCGCTCCGGCGCGGGCTCCGACTCCTGCTCGGGCTCCGGCTCCGACTCCGACTCGGGCGAGTCCGCCGGCCAGGGCCCGTCGCCCGTCGGGTCGGCCGCGAAGCGGACCCAGCCCGGCATTCGGAGGATCCGGCGCGCGAGCCTGAGGCCCCGGTCCGGTCCGCAGGCGGCGTCCGGCGCGCAACCCGCTTCCTGCGCGAGCCGCTCGTAGAAGCGCACCGACGCGGCGATCGTCCCGGACGGCGCCCAGAGCGCCTCGCGCCACTCGGCCGGCGCCGACGGCGGCGGCAGCGTCCGCGGAATGCGGAGGACTTCCGCGCCCTGCGGAAGCGACAACGCCGCGGACTCGAACGCACGGAGAGACAACGCGTCCCAGTCCTCCGGGGCGACGGCGATCCAGACCGCTCGCTCACCGTCCCGCGCCGCGAGCTCGCGCAAGAGGCGGCTGGCCTCGCCGGCGTCGCGCACGTCCGGGAGGCGGAGCGCGCCCCCGGGAGTCAGCCGGGAGGCCTCCACGCGGAAGACGCGCGGCGTACGGCCCCTCGCGAGCGCCTCCGCCTTGCGCGCGAGCGCGCGCGACTCCGGCGACCGCAGCGCGTCCGCGGAAACGCCGAGGGTCCGCTCGCGCACCTCCGCGGCAGCCCGCTGCGCGGCCGCGAGCTCGGGAAAGGCGCGCAGGACTCCGGCCAGCCAGAACTCGGGGCGCTTCCAGCGCGCCTCGGGCGCGCAAAGCTGTGCGAGGAGCGCCGCGGCGGCGCGATGCGTGACCCGGCGTCCGCGCGCGAAGAGCCGCGTCACGAAAGCGGCCAGCGTCTCGGCCGCGTTCGCCACGCCGGGCGAGTCCGCCGCCGTGGCCGCGCGCGGCATCCGCGTCAGCCAGAGGAAGGCGCCGCCCGGACGAAGCTCCACGGCGGATTCCTCCAGGTCCTCGCGCCCGAGCGCGAGGCCGTGGGCCGCGAAGAACGCGGCTGCCGCGGCCGCCTGGAGCAGAAGCGCCGGGCGGTGCGCGCGGGCGACGGAGGCGCCGGCGCCGTCGAGACCTCTCGCGCCCGCGACGGCTTCGCGCGTGACGACGAGCGCGTCCCCCTCGCGCGCGACGTCGAGCGCGCGGGCGAGCGTCGCATGCTCGAGCGCGAAGAGGTCGAGCCACCGCCCCTTGCACGCGGCGAGCGGGTAGCGCTCCGCTCCGACGGCACACAACCTGTATTGTCGCGAGCGTGCGAGCGAGGCGCTCGGCGTCCGTCTAGCGCCGCACCGCGAGCGACTCCAGGTCGCGAAAGAAATTCGGGTAGGACTTGGAGACGCAGCCGGGATTCTCGATCAGGATCCCGGGCCGCGCGATCGCGAGAATCGCCGCGGCCATCGCCATCCGATGGTCGCCGGCGGTCGGCAGGCGCGCCGCCGCGACGGGACGGACGGGGCCGACGACGGTGAGCGCGTCCGGTTCCGCGACCGCGCGCGCCCCGGCCGCCTCGAGCAGCGCCGCGAGCGCCGCGATCCGGTCGCTCTCCTTGAGCCGCAGGTGCGCGATCCCGGAGAACCGGCTCTCCCCCGGCGCGAGTGCGGCCAGCGCGGCGAGCGCCGGGACCGCGTCTGGAAAGTCGGCGGCGGCGACCTTCACGGGCCGCAGGCTGCCGGGATCCGCCGCCGCGGCGACGGAGCCGGACGCGGACTCGAGCCGCAGGCCCATGCGTTCGAGGGCCGGCAACGCCAGGGCGTCGGCGTCGCCGGAGGGCCAGCGCAGGCCGGTCAGAACGACCCGGCTACCTGCGGTGCCCGCCGTGCCCGCCGCACCCGCCGCGGCGAGCAGCGGGATGGCCGAGGAGTAGTCGCCGGGCACGGCATACCGCTCGGCGACGGCATCGCCCGCCGCGCGCCGCACGCGCAGCGCCTCGCCCTCCTCGACGTCGTGCCCCAGCGCGCGGAGCGTCTCGATCGTCATGCGGACGTAGGGCGCCGACGCCACGGCTCCCGATGCGCGCACCGTGAGGCCGCCGTCGACCGCCAGCCCCGCGAGCAGGAGAGCCGACAGGAACTGGCTCGATCGAGAAGCGTCGACCGCGATCTCCGACCGCTTCCAGGCGTTGCCGCCTCCGCCCTCGAGGGCGATCGGCAGGCAGCCGTCGGCGCCGCGGTAGGCCACCGTCGCGCCGGCGCCGCGGAGCGCGTCCCCCAGCTCCCCGATCGGCCGCTCGCACAGCCGCGCGGAGCCCGTCAGGAGGAAGCGGCCCGGCGTCGCGGCCGCCGCGGCGGCCAGAAAGCGCGCCGCGGTTCCGGAATCGCGCGCGTCCAGCACGACCTCGCGGGCGGGATCTCCGCGCAGTGGCCCCGAGACGCGCCATCCCGAGGGGCCCGACTCGATCCGGGCTCCCATGGCCGCGAGGCAGCCGCGGAGCGCCTCGGTATCGTCGCTCTCGAGCGGGCTCTCGATCAGGACCGGCGAGCCGGTGAGCGCGGCCGCGAGGAGCGCCCGGTTGGTGGCGCTCTTCGAAGGAGGCACGCGCACCTCGCCCCGAAGCGCGGAGGCGGCGGGCAGCGCCAGGTAGTCGGTCACTCCGGCAGCGGGACGAGCGAGGTCGATCCGTCCGGCGCGATCTCCATCCAGCGCCGCTCCTCCACGAACGCGGGCAGGATCTCGACCCGACAGCCGTCGATCGTCTCGGTCCAGGACTTGTGGAAGTGTCCCAGGAGGATGACGTCGACGCCCTCGCGCAACCGCCGCTGGGCGAACGCGCGGATCATCTCGACCGGCAGCCGCGTCTTGTGCTTGAAGTTGGAGTGATAGAGACGCGCCTCGATCTTCCAGACGATGCGATTGGCCATCGCCCTGGGGATGAAGTTGATGGCCACGCGCGAGACGGGGTTCTTGGACGCGAACCTCCAGAATCGGTAGGGAAGGTCCCTCTCGTTCAGCAGGTCCCCGTGGGTGGCGAGAAAGCGCCGGCTCCCGGCTCCGAACTGCTCCTCGTCGCATACCGAGGCGAAGGCGTCCTCGACGTAGGAGCCGCGCACGAAGAAGTCCCGGTTGCCCTCGACGTACGTGACCGCGACCCCCGCCTCCTTGAGCTCCCGGGCCTTCTGGAGGAACCGGCCGATCGCGGGGGTCTCGAACTTCGGGTGCGCGACGAAGACGTGGAAAATGTCTCCCAGCAGCGTGATCGCGCGCGCCCCGCGCGCGCGGACCGTGTCGAGCGCCTTCAGGAACGGCTCCTCGTCGCCCGGACGGCGTCCGACGTGGCAATCCGCGAAGACGGCGCGCACCGCCGCAACCATAACCCAAGTCCAGGAATTTGCAGGTCTTCCGGGTGTTCTGCTGCGGTATGATTTGTCGTTCGAAACGACAAGTGAGGCTTTCGTTCATGGCCCGTTCCGGCGCCGTCTCGTTCGTCCTGTTCCTCGCGGCATCGCTCTCCCCGCCGCCGCGCGGCTCGTCTCGCCCGACGAGGTTCCGAGGGCCGACGCCTCCGTGCTCCGGGCGCTCAACTCCGGCGCGGCCTCGGTCGACGTCCTCGTCGGGCTCCGCGACGGAACCCCCTCGCTGCGAACGCTGGCGACGCACCCGGACCCGGCGGGCGAGCCCGCGCGGCGCCTCCGTCGGCTCGCCGCCCAGGACGCGCTGGCGCGGGACTTCGCTTCGACCCTGCGGGTCCGGCGGCGGTACGAGAGCTTCTCGATCCTGGCCGGCCGCGCCACGCGGGACGGCGTCCTCGGCCTCGCGAACCGGCCCGACGTCGACTGGATCACGGTCGATGGCGTGCGCAAGATGCATCAGGCGAACGGAAGCGCCCAGAAGGCCCAGACGCTCATCCACAGCGACCAGGCGAACGCCCTCGGCGTCACGGGAGCCGGGCAGTCGATCGCGATCCTGGACACCGGCGTCGACTACACCGTGCCGGAGCTGGGCGGGGGCGCTTTTCCCAACGCCAAGGTCGTCGCGGGCCAGGACTTCGGCGACGACGACGACGACCCCATGGACTGCGAGGGGCACGGGACCTCGGTCGCCGCGGTCGCGGCCGGGCCCACCGGCGTCGCTCCCGACGCCACCCTGGTCGCCCTGAAGGTCGTGAAGGGCACGAGTTGCGGGGAGGCACAGGACTCGGACATCCTCGCGGCGGTCAACTGGGCGGTCACCAACCAGGCCGCGTACGCGATCTCGACCATCAACCTTTCCTTCGGCGGCGCCCCTACGGACGGTCGGGCGCACGGCTACTGCGACGACCTCTACCCGGATTACGTGTCCGCCATCGACGCCGCCAACGCGGCCGGCATCGTGTTCGTCGCGTCGTCCGGAAACGACGCGCTCTCCAACGCCATCGCCGCTCCGGCCTGCGTCTCGAACGCCGTCTCGGTGGGCGCCGTCTATCCCGACTCCTTCGTCCACGTCGGGTGGAAGGACGACTCGGGCGGCACGCTCTGCGACGATTCCTCGGTCTCTCCGGACACGATCGTCTGCTTCTCGAACTCCGCGTCCAACCTGTCGCTGCTCGCGCCGGGGGCCTTCTGGCTCGTCGTGACCAAGGGGGGCGGCAGCGACTACTTCCACGGGACCTCGGCGTCCGCTCCCGCCGCCTCCGGCGCGGCCGCGCTCATGCGCCAGGCGCACCCGGAGCTCACGCCGACGGGGATCGCCAGCCTGCTCGAGACGACCGGACGCACGCTGATCGACCCGCGCAACGGCATCGCGACGCCGCGCATCGACACGCTGGCGGGAGCGCAGCTTGCCGCCGGCGCGTTCGCGCCCTACGCCGGCGATCCGGTCCCTGTCCCCGACGGCACCGGCTCGGCCACGGCGACGGCGACCGTCTCGGGCTTCGCCGGCACGCTCGCCGGCGTCGAGGCCGTGGTCGAGATCGCCCACGAGGACCCCACCCAGCTGCTCGTGACGCTGACCGGGCCCGACGGGACCACGGTGACGCTGCACGACCACTCGGGCTCGGCGCAGTACCCGATCAACGGCATCTACGGCAAGACGCTCGCCCCGGCGCAGTCGCTCGGCCTGTTCCAGGGCAAGCAGGCCAACGGCGTCTGGACGCTGACCGTTTCCGACGACCAGCCCGCGACCACCGGGAGCATTCGCACCTTCGCCATGCGGATGGTGGCGGGTCAGCCTCCGGCGTCCATTCCGGCGGCCGCCGACACCGAGGTGATTCCCGTGGTCGGCCGCGTCCAGGGAACCAAGTTCTTCCTGTCGGACGTCCGCATCTTCAACCCGCGGCCGACCGACCAGGAGCTCTCGCTCTACTACGTGGCCCAGGGACTCGACGGCTTGCAGGCGGTGCGCGCGACGGAGACCGTTCCCGCCGGACGCGTGCTCGCCCTCAACGACGTCGTCGGCTCGGAGTTCGGCTACGCCGCCTCGATCGGCGAGCTGACGCTCCTCGGCGCGGACACGAGCTTCCTGACCACGAGCCGGGCCTACACGCAGGGAGGCAACGGGACGTTCGGCCAGTTCGTGCCCGGATTCGCGAGCGCCGACGCGCTCGGACCCGGAGAGACCGCCACCGCAAACGGCCTCGCCAAGAGCGGAGAGTTTCACACCAACACCGGCTTCACGGAGGTCTCGGGCTCCCCGGTGTCGGTCCGGATGGACGTCCGTGACGCCGGCGGCGTGCTGCTCGCGACGACCACGCGCTCGGCGCCGGCCAACGGGAGCCGTGCTCGTCACCGACATCGCCGGCGACCCGGGCCTCGGAGCGACGTCCAACTTCCGCGTCGACTTCACGGTCGTCTCGCCCGGCGGAAAGGTCGTGGCGTTTGCGACGTTCATCGACGACACCACCGGCGACGGCGTCTTCCAGCCGGCCGAGCGCGCGCTCGCCTCGAGCGACGACCTGATCGTGGCCCAGGCCTCGCACGCCTCGGGGGCGGGCGGGATCTTCTTCCAGACCAACCTGCACGTCACCAACCTGGGAACGGCGGCGTCGACCGTGACGGTCTCGCTGATCCCGCGCGTGCTGACGGGGCATCCCGCCGCGCCGCGCGTCTACACGATCGCGCCGGGCGCCACGCTCGAAACGCTGGACCTGCTCGCGAGCGAGTTCGGCCTCGGCGACCCGTCCGCCGCCGGGCTGCGCATTCATCCGAGCGGCCCCGCGCGGCTCGCGGTGTCGACGCGGACGTACGTGGAAAAGTTCGGCGGGACCTTCGGGTTCTCGATCCCGGACTCTCGCCCTCGCCGGCCATCGGCGCAGGCGACGGCGTCGCCGCCGTCATCCAGCTCGATCAGACCACGGCGGCGCAGGGGTTCCGGTCCAACTTCGGCTTCGCGGAGGTCGCCGGGGCGGACGCGCTCGTCGGCGTGATCGCGAAGAGCGGCGACACCGGCGAGATCCTCGGCGCGCGCCAGTTCCCGGTCACGGCCGGAGGCTCGTTCCAGACCAGCCTCGATCAGCTCGTCGGCGCCGGCGCCTTCACGAACGTCTACCTCGAGTTCACCGTGGACTCGGGTGCGGGCCGGATCCTGGCGTACGGCGTCTCGGTCGACAACACCTCGGGCGACGCCATCTACGTGCCGGGCCAGCGGGAACCCTGACCCGCCGCTCGCCGTCATAGAATCGGGCCGATGGTCGGGGGTAACGCGTCCGGCAGGCCATCTGCAGCCGGTGTCCTCGCGCCGTGGCAACGACGCCTGTACCGGATCCTCCTCGTCCCGCTCGGGCTGATCGCGGCCAACTCCATCTACCTCGCCGCGTTCACGCGAGACACCGCGTTCTTTTACGCGATGCTCCTGCTCCACCTGACGCTCGGGCTCCTCATCGCGATTCCGTTCTTCGTGTTCGCGGCGACGCACGCGAAGCGGATGATCCGGATGTGGAACAAGCGCGCCAAGTACGCCGGCCTCGCGATCTTCCTTCTCGCGATCGTCTGCGTGTCGACCGGCCTCTACATGACGTTCCGGGGGGCGACGCTCAGCCACCGCGCCGCCTGGCTCCTCCACGTCTCGTCGGTTCCCCTGGCGCTCGTCGCGTTCATCCTCCACCGCCGCGCGCATACCCACCAGCTGCAGTTCCGCCGGCTCTACGCGTGGGGCGGGGCCGTCGCCGTCTTCCTCGCCGCCATGGCGGCGCTCGCGAAGCTCGAGAGGCCGCCCAAGCGGATCGTCAACGTCAACGGCGATACCGTCTTCTACCCGTCTTCCTCCGAGACGTTCGACCAGGGCCTGCTCGACGGGAAGAAGCTCGCCGCCAACGCATACTGCCAGTCCTGCCACCCCGACTCGTTTCACCAGTGGGAACGCTCGGCGCACCGCTTCTCGTCGTTCAACAATCCGTTCTACCGAAAGAGCGTCGAGCTGATGGCCGACCGCGTCGGGCGCGAGCGGACGAAATGGTGCTCGGGCTGCCACGACCCGGTCGTGCTCTTCACGGGGCAGATGGGCGCGGCGACCCAGGCCGCGTTCTCGTACGACTCGTGGGAGGCCCAGCAGGGCCTCACCTGCATGTCGTGCCACTCGATCACCGAGGTCAAGGACGTCAAGGGCAATGGCTCCTACGTGATCGAGGAGTCGAAGCAGTACCCCTTCGCCTTTTCGAAGAACGCCGCGCTCGCCGCGGTCAACCGCCTGCTGATCCGCATGGAGCCGTCCCTTCACCGCAAGACGTTCATGAAACCGGTCATGCGCACGCCCGAGTTCTGCTCGTCCTGTCACAAGGTCGCGCTGATCCCGGCCCTGAACGGCTATCGCTGGATGCGCGGCCAGGACCACTACGACACGTGGTACGACTCCGGCGTCTCGGGTCGGGCGGTGCGGTCCTTCTACGATCCGCCGCAGGGCAAGGCGTGCCGGGACTGCCACCTGCCGCCGTACCGCTCCGACGAGTTCGGCAACCAGAGGGGCTTCCTGCACGACCACCTCTTCCCCGCCGCCAATACGGCGCTGCCCTTCCTCCGCGACGACGTCCCAACGCAGAAGACGATCCAGGATTTCCTGCGCAAGAACGTTCTGACGGTCGACCTGTTCGCGATCCGCCGCGGCGACGAGGTCTTCCCGCTGACCGACCCGCTCCCGGCCGTCCGTCCCGGCGAGACGCTCGAGGTCGAGGTGGTCGTGCGCACGCGCGGGGTCGGGCATCCGTACACGAACGGCACGGCGGACTCCAACGAGACCTGGGTCTCGCTCGACGCCACCTCCGGCGGCCGGAAGTTCTTCGAGAGCGGCGCGCTCGACGCCGACGGCCGGCTCGACGGCGGCGCCGACCGTCTGGAGACCTTCGTCATGGACCAGAACGGCGAGCACATGGACCGCCGCCAGCCGCAGGACATCCGCGTACCGCTCTACAACAACGGCATCGGTCCCGGCGCCGCTCGCGTGGTGCACTACCGCGTCCGGATCCCGGAGGACGCGCGCGGCGCGTTCACGCTCTCCGCGGGCACGCACTACCGGAAGTTCTCGCGGGATTACACGACGTTCTCACTGGGTGCGGCGCATCCGTCGCTGCCCGTGACGACGCTCGCGAGCGACACGGTCGACATCCCCCTCTCCCCCGCACGCGGGGAGAGGGTCGGGGCGAGGGAGGAAGGTCCGCGCGGCAATACCGACCCCCTCTGGCTGCGCTGGAACGACTACGGCATCGGCCTCTTCCTCCAGGGCGACCTGAAGGGCGCCGCCCGCGCCTGGACGCGCGTCGAGGAGCTCGCGAAGGACAAGCCGGACGGCCCGCTCAATCGCGCGCGCGCCGAGATCGCGGAGGGCCGCCTCGCCGACGCGCGCGCCTCTCTCGCGGAGGCGGAGCGCCGGAGACCCGGCTGGGGCAAGACGGCCTTCTTCCGGGCTACCGTGGCCAAGGACGAGGGCCGGCTCGACGACGCCGAGAGAGACCTGAAGGCCGTCCTCGAGAAGTTTCCGCTGGACCGCGTCGCCTGGAACAATCTCGGATTGGTCTACTGGCTCGCCGGGCGCCTCCAGGACGCGCTCGCCGCGTACGGCCGGACGCTCTCCATCGACCCGGAGGACTTGAACGCGCACTACAACCGGATGCGCGCTTTCCGCGCGCTCGGGGACCGCAAGAACGCGGACCTCGAGGACGCGGCGTACCGGAAGTACAAGGACGACGAGACGATCCGCGCGATCGCGGGCGACTATCGACTGCGCAACCCCTGGGCCAACCGGGAATCGCTCCCGATTCACGTCCACGACGAAGCACAGCCGCCGCCTCCCGTCGTTCCGGACTGGGTCGCGGAGATGGGGCCCAAGGGCTACGAGACCGACCACGGGTACCTGACACGCCAGCATCGGCCCGTCCCGAGCGAGCGCGACCAGTGGCGGTACGTGGCGATCCCTCGCGAGCCCGCCGGCTCCGCTTCTCCCAGGGTCTCCTCCGCTCCCTGAGCTCGGCGAATCCGGCCGACGCCGCCCCGGAGTACCGCCCGAGCCTCCCCAAAGGCCAATAGATCCCAGGCCGCCAAATGGCCTAGGTTTAGCGAGTCGGCGTCTCCTGCGGACGATCGGTCACGCACGCGAGTGCACGGCTCGTCGCCGCGTGCAGAGACGCTCGAGTACGAATGCAAGTCGATCCGAGGCCTCCCTCTCGAGCGCGGATGTCCTCGCGCGGCCGAAGGCGAACGAAGACGCGAGCTCCGCCGACGGCGACACGTGGCCGAGTCGTGAACGCGAAGAAGAACCTATGACAAGGAGGGGAAAGATGCCGGTGAGACGAAGAGTTGCGAAGAGGAGGGTGCGCCGGGCCGTTCGTAGGGTACGCAGAGCCAAGCGTGTCGCGAGGAGGGCCGTGTCCCGAAGCGGAGTCGGGAAAAACGTGGCGCGCCGTCGGCTTCGCCGGATCGTCCGGAGGGCGTCACGCCGCCGCGCCCGCAGGGGCGCCCGGGTTCGCCGGATAGTCGTCCGGAAGGCCGTGGCTCGCCGCGGCGTGAAGAAGGCCGTGGCTCGCCGCGGCGTGAAGAAGGCTGTGGCTCGCCGCGCCGTCAAGAAGGCCGTCGTGCGTCGCGGCGTGCGGAAGGCGGCGGTCCGCCGGACCGTGAAGAGGGCCGGAGCTCGCCGGGTCGTGAAGAAGAGACTGGCCGCGGCCGAGATGGGACTGGATTCGCCCCTGTTTCCCTCGAGCTGAGTCTCCGCGCCTCCGCGTGAACGCAGTCTGTCGCCGCTGGGCGACAGACTGCTTCACCGTACGGACGGGGCAGGCTAGACTCCCCTCCCGTGCGGCGCCTGCTGGTCGTCGGAAGCCTTCTCGGGATCGCGCTCGCCTGCCGCCGCGCGGAGAGGGCGGCCGTAGCGCCGGCCCCGACGCCCGTTCCCACTCCCGCGTTCTCGCTGCCGTTCGCCGAGAAGTCCGAGGCGATGGGCATCCGCTTTACGCACGTCAACGGGGCGCGCGGGAAGAAGTGGATGCCCGAGACGATGGGCGGCGGCGTCGCGGTTCTCGACTACGACGGCGACGGAAAGCCCGACCTCCTGTTCGTTTCCGGAGAGGAATGGGAGCCCGTCACGCGAAATCCGCGAGTCTCCCTCGCGCTCTATCGCAACGAGGGCAACGATGCCTCCGGCCTTTCGCACTTTCGCGACGTCACCCGTGAAGCCGGACTCGACCGCGCGGGCGCTTTCTACGGCATGGGCGCCGCCGTCGGCGATTACGACAACGACGGGAAGGACGACATCCTCGTGACCGCGCTCGACCACGCCCGGCTCTTCCACAACCTCGGCGGCCGCTTCGAGGAGGTCACCGCGAAGGCGGGGATCGGGGCTCCCGGCTGGACGACGTCGGCCGCGTGGTTCGACTACGACGGCGACGGCCTCCTCGACCTCTACGTCTGCCATTACGTCGACTGGAGCCCCGCCAAGGACCTCTTCTGCACGCTCGACGGCAAGACCAAGTCCTATTGCACGCCCGAGCGCTACCCCGGCACCTCCTCGCGGCTCTACCGCAACCTCGGAAAGGGACGTTTCGAGGACGTCACCCGGAAGGCCGGTGTCGCGACCACGAATCAGAAGGCGCTCGGCGTCGCGCCCTGGGACTTCGACGGCGACGGACGGATCGATTTCCTGGTCGCCAACGACACGGCGCCCAACAATCTCTTCCGCAACAGGGGCGACGGGACCTTCGAGGACGTCGGCATCTCCACGGGCGTGGCCGTCGACGAGGCCGGCCGCTCGCGCGGATCGATGGGCGTGGCCTGGGCCGACACCAAGAACGGACAGGGAGCGGCCGTCGCGATCGGCAACTTCTCGAACGAGCTCAAGTCGCTGTACTGGACCGGTTCCGGAGAGGTCTTCCTCGACGAGTCGCCGGCCAGCGGGGTCGGGCCGAGCTCGTTTCTCGACCTGACGTTCGGGCTCTTCTTCTTCGACGCGGACCTCGACGGCCGCATGGACCTCCTGCTCGCGAACGGACACGTCGAGCCGACTGTGCAGGAGGTGCAGAAGGAGGTGACGTACCGCCAGCGGCCGATGCTCTATCGCAACCTCGGCGGCGGCAAGTTCGCCGCCCTCTCCGCGGACAGCGCCGGGGATCTCGGCGCGCCGCTCGTCGGGCGGGGCGCCGCGTACGCCGACCTCGACGGCGACGGCGACCTCGACGTGATCATCGTGCAGAACGGCGGACCGGCCCGGGTGTTCCTCAATCCGACGAACGCGCCAGCCCGGAGCGTCCGCGTCACGCTGGTCGGATCGACCGCCGGCGCCGACGCGGGCCGCGCACCGAGGAGCTCGAATCGCGACGCGGTGGGCGCGAGGGCGACGGCGTCGATCGGCGGCCTCCGCCTGACGCAGCAGGTCACCGGAGGACAGTCCTACCTCTCCGCCTCCGAGAAGACGCTGACTTTCGGCCTCGGCTCGGCGGCGAAGATCGACGCGCTCGAGATCCGCTGGCCGGA
Source organism: uncultured Acidobacteriota bacterium (assembly GCA_963773905.1). GTDB lineage: Bacteria > Acidobacteriota > Thermoanaerobaculia > UBA5066 > Gp7-AA6 > DAHUXD01. The sequence continues at coordinate 347,684 of CAVZDB010000002.1, forward strand.
CGGCGCGATCCAGACGCTGCGGGACGTGCCCGGAGGATCGCGGCTGACGATCACGGAATCCCCCACGCCGTGAGGAGAGAGGGGCGACCATGAACGAAATTCGCCGCCTCGCTTTCGCCGTCGCCCTCGTCGGCGCCGGCCTGTTGCCGCCGCCGGGCGCATTCGCCGCCGAGCCCCGCACGCTCGCCTTCGGCGGCCGGACCCGCGTCTACCGCCTCTACGTGCCCCGCTCCCTGCCCGCCGACAGGCCCTCACCGCTGGTCCTGGTGTTCCACGGCGGCGAGGGAGAGGGCGCCACCATGGAACGCTTCGTGGAGTTCGACGCCCTCGCCGATCGCGAGGGCTTCCTCGTCGCATACCCCGACGCGGTAGGCCGGCACTGGAACGACGGACGCGAGATCGCCAACTTCGAATCCTTCCGGGACGGCGTCGACGACGTCGCCTTCGTCTCGGCGCTGATCGACGCCATCGCGAAGGAGCATCGGGTCGATCCCGCGCGCGTCTTCGCCACGGGCATCTCGAACGGCGGGATCTTCAGCCACTACCTCGGCGCCCGCCTCGCGGCACGCATCGCGGCGATCGCCCCCGTCGCCGGGGGCATCGCGGAGCCCTTCCGCGCGAGCTTCCACCCAGAGCGGCCCGTCTCGGTCCTGATGATGAACGGTACGGAGGATCCGCTGGTCCCCTACAGGGGCGGCGGGGTCCGTCGCGGAGGCCACGGCCGGGTCCTCGGCACCGACGAGGCCGCTCTGGTGTGGGCCGCGGCCGACGGGTGCACGAAGGACGCGCGGGTCGAGACCCTGCCGGACGGAGACCCGCACGATGCGTGCCGGGTGAAACGCTCCCGCTGGAGCGGCGGCCGCGACGGAACCGAGATCGTGCTCTACACGTTCGAGGGCGGCGGCCACACCTGGCCGGGCGGTCCGCAGTACGCCCCGAAGCTCCTCGTCGGCCGCGTCTGCCACGACGTCGACGCGACGCGCGTCATCTGGGAGTTCTTCAAGGCGCATCCGCGGCCGTGACGACACCATGAGCGACCGCCCGTACACGGTCCGCCGCGCGGCGGCCGCCGACCGGGACGACCTCGCCCGGCTGTCGACTCAGCTCGGCTACCCCATGACGGCGGAGGAGTCCTCGGCGCGGCTCTCGGAGATCGCGGGCCACGCCGACCACGCCCTCTTCGTGGCCGACGCCGGCGGCCGCCTCGCAGCGTGGCTGCAGGTGAGTCTGCCCCGGATCTTCGAGTCGCCGCGGCAGGCCGAGATCGCGGGCCTCGTCGTGGACGAGGACCACCGCGGCCGCGGGATCGGGCCGGCGCTTCTCCGCGCGGCGGAGGGTTGGGCGCGGGAGCGCGGCTGCTCCGTGATCCGGGTCCGCTCCAACGTCGTGCGCGATCGCGCGCACGGGTTCTACCGGCGCGAAGGCTTCGGCGAGATCAAGACCCAGCGCGTGTTCGAGAAGACGCTGTAGGAGCGCGGTTCGACTCCGCCCGCGCGGCCCGGCGTCAGGCGCCCGAGAAGATCGCGCGCGGGCGCGCCGCGAAGAGCTTCACCAGGACGACCCCGGCGAGGAAGCCGCCGATGTGCGCGCCGTACGCGACTCCGCCCATGTTGCCGCCCAGCATGCCCGCCCCGGAGATGAGCTGGAACAGGAACCAGAGGCCGATCGTCACCAGCGCCGGAACCTGCAGGATCTGGTAGAGCCAGATCACGCGGACGCGGCGCTGCGGGTAGAGCACGATGTAACCGCCGAGGACGCCCGAGATCGCGCCCGACGCGCCGAGGGACGGGATGAGCGGGTTTCCTCCGAAGGCGGCCGTGACGAAGACGTGCGAGAGCGACGCGAGGAGCCCCGTCAGCAGGTAGAAGACGAGGTAGCGGAAGTGACCCATCGCGTCCTCGACGTTGTCCCCGAAGATCCAGAGGTAGAGCATGTTTCCGGCGATGTGCGCCAGCCCGCCGTGCAGAAACATCGCGGTGAAGAGCGTCAGGAAGACCGGGATCGGCGTCGGCTCGAGGACGAGCTGATCGACCGTCCGGCCATACGCATCCCGGATCGGGATCGCCTGGGCGATGTCCTTGCCCGTCAGGATCTCCGCCGGGACGGTCGCGAACGCCATCGTGAAGCGCTGGTTGGTGCCCAGGCCCTGGAACACGACGAAGACGAAGACGTTCGCCGCGATGAGCAGCCAGTTGACGATAGGCGTCGTGCGCCGGTCGGAGTTGTCGTCGCCGATGGGAATCATCGCGGAACGCTCCCGGATCCTATACCCACGCCCCGCAGGGCTTCGCCCGGTGCGAGCGCGTACGCCTGACGTCCGGACACGTTCTCGAAGGTCTGCGTCTCGCCCCACGGCCAGCGCACCTCGACGCGCTCGGCCGAGCCGGCCTCGCCCAGCCCGAAGTGGAGCGGGACGAGCGAGCCCGAGGCGTAGGAGGCACAGACGCGGTAGGTCTGGGACTGGGTCCGCCCGCCGGCGGTGACGCGGACGCGCGTGCCGATCACGGTCCTGCCGTCCGCGCCGGGGGCCGGCACGATCGCGATCCAGCTCCGCCCCACCGCGGCCGTGTTCTTCAGGACGCGGACGGGGCCGTCGAGGTCCACGATCACGAGGTCGACCGCGCCGTCGCCGTCGAGGTCCCCGACCGCGGTGCCGCGCGCCGCCATGCGCAGCCTCCCGAGGTCGCCGGGGTCGGGCCACGGCTCGAAGCGGCCGTCGCCGCGGTTGTGGAGCAGCACGGTGGGCTGGGTGAAGGACTTGTCCCCCGCGTCCACGTAGGACACGGACCCGCTCTTGTAGTGCCCGAGCAGCCGCACGATGCGCGGCGCGAGGTGCCCTCCGGCCGCATAGAGGTCGGGCCAGCCGTCGTTGTCGAAGTCGGCGAAGTGGGTTCCCCAGCGGACGAACGGCAGCCCGACCGAGGCGACGCCGGACGCCGCGCCCGCGTCCTCGAACAGCGCGCCCTTGACGTTCTTGTAGAGGCTGTTCGGCTCGGCGCCGAAGTTGGTCACGAAGAGGCTCTCGAGGCCGTCGCCGAAGGGATCGCCCACCGCCGCGCCCATCCCCGCGCGCGGCGTGTCGCCGAGCATTCCCGCGCCGGTCTCGGCCGTGACCTCCTCGAAGGTCCCACCGCCCAGGTTGTGAAACAACCGATTTGCCGTGCGGTCGTTGACGAAGTACAGGTCGTCCCTGCCGTCGCCGTCGTAATCGAGGACGGCGATGCCGAGCGTCTTCATCTCGGCGGGCGGGATCTCGAGGCCGGCCGCCTTCGTCGCATCGCGGAACTTCCGTCCGCCCTCGTTGTGGAAGAGGTGCGAGGGCTGCCCCATGTAGTCCTCGGGCACGCGCAGCTGCAGTTGCGGCTGGGCGGCCTCCCAGTCGGGAGTCGACTCGCAGGTAGTTCGCCACCGCCACGTCGAGCCGGCCGTCGCCGTCGTAGTCCAGAAACGCCGCGCCCACCGAGAAGAGCGGGTCCTCGAGGCCGGTGTCCCTGCCCTCCTCGAAGGTTCCGTCGCCCCGGTTCCACCAGACGGCGTTGGGTCCGACGTTCGTGAGGTAGAGGTCGAGCCGGCCGTCGCCGTCGAGGTCCGCCCAGAACGCGCCCATCCCGATGCCGCACGCGTGGATCCCCGAGGCCCTCGTGACGTCCTGGAAGCGGCCGCCGCCCAGGTTGTGGAAGAGCCGGCCGCAGTGCTGCGTGTTCGGCTTTCCCCAGCGTCCGATGCTGTTGGTCACGTAGAGGTCCGGGCGGCCATCCCCGTCGTAATCGCCGAGCGCGCAGCCGCCGGACATGGTGGCGATCAACTTGAGGCGCGGCAGGTCGGTCGCGACCCGCATGTCGACGCCCGCGGACTTCGTGACGTCGCGGAAGGCGCCGCCGGCGGCGGAGGCCGCCGTGAGAGCGAGCACGTGCAGACAGAGCGCCGCGGCGGCTGTCGCCGCCCCAAAGAGAACCCGCCTCATTCGGGGACCGTCCAGAGCCGGATCGCATCGCGAAACGCCTCGGGCCCTCCCGGGCGCGTCAGGTATTCGCGGACGAACTCCCGGTGGGCCGGACTCTCCTCAGCCCCCGCCGCAGCCGCAGCCGCTGCCGGGAGCGCCGCCTCCGCCCGACCCGTACCCTTGCCGTAGTCCGCGTCGTCCATCCCGTGGAACGGCAGCGGCTCGACGGTCTGGCCGGCGACCGTGTTCTTGTCCGCATCCTTCTCCCACCCGTCGAGCACGACGAGGTAGTCCCGCGTCCAACCGGTCGGCAGCGGCGGCAGCGCCCCGGCGTCGAAGGCCAGGCGCACCGCGTCGCCGCCCTTGAGCACGACGTAGCGGTCGTCGGCCGCGGCCAGAAGCTCGCGCACGCCGCCGAGGCGTGTGTAGCGGCCGGCCATGTCGGCCCAGCGCGGCTCCCGCGAGAGATCGTCGTGGAGAAAGACCTGCGGCCCGTCCGGGCTCTCGCGGACCATCCGCGAGAAACCGCGGAAGAACAGCTGTGCCGATGCGAGCGGGAGCGGCGTGACCCGAAGCGGCGGCTCGGGATCGCCCACGGTGTAGGCGATGCGGTCCCAGAAGATGGCGAGGTTGGTGCGGATGCGCACCCGCGGGTCGGAACGGTCCAGCAGCCCCGACAGATCCACCGGCATCGTCTTGGTCTTGCCGGCGGGATACCCCATCGGCGCCAGAACGGTCTTCCAGCCGCCATCCCCGTCCGGCACCTCGAGCACGGGCCCCTCGGCGGCGAGGTCCCTGCGCTGCGCGAGCGAGACGTTGATCGAGGTGTCCGCGTACTGGATCCACCCCGTGAGGTAGAGCATCACGCTCCCGCCGCGGCGCGCCTCCGGCAGCTCGAGGATCAGCTCGTGGGGCGCCACGATTCCCTGGTAGCGGGTGGGCGCGAATCCCGCCAGGTACACGCCGTCCTCCGCCGCGATCTCGCGCGTGCGGTCCCGGCCCTCGCCGTCGAGCGCGCGCGGCGTCAAGGGCCGCGTGAGCGCGTAGAGACGCTTCTCGGGAAACGGCGGGGGCACCATCTTCTCGTTGGCGAGGAGCTCCACGCCCGCCGGGTGATCCAGCGCCCGGAGTTCTGCGAGGTCGAAGTACACCGTCTCCCAGAGCTCCTCGGTGAAGTCGAGCACGAGCCGGCCCTTCGATGGCGCGAGCGACGCGCCGGGCACGACGAGCCACTCCCGCGTGTCGGCCGGGGCCTCATGCACGCCGTCGTAGAGCAGCCCGACCGGGCTCCTCCAGGACGTCGGTCACGAAGCTCCACCGGGAGCCGTCGTAGGCGTAGAGAAACGGACAGGAGCCCTTGAGCTGCTGGACCTCCTTCACGACCGTCTTCACCGGCGGCGCGAGCTCGTTCTGCGGAATGCCGTTGGTCCAGACGACACGCAGGACGTCGGCCCGGCGGCGGGCGCCGAGGCCCAGGCGCGTGACCGGCCTCGACACGACGCGGTAGACGTAGAGCTCCTGCGCCTTCGCCTCGACCTCGGAGCCGAAGCCGAGGCGGTTGACCTTCGCGGAGCCGGTGGGGAGACCCTCGAGGGCGACGTCGATCCAGGCGTTGGCGTTGCCGCCACGGTTCTCGAAATACTCCGCGCCGCCGTCGGGGGTCACCAGCACCAGGTCGAGGTCCCCGTCGCCGTCGGCGTCGACGGCCTCCGCCGCCAGCGCCGCGGGGAAGGCGCCGGCCGATGCGGGCGCCGGGGAGAGCCGTCCCGCGCCGTCCCCGCGGTAGAGCGCCGACGCGCCGGACGGCGAGGCCACGAAGAGGTCGAGGAATCCATCGTTGTCGAAGTCGAAGAGGAGCGGCGCGCCCGGTCCGCCGATCCGCACCGGCGGCAGGAAGCGGCCGTCGCCCCGATTGAGCGCCGCGAAGGTCCCCTGCGCGTCCGAGTAGACGAGGTCGACGCGCCCGTCGCCGTTGAGGTCTCCGGCGACTCCATGAAGCGCCCGAATCGCGCCGGCCTGGGCCGTGGGGAGCCCCGCCTCGCGCGGCGCGAAGCGTCCGCCCCGCAGGTTGTCGAGCCGCAGGAGGCCGCCGTCGCGCAGGAGGAGGAGCAGGTCCGTGTCGCCGTCGCGATCGAAGTCGGCGGCCACCGCCGCCACCGACGCCGTGCCCGGCGGGATGCCCGCGGCCGCGGTGACGTCGGTCCAGGAGCCGTCGAGGTTGTTGCGCAGAAGGTGGTCGCCCGTCCGGGACGACACGTAGAGATCGAGGTCGCCGTCCGAGTCGAAATCGAGGGGAACGACGGCATCACCGGAGGGGACGGGAATCTTGTGCGGGCTGCCGCCCCCGTCCACCCAGAGTGCGCCGGGGGTCGCGTAGTCGAGCGCGCCGGAGTTGGTCACGTCGGCGACCGCGAGGTCCGCGGACGCGGAACCCGGGATCGGGGCGCCGAGCTTCCATGGCGCCGTTCCGTCCGACCGGCGTGCGCTCTGCAGGCCCGCGGCACCGCCGAAGACGACGTCCCGGCCGTCCAGACCCCCCGCGCGCACCACGGCGGCTCCCCGCACCCCGCGCAGAGCGTCCGGAATCGCCATGAACGTCACGGAAACCGGTTCCCCCGCGCGGGCGGCGGCCGCGGCCGCGAGCGCCGGGCCCCATTCCTCGAGCGGGAGCCCGACCACTCCGGGATCGACGTCGTGGCGCGCCTGCTGGAAGCGGGGCGTCACGCGCAGGAGGTTCTCGACGATCCGGAACTTGAGGTCCGCCGCCTCGCGGTCCCCGGCGTCGCTCGCGGCCTGAGCGTCCGAGAGCGCGCGGGCGACCTTCGGGTCTTCGGCGACGAGCCCCGCGAGCCTCCGGGATACGGCCGCGGCCGTCGGTCCGTCGCCCGCGCGGCGGGAAAGCTCGGAGAGGCGCAGCAGCAGGAAGAGGTTGGCGGGCGCCTGCTCGAGCGCCGCCTCCAGATCCCGGATCGCCCGCGGACGATCGGTACCTCCGTACCCGTACCCGTGCTCGCATCGGAGGCGCTCCGCAGACGTGCGGCGCTCCAGCGCGAGACGAGGTCCTTCGGATCGAGCGCGACGGCCTTGTCGTAGAACGACAACGCCCCCGCCGCGTCCTTCGCCTGCTCGCGCCGCACACCTTCGAGCGCGACGACCTTCGCGTTCGCGGGCGCCACGCGCAGCGCCTCCGCCATCAGCGTGGCGGCCGCTGCAAGATTCGCCGGGTCGCCGGCCCGCAGCGCGGCCACCGCACCGTCGGCCCAGCCCAGGGGATCCGCGGGCGCGAGCTTCCGCACGGCGTCGAAACGCTTCTGCGCTTCCGCGAGATCGCCCTGTTCGAGCGACGCGAGGCCGACGTTGCGCGCCTCCTGGAGGCGGGCCAGATCGGGGGCCGGGACGAGGGCGGCGGCGGCTCCGAGCCCCATCAACGCCCCGAGGAGGATCATGCGGAGCCGGTCACGCCTTCTTGAGCGCCGCCTCGAACACCCCGCGCGTCTCGTCGTCCAGGAGACAGAAGACGATGCGCTCCACGTATTCGGCCGACGGAGCGAAGGAGCGCGCCGCGGCGGCCGAGATCTCCGCCGCCTGCTCGAGCGGGAAGCCGAAGACCCCGGTCGAGATCGCCGGGAGCGCGATCGACTTCGCGCCGATGTCCTCCCCGCGGCGCAGCGCCTGGAGGACGGCCGAGGCGAGGAGCATCTCCTCTCCGAAGCTGCCCCCCTTCCAGACCGGACCCACAGCGTGGATGACCCACCTGCACTTGAGGTTCCCCGCCCGGGTCACCACCGCCTGGCCCACGGCGCAGGTCCCGATCTTGTCGCACTCCTCCTGGATCGACGCGCCGCCGCGCTGGCGAATGGCGCCGGCGACGCCGGATCCGAGCTGGAGCGCCTCGTTGGCCGGGTTGACGATCGCATCGACGTCCATCGTGGTGATGTCCGCCGTCGCGAGCTCGATGACCGCGCCCATCGCGCCCTAGCAGGCTGCTGAAAAATGGATGCGGGCGTCGTGTCCGGCACTTTGCATCCGGCGCCCATTCGAGAACGTTGCGAGTCGATACTTCTCTCTTGAGCGGCCGCCCGCAAAGTGCCGTCCACCCTCCGGATTACGGCGGCGTGGGACCATCTGCGGCAGGGTCATCGCTCTACGCCTCTTTGGCGCGCCTTGACGGCGCGACGATGCTCTCGCATCGCCGTCGTCGCGCTTCCTCGCATCTGACCCCACGGCGCTCGTAACGCCATCCCACACCCTTTTTCAGCAACCTGCTAGGACCCCCGGACGGCCCGAGCCACCTGCTCCGCGATCCGGAGATATGCCTCGGTCACGTCGGACTTCGGCTCCCCGGCGACGATCGGCCGGCCCGAGTCGCCGCCGATCGCGACGCGCGTGTCGAGCGGGATCTCGCCGAGGAACGGGACGTGCAGCTGCTCGGCCGTCCGCCGGCCGCCCCCGTGCTTGAAGATCTCCTCGCGGTGGCCGCACTTCGGGCACAGGTAGTACGACATGTTCTCGACGATCCCGAGCACCGGGACGTTGACCTTCTGGAACATCGCGAGCCCCTTGCGGGCGTCGATGAGCGAGACGTCCTGCGGGGTGGTGACGATCACGGCTCCGGAGAGGTGGATCTTCTGCGTCAGGGTCAGCTGCGCGTCGCCCGTCCCCGGGGGAAGGTCGATCACGAGGAAGTCGAGCGCCCCCCACGCCACGTCCTGCAGGAACTGCTCGACCGCCTTCATGACCATCGGCCCGCGCCAGATGACCGGCTGGTCCACGTCCATGAGGAACCCGAGCGACATCACCTTGACGCCGTAGCGTTCGATCGGAACGATCTGGTTGTTCTCGTTGACGTAGGGCTTCTCGTCGATGCCCATCATCATCTGCTGCGAAGGGCCGTAGATGTCGGAGTCCATCAGGCCCACGCGATGGCCGACGCGCTCGAGGGCCAGAGCGAGGTTGGCGGCCACGGTGGACTTGCCGACGCCCCCCTTCCCCGAGGCGACCGCGACCTTGTAGCGGACCTGCGCCAGGATCGAGGCCTCCGGCGCCGCCGCCGGGCCGGGCCGCGGAGCCGCGCCGCCGGGGGCCTTGCGCTCCAGGCGGATCGTCACCGCGTTCACCCCGGGGAGGGCCCGGAGCTTCTCGGTGGCGTCGCGGTAGATCTCCTGGGCGGCCGCGTCCGACTCGGTCATGATCTCGAGCCGCAGCGACACGTTGCCGCCCCCGATGGTCACGTCCTTGACGAAACCGAAGGAGACGATGTCGCGCGACAGGCCCGGGAACCGGACCGTCTTCAGCACGTCCAGGACTCGCTCTTCCGTCACCTCGGCCGCTGCGCTCATGTGTCTCCCCGATCGGATCTTATGCCAGCCGCTCGGGCCTCGTCCCGCAGCGCCTCGATCGCGCCGCGCAGCTGTGCCGTGAGCGAGGCCCGATCGCGGGCCGACTTGCCCTCGACCGAGAGGGGCTCGCCGACGGGCCACGGTGACCCGGCCGGGCCGGATCCAGAAGCTGTCGCGCCGCAGCACCTCGAAGGTCCCGGCGATCGCCACGGGAAGCAGCGGCATCTCCGCCTTGATCGCGAAGACGGCGGCGCCCGACTTGAAGGGCGAGAGCTCCCCCGTCCGGGTGCGCGTCTGCTCGGGGAAGACGACGAGCGAGCGCTCTTCACGCAGGCGCGAGAGCGCCGTGTCGAGCATCTCCTTGCCGTGGGAGTGGTCGGCGCGGTCCACGGGGACGAAGCCCGCCGCGGACATCGCCCATCCCAAAAACGGCAGCCGGAAGAGGTTCCGCTTGGCGAGAAAGCGGACCGGCATCGTCAGCGACGCGAAGAGCACCGGGATGTCGTGGAAGCTCTCGTGGTTCGACGCGACGACGAAGAGGCCGTCGCGCCGCATGCGGTCCGCGTGCAGGACGCGGACTCTCACGCCCGACGCGCCCAGGATCAGCGCCGACCAGCCCCTCGAGCACTTCTGAAACCACTTTCCGCCCCCGCGCAGCCGCGACAGCGGGATCGAGAGGATGGCGAAGACGATCGTGGCGACGACGATGACGGTCCAGGCCCACAGGGATCGCAGCAGGCGCACGGGTCGGAATCGTAGCAGAGCAAGGCCACAAGTCTCGACGCAGGTGACGTTTACACGTCTCCGGGGCGCAGCGTAGAATGCCCCGTCTTCATGACGCAACCACAGCCCTCGGCGACGGCGATCTTCTATCGCAACCTGCGATGGCTGAAGTTCGTCGACCGCTTTGGCCGCAAGGGAAGCCAGATCCTCGAGTACATCGGCGGGCTGTTCGAGCTGCTCGGCCAGTCGTTCGTGGGCTGCTTCACGCGGCCCTTCTACTCCGCCGAGCTGCTCGCCCAGATGGACGAGCTCGGCGTGAAGTCCGTGTCGATCACGGGCATCACGGCGCTCTTCACGGGCATGGTGCTGGCCCTGCAGACCGCGTACTCGCTCGAGGCGTTCGGCGGCAAGCAGTTCGTGGGCCGCGTCGTCGCCCTGTCGCTCGTGCGCGAGCTCGGCCCCGTCCTGACGGCGCTCATGGTCGGCGGACGGGTCGGCTCCGGAATCACGGCCGAGCTCGGCTCCATGACGGTGACCGAGCAGGTCGACGCCCTGCGGTCGATGGCGATCTCGCCCACCCGCCGGCTCGTGGTCCCCCGGCTGCTCGCCACGATCATCATGATGCCGATGCTGACGGCGATCGCGGACCTGCTGGGGATCCTGGGAGGTCTGGGGATCGCCATCCTGGAGCTCAACATGACCGCCCAGGACTACCTCACCAGCATCTGGCAGCAGCTCGTGATCTCGGACATCCTGAGCGGCCTCTCCAAGACCCTCTTCTTCGGCCTCGAGATCGCGGCGATCGGGTGCTACAACGGACTGCACGTCGAGGGGGGCGCCGAGGCCGTGGGGCGGGCGACCACGCGGACCGTCGTGTTCGCCTCGATCTGCATCCTCGTGTCGGACTTCTTCCTGACCAAGCTGTTCCTGGCAATCTGATGAGCACGCCGCAGACCGTCCCTCGGCCTCCGACCGCGCCGGCCGTCCGCGGCGACGAGATCGTCTCGTTCGACAACGTCTGGAAGCGCTACTCGGGCAAGGACATCCTGGCCGGCGCGAATCTGAGCATCCGGCGAGGCGAGGTGCTGTGCGTCCTGGGGCCTTCCGGCACCGGCAAGAGCGTCACACTCCGGCACATCAACGGCCTGACGCAGCCCGACGACGGCGACGTGAAGGTCTTCGGCGAGTCGATCGCCGGCCTCTCGGAAGAGGCGCTCTCGCCCATCCGCCGGCGTACCGCGATGCTCTTCCAGGGAGGCGCGCTCTTCGACTCGATGAACGTCGAGCAGAACATCGCGTTTCCCGTGACCGAGCACACGGACAAGGCGCCCGAGGAGGTCGCCGCGCTCGTGTCCGAGAAGCTGACGATGGTCGGGCTGCCGGGCATCCAGCGCAAGATGCCCTCCGAGCTCTCGGGCGGCATGCGCAAGCGGGTGGCGCTCGCGCGCTCGATCGCGCTCGAGCCCGAGATCATTCTCTACGACGAGCCGACCACCGGGCTCGACCCGATCTCCTCCGAGAAGATCGCGCAGCTCATCGTGGATCTGAACGTCCGGCTGCAGACGACCTCCGTCGTGGTCACGCACGACGTCGTCACGGCGCGGACCGTGTCCGATCGCGTCGCCTTCCTCTACCAGGGGCGCTTCCAGTTCATCGGAACGTTCGAGGAGGCCATGAAGAGCGGCCACCCGATCCTGCAGGACTACTTCCGCGCGATGGGTTTCCCGTGTGGCACCGGCGTCTTCCAGGCCGTGAAGGGAGTCTGAAATTGCCCATTCAGCAGAACGTCGGCCGGCGGTTTCGGGTCGGCCTGGTCGTCCTGATCGCGCTCTTCGCGACGATGATCGGGATCTTCATGATCGGCCAGCGGGCCAACCTCTTCCGCAAGAAGTTCCCGTACGAGACGCGCTTCGATTCGGCCTCCGGGCTCGTCGCGGGCAACGTCGTCTCGTTGAACGGCGTGGTCGTCGGCAACGTCCTGGAGGTCAACCTCTCGGGCGACCCCGCGGACCGGACCGTGCGCGTCGTCTACGACGTCGTCCGCCGCTGGGCGCCGATGCTGCGCAAGGGGACGCGCGCCTCGATCAAGACGCGCGGGCTGCTGGGCGACAAGTACATCGAGCTCGAGGGCGGGCGGGCGGACGAGCCCGAGGTGCCGATCGGTGGAGAGATTCCGGCGGCCCCCGGCGCGGGCATCGAGAAGCTGCTCGCGGGCAGCGGCGACCTCCTGACCGACCTTTCGGCGATCGCGAAGTCGCTGCGCGCCATCCTCGGGCGGACCGAGAAGGGCGAGGGCTTCCTCGGCTCCATCACGTCGAACAGCCCGGAGAGCGAGCAGCTCGGCAACAGCTTCAACGCCGCGCTCCGATCGCTCAACTCCATCCTCGACAAGATCAACAAGGGGCAGGGGCTGGCGGGCCGTCTCCTCGTCGACGAGAAGTACGGCCGCGAGACGAGCGAGTCGCTGGCGGAGGCGTTCCGGTCGATCAAGTCCCTGGTCGGGAGAATCGACGATCAGGTGCGCACCGGCCAGGGCGCGATTCCGGCGCTGCTGTCCGACCCCGAGGGCAAGAAGAAGGTGTACGCGCTGGTCGACACGCTGGCGGCCACGGCGGCGTCGCTCGCGCGGCCGCCGAGAACCTCGAGAAGGGCCACGGCGCCCTCCCGATCCTGCTGCACGACGAGCAGTTCGGGAAGGCGTTCACGGGGAACCTCCGCAACTTCTCTCAGAGCCTCGACTCGATCGGGCGAAAGCTCGATGGCGGCACCGGCACCGCCGGCAAGCTCATCAACGACCCCTCGATCTACGACGCCGCGCAGCGGCTGGTCGTCGGCGTGGACGAGTCCGCGCTCCTGCGCTGGCTGATCAAGGACCGGCAGAAGTCGGGGATTCCGCAGAGGAGTACCAGGCGACTATCTGACGCGAACTCCCGCACACGCCCGTCGCAGCGGGAGACGACGCCCACTCCCGCCTCTGCCGCGGCGTCGCAATGAAGCTCCTGATCACGGGCGGGGCCGGGTTCATCGGCTCCCACGTCGCGGACCGCCGCCTCGCGCGCGGCGACCGGGTGGTCGTGCTCGACGACTTCAACGACTTCTACGACCCCCGCTTCAAGCGCGCGAACGTCCAGCCTCACGTCGGCTCTCCGCACTACCGCCTGGTCGAGGGCGACATCCGCGACCGCGCCCTGGTGTTCGGGCTCTTCGCCGAGGAACGCTTCGACGGCGTCATCCACCTCGCCGCGCGCGCGGGCGTCCGGCCCTCGCTGCGCCAGCCCGTGCTCTACGAGGAGGTCAACTGCGTCGCGACCCTCCACCTCCTGGAAGCGGCGGTCGCCCACGGGGCCCCGCGGTTCCTGTTCGCGTCGTCGTCGTCGGTCTACGGGACCAACTCGAAGCTGCCCTTCTCCGAGGAGGACCCGATCGCGCGGCCGATCTCCCCCTACGCCACGACCAAGCGGGCCGGCGAGCTCCACGTCTACGCCACCCACCACCTGCACGGCCTCCAGGCGGCGTGCCTCCGATTCTTCACCGTGTACGGCCCCCGCCAGAGGCCGGAGATGGCGATCGCGCGCTTCATCCGGTGCCTCGAGAAAGACGAGCCGATCCCGTTCTTCGGCGACGGCGGCTCGCGGCGGGACTACACCTACATCGACGACATCGTGGACGGGGTCGAGGCGGCGCTCGAGTCCGACTTCGCCTTCGAGATCCTGAACCTGGGCAGCTCCCACCCGGTGACGCTGACGGAGCTCGTCGCCGAGCTCGAGGAGGCCACCGGCAAGCGGGCGCGCCTCTCCCGCGACGGGGACCAGCCGGGGGACGTCCCCGTGACGTTCGCCTCGGTCGAGAAGGCACAACGCCTGCTGGGCTATCGTCCCCGCGTGCCCCTGCGGGAAGGCCTCCGGAGATCGGTGGACTGGTATCGGAGCCAGCGCGCATGAACATCTGCATGGTCGGCACCGGATACGTGGGGCTGGTCACGGGCGCCTGCCTCGCCGACTTCGGCATGAACGTCGTCTGCGTCGACAAGGACGCGGAGAAGATCGCGTCTCTGCAGCGCGGCGAGATCCCGATCTACGAGCCGGGCCTCCATGACATGGTTTCCCGCAACGTGCGGGCCGAACGCCTGCGCTTCACGACCGACCTGAAGGGATCGATCGAGGGCGCGCTCGCCATCTTCATCGCGGTCGGGACGCCGCCCCGGCCGGACGGCTCGCCCGACCTCATCTTCGTGCAGCAGGTGGCCGGTGCGATCGCCGAGCACATGAACGGCTACAAGGTCGTCGTCACGAAGTCGACGGTGCCGACCGGGACCGGGAAGATGATCGACCAGATCATCCGACAGAAGAACGGCCGCCACGAGTTCTCGGTCGTCTCGAACCCCGAGTTCCTTCGCGAGGGCTCGGCCGTCTCCGACTTCCTGCGGCCCGACCGCATCATCATCGGCGCGAGCGACCCCCGCGCGATCGAGATCATGCGCGAGATCTACGGCCCGCTCTACCTGATCGAGACCCCGATCCTGATCACGGACGTCGCCTCGGCCGAGCTCATCAAGTACGCGTCGAACGGCTTCCTGGCCGTCAAGATCTCGTTCATCAACGAGATCGCCCGGATCTGCGAGCTGATGGGCGCCGACGTGCACGACGTGGCGAAGGGCATGGGGCTCGACCGGCGCATCGGCGGCAAGTTCCTCCACCCCGGTCCGGGCTTCGGCGGCTCCTGCTTCCCCAAGGACACCGCGGCCGCCGCGGACCTCGCGCGCCAGAACGGCTACTCCTTCGAGATCATCGAGGCCACCATGCGCGTCAACGCGCAGACGAAGGCTCGCATGCTCGACAAGATCGCCGCGGCGGCGGGGCCGCTCGCCGGCCAGACCGCGGCCGTTCTCGGGCTCGCCTTCAAGCCGGAGACCGACGACATTCGGGAGTCGCCGGCCCTGTCCGTCGTCGAGGGACTGAAGAAGGCCGGCGCCGCGGTGAGGGCGTTCGATCCGGCCGCCATGGCCAACGCCCGCGCGGTCCATCCCGACGTGCACTACGCGAAGGACGCGTACGACTGCGCCGCGGGCGCCGACTTCCTGGTGCTCGCCACGGAGTGGAACGAGTTCCGGGCGCTCGACCTGCGGCGTCTCGCCGGGCTGCTCCGCAGGCCGACGATGATCGATCTACGAAACGTCTACGAACCGCGCGAGATGCGGGCGGCCGGCTGGACCTACGCCGGCGTCGGGCGGGGCTCGCAGCAGCCTGCTCAAAGGAGTCGAGGGTGAGAGTACTCGTCACGGGTGGGGCCGGATTTCTCGGGAGCCACCTCTGCGATCGGCTGCTCCGCGAGGGCCACGAGGTCATCGCGATGGACAATCTCCTGACCGGGAACGAGCGCAACATCGCGCACCTCCAGGAGGAGAAGCGGTTCCGCTTCGTGCGCCACAACGTCGCGCAATACGTCTTCGTGGACGGCCCGCTCGACGCGGTGCTGCACTTCGCGTCGCCGGCGTCGCCGATCGACTACCTCGAGCTGCCGATCCAGACGCTCAAGGTCGGGTCGCTCGGCACCCACAACGCGCTCGGCCTGGCGCTCGCCAAGCACGCGCGCTTCCTGCTCGCGTCCACCTCGGAGGTCTACGGCGATCCGCTGGTCCACCCGCAGCCCGAGACGTACTGGGGCAACGTGAACCCGATCGGTCCCCGGGGCGTCTACGACGAGGCCAAGCGCTTCGCCGAAGCGATCACGATGGCGTACCGGCGGGCGCACGGCGTCGACACCCGGATCGTTCGGATCTTCAACACCTACGGGGAGCGGATGCGGCCGCGCGACGGACGCGTCGTGCCGGCGCTCATCGGCCAGGCCCTCGCGGGCGAGCCGATGACCGTGTTCGGCGACGGCTCGCAGACGCGGTCGTTCTGCTACGTCTCCGACCTGATCGAGGGGATCTATCGGCTGCTCCGGTCCGACGTGGCCGACCCCGTCAACATCGGCAACCCCGCGGAGCTCTCAGTCCTCGAATTCGCCCGGACGATCCGGGACCTGACCGGCACGAAGAGCGAGATCGTCTTCCGGCCGCTGCCGGTGGACGACCCCAAGGTGCGGCAGCCGGACATCACGAAGGCGAAGAGCCTGCTGGGCTGGGAACCCCGGGTCAAACTCGACGAGGGGCTGCGGCGGACGATCGACTACTTTCGCTCCGTCCCCTCCTGAGCCGGAGACCCGCGCGCCGCGTCGTCCGTCCGCAGCAGGAACCCGAGGTTAGGGCCCGTCGGACCCGTCGCTCCCGATGGCCTCGACGGGGCAGGAGTCCATGGCCTCCTGGCACTGCGCGTTCTCCTCGGGGCTCTCGGGCTGACGGATCACGAAGGAATAGCCCCGGGCCTCGCTCCGCTGGAAGTTGAAGGGCGCCGTGACGCGGCACACGTCGCAGTCGATGCACTGGGCATCGACGTAATACTTCCCGGGGACGTTCTCGAGAACCCGATCCTTCCGCTCGGCCATGCGGGCGTGGACCTTAGCACGCCCCACCGGCCGCGTAAATGAGCGTTCCATCAAGACGATCGCGGGTTCGAACCCCTGCGCTAGACTCCGCGCGTGCGAAGGCCGCCGCTCGCCGCGATCGCGCTGCTGGCCGCGTCCATGTTGCCCGGTTGCCGCCGAGCGCAGCTCCCCGAGGAGGCCCGGGTGGACCGCGACCTCGCTGCGGGCGAGCGCATCTTCGTGCGCAAGTGCGCCTCCTGCCACAACACCAACGGCGACGGGAAAACGGTGGTGGCCGGGCACTTCCCCTACGCGAACCTGCTCGACGGCGTCTGGCGATCCGACGGCAGCCCGCCCGCGATCGAGAAGCAGATCCGGCAGGGCCGCGACCCCATGCCGAAGTTCCAGGGTAAGCTGACCGACGAGGAGATTCGTCAGACCGTGGCCTACGTCCTCGCCCTCGACCGCTCGGCGCAGGCCCAGCGCGACGCGCACCGTGTGGTGACCGCCGCTCCGGCGCCGTGATCCGCACGCTGCCCCTCTTCCCGTTGCCCGGCGTCGTGCTGCTTCCGGAGACGCTCCTTCCCCTGCACATCTTCGAGGACCGCTATCGGGCCATGGTGTCCGACGCGCTCCGCGGCGATCGGACGATCGGAATGGCCATGTGGAAGCCGAAGCCGAAGCCGGGCGCAGAGGACTTCACGAACCCGAGCCCGGCGATCTATCCCGTCGGCGGAGCGGGAGAGATCGTCGAGTCCGAGGAGCTCGACGACGGCCGTTTCAACATCGTGCTCCAGGCCCGCTTCCGCTATCGCGTGCTCGAGGAGCAGGCGGACACCCGGCGTCCGTATCGCGTCGCGCGCGTGGAGGAGATCCGCTCTCTCCCCTTCCCGGACCCCGACGTGCAGACGCGGGCCCTCTCGGGGGCCATGGCGCTCTTCGAGGAGCTCGCCCGCGACCTCGAGCTCCCCCCGCTGCCCTCCGAGGCGCAGTCCGCGGAGCGCCTCGCCTCGGAGATCGCCCTGCGCCTGCGCTACAGCCCGCGGGAGCTGCAATCGATCCTGGAGACGGACGCGGTTCCGGCCCGTTTCGCGGCGGTGACGGGGCGGATGGCCGAGTGGAAGGCCCGGCTCAACTTTCTCGCGCCGTTCCGGCCGCCGGACCTCGACGCGCGAAAAAACTAGCCTCAGGAAACTGTAGGGGCGGCCCCTGCGGCCGCCCGCGGGCGGGGGCGAGCCCCGCCCCTACGAGAGAGCTCCGGGATCCCTCGCTACGCTCGGGATGACAGAGCCCGCGACTTCGCGGGCCCTGTCAGTTCCTGCTGGCGTTCAGCGCGCGCTCGTGCGCCCAGCTGCGGATCTGCTTGATCTGCTCTTCCATGGTCACCGCCAGCGGGACCGTGGCCGAGATCATCCTGTAGAGATCGTCCTCCGTGAGCTGCCGGGACTCCGCGTACGCGTCGACCACCGCCGAGACCACCGCCTGCTCGATCTCGGCGCCGTTCCAGCCGTTGGTCGCCTTGGCCAGGAAGACGAGGTCGAACTTGTCGACGTCGCACTTGTTGCGCTTCATGTGGATCGCGAAGATCTGCTTGCGCTCCTCCTCGTTGGGGAGGTCCACGAAGAAGACCTGGTCGAAGCGGCCCTTCCGGATGATCTCGGCGGGCAGGAGATGAATGCGGTTCGCGGTCGCCGCCACGAAGACCATCGCGGCCTTCTCCTGCATCCAGGTCAGGAACCCCGAGAAGATGCGCGACATCGAGGCGTCCTGGCCCTCACGGTAGCCGCCCACGCCCATCTCGATCTCGTCGATCCACAACACCGCCGGCGAGACGGCCTCCACGGCGCGCAGCGCCCGGAGGAAGGTCATCTCCGCGTTGTCCGTTCCGAAGACCGCGTTCATGTCCAGGCGGAACAGCGGGAGGTTCCAGAGGGTCGAGATCGTCTTCACGCAGAGGCTCTTGCCGCAGCCCGAGATCCCCATCAGGAGGATCCCCTTCGGGATCGGGATCCCCGCGTCGAGGGCGTCCTTCGAGAAGAGGGCCTGCCGCTTCATCAGCCATTCCTTGAGGACGGCGTAGCCACCCACGTCCTCCAGCGAGAAGCGCGGCGGCACGAACTCGAGCACGCCCTCCTTCCGCGACATCTGCTCCTTCTCCGCGAGGACCTCCAGGAAGGCCGCGTCGTCGAAGCTCCGGCGCGAGGCGAAGACCTTGGAGACGAGGTGTCCGATCTCGTCGGCGGTCAGGCCGCGCATGGCGAGGGACAGGCGCCGCATGGCGCTCTCCTCGATCCCGATGCCGAGGCGCCGCCGCAGGAGCCCGTCCAGGATCTTCGAGATCTCGTTGTCGTCGGGCAGCTCGTACTCGACGACGTAGATCTCCTTCTTCAGGTCCTCGGGGATCATCAGGCGGGGCGAGACGATCATCACGTGGCGGCCCCGGTCCTTGAGGGCGCGATAGAGGTCGCGCAGGCGCCGGACGATCTCGGGCCTCCCGTCGCTCGTCGTCGGAAAGTCCTTGAGGATGAAGAAGCCCTTCTCCTGCGAGGCGAGGATGGCCTCGAGCGCCAGCAGCGGGTCCTGCGTGTTCGGCACCGGAGTGCCGTCGAGGACCAGCCCGTCGACGACCGACCACACGCCGTAGGACACCGGCGCGCCGTAGAAGGTCTTCGCGAGGTGCTGCGTCAGACGCTCGACGCGCGTCTCCTCCCACGTCAGCACGTAGATCAGCGGATGTCCACCGAGTAGCGCCCGGCGCACGCGCTCCATGGCTTTCGACGGAACCGCGATCACTCCTGTGGTCGTGGGCGTCGTCGTCGGCGCTGTGGTGCTCATCACAACGATTGTAACGCGGCCGCGACGCCTCGCCCGGTTACAATGCCTCGAGAATGGCGAATCCCGAGCACGCGCGTCTCCTTCAGACTCCCGACTGGAATGACTGGCGCCTCAAGAACCCCAACGTCACACCGGACCTGACGGGCGCCGACCTCACGAAGAAGGAGCTCTCGGGCAAGGACCTGAAGCGGGCGGACCTCACGCGGGCGGACCTCACGGGCGCGACGGTGGCGGGCACCGACTTCACGCGCGCGACGTTTCTCGGCGCCAAGTTCGGCGGCATGCAGGCCCCCGGGGCGATCCTCGAAAACTGCGTGCTCGACTTCCTCGACTTCTCCGGCGTCTTCTTCGCCGGCGCGCGATTCAAGACCTCCTCGATGCAGGGCTGCGCGCTCGTCGGCGCGGACTTCGCCGGGGCCGACCTCAGCCGAACGCACCTCGAGGGCGCGGACCTCTCCAAGGCGAACCTCGCCGGAGCGAACCTGAAGGACGTCAACTTCCGGGGCATCAAGATGGTCGGCGCCCAGTTCGACGGCGCGGACCTCACGCGCGCGACGTTCGAGGGCCTCTCCGCCATCGGCGGCTCCTTCGCCAACGCCAACTTCCAGGGCGCGAACCTCAAGACCGCCGACTTCTCCGGGGCGGACCTGCGGCGCGCGCACTTCGGCGGCGCCATCCTCCGCCAGGCCGCGATGAACGCGGCGGACTGCGAACGGGCCGAGTTCACGGACGCCGACATGGAGCTCGTGTCGGCCGTCGAGACGAACTTCACGAGCGCCGGCTTCGACCGCGCGAAGCTCCGGAAGGCCGACCTGAAGCGCGCGGTCTTCCTGGACGCCGGCGGCGTCGACGTCAGCTTCGCCGAGGCCAAGCTGCACGAGGTCGACCTGCGGACCGCGAAGTTCGAGAAGGCCACCTTCCAGGGCGCCGACCTGACCAAGGTCATCCTGCGCCGCGCGAACCTCAAGGCCTACAGCTTCGTCGCCGCGACCCTGGCCCACGCGGATTTCTCCGAGGTCCAGGCGGAGGGCGCGAACTTCTCGCGCGCCGACCTCTCGCTCGCCAACCTCCGCCTGGCGAACCTGAAGCGCGCCGATCTCTCGGACTGCAAGGCGTTCGACGCCGACCTGTCCGGCTCGCTCCTGATCAGCGCGAACTTCTCGGGTGCGAACCTCCAGGAGGCCGATCTCCGGTTCGCCCGCGCGATCGGGGCGAACTTCACCGGGGCGGACCTCTCCGGCGCCGACCTCGCCAACGCGGACTTCACCGAGGCGATCTTCAAGAAGACGAAGTTCTGGGGCGCCACGGCGCGCAAGGCGAAGGCCCCGGCCGGGAAGAGCCTGCTTTTCTCCCTGTCGACGACCTTCTCGAAGGCCAAGGAGAAGAAGACCAAGGCGGCCGACGAGAAGGAGACCAAGCGCCAGAAGCGGATCGCCGATCTCGAGGCCGAGGCCGCCAAGCGCTCCCCGCATCAGACCGGCCGTCGCCGCTGACACCGGGGACCCGGAAGCGAGGCTGGAAGCGCTCGAAGGGAACGCTCAGCCCTTGGCGGGCGTCGCCTTCGTCGGCGCGGGCGTAGGCGGAGGAGATGCCGCCTTCCGGAACGCGTCCTGGAGCTGGATGGCGAGGGCCGGATCCACCGCGAACGCTCCGGTCCTTCCCGAGACCTTCGCCGCGGCGCCGCCGGCACGAGGGTAGAACGTGAGCGCCCAGGTCTGGGCCTTCGTCTTGACCGTCACGGTGGCATCGGGGGCGCCGAGGGCCTTCGCCTCGGTCTCGTCGAGGAACCCCCTGCTCTGGGCGTCCAGGATCGCCGACTCGACGTCGTCGACCCCCGGAGCCAGGACCGCGTGCCCCGCGGACGTCCAGCCCCCGTCCTTCTGGGAGAGGGCGAAGGTGGTCTTGCCGAACACGCCTTCGATCGCGGTCACCTCGGTGCGGTTGAAGTCCACGAGCCGCGTGCTGCGAAAGGCCACCGCCTCCTTGGACAGGTCGTCCACGATCTCGCGATCGACGATCAGGACCTGTCCGTCGCGCTGCGCGTAGACCGCGTTCCCGTCCGAGCGGGTCGCCCCGAAGTCGACGGCGACGGTTCCCCCCTTGGCGTCCGTCACGGCCACGTGGAACAGCGACGGGCTCAGGCCCTGCGCGGCCAGGTCGGCGCCGCCGCGGACGAACTCCCGGGCGCGTAGCGCGGCGAGCTGTCCGCCGAGCCGCTCGACCTCCTGCGCGTCCGCGAGGTCGGAGAAGGGCTCGGAGAGCCACCACGTTCCGTTCTTGCGCGCGAGGACCAGGCGGCCGCGGCCGCGCAGGATCTCGATGCGATTCATGTCCGACCCGGCGACCCCGAAGACGTCCTTGCTCAGGAAGTCGTCGGCGTTCTTCTTGACGCTCGCGAGGACGGACGACGGAACGAAGAGGACCTTCTCGGTGTGCGCGAGCCTCGCCGAGACGACGTCCGTCCCGGGAACGTCGGCTCCGAACTCGATCGTCCGGGTCTTGCGGGCCTTGGGGTCGTCCGCCTCGGTCCACTCGAACGACGCCGTCGCGACCGGCTTGTCGAGGCCGTAGTCGGCCGGCTTCGCGTCCGACGCCTCCTCGCCGGAGCGCTTCATGGCCGCGAGGTCCGAGGCGAGCGACGAGACCGCGAAGGACTCCGCCGGATACCGCTGGGGCACGGTCATCTTCCAGTGCGTGGGATCGAGCCGCTGAAACTCCAGCCTCTCGCTGCCGCGGGTCAGCGCGACGCGGTCCACGCGGTCGGCGGGGATGTCCCAGTAGAGGTCGCCCTTGCGCTCGCGCTCCGCCGTCGTCGGCATCTTGCGCTCGAAGAGCACGATGAACGCGAAGAGCACCGCCACCACGGCGGTCAGAGCGATCAACTTCTTCGGAGACATGCGAAACGTCCTGGTCGCTCGTCGCTAAACGCTAATGACTCAGTCGCGCCGCTTGAACCACACCCAGACGCCCAGCAGCACCGCGAGCCCGGGCAGTCCCAGGACCGACGCGATCGAGATGCGCCGCACCTGGCTGTCGCTCAGGGACACCGACGCCTGCTCCGGCGTCTTCGGCGCGATGCCGATCTGCTTCTCGGTGCCCGCCAGCCAGTGCACGATGTTGGCGAAGAAGATCCCGTTCGCGCCGTTGGCCAGCGACGCGTTGCCGGCGAACCGCGAGTTGCCGACGAGCACGACCCGCGGGACCTTGACGTCGGTCTTCTTCTCGTCCGCGGGACCGACCGCGATCGCGAGCGAGACGGGACCCTGCGTGTCGCCGGGCTCCTTCTTGATGCCGCCCTCGAGCTGCTTGAGGTTCGTCTCGCCCCAGCCCTCCGGCGAGGTCTCGACGAGCATCGTCTCGGCGACGCCGTCGGGCGGCTTCTCGGCCTTCGTCACCGAGCGCGCGAGCGGGAGGATCAGGGGCAGGCTCTCCTCGGCGAGCGACCGCACGATCGGGTGGCTTCCGTATTTATTGGCGAGGACCGTCTCGGCGCCGACCATGGGCAGCGCGTTGGCCGGGTCGACGACGAGGTCGTCGCCGAGCCTGACGCCGTAGGCGTCCAGGATCGCCTTCAGGCCGAAGTCGGACGGCGGCGACCCGGGCCCGGGGAGGACCGGATCGAGGAGGATGAGCGCCCGGCCGCCGTTCGAGAGGTACTTCTGGAGCGCGGCGGCCTCGGGCTGCAGGAATGCCGTGCGCGGCCCGGCGACGATCACCACGTCGGCGTCGGCGGGGATCGCGTCCTTGCCGAGGGAGTCGAAGCTCGAGACGGTCAGGTTGTCGTGCTCGAGGAGCTGCTTGGCGTCGGCGTATCCCCGGTCGCGATCCGCGGAGTCGATCGCGGCCTCGCCGTGCCCCTTGGAGAAGGCCGCGCGGATCGGGCGGTCCTCGGTGACCGTCAGGATCGCCGAGGTGAACGCGTCTTCGCCCTTGAAGGCCTTGACCGTGGGCGCGGCGCCCATTTGCATGCCGGAGTAGTCCATGTCGGCGAGCTTGTCGTTCTCGACGTACTTCTTGCGGGCGCCGGAGCGGAACACCACGGTCTCGGCCTTGATGCCGAGCTCCCGGACGAGGGCCTCCGCGCGCGCCCGGTTGCGCTGCGGGTCGAGGTACTCGATCTCGATCTTCGGCGAGGCAGCCTGGTAGCGCGTCAGCAGCTCGCGCACCTCCGAGTACATGCTGGACCGCGGCGTCATGAACACGGTGACCCGGACCGGCTGCTTCAGATCGGCCAGGATCTTCCGCGTCTTCTCGGAGAGCGAAAAGATCTTCGTCCGTGTCCAGTCCCCGCGCTTCCAATGGCGCGCGGAGAGATAGTTGACGCCGACCAGCAGGGCGGCCGCGAGGACGATCCCGATCGCCGAGGCGCCGGCACGCGCCGCGCGGGCCTTCACGGAATCTCCTTCGACGCCGGCGCCTTCAAGGCGTCTCCTTCTTCGCCGAGATGGAGACCACCGTCAGGAACAGGAAGAACGCGGTCGCCGACAGGTAATAGACGACCCGCCGCGTGTCGACCACGCCCTTGGTGAACTCGTCCATGTGCTCCCAGAGATTGAAGTAGCCCAACATCTCGCGCCGCTGCGGGTCGGTGGCGAGGTTCTCGAGAAGGCCCGCGGAGAAGATCACGATGAGCAGCGCGAAGGTCAGGATCGCGGCGACGATCTGGTTCTTCGTCAGGGTCGACGCGAAAACGCCGACCGCCAGGAAGTAGCCGCCGATCAGCGCGATCGCCAGGTACGACGCCGCGACCGGGCCCGGGTCGAGCGGCGTCTGGCTCCGCAGGATCGCGACGTAGACGAGGGTCGGGACCCAGAGCGACAAGTAGAAACCGAGCGCGCCGAGGAACTTCCCGAGCACCACGGCCGTCTCGGTCACGGGCGAGGTCAGCAGCACCTCGAGCGTCCCGGCCTTGCGCTCCTCGGCGAAGAGCCGCATCGCGATGATCGGAACGATGAACAGCGTGTAGAACCAGAAGAAGGAATTCGTGAACAGGTACTGGAGCGCCTGCCCCTTCGGCGTGCCCGGCGAATTGAGGTAGTTGACGATGAACGAGAAGATGTAGCCGTTCACCAGGAGGAACGCCGCGAGGATCACGTAGCCGAGCGGGGAGAGGAAGTACGCCCGCCACTCCCGCCCGATTATCGCGAAGAGCTTCTTCACGCCGGCACCCCGTCGCCCCCGCCCTCGCCCTCGCCGTTGCCGTCCCCGCTCGCGACCGGAACTTCCGCCGCGGGGGCGGCCGGCGCCGCGTCGTGGTGCGTCAGCCGCACGAAGACGTCCTCCAGGCTCATCGACTCGCGGGTCAGCTCGCGTAGGATCCAGCCTCGCTGGACCGCCGCCCGGAAGATGTCTTCGCGAGGGTCCTGCCCCTGGGCACACGTGACGCGAGCGCGCGTCTCCCCGGGGTCCCCCTCGACCTCGACGCCGGCGACCCCGGGCAGCGCCGACAGCTCGGCCGCCGGCACCGTCCCCTTGAAGGCCGCGCGAACCACCGGCGCGCCGGCGAGCTTCGCCCGCAGGTCCGAGGGCGTCCCCTCGGCCACGATGCGGCCGCGATCGATGATCAGCACGCGGTCGCAGACCGCCTCGACCTCCGGAAGGATGTGGGTCGACAGCAGCACCGCGCGGTCGCGCGAGAGCGCCCGGATCGTCTCGCGGATCTTGATGATCTGGACCGGGTCGAGCCCGATGGTGGGCTCGTCCAGGATCAGGACCGGAGGCCGGTGCACGAGGGCCCCGGCCAGCGCGGTCCGCTGCCGGAAACCCTTGGAGAGGTTGTCGATCTTCCGGTCCGCGACCTCGCCGAGCAGGCAGGTGTCCAGGGCCTCGGCGACCCGCGCCTTCACCTGCGCGCCGCGGACGCCCTCGAGCCGCGCGCGAAACGTCAGGTACTCCCGCACGCGCAGCTCGGGATAGACGGCTGCGGACTCGGGCAGGTAGCCGAGCGCGGACCGCGCGGCGATCGGCTCGGTCACGACGTCGTGTCCCGCCACGCGCGCCGCCCCCGACGTCGGGGGAAGAAAGCCCGTCAGGACGCGCATGGTCGTGGTCTTGCCCGCGCCGTTGGGTCCGAGGAACCCGACGATCTCGCCCTGACGCACCGAGAAGGTGACGTCGTCGACGGCGAGGCGCGTCGGGTACCGCTTCGTCAGACTCTGGACTTCAATCATGCGCTGTTCGGGATCCTGCGACTGCCTGGATCATTCGAGTGCCGGACCGAACCGGGTTAGGAAATCGCGGAAGGATAAACCATATTCCCGAAAAAGTCGGATCGCGAAGGGAGAAGCTCGGGAGCGGACGGCGGAACCCGTATGATGTCCGGAGTGATTTCGGTCGCGAACGTTTCGAAAACGTACGGCCGGTTCGGCCGGCGCACCCGCGCGCTCGACGGCGTGAGCCTCGAGGTCCGCCGGGGGGAGACCGTCGGGCTCATCGGGCCCAACGGCGCGGGGAAGACGACGCTCCTGTCCGTGCTCCTCGGGTTCCTCCGCCCCGACTCCGGAACCGTGCGGATCGACGGGCGGCCGGTCGACGACCTCCGCACGCGCGCTCAGAGCGGCTACATGCCGGAGCGGCTGGGCTTCGACCGGGACTCGACGGGCGCGGCCTTCCTCGCCTTTCACTGGCGCCTGACCGGCGGCGACCCGGACCAGGCGGCGCAGCGGGTGGCGGCGGCCACGCAGTCGGTGGGCCTCGAGGCCTCCGCCCTCTCGAAGAGGCTGCGGACCTATTCGCGGGGCATGCTCCAACGGATCGGCGTGGCGCAGGCGATGCTGAACGAGCCCCGGCTGCTGTTCCTCGACGAGCCGGCGTCGGGAACCGATCCGCTCGGCGTCGCCGTCGTCCGGGAACGGATCCTCGAGGCGAAGCGGCGCGGCGCGACGATCGTGCTCAACTCGCACCAGCTCACCGAGGTCGAGCGCGTCTGCGACCGCGTCCTCTTCCTCGACCACGGCCGGCTCACGCGCGACGAGACGCTGCGGGGCGATGCGGCCTCACGGCGCCGTACCGCCGTCCGCGTGCCCGCCGAGCGGCTCGCGGACGCCGTGCGCGTGCTGGCGGACGCGGGCGTCGTGGCCGAGCCCCTGGACAGCGAAATGGGCGTCCTGCGCCTCGCCGAGGCGTCCGACGCGCAGGTCTCCGCGGCCGTGAAGGCCCTGGCGCTGGCCGACGTCGCGGTGCTCGAGGTCCGTGCGTCCGCCGAGCTCGAGGAGCTTTTCCGCGAAAAGGAGTCTCGCCCGTCGTGACGGAGATGATCCGCCGCTACCTCCGGCAGAAATTCCACAGCGTGGGTGTGGTCGTGGCCCTCTCCGCGCTGGCGCTCGTGTCCGCCTTCCCGCTCGCGCTGAGCGGCGGGGGGAGCGGGTTCGAGTCCGGCACACTCGCGCTCATCATCCTCGCCGCCGCGTGCGTCTCACGCGACGAGTCGAGCGGAGCCCTGCAGATGATCCTGTCGCGGCCGATTCGCCGAAGCGAGTACCTCATGGGGCGCTACCTGGGCGTGCTGGCCGGGTACGCCGCGTTCCTCCTCGCCTGCATCGGGCTGGCCCTGGTGGTGTCGCGCCTCCTCCCGCTCACCGGGGCGCCGCCGGCCGCCCCCGCGATCTCCACGCTCGCTCGCGGCGCCGCGGGATCGCTGCTCACGGCGATGACCATGGCGGCTCCGATCCTGCTCCTGTCGACCTTTCTTCCGGGCTACGGCGACGTGCTGGGCTACATCCTCCTGGGAGGCGTCCTCGCCCTGCCCTCCGCCGCGGCGCGAATCCTCGAGGCCCCGGCGCTCGAGAAGGCCGGGACCTTCCTGCGGCAGAACCTGATGCCCGACGTGGACTGGGGCGAGGTGCTTTCCGGCCGGCACCTCCTCGCGGAGCCCACGGGCCGCTGGCTCCTCGCGGTCGTGGGCTACCTCGCGCTCGCCGACTTCGTGTTCAGCCGAAGGGAGTTCGCCTATGGACGGGACTGAGGCCCCGGCCCCCGCTGCGGAACCGACGCGCTCGGTCTCGCAGTCGCGCGTCTCGAGTCTCCTGCTCTTCGCGGTCGCGGCGGCCGTCGTCTTTCGGATCGCGACCGCGGTGTTCGACCGCGGGAGCGTCGAGGGCGAGGGGGGCGGCATGGTGAGCTGGAAGCCCCGCGAGAGGGCGGCCGCGCTCGCCCTCACCGCGAGCAAACCGATCCTCTACGACTTCACCGCCGCGTGGTGCGGCCCCTGCAAGCTTCTCGAGAAGGACTGGAACGACCCGACGATCGCGAAGACCGTCAACGCCGCCTTCGTCCCGGCGCGCGTCGTGGATCGCGCGCGGGAGGACGGGGAGAATCCCCCCGACATCGCCGAGCTCCAGAGGCGCTACGAGGTGTCGGGCTTCCCGACGCTCGTCGCGGCCGCCCCCGACGGCCGCCTCATCGTCAAGCTCGAGGGCTACCGCGGGCGGGCCGCGCTCGTCGAGTTCCTCGAGGAGGCGAAGAAGAAGTAGCCGGCGGCTCGCCTCGTCTCAGTCGTCGTCGTCGTCGCTCGAATTCCAGCTCTCCGAACCCGAACCCGACCGTACCGAAACGGGTCCGTTGCGCGTGGAGAGGTGGACGACGGCGGGCCCCTCCCCCAGCTCGATTCTCCTGTGCCGGTCGTCCCAGGTGCGCCGCGCCTCCCCGCACGCCGAGCCGCGACAGCGCATCGGCGCATGGCCCAGCGACTCGACGACCGTCCCGGAGCGGTACCCCGCGGGGATGACCAGGTCGACCGGGCCATTCACCGCGCTCGCGTCGAGGCCGGCGCCGGACCAGGCCGTGCCGGAGAGTGCGACCCCGATCGGACCGTTCGCGGTGCGCAGCCGGAGGTTGCCCCCGCTGCCGGAGACGTGAATGGGGCCGTTCTCCGCATCGGCGTCGATCTCGCCCGGGCAGTCCGACAGCGAGATGGGTCCGTTGACGGTGCGGGCGGTGACGCGCCCGGAGAGGCCGCGCAGGCCGATCGGCGCGCTCTCGGCGTCGAGGTCGAGCGACGCGCCCCGGGGCGCCGAGATCAGGAGGTACGCCACCCACGTGTCGTCCGCGGGGCCGTCGACGGAGATCTCGCCTCCGCGCGAAACGACGGAGATCCGGGGAAGGTCGGCGCTCGAGGACGCGGCCTTGCACGCGACGACCTCGACGTCGTTCCGGTCGGTCCCCACCACCCGGATGCCGGAATGGTCGGGGACCCGGACCCTGAGGACCTGGCCGGGCGTGTCGGGGACGCGGATCGTCTCCTGCGCCCTCTCGGCGCGATCCCCGTCGATCGTGATGGAGAGCTCCTCGCAGCGCGAGGGGTCGCGGCCGTCGTCGATCGACACGCTGACCCCCCGGTGGCCGGCGGACAGCGCGGTGGCGGCGAGGAACAGGACGAACGCGAGACAGGCCTTCCGGAGCTCGAAAATCGTGACCATCGGCTTCCTCCCGATCCCAGAGACGCCGGGCGGACCGCGAGGTCACGCTGCCGATCGACGACCTACGACCTACGGCCTCAGAGGAGGGGCGCGACGTCCGGCCCCGCCGAGCGGATCAGCTCGAGCAGCCGCCCCTCGAACTGGGTCAGGGGTCTCTCGAGCCAGTCGCCGGCGGGCATCACGGCGTCGGCATGGGGTCCGTTCGGGACGACGCCCACGGCGCGATTGCGGCCTGCCTGTTTGGCCAGATACATCCCGCGGTCCGCCAGTTTCAGGACCTCCGTGAAGGCGAGCGTGCGGGGAGCATCCGGAAACCAGGGGAACGGCGCCCACCCGACCGAGCACGTGCGTCGCACGGAGTGGCCGCCGGCCGCGTCGAGGGAAAAGGGCTCGGAGCCGACCGAGGCCATGATGCGCTCCGCGAGAACGTCGCCGCGCATCCGATCCGCGTCGCGCGAGATCAGCAGGAACTCCTCCCCGCCCCAGCGAATGAGCCGGTCCGAGTCGCGCACCACCTGCGTGAGCCGGCGGGCGACCTCCGCGAGAACCTGGTCTCCCCGGTCGTGGCCGAACTCGTCGTTGATGTCCTTGAAGTGGTCGATGTCGACGATGTAGAAGATCAGGTCGCAGTTGCGCGGCCGTCTCTGGACCGGCGTGGCGTGCACGCGCAGCGTGCGGCTCACGTCCTCGTCGATGACCGTCGAGAAGAACCGGCGATTGCGCACGCCGGTCAGCGAGTCCGTGTAGGACGCCTCCCGCAGCTCCCGGTTGGCGGCGGCGAGCTCGGCGCTGCGCGCGGCCACGGCCTCCTCGAGCCGGCTGCGGTCGGCCTCGAGGTGCCGCGTGCGCCAGCGGACGACGATCGCGACGGCGCCCGCGGCGAGCAGCCCCCAGATCGCGCGCGCCCACCAGCGCTGCCACCACGACGCAAGAACCCGGAGCGAGACCTCCGCCGGGCGCGCCGACACCTGGCCCGTAGCGGACACGCAGACCACCTCGAAGGTGTAGTCCCCCGTCGGAAGGGCCGGAAAGCGCGCCTCGGTGAGGTCGGTCTCCGTGAACTGGTCCACGAGGCCCAGCATCCGATACCGGAACCGGACCTTTCGCGGCTCGAGGAAGGTCAGCCCCGCCCACGACGCGGAGAAGTCGCTCTCCCCCGGCTCGAGGACCGCTCTGCGCGTCGGGTCGAGGCGCCGGTTGCCGGTGCGGACGTCGGTGATGACGACGGTCGGGTCGGGGCGCGGAGCCGGACTCGCGGCCTCGTGGAAGCGGATCAGCCCGCGGCTCGAGCCCAGCCACACGGTCCCGTCGGGCTCGGCGAGGAACGCGTTTTGATCCAGGTCCTCGCTGATCATCCCGTCGAGCTTTCCGAACGAACGGACCCGCGACCAGTCGCGCGCGAAGACGTCTCCCCCGGATCCGGTCCCGACCCAGAGCCGGCCCGCCGCGTCGCCCCCGACCAGGACGATCTTGTTCGAGACGAGGCCGTTCGCGGTCGTGATCGGACGCGCGGTCAGGCGATCGCCGTCCAGCACGATCTTCTCGGCGCCGATCGGCTCGCGGTACGCCACGACGAGACTGCCGTCGGCGGCGAACGCGATCGACGAGACGAAGTCCTGGCGCAGCCCGTCCTGCTGCGTGAACTTCCGCGGCGCGCCGCCGGTCAGCCGGAGGAGCCCCTGCTTGCTGGCAGCCCAGAGCTCGCCCCGCGGGTCCTCGGCGAAGCCGCGCACGCCATCCGGCTTTTCCTTGCCGACCGCGACGCGCTCGAGGCGCGCGGCGGAGGACCCGGCCGGCAGCCGGTAGAGGCCGTTCGCCGCCCCGATCCACATCTCCCCGTCCACCCGCTCGTGGATGGCCGCGACGCGAAACTGATCCGGCGGCGAGTCCTCGGCGTCGTACCGCCGCGTCCTTCCGTCCGGCAGGAGGCGGGTCACGCCGCCCGGCCACGAGCCGACCCAAAGGCTCCCGTCCCTCCCGGCTTCGAGCGCGTTGACGGTGTTTCCCCCGAGGCCGTCCTTCTCGGTGAAGATGCGGATGGCTCCGCTCGGATCGATTCGGTTGAGGCCCTGCTCGGTCCCGGCCCACAACGCGCCGGTCCCCTCGCGCGTCTTCTGGCGCGCGATCGCCCACAGGACCTCGTGCGAGAGCCCGTCGAGGGGCGCCCAGTTCGTGAACTCGCCGTGGCCGAGACGCTGCGTCAGGCCTCCACCGAGCAGACCGACCCACAGCGAGCCCTCGGCGTCGACCACCGCGGTGAGCGCGGTGTCGGCGGCAAGCCCCTCACGGCGGCCGATGACGCGCCAGACGCCGTTCTCCTCGTGGGCCACGCCGTGGACGGTCGGCACGAGGAGCCGCCCTTCGCCGTCGAACGCGAGGCGTCCGACCTCGCTCGACTCGGGAAGGCCCTCGTCGTGGCGCTCGAACCGCGCGGCTCCCCGCCCGAGGAGGTAGAGGTGCTTGAGCGTGCGGACCCAGAGGCGTCCCTCGGGATCCGTCTGCACCTCGTCCAGCGTCTCCTCGGTGGGCAGTCCACGCGCGCGCCCGATCTCCTCCGCGCGGCCGCCCGCCTTCCGGGAGTAGAGGAGCCCGCCGCGAGCGAAGTAGAGAACGCCCGTCGCGTCGACGTGGACCGCCGAGACCGGCGCGTCGCCGCTTCCACCGGCGTCCCGGTCCTGATGGAAGCGGTCGGCCTGGCCGACGAAGAGGCCGTGGTCGGTGCCCACGTAGACGTTGCCATGCGCGTCGGCCGCGACGCCCTGGTGGCTGATCGCGTAGGGCCCCAGTCCCTCCTGCGTTCCGATGACGTTGAACCGGTCGCCCAGACGCCGCGCGAGCCCGGATCCGGTGCCCACGTAGAGCACGCCGCCCGGCGACTCGTAGATCTGGTAGATGCGCGTGCGCGGGATCCCCTGCTCCGCGTCGTACTTGACGAACCGCCGGCCGTCGAAGCGAAACAGACCCACGTCGGTGCCGGCCCAGAGGAACCCGGTGCGGTCCTGGATCACGCACTCGACGGAGAGGTCCGAGAGCCCCTCCTCCTCGCCGTAGGTCCGGAACATGAACCGTCCCTCGAAGGGCGGCTCCTTCAACGGAGACGGCGAGGCCGGGACGGCTACGGCCGCCGCCAGAAGGGCGAGCGAAGCGCACCATCCGCGTATCGCTCCGGCAAGAAGGCCGGAGGCTGTCTGGAAACCGGGTTTCGGCACGGCGATGTATTGGGAAGCGGGCCTCCGCATTATAGGGGATCCAACCGCACGCCGACGCCGGCGCCCGCCCCGGGTCAGACGCCGCTCAGCCGCGCCGGTCCGACGGCTCGCCGATTCGGCCGGGCGCCTCGGAGGCGGAGGTTGCGCCCGTATTCTCGGGAGGCCGCAGCTCGGCGAGAAACCGTCCGGTCAGGCTCCGAGGGTTCGCCGCGAGATCCGCGGGCGTGCCCTCGGTCACGAGCCGGCCGCCCGCGCTTCCGCCTCCGGGCCCGAGCTCGAGGATCCAGTCCGAGGCCTCGAGGAATCCGAGATGGTGCTCGACCGCGAGCACCGAGTGGCCGCGCGCGAGCAGCCGCCGCAGCGTCCCGAGGAGCCGGTCGACGTCCTTCGCGTGCAGGCCCGTCGTCGGTTCGTCGAACAGGAAGAGGGCGCCGCGCGAGGACGCGGGCCGGATCCCGAGGAACGCCGCGAGCCGCAGCCTCTGCGCCTCGCCGCCGGAGAGGGTCGCGGTCGGCTGGCCCAGCCGCATGTAGCCGAGGCCCACCTCCCGCAGCGGCTCGAGCTTCCGCACGATCCGCTCCTCCGCGGCGAAAAACGCCGCCGCATCGTCGATCGTCAGGTCGAGGACGTCGTCGACGTTCTTCCCTCGAACGCGGACGCCCAGGACGCGGGACTGGAAGCGGCGCCCGTCGCAGGCGTCGCAACGGACCGTGACGTCGGCCAGGAACTGCATGTCGATCGTCTGCCAGCCGGTCCCCCGGCACGCCTCGCAGCGCCCTCCGACCGAGTTGAAGGAGAAGTCCCGCGCCGTGATCCCCCGGGAGGTCGCCCGAGAGGACTTCGCGAAGAGCTGGCGGATCTCGTCCCAGGCCTTCGTATAGGTGACGGGATTGGATCGGGCCGAGCGCCCGAGCGGAGCCTGGTCCACGAACAGGAGGTCCGCGATCGACTCGAGCCCGTCGATGCGGTCGTGCGCGCCCACGTCGAACTGCGTGGCGCCCTTGACCCGCCGGGAGTAGGAGTGGTGCAGGATGTCGCGGACCAGGGTGGACTTGCCCGAGCCCGAGACGCCGGCGACCGAGACGAGGCGCCCGAGGGGAATGCGCACGGTGAGGTTCTGCAGGTTGTTCTGGCGGGCGCCGACGATCGTGATCGCGCCGTCGGTGCGCGGGCGGAACGGGACGACCGCTCTCGCGCGCCCCATCGGCGATTCTCCTCCGGTGCGCCTCACCGGTGCGACGCGTTCGGGCGCCCTCTCGTCCCCCGGCTCCCGCCTCCCGCCTTCCGCCTTGCGCGCGCGGCGGCGCAGCAGCTCGCCCGTCGCGGAGTCCTTGACCCTCGACAGCGCCCGCGGCGTCCCCTCGAAGAGCAGCCGCCCGCCCTGGCTTCCCGCGCCGGGGCCCAGGTCGATCACGTGGTCCGCGGACTCGATCGCCTCGGGGTCGTGCTCGACGACGACGACCGTGTTCCCGCGATCCGCGAGCCTCCGCAGGATCGCGAGGAGACGGCGCGTGTCCGCGGCGTGCAGCCCGATCGTGGGCTCGTCGAGGACGTAGAGGGTTCCGGTCAGCGATCCGCCGAGGGCCGACGCGAGGCCGATGCGCTGGGCCTCGCCGCCCGAGAGCGTCCGCGCCGGCCGCGAGAGGGTCAGGTAGTCGAGCCCGACGTCGTTCATGTAGCGGACGCGGGCGGACAGCTCGGCGAGCACCGAGGCGAGCTTCTCCTCCTCGACGTCGCTCAGGGTCAGCGCCTCCAGGAACCGCTGCAGCTCGGAGAGGGACAGGTCCGACAGCTCGGTGATCGTCTTTCCGCGGAACCGGACCCAAAGCGCGGCAGCCGTCAGGCGCGCGCCGCGGCAGGCTTCGCACAGGGTGTACGCGCGGTAGCGCGCGAGCAGAACGCGGACGTGGATCTTGTAGCGCTTCGTCTCGAGCCAGTCGAAGAACCCGCGGATCCCGTAGAAGTCGCCGCGCCCGTCGATCAGGACCTCCCGCTCGTGCGCCGAGAGCCGCGCGATCGGAACGTCGGTGCGCACGGAGTAGCGGCGGCACGCGCGGAAGAGGTCCCGGTAGGCCGACTCGTAGGCCGGCGTGTTCCAGGGCGCGACCGGGCGCTCGGACAGCGTCCGGTCGCGGTCGGGAATCACCTTGTCGAGGTCGACGCCGATCACGCGGCCGAAGCCCTGGCACGTCTCGCAGGCGCCGAGCGGCGAGTTGAAGGCGAACAGCGAGGGGGTCGGGTCCCGAAACTCCCGGCCGCAGCGAGGGCAGTGCAGGCCGCGGCGGAAGACGCGCACCCTGCCCGTTCCGGCCTCGTTCATGCGCGCCTCGAGCGATCCCGACAGCGCGAACGCCGTCTCGACGGCGGACGCGATCTCCGGCCGCGCGGCGGCCGAGACGACGAAACGTCCGACGACGATCGCGAGCCGCCCCTCCGCGTCCAGCAGGGACTCCACGGAGTCGCCGATCTCCACGGTCTCGCCCTCCGGCGAGACGGCGCGGAAGAAGCCCGCGCGCCGGAGCTCTGCGAGCCGTGCGGCCTCCTGCCCCGGCCGCCGCCTCTTTTTCGCCGCGCCCGCGGCTGTGTCGCGCCACGCGACGGGCGCCACCAGGGTCGCGCGGACGCCCTCCTCCGCCGCGCTCAGCTCCTCCACCGCGCGGTCCACGCCTCCGGGCACGGCCGCCTCCCCGCAGTCGGGGCACGAGGTCGTCCCGCCGTGCGCGAACAGGAGCCGCAGGGAGTCGTGGATCTCGGTCTGCGTCCCGACGGTCGAGCGCGCGTTGCGGACGCCGTTCTTCTGCTCGAGCGCGATCGCGGGCGGCACCGGCTCGATCGAGTCCACGTCGGGCCGGTCCAGCCGCTCCAGGAACTGGCGCGCGTAGGTCGAGAGCGACTCGGCGTAGCGGCGCTGTCCCTCGGCGTAGAGCGTGTCGAAGGCGAGGGAGGACTTGCCCGAGCCCGAGACGCCGGTGATCACGGTCAGGCTGGCCAGCGGAATCGCGACCGAGATGTCCTGGAGGTTGTGGGTCCGGGCTCCCTGGATGCGGATGACGGACGGGCGGCCGCTGCGGGTGGTCTTGCTCAAACCGCCGAGATTATCAGACGGGACGGCGCCGTGGGGTCTTCTCGGCGCTTCGCAGCAGCGCTCAGCGTCCTCCGTGCAGCGGGCAGATCTGCGTGGGCGCGGTTCCCTCGATGAAGACCTCCGTCATCTTCCGCAGACAGCCGGACGAAGCCAGGTATCCCGTGTCGGGATCGATCTCCGCGGTCACGACGTCGGAGGGAACCGGGAAGCTCTCGGCGAAGAGCTGGGACGGCACGGAGCGGACGAAGTCGGCGAAGATCGGAACGGCCGCCTGCGACCCGGAGAGGCTCAGGCCGCGGTTGTCGTCGTAGCCGACCCACACCGCCGCCAGGAAGCGCGGCGAGAAGCCCACGAACCACGCGTCGCGCCCGTCGTTGGTGGTCCCCGTCTTTCCCGCCAGGACTCCCTTCAGTCCGGTCGACCGCGCCTGCGCGCCCGTCCCCCGGTCGACCGCGCCGCGCAGGATCGAGTCCACGAGGAAGACCGCGTCCGCCGGCAGCGCCGGCCGCAGCTCCGCGGCCTTGCGGTCGAGCACCCGTCCGTCGCCGGTGAGGACGCCGACGATCGCGCTCGGCGCGACGAAGACGCCGCTGTTCGCGAGGCAGCCGTACGCGCCCGCGATCTCCATGGGCGAGATCTCGAATGCCCCCAGCGCGACCGACGGAAAGCCCCGCAGCCGCGACGAGATGCCGGCCTGTCGCGCCGCGCCCAGCACCGCCGGGAGGCCGGCCGTCAGGGACACGCGAACCGTCGGGATGTTGATCGACTGCTCGAGGGCCTGGCGCGCGGACATGCGGCCGCGGTACTCCCCGTCGTAGTTGCGGGGCGTCCACTGCTCCTCCTCGCTCCTGTCCCCCCACTCGACGGTGATCGGCGAGTCCTCGAGGACCGTCGCCGGCGTCACCGGCGGGTCGAGATCGCGCCGGGAGAATCCCGCGAGGTAGACGAACGGCTTGAACAGGCTTCCCGGCTGGCGGTGCGCCTGCGTCACGCGGTTGAACTGGGAGAGCGCGTAGTCCCGGCCTCCGACGAGCGCGCGGACTCCCCCGGTCTCCGGCTCGAGCACGATGAGCGCACCCTGCAGCGGCGCCGCCTTCGACGCGGCCGCGAGCCGCCGGTAGGTCTTCTCGAGGGTCTCGAGCCCCTGCGTCACCGCGCGCTGGGCCGTCTGCTGGAGATCGACGTCGAGCGTGGTGTAGATCTGCAGGCCCTCGGTCTGCAGCTGCTTGCCGTAGCGCTCCGAGAGCTCCGACTTGACGAAGTCCACGAAGTGCGGCGCCTTGGTCCGCTCCTCCACGCGCGTCCGCGGCACGAGCGGCTCGGCCGCGGCCTCGCGCAACTGCGCGTCCGTGATCTTGCCCTCGTCCCGCAGGAGCCGGAGCACGAGGTCCCGCCGCTGCTTGCAGCGCTCGGGGCTCCGGAAGGGCGAGTACGCGTTGGGCGCGCGGATCATCCCGGCGAGGGTCGCCGACTCCGCGAGGTCGAGGTCCGAGACCTCCTTGCCGAAGTAGTGGCGCGCCGCCTGCCCGACGCCCGTGATCGCGATCGAGCCGCGCCGCCCCAGGTAGATCTCGTTGAGATAGGCCTCGAGGATCTCGTCCTTCGAGTACCGGGCGTCGAGGATCACGGCCATGATGGCCTCGGTCGCCTTGCGCCGCAGCGTCCGCTCCGGCGAGAGGTAGAGGTTCTTGACGAGCTGCTGCGTGAGCGTGGATCCGCCCTGCTTCATCCCGCCCCGCATCGTCGCGAAGAGCGCCCCCCAGAGCCGCTTCACCGAGACGCCCGTGTGGCGGTAGAAGTCGCGGTCCTCCGTGGTGAGCACGGCGTCGACGAGGGTCTGCGGGGCGTCCGAGAGCCGGATGACGGTGCGATCCTCGAGCTCCGCCGAAAACACCGAGCCGAGCAGCTCGGGCTCCAGGACCAGAGCCGGCAGCGGGTCCCCGCCGGCCGCGGTGATCGCCTTCACGCGGTCCCTGGAGAAGACGACGCGCGCGTGGAGATCCGGAAAGAGACGCCCGGGGTAGCGGAAGGGGCGCGTATGGATCTCGACGGCGTCCTTCTCGAGGCGGAAGTGGCCGGGGCGGTTCGGCTCGCCGTCGACCCTCTGGTAGTACAGGCGCTCGAGCTTGGCGGTGAGCGTGCCGATCGCCGCCGTCTCGCCGGCACGGACCTGGTAGAGGTCCGAATAGATGCGCGACGGCAGGTTCCAGCGGCGGCCCTCGAACCGCTGCACGACGCGCGTCGTGAAGGACGCGAGCACGACGAGGCCGAGCAGGAGCACGCCGCCAAGCGCCGCCAGGATCGGCACGCGGTGCCGGTACACCCAGAGGGGAAGCGAGACGAGACGCGCGCGGCGCGAATCCTCAGGCACGGTTCACCGAGCCGCAGCATAACGTCATAACATCGCGCCGGCATGGCGAAGAAGCGCGGCGCGCAGGCCGCAGCCCGGCGGCGGGCCGTCGTGAGCGCCGCGACGCCGGCGGATCACGCCGTCGACGCGTCTCGGCGCGGCGCGCCGCTCGCCGCGTCTCCCGCGTCTGCGGTCGTCGTCGCGATCCTCGCCGTCGTGCTCGCGGGCACGTCGCTCGCGGTCGACACGTCGGCGGCGGCCGCGTTCGACGCGCCGAAGCGCGCGATGGCGCTCGTGGGAACGGCCCTCGCCGCCGCCGTGGCTCTCTTCGCGGCCTCGGCCGCTTTTCGCGTGCGCGCGAGCGCTGGACCGCCCTCTCGAGCCTGCGCCGGGCGGCTCTGGTGCTCACCGCCGCGGCGCTCGCGGGCGCGGCCGTCTCGGCGCTCGCGTCTCCACACCGCGCGCTCTCGCTCGACGCGATGCGCTCCGTCCTCCTGATGGCGGCGCTGCTTCCTCTCGGGGCCTCCGACGCGGTAGCGCGCGGCCGCGCGTGGCTCGTCGGGATCTTCCTCTCCGCGTGCGCGATCAATGCCGGGGTCTCGATTCTCCAGGGGATGGGTGCGTACCACCCGTTCTCCCTCGAGACGGCGGGATCCCGCCAGGACACGGGTGCCTTCGCCGGCAACGTGGGATACCTCGCGATCGCCCTCGCCCTGGGAAGCGTGGCGGCGCTCGCGATCCTCCTGTCGGCGACTCGGCGGCCCGCGCGGGCCCTCGCCGGCGCCGCGCTCGCGCTCTTCGCGGCGGATCTGCTCGTCAACCGCAACCTGACCGCCCTGAGCGCGGCCGTCGCGGGGATCGCGGCGCTGCTCCTCGCGCGGTTCCGCCGCCGCGCGGCGCTGCCCCTCATTGGGGCGCTGCTCGCCGCCGGGCTCCTCGTCGCGGCCTATCCGCCGCTGCGCGAGCGGGCGCGGGCCGACGTGTTCCTCCTGCGCGCGGGCGACTGGAACGCGCTCGTCTCCTACCGGGGAGGGCCGTGGGCGGCCGCGGTCGCGATGGCGCGCGAGCGCCCGCTCGCGGGCTACGGTCCGGGCTCCTTCGCCGCGGAGTACGTCCCGCAGAGGCTCTCGGCGGAGATCCGGGCGAGGAGGCGGTTCCTGAGCCCGATGCTGACGACCTCCTACGGCGAGGCCCACAACGACTACCTGCAGGCGGCGAGCGACGGCGGGATCCCGGTGGCGCTCCTCGCGCTCGCGGCCGCCGGCTGCCTGCTCACGGCCGTGGAACGTGCCGCGCGCCGCGCGGGGCCGCGCGGGGACTCCGAGCCGGCGCTTCTTCTCGCGGTGCTCGTCGCGGGCGCCGTGGCGGCCCTGACCTGGTTCCCGCTGCAGCGGCCGATTACCGCGGTGCCCCTCCTGCTCGCCGCCGGCCGCGCCTGGAGGGTCTCCGGCGAGCCCGACTCCGGCGCTTCGCCGGAGGAGGCCGCGCGATGAAGTTCGTCCCGCCCCTGAAGGGCGCGCCATGAAATTTTTGGCCCTTCTCGGGGCCGCCCTGCTCGCGGCACTCGCCGCTCCGGAGCTGCCACGGTACGCGGCCGAGCGGCGCGTCGGCTGGGCGACCGCCGCGTTCCGCGAGCTCCTCGACGCTCCCGGGGGCGCCGACACCCTGCGCCGCCTGCAGGCGACCGGCGAGGTGGCGTTGTCGACGACGACCGCGCTGCCGGGCGATCCGCGGCCGTGGATGATCGGCGCCTCGTCCTACCTCGTGACCGGGCAGCCGCAGCGCGCCCTGGACTTCTACCGCTCGGCCCTCGGCACCGGCGAGCGCTCGGAGATCGACCTGAACCTGGGACGCGCCTATGCCGCCCTCGGCCGCCGAGACGCCTCGGACGCCGCGCTGCTCCGCGCCGGGTGGATCAGCCCCGAGATCCTGGCGAGCCTCCCGCAGCCCCAGCGCGATCCCTTCCTCGTCCGAATCGCGGACCTCGATGCACAGCTGCGCGCCGGACGCCTCGCGGCGCCTCCCCCGCTGCCGGAGGACGCGCTGCGCTGACGGCTGGCTCATCACTGCCGACGGCTTCCTTTTCAGCGCTGCCGCCGGCTCCTCTCAGCGGTCGCGGAAGATCCGGCTCGAGTAGATCCCCCAGACGTGGAGCTTGAAGAGGATCATCGTCTTCAGGATCGCGAGGCCGTAGCGGACCGACGGACCGAACGCGATCTGCGAGGCCTCGTCGAAATACCGCGTGGCGATGGGAATCTCGGTGATGCGCAGGGATTTCGCCATGCCCTGGGCGATGATCTCGGTGTCGAAGACGAAGCCGTCGGAGTTGGCCTCCACGTTGACGGCCTCGAGGTAGCGGCGCGTGTAGGCGCGAAAGCCGCTGTGGTACTCGGTCAGGTAGATCAGAAACGTCGCGTTCTCGATCGCCGTCAGCAGGATGTTCCCGAAGAATTTCCACTTCGGCATGCCGCCCTGGATGGGGCGCCCGCCCAGCATCCGGCTGCCGAACGCCGCGTCGAAGTCGCCCCTGTGCAGCGCCGCGAGCAGATCCGGGATGACCGTCGGGTCGTACTGGTGGTCGGGGTGCACCATGATGACGACGTCGGCGCCGCGGGCGAGGGCGGTCGCGTAGCACGTCTTCTGATTTCCACCGTAGCCCCGGTTTCTCTCGTGGACCACCGTGTGGATCCCGAGCTGCCGGGCGATCTCCACGGTGCGGTCGCGCGAGCGGTCGTCCACCAGGATCACGTCGTCGACGCAATCCTTGGGCACGTCCGCGTAGGTGCGCTCCAGCGTCTTCTCGGCGTTGTACGCGGGCATCACCACCGCGACGCGCAGGCGGCGTGCCGTGCTCGCGGCGCCGTCGCCCGCCGCGAGCGGCGCCGCCGCGGGCTTCTCAGATCCCACGGCGCGTCAGGATCACGGGAAGCGTGCGCAGCAGGATCGCGAGATCGAGCCCGATGGACCAGTTGTTCAAGTACGCGAGATCGTAACGCAACTTGATGTCGGGTTCGGTCGAGTACTCGCCCGAAACCTGGGCGAGACCGGTCAGTCCCGGCCGCGCCGCGTGGCGCAGGGTGTAGCCCGAGATCGTGCGCGCGAAGCGCTCCGCGAACTCCGGGCGCTCGGGCCGCGGTCCCACGAGGCTCATGTCGCCCTGAACGACGTTCCACAGCTGCGGGATCTCGTCGATCCGCGCCGAGCGCAGCGCCCGGCCGATCGCGGTGACGCGCGGATCGTCGGGAACCGCGAGCACGGCGCCCGTCTCGACCTCCGCGCCCCGGTGCATCGTCCGGAGCTTCCAGAGCTCGAAGCGGCTGCCGTCGCGGCCGACGCGCATCTGGCGGTAGAACGGCCCTCCCCTCGAGGTCGACACGACGAGAAGGATCGCCACCGCGAGAATCGGAGAGAGCACGAGCAGCAGCGCCCCGGCGGCCAGCAGGTCGAAGCTCCGCTTGACGAAGGCCGCGGCGCCCTCGAGCGGCCGCACGCGGGCCTCGAGCAGGGGCAGGTCTCCCACGATGCGAAAGCGCAGCCTCCCGATCATCGTCTCGAAGGGGGACGGCCAGACGAGCAGGTCGGCGGCGAACCCCGGAGGAATGCGCTCCGGAAGCTGGTCCCGCCACCCCGCGGCCTCGGGAGTCAGGATCACCTCGTCGATCTCGCGCTCCGCGACGACCTCCACGAGGGCGGACGTCGGGCCGAGGATCGCGACCCCGGGCGGCGCGTCCGCGGCCTCCCCGAGCGCGCCGACCAGCTCGACGCCGGTCCAGGGGTGGCGGCGGATCGTCTGCGCGATGAGGTTCGCGGCGGCGCCCGTTCCGACGACGAGCGCGCGGCGTCGGGCCGCCGGAAACAGCCGGTCCAGCGCGGCGCGCCAGAGCGCGAGGAGGAGCCCGTTGAAGACGACGTAGACGACGAGCACGGACCGGGGGAACGAGTACGGCTGGCCCAGGAAGTAGATCGAGGCGAGCGTGATGAGCTCGACGAGCAGCGCCGGCGCCAGCCGCCGGCCGACCGACTCGCGGAAGCGCTCGTGATCGCGGTAGAGGCCGAAGTACCAGAGGCACAGCGCCTGGACCGCCGCCACGATGACCACGTTCCCGAACGTGAACCGCACGCTGCCGCTCGGCAGCAGCGTCTCCGTCCCCGGCAGGGCGACGTGCGTTCGCAGGAAGAACGCGGCGTCGAACGCGGCGACCGCGATCGCGACGTCGCCGACCGCGGCGATGGCCGCGACGGTCGACCTCCGGCTGGCGAGCCGGGCGCCCTGGGTCACGATCGCGCGGTCCGCGTCCAGGCGGGCCGGCTGTAACCCAGCAGCCCCGCGGCCAGCCCCAGCGCCAGGACGGCGTTCAGCACGACGAAATAATAGAGCCTCCCTCCGACCCCGCGCAGGCTCGGACGCAGCGAGAGGCCGACACCGAACAGACCGAGGAGCCCGAGGGCCACGGCGCCTCCCCACCGCGCCGGCGGCGGCGCCGCCAGAGCCGCGCACGCCGCCAGGAGACCGCAGAGCGGCGCGAGCCAGCGCGCGGCCTTGCGCGACGCGAACGCCAGCGTCAGCGTCGGGTGCGCGCCCGCGTCCCAGAGCCAGCGCTCGCGCCGGAGCACCTGGCCCGCGCCGACGCCGATGCGAAACCGTCGCGCCGCCTCCGCGGACACGTCGCGCGCCGCGTCCTCGCGCGCGACCGCCTCTCCCGCGAAGACGATCCTCCAGCCCTGGCGCGCCACCCGGACCGGAATCAGGAAATCATCCATGGACGTCGTGTCGGCCGGCAGCGGCTCCGCGAGCTCGCGGCGGATCGCGTAGATGGCTCCGTTCGCCCCGAGGCAGACGCCCAGCCGTCCCTCCGCCTCCTTGAGACGCGTCTCGCGGTCCCAGAAGTCGCTCTCCGGCGTCTCGCGCGCGCCCTCGCCCCGCTCGAAGACCAGCCGACCGCAGGCCGCGCCGACACGTGGTTCGCTGCACGCGCCCGAGAGCGCGGCGACCGCGCCCGCATCGAAGCGCGTGTTCGCATCGGTGAAGACGAGCAGGTCCGCCGTGGACTCACGGACCAGGTCGTTCAGGACGGCGGCCTTCCCCCGCCGTGCGCGGAACTCGACGATCCGCACCCGCGCGAGCTCCGAGCCGGCCGCCTCGCGCGCCCGCGCGGCGGTGGCGTCGGAGGATCCGTCGCACCCGATCGCGATGCGCGACACGCCGGCCTGCGCGAGCAGGTCGCGGACCCGGGCGGCGATCACGGTCTCCTCGTCGGCGGCGGAGAGGAGCACCTCGACGCTGGGCGACGCCTCGGACGCGGAGCGGGAGGCGAGCTCGCTCGCGCCGCCGCCCGGGCGGGCCGCACGGCGCGTGATCCACGCCGGGTAGACGCCGTACGACCAGAGAAAGAGCGCCGCCGAGAGGAGCGCGAGCGCGACGGAGAGCGTCGAGAGCGCCGCAGGCGTCGTCACTCCGGGCTCCCTTTCTCCTTCGCCTTCGCGCGCGGCTCGGCGAGCGCCCGCGCGAACTCGGCGCCGATGCGGCGCCAGTCGTAGAGCGCCTCCACGCGGGCCCGCGCCGCGAGCGCCTGCCGCAGCGACGCCGCGGGGTCCGCCAGCAGCTCCACGACCGCCCCGGCGAAGGCGCCGGGATCCTCGCCCAGCCGGATCTCGCGCTCGGGCGCGAACGCGAGGCCCTCGGCCCCGATCGGCGTCGCCACGACCGGGACGCCGCAGGCCGCGGCCTCCAGGATCTTCAGCCGCGTCCCGCCTCCGGCGAGCAGCGGCACGACGGCAACGGACGCCGCCGCCCAATGTGGCCGCGTGTCCCCGCGGTCCCCGACGAACGAGAGCCGGGACGACGCGAGCCGCGCGAGGTCGCGGGGAGCCGAGCGCCCCAGGATCTCGGCGCGGGCGGCGGGGCGCGCCTGCTCGACCCGCGGCCAGACTTCCCGCGCGAACCACCGCACCCCCTCGGCGTTG
Organism: uncultured Acidobacteriota bacterium; assembly: GCA_963773905.1. Classification (GTDB taxonomy): domain Bacteria; phylum Acidobacteriota; class Thermoanaerobaculia; order UBA5066; family Gp7-AA6; genus DAHUXD01. Next base: position 391,013 of record CAVZDB010000002.1, read on the forward strand.
GGCGGCCACGACAGATCTCCCACGAAGAGGACCTGCTCTCCGCCAACCGCGCCGGAGCGCAGCGCGTACCGAGAGAGGTCCACCCCATTGGGCACGACGAGCGGCCGAGTCGCCGCCCGAAGGGCAAGAAGCCCGGACGCGTCGCGCGGCGAGACGCAGGAGACGCCCGCCGCGGCGGAGGCGAGACGGCGCTCGAGCGCCCGCACCCGCGGCGCCTGGATTCGGGCGAAGCGGCGCACGATGGCCGACGTCGCGGTACCCGCCGTCCGCTCCCAGATCTCCGAGTCGAGGTTGTGGAAGTCGATCCATACGGGGACGCCGGCGGCCCCGCACGCGAGCGCGGCCGGCGCCACGTGGTACGACTGGGCCACGATCCACCGCGGCTCCTCCCGCCGCGCGAGCGAGGACACCCGCCGGGCGAGCCGGCCCGAGCGGTAGAGCCGCTCCGAGTAGGCCCCGCCCGCGAGAAGGCTCGCGAGCGCCGCGCCTGCCCTTCGCCTGCGCCGCGGCGCCTGCGTCACGAGCTCGGCGTCCACGCCGGGCGGGAACTCTCCCTCGTACGCGCGCTCGGGATCGCGCAGCGCGAACGCCCGGACCCGGAACCGCTCCGCGAGAGCCTGGAGCAGATGGTAGTTGCGGATCGCCAGGCCGTCCCGCGTGGGATGCGGTGGCCGGGGCAGCACGCTGTAGAGGAGCGGCTTCATGATCTCGGAGTCACTCCGGGCTCCGCCGCACGAGCGCGGGACTCATCGCGCGCTCCGTCGCTTCAGCGCGGAGCGATAGCGAAGCCGCCGCGCGCGCCCGCGCTCGCCGGGGGTCAGGAGCGCCGCCGCGTAGCGGCCGGCAGCGCCGGCGTCGAGGACGATCGCGGCGAGGCCCGACTGCGCGACGCCGTGGTGCTTGCGGACGTAGCGCACGAGCGAGGCGTGGAGCTGCCCGAACAGCCGGTCTCCGCCCGAACGTCCTCCGGCGTGCACGACCTCGGCATCCGGGACGAAGAGAATCCTCCGGCCGGCGTCCCGAAGGCGCCGCATGAGGTCGGTCTCCTCGGCGTAGAGGAAGAAGGACTCGTCGAAGCCGCCCGCGGCCTCGAAATCGGTGCGGCGCACGAGCAGGGCGGCGCCCATGAGCGCCTCGACGGCGACGGGCCCGAGGCGGTGGTCCTGTCGCGTCGCCGTGTGGCCGCCAAACGGCTCCCGGCCCCCCGCGAGGAACGCGAGCCCCGAGCTCTCGCAGAAGATCCGCCAGGGCGTCGGAAGCAGCCGGATCGAAGCCTGGAGCCGCGCCTCGGAGTCGAGGAGCCGCGGGCCCGCCGCCGCCGCCGCCGGATCGTCTTCGAGTGCCCTCTCGAGCGCTTCCACCGCCCCGGCGAGGACCCGGGCGTCGGAGTTCAGGAACAGGAGGAAGGGCCGTGAGCTGCCGCGGGCGCCGCGATTGCAGCCGGCGCCGTACCCGCGGTTGACGCTCTCGCCGATCAGCCGCGCCCCCGGAATGCGGCGCTCGAGCTCCTCGGCGACGCCGTCGCCGGACGCGTTGTCGACCACGACGATCTCGGCCGCCGGAGCGGTCTCGGCGACGGCGAGCGCCGCGCTCACGGTGTCCTGGGGAGTCTTGTAGTGGACGATCACGGCCGAGACGCGATCGCCGGAGAAGCTGTGGGCGCTCACGTTAGCCCAGTATAAGAAAAGCCCCGGCTCTCGCCGGGGCTTGAAAAGTTCGCAGAGACTCTCGAAACCAGATCAGTACATGCCGCCCATGCCGCCCGGCATGCCGCCGCCGCCCGCCGGAGCCTTCTCCTTCTCCTTGATCTCGGAGACCAGCGCCTCGGTCGTCAGCATCAGGCCGGCCACCGACGCCGCGTTCTGCAGCGCGTTCTTGGTCACCTTGGTCGGGTCGATGATGCCGGCCTTGAGCATGTCCTCGACCTTCTCGGTGTCGGCGTTGAAGCCGTAGTTGCCGCCCTTGCTCTTGAGCTCGTTGACGACCACCGAGCCCTCGGCACCGGCGTTGGCCACGATCTGGCGGGTCGGCTCCTCGAGCGCACGGCTCACGATCCGCGCCCCGATCTTCTCGTCGCCGCTCAGCTCGTTCGCCGCCTTGGTCGACCGCGTCGATCGAGCGGAGCAGGGCCACGCCGCCGCCGGGGACGATGCCCTCCTCGACGGCCGCCTTGGTCGCGTGCATCGCGTCCTCGACGCGGGCCTTCTTCTCCTTCATCTCGGTCTCGGTCGCGGCGCCGACCTTGATCACCGCCACGCCGCCCACCAGCTTCGCCAGCCGCTCCTGCAGCTTCTCGCGGTCGTAGTCGGACGTCGTGTCCTCGATCTGCGTGCGGATCTGCTTGACGCGGCCCTGGATGGCTTCCTTCTTGCCCTGGACGTCGTCGACGAGATCGTCGTGTTGTCCTTGTCCACGGTGACCTTCTTCGCGTCGCCGAGGTCCTCCCACTTGACGTTCTCGAGCTTGATGCCGAGGTCCTCGGAGATGAGCTTGCCGCCGGTCAGGATCGCGATGTCCTCGAGCATGGCCTTGCGGCGGTCGCCGAAGCCCGGCGCCTTGACCGCGCAGACCTGCAGCGTGCCGCGCAGCTTGTTGACGACCAGGGTCGCGAGCGCCTCGCCCTCGACGTCCTCGGCGATGATCAGGAGCGGCTTGCCCTGCTTGGCGATCTGCTCGAGGATCGGGAGCAGGTCCTTCATGTTGGAGATCTTCTTCTCGAAGAGCAGGATCTTGGCGTTCTCCAGGATGCACTCCATCCGCTCCGCGTCGGTGACGAAGTACGGGGAGAGGTAGCCGCGGTCGAACTGCATGCCCTCGACGACCTCGAGCGTCGTCTCGAGGCCCTTGGCCTCCTCGACCGTGATGACGCCGTCCTTGCCGACCTTGTCCATCGCCTCGGCGATGATCTTGCCGATCTCGCCGTCGTTGTTGGCCGAGATCGTGCCGACCTGGGCGATGTCCTTGCCCTCGACCGGCTTCGCGAGCTTGTCGAGCGACTCGACCGCGGCCTTGACGGCCGTGTCGATGCCGCGCTTGAGCTCCATCGGGTTGGCGCCCGCGGTGACGTTCTTGATGCCCTCGCGGTAGATCGCCTGGGCGAGGACCGTCGCGGTCGTGGTGCCGTCGCCGGCGACGTCGGAGGTCTTGGAGGCGACTTCGCGCACCATCTGGGCGCCCATGTTCTCGAGCGGGTCCTCGAGCTCGATCTCCTTGGCGACGGTGACGCCGTCCTTGGTGACCGTGGGCGAGCCGAACTTCTTCTCGATGACGACGTTGCGGCCCTTGGGGCCGAGCGTCACCTTGACCGCGTCGGCGAGCTTGTTGACGCCGTGGAGCACGCGCTGGCGCGCCTCCTCGGCGTAGATGATCGTTTTCGCAGCCATGTTCGTTGTGCTCCTTACTTCTCTTCGACGACGGCGAGGACCTCGTCCTCGCGCAGGATGACGTGCTCCTCGTCGTCGATCTTGATTTCGGTGCCGGAGTACTTGCCGATGAGGATGCGGTCGCCCTTCTTGACGTCCAGGGGGAACGCTTGCCGTCCTCGTTGATCTTGCCCTGGCCGACGGCGACGACTTCGGCCTCCATCGGCTTTTCCTTGGCGGTGTCCGGGATGATGATGCCGCCCTTCTTCATCTCCTCGGTCTCGAGCCGCTTCACCAGAATCCGATCGTAGAGTGGCCGAATCTTCATGAACTTCCTCCTGTGAAGTTGAATTGCCGTGTTCGTCGTGCGAAACGGCATCGGGCCGTTCCTGCGGAATGGAATATTAGCACTCCTCGTCGATGAGTGCTAGCAAGCCCCCCGGGAGCATCACGGCTACTACATACTAATTGACTGATTCCAGGCACTTTGCTGCTTCTCGCCGGCAACCGGCGCCATGGCCGCAATGAGTCCGCAAGTCAAAGGCGTCATCGAGAGCCGCGCGGCCGACCACTGGATCCAGAGCGTGGGATCGCCCTGCCCGCTCAGGTACATGTAGACCATGAACACGAGAAACCCCGCCGCGACCGAGAGCGGGAGAAGCGCCGCGCGCGACGGGCGGCGCGCAATCAGGAGCGCCCCGACGACGGCCCAGGCGGCGAGGCGCGGCCCGAGGAGGTCGTAGCGGACGAGCTCGCGGACGACCACCGGGAGCACGCCGGGCGTGAGCTGCGTCCTCGCGCCGAGGCGGTAGATGTCGAGCAATCCGTTCTGCCGGCAGAACAGCAGCCACCCCGCGAGCGCCGCGCCGGGAGGCAGAGCCAGGACGGCCGCCGCCTTCGCCCGGCTCCTCCAGGCGGAGGCGCCGAACGCCGCGTAGGCGCCCACGACGAGGACCGCGAAGACGGTGCCCTCGACTTTCGTCAGCACGGCTCCCGCGAGGCCGACGGCCGCCGCCGCGAGACCGGCCGGGCTCCGGCCCGCGAAGACGAGGGCCGCGAGCGCGAGCACCTCGAAGAGAAAGAGCTCCGGCTCGGCGTCTCCGGCCACCATGTTCGCGACCCCGAGGAAACCGAGCAGAACGGCGAGCAGGCACGCGTTCTGGAGAGCGACCCGCCGGCCGAGCGCCGGGCGCGCAAATCCGTACAGCGTCAGCGCAGCGAACGCGACGAACAGCGGAAACGAGAGCAGCGCGGTGCGCCACGCGAAGCGGCCCGCGATCAGGGTGCCCCAGGCGTAGAGGGAGGGGACGAGGGGCGGATAGTCGGGATGGATGAGCCGGTGCAGGGGGTCGCTCAGGAACGCGACGTCGATCGCGCGCGCGCGGGCGAAACGCTCTCCCTTCGTTCCCCAGAACAGCACGAAGTCGGCCGCCGTGGCCCGCGCCGTCCCGGCGGCGTACGCCACGACTCCGAGAATGGAGGCGAGACCCGCGAGCTCGAGGGCCGGCGGGCGCTCCCCGGGCGGCGGCGCGGCGACGGCGACGGATACGGATCGCCGAAACGGAAGCCTCCACGGATCAGCATCGCGGCCGCGGAGGGGAGCAGCAGCAGCCAGATCGACCACCTCAGGTGCAGCGCGCTCGCGAGCAGCATGGCGACGCAAAGCGCGAGCGATCCTGCCGCGCTCGCCAGGCCCCAGCGCGCCGTTGGGGTGAGGGTCGCAAACACGCGCAGCCTCGCGAAGGGATAGCCGACGAGCAACACGCTCGTGAGGGCCGCGCCGTAGAGCAGACCCGTCATCGCAGGCGGCGGTAGAGAGAGCCGTTGGGCTGATACGTCGCGACGCGGCGGTAGCGGGGATCGTCCAGGTTCGCGAAGTAGCAGGCCACCCACTCGACGTCGCCCGCGTCCGCGGCGAGCGGCCCGCGCTCGCCGGTCGCGGGCACGACGATCTGGTCGGGCAGCTGGCCGAGCGCGACGAAGTACCAGAGCCCGGCGGGCGTCCGCACCGCGAGCTTCGCGCCGGGTGGGACCCGCGGGGCGACCCAGAACAGAAAGAAGAGGTAGGGCTCCGTCTCCTTCTCCACGCGGGCCGCGTTCGAGAGGATCGTCGCCGGCGGCTGGAGCCCGAGCGGCCCGTGAGCGACGACCTCGGCGCAGAGAAGAACGAAGAGGACCAGGACGCCGATCCAACGAGCCATGGCGACGCGATTGAATCACGCCGCGCCGACGCACGCGGTTCCGGCTCCCCTCCGGCGGCCGATGCGCGGTACCGTAGAATCGCGCCAGTGCTCCCGCTCGTCTGCGCTTCGGTCGCTCTGTACGGAGCGGCCGCGGCCCTCCTCCTCGCTGCGGCCCATCGCTGGGTGCGGCCCGTGCGAGGGCGCATCCGCCTCGTCCTCGGCCTGCTCCCTCTCCTCTTCACCGGCCGCGCGACGCTGACGGGAGGCGTCTACGCGCCGCTCGACATCCTCTACGCCAACGAGCCGTTCGCCTCCCGCCGGCTCGAGCACGGCATCACGAGGATTCAGACGCCGCTGCTGTCGGACGTCCTGTCACAGGAGCTGCCGTGGCAGAAGGCCGTGCGCGAGGCGGTGACCGAGGGCCGGATCCCACTCTGGAATCGCTTCGTTCTCGCCGGGGAGCCCCTGCTCGCGGTGCAGCAGCCCGCGGCCGCCCATCCCGCGACGTGGCTCGCTCTCCTCCTGCCGCCCGCGCAGGGGTGGACGTTCCAGATGACTCTGCGCCTGCTGATCGCGCTGGCGTCCGCGTACCTCTTCCTGCGGGAGCTTTCCTGCGGCGAAGCGCCCGCGCTGCTGGGCGCCGCGGCCTGGGCCTTCTCCGACTTCCTCGTCTTTTATCTGGGTTATCCCATCACGGGGTCCGTCGGACCCTTTCCCCTCGTGCTCCTCGGGCTGCACCGCCTCGTGTCGGCCGCGGACGGACGCGCCGTCCTCCTGACCACCTCGGCGCTCGCCCTCATCGCCCTGGCGGGACATCCCGAGACGCTCCTGTTCGCCGTCGCGGGCGGCGGCGTGTACTTCCTCTTCCTGCTCTCCTCGGCCGGCCGGGGGCGCCGGCTCCGGCCGGTGCTGCTCGCGCTCGCCGCCGGCGCCGCCGCGCTCGGACTGTCCGCCGTGCAGCTGCTCCCGCTGCTCGAGGCCATCCCGTACACCTGGGAGCACGCGTTCCGGACGTCCTGGTACGCCCATGCGCTGCGGTCCGTGAGCCCGCTGCAGAGCGCCCGGCGTGCGCTCCCGATGCTCCTGCCGTACGCGTACGGCCAGTCCGGGCAGGGATTTCTGGCCGAGGACTTCGGGATCCCGGCCTCCTACGCCGGGGCGCTCGTCTTCCCGCTCGCGGCCGCCGGCCTCTTCACGCGAAACGGACACCGCTGGGCGCTCCTCGCGCTGGGAGGCATCGGTGTCGCGCTGTGGGCACGGCTCGCGTTCGTCACCGACCTGATCGCCCGCCTCCCGCTCTTCGATATCGGCATCCTGGAGTACCTGGTGTTCCTGGCGCTGTTCGCCCTGTGCGCGCTCGCGGCCCTCGGGGCGGAGGCGCTGCGCCACGGCGAGGGCTCGGGCGCCTTCCTCGCCGGAACCGCGCTGACGGCGGCGGCCATCGTGGCAGCGTACCGGTTCCGGCGCACCGGGCTCGACGCGCTCGCCATGCCGCACGCGTTCGTCCGCGAGCGCCTCGCCTGGGCCCTCGGGCCGCTGCTCCTCGGAGCCGCCGCGGTCGTCTGGGCCCGGCGGCGCGCGGCCTGGACGGCGGCGGGCCCGATCCTCCTGGGTCTCCTGCTCGCGTCGCGCGTCGCCGAGGCCGGATCGGTCTATCCGACGATTCCCGCGTCGGCCTTCTTTCCGCACATGCCTCTCTTCGACGCCATTCAGCGCGACCGGCCCGAGCGCGTGGTCGGAGTCGGCCGGATGCTGCTTCCCAACAGCTCCGCGCTCTATGAGCTCGAGGACGTGCGGGGCTACGAGTCCATGACGCTGCGCGCGCTCTACGAGACGTATCCGCTCTGGTGCGTTCCGCAGCCGGCCTGGTACAACCGGGTCGACGACCTCGAGAAGCCGTTTCTGTCCTTCCTCAACGTCCGGTACGCGATCGTGCCGCGCGGATACCGCGCGCCTCCGGGGTGGACCCGGATCGCGGAGGATTCCGGCGGCGAGCTCCTGGAGAACTCCCGCGTGCTCCCGCGCATCTTCGTTCCGGGGGCCCTGTGCTACGAGGCCTCGTTCTCCCGTCACCTCGAGTGGCTCGCGCGGGTCAGCGACTTCGCCGAGTGGGGAATCGTCGGGGCCCTCCCCCCGTCCCGGGAGCAGCTGGTCAAGAACGGCTCCGCCCGCGTGACCGTGATCGCGTATCACGAGCAGGGCCTGTCGGCCGAGATCGAGGCGCGGCAGGAGTGCGTCGTCGGGACCTCGATCACGGCCTGGCCCGGATGGAAGGCGCGCCTGGATGGCCGCGCGATCGCTCCCCTCTCCTACAACCACGCGTTCCTCGGCTTCCGCGTGCCGGCGGGCAGACACCGGCTGGAGCTGCGCTACCTGCCGGACGGGTTCGTGGCCGGCGCGGCGATCAGCCTCTCGACCCTCCTTGGCGCGATCGTCCTCGCCGGAGCGCGAATCCGGAGCGGTACGGCCCGCGGTTCTGCCCGATAATCGCGCGCGTGAGCTACGACGGCGCGCGGGTCCTCATCACCGGAGGGCTGGGGTTCATCGGCTCGAACCTCGCCGCCCGGCTGACCGAAGAGGGCGCCCGGGTCACGCTCTGCGACGCGATGATCGAGGGCTACGGCGGCAACCTCGCGAACGTGGCCGAGATCCGGGACCGCGTCGCGATCAACTACGCCGACGTCCGCGACGAGACCGTGATGACGCAGCTCGTGGAGGGACAGGACATCGTCTTCCACCTCGCGGCGCAGGTCTCCCACGTCATGTCGCTCTCGAACCCGTACCCGGACATCGACATCAACATCAAGGGCACGGCCGCCGTGCTCGAGGCCTGCCGCAAGCGCAACCCCGGCGCGCTGGTCGTCCGCTCGGGGACGCGCGGCCAGTACGGACCGGCGGTCCGCCTCCCGGTTTCCGAGGACGCGCCCTCGGACCCCCGCGGCATCTACGAGATCTCACAGCTGTCCGCGGAGATGATCTGCCGCACCTATACGCGTATCCACGGGGTCCGCACGGTCCCGCTGCGTCTGACCAACGTGTACGGGCCGCGCGCCCAGATGAAGCACTCGCAGTTCGGGGTGGTCAACTGGTTCGTGCGCCTGGCCCTCGAGGGGCGCCCGATTCCCATTTTCGGCTCGGGGAAGATCGCGCGCGACTTCCTCTACGTCGACGACTGCGTGGAGGCGCTGCTCCTGGCGGCGCGAGAGCCGCGCGCCGTGGGCCAGGTCCTGAACGTCGGCCACGACCGTCCCTCGACGTTCCTCGAGGTCGCCACGCTGCTCTCCGAGCTCGTGCCGGGCGCGCGGATGGAATTCACCGAGTTCTCGCCGGAGCGCAAGGCGCAGGAGCCGGGCGACTTCGTCTCCGACATCACCCGGATCCGCGCGCTCCTGGGCTGGGACCCGCGCGTTTCCCTGCGCGAGGGGCTCGCGCGCACCGTCGCGTTCTATCGCGAGCGCCGGGCCGACTACTTCTGACGATCCGATAAGCTACGCGCAGGTGATTTCGAAGCATCCCACGGCTCTGGTCGCGTCGACGGAGATCGGCGACGGCACCCGCATCTGGGCGTTCGTCAACATCCTCGCCGGCGCGCGCATCGGGCGGGACTGCAACATCTGCGACCGCTGTTTCATCGAGAACGACGTCGTCCTCGGGGACCGCGTCACGGTCAAGTGCGGGATCTCGCTCTACGACGGGCTCGTCCTCGAGGACGACGTGTTCGTGGGACCCGACGTGGCGTTCTCGAACGACCTGCGGCCCCGCAGCCGCCGGCCGCCGGCCGCGCACCCGCGCACGCTCGTCCGCACCGGCGCGAGCCTCGGCGCCGGCGCCATCCTGCTGCCCGGGGTGACCGTCGGGCGCTGGGCCATGGTCGGCGCCGGCGCGCTCGTCACGCGGGACGTCCCGGATTTCGCGCTCGTCTACGGCAGCCCGGCGCGCGTGCACGGCCACGTCTGCCGGTGCGGCGCCAGCCTTCGCTTCGAGAACGGCGCGGACGCCGCCTGCTCGTGCGGGCGGCGCTATCGCGCGGACGCCGAGGGCGCCGTCGGCGAGATCGAATGACCGCGGGCTCGAGCGTCGCCCCGCCTCAGAGAGTCGCGTTCGGCGCGTTGCGCGAGGACTACGAGGGCAAGCGCGCGGCGATCGACGCCGCGGTCGCGCGCGTCCTCTCGAGCGGCTGGTTCATCCTGGGAGACGAGGTCGCGCGGTTCGAGGAGGAGTTCGCCCGCTTCCTCGGCGTCGAGCACGTCGTCGCCTGCGCCAACGGGACGGAGGCGATCGCGCTCGCCCTGCGAGCGGCCGGGCTTCAGCCGGGCGACGAGGTCCTCCTGCCCGCGAACACGTGCGGGCCGACGCTCGCCGGCGCGCGCCTCGCGGGCGCGGCGCCGCGGCTGTGCGACGTCGATCCGGAGACCCTGACCATGGACGCCGCGCACGCGGAAGTCGCGTGGACTCCTTCTCTCCGATTCCTCCTGCCGGTGCATCTCTACGGCGGCGTCGCCGATTGCGCGGGGCTCCTCGCGCTGGCCGCCCGGCACGGGGCGGCCGTCGTGGAGGACTGCGCCCAGAGCCACGGCGCGAGCGTCTCCGGCCGCATGACGGGAGGCCTCGGCCAGGCGGCGGCCTTCTCCTTCTACCCGACCAAGAACCTCGGCGCGTACGGCGACGGCGGGGCCGTGGCGACGCGCGACGCGGCGACGGCCGAGCGCGTGCGCGAGCTGCGCCAGTACGGCTGGACGCGGCGCGACTTCGCCGAGCACGAGGGCTGGAATTCGCGGCTCGACGAGATCCAGGCGGCGATCCTGCGCGCGAAGCTCGCGACGCTCGCGGAGGAGAACCGGCGCCGGCGCGAGATCGCGGAGAGCTACGACGCGGCGTTCGCCGGATTGCCCCTGCGGCTCCTGCGGACGCGCGAGCACACCGTGCCGTCCCGGCACCTCTACCCGGTGCGCGTCGAGGCCGGCCGCCGCGAGAAGTTTCAGGCGCATCTCGCCTCCCGCGGCGTCGAGACCCGGGTGCACTACCCCGTGCCCCTCCACCTCCAGCCGGCGTACGCGTTCCTCGGCCACCGGCGCGGCGACTTCCCGGTCGCGGAGACGGCGTGCGACACGGTCGTGTCGTTGCCGATCTACCCCTCCCTCTCGGACGCGCAGGCTTCCGCGGTGGTCGAGGCGGTGCGCGGTTTCTTCGACGCCGGAGAGGAAGGGGCGCCGTGAGCCGCCGCCCGCTGATCAGCGTGATCGTACCCGTCTACTTCAACGCGGGCAGCCTCCCGCGCCTGGCGGAGCGGCTCCGGGCCATCGCGGGATCGGCCGACTTCGACGTCGAGACCCTCTTCGTGGACGACGGCTCGGGGGACGCCTCGTGGGAGCGCATCGAGCAGATCGCGTGGGACTGGCCGGCGGCGCGCGGCGTGCGGCTGACCCGGAACTTCGGCTCCCAGATGGCGATCGCCGCGGGGCTGCGCGAGGCCCGGGGCGACGCGGCCGCGGTGCTGTCCGCCGACCTGCAGGAGCCGCCGGAGCTCCTTCCCGAGATGGTCGCCGCGTGGCGCCGCGGCGCGACCGCCGTGCTTGCCGTGCGCCGCAGCCGGCCGGAGGGCTGGACGACGCGCGCCGCCGCCGGCGCGTACTACCGGACGCTGCGCCGCCTCGCGCTCTCCGGGATGCCGGAAGGAGGCTTCGACTGCTTCCTGATCGGCCGCCCCGCGATCGACTTCCTCACCGAGAATCGCGAGATCCACGTCTCGCTGCCGGGCCTCCTCGTCTGGGGAGGCTTTCCGACGACGCTCGTTCCCTACGACCGGGTGGCGCGCGAGGAGGGACACGGCGACGGCGGGTCGCGCTGGACGGTCGCCAAGAAGCTCAAGTACTTCCTCGACGCCGTCATCTCGTTCTCCTACGCGCCCCTGCGGTGGATGTCCGTGCTCGGCGCCGTGCTGGCCGTTCTGGCGTTCGCGTACGCGCTCTTCCTGATCGTGTACAAGTTCGTCCACGGCCAGACGATCCAGGGCTGGAGCTCGCTCATGGTGGCCCTGGCGTTCTTCTCGGGCGTGCAGCTCCTGTCGCTCGGCGTGCTCGGCGAGTACGTCTGGCGGACGCTCGACGCGGCGCGCTCGCGGAAGGGGTTCCTGGTTCGAGAGAGAACGGGGGACGCGCCGGACGCAGGCTAGTCGAGGCCGACGCTCTCCAGCACGGCCTCGGCGACGCGCTCGATCTCGGGCGCGGTGAGCTCGGCGAACATCGGCAGCGCGAGGACCTCGCGAGCGGCCTTCTCCGCGTGCGGGAAGTCGCCCTCGCGGCCCCCCAGCGCGAGGAAGCAGTCCTGCAGGTGGAGCGGGATCGGATAGAAGACCGACGAGCCGACGCCGCGCTCGGCGAGCCGCTTGCGCACCGCGTCGCGGTCGCCGCCGGCGATGCGCACGACGTACTGGTGGTAGGTGTGGCGGCGCCCCGGCAGCTCCGCCGGCAGCGTGAGGCGCCCCGAGGCCGCGGACGCGGCCTTCCCGAGCAGCTCGCCGTAGCGCGCCGCGATCGCGCGGCGGCGCTCGTTCCAGCCGTCCAGGTACGGCAGCTTCGCGCCGAGGACCGCGGCCTGGATCGTGTCGAGCCGGAAGTTGCCGCCCACGCGGTCGTGGTGGTACGTCACCGACGAGCCGTGGAGGCGCAGGCTCCGCAGGAGCGCCGCCAGTCCGTCGTCGTCCGTCGTCACCGCGCCGGCGTCGCCCGCCGCGCCCAGGTTCTTCGTGGGATAGAACGAAAAGGCGCCCATCGTGCCGAGGCTCCCGGCGGCGCGGCCTCCGTACTCCGCGCCGATCGCCTGGCAGGCGTCCTCGAGGACCGGAATCCCCCGGCGGCTCGCGATCTCGAGGATCGGGCCCATGTCCGCGCACTGTCCGTAGAGATGGACGGGCTGGATCGCCTTCGTCCGCGGCGTCAGCGCCGCTTCGAGGCGCGAGGGGTCGAGGTTGAAGCTGACGGGATCGATGTCCACGAAGACGGGCCGCGCGCCGAGGCGATCGATGACGCCGGCGGAGGCGAAGAACGAGAAGGGCGACGTCGCGACCTCGTCTCCCGGCCCGACGCCGAGCGCCATCAGCGCGACGAGCAGGGCGTCCGTCCCGGAGGAGACGCCGATCGCGTGCCTCACCGACAGCCTCTCCGCGAGCGCCTTCTCGAAGGCCTCGTGCGCGGGCCCCATCACGAAGCGCCCGGAGGCGAACACCGCCTCGACCGCTCGCCCGATCTCGTGCCGGAGCGCGGGATCGTAGCGCGTCAGATCGATGACGGGAACGGGCGCGGTACGCGTTGCGGCGACGGACACTGGCCGGATTTTACGACGGATGTAATCCCGGGCCGGCGCGGGGCGTAGGAGTATCGAGGGGGTTCCATCCATGGAGAGGCCCAGAGTCTTCCGGTCGCTCACCTCAGGGGTTCCGGTTCGGGTTCGGGTTCAGGTCGCCCGGTTCGTCGTTCGGGCGCTCGTGGCCGGGTCAGCGCCCGCCGCCGCGCTTTGCATTGCCGCACTCCTCGCCGCGCCGGACGCCGCCGCGCTCGAGATGCCGAATCTCTCGGGCAAGTGGTACTTGAACAAGGACGCCAGCGATTCGCCGGATGCGGCGGCGCGGGATTCCGACGGGTTCGGGTCCGGATCGCCGTCCGGCTCGGGCAACCACGGCGGTGGGGGCGGCGGCATGGGCCGCGGCCACGGCGGCGGCGGCCATAGGGGCCACTCCGCGGCGCCGTCCGACGACGGCCGCGTGAGCGAGGACGGGAGCCCGCTGCGCGACACCTTTCAGCGGACGCAGGTCCTCGACATCCGGCACGAGGAGCCTCTGCTCTCGGTGACCGACGCGGGCGGCCGCGAGCGCGTCTTCTACACCGACGGCCGGAAGGTCGAGGAGGAGCACTCCTACGGCGGCACGACGAAGGTCACCGCGCGCTGGAAGGATGGCCACGTCGAGATCACGTCCACGCCCGAGAAGGGACCCAAGGTCACCCAGACCTACGCCGTCACCGCCGACCACTCGCAGCTGACCGTGACGACGACCTTCCAGGGAGGACGGCGTGACGTGACGATCCGCCGCGTCTACCAGACGACTCCTCCGGCGCAGGCCTCGCCGCAGGCGCAGCCGCCGTCCGCGCCCGGCGGCTCCCCGCAGCAGCCCGCGTCCGAGTCCGATCCCGCGGAGGATGCGGTCGTCTAGCGCGGTGGTCTCAGCGCACCGCCCGCGGCGGAACGAGACACGGAGTCGGCGGCGAAGGCGCCTCTCCGAAGAGCGCGGATGCGGACCGCCGCACCACTGAGTTCTCGTCCATCCCGTGCAGCGAGCCCCCCGCGGACCACGCGAACAGGGCCGCATTCGCAATCGGATCCTCGGGCCAGAGCCCGGCATAGACCTCCAGCTGCCGGCGCAGCAAGCCGCCGCTCACCGGATAACCCGTCTGCTCGAACGCCTGGAGAACCGGGAAGATCCCCTTCCCCGCGGGAGTCCGCGCGGCCACCGGCGCGAGCAGCGCCCGCAAGCGATCCGGCCAGGCATCGGTTTCCTGCTCCGCCCCCAGGATCGTGTTGCCGACGGGATAGAAGTACGGCACGAGCAGATCCGTGAATTCCGGCCGGAAGTAGCCATCGAGATAACCCGGGTCCGTGGCGACCGGATCGAGACGCGTCGCATACAGCACGAGGAGTCCGGGGAACAGGCTCTTCAAAATGCCGTACGCGCGAGCCTGGGTCTCCGGCGTGGCGTAGCCCTCCGTCACCGTGTCGTCGAAGTATTCGAGACCGGCGAGCCCCGGAATCGCACGTAGACGCTGGACGGCGGCCGCGTCCTGCGGAAGCCGCTCGGCCTCCCGCACGGGAATGCGCGCAACGTAGCTCAGCCCCGCGGCGGCGAGGTTCGCGCCCGCCGCCGGATCGGGAGGATTGAGGCTCGCGGCGGCGTTCGCCCCGAGGGCGGCAATCGCCTGCGCGACTCCGGGATCGGACTCCCCGTCCAGGAGCACCACGGCGCGAAGCGCCGCCGGACCGGAGGCGGCCCATGGACTCGCGCATTGGCCCGCGGAACGCGCGGCGAGGAGCGCCGCGCACAGGCCGAGTGCTGCCGCCCGGCGTGTCATGTCGTCTGTTCTACGGGCGGCCGCTCCGTTACGTTGGCTCACGGCTCATGGCTCGCGCCGAAGCAGGTGCGCCGTGAACCCGTCGGTCGTTTCGTCCGGAAAGAGGCGGATGCCGGCGGCGCGCGTCGGCGACGCCATGACGGGCGAGTCGATCGGGACGGATGCGACGGCGACTCCGCGCGTCCCCTCGCGCACGCGCTCGACGACGCGTTCGTTCTCCTCCACCTCGAGGCTGCACGTCGAGTAGAGGAGGAAACCGCCGGGCGCGAGCAGGCGGAGCGCCGACAGGACCGCGGCCTCCTGCGCGCCGGCGAGGCGCTCGACGGCCTCCGCCGTCACGCGGTAGCGGATCTCGGGGTTCTTGCGGAGCGTTCCCGTCCCGCTACACGGCGCGTCGAGCAGCACGCGGTCGAAGGCGCCCTCGGGCAGCGGCGGCGCGTCGAAGTCGCCGGCCACGGGATGCGCCTCCGTGTAACCGAGCCGGCGCGCGTTCTGCGTCAGCAGGCGAAGCCGCGAAAGCGAGCGATCGACCGCCGCGGTTCGGGTCATGTGCCCGTGAGCCAGCGCGGACAGCGACTTTCCGCCGGGCGCGGCCGCGAGATCGACCAGCAGGCCGCCCGGCGGCAGGAGGAGCGGGAGGATCTGCGAGCCGACGTCCTGCACGGCGAAGAGTCCCTCCGCGTGCAGCGGCGACCGGAGCGGGTTGCCCGAACGGACCGAGAGCGCGAGCGGCGCGCCGGGGACGGGCTCGGTCGCGACGCCCTCCTCCGCGAGCCGATCGCGCAAATCCTCGCGTCCGACGCGCCGCGGATTCGCGAGCAGGTCGAGGCGCGGGGCGGCATTGTCGGCCCGCAGCACCGAGCGCGTCGTCTCGGGACCGAAGCGCTCGAGCCAGCGCCGAACGAGGAATTCCGGATGCGAGAAGTGGCGCGCGAGCGCGGCGGCGTCGGCGGCCGCCGGCTCCTCCGGAGGCGGCCGGCGCAGGATCTGGCGCAGGATCCCGTTGACCAGCCGCGCCGCGCCCTCTCCCCCGCTGCTTCGCGCCTGTTCCACGGCCTCGTTCACGGCGGCGTACTCGGGAACGCGGTCGAGGTGGCGAAGCTGGTAGAGGCCGACCTCCAGGATCTCGAGCAGGTTGGGCGCGAGCCTCGCGAGGGGAACGCGCGAGACGGCCGCGATCTCCGCGTCCAGGCCCCGCTTCCAGCGGAGCACCCCGAGGAGCAGCTCGCGCAGGAGGTCCTGGTCGGGCGCGGAGAGCCCCCGAGAGAGCGTGCCGGCGAGGGGCGCCGCCCGCTCGCCGGACTCGAGAACCCTGCGCAGTCCCTCGACCGCGCGCGTCCGCGCCGTCGCGGCGGGGCGCCTCGTCACCCCGCTTTTCCGAGTCGCCGGACGCCCGCGGGCAGGCTGCGCCCGAGCTCCGCGCCGGTGACGGGCCCCTTGCCGGCCCGCTGCGCCCGCCGCACGTCGAGCGCGGTGCCCGCGCCCGCGGCGACCACGAGACGGTCGGACGCGATGCGGAACGTGCCGGGCTCGCCCGTTGTGCCGGTCTCGCCGGTCTCGTTCTCCACCGCCTCGAGGATCTTGATCCGCGCGTCTCCGCCGAAGGTGTAGAGGCCGGGCCAGGGCGTGAACGCGCGCAGGCGGCGCGCGATCGCCGCGGCGGGAAGGCTCCAGTCCACCTCGCCGTCCTCCCGCCGGATCGGCCGGCAGTAAGAGGTCTCTCCCGGCTCTTCCTTCTGTGGTCGAGCCGCGAGCCCCCCGGACTCGAGGCCGCGGAGCGTCTCGACGAGCAGCCTTCCCCCGAGGACGGCGAGCCGCTCCGAGAGCGGCCCCGCCGTCTCGCGCGGTCCGATCGCGACCCGCGCCTCGAGGAAGAGCGGGCCCGCGTCGAGCTCGTCCACGAGGCGCATCGTGACCACGCCGGTCTCCGCGTCTCCGGCGAGAAGCGCCGCCTGGATCGGAGACGCGCCGCGGTACCTGGGCAGCAGCGAGGCGTGGACGTTGACGCAGCCGAGCCGCGGGAGCGCGAGGATCGCGGGCGGAAGGATCCGGCCGTACGCGACCACGGCGATCGCGTCGGGAGCCGCCGACGCGAGCCGCGCGAGGAAGGCGTCGTCGCGGATCCGCGGGGGCTTCTCGACGGGGATGCCCGCGGCCGCCGCGAGCTCCGCGACGACCGTCGGCCGCGGCTCGGAGGACCTCCCCACCGGCCGATCCGGCTGCGTGACGACGAGGGGAACCGGGATCCCGGCCTCGAGCAGCGCCGCGAGCGACGGCGCCGCGAAGGCCGGCGAGCCGAAGAAGACGACGCGAAGGCTCATGCGTTCGAGGTTCCCGGCGTTCGAAGAGTCGAGAGGCGGGGGCCGCGCGCGATGCCGGCGATCAGGGGAGCGGCTTTCCCGCGGACTCGTCCGCTTCCGGTCCGCGGCCGGAAGCGTGGGCCTCCTCCTCCTGGGGATGGCGGAGCCTCCACAGCCGGAGCGCGGCCACGCCTCCGATCAGCGCGAAGAAGGCGAGCGCAAGCGCGTTGATGATGCCGAAGATCCGCCACACCCGCGGCCAGTCGTTCGCGAAGCCGAAGAGCAGGATCGGCAGGAACAACACGAACGCGAAGAGGGCCGTCAGGATCGTCCGCCGGAATTCCTGCTCCCGGTCGCGCGGCGGGTCGAGGAAACCGAGCCCACGCGCCAGGCGGTACACGAAGAACGTGAACACCGGCGCCACCAGGAGGGCCAGGATCAACAGGCGCATCGCGCGCGTCATCGCGGCTGCCGGTCCACTTCCGCGAAGTAGTCATCCGCCACGAGCACCTCGCGGGGCTTGGAGCCGCGCGGCGGACCGAGCAGCCCGTCGCGCGACATCATGTCGATGAGCTTGCCGGCGCGCGAGAAGCCGACCCCCATGCGCCTCTGCAGGAACGAGATCGAAGCCATCTTCTCGCGGACGACGAGCCGGGCGGCCTCGTCGTAGAGCGGATCCGTCTCGTCTCCGGCGTCGTCCCGCGCGACGGACTCGGCCCGGTCCTTGGTGATCTCCTCGTCGAACTGCGGCTTCGCCTGCTTCCTCAGGAACTTCATCAGCGCGGCCGTCTCCTGGACGGAGACGAAGGCGCCGTGCACGCGCTTGAGCCGCGACGTGCCGGGCGGGAGGAACAGCATGTCGCCGCGCCCGAGCAGCCGCTCCGCGCCGTTGCCGTCCAGGATCACGCGCGAGTCGATCTTGGAGGAGACCTTGAACGCGATGCGCGAGGGCAGGTTCGCCTTGATCACGCCCGTCAGCACGTCCACGGACGGGCGCTGCGTGGCGACGACGAGGTGGATGCCGACCGCACGCGCCTTCTGCGCGATGCGCACGATCGACTCCTCCACCTCCTTGGGCGCGGTGATCATCAGGTCCGCGAGCTCGTCGATGATGATGACGATCAGCGGCATCGGCTCGAGCTTCAGGTCCGGGTCGTCGGGATGCTGCGCGCGCACGCGCGCCACCGCCTCGGGATCCTGGATCGCGGCGTTGTACTGTTCGGCGTTGCGGACCTGGCCGAAGTCGGAGAGCGTCTGGAAGCGCTCCTCCATCTGCGCGACCGCCCACCGGAGCGCGTTGGCCGCCTTCTTGGGATCCGTGATGATCGGCGTCGCGAGGTGCGGCAGGCTCTCGTACATCTCGAGCTCGACCATCTTCGGATCGATCAGGATCAGCTTGACCTCGCTCGGCGGCGCCTTGAACAGGATCGACGTGATCAGGGCGTTGATCCCGACGCTCTTGCCCGAGCCGGTCGTGCCCGCGATCAGGAGGTGCGGCATCGCCCGCAGGTCGTCCACGACCGGCTCGCCGTGGATGTCCTTGCCGAGCGCGAGCGTCAGGAGGGAGGGCGAGCTCGCGAAGCGCTCCGACTCGATGACGTCGCGAATCGAGATGATCTCGCCGCCGCCCGGGTTCGGCACCTCGATGCCGACGCTCGCGCGTCCGGGCAGGCGCTCGATCCGGATCGACTCCGCCGACAGCGCCAGGGCGAGATCCTCCGAGAGACCCATCACCTGGTTGACCTTGATGCCCTCGCCCGGCCGGAACTCGTACGTCGTGACGACGGGACCGGGGTGGTACTCCGCCACCTCGCCCTCCACGCCGAACTCGGCGCACTTCGCGGCGATGCGCCGGCCCGTGTCCGCCAGCATCTTCTTGTCGATGACGCCGACCTGCTCCCGCTTCTCGAGCAGCGAGACCTGCGGCATCGTGTAGCCGGCGACCGTCATGGGAAGGCTCTGCTGGGGCTCGGCCTTCCGGCGGGAGGGCGCGGAGGCCGCCTTCGGACGCGGTGCGGGCGCGGAGGGAGCGGCCGCGGACGCGCCGGCTCCGGCGACGAGCGTCTTGCGGATCGAGAACTTGCCCGGGCCCGGGACCTCGCGAACGATCGGCGGAGCGTCGTCCTCGGCGAACGGGATGGAGTCGAGGGAGATCTCGGGCCCGCGCGCCTTCTCGAGGTGCTTGGCGACGACGGTGCGGCGCAGGCGCTCCTTGGTCCGCCGGTCGCGGTGCCGCGCCCACCCGACCGTGAGCCGCCCGAGCACCCCCGCGAAGCGGACCCGGAGGCGGAGGAACACGTCCTGGAGCGAGACCTGCGTCGCCAGCGGCACTGCCAGCAGGACCAGCGTCGCCGCGAGGAGCACGGCGCCGGTCGTGCCCAGCCGCGAGCGGAAGGCGTCGGCGAGCGAGCGTCCCACGATGCCGCCCGTCTCGGTCTCCTCGCCGTAGAGGTGCCGGCGTCCCAGCGAGAGCGCCAGCAGCATCGGCAGCGAGAAGACGAGCAGTCCGATCCCCGCCGCCTTCGATCCGGGATGGGCGAGATCGCGACCCCAGAAGCGCCGCCAGCCGAGGAACAGGACGAGCGCGGCCACGCCCCAGGACGCCAGCCCGAACAGAGCGTAGAGCGCGGCCGCCAGCGACGCGCCGAACCCCCCGATCCAGTTGTTGGGCGCCGCGGCCTCGCCGCCGGCGGTCCACGAGAAGACGTTGGGGTCGCGCGGGTCGTATGAGAACAGGGCGAGGATGGCGAGGACTCCCGCGAGCATCAGCAGAACGCCGATGGCCTCGTTGGCGAGGCGGCTCTTCCAGAAGGATCCTTCGCTCAATCGACGTTCATTATCGGCCCTAAGAGTGGAATCCGGAAACCTCCAGAGACCCCATCCACGCGGCTCTTCGTGACAGAATCGGAAGCGGACCCTGGGAACCATGACCGACGCCAAGAAGAAGATCCTGTTCCTCTGCACGGGGAACGCCGCCCGCAGCCAGATGTCCGAGGCCCTCGCGCGGATCGACTACCCCGATCTGCTCGACCCCGTCTCCGCGGGATCCCGGCCCGCGGGCTTCGTCCACCCGCTCGCCATCCGCGCCATCGAGGAGCTGGGCTTCCCGATCGGCCGAGCCCGCTCCAAGTCGGCCGAGAAGTTCATCAACGAGCCCTTCGACGTCGTCGTGACCGTCTGCGACGCCGCGGCGGCCGACTGCCCGATCTGGCCCGGCGCGAGGCACCTGGTCAACTGGTCGATCGAGGACCCGAGCTTCGTGGTGGGAACCGAGGAGGAGCGTTGGGAGGCGTTCCGGTCCACGCGGGACGAGCTGCGCCGGCGCATCGACGGGCTCATGGAGGCCCTGCGGCGCCCGCAGGCCCGGGCCTCGGACGCCGCGCTGCTCGAGGCCGGCGCCCGGATCCTGGCCGACGCGCTGAAGCCCTACTCCTTCAAGTTCGGGGGCGTCCGCGAGGAGGCGGCCGGACAGCGCCGGATCGCCGTCGGCGAGTTCCGCCGGCGGGACCGCGCGATCGAGCTGCAGGTGCGCTCGGGAGTTCTCGTCGCGACCTATCGCGCGGGAGAGCGGAAGCTGCACCACCCGAAGTACCTCGAGCGGCTCGGCGCCGGCGGGGAGATGCGCTTCCCGGGTCTCTCGAAGGACCCGCTGAACGCGTTCCGCCGCCTGCGAACCGACCTGGTCCGCTTCCCCGGGCACTTCTTCAAGGGCAAGGCGCTCCCCGAGTTCGACCGGCCGACCCGTCCGGTCCGCAAGGCGACCTGACCGGAGGGTCCTCTGAGCGTCATGCCCCGCCGGGTCTCCAATCCCCCGAACCCCTGGGTCTCCGTCCACGCGGAGTGGCTCGGCGAGCCGCCGGAGGCGACGCTCGAGGTCTACGAGGAGGAGGCGCGCTCGATCATCGCCCGCAACGACAGCCCGGACATCGCGTTCGAGCACAGCGTCAACCCGTACCGCGGATGCTTCCATGCTTGCAGTTACTGCTTTGCACGGCCCACGCACCAGTACCTCGGCTTCGGAGCCGGTACGGACTTCGAGCGCCGGATCGTCGTCAAGACCAACGCCCCCGAGCGGCTGCGCGCGGAGCTGTCGCGGAAGTCCTGGAAGGGCGACACGCTCGTCTTCTCCGGCGTGACCGACGCCTATCAGCCGCTCGAGGCGGTCTACGGGCTCACGCGCCGCTGCCTCGAGGTGTGCCTGGAGTTCCACAACCCCGTCGGCATCGTGACCAAGGGGGCGCTCATCCGCCGGGACGTCGACCTCCTCGCTGCGCTCGCGCGCGAGGCCGCGGCGACCGTCTACGTCAGCATCCCCTTCGCGGACGAAGAGACCGCCCGGGCCCTCGAGCCCAACGTCGCGTCGCCGTCACAGCGCTTCGAGACTCTCGCCGTCCTCTCCGCCGCCGGGATCCGCACCGGCGTTTCCGTCGCCCCGGTGATCCCCGGGTTGAACGACAGCCACATCGCCGCGGTCCTCGCCCGCGCCCGCGAGGCCGGCGCGACCGGCGCCTTCCTGACGCTCCTGCGTCTGCCGGCCGAGGTGCTGCCCGTCTTCGAGGAGCGCCTCAAGGAGGCCTTCCCCGACCGCGCGGCGCGCGTCTGGTCGGCGATTCGCCAGGTCCGTGGCGGACGCCTCAACGACCCGCGGTGGGGATCGCGGATGGAGGGCAGCGGCCCGCGCTGGGCCGCGATCGAGAGCCTCTTCGACGTCGAGTGCCGCCGGCTGGGGCTCAACGCGGACGGCGAGCCGAAGCACCCGCGGACGAGCACGTTCCGGCGACCCGAGGCGCAGCCGACGCTCTTCGATCTCCGTCCGTGAGGCATTGACTTTGTATAACAAAGTACTTGACACCGCCCCGGGCGGGGCCTAGGCTGCGGGCGATGGAGCCCACGCCCCTGCCGGCCCGCGCCGCGGACAACATCCGCTTCATCCGCGACACGATGGAGCGCGCCTCGCGCTTCACGGCGGTGCCCGGCGCCGGCGTCGCCGCCATGGGCGCGACCGCGCTCACCGCGGCGGCCCTCTCGCTCCTCACGAAGACGAGCGAGCAGTGGCTGGGCGTGTGGCTCGCCGAGGCCTGCCTGGCGGTGTCGATCGGCATCTGGGCCATCGCGCGGAAGGCGCGGCGGACGAACTCCGATCTCTTCTCCGGCCCGGCTCGCCGTTTCCTCCTGAGCCTCACTCCCCCGCTCGGAGCGGCCGCCATCCTCACGCTCGCGCTCGAGCGCATGGGGCACTTCACGCTGCTGCCCGGGATCTGGCTTCTGCTCTACGGCGCGGCGGTCGTCACCGGCGGCGCCATGTCGGTCCGCACGGTGCTCGTGATGGGCGCCCTCTTCATGCTGCTCGGCGCCGCGGCGCTCGCCTCGCCCGCGTCCTGGGGCACGGCGTATCTCGCCGCCGGATTCGGCGCGCTGCAGATCGCGTTTGGCGTCGCGATCGCGCGGAGGCACGGTGGCTAGGACGAAGCCGCGGGTCTCGGGCGCCGGGCCGGGGGCCGCCGCGGCTTCGACGTCCCGCGGTGCGAAGAGCCGCGCGCTGCCGGAGCTCGACCGGCTGATCCACGAGCGGATGCGTCTCGGGATCGTCAGCGCCCTCGCGGCCAACGAGACGCTCACGTTCAACGAGCTCAAGGGCCTCCTCGGCTGCAGCGACGGCAACCTCTCGGTGCACGCGCGCCGGCTGGAGGAGGCCGGCTACGTCGCGTGCACGAAGACCTTCGAGGAGCGACTGCCCCGGACGGCCTACCGGCTGACCGCGGAGGGGCGCCGGGCCCTCGAGCGGTATCTGGGACATCTCGAGGCGGTGATCCGGCACGCCCGGGGCCGGTGAGTTTTTTTGGAGTTCCACTTTATGCCGCAAAGCGCAGCGTTCTCCGGCCTCGCCCTCGACGCGTTCGTTCCTCCGCTCGCTCCCCTGGTCCTTCTCCTGTTCCTGGGCGCCGGGTTCGTCGTCTTCTGCTGCGCGATCGGCTCCGCGATCGCCGCGGCGGCACAACGAAGGACTCTCGCGCTCCGGCTCGCGGCGGGCGCCCTGACCGCCGGCGTGGTCTACGGTGTCCTGCTTCTCGTCGCGTCGCTCGTCTCCCGAGAGCGGACGCTCGCCGCCGGCGAGAAGAAATACTTCTGCGAGATGGACTGCCACCTCGCGTACTCGGTCGACTCCGTCTCGTCCCGCGCGGGCTCGCTGACCGTCGGAATCCGCACCTGGTTCGACCCCGGCTCGATCGCGTCGTTCCGTGGCGACGCGCCGCTCCTCCCCAATCCGCGCGCCGTCTTCCTCGTCGACGACTCCGGCCTCCGCTACCCGCCCTCCTCGCCCACCGCTGCGCTCGCTCGGGCCCTGCGGCCGGGCGAGTCCTCCCTGACGACCATCTCCTTCGACGTGCCGAAGGACGCGGGGCCGCTTCGCCTCTACGTCGGGGACGCGCCGGGGCTCGAGAACCTGGTCGTCGACCACGAGAACAGCCCGTTCCACGCGCGCACGTTCTTCGCGCTGCCGGGGAGCGCCGCGGCCGCCGCCTGGCGGAGCCGCTCCTGACGATGGCCGGCACGCACGACGCGCTGCGCCGCCACTTCCGGGACGCCCTCTCGGCGGACCCGGTCGGCGCCTACCGCGACTGGTTTCGGACCCAGGAGGAGCTCCGGGAGCGCGGCGACGCGGACACGGCGCGGCTGCTCGCCGACGACCTCTGGGCGATGCTGCCGGGCCTCGTCCTCGAGCCCCGCGAGATGCGCGCGCGCTTCCTGCACAACGCGGCCGTCTTCTACGGGAGCCCGGGCCCCGCGGCCGACGTCGGGCGCGCCCGCTCCTGCTTCACCGCCGCCCTCGACCACTTCGCCTCGGATCCCGACACCGGCTGGCACGCCCGTGCGCTCCATAACTTCGCGACCGCGCTCTCGAACCTGGGCGCCTCGGCGGAGGAGCTGCGCGAATCCATCGCGCTCTTCGACCGCGCGCTCGCCTGGCGCACGAGCGAGCGGGAGATCGCGCGCGGCGTCTCCCTCCACAACCTGGGGCTCGCACGGCGTCGGCTCGCCGAGCTCGATCCGGCGGACGCTCCCGCGCATCTCGAGGCGAGCGCCGCGGCCCTGCGCGAGGCGGTCGCGATCCGCACGCGGCACAACCTCATCGAGGGCCGGGCGAGCTCTGCGCGGCAACTCGAGGCGGCGCTGGAACGGCTGGCCGCGTACGCGGCCGGCGCGGAGGGCTCGGGGAAAGCGCGATAGGCTCCCGCCGTGACGGCGCGGAGGTGGATCGAATACCTGGTGGCGGTCCTCGCGGGGAACGCGATCTACTTCGCGGTGCTGTTCCGGAGCCTGCCCGCCGCCCTGCGCCACGAGCCGACGCGGATCGACGCGGGCCTGCTCCTCGACTTCCTCTGCTGCATCCTCGTGTACGCGGCGATCCGGCTCGGCAGCCGCCACGCGCGGCGAACCCTCGCCCCGCCGGCTCCCCCTAACGCGGAAAGAAGAAGATGAGGATGAGCCCGAAGACGAAGCAGTACAGCGCGAAGCCGTGGACCCTGCGGCTCGAGACCATCCGGATCAGGAAGCCGATCGTCGCGTAGCCCACCACGCCCGCGACGGCCGCCCCCAGCACGTAGCGCGCGAAGTCGGGGGTGGCGAAGAAACCCGCTCCGTGGTGCCGCAGCGTCGAGAGAATCTCGACCGAGGCGGCGCCGACGATGGCGGGGATGGCCAGCAGAAACGTGTACTGCGCCGCCCAGGGGCCGGTCAGGCCCAGCAGAAGGCCGAAGCCGATGCACGAGGCGGACCGCGAGAGGCCCGGCAGGACCGCGAGGCCCTGCAC
The DNA here is from genome assembly GCA_963773905.1 of uncultured Acidobacteriota bacterium. Taxonomy (GTDB): domain Bacteria; phylum Acidobacteriota; class Thermoanaerobaculia; order UBA5066; family Gp7-AA6; genus DAHUXD01. Next base: position 415,790 of record CAVZDB010000002.1, read on the forward strand.
CGCGCCGATGACGAACGCGTCGAGGTACGTCATCGTCTCGCGCGTCTTCGTGCCGTGGCGCCGCAGATACGACATCGCGAGATAGAGGCCGCTCAGGATCTCCATCGCGCCGACGAAGCGGGGGTCCGTCTTGGTCTGCTCGACGTAGTGCTTCATGAGGAGGCCCGTGATCCCGGTCGGAATCGTGGCCACGAGGAGCAGCATCGCCAGCCGCCAGGCCTTGCGCCGTTCGACGGGGTCGGCGGCGAACAGGCCGACGACCTCCTCGCGCAGGAGCACGCGGTAGTACACGAGGATGGCCGTCAGGGTCCCGACGTGGACCAGCACGTCGAAGAGAAGGCCCACCTGACCGAAGCGCGGCATCAGCATCTCGGCCGCGGAGAGGTGCCCGTCGGAGGAGACGGGGATGAACTCGGTCAGCCCTTGAATGACACCGAGGATCATTGCGTCTAGCCAGCTCATCTCACCTTCATCAATTTTGCGTTTTGGATTTTGGATTTTAGATTGGTTGGCTGAATTCTCTTCAATCCAAAATCCAAAATCGAAAATCCAAAATCACCCATAGAGCGGCCACGCGACCGAGAACCACAGCGCGTTCGCGACGAGGACGAACGCGGCGAGCGCACCGAGGAGCCAGACTCCGGGGCGGCGCTCGATGCGCGCGAGGTCCGACGCCGCCACCGCGAGCCATGGCAGCCAGGTCCAGACGTACCATCCGCCGACGCCTCCCCAGTCGCCGTAGTAGAGGCGATTGGCGACCGCGAACGCCAGGAAGCCGCCGGCCGCGACCAGGGCTCCGGCGGCGTGGGGAACGACCTGGTGCGGATCCGGGCGGCGACGCGCGAGGAGGAGCGCGGCGGCGAGGAGCAGGAAATACGCGATGACGAGAGGCCGCGGCGCCCGGAAAAAGGTCCACTCCCCCACCCAGAACGTCGTCTTGATCAGGGTGTAGGTGGACCGCACGAGCCCGACGAGCGTGTCGCGGAAGGAGCCGCCCAGCGCGGCGGCGGCGGCGTTGAACTCGAGCGTGCCGCCCCAGCGCCAGCCGCGCAGCAGCTGCACCGGGAACACGGCGAGCGACGCGGCGGCGCCCGCCAGGGCGAGCCGGCGCCGGCCGCGGTCGACGAGCGCAGCGACGGCGAACGCCGCGACCGGCAGCGCCGTCAGCTTCAGGAGCGGGCCCGCGGCGAGGAGCGGGATCAGGAGCGCGCCGCCGGCCCGGCGCTTGGTCGCGGCCACTCCCGGGCTCGGGCGGCGTTTAATCGCCGCCACGCAGAGCGCCGCCCACAGGAAGACCGGCGCGTCGTTGGACGCGCGCGCGAGCGCCTCGCTCGCGCCGGGGGTGAGCAGGAGGAGCAGCACACCCACGGCGAGGCCCCTCGGCCGGCGCGGGTCTCCCGCGAGCAGCCGCAGCGGCCCGAAGAGCGCGACGGCCACGCAGGCGACGCCGAAGAAGCGGAAGACGAGCAGGGCTTGCGAGGGCGTCAGCGCCCCGGGCCAGAGGCTCAGGGCGAGGCCGACGAGGAGGTACGCGAGCGGCGGATGGTTGTCCTCGGTGTTGAAGAGGGTCGCGCCCTGCGAAGTCGCCGGAGCCGCCGGGTCGGGCGCGAGCACGTCGAAACGCGCCGGCGTCGCCCCGAAGAGCGGGCAGCCGAAGACGAGTCGCACGCTGACGCAGCACGGTTTCGCACGCACGGCGGCCGCGAGGGACGGTTCGATGCGCGCTCCCGCGAACGCGCGCGGGAGCGGCTCCGTCGCGAAGGCCAGCGCGCGTGCCAGGTGAAACGGCTCGTCGGGTCCCTCGAACGCCGGCAGGAAGAGCGCGTGGAACGCCATGCGCGCGACCACCGCGGCCGCCAGGATCGCCTCGAGCCGTCGCAGTGTCACGCCGTCGTCCTCAAACGACCACCGGCACGATGACCGGCCTCAACCCGAGGGAACGTCGGCAGGCGCGTTTGGCGGCGATGGCGATCTCGGCGCGCAGCCACTCGGGGTCCGCGTGCTCCTCGGGCGAGGCGCGGGCCAGCACCTCGCGCGCCGCGCGCGAGACTTCCGCCGCGAGGGCGTCGCTCGGAGCCGCCACGCCGCGCGAGACGACGCCGACGTCTCCACGGACTCCGTCGCGCGGAAACACGAGCACGACCACGACGCCCTCCTCGGCGAGCTGGCGGCGCTCGCGCACGACCTCGACGTCGACCGTCTCCGGCCGGTCGTCCAGGTAGACCGTGCCGCAGGCGACCGCCTGCGGCTCGATCCGGGCGGGGCCGGCCTCATCACGCAGAGTCAGCCGGTCGCCGTTGTCGACCACGTAGACGCGCTGTGCCGGGACCCCGACCTCGACGGCGATTTCGGCCGCGGCCGCCAGCATGCGGCGGTCGCCGTGGACCGGCATCACGGCGCGGGCGCGGGCGAGGCGCAGCCACTCGGCGATCTCGTCTCGGTGCGCGTGACCCGACACGTGGACCGGCGGGTCGCTTTCGCGGATCACGCGCGCGCCCCGCCGTACCAGGTGGTCGCACATCCGGTTGACGGAGCGCTCGTGGCCCGGGATCGTCCGGGCCGAGAGGATCACGACGTCGCCCTCCGCGAGCTCCAGATCGGCGTGCTCGTTGAGCGCCAGGCGGTAGAGGGCCGAGAACGGCTCGCCCTGGCTTCCCGACGTCAGGCACAGCAACCGGCCCGGCGGGACCTGGCGCAGGTCGGCGGCCGCGGGACGCACCCCGGCCGGCAGACGGAGGCGGCCGAAGCGCTCGGCGATCTCGGCCACCGCGCGCATGCTCCGGCCGAGCAGCGCCACGCGCCGGCCTCGTGCGAGCCCCGCCTCGACGCCCTGCGCCACGCGGGCGACGTGGCTCGAGAAGGTCGTCAGGATGATCCGCCCGCGCGCGCCCGCGAAGACCGCGGCGAGCCCGCGGCCGGCCTCGCGCTCGGAGAGCGAGTGCCCGGGACGCTCGGCGTTGGTCGAATCGACGAGGGCGAGATCGACGCCGCCCGTGCGCTCGATCGCCGCGGCGAGCCCCGCGCGATCGGTCGTCTCGCCGTCCGGCGGATCGTCGTCGAGCTTGAAGTCGCCGGAGTGGAGCAGGCTGTGGCCTCCGGCCTCGAGCAGGATGGCGGCGGAGTCCGGGACCGAGTGGGAGACGCGGAAGTAGGTCGCGGTGAACGCCCCGGCGCGAATCGCCTCTCCCCCGCGCGCCGCCATCAGCCCCTCGAGGGACACCTGCGCCTCCTCGAGGCGACGGCGCGCGAGGGCCAGCGTGAACGGAAACCCGTAGACCGGCGCCGGACACCAGTCGCGCAGCAGCGACAGCGCGCCGATGTGATCCTCGTGCCCGTGCGTCAGGAAAACGGCGTCGATCCTCTCGCCGCGAAGCGCCGACAAATCCGGCGCGATGCGGTCGATGCCCGGGAACGTCTCGTCCGGAAAGGAGACGCCGACGTCCACGAGTACGCTCGAGCCCGCACAGCGCAGCCAGAGCACGTTGCGCCCGAACTCGCCGACGCCGCCGAGCGGGACGATTTCGAGCGCGCTCAACGCGCGGCCTCCAGCGCGCGCTCGACGCGCGGCCTCCCGATGGCCGCGCTCATGCGGGGATCGGCCAGAGCGCGAGCGCCACGAAGTCCTCGAGGGAGAGCTCCTCGGCCCTCGCCCGCGGCGTCTTACCGATCGCCTCGAGCGCCTGCTCCCACTGCGCGCGCGGGCCCGCCGAGGAGAGCGCGTTCGCCAGCGTCTTGCGCCGCGTCTGGAACCCGAGCGAGGCGAGGCGCAGCGCGCGCCGCAGCGTCTCGGCGTCCACCCTCGCCTCGGGAGGCCGCGGCGTCAGCTCCATCACCGTGGAGTGCACCCTGGGCCGCGGCCGGAACGCCGCCGGCGGCAGATCGAAGAGGCGGCGGCCGGTCGCGTGCGCCGCCGTACGAACCGAGAGATATCCGTAGCCCTCCTGGCCCGGCCGGGCCAGGAACCGATCCGCGACCTCCGCCTGCACCGTGGCGACCGCGCGGCGGATCGTCCCGGGCTCCTCCACGGCCGCGGTGAGGATGCGCGTGCCGACGTTGTAGGGCAGGTTCGCGACCAGCACGGCGGGACCCTCCGCGCCGGCCGCGTCGAGCCACTCCCGAAACGTGCGTTGCATCACATCGCCGGTCCAGACCGTGAGTCGAGCGTCCTCGCCCAGCTCTCGACGCAGGCGCTCGGCGCGCAGCGGATCGATCTCGACGGCCACGACGCGCCCGGCCCGCCGCGCCAGCGGCCGCGTCAGGGCGCCGTCGCCGGGCCCGATCTCGAGGACGACGTCGTCCCCAGACACGCGCGCCGCGTCGACGATGCGCTCGGCGATCTCGGGGCGCGCCAGAAAATGCTGGCCCCATCGTTTCCGGGCGGGAGGAGAGCCGGACTCGCCCGGGCGGCCCCGGCGTTCATGCTGTGGCGGCATGGAGCCGCGATACCCCACGGTTGCGAGGCTATCAGATGGTAAACTTTTTCGGATCCAGAGGACGGTGTTGCAGGTTCACACTCTCGAAAACCGTCGCCTCGAGAATTTTCTCGAGAGGCACAAGGCGTACTACGCCTACACCGGCGAGATCGAAATCGACCGGTTTCTGCGCGAGATTCTCCAGAAGGCCAACGAGTTCGTTCCGGCGGAGGCCGGCTCCATCCTGCTGGATGATCCGATGACGAAGAACTCGGACGACCGGCTGGAGAACGAGCTCGTCTTCATCGCCACCTACGGCGCACACGGCGAGGCGCGTCTGGGCAAGCGGATGAACGCCCGCGTCGGGATCGTGGGCCACGTCTACGCGACGGGCGTCGCCTACATGACCGACGACGTCGTCGACGATCCGTTCTTCTACCCGACGCTCGACCTCACCGACGGCTTCCAGACCAAGTCGGCCCTCTGCGTCCCGATCCGCATCGAGTCGTCCGTGTGCGGCGTGCTCGAGCTGGTCAACCGCAACGGCCCGGGCGGGTTCCGCGAAAAGGACCGGCGGCTCCTCGAGATCTTCGCGGAATATGCGTCGATCTCGATCCAGAACCTGCTCGACGCGCGGCGCGCGTACGAGGTCGCCAAGCGGGACGGCCTGACCGGTCTCTACAACGAACGCTACCTCCATCTGCGGCTGACCCAGGAGCTCTCGCGGATTTCCCGGGACGGCGGCGACTGCTGCGTGATCTTCCTCGACCTCGACAACCTGAAGGCCGTCAACGACCGACACGGTCATCTCGCGGGCAGCCAGGTCCTGCGCGAGGTCGGCTACCTGCTCCGCCGCACGGTGACCGACGAGCGCGCCACGCTGACGCGCTACGGCGGCGACGAGTTCGTCCTGATCCTCCCGGGGCACAACCTGCAGGAGGGCATGGAAGTCGCCGAGGCGATCCGGCACTCGATCCGCAGCGCGACGTTCCTCTTCCGTCCCTACGGCTTCAACGAGCCCGCCTCTGAACCTCCAGGGGGTGATCACGGCATCGCTCGGCCTCTCCTCGATCCGCTCGCACGCCACGGCCGGCGCCTCGGTCGAGCAGCAAAAGAACGAGCTCCTCCGCGCCGCGGACACGGCGCTGTACCGCGCCAAGGACCACGGCAAGGATCGCTGCACCGCCGCCAGCCTCGAGGACGCGCGCATCCCCGCGCTGCTGTCCTAGGTCGACACCCTCGACGAATAGGGGCTTCAGGCATTCGATTCGAGGTTGCAAGGCGTTGAGCCATCGCGTTTCCCAATCCAAAATCCAAAATCCAAAATCCAAAATCGACCGGGGGTTGTCTCGCCCCGGCTCCCCATGCTAGCGTTCCCCTTCCGCGATTCGGTCTTTCGCCTTTCGCCCGTTTGCCGCCCGTTTTCGTCTGAGGAGCCGCGCATGCCGACCACGACGACCCTGAGCACCAAAGAGCAGCTCTCCCCGAAGAACGTCCTGGACGTGCTGTCCCGCCACATCCTGGTGGACGGATACCACGTGGTCATGGACATGGAGCGGAGCCAGGGCTCCTACCTCTACGACGCGCGGAGCGACCGGCCGATCCTCGACTTCTTCTCCTGCTTCGCCACGATTCCGGTCGGCTACAACCACCCGCGCATGAACGACCCGGAGTTCCGCGAGGCGCTGATGGAGGCGGCCCTGACGAAACCCTCGACCAGCGACATCTACACGGAGCACTTCGCGCGGTTCGTCGAGACCTTCTCGAGCCTCGCCATCCCGAAGACGCACTCCGACCACATGTTCTTCGTGGAGGGCGGCACCCTCGCGATCGAGAACACCCTGAAGACCGCCTTCGACTGGAAGATCCGCAAGAACCTCGCGCAGGGCAAGGGCGAGAAGGGGACGAAGATCCTCCACTTCCAGAACGCGTTTCACGGGCGGTCGGGCTACTCGCTCTCGATGACCAACACCGCCGACCCGCGCAAGACCCAGTACTTCCCCAAGTTCGACTGGCCCCGCCTCTCCTGCCCGCGACTGCGCTTCCCGGTGACGGACGCGATCCTCGGCGAGGTCGCGGCGGCCGAGGAGGCGGTCGAGCGCGAGATCCGCGCGGCCTGCGCCGCCTCCCCCGACGACATCGCGGCGCTGATCCTCGAGCCGATCCAGGGCGAGGGCGGCGACAACCACTTCCGGCCGGAATTCTTCCGCCGGCTGCGCGCGCTGGCCGACGAGCTCGACTTTCTGCTGATCTTCGACGAGGTGCAGACCGGCGTGGGACTGACCGGCTCGATGTGGTGCTGGCAGCAGATGGGCGTCGAGCCCGACCTGTTCGCCTTCGGCAAGAAGACGCAGGTGTGCGGCTTCGCCGCGAATCACCGGATCGACGAGATTCCCGACAACGTCTTCAAGGTGTCCTCCCGGATCAACTCGACCTGGGGTGGGAACCTCGTCGACATGATCCGCTGCGGCCGCTACATGGAGATCATCGCCGAGGAGAACCTGATCGAGAACGCGCGCGTCGTCGGCGACTACCTGCAGGGACGCCTGCGCGAGCTCGCCGCCGAGTTCCCCGGCGTGATGACGAACGTCCGCGGGCGCGGCCTCTTCCTCGCCTTCGACCTCCCCGACAAGGGGACCCGCGACAAGACCCTGGCCGCGTGCCTCGAGAACGGCCTGATGGGGCTCGCCTCCGGCGCGAACGCCATCCGCTTCCGCCCGCACCTGATCCTCTCCCGGGAGGAAGCGGACGAAGGCGTGCGGAAGCTGCGCCGCGCGATCGGTTCGGTCAAGAGCTAAGCTCCGGCGTTCGTGCGCCGGGTTCTCCTCTTCCTGTCCGCCGCGCTCCTCGCGGCGGCGGCGCTCTTCTGGCTGACCCTGCCGGACGTCACGCCCCTCGCCCGCGACTGGCCGAAGACGACGGCCTTCATGGAGCGGCGCAAGGCGCAGCTCGCCCGGGAGGGCAAGCCCAATCGGCTCGAGTGGACGCCCGTGCCGCTCTCCCGCATCGCGCCCGCGATGCAGCGCGCGGCGATCGTCGCGGAGGACGCCCGCTTCTGGGAGCACGACGGCGTGGACTGGGACGCCATGCGTGGAGCCATGGAGAAGAACCTCGAGAAGGGCGCGCTCAAGGTGGGCGGCTCCACGATCACGCAGCAGCTGGCGAAGAACCTCTACCTCTCGCCGGCGAGGACTCCGTGGCGCAAGCTGCGTGAGTTCGCGATCGCCCGCCGGCTCGAGCGGGCGTTGCCCAAGAAACGGATCCTGGAGCTGTACCTGAACATCATCGAGTTCGGGCCGCGCACCTTCGGCATCGAGGCGGCGGCGCAGCGGTACATGGGGAAGTCGGCGCGCGACCTCTCGCGCGAGGAGGCCGCGACGCTCGCCGCGGTCATCCCCTCGCCGCGAATCTACGACCCCGTGACGCACAAGGACCGGGTGGCGCGCCGCGCCCAGCGAATCCTGCGCTGGATGTGACGAGAAGTGCTATCCTGACGGGAGTTAACCCACAGGAGGAAAAGGGGATGCGTCCAGTCCGGGGCAGGGCCTTCATCGGTGCCGGAGGCGGGATCGGAGTCCGGGTCTTCGTCCTTCTCGCGCTCATGTCCGTCGGGTGCGCCCGCGGCCCCGCGTCGCTCGACGTCTCGCCGAAGAAGGTCAAGATCTACGGCCTCGAAAGGGCCCAGCGGATGACGGTCCGCGTCCTGGACAAGAAGGGACAGCCGATCGACGGCGCCCCGCAATGGTCCTCGGCGAACCCCGCGATCGTGACGGCCGAGGAAGGCGGTCGGCTGGTGGCCAAGAGCAGCGGGAAGGCCATGGTCACGGCGAGCCTGGGAAACCTCCAGGTGCAGGTCCCGGTGGAGGTCGTCGACGTCTCCTCGGTCGAGATGTCCACGCCGTCACTCGTGGTCCTCGGCCCGATCGGGACATCGGTCCCCCTCTCCTACGTGGTCAAGGACTCGAAGGGAAAGGTCATTTCGCTCAAGCCCTCCTTCTCCTCGCACGACCCGAAGATCGTGAAGATCGACGACGAGGGCGTGGTCACGTCGGCGGCGGCCGGAAAGTCCACGATCATCGGCCGGATCGGCGACGTCCAGGGCGGCTGCGACGTGGAGGTCGTGATCCACCCGATCTCGCGGCTCGAGCTCCGGCCCGCGACCGCTCTCGTGCACGTCGGGGACTCGCAGCACTTCCAGGTCACCGCCTACGGCCCGGACGGCATTCCGGTCCCGGACGTTGCCGCGGCGTTCAAGTCGTCGAACCCGGAGGTCGCGAGCGTCGATGCGGCCGGCGTGGCTTCGGGCAGGAAAACCGGCGCGGCCGTGATTCGCGTGAACCTCGCCGGGCAGACCGCCGAGGCGACGCTGCTGGTGAACTGACTCGGAGCCACTCCGGCTTCTCGAGTCCGGGATTCTTCGCTCCTCCGTCATCCTGAGGAGCGCAGCGACGAAGGATCCCGTGCTTCATGGCCAAGACGCCCGCCAGTCGCGGGATCCTTCGCCTCGCTCAGGATGACAGGTTGATCGTCATGACCGGGTAATCGTCGGAATCGCCCGTCCTCACCGGCCGCTCCTCGTCGGAAACCGGGCGGTCGGGCGCCGGCCGGTTTAGGATCTCCCCGTGAAGGTTCGTCCCCCCGCCGTCGCCGGCATGTTCTACGAGGCCCGGCCGGAGAGGCTCGCGTCCGACGTCCGCGGGTACCTCGAGGCCTCCCCCGCCGTGCCCGCGCCCGCGTTCGGAGCGATCGTTCCGCACGCCGGCTACGTCTACTCGGGGCCCGTCGCCGGGGCCGTGTACGCGGGCCTGCGGATTCCGGCCGTCGCCGTGATCCTCTGCCCGAACCACACGGGCCGGGGCGAGCCGGCGGCGCTCGATCCCTCCGACGCATGGCGCACCCCCCTCGGCGAGGTCCCGATCGACCGGCGCCTCGCCGACAAGATCCAGTCGCTCGCGCCCTCGCTCCGTCCCGACGCGGAGGCGCATCGCCGGGAGCACTCGCTCGAGGTGCAGCTGCCGTTTCTCCAGCATCTGCGGCAGGACGTGCGCGTCGTCCCGATCTGCCTGGGACGGCCCGACCTCGCCCTGTGCCGCGAGCTCGGGGAGGCCCTGGCGGCGCTCTGTGAGGAGGAGGACGAGCCTCCGCTGCTCCTCGCGTCCTCGGACATGAACCACTACGAGAGCCGCGAGGTCGGCCGGCGGAAGGACGGCCTCGCGCTCGAACGGATCGGGGCCATCGACCCGGAGGGGCTCTTCCGCGTGGTGCTCGAGGAGTCGATCTCGATGTGCGGCTTTCTGCCGGCCACCGCGCTGCTCTACGCGGCGCGCTCGGCGGGCGCGAAGACGGCCCGCGTGGTCGCCCGGCGCGACAGCGGCGACGAGACGGGAGACACGGGGAGCGTGGTCGGTTATGCCGGGGTCATCGTGAATTGATCGATTTTGGATTTTGGATTTTAGATTTTGGATTGGAGGACGCGATGAAGGTTCGGATCTCGAGTGTCGCCGTATTCGTCCTGGCCGCTGCGGCTGCGTCCGGACAGGAGCCCGCTTCGAAGCCCAAGCACGTCGAGGTCGCGACGATCGAGCCGCGCGCCGCGGACGTCTCGACGATCGACGGCATGATCAAGGCCTGGTACGACGTCATCTCGGGTCCCGCCGGCAAGCCGCGCGAGTGGGCCCGCGACCGCACGCTCTACATCAAGGATCTCCGGTTCGTGGACGTGGGCTGGAACAAGGACGGCACGCCCAATCCGCGGATCGTGGATCACCAGGCCTACGTCGACTCGTCCGACGGCATGGCCCAGCGCGGCTTCTTCGAGAAGGAGATCCATCGCGTCTCGCAGCGTTTCGGACCCATTGCCCACGTCTGGAGCACCTACGAATCCCGCCAGACCGAGAACGGTCCCATCATCGCCCGCGGCATCAACTCGATCGAGCTCTTCTGGGACGGCAAGCGCTGGTGGATCGCGAACGGCATCTGGACCGACGAGACGAAGGAGAACCCGATCCCGAAGGAATACCTGCCGAGGTAGGCCCTGTCATCCCGAGCGGAGCGAGGGATCCCTTTGACGCCGTGGTGCGGCCTGGAAAGGGATCCCTCGGAGCGTCGCTCCTCGGGATGACAGCGGGTCCCTACCCGTTCGTGTTTCCGGGCAGCAGCCCCTCGACCGGGATCGAGCGGGGCCCCTTCTCGTCGCACACGGCGTAGCGGACCGCGTTCGTCGTGCCGCCCGCCCAGCCGCGATCCTCCGGGTCCTCCGCGTACATCGCGACGCCGGCGAACTCGCCCTTCGCGTTGATGACGTAGAAGTTGACGTTGAAGTTGGGGTCGCCGTTCTTGTTGCGCAGCCGCTTCTCGACCGTGTGGGCGCGGATCCGCTTCAGGGCCTCCATCCCCGCGTCCTTGGGGTGCATGCCGCGGCGCATGTTCTCGACGATCAGGAACGACGAGAGGCCGTAGAGGTTGGCCTCGCCGCGGCCGGTCGAACCGGCGGCGCCGACGTCGCCGTCGACGTACAGCCCGGCGCCCAGGATCGGCGAGTCGCCGACACGGCCCGGGATCTTGAAGAAGAGGCCCGAGGTCGTGGTGACGCCGCAGACCTCGCCCTTCGCGTTGACGCCGTCGCAGTTGATCGTCCCGTACATCTGGGACGCGTGGAGCAGCCCCTCCCGCGCCATCTGCCGGATCGTCTCCCGCGACGCGATCTCGCGGTCCTTGTCCGTCGGGAAGTGGCTCGGATCCGTGCGCTGCTTCCACTCGAGCCACAGCTTGCGCGACGTGGGCGTGTTGAGGTCCTCCTCGATCGCGAAGCCCATCTGCTTCGCGAACTTCTGGGCGCCGCCGCCGACGAGGAGATGGTGGTCGGTCTTGTTCATGACCTCGCGCGCGACCTTCGACGGGGTCCGCACGCCCTCGAGCGCGGCGACGCCGCCCGCCCGCTTCCTGGGTCCGTGCATGCACGAGGAGTCGAGCTGGACGACGCCCTCGGCGTTGGGAACGCCGCCGTAGCCGACGCTGTAGTCCTCGGGGTCGAGCTCGACGAGGTTGACGCCCTCGATGAGCGCGTCGAGCACGTCGCCGCCCTGCACCATCTGCGTGTAGGCCTTCTCGACGCACGTGACGGGACCGCCGTTCTTGAACCAGTTCCCATTGGCGGAGGAGACGACCACGGGCTTCGCCGCCTTGCTCGTGACCACCGCCGCGGCCTGCCCAAAGACCCTCCGACCGGAAGCCGACGCGGCCGCGAGACCCGCCGCGGCACCGGTGCGGACGAAGTCACGACGCGAGAACCGTCGACGCATGGAGGCCTCCTTCTTCGGATCGAAAAGTTCGCCGCGCAGTCTATCCGCTTGCCCGCCAAACGCCGAGGGGTTTACGCTGCGGCGGATGGATTTCCAGGGCCACGTCCTCGCGGAACGCGCGACCACCCTTCCCGGCCGCTTCTACACTTCGCCCGAGATCTTCGCGCGCGAGCAGGAGCGGATCTTCTCCCGCCGCTGGGTCTGCGTGGGTCGGGCGTCCGACGTCCCCGAAGCGGGCGACTACCTTTGCCCGCGGGTCGGCGGGGAGGGCCTGATCGTCGTCCGGGGGAAGGACGCGGGCGGCGGTCGGGTTCGCGCCTTCTACAACGTCTGCCGGCATCGCGGGACGCGGATCTGCACCGACGAGCGCGGGCACCTGAGTGGTGGCGGTGCAGGCCGTCTGACCTGCCCCTACCACGGCTGGACCTACGGGCTCGACGGCGCCCTCCTCGGCGCGCCCCTCATGGGCGAGGTCGCCTGGTTCGACAAGGCCGACTACCCGCTCCATCCGGCGGCTCTCGAGGAGTGGGAAGGGTTTCTCTTCGTGCGACTCGAGCCGCAGGGACCTTCCATGCCCGGACTGGGCGACGCCCTCCGCCCGCTCGAGGGCCGCTTCGCCCCGTGGCGGCTGCCGGAGCTCGTCACCGTTCGGCGGATCGACTACGACGTGCGCACGAACTGGAAGCTCATCTTCCAGAACTTCTCGGAGTGCTACCACTGCCCGCCCGTCCACCCGGCGCTCGCGAAGATCTCGCACTACCGGAGCGGAGCCAACGACCTCCGGGAGGGCGGACTCCTCGGCGGCTACATGCTCATCAACGAGGGCACCGAGAGCCTGACGACGAGCGGCCGCCGCTGCGCCGCGCCGATCACCGACATGCCGGCGGAGCAGCTGCGGCGCGTCTACTACTACTCGCTCTTCCCCAGCCTCTTCCTGACGATCCAGCCGGATTTCGTCATGGCGACCCGGATCGAGCCGCTCGCGGCCGACCGGACGAAGATTACCGCCGAGTTTCTCTTCGCGCCCGAGGCGGCGGCGCGCCCCGGCTTCGATCCGTCCGACGGCGTCGAGCTGTGGGACCTGACCAACCGCCAGGACTGGCGCATGTGCGAGCTCGCGCTGGAGGGCATCTCCTCGCGCGTCTACCGGCCGGGCCTCTACTCCGCCGACGAGAGCCTGCTCGCGGCCTTCGACCAGGAGTACCTCGCGAGCCTGGGCGAGTCCCCCTCACCCCATCCCTCTCCCGCCGGGAGAGGGTGAGGCGAACGGCGACTATCGCGCGTTGAGCTCTCCCAGCCCGTGGTACCGCCCGCACACGGGACAGAACGTGGGCGGATCCGTGTTGCTGACGCGGTGCTTCACGGGCGGGCGGGAACGCAGGTACGCGAAGATCGCCTCGAGGTCCTCGTCGGTCAGCTTGCGGAACTCGAACCAGAGCATCGCGCGGGTCAACGGCCGGACGCCGGCGACCTTGCCCGTCCGGATCGTCTGGATGAAGAGTTTCTCGTCGTAGTACGGGATGCCGGACGGGTCCACCGTGAGGTTGGGGCTCGTGACGAAGCTCTTCGGCTCGGGCATCTTCGCCGGTGGCGACGTGAAGCCCGGGTCCACCTCGAGCTCGTCGAAGTACCGCGTCGCCTCGAACCGGCGCCCGCCGCCGAACTCGAGATCCTTTCGGCGCTCCCACTCGGTTCCGCTCAAGGGCCGCGCCGTGTGGCAGTGCACGCAGCCCGCGAGGTGGACCAGATACTCGCCTCGCCCGAGAACGGTCGCGAGATCGGCGTTCGTCGCGGGCGGCCGCGGCGGCTCCGGCGGCCGCTCGGTGTCGCGGGTCGGGATCCAGTGCGGCAGGCGGTTGCGGATCGGGGGAAGCGAGCGCAGGTAGGCCACGATCGACCGGACGTCGTCGTCGGTCAGGATGCTCAGCTTCCAGTACGGCATGACCAGCGACAGGCGCCGCCCGTCGTGGCCGATGCCCTCGCGGATGGCGCGGATCAGCTGGGCGTCCGTCCAGCGTCCAGCCCCCGTCTCCGGATCCGGCGTGATGTTGGGTGCGACGTGGCGCTCTCTCTTGTTGAGGATGTCGCCCGCCCCCAACTTCGACGCGATCGGCTGGACGAGGTCGTTGTCCTCCATGGGCGAGTGGCACTCGAAGCACTCGCACACGCCCTCCGCGAGGTAGCGGCCGCGGGCGACGCTGACTCCCTGGGCCGCCATCTCCGCCGACGCCCCGCACGCCAGCGCCAGAGCGAGGACTCCCGCGCGCAACGTCATCCTAGAGGAGGTGCTCGTCGACGATCCCGCGCGCGGCCTCCCGGAGGCTCGCGGCGACGCCGGCGGATCCGGCGACGATGTTTCCGCGCTCGAGGTAGCCCGAGCCGCCGTCGAAGTCGGTGAGCACGCCGCCGGCCTCGTGGATCAGGAGCGCGCCGGCCGCGATGTCCCAGGGCGCCAGGCGGAACTCGAAGAAGCCGTCGAAGACACCCGCCGCCACGTACGCGAGGTCGAGCGCGGCGGAGCCCGCCCGCCGGATCGCGCGCGCGCGAACGAAGACCGCGCGGAAGAGCGCGAGATAGGCGTCGATCTTCTCGACGTTGCGGAAGGGAAACCCCGTCGCGACGAAGGCGCCGTCGAGCTCCGCCCGGCTCGTCACGGCCAGGCGCGTACCGTTGCGAAAGGCTCCCCCGCCGCGCTCCGCCGTGTATATCTCCTCGCGCAGCGGGTCCCAGATGACGGCGGCCACCAGCTCCGTGCCCTCGCGGGCCGCGATCGACACGCACCAGAACGGGAAGCCCGAGACGAAGTTGGACGTGCCGTCGAGCGGGTCGATGATCCAGGTCCGCGACGCGCCCGCGCCGACCCCACCTCCGGATGCCCCGCTTTCCTCCGCCAGGAACGCGTCGTCCGGGAACTGCGCGCGGATTGCCGAGACGATGCGCGCCTCGCTCTCCCGGTCCGCGTAGGTCACGAAGTCGTTCTTCTTTTTTTCTTCGACCGAACCGCGCGGCAGGTTGCGCCAATTGGCGAGCAGCACTTGGCCACCGGCGCGGGCGGCCGCCACGGCGGTGTCGAGGAGGGAAGTCATTTTGGATTTTGGATTTTGGATTTTGGATTCGTCAATCAGTCGTCTTCAATCCAAAATCCAAAATCCAAAATCTAAAATGGCGCGCCTGCCCGCCACACCATTTCTCCTGCCACGATCGTCGCGGCAGGCGCGCCCCGGAGCTCCCAGCCCGCGAACGGCGTGCTGCGGCCCTTGGAGACGAAGCGGCCGGGGTCGACCTTCCGCCTGGCCTCCGGCGCGAACACGGTGACATCCGCCGGCGACCCGGGCGTCAGGGTCCCGCCCGGCAGCCCCAGAACGCGCGCCGGGCCCGGCGAGAAGAGCCAGACGAACCGCTCGAGCGGCAGGATCCCCGGAGCGACCAGCCGGTCGTGGACGACGGACACCGCGGTCTCGAGCCCCACGATGCCGAACGGCGCGGACTCGTAGTCCACCGCCTTCTCGTCGGGGTGGTGCGGGGCGTGGTCGGTCGCGATCGCATCGATCGTGCCGTCCTTCAGTCCCGCGACGAGAGCCGCGAGGTCCGACGCCTCACGCAGGGGCGGATTCATCTTCGTTCGGGTCGAGAACCCGGAGGACGCGACCTCCTGGTCGGTCAGCACGAGGTGGTGCGGCGTCACCTCGCACGTGACCCTCAGGCCGTCGGCCTTCCCTCGCCGCACGAGCTCGAGGGCCTGCGCCGTCGAGAGGTGCGCGACGTGCAGGCGCCCGCCCGTCAGCCCCGCGATCAGCAGGTCGCGGGCGAGGGCGACCGACTCGGCGATCGCGGGCTGGCCGGCGAGGCCGAGACGCGTCGAGACGGCGCCCTCGTGCATCGGCGCGCCGTTCGAGAGGCGCTTGTCCTCGCAGTGCTGGATGATCGCCAGGTCGAACAGGCCGGCGTACTCGAAGGCGCTCCGCAGCAGTCCCCCGTCCGCGAGCCACTTCCCGTCGTCGGACAGCGCGACGGCGCCCGCCTCGCGCAGCTCGCCGAATTCGGACAGCTCCTCGCCCTTCTGGCCCTTCGAGATCGCCCCGATGGGATACATCCGCGCGCCGTTCGCCGCCGCCGCGCGCGCGCGGACGTGCTCGCAGAGCGGGCCGTTGTCGATGACGGGATTCGTGTTGGGCATCGCGCAGACGGCCGTGAAGCCCCCGGCGGCCGCCGCGGCCAGGCCCGTGCGGATCGTCTCCGCGTACTCGCGCCCCGGCTCGCGCAGGTGCGCGTGCAGGTCGATGAAGCCCGGGAACACGAAGAGGCCGGAGGCGTCGAACACCTCGGCGTCGCCGGCGCCTCCCGCCAGGCCTTCGCCGACGCGCTCGACCAGCCCATCGCGCAGCAGGACGTCCCGGCGTGCGTCCACCCCGGCGGCCGGGTCGACGAGCCTCCCCCCGCGCACGAGCAGCCCCCGGCTCACTCGCCCTCCCAGGGGTGGCCGCCGAGCAGCAGATAGAGGACGGCCATCCGGACCGCGACGCCGTTGGCGACCTGCTCCAGGATCACGGCCCGGTCCGAGTCCGCGATCTCCGAGGCGATCTCGACGCCGCGGTTCATCGGGCCCGGATGCATGACGATCGCGCGCGGCTGGGCCCGCTCGAGCCTCTTGCGGTCCAGCCCGTAGAGGCGGAAGTACTCGCGGATCGACGGGAAGAGCGAGCGGCCCTGCCGCTCGAGTTGCATCCGGAGCATCATGACGACGTCGGCGCCCTCGAGCGCCGCGTCGAAGTCGGTCGTCACGGCGACCCCCATCTCCTCGATGCGCGGCGGGAGCAGCGTCGGGGGGCCGCACAGGGTGACCCGCGCCCCCATCCTGGTCAGGAGCCAGATGTTGGAACGGACGACCCGGGAGTGGGCGATGTCGCCGCAGATCGTGACGGAGAGGCCGTCCAGCCGCCCGAGGCGCTGGCGGATCGTGAGCGCGTCGAGCAACGCCTGCGTCGGGTGCTCGTGCGCCCCGTCGCCCGCGTTGACGACCCCGGCCTTCAGCTGGCGGGCGAGGAAGTGCGGCACGCCGGGACAGCCGTGGCGGATGACGATCAGGTCGGGCGACATGGCCTGGAGGTTCTTGGCGGTGTCGAGCAGCGACTCCCCCTTCTCCACCGAGCTGCCCTTGGCGGAGAAGTTGAGGGAGTCCGCGGAGAGCCACTTCTCGGCGGTCTCGAAGGAGAAGCGCGTCCGGGTCGACGCCTCGAAGAAGAGGTTGACCACCATGCGGCCGCGCAGCGCGGGGACCTTCTTGATCGGGCGGGACGCGATCGAACCCATGGATTCGGCCGTGTCCAGCAGCAACGTGATCTCCTCGGGAGTCAGCCCTTCGATCCCGAGCAGATCCTTCGAGCGCAGGTTAGTGACCGCCACGAGCTAGCGAGGCTTCTCCAGGATCCAGACCTCGTCCGCGCCGTCGGTCTCCTGGAACAGGGCCTGGATGACCTCGCGGCTGGAGGTGGGCACGCTCTTGCCGACGTAGTTCGCCTCGATCGGGAGCTCGCGGTGTCCGCGGTCGATCAGGACCGCCAGGCGGATGGCCCGCGGCCGGCCGAGGTCGATCACGCCGTCGAGCGCCGCGCGGATGGTCCGTCCCGTGTAGAGGACGTCGTCGCACAGCAGCACCGTGCGGCCGTTCAGGTCGAAGTCGATCTCGGTCTTCTTGAGGAGCGGCTGCGGCGCGACCGTCGAGAGATCGTCGCGGTAGAGCGTGATGTCGAGGGTGCCGACCGGGAAGGTGCTGCCCGCGACCAGATCAGTCAGCCGGGCGGCGAGCCGCGACGCCAGCGGGACGCCGCGCGTGCGGATGCCGATCAACGCCAGACCCTGGAGGTCCTTTTGCCGCTCGGCGATCTCGTGGGCCATGCGATCGATCATGCGCCGAATGCGATCGGCGTCCAGGATCTTGGCCTTCTGGATCAGCTCCTCGGTCAAATCCGCGAGAGTCTATGGGGTCGAAGAATCCCGGTCAAGGAAACGCCCCAGAAAAGCGCCCCGGAGCGACGGAAACGGCGCTAAAATGGGCGTCAAACAAGGAAAGTCATGGTCATTTACAACGCAGCCACGAAAGAGCTGACGGCCAAGATCGTCTATTACGGACCGGGCCTCTGCGGGAAGACCACGAACCTCAAGGTCCTCCACGACCGCCTCGAGCCCGGGACGGCCGGGAAGCTCTTGAATCTCCAGACGCAGACGGACCGGACGATCTACTTCGATCTCCTCCCGGTCGAGCTCGGCGACATCAAGGGCTACAAGATCCGGTTCCAGCTCGCGACCGTCCCGGGTCAGACGGCCTTCAACGAGACGCGCAAGGTGGTCCTGAAGGGCGTCGACGGCATCGTGTTCGTGGCCGATTCCCAGTGGACGATGCTCCCGAAGAACCTCGAGAGCTGGCAGAACCTCAAGGACAACCTCAAGTCCAACGAGATCACGTTCGAGAGCATCCCGGTCGTCGTCCAGTTCAACAAGCGCGACCTGGCCGACATCCTGGCCGTCGATGCGATGCAGGAGGCGCTGGGCCTGTCGTCTTACCCCTACGTCGAGGCCGTGGCCAGCGCGGGCCGAGGCGTCACCGAAACCTTCAAGCTGATCTCGAAGCTGACGTTCGTGGACCTGCTCCGGCGCCTGCAGGGCCGCCGGGCCGAGGAGGACGCGGCCGCCGCGGCCTCGGAGATTGCCCGCGCGGACGATCTGCAGACCTGGAAGGAGTCGCTGCTCAACCGCGAGTCGCAGCCGACGCCCGTTGCACCGCAGGCGCCACGGGAGCAGCGGTCCTCGCGCCCGCTCTCGCTCGTTCCGCCCGTTTCGGAGATGGCGCCGTTCGATACGACCGAGCTCGCGCAGGGTGTCGACGACGAGGAGGCGCCGGAATCCCCCTACGCCGTCCAGGAGCCCGAGGCCGACCCGCGCAGCCCGGCGCAGACGATCCGGATGGAGGCGATCCGCGACGATGCGCTGGCCGACGCCAACGAGCCGATCGAGTCGCTCACCGAGGCCGATGAGGTCGAGGTCGAGTTCGAGCCGTCGACGGATCCGTCTTTCCTCCCGGCCGAGGCGACCTTCCCCCCGAACGCCCACCCCAGCACAGAGGCGCCGAGCCCTCACGCGAGCGCAGAGACCTCGAGCGCCCACGCGAGATCGGAGACGTCCGGCCCGAGCCCCGAGGTCCACGAGGCCCTTCGGACCCTCGCCGCGCTTCAGGAGCGCGTCGAGGCGACTGCCGCGAGCGTCGCGGCCCTGACGGAGCGACTCGCGGGCATGGAAAGGGGCGTCGGCGGCCTGAACGAGAGCCTCCACTCCCTGAGTCAGCGGCTGGCGTCCGCGGAGTCCGACGCCTCGCGGCATCCCGAAATGGAGCGGGGTCTGAAGGGGCTCGAGTCTCGGCTGAGCGACCTCGACGATCGGCTCCGGTCCGAGGCGACGCATCAGCGCAAGGACGCGGACGACGTCGCCATGGCGCTGCGGGGCCTGAACGAGCGCTCCCAGAGCCTCGATCAGCAGCTGAGCTCGCTGTCGCACCAGCTCGGCGCGCACCAGGGAACGGTGGAACAGCTCTCCGGCCTCGGCGACCGCCTGCCGCCGCTCGAGAGCCAGCTCGCGGCCGTCCGGGATGCTCTCGCGCGGCTGCCGGAGCTCGAGGGCAGCAGTCCTCCCTTCGGGAGGCGGTCTCCCGGCTGCCTGAGCTCGACGCGCACCTCGGCGCGATCCGGGACACGCTCACGCGACTTCCGGAGCTCGAAGCGCAGCTGTCGGCCGTCCGGGAGTCCTCCGCGCGACTTCCCGAGCTCGAGGGGCAGGTCCAGGGCGTGCTCCAGCAGCACCACGAGCTGGAGGCCACGCTCGAAGAGAAGACACACCAGGGCCGCCGGGAGGCGGAGGACATCCGCTCGCAGATCGCTCCCCTCCTCGAGGAGCGCGTCCGGCGCCACGAGTCCGACGCCCTGCTGTTCGCCGAGATGGAGCGGCTCCGCGAGAACCTCGCCGAGTCTCTCCACGACCTGGCAGAGCGCGTCCGCAGCCGCGTCCGGGAGTGAGCCCTCGGCTCGTCGGCGAAACGCCCGAGCCGTGAGCCGTCAGCCCTTCGTGGGCTCCGCCCGGAGGCGGCTCAGGAAGGCGTCGTCGTTGCGCCAGTCCGGCTCGACGCGAACCGTCAGCTCCAGGTAGAGCCGGCGGCCGAGCTCCGTCTCTCGAGCTCCTCGCGGGCGGCCGTGCCGATCTCGCGGATCATCGAGCCGCCCTTGCCGACGACGATGCCCTTCTGCCCCTCCCGCTCGACGACGATCGACGCGCGGACGACGGTGATGTCCTTGCCTTCGGCCGGCTTCACGGACTCGATGACGACGGCGTGCGCGAAGGGCAACTCGTCGCGCGTGCGCTCCAGGAGCTTCTCGCGGATGACCTCCGCGATCCACTCGGTCTCCGGCGTCGCGGTCAGGAAGTCCTCGGGGTAGCCGGGCTCGCCCTCAGGCAGGTTGGCGGCGAGGACCTCGCCGAGACGCTCCACCCCGTCCCCCGTCTTCGCCGAGATCGGAACGATCGCGCGGAAGTCGTGGCGCTTCGAGAGCTCCTCCAGCATCGGCAGGAGGCGCTCCTTCGGCAGGAGGTCGATCTTGTTGAGCGCCAGGATCGCGGGAGCCCCCGCCTGCGCCAGCCGCTCCAGGATGAACGCAAGGCCCGGCCCCGGGGCCTCCGCCGCGTCCACCACGAGCAGCACGAGCTCCGCCCCGGCGAGGGCGTCCGTGGCGTCGCGCACCATCGCGGCGTTCAGCCGGTACTGGGGCCGGTGGATCCCCGGCGTGTCGATGAGCGCGATCTCGAAGCCCGGCCGGCGCGCCACCCCGAGGATGCGCCGGCGCGTGGTCTGAGGCTTGTCCGAGACGATCGCGACCTTCTCGCCGACGAGGGCGTTGACCAGAGTCGACTTGCCCGCGTTCGGGCGGCCGACGACGGCGACCTCGCCGACTCTCAAGCTCTCAGCTTTCAGCTCTCAGCTTTCAGCTCGCGGGAGCTCGGAGCCCGGTCCGGCTGGGAGCTGAGAGCCGACGGCTGTGCGCTCATTTCCGGCTCCACCTTCACGCGATAGACCCGCCGCTTGTCGGCCTCCTCCACGGTGAAGCGCAGCTCGGACTCCCGGTAGATCTCGCCGGGCTTGGGGATGTGCCCGAGACGCGACGACAGGAAGCCGCCGACCGTCGTGAACTCCTCCTCTTCGGGCCCTCGCCCGAAGAGGTCGCGGATGACCGCGATGTTGGCCTTGCCAGAGACCGAATACGCCTGCTCGCTGGCGCGCGTGACCGGCTCGCGCTCATCCTCGTGCTCATCGGAGATCTCGCCGACGATCTCCTCGAGGAGGTCCTCGACCGTGACGATGCCCGAGACGCCGCCGTACTCGTCCACGACGATCGCCATCCAGAGGTGCCGCCGCTGGAACTCGCGCAGCAGCTCCGAGACCTTCTTCGTGTCCGGAACGAAGTACGCCTCCCGCATCAGGTCGGCGATCGACCGGTTGGCTCCGGAGCGGATCGCCTGGAAGAAGTCCTTGACGAGGACGATGCCCACGACGGTGTCCATCGAACCCGCGCACGACCGGGATGCGCGAATACTTCGACTCGACGAACAGGTCGTAGAGGACCGTGAGAGACGCCGCGACGTCGATCCAGACGATGTCGGTACGCGGCGTCATGACCTCGCGCACGCGCGTGTCGCCGAAGTCCACGATGGACATGAGGAGCTTCTCCTCTTCCTTCTCGAGGATCCCCTCCTGCCGCCCGACGTCGATGTACGCGCGAACCTCCTGCTCCGTGGCCTCCGGCGGCTTGCCCTCCGCCGACGGACGGCCCGCGAAGATCCGGCGGATCGGGGCCGCGATGGGGAAGAGCAGCCACGAGGCCGCCGTGATCACCGGGAGCAGGCGCGCGACGATCTTCTCGGGGTCGCGGTTGGCGTCGCGGCGCAGGAGGCCGATCTCGGAGAGCAGCCAGCCGCACACGAAGAACGCGCCACCCCAAAGCCAGGGCCGCGGCACGTCGAAGGTCTCGAGCGCCGACACGGTCGTGAGCAGCCCCGCGAGGAGCAGGGCCTGCACGAGGACCTTCGTGGTCGTTTTGACGATCTCGACCTCGCCGGCTCCGGAGAGCAGGCGAGCGCGCTCGGGGTGCTCCTCGAGCAGGCCCCGGATCTTGATCGGCGACAGGCGGTCGAGCGCGAGGGCGAACGTCTCGAACAGCAGGAAGGCGGCGTAGCAGAAGATCGCGGCAGCGAGGGCAATCACCGGTTCCTCCCCGCCCCGCTCGTCGTCTCGGCCGCCTTCTCCGCGGACGCGAGGCCGAGGCGGCGGCGGACGCGGCTCTCGAGCGCATCCATCTGCCCTCGTCGGTCTCGTGGTCGTAGCCCACCAGGTGGAGGAAGCCGTGCACGAGCAGCCGGTCGATCTCGCGCGAGCGCGTGTCCTCGCGGCGCCGCGCCTCGCGTGCGGCGTAGGGCACCGAGATCACGATGTCTCCGAGAAAGCCCCCGGGGCCCGGCCCGGCCGGAAACGCGAGGACGTCCGTCGTCTTGTCCTTGCCGCGGTAGCGCCGGTTGAGCGTCCGCATGCGCGCGTCGGCGCAGAAGAGGACGGAGACCTGCCGGTTTCCGCGCCCGCGAGATCCCGAGACCCTCGCGACACGATCCAGGAGCCGGCGAACCCGAAAGGCCGCCGGCGCTCCCGACGCGCGCGACTGGACGTCGACCATCATCGCTCTCTCTAGACCGCCCGCGGCCCGGCGGCCTCGGGAGACGTCTCCGTCGTCCGCCGCTTCGACCGCTCGCGGTTGAAGTCGAAGCCCGGGTAGTCGATGCGGTGGTGGAAGACGGTGCTGACGGTGTGGACCAGCGAGTCGGAGATGATCGCGAGGTCGCGCATCGTCAGGTCGCAGTCGTCGAACTGCCCGTCGCGCAGGCAGTCGTCCACGATCGTCTGGACCATCGCGCGGATCTTGGCCGGGGTCGGCTCCATCAGCGTGCGCGAGGCCGCCTCGACCGCGTCCGCGATCATGAGGATTCCGAGGATGCGGGTGGACGGCTTCGGGCCCGGGTAGCGATAGTCGGACTCGGAGACGCCGGCGGAGGCGCCGGCGCCCGCCTTGGTCAGCGCCTTCTGGTAGAAGTAGCGGATCAGCTTGGTGCCGTGGTGCTCGCGGATCGCGGTCACGATCGGCTCCGGCATCCGCGCCTTGTTCGCCATCTCCACGCCCTCCTTGACGTGCGCGGCGATGATCAGGGCGCTCATCGACGGCTCGAGCCGGTCGTGGCGGTTGTACCCCTTCGGCTGGTTCTCGATGAAGTAGTCCGGCATCTTGGTCTTGCCGATGTCGTGGTAGTAGCCGGAGACGCGCGCGAGGAGTGAGTCCGCGCCGATCGCCTCGGCGGCCGCCTCGGCGAGGTGCCCGAGCATCAACGAGTGCTGGTACGTACCGGGAGCCTCGAGCGCCAGCGTCCGCAAGAGCGGCAGGTTCTGGTTCGAGAGCTCGAGCAGGCGGATGTCCGTTCGACCGAGAAGAGGTGCTCGAAGATCGGCAGGAGCAGACCCACGACCATCGAGACCGCAGGCCGCCGGCGATGCCGGCCAGCGCGTCGTACAGGAACTCCCATCCCCAGGGTCCCGCGCTCAGGAAGTGAATGGCGGCGATGGCGATCAGGTTGCCCGCCGCGACGATGCCCCCCATCAGGAGGAGGACGCTTCGCGCGCGCAGCTTGCCCAGGCCGTAGATGCCGGCGAGCGACCCCACGACCGAGAACAGCACGAACGGAAACGACAGACCCATGAGGACGCCGACCCCAATGGAGTGGACGAGCGCCACGAGCAGCGCCGGGCCCATCCCCGCCACGAGACTCACGACGATCGGGCCCGCGGCGAAGGGGATGGCGTAGTTGACCGCTCCCGACGCGTTCTCGAGGCTCGGCGAGAGCGCCTGGGCCAGCACGAAGCCGCCCCGGGTGACGAGCGCGAAGAGGATGCCGGTCGCCAGCACGGAGCCGAAGACGACGCCCGAGCTGCGTTCGCGCCGCCGGCGCCGCTGCCGCCGCGCGTCCAGCCAGAAGGCGGCCGCCGCCAGGATCTGCAGGATCAGGATGCCGGTGACCTTGACCCAGGAGGACGGGTCCTTGGCCGAGGCGCGCACGGCCGCGATCCACTGCGCCGTCCGCGCCGTGATCTCGTCGCCGCGGCGGACGATGACCTTTCCGCGGGGGATGCGCGTGAACACGCTCTCGACGGACCGCCCCGCCGCCGCCCGCCGCTCCGCGGTCAGCGCCGCGTCGTAGGTCAGGTTGGGCCGCAGCGCGGCCGCGAGGAAGGCCGCGACCTCCGCCCGGTCGCGCTCCGAGAACGCCGACTCGGACAGCTTCGCCGAAACCGCGGCCTTCGCCCCGGTTCCGTACTCGACCTCGCCCGCCTCGCGGCGCTTCGACTCGCGCCCCGTCGCCTCGTCGCGGACCTGGATGCCGCGGGCGCGCGCCTCCGGCGCGAGATCGCGATGGTCGACGACGCCCACCTGGTACAGGTCCAGGCCGATCCCGACGAAGCGATCCTCGAACTCCTTCGAGAACCCCCGTTCGGCGAGCGCTCCGAGGGCCTCGTCTCCGATCGGCAGCGTGAACGCGTCGCGGAGCTCGGCCGTGATTTTCCCGCGCGGGCGGGTCTTCGCGGCGATCGCGCGGGCGCGCTCGAAGGAGCTCCGGAGCTGCTCCTCGAAGCGCGCGCTCGCCAGCGCATCGTGGTCGTAGATCGGCAGGACCTCGTCCGCGGCCTCCGCGCGGCGGCGCGCGGTGACGTCGGGGTCGGGCACGATGAGATCGCGCGGAGCGACCACGTCGCGGGCCGCCACGGTTCCGGGCGCGGCCGGCGCGTCGCGGAACGACAGCGTCGGCGCGAAGGAGAACGTCGTGATCAGGACGTAGGCCGCGGCCCAGAGGAACGGGCGGAGCCGGGCCTCCTTCTTCCTGGGGGTTCGCGGCGGCGGCGTCGGCCGCTCGAAGGTAATCGTCCCGCGCCCGGGGGGCGCCTCGTCCGGCATGGCTCGCCTCAGCGGCCGTCGGCCGGAGGCTCGGGCGACCGAAGAGTCGTCCGTCCGTCCGCCGACTCGGAGGGGCGTGTCGTCCCTCCCCGATTTCCCGAAGCCGAAGCCGAAACGCCCGCGGCGGCCGCCTCGCGCTCCCGATCGAGCGCGTCGTAGGCCGAGATGATCGACTGGACGAGCGTGTGCCGCACGACGTCCCGCTCGTCGAAGAGCACGAAGCGGATCCCCTCGATGCGAGTGAGGATCTGCTGCGCCTCGCGCAGGCCCGAGGTCTTGCCCTGCGGCAGGTCGATCTGCGTGATGTCTCCCGTGACGACCGCCTTCGACCCGAAGCCGATGCGGGTGAGGAACATCTTCATCTGCTCGGTCGTGGTGTTCTGCGCCTCGTCCAGGATGATGAACGCGTCGTTGAGCGTCCGGCCGCGCATGAAGGCGATCGGCGCCACCTCGATCATGCCGCGCTCCAGGAGCTTCGCGGTCTTCTCGTATCCGAGGATGTCGTAGAGCGCGTCGTAGAGCGGGACGCAGGTAGGGGTTGATCTTCTCCACCAGGTCGCCCGGAAGGAAGCCCAGCTTCTCGCCCGCCTCGACGGCGGGCCGCGCCAGAACGATGCGCTTGACCTTCTTCTCGAGCAGCGCCGCCGCCGCCATGGCGACGGCGAGGTAGGTCTTGCCCGTGCCGGCGGGTCCGATGGCGAACACCAGGTCGTGCCGGTCGATCGTCTGCACGTAGATCCGCTGCTTGATGTTGCGGACCGAGACCACCGAGTTCAGGCTGGGGCCGAAGGGGCTGTCGGTGAAGAACTCGGTCAGCGAGACCGCCGGGTCCTCCCGGACCACGCGGATGGCCGTCGCCACGTCGGAAGTCTTCAGGGGATACCCCGAGGCCATCAGGCCGGTCAGCCCGGCGATCAGGTGCCGGGCGCGGTCCTGCCCTGGGCCCTCCCCGACCACCGAAATCTCGCTGCCTCGCGCCTGCAGCCGGACGCGGAAGGCGTCCTCGATGGCGCGGAGATTTTCGTCGGCGATTCCGAAGAGTGCGTTCAGCCCGGTTTCGGGCAGGGTTACGGCGTGGTTCTGGTCGGGAATCGGCTCAGCTCCTTGAGGCCGTAAACGGTACCACGGAGGGGGCCGAGCGGGCTCGGCCGGCCCCCCCACCAAGAAGCAAGCGGTTTATTTGCAAGTAGTTGGAACGCTTCGAGCGCTCTACTTGGCCTTCCCGATGTCCTTGGTCATGTCCTCGAGGCCGTTCTCGACCGCGTCGCGGATGGTCGATCCCTTGGCCTTGTGCCGCATCTCGCCGACCACCTTGCCGTTGGCCTTGAGGAGCAGCTCGAGGCCAACTCCGGGATTGGCGGCCCAGCCTCCCCAGTATCGGGCGGCCCCATGGGGCTCCCAGGCGTTGAAG
The DNA here is from genome assembly GCA_963773905.1 of uncultured Acidobacteriota bacterium. GTDB lineage: Bacteria > Acidobacteriota > Thermoanaerobaculia > UBA5066 > Gp7-AA6 > DAHUXD01. The sequence continues at coordinate 441,999 of CAVZDB010000002.1, forward strand.
ACGTTGCCGGAGACGGTCATGTCGCCGCCGGACTTGACGACCTTGAAGCCGGCCTTGTCGAGCCACTGCTCCATGTAGTCCTTGCCGTCGCGGGCCGCGTCGCGGGAATCGCCGTGGCCGGTGTGGTCGAACTCCTCGACGGACACGGTCTTGTACTTGCTGAGCGAGCCCTCGGGAAAGTAGGTCCAGTCGCACTCGTGGCCCTTGGTCAGCTTGTCGTAGTCGGGCAGAAACGACTGCGGCTCGTCCTTTTCCTTGGCGTCGTCCGAACCCAGGAACTTCTTGTCGGAGGCGCGCGCCGACGAGACCGCCAGCGCGAAAAAGCCCACGGCGAGAACGGCAACCAGCCGGCGAGAAAAAGTTGACATCGTCAAATTCTCCTTGTTGTCATTGTATCAGGGCAGGCGCAGACGCTGGCAGACCGCATCGCCCGCGGCGGAGGTCGTGAGCGAGCCGCCGACGTCCGCCGTCGCGGCGCCCTCCCGCACGCACGCCTGGACGGCGTCCTCCACCGCGGCCGCCTCCGCCGAATGGCCCAGGTGGTCCAGGAGCAGAGCCGCCGTCAGGATGGCGCCGAACGGATTGGCCTTCCCCGTGCCGGCGTACTTCGGCGCCGACCCGTGGACCGGCTCGAACATCGAGACCCGGCCCGGATGGAGGTTGCCGGAGGCCGCCATGCCGAGCCCGCCCTGGAGCGCCGCGCCGAGGTCGGTCGCGATGTCCCCGAACATGTTGTTCGTCACGATGACGTCGAACTGGCGGGGGTCCTTGACCATCTGCATGCAGAGGGCGTCGATGTACAGATGGGAGGCCTCGATCTCGGGGAACTCCCGGGAGACCTCCGCGAAGCTCCGCTGCCAGAGGTCCCCCACGAAGCGCATCGCGTTGGACTTGTCCGACATCACGACCCGCTTGCGGCCCTTCTTGCGCGCGAACTCGAACGCATAGCGCACGATCCGCTCGACGCCCTTGCGGGTCGAGACATCCTCCTGCACGGCGACCTCGTCGGGAGTGCCCTTCTTCAGGTGGCCGCCAGACCCGACGTAGGAGCCCTCGGTGTTCTCGCGGAACACCACGAAGTCGACGTCCGCCGCGCCGAATCCCTTCAGGGGGCAGAGCCGGTCGTCCAGGCACCGGACCGGCCGATAGTTGACGTACAGGTCCAGGCGAAAGCGCGCGCCGAGGAGGATGTCGGCCGCGTGCTTCATGTCGGGGACGCGGGGGTCGCCGAAGGCCCCCATGAACACCGCGTCGTAATGGCTCGAGAGGTCCTCGAAGGCCCCGGCGGGGACGGTCTCCCCCGTCTTCAGGTAGTGGTCGGCGCTCCAGGGAAAGTGCACCGCCTCGAGCGGGATCCCGCGGAGACGGCTCACGCGATCGAGAACCTTGAGCGCCTCGGCGGTCACGTCGACGCCGATTCCGTCCCCCGGAACGACCGCGATGCGCATGAGTCGGCGGAAGATAGCACGGGGCCCCGTCTCCACCCGAAGACGGCCGGCTTCCGCCTTAGAATGTCCCCATGAATTTCTCAGACGCCGTTCGGGAGTGTCTCGGAGAGGCGGCCCGGGGACCCGCGCGCCCGACGCCGAGCTCGCTCTGCGACCGCCTCGCGCGCGAGACCGAGCGCTACCTCGACCGCGTGCAGTTCTCGAGCCAGCGCTACATGCGCCACCCGATTCTTCTCTGGGAGGACTGGGAGGTCATGCTGATCGCCTGGGAGAGCGGACAGATCACGCCGATCCACGATCACCGCGGCGTGCTCGGCGGCATGGCGATCCTCTCGGGCGCCCTCGAGGAGGAGCGGTTCGAGACGCCCGAGAGCCGTCCGAGCCTGTACGACAGCCGGGTGCGGCCGGAGGGAGACCTGTCGGACATCGGACCGACCGTGCTCCACCGCCTCTCTCCGACGACCGCCCGCGCGGTGTCGCTTCACGTCTATCGCCCGCCGCTGCGCACCATGGGCATCTGGGACGCGCAGGGGCTCATCTCCATCATGCCCTCGGCGTTCGACGTCGGCGAAGAGGTCCTCGCGCGCGCCGGCCGCGAGACCGTCGCGGGCCGCTAGAGCGCGACGGCCCCCCGAGCGCGGCAGCCCTCAAACGGCGTTTGAGCCGGGACGGCACGCTCCACGCGCGGCCGCGCGCGGCTCACTTCTGGAAGAACAGGAAGAGGTTGACGGCCGAGGGGCCCAGGGAGAAGAAGTCGCCCGAGCGCAGCGGCCGCGCGCAGTCCTCCTCGGAGACGCCGCCGAGGTCGTCGGGCGCGGGAATCGGGTCGCCGTTCAGGTACGTCCCGCAGGTTGAGCGCATGTCGACGAGGCGATAGCTCGGGCCCTCGCCCTGGATCCGCCGGATCACCTTCGCGTGGAGGCGCGAGACCTCGACGTTCAGGAAGGCGTCGGGTGAGGACACGCGGAAGCCCGAGACCGGCATCCCGACGCCGATGTACTCGGGGACCTCGCGCCCCAGCAGCAACTCGTCGAAGTCGAGCTTCACGAGCCCGGCGTTGTACGGCCCGAGCCCGAGGAGGAAGTGCCCGGACGGCAGCTTGAGCAGGGTCTTCTCGAGACGCCCCGACATCCCGGTCATGCCGTTGTCCACGAACGTCATGACGTCGCGCTGGCGAGACTCGAGGGCCTCGCGGCAGATCGCAGAGTAGAGATCATCCTTCACGGCGTCTCCATTTTAGCGCCGAGACGGCCGGGAAGGGTCGGTCGGAGCGTGATCGAACACACGGCGCACGGCCTTCGCGTCCGTTCTCGCCTAGTTCACCGGACCATCGGACGCGCCCTCGGCTTCCTCGGAGGACGGCTGGAGCTCGACCGTCCAGCGCTCGAAGACGTCGTCGGGCAGCTCGGTGAGGAAGCGGGAGGGCTCCAGGATGACGTCGACGCCGTAGCGGTCGCGCGCGAGCATGGGGTAGATCAGGTCGACCTCGTTCTTGGCGCGCGTGACCGCGACGTAGAAGAGCCGCCGCTCCTCCTCGAGGCCCTCCTCGGTGGAGGCCGCCCGGTAGTTCGGGAAGCGGCCCTCGGAGAGGCCGAGGACGATCACGCGGCTCCACTCGAGGCCCTTCGCCTGATGGATCGAGGAGAGCACCACGCGGTCGTCCTCCGACTCCCCGGCGACCACGTCCTCGCCCGAGAGCTCGTTGAAGAGAGTCACCTCCTCGAGGAACGACGGCAGAGAGGCGTAGGTCTGGGCGAACTGCGCGAACTGCTCGAGGTCGTCGAGGCGCGCGTCGCCGTTGGGGAACTTGGCGCGCGCGTAGTCCTTGTAGACGCTCTCGACGACGGCGCGGATGGCCTCGGAGGGCGACGAACGGACGGCGGGCGAGTCGAGCTGAGCGAGCAGCGAGCGGCAGGGCCGCAGCGCGGCGTTGGCGTTGCGTCCGAAGGCGCCTCCCGAGAGATCGAGTGTCCGGAACGCCGCCAGCGGGTCGGGACGCGTGGCGATCGCCTCCCACACGGCGGCGGCCGAGCGCTCGCCGACGCGGGGGAAGATCTTGAGCGCGCGCTTCCAGGAGAGCTCGTCCTTGGGATTGACGACGATCCGCAGGAACGCCAGGACGTCCTTGACGTGACGCTGCTCGAAGAAGCGCGTGCCGGAGCGGATCTCGTAGGGGATGCCGCGCCGCGTCAGCTCGATCTGGAGCTCGAGCGCCTGGTAGTGGGCGCGGTAGAGGACCGCGAGATCCTGCAGCGTCTCGCCCTCGTCGTGCCACTCGAGCAGACGCTGCGCCGCGAAGCGCGCCTGCTCCGGGATGTCGGGAAGGGCCACGACCGCCGGGAGGGGTCCCGCCTCGCGCGAGGCGCGGAGCTCCTTGGGAAACTGCCGCTCGTTGTGCGCGATCGACGCGTTGGCAAGGCCCAGGATCTCCGGGGTCGAGCGGTAGTTGCGCGTCAGGCGGAACGTTGCCGCATCGGGATAGCGCTCGGGGAACGCCAGGATGTTCTCGAACGACGCGCCGCGCAAGGAGTAGATGGCCTGCGCGTCGTCGCCGACCACCGTCACGTTCCGCTTGACTCGTCGCCATGCGGTCGATGACGTCGCCCTGGAGGACGTTGGTGTCCTGGTATTCGTCGACGAGGATGTGGTCGTAGGAGGCGGCGAGCTGCGCGGCCGCCTCGGGGCTCTCGTCGAGGAGGCGCTTCCAGTGCAGGAGCAGGTCGTCGTAGTCGCAGGCGTTGGCGGCCCGCTTGCGCTCGCGGTACCGGGTCAGGACGGAGATGATCTCGGCCTCGAGCGCGGCGAAGTGCGGAGCGCGCTCGGCGAGGACGTTCGTGAAGGACCGCCCGGTGTTGACGGTGTAGGAGTACAGGTCCAGCAGGACGTCGCCCTTGGGAAAGCGCTGCTCGAGCGTCCGGATCTGCCGGTCCGAGGTGGCGGCCTCCAGCATCTCGCGGGCGTCCTCGGGATCCAGGATCGTAAAGTTCGGCGTCAGTCCCAGCCGGGTCCCGAACCGGCGCAGCAGCCGGTTGCCCACGGAGTGGAACGTTCCCCCCATCAGGCGGCGCACGTCGATCGAGAGCAGCGTCTCGACCCGTCGCAGCATCTCCCGGGCGGCCTTGTTGGTGAACGTCAGGAGGAGGATCCGGGAGGGGTCCAGCCCCGACTCGATCAGCCGGGCGACGCGGTACACCAGGGTGCGGGTCTTGCCGGAGCCCGCCCCGGCGATGACCAGGATCGGGCCGCCCCCCGCGAGCACCACGTCGCGCTGCTCGTCGTTGAGCTCCCGGTCGTAGTCCACGCGGTAGGACTTGATCCGCGCGGGGGTCCGGAGGACGTATTTGCGGTCCACGACGGGAGTGTAATCTTTGCCGCGCCCTCCGCGTTTGGAGGGGTAAGGGAGAGTTTTCATGAGCATTCAAAACGTTCGCCGGTCCGTCCTGATCGGCGCCGCCCTCGTGGCCCTCGCGGCCACGGGCATCTTCGCCGGCCGCCTGGTCGCCCACCAGATGGGCGGAGGCCACTACGGCTCGCCGATGATGGCGCCTCGCTTGTTCGGCCACCTGGCCCGCCAGCTCGACCTGTCCGACACCCAGAAGGGACAGATCCGGGAGATCCTGAAGGGCCACGCCGACGAGATCGAGTCTCACGTCAAATCGGCCATGGACGCGCGCCGCGCGCTACACGACGCGGTCCTGGTCCAGCCGACCGACGAGCCCACGATCCGCCAGCGCGCGCAGGAGCTCGGCAACGTCCACGCGGACGGCGCGCTCCTCTTCGCCCGGATCCGCTCCGAGGTCTGGCCGCTCCTGTCCGCCGAGCAGCAGCAGAAGATGGCCTTGCTCCACTCGCACATGCGCGAGCACAGCGACGAGGCGCTGAAGTCGCTCGACTCCTTCCTGCGAGGCACCAACTGACCCTGCGCCTGGTGCGAGCCGCCGGCTCGCCGCCGCCTCCCGCGCACCTCCCCGGAGACGAGGACGAGCTCGTCGCGCGGGCCCGCCTGCACGACGAGGAGGCCATCGCGGCCCTCGTCCGCCTGGCGGCGCCGTCCGCGCTGGCCGCGGCGCGGCGTGTGACCGGGGATGCCGCGCTCGCGGAGGACGCCTCCCAGGAGGCGTTCCTGCGCGCGTTCCGGGCGATCGACCGCTACCGTCCCCAGAGCAGCTTCCGCGCGTGGGTGCGCACGATCGCCATCCGCTGTGCCATCGACCTCATGCGTCGCCGCCGCCCCGAGGTCCCGCTGTCCGACACCGAGGGCTCGCCCGGCAGCGAGGAGGCGCGGCACGAGGACTCCGACCTCCTGCGCGCCGCCCTCGCCGGGCTCTCGCCGCTCGACCGGGAGATCATGATCGCCCGCGAGCTCGAGGGCGCCTCGGACCGCGAGCTGTCCGCGCGCTTCGACATCACGCTCACCTCGGTGCGGGTCCGCATGCACCGCGCCCGAAAGAAAATCCGCGCCCGTTTTCAGGAGGACAACCCATGAATCCGCCCAAGTGCCGGGAGCCCCGCGCCCTGTCGGAGCACCTGCTGACCTGTCCGGACTGCCGCGCACACGCGCGCGTCGCGACCGCCTGGCGAGACCTGCCGCGCTTCGACAGGATGGAGCCGCCGGTCGAGCCGAGCGATGCGTTCCTGAGCCGGACCCTCGCCGCGATCCGGGAGGACCGCGCCCGGCGGGCGCGCCGCCGTCTGGCCCTGGCCGCCGCGGCCGCGCTCCTGTTCTTCTTCTGCGTCGGGACCGGCCACGAGTCGGCCGGAACCGCGGGAGGAGCCGAGGAGTCGTACCACGCCATGTTCTCGACCGACTCGCTCGCGAGCTTCATTCCGCACTGACGGGGAAGGCTGGGAAGGCGCCGTTCCCCGTCATCCCGAGGCGCCGCGCGCCGAGGGATCCCGTGATGGAACGCGATCTCCGCGAATCGAGTCCGGGATCCCTCGCTCCGCTCGGGATGACAGCGACCGGGTAGACTTCCCGGGATGCCCCTTCGCCTCGCCACCGCCGGAGAGTCCCACGGCCCGCGCCTGACCGCGATCCTCGAGGGGATCCCCGCGGGGCTGCGCCTCGACCCGGCGTTCGTCGATTCCGAGCTGGCGCGACGCCAGCACGGGTACGGCCGCGGCGGGCGCATGAAGATCGAGAGCGACGCGGCGGCCTTCGAGGGCGGCGTGCGCGGAGGCGTGACGCTCGGCTTCCCCATCGCGATCGGCGTCGTGAACCGCGACTTTGCCAACTGGGAGTCCGTGATGGGACCGCTCTCCGTGGATGCCGCCGCGGCGGCCGCGAAGCGCCTGACCCGGCCGCGCCCGGGCCACGCGGACCTCGCCGGTGGCATGAAGTACGGCGCGCGCGACCTGCGTGACGTGCTCGAGCGCGCCTCCGCGCGCGAATCCGCGGCGCGGGTGGCGGCCGGGGCGGTGTGCAAGCTGCTCCTGCGCGCGTGCGGGATCGAGGTCCGGAGCGGCGTGCTCGCGCTCGGCGGAGTCGACTCCGGTGCCGAGCGCAGCTTCGCGTCGCTCGAAAGGGTCCGGGAGGACTCGCCCCTGCGCGCGGTCGACGGCGCGCTCGAGGCGAAGATGGTGGCCGCGGTGGACGCCGCCCGGAAGGGCGGGGAAACGCTGGGCGGCTCGATCCTCGTGGGCGCGCGCGGCGTTCCGGCCGGGCTCGGCAGCTTCGCCTCGTGGGACCGCAAGCTCGACGGAAGGATCGGCCAGGCGTTCCTGTCGGTCCCGGCCGTCAAGGCGGTCGAGCTCGGCTCGGCGATCGAGGCGTCCCGGGGACCCGGCTCGAAGGCCCACGACGAGATCGAAAAGGGGAAGGGCGGGGCGCTGCGCCGCCGCACCAACCGCGCCGGGGGGCTCGAGGCGGGAGTCACCAACGGCGAGGAGGTCGTCGCCGTCGCGTACATGAAGCCGATCTCGACCCTGGCGAAGGGGCTCGATTCGGTGGACCTCGAGACCGGCGAGACCGCGCGGTCGGCCTACGAGAGAAGCGACGTGACCGCCGTCGCCGCCTGCGGCGTCATCTGCGAGGCCATGCTGGCGTTCGTGCTTGCGGACGCGCTGCTCGAGCTGACCGGCGGCGACCGGATGGAGGACGTCACCGCCCGCCTCGCCGCGCACCGCGAGCGGGTGACGCGGTATCCGAGGTCTTAGGTCTCAGGTCTCGGGTCTAGGTGTGGGCCAAGTGCACCCACCAACGACCTACGACCTACCTCTACGACCTCGGCGGGACCTCATCTGTCCAACCGGCCCGGGCATCCTCGGGCATGCGATCTCCTACCCCCAATATTCCGGCCTCCCGGAGCCTCCTGCCATATGGCATAATCATGGTTGCCATATGGCAATCGTCCGGCCAACGCCTGCACGGATTCCGCCCGTGATCCGCACCCTCGGCGGTCCCGAGCTGGTTCATGCCCGTTCCCTGGAGCAGCTGCGCGAACGCCTGCGCACGGGCCTCCCCTTCGCGTCGCTCGCCGCGGTGGCGTCGGGGTTCGGGCTGGCCGGCGAGGACGCGAGCACCGTCCTGCGCATCCCGGCGCGCACGCTCGCGCGGCGCAAGCGCGAGCGGCGGCTCTCGCCCGAGGAATCGGACCGCCTCTATCGCCTCGGCCGCATCGCCACGCTCGCCGAGGAGGTGCTGGGCGATCGCCGGAAGGCGGCGCTATGGCTGCGCGCGCCGAATCGCGCGCTCGGCGACGCCGACCCGCTGTCGCGGCTCGACACGGACCTCGGCGCGGAAGAGGTCGAGGCCGCCCTCCTGCGCCTGGCCCATGGCGTCTTCGGCTGATCCCCGCGCTCTGCGCGTCTGGCGTCTCTGCAAGCGCGCCCACTCCGCCTTCGACGGGGAGGGAGCGCGGCTGGCCGGAGGGCGCTGGAACCGCCGCGGCACGCGGATGATCTACACCTCGGGCAGCCTCTCGCTCGCGGCGCTCGAGATTCTGGTCCACTGCGAGCCCTCGCTCCTGCCGGCGGACCTCGTCGCGATCCCCGCCGACATTCCCGCCGCGATCGCCGTCGAGCCCATCGACGAAACGCGGCTGCCGTCCGACTGGCATCGGATGCCGCCGCCCGACGCCCTCGCCGAGATCGGGAGCGGCTGGCTCGCCGCGGCGCGCTCGCCCGTGCTCTCGGTGCCGTCCGCCGTCGTGCCGCGCGAGCGCAACTACCTGCTCAACCCGGAGCACCCGGAGTTCGAGAGAATCGTCAGGGGCCGCGGGGAGCCCTTCTCGCTCGATCCGAGGCTGAGGCCGCCCCGCCCCCGCGGCGCGCGCTGATCCGCGGCCGGCTATTTCGAGGGAGAGAGCGCGGGAGAGACTTCCCCTCTCCCTTCGATTGGGCCGCGCAGCGGACCGCTCTGAGTCCGAGCCATCTGCAGGCGGCTGTACTCCGACAGCGCCTTGCGCACGATCCGCCGCAGACTGCGCACGCGCCTTACCGCGCGGGCGTGCTCGGCGCACTCCTCCACCCGCGTGCGTCGGCGCCGCACGACCTCGCGGACCAGCAGGTCCATCGATCGCTTCCAGCGCGCGTACGCCAGAGACGCGAGATCAAACGTCTCGGTCATGCCCGCATGAGCATAACGCCGCCGTCGGAAGATCGCGTGAAGCAAGCCATTTTGGATCCTCGATTTTCAATCCCCAATCCAAAATCCAAAATCCAAAATCCAAAATCTAGAGTCCCGGCGGAGGCTCGAGCGGGCCCGCCGCCGACGTCGCCAGCATCTTCTCCAGGGACGCTTCGCGACGGCCCATCCGCCGATCCAAAATCGCGAATTGCGGATCCGTCGGCGCGAGTCTGCCCTCCGCCTCGCGCCAGTACTCGTAGTGGAGGCCGGGGGACACCGCCCAGCCCGTCGCGCCGACCGTGCCGAGCCGCTGCCCGCGCCGGACGCGCTCGCCGCGGCGGACCTCGATCTGCTTCAGGTGGCCGTAGAGCGTCACGCCCGCCGCGCCGTGCCGGAGCACGACGAGGTTTCCGAGGCGGGAGAGCCGCGAGCTCGGCCGCGCCGGCGAGTGCCCGACGAAGACGACCGTCCCCTCCGCCGGCGCGATCACCTCCGACCCCGCGGGCGCGGCCAGCTCGATCCCCGGAAAGAACTCCTCGACGCGCGTCCAGGGGGACAGACGGGGACCGAAATACGCGGACGGCTCCACGAGCTCGCTCCGGACCGGGAGCCGCGAAGGCGTGCGGCCCGCGAGTCCGCCGTCCGCGGCCTCGGCGGCCTCGAGCAGGGTTCGCCCGCGCTCGAGACCGGCCAGGTACCGCTCGCCGGCTCCCGCGATCTCAGGGGCGCCGCCCGACAGGAGTCCCGTCTCCGGGTTCAGGCCGCGGGGCCAGCTCGAGACAGGCACGCCGTAGAGAAACGCGATGCGGCTCAACCGATCTCCCGCCTCGAGCGCGCGGTCCCTCACCGCGGCGGCCTGCGTCTCCAGCGCGCGCCACGACTGGCGCGCGGAGACGAGGTCCGAGCGGAAGCCCGACTGCGCGCGCGCCCGCGCCACCCGGCCTGCGAGGACCGGAACGGTGAGCCAGAGGGACACGGCCAGCGCCGCGGCAAGCCCGGCCGCCGCGGTCGCCCAGAGCTCGCCGCGCCGGCCCCACTGGACGGAACGCACCGCGCCGCGGGAGGAGTCGGGATGGAGCTGGAATTCCATGGCGCGCCGCCCTCAGCCGGACGTTCCGGGGAAGACCGCGACGAGGCCGAGCTCGCGCCGGTCCGACGAGAGCCCCAGCCGCTTGGGAACGAACGCCCGGGAGACCGTGAAGCGGATGACGCGCGCGCCGTCCGGCGAGCCGTTGAGCCGCAGGGAGACGGACTGCCCCGGCACGAAGGTCCGCGAGTAGACGAGGTGGCCGCCCGATTCGGCCGTGAGCTCGACGGGGCGGCCCTCCGGGGTGTAGTGCGCGAGCGTCAGCCGCAGGTCCTTCCCGGGCGCGAGGGAGATCGCGAAGCGCCGCTGCGTCCAGTAGAACGGCCCGCCCGGGCCGACTTCCTTCTCGTGGAAGCCGATCCCCTGGCGGTGCCGGAAGGCGACGTCGGCGCGCAGCGTCGCGAGGCTCGCGAAGAACGCGGCGGCGGCGTAGACCGCGACGAGGGCCGCGCGCCACCTCCTCCCGGAGGCGGTCCGGGTCGCGCGCGGCGTCTTCGCGGCCGCGGCCAGGAGCGCCGAGGAAGCCGCGGGAGCGGCGACGGACGCGAACAGGAAGAACGCCAGCGAGACGTCCGGCGCGAACCAGTGGGAGCCGATGGCGAGCGCGATCAGGAACGCGGTCACGGCTCCCCCGGCGCCGTCCGGCCCCGAGAAGGTGAAACGCGCGAGGCCGGCCGCGAGGGCGAGAGTCAGCAGGAAGCCGATCGCCCCGGTCTCGGCGAGCGCCTGGAGATATGCGTTTCCGGGATTGTCCCGAACCGGCAGCGAGCGGCCCTCCTCGGCGAGGAGGTCGGGCAGCTGCCAGGAGAACGCGCCCAGGCCGGCGCCCTCGACGGGATGTCGTCCGAACAGGCGCACGGCGCTGTGCCAGAGGAGCGCCCGCGACGACGTGCGATATTCCGCCGGGAGGCTGGGGTCGAGGAGCTGCGACAGCCGCGAGCCGGTGCTTCCGGGCGCGCCGCGCAGCGCCGCCACGGCCACGATCGCCAGGACGGCGATCCCCGCGGCGAGCACGGCGAGGCGGCGCCGGATCCGGCCGGCGGAGAAGAGCAGAAAGGCGAGGCCGAGCCCGGCGACGAGGAAGCCGCTGCGCGAGCCCGACAGAGCCAGCCCGGCCGCGCACAGCGCCGCCGTGAGGAGCCACCGGAGACGACGATCTCCGCTGCCGCGGCGCTCGGCTTCGCTCGCGGGGCCTCCGCTTCCGCGGGGCCTCCGCTGCCGCGGCGCTCGGCTTCGCTCGCGGGGCTCGCGGGACTCGAGGCGTCGGAGAACATTCGCCCCAGCGCGACGACCGCCGCCATGCCGCAGAGCATGCCGAGGGCGTTGGGGTCCACCGCGCCGCCCGAGAGCCGGCCCGTCATCTTCCAGTAGCCGTTCTCCGGAGGAGCGAGCCTCACGCGCTGGAGCAGCGCGAGCGCCGCCGAGACGGCCACCCCGGAGAGGACGCCGCGCACCGCGCGCTCGCGCCCCCCCGGCCCCGCGCGCCGCAGGATGAAGAAGAAGCCGGCCCCCGAGGCGAGCGCCGCCAGGCCGAGCACGCTCTCGCGGATCGCCGCATGGTCGAGCAGCCCCTGGATGTTCACCGCGCGCAGCGAGAGGCCGCGCAGGAACGCCCAGAGGGTCCTCGCGGTAACGACCGCGAGCGCCGCCCCGATCGCCCACACGGCCGTCAGCGTCCGCAGGACCGAGTCGACCGGCGAGGGATCCGCGACGCTCTCGAAGTCGTACAGGAACCGAAACGTCCAGCCCGCGGCGAATCCCGCGAAGAGCAGGATCGGCCAGGGGATCGCGTCGGATCCGGCGAAGACGCGGGCGCCCGCGGCGGCCAGCGGAAAGAGAAACGCGAAGACGGCGAGCCCGCGTCCCGGGCTCCACGCCGACAGGAGCGCCAGGGCGAGCGCGAGCACGAGCAGCGGCAGGCGGTCCCGCGCGGCCGGCGGGAAGCCGACCGAGAACACGGCGAGGAACCCGGAGACCGCGGCGAGCAGAAGCGCCAGGCGGACGCCGCCGCCCGGCCGCTGCGCGGGCTCCTCGTTCATCCCCGGTGATACTCCTGGAGCGAGCAGACCCCGGTGACGCCCTCCTGGCGCGCCCGGATGCCCTCGACCGCGGCGGTCGCGGCGGACAACGTGGTCAGGCACGGGATCGAGAGCCGAAGCGCCGCCGCGCGGATGGCGGCCTCGTCGAACCGCGAGTCCTTGCCGAGCGGCGTGTTGATGACGAGCTGGATCTCCCCCGCCTCCATGCGGTCGACCGCGTTGGGCCGGCCTTCGTTGACCTTGAACACGTGCTCCGCCGGGACGCCGGCCTCGCGCAGCGCCTCGCGCGTGCCCTCCGTGGCGCAGAGGGCGAACCCCAAATCCGCCAGCTCCCGCCCGATCGGGATCACCGCCCCCTTGTCGTACGGATTGACCGTCAGAAACGCCCGGCCCGAGAGCGGCAGGCGCGTCCCGACGGCCTCGCAGGCCTTGGCGAACGCGTCGCCGAACCGCGGCGAGATGCCCATGACCTCGCCCGTCGACTTCATCTCCGGTCCGAGCAGGAGTCCTCGCCGGGGAACTTGCGGAACGGGAACACCGGCGCCTTGATGAAGAAGTCGGCCGGATCGCGCTCGGGGGGAAGCCGAGCGAGGACAGCGAGCGGCCCGCCGCCATGAGGGCCGCGGCCCGCGCCAGCGGCACGCCGATCGCCTTGGAGACGAAGGGCACCGTGCGCGAGGCGCGCGGGTTGACCTCCAGCACGTAGAGCTTGCCGTGCTTGATCGCGAACTGGATGTTCATCAGACCGCGCGACCGAGAGCGCCTCGGCCAGCCGGCGCGTCGCCACGCGGATCTCGGCGAGCAACGCGGGCGGGACCTGCCACGGCGGCAGCACCGAGAAGGAGTCCCCGGAGTGGATGCCCGCCTCCTCGATGTGCTGCTGGATCCCGCCGATCCAGGTGTCGGCGCCGTCGCAGAGCGCGTCGACGTCGAGCTCCAACGCGTCGTCCAGGAAGCGGTCGATGAGGACCGGGTGCTCGCCGGAGCTCGCCACGGCTTCGCTGCACGTAGGCCTCGAGCCGGCTCTCCTCGAACACGACCGCCATCGCGCGGCCGCCGAGCACGTACGACGGCCGCACGACGAGCGGGTAGCCGATCCGCCGGCGCGGCCTCCAGCGCCTCGGCCGCGGTGGTGGCCTCGGCGTGCGGCGGCGCGGCGAGGCCGAGCTCGTCGAGCAGGCGCCCGAAGCGGCCGCGGTCCTCGGCCAGGTCGATCGAGTCGGGCGACGTCCCCCAGATCGGATAGCCGGCCTTCTCGAGCGCGCGGGCGAGCTTGAGCGGCGTCTGGCCGCCGAACTGCACGAGGATGCCGTCGGGCCGCTCGTGGTCGAGCACGGCGGCGACGTCCTCCAGCGTGAGCGGCTCGAAGTAGAGGCGGTCGGAGGTGTCGTAGTCGGTCGAGACCGTCTCGGGGTTGCAGTTGATCATGATGGTCTCGAACCCGGCCTCGGAGAGCGCGAAGCACGCGTGCACGCAGCAGTAGTCGAACTCGATCCCCTGGCCGATGCGGTTGGGCCCGCCGCCGAGGATCACGACCTTCGGCTTCTCGGTGCGGACCGACTCGTTCTCGTCCTCGTAGGTCGAGTAGAAGTACGGCGTCTGCGCCTCGAACTCGGCGGCGCAGGTGTCGATGGTCTTGAACACCGGCACGACGCCGAGCGCGCGGCGCCGCTCCCGGATCGCGTCCTCGCCGACGTTCAGCCGCCGCGCCAGTGCGCGGTCCGAGAGGCCCAGCCGCTTCGCCGCGCGGAGCGTCTCGCGCGGGATCGCGTCGAGCTCGAGGCCCTCGAAGGCGTCCTCCGCCTCGACCATCCGCCGCACGCCGTCCAGGAACCAGGGATCGATGCGCGTCAGCGCGGCGACCGCGTCCACGTCCAGCCCCGCGCGAAACGCCCGGCGGAGATGGAAGAGACGCTCCGCGGTGGGCTCCTCGAGCTTCCGGCGGAGCTCGTCCGGCGGCAGCGCGCCGCGGCCGTCGTCCAGTCCGTCGCGCCCGATCTCGAGGGAGCGGACCGCCTTGCCGAGCGCCTCCGCAAACGTGCGCCCGATCGCCATGGCCTCGCCGACCGACTTCATCTGGATCGTCAGGCGCGCGTCCGCGCGCGGGAACTTCTCGAAGGTCCAGCGCGGGATCTTGACCACGACGTAATCGAGCGACGGCTCGAAGGAGGCCGGCGTCTTCTGCGTGATGTCGTTGGGAATCTCGTCGAGGTGGTACCCGACCGCGAGTAGCGCCGCGATCTTCGCGATCGGAAACCCGGTGGCCTTGGAGGCGAGCGCCGAGGAGCGCGACACGCGCGGGTTCATCTCGATGACGACGCGGCGCCCGGTCTGCGGGTCGACCGCGAACTGGATGTTGGACCCGCCGGTGTCGACGCCGACCTTGCGGATGACGGCCTTGGCCTCGTCCCGCATCGCCTGGTACTGCCGGTCGGAGAGCGTCATCTGCGGCGCCACGGTGATCGAGTCGCCCGTGTGGACCCCCATGGCGTCGAAGTTCTCGATCGAGCACACGATGATCACGTTGTCCGCGTTGTCGCGCATGACCTCGAGCTCGAACTCCTTCCAGCCTTCCACGGATTCCTCGATCAGGACCTCCTTCACGGGCGACTCGGAGAGGCCGTTTTGCACGATCCGCCGGAACTCCTCCGCCGTCTTCGCCGCTCCCCCGCCCGACCCGCCGAGCGTGAAGGAAGGACGGATGACGAGCGGCAGGCCGATCTCCTCGCGGATCCGCTCAGCCTCCTCGAGGGATCGCGCGCGGCCCGAGAGCGGCACCTCCGCGCCGATCTCGAGCATCGCCTTCTTGAAGAGGTCCCGGTCCTCCGCCAGCCGCATCGAGGTCTCGTTCGCGCCGATGAGCTGGACGTTGCGGCGCTCGAGGATGCCCCGCTCGGCCAGCGCGAGCGCGAGGTTCAGCGCGGTCTGGCCGCCCACCGTCGGCAGGATCGCGTCGGGCCGCTCCTTCTCGAGGATCCGCTCGAGAAACTCGGGGGTCAGCGGCTCGACGTAGGTCGCGTCCGCGAGCTCCGGATCCGTCATGATGGTCGCGGGATTCGAGTTGACGAGGATGACCCGGTAACCTTCGCGGCGCAGCGCCCGAACGGCCTGCGTTCCGGAGTAGTCGAACTCGCAGGCCTGCCCGATGACGATCGGTCCCGAGCCGATGACGAGGATGCTTCGAATGTCGGAGCGCTTGGCCACCGGGGCGGGAGTCTAGCAGCCCCGATCGCGGCGGCGATCCGCCGGCGACAGCTCGCCGGAGCCTCGCGCGTCGCGCCTCGCGCTCGAGCGCCGCGGTCCGCGCCTCTCGCTTTCTAGGGCGCCCGCGTGATCGCCTGCGTGCGATGCCCGAGCGCGGTGCACTCGCCGGCGAGGATCGCCCCGCCCCTCCCGAGCCCGAAGAGCCGCTCGCCCGTCCAGACGGCGCCGTAGAGATCTCCCGCCGACCCGGAGACTCGCGAGGACCAGCCGAAGCCGTCCGCGCTCTCGGCCGCCGTCCCGTCTTCGCCGACCGCCTCGAAGAGGCCGCCCGTCCACGCCACGGAGAAGATGCGCTTGTCGATCCCGAGGGAGCCCTCGAGCCACGAGACGCCGTCGACGCTGCGGACGACCTCGCCGTGGTCGCCGACCGCCAGAAACTCCGAGCCGCTCCAGGCGACGCCGTACAGCGGAGGCAGGCTGCCGGGAACGTCGCGGCGCGTCCACGAGGCGCCGTCTTTGCTCGACACGATCCAGCCGGTCAACTCGCCGCCGACCGCCACGTACTCGGAGCCGCTCCAGGCGACGGCGTTGAGCACCTTCGGACCGGCCGACGCGAAGGTCCAGGCGGATCCGTTCGCGCTCGTCAGCACCGCGCCCCCGCTCCCGACGGCCACGAACCGGCGGCCGTCCCAGAGGATCGCCTGGATGTTCTGGCCCTCGCCGCCGGACCGCGGCGTCCAGGCGAACCCGTCGGGGCTGGTCAGGAGGGTTCCCGCCTCGCCGACCGCCGCGAAGACCGAGCCGCTCCAGGCCACCCCGAACAGCCACCGGAACGTGCCCGAGTCCCGGCGCATCCAGGTCTCCCCGTCGGCGCTGGTCGCGATCTGGCCCGCCTCGCCGACGGCCACGAAGATCGACCCGTTCGAGACGGCGTCCGAGAACGCCGCGCGCGGCCCGGGCGCCCGGTCGCTCCAGGCCACGCCGTCCGTACTGAAGAGGATCGTGCCCCGCGCGCCGACCGCGGCGAGGCCGTTGGGCCCCTGCGCGATTCCCGACAGGTCGAGCGGCGTTCCCGAATCCCGCGCCTGCAGCGAGGAATCGTCGAGACCCGCCGCGATCGTACCCGTCAGGCCGACGCCGACGAGGCTCGAGCCGGTCCACAGGAGCCGGCGCAGGTCCTGGGCGTGCCCCAGGGCGAGGCGCCAGGAGGCGCCGTCCGCGCTCGTGTAGGTCCGCGGCTCGTACGGGAAGCCGAGCGCCGCCACGACGAAGCGCGCGCCGGTCCAGGTCACCGCGTTGAACTGGTCGCGCGTGCCCGAGTCCGCCGTGATCCAGTGGATGCCGTCGGCGCTGTACGAGACCGCCCCGGAGTCGCCCACGGCGGCGTAGCGGCTCCCGCTCCAGGCGACGTCGTGGAACGCGAAGCCGATCCCGGAGGGCCGGGTCGTCCAGTCCGAACCGTTCGGGCTCGTCACGATGGCGCCGTCGTCGCCGACCGCCACGAACTGCGACCCGTTCCAGACCACGCGGTTCAGGTTCGCGGCCGTCGCCGACAGGCGCGTGCCCCAGGCGACGCCGTCGGCACTGACGTGCACGGAGCCCGCGGCGCCGACGGCGACGAAGGTCGCGCCGTTCCATGCGACGTCCCGCAGATCGTCGGCCGTGTTCGACGCCTCGGCCGTCCACGTGAGCCCATCCGCGCTCGACAGGATCGAGCCCGCGCGCCCGACCGCGACGAACCGGCCGCCGCCGTACGCCGCCCCCTGCAGCGCGTTGCCCTGCGGCTTCGGGCTCGCCCAGCGCCACGGACCGCAGGATTGGGCGGGGAGTCGGGAGGCCGAGGAGAAGAGGAAGAGGACGAAGGCGAAGGCGACGGCCGAGAGTCGAAGCGTCTTCGACATGGCGGGACCTTTCTGGAAAGGGTAGGGCTCGGATTATAGCGGTTAGAATCCGGCGCGAGCGACGAAAACGTCTTAATGATCGGCCAGACCGTCTCGCACTACCGGGTCGTCTCGAAGCTGGGCGCCGGCGGCATGGGCGTCGTCTACAAGGCCGAGGACTTGAAGCTCGGACGCCGGGTCGCGCTTGAAGTTTCTGCCGGAGGAGCTCGCGCAGCGATCCCCAGGCGTGGAGCGGTTCCAGCGCGAGGCGACGCGCCGCCTCGGCGCTGCAATCACCCTAACATCTGCACGATCTACGACGTCGACGAAGCACGACGGGCCGCCCGTTCATCGCGATGGAGCTGCTCGAAGGCGAGACGCTGCCGACCGGCATCGGCGGCCGCCCGCTGAAGCTGGAGCGCGCTGCTCGATCTGGGCATCGCAGATCGCCGACGCGCTCGAGCGCCGCGCATGCGCGCGGGCATCCTGCACCGCGACATCAAGCCGCCGAACATCTTCGTCACCCCGCGCGGCCAGGCCAAGATGCTCGACTTCGGGCTCGCCAAGCGTCGGCACGCTCCGGGCAGCGCGGCCGGCGACACGGCGCTCCCGACCGCCATGGCGGACAAGAACCTGACCAGCCCCGGCATGACGCTCGGTACCGTCGCCTACATGTCGCCGGAGCAGGCGCGCGGCGAGGAGCTCGACGCCCGCACCGACCTCTTCTCGTTCGGCGTCGTGCTCTACGAGATGGCCACGGGCGACGCAGCCGTTCCGGGCGACGACCTCGGCGGTCATCTTCGACGCGATCCTGAACACGGCCCCGGTGTCGCCGGTCAAGCTCAATGCGGAGCTGCCGGCGGAGCTCGAGCGGATCATCAACAAGGCCCTCGAGAAGGACCGGGACCTGCGTTACCAGAGCATCGCGGACCTGAAGACGGACCTGAGGCGTCTCAAACGCGACTCGGAGTCCGCGAAGAGCGGCCAGACGGCGGCGGCGCCCGCCTCCCGAGCGGCGGCCCTCGCTGGCTCCCCTGGGCCGGTCTGGCGGCGATGCTGATTGCGGCCGTGGGAAGCGCCGCCTGGTGGGCCTCCCACCGTCACCCCGGTTCCCCGGGGGCCGCCGCGCGAACGACGCTCGCGGTGCTCCCCTTCCAGAACCTGGGCGGGGACGCGTCGATGGACCACCTGCGCCTGGCGCTCCCCGACGAGGTCATCACGACCCTCTCCTACATCCCGACGCTCTCCATTCGCCCCTTCGCGGCAACCCAGAAATACGCCAAGGGCGACGCCGATCCGCAGGCGGCCGGGCGCGAGCTGAAGGTGGCGGACGTCCTGACCGGCCACTTCCAGAAGGAGGCCGACCAGCTCCGGGTCACTCTCGAGGTCGTAGACACCGAGAGCAACCGCCTTCTCTGGAGAGACACGTCGAGCGCCGCCGCGAACGACCTCATCGGCCTACGGGGCCAGATCTCCTCGCGCCTTCGCCAGGGCCTCTTCCCGCTCCTCGGCGGGACGTCGAGCGAGGCCGCGTCGAGCACGCAGCCCAAGAACGCCGAGGCCTACGATCTCTACCTTCGGAGCAAGCCCTTCACGAGCGACCGTCAGCCCAACCAGCAGGGCATCGCGATGCTCGAGCGCTCGGTGGGCCTCGACGCCGACTACGCGCCGGCCTGGTCCGAGCTCGCCCAGCGCTACTACTACTCCGCAGCCTTCGGCGGCGTGCAGGAGGGGTACTCCCGCGCCGCCGCGGCCTGGCAGAAGGCGGAGTCGCTCGACCCCAACCTCACCGAGCCGACGCAGGGGCTCATCATCCTGGCCACCGACGGCGGCGATCTCCTCGGCGCCGACGCCCGGGCTCAGGAGCTCGTTCGCCGGCGGCCGCAGGATGTCCTGGCGCACTTCAGCCGCGCCTATGTCGATCGCTACGCCGGGCTGTACGACGAAGGGGCCAGGGAGTGCGAGGCCGCGCGGACCCTGGATCCGCAGAACCGCGCGCTGCGATCCTGCGGATTCCTCTTCATGCTGTCCGGCGACTACGCGCGCGCGCGCGAGTTCTCCCGCCTGGACGCGGGCTCGGGCTGGCAGAAGTCTTTGGAGGGCTGCCTCCTCCTTCGCGAGAAGAAGCGCGCGGCCGCCCTCGAAATCTTCCGCTCCTCGCCCGACGGGGAGTTCGCGCTCCTCGATGCCTCCACACCGAAGGCCGAGCGGGATCGTGGCGCCGCGGCGGCCGAGGCGAGCGCCATGAAGGATCGGGACTCCGAGAATCGATACTACTGGTCGGGAATCCTCTCGGCCGCCGGGTACGAGGCGCCGGCTCTGCGGCTGCTGCGAAAAGCCGTCGAGGACGGCTACCTCTGCCACGCGAACATGGACAGGGACTCGATCTACGACTCGATCCGCAGGAATCCCGAGTTCGCCGCGATCCGCGCCGAGTCCGAGCGGCGGCAGAAGGAGTTCCTCGCCAAGCGAGGTACGGCGCGCTGAGCGAGCCCGAGGCTACTCGTACCGCAGCGCCTCGGCGACGTCGAGGCGGCCGGCGCGGCGGGCCGGCACCCAGGACGCCACGAGGATCGCGGCGGCGGAGAAGAGGACGATCGCGGCGAGGTCCCGGATCCGCACGAGGAACGGGATGAACGAGACGAAGTAGATCTCGGCGACGCCCGCCGGGAACGACAGCAGGCGGAAGCGCGTCGCCGCCCAGCAGACGCCGACTCCGAAGAGCACGCCCGCGAGGACGCCCGCGCCGCCCAGGAGCGCGCCCAGCCACAGGAAGACCCTCCGCAGGAAGGCCGGCTCCGCGCCGAGGGTCGTCAGCACGCCGATGTCGCGCTTCTTCTCCTGCACGGTCATGACGAGCGTCGCCACGATGTTGAAGGTCGACACCGCCACGATCAGGCCGATGACCAGGAACAGCGCGGCCTGCTGGATCACGAGCGCGGCGAAGAGGCCTCCGTTCATGGAGCGCCAGTCGGACACGGAGTAGCCGTTCCCAGCCGCCGCGCGGATCGCGGCCACCGCCGTCTCCGTGTGGCGGAGCGAGTCCAGGCGGATCTCGATCACGTTCGCCGCGCCCTCGAGGCGGGCGAGCTTCCGCAGCTCCTCGCGGTCCACGAAGATCCACTCCGTGTCGTACTCCGCGAAGTTCGTCCGAAACACCCGCCCGACCCGGAAGCGGCCGGTGCGCGGCGCGAAGCGGCCGCCCTGGGCCGCGTTGTCCGCGACCGCCAGCACCACGTCGTCGCCCGCGCGCACGTCCAGACGGCGCGCGAGCTCGTCGCCGACGGCGACCGAGGCCGGCGCGTCCGCGGTGGCCGGGCGCACCGCGCGGGCCGCGTCGGGGAGATAGGCGTCGAGGTCCGAGACCCGCCGCTCCGTGTCCGCGTCGATCCCCTTGAGCACGGCGTCGGTACCGTCGGGGGTCGCCGAGGAGCTCGCCACGCCGGTCTGATAGATCACCGGAGCGACCGCGCGCACGCTCGGCACCTTCGAGAGGCGCCGCTCGAGGGCCGCGGTGTCCGCCGCGCCGTTCGCGGCCATGGGGAACACGACCACCGCGGCGTTCGCCCCGATCAGGCGCTCGCGGATCTCGGTCCGGTAGCCCGAGAGGAGCCCCATCGCGACGACCAGCGCCGCGACGCCGAGCGCGATCCCCGCGATCGAGAGCAGCGAGACCGACGAGATCAGGCGCGAGGGCCGCGACTTCACGTAGCGCAGCGCGACCTCGAGCGCGAGCGCGTTCACCGGCGGGCGCCCGCGGCCGCCTTCCGGCTCTGCTGCATCGCCCGCAGGAACTCTTCGAACATCACGTTCGCGTCGTGCGGGCCGGGCGCCGCCTCCGGGTGAAACTGCACGGCCAGGATCGGCCGCGTCTTGTGGCGGAAGCCCTCGAGCGTGCCGTCGTTCAGGTTCTTGTGCGTCGTCTGCACGTCGGACGGAAGGGTCGCGGCGTCGACCGCAAAGCCGTGGTTCTGCGCGGTGATCGCGACGTGGCCCGACACGACGTCCTGGACCGGATGGTTGGCGCCGCGGTGCCCGAACTTGAGCTTGAAGGTCCGCGCGCCGAGCGCCAGGCCGAGCAGCTGGTGGCCGAGACAGATCCCGAAGATCGGGATCTCGGTGTCGATCAGCTTCTCGATCGTTCGGATCGGACCCGGAAGCGCGGCCGGATCGCCGGGGCCGTTCGAGAGGAAGATGCCGTCGGGCTCGCTCTTCAGGATCTCGGCGTCCGACGCCGACGCCGGAAAGACCGTGACCCGGCAGGAGCCGGCCTGCAGGAGCCGCACGATGTTGCGTTTCATGCCGTAGTCGACGGCCGCGACGCGGTACTTCTTGCGCCCCTTGCCCGGTTCCACGCGGGATTCGCGGGGAGAGACGGACAGGGCGAGGTCGGCGCCGAGCATCTCCGGCGAGTCGAGGACCCGGCGCAGCAGCTCCCCGGGATCGCGGATCTCGGTGGACATCCCCGCCCGCATCGCGCCTTCGCTGCGAATCCGCCGGACGAGCGAGCGCGTGTCGAGGCCGTGGAGCCCAAGGACTCCGCTCTCGTCGAGATACTCCGCCAGGCTCTTTTCGCCGTCGGTCCCGCTCCAGCGCGCCGGGAAGTCGCGGGCCACGAAGCCGGACACGTGCACGCGGTCGGACTCCGCCTCGTCTGCGCGGATGCCGTAGTTGCCGACGTGCGCCGCGGTCATGACGACGATCTGCCCGGAGTAGGAGGGGTCGGTCAACACCTCCTGGTAGCCGCTCATCGCGGTGTTGAAGACGATCTCCCCGAACGCGGTCCCGGGACGCCCGATGGCCTCGCCCTCGTAGGAGGTCCCGTCCTCGAGGACCAGGATCCCCTTCAAATCGTCCGTCCCACCACCGGCGCGAGACGCGACAGCTGGCGCACGAGCTCCTCGAACATCTCGGGCAGGATCGCCTGCGGCCCGTCCGAGAGCGCCTTGTCGGGCTCGTGGTGCACCTCGATCAGCAGTCCGTCCGCCCCGACCGCGACCGCCGCCCGCGAGAGCGGCAGCACCTTCGCGCGCTTGCCCGTGCCGTGCGACGGGTCCACGAGGATCGGCAGGTGCGAGATGCGCTGGACGTACGGCACGGCCGAGAGGTCCAGGGTGTTGCGCGTATGGTCGGCGAAGGTCCGCACGCCGCGCTCGCACAGCATGACCTCGTAGTTGCCTTCCGAGAGCAGGTATTCGGCCGAGAGCAGCAGCTCCTCGATCGTCGCCGACATCCCGCGCTTCAGGAGCACGGGCTTGCGGATCCGCCCGAGCTTCTTCAGGAGCGAGAAGTTCTGCATGTTGCGCGCGCCGACCTGCAGGCAATCCGCGTGCTCGGCCACGACGTCCACGGTCTCGGTGTCCAGGACCTCCGTCACGATCGGGAGTCCCGTCTCGCGGCGGACGAGCGAGAGAATCCGCAGTCCCTCCTCGCCCAGGCCCTGGAACGAATAGGGCGAGGTGCGCGGCTTGTACGCGCCGCCCCGGTACAGCGTGCCGCCGGCCTGCCGCACGCGCCGGCCGATCTCGACGGCCTGCTCCTCCGACTCGACCGCGCAGGGACCGCCGACGACCACCACGCGCTCGCCGCCCACCGGCACGCCACCGACGGAGACGACCGTGTTCTCGCGCTTGGCCTCGCGCGACACCAGCTTGTACGGCGCCGAGACCGGGATGACCTCGAGGACGCCGGGCAGGTTCTCGAACGCGCCGGGATCGACGCTGCCCCGGTTGCCGGTGATGCCGATCGCCGTGCGCTGCGCCCCGGGAATCGGGTGCGCCTGGAGTCCGTGGCTCTGGACGGCCTCGACGACGCGGCGGACGTCCTCCGCGGTGGCCACCGAGTCCATCACGATGAGCATGCGGGTGCTAAAATATGGGTCACAACCGGCCCTGTCAAACCGGATCGCGAATCGGGTCCAGGAGGCCCGAGAAAGTGAAGAACAGAATCCTGCTGGCGCTTCTCTCGACGTTTCTGCTCTGCTCGGCCGCCTCGGCCTACGTCATCAAGCTCAAGGACGGCTCCCTGATCTTCGCGAAGATGAAGTACACGGTGAAGGGCGACCGCGCGATCATCACCCTGGAGAACGGCACGGTCACCGCGATGAAGCTCGAAAACATCGACGTCGAGGGCTCCGAGAAGTACAACGCCGAGAACTTCGGCAACGTCGTCGCGATCGACACGCCCGACGGTCGCAAGCCCACGCCGGTGGCGTCGGCGGCCGGCGCCGCGTCGCCCAAGCTGCAGGACTACATCAAGGAAAAGCACCCCCGCATGGGCCTTCCCCCGCCCGGAGAGAAGTCGGCGGCGGCGGATGGCAGCGGGCCGTCGTTCCAGCAGGTGGACGCCAACTTGCAGACGGCCTTCAGCAAGATCTTCGACGGCGCCGGCATCACGCAGTACCGCCTGACGAACTTCCGCGGCAAGACCGGCCTGCTCGTCACCACGAACACCGAGGAGCAGGTCTTCAACGCGCTTTCCGCGGCGGCCAGGGCGCTGTCGGACCCCTCGAGCCGGGGCGTCGCGACGACGATCAAGATCGTCCTGACGACGTCCTCGGGCGACGGGGCGGGGACGGTGGACATGTCGCCGGAGCAGGCACGCCAGCTGGTCAACGGCCAGATCACGGCCGCCGACTACTACGTCAAGAACGTGGAGCTGTAGGGGCGGCGTTGCCGCCGGGCTTTGCCCGGCGTTCCCTACTGCCGGCGGTTTGCCTTGGTGGTCGGATCGCGGCCGCCCGCGGGCGGGGGCGCACCGAGCGTCCGGGGGACGCCACAGGCGCCGGGTCGGCGGCGCTCAGCCAGCCCCGCCCCTACGGGCTACTCCTCCACGTCCGGAACCGGCGTCAGGTAGTAGCGCGCGTCCTCGCCCACCGTCCGCTTGAACCGATCCGCGAAGGAGACGAAGTCCCCGGCGGTCTCGTCGAGGAAGATGCGCTCGACGCGGTGGAGCGGAAAGAAGACCGTCGCGGGAAGCACCGTGACGGTCTCTCGCCGCGCGATCTCGTGGAGCCAGCCCTCGAACCCCTCGAGGGAGAGGCCGCGCACCGTGATCCCCGAGCCGTCGCGATCGCGGAGGAGTCCCCAGAATTTCTCCCGGGGATTGACCAGCTGGATCAGCACGTACTCTCCGACCCTCATTCCCGTCACCGCCTTTCCGAGAGCTCGATCAGCACGCCGTGCCCCGCGTCGGGGTGCAGAAACGCGACCCGATTCCCATCGGCGCCCTCGACCGGATGGGAGTGGATCAATCGGAAGCCGCGCTGCGCGAGGTCCGCGAGCGCTCCCTCGAGGTCCTCGACGGCGAAACAGATGTGGTGAATCCCCTCGCCGCGCTTCGCCAGGAACTTCGCGATCGGCGAGTCTTCGGCGGCCGGCTCGAGCAGCTCGATGCGGCTCTCGCCGACCGGGAGGAACGCGGCCGTGACCTTCTGGGAGGGCACGAGCTCGCGCTTCGTCTCGCTCAGGCCGAGCGCGCGGTAGACGTCGAGGGCGGCGTCGATCGACGCGACGGCGACACCGAGGTGGTCGAGCTTGTAGGGCGGCGTCCTGCGCTCCGCGCCGCCGCCCTTCGGCGGCTCCCTGCGCTCCGCGCCGCCGCCCTGCGCCTTTGTCATGACACCCGCCCTCCGCGGGCCGGGGAGCCCACGACGGCGCCGTAGAGCCGCTCCGCCGCCGAATAGGGATCCTCCTGCCGCTCGAGAACCGATTGCACCGCTTCCTCCAGCCCGTCCGGCGCGAGCGCCCTCGCCTCCACCGCGCGGCGGAATCGGTCCGACAGAAGCGACAGCAGCCGGGTCCGCGCGCGCAGCGCGCGCCGCGCCGCTCCCTCCGCCGACTCCCGGAGGTACTCGCCGTGCCGTTCCAGCGCGGCGACCGCCTCGGCGACCCCGCCGCCCGACGGCGCCGACGTCTTCACGATGGGAGGCCGCCACGGCTTCTGCTCCGAGAGGTCCAGCATCATCGAGAGCTCGGCCACGGCGCGGTCGGCGCCCTCGCGATCCGCCTTGTTCACGATGAACACGTCGGCGATCTCGAGGATCCCCGCCTTGATCGCCTGGATGTCGTCGCCCTGACCGGGAACCAGGACGACGGCGGTCGTGTCGGCCGCGCGGACGATGTCCACCTCGTCCTGGCCCACTCCGACCGTCTCGACGAGGATGACCTCGAAGCCGGCGGCGTCGAGCACGTCGACGGCGTCGGAGGTCGAGCGCGCGAGGCCTCCCAGGGCGCCGCGCGTCGCCATCGACCGGATGAAGACCCCCGGATCGGTGTAGATCTCGGACATGCGGATGCGGTCGCCCAGGATCGCGCCGCCCGTGAAGGGCGAGGACGGATCGACGGCCACGATGCCGACCCGGACGCCCCGCTTCCGGTAGGCCTGCGCGAGCCGCTGCACCAGCGTCGACTTCCCGGCGCCCGGCGGCCCCGTGATTCCCAGGATGCGGGCGCGCCCGGTCTGTCCGAAGAGGAGGCGGAGGATTTCGGGCACCGCCCCGGAGTCGCGCTCGACCTCGGAGATCGCCCGGCCGATGGGACGCGCCTGGCCCGCGAGGACGCCGCGGGCGAGCTCTTCCGTGGCCGT
The DNA here is from genome assembly GCA_963773905.1 of uncultured Acidobacteriota bacterium. GTDB lineage: Bacteria > Acidobacteriota > Thermoanaerobaculia > UBA5066 > Gp7-AA6 > DAHUXD01. The sequence continues at coordinate 467,810 of CAVZDB010000002.1, forward strand.
AGGGGCCGCGCCCACGGCGGCGGTCATGACGCGCTCGACAGCAGCTGCTTGGCGATGACGAGCCGCTGGACTTCGCTCGTGCCCTCGCCGATCGTGCAGAGCTTGGAGTCGCGGAAGTACTTCTCGACCGGGAAGTCCTTGGTGAACCCGTACCCGCCGTGGATCTGGATCGCGCGGTCGCTGACGCGGACGGCGACCTCCGACGCGAAGAGCTTGGCCTGGGCCGAGAGCTTCGTCACGGCCGTCCCCGTCGCGTCCCGCGCCTCGGCCGCGCGCTCACGTCAGGAGGCGCGCCGCGTCGATCTCGCGTCGCCATGTCCGCCAGGTAGAACTGGATGGCCTGGAAGTCCGCGATCGGGTGGCCGAACTGGCGTCGCTCCTGCGCGTACTTCAGGGCCGCCTCGTACGCCCCATGCGCGAGCCCGACGGAGAGAGCCGCGATCCCGATCCTCCCGCCGTCCAGGATCTTCATGGCGTCGAGCCAGCCGGAGCCCTCCGAGCCGAGGAGGTTCGACGCCGGGATCCGGCAGTCCTCCAGAACCAGCGTGCAGGTCTCCGACGCCCGCATGCCGAGCTTGTTCTCCTTCTTGCCGACGCGGATGCCCGGGTTGTCGCACTCCACGATGAAGGCGGAGATGCCCTTGTTCTTCCGGCTCCTGTCCGTCACGGCCATCAGCACCGCGACGCCCGCGACGCTCGCGTTGGTGATGAAGTTCTTCGAGCCGTTCAGGACCCACGCGTCGCCGTCGCGGACCGCGGTCGTCTTCGTCCCGCCGGAGTCCGAGCCGGCCTCGGCCTCGGTCAGCCCCCAGGACGCGATCCACTCGCCGGAGGTCAGCTTGGGCATGTAGCGCTGCCGCTGCGCCTCGCTGCCGAACTGGAAAATGTGATTGCTGCCCAGGCTGTGGTGCGCCGCGAGGGACAACGCCACCGAGGGGTCCACCGCCGAGACCTCCTCCACGATCGCCTGGTAGTCCATGCACGAGAGCCCCGCGCCGCCGTACTTCTCCGGGAACATCGCACCGAGGAGGCCGAGCTCTCCGAGCTTGCCGAAGAGCTCGCGCGGGAACTCCTGGGCCTCGTCCCAGCGCAGAACGTTCGGACGGATCTCGGCGTCGCAGAACTCGCGGACGGTTCGGAGGATTGCCTCGCGTTCGGCGCTGACGGCGCTGCTCATGCGCTCATTTTATCGCGTGGACGGGGGACTCGCCGTGACGCTCGACGCCGCGACGATGTCGATCCCCGTGTAGTAGTGCCGGAGGATCCGGTCATACGTCTCCCCCGCCAGCGCCATCCCGAACGCTCCGTTCTGGCAGAGGCCCACGCCGTGGCCCCAGCCGCGTCCCAGGAAGACGAACTCGGCCTCGCCGCCGGGCCCCACGACGCGGGAGACCGTGAAGAGCATCTCGGGCATCTCCACGGCCTGGCGCAGGTCGAAGCGTTTGAAGGTGGCCTCCGCCAGGTCCGTCTTCACCCGCATCTCGATCGCGCGGCCGGACGGGCTGCGCCTGGTCACCACGACCTCGCGGACCTCGTTGCCCGCGACGCGTCCGGACATCCGCCGCGCCAGCTCCTTGGCGGGAACGCGGCGCACCCATTCCGTCCAGGCGGAATCGCGCTCGTAGCTGGGGCCGTCGGCATCGGTCTCGACCCAGAGGCCCAGCAAGCGGCCCGACCCGTCCTTCCACCAGCGGAGGCGATCCCCCGCGCGCAGGGTCAGCGTCCCGGCCGGGAGGAAGCGGTCCGCGACCCGCCGGGCGAGCGGGATCTCGGGATCGACGGGCAGCCCCTGCCGGCCCTCGGCGGTCTTGACCCAGAGGTTCGAGCCCTCGCGCGAGAGGAAGCGCCCGCTCCCCTCGGTGACTCCGGACAGCCGCAGGGCGACCGAGAACAAGAGTCCCGCGTACTCCTCCTCCGCGAGGTCCCGGTCGGGCGGCGGCAGATTGTCGCCGGCGAAGCGGAAGCGCCAGAGGAACTCATAGGCGGCGCGCGCGGATCCCGTCAGGCGTCCGGCCGCCGCGGGCGCCTCGGCGTAGTAGCTCTCGTCGCGCTCCGTCAGGTGCAGCTCCTGCGCCGGCTTCAGGTCGAACGCCTCGACGAGCGACGGGTACACCGCGGCCGGCGTCAGCTTCGACGGCGGCGAGCCCCTGCTCTCGACGCCCGCCCAGCGCTGCGCGGTCTCGAGGCTCGCGGCGCGGACGGCGGACCTCTTCGGCGCCTGGCCGCGCAGCACGTAGCCGCGCCACTGGAGCGCCGAGCGCGCCGTGCCGCCGTCGCGCGCGACCTTCGCGCCCTCGACCTCCGACGCCGCCAGCTCGCCGCACGCGACGCTCACGAGGTACGGGACCGGTCCGCCCGAGAACACGTTCTCGACGTTCTCGGTGACGCCGCCGCACGTGGACACGAAGAGCGCGTCGGCGATCTGGCCCTGGTACGCGAGGACCAGTCCGCGCGTGCCGTCGACCGCGGCGGAGGACAGCGGGTCCTCGACGGTCACGCCGCCGTAGACCTGGCACTTGGGCGTCGCGCAGATGTCGTAGCCCTCCGCCTCGAACTGCCCGCGGTGGGCGAGCGCGTAGGTCCGAGCCGCGACCGCCTGAGCCTTCAGCGCCTCGATCGCGTCGAAGCGCTTGGGGCCCATCTCGGAGGGGACCACGCCGTAGAGGTAGTCCTCGAGGTCGACGCGGTTGACGAGGTTGAGCGTGCCCCGCGGGTTGACGAGCGCGCGCAGGCTGCCGCGGTAGGACACGCCGTCCCACGCGACCCGGGCGTCGGGCGCCGGCGGGTAGAAGTCGACGGGCGAGGCGAGCTCCCGGGGAGTGTTCGCGCCGCCGGCCACGACCAGGCCGGTGGGCGCGGCCGAGGTCCGGGGGCTGCCCGGAACGACGAAGCCGTCCTGCCCCGAGGCCTTCAGGCGCTCGAGCGCGGCGTCGGCCTCCGGCCGAGAGGCGAACGCCCCCAGCAGCACGCGGTAGACGCCGCGGTCCGCCGAGAACGCGACCTGGGACGCGAGCTGGTTCGCGGCCCCGAGGCGGTCCGCGAGCTTGCGGGCCGGTTCTTCCTGGGAGAACGCCCCGGCCTGGATCTGGAACGAGGGAGATGGCGCCGGCTCCGCACCCCCGCCTTTTCCGGCGCCGAGAGCCGGCCGCACCGAGAGCGGCCCCTGGACGAGCTCCGCGTGATCTCCCGACGCCACGATCCACATCGTGCCCGCGGTGCCGAGGGTGACCTCGGTCAGATCGCTCTTGAGCCCCACGCGAAACACCGTGCCCGAGGGCGCGGGAATCGAAGGCGGCGCGACCTGGAGCGCGGGGACCGGGACGGGCTCCTTCTCGGCCGAGGGCAGCGGCGCCGGCGGAGGGGCCTGCGTCGCGCAGGCCGCCGTCAGGAGGACGGTGCACGCCAGTGCGACTCGAAGGCGAGGATTCCGCGGCGCGGAATCCAAAACCCAAAATCCAAGATCCAAAATCAAAATCGGGACCGGATCCGCGTGCCCAACACGTCCTTCCGGAAATCGTTCCCGCGAAGCGGCACCATCAGGCACATCTCGTAGAGCCGGCTGCGCAGCCGGTAGCCAATGCGGTCCTCCAGGCGGTCGCGCTCGCCCGACCCCGGCTCCGGATCGTCCTCGAAGTTGGAGGTCGCGACCGTCAGCCTCTTGCGGTTGTAGCGGGTGTTGAGCAGGGCGTAGAGCACGTCGAGCACCCAGGCATGCGGCTTCGAGGCGCCGAGCTCGTCGATGACGAGCAACTCGGTCTCGGCGTACGGAGTCAGGACCGATTCCTTCGACATGTCCGCGTCGGGCCGAAACGAGGTCTGGATCTTCATCAGCAGGTCCGAGAAGTCCACGTAGAGCCCCGTGACGCCCTTCGTCTTCACGAGCTCCGAGAGGATCGCGCACGCGAGGTGCGTCTTGCCGCGCCCCGACGGCCCCACGAGGAGCAGCCCCGCCTCCACCGCCGGATACGTGTCCACGAACTCGCGGGCGGCGCTCCGGGCCCGCGTCAGGCTGACGTGGTTGTCCGAGAAGTTCTCGAGCGTGCAGTCCCGGTAGCGCTGCGGGATCCCCGCCGCGTCCAGCCGCGCGCGCGCGATCGTGGCTCCGCGGCAGACGCACGGATGCGCCTGCTTGCGGCCGTCCGCGGACTCGATGACCCAGCCGACGCCGCCGCATAGCCGGCACGGGTCGGACGTCATCAGGCCTTCTCGCTCCATCGTCATCCCTGCGCGGGCGGAGGCAAGCCCCGCCCCTGCGCGATCCTCCTCAGTTCTCCGGCAAGCCGGCTTCGATCAGGATGCGCCGGCGCCGGGGCCCCTCGAGATACCGCTTGAGATCGGCCAGGCTCGCCTCCCAGGCCGGGGCGACTTCGCCCTGATACTTCGCGTACGCCGGGCCGCCGTCCGGAACCTCCTGCTCGACGGTGACGACGCAGCCGGCGTCGCTCTCGGCGATCGTCAGCTCCAGGCGGATGCCGGAGAGCGCCTCGCCCTCGCGCGGCTCGTAGGAGATGTCGCCCACGACCAGGTGCCGGCCGCGCTCGAACTCCTCGATCTTGCCGAGCACCGTGGCTTCGGTCATGCCTCGGCGGTCCGTGAACCCGACCGCCCAGTTGCCGCCCGGACGCAGGCCGACCAGCGCGCCCTCGCAGAGCCACGAGAGCAGGTCGGAGACGCGGGTGAACGCATCGAATGCGTCCGCGGCGCTGGCATGGACGGAAACCGAGCGGGTCACGGCGACGCTCATGGGGCCATTCTATTCCGACGTGCTGCCGAGCGGGTCCGGACGTCCGGATCGCGAGCGCGATCGCCAGCGCTCCTCGAAGCCCGGGATCCCTCGTCCCCCTCGGTGCGCTCGGCGTCCTCGGGATGACACCGCTTTCGTATACTCGCGCCCCATGCTCGAGACGATTCGAACCGCTCTCGCGGATGCGGTACGCGCGGCCGTGGCGGAGAAGCTCGGCGCGGCGGTCGAGCGCGTCGCGCTGGAGCGTCCTCCGAAGGCGGCGCTCGGCGACTTCGCGTCGCCCGTCGCGTTCGACCTCGCCAAGACGCTCCGGAAGGCGCCGCGCGCGATCGCGGCCGAGCTCGCGTCGGCCATTGCGCTCCCGGAAGGCATCCGCGAGGTCCGCGTCGAGGGGGCCGGCTACCTGAACTTCTTTTTGGACCGGGGGCGATTCGTCCGCGGGCTCCTCCTTGCGATGCCTCCGCCGTCTCAGCGCCCCGGCAAGGTCATCGTCGAGCACACCAACATCAACCCGAACAAGGCCGCCCACATCGGGCACCTGCGCAATGCGGTCCTGGGCGACGTGCTCGTGCGGACGCTGCGCCACCTGGGCCACGCCGTCGAGGTCCAGAACTACCTCGACGACACCGGGGTCCAGGTGGCCGACGTCGTGGCCGGGCTGATCCACCTGAAGGGGGTGCGCACGGTCGACGCGGTGCGTGCCGCCGTCTCCGAGCGGCGGCTGCCGAACGGCGAGGCCAACCCGAAGGGGTTCGCGTACCTGTGCTGGGACGTCTACGCCGAGGTCGGGCGCACCTATGCGGCGGAGCCCTCCTCCAAGGCGTGGCGCGACGAGATCCTCCACGCGATCGAGGCCGGCGAGAACGAGACGGCGCGCATCGCCGCCGCCGTGGTCGAGGCCGTGGCCTCGTCGCACGTCGCGACCATGGGGCGGCTCGGGATCGCGTACGACCTGCTGCCGCGCGAGAGCGACATCCTCTACAAGCACTTCTGGGCCACTGCCTTCGAGCTCCTCCAAAAGGCCGGCGCGATTCACCGGGAGACCGAGGGCAAGCACGCGGGATGCTGGGTCCTTCCGCTCTCGGAGTCCGAGGAGTTCGCCGGCATGGAGGAGCCCGACAAGATTCTCGTCCGCTCGAACGGCACCGTGACGTACACGGGCAAGGACATCGCCTACCAGCTCTGGAAGTTCGGACTGCTTCCGATCGACTTCGACTACGCGCCCTTCCCCGTCGCCTGGAGCGCGGGGTCGGTTCCCGAGGGCGAGATCCCCGATGCCGTGCGCGCGCATGCGGTGTGGCGGAGCGCCCACACGGGAGGCTCCCCGGTGGCTCCGCGCTTCGGCCACGGCACGCGGGTCATCAACGTGATCGACGTGCGCCAGTCGTACCTGCAGAAGGTCGTCAAGGAGGGGCTGCGGACGCTGGGCTTTCCGAGCGAGGCCGACCGCTCGACCCACTTCTCCTACGAGATCGTGGCGCTCTCGCCGAAGGCGGCGCGGGAGCTCGCCGAGCGGTTCGGCGAGGAGTACCGGCTTTCGCCGGAGGACGAGAAGAAGCCGTACGTGGAGATGTCCGGGCGCAAGGGCCTCGGTGTCAAGGCGGACGATCTCGTCGAGCTGCTCCTCGAACGCTCGCGCAGGGAGGTCGAGAGCCGGCGCGGAGAGGCGGGGGGCGAGGGCGCGGCGGCGTCGGCCGAGGAAGACGCCCGGGCGATCGCGATCGGGGCGCTGCGGTACTTCCTGCTCAAGGTCGGGAGGACCAAGGTCATCGCCTTCGACTTCGACGAGGCGCTCAACTTCGAGGGCGACACGGGGCCCTACCTCCAGTACTCGCTGGTTCGCGCCGGCAACATCTTCCGCAAGCTCCGGGAGAAGGGGATCGCGCACGAGATCTCGGAGGAGGCGCTCGAGGGCGGCGAGTGGACGGACGATCTCTGGACGATCGCGCTCGACGCGGCGTCCATTCCGGACGCGGCGGAGCGGTCGGTCGAGGCGCTGGAGCCCGCGACGCTGGCGCGGCACGCGTTCGGACTGGCCCAGTCGTTCAATCACTTCTACCACCGGCAGCCCATCCTCCAGGAGACCGATGCGGCGGTCCGAAACCGGCGCGTGGCGATCGCGCGGATTTTCGAGCGCGAAATGGCGAGGCTCCTGGAACTGTTGGGAATTCCGCAGCCGGAAAGGATGTGACCCGCGTGACGCGGAGCGGCGTCGCGGGTCATCCTGAGGAGCGCGACAATTCGTCGCGAAGATCCCGTGGGCTCGTCGAGGACGGGATCCCTCGCTCCGCTCGGGATGACGGCATATCGGAGGGACGATGGACAAAGTCAACCTGAACCAGAAATTCGGCCTCTTCTCGGAATACTGGCAGCCCAAGATCGTGGGCACCGTCAACGACACGCACGTCAAGCTCGTCAAGTTCCAGGGCGACTTCGTCTGGCACCACCATGAGCGCGAAGACGAGCTCTTCCTGGTCGTCAGGGGCCGGATGCGGATGGGCCTGCGCACCGGCGACGTCGAGCTCTCCGAGGGCGAGTTCTTCGTCGTGCCCAGGGGCGTCGAGCACAAGCCGTTCGCGCCGGAGGAGTGCTGGGTCGTGCTGATCGAGCCCGCGACGACGCTCAACACCGGCAACGTCGTCAACGAGCGCACGGTCCCGGAGCTCGAGCGGCTCTGAGGCTCTGATGGCGACGCTCGCCGAACGGCTTCCCGAGAACGCGCCCGGCCTGTTCTACGTGGACCGCTCGTGCATCGACTGCGACACCTGCCGCCGGGTCGCGCCCGAGGTCTTCGCCGAGGGCGAGGGCCACTCGTTCGTGGCGGCCCAGCCCAAGACGCCGGAGGACCGCCGCCGGGCGCTCATGGCCCTGGTCGCGTGCCCGACCGCCTCGATCGGCACGGCCTCGCGGACCGACGCCACGCCCGGCGTCCGCGCGTACCCCGAGCCCATCGCGGAGAACGTCTCCTTCTGCGGGTTCACGGCGGAGAGTTCCTTCGGCGCGTGGAGCTACTTCATCGAGCGGCCCGCCGGGCGGGCTCGGGGGACCGCAAGGTCCCCCGCCGCTGTGCCAACGTCCTCGTCGACTCGCCGCGCGCCGCGGGGCCCCTCCTGCGCGCGCTCGAGGACCGCGGCGGCGTCGCCACGCTGTTCCTGACCCACCGCGACGACGTCGCCGACCACGCCGCGCTCCACAAGCGGTTCGGCTGTGAGCGGATCCTGCACGCCGACGACGTCACCCGGGGGACGCAGGACGTCGAGCGTCGGCTCTCCGGCGGCGATCCGATCCCCCTCGCCGACGACCTTCTCGCGATCCCGACGCCCGGCCATACCCGCGGGCACGCCGTGCTCCTCTACCGCGACAAGTTCCTCTTCACCGGCGACCACCTGGCGTGGTCCGCGCGGCGCGGGCAGCTCGTGGCGTTCCGAGACGCGAACTGGTACTCGTGGCCCGCGACGATCCGCTCGATGGAGCGGCTCCTCGATTTCCGGTTCGAGTGGGTCCTGCCGGGGCACGGGTCCTGGCACCATGCCGAATCGCCCGCGGCGATGCGCCGCGAGCTCGAGAAGTGCGTGGCCTGGATGAAGGAGCGCTAGGCCCACCATTCCGAGCGCGGCGAGCAACCCCCTTCAGAGCTGAGAGGGTCGCTCGGGCCCGGGCCCTCGGGATGACGAGACCTCCAGGCCCCGGTTCTCCACCGCGACCGACAGCAGCCGCCCCTCGGGAAGGCGCGCGAGCGCCTCCCGGACGGCCGGGGACCGCTCCGGCGGAGAGAGGATGACGACGGAGCCCCCGCCCCCGGCGCCGCACGCCTTGCCGCCCCAGGCCCCCGCCGCAGCCGCCGCGTCGATCGCGCGCTCGATCGCGGGCGAGGAGACGACGGGGGCCAGCCTCCGACGGGCGTCCCACTCCGCGGCGAGCGCCCGGCCCATCGCCTCGAAGTCTTCCCGCTCCGCCGCCTCCGCCATGGAGCGCGCGGCGGCGCGCACCCCATCGAGCGCCTCCGCCACCCGGCGGTCTCCCTCGAGACGGGCGCGGAAGATCTCCCAGTTGTTCATTCCCGAGGAGTGCGCGATCCCGGTATCGAACAGGGTCAGGTGCCGCAGCCACGACCTCGCGTCGGCGTCGCGCCGCTGGACGACGACGCGGCCCGGCTCGAAGAGGAGGCGGTGCAGTCCGCCGGTGAGCGGCGGGTAGTAGTCCTGGACACCCGCCGGCTTGCCGAGGACGCGCGTCTCGACGTCGCGCACGAGGTCCACGCGCCCTGGACCCTCGAACGGCATCTCCACGCTCGCGGCGAGCGCCGCCGCCATGGCGACGGTCATGGCCGAGGAGCCGCCGAGCCCCGACCCGAACGGGACTTCGGAGGCGAGCTCGATCTCATGCGGCTCGCCCTCGCCGATCCCAAGCGCCTCGAGCAGCGCCCCGGCCAGGGCGGCCCTCGGGTCCGAGAGCAGCTCCCCCGCCTGCCCCACGCGCCGCTCGTAGCCCAGGTCCGGGACCGTCACGCGGAACCCGCTCGCGCCGCGGCGCACCCGACAGCGGGCACGCAGGGCGATCGCGAGATTGACCGTCACCGAGCCGGGATGGAGGACGTGCAGGGGCCAGAGGTCGAGGGTGCCGCCGGCGAGGTCCACGCGCGCGGGGGCGCTCGCCTCGATCCAGTCAGACATTCGGAGCGATTGTACGAGAGGGATTTCGTGGGAGAGCGTCCGAGCGAGACTTCCCCTCTTTTGTCGGTTGGCCGGCGAAGCCGGCCGCCAGGAGTCCTAGTACCCGACGCGGCTCGCGCGGAGGAATCCCGACTCCGGGAACGCGACTCCCTCGACGGTGACGGCCTGGCCGACGGAGGCCTCCGCCAGAGCCGAGTCCGAGGTCATCATTCGCCAGGTCTTGCCGTTGTCGGCGCAGAAGCCGAGCTCGTGGACGCGCTCGTCGAGGGGGCAGACGCCGCCTCCGTGACGGGCCTCACACTGCAGGCAGACGAACGTTCCGCTCATCTGACGAACCGGTACCACCCGCGGCATCGCGCCGGCGATGGCCACCGGTGCGGCGAGCGACAGCGCGGCCGTCCTCGGGGACGCCTGATCGGCGACGAGGGGCAGAAGGAGGAGCAGGATCGACGCGGCCAGCCCAAGGGGCGCGTAGCGCGGCTTCGGGGGAAGGGCGTAGGCGCCGGAATGCAGCTTCTCGCGCAGGCCGATGGGCGCGGGGGCGCGGTCCAGCCGGGACTGCAGGAGCTTGACCATGCCGCGTGCCGAGCGGCCTCGGGCGGCGCAGGAGGGGCAGGTGGCCAGGTGACGCTGGAGCGCCTCACCCTCGTTGCGGGGAAGGTCCCGGTCGAGATAGGCGTAAACGAGAAATCGCGCTTTGGTGCAGTCCATCGGGCCGCAGGGAAGAACCAGCCCGCTCCGGGGCTTATTCCGTCCCCGGAAGCGAGGGAGTCGTCCTCAGGGGGCGACGCCCGACGACTCCCCGAAAAGCCGGGCCGAAAAGCCGGGCCGGGAAGCCGGAGCGGCGTCCGGGCCGAGCCCGATGGCCCGCCGGCCTCAGGCCGTGTGCGGACGGTCCTTGCTCAGGTCGTCCGCGCCCTGCGGCCTGGGCCTGGTCCGCATCTTCGTCGGCTCGGCGCCCCGGATGTAGCCGTTCTTGCGAGCGTACTTCAGCAGGGCCTTCTCGAGGAGCTTGCGGCCGCGGTAGAGCCGGGACATCACCGTCCCGACCGGGCAGTCGAGGATCTCGGCGATCTCCTTGTAGGAGAAGTCCTCGAGATCCGCCAGGATCACCACCATCCGGTAGTCGTACGGCAGGGACTCGAGCGCCTTCTTGACGTCGTCGTCGAGCACGCCGGCGAAGAACTCCGACTCCGGATCCGCCGGCTGCTCGGAGTTGTCGCGGCGGACGATCCGCTCGAAGGAGTCCTCGATCTCGGCGAAGTCGACGCTGCGCGGCTCGAGCTTGCGCTTGCGGTAGTTGTTGATGAACGTGTTCTTGAGGATCTTGAAGAGCCAGGCCTTCAGATTCGTGCCTTCCTCGAACTTGTCGTAGTACTTGTAGGCCTTGAAGAAGGTCTCCTGGACCAGATCCTCGGCGTCCTCCGCCGACCGCGTCATCCGGTAGGCGGTGTTGTAGAGGGAGTCCACGAAGGGCATGACCTGGGAGTTGAAATCCCAGGAGGTCACGCTGCCTCCGTCCGTGGGAGTCGACACGCTTACTTTCTCCATGAATTCCCTATTTCGCAAGTTTCTTGCCCACTCCCTTCGTTTTTAATCTGAAACCCACCCGCCGCACTAACCTCTGTCGTGTCTACGGACTAGAGGCCCCACCCGTTGCCTTTTTCTCTATCTGGGAATACGCGGTGGAAGGGCCGGAGGTTTCCGGAAGGGGTCAGATTGTGGCCGAAAGAGGACAAACAGGGCCCCGGGAGACCTCGAGGGGCTCCCGGAGCCCGGTACCGTCTATCTACCGTAGATGAGGAAACAGATCAGCAGGGCGTAGAGCACCAGGGACTCGATCAGGACCAGTCCCAGCAGGGTCATGCCGCGGATGTCCTTGGCCGCCCCGGGGTTGCGCGACATGGCCTCCGCGGCCGCCGAGGTCGCCCGTCCCTGAGCCGTCGCGCCGGCAGCCGCGCCTACCCCGAGCAGGAAGGCCGCGCCGATCACGCCCCACTTCACGCCGCCGCCGGCCCCCGCCGCCGCGCCGCCCGCCTCCTGCGCGAACGCCGGCATCGCGAGGACCAATGCCAGTGCACACAAGATCACCGTCTTTCTCAGCATCCGAACTCTCTCCTTCTTTACGCGCCGTCCCGCGCGGTGGTTCGCGAACGGTATCACGACTCGTATCCGAATCAGTGCGCCTCGTGTTCGACGGCGGTGGCGATGTAGACCGCCGAGAGCAGAGCGAACACGTACGCCTGCAAAAACGCGGTGAAGATCCCGAGCGCCATCATCGGCCAGGGCACGACCACCGGAACGAGGCTCGCGAAGACCCCGGTCGTCGTGTGCTCGCCGAAGATGTTCATGAAGAGCCGCAGGGAGAGCGACAGGATCCGCGCGAACGTGCCGATGATCTCGATCACGAAGAAAAGCGGCGCGATCAGGAGCATCGGCCCCATGAAGTGCTTGAGGTACCCGCCGACGCCGTGCTCACGGACGCCTTGAACGTTGAAGTAGACGAACGAGATGACGGCGAGCGCGACGGTCGTCGAGAGCGAGCCCGTCGGCGGCTGCAGGAAGTAGAACTGCCCGAACAGGTTGCCCATCGCGATGAAGACGAACAGGGCGCCGATCATCGGGAGGTAGGCCGGGATCGCGTTCTCCCCAACGGTCTCGCCGACGAGGCCCCTCAGGAACGAGACCAGCATCTCGAGGAAGTTCTGCACGCCGCGCGGAGACTTGCGGACGAACCGCCGGGCGGCCAGCGGGAAGAGGATCGCGATCAGGAGCGTCAGCAGCAGCGCCATGATGGCCGCGTCCGGGATCCATGCTTCCTTGCCGTCCGGGAACAGGAAACGGGCCCAACCCGGCGACAGCCGCTCGACCGGCGGCTCGCCGAAGAGCCGGATCAACAGCGCGTTGATCGGGCCGTAGAGGATCGAGTGATGCTCCTGCACGTGGTTCTACCTTCCTGTCCAGAGCTCCGGGATGACTGCGATGACGACCACCGAGAGACCGATCGCCCCTGCGACCGGCTCGAAACCCGCCCACCGCCAAAGAACCAGGCCCAGGAGGATGAAGCTACCGGCCGTGACGCACAGCAGTGGAACGAGGGTTCGCCGCCTCGATTTTTCCACCGTCGGCCCGATCCGGTTGATCGTTTTCTCGAGAGCCAGGAGGCTGAAAATTACCACGGCCGCGCAGATTGTCAAGGAAGCCCCCACGCGCGAGGAAACGGCAAATCCCGCGAGCGCGGCGAGCGCTCCGAACGCGAAGGCGCGCCTCTTGACCCGCCGGACCGCCGCGTCCGTGTCGGTCACAGGAACCGCCTCCTCCAAGTCGCTCATCGTGTGGTGCGGGACGTCAGCCGGATGAGATGGACGAACGCCGAAACGAGACCGAGCGCGGCGCCGATCCAGGCGAGCACGAGGCCCAGGTGCAGGGCTCGGCCGATCCACTTGCCGAGGAAGTAACCCGCCGCCGGCACGAGCACGAACATCAGGCCGGCCGTCGTGGCCTCCGCCACCAGGGCGTAGCGGGAGCTCGCGCCGGGACCGTCCATGCGGGGAGTCTACGTCGGACGTCCTCTGCGGAGGCGCGGACTCCTACGGCGTGAGGACGCAGGCGCGCAGCAGCGCGAGGACCGGCTGCGGGGCGACGCCGATCAGCAGGGTGCCGGCGGCGCAGATCAGGACGACCGCGGTCAGCGTGTAGGAGCTCTGCATCTTCGCGCCGGCGGCCTCCGAGAAGAACATCGCCGCCGCGATGCGGAAGTAGTAGAAGAGCGAGACCGCCGACATGGCCACGGCCAGCACCGCCAGCCAGGCGTAGCCGGCCTTCATCGCCGCCGCGAACAGATAGTACTTGCCGATGAAACCGGCCGTCGGCGGGATGCCGGCGAGCGACAGCAGGAAGAGCAGCATCGCGATCGCCGCGGGCATGTGCCGCTTCGCGAGGCCCGCGAAGTCGGAGACGGACTCGCCCGCGTAGCCGGTGCTCTCGAGGAAGATCACGAGCGTGAAGGCGCCGAAGTTCATGAACGTGTAGGCCAGGAGGTAGACCAGGATCCCCCACAGCCCCCACTCGGTCCGGAAGCCGAGGACTCCGAGCAGCGCGTAGCCCGCGTTCGCGATCGACGAGTAGGCGAGCATCCTCTTCACGTTGGTCTGGAGGAGCGCGGCCACGTTGCCGAAGACCATGGTCGCCGCCGAGACCAGGGCGACGATCAGCCCCCAGTCCGCGTGGAACCGCGGAAAGGCGACGTAGAAAATCCGCGCGAGGATGCCGTAGGCCGCGACCTTGGGGCCCACCGAGAAGAACGCGGTCACGGGGGTCGGCGAGCCCTCGTACACGTCGGGGGTCCACACGTGGAACGGCACCGCCGCGATCTTGAAGAGGAGACCGGCCAGGATCAGCAGGATGCCCAGCATCAGGAGGTTCGAGCGTTCCGCCGAGGCGAGGATCTTGGCGAGCTCCGGGAGGCCCATCACGCGGGCGATCCCGTAAACCAGCGACAGTCCGTAGAGCAGCACGCCCGAGGAAAACGCCCCGAGGACGAAGTACTTGAGCGCGGCCTCGGTCGACTTGACCTCGGCCTTGAAGTAGCCGGCCAGGATGTAGGACGCGAGCGCCATGAGCTCGAGCGCCACGTAGATCGAGATCAGGTTGTTCCCCGAGACCATGAAGAGCATGCCCACGCCCGCGAAGAGCAGGAGCGCGTAGTACTCGCCGCCCGGGTACGGCGCCGCGCCGACGAACCGCACCGAGGCCAGGATCGTGAGGAGCAGCGAGAGCAGGATCAGGGCCTTGAAGAACAGCGCGAAGTTGTCCACGACGAACGTGCCGCCGAGGATCGGGGTGGCGCGGTTCGGCTGGGCGGAGACGAAGACCACGAGGCCCCCGGTGACCGCGACCGCCAGGATCGAGAGGAAGCTCAGGAACTCCTCTTTCGCCTTTCCGAACGACACGGCGAGGGACAGGACGAGGAGACCGGCCGCCGTGAGGAAGATCTCCGGCGACAGCAGGATCCAGTCCGAGGGCTTGACGGCAAAGCTCATGGAGCGACCGTCACTCCCCGCGCGGAAGCCGTCGCGGGCGACAGCGCGTCGGGTCGGGCCGCCATCGCCGGAGCCTCCGCCGTCGGGCCCCCCACCGCCTGCACGATCTTCTCGGAGGGCCGGCGGATGACCTCGAAGATCGGCCGCGGGTAGAGCCCGATCCAGAGCGCCAGAATCACGAGCGGCGCGAGCACGAGCTGCTCGCGCAGGGTGAGGTCGGGAAGATTCGCGTTCTTGGGGTTGGTGACCTCGCCGAAGAAGATCCGCTGGTACAGCCACAGGAGATACGCCGCGCCGAGCACGATCCCGGTGGCGGCAAAGAACGCCCACCAGAAACTCCGCGCGAATGCGCCCTGGAGGATCGTGAACTCGCCGATGAAGCCGTTCAGGAGCGGCAGCCCCATCGAGGACAGCGCCATGATCAGGAAGTAGGTCGCATAGAGCGGCATCGGCTTGGCGAGCCCGCCGTACTCCGAGATCTGGCGCGTGTGGCGGCGCTCGTAGACGACGCCGACGAGGAGGAAGAGCCCTCCCGTCGAGATGCCGTGGTTGACCATCTGGAGGATGCCGCCCTGGATGCCCGCCATGTTGAGCGCGAAGATGCCGAGCATCACGAACCCGAGGTGCGACACCGAGGAGTACGCGATCAGCCGCTTCATGTCCTTCTGCACGAGGGTGACCATCGCGCCATAGACGATGCCCACGATCGCCAGGAACGACCATCACGCCGATCACCCGGCTGTTCTGGACCGCCTGCGGGAACATCGGCAGCGAGAAGCGCACGAAGCCGTAGGTCCCCATCTTCAGGAGGATCGCCGCCAGGATCACCGAGCCCGCGGTGGGGGCCTCGGTGTGGGCGTCGGGCAGCCAGGTATGGAACGGGAACATGGGCACCTTGATCGCGAAGCCCAGGAAGAACGCGAAGAAGAGCCAGATCTGCAGCTCCGCCGGCATCCCGGCGGCGACCGAGGTCAGCTTCTCGATCGAGAAGGTCGCCGCGTTGCCGAGGCCCTTGTAACCGAGGAAGCCGGTGGTGTTGTAGAAGTAGAGCGCGATGATGCCGAGCAGCATCAGCACCGACCCGGCGAGCGTGTACAGGAAGAACTTGATCGCGGCATAGAGCCGGCGGTCCCCTCCCCAGACGCCGATCAGGAAGTACATCGGCACGAGCATCACTTCCCAGAACACGTAGAAGAGGAACAGATCCAGGCAGCAGAAGGTGCCGATCATGAACGTCTGGAGGAGCAGCAGCAGGACGTAGTACTCCTTCTGCCGCTCCGTGATCGCGGAATAGGAGCAGACGACGGCGATCACGCCCATCAGGGTCGTCAGCAAGAGCAGGATGAGCGAGATGCCGTCGATGCCGAAGTGGTAGTTCACGCCGAGCGAAGGGATCCACGAAGCCCTCTCGACGAACTGGAAGCCGTCCTGCCCGCGCTCGAAGGTCCACCACAGCGGCAGCGAGACCACGAAGTCGATTGCGACGACGAGCGTCGCGAACGCCTTGATCGCCGCCGTCTTCTCCTTCGGGATCAGGAAGATCACCGCCAGCGCCCCGAGGAGCGGGATGTAGGTGACGATGGAGAGGATCGGGAGATGACTCAAATCCATTCGGCTCCCCCACGCTCGTAGGGGCGGCCCTCGCGGCCGCCCGCTTCACGCCGGGCGGGGACGACGAGCCCCGCCGCTACGGAAAAAATAAACGCTCTCATCGGAAAATCAGATACACCGCCACGAGGCAGAAGAGGCCGCCGCCCATGACGAGCGCGTAATTCTGGACTCGACCGGTCTGCGCCCTCCGGAACAGCTGGAAGAGCGCCGCCATGCTGTTCGCGAAGCCGTTCACGAGGCCGTCCACGACGTACTGGTCGAAGAGGGCGGCGACCCAGGACGCGCCGCGCGTCACGGCGGCGGTGCCGTTGGGGATCAGGTCCACGAGGTTCGCGTCGACGTCCCAGAGCGCGCGGCCGCCGCCCAGGGCAACACCACGGACGAAGACCTTCTCGTAGGCCTCGTCCACGTAGTACTTGTCGACGAGCGTCTGGTACACGCCCGGGAACCGCTCCGCCAGGTGGTGCGGCGTGCTCCCCTTCCCCTTCGCGTACCAGCTCCAGGCCAGGAAGATGCCGATGAAGGCCACGGTCGACGCCGCGGCCATCAGCGAGAGCTCCACCGAGAGCGGCGCGTGATGGACCTGCTCGGGAAGCCCGTGGATCGGCAGGCGGATCGGCGCCAGGAACTCGCCGATCTTGTCGCCGTGCTCGATGATGGGAACGCCGACGTAGCCGCTCACGATCGAGAGGAACGCCAGCACCATGAGCGGCACCGTCATCGAGGACGGCGACTCGTGGATGTGCCTCTCCTGGTCGGCGGTGCCACGGAAGGTGCCCCAGAACGTCAGGGCGACGAGGCGGAACATGTAGAACGCCGTCAGCCCGGCGGTGAACAGCGCGACCGCGTAGAGCATCTTCGGCAGCCACGGGTA
This sequence comes from uncultured Acidobacteriota bacterium, assembly GCA_963773905.1. Classification (GTDB taxonomy): domain Bacteria; phylum Acidobacteriota; class Thermoanaerobaculia; order UBA5066; family Gp7-AA6; genus DAHUXD01. The sequence goes on from CAVZDB010000002.1 coordinate 484,754, forward strand.
GCCGGCGAACTCGGCGTGGAAGACGGCCGCCTTGATCGCGTCCTTCGAGAAGAACGCCGCGAGGAACGGCACGCCGGCGATCGTCAGGCTCGCGATGAGGAACGTCCAGTACGTCTTTGGGATCTTCGCGGCGAGGCCGCCCATCTTGCGGATGTCCTGCTCGCCGCCGAGCGCGTGGATGACCGAGCCGGCGCCGAGGAACAGGCACGCCTTGAAGAACGCGTGCGTCGTGACGTGGAACATGCCCTCGGTGAAGGCGCCCACGCCGCACGCCAGGAACATGTAGCCGAGCTGCGACACGGTCGAATACGCCAGCACCTTCTTGATGTCGTTCTGCACGAGCCCGATCGTGGCCGCGAAGAGCGCCGTGAACGCGCCGACGACGGCAACCACGATCATGGCCTGCGGCGCGAGCCGGAAGAAGACGTTGCACCGGGCCACCATGTAGACGCCGGCCGTCACCATCGTGGCCGCGTGGATCAGGGCGGAGACCGGAGTCGGGCCCGCCATCGCGTCGGGCAGCCAGACGTAGAGAGGGAACTGCGCCGACTTGCCGCAGGCGCCGACGAAGAGGAGGAGGCAAATCAGCGTCATGTAGGGCGCGTACGGTACGGGATTCGCGGCGGCCGTGCTGAACACCTTTGCGAAGTCGAGCGTGCCGAAGAGCGCGAAGACGCCGAAGATCCCGAGGATGAACCCGAAGTCGCCGATGCGGTTGACGACGAACGCCTTCTTGCCGGCGTCGGCGGCGAATTTCTTGTGGTAGTCGTAGCCGATCAGAAGGTACGAGCACAGTCCCACCCCCTCCCACCCCACGAAGAGCAGAAGGAAGTTCGCGCCCAGGACCAGCACCAGCATGGCGAACATGAAGAGGTTCAGGTAGGCGAAGTAGCGCCCGTAGCCGCGGTCGTGCCCCATGTAGCCGACCGAGTAGACGTGGATCAGGAAGCCGACGAACGTCACGAAGGCGAGCATCAGCGCCGACAGGGAGTCCACGCGGAACGCGACGTTCACGAACCACTCGCCCGCCGCGCCGGGGACCTGGCCCACCGCCTGGTTCACTCCGAGAGGGATCCAGCGGTAGAGCTCGACCGTGTGCGAGGCGCCCTCCGCGAAGCCCTTGAGACCGACGTCGAAGATCGCGCCGAACGCGAAGAGCATCGACAGGAGGACGCTTCCGGGCCCGACGATCGAGTGCAGGGCCGCGAAGCGGGGATGCGTCTCCTCGTGGCTGTGCGCGTGGGGATGGCCGAGGTCCCGGGCCGACTCCGCGGCGATCTGGTGGCCGCCCTCATGGGCACCCCCCTCGTCGTGCTCGCCATGGGCTCCCCCTCCGCGCGGCCGCGGCGGCCGGTTGCCGAACAGGTAGACGAGCCCGTTGATCAGGAACCCGGCCAGCGGGAACAGCGGGATGAGCCAGATGAAGTTGCGCATCGCGTCCGTGCTACGCCCTACCCGCGCATCGTCGACGCCTCTTCGACGTTCAGCGTCTTGCGCTGCCGGAAGAGGGAAATGGTCAGTGCGAGTCCGATCGCCGCCTCTCCGGCCGCGATCGTGATCACGAAGACGGAGAAGACCTGGCCCGTGAGATCCGACAGCCTCCGCGAGAACGCGACGAGGTTCAGGTTCACCGCGTTCAACATCAGCTCGATCGACATCAGCACGGTCAGGAAGTTGCGGCGCACCAGGACGCCGAGGAAGCCGATCGCGAAGAGCAGCAGGCTCACGACGAGGTAGTGGTTGATCGTGACCGTCATAGCGCCTCGCGCAGGTGACAGGTCATAGGTGACAGGTGGTAGGAAGCCCGTGGCCAGTCCTCCCCTGTCACCTTCCACCTGGCACCCATCACCTTCCCCATCAGTCCATCCTCTCGAGCGAACGCTTCCCGAGGACCACGGCGCCGATCATGGCCACGAGCAGGAATACCGAGGCGACCTCGAAGGGCACGAGGTAGTCGCGGAAGAGCACCCACGACACCGCCTCCGTGTTGCCGACGTTGTGCGTGCCGACCATCCGGAAGGCGTCGGGGTTCTGCGGGACGTCCGGGAACTTTTCCGTCCAGAGGATGTAGAGGAACGGCAACAGGAAGATCGGGAAGAGGACGAGCGCGACGTCCCACTGGTGCTGGAACGTCTTCGCGGTACCGACCGTCCGCGGATTGACGAGCATCACGACGAAGAGGAAGAGCACCATGATCCCGCCCGCGTAGACCAGGATCTGGACCGCCCCCACGAACTCCGCCTGCTGGAGGATGAAGATGCAGGCGACCAGGAGGAACGAGAGGAGGAGGAACAGCGCGGAATGCACCGGGCTCCTCGCCACCACGACCGCGATCGCCGACGCGAGCGCGAAGACCGCGAAGATCACGAAGAGCCAGCCGGCCGTGCCGGTCAGCAGTGCGTCGCCCGCCACGCGCTCCCCCTTACCCTCGCTCCACGACCGTGAAGGGCTTCACGTTGGGCGCCTCGCGCCAGTCGACGAGCTTGCGGATGTCCAGGTAGAGCGACTCGTTGCGGTCGTAGGCCGCCATCTCGTAGGTCTTCGTCGTCAGCCAGATCGACTTCGGGACCGTCGGGCAGGCCTCCTCGCAGAGCTGGCAGAACATGCATCGCTTCAGGTCCACGTCGAAGCGGTCGAGCATCTTCTCGGACTTTCCGGCCTCGTTCTTCTCGTTGTGCCAGTCGATGTAGATGATGTTGATCGGGCACTCGATCGCGCAGAGGGTGCACTTGATGCAGCGCTCCTCGTCCAGCCGGAACATGCCGCGGAAGCGGTCGGAAGGCAGCTTCTTCTGCTCGGGGTACTCGATCGTGACCTTCTTCTTGACGAGGTGGCGGCCGGTGACGGACAGCCCGTCGAAGAGGTCGAGCAGGAGGATCTTGTCGAGCCATTTCTTCAGCGCCATGCGTGCCCTCTCCCTCTACCCTTCCACCGCGTGCGGCGTCGCCGCCAGGCGGTCCCGCCGGGCCAGGGCGCGGCGGAGCTTCGAGAGAACGAACAGGAGCGCGAAGCAGCCGCCGAAGATCCAGGCGAGCCAGACGAGTCCGGTCGTCCGGCCCGGGAACAGCAGGATCGCCGCCGCCACCGCCAGGATGTTCCCGAGCGCCACCGGGATCAGCCACTTCCAGCCCAGCGCCATCAGCTGGTCGAAGCGGTAGCGCGGGAAGGTCGAGCGGAACCAGATGTAGCCGAACAGAAAGACCGCGACCTTGGCGAGGAACCACACCGCCGGCGGGATCACGGCGAGGAAGCGCAGCGCCGGGACGTGCGGAAACGGCGGCAGCCATCCGCCGAAGAACACGGTCACGGCCACGCACGAAATGATGATCATCGAGGTGTACTCGCCCAGGAAGAAGAAGGCGAACTTGACGCCGGAGTACTCGGTGTTGAAGCCGGACACGAGCTCCGACTCCGCCTCGGGCAGGTCGAAGGGGTTGCGGTTGGTCTCGGCGATGCCCGACACGAAGTAGATGAAGAAGGCAACCAGCCCCGGGAACGCGAACCAGAGGTGCGTCGCCTCCTGGCGGCGCACGATCTCGGGCAGCGAGAGCGAGCGCGTCATCAGGAGCACCGAGACGAGCGAGAGGCCCATCGGCACCTCGTAGGACACGAGCTGCGCCGCGGAGCGCAGGCCGCCGAGGAGCGAGTACTTGTTGTTGGAGGACCAGCCTCCCAGGATGATCCCGTAAACGCCGATCGACGTGATCGCGAGGAGGAACAGGAGGCCGACGTTGATGTCGGCCACCCACAAGGGGACCATGACCTTCCCGATCCGGACCGGCGGACCGAACGGAATGACCGCCAGCGCCGTCAGGGCGGGAATCACGGCGAGCACCGGCGCGAGGAAGTACACGGCGCGCTCGGCCTTCGCGGGCGTGATGTCTTCCTTGGTGACGAGCTTGACGAGGTCGGCGACGCCCTGGAGAGTCCCCTGCGGGCCGACGCGGTTGGGCCCGAGACGCGCCTGCATGAACCCCATGATTCGCCGCTCCGCGAGGACCACGACGAACCCCACGATCGCCGGGACCGTCGCGACGAGCAGCACGACCTTCGCGTAGGTCCAGAATTCGGCCGTCAGCGTCACCGGTCCACCTCGCCGAGCACGATGTCGATCGTGCCGATCAGGGCCACGAGGTCGGAGACGAGGTGCCCCTTCGCCAGCCGCGGCAGCGCCTGGAGGTTGATGAACGAGGGCGGCCGCACGTGCATCCGGTAGGGACGGTTGGTGCCGTTCGAGACGCAGTAGAAGCCGAGCTCGCCCTTCGGCGACTCGATCGACGCGTAGACCTCTTCCGCCGGCGGCTTGATGACGCGCGGCACCTTGCCGCGGATCTCGCCCGGCTCGAGCCGCTCCAGGCACTGGCGGACGATCCGTGCGCTCTGGCGCATCTCCTGGACCCTCACGACATAGCGGTCGTAGGTGTCGCCGCCCTCGCGCGTCGGGACGACGAAGTCGAGCTCGTCGTAGCACTCGTAGGGCTGGGCGCGCCGAAGGTCCCACTCCCGGCCGGAGGCGCGCAGGATCGGGCCGGTCAGGCCCCACTCGACGCACTCGTCGGCCGAGATGACGCCCACGCCGACCGTGCGCAGCTTCCAGATGCGGTTGTCGGTCAGCAGTTGCTCGTAGTCGTCGACGCGCGCCGGGAAGTCGTCGATGAACTCGAGCACCCGCTCGGTCCAGCCCGGCGTCAGGTCGAAGGGCAGACCGCCGATCCGCATGCAGTTGAGCGTCAGGCGCGCGCCGCAGTACTCCTCGAAGAAATCCAGGATCTGCTCGCGCTCCCGGAACGCGTACCAGAACGGCGTGACCGCGCCGAGGTCGATCCCGGAGGTGCCCAGCCACACCAGGTGGGAGGAGATGCGCTGGAGCTCGTCCAGGATGACGCGGATGAGCTGGGCCCGCCGCGGGATCTCGACGCCGAGGAGCCTCTCGACGGTCAGGCAGAAGGCGTGGTTGTTGGTGGCCGCTGCGATGTAGTCCATGCGGTCCGTGTGGGGGATCCCCATGGGATAGGTCTCGGTCTCGAAGAGCTTCTCGGTGCCGCGGTGGAGGTAGCCCATGTCGGGCCTGGCCTCCAGGATCTTCTCGCCGTCGACCTTCAGCACGAGGCGCAGGACGCCGTGCGTGGACGGATGCTGCGGCCCGAAGTTGAGCTCCATCTCCTGGACGTCGAAGAGCGTGTGCGGCTCGGCGGGCGAGTCGGGAACGCCGGCCGCCGGGCGCGGGACGCCCGCGTCGGTCGCGCGCTGCGCGAAGTAGGCGGCCTCGTCCTTCTCGGCCTGCGAGAGATGCTTCTCGTCGCTCAATCCAAAATCCAAAATCCAAAATCCAAAATCATCAGGACACGGCCTTCCGGTTCGGATCGTTCTTCGACGGGCCGCCGCCCTCCGGCCACTCCTCGGGGTAGATCGCCGCGCCCGTGTCCACGCCCTCGAGCGGGAAGTCCTTGCGCAGCGGGTACCCGTTGAAGCCGTCCCACGTCAGGATCCGCCGCAGGTCGGGATGTCCGGTAAAGCGGATGCCGAACATGTCGTAGGTCTCCCGCTCGCACCAGTTCGCGGCCAGGAAGACGTCCGCGATGGAAGGAACCTCTTCCCCGTCCGCCGCCGCGCATTTCACGCGGATCCGGTCGTTCTTCGAGAACGAGTAGAAGTGGTAGACGACGTCGAATCGGGGACTGCGGGTCTTCCAGTCGACCGCGGTCACGTCGACGCAGTACTTGAAGTCCTCGACGTCCTTGAGGTGCCGCGCGACCGTCGCGATCGCCTCACGCGACACCACGACGGTGACCTGCTTCGCGAACTCCTTGGACGAGACGACGCCGCCCGGCACGGCGGCCGCGATCGAGCGGACCCAGGGGTGCCCTGAGGCGTCGACCGCCTCGGGCCTGGCCTTCGCCGCTTCCTTGGGCTTTTCCGCCGGAGGAGACGGGGCCTGATCTTCGCTCTGAACCAATCAGGACGCCTTCCGGATGACTTTCATCCGGTCGATCTTCTTCTGGAGCGCCATGATCCCGTAGATCAGCGCCTCCGGCCGCGGGGGGCAGCCGGGAATGTAGACGTCGACCGGCACGATGCGGTCGACGCCCTGCGTCACCGCATAGGTTCGATAGGGGCCGCCGCAGGTGGCGCAGGACCCCATCGCGATGACCCACTTGGGGTCCGGCATCTGGTCGTAGAGCCGCTTGACGATGGGGGCCATCTTCTCGACCACGGTCCCCGCGACGATCATCAGGTCCGACTGGCGCGGGGTGCCCCGGAAGACCTCGGCGCCGAAGCGGGCGAGGTCGTGGCGGGCATCCATGACCGCCATCATCTCGATCGCGCAGCACGCCAGACCGAACTGCATCGGCCAGATCGAGGACCGGCGGGCCCAGTTGATGACCGAGTCCACCGTCGTGGTCACGACGTTGTCTTCGAAGCGGTTGTCGATCAACCCCATGCGTCGGCCTCGCGGCTCAGGCCCAGTCCAGAGCCTTGCGTTTCCAGCAGTACACGTACCCCACGACGAGGATCGTCAGGAACACCAGCATTTCGATCAGACCGAACAGCCGCAGCTTATGGAAGAGGATGGCCCACGGGAACAGAAAGATGGTCTCCACGTCGAAGACCACGAAGAGCACGGCAATCAGGAAGTAGCGGACGGAGAAACGGGTGTCGAACGCCGAGGTCGACGGTTCGACGCCGCACTCGTAGGGCTCGAGCTTGGCGGGGTTGGGCCGGCGGGTCTGAACGGCGCGCGCGGCCACGATCGTCCCGAGCGGCAGGGCCGCAGCGAGCACCGCAAAAATCAGTATGGGGAAGTATTGACCCACCGGGTCGGCATTCTATCGGACGGGGAATTCCTTGTCATCCCAGCGCTTACGCGCTGCTTGTCATCCCGAGCGGAGCGAGGGACCCCTTTCGAGTCACGTCGCTCCTTCAAAAGGGGCCCTCGCGACGGATCCGTCCCGCTCCTCGGGATGACAGAGAAATCCTCGGGCTTCCGCGCGCCGCGGTCAAATCGTCTTCGTTGCGCCGCCGACGCCCTTCGACTGAATCAGCACCGAGATCTCCTCGCCCATGCCTCCGGGATCGACCAGCCGATACACGCGCCATTTCTCCGCGTCGTTCGCGGCGAAGTCGAACACTCCCGACTCCGTGAGGAAGATGCCCTGCCGCACGAGACGCTCGACGCGCAGACCCTCGGCCTCGCCCGCGCGCAGCAGGAGGTCCCAGTTCACGTGCGCCGTCAGATCCTGGGAGCCCGGCGAGGCGAGCGGGTCGCCGCCCCGGCGTCCGCCCGCGTGCACGGACAGGGTCCCGGCCGGCCGCGCGAGAGGGTGATAGAGCACGCGCGCCGGATGCCCGTAGTCGACGGTCACGATCCAGCCGCGGGCGAGCGCGCGGCCGAGCCGGCGGTGAAGCGCCTCGGCGCCCAGGGCGATCTCGCCGATCTGACCCGGCTGCAGAGTGACCCCGAAGCCTTCCAGGTGCGCGGCGACGGCGGGCGCCGCCGGCGCCTGGACCCACCGGAAGCCCTCGCCCTCCGGATCGCGCTCGACGCGCAGCTCCCGCGCGCCCTCCGGCGATCCCACGACGCGCGTCACCGGAAGCGCGTCGTAGAGCTCGTTGGAGAAGATCCAGCCGGACACGGAGCCCTCGGGCAGCTCCTCCACCGAGGCGAGGACGCGCGGCGCCGGAGCGATCCCCCGCCCCCGGATGGCCTCGCGGGCTGCGGCCGAAGCCTCCACCGCCGTGACGCGCACGCGCGAGGAGAGCTCGGGGTCCATGCGCTCGAGCCAGCGCAGGAAATCCGCCAGGAAGCGGCCGTCGCCCGCGCCGACCTCGACGAGGTCGAGGGGACCGGGCGGGAGGCGGTCGGTGTCGATCGCGAAGAGGCGCGCGAGCGCGCCCGCAAACGCGGGCGAGATGTGCGGCGAGGTCACGAAGTCTCCGCCCTCGCCGATCGAGGCGCCGCGCGCGTAGTAGCCCTGCTCGGGGTCGAACAGGGCTGCCTCCATGAAGTCGGCAAAGGACATCGGCCCTTCGCGCGCGATGCGCTCGCGGAGCCGGTCGAGGAGTGACACTGCGGCGCAGACTATAGTCTCGGCGATGCGCTCGCGGAGCGTCCCGCTGCGGCTCCTCCTGCCGATCGTCGTCCCCCTTCTTCTTTCGCCCGGGTGCGCCTCGCGCGGCCGGGGGACGCTGCCGACGCTCGAGGACTACTCCGACGGGACCAGCGCCTACGTCGAAGCGCTGCACAAGCAGTGGCTGTCGGGCCGCCTCTACCCCGACCTCTTCGCGGCCGGCTTCCGCTGGGCCGGCCCGCTTCCGGGCGAGGGCCTGACGCCGGTCCCGGCCAATCCTCCCCTGTCCCTCGCGGTCTTCCGCGCAGCCCCCGGAGCGCCGCCGACGCCGCCGGCGACGGCGACTTTGAGCGGATTCGGCGCGCCGGTGCTCGCCGCCCGGTTCGAGTCCCTCCGAGCGGACTTCGCCTCGCTCGAGCGCACGGAGGCGACGATCTTCGACTTCCACCGCCGGGGCGCGAAGCGCGAGCTCCTCCTCGGCCTCTTCCTCGCGGGGCGCGGCGCCGGCGGGGAGCTGCGCCAGGAGGGCGGCAAGGTGCGCGTCGTCCTCGCTCCGGCCGCGGGAGGCTGGCGGATGGAGTCGGGCCGGACCGAGAGCTGGCTCTCCGCCTCGGCGACCGCGCTGCTCTTCGAGAACGTCGCCGACTCCGCCGGCCTGACGCGCCCCCACCGCGCGTTCCTCCCCCGCGCCGCGAAGAACGTTCCGATCCCGGGCGAGCACATGCCCCCCGGCGTCGCGGTGCTCGACTTCGACGGCGACGGCCGGCCGGACCTCTTCGTGACGGGCGGCGACGGCAACCGGCTCTACCGGAACAAGGGCGACGGGACGTTCGAGGACGTCGCGGAGAAGGCGGGCGTCGCGGGGTTCGAGGGAGAGGCGATCGGCGCGCTCGCGTTCGACTACGACAACGACGGCCGGCCCGACCTCTACGTGACCTACCTGTACCGGCCCAATCGGCTGTACCACAACAAGGGCGACGGGACCTTCGAGGAGGTCGGCGCGAAGGCGGGCGTCGACTTGAACGACTCCTGCACCTCGGCGGCGGCGATCGACTACGACCGCGACGGCCGGCCCGACCTCTACGTGCTGGTCTACGGCCATCCCGACTCGGGGCCCAATCTGCAGGCCGACAACGCGCCGCCCAACCACCTCTTCCACAACAACGGCGACGGGACCTTCACGGACGTGACGGCCGCGTCGAGGACGGGAGACACGGGCTGGGGCCTCGCGCTCGAGGCGGCCGACCTCGACGGCGACGGCTGGCCCGACCTCTACATCGCGAACGACTTCGGTAACAACACCTACCTGCACAACCAGGGCGACGGCACCTTCCGCGACGTCGCGAAGGAGACGGGCGTGCGGGATCCCGGGTTCGGAATGGGCGTCGCGGTCGACGACTACGACGGCGACGGGAGGCTCGACCTCTACGTCTCGAACTATTCCTTTCCGCTCAAGTGGTTCGTCCGCGATCCGCAGTACCCGATGCCGCCGTTTCCCTACTCGCTCGGCCGCCCGCTCGTCTGGCGGCGCCTGACGGCGCTCGCCCGCGGCTCCTCGCTGTTCCGCAACCTCGGCGGGAACCGCTTCGAGCGCACCTCGGACGACGCAGAGGTGGGGGACACCTCGTGGTCCTGGGGCTGCGTCTTCGTGGACGCGGACATGGACGGACGGCCCGACCTCTTCGTGGTCAACGGGATGGTCACCGGCAAGAATGCGACCGAGCGCGAGATCGACTTCTGGAACCTGATGAGCGTCGAGTTCGAGAAGTTCCAGAAGGGCATCCCCACGGCAGACTTCGGCGAGGACTCGCTCTGGGGGCACGCGCCCAAGCGCTTCTACCGCAACCGCGACGGCCGCCACTTCGACGAGCTCGCCGCCGTGACGGGACTCGAGTCCGATGCCAACCAGCGCGGCCTCGTCGTCGTGGACGTCGACGGGGACGGGGCGCCCGACCTCTTCGCGACGGGGTTCCTCCAGCCGCCCGCGCTGTGGATGAACCGAAACCCCTCTCGGGCGAAGGCGCTCGTCGTCGCGCTCGAGGGCGACCCGGCGGCGCCGGGCCCGCACCGCTCGACCCGCGACGCGCTCGGCGCGACCGTCACCGTCGAGGCCGGCGGGCTGTCCCGCACCCAGGTCGTCGCGGCCGGGTACTCGTTTCTCTCGTCGGGACCGAAGGAGCTCTACTTCGGCCTCGGCGGCCACGCGCAGGCCGATCGCGTCACCGTGAGGTGGCCGTCGGGCCGGACGACCGAGCGGCGCGGCGTGCCGGCGGGGCGGCTGTCGCTGCGGGAAGCAGCGCCCTGATACACCGTGGAGATTCCCGCCGTATACAATCCCGCCGCCGCCATGGAGAAAAAGCGCAAGTTCCTCTTCGTGTCGCTGACGGGCCTGGTCGGCGACATCGCCTGGCAGGTCCTGAAGGAGGGCCACGAGGTCCGCTACTTCATCGGCGACGCCGAGGAGAAGGACATCGCCGACGGCTTCGTGCCGAAGACCGACGACTGGGAGAAGGACGTGGACTGGGCCGACGTGATCGTCTTCGACGACACGCTCGGGCAGGGCGAGAAGGCCGTCGCGCTGCGGGCGAAGGGCAAGGCCGTCGTCGGCGGCACGCCCTACACCGACGCGCTCGAGGACGACCGCTCGTTCGGCCAGGAGGAGCTCAAGAAGGCCGGCGTCACGATCATCCCGTACCGCGACTTCGACAACTTCGACGAGGCGATCACCTACGTCCAGGAGAACCCGACGCGCTACGTCATCAAGCCGTCCGGCGCGGCCGGCAACGTCAAGCGCCGACTCTTCGTGGGCGACGAGGAGGACGGCGGCGACGTGGTCCGGATGCTCGAGGCGTACAAGAAGGCCTTCGCCGACGAGATCAAGGTCTTCCAGCTCCAGAAACGGGTCATCGGGGTCGAGGTCGCCGTCGGCGGGTTCTTCAACGGCAAGAGCTTCGTCTACCCGATCAACACGAACTTCGAGCACAAGAAGCTCTTCCCGGGAAACAGCGGGCCGCCGACCGGCGAGATGGGCACGACGATGTTCTGGAGCGAGCCCAACAAGATCTTCGAGCAGACCCTCCTCAAGATGTCGTCGCAGCTGGCGGAGGAGGGCTACGTCGGCTACATCGACGTCAACTGCATCGTCAACAACAACGGCATCTACCCGCTCGAGTTCACCTCGCGCTTCGGCTACCCGACGATCTTCATCCAGCAGGAGGGCATGCTCACGCCGATCGGCCTCTTCCTGTGGGACCTCGCCCACGGCGTCGACCCCAAGCTCAAGGTCCGGAGCGGCTTCCAGGTCGGCGTGCGCATCGTGATGCCGCCCTTCCCCTTCGACGACGACGCGACCTTCGAGTCGTTCACCAAGAACGCCGTCATCGTCTTCAAGAAGGGCACGCCCGAGGAGGTCCACATCGAGGACGTCAAGATCGTGGAGGGGCAGTGGCTCGTGGCGGGCACCTCGGGCGTCGTCCTGACGGTCGTGGGCCTGGGCCAGACGATGAAGCAGGCGCGCGAGCAGGCCTACACGCGCGTGCGCAACATCCTCATCCCCAACATGTACTACCGCGACGACATCGGCGAACGCTGGGCCGAGGACTCGGACAAGCTGCACAACTGGGGATATTTGAGGTGACGACCGCACCCGTTCGGCACGCTCGCGAATTGAAGCCGGCGGCGGCCAAGACGATCGTCGCGACGTCGGCCCGGCGGCTGGCCGCCGCGGCTTAATTCGCTCGCAGGGCGTCGCGGCATAACTCGCTCGCAGGGGGCCGGCCGGTCTCAGCTGCGCCGGAGAACCAGCGATCCGAGGAGCGCCAGGAAGAGCGCGAGCGCGGCGAGACCGACCCCCGACAGCGCCGGCACCGCGACGGAGGCGGCGACGACCGGAGGCGGAACGAGTCTTCCAATCGCTCCCGCCTGCTCCGCCTGCTCCGTGAACCAGACGTTGCCGTCAGGACCGATTGCGACGCCGGTCGGGAAGGAGTCCGCCGTCGGAACCGGAAAATCGGCGACGGAGATCCCGTCGCTCGAGAGGCGGCCGATCCGGTTCGCGGCCGACTCCGCGAACCAGAGGAAGCCATCCGCCGACGCGGCGAGGCCCACCGGAGCGGCTCCGGGGGTCGCCGTCGCGAACGGACCAAAGACCAGCCCGGTCGTCGTGATCCGTTCGATCGTGCTCGCGAAAAAATCGGTGAACCACAGGCCGCCCGGGCCCGGAGCGATGACGGGCAGCTCGAAGCCGCCTGGGCCCGTGGGAAACTCGGTGAGAACCCCCGCGGGCGTGAGACTTCCGATCACGCGCGCGTTCGTCTCGGTGAACCACACTTTGCCATCCGGACCCGTGGCGATGCCGTGCGCCGGCGCGGAGATGGGGAACTCGGTGAAGGATCCCGAGGTCGTGACCCGGCCGATGCGGGCGCCACCGGCCTCGCTGAGCCAGAGGTTCCCGTCCGCGCCCGCGGCGATCTGGTAGGGACCGCTGAGGGGGGTCGGGAGCGGGAACTCGGTGACGACGCCCGCGGTCGTGATCCGGCCCACCACGTTCGCGTCGATCTCCGTGAACCACAGGTTCCCGTCCGAGCCGGAGGCGATCCCCTGCACGTTGTTCGCCTGCGCCGTCGCGGGGAACTCGGTGATGACCCCGTTCGTCGTGATCCGTCCGATCTTCCCCAGGCCGCTCTCGGTGAACCAGAGGGCGCCGTCGGGTCCGACGGTGATGAAGAAAGGGTCGCTCAGGCGGCTGGGCGTCGGGAACTCGGTGATCTGCTGGCCGCGAGCCGGAGCGGCGAGGCCGAGGAGCAGAGTGGCGAGCAGCGGGGAGAACTTCCGCGGGCGCATCGGCGTCTATCCCCGCAGCAGGCGAAGCCCGGCGAGCGCCAGAAGCACGGCGAAGAGCACCGCCGCCGGCCACCCCAGCGCGGGCACCGCGGCCGCCAGCACGATCTGGGGGAACGCCGCCGAGGTGCTGGCCGCGTGTGTCGAGTCTCCGCTGTAGCTCGCGTGCACCGTGTGCGTGCCCACCGACAGGTTCGCCACCGTCAGCGTCGCGACGCCGCCCACGAGCTCGACCGGCGGCTGCGCCACGCCGTCAATGGTGAACGTCACCGTGCCGGTCAGCGTGCCCGTGCCGGGCGGGTCCGTCGTTACCGACGCGGTGAGCGTCAGCGTCTGGCCGAAGAGGGAGTGGCTCGACGAGGAGGTCACCACGATGAGTGTCCGCGTGCCGCTGACCGTCAGCCGATACGCGTGGGTCGCCGCACACCCGGACGCGTCGGTGGCCGTGACCGAGAACGAAAACGTCCCGAGCTCCGTGGGAATCCCGGAGATCGTGGCCGCCGCGGCGTCGAAGGCGAGGCCACCGGGCAGGGTGCCGCTCAGCGAGAGCGCGACGGGCGCAGCTCCTCCGAGCGGCGTGAGGTTCTCCGAGTAAGGGGTGAGGAGAAAACCGGTCGCGAGCCCCTCCGGCAGGATCACGAAGGAGCGATTCAGAAGGATCGCCACCCCGCCGGAGAGCGAATCGCCGAATCCAACGTCGACGCGGCCGTCGCGGTCGAAGTCCGCCGTCACCAGCGCGACCGGGCTGCCGCCCGTCCCGTAGCCGAATCCAAACCCGAACGCGCCGGTTCCATCCCCGAGGAGGATTCCGAAGTTGCTGAATTGGGTGTTCGTCGCCACCAGGTCCGCGTGCCCGTCGCCGTTGAAGTCGGTGACCCCGATTCCCCCCACGAAATCGCCGAACGTGAGCGCGCCGCCCGCGGGGGTGAACTGGCCGGTTCCGCTTCCGAAAAAGAGCGTCACGCCCACCTCGTCCATGGCCATCGCGATGTCCACGCGGCCGTCCTCGTTGAGGTCACCGACCGCCAGAGCGTGGCCTCCGTGGTCGGCCGGATAGTCGGCGCGCGGCCCGAACGTGCCGTCGCCATGGCCGAGCCACACCGAGAGCGCCAGCACCCCCGACCCCGCGCTCGCGAGATCCAGCTTTCCGTCGCCGTCGAGATCCGCGATCAGAACTCCTGCCGGAGAAGCGCCCGCCAGGAGACTCGAGGCGCCCATAAACGCGCCCCGGCCGTCTCCGATGAGAACGGAGACATCTCCCGACAGGAAATTCGCGACGGCGAGGTCGATGTGCCCATCGCCGTTGACATCCCCAGCGGAACCGCCGCGCGGAAGCGAGCCGACGGGGAAGGCACGCGGCGGACCGAACTTACCGGTGCCGTCTCCGAGGAGAACGGAGACGGACTCGGACGAGTAATTCGACACCGCGAGATCGATGTGACCGTCCTCGTTAAAATCCGCGGCGGCAATGCCATTCGTCTGGTCGCCTGCGGCAAAGTGAGCGGGGGGACCGAACGCTCCCTCACCGTCGCCGAGGATCACCGAAACATCGCCCGCGTCGAAGCCCGTCGTGGCCAGATCCAAGAGACCGTCGCCGTTGAAGTCGGCCGTGACCATGGCGTTCACTTCGTGTCCGGTAAGGTAGATGGTCGCCGTCCGAAACCCTCCGGCTCCGTCCGCAAGGAGCAGCGCCGAGGACACCTGGCTCAGGATCACCAGATCGGGAACGCCGTCGTTGTCGAAATCGCCCATCGGTATCGCATTGGGAGGGCGCGTCGCGATGAACTTCGTCTGCCCCGGAGAGAATCCTCCACTGCCGTCGCCAACGAGCATCGCGAGGTCGCAGCCGTAGTCGGCGACGACCGCTATGTCGAGATGGCCGTCCCGGTTCCAATCCGCGACGGCGACGAATTGCGGCACGAAGTCGGCGGGCAGGCTCTGGGGAGGCCCGAAGTCGCCCGTACCGTCGCCGAGAAAGACGGACACGGCGTCGGGCTCCGTGACGGCCACGGCCAGATCCGGAATGCCATCCTCGTTGAAGTCCCCGATTGCGACCGAGCCGCCGTGCCCCGGCGTTGAATGGAGGACCGGAGGCGCCAGACCCCCCTTTCCGTCTCCCAGAAAGACCTGCACCCCTCCCAAGGTCCCGATCGCCACGTCCAGGGCCCCGTCGCCGTCAAAATCCGCGGCCGCGATTGACACCGGAAAGAACCCGCCGCCGAAGCCGAACAAAGGCCCCGTAAAGTGCCCATCGCCGTCGCCGAGGCCGATCGCCACGGACACCTGAAGGTCCACGCTCACGAGCAAGGCGAAGTCCAGGTGACCGTCTCCGTTGAAATCGCCCGTCGTGAACGCCACCGGAAAGCCCCCGGCTCCGATGGGAGGTATGGCATCCCCCGCGACGAAGGACCCATCGCCGACGCCGAGGTAGATCGCGAGGCCGTCGACGGACGGCATGAGGAGATCCGGGTGTCCGTCTTCGTTGAAATCGCCGACGGCCATCACGCTCGAGCCGGACCCCGCAGGAAAGGGTGGCCCGGGGTTGAGGCCCCCCGCCCCGTCTCCCAGAGGATCCGCATGGCGTCGAGATCGAACACGGCGAAATCGGCATTGCCGTCTCCGTCGAAGTCGGCGACGGCCCCCCCGCTGGGCGCGACGAGAGGCAGCGGCCCGCCGACGGGGAACCGCAAGGGCGCGCAGGAAGCAGGCCCGCCCGCTCCGCGTTTCGTCCGCGTCTTGTGCGCGGCGGCGGCCCAGGCGTCTGGAGGCGGGGACACGAGGAGCAGCGCGAGGAGGAGCATCGCCGACCGGCGAATCGACGCGACCCGGGGGGACTCCGCGGCCCGGAAACCGTCCATGTTGTTGCTCCGCCTTGTTGGCGGAACTCTATCCCAGCTCGCGGGCGAGGCCCTTTTCGCCGCGGCTCGGCTACCCCGCAGCGCCGAACAGCTTCCCGGCCAGGTATCCGACGAGCGCGGCCCCGAGGCCGATGGCGGTCATCTGGAGACCCTTGCGCCGCCAGTCGCCGACCGAGGTCTTCGCCTCGTAGGCCCCCACGAAGAAGAGCGCCGCGGCGGAGAGCCCGACGGCCGTCCACAGTGCCGAGAGGCGCGGCAGGAAGAAGAAGGGCACGAGCGGGATGAGCGATCGTCGCGACGCCGACGACCGCGGCGCTTCGGAGCACGGAGCGCTCGTCGGAGGGCTCGAGGCCCTCGCCCTCGCTCAAGAGGGTCGCGAGCGCTTTGCCTTCGTCCGCGGCGAGCGTCGCGACGATGCGATCGAGGAGCTCTCCCGAGAAACCCTTGGCCGCGTAGATGCGGGCGAGCGCGTCGCGGGCCCCCGCGGGGTCCTCCCGCAGGATCCGCAGATGTCGCACCCTCTCGCCCTGGTAGTGGTCGGCCTGGGCCATGGCCGAGGTGTAGGCGACGGCGCCCATCGAGACGCCCTCCGCGAAGGTCGCCGCGAGGCCCGCGGCGAGCAGCACCCTCACGTCCTGGCTCGCCGCGGACACGCCGAGCGTGATCCCGAGCACGTTGACGAGGCCGTCCTGGCCACCGAGGATGAGGTCGCGCAGCCAGTTGTGGTCGTGCGCGTGATCCGGGCCCGGGGAGCCCCGACCGGTCTCCGTCAACCTCCGGTCGCCGCCTTCTCCTGGGCGACAGCTTTCTCCTGGGCGTCCACGACCGCGATCGCGGCCATGTTGACGATGTCGGCGACCTCGACGCCGCGCTGCAGAACGTGCACGGGCTTGCTCAAGCCCAGCAGGATCGGCCCGATCGCCTCGGCCCCCGCCAGCCGCCAGACCAGCTTGTAGGCGGCGTTGGCCGCCTCGAGGTTCGCGAAGATGAGGACGTTGGGGCGTTCCACCGCGGCCCAGGGGTAGTGCGCCTCCAGCATCTCCGGCACCACCGCGTAGTCGGCCTGCATCTCTCCGTCGATCGTCAGGTCCGGCCGGGCGCGCTTGACCCGCTCGACGGCATCCTTGACCCTGAGCGCGCTCGCGTGCGTGTTCGAGCCGAAGTTCGAGAAGGACACCATCGCCGTGCGCGGCTCGATGTCGAACCGGCGCACGGCGTCCGCGGTGAGGATGGCGATCTCCGCCAGCTCCTCGGCCGTCGGCTCGATGTTGACCGTGGTGTCGGCGAAGAAGAAGGTCTGGTGCTTGAGCATCAGGATGTAGAGACCCGAGACGCGCCGGACGCCGGGCGCGGTCCCCAGGATCTGCAGCGCCGGCCGGATCGTGTCCGAGTAGGACTGCGTGAGGCCCGAGATCACGCCATCCGCGTCGCCCGCGTCCAGCATCAGCGGGCCGAAGACGTTGCGCACCCGCGCCTGCTTCTCCGCGTCCTCCGGGGTCATCCCGTGGCGGCGCCGGAGCTGCTCGAGGCGCCCGGCGTAGTGCGCGAGCCGCGGGGAGCGGCTCGTGTTCACGAGCTCGATCTTCTCCATCGGCAGCTGCAGCTCGCGGGCGAGAGGCTCGATCTCCGCCTCGCGCGCCAGCAGGATCGGGCGGCAGATCCCCTCCTCCGCCAGGATCTTCGCGGCGCGCAGGACCTTGGGATGCTCGCCCTCCGGGAACACGATGCGCTTCGGATCCCGACGCGCCTTCTCGATCACCGTGCTCATGACCTCGCGGGAGCGCGAGAGCATCGCCTCGAGCCGCCGCAGGTACGCGGCCATGTCGGCGATGGGCTGACGGGCGACGCCCGAGCGCATGGCGGCCTCGGCGACCGCGGGCGCCACCCACAGGAGCACGCGGTGGTCGAAGGGCTTCGGGATCAGGTAGTCGCGGCCGAACCGGAACGACTGCCCGCCGTACGCCTTGGAGACCGAGTCCGGGACGTCCATCTTGGCGAGCGCCGCCAGCGCCTGCGAGGCGGCGCGCTTCATGGGCTCGTTGATCTCGGTCGCGCGCACGTCGAGCGCGCCGCGGAAGATGAATGGGAAGCCGAGGACGTTGTTGACCTGGTTGGGATAGTCGCTGCGTCCGGTCGCCATGATGACGTCGGGCCGCGCGGCCCTCGCGTCCTCGGGCGTGATCTCGGGGTCGGGATTCGCGAGCGCGAAGACGATCGGGTCCGGCGCCATGCCCTTCAGCATCTCGCCCTTGACGATGCCGCCCGAGGACAGCCCGATGAGGGCGTCGGCGCCGTTCAGAGCGTCCCGCAGCGTGCGTTCGGCCGTCTCGACCGCGAACTGCGCCTTGTAGGGATTCATGTCCTCGGTCCGCCCTCTGTAGATCACGCCCTTCTTGTCCACGAGGCGCAGGTTCTCGCGGCGCACGCCGTAGGAGAGGTAGAGCTTCGCGCAGGCGATCGCCGAGGCGCCCGCTCCGAGGAAGACGACCTTCGCCTGGTCGATTTTCTTGCCGGCGATCTCGAGCGCGTTCAGGAACGCGGCGGCCGAGATGATCGCGGTGCCGTGCTGGTCGTCGTGGAAGACGGGGATCTGGAGCCGCTTCTTGAGCCGCTCCTCGATCTCGAAGCACTCGGGCGACTTGACGTCCTCGAGGTTGATGCCGCCGAAGGTGGGCGCGATCCGGGCGACGGTTTCGACGAACTCGTCCACGCCGAGCGCGTCCACCTCGATGTCGAAGACGTCGATGTCGGCGAAGCGCTTGAAGAGGACTCCCTTGCCCTCCATCACGGGCTTGCCGGCGAGCGGGCCGATGTTGCCGAGCCCGAGCACCGCGGTGCCGTTCGAGATGACCGCGACGAGGTTTCCCTTCGTCGTGTAGTCGTAGACCTTCTCCGGGTCCTTCGCGATCGCCAGGCAGGGCTCCGCGACGCCCGGGCTGTAGGCGAGCGAGAGGTCCTCCTGCGTCCGGCAGGGCTTGGACGAGACGACCTCGATCTTCCCCTTGCGCCCGCGGGCGTGGTAGCTCGAGCGCCTCCTCCGGCGTGATCCTGCGCATCAGTCCAGGCGGCGCCGCGTCATCCGCGAGCTCGGCGCGCAGCCGCCGGACGGCGGCCACCGCCTCCGCCTTCGGTGTCGGCCGCGCGCTCTTGTCCCGGCGCGAGACGATCTCGACGTTGCCCTCTTTCAGCGCCCGCCCGCCGACGTTCACGCGGATCGGGAAGCCGATCAGGTCGGCGTCCTTGAACTTGACGCCCGGGCGCTCGTCGCGGTCGTCGTAGAAGACGTCGAGCCCCGCCCGCACGAGGGCGTCGTAGAGCGCGTCCGCCTCGCGCCGCGTCGCCTCGTCCGTGGGATTCAGGGAGACGACCGCGATCTCGAACGGCGCCAGCGCGAGCGGCCAGACGATGCCGTCGGCGTCGTGGTGCTGCTCGATGGCGGCCGCCATGGTGCGCCCGACGCCGATCCCGTAGCTCCCCATGACGACGGGGCGGTTCTCGCCCTTCTCGTCGGTGAACTCGCACTTCATCGCCGCCGAGTACTTCGTGCCGAGCTGGAAGATGTGCCCGACCTCGATCCCCCGCGCGATCGCGAGCGGCTTGCCGCAGCGCGGGCAGGGATCTCCGGCGCGCGCCTGCGCGAAGACGCCCCACTCGGCGACCTTCGCGTCGCGGCGCTGGACGAACCCGGCGACGTGCCAGTCCCGCCGGCCCGCGCCCGTGACCGCGTTGACCGCGTCCGCGGATCGACTCGTCGGCCACGATGCGGACGGAGTCGCCGGGCAGCTCGTGCGGGCCGACGTAGCCCACCGGCGCGCCCGTGGCCCTCTCGACCTTGTCCTCGGTGGCGAGCGCGAGGTGGTCCACCGCGAGCGCGTTCTTGAGCGCGACCTCGTTGACGTCGCGGTCGCCGCGCAGGAGCGCCACCACGAATCCCTTCTCGGTCTCGTAGACGAGGGACTTGATCGATCCGCGACGCCGTGATGCCCAGGTAGTCACGACGTCGTCGATGCCGCCCTTCCCGGGCGTCGGCACCTCCCGAGCGGCGCCTCGGTCTCGTCGGTCCAGGGCGCGGGGCGCGTGCCCGTCTGCGCCTTCTCGAGGTTCGCGCCGTAGCCGCACGCGGCGCAGCGGACGACGGCGCCCTCGCCGGTGTCCGCCACCACCATGAACTCGTGCGACGCGGAGCCGCCGATCGCGCCGGTGTCCGCCTCGACGACCGTGAAGTCGAGCCCGCAGCGCTGGAAGATCCGGCGGTACGCGGCGTCCTGTTCGCCCGTACGAGCGGGACAGACCCTCGGCGTCGACGTCGAAGGAATAGGCGTCGTTCATCAGGAACTCGCGCCCGCGCATGAGCCCGAAGCGCGGCCGGATCTCGTCGCGGAACTTGGTCCGGATCTGGTAGAGGTTGACGGCAGCTGGCGGTAGCGAGGTGACGTCGCGCGCGCACCATCGTCGGTGACTCACTCCTCGGCGGTCGGCGCCGAAGCAGAATTCGCCGGCCTTGCGGTCCTTCAGATGCGAAGCAGGACTCCTCGTGCCGTAGCGCTGCCAGCGGCCGCTCTCCTCCCACAGCTCGCCGGCTGAGAATCGGGGGCTCGACCTCGAGCGCGCCTGAGCGGTCCATCTCGCGGCGCACGATCCTCTCGGTCTTCCTGTGGCAGCGCAGGCCGAGCGGGGTAGCGTGTAGATGCCCGCCGCCACCTTCTTGATCATGCCGGCGCGCGGAGAGCAGGACGTGCGAGATCGCGTCGGCGTCGCCGGGGACCTCGCGGACGGTCTGGAGGAAGTAGCGGGTCCAGCGCATTGGCCCGCACGATACCAAACCCGTCTCGCGTCGAGCGCCGTCAGCGGCCCTTGCCCTGCGGCGCGGGCTCCTTCTTCCGGGTCTGACCTTCTCGACCAGCCGCAGGTTCGACCGCAGCGCTGCATCATCCGGTCCTCGATGCCGCGCGCCGCGGGCCGCGGTCTTGGCCTTGGTGAAGGCGGCCTTGGCGTCCTCGGCCGGCCCGCGGCGAGGCACGCCATGCCGAGGTGGATGGAAGGTCGTCGGCGACGGCGGCTCGCTCGCTCGAACGCCGGCAGGCACTCGATCGCCGCGGTCGTACTCGTGGCGCTTGTAGTGCACCCAGCCGAGCGCGGCGAGCGGGAACTGCTTGAGCTCCTCGGGCGCCGCGGCGAGCGCCCGGCGGGCGAAGTCGAGCGCGTGGTCGAGATCCTCGCCCATCTCCGCGAGGTCGTCGCGATCTCGTAGTAGGCGACCGCTGGGCCGTCTTCGAGGGATGGCGTGCTCGAGCAACTCGCGGAGGAACTGCGGTTGCCCTCGCGCGGCTGCCCCTCGCCGCGCAGCGCCTCCGACCAGGGTCGAGCACGCGGCCGCGGCGACGACGTCCTCCGGGGTCGGCGGCGAGCACCTCGCGGCACGCCGCGATCGCCTCCTGCCAGCGGCCCATCGAGGCCGAGAGGCAGCGCGAAGGAGACCCGGAGCGTGGGGTTGCGCGGCTCGCGCGCGCATCGCCTGGCGGTAGAGCTCCTGGGCGCGCTCGAGCGATCCCGCGGGCGGCGCTCTCCTCGGCGTCCTTGAAGGCGGCGGCGCCGGGGCCGTCCACGCGGGCAGCGCGTAGCCGCGCGTCCGCTCGAGGAGCCGCACGGCTCCTGGTACTGGAGCCGGCGGGGGTTCTTCTCGAGCGCCAGCTGGAAGCATCGAGCGCCTTGCGGTTCACCAGTGCTTGTCGAGATAGCAGAGACCCGAGCTGGAAGTGCGGCCTCCTCGAAGCGCGGGCGCGAGCCGCACGCGCCTCCTCAGGCACTCGTGGATGGCGCGCGCGAGCTCGCCCGTCTCGCGCAGGACGTTTCCGAGCAGGAAGAGCGCCTGACGGGACGGGCGCGGCCTCGAGCGCGCGGACGAGGGCCACTGCGCCGCAGCTTCCCACCGCGACAGGGGCGTAGAGCGCGCCCGAGGCTGAAGTGCGGCAGGAACGCGTCCGGCTTGCGGTCGACGGCGCTGGCGCAGGAGCTCTCCGCGGCGTCCGCGTCTCCGCGACTCGGAGGACGCGATCCCGCAGTAGACCAGCGCCTCGAAGTGGCTCGGGTCCACAGCGAGGATCGCTTGAAGTAGCCGGACGCCCGCTCGAGCTCGCCCGCCGTAGAAGACGGTCTCGCGCCAGGAAGAAGCCGAGCTCGAGTTGTCGCGGTCGAGCGATGGACGCTCCTCGAGGACGCGAATGCCGCGGTCCGCGTCGAGCGCGAGGAGGGCGAACTCGGCCTCCCGCAGCTGCTTCAGGAACCGTGCGCGGTCGCCCCCGAGAAGCGCGCGATGATGCGGTCGCGGCGCTCGAGGAAGCGCTCGCGCTTCTCGAGCGCGTGCATGCGCTCGTCCATCTTGGATTCCCAGAGGTCGACGACACTCCTCGCGCGCCGCACGCGCCGCGGCGCTCCAGCAGTCTCCTGCAGCGCCAGGAAGCCGGTCTGCGCCACGAGGAGGTTCTTCTCCTGCTTGTCCACGCGTCGAAGAGCGGCTCGACCGTCTCGGCCGTGCGCTTGACCGCCTCCTCGAGGATCGAGATCCGCTCGAGGAGGTGCTCGTCGAAGGGAATCTCCTCCTGGGGCTCCCCCGCCTCCTCGACCACGCCGACGCCGGAGAGGACGAGGAGCTTCGGGTTGCAGCGGCCGCAGAACTCCTGGTCGTCGGGGTTCTGAGCCCGCAGACCTGGCAGAGCAACATCGCTGGCGGCTCTCAGCTCTCCGCTTTCAGCCGGACAGCGCCGTGAGCCGGTTCGGCTGCGAGCCGTCGGCCGTGAGCCGCAAGCTTCACTTCAATTCGACGGGTAGTCATAGAATCCCTCGCCCGTCTTCCTCCCCAGATAGCCCGCGTCGACCATCTTGACGAGCAGCGGGCACGGCCGGTACTTGCGGGTCGCCGAAGCCCTCGTGCAGGACGCGGAGGATGTCCAGGCAGACGTCGAGGCCGATGAGGTCGGCGAGCGCCAGCGGCCCCATCGGGTGGTTCATCCCGAGCTTCATGATGCTGTCGATCGCCTCCTGCGTCGCCACGCCCTCGTGCAGGCGAACATGGCCTCGTTGATCATCGGCATCAGCACCCGGTTCGAGACGAAGCCCGGGGAGTCGTTGCACCTCGACCGGCGTCTTGCCCAGTCCGGCGCGCCAGCGCGTCGACGGCGTCGTGCGGTCGCCTCCGAGGTCGCCAGGCCGCGGATGATCTCGACCAGCTGCATGACCGGCACCGGGTTCATGAAGTGCATGCCGATCACCCGCTCCGCGCGCCGCGTCGCCGCCGCGAGCCGGGTGATCGAGATCGAGGAGGTGTTCGTGGCGAGGATCGCCTCCGGCTGCAGGACGCGTCGAGCCGGCCGAAGAGCTCCTTCTTGACCGCCTCGTTCTCGACGATCGCCTCGATGACCGCAGTCGGCGGAGGAAAGCTCGTCGAGCTCTGGTCGTGAGCGTGATCCGCCCGAGCGCCGCGTCCCGCTCCTCGGCCGTCCGCTTGCCCTTGGCGACCTCGCGCTCGAGGTTCTTCTGGATCGTGCCGCGGGCCTTCTCGAGGGGGGCCTCGTCGACGTCGACGAGGACGACCGAACAGCCGGCGGCCGCGGCGACGTGGGCGATGCCATTGCCCATCTGTCCGCCGCCGACCACTCCGAGCGAGTGGATTTCCATGGCGGAGGACTTTATCAGGGGAGCTTACGGCGTACAGCGGAGAGCCGACAGCCGGAGACGGGTCGAGTGGGTTTGGCTCAATGTCGCGAGCCGTTGCGCGTCAGCTCAGGGCCGTCAGCTCAGAGCCACGCGAAACCGCGGCGTGCCGAAGCGCGAGACCAGCGCGACTCCCACCGCGACGATGGAGGCGACGCTCCAGACGAGCGCGCCGACGAAGGGCACGAGAGAGAGTCCGCCGAGCAGAGCGAAGCCCGCCGCGAGCGCCAGCGGCCGCCGCGCCGGGACGACGCTCTTGACGACCTTCTGTCCGACGAGCAGGAAGATCGCCACCATGCCGAAGACCTTGGCGACGACCGCGATCACGGCGGAGCCGAGCGCGATCGGGATGGCGAGCGCGGCGGGCAGCAGAGACAGGGCCGCCCCCGCCGCCAGGAACAGCGTCAGCACGCCGAGCGCGCCCGCGAAGAGCGACGCCGAGAAGTCCTCCTCCGCCGACATCGCGGCGCGCGCGAGCGGCGACGCGAAGAGGTAGAGGAGCGCGAGCGACACCGCCAGCCACGCCGCGAGGGCGATGAGGCGCAGGCCCGAGAGGACGGACACCGGCGCTCCGGCCGCGCCCGCGCCCTCCCAGGGAGCGCGCCGCATCTCCGAGAGGTACAGGCGCAGCAGGGTCCCCGGCGTCGAGACGCGGCCCTCGACCGGCAGGGACCGGTCAGGGGGCGCCGCGACGGACCCCCCGAAGACGAGCAGGTCGCCGGCGACGGAGCCGCCCGGAGCGAACGAGACGTTCCCGCCCCAGACGACGACGTCGCCCGAGACGCGCGCCGCGATGCGGACGTCCGCCAGCACGGCGATCACGCGCCCCGGGTGCGCCTGCGAGATGACGACGTCGTGGCCGACGGAGCTGATCGCGGGCGAGGCGGCGAGGGACACGGACTCCGGCCCGAGAAGGAGAAGAACGAGGGAGAGAAGAAGGAGCCGGCTCCGCGTCATCGGCGGCCGGGGACTCTTCCGGCGGGTACCCGTGCGAGCACCCGACGCAGGCCGATTCCGGCGGGGATCAGGAAGGCGAGCGCCGCGAGCCCCAGCGAGCTTTGACCCCGCAGGCCCTCCGAGAGCGCCTCGAGCCCGGAGGGGGCGGCGCGGAGCGCGTCGAGCGCCCATCCCACGGCCGACCGGGCCAGCGCGAGCGTTGGCTCCAGGGCCGCGGCGCCCACCGAGACCTGCTCCGACGCGGTCAGGGCAGGCAGGGCGAGCAGGGCGATTCCCCCGAGGCCCAGGGCGACGTCCAGCAGGAGCGGGGCCCTCCACAGGGCGTAAGTCCGGCGCTCCCTGGAGGAAAAGGACCGGAGACGGGTGACCCGGTCGGCCAGCCCGCCGAAGCCGGAGGCGGGCTCCAGGGCGTCCGAGAGGCCGTCCAAGGCCAAGGGAAGGGCCTCGGCGGCCCTCACCCGCTCCCCGCAGGCCGCGCAGCCGGCCGCGTGGGCGGCGGCGTCCGGGGCGAGAATCGGTTCCGCGCCGGCGGCAACCGCTTCGGCGTCAATCGGATCCAGGGGGCGAGGGCACGGTGTCACGTCACTTCTCCCGACAACCTGTCCTTCAATACGGCTCTGGCGCGAAAGAGTTTGTTCTTGACGGTCCCGAGCGGCATGTCCTTGACGGTGGCAATCTCCTCGTAAGACAAACCCGCGAAGTGCCGCAGGGCGATGAGCTCGCGGAAGTCCTCCGGCAGCTCCTCGATCGCCCGCAGGATCGCCTCCCCGCGCTCGACGTTGCGCAGCCGGCCGTAGGGGTCCAGCCCTGTCGAGCGCTGCTCCACGGGAAACGGGCCCGTCCCCCCTCCGCGTCCGGGACCTCGAGGGGGACCGTCCGGGGGCGCCGCTTGCGCAGGTGGTCGATGGCGGCGTTTCCGGCGATCCGGAAGAGCCAGGTCGAGAACTTGTAGGAGGGGTTGAAGCGGTCGAGGGCCTGGAAGACCTTGAGGAAGATCTCCTGGGAGAGGTCGATCGCGTCCTCCCGCACGCCCACCATGCGCGAGACGTGCGAAACGACCCGCGCCTGGTACCGGCGGACGAGCACCTCGAAGAGGTCCTCCTCGCCCGACAGAATCCGGCGCACGATCTCGCCGTCTTCGAGCTCCGCGGCGGCCTTGCCTTCCACCGGTTCACGCCCTCGGTTTCCTTCCAGCTGTTAGAATCCCACCGCATTCTAGTGGACCGGGCCAACGCCATTGACCCGTCGGGAGAGGCACCGTGAGCACAATCGCGCAGCCCCAGGAACCGCAGTTCCCCACGATCGGGTCCCATCCTCAGGGGACCGACTCGGCCAACCCCTTCGAGGAGATGATGTCGCGGTTCGATCTGGCGGCCCAGAAGCTGGGCCTCGACCCGGGACTCTACAAGGTGCTGCGGGAGCCCGTCCGCGAGACGAAGGTCTCGATCCCGATCGCGATGGACGACGGCCGCATCGAGGTCTTCGTCGGCTACCGGGTGCTGCACAACATCGCCCGGGGACCCGGCAAGGGCGGCATCCGGTTCGACAAGAACGTCTCTCTGGACGAGGTCCGGGCCCTGGCCGCGTGGATGACCTGGAAGTGCGCGGTCGTCAACATTCCCTTCGGCGGGGCCAAGGGCGGCGTCATCTGCGACCCCCAGAGCCTCTCGCGCGCCGAGCTCGAGAGGATCACCCGGCGCTACACCGCCGAGCTGATGGACCAGTTCGGACCCGAGAAGGACGTGCCGGCGCCCGACATGGGCACCAACCCGCAGACGATGGCCTGGATCATGGATACCTACTCGATGCACGCGCGCCACACGGTCACGGCGGTCGTGACGGGCAAGCCCCTGTCGCTCGGCGGCTCGCGGGGCCGCGTCGAGGCGACGGGTCGGGGACTCATGCTGATCGCGCGCGAGGCGGCGCCGCTCCGGGGCTTCACCCTGCAGGGCGCCCGCGTCGTCGTCCAGGGCTTCGGCAACGTCGGCTCGATCGCGGCGCGGATGTGTCACGAGAAGGGAGCCAAGGTGATCGCCGTCTCGGACATCCAGGGGGGCATCCAGAGCGCCCAGGGACTCGACATGCCGGCGGTGATCGCGCATTACGAGAAGAATCGCACCCTGACCGGGCTCGCGGGCACGGCGGCGGTCTCCAACACCGACCTCCTCGAGCTCGACTGCGACGTCCTGATCCCGGCCGCCAACGAGAACCAGATCCGGGCGAAGAACGCGGCCAACATCAAGGCGAGGATCATCGTCGAGGGCGCCAACGGTCCGACGACCCAGCGCGCCGACGAGATCCTGAACGAGAAGGGCATCCTGGTGGTGCCGGACATCCTCGCCAACGCCGGCGGCGTCACCGTCTCCTACTTCGAGTGGGTCCAGGACCGCGCCGGCTTCTTCTGGCGCGAGACCGAGGTCAACGAGCGCCTGGAGGACATCATGGTCCAGTCGTTCCGCGACGTGGCGTCCATGGCCGAGAAGTACGGCGTGAGCTTCCGCATCGCGGCCTACATGCTGGGGATCTCCCGCGTCGCGCACGACACCATGGTGCGCGGTTTGTACGCGTAGGGGTTCGGGTTCGGGTCGGGTTCGGGTTCGGATCGTCGTCGGAAACTTTCGCCCCTCATCCGAGCGACTCTCGCCCGTCATCCTGAGCGGCAGCGAAGGATCCCGAACTCGATCGCCTTCTTCCCGTTCATCACGGATCCTTCGGGCTTCGCCCTCAGGATCAAACTGCGCGCTATCTGAGGATCACTCGCGGCTTCACCTCAGGCAGCTCCTGCGCGAGCTTTCTCTCGAGCTCGGGCAGCGTGGCCTCGACGGGCTTTCTCCACGCCGGATCGAGCAGCGAGATCGTGAGCCGGCGGCCCGAGAGCGCGGTCGGCTCGATCTTGCGCGAGAGCGGCTCCCCGACGATCCGGCCCCAGCGCGCCTGAATCCAGGCGAGGGCGTTGTCGCCCCGGGCCATGCGCCGCAGCAGCCCGTCGGCGGCGGCGTCGAGCGAGGAGAACGACGACTTCTTCCTGGCTCTCGTCGAACTCGGCGTCTTCATCGACGGCCCCCTTCCGGCGGCGCCGGCCGCAGGGGCTTCTCCCCCGTCAGGACCCGGCGAACGTCTTCGACAACCATACGCGCCATTTCCCGCCGTGTCTCCACCGTCGCGCTGCCGGCATGCGGCATCAGGACGACGCGGTCGTCGTCCAGCAGCGCCGGCGTGATCGCGGGCTCGTTCTCGTAGACGTCCAGCCCGGCCCCCGCCACCGGCCCGATGTCGAGCGCCCGCGTCAGGGCGACCTCGTCGACGACGGGCCCCCGTGCCGTGTTCAGGAGGAACGACCCCGGTTTCATCTTCGCGAGGGTCGCGGCGTCGAAGAGGTGATGCGTCTCGTCGGTCAGGGGTACGTGGATCGATACCACGTCCGCGCGCCGCAGCAGCTCGTCGAAGGAGACCCGAGGCGGGTCGTCGGGGTCCGACTCGTCGCGGGGACTCCGTCCCGCCGCGATCACGGTCATGCCGAAGGCCCTCGCTCTCCGCGCGACGGCCTTCCCGATCCTGCCGGGGCCCACGACCCCGAAGACCTTGCCCTTCAGGTCCCGTCCGAGCAGCAGGTCGGGCGCCCAGCCCGCGAACCCTCCGGCGCGGACGAGGCGATCCCCCTCGATCACCCGCCGGGCCAGAGCCAGGAGCAGGGCGATCGTCAGGTCCGCCGTGGCGTCGGTCAGCACGTTGGGCGTGTGGGTCACGGCGATGCCGCGGGCGGCGGCGGCGGCACGGTCGATCTGGTTGACGCCGACGGCGTAGCTCGCGATCACCTTCAGGCGGTCGCCCGCCTGGATGACCGCCGCCGTCACCGAATCGTCGACCAGGCAGATCAGGGCATCGACGCCCGGGATCTCCGCGGCGAGCTCGAGCGCGGAGGGCGCGTAACCGAGGACGCGCACCTCGAAATCGGCGCGCAGCGTCTCGAAAGGCTCCGGGAGCTCGCGCGTGGAGAGGACGACCGGCCGGGCGTCCCTCGTCGCGCTCACCGCGTCACCTCGCGCTCCGCTGCAGGAGCCAGCCCGCGGTGAACACGCCGGCCCCGATCGCCAGCAGGAGCAGCTCACGCCGCTCGTCGTGCCCGAGAACGCCCACGAAGAACGCCGCGCCGGCGATCACGAGGCCGGCGAGCTGGACGAGCCGCGCGAGGAGGACCACGCTACGGCGTCCTTTCCGGAGGAACGGTCACGCGCACGATGCGGTCGCCCTGCTCGATCCGCCGGGCGATCTCCATGCCGGCGAGGACCTTTCCGAACACCGTGTAGGCGCCGTCGAGGTGGGGCTCCGGCGCCAGCGTCACGAACCACTGGCTGCCGCCGGTGTCGGGGCCCGCCAGCGCCATGCCGACGGTCCCCGTCTCGTAGGGCGTTGCGTTGAGCTCGTCGCGGATCGCGTAGCCGGGACCGCCGTTCCCGGTGCCCGTCGGGTCGCCGTCCTGCACGACGAAGCCCGGCGCGACCCGGTGGATGCGGATTCCGTCGAAGTAGCCGCGGCGCGCGAGCGTGAGGAAGTTCTGGACCGTCAGCGCGGCCTCGCGCGGCAGCAGGCGCATCACGAGCGTGCCCCGCTCCGTCTCGATTCGGGCGACGAGCGTCGGAGTCTCCCCCTCGAGCGCCGCGGCGCGCGCGTACTCCTCCCCGCTCTTCGGAGCATAGGTCCGCCACGGATAGGCCGCGGGATCGGCGTGGAACTTCCGGACGAGCGACCGCCGCGCGAGCCGGGAGACCAGGACCGACGGATGCCGGTAGGCGGCCTCCACGATCTCCCGGGCCGCCGGGTCGGCCGCGTGCGCCTCGGCGGCCGCGATCGCCTCGATGCCGACGTCGGGGCCGGCGGCCACAGACGCGGCGGACCGTTCCAGCGCGTCGCGGATCACCGGCAGCGGCCCCGCATCTTCGAGCTGCGCGAGCGCGGCGACGGCCGCCGCCTGGACGCCGGGATCCGAGTCCGAGAGCGCGGCGTCGACGCGGCGGCGATTCCGCGCGACGTCGGCCGGGGTGCGCAGCCCCTCGAGGAGCCGCAGGCGCACGAACACCTCGGGATCCGCGGCGAGCCGGACGCGGCGGGCGTCGGCGTCGGCCGCCGGAAGGAAGGAGAGGGACTCGGCCACCGTGCCGCGCAGGAAGGGATCGGCCGAGGCCATCGAGGCGTCGACGAGGTCCTTCGACCGCTCGCCGAGCCCCGCCATCAGCGCCGTCAGCGCGACCTGCTGCCGCCGCCCTCGTCCGCTCGAGGCGACCGACCAGAGACGGCGGAACGCGTCGCGGTCCGCGGCGGACCAGCGCAGCAGCGCGA
Organism: uncultured Acidobacteriota bacterium; assembly: GCA_963773905.1. Lineage (GTDB taxonomy): Bacteria > Acidobacteriota > Thermoanaerobaculia > UBA5066 > Gp7-AA6 > DAHUXD01. The sequence continues at coordinate 514,524 of CAVZDB010000002.1, forward strand.
GCGCCGGCACCGCCACGTTCGAGTTGGTGTCGCTCGAGAGCGCGACGAGCCTCGAGGAAGCGCCCTCCGGCAGCGAAGATCCCGGGCTCTTCTCGAGCACCGCCTCGAGCGCCAGGAGCGACGCGATCCGGACCGGGGTCCGTGCCGCCGGCGTCTCGAGGGAAGCCCAGAGCGGCGCGATCGACTCCGCCTTCCCGAGGATCGAGAGCGCCCGCGCGCAGAGCGCCGCCGTGTCGCCGTCGGTCCCCGCGTCGCCGAGGCAGGCCGTGAGGACCGGGCGCGATTCCTCCTGCGGGCGGCGCGCGAGCGCGTAGAGGGCGGCGGCACGGATTCGCGGATCCGCGTCGGCGGCGAACGGACGCGCGGATTCCGCCGCGGCGGCCGTCGGGTAGCGCCACAGCGCCCGCACGAGCGCGGCGCGGCGGTCCGGCGAGGCTCGCGGAATCGCCACGACCAGCGCGTCCTGCGCCGCCGGCGTCTCGAGCGCCGACAGCGACCAGGCCGCCCGGGCGGCCACGGAGGCGTCGGCATCCGCGAGCAGCGGCTCCAGCGCCGCGACGAGCTCCGGCTCGGCCAGGATGCCCGACGCGAACGCGGCCGACCCTCGCACCTCCGGGGACGCGTCGCGCAGGAGCCTTCTCAGCATCGAAACGGCGCGCTCGTCTCCGATCCGCCCCGCGGCGAGCGCGGCACGGGCGCGCACCTGCGCCCGCGAGTCGGCGGCCGCGGCCTCCAGCAGTGGCCCGTCGAACGCGCGGCGGTCCTCCAGCTCGAGGAATCGCTCCTCGGAAAGCACCAGGTGCGCGGCCGCCGGCGTCTCAGGGGGCGTGGCGGCCGCTGGCGGGACATTCGGCGGCGGGTTGGGCCCGGCGCATCCAAACTCCAGCCCGGCCGCGATGACCAACGCCGCGAGGCCGCGTGTGCGCATCGCGGGCCGCTCAGGTCCTCTCGTCAATCCAGAATCGACAATCCAGAATCCAAAATCCAAAATCCAAAATTGACTACGCTCCGACCAGCAGCCGGTCTCCGAGAATGTGCGGCAGCCCCGCCTTGTAGATCTTGTCGCGGGCCTTCTCGGCCGAGTACGCGACGCGGTCGAAGTGGACGACGTGCTCCTCGGAGTCATAGATCGCGTATGCGGCGGATGCGTTGCGGTCCCGAGGCTGACCGATCGATCCCGGGTTGATCAGGTAGCGGAGGCCCTCGCGCAGCGGATAGCGGACCCGGTCGCCCTTCACGAGCTCGACCAGGATGCCGTGCTCCTCGAGCGTGAACACGCACGGGATGTGGCTGTGCCCGAAGAAACAGACCGCGGAGGTCATCTCGCGGAAATTCAGGTAGGCATCGTAGTCGGTGAAGATGTATGCATCCTCGTCGCGGGGCGAGCCGTGGCAGATCGCGAACGCGCCGTCCACGACCGCCGGGCCGACCGGGAGCGCCTCGAGGAAGGACCGGTTGCGCGGCGTCAGCTTCTCCGTGGTCCAGCGAGCGGCCTTCAGCGCGACGGGGTTGAACAGATCGCCGGAGTCGATCCCGCAGACCACCTTGTCGTGGTTGCCGCGGATCATGGTCTTTTCCTTCCGGATCTCGCGGATCTTGTCGATGACCTGGTTGGGGTTGGCGCCGTAGCCCACGAAGTCGCCGAGCACGACGACACGGTCGAACTTCTTGCGGCGCACGCGGGCCAGGACCGCGGAGAGGGCCTCCGCGTTCGAGTGAATGTCCGAGAGGATCAGGTACCGCATGAGAAGAACCGGACCTCCTTCAACTCGGGAATCGTTCGAGGCCCTCGAGAGCCACGAGCACGCGGTCCGACGCCTCTTCGATCGTCTCGGCTCCGCTCAAAACAACCTGGACCGACGCCATTCTATAAAAGGGCGCCCTCTCTTCGTAGAGCCGCGCGAGCTGCTCGGGACTCTGGAAGAGGGGCCGGTCGGTTTTGCCCGACAGGCGCGCCTGCACGGTCGCGAGCGAAGCCTGCAGGGCGACCGACGTCCCGAGCCGCGCGATCGCCGCCCGGTTGGGCTCGAAGCAGAAGGAGCCGCCGCCCGTCGCGACGACCGCCCGGGGAAGACTCGCGGTTCCCGCCAGGTACTCGGACTCCCGGGCGCGGAACGCCGCCTCGCCCGACTCCTCGAACAGCGCCCGGATCGTCCGCCCGGACGCGCGCTCGATCTCCTCGTCCAGATCGACGAACGCCACGCCCAGCCGCTCCGCTATCCGGCGGCCGACCGCGGTCTTGCCGCTGCCCATGAAACCCACCAGGAAGATCCGGGCCGACCCGAGCGGGCCCAGGCGCCTCGCCGCGTCGAGAGCACGCCGCGCGTTCTCCTCGATCCGGCCGCCCTCGAGGAGTCCCGAGATCATCGCCGCCGAGTCGGCCCCCGCCGCGAAGACCGCGGGAAGTCGCTCCGAGGTGATCCCGCCGATCGCCACGAGCGGCTTCGTCTTGCGCTCCACGATGCGGGCCATCGCGTCCAGACCCGCCGCCGGGCGGATGCTCTTGGTCGGGCTCGCGTAGATCGGGCCGAACGCCACGTAGTCGGCGCTCGCGTCGGCGAAGGCACGGAGCGCGGCCTCCCGGTCGTGCGTGGAGACGCCGACGACGGACTCCGGGGGAAGGATCGCCCGCGCCGTGGACGCGGGGAGATCGTCCTCGCCGAGGTGCACGCCCACCGCCGCGAGGCGCGCGACGTCGACGCGGTCGTTGACGAGGACGCGCGCACGCGCCTCACGCCCCAGATTCGCGACCGCCTCGACCTCTCGCAGCAGCTCCCGGTCGGCGGCGTCCTTCTCGCGCACCTGCACGCAGCGGACCCCGACCCGGAAGAGGCGCTCGGCGATCTCCGCATGCGCGGCCGGGGCGGCCCCACCGGCGGCCGTGCGGTCGGTGATGGCGTAGATCCTGGGGAGGCGAAAGGGCACGCTGGCGGTGACTCTGACGTCCTTTTAGGCCGACGCCGCGAACCGTTCCATGAAGTGGGTCGAGAGCCGCCCCTCGATGAAGTCGGGGTCGTCGAGGATGCGCCGGTGCAGCGGGATCGTCGTCTTGATGCCCTCGATGACGAAGAAGTCGAGGGCCCGGCGCATGCGCGTGGATCGCCTCCATGCGATTGCGTCCCGTGGACGATCAGCTTGGCGATGAGCGAGTCGTAGTACGGCGGAATGACGTAGCCCTGGTAGGCGGCCGTGTCGACGCGCACGCCGAGGCCGCCGGGCGGATGAAACGACGTGATGCGTCCCGGCGAGGGCGTGAAGGTCACCGGATCCTCGGCGTTGATCCGGCACTCGATCGCGTGCCCGCGCGGCGCCGTGTCGCGGTCGGCGAAGGACAGGGGCTCGCCCGCCGGCGACCGCGATCTGCTCCTTGACGAGATCGAGGGCCGTGACCATCTCGGTGACGGGATGCTCGACCTGCAGGCGCGTGTTCATCTCCATGAAGTAGAACCGGCCGTCCGAGTCGAGGAGGAACTCGATCGTCCCCGCGTTGGCGTAGTCGACGGCGCGGGCCGCCGCGACCGCCGCCTCGCCCATCTTCCGCCGCAGCTCCTCGTCGAGCACCGACGACGGCGCCTCCTCGATCAGCTTCTGGTGGCGGCGCTGGATCGAGCACTCGCGCTCGCCGAGGTGGCGCACGTTGCCGTGCGAGTCGCCGAAGACCTGGAACTCGATGTGGCGCGGGCTCTCGAGGTACTTCTCGAGGTAGACCTCGCCGTTGCCGAAGGCCTTCGCGGCCTCCGCCGCGCGCCGTGTCGAAGCGGATGGCGAGCTCGCGCTCGTCGCGCGCGACGATCCGCATGCCGCGGCCGCCGCCGCCCGCCGAGGCCTTGAGGATCACCGGATATCCGACGCCTCGCGCGCCTACGGCAGCGCCTCGTCCACGCTCTCGAGCGGGCCCGGCGATGCCCGGCACCATCGGCACGCCCGCGGCGGCGACCGTGCGCCGGGCGACGCGCCTTGTCGCCCATCATGCGGATCGCCTCGGGCGACGGGCCGATGAACGCGATGCTGCAGTCGTCGCAGGATCTCCGCGAAGTAGGCGTTCTCGGACAGGAACCCGTATCCGGGATGAATCGCGTCGGCCCCGGTGATCTCCGCCGCCGAGATGATGGCGGAGATGTTGAGGTAGGACGCGGCCGAGCGGGCGGCGGTCCCGACGCAGACGTCCTCGTCCGCGTAACGCACGTGCAGCGCGTCGCGGTCGGCCTCGCTGTAGACGGCCACGGTCTTGATGCCGAGCTCCCGGCACGCGCTAGATGATCGCGCAGCGCGATCTCGCCGCGGTTGGCGATGAGGATCTTCTTGAACACGGGAAGGGCGGCCGCGGCTACGCGGCCAGGCGGATCGCGAAGAGCTTCTCGCCGTATTCGACCGGCTGCGCGTTTCGAGGATAGACCTCGACGACCTCGCCCTCGACGTCGGACTCGATCTCGTTCATCAGCTTCATCGATTCGATGATGCAGAGGATCTTGCCCTTCGAGATGCGCGACCCCACCTCCGCGAAGGCATCCGCCTCGGGCGAGGCCGAGCGGTAGAAGGTGCCCACGATCGGAGAGGTGATGACGTGGAGGTTCGCGTCGGCCGCGGGCTCGGCGGCGGCCGCGGCCTTCGGAGCCGCCGGCGCGGACACGGCGTAGGACAGCGACGAGGACGCGGTCGCGTCGATCCCGTTCGAGCGGGGCCCGTCGATCCGGAGGCGGAAGCCCGCGCGCTCGATCTCCAGCCCGCCGAGACCCCGCTCGGTCACCAGGTCGATGAGCTCTCGGATCTCCTTAAGGGACAACATGCGTCAGACCAGCTCCTTCTCCAGCGCGGACGCTGCCTTGCGGAGCTCGAAGCGGCCGCGGCCGAAATTCCCGCCCCGCGCCAGCCACAGGAGCAGATAGTACTCCTCGGTCACCCGACACAGGATGGTGGTCGCGCGGTCGGAGCCGACCGTCAATTGGGTGATGGCGTCGTTCTCGGTCAGTGCGCTGGAGGCGCGGGCGGCCTTCACGATCGCTCCCATCTCCGCGGCGAGCGACTCCATGGGCACGCCCTCGTCGCCGACGTAGGAGTCGATGGCGATGCCGTCCACCCCCACCAGCGAGACCGCCCGCGTGCCCTCCACGCGCTCGGCGACCCGGCGCAGCGTGTCCTGAAAGACGTTCATTCGGCCTCCGATGATGTCATGGCCGGAGGCCCGGAATCATCCCGCCTGGACGCGGGTGAGGAAGTGCTCGAGGACCCGGATTCGGGCCCTTCGGCGTTCGACGCTCGGGTCCGGCGCCGTGGACGGGTGGACCTGGCCGGCCGGCAGCAGGCGCGCCTCGGCGTCCCGCCGCATCCGCATCAACTCCTCGTCGAAGGGATGGCGCGTGACGAGGTCGTCGTAGATCTGGAGAGCCTCCGCGTAGTGCCCCTGAGAGTAGTAGAGGTCGGCAAGCGCCCGGCCGCTCGGGATCGCCGCCGGGGCGATGGCAGCCGTCTCCTCTCCCACCTCCGTGTCGGGCGAGGGCGAAGAAGAGGGTTCCCGCTCGGTCTCGGGCGCCTGATCCTCGGGGTTCTGGAAGAGCGCGGGGACCTCGCCGAAGATGGCTTCGTCGGACTGGCGGAAGAACGGCTGCGGCGCCCCGTCGCCGTTCTGGGGCCCGACCGGCACCGGCGACGGACCCGTGTCCTCGAGGGCCGAAGCGGCATGGGTGGCCGAGAGGGCGTCGTTCGCAGCGTCCGGGATCTCGGGCGGAGGCGGCGTGGGAACAGGGAGCACCATCGGTCCGGTCGGAGAATCGAGCACCGACAGGGGCGCCGGCGCCAGTGGCGGGAGGGGCGGCGGCGCGAGCGGCGGCGGAAGCTCCTCGAGGGAGGCGGGGGCGCTCGATGAAGCCGAGAGCGCAGACGGAACCGCGGTGGCCGAGGGGAGCGGTGCGGGAGTGCTCGGCGCGGGCTCAGCGGACATTGGCGAAGGCGACGGCGACGGCGACGGCGACGACGAAGCCTGAGGCGGAGCGACGGGCGTCGAGATTGCCATATCGCGCGTGGGAACGAACGGAAAGGGATCCTCCGACGCGACCCCACCCGAGTCGTCGCCGGGGTGGAACTCGAGCGCGGTGATCTCGAACGCGTCGGTCAGCTCCGCCGCCGACTGATTGGTCGGACGCGCGGATGACCTGCGCCGACTCTTGTCGGTCTCGTGGAACTTGGGCGCCGGCGGCGGCTCGGCCGGCGCCTTCTTCACTTGTCGCGTCGGCGTCAGGGGCCTCGGTTCCACCTGCGCCTCGAGGCCCGCGATGGCCTCGTCGACCTTGCGGTCGCCCGAGAGCGCGCGGTAGAGCTTGAGCTTCTTGAGGGCCTCCAGTTTGTCGCCGCGCCCGAGGTAGATCTCGGCGAGCGACTTGGAGGCGACCAGGTTCCCCGGATCCGCGACCAGGACCTTCGTGAAGGTCGCGATCGCGTCGGTGCTCTGGCCGACCTCGACGTACACGCGTCCGAGCGCGACCTGCGCGGCCACGTACCCCGGGTGGGCCAGAAGACCCTTCTGAAGCGCGGAGAGGGCCTGCTTGAATCGGCCGAGCTTCCGGTACTCCTCCGCCAGCGACACGAACAGCCGGGAGCCCGGATCCATGTCCAGGCGACGCTCGAGATCGCGGATGCGGGCGTCTGCTGAGAGCTCAGCCACGATCAGAAGTTAAGCCGCCCCCCGAAGGGGGCGGCGTTTGGACGACTACGGTCCCGGGGGTGGCGTGGGGATCACGCAAGGCAACAGGTACGAGAACGCCTGAGCGGCGGTCACGCTGCACTTCGTGACGTTGTCCGTGACCGTCACGTCGACGGTCTCGACCGACTGCAGCGTCCCAGAAGGATTCGTGTTTAGGCACGCGGGGTCCGTCGTGACGGTGCCCGGCGGGATCGAAACCGTCAGCGAGCCCCCGTTGCCGCTGATCACGAAGGCCGTCTTGGAGCCGAACTTGACCGTGTCGGTGATGGGGTTGAACCCGATTCCCGTGATCACGGCCTGCGTGGCGGAGCCGCCTGCGTCGTTGGTGGGAGCGATGCCCAGGATGATCACACCTGAGACGACGTAGGTGAAACTCGGCCCGTCCGCGCCGTCGCCCGAGTTGATGTTGACGACGTGGATCACGTCGGTGAGATCGCTGCACGCCTCGATGAGCGGAGCCGACGGCGTCACGACGATCTCCGTGGCCGAGACCGAATTCACACTGGCCGCCACGCCCGCGAGCGTCACCGCAACCGGAGACTGGAAGCCCTGACCCAGGATGGTCACCGGAGAGAACGGCCCCTGGGCGGGCTGCGTCGTGTTGCTCGCGGCGGTGATGCGGATCGCCTGCGTGTACGTGAAATTGAGCGGCGCCGACGTCAGTCCCGAGGTGATGTTCTTCACGGTCACGCCGGCCGGGAACGGGTTACCGCCCGTGCCGGATCCCGGGGGCGCCGGCGGCGAGAGCACGACGACCTGGCTGAAGGTCGTCGAAACGACCGTCGCCTCGATGGACCCGAAGAAGACCTGCACGCCCGAGCTCGAGAAGCCCGAGCCGATGATCGTGACCCGGGTCCCTCCCGCGAACGTACCCTGGGACGGTAGCAGAGCCGTGATGGTCGGCTGATTGGACGCAGTGGTCCCGAAGGTGAAGCAGTTCGGCAATGACAGCACGGACGGAGTCGCGAGGTTGGTGCCGAGCGTCAGCGTGATCGCGGTCGGCGTGTTCGGAGCGCTCAGCTCGGGGAACTGCGGCGTCTGGACGGTAACGGTGCTCGGCGTCACGTCGGTCACGAGACCGTCCTTCGTGATGCCGTTGGCCGTGAACTGCACCTTCGAGGTGGCGGGCGTGCCGAAGAAGCGGCCGCCGTTGAGCGTGATCGCCTGCGGGGCGTTGGGATCCGCGAAGCTCGGAGAGCACGAGGAGACGAACGGCAGCGTGCCCGCGCTCGGCTGGAACACGATCACCAGGTTCGCGGAATTGGTCTTCCCTCCGGAGGTGGCCGTGGCCTTGACCTTGGCCGAGCCCGCGGCCGCTCCGCAGAGCGCGGTGATGGCCTGGCCGCTGGTTGTCACGACGGAGACGGTCGGCAGGCTGTTCTGCGAGAAGGTGCCGAAGTCGGTCGTGAGCACGACGGTCGTGCCGTCCGGCACCGGGTTGCCGTTGAGCGTGACGACGGCCTCGACCTGCGTGCAGGTCCCGGCCTTGGGATTCGCGTCGCTCGTGAAGAGCGAGATCGACAGCGCGCTCGATTGCCCGCCGCCGCCGCCGGTCGGGGGCTTCGTCGGCGCGTCCGCCGCGCAGGCGTGCAGCACTGCGACGAGCGCGACGAGCGTCAGGGCAATGGCTATGCGGCGCATGAATCCCCCTTACTGGGCCACGAAGACCCGGAGTCCGGTGGCGGTCTCGCTCTGCACACGGAATCCGGAAACCGTCTGGCCAAAGAACACAACGTCGTAAAACATCCGAATCTCGGTGTTGCCCGTCTCCCGGTCGATGCCGCCGTTGAAGGGCAGCAGCTGGTCGAAGGGGGCCTCACCCATCGCGGTCTGGCTCAGCACCGGGAAGTCGCTGAGGCTCACGCTTCCGCCGCTCGTGAGCGTCTGTCCCACGGAGAACTGCTGGACCGGCGGAACGATCGTGCCTCCGTCGGCGCGCCGGTAGGTGACGGTGTAGTCCGCCAGCTGAACCGTCGCGAACCCCGCGGTGTCGGGAGAGCCCGGATTCTTCAGGTGGCTCGCGACCGTCATCGTCGGGATCGTCAGGGTTCGCGACGGGAGAATGTTGGTGAGCCCGGCCTGATCGGTCAGGTCGACCGTCAGGAAGACGGGGGACTCCGTCTCACCCTGCTTGTTCGTGCACGCCGTCGCCAGCGCCAGCGCGGACGCGAGCGCGACCCAGACCAGTGTTTTCCTCTTCAGGTTCATGCGCGTTCTCCCTTACGACCGCAGGATTCGGGGAGTGATGAAGATCAAGAGCTCGTCGTGCTTCTCGGTGCGCGTCTTGTTGCGGAACAGATTGCCGAGCACAGGGATCTTCCAGAGGCCCGGGATCATATTGTTCTGGTCCTGGTCGTTGATCTGGAAGATTCCGCCGATGACCGTCGTGCCGCCGTCCTTCACGAGGACCTGGCCGCGGTACTCGCGGATCGTCAGCGGAACGTTCTGGCCGAGCGACAGGTTCAACGCGACGGCCGGCTCGCGCTTCGTCACGTTCACGCTCAGAAGGATCGTCCCCTCGGCCGTGATTTGCGGCGTGACGTCGAGCTTCAGCGTGGCGTCGACGTAGATGACCGTCGTGGTGTTGTTGACGGTGGTCTGCACGGGAATCTGGACGCCCGACTGGATCAGCGCCGGGGTGTTGGTCAGCGAGGTAACCTTCGGCGACGAGATGATCTTCAGGAGGCCCTGGTTCTCGGCCGCCGTCAGCGCGGCATTCAGGTTGAACGTGTTGAGGATGTTGCCGAGCACCAGCGAGGCGACCGTCGGCCCGTTGCCGAGCCCGACGTTGAGACCGCCCGCGACCGAGTTCGGGAAGATCAGGTTCGTCGTGTTGCCGTGGGCGTTGTCCGCATTGCCCGTGGCGCTCCAGTTGATGCCGAGGCTGCGTCCGAGGCTCTTCGTGGTTTCCACGATCCGGGACTCGATGACGACCTGGGGCGTCGCGGTGTCCAGGTTTTCGATGAGCTGGAGCACCGCCGGAAGGTAGGTCGGGATCTCCCGGATGATCAGGGTGTTCGTGCGGCCGTCAACCACGATCGAGCCGCGCTTGGACATCACGCTCTGCAGCGTTCCCGTGATGTCGGTGGCCTTGGCGTAGGAAAGCTTTTTGATGACCGTGCGCGTGGGCTCCGCCGCCTGCCGGGCCTCGGCGAGGCGGGCGCGGTCGCCCTCCTCCGCCTGAAGCTTCGCGGTCGTGGCGATGCGCATGATGTTGTTCTCGAGCACGTATCCGAGGCTGTTCTGCTTGAGGATCAGGTCGAGGGCCTGGTCCCAGGGAACGTCCTCGAGCTGGACGGTCACGGTGCCGCGGACCTCGGGATCGATCACGATGTTCAGGCCGGTCAGCTGGGAGATCGTGCGGAAGACGTCCTTGATGTCGGCGTCCTTCAGGTCGAGAGAGATCGGCTCTCCCGTGAACTGCGACGAGGTCTCCGCGATCGTGCGCGAGCGATAGGCGGCGCCGGTCTGCGCGGTCGCGGCCTGCTCCTGGTCGAGCGCGGCGGCGGCGGCTTCGAAGAGCGCGTCGTTGCGGGTACGGGCGGGAGCGGGGGCCGAGTTGGCCTTCGTGGCCGGCGCCTTGGACGCGGCTCCCGCCGAAGTCGTCGTGACCGGGACGGCCGGCGCGACAGGCGCTGCGGGCGCTGCCGCGTCCGCCCGATGCGCCGCCGGAACCGCCGAGTGCGGGGCCGGAGCGGAGGCGACCGCGACGGGTTCCGCCCTGGGCTCCATGCGCGGGGATGCCGGCGCGGGAGCCGGAGAGGGGTCGATCGTGGACTTGGCCTCGACAGAGGCCGGCTTTTCATCGGGAACGGTCGAGGACGCCGTCTTCGCTGCCGTCGCGGTCTCGGTGACCGTGGCGGGCGCCGGCGCGATCTCGGTGTGGGTCACCGGGGCGGCCTCCGCGCTCCGCTCGGGGGCGCTGACGGAAGCCGGGGCCGCCGGCGAGGCGGCAGGGGCCTGCGCGGCTGCGACAGTCGGTGTCTGCGCCGCCGCTGCGGCGACAGTCGGGGTTTGCGCGGCTGCCGCGACGGTCGAGGATTGCGCGGCTGCCGCCGCGACCGCATCCTGGCCGACGATCACGGCCAGCCGCTCGCCGTCCGAGGCGAGCGCGTGCGGAGCGGGAGCCGAGAGGTCGAGCACCACGCGGGTGACGAACTCGGGCGAGGTCTGGAACTGCGAGACGCGGACGCGCGTCACGACGTTTCCGGAGACGGCGATCGCGCGCTGGCGCACCTCGTTCTTCACACCCGGAAGGTCGAGCACGACGCGGGGCGGGTTGGCGAGGACGAAGTCCTTGGGCGCGAGCCAGCCGTCCCCGAGGAGCGTGACCGAGACCTGTCCGTCGCGAGTCTCGCCGACCGTGACTTTCTCGAGGGAATGCGCCACTTCCCCGCGCGCGGCGGCGGAGGCCGCCTGCGTCACGGAGGCGGTCGGGGCCGCAGCCGGAGCGACCGTCGACGCCGCGTCCGCGGTGGCGATCGTCTCCGTCGCGACGGGACGGCTCGGGACGGCCTCGGGCTCCGCCGTCTCCGCTTCCGCGACGGCGGTGCCGCCGCTGAAGGCGATCGCGAGGCCCTGGCCGACCGAGCGGACATCCGCCTTGGCCTCGGGCTTGTGCGCGATCGACAGGCGGGTCATCCGCTTGCCGAGCTCTTCGACTTCCTCGAAGCGAATCGAGCCGACGACGCCGCCGCTGGCCTGCGGCGCAGCGAACCCCTGAGCCACGGAGGCATCGCGGAGGTCCACGATCAGCAGGTCGGGCCGAGGCTCGTAGGAGGTGTACAGCAGGGGCGCGCTCGCGGACAACACCACGCGGGCCCCGTCGGAGTCTTCGTTGAAGGCCGCCTGGGTGATCTTGGCGGAGGAGGGAGGAGCGGGAGCGGGCGTCGCGGCCGACGGGCTCGAGTCCGCGGGCGCCGCGAGGGCGGTATCCGCGGCGTCGTGCGTCGCGTGCCCGTGCGAGGAGCAGCCGGTCGCCGCCCCCCACGCCAGCGCGAACGCCACTGCCGTCGCGGTTGCTCTGAGAGTCCTACGCATCGTTCCTCCCGTCGCGCGAATACCCATGCCGCGAAGGTTTGTCATTGCTTGACCGTCGCGTTGAGCTGCTTGGTCACTTCTCGAAAGGGCTTCACGCTTTGCGGATCGTTCAGGTTCTGGCGGAACGAGACCTCGTTAGGTCCCACGCGCGTGACCTCGCCGTCGTAGAGGAGGTCACCCGCTCGAATCAGGTAGCTCTTGTTGTCCGTCGCCCGGATCTGCGCCACGTATCCGGCGCGGGTCTTCCAGATTCCGTGGACGACGAGGTCGTCGATCGCGATCCCGGCGATCCCGGGCGGCCGCTCGGCGCCGCCGCGGTTCTGTTCCCTCACGAGCAGCGAGCGGAACGGGTCGCGCCGTCCGGCGGGGTCGTAGGTGTAGGCGCGGCCCGACATGGCCGACTCGTCCTGCTCGATCAGCGACTGCCCGGGCGATTCCGGGACCGGCGCGATGACGGCCTGCGGCGTCGTGGACGGGGTAGGCGCGGCCGCCGGCGCCTGTGCCTCGGCGATCGTCGCGACCGCCGCGCCCGCGAGAAGGAGGACGAACGCCGTCACGGTCCTCATTCGACCCCCCTGCCTTCGGCGCGGCTCTTGAGCGTCTCCGCGCTCTTCGCGGCCGGCGCCGGCGCGGGCTTCGCGCCCTGCGGAGGAGGCGCCGAGCCCGGCGGCAGACCCTCGGACGCCGTGGCCTGCCCGACCTCGTCGCCCGTGTAAATGAAGGTCTTCGCGATGAACGTCGACTGGATCGACTTGCCCGGCGCGTTGTCGAGCGTATTGACCTTGAGGTCCTCGACGTTGACGATGCGCGAGAAGCGGCTCATCCGGTCGAAGAAGAGCGCGAGGTTGTGGTAGGTCCCGTCGATCGCGATCTGGATCGGCCACTCCGCGTAGAAGTCCTTCTGCACGAAGTCGCCCGGCTTGAAGGTCTTCAGCGTGAAGTCGCCCTGACGCGTCAGCGTCTCGATCCGCTTGATGAGCTCCTCCGTGTTGCGCTTGGAGGGAAGGATCTGGAGGAGCTTCGAGAGCTCGAGCTCGAGGCGTTTGACCTCTTCACGGAACTGCGACAGCTTGCGCTCGGCCGCCCGCCCCTTGGCGATTTCCTGGTTGAGGCCATCCAGCTCGATCCTCTTGTCCGCGATCTCCTGGTTGAGGTTGCGGAACCAGGCGTACTGGACGACGCCCGCCATGATGGCGCCGAAGACCAGCCCGATGCCGAGCGCGTAGTACCAGGGCTTGTCCTCCATCTTCAGCTCGAGCGCCATGGCCTATGCTCCCGGCTTCGCGGCCGGAGGCCGCGCGCGGCCTGCCGCGCCCGCCCCGGGCTTCGCCGCGGTCGCCGCCTCGGCGCCCGCAGGCTTCCCGTGGGTGAACGTGACGGTCATTTCCCAGCTATAGATGCCCTGCGGTCCGGCGTCGCGGCCCAGGTTCTTGAAAACGGGCTCCGCGAAGTACGGGCTCTTCTTCAGGTTCTCGAGGTAGGTCGCGACCGCGTTGGGCGAGAGGGTCTTGCCTCGCAGCGTGAGCTGATTGTCGCCGGCGATCGACATCTCGGTGAGCCAGACGAGGTCCGGCAGCGCCTTGGAGACCTCGTCCATCAGGCGGACGGGACCCTTCTGGTTCGTCTTGAGGTTGTTGATGAGGGCGATCTTTTCCTCGAGGCTCTTCTTCTTGTCCTCGTAGCCCTTGACCTCGTCGATGATCGACTTGAGCCGCGCGACCTCTTCCTTGGCCTTGCCGATCTCCTCGTCGAGGTGTCTCCTGCGGCTGGTCAGGACCAGCGCCATCACCCCGATGTAGATGAGGCCGAGCGCGACCCCGGCGATGAGAAGGAGGTTGTTGAGCTTGGCGCCGGTCGGGAGCGCCGGACCCTTCTTCTTGGCGGCAGCCGCCCGCGCCTCGGTGAGGAGATTGATTCTAATCAAGCGACTTCATCCCCGATGTGCCGGATCGCCAGGCCCACCGCCACCGCCAGGCTCGGCGCGTTGTCGGTCAGCCACTCGCCCGAGACCGGGGCGCCGGCGATGTCGATCTGGCGGAAGGGATTCAGGATCTCGACCGGGATGTTGAAACGCTCCTTGAGCTGCGCGTCCAGGTTCACGACGCGCGAGGAGCCGCCCGAGATGAAGAGCTGATCGATCTTCTCCGTCGACGTCGTCGCCAGGAAGAAGTCGAACGTCTTCTGGAGCTCCTGGGAGAGATCGTCGGAGACCGACCGGAGGATCGGGAGGATGTCCTGGAGCGACTGATCCCCGGCCTTCTCACCCTTCTTGAGGGCCTCGGCCTGCTCGAAAGACAGGGAGAGCTGCTTCTGGATCGCATCGGTGTACTGGTTGCCGCCGAAGGAGATGTCTCGCCAGAAGATCGTGTTGGCGCCCGAGAGGATGTTGACGTTGGTGACCGATGCCCCGATGTTGACCAGCGCCACGACGCGGCCCGGCTCGACCGGATAGTTCGCCTCGAAGGCGTTCTGCAGCGCGAACGCGTCCACGTCGACCAGCACCGGGTTCTTGCCGGCCTGGGTGATCACGCTCGTGTAGTCGCCGATCTTGTCCTTCTTGACGGCGACCAGGAGAACGTCCATGGTCTCGCCGCCGCCGGACTCCAGCACCACGTAGTCCAGGTTGACGTCGTTGATGTCGAAGGGGACGTACTGCTCGGCCTCCCAGCGGATCGACTCCGCGAGCTCCTCGGGCGACATGGCCGGCAGGGAGATCTTCTTGATGATGACGGAGTGCCCCGACAGGGACGTTCCGAAGTCGGGGTTGCGGACATTGAGGGAGGAGACGATCCGATTGACGGTGTCGACGACCAGGGAGCCGTCCATGATGGCGCCGTCGACGATCGCCTCCGGGGAGAGGCCCTCCAGGCCGGTCTTGACGAGGCGATATCCGCCCCCCTTCGAGTCCTTGAGTTCGACGAGTTTGATCGCCGAGGACCCGATGTCCAGACCAACCAAGTTTTTGGACTTACTGAACAGCACGCTTCGCCCCACCGAAAGAATTAATACGGTTTTGGGCTTCGACTTATGGTTATTACGGCTGGTTGTCAAAATAGCAAAAGGTTATTCCGTAGTCAAGAGATGAAACAGGGCAAAGCATCAAGGACGCAACGACTTATGCCGATGGGACAGGGATCCGCCAGGCGGACAGCTGTTCTTCCGGGTGTTCTTCCTTGCGCCGCGCCTCACCGCAGTGTAGGCTTCGCGGGTTTTTTGGCCGAAACGGTCTCGAATCGAGGAGAACGAACACTCATGGCCCAGCACTGCGAGTTTTGCGGAAAGACCCCGATGTCGGGCCACCGCATCAGCCACGCCCACAACCTGACCAACCGCAAGTGGCACCTGAACGTGAAGACCGTGCGCGCCGTGATCGACGGCGTGAATCGGAAGGTGCTGGCCTGCACCCGCTGCATCCGCTCGGGGAAGGTGACCAAGCCGATGCCGCGGCCGAAGCAGGCCGCCAAGACGGCGAAGACGGCGACCGCCTAGCGGCGTCGCACAGCCAATCGATTTCGGGATCCTTCGCTGCGCTCAGGATGACGCGCGGAGGGATTTTAGATTCGGTATCGGGGCGGTGTTCCCCAATCTAAAATCCAAAATCTAAAATCCCCCTACTCTCTCTCCCCTGCCTTCGGCACGTTGTACTTGCGGATCACGTCGCGCACGCCGCGCACGGAGCGGATCCGACTGAGGATCTTCTCGAGCTGCTTCAGGTCCGCGGTCTCGAGCGACACGGCGACGAAGGCCTCCCGGGTCTCCCCCACGCGCGCCTCGATCCTGCGGATGTTGGAGCCCTCGCCCGCGATCGCCTGCGTCACCTCCGCCAGCAGTCCGGGCCGGTCCTCGGTCAGGACCTCCAGCTCGATCGCGTAGGACGCCTTCTTCTCCCCGGCCCAGGTCACGTCGATCTTCCGGCCCGGGTCGTAGAGCAGGTTCTCGACGTTCGGGCAGCTCTCCGAGTGCACCGACACCCCGCGCCCGCGGGTGATGTAGCCGATGATCTTCTCGCCGGGCACCGGGTTGCAGCACTTCGCCAGCGAGGCGAGCAGGTCGTTGTGGCCGACCACGACGACGTCCGCGCCGGCGAACGGCAGGATCCTGCGGACGACCCGGGAGACCGCCGACTCCTTCCGCTCGGCCTCGGGGCGCGCGAGCTCCTCCGCCGGCACGAAGCGCTCGAGCGCGTTGCGCGGAGCGAGCTTTCCATAGCCCACCGCGGCGTAGAGGTCCTCCGGCTTCGAGAAGCCCCAGTGGGACAGCTCGCGGGGCAGGCTGCCGTCGGCCTCGAGCTTCTTGATGCTCCGCTTGAACTTCTTGAGCTCCCGCTCGAAGAGCCGCCGCCCGAGCTCGACGGCCTGCAGCTTCTCCTGCTCGTGGATGAAATGGCGGATCTTGTGGCGGGCGCGGCTCGTGACGACCGAAGAGAGCCAGTCCCGCGAGGGCGTCTGGGCGGGGGCGGTCAGGATCTCCACGATGTCGCCGCTGTGCAGGGGCGTGCGCAGCGGGACCAGCTTGCCGTTCACCCGGGCCCCGACGCAGCGGTGTCCCACGTCGGTGTGGACCCGGTAGGCGAAGTCGATGGGGGTTGCGCCGCGGGGAAACGCGAAGACCTCGCCCTTGGGGGTGAAGGTGTAGACCTCGTCGGGATAGAGGTCGACCTTGAGCGAGCTCAGGAACTGGCGGGGATCGGAGACCTCGCTCTGCCAGTCGACGAGCTGCCGCAGCCACTGGAACCGGGCGTCGTCGGAGTGCGAGCCCAGCCGGCCCTCCTTGTACTTCCAGTGGGCGGCGATGCCCCGCTCGGCGATCAGGTCCATCTCGCGCGTGCGGATCTGGATCTCGAACGGCTGCCCCGTCTCCCCGATCACCGTGGTGTGCAGCGACTGGTAGAAGTTGGGCTTCGGCATTGCGATGTAGTCCTTGATCCGGCCGGGAACGGGACGCCACAGCTGATGCACGAGGCCGAGCGCCGCATAGCAGTCCTTGGTTTCCGGGACGACGATCCGGAACGCGAGGATGTCGTAGAGCTGAGCGACGTCGACCGCGGTCCGCCGCATCTTCAGCCAGATCGAGTAGTACCGCTTCATCCGGCCGGACACCTCGGCGACCACGCCCGCTTCTCCGAGCCGCGCCTCCAGCCGCTCCCGGATCCCGCCGATCATGGCCTGCGACACCTTCATGCGCCGCGCGACCTCGCGCGTGACCTTCTCGTGCTCCTCGGGCTCGAGGTACAGGAAGGCGAGGTCCTCGAGCTCTCCCTTCACGCTTCCCATGCCGAGCCGGTGGGCGATCGGCGCGTAGATGTCCAGGGTCTCGCGCGCGATCTCGTGCCGCTTGGACTCGGGGAGGAATCCCAGCGTGCGCATGTTGTGGAGGCGGTCGGCCAGCTTCACGAGCACGATCCGGAGATCCGAGATCATCGCCAGGATCATCTTGCGGAAGGTCTCGGCCTGCTCCTCCTCCCGCGAGACGTAGGAGAACTTGCCGATCTTCGTCAGGCCGTCGACGAGCTCGGCGACCTCGTCCCCGAACTGGGCCGCGATCGAGGTCTTGGTCGTGAGCGTGTCCTCGAGCACGTCGTGCAGGAGGCCGACCACGATCGACAGGTCGTCGGCCTTGAGCTCGGCCAGGATCGCGGCCACGTTCAACGGGTGCACGAGGTAGGGCTCGCCGGAGCGGCGCACCTGACCCTTGTGCTCGCGGGCAGAGAACACGTACGCCCGCCGCAGCAGATCCTGATCGCTGTTGGGGTTGTACGCCTCGACCTTCTCGAGGATCTCCTCGAAATGGATCACGGCTTAAGGGTAACTGGGATTTTTTAGATTTTAGATTTTAGATTTTGGATTTTGGATTTTGGATTGCACCCGCTCCTACCGGCGGTTCTTCCTCTTCCTCGAGGCCGAGGGCGCGGGTGCGGCCGGCTGGGGATTGGCCGGGGCGGCGGGCTGCGGCCTGGCAGGGGCCGGCACCACCGCGAGCCGGCGGCGGTTCTGGAAATTCTTCCAGATCACGACGATCGACGCGGCGACGTAGATCGAGGAGTACGTCCCGACGATGATGCCGAGGATCATCGTCAGGGCGAAGGTGTTGAGCACCTCGCCGCCCAGGAAGTACAGCGCGATCACCACGAGCATCGTGGCGCCCGAGGTCAGGATCGTACGGGAGAGAGTCTGGTTGATCGAGCGGTTGACGACGACGTCGAGCGGCTCCTTCTTCGGCGTCTTCAGGTTCTCGCGGACGCGGTCCAGCACGACGACGGTGTCGTTGTTCGAGTAGCCCACGAGCGTCAGCAGCGCGGCGACCACGATGAGGTTGAACTCGCGGCCGAACAGAGCGAGCAGCCCGATCGTGATCAGCGTGTCGTGCACGATGGCCACGACCGCCCCGACGCCGAAGGGCAGCGAGCGGAAGCGGAGGACGATGTACAGCAGCATGCCGATGGTCGACCAGACGATGGCGAGAACGGCCTTCTTCTGGAGGTCGGCGCCGACCTGCGGTCCGACGTTCTCCGCCGAGAGCAGCACGAACGGTCCGACGACGGTGTTCGCGTTGAGCCACGCCTTCGTCTCCGCCGAGACGTCCGGGATGGACGCGAAGTCCGCGGCCGAGCGGAAGAGCCCGAGCTGCGACCGCCGAGAGATGACCCTCTCCGCCACCTGGGCGTACGCCGTCGCGAGATCCGCGTCGGCGCGGCCGGCCACGTGGTCGGGGTCCGCCGCCGCGAGCCGCGCGGCGAGGGTCGCCTTGCCCTCCGTGTTGATGTCGATCTTCGCGGGGTCCGTGGGGCCCTCGAGGCCCTCGCGGAGGGACCTCAGGACGTCGCCCGCCACGTCGCGGCCCTCTTTGGCCTGCTGCTGAACGCGGATCAGGACCTCGTTCTTCTCGGCCTCCTCGTAGCGCTGAATGCCGATCTCGCCGAGGTTCGCGCCGTCGAGAATCTTGCGCACCCTGTCGACGTCGGGCCGGTCCTTGAACCGGATCGCGATCGCGGTGCCGCCCGAGAAGTCGATGCCGAACTTCAGGCCCTTCTGCACGAAGATCGCGAAGATCCCCACGAGGATGAGAGCCCAGCTGGCGCCGATCGCCCACCACCGGTACTTGAGGAAGTCGATGTTGGTTTGACGAAAGAGTTCCATCTTTTTTTCTTCTCTCGGTCTCGGTGACTAGATCGACACGGCGTCGATGTGCGCCCGACGTCCGTACTCGATCTCGAAGATCGTGTGCGAGACGAAGACCGCGGTGAACATCGAAATCAGGAGGCCGATGATCAGGGTCACCGCGAACCCCTTGACCGGCCCGGTTCCGAACTGCAGCAGGAAGACGGCCGCGATGATGGCGGTGGCGTGCGTGTCGACGATCGTGGCGAACGCCTTGGAGAAGCCGTTCTCGATCGCCGCCTTGGGAGCCCGCCCGTTGCGCAGCTCCTCGCGGATGCGCTCGAAGACCAGCACGTTCGAATCCACCGCCATGCCGATCGTCAGGATGAATCCCGCGATGCCGGGCAGCGTCAGGGTCGCCTCGAACAGGGCCATGGCGGCCATCAGCAGCACGGCGTTCAGGAGCAGCGCGATCACGGCGTTCCAGCCGGCCCGCCGGTAGTACACGACCATCGCGACGAACACGAGCAGAGCGCCCACGACCGAGGCCGTGACGCCCTTGCGGATCGAGTCCAGACCGAGCGACGGTCCGACCGTCCGCTCCTCCAGGTACGTCAGCCCCGCCGGCAGCGCGCCCGCGCGGAGCACGAGGGCGAGGTCGTTCGCCTCCTCGGGCGTGAAGCTTCCCTTGATGATGCCGGAGTCCGTGATCCGGTCGTCGATCTTGGGCGCCGATTGCACGCGGTTGTCGAGGACGATCGCGAGCTGCCGTCCGATGTTGGCGCCGGTGGCGGCACCGAACTTCTGGGAGCCGCTCGCCGTCAGGAAGAAGGAGACCGTCGAGGCTCCGAACTGGCCCTGGCTCGGACGGGCGTTCTTGAGATCGCGCCCGGTGATCACGGCCTGCTTGCGCACGACGTAGTAGGTGCGGTCGGTACGCCCGGGCTCGGCCTTGGCCTCGACCATCTTGAGCGCGTCGGGGAGCTTCCCGCCCGGGTAACCGGCGAGCAGCGCCTCGCTCGTGGACGGGCCCTTGTCGACCAGCGACAGCTCGAGGAACGCGGTGTTCTTGATCAGGTCCTTGACGCGCTTGGGGTCGTCGATGCCGGGGAGCTGGACGAGGATCCGGTCCTTCCCCTCGCGCGCGATCAACGGCTCGGCCACGCCGAACTCGTCGATGCGGTTGCGGATCGTCTCGACGGCCTGGGCCACGGCGTTGTCCTCGATCTGGTGGCGGTTGACGTCCTTCAGGACGAAGGTCCACTTGCCGCCGCCCGTCGAGTAGGTCCAATCGGGAAGGAACCGCTTGGCGGCGTCCTCGAGCTTGGACTGATCCGTCTTGTCGTTGATCGCCACGCTGAAGGTGGTGTCCGTGGGCAGCTCGACGCCCGCGACGCCGGCGTCCTTCGTGTTGTTCTTGAGCGTCTCGACCGCGTCGTCGCGCTCGGCCTTCAGAGCGTCCGCGGTGTTGACCTGCAGCACGAGGTGGATCCCGCCGCGCAGGTCGAGGCCGAGCTTGATGGCGTGCCGGAGCGCGTCCTTGACCGTCGGATTCGAAACGCCGAGATCCTTACGCGCGCGCGCGTAGCCCGTCAGCACGAAGCCGGCCACGGCCGAGGCCACCACGAGCAGAATCAGAAGGACACGCCACCGCAACTTCTTTCCCAAGCAACCCCCCCAAAAAAAAGAACGCCGGAGTTTACAGGAAGAAGGTGTCAGGTGAAAGGTGAGAGGTGTCAGGGGGCTTCCCCGTCACCTGTCACCCATCACCTGTCACCTCGAGGAACTTAAGCCCCTGTGGCGCTTGAGGTTGTCTCGGGCTCCCCAACGAGCCCCTGGACCGCGCTGCGAAGCACCTTGACCTTCGTGTTGTCGGAGATCTGCAAGATGACGAAACCGCGCTCCTCGTCGAGCGCCGTGATGCGACCGAAGATCCCGCCTCCGGTGATCACCTCGTCGCCCTTCTTGAGCTTGGAGAGCATCTCCTGCGTCTTCTTCTGCTTCTTGCGCATCGGCGCGATCAGGAGGAAGTAGAAGATGACGAAGATGAAGATCATCGGGAGGAACTGGATGAGTCCTCCCGCGGCGCCTCCGGGGCCCGCCGGCGCGGTTTGCAGCAAATCGATCATGGCCGCGGCATCATATCCGACCGGCTGTCCTCCCGAGGAGCGCAACTCTTGCCTGTCATCCCGAGGAGCGCAGCGACGAGGGACCGCTTTTCAGGACGTGCCGAGACTCGAAAGGGGTCCCTCGCTGCGCTCGGGATGACAGGGCCTATCCCGGCTTCGAGAACGGCAACGGCTCGGTCCGGGCCGGCATGGCCTTCTTGGCCGCCTCGACGCGGTCCCAGAACTTGAGGAAGTTCTCCCCCAGAACGCCGCGAACCTCCTCCTCCGAGTGGCCGCGGCGGAGGAGCTCCTCGGTCAGCTTCGGAAGCTTCGAGACGTCCTCGAGACCCACCGGCGGGTCCTCGATGCCGTCGAAGTCCGTGCCGAGGCCGGCCGCCTGCGGCCCGCCGATCTTCATCACGCGCTCGATGTGGTCGACCACGGTCTTCCAGTCGGCGTCCGGGTACTTGACCGTGTTCAGGAGCTTGCGGACCTCCGCCTCGCTCTGTTTCGGGTCGTCCTTGAGCCGCTCGCGGATCTGCGCGATCTGCGGCCGGAGCGCGTTCCGCGCGCCGAGGTAGACATCCACCGACTTCTGGTCCAGGAAGAGCGTGCTGACGTTGACCATCACGACCCCGCCCTTTCCGGCGATGGCCTTGATCTGTTCGTCCGTCAGATTGCGCGGAATGTCGGACAGCGCGCGGCAGGAGGAGTGCGACGCGAAGATCGGCGCCTTCGAGACCTCGAGCACGTCGTGGATGGTGTCCGACGAGACGTGCGAGACGTCCACGAGCATCCCGAGCCGGTTCATCTCGAGCACGACCTCGCGCCCCAGGTCGGTCAGCCCGCCGTGGACCCGGGCCTTCTCGGGCGCGAAGTCGATGCTGAAGAAGTTGCCGGAGGAGTCGGCCCAGTTGTTGGTGTTGAAGTGCGTCAGGGTCATGTACCGCACGCCCAGACGGTAGTAGGCCGAGAGCGCGCCGAGCGAGTCCTCGATCGCGTGCCCGCCCTCGATCCCGATGAGGATCGCGATCTTGCCGTCCTTCTTGGCCTGCCGGATCCCGGCGACCGAGTCCGCGAACACGAGGTCGTTCGGGTGATCCTCGGCGACGCGGTGGATGAGGTCGATGAACTCGAGGGCCTTCTTGGCCGAGCCGCCGCTCGTCACGTAATCGCTGCTGACGTACGCCGCCAGGAACGGCGCCGTGACGCCGCCCTCGCGCCACCGCGGGATGTCGACGTGGCCCTCGCTGTTGCGAACGGAGAGGTCGATCCATTTCGCCTGGAGCGCCTCCGGCAGGTCCTCGTGGGTGTCGACGACGATGGCGCTCTTGTGGAGCCGCATGGCCTTCTCGTGAAGATCTTCGGCGCCCGCGGTGGAGCACCCGAGCGAGGCCGCGAGACACGCGATGCCGAGGACGATCGTTCTTTTCATGCGCGAGAGGCTATAACAGGCCGCGCCCGCGGCCTCCGGTCACGCCCCCCTCACGCCCCCTCGGCGATCTTCTCCTCGGGAGGGGCCGCGAGCGAGGCGAGCGCGCCCGCCGCGATTGCCTCGCGGATGGTCCGCATCCAGGCCAGGTAGAAGAAGACGTTGTGGATCGAGATCAGCATGGGCGCCGAGAAGTCCTTCACGACGAAGAGGTGCCTCAGGTACGCCCGGCTGTGGCGCCGGCAGACCGGGCAGCCGCACGAGGGATCGAGCGGCTGGAGGTCCTCCTTGAAGCGCTCGTGCTTGATCGTCACCTCGCCCTGTGCGGTGTACGCGTGCCCCATGCGGCCGTTGCGCGTCGGGAGGACGCAGTCGAAGAGGTCGACTCCGGCACGCACCGACGCCAGCAGGTCCGCGGGGGTCCCGACCCCCATGAGGTAGCGCGGCTTCTCCGCCGGGAGCAGCGGCGCCGCGAGCGCGGTGACGTCGCGGATCGCCTCCTTCGACTCCCCGACGGCGACGCCGCCGATCGCGTAGCCCGGGAACTCGAGCGCCGCGAGGTCCGCGGCCGACCGGCGGCGCAGGTCCTCGTGCGTCCCGCCCTGCACGATCCCGAAGAGGAGGCCGGAGCCGGCTGCCCTCGATTCGGCCCAGGCGCGCCGCGAGCGCTCCGCCCACGCGAGGGTCCTTCGGCACGCCTCCTCGACCTCCGCGCGCTCGGCCGGGAAGGGTGGGCAGACGTCCAGCGCCATGGCGATGTCGACGCCGAAGTCCGCCTGGAGCTCCATCGCCCGCTCGGGGGTCAGGAAGTGCTTCGTGCCGTCCTCCGGCGCGCGGAACTCGACGCCGTCCTCCGTCAGGCGGCGGCGCGCGGAGAGGCTCATCACCTGGAAGCCTCCGGAGTCCGTGAGGATCGCGCGGCGCCAGCCGACGAACGCGTGCAGCCCGCCGGCTCGCCGGATCGTCTCGATCCCGGGGCGCGCCATCAGGTGATACGTGTTGGCCAGGACCGCGCGGCAGTCCCACGCCTCGAGCAGGTCGAAGGTCACGCCCTTGACCGCGCCGCGCGTCCCGACGGGAAGGAAGCACGGGGTCTCGACCTCGGCGCGGCGCGTGACGAGCCTCCCCCGGCGGGCGGAGCTGCTCGGGTCGCGTGCGAGGAGTGAGAACAATCGTTAGAAGTGCAGCTTGACCGAGAGCGCCGCTCCGAGGTCCCGGCGGTCCAGGTCGGTCGGATCGATGCCGCCCTGGGGCGACAGCAACACGGACGCGTCGATCGCAACCACGACGGCGCGGAACCCCACGCCGGCGGAGACGGCCCAGTGCGGCTGAGTCGCGGCGAAGTCGTAGAAGCCGCCGGCGCGGAACGCGAAGAGCGGGATCCTCCCCTCGACGCCGAGCGAGAGCTGCTGGCTCTTCGCGCCCGGCGCGAGCGTGTCGCTCTTCAGGAAGTCGCCGTCGGCCGCGATGGTCAGAAACGGCAACGGGTCGATCGCGATCCCGCCGCGCACCTGCCGCGGGAGCGGAATCTCGCCCGGCGAGCCCGGTAGCGCGATGACGTTGAAGTGCGGCTGGGTGAGCGCGATCCCGGTGACGCCCAGCCTGACGATCCCGAAGTGGACCAGCGCCCCGGCGTCGAACGTGAACTCGGTGTCGTCGACCGCGTTGTTCTCGAAGGCATCCTTGACGATCTCGGAGAGGTTCTTGTTCTGGCAGGTGTCGAACACGCCGCACCGCTCGAAGTAGGTGCGGCCGAAGACCAGCCGGGCCGCGCCGCCGACCGAGACGACGCCGCCCAGGAACTGGTATCCATAAGCCAGGCGGACCTCGCGCGCCGACAATCCGGCAAGGTACAGGCCGGTCGCGTTCTGGGGAAGTCCGTTGCCCGGCCCTCCGCCCGGCACCACGTGCACCAGGTCGATGACCGGGTAGATCCCGGCGTACGGCAGGTCGCCGACCGACAGCGCGAAGCCCTTGTAGGTGCCCACGATGCCCGCGACGCCCGAGAAGAGGACGCTCGTGTCCTCGGCCGTGAGGTTCCGGATGTCGCCGACCAGCTGAGGAAGGAGGTCGAGCCGATCGCCGGAGACGATGTCGCCGAACGGCAGATTCGAGAGGGAGTCGACCGTCCCGACGAGATCGTTACGGTTGGAGGCGACGCCTCCTGCCAGGATCTCGAAGTTCAGGCCCTGGAGGCGAGCGAGAGCCGCGGGATTGGACCAGGCCGCGCTCGCGTCGTCGACCGCCGCGACCTGAGCGCCGCCCATGCCCAGGGCGCGCGCTCCCGCCCAGGGAAACTGGGCCCGGGCCGGGCTCGGGGCAGCCCACAGGCCGGCGGCGAGAAGCCCCAGCGCGAGTCCGTGCCGCCTGCGACGCATCCGGTTTCGATCGTAGCAGGTCGTCCGATACGCGGCTCCGGTCCCGGCTTCATCCATGACTCGTCACCCCTCCGGCGGGGAGGTGCAAGAGGCCGGCCACCGATTTCCGTGCGCGCGTTCGGGACTCCGCGCAGCTCTCGGTTGACCCCCGAAAACTCGCGTGCTAGGTTTGGCCGCCTTTCGAGGGGGAAATGCCCGAGCTCGGTAAAAAGTACGAGTGCTTCCACTGTCACACGAAGTTCTACAACCTCGGCAAGCCGGACGCGATCTGTCCCAAGTGCGGAGCGAACCAGAAGAACGCGAAGTCCGACGACGCGCCTCCGCCGGTGCCGCGACCCCCACGGCGCTCGGCGCTGCTCGAGACGATTCCCGACGAGAACCCGCAGGAGTTCGGTGAGGAGACCCCCGCGGAGCCGGAGGAGTCCGATCTCGACGACGACGAGCTCGAGGAAGGCGAGGAGCCGCCGGAAAAAGACGACGAGGAAGAGGAAGTCTACTGATCCGAGGCGCGGCGGACGCCGGCGCTCCGGAATCGCCTACCTCGCCCTCGGCTCCAATCGCGGCGACCGCCGCGGGTACCTCGCACGGGCCGTCCAGGCGCTCTCGCAACTCGCGCCTCTCCTTCGTGTCTCCTCCGTCTACCGGACCGAGCCGGTCGGCTACCGCCGGCAGAGGCCGTTCTACAACGCCGTGGCCGCGATCCGCTGGAGCGGATCGGCCGTCCGGCTCCTGCGGGCCACGCAGGCAATCGAGCAGGCGCTCGGCCGCACCCCGACGTTCCGAAACGGTCCGCGCGAGATCGACATCGACATCCTGGACGTGAACGGTTCCCGGCGCACGGCGGGAGATCCGATCCTGCCGCATCCCCGGATGCGCGGGCGCCGGTTCGTGCTCGCCCCGCTCGCCGAGCTCGCTCCGGACTGGACCGACCCGGAGACCGGGGCGACCGTCCGCGAGCTGCTGCGGGGTCTTCCCGCGCGACCGCGGGCAAAAAGGCTTCCCGCGCGTCTTCGCGCGAGTGACGCTCTCCGCGCGCCTTCGCGCTAGGCGGCCTTCTTCCAGGCCGCGAGATTGGCCCGCGCGTCGTCCTGGATCTTGAGATCCTCGACGAGGTGCTGGGGAGAGGCGCTGTCGGCCACGATCCCCTCCTCCAGCGCGATCGCCTCGGCCTGCGCCTTCGCGTCGCCCTTGTGAAGGGCCTCCGCGAGGAAGTGCCGGTTGACGAAGTTGCGCTTGTCCTTGTCCATCGCGAGGCGCAGGTACTTGACCGCGTCGCCCTCCGAGACCCAACCCGTCACGAACGGGATCCACGGAGCCTGGTCGTTGAGGCGACCGAGGATGCGATAGCCGCCGCCGTCCTCGAAGTCGGGGTCGATGCCGATCACGGTGAGCGCGTAGTCGCGGATCGTCTCCGCCGCGCCGGTCTTCGCCGCCTCGAGCTTGCCCTTCGCGAGCGCCCACTGGCCCCAGGCGACGGCCGCCCAGAAGTACGTCGGCGCGGCCTCCGAGCGGTCCTTGAGCTTGCCGGCGAGGAAGTCCGGGCCCAGCTTCAGGACGTCCTGGACGTCTTGCACGTTGCCCGCCAGGCCCTTGTTGATGATCGCGATCGCCTCGTCGGAGACCCGGCGCGCCTTGTCGAAGATGGCGCGGCGGCCGTCCTGGTCCATTCCGGTGTAGACACCCTTGAAGTAGAGCGCGCGGGCCAGCTTCCAGCGGGCCTCCACCTGATCCGGCGCCCGCGCCGCTTCGTCGTAGCTGGCGATCGCCTGGGCGATTGGCCCCGTGGAAGCGCGCGAGCCGTTGCGGCCCTCCTGGCGGCGGCTGTACATGCGGTCGCCCTCGGCAACCAGGGGATTGCGCTGCGCGCCCGGGCCCCGATTGGGATCGCTCGACCTGTCCGTGCTTTGGCCGCGGACCCCGCTCGCCCCGAGGAGAAGGAGAAGCGTCGCCATCGTTCTCGCTCGAAGCATGGCGCCAGAGTCTACTCCCGATCGCCGCGCTAGACTTCAGCCTGGAGGGTGCGCCATGGCCGATCCGAAACCGCTTCCCATGAAGGTGACCATCGACGAGGCGACCTCGGAGGGGCACTACGTCAACTTCGCAAACATCCTCCACAATCCGACCGAGTTCGTCCTCGACTTCGGACGCATGGTTCCGGGGCGGCCCGACGCCAAGATCCTGAGCCGTCTGCTCACGACGCCGTATCACGCCAAGCAGCTCCTGCGGGCGCTCCAGCAGAACATCGAGCTCTACGAGCGCAGCTACGGAGAGATTCGCTCGGACTTCACGCCGACCGCGGAGATGACGGACACGAAGACGAACTAGCCGTCTCCCGTCAGCTTCGTCGGATCACTCCCCCGCCGAGCACGACATCTCCCTCGTAGAAGACGCACGACTGCCCGGGCGTGACGGCGCGAACGGGCGCGTCGAACAGGACGCGGGCCGAGTCGCCGTCGGGGAACACCGCGGCCGGGACCTCCTCGGCGCGGTGGCGGATGCGCGCCAGGGCGCGGAACGGAGCCCCCGGGGCACCCCGAATCAGCCGGAGATCGCCGACGGAGGCCTCCCGCGACTCGAGCTCGCGGGCGGGACCCACGACGACGCGGTTCTCTCCGGCGTCGACCTCGAGCACGTACAGCCGTTCGCTCGCGGCCCCGTCGGTTCCACGCCGCCTCGAGGCGGCGGCTCCGATGCCGCGCCGCTGTCCGATCGTGTAGCGGAAGTGCCCGTCGTGGGTGCCGAGCGTCTTCCCGCTCGAGTCCTCGAGGCGGCCCGGCGCGGACGGCAAGGAGAACCCGAGCCCCGCCGCCTCGCGCGCCACGAACTCCCCGGCGCGCGTTCCCGCGGGCACGAAGCAGATCTCCTGGCTCTCCGCCTTGTCGGCCGTGGGCAATCCCGCCCGCCTCGCGTGCGCGCGCACCTCGTCCTTGGTGAGGGACCCGACGGGGAACCGCGCGGCCGCGAGCTGCTCCTCCGTCAGGTCGTAGAGGAAGTACGACTGGTCCTTCGCGGGGTCGATGCCCTTGCGCAGCGATCGCCGTCCCGAGGCCGGATCGCGGCCTACCCGCACGTAGTGTCCGGTGGCCACGGCCTCGCATCCGAGCCCGCGCGCGCGGTCCCAGAGCGTCGCGAACTTGATCTTCGCGTTGCAGGCGGAGCAGGGGATCGGCGTCTCCCCCGCGAGGTAGGACGCGACGAACGGGCGGACGACGTCCCGCCCGAACTCCTCCTCGAGGTTGAGCACGTAGTGGCGGATGCCGAGCGCCCAACCCACGCGCCGCGCATCGGAGAGATCGTCCAGCGTGCAGCAGCGTCCCGACCGCCCCGCCTCGGCCGAGTGGTCCCACAGCTGCATGGAGAGGCCGACGACCTCGTGGCCCTCCTCCTTCAGCAGCAGCGCGGCGACCGAGGAGTCGACGCCCCCGGACATGGCGACGGCGATGCGCATGGGGACGAAGTTATCAGTTGTCAGTTGTCGGTTGTCAGCCGGTCGTCCCGAACTGAATACGGAAAACGGACGCCTGCATTCACGCCCCCGTGACGATCAGCATGAGCGTCGAGCCGCCGATCGTGAACTCGCTCTGGTTCTCGAGCGGCGCCTGGCTGATGGCCTGATCCCCGACGAAGGTCCCGTTGGTGGACCCGAGGTCGAGCAGCAGGATGTCCTCGCCCCGCACCTCGATCGCCGCGTGGTGGCGGGAGATCTCGGGATCGTCGAGGGCCAGGTCGACCTCCTCGCGGCCGATGACCACCCGGGGAGTCTCGATCGCAAACATTCGCCCCGCATCGGGGCCGGCGATCACCGCGAGGGAGAGCTTCGCCTCCAGGGGCAACTTCAGGGGGCCCGCCGACCGGCGCCGCTCGCGGGCGGGCTCGGGGCGGACGCTCGCCTCCGGAAACATCTCGGCGGACCGCCGCGTTCGGGTCTCGCCGGCCGCGACCGGCGGCCGCATCGGCGGCTGCGCCTCGTTGGCCTGCGTGTTGACGATCTCGAAGATCGCCCGGCACTTCGAGCAGCGGAGCTTCTTCGACGGCCTGCCGGCGAAGCGCGCCTCGTCGTAGTGGTACTTCGCCCGGCACTGATCGCACTCGACGATCACGAATCCCTCCCTGCGATCGCGGCCTCGGACGCGACGGCGCGGGGCGACGCGCGCCGCAAGTCCTCGACCACCCGGGGCAGGATGTCCAGGACTCGCGCGATCTCCTCCTCGGTCGTCGCGCGGGAGAGGGAGAAGCGCACCACGCCGCGCGCCTCCGCAGGCGGCAGCCCCAGGGCGAGGATCGCCGGCGACGGCGCCAGCGTCCCGCTCGAGCACGCGCTGCCGGCCGAGACGGCGACGCCCTCGAGGTCGAGCCGCAGGAGCAGGGTCTCGCCCGAAGCATTCTCGAAGAGGACGGCCGAGGTGTTGGGGAGGCGCGGCGTCTCCGCTCCGACGATCCGGGCGCCGGGAATCCGCGCGAGGACGCCGGCCTCGAAGCGGTCGCGCAGCGCGCGGACCGCGGGCGCATCGGCCTCCAGCCTTCGCGCCGCCAGCCGGGCGGCCGCGCCGAAGCCGACGGCCGCGAGGGTGTTCTCGGTCCCGGCGCGCCGGCGCTTCTCCTGGCCTCCCCCCGGCGTATGCGCCGCGAGAGGGACGCCGCGCCGCACGTACAGCGCCCCGGCGCCCTTGGGCCCATGCAGCTTGTGGGCGGAGAGGGAGAGGAGATCGACGCCCCAGTCCTCCGCGTTCACCGGCAGGCGCCCGGCCGCCTGCACGGCGTCCGTGTGGACGAGGCTCCCCCGCCGCCGGGCCTCGCGCGCGATCGACCCGATCGGGAACACCGCGCCGTACTCGTTGTTCGCGGCCATGATCGAGACGAGCACCGTGCCCGGCGTGACCGCGTCGAGGACGCGGTCGGGGTCGAGCGCGCCCGTGCGCTCGGGTGGGACCTCCACGAGCTCGAACCCCCCGCTCTGCGCCAGGCGGGCGGCGCAGGCGCGGACCGAGGGGTGCTCCACGGCCGAAGTCACGATCCTGCCGGACCGTCCGGCGCAGGCCCCGAGGATCGCGAGGGCGTTGGCCTCCGTCCCCCCGGAGGTCCAGACGATCTCCTCGGACCTCGCCCCGACGAGCGCGGCGACCTCGTCCCGCGCCTCCTCGAGGCGCCGCCGCGCCGCCTGACCTATGGCGTGGACGGAGGAGGGATTGCCGTACAGACCCGCGGCATCCTCCATCGCCCGCCACGCCTCGGGGGCCAGCGGTGTCGAGGCATTGTTGTCGAGGTAGATCATCGCTTCAGATTCTCGGACGGCCTTCAAAATTATCGCTCCGATGACTCCACGCCGTAAAACATTTCTGAAGGAATAGCCGTACCGTGCCCGAGAGTTGAGTAAGATCGACAGTCCGATGCTGCGAACGGTGTTCCTGTTCCTCGTCGCTTCGGTCCTCGCCCTTCCCGGAGCATTCCCGGCAGCCGCGCTCACCGACCTGACTCCCGCGCAACGGGCGGAGCGGATCAAGACGCTTCCTCCCGACGAGCGCAAGTGGCTCGAGGATTACGTCGCGCCGATCATCCTCCCGGAGGAGGTGCAGGTCTTCCTGCAGCTCACGGAGCCCGCCCAACGCGAGCGCTTCAAGACCGCGTTCTGGGCTCGCCGCGAGCAGCCCAACCTGAAGCCTCCGCTCGGGCCCGGCTATCGGACCCGCTACGACCGCCTGCGCGAGATCGCCGCGTCCGACTTCGACGGCCTCAACCAGGAGGCCGGCAAGCTCGTGGTGCGGCAGGGCGAGCCCGACTCGATTCAGAACTTCACGGACTGCAACGACGTCTTCAAGTGGGTCGAGCTCTGGACGTACACGCGCGATCGGGGCGACGTCGCCCAGAAGACGCTCTACCTCTTCTACCGGCAGTCGGTCGGCGCGCCGCGGCGGCTCTGGTATCCGGCCGTCCCGCAGAGCGACCTGATGATGTCCTCCACCTGCCTCTCGGGCTTCGCCGAGGCGTGCCGCACCTCGGGCATGACGCCCGGCGCCGGGGGAGCGGGAACGGCGAGGCCGAACCCCAACTGTCCGGGCTCCCCGGCGCAGGCGACCTGCCCGAGCGCCTGCGCGATCGCGGAGGCGGCGGCGATGATCGCGTCGAAGGGCCTGGGCGCCGCGGAGTACGCCGCGCTCGACACGCCTCCCCCGGTGAACACGGAGGACCTCCCGCAGCTCGCGGAGAGCTTCGTGACGACGCAGGATCCCGGCACGAAGACGCTCACCGTCGAGGGGCCCGGTCCCGACGGCAGCGCCCACGCCCCGGCGTCGCCCGACGCGACCGTCACGGAAGGCACGCCGCCCTCCGCGGGGGCGGCGGCGGCGGCGGGAGGGAGCGGAAAGGCGGCAGTGGAGCCGTCCGCGGCGGCGGCGGCCTCCACGAGCCCGAGCGCGAGCGCTCCCCTGCCCGCGCACAGGAAGCTCACCAAGAAGGAAGCCCGGGCGCTGACCGAGGCGCTCGACCAGAAGTACAAGGACTTCTTGAACCTCGTCGAGCTGATCATCACCGACGAAGAGCGCGAGGTCTTCCTCGAGATCCACGAGAACTACCAGAAGGACAAGTTCATCGAGTCCTTCTGGAAGCGCCGCTCGATCGACAGCCAGGGCCTGCGGACCGACTATCGGGCGGTGTACACGCGGCGCGTGGAGCAGGCGCTCGAGCAGTTCCACGACCTCCACAACGACCGCGCCAAGATGTTCGTCATCCAGGGGCCGCCGGACGCGGTCATCCCGATCGAGTGCGAGGACGTCTACGTGCCCCTGCAGATCTGGTACTACGAGCGAATCGAGGTCCTGAAGAGCAAGGTCTACCTGATCTTCTACCAGCCGCACGGCGTCGGGCCCTACAAGCTGTGGCTCCCGCTCGACGGCCCCGGCGTGCTCCTCGTCGGCGTCGAGGGGAACATGATGACCGGCGCACGGGTGCCGGACATCCAGCGTTGCTTCGAGTGGCGCACCGTCCAGCAGGCCGTCCAGTACACGTCGACGGTGCTCGGCTCGGGCGCCTTCTCGATGCAGGGCGCCAGCAAGCTCTTCGATCCTCCGCTCATCGAGACGGAGGGCGTGGACCAGATCCTGTCGATGACGACGGACCTCCACGAGAACTCCGCGAACCTCGCCGTCGCCAAGCTCATCCACTTCCCCGAGGCGCGGGCGAACAAGCTCGGCATGGACCTCTCGCTGCTGGTTCCGAAGGCGGAGCTGAAGGCGCGCGCGCTCGGCGGAGAGAGCTTCTACAACGTCGACATCATCGGCGAGATCGTCAAGGACGAGCGCCTGGTCGACAACTTCAAGTACCGCTTCGACATCCCGGCCGAGGAGATCGGCGGGGAGAAGATCCCGCTGACCGTCCGGCGATACCTCTATCCCGGCGAGTACAAGTTGATCCTCAAGATCTCCGACGGCAATCAGAACGCGGAGGGCCGCCTCTCCGAGGCGCTCAACGTGCCCGAGCAGCCGGACGCGCCGCCGCCGCAGATCGCGGCCGCCCGCGCCGAGGGCAAGGCCGCCATCGACAAGGTCCAGGAAGCGGGGCTGATGCCCTCGGCAATCTCGCTCCTGCCCATCGCGAAGGAGATCGTGACGGGGCTGCAGCGCTTCGAGACCAAGGCCGCCGAAGGCGTCAAGGCCGTGGACTTCTATTTGAACGGCGCGAAGATCCTGACGCGGACCAAGGCGCCGTTCGACGCGGACCTGAACCTCGGACCGCTGCCGCGCAAGCAGACGATCCGCGTGGTCGCCTATGGCACCGCGGGCCGCTCGGTCGGCGAGGACGAGTACACGGTCAACGAAGGACGGGAGGTCTTCCGCGTCCGCATCATGACCCCGGAGAAGGGATCGAAGGTGACCGGTCCGACCAAGGTCGTGGCCGCGCTCGCGGTCCCGGAGGGCAAGACGCTCCAGAAGCTGGAGTTCTACAACAACGAGTCGCGCGTCGCCACGCTGTACCAGGCGCCCTACGAGCAGACCGTGAACATCAAGCAGACCGGCTCGCTCGGCTACGTCCGCGTGGTCGGCACGCTCGACGACGGCGCGGTCGCCGAGGACCTTCGCTACGTCAACGCGCCGCAGTTCGTCTCGGAGGTCACGGTCGACGCGGTCGAGCTGTACACGACGGTCACCGAGAAGGGCCGTCCCGTCAATACGCTGCAGCAGTCCAACTTCAAGGTCTTCGAGGACGGTGTCGCGCAGTCGATCCAGGGATTCGAGTACGTCAAGAACCTGCCGCTGTCGGTGGGCGTCCTGATCGACACCTCGGCCTCGATGCTCGAATCGCTGCCCGACGCCGAGCAGGCCGCGCTCAACTTCCTCGACTACTCGATCGCGGCCAAGGATCGCGCCTTCGTCGAATCGTTCGACAACGAGCCGTACCTGCTCGCCAAGCTCTCGGGGCGCAAGGACAAGATGCTGCGGGCGCTGTCGGGACTCCGCGCCGAGGGCTCCACCGCGCTCTACGACGCCATCATTTACGGCCTGTACCAGTTCACGGGCGTCAAGGGGAAGAAGGCCCTCGTCATCCTGACGGACGGCAAGGACACGGCATCGAAGTTCGACTACGACACGCTGCTCGAGTACGTGCGCAAGTCCGGCCTCTCGATCTACGCGATCGGCCTGAAGATCTCGGGCACGGACCTCGAGGTCAAGTACAAGCTCAACAAGATTGCGCAGGTCACGGGCGGTCAGACCTTCTACGTCGATTCGGCGAAGAACCTCGAGGGCGTCTACCGCCAGATCAACGAGGACCTCCGCAGCCAGTACCTGCTGACCTACTACTCGACCAACTCCGACACGAGCAAGGACAAGTGGCGCAAGGTGGAGATCAAGGTCGAGCCGACGAGCCTGCAGGCGAGGACCATAAGCGGCTACTACCCCTGAGGTGGCGGATCGATTTTAGATTTTAGATTTTAGATTTTAGATTTAGATTGCGGCCGTGGCTTCCAATCCAAAATCCAAAATCCAAAATCCAAAATTGATCCTGGCATCGGCCTCGCCCCGACGCGCCGAGATCCTCACCAGCCTCGGAATCCCCTTTCGCGTCGTTCCGGCGAACATCCCCGAGGAGCCGCTGCCGGGCGAGACCGCCGAGGCGGTGGCCCTGCGGCTGGCCGAGGCCAAGGCCGCGTCCGTCGCCGCGAAAGAGCCCGGCGCGTGGGTCCTCGGCGCCGACACGCTCGTCTTCCTCGACGGCCTCATCCTGGGAAAGCCCCGGGATCTCGAGGACGCCCGGAGCATGCTGCGCCGCCTGGCGGGCCGCGAACACCGCGTCGTGACCGCCCTCCACCTCGTCCGCGGAAGCGGTCCCGGCGTCGGTCACGCCGAGATCTCGCGCGTGCGTTTCGCGCCGATGGACGAGGAGGAGATTGCCTGGTACGCGGCGACCGGAGAGCCGTCCGACAAGGCCGGCGCCTACGGCGTGCAGGGACTCGGCGCGCGGTTCATCGAGGAGATCCAGGGCTCGTTCACGAACGTGATGGGCCTGCCCGCCCGCCCGGCCTACCGGCTGCTCAGAGACGCCCCAGATCCCGCTCTTGCGTCGCTCGCGCTTTCTTCCGGCTGAGCTTCATCTCGTACATCCGCGCGTCCGCCTCGGCGAGGGTCTTGGGGAACTCCGCGTTGGGCTGGTGCGTGGCCCAGCCCACGGAGAGGTCGATGCGCAGCCGCTCGTCCCCGGGCAGCTTCGGCAGGTGGCGGTTGGCCAGCTCCTCGCACTTCTGCGCGGCGGAGGCCTCGTCGGCCTGGGTCAGAAGGACCAGAAACTCGTCCCCGCCCCAGCGAAAGACGAGATCCGACTCGCGCACGCCGGCGGTCAGGTAGTTCGCGACGAACTGGAGCACGCCGTCGCCGACCGCGTGGCCGCGCACGTCGTTGATCTCCTTGAAGCGGTCCACGTCGATCAGGAGGACCGAGAGCGCGCCGCCGTGGCGCCGGGAGCGCGCGAGCTCGCGGCGGATGACGTCGTTGAAGTAGTGCCGGTTGTAGAGACCGGTCAGCCGGTCGCGGATGCCCATCTCCTTGACCTGCGAGTCCGACTCCACCAGCCGCTGCATCTCGGACTGGAGCTGGGCCTGGCTGGCCTCGAAGAGCAGGATGATGATCCCGACGCCTACCGTCATCTCGAGGAACATCTCGACGAAGTGGGCGTAGCCGTAATACCCCGGCATCGTCGAAACATCGGGATAGCGCAGGTACGCGAACCCCATGAGGACGCGCTCCGCGCCCCAGAGGAAGAAGGACGAGGACAGGATGGCGCGTCCTCCGACGGAGCCGGGAGTCAGCGCGAACGCGAGCGCCGTGATCAGGTACGCCGCCGCGCGCAGGAAGGCCGGAGGCGCCTCCGGCACGTGCATGATGGAGAAACCCCACGAGACGACGAGGATGGGAATCGCCCAGAGCATCTCGACCGGCCGGGACACGGTCTCCTCCTGACGAAACCGCCATACCCCGCGCAGCAGGAAGAAGACGTGCCCGAGAAGAGTGACCTCCAGGACGGGCAACGCGATCTTCCGCCACGCCTCGGCCTGAGAGACCGCCAGCACGCCGATCGAGGCGAGGAAGAAGCCCCAGGACGCGATCCAGTCGAGGAACGCCGGCCGGCGGAACTTCTGGTAGAGGAGCAGGAAGACGATGAACAGCAGGACCGTGCCTGCCGCCTGAACCAGCAGTGAGAAGAGATACGTGTCCATCGGATTCGTTTGTCACCAGTTTACGTGACATTTCCCGGAACCGTGCCATCGAGTATCGTGTCGCATGGCCGGCGGCCGTCCCATCGTCTGCATCGCGCCCGGCGGGCGTCTTGCGCGCGCGGACGAGGCCGCCCTCGCGGCGAGGCTTCCCGGCGTCGCGCTCTCCGTCCGATCGCTCTCCGCGTACTGCGCGGCGCATTCCGCCGAGTCGAGGATCCTGATCTGTCCCGTCGGGGCGTCGGCGTCGCGCGACCTCGCGTTCCTCCGGCGCGTGATCGGCCGGCTGCTCTGGCCGGCCGCGTCCGCCGACTTTCGCGACGCGATCGCCGGACTCCGCGCGCCGCATTCCCGGCCGAGATCCGTGCGCTTCCGGCAGGCGCGGCCGCGGGGCGGAGACACCGTGGCGGCGCTCCTGCTCGAGGGCCGCGTGGATCCGGCGCGGATGCGCGCCGTCCTCGCCTCCGCCTCGGGAGTCCCGCGCGACTGGATCGTCGAGAGCCCCTGTCACGTCGCGCTCTCCACACACTGGGCCCGCACGCTCGCGCGCGCCGGCGTCCGGCTGTCCACGCTCGAGCCGGTCGAGCTCATCGCGGTCTACGCCGCGCCGGCGCTGGGGCGCACCGCCGCACGCTGGCGGAGGCTGCTCCCTCCGCGGACGCCGGTGTGGACCAAGGGAGAATTTTAGATTTTAGATTTTAGATTTTGGATTTTGGATTTTGGATTTGGGTCACGCCGTGGGGGTCTGCTTCCAGACCTCGGCGCTCATGAAGATCGACAGGAGGTCCGGATCCACGGCTCCCTTCCGGGCGAGGCCGGAGAGGATCGCGAGGGCCTCCTCGCCCGGGACCGAGCGCTTGTACGGCCGGTCCCGCGCCGCGAGGGCGTCGAAGATGTCGCAGATCGTGAGCATCCGAACGGGGACCGGAATGTCGCCGGCCGTGAGGCGGCGGGGATAGCCCGAGCCGTCCAGCTTCTCGTGATGGGCGTAGGCCCACTCCGGCACGCGGGCCAGGTCGCGCGTCCAGGGGATCTTGCTCAGGAAGCGGAAGGTCTGCGTCACGTGCGACTCGATCTCCTGCCGCTCCTCCGGCGTCAGGCTGCCCTGGGCGATCGAGAGGCAGGCGAGGTCCCCCTCGGTGAGAAGGGGCACGCGGGCCCCGTCACCGGCCAGGAACTCCAGCCGCCGGAGCGCGGCGAGATCCGGGCCCGCGCCGGCCTCCAGCACGTCCGGCTCGTCCGCGCGCTCGACCAGCCTCCAGCAGGCCTCCAGCTCGGCGCGCCGCCGCGCGAGCGCATCCGTCACCGCGCCGGCGCCCCCGCCGTTGCGCGCCGCCGCCTCCCACGCCTCCGCCGCGGCCGCGAGGAGCGCCTGCTCGAAGCGGGCCCGGATCAGCTCGCGCCCGCCGGGCGCCAGCTTGCGCGCCTTGACGAGGACCTGCTCGCGGACCCCGACCTTGCCGAAATCGTGGAGCACCGCCGCGTAGCGGATCTCGCGCAGCTCGTCGCGGCCGACTTGGAACGCGGCGTACCGGCCGTGCTCCGCGCGGTCGGCGGCCTGCGCCAGCGCGCACGTGAGCGCGGCCACGCGGTGCGAGTGGCCCGACGTCGTCGGGTCCCGCTGCTCGATCGCGGTCACCGCGGCCTCGACGAAGCCCTCGAACAGCGTGCGGATCGACTCCGTCAGCCGCCGGTTCTCGACCGCGACCGCGGCCTGCGCCGCGAGCGAGCGCGCGATCCCGGCGGTGGTTGTCCTCGAAGGGAACGACCTCGGACCTGATGAATCCGGTGGTCGTCGCGTCCGGCATGACGAGACGCTTGCGGTTGATGAGCTGCAGCACGCCGATCGTCCGTCCGTCCGGGGTCGCCATGGGCACGGCCAGGATCGAGCGCGTGCGATACCCGATCCGCTCGTCGAAGTCGGCGTCGAAGCGATACGGCGCGCCCGCGGGAATCTCCCGCGCCTCCGCGACCTGGACGATCTCGCCGGTGCGCGCCACGAAGCCCGCGATCGAGGGGTGCTTCAGCGGCAGGACCGCCTCCCGGAACTCGAAGCGCACGGAGTCGTTCTGCGCCAGGACGAACCGCAGCGAGTCCGGCGCGTCGGGAGGCGTGACGAGGTAGAGGCTGCCCGCGTCGGCGGCGGTCAGCTGGCGCGCCCGGCTCAGGATCGTCTCGAGGAGTCTGTGCGGGTCGGTCTCCGCCGACAGCGCGATGCCGACCTCGACGAGGGCCTGGGCCTCGCTCGTGCGCACCATGAGCGCCCGGCGGTCTCGAGCGCCGCGCGCGCGCTCCTCGAGGATCCGGTACGAGGCCAGCAGGGCGCGCGCCCGGTGCGGCTGCAGGGCGTCCTCGGGAAGGGAGAACACGACGCGCGCCTCCCAGAACGGATCGAGTCCGGAGAGAGACTCCCCGAGCTGCAGCAAGCCGACGCGGTCGGCCGCCTCGCCGAGCCCGGGAGGAGGCGGGAACGTGAGCGCCGCCGCGAGCTCCGGCCCTCCGAGGACGAGGCCCACCTCGTCCGGCGCGAGCGACCAGGTGTGCTCGCGGAACGGCTCGGCGCGAATCCCGTCCGCCGTCAGCCATGCGGCCAGCTGCGGGCGCAGCGCGCCGTGGAGGAGCACGCGGCGAAAGACGGCTGCCGGCGGCTCGGACATGAGGTCCTAGTCTATTCGGGCTCGCCGAGGCGCGACTCCAGAGCGCGCGCGAGCGACTCGAGCCCCTACTCAGCGGATCCGCCACACCACGGTTCCCAAAGCGCGACGCGCCTGCCGCGCCTGTCCGCGGGTCATCGGCCGAAGCAGGGCTCCGATTCCGGCGCGGTAGAATCGCTGCGCTTGGAGACCTCGGTTCCGCCGCCACCGACGGCCGAGAGGGACTTCCCTCTCGGCGAGCCGGGGTTCACCTACCAGGATCTTCACCGAGAGGACCGCCTCGCGGACCTCGACCGCGCGTTTCTCGCCGAGCTGGAGCGCACCGATCCCGGCCTGGCCGCCCGCCTGAGGGCGTATCGCGCCGACCCCTCGTCCCTGGACCCGCTCGCCCGCTCCCGCCTGCTCGTCGCGGCCGGGCGCCCGCTGTCGCTCTTCCTCGCGCGCCTCTTCGGCATCGAGGCACAGTGGCGCAACCAGGCCGCGTCCGCGGGACCCGAGGCCGTACTCTTCCGCGTCCGGCGGGACTTCCTCGTCCGCCGCGCCGCCCGCGTCAAGCTGCCGGAGGACCACGCGGCGATCGACGTCGCCGCCCCGGAGCGCGCGGCACGGGCTCTCGAGCGGGAGCTCCACCCCGAGCTGCCCTGGGACGCCGATCCCGAGCTCGCGACCGCCCGCATGGTCGGCTCGTTGCTCGACCTCGAGGCCGACTTCATCGCGGCCCTGCGCCAGAAGAAGCTCCCCGAGGTGCCGCCCGCCGCACGCGAGCGCGTCCGCGAGCTCGCCCGCCGGGCTTCCGCCGCAACCGCCTCCGCGGACCCGGGGCCACCGCGCGTGGACGCGGCGGCCGGGGACGACGCGCTGCTCGCGTTTCTGGAGAAGACCCTGGAGGGCTACGCCTACTGGTGCCGCCTCCGCCTCGAGCTTCCGGCGCTCCGCGCGGGGATCCGCGGCTGGGCCTCCTTCCATCTTCCCGAGACGCTCGACTACCACAACCTCGTCGCCACCGAGCGCAACAACCCCGCCCTGCCGGAGGAGCGCGTCGGCCCCGCGGAGCGCCGGCGCCGGCGCGACGGCTTCGGCCTGACCGACCCGCGGATGACGCGGCCGCGAGATCCTGGGCGAGTCGCACTACTGCATGCTCTGCCACGAGCGCGAGAAGGACTCCTGCTCGAAGGGATGCTCGACGAGAAGGACGGCGGTGCAGAAGAACCCGCTCGGCATCGCCGCTGAACGGCTGCCCGCTCGACGAGAAGATCTCCGAGATGCACGACGCTGCGCACGCGACGGCGATTCGATCGGGCGCGCTGGCGATGGTCATGCATCGACAACCCGATGTGCCCCGGCACCGGCCACCGCATCTGCAACGACTGCATGAAGGCGTGCATCTTCCAGAAGCAGGAGCCGGTCAACATCCCGCAGATCGAGACCGGCGTCCTCACCGACGTCCTGGAGCTGCCGTGGGGCTTCGAGATCTACGGTCTGCTGACGCGCTGGAATCCGCTCAACGCCGGCCGCCCGTAGCGCGCTGCCCTACAACGGCAAGAACGTGCTGGTCGTCGGCCTCGGGCCCGCCGGGCTACACGCTGGCGCACCACCTCCTGAACGAGGGCTTCGGCGTCGTCGGCATCGACGGGCTCAAGATCGAGCCGCTGCCGCGCCGACTGGCGGCGCGCGACGGCCGTGGCATCCGGGCGATTCGGCGACTGGGAGCGAGATTGCGCGCCCGCTCGACGCGGCGTCCGCTCGCCGGCTTCGGCGGCGTCGCCGAGTACGGCATCACCGTCCGCTGGGACAAGAACTTCCTGACGCTGGTGCACCTGACGCTGGCGCGCCGGCGGCGCTTCGCGATCCTCGGCGGCGTGCGCTTCGGCGGCACGCTCAACGCCGAGGAGGCCCTGGACGCTGGGCTTCGATCACATGGCGATCGCCGCGGGCGCCGGCAGGCCGACGATCATCGACCTGAAGAACAACATCCTTCGCGGCGTCCGCAAGGCCTCCGACTTCCTGATGGCGCTGCAGCTCACGGGCGCCTTCAAGGAGGACTCGCTCGCCAACCTGCAGGCGCGGCTGCCCGGCCGTCGTCATCGGCGGCGGCCTGACCGCGCATCGACACCGCGACCGAGCTGCTGGCCTACTACCCGCTGCAGGTCGAGAAGATGCTCGAGCGCTACGAAGGCCTCTGCCGCGGACCACGGCGAGGAAGCGGCTGCGCGCGCCGTTCGACGCCGAGGAGCGCGAGATCCTCGTCGAGCTGCTCGAGCATGGCCGCGCGGTGCGCGACGAGCGCGAGCGCGCGCGGCGCGCCGGCGAGATCCCCGACTTCGCGCGCCTGGTGCCGCGCGTGGGGCGGCGTCTCGATCGCCTACCGCAGCGCGCTGGAGGACTCGCCCGGCCTACCGCCTGAACCACGAGGAGGTCATCAAGTCGCTCGAGGAGGGCATCGCCTTCATCGAGGGCATCGAGCCCGAGGAGGCCGTGCCCGACGAGTACGGCACGTTGAAGGCGCGTGCGCTTCAGACTGCGCGGAGGCGGACAGGGCGAGACCGTCGAGCTGCCCGGCGCGGACGTGATGGTGGCGGCCGGCACGACGCCCAACATCACCTACGAAAAGGAGCACCCCGGCGCGCTTCGCGCTCGACGCACGCCGCCGGTTCTTCGCGCCGCCACAAGGCGGTTCCCGACGGCGCCGGCGGGTTCCGGCTCGAGCCGGCGGCCGCCGACGACGAGCGGCTTCTTCACCTCTTACCCGCGGCGGCCGCTTCGTCACGTTCTACGGCGACAACCACCCGGTCTACGCCGGCAACGTCGTCAAGGCGATGGCCTCGGCCAAGGACGGCTACCGGGCCATCGCGGAGGCTGTTCCACGGCAAGGAGCTCGCGCGCTGGCCGCCCGCGGCAGCCCGACGCCGAGTGGGACGCCTTCCGGCTGCCGGCTCGACGACGATCTGACGGCTCGCGTCGTCGCCGTCGACCGGCTGACCCCGACCATCATCGAGGTGGTCGTGCGGGCGCCCGCGGCCGCGCGCAACTTCCAGCCCGGCAGTTCTACCGCCTGCAGAACTTCGAGACGCACGCCCCGCGCGTCGACGGCACGCCGCTGCTGATGGAGGCCTGGCGCTGACCGGCGCCTGGGTCGATCCGGCCGGGGACTCCTGTCGCTGATCGTGCTCGAGATGGGCGGCTCGCTCGCGCCTGTGCTCGATGCTCCGCCCGGGCGAGCCGGTCGTGGTGATGGGGCCCGACCGGGACGCCGACCGAGATGCCCGAGGGCGAGACCGTGATGCTCTGCGG
This sequence comes from uncultured Acidobacteriota bacterium, assembly GCA_963773905.1. Taxonomy (GTDB): domain Bacteria; phylum Acidobacteriota; class Thermoanaerobaculia; order UBA5066; family Gp7-AA6; genus DAHUXD01. Next base: position 555,920 of record CAVZDB010000002.1, read on the forward strand.
CGGCGGGCTGGGCAACGCGGTGCTGTTCTCGATCGGCAAGAAGGCGCGCGAGCGGGACAACCGGGTCATCTACTTCGCCGGCTACAAGAAGGCCGAGGACTTCTACAAGCGCGAGGAGCATCGAGGCCGCCTCGGACTGCTGGTCTGGAGCGTCGACGGGGGCGAGGCCATCCCGGCCCGGCGCCCCGCAGGACCGCAGCTTCGTCGGCAACATCGTCGCAGGCGATGTCGGCCTACGCCACGGGCGGCTGGGCGCCGTGCCGATCCCGCTCTCCGCCGTCGACCGGCTGATCGTGATCGGCTCGGACCGCATGATGGCGGCCGTGGCCCGCGCCCGGCAAGTCGGTGCTCGCGGCGCACCTGAAGCCGGACCACGTCGCCATCGCGTCGATCAACTCGCCGATGCAGTGCATGATGAAGGAAGTCTGCGCGCAGTGCCTGCAGAAGCACGTCGACCCGGCGACCGGCAAGGAGACGATCGTCTTCTCCTGCTTCAACCAGGACCAGCAGCTCGACGAAATCGACTGGGGGAACCTCGCGGCCCGGCTGCGGCAGAACACCGTCTCCGAGAAGCTCACGAACCTGTGGATGGACCGCCTGTTTCGGATGGAGGATCCCAGGGCGATTTGACGGGCGAAGCGAAGCGCTGCCCTGTCATCCCGAGCGCAGCGAGGGACCCCTTTGATGTCCTGGAGCGGCCTGGAAAGGGGTCCCTCGTCGCTCCGCTCCTCGGAACGACAGCGCTTTTCGCCAGGATGGCGTGCCGCACGGCACGCCCGGCGCGTTAGGGAACGGCCGCGAGGAACAGCAGGTAGGGGTTGATCGCCACGCCGGCGCGAAAGTCGTCGTCGTGGTCGGGCAGGCGGGTGATCGAGAAGTGCAGGTGCGGGCCGCCGATGACGTGGCCGGTCCGGCCGACGTACGCGATCACGTCGCCCTTCGACACCTTCTGGCCGGCGCGCAGGCCCTTCTTGTAGCGGGTCAGGTGGCAGTAGAAGAGCAGGTACCGGCCCGTGGAGTCCTTCTGGTAGAGCGAGATGCCCCCGCGATTCTCCCGGCGCAGCGAGGTGATCTCGCCGTCGGCGGCGGCGAGGACCGGGGTGCCCTGGGGCGAGCCGATGTCGATGGCGAGGTGCTGCCTGTGCTTGCCGCGGGAGTTCAGGAAGGAGTCCTTGAGCCGGGCCGCGTCCACCCCCTCGACCGGGATCTGAACTCCCGCCGTCAGGAGGTCGGAGAGATCCACGTCCTCCGGCCGGATCGTCGACTCCGCCGACTTCGGCCGCAGGAGCGACCCCAGCGAACGGGCCATTCGCGTGATGGCCCCGGCGGGCGGGGGAACGACGACCTCGTCGAGCTCGGCCTCCGTGAAGTCGGGCTCGGGAGTCTCCTCGCGGGCGTCGTGGATCGTCGCCTCGGCCACCGAGTCATGCTCGGGGCACGGGGGCCGCGGGTAGTCGTAGGCCTCGAGCTCGAGGAAGGGACCGTAAAACTCGGGCGTCTCGACCTCGACTCTTTGGACTCTGTCGGCGGCCGTCTGTGCCGGCCGCGCGGACGCCTTCTTCGAAGTCCGGCTGGAGTGGTGTGAGACCGGATGAGAAGCGTGGTGCGAGGCCGACGTCACGCTCCGGCCGGTCTGTTTGGTCCGGCTCTTGGTGGCGTGGCTGGCCTCGGCGGATGAGGCTCCAAAAACGAACCCGGCGGCGATGAGCGCCGCCGGGATGGCTGACATCCTGCGCACTGAGGGCGATTATCTGGACCGATCCCCGGTCCGTCAACCCCAAAAGATCAATCGAATCAAGTATTTATGCTGAATCAGCATATGGGCGGTTCATTCGACGAACGTAGTCCTCAGCAGTTTTTCTTCGAGGGATGCCGGAGGCGGATTCTTGGGAGAGAGAACTGAAGAGACTTCCCCGCTTCTGTCGGTTGGCCCGCGAAGCGGGCCGCTCAGAATCCGAGTCTAGGCCCGCTCGAGGTAGCTGTTGTCTCGCGTGTCGATCTTGATGCGGGTTCCCGCCTCGATGAACTGGGGAACCATGACCTGAAGGCCAGTCTCGAGAGTCGCCGGCTTGTAGGAGGCCGACGCGGTGGCGCCCTTCATTCCCGGCTGGGTCTCGACGACCTTCAGAGTGACCGTGTTGGGAAGCTCGATGCCCACCGGGTTGTCCTCGTAGAAGTCGACGTGGATCGCGGTGTTCGGCAGCAGGTACTTCATCTGCTCGCCGATGACTTCGTCGGACAGGGTCAGCTGGTCGTAGCTGCTCTGGTCCATGAAGTGGTGACCCGCGGCGTCCGAGTACAGGTACTCCATCTCGCGCTCGTCCAGGGAGGCCTTCTCGACGCGGTCGGTGGACCCGAACCGGTGCTCGTTCATGGAGCCGCTGCGGACGTTGCGCATCTTGGCCTGGACGAATCCACGCAGGTTGCCGGGGGTCTTGTGGACCATGTCGTGGACGCGGTGGAGCTCTCCGTTGTGGATGATGAGCATCCCGCTGCGAAGCTGTGTGGCTGGAATCATCATGGCGCCGCCCTTCCGAGAAAAAGACGGCGAAATCTAGCAGAAGCGCTCGCAGCCGTCCAGCGCGGACGGAAAGCCCCGGGGCCGGTCCCCGGGGCTTAACGTGGCGTGTTTCTCCGCTTTACCGGCCTAACGGGAGGCCGCCGGGCGGCCGAGGGTCCGGGTCGGACGGGCGAGCCGGGTCGGCGTCCGCTCTGCCGCGGGACGCTGCGGCAGCGCCGCGTCCACGCCGAAGGCGGCGAGAACGTTCTTCCAGGTCGTGAACGAGTAGTGCCAGGCGCCCCCGTCCTCCACGGCTCCGCTGGCCAGCTGCGGCACGTTGGGCGTGAAGAGGGCGGCTGCGAAGCTCGGCCGGGGCAGGACGTCGGGCCCCTGCGCGTTGAGCGTCTGGATCAGCTGATCGGCGATGACGGCGTACCCGATGTTGGACGGATGGACGCCGTCGTAGCTGAAGACCCCGCCGCTCTCGAACTGGGTGGTCACCGTGACTCCGCCGATCGTGAAACCGTGCGCGCGGACATCCTCGAAGAAGCTGTGCGTGTCCCAGAGCGCGCCGCCGGCCGCGCCGATCGAGGCGGCGATCGTCGCGTTGTAGTCGTTCGTCCGCGACTGAAGGAGCGCGACCTCATCCGGATACAAGGTGACGCCGGTATGCGCGCCCGTCGCGTCGATGTGGCCGTGGGGCAGCGGCTGGCCGGTGCCGCCCGCCGCCGAGGGAATCCCGATGCCCGCCGCCAGGAGCGCGGACGCCGGGAGTGTCACGAGCGTCCCCTCCGGAAGCGGGCAGCCGGGTTCCGGTGCCGCGCGGACGCACGGGAACGCGGCGTCTCCCTCGCCGAGCAGCGGCACGGTCTGTCCGCCGATCAGGATCGGCTGCATGGTCGTGGGATCCACGAGCACCGGCGGTATCGTCGAGGCGAAGGGGATCGCCGTCACGTCGGGAACGTTCGCGGCGACGAGCCGGGTGCTCGGCAGGAGCGAGGTCAGGATCGCGCTGTAGGCGGCATCGAAATCCGCCGCGGTCGTCAGGGTGACGCCGTCGACCACGATGCCCGAGGTGGCCGCTCCGAGCACGTCGTTGTTGCCGATCCAGAGGCTCACCAGCGTAGGTGGATTCGCGGGTCCCAGTAGGAGGTCGGCCTGGTCGACCGCGCTCGTTCCGTCGAGCGGGAAGCCGGGAATGTTGCGCAGGACGAGCGCGCCGATCTGGTTCTTCGAGTCGCCGAGGGGGTTGGCGTGTTTGAACGCCGTCAGGTCGGCCGCGTTGAAGCCCACCAGGCCGAGATTGTCGTAGGGACGGCCGAGCAGCGCGTTGAGCGGCGGGCCCATCTCGGACACGGGCGCGACGGTGATGCTGGTGCCGGCGAGGACCGGTCCCAGGCAGACGGTCGTCGGAGGGTTCGTGAGCGCGACCTCCTGGACGAGAGGCTGCTGGAAGTCCGCGATGGCGAGCGTGCGCGCGATGACCGCGGGAAACGAGTTGGCCTGGTTGCGCTGGACGAGGCAGCCGCTCTCGAAGCCCGCCGTCAGGCTGTCGCCGAGCGCGACGTACTTCTGAAAGCTCTGGGCACAGAGCGTCGCGGCCGGAAACGAGACGGCGAGCGCGAGGCCGGCGAGGGCGAACGCTTTCTTCTTCATGTTTTGCTCCTGGTCCTGGTCAGAACGAGAATCGGAAGCTCGCGGTTCCGACCCACGCGTCTTCCGAATAATGGCCGAAGAACTGGTCCGTCGATTCCGTCAGGACGCTGCGGTCCTTGAAGCGGATGTACAGGCCGCCGACGTCGATGCCCCACTGCGGCGTGTTGTAGCCGAAGCCCGCCGAGTAGACGTTGCGGTCGTTGTCGGCCAGGATCGGCCCGACGTCCTTCTCGGGCTGCGGCGTGTTGTCGTAGTAGTAGCCCCCCCGCACCGCCCATCCGCTCGCGAACTTCTTCTCGAGCCCGACGCGGTACGCCCAGCTGTCCTTCCACGCGGTGGTCCGGTCCTGGTCCGGCGCGACGCCGTCCGGGAAGTGGATGTTCAGGGCGGCGAAGCTGGACCACTCCGTCCAGTCGGCCTCCAGCGCGAGCAGGAACCCGGACCCGAACTCGATGCCGACGCCCGTGTTGAGGCTCGCCGGGAACGCGACCGACGTCGTCACCGGGTGCTCGCCCTGCGGCAGCAGCTGGCCGACCAGGCCGTCGATCACCGGATTGCCCGTGAAGCGCTGGGTGAAGACCGCGGTGCCGTCGTAGTCGACGGTGATCTTGCTGCGGTAGGCGGCGCCAATGCCGATGTTGGACAGCGGCTTGAACAACAGGCCGACGTTCCAGCCCCAGCCGGTGTTGGAGGTCAGCGAGCTGTTCAGCTTGACGTGCGCGAGGTCTTTCACCTCGCCGCCGAACGGGTCGACGATGCCGAGGTTGGTGTTGCGCTCGAGCTGCACCTTCGAGAAGCGCAGGTCCGCGCCCGCGGCGACCGAGAGCTCGGGGAAGAGCTTGTAGGAGAAGACGGGATTGACGTCGAGCGTCTTGATGACGGCGTTCTGGGAAACGAACCGCCCCACCCAGTTCTCGGGGTCGTTCCAGCGGAGCCCCAGCCCGTACGGCGAGTTGACGCCCAGGCCGAAGTTGAGCTCCGCGGTCAGCGGAACCACGACGTAGAGCATCGGGATCACGAATTCCTGCTTCTGGACGCTGCCCGAAGTGCCCTCGCCGGGGAACGGGTCGGCGCCCGCGAAGTCGGCCTTCGCCCGGCCGAGGACGGACCCGCCGATCATGAGCGAGAAGTGCTCCTGGAACCCCATGCCCGCCGGGTTGAAGAAGATGGCGGAGGGGTCGTCGGCGACGCCCGTGAAGGCGAGGCCCATGCCGGTCGCCCGCGCACCCTGGGTCATGACCTGGAACCCCGACGGCGTGGCCGGCGCGGCGATCAGCCAGCCCGCTGCCAGGAGCGCCAGGAAGATGCGGGGAAACCCGAACCTGAACGCGGCCTGAGGACGCTGTGTCACGGTTCTCCTCCCTCGATTGTTCGCAAAGGGGTGACGGCGCCGGGACGATGGGTTCGCACGCTTGACGAACAATCTAGCCTCCGCATTCTCGAAAGTCAAAAGCCGCATCGAAGCTTCCGGCGTCGCGCTCGTCACCGGGCTAGAATCTGCGACAGGTTGTCCCACGAAAGCGAGTTCCCCACGCGCGACGGATCGGCCCACCGGTCGAACTCGCGGGAGGCGCCCGTCCGCGTGGGCACCATCCTCGGCGGACGCTACCGCATCGACTCCGTGCTGGGCTTCGGCGGCATGGGCGTCGTCTATCGCGCCCGCGACCTGAAGCTCGATCAGGAGCTCGCGTTGAAACGCATCCGGCCCGACCGCGTCTCCCCCGAGCGACGCGAGACGCTGCGGCGCGAGATCATCCTTTCCCGCAAGGTCACCCACGAGAACGTCTGCCGCGTCTACGACCTCGTCGAGATCGAGGGCGAGGAGTTCGTCTCGATGGAGTTCCTGCCCGGCAAGACGCTCAAGGAGATCGAGGATAAGGAGCGGATGCTGCCGCTCGGCCGGGGCCTCGCGATCGCCAAGGGCATCTGCGGGGGGCTGGCGGCGGCGCACCGCATCGGGGTCCTCCACCGCGATCTGAAGCCCGAAAACGTGATCGTCGGCGACGACGGCACGCCCCGCCTGATGGACTTCGGCATCGCCATCGAGTCGAGGCTCTACCGGGGCGAGGAAAGCGACACCGTCCCCGGCACGCCCCAGTTCCTGGCCCCGGAGCTCCTCCGCGGCGAGAGTCCCAGCCAGAAGACCGACGTCTACGCGATGGGCGTGCTGCTCTACGAGATGTTCACGGGACGAGTCCCGTTCGACGACAACGACACGGCCCGGCTCGTGCGGCGCGTCATCTCGGAGGCCGCGCCCCGCATCGAGACGCTCCGCCCCGACCTGCCGCCGGAGCTGCGCGACATCCTCGAGCGCGCCATCGCGAAGGATCCCGACTCCCGCTTCCCCGACGCCCTCTCGCTCTCGGACGCGATCGCGGCGTTCGAGGGACAGGTCCTCGACCGCGTCCTGGCCGAGGTCTCGGTCACGCGCGCCAAGATGGTCAAGCTGATGGTCATCCTGGAGGCCAACAAGGCGCTGGCCACGACCTTCGACTCCACCGAGATCCTCCGGATCATCCTGAAGACCGCGACGAGCGAGACCGACGCCGAGCGGGGCACCCTCTTCCTGGTCGATCCGAACACGGGCGAGCTGGTGAGCCAGATCCTGGAGGGCGGCTCGGTCAGCCCGATTCGCCTGGCGGTCGGGACCGGGATCGTCGGCGCGGTGGCGAAGACCGGCCAGGTCGTCAACATCCCCGACGCGTACCAGGATGTGCGGTTCGACAAGCGGACCGATGCCAGCTCGGGTTTCAAGACGGTCTCCGTCCTGGCGGCGCCGATGCGCACGCCCCGCGGCGACATCGTCGGCGTGGTCGAGATCCTGAACAAGCGGCGCCGCGCCTTCACCAAGGAGGACGAGGAGTTCCTCGCGGAGGTCGGCACCCACGCGGCGCTCGCGGTGGCGAGCGTGCGCGAGCACGAGGCCGAGGTCGCGCGAGCGCGCCGCGAGGGAGCGCACGCCGTGCTCCGGGGGGTGCTGCCGCTGCTGAACCCGACCTCCTGGCCGGAGACGCCGGGGTTCGAGTCGGTCCCCCTGCGCTGGCGCAGCGAGGAGCCGAACCTCCTGATCTACGCGGTCGAGCCGCGGACGGACCGCCTCGCGCTGCTACTCCTCGAGGACCGCCGCCCCATCGAGGACGCCATCGCGGGGCTCGTCCGCGCGGCGAACCTGGGCCGGCCGCTGCTCTCGGCCTCGGCCCCCTCCGAGATCGTCGCGCGGATCGCCTCGCAGGAGCCTCTCTGCTCGGTCACCGCCGCCTGCTGGGAGGGCGGCCGCGTCCGCCTCGCCGCGCGCGAGACCGGTGTGCCCTACCTCCTGCGCTCGGGCCGGCCCGTCCCCTTCGAGATCGCCGACGCGAACGGAGCCCGAGAGGCGACGATCGAGACCGCGAAGGGGGACCTCCTCGTGCTCGCGTCGATCGGGCTGTACTCGCTCGCGTCGACCCGCCCCGTGTCGGCGGACCAGTCGATCCTCCGCCTCGCGCATGCCGCCGAGACCCAGCCGCTCTCGGCCGCCTTCGCCACGCTGGTCGCGGAGTGGAAGAAGTCGGGGGTCGCACCGGGAGACCGGGACGTGCTGCTGATCGCGGCGAAGCGTCAGTAGTTCTCCGACCCTTCCTTCCCCTCTCCGTCGCCGTCGTAGATCACCCTCTCCCCCTCCACCCGCGCGAACGCCGGCAGCCGGTGGACCCGCGCCTCGCCATCGGAGATCACGTCGCGCACCTCCCAGCCCCGGACGAGGAGCGCGTCGGCGATCAGCGATCGGTGACAGCGCCAGGGAAGGGCCTCGGCGCACATCAACGACGCCGGCGCCTCGCGCGCGAGCCGCTGCGCCTCGGCGAGCCCGGCCGCGAAGTCCGGCGTGTCCATGAAGTCGGCGTAGCCGCGGAACGCCGCGACCCTCCAGGCCGTGTGCGGCGAATCCTCGCGCGGCTCCCGCCGGCCGCCGAGGCCGGGAAGCCCGGCGTAGCCGATGCCCTCGGCGGCGAGGCTCTCCGACAGGCGCGCGGCTCCGAAATGCGGCCAGCGCCGGGAGCCCGGGAAGCGGCGCACGTCGAGGATGCGTCGAATCCCGTGCGCCCGGAGAAGGCGGAGGAAGTCCTCGAGCGGCTTATTCGAGTGGCCGACCGTGAAAATCGTAAGGCGCATCGCCGGTCACCGTACCGCCGAAGTAGGCGACGCGTTACGACGTTATGGCAACACCGCGACCGCCAGCGCGCCCGGCCCTCCGTGCGCCCCCAGCGCGGGGCCGCACTCGACGATCATGACGTCGGACTCCGGATAGCGCGCGCGGATCTCGCGGGCCAGCTCCTCGGCCGCGTCCTCGGCGTCGCAGTGCGCGATGCCGAAGCGGCGCGACGCGCTCGTCCGCTCCCCCGCCTCCGCGAAGAGGAGCGCCATCATCCTGCGCCGCGCCGCCGCGTAGCCGCGCGCCTTGGCCGCCGGCTCCGCCTTCCCCTCGCGGGTGATCGTCAGGATCGGGAGAAGACCGAGGACGCGGGCGATCCACCCGCGCAGGGGCGAGACGCGCCCGCCGCGCACCAGGTGCCTGAGGGTCGGCACCGCCACGAACGTGCGCACCCGGGACGCCGCCTGACGCGCGGCCTCAGCCACCGCCTCCGCGCTCTTGCCGGCCCCCGCGGCCTCCGCGGCCACGCGCACGACGAGGCCCAGCCCGACCGAGACGTTCCTGCTGTCGACGTGGTCGATCCGCGTCTTCGCGACGGGCCGCGCGCCGACGACCGCGGCCTGGTACGTGCCCGACAGGCCCGAGGAGAGGTGCACGGAGACGATGGAGCCGGCGTGCTGGGCCACGTTCTCGTAGACCTGAGTGAAGTCCGCCGGCGGCGGCTGGGAGGTCTTCGGCGCGACGTCGGTGACGGAGAATCGCGCATAGAACTCGGCCGGCGTGATCGTGACCTTGTCCAGATAGTTCTCGGAGCCGAAGTAGACGCGCACCGGGACGACGCCGACGCCCATCTCCTCGAGCAGCGTCGGCGGCAGGTCGCACGTCGAGTCCGTGACGACGCCCACGCGCTCGGCGCGGTTCTGGTCGAAGCGGGACTCGTGCTGCGCGCGCATGTCCTCGACCTTCGTCTGCGCCACGTCGGCGAACCGCGCGGCGGCCTCGAAGAGCCTCTCGGGCTCGTTCGTGTGCGCGTGGAGACGGACCCGCGAGGCGCCGCCCGCGATGACGATCGAGTCCCCGAGCAGCGCCGCCTCGCGGCGCAGTCCGTCGCGGTCGATCGCGTCGCCCTCCAGCAGGACCTCGGTGCAGTAGCGGAACAGGATCGCCTCGGGCGTCCGGTCGAACACGGCCGCGGCGACCTCCTCCGGCGCGACCGTGTCGGGGACGAGGCGCGCGGCCTCGCGGAGGTAAGAGACGATCCCCTCGAGCAGGTAGACGAAGCCCTGGGCTCCGGCGTCGACGACGCCCGCCTTCTGCAGCGCCTTCATCTGCTTCGGGGTGTTCGCGAGCGACGCGCGCGCGGCCTTCAGGGAGTCCGGCACGAGCACGCCGAAGTCGCGCACCGCGCCCGCGCGGTCCGCCACGTTCCGGGCCCAGTCGCGGATGACCGTCAGGATCGTGCCCTCCACGGGCCGCGCGATCGCGGAGTACGCCGACTCGGCGGCGCGGACGGCGGCGGCGGCGAACGCCGCGGTCGTGACGCGCGGCGCGTCGGGGAGGCCCTCGGAGAAGCCGCAGAAGAATTGCGCCAGGATCGCGCCGGAATTCCCGCGGGCGCTGCCCACGGCGAGGTCCGCGATGGTCTTCGACATCTCGCGGATGTGGCGCTGGCGCCTGCGGGCGATTTCCGCCGCGATCTTCTGGAGGGTCGAGGCGACGTTGGTGCCGGTGTCGCCGTCCGGAACCGGGAAGACGTTGATCTTGTTGAGCGCCTCGGCCCGCTCGGCCACGAAGTGCGCACCCGCGATCACCGAGCGAGAGAGCCGATGACCGTCGAGGTAGGCGATGCCGATCAAGGCTTGATGGTGGCGGGAAATCCCTCGGGCGCGCGCTTGGCGTCCCGCGCGGTCCGGTACTCCTCCGCGACCGACGGGAGCCGGTCCAGGTAGAAGAGCACGACGCCGCACCCCATGCAGGCCCAGGGGTAGACCTTCTCGACGCCCCACGAGAACAGACCCGACTTCCAGGGCTTCTTCCAGAAGTACGAGGTGTAGCCGGAGGTGTTGGAGCGGGAGCGCAGCATCTCGCCCCCGCAGAGCGGGCATTTCCGCTGGAAGGAATCGGCGCCGTTCATTCTCATGGTCCGCTCACGGAGGCCGGGAGAGGATATCGCAGCCGGCCCGCCGTCCGCCTGCGCCGGGAGTGCGCCTCAGTGAGCCCTCATTGGAGTCGGAGTCGGAGCCGGCACTGGCGCGGAGGCAGCCCGGAGACGGGCCGCCGTGGCGCGCGTCAAGACGCCTCGGGCCTCCAGCGCAGGATCAGGTTTCGCGCCGCGCCCACCTCGTCGACGCGGCGGACGGGAGTCGTGTGCGGGGCCCCTCGCACGATCTCAGGATCCTCCGCGCTCTCCCGAGCGATCTCGCGCATGGCGTGGACGAAGGCGTCCAGGCCCGGCTTGCCCTCGGTCTCCGTGGGCTCGATCATGAGCGCGCCGTGCACGATCAGAGGGAAGCAGACCGTGGGCGGATGGAATCCATAGTCCATCAGCCGCTTCGCGATGTCCATGTTGGAGACGCCGCGGCCGGCCTGGTTCTTGTCGGAGAAGACGACCTCGTGCATCGTGGGCGCGTCGTACTTGAGGTGGTACACCCCGGTCAGCCCGGCGCGGATGTAGTTCGCGTTCAGGACGGCGTTCTGCGCGACCTCGCCGATCCGGTTGCCGTACGACGCGATGTACGAGAGCGCGCGCACGAACATGCCGAAGTTGCCGAGGAAGGTGCGCAGACGGCCGATCGACTCGGGCCGGTCGAAGTCCAGGACGAAGCGTCCGTCGCCGCGCCGCTCGACGGTCGGGCGCGGGAGGAACGGCACCAGCGACTCCGCCACGGCCACCGGCCCCGATCCCGGGCCGCCGCCGCCATGCGGGGTCGAAAACGTCTTGTGGAGGTTCATGTGCATGACGTCCACGCCCATCCGTCCCGGCTTCGCGACGCCCACGAACGCGTTGAAGTTGGCGCCGTCGCAGTAGAGGAAGCCGCCCTTGGCGTGGACGATCCGGGCGATGTCGAGGATGCGGTCCTCGAAGACGCCGAGCGTGTTGGGAACCGTCAGCATCAGCGCGGCGACGTCCTCGGTCATCGCCGCCTCGAGCGCCGAAAGGTCGACCGTGCCCTTCGCGTTCGACTTGAGCTCCTTGACCTTGTATCCCGCGAAGTGCGCGGAGGCCGGATTGGTCCCGTGCGCCGAGTCCGGGATCAGCACCGTCGTCCGCGGCTTGCCCGTCTTCTCGAGCGCCTTGCGGACCATGAGGATCCCGGCGAGCTCGCCCTGCGCGCCGGCCGACGGCTGCAGCGTCACGCGCGAGAGGCCGGTCAGCTCCGCCAGCGTCTGCTCCAGCTGCCACGCGAGCTCGAGCGACCCCTGCGAGACCGCCTCCGGAGCGAGCGGGTGCGCCGCCGCGAATCCCGGCAGACGCGCCATCTCCTCGTTCAGGCGCGGGTTGTGCTTCATCGTGCAGGAGCCCAGCGGGTAGACGCCCTGGTCGATCGAGAAGTTCAACCGCGAGAGGCGCGTGAAATGCCGCGCGACCTCGACCTCCGAGACCTGCGTCTCCCCCTCGATCTCCGTGCGCAGCAGGTCTTTCGGGATGGCGACGGTCTCGGGCACGTCCAGCGGCGGCAGCGAGTAGCCGCGCTTGCCCCGGCCCGAACGCTCGAAGATGAGCGGCTCGACGCGCGGCTCCGGATGCAACCGGTCCCTCTCGGGAGCGGCCGTCTCGAACACCTCCGTGCTCATGCCGTCTCCGAGAGGGCCGCGGCCAGGGCGTCCATCTCCGCCCGCGTGTTCATCTCCGTGGCCGCAACGAGGAATCGCCGGGTGTCCGCCCGGTCCCAGCGCGACAGCGCAATTCCGCCGAGGATCTTCTTCCCCGCGAGCCTCGCGAGCAGCTCCGCCGCGTCGACGGGAGCCTCGACTTCCACGAGGAACTCGTTGAAGGTGGCACCCGCGAACGGAATCCGGAAGCCGGGCACCTTGGCGATCTCGCGCTTCAGGTACTCGGCCTTGGCGTGCGACTGCAGAGCGACCTCGCGAAGCCCCTCCTTCCCGAGCAGCGACATGTGGATGTTGGAGGCCAGCGCCATGAGGCCCTGGTTGGTGCAGATGTTGGAGGTCGCCTTCTCGCGGCGAATGTGCTGCTCGCGGGTCGACAGCGTCAGACAGAAGGCGCGCCGCCCCTCGGCATCGCGCGTCTGGCCCACGAGCCGTCCCGGGATCTGCCGCTGGTGATCGATCCGGCAGGAGAGGAAGCCGAGGAGCGGGCCGCCGTTGTGCATCGGAACGCCCAGCGACTGCGCCTCCCCGCACGCGATGTCGGCGCCGCCCGCGCCGGGAGGGGACAGCAGCGCGAGCGAGACCGCCTCGGCCACGACCGCGACCGAGAGCGCCCCGGCCTTGCGCGCGGCCTCCGAGGAAACGCGCCAGTCCTCGATCTGGCCGTAGAAGTTGGGCGACTGGACCGCGACGGCGAAGGTGGACGCGTCGACGGCCGCGGCGAGCGCGGCGGAGTCGGTGGCGCCGCCCGGTCCGAGCGGCACCTCGACGATCTCGAGGCCCAGGTTCGCGAAATACGTGCGGGCGGTCTCGCGATACTCGCGGGTGGATCCCGCGCGGAGAGAACCGCGCGCTTGCGCCCCTTGACCAGCCGGTCGGCCATCAGCAGCGCCTCGACCAGCGCCGAGGCGCCCTCGTACAGCGATGCGTTGGCGACCTCGAGCCCGGTCAGCAGGCAGATGTGCGTTTGGAACTCGAAGATCGACTGGAGCGTGCCCTGCGAGACCTCGGGCTGGTAGGGCGTGTACGACGTCAGCCACTCGGCGCGGTAGAGCATCTGGTCCGCGATCGCGGAGACGTAATGATTGTAGACGCCGCGCGCCCGAGGAAGAAGGCCGTGTCGCGCGCGCTGGCGTTCGCGCGCGGAGAGCCCGCCGAGGAACCGGCGGACCTCGATCTCGGACAGCGGCGGCGGCAAGCTCGGCGGCTTCCCGCGGACCGCCGGCAGGGACCGAGGCGAAGAGGTCGTCGATCGACGCGACCCCGATCGCGGCGAGCATCTGCTCGCGCTCGGAGTCGGAGGTGGGAAGGAATTTCACTTCTTTTCCCTCCTCACCCTGCTCTTCCTCGCGCGTACTTGGCGTAGGCGTCGGCGGTCATCGAGCCGCGCCACGTCCTCGTCGGTCGAGAGCTTGACCTTGATCAGCCAGCCGTCGCCGAACGGATCGTCGTTGACGATCCCGGGCTCGGTCACGGCCGCCTTGTTGACCTCCGCGACCTCGCCCGACGACCGGGGCGAAGAGCTCGGAGACGGCCTTGACGGACTCGACCGTGCCGAACTCCTCGTCGGCATTGAACACGTGGCCCGACCTCGGGGAGCTCGAGGTAGACGATGTCGCCGAGCTGCTTCTGGGCGTGGTCGCGTGATGCCGATCGTGCCCGATGTCTCCGTCGACGTGGACCCACTCGTGGCTCTCGGTGTAGCGCAGCTCTTCCGGGATTCATGTACGGGTCCCCTCGCGTTGCATCCGGTGCGCTTGTAGAACGGCGTGGCAATCACGCGGGCGCGGGCATCGCGGCCGCGGATGTCGACGTCGAACTCCGTGCCGATCGCGCCGCGCCGCGGCCGGCAGTAGAGCGAGGCCGATGGTCTTGCCGAGGGTCGGCGAATGGGTTCCCGACGGTGACGACGCCCGGCGCCGCGCGCGGCTCTCGCCGGGATAGCCGTGGCGCGCGATGCCGCGGCCGACCATCTCGAAACCGACCAGCTTGCGCGGAACGCCCGCCGGCCTTCTGCGCGGCGAGCGCGTCGCGCCCGACGAAATCGCCCTTGTCGAGCTTCACGATCCAGCCGAGGCCCGCCTCGAGCGGGTTGGTCGTGTCGTCGATGTCGTTGCCGTAGAGCGCCATCTGCGCCTCGAGGCGCAGCGTGTCGCGCGCGCCGAGGCCGCACGGCATGAGCGCCGTCCGGCTCGCCCGTCCTCGAGCAGCGCGCGCAAGATGCCGCGCGGCGTCCGTCGGGCCGGCAGAAGATCTCGAAGCCGTCCTCGCCGGTGTAGCCCGTGCGCGACGACGAGCGTCGCTGCGCCGGCAGACGCGTGTCCTCGCGGAACCCGTAGTACGGAAGATCCGACGGGTCCGGCGTCGCTGACCCGCCGCGATGAGCCGGCCGGCGCTGGGGCCCCTGCACGGCGATCAGGGCGTAGTCGTCGCTCCGGTCCTCGACGCTCGCGTCTCCGCGCGTGCCGCGACGACGCCCAGGCGAAGTCCTTCGGCGTGTTGGACGCGTTGACGACCACGAGGATACGTCGTCGGCCGCGCGGCGATAGACGAGGATGTCGTCGACGAAGGTCCCGCGGTCGGTCAGGAGCGCCGAGTAGTGGATGCGGCCGTCGGCCAGCCGCGCGACGTCGTTGCAGGTCAGACGCTGGAGCGCGGCGAGCGCGCCCGCTCCGCGGAACTCGAGCTCCCCCATGTGCGAGACGTCGAAGAGCCCCACGCGCTCGCGCACGGCCCGGTGCTCCTCGAGGATCCCCGCGTACTGGACCGGCATCTCCCATCCGCCGAAGTCGATCAGCTTCGCGCCGAGCTCGCGGTGGAGGTCGTAGAGCGGCGTGCGCTTCAGGGCGGCGGGCGCGGCAGCGGGGACGGCCATCGGGAACCGGAAGTTAGCACAACGGGACGAAACCCGGCCCGGGCGCCGTCCGGCCGATCCGCGCGGATCCCGTGAAATGCGCGAACGTGTTGGATCCCCCGGAGGAAAACCCCGCGGACTCGCCGGCGCAGCGGGCGCGCACGGCCGCGCGCAACTGCGAGGCCGCGGGCCTCGGCGCGGAGGCGGAGATCCTCTATCGCCTGGCGGAGGCGATCGACGGCCAGGATCGCGCGTCGACCGCGGCCTCCTTCGCCCGTGTGCTGATGGCCTGCGGCCGGATCGACCAGGCCCGCCCCTTCGCCCTCGACGGGAACGACCCCGTCCTCGTCGCCCGCCTGCGGCTCGAGGTCCACGACTTCGCGGGCGCCCGGCGCCTCCTCGACGAGGCCCGCCAGCGCGACCCGTTCGACCCGCGCGTGGCGTCGGCGCGCGGCAGGCTGGCGTTTCTCGAGCGCAAGTTCGGGGAGGCCGTCTGGGATCTGCTCGAGGCGGCGCTGCTGCGGCCGGACGGCCTGCCGGACGCGACCGACCGGCGCTTTTTGCGCGCCGCCCGTGCGCTGGCGCCCGGCGAGATCCCGGCCTGGAAGGACGCGGTCGGCGTGGCCCGCGAGAGGCTCGAGCAGGAGGCGCGCCGGCGCTGTCCCGGCGTCGACTGGCCCGACCGCTCCGCCGAGCTGCTGCGCTCGCTCATCCGGCGCGGGTCCGCCGCCTCCGAGGGAGTGCTCGAGCGCGCGCGCCGGCTCGCGGAGCTGCCCGCGCTGCGGGGCATGGACGAGCTCGCGCTCTTCTCCGCCGCGGCCGCCGGCGAGCTGCGCCGCCTCGCCAACGGAAGCTCGCTCTACAGGACCGGCGACCGCGCCGGCGAGCTCTCGGTCGTGATCCAGGGCGCCGTCGCGCTCTCGCGCACCACCCCGGTCGGCGAGCAGCCGCTCGGCGAGGCGCAGACGGGCGACGTCGTCGGCGAGGAGGCGCTGCTCTCGTCGCCGCGCGTCTGCGACGCGCGCGCGCGGGGCGCCGTGACGCTCCTGGGTTTCGCCCCGGACTTCTTCTCCGCGGAGCCGGACCACGCCGTCTGGCTGCGCTACCTCCGCACGCGGCTCGCGCGCCGACTGTCCGGGTTGAACGACCTCTTCCGCCAGTTCTGGCCGGAGGGGGAAGCGACCCGCAGGCCCACGGTGGATCCCCGCGCGAGCGCCCACGTCAGCGAGTCGATGTCGCTCGAGGAGAAGTCCCGCTCGCTCACGACCGTCGGCCTCTCGGAATCGGACCGCTTCCTCTTCGCGGCGTTCGCGGACGAGAAGCTGTATCCCGCGGGCAGCGTCATCTTCCGGGAGGGCGACGCGGGCGACGCGATCTCGGTGATCGCCAGGGGCCGCGTGCGCATCTCGCGCCAGATCTCCGGCGGCGAGGAGGCCTTCGCGATCCTCTCGCCCGGCGAGATCTTCGGAGAGATGGCGCTGCTCGATCCCGGCACGGGCCGCTCCGCCGACGCGGTCGCGCACGAGGATGCCACGGTGCTCGAGCTCTCCCGCGCGCGGTTCGAGGCCCTCGAGAGCGCGGATCCCGAGGGCTGCGGAGAGCTGTCCCTGCTCCTCTGCCGGCTCGCCGCGCGGCGCGCGGTCGAGACGGCCGAGCGGCTGGCGAGCTGGCGCGTCCTCGCCGGTCCGGCTTGAGCGCTTCGACGGGAGCCCGCCGAACGAGAGCGGCCGCGCTCTTCGCGCTGACCCTTCTCGTGCCGCTCGCGCTCTACGGCGCCTGGGCGGCTCGCTTCGTGCGCGCGGGCGTCGGGTACGAGATGGACGAAGCCATCTACACGGAATCCGCCGTCTTCCTGCTGCGCGGCAGCGGCACTCCCCCGTTTGTGCACGAGCCCGCGGCCTGGATTCCCGTCGGCGGCCGCCAGTGGCCGCTGATGATCATTCCCTACGTCGGGGCGACCAAGGCGTACGTCGCGCTGCCGTTCTTCGCCGCCCTCGGCATCTCCACCGAGGTCGCCCGGCTCGTGGGGGTGGTCCTCACCGGCCTCGGCATCGCCGGGCTGTCGACGCTGATCGCGGTTCACGTCGGGCTCCTCCCGGCGTTCCTGACCGGACTCTTCCTCGCGATCCATCCGTCGATTCTGGACCTGACCGTCTTCGACAACGGCGGCACCGCGGTCTGGATGGGCGCCATCGGCCTTCTCGCGCTGGCGTTGACTCATCATCTGCGCCGCGGCTCCACGGCGTCGGCGTTCGGACTCGGTCTCGCCGCGGGCGTCGCGGTTTGGGCACGCGCGAATCTCGCGTGGCTCCTCGCGGCTGGCGTCGCGGCCGCCCTGATCCTCTTCGGGCGGCGCGTGCTGCCGGCGAGACGCACCCTCGCGGCGATGGCCGCCGGGGGCGTCCTGGGGTCGAGCCCGCTCATCTGGTACGAGCTCGCCTCGTGGCTGGCGACACTGCGATACATGCGCAGCGCGCGGCAGCCGCTGACGTCGGCGCTCGTCGCGTCGCGCCTCCGAGGCGCCGCGGAGGTCCTGATCGCGGACCGGGAGCAGCGGGTCATCTGGGGCGGGCCGCCCAACCCGCCCTGGCAGGTGGGGCTCGGCGCCGGGCTCCTCGCTCTCGTCCTGCTCGCGGTCTTCATCCCGATGCGGGCCGGTCCGGACTCGGCTTCGGGCTCGGCGCGTCCCGGCCGGGCGCCGTGGCGGCGCTGGTTCGCCCTGACCGCGGTGCTGCTTCTCCTGATCCTCGCGACCTCACGGCTGAACGTCAGCCAGCATCACATCGCGGCGGTTCTTCCGCTCGCGGCCGCCGCGCTCGCGATCCTCGCGCTCGAAGCCGCCGCGCGGGCCCGCGCCCTCGTTCCGGTCCTGGCCATCGGCGCGGTGGGTCTGGCGATCCTCCTCGCCGCCTGGAACGTTCGGATCGAGCGCGGGCTGCGCGCGACCGGCGGCATTCGGGCCTTCTCGAGCGCCATCGACGACGCCGCGAGGGTCCTCGCCGCGCGCCGGATCGCACCCGACCGCCTCAAGATCCTGAACTGGGGCCTCCAGAACAACCTCTACGTGGCCTCGGGAGGCGCGGTCCACGGCACCGAGCTCTTCTGGGGCGCGACGCGCCGGCGAACGCAGCAGGGCCGCCTCTGGGACGACGAGGTCAAAGACGGCGGCGCCTTCCTTCTGTTCGCGTTCCCCATGGGGCCGCCGTCGATCGGCGACGGGGCCGTCGGGTTCGAGGAGGCGCTCGCGCGCGCCGGCGGACCGCGAACCGAGACGGTATTTCCGGAACGGACGGGCGCCCCGTGCGTGCGGCTGATCGAGATGGGAAGCCCGGGCGCGGCGGCTCGGCCTACTCGGCCTTGAGCTTCTCCTTGACGACGGCGCGGTCGCGGCCGGCGTTGCCCGAGACCAGGATCCGCACCGGCTTCGGCTTGCGCCCGGGGGCCGTCAGCAGGAGGTCGTGGACGGCCGGCCCCCGCAGCACGAGCGGCGAGGCGGGGCCGAACGCCGACGCCGCGCCGAGCGGCTTGCCCCCTTCCGTGACGGCGGCGTCGGGCGGATCCACGACGAACTCGACCGCTCCGGTCGTGCGGTCGTAGACGGACGGCCGCTTGTCGTAGTCGACGCGCTGCAGACGCTCCAACTCCTCGTCGATCGAGATGTTGTCCTTCTCGGCGTCGGGAGAGACGTCGATGCGCAGCTGCATCGTCCGGTATCCCGGGAGCTCCATGCGCACGTCGTGCGCTCCCGGGCGGTCGAACTCGAACGCGCGGCCGCCGCCCCGGTTGTCCCAGTCATCCGCGATGCCCACGGGGCGGCCGTCGACGATCAGGCGCGCCTGGTCCGGGCTCGAGGTGAAGCGCACGCTCCGGCGCGTGGAGTAGGCGCGATCGATGCGTTGCGAGCTCGCGCCTCCGTCCGCCGGCGCCTCCCGCGGCGGCGGCGCGGGCTCGGCGCGCGCGACCTCGACCGGCGCCGGGGCCGCCCCGTGGCGCGGCGTCGGACGCGGACGGCGCTCCGATCCGGTCGTGCCGTCGGCGGCACGCGGAGCGCCAGTAGCCCCGTCGGCGGCACGCGGAGCACCGACGGCCCCGTCGGCGGCACGCGGAGCGCCGACCGTCGCGTCGGCGGCCTCACGCGGCCCCGGGGTCGGGAGCTCGGTGACCGGCTCGCCCGCGGCCGTCAGGCTCGAGGAAGCCGCCGGTTCCTCGGCGGGGGCGGAACCGGAAGCGCTCGAGGCGCCCGGCGCCGGCGCGGAGGTCGCCGGAATCGCCGGCGTCGCCGAGCCCGGGGAAGCCGGGACCGCGCGCTCGCCGCGGCCCCGCAGAAGCAGAACGCCCGCGAGGATCAGCACCGCGACGGCGAGCAGCAGGATGGGGAGGCCGGGCGCGCGCCGGGGCGGCGGGGCGGAAGGAGACGGCGAGGGCGGAAGCGCCGGCGGCGGGGGCGGCCACGACGCCGACGCGGGATCCGCCGCGGAGCTCGCCGCGGACTCCGCCCGAGGAGCCGCCACCGTCGGCGGAGCCGGCGCGACGGGTCTCGCGGCACCTGCCGCCGGCGCCACCGCGCGGCGCGTCATCTCAGATTCGCGCTGGAAGGACTCGATGCGGGAGAGTTCCTGGAGAAAGGCGAGCGCATCGGCGGGCCGTTTGTCGGGTTGCTTGGCGAGCAGCCGAGCCATGACCTCCCGCGTCGCGATGGGCAGGTTCGCCTTGAGCTCCAGCGGGTCGCGCGGCTCGGTGTGGAGGATCTGGTAGACGAGGGTCGTGATCGACTCGCCGGGGAACGGCCGCACCGACGTCAGCAGCTCGTAGAGCACGACGCCCAGCGAGAAGAGATCGGACCGGCCGTCCAGCTTCTCGCCGCGGACCTGCTCCGGCGACATGTACGCCGGGCTCCCGATCATCTGCCCGGTGCGCGTGAGATCGGAGGTGGCGGCGTTGGTGAAGCGGCCGATCCCGAAGTCCGTGACCTTCACGCGGCCGTCGCGCGCGACGAGGATGTTCCCCGGCTTGATGTCGCGATGGAGCACGCCGCGCTCGTGCGCGTGCGCGAGAGCCTCCGCGGTCTGGCGGACGATCGCGATCTTCGCGCCGAGGGGCAGGTCGTCCGGAGCCACGAGGTAACGGGTCAGCGACCTCCCGTCGACGTACTCCATCGCGATGAAGTACTCGTCGCCGTCGCGGCCGACGTCGTAGATCGTGACGATGTTCGGATGCTGAAGGCGCCCGGCGAGGCGGGCCTCCTTGCGCAGCCGCTCTTCGATCTCGAGCGCGCTCTCGTCGCGGTCCATCCCGGGCCGCACCGTCTTGATCGCCACCGGCCGGCCGATCTGGGGATCGTTCGCCAGATAGACGACACCCATCGCGCCCTGCCCCAGAACGGAGGAGATCTCGAACCGGCCGAGCCGCGAGCCCGGCGCCAGGAGGCTCATGCCTCGTCGTCTTCGGCGAGGTTCCTCTCGGCGTCCCGTTCGCGTTCCGCGATCAGCGCCCGAGCCTCCTCGGCGCGGTCCGGCGGGACCATGACCCGCGCCCTCCCGAGCGCGCCGAGGTTCTCGGGCCAGGGAGACGCGTCGGCGCCTTCGATCTCACAGGGGATCTCCTCCGACTCGAACAGGCCCGCGATGATCTGGGCCTCCTCGTCGTTCCCGACCGACGCGATCTCGATCCAGTCCTCTCCGCCGCGCTCCGCCATGCTCCGTCCTTTCCGGTTTCCTCAGCCCTTGACCACCGCGAGCCGTTTCGCGCCGCTTCGCCGCACCTCGCCGACCACGGCCGCGTGGGTTGCGCCTCGCGCGCGACACCGCCGGGCGAACGCCTCGGCCTGCTCCGCGGGCAGGGCGACCAGCAGACCACCCGAGGTCTGCGCATCGGAGAGGATCAGGAGATCCTCCTCCCCCACGCCCGGCCCGGCCGCGGTGCGCTCGGCCAGGTGGCGCATGTTCGCGCGCGAGCCGCCCGGGGCGACGCCCTCCGCGACCAGGCGCCGCACCTGCGACAGCAGGGGGATCCGTGCGAGCGAGAACTCCGCCGTCGTGTCCGACGCCTCCATCATCTCGTACGCGTGGCCGAGGAGTCCGAAGCCGGTCACGTCCGTCGCCGCGTGGATGTCGAACCCGTCCATCGCCTCGACCGGCGCGCGGTTGAGCGTGCACATCACGTCCACCGCCTCCTGAAGCGCGTCGTCCGACAACTTCCGCGGCGTGCCCTCCTCGGCCGCGGAGTCGATGCGGCCGGCGCGGATCGTGATCCCGATCCCGAGCGGCTTCGTCAACACGAGCGCGTCGCCCGGCCGCGCCCCGGCGTTGCGTGTCACCTTCGCTTCGTCGACGACGCCGGTCACCGAGAGGCCGTAGAGGGGAATGTCGTGGTCGATGGAGTGGCCGCCCGCGATCACGGCTCCCGCCTCGGCGACCTTCTCGGAGCCGCCGCGGAGGATCTCCTCGAGGACGACGCCCGGGAGGACCTTCATCGGGAACGCGACGACCGCGAGCGCCAGCAGCGGCCGCCCGCGCATCGCATAGACGTCCGAGAGCGCATTCGTGGCGGCGATGCGTCCGAAGAGCCTCGGGTCGTCCACGACCGGCGTGAAGAAGTCGATCGTCTGGACGATCGTCGCGCCGGGGGCGACGCGATACACGGCGGCGTCGTCGGACTCGGCGTTGCCGACGAGCAGGTTCGGGTCGGCCGCGCCCGGGACCCTCCGGAGGAGCGCGGAGAGCTCGAATTGGGGATCTTGCAGGCGCAGCCCGCGCTCGAGGCGAAGGTCGAGAGCGGCCGATGAGCGCTCGTCGCTGAGCTCATGCGCGAATCATATTGCGCACAGCGTAGGGGCGGCGTTATCGCCGCGCTTCGCGCGACGTTCCCCACCGCCGTGGGCCTGCCTTCGGTGGTCGGGGGCGGCCGCCCGCGGGCGGGGGCGAGCCCCGCCCCCGCGGCTGCCGACTAGTCGTCGTCGCCGCGGATCAGGAACCCGAGGACGAAACCGACCGCGGCCGACACGGCGATCGCGGTTCCGGGGTTCTCGCGGACGTAGCCACGCAGATCGTCCCAAAGATATCCGTAGTCGCTCTCGATCTTCTTGGCAGCCGACTTGACCGACTTGCGGACGTCCTCGCTGACGTCGTCGAATTGATCGCGGGCCTTCGAGTACGAGTCGCCCAGGACCTCCTTGGTCCGGTCGATTTTCTCCTCGACGAAGTCGCGCGCACGATCGAACGGTGTCTCTTTCGCCATGATCGCCTCCCTCTTGCGAAACCCGATCATATACCCTTGCCCGAATCATGAGCACCGCGGTCGCGCCGCGCGAGAAGGCCGCCGGCTGGTCGCTGCGCCGAGTCTTCGGGGAGACGTTTCGGGGCTTTCGCGCCGACCGGGGCCTCGACCTCGCCGCATCGCTCGCCTTCGCGTCGCTCCTGACCGCCATCCCGCTGCTCGTGACCTTCTCGCTGTTCCTCGCGACGTTCTTCCAGGAGAACGACGACCAGATCCTGGCCGTGGTCAACGCGATCCTGCCCTACCAGACGACGCGGCTGATGGCGAGCCTGGGCGACTTCGTCCGCGAGTCCACCGCGATCTCCACGGTGGGTCTGCTCATCCTGATCGTGGCCTCCGTGCGGCTCATCTTCGTGGTCGAGGGCGTCTTCAACGCGGTGTGGGGCGCGCCGCGCCGCCGCGCGCGGCTGACGCGGCTGATCCTCTACACGTTCGCGCTCGTCGCGCTGGCGCTCGTCCTCGGCGGCATCTTCTGGGGGCTCCGGGCGCTCCGGCGCTACGTCGGCTGGGACTCCGTGCTCGCCTCGCCCGCCTTCGCGGCGGTCGCGCCATTCCTCCTGAAGGCGTTCTTCCTGACTCTTCTCTACCGGGTCCTCCCCAACGCGAAGGTGCGCTGGATCGTGGCGGGGATCGCGGGCGCGAGCGTCGCCCTCGCGCTCGAGCTCCTCCGGGGGTGCTTCACCCTCTACGTCGAGACGCTGCTCCGGATGAACCTGATCACGGGCTCGCTCGCGTTCCTGTTCTTCGCCGTCCTGTCGCTCTACTTCGCGTGGGTGCTGATCCTCCTCGGCGTCGAGCTGACGCACGTCCTGCAGAAGGAGGCGGCGGAGAACGCTTCGGGCCGCCTCCGGTCGGGCCGGGCGGAGCGCGCCATCCGCATGCTGCTGCGGATGTCGAGCTTCGAGCCCGCGCCGCTCGCCGACCTCGAGAACGATCCCGAGGCGCCCTCTCCGGAGACGATCCCGATTCTCGAGGACCTGAAGCGCGCCGGCCTGGTGTCTGGCGACGCGGCGGAGGGCTTCCGCCTGGCCGCGCCGGGACGCGAGATCACGGTCGCGCGCATCGTCGAGGCGCTCCTGCCGGGCCTGTACCACATCGACCCGCAGAGCCAGGACCGGGTCGCGCTCGTCCTGGAGCTGCTCTTCTACCGGCTCGACGCGGAGCGCCGAGCCCTGCTCAACGCCACGCTCGCCGACCTGCGGCGGAGCTGAGGCGCCCTCGCGCCCCTAAGCCGCCTTCGGCCGGAGTGCCTTCAGGAGCGGCGGCGTGACGAACGTCGTCGCGAAAACCGCCATGAGCAGCGCCACGAACACGTGGGCCGGCAGCGCCTTCGTCGCGAGGCCGAAGGACGCGAAGATCAGGCCGACCTCGCCGCGCGGCACCATGCCGGCGCCGATGAACGCGCGTCGGACCTTTCCCCAAGCACAGAACCCGGCGGCGAGCTTTCCGAGGAAGCCGATCGCGGTCAGCGCGAGGCCCAGCCCGAGGGCGGCACGGTTTTCCGCGACCGCGGGATTGAGGAGCCGGACGTCGACCTGGGCGCCGACGAAGACGAAGAAGATTGGCGCGAAGATGTCGACGACGGGCCTCAGCGCCTCGTCGACGTCGCGGCGGCGATTGGTGCTCGCGAGCGCGAGCCCCGCCGCGAACGCGCCGATGATCGGGGCGGAATGGGCCATCTTCGCCGCCCACGCGACGAGAAGCGCAAACGCGACCGCGGACGCCACGAGGATGCCGCGGACTCTGGAATTCCCGACCACCCCGACGAGGCGGCGGGCCAGCGGAATGCCGGCCGCGACCGCGACGACCAGGAACCCGATGGAGACCGTCGCCGAGCGGAGGGCGACGCCCACGTCCATGACACCCGTCTCGACGTCCTTGCTGACGATGGCGAGCACGATCAGTCCCAACACGTCGTCGACCACGGCCGCTCCCAGGATGATCTGGCCCTCGCGCGTCTTGAGCGCGCCGAGCTCCGACAGCACCCGCGCCGTGATCCCGATCGAGGTCGCCGTCAACGCGGCGCCCACGAAGATCGCGGTCAGCGTCTCGTAGCCGAACGCCGCCGTGACTGCATAGCCGCCGAGGAACGGAAGCAGCATGCCGACGAGCGCGACGGTCAGGGCGGGCGCTCCGACCCGGATCAGCTCGTCGAGGTTGGTCTCCAGCCCCACCTCGAAGAGCAGCAGCACGACGCCGATCTCCGACAGCAGGAAGACGCCCTCCGACAGCGGGACCAGTCCGAGGACGGACGGGCCGAGAAGGATCCCGGCCAGCAACTCACCGAGCACGGCCGGCTGGCCGAGGCGCTCGACCAGGTCGCCGAGGACCTTGGCCCCGAGAAGAGCGACGGCGAACGCGAGCAGGAAGGCGCCGAGGTCGACGTTTTCCACGAGAGCGACATCATACGGTTACGTTTGCCGCGATCCGGTCGGCGTGCTATCCTGCGCGCCCTCTTCCGCGTGGGGCTGTAGCTCAGTTTGGGAGAGCGCGTGAATCGCACTCACGAGGTCGCCGGTTCGATCCCGGTCAGCTCCACCAGTTCTTGATCACCGAATTCTGACTGTCGACGTGTCGCATGGATCGAACCGGCGACCGTGGGGGGTTCGGGGGGCGCCGTGCGCCCCCCGCCTGAGTCGCCGCCGGCGGACGCTGCCGAGCGCCAGCGAGGCGCGGCCGGTTCGATCCCGGTCAGCTCCACCAGTCACGTCGCCGTCGCTTCGCTCGGGGTCTGCTCACGCACCGGCGAGCGGCTCGCCCAAAGGGGCTCGACCGCTCGCCTGACCCCCGCTACGCTCCGGCTCCCGCGGCGCGAACCTCCTCCCTCCTTCGTCGGGAGACTATTCGCGCCGCGAACGATTGGGACAGCGCGGCGAGTAAGAGGAAACAGCAGCGAGAGCGACACCGCGGGCCCCGGTTTGAAAACGTCCGGCTGCCGGGCGCGAAACGACCGGCGCAGGCCAGTTGCGCGGCCGGTTCGATCCCGGTCAGCTCCACCAGTCACGTCGCCGTCGCTTCGCTCCGGCTCCCGCGGCGCGCAGCGTCCTCCGCTGCCCTCGCGGAGATTCCGCGCGCCGCGAGCCAAAGTTACAGCCCTCCACCAATTTCACCGGGTGGCCAAGAGAAGCACCGTCATCCCGAGCGCAGCGAGGGATCCCGCGCTCGAAGCGCCGCGGGGTCTCACCCCTTCACGCAGACGACCTGCTTCAGCCGCGCGACGACCTCGACGAGGTCCGATGGAGTTTTCATGACCTCGTCGATGGGCTTGTAGGCGCCGGGGATCTCGTCGATGACGCCGGCGTCCTTGCGGCACTCGACGCCCTCGGTCTGCGGCGGCGAGGTCCTCCATCGTGAAGCGCGCGCGCGCGCGTCGCCGCGGCTCATCTTCCGGCCCGCGCCGTGCGGAGCCGATCTCGAAGGACTCGGCGATTGCCCGAGGCCGCGCACGATGTAGCGAGCCCGTGCCCATCGATCCCGGGATGATGCCGAGGTCGCCCCTGCCGCGCGCGGATCGCGCCCTTGCGGGTCACCAGCACGTCTCGCCGTAGTGACGCTCCTCGCGCGACGTAGTTGTGGTGGCAGAGGATCGCGGCTCGACGGCCGACCCCGGTCCCGGCGGCGTGCCGCGAGATCGCGTCGAGGACCTCGGCCAGCATGGACCTCGCGGTTCCGTAGCGCGTAGCGCTGCGCCCAGAGGAGGTCGCGGCGAGTACGCGTCGAAGTGCTCGGGCTGCCGGCCAGGAAGACGCGAGATCGCGGATCGGGCAGGTCGCCGGTTGTGCGCGCAGGTCTTGGCCTTGTCGATGTGGATCTCCGCCGAGCTCCTTGCCGATGTTGCGCGAGCCGGAGTGCAGCATCAGCCAGACGCGGCTCGTCGTTGTCGAGGCAGAGCTCGATGAAGTGGTTGCCGCCGCCGAGCGTGCCGCACTGCAGCGCGGCCTTCTCCTGCTCGCCTCTGCGCCTCGGCGATCGACGGGCCGTCGCGGCTCCCGAACAGCGCGGCCGCGGCCGGCGGCGGCTCGCTGCGCTCGTCGAAGCCGACGGGGATGCCGCCTCGATCGGCGCGGCGCGAGGGCCGTGCAGGCTGTCCGGCAGTCGCCGCGCGTCGAGGTTGGTCCTGACCGCGCGCCATGCCGCAGCCGATGTCCACGCCGACGGCCGCGGGCGAGATCGCGCCCTTCATCGCGATCACGCTGCCGACGGTGGCGCCCATGCCCAAGTGCACGTCGGCCATGGCGGCGACGTGGTGGAAGACGAACGGGAGCTCGCCGGTCTGCTGCAGCTGCCGGCGGGCCGAGTCCTCGAGGTCCGCGGTCCACACCTTGACCGGCACCCGCGCGTTCAGAATCTGGCGAATCGGCATTTCGGGATGATATCCAGCCTCCTTCACTCGCGTCGCCGTGGAGACCCTTCGTCAGGCGCGACTGCTGATCCGGCTTCAGGAGGTTCTTGATGCGGACCAGGAGCGCGATCTGGATCCGCTTGACGTCTTTCTCCAGCGCCAGAATGCGATCGATCTGCGCGAGGACTCGGCTCTCGTCCACGGGCTTCTCCTGCAGGAGGCACCCGAGCTTCTCGCTTTCGCCCTGGAGCTCGAACTGGAGGTCCAGGAACCTTCCCTGGGCCTTGTGGACCTCGTTGCGGATGCTGTTTCGCTGGTCGTCGTCGAGGCCGATCTCCTGCGCGTGGCCCATGACCGCCTCGGGAGGATAGAGGTACCGGCTGACAGGCGGCGGGACAGCTTCGCGAGCGCGGCCACTAAGTCGAGCCGCTGCTCGAGCGGGGCGGCCACGGTGACTTCCGATGTGCCTTCGAAGCGGAGGGCGAGGAGACGCCGGAGCGTCTCTTTTCGGCGCCGCGCCGCGGCCGTTCGTCGGATCACCCCGAAGAGAAGCGTCTTGAGGCTCGACTCGCCCCGAAAACGCGCCTCCCCGCCGAGGATCTTCCAGTAGGTCTCCTGAAGCACGTCCTGCGCCTCCTCGCGATCACGACCCGCGCAGGACAGGGCCCAGGGGAAGGCCACCGGGTGAAGCCTTTCGAGCTCGGTTTCGATCTCGTCTGGGCTCACGGCTCCGTCCTGCGTCTCTGAGTGGCGCCGGAAACGGGCCGCATAGGACACCCGCCGTGCGGGTGAGCCGCCGGACCCTCAGCCCAGCCGGCCGCTCTGGTAGTCCTCGAAGGCCTGCAGGACCTCGGAGCGCGTATTCATGACGAACGGTCCCGCACGCGCGACCGGCTCATTCGAGCGGCTCGCCCGCGACGAGAAGCGCGCGCAGCGGCTCGGATCCGGTTCGAGGCGCCGCGAGGCGCACCGTCTCCCCGTCGTTGCGGAACAAGACGAGCTCGTGCGGCCCGGCGGGCGTCTTTCCGGCGCCGAATTCCCCCGAGCCCTCGACCACGTAGACGAAGGCGCGCTGTGCGGCGCCGATCGGCTGCTCGAAGACGGCGCCCGGGCGCAGACGCACGTCGAGGTACGTGATCGGCGTCCGCGTGTCGATGACGGCACGCTCACCGAGCGCCTCCCCCGCGAGCACGCGCACCCGCACGGAGCCGTCCGCCGAGGCGGCCTCGGGAATCCGCGCGGCCGGGATCTCCTGGTATCGCGGCGCCATCATCTTGTCGCGCCGGGGCAGGTTGACCCAGAGCTGGAACCCGTGCATCCGGCCGCCCGCTCTCCTGAAAGCCCGCCGCCGGCATCTCGGAGTGCACGACGCCGGAGCCCGCCGTCATCCACTGGACGTCGCCGGGCGTGAGCCGGCCGTGGTTGCCGCGCGAGTCGTGGTGCTCCATCTCGCCCGACAGGAGGTACGTCACCGTCTCGAAGCCGCGGTGCGGATGGTCGGGCGCGCCCCCGGCCTCGCCGGGGGCCAGATCCATGGGACCCATCTCGTCCAGCAGCAGGAACGGATCGAACTGGTCGAGCGCCGAGGTCGGGAACGGGCGGTGGACGAGGAACCCCGCTCCCTCCAGAGTCTGGACGCTCGGGAGGACCTTCTGGACGGATCTCGAAGCCCGCAAAGCCCCGGAAGCGCGTGAAGTGCTCATGCAGCCGGAAGTACGCCGGCGCCGCGGGGCGCGATTCAGCGGGCCCGCGCGGGGCCCCTCAAGGGGAATACCGGCGTGTTGTAATACGCGAGCTCGAGAAGAGGAGAGACCGATCATGGCCAAGGCGACGTTTGGAGCGGGTTGTTTCTGGGGTGTCGAGGAGGATTTTCGCAAGGTCCCCGGAGTCGTCGGCACCGCCGTCGGCTACAGCGGCGGGACGCTGGAGAACCCGACGTACGAAGACGTCTGCAGCGACGGCACCGGCCACGCCGAGGTCGTCGAGGTGGAGTACGACCCCGCGAAGACCTCCTACGAGACGCTCCTCGACGTCTTCTGGAACGGCCACAACCCGACGCAGTTGAACCGCCAGGGTCCGGACGTCGGCACGCAGTACCGCTCCGTCATCTTCTTCCACACGCCCGAGCAGGAGGCGGCCGCGCGCGCCTCGAAGGAGCGGCTGGCGCAGAGCGGGCGCTTCGCGCGTCCGATCGTGACCGAGATCTCCCCGCGCAGCCCTTCTGGCGCGCCGAGGACTATCACCAGCGGTACTTCGAGAAGCGCGGCGGCGGATCCTGCCACGTCTGAGGAGCCTTCTCGGGAGCCTTCCCCGTTCCTCACCGATCCGCAGCGGCCGTGATAGATTGCGCCGCCTTGTGAAGGCCGGCTCCGGCCGGCTCCGTCAAACGCCGTAATCAGTCCCAAAGGAGAAACCCCATGAAGAAGATTCTCGCCCTCTCTCTCCTCCTCGGGGTCGCCACCGCCGCCACCGCCCAGCAGCCCGCCGCGCAGAAGCCTGCCGCCGGCGGCGCCCAGGCCTCGGGGATGCCGGAGCTGTCCAAGGACAGCGTCGACATGGCCAAGCTGCAGCACGCGCTCTCGACCAAGCGCCGCGAGCTCGTCGCCTCGGCGATGGGCGGCCTCACCGCCGACCAGATGCAGACGTTCTGGGCCGTCTACGGCGACTTCGAGAAGGAGCGGGATGCCAACATGGCGGATCGCCTCAACCTCCTGAAGAAGTACTCCGAGAACTACTCCAGCCTCTCCGACGCCGACATCGTCAAGATGGCCAACGAGTCGGCCGCGATTCAGAAGCAGACGCTGGATCTGCGGATGAAGTACTTCGGGATCCTCAACCAGAAGCTCGGGGCCAAGGCCGCCGGCCGCTTCGCCCACATCGACGACTACCTGTCGACGCTGTTCCGGCTGTCCATGCTGGACGGCATGCCGGCGCTCCAGGTCGGCAAGTAATCTAGGTCAGGCTCGGCCTCGCGGCGAGGCGCTCCCGAATCAACGCGAGCGCCTCGTCGCGTTCCTCTCCCTCGAGCGGCAGACGCGGCCCGCGGACGCGCTCCGATCCCAGTCCGACCTCCTGCTGCACCAGCTTGATGAGCTGGACGAACTTGGGCACGACGTCCAGCCGCAGGAGCGGAAGGAACCACTCGTAGAGCGCGGTGGTGCCTTTGTCTGCCGAGCGCCCGGAGCTCGTGGCGAGGTCGAACAGCCGGACGGACTCCTCCGGGAGCGCGTTCACGAGCCCGGCGATCCAGCCGACGGCGCCCGCGGCGACGCCCTCGACGATCAAATCGTCGACGCCGACGAAGATCGCCAGGCGCGAGGAGAGCAGCGCGCGGATCGCGCTGACGCGGCGGACGTCCGCACTCGATTCCTTGACCGCCTCGAGGTTCGGGTGCCGCGCCGCCAGCGCCGCGAGCGCCTCGGGAGGGACGTCCGTACCGTAGGCGACGGGGTTGTTGTAGAGCATGCACGGGAGCGGCGTCGCCTCGAGCACGGCCGAGAAGTGGGCCGCCGTCTCGCGTGCGTCGGTGCGGTAGACGTAGGGCGGCAGCACCATCAGCCCGTCGCAGCCCCGCTCGTGCGCGAGCCGCGCGGTCGCGACGGCCTGCGCGGTCGAGAGCGCCGCGATCCCGGCCACCAGCGGCGCGCGTCCCGCGAGCGCGGCGCGGCAGGTCACGAGGATCGCGCGCTTCTCCTCGGGCTCGAGCGTCGCCGACTCGCCGAGCGAGCCCAACGGCACGAGCCCCGTGCAGCCCGCGCGGATCATGCGGTCCACGTGCCGGGCCAGGAATTCGTGATCGACCGTCAGGTCCTCGCGAAACGGCGTCGTGATCGCCGGGAAGACTCCCCGCCAGTTCATTCGAGACCCTCCTCTCCCGGACCCGACCCGGCCAGTCCGAGCGCCCCGAGCGCGGCCGGCTGGATCGGTGTGCGAACGGTATCCGAGTCCCAGCCGAAGAGAAACGCGAGGGCCGGCCCGCAGACGCGGCCCTGACAGGGGCCCATGCCCGCGCGCACGGCGAGCTTGGCCTCACGCGATCCACCGCAGCCTCGCAGGGCCCCCAGGGCCACGTCTTCGCAGCGGCAGACGAGGGTGTCCTCCCGCGCGAGGCGCGCGAGCTCCGGACGGAGGCGGAAGGCGCGCCGCATCCGAAGCGCGAAGGAACGGGCCTCGGCTCGCGCGCGGGTCAGCGCGCGGAGGTCCCAGGGCTCTTCTTTCGGGTCGACGCGGCCGGCCGCGACAGCAGCTGCCGCGCCGGCGATCTGGCCCTCCGCCACGGCCGCCTCGACGCCCGCGACGCCGCAGGCCTCGCCCGCGCAGAAGACTCCGGGGACCCCGGTCTCCTGCCGCGCGTCGACGGCGACGAGGCCCTCGGCTTCGGCAAACACAAGCGGGCAGCCGAGCAGCCGCGCGAGCTCGGTGTTTGGGGTCAGGCCCCAGCCGATCGCCGCGAGATCGCACGCGAGCTCCCGGCGTCCGCCCCGCGCGTCGGCGAGCACGACGCTCTCCAGTCTCCCGTTCCCCCGCGCCTCGGCGATCCACGAGCCCGTGCGGTAGGGCGTCCCCGCGAAGCCGCGGCGGTACCGGATGGCCTCCCGGATCCGGGACGGCGACCGCCCGAGACCGAGCGCGAATCCCGCGAGCGCGGAGAGCCCGGCCTGCTCGACGACGCCGGCGACCCGCACCCCGGCCTTCACGAGCGACGCCGCGACGGGCAGGAGCAGCGGACCGGAACCGCCGACGACCGCGGTGCGTCCCGCCAGCGACGCCCCGGATTTCCAGAGCGCCTGCGCTCCTCCTGCGCCGTAGACGCCGGGCAGCGTCCAGCCCGGGAACGGAAGGAACAGCTCCCGCGATCCCGTGGCCAGGACGATCGCCCGCGCCGAAACGGCGAGGATGTGGTCGGCGCCCTGCGCGAGAAGCCGCCAGGCGCCGGCGTCGGTTCGCGCGGCGTCGAAGACGGAGACTCCCGCGCGGACCCCGGCTCCCGCCCGCGCGAGCCGCGCGAGCCACGCCCGCGCCGCGGGGGGCGCCTCGCGGCCGGGAGGGTGACGGTGGATCTGTCCGCCGGGCGCGGCGCCCTCATCGAGCAGGACCGTGCGTGCGCCGGCCTCCGCCGCGCGGCAGGCGGCCGCGATTCCCGCCGGTCCGCCGCCGACCACCGCGACGTCACAGTCGTCCGCCTGGACACCCTGGCTGAAAGCGGTGAGCCGTGAGCTGCCCGCTTCTCCCGTCCGCACGTCCATCCCGCCGCGCACGATCTCCATGCACGCGCGGCGATGCGCCCGTCCATCGATCGTGAGGCGGCATTCGAAGCAGATGCCCATCGCGCAGAGGACCCCCCGGGCCTCGCCGGTGATGGAGCGCCGGAGCACGGCGCGTCCGCCCCCGGCGCCCTCGAGCGCCGCGGCGACCGTGACGCCGGCGGGCGCCGCGACGGCAAGGCCGTCGCAGGTGAACGCGACGGTCTCAGGCATCGGTGCTCGAATCCCCGCTCCCGGCGTCCTCGAAGAGCCTCTCGGGAGCATACGGGGCGGCGTCGATCGGGCTCTCCCGGCCGAGGATGGCGTCGGCCGCGAGCCGCGCGGTCCCGAGCGCGGTCGTGACGCCGAGGCCCTCGTGTCCCGCGGCGACGAAGAGGCCCGCGGTTCTCGACCAGCGCCCGACCAGCGGAAGGTTGTCGGGCGTGGCGGGCCGGAACCCGACCCAGGTCCGGATGGCCGACAGTCCCGCGAGCGCGGGCATGAACGCGAGCCCGCGGCGGATCATCCGGGCGCGGATCCTGCGGTTGACCGTTGCGTCGAAGCCCGCGAACTCGCGCGAGGATCCGAGCAGCATCTGGCCGGTCGCGCGCGGCTGGAGGTTGAACGCGACGGATCCCGCCTGCCGGTCGGGCCCGTGCGCGCTCGCGAGGTATCCGAGCTCCACGAGCTGGTGGCGGCAGAATCCCGGATAGCGGTCGGTGATGACCAGGTGCCCCTTGCGCGGAGCGACGGCGAGCCCCGGGGTGAGGAGGGGCGCCGCCGCGCCGGCCGCATTCACGACCGTGCCGGCCGGAATCTCCTCGTTCCGCGTCCGGACGCTCTTCGCTCCGATCGCCAAGACCTCGACGCCCTCGCGCCGCCTCGCGCCGCGGCGCTCCGCGCGCTCCAGGAACCACCGGGCCGCGGCCGGCGGATAGACGACGCGATCCCCGGGGACGCGCAGCGCGCCCGCGAGACCGGGTCGCAGGTTCGGCTCCTCGCGCGCGAGCTCGCGCTCGGACAGCTCCTCGGCCGCCACGCCCCGCTCGCGGTAGGCCTCGCCCTTCGCGCGAAGATGCGCGAGCTCCGACGCATCGGCGGCGATCCAGAGCGTCCCCGTGCGCCGGTCCTCGCAGGAGGCGGGCAGCTCCGGCGCCAGGCCTTCCCACAGCCGGCGGGAGAGCTCGGTCAGCGCGAACTGCGCCGGGGAATCGTCCATGACCACGACGTGGCCCATCGCGGCCGCCGTCGTCCCGCCGCCGCAGAAGCGGGACTCCAGGACGAGCACGGACAATCCCTCCGCGGACAGGGCGTCCGCGCACGCCGCGCCGACGATGCCCGCGCCGACGACTACGACGTCGGGGACCACGTGAGGCCGTGGCGAAACGGATCCCGCGGGTCGAAGAAGAGCGTGGCACGCCCCGTCACGAACGCGCGGCCCTGGATCCGCGGAACGAGCCGGCCCTCGCGCTCCTCGAGCCAGCCCGTGAAGAGGCTTCCGGTGATCCCCTCCTGCCGCCACCGCTGGCCGGGGGCGAGGCTCCCTCGCGCGTAGAGCGACGCCATCGTCGCCGACGTGCCGGTGCCGCACGGCGAGCGGTCGTAGGCGCCGCCCGGGCACATCACGTAGTTCTTGGCGTCGGCGTCGGGCCGGGCCGGCGGCCCGAGCAGGATGACGTGGTCGACCGCCTCGCCCCCATCGCCGCGGATGCCCTGATCGGCGAGGGCGCGCTGGATCGCGAGCGTCGCGTCGCGATACTCCTCGAGCCGCGCGGCGTCGATCGGCCGCTCCCACGGGATCACGAAGAACCAGTTGCCGCCGTAGGCGACGTCGCCCGTCACGCGTCCAAGTCCAGCAACCTCCACGGCCACGTCGCGCGAGAGGCAGCGCGCCGGGACGTTCTCGATCGTGACCGTCCCGTCGACGGCGAGCTCCGCGCCCACGGTCCCCACCGGCGTGTCGAGGCGCACGGAGCCCGGGCCGATGCGTCCCAGGTGCTCGAGCGTCCGCACGACGCCGATCGTGCCGTGGCCGCACATCCACAGCGGGCCGACGTTGTCGAAGAAGACGACGCCCGCGGCGGACCCGGCGGCGACGGGCGGCGTCAGCAGGGCGCCCACGAGCGCGTCGTGGCCGCGGGGCTCGAGGACGACGCCGCGCCAGATCGCGGCGTCGCGGCTGGCGAGCTGCTCGCGGCGGCCGCGCATCTCGGGCGCGGTCAGGTCGGGCCAGCCCGAGATGACGACACGCGTGGGCTCGCCCTCGGTATGCGAGTCGATCACCTCGACCGACTCGGGCCACACGCTCACAGCGGGTCTTTCGTCGGCGCGCCGTCGACGAGCCGCCAGAGGCGCCGCGGATTGGAATCCTGAAGCTCTTCGGGGAGCGCCGACTGCGGGAAGTCCTGGTAGCAGACCGGCCGCGCGAAGCGGTGAATCGCGGCCGTGCCGACCGAGGTCGCGCGGGAGTCCGTCGTCGCCGGATACGGCCCGCCGTGGTGCATCGCGTGGCAGACCTCGACGCCAGTCGGGAACCCGTTGAAGACGAGCCTGCCCGCCTTGCGGCGCAGGATCGCGACGAGCTCGGCGAAGTCCTCGAGGTCCCGCGGCGTGGCATGGATCGTCGCGGTGAGCTGTCCGCGGAGAGAGCGCGCCAGCTGGAACATCTCGGCCCGGGAGGCGCAGCGCACCGCGAGCGTCGCGGGCCCGTAGATCTCCCCCGCCAGCCGGGGATTGTCGCGATACGTCGCGACGTCCGTGACCATGAGCGCGGGGTGCGCCTGCGTCTCGGCGCAGGCGCCGGGGGTCTCCGAGCGCGCGGCGATCGCCACCCCCGCGATGCGCGCGAGCTGCGCGATGTCCTCGTCGTAGGCGGCCTTGATTCCGGCGTGGACCATCGTGCCCGCCGGGGAGCCGCCGAGCAGCTCGCCGACGGACTGGAGAAACGCGTTCGACGCCGGCGAGTCGACCAGCGCGGCGAGTCCCGGATTCGTGCAGAACTGGCCGGACCCCAGCGTCACGGAGGCCGCGAGCCCCCTCGCGATGGCGTCTCCGCGCGCCTCGAGAGCGCCCGGCAGGAGGAAGATCGGGTTCGAGGAGCCCATCTCCGCATACACCGGGATCGGCTCGGGCCGCATGGCCGCGGCGTCGAAGAGCGTGCGGCCGGCCCGGAGCGATCCCGTGAAGCCGGCCGCCCGGATGAGGGGATGCGTCACGAGCGTGATGGCGATCTCCGGCGCGGCGCCGTGCACCATGGAGAAGACGCCGTCGGGCATCCGCGTCTCCCGCGCCGCCGTGCGAATGGCGAGCGCCGCGAGCTCGGAGGTCCCGGGATGCGCGGGGTGAGCCTTGACCACGACCGGGCAGCCCGCGGCCAGCGCCGAGACCGTGTCGCCTCCGGCCACCGAGAAGGCGAGCGGAAAGTTGGACGCGCCGAAGACGGCCACGGGGCCCATCGGAACGAGCAGCCGCCGCAGGTCCGGGCGCGGCTGCGGCTTGCGGTCCGGGAGCGCGCGGTCGATCCGCGCCTCGACCCACGAGCCCTCCTCGAGCAGGCTCGCGAAGAGCAGGGCCTGGCTGACCGTGCGCGTGCGCTCGCTCTCGAGCCGCGCCGGCGGCAGCCCGGTCTCGGCACCCGCGCGGTCGAGCAGACGGTCTCCGAGCGACAGGATCTGCTGGGCGATGGCGCGAAGGAACTCGGCGCGGCGTGTCGGGTGCAGCGACGCGAACGGCTCGAAGGCACGGTCCGCGGCGCGAGCCGCCGCGTCGATCTCGCCGATCGAGGCCTCGGAGTACTCGCCGTCGAGCGCCGCTCCGGTCACGGGGTTCCGCGCGCGGAAGGAGGCCCTCGGGATCGTCGCGTCGGTCACGGGTTCCTGGACCTCGCGATCCACGCGCGCACCTGCTCTTCCAGGACCGACAGCGGCACCGCGCCGTTCTCGAGGACCGCGTCGTGGAACGCCCGCACGTCGAAGCGCTCCCCGAGCGCCTCCTCCGCCTCGCGGCGCAGCGCGCGGATCTTGAGCTCTCCCATCTTGTAGCAGAGCGCCTGCCCGGGCCAGGAGATGTAACGATCGGTCTCGGTCTGGACCTCGTGGAGGGAGAGCGCCGTATTGTTCTCGAGGTACTCCAGGGCCTCCTGCCGCGTCCAGCCCTTCGCGTGCATCCCCGTGTCCACCACGAGGCGGCACGCGCGCCACATCTCGTAGGTCAGGCGGCCGAAGTCGCTGTAGGGATCCTTGTAGAAGCCGACCTCCAGGCCCAGCCGCTCCGCGTAGAGCGCCCAGCCCTCGACGAACGCCCCCACGGAGGCGAACCGCCGGAACTCCGGGAGGCCGGTCAGCTCCTGCTGGAGCGCGATCTGGAGATGGTGCCCGGGGACGGCCTCGTGGAGCGTGAGCGACTCGAGCGTGTAGAGCGGCCGCGTGTCGAGCGCGTAGGTGTTGACCCAGTAGGTGCCCGCGCGCGTGCCGCCGAGCGGAGCCTCCACGTAGCGTCCGCCGGTGTACTTGGGCGCGAGGTGGGCGGGGACGGGCTCGACGCCGTACGGAAGCCGCGGGAGCCTTCCGAAGAGGGACGGGAGCTTTCCGTCCATCGTCTTCGCGATGTACGCCGCCTGCTTCAGCAGCTCGTCGGGCGACTTCGCGTAGAAGCGCGGGTCCGTCCGCAGAGTGTTGAGGAAGGCGGCGAAGTTGCCCTCGAAGCCGGTCTTGCGGATGACCTCTTCCATCTCGCCACGGATGCGCGCGACCTCCCGGCGGCCGATCTCGTAGACCTCGTCCGGCGTCACGTCGAGGGTCGTGAAGGACTTCACGAGGTGCGCGTAGTACTCGCGGCCCCTCGGCAGGCTCGAGGCGGCGGTCGAGGCGCGCGCGCCGGGGACGTACTCGCGCTTCATGAAGTCCGCGAGCGCGCGGTATCCCGCGACGACGCCGTCCCGGATCGCAGCGCGGCCCGCGTCCCTCAGCCGGGCGCGCTCGGAGTCCGGGACGCCGGCGGGGAATCGGCGGAAGGGGGCGAAGAAGACGCTCTTCTCCGGCGAGTCCACGACGTGCGTCGTCATCGTCACGTCGATGCCCTGGAGGACGACCCGCGGCAGGGTGAAGCCCGCCTTCAGGCCCTCGCGCATCGCGCCGATCTCCTCGTCGACCCAGCGCGGAAAGGCGCGCAGACGCGCGACGTAGTTCTCGTAGTCGCGCACCGTCCGGAAGGGCGCGCGGTCCGGGAGGTCGGCGAAGTCGGTGTGGAAGCCGCTGTCGGCGTTGAGGGGGATCCGCCAGGCGCCGAACTCCTCGTCCGCCGCCGCGTCGGAGAGGTCGCGCGCGAACATGTCGTAGTTGACGCGATCCGCCGGAGAGAGGCCCGCGCGGTCCACCGTCTTCAGGCGGACGAGCATGCCGCGGGCGAAGTCGCCGCGCCGCTTCCAG
Organism: uncultured Acidobacteriota bacterium; assembly: GCA_963773905.1. Taxonomy (GTDB): domain Bacteria; phylum Acidobacteriota; class Thermoanaerobaculia; order UBA5066; family Gp7-AA6; genus DAHUXD01. The sequence goes on from CAVZDB010000002.1 coordinate 593,176, forward strand.
TCCGCGCGCGTCGCGGACGGCAGCCGGTCGTCGTACTTGTGCTCGCCCGCGGAGGTGGCGAACAGAGGATCCTCCGCCAGCCGGAACTGCCACGCCTCGTCGAGGAGGGCGCGGAGGTCCGCGTCCGGCGTTCCGGCGGAAAGTCGCGAGGGAACCGCCACGGCCAACAGCATCACGGCGAGTGCCAGTGCGCGCACGTCGGCGGGCATCCTAGCAGGTTGAGGCCGCGGCGGACGCCGAGCCGCCGCGGGATCCCGTACGGTGCGTCGGGCTAGATCTCGTCGAGCTTCCTGCGAAGCGCGACGATCTGCTGCTCGGAACGTTGCCCCTCTGGAAGGCCGTCGGCGAAGGTCACCGCCTCCTCGAGGGTCTTGCGCGCCGCCGCCCGGTCGCCTCCGGCCTTCTGGATGTCGGCTCTCTCGGAGAGGACCCGGATGCGGCGCGGGCCGTAGACGAGCGCGAGCGCCTTGTCGGACTCGGCGAGCGCCTCGCCGTAGCGCTTGAGCAGGAGGTAGACGTGCGCGAGGCGCGCGGGCGGGTTGTAGTCCTGTGGGAAGTCCTTCGCGGACTGCTGGAGCATCGGGATCGCCTCGTCCAGCCGGTTCGCGGCCGTCAGCGCGCCGAGGCGGTCCGGGTCGAGGGAGGTGCGCTGCTCCGGCGTCGCCGCGCGCGCGGCGTCGGCGGCGAGCTCGTCCGCCCACGCGTCCGCGATCTTCTTGGCGCCCGCCGCGTCCTTCGCGTCGTCGCGCTCGTCGAACAACGAGGAGTAGAGCGCGGAGCGGTCGTCCGCGGCGAGGCGCAGCGCCGGGTCGTCGAGAGCCGCGCGGACGTCCTTCGTGAAGGCCGCGATCCCTCCCGCTCGGGCCGGGTCGGTCTCCGGCAGCCCCAGGGAGCAGTCGAGCCCGGATCCGGCGAGGGAAGCGAATGTGTTCGTGCCCTTGACCGACGCGATGCGCTCGCGGGCAAACGCGGCGCACTCGGAGTCCTTGTGCTGGGCCTGGTAGCAGAAGAGGAGCGCCTCGACCGCGCGGGTGTACTGCGGATCCTTCGCCGGAAGCGACTCGAGCGTCTTCCTGTACGCCTCCCCCGCCTCCACGTAGCGCCCGTCCCCGTAGAGCGCGTCGGCCTTCGCGAGGAGCGTGGCGGAGCCCGCGCCCGCGCCCTTGACGGCCTTCGTCCCGTCCGCGAAGAGCTTCTCGAGCTGCGGAACCGTGGCGCCGCCGACCCAGCGCAGGGCGATCTTTTCGCGGGCCGGATCGATGATGTAGAGAGAGGGCCAGGCCCGAATCGGGTACTTCTTACTGAAGGCCGCGTTCTTCGCCTTTTCCGTGTCGATCGAGAGCCAGACGAACTGCCCGGCGTGCTTCGCGAGGGCCTGGTCGGTGAAGACGAAGGCTCTCATCGAGCGGCACGTGTGTCACCAGGGCGCCCAGGCCTCCACGAAGATTGGCACCTTCTTCTGCCTGGCCAGCGAAAGCGCCTTCTCGTAGTCATCCTCGATGAACGGGAGCACCGGCGCGGGGGCCGGGGCATTGGCCGCCAGCGCCGCCGACGCGACGAGCAGCATCCACGGGAGTGAGCGGAGACGCGTCATCATCGTTCCCTTTCCCCTTCCAAGATACCGCATTGGCCGCGGCCACGACCGCGGCTAGAATCCCCCCAAATCGAGAGGAGGATCTTCCCATCATGAGATACGTCCTGCGGTCGATCCTGGTTTTGGCCGGCGCCCTCGTCTTGACGGCCGGTCTTCACGCACAAGAGAAGGCCAAGAAGCCCGCCGCCAAGACGGCCCCCCCTGACGAGAAGGCGATGATGGCGGCGATGCAGAAGGCGGCCACGCCCGGCGACATGCACAAGAAGCTCGCCGACATGGTCGGGACGTTCGATGCCGACGTCCGCATGTTCATGGACCCGTCCAAGCCGCCCGAGGACTCCAAGGGCACTTCCGTCAACACGTGGGCGCTCGGCGACCGCTTCGTGGAGTCGAAGTACGAAGGCACCTTCATGGGGAACCCCTTCAACGGCATCGGTTACATGGGCTACGACAACATCCAGAAGAAGTACGTGGGCAGCTGGATGGACACCGCCTCGACGGGGATGATGTGGTCCACCTGCACCCTCGACGCGTCCGGCAAGTCGATGACGTGCAAGTCCACCTCGGTCTGGGATCCCATGAGCGGGAAGCCGAGCCCGATGGAGTTCAAGACCACGATCACCGACCACGACCACCACTCCATGCAGATGTTCGGCGCCCTGCCGAACGGCCAGAAGTACAAGATGATGGAGATCACCTACACGCGGAAGAGCTAGCCGGCGAGCCACCGCGGCCCATTACGTGCGGGCGATCGGCCGCACCTCCACGCGGCCGCCGTGCTTCACGTTCGGGCAGGTCTTCGCCACGGCGATCGCGGCCTCCATGTCCGGCGCCGAGATCACGAAGTATCCGCCGAGGGGCCAGCCCGACACGGAGGCCGACGGCGACGGCGACGGCGACGAGGAGTCGGGCGGCCCCGGCCCCACGAACCGGACCTCGGGCTGGAGCTTCTCTCCCGCGATCTGCCGGCCCGATGCGCGCACGCCGCGCGCCCAGCTCCGGTACTCGTCGATGCGCGCCCCCATCTGGGCCTCCGTCAGCTCCCTCTCGTCGGGCGCGTCGTAGAGGAAGAGCACGAAGCGCGGCGCCACAGGTCCAGTGGGAGGGAGTCGACGGAGTGGTCGGACCGCCATCGCCCTCGCCGAGCGTGCCGGCCGCGGTGAGAAATCCAGCGACGATGGCGATGAGACCGCGCATGGGAGTCCTCCTCTCCCCCGTGAGTGGCGGGAGAGCCCCGGAGGGTTGCATCGCCCGGCGCGGGGCGGTTCCGTCGCGCCTAGAGCTTCCGGATGCCGGCGCCCATCGGGCGCAGCAGGACGAACGCGCCGACGCCCACCATGAGGATTCCGTTCGCGACGAGGACGCGCGGGGCGGTGACGACCGCGGCCACGAGGCCCGCGAGGAGGTTGCCGAGCGGCATCGCGCCGCGGAACGCGAGGGAGTACACGGAGACGACGCGTCCCCGCATGCGGTCCTCCACGTTGGCCTGGACCAGCGTCATGAACATCGCGAAGACCACCATCAGCGAGGCGCCCGCCAGCGCCAGCAGCACGTAGGAAAGGACCGGCGTGCGCGAGACCGCGAAGCCCGCCATCAGCGCGCCGAAGGCCATCTGCATCGACACCGCGACGACCCCCTTGCGCCGCACGTTGCCGATCCACGCGGTCCCGACCGCCCCCCCGATGGCGCCGATCCCGAACGCGGCGAGCAGCACGCTGTAGCCCTTGGCGTCCCGGTGAAAGACGTCCTTCGCGAACACCGGGAGGAACGTCACGAGCGGCATGGCGCAGAAGCTCCCGACGAACCCGAGGGTGACCAGGCCCCGGAGGCCCTTGTCGTCGGTCACGGCCTTCAGCCCGCTCCGGAGACTCTGGAGCACCGTCTCCGTCGACGGCGACGACACCATTCCGCCCCGCGCGAGGACGGACAGCGCCGCGATCGGCGCCAGGAAGGACAGCGCGTTCAGCCCGAAGCACGTGGCCGCCCCGAACTTGTAGAACGCGACGCCCGCGAGGACGGGCCCGATCACGCGCGCCAGGTTGAACTGGATCGAGTTCATCGCGACGGCATTGGGCAGGTCTTCCTTGTCGACGAGCGTGGGGATCAGGGCCTGATACGCGGGGCCTCCGAAGGACTGGGCGAATCCGACCACGAACGACAGGGTCAGGATGATCCAGACGTGGATGTGTCCCGTGAGGATCAACGCCGCGAGCAGGATCGCGCTCGACATCTGGACGAGCTGCGAGCCGAGCAGGATCCGACGCCGGTCCATGCGGTCCGCCAGCACCCCGCCGAAGAGCGAGAAGGCGAGGAACGGCGCATCGCCGAGGAACGCGTCGAGGCCCAGGAGCGCGGTCGAACCGGTCATCGTGAGGATGAGCCAGTTCTGCGCGACCTCCTGCATCCACGTGCCGACGCTCGACGTGAAGGCGCCCGCCCACATCAGGCGAAAGTCGCGATACGAGAACGCCTTGAAGGTGCGCCGCAACCCGTCTCCTCTTCGCTCCCGTGGCTAGCCGCCGCAACGCGGAGGCCTCGCACTATATTCGCCGCCTCCCGTGAAGCGTCTCTTCGCGAAACGATAGACTCTCGGCGATCCCTACGCGATCCGGGAGGGAGCGACATGACGCTCGACGCGAGCTACGCGAAAACCCATTTCCGCTCGACGCGCAGCCGGCCGGCACTCCGGCGCGGGCTGGCTTGCGCCCTGGGGGCGGGTATCCTGGCGACGATCGGCGCAGCGCCCAAGGACCCGTCCTACGAGCCGCTGCGGATCCTCAGGGCGTCGGACTTCATCGACCCGGCGCTGCTCAAAGGATCGAACTTCGAGGTGGACGACCGAGTCGTCAACGACGGCCTCTTCAACATCTACACGATTCGCTCTCCCTGGGGCACGTTCCAGCCGGGAAGCACGAACCTCGCGCTCATCCGGATTCACGAGATGGGCGCGATCGCGAAGCTGAAGGAGATCGACAAGATCGCCGTCGCCGCGGGCGCCGCGATCGATTCGGTCGTTCGGATGGGCAAGGGCACGTACGACCTGATCACGCGTCCGGGCGCGGCCGCCGAGAACATCGGCGGCGCGGCGAGCCGGCTCTTCGGACGCATCGGCCGCTCGATCAAGCGCGGGCAGGAGAAGGTCGAGTCCGGCGGCACCCCGGATCAGTCCACCGGCTCGAAGGTGGCCGTGGCCGGCGAAGGCGCGGCCAAAGACGTGCTCGGCGTCAACCGCGCCATGCGCAACTGGGCGGCGAAGCTGTACGTGGATCCCTATACACACAACCCCGTCCTGCGGGACGAGCTCGAAGAGGTCGCGGACTACGACGCGGGAGGACGCTTCAGCACGAAGCTCCTTCCTCTCGGCGTCGTCGGGACGGTCCTCGGCTCCGCCTCCACGGTGAACAAGCTGATCTGGATGAAGGAGCCCGACGAGCTGCTCACGCTCAACGAGAACCGCCTGACCGCGATGGGCGTGAAACCCGAGGACAGCGTCGCGTTCCGGCTCAACAAGGCCTACACGCTGGCCGTGCAGACCCGGCTCGTCGCGTCGCTCGACGCCCTCGAGGGCGCAACCGGGCGTCCCGAGTTCGTCGCGCAGGCCGCGACCGCGGCGGAAGAGGTCGACGCCCGCTTCTACCAACAGAGCGCCTACATGGCGGAGATCTTCCACAAGACCGAGTCGCCGGTCATCGATCTCGTTCCCGACGTCGTCGGCGCGTGCGTCCTCGCCAAGGGCAATCGCCTCGCCTGCCTCTACCCGGTCGACTACGTGGTCTGGACCCAGGACGTCGAGGGCTACGTGGAACGGGGCTCGCGCTTTGCCCGGGAGCACTATCCCGAGGCGAAACGGGAGCTCTGGCTGACGGGCAGCACCAGCGAGCGTTCCAAGCGGGAGTTCCTCAAGCGCGGCTGGGCCGTGCACGACAAGGGCATGTCGGTGCTCCCCGTTCTCGAGCCCGATGCGGCGCCGGAACCCACGCCGACGGCGGAGCCGGCCGCGAAGGCAGACTAGGTCGGCGAAGTTCGAAGGCGAGGACGCTCCGGAGTCGACACGGGGACGCGGAGAAGCGTCAGATCACCCGATGCGGCCGCCCATGGACACGCCGCCACCCGGTTCCTCCCCGCACGACATCCTCGACGTTGCGCTGTCGATCCGACTGAACTGATTTTCGTTTTTTGAATGGTGCGTCCGGCTTCTTGGACGCCGAGCTGCCCCTCGGGGCAATTGCCGGAAGTCCCGTTCGAGGGATAAGCTCCGCGCCGTAGACCCGGAGGACAAGTGCGGACCCTTCGAGCCCGATTCGGGAGGAGCCGAATTGTCGTTCGCGATTCTGAGGCGCCCGCCCGCGCCCCGGCCGTCGAGGGCGAGACGCTGGACACGATCGCCAACGCTCCGGCCTGGATCGCGCTCTTCATCGCGCCGGTCATCGGCACGAGTACGTCGCGAGAGATTCCTCGTAGACCCTCTTGATGCGTTGCGTCCTTGAGGCGTTGAGTGAACGCCGCTCCGGCTCGAGACTCGTGGGGCTGGCCGCGGTCGTCCTGTTCAGCGCCTGCGCGACCGTGGGGCCCGACTTCAAGCGACCTCCAGCGCCCTCCTGGCTGACCGACTGGAAGGGCGGCTCGCTCGAGTCGCTCGCCGAAGACCCGCGAGTGCCCCGCGGCCCGATCACCCCCGACGTGTGGTGGCGCGCGTTCGACGACCCGGTGCTCGACCACCTGATTGCCGAGGCGCAGCGCGTCAATCCGAACGTGCTCGTCGCCGGCCTTCGCATCATGGAAGCGCGCGCCCAGCTCGGGATCGCGGGCAGCGCGCTCTATCCTCAATCGAAGCGTTACGGGAGACGCCCTGTGGTCGGGAGAGCAGCGGCCCAGCGGGAGCGACACCAACGCGGTTTCGGTGAGCGTCGGGGTCAGGCCGGCTGGGAGCTCGACTTCTGGGGCAAATTCCGGCGCGGAATCGAGTCCGCGGATGCCAGCTATTTCGCCAGCATCGCGCAGTACGACGACCTGCAGGTGCTGATGGCCGCGCAGGTGGCGAGCCTGTACTGCTCGATCCGCACAGGCGAGGCGCGGCTCGCGATCGCGCGCGAGAACGCGGACCTGCAGAAGCGCAGCCTCGAGATCACGGAGCGGCTCTTCAAGGGCGGCGACGAGTCCGAGCTGGACGTGCAGCAGGCCACCGCTCAGTACCTGGGAACGCTGGCGACCTCGAAAGCATCGCGAAAGACGCGTGAGGCACAGCTGAGCGATCGGCAAGGAGGTAGTCCATGACGCCTACGCCCACTTCCGAGAAGGCGCTGTCCCGGGGCCTGCTCGATGTGTTGATCCGCGCCGGCCTGGTCGCCGTTCTGGCGATTTCCTGCTACCAGATCTTCCACCCCTTCCTCGACCTGATTCTCTGGTCGATGATCCTGGCGGTCACCCTCTACCCGTTGCAAGGCAAGCTCAAGGGCATGCTGGGCAACAAGGAGGGTCGCACCGCCACGCTGATCGTCGCGATTGCCATCGGCATCCTCATCGTGCCCATCTATCTGCTGAGCACCTCGATGGCCGCCTCGATGGAGGGCGTCGTGGCCACGGTCAAGAGCGGCAGTTTCCATATTCCGCCGCCGGCCGATTCGGTGGCCAGCTGGCCGGTGGTGGGCAAACCTCTCTACGGCTTCTGGCAGCAGGCCGCCACCGACTTGACCAGCCTGATGCAGAAGTTCGCACCGCAGATCAAAGAGTTCAGTCTCATCGCTGCTGGGCAAGCTCGCCGGCGTCGGCATCGGCTTGCTGATGTTCATCGTCGCCCTGGCCATCGCCGGCATCTTCATGGCCTACGGTCAGAGCGGCCAGCGCAGCGCGGTGCAGGCCGCCTCGCGCATGTTCGGCGCGGGCAAGGGACCGCAAAGTCGCCGAACTGTGCACCGCCACCATCCGTGCGGTGGCTCAGGGTGTCGTCGGCATCGCCTTCATCCAGATGCTGCTCATCGGCGTCGGCTTCGAGGTCATGGGCATCCCCGGCGCCGGTCTACTCGCCCTGGGTGTGCTGCTGTTCGCCATAATGCAGGTACCGGTCAGCCTGATCACGCTCCCGGTGATCGTCTTCGTCTTCGCCACCCAGGGTGCCAGCCTGGGGACCATCGTCTTCGCCATCTACGTCTTCATCGCCGGCCTGGTGGACAACGTGCTGAAGCCGCTGCTGCTGGGACGGGGTGTCGATGTGCCGATGCCCGTGGTCTTGATCGGCGCGCTGGGCGGCATGATCAGCAACGGCATCATCGGCCTGTTCATTGGTCCGGTGATTCTTGGCGGTCGGTTACCAGCTGTTCTGGCAGTGGGTCGAGGACCAGCCCGCGAGCGCAGTCGCCGGGGCGCCCGAACCGGAAGCCGACCTGACGCGACCTGCCTCCTAGGTCTTAAACGCCATGGCGTCGGCGACGGGGAGCACCCTCAGCCCAGGCGGCGGAAGAAGATCACGAGCCCCGCTTCGACCACGAGCATCGTCACAACGACGACGATCAGGGGCACGATCCCATGGAAGGGTCCGCCGAAATGCAAGCCCTCCCCGAACGCGAAGGAGAGCGCCCCGAGAATCACGAACTTGGACCCGAAGAGCACCACCCACGCGCTGAAGTAGCGCATGAACTTCGCAAAGCCTCCCGGTCTCGCGCTGAAGAAGGCGGCGAGCCGGTGCTCGAGGGCGATCGTGAGCTTCAGGAGCAGCTGCAACAGCGCGGCGACAAGCAGCATGACCGTAAACGACTCGACCCTGACGTGATCCCAGTATTGCGCGAATAGGCCCAGCACCACCAGATCCACCAGGGTTGCGGTGAGGTAGCGGAAGAATCCCCTTTGCCTGGGCGAGGGCGTGCGATCCAGGGTGTCCCACACCGAGACGCGAGCCGTTGTCGTCATGCGCTTTCTCCCATGATTGGACGCGCCCCCTTCGGATCATCGTACCAGCGGTGGCGACACCCGCACGAGGACGAACAACGGAGCGGGCGCCGGCCTCGTCGGGACATCTCGTGCACTCGTCGTCTCGACGGGATTCTCTTTTCTCGCGGCGGCGTCACGAGCCCGGGACGACCGTCGGCCATCGGTCAGGGAAGCGACGCGCGCGCCAGCCGGAAGAGGCAGACCAGCTCGCCGTCTCCGGCGCCGCTCTTGACCGCCCTCACGTCCATCCGCATCTCGGTGCCGTCGGACGGGCGGCTCACGACGTTCGAGAGATGGCGCACGGCCTCCGGTTGACTCCGCAAGGCCGCGCGCATCTCGCGATCGAGGGCCGGTACGAGGCGTTCGATGGGCATGTCCAGCAACTCCGCCCGCTTGTAGCCGAAGCTCTCGCTCGCGGCGACGTTCGCGAAGAAGATGGAGCCGTCCGCGCGAACGAGCATGAGCGCCTCCGGAAAGACCTCGAGGATGCGGCGCAGCCTCGCCTCGCTGCGGCGAAGGAGCTCCTCGGCCTTCCGCCGCGCCAGCGCGCTGCCGATCACGTCGCCGACGACCCGGAGCCGGTGAAAAATCTCGGGCGGCCAGGGGCGGGGACGACGGAACCCGGCGAAGCCTATGACGCCCACCCGTTCTCCGCCGACGCTGAGCGGAATCGACAGGTTCGCCTGGATGCCGGACCGGACGGCGTACTCGCGCTCCGCCGCCGCTCCCGGGGGAAGGTCGTCGGGGAGATGCGGCAGGACGATCGTGCGGCCCTGCCGCAGCTCGTCCAGGTACCAGTCGAATTGCTCGAAGGGCACCTCCGGTCGGCAACTCGATGCCCGGAAGCGCCGCGAAATGCGCCAGCTCGAGGGTCCCGTCGGATCGAAATGTCCCTACCGACGAGCGGTCCAGGTCCAGAAACTCGACGACCCGCAGAAGCCACCGGGTCATGAGGACGTCCAGGTCGGAGTGGAAGGCGGCGACGAAGGCCGCCGAGAAGTCGGCGAGCAGGACCTCGAAGCCGAGCAGGGTCTGTGCCGGCTCGTCCCCCGGGGTGATGGGCATCGGAGGCGGAGTCGGTGTCATCACCCGCATCGTATGGCGAGAGGCTCCGCGCGCGCCGGCTATGAAAGAATCCAAGACGAAACTTTTTTTGGGAGCCGCGATGCAGCTCGGAATGATCGGTCTGGGACGGATGGGCGCGAACATGGTGCGCCGGCTGATGAAGGCCGGGCACCGTGCGTGGTGTACGACCGCAACGCGGACGCGGTGAAGGAGCTCGCGGGCGAAGGCGCCGCGGGCGCCGCGTCGCTCGACGGACTTCGTCGCGAAGCTCAAGCCGCCGCGGGCGCATCTGGCTGATGGTGCCGGCGGCGGTCGTCGACGCGACGCTGCACGACCTCGGCGCCGCAGCTTGCAGAAGGACGACATCGCTCATCGACGGCGGCAACTCGTACTACATCGACGACATCCGCCGCGCAGAACGACCTGCGGCCCAGGGCATCCACTACCTCGACGTCGGCACGAGCGGCGGCGTGTGGGGGCTCGAGCGCGGCTACTGCATGATGATCGGCGGCGACGACGGAGGCCGTGCAGCGGCTCGATCCGATCTTCAAGACGCTGGCGCCGGGCCGCGGCGACGATCGCCGCGCACGCCGGGCCGCGAGAAGGCGCCGGCGGCACCGCCGAGGACGGCTATCTGCACTGCGGCCCGGCCGGCGCCGGGCACTTCGTCAAGATGGTCCACAACGGCATCGAGTACGGCCTCATGGCGGCGTACGCCGAGGGCCTGAACATCCTGAAGCACGCCAACGTCGGCAAGGCGAGCCGCGACGCCGACGCCGAGACGACGCCGCTGCGCCATCCGGAGCACTACCAGTACGACTTCAACCTCGCCGACATCGCCGAGGTCTGGCGGCGCGGCAGCGTCATCGCCTCGTGGCTGCTCGACCTGACCGCGATCGCGCTGCTGAAGCGCCGGATCTCGTCGAACTTCTCCGGCCGCGTCTCGGACTCGGGCGAGGGCCGCTGGACGATCCAGGCCGCGATCGACGAGGGCGCGCCGGCGCCCGTCCTCACGCGCCGCGCTGTACGAGCGCTTCGCTTCGCGCGGCGAGGCCGACTTCGCGAACAAGCTGCTGTCGGCGATGCGCTACGAGTTCGGCGGCCACGTCGAGAAGAAGGCCGGAGAATAGCCGGTGGCGTCGGCCCCGCGAACACTCTGCATCGACATCGGCGGCACGGGGATCAAGACCCTCGTGCTCGACGCGAAGGGCAAACCCGTGACGGAGCGGGCCCGCATCGCGACGCCCCGCCCCGCGACCCCGCGCGCCGTGCGCGCCGCCATCGTCGAGCTCGCCAGGAAACAGGGCGCGTTCGACCGGGTCGCCGTCGGGTTCCCCGGCGTCGTGCGGCGCGGCGTCACGGAGACCGCGTTCAATCTCCATCCGAGCTGGATCGGCGTGAATCTCGAGCGGCTGCTCTCCACCGCGCTGAGTCGTCCCGTTCGGGCGGCCAACGACGCCGACGTGCAGGGCCTCGGCGCCGTCCGCGGCAAGGGCGTCGAGCTGGTCATCACGCTCGGGACGGGCTTCGGCTCCGCCCTCTTCATCGACGGACGCCTCGTTCCCAACGTGCAGCTCGCCCACCACGCCGCCTGGCGGCGAAGACGTACGAGGACGAGCTCGGCGACGCGGGCGCCGGAGACGCGGGCAAGAAGAAGTGGAACCGGCGGGTCCGCAAGGCGATCCAGTCGCTCTCGGACATGTTCACCTACGACCGGCTGTACGTCGGAGGCGGCAACGCCGCGAAATCGACGCGCGCTTCCGCCGAGGGTCAAGATCATCTCGAACCTCGAGGGCCTGCTCGGCGGGATCGCGCTCTGGGAATCCAAGGAGCGGCGCGATGGCCCGGCCGAAGCGGCAGCGGCTTCCGTGCCAGGCGCCCGGCTCCGACGCGTTCGTGTTCTTCGGCGCGACGGGCGATCTCGCCTACAAGAAGATCTTCCCGGCGCTGCAGGCGCATGGTCCGGCGCGGGCACCTCGACGTGCCGGTCATCGGCGTCGCCAAGTCGGGCTGGACGCTCGAGCAGCTGCGCGAGCGCGCGCGCGCGCAGCCTCGACGGAGCACGGCGGCGGCGTCGACGAGGCGGCGTTCGCGCAAGCTCGTCGCGCTGCCTCCGCTACATCGACGGCGACTACCGCGACCCGGCGACGTTCGCGGCGCTGCGCAAGGCGCTCGGCGGCGCGAAGCGCGCCGACGCACTACCTGGCCATCCCGCCGAGCATGTTCGGCGACGGTCGTCGAGCGCGCTCGGCAAGTCCGGCTGCGCCGACGGCGCGCGCGTCGTCGATCGAGAAGCCGTTCGGCCGCGACCTCGCCTCGGCGCGGGCGCTGAACCAGACGCTGCACACGGTCTTCCCCGAGCGGCGATCTTCCGCATCGACCACTACCTCGGCAAGGAGGCGGTGCAGAACCTGCTCGTTCTTCCGCTTCGCCAACACCTTCCTCGAGCCGATCTGGAACCGCAACTACGTCGAGAGCGTGCAGATCACGATGGCCGAGGCTTCGGCGTGCAGGGCCGCGGCAAGTTCTACGAGGAGGCGGGCGCCATCCGCGACGTGATCCAGAACCACCTGCTGCAGGTCGTCGGCTTCCTGGCGATGGAGCCGCCGATCACGACCTACGCGCGAGTCGATCCGCGACGAGCAGGTCGAAGGTCTTCCGCGCCATCCGGCCGCTCGCGCCCGAGCGATCTGGTGCGCGGCCAGTTCCGCGGCTACCGCGAGGAGCCGGGCGTCGCCGCCGGACTCGACGGTCGAGACCTTCGCGGCCGTGCGGCTGCGACGTCGACTCCTGGCGCTGGGACGGCGTGCCGTTCTTCATCCGCGCCGGCAAGTGCCTGCCGGTGACCACGACCGAGGTGATCGTCGAGCTGAAGCGCGCCGCCGCTCGCCGGGCTCTCGCCCGAGGAGAGCAACTACTTCCGCTTCCGCCTCGGGCCCGAGGTCGTCGATCGCGCTCGGCGCGCGCGTCAAGAAGCCGGGCGCGGAGATGGTGTCGAGCCGACCGAGCTCGAGGGCGTGCACGAGACCGGCGGCGACGAGATGGACGCCTACGAGCGCCTGCTCGGCGACGCGATGGACGGCGACGCGACGCTGTTCGCCCGCGAGGACGCCGTCGAGGCGGCCTGGGCGATCGTCGACCCGATCCTGGGCGACGCGACGCCGGTGCACCCCTACGAGCCCGGCACCTGGGGACCTCGCGAGAGCGACGCCCTCACCGCCGACTTCGGGGGCTGGCGCAACCCCGAGAAGAACCCGGACTCCGGGGCCGGCTGACGGCTAGATTTCCGGGGGCGGGGTCTCGCGCGAGGCGGCGGCCGCGGCCGCCTGCAGCCGGTTAGAGACGTTGCGCACCGCGCCCTGGAACAACTGCAGCGGCAGGTGCAGCCGCAGCCCCCACGCGCTCTCGTCGTGCTGGGCCAGGGGGAACGCGACGTGCAGGAGGTCGCGCCCGTACACCCACCCGCGCGAGACCAGGGCCATCGCCATCGCGACCGTGACCTCGTAGTTGTCCTCGGGCCAGCCGCTGTCGAGGTAGAAGCGCGCCTCGCGCTTCTCCTCCGAGAGCACGCGGTCGAGCAGGTCGTCCCGGTGCCCGAAGGTGCTCGACAGACAACCGGCGCCGGCGAATACGTCGGGCCATTGCCAGGCGAGGAAGAACGACACGACGCCGCCGAGCGAGGAGCCGATCACGCCGGTGCGCTGGGGCCCCGGCAGGGTGCGAAACTCCCGGTCGATTCTCGGCTTCACCTCCTCGATCAGCGACTCGCCGTAGGCGGAGTAGCCGGGCTTCGTGTACTCGGCCATCCGATCCCGCGAGTACACGCCGACCACCACGAACTCGTCGATCGCATTCATGGAGTCGAGGAGCCCGACCGTGCGGTCGACTTGCCAGTCGGCCGCGAACGCCTCCTCCGGAAAAAACAGGTTCTGGCCATCCTGCATGTAGAGCACCGGGTAATGCTTCAGGGTGTTCTCGGAATAGCCCGGCGGCAGGTAGACGCGGATCTGGTGCGGCCGGCCGAGGCGGGTCGAGTCGAACGCCATCGCCGGCGCGAAGCGGCCGCCCGCGGCCGACAGGAAGTGCGGGTAGATCGGGCGCTCGTCCGGCTCGGTCATCAAGACGAGCTTGTTCGTGCCGGGAGCGAAGCGGAGATCGTCCCCGACCCGGAGACAGGGCTTGACGTAGAGGAACGGCCGCTCCGATTCGACGGTGAAGGTGAAGGTTTGGCCGCCGCCATCCGGAGAGTCCGGCGCGTCCGGGAGGACGTCGCGCGACCAGTCGCCCTCGGTGCGCAGCACGATGCGGCCCTCCCGGAGCGGATAGACCACCCTCAGCGTGCGGCGATACTTCGGGCTGCCCGAGGCCACGGCTAGAACCTCGTCGCCCCGCCCCCGGGGAAGTCGTCGCCGATGCCGGGGCCGCGCCACGCCTTGTGGTTCAGGTCGTACTGGACACCGATCTGCGTGTACGGGAGGCGCACCGAATCCACCAGCACGTAGAGGACGCGCTTCCACCAGCGGTCCTCGCGCAGTCCGGCGGCCCGGAGGATCTCGCTGAAGTGCAGGCCGATCTCGAGCCCGACCTGCCGCTCGCGGAGCTCGGGCGCGGCGTAGGGATATCCCTTGACGCCGTAGGTCGTCGAGAACACCAGGAATCGCGCGGGCCCGGGATTGAAGTGCCATCGCCTGGCGAGGCCGCAGATCTTGATGTCGGCCGCGTAGATCTCCTCGGTGTAGTCCTTGCCGGTGCCGCCGTAGGGCTGTCCGACGACGTCCGGATGCGGGATGTACCCGATGCGGAACCCCAGCAGGTCGTTCAGGCCGTAGCGCGTGGTGACGTAGGCCGTCGCCGCGCCGGCGACGTCGCTGATCAGGTCCTCGTAGGAGAAACCGTACTTGTTGGTGCCGTCCCCGATCTCCGTCGTGAGTCCGGCGAGCGCCGCGACGGCGGCCCCCCACAGAGCGGCGCGGCTCTCGGACATCCCGAGCTCGCCGTAGACCTGGCCCACCAGGTGGCCGACGATGTTGTACAGCGTGAAATGGGAGATCTTGTCGGCGCCGCCGGCGTAGGTGTGCTTCCCGAACCAGTTCTCGTTTGTGAAATGGAAGCTCCGGCCGCCGCTGTCGGTGAAGGAGTTGAGCGCCGAGCCGGCCACGGTCGCGACCGTCACGGCCCCGATCCAGAACGGCCTCCGCTTGGGCGGCGGGTTCGACACGTACGTCTCCGTCGAAGTCTGCGCCCGCGCCGACGCCTGCGTGTCGGCCGCCACCCGGAGATCCGCCGCGGCGGTCCCGGCGTCGCCCGGCATGGACAGGCCCAGCGCGAACTCGGCGGGCGACTCGCCCGACTCGAGGACCGACGCGATGGAGCGCTCGAGGCTCGGCTCCGCGAACGCGACGCGAGTCAGAGCGAGCCCTCCCGCGGCGATCAGTCCAACGGCTCGGAGCAGTCGGCTCAAGACCGGCGGCGCCTCGGACTCAGGTGCGGGTGTTGCACGCGCGCGAACTCTATCCGGTTGAACGAGCGCCCGGAACCACCCGTTTCAATATCCCTCCCCGCCGTCCGCGGTGACCTTGCCCCGGTGCATCCTCCACACGATCGCGAGGTAGAGCAGGATGAGGGGCGCCGCGAGGAGCAGCCAGCCGAACGCCGTCCGCAGGCCGCTCGCGTCACCGGCCGCGTTCTGCGCGGTCAGGGACAGCGCGGCGTTCCCGCTCGAGCGCAGCATGATCGGGTAGACGCTCGCGGCCGTCGCCACGGAGAGCCCTCCGAGGAAGGCGGCGGAGCCCAGGAAGACCGCGCGGTCGCGCCCGCGCGGGAGGGCCACGAAGACGGCGGCGAGACCGGCGAGCGCCGTGGCCGCCGCGATCCAGGCGAACGGCCGGCCGAGGAGTCCCGTGAGGAACCCGGGATGCACGCGCCGGGTCGCCCAGGTCAGGACCGGCCACAGCAGCGCGACGGCGGGGAAGGCCGCGCGCGCGACGCCGCGGCTGCGCGCATGGACCGGACCGTCGGTCTTCCAGGCCAGGAACGCGGCGCCGTGCGCCGTCAGCGCCGCCAGCGCGAAGACCCCCACGAGCACGTGTACCAGTCCAGGATGCCGACCGGCTCGCGCGCCGAGAAATCGGTGAAGAGCGGCGAGCTCGAACCAGCCGTCGGCGTCGAGCGGCACGCCGCGGAGGAGGTTGCCGAGCGCGGCGCCCAGGAAGACCGGCAGGAGCGTGCTCGCGACGGCGAAGACGACGTCCCAGAACCGCCGCCACAGCGGGTCCTCGACGTGGCTGCGGAACTCGATGGCGAGATGCCGCGCAGGATCAGCACCAGAGCACGAGGAAGATGGCGAGGTAGAACCCGGAGAAGCCGGCGGCGAGGACCCGCGGGAACGCCACGAACAGCACGCCGCCCGCCGCGAGCAGCCAGACCTCGTTGCCGTCCCAGAACGGGTCCGATGGCGGCGAGCACCTGCCGCCGCTCGGCGTCGGTCGCGCGCCACGAAGAGGTGCAGCACGCCGGCGCCGAAGTCGAAGCCGTCGAGCACGACGTAGACCGCGAGCAGCAGGACCGGGATCGCGAACCAGAGCTCGACCATGGCATGGGTTCGTCATCGGCCCCGCCGCACTCCGCCGGGCTCTCGCGGGCGCACCGTGGCCGGCCCGCTCCGGTCCGTGCGCGATCTCGCGGCCGACGAGGAAGAGGAACAGGAGCCCGAGCACGAAGTAGAGCCCGCAGAAGCCGAGCAGCGTGAAGAGCGTCGTGCCGGCGTGCACCGGTCGGGCTGGCGCCGTCGGCGGTGCGCATAGAGCCCGTAGACGAGCCACGGCTGGCGGCCGAGCTCGGCCGTCATCCAGCCCGCGGTGTTCGCGATGTACGGGAACGGGAAGGCGAGCATCAGGACCCAGAGCAGCCGGCGCGCTGCGCTCGAGCCGGCCGCGCCAGGCGAGCAGCGCTCGCCACGCGCCATGACCAGCGATCAGGATCGTGCCGAGCCCGACCATGACGTGGAACGCGTAGTAGAGCAGCTCGATGTTGTCGGGCCAGTCGGTCTCGGGGAACGCGTCGAGGCCCTGGACGTCGCTCGTCGAAGTGCCCGTAGGCGAGGAAGCTCAGGACGCGCGGGATGCCGGATCGGGATTGTCGAGGCGCCGCTCGCTGGACGTTGGGCTGGCCGATGAGCGTGAGCGGCCGCCACCGGTCCGCTCTCGAAGCGCCCCTCCATCGCGGCGAGCGCGACCGGCTGGTGCGCGCGCCACGAGCTTGCGCCTGCTGGTCGCCGGTCGGGAAGGCCACGAGCGACGCTCGCGACCAGCCCGGCGATCACGCCCGACGCCGCAGGAAGAGGCGCGCGTGTCGGCGATGCGCGTCCGCGCAAGCAGCTAGAAGGCGCCGACCGCGGCCACCACGAAGGACGCCGGTGACCACCGCGGCCGTCATGTTGTGGGCGTACTGGCACGAGCGCCCACGGATTCAGCAGGAAGGCCCCGAAGTCGCGCGAGCTGGAGCGCCCCGTCGACGCGCCACGACGTGGCCGACCGGATGCTGCATGAACGCGTTGGTGGCGACGATGAAGTAGCCCGAGAGCCAGCTGCCCAGCGAAGAGCGCGACCGCCGGCAGCGAAGTGGCGCGCGGCGCGACAGCCGCTGCTCGCCGAAGAGGAGCAGCGCCGAGGAAGCTCGACTCGAGGAAGAACGCGAACATGCCCTCCATCGCCAGCGTCTGGCCGATGACGCCGCCGGTGCGCTGCGAGAAGCGCGCCCAGTTGGTGCCGAACTGGAACTCCATCGGGATGCCGGTGACCACGCCGATGGCGAAGTTGAGGCCGAAGATGCGGATCCAGAAGCGGGCCGCGTCGTTCGTAGCGCTCGTCGCCGCGCGCGAGCCCGAGCGCCCTTCAGGACCACGATGAGCAGCGCCAGCCCCATCGTGAGCTGCGGAAAGAGGTAGTGGTAGATGATGGTGAAGGCGAACTGCAGCCGGTGAAGGAACAGGGGGTCGCTCACGCGTGCATCCTCCGCGATTTGACCGTGCCGTACGCGTGCAATATATTCCACGCCCGCGCCGGGAGCCGAGCGGATTCCCCCGGTGCGGACCCACGATGAACCCACAAACGAGGAGGTTTCCGATGCGCCTTGGGAAGCGATCCCTGTCTGCGGCTGCCGCCGTATTCGTCGGGCTGGCGGCATCCACGCTTCGCGCCGCCGAGACGCAGCTCTCGGCCGTCCAGTTCCCGGAGCGCTCGAGTGTCGGCCTCAAGCTGATCCCGACCCAGCGCGTCTCTTCCGCCGAGGGAAAGGCCAACGTCAAGTTCCGAGACGGCCAGGCCCGCGTCGAGATCGACTACAAGCGGCTTCCGCCCGCGATTCTCTTCGGCGGCGACGTCACTTCGTACGTGGCCTGGGCGGTGCCGCGCGATGGGCAGGCGGAGAACCTCGGCGAGCTCATCGTCCGGGATGCGAATGGCAGCGCCGAGTACCGGACCGGTCTCAAAGAGTTCGCCCTCCTCGTCACCGCAGAGGCCTACCCGATGGTCCTCTCGCCGTCCGACCTCATCATCTTCAGCTCCGCGGCTCCCCCGGCGGCGAAGGCGAGCAGCATCCCGTTCACGCTGACGACGCTGCGGCACGGGGCGAAGCGGACCAACGAGCAGATCGGCGGCATGAGCTACGCGAGCGATCAGCCCGTCGACCTGGTCCAGGCGCAGGCCGTCCTCCAGCAGGCCGAGCAGATCGGCGCCGAGACCTACAATCCCGACGCGCTCCGCGACTCCAAGATCGCGCTCGCGCAGGCCACGAATCTCTTCCGCGCCAACAAGACACGCGACGGCGTGGACTACGCCCGGCGCAGCCTCGCGCTCTCGAGCACCGCGATCCGGGACACGGAGAGAAAGCTCGCGGACAAGGCCGCGGCCGACGCGGCAGCCGCCCGCGCCGCGCAGCTTCAGACGGCGCAGCAGCAGGCGGCCGCGGCCCAGGCCCAGGCGCTCGATGCGCGCGAGCAGGCCCTCCTCGCCCGCGAGCAGCTCGCGAAGTCGCAGCAGCAACTGGCCGACGCGCAGCAGCAGGCGGCGAGCCTCCAGCAACAGGCCTCCCAGGCCCAGCAGGACGCCACGGCGGCTCAGCAGCGGGCCGAGGCCGCGGGCCTCTCGGCGGAGGCCGCGGAGAGTGCGCGGCGCGAGGCCGACGAGGCGCGCGCGCGTGCCGACACGCTCGTGGCGCAGGCCCAGGGCGCCCGGGCGGACGCGGAACGGGCGAGCGCGGACCTCCAGGCGCAGAAGAACGAGCTCGAGTCGAAGGTCACCCAGACGGAGGCCGAGAATGCCCGCCTCCGCCGGGAGCGGGACGACCTGACCGGCCAGCTGAACACCGCGCTCTCCTCCGTGGCCCAGATCACCCAGACCGCGCGCGGCATCGTCGTCAACCTGCCGGACATCCTGTTCGACACCAACAAGGCCACGCTCAAGCCCAACGCGCAGATCGCGATGGGCAAGCTCGCCGGCATCGTCTCCGTCTTCCCGAACATCAACCTGCGCGTCGAGGGCCACACCGACTCGACCGGTACCGACGCCATCAACGACCGCCTCTCCAGGGATCGGGCGCAATCGGTGGTGAGCTTCCTCCAATCGCAGGGCGTGGCCGGCTCGCGGATGACCTCGGAGGGCTACGGCTCGAAGATGCCGATCGCGGACAACGCGACGGTGGAGGGGCGCGCGAAGAACCGGCGCGTCGAGATCATCCTGGCCGAGGGCGTGATCAAGGAAGCCGGAAGGTAGCCGGCGAAGCGCGTAGCGCCGTCGCCGGCTATCCCGAGGCGGAACGCCGAGGGATCCCGTAGTGCCCGCCGCCGTCGCCGGCTAATCCCGAGGCGGAACGCCGAGGGATCCCGTAGTGCCCGCCGCCGTCGCCGGCTATCCCGAGGCGGAACGCCGAGGGATCCCATAGTGCCCGCCGCCGTCGCCGGCTATCCCGAGGCGGAACGCCGAGCGAGCCCGGACTCGGTCGGAGCGGTCAGTCGGCCTTCGGGGTCGCCTCGTGCTCGATCTCGCCGGTCATCGGGACGAAGCGCACCGGGAGGACGTCCTTCTCCGTGACGCGTCCGTCCGCCTGCTTCGTGAAGACCTTGAGCTCCTGGAAGAACCCGCCCACGGGAATCACCATGCGGCCGCCGACGGCGAGCTGCTCCAGGAGCGGCTGCGGGATCCGTTCGGGGGCGGCGGTCACGATGATGCCGTCGAAGGGCGCGTGCTCGGGCCAGCCCCGGTACCCGTCGCCCTCGCGTACCGTGACGTTGGTATAGCCGAGCTCCCGGAGCTTCTCGCTCGCCGAGCGGGCCAGAGCGGGGACGATCTCGATCGAGTAGACCTCGGCGGCGAGCTCGCCCAGCACGGCGCTCTGATAGCCGGAACCGGTCCCGATCTCGAGCACCCTCGCCTTCTCGGGAAGCGCAAGGAGCTCGGTCATGAGCGCGACGATGTAGGGCTGCGAGATGGTCTGGCTCCCGGCGATCGGAAGCGGGTGATCCTCGTAGGCCCGGTCGCGCTCGGACGGATCCGACGAACCGGTGCCTCGGCACCTTGCGCATCGCCGCGAGCACGCGCGGATCGCGCACGCCGCGGGCCAGGATCTGGGTCTCGACCATCCTCGCCCGGCGGGCCTCGTCCGGATCGGAGGCGGTCTTCACCTTCGGCTGTCCCTCCCGCCGCGTGCCGCAGCCAGCCGCCGCGAGCCCGAGGCACAGACAGGATAGCGCCAGCCCGCTGATGACCGCCCGGCGCGTCATCACGGGAGCGTCCCGAAGACCGCGCGGCCGGCCACCACCGTGGCGAAGACCTTGACCGACGGAATCTCCTGCTCGGGCACGGCCATCGGATCGCGCTCGAGAATCGTGAAGTCGGCGGCGAATCCCGGCTCGATCCGCCCGCGCCAGCCCTCCTCGAAGGCCGCGTAGGCGGCATCGGAGGTGAATAGCGCCAGGGCCTCGGCGCGCGAGAGCCTCTCCCCCGCCCGCCAGCCCCCCGGCGGTCTTCCCTCGAGGTCCCGGCGCGTCACTGCCGCGTAGAACCCGAGCAGCGGGTTCTCGGATTCCACCGGCGCATCGCTCCCTCCGGCCAGGCGCGCCCCCGCGTTCTCGAGGCGGCGCCAGGCGTAGGCTCCGGCGATGCGGGACGGGCCGATGCGGTCCTCGGCCCAGGGCATGTCGGAGGTGGCGTGCGTGGGCTGGATGGACGCGATGACCCCGAGCCGCGCGAACCTCGGGAAGTCCTCGGGGGCGATGACCTGCGCGTGCTCGATGCGCGGACGCGTCGCTCCCTCCGCGGCCTGCGGCGCCGCCTGAGCGGCGGCCTCGAAGGCGTCGAGCGCGACCCGGTTGCCGCGGTCGCCGATCGCGTGGATCCAGACCTGCCAGCCGGCGCGCCGGGCGGCGAGGGCGATCTCGGAGAGCCGCTCGGGCGAGGTGCGGAGGAGGCCGCGCTGGCCGGGCTCGTCCGCGTAGTCCGCGAGCAGCGCCGCCCCGCGGCTGCCGAGCGCGCCGTCCGCGTACGCCTTGACCGCGCGCACGCTCAGGCGATGGGAGACGTCGCCGACGCGGACGCCCTTCGCGAGAGCCTCTTCGAGGGCGCCGGGCTTCGGAGACACCGTCGCGTAGATCCGGATCGGCAGGGCGCCCCGGTCGGCGAGGCGCGCGAGCACCGCGATCGCGAGGGGGTCGTAGGCCGAGGCGTCCTGGACCTCGGTCAGCCCGAAGGCGGCGCACTCCGCCGCGCCGGCCAGCAGCTGCCTCTCGAGGTCCTCCTCCGTCGGCGCCGGCTGCACGCGCGCCACGAGCGCCCTCGCGTTGTCGACGAGGACGCCCGTCGGCGATCCGTCGGCGCGGCGCAGGATCCGGCCGCCCTCGGGATCGGGAGTCGCGGCGTCGATGCCGGCGGCCTTCAGCGCGGCCGAGCTCACCCAGACCGCGTGCCCGTCGACCCGCGAGGCCACGACGGGCCGGCTCCCGAGCGCCGCGTCGAGGACGCCGGCGTCCGGAAACCGGCGGCCCGGCCAGCGGTTCTGATCCCAGCCCGTCGCCTCGATCCAGGCGCCGGGCGGCCGCTTCGACGCCACTCTCGCGATGCGCGCCGCCGCGGCCTCGGCGTCGGCGGCCCCTCGAAGATCGGCGACTTCGCGCTCGTGGCCGATGCCGGAGAGGTGCAGATGGGCGTCGGCGAACCCCGGGAAGACGAAGCGTCCCCGGAGGTCCACGATTCGCGCGCGAGGCGCGAGGGTTCGCGCCTTCGCCGGATCGCCGACGAACCGGACGCGTCCCTCGGCCACGACGATCGAGGCCCGAACGGGCCCCGCATCCGCCGACGCGTAGACGACGCCGTCCTCGAGCAGGAGATCCCCCCCGCTCGGCGCCGGGACTGCCCTAACGAGCTTCAGCGACAGCGCGAGGAGGCCGAAAAACGGCAGCACCGCGAGATTCTAGCGCGCCGGGCGGCGCTTCGGATTACGTCCTGTGGACGAGGAGGAGCGTCTGGTCGTCGTACTGCGGGACGTCGGCGGCGAACGACGCCACCGCGTCGAACACCCGGCGGCAGATCTCCTCCGGCGGGCTCGCGTCGAGGAGGCGGGAGAGCCGTGGGACCCCGAACTCTTCGTCGCTCGCGTCCAGCGCCTCCGTGATGCCGTCGCTGTAGACGCAGAGGAGGTCGCCATTCCCCATCGACAGGGTGATCTCCTTCCAGGCCGCGTTCGGAAACATGCCGAGCGGCACGCCCGTCGCCTTGAGCTCCTCGATTCCGCCGCCGGCCCGGCGCAGCAGCGCGGGGTTGTGGCCCGCGGAGACGTACCGCAGGACGCCGGTGGCAGGGTCGAGCAGGCCGAAGAACGCCGTCAGGAACTTGCGGGTGACGGCGTAGCGCTGGAGGTGCCGGTCGATGCGCTCGACGAGGTCCGAGATGGTCCGCGCCTCGTCGATCTGCAGATGCACGGCCGCGTGCACCGTCGACACGAGCAGCGCCGCCGGAATTCCCTTGCCCGACACGTCGGCGACCAGGAACGCGAGCCGTCCGCCGGAGAGCGGGAGGACGTCGAAGTAATCGCCGCCGACCTGGCGGGTCGGGACGTTGCGCGCGGCGATGGCGACACCCGGCACGTTCGGCAGGTCGCGCGGCAGGATCTGCTGCTGGATGGTCGCGGCGAGCTCGAGCTCCCGCTCGATGCGCTCCTTCTCGAGGGCCTCCTTGTGCAGCCGCGCGGTTTCGATCGCGCCCGCCGCCTGGTTGGCGAAGAGCGACAGCAGGCGCGCGTCGGTCGGCGTGAAGTCCAGCACGCGGCCGTCCCGCGATTCCTTGTCGGCGACCGCCAGGACGCCGAGCCGCCGGCCGGGCACGGAGATCTCGACCGCGAGCATCTTCTCGGACGAGAGCGCGGCGCGCGCGGCGTCGCCCGAGGCGGCGGCGTGGTGGATGAAGCCTCCCTCGGGAAGCTTCCAGGCCGCCGCGTCCCGCGCCGCCACGACCTCCGTCCCGACGCTGCGCTCGAGGAGGACGGAGCCCGACTCCTCCAGCAGGACGAGGGTCCCGCGGCCCGCGTCGGTCAGCGAGATCGACCGGAAGAGCACCTCGTCGGCGAGCGACGACAGATCCAGCTGTCCGCCGAGCGAGAGCCCCAGATCGTAGAGCGATTCGAGCTCGAGGAGGCGCGCCTTGAGCTCGAATTCGGCGTCGCGGACCTG
Organism: uncultured Acidobacteriota bacterium; assembly: GCA_963773905.1. Classification (GTDB taxonomy): domain Bacteria; phylum Acidobacteriota; class Thermoanaerobaculia; order UBA5066; family Gp7-AA6; genus DAHUXD01. The sequence goes on from CAVZDB010000002.1 coordinate 616,476, forward strand.
CCGTGCGAGCCGGTGCGCGCCGACCGGCGAGGCGAACAGGAACGCGAGCAGCGCGGCGTTCTCGCGACACTCCTCCTCCGGCACGTCGCGCAGCCGGAGCAGGCCGTGCACCTCGCCCTCGGTGGCGAGCGGGACCCAGAGGTGGCCGTCCCGCACGAGCGGCCGCTCCGGCAGCGGATCCGGCGTCTCTCCGGGATCGGCCGGGCCGCTCGTCTTCTCGCGCGTCCGCGACCAGGCGTCGCGCTCCCGGAGATAGAGCGTGGTCTCGCGCCCGCCGCTCGCCAGCGAGGCGGCCTCGGCGATGCGGACGGGCAGCGGCTCGTCGGACTCGAGAGCGGAGGCGATCCGCCTCCAGAGCTCTTCGAGGCGGGCGGGGGTGAGCGTTGGGCCCGGGGAGCTCATGCGGGTGGCCGAGGACCGATCAGGCCGTCTTGGCCTCGACTCCGCGGAGAGCTTCTTCCTGGCTGGGGTAGATCTCGGCGTACTGCGCCAGTCCCATGATGCGGAACGTCTTGTCGATCGTGGGGGTGAGGCCGCAGAAGGCGAGCACGCCCTTGCGGTCCATCACCTTCTCGAGGACCTCGATGAGGATCGAGATGCCGATGGAGTTGACGATCCGGGTCTTCTCGAGGTTCAGGACGAGAGCGCGCGCGCCCTGCTCCAGGCGCGAGTACGCTTCCTTCGCGATCTCCTCGCCCCCCTGGTTGTTGATGTAGCCGTCGGTCCAGAGGATGGCCACGTCGCCCCGGCGCTCCGACGACACCTTGCAGGTCTCGCTCACTTGTATTTCCTCATCAGGATCCGCGTTCCCCACTCCCCCGAAGTGATGTCGACCTCGTCCATCAGGCTCTTGATGATCTGCAGGCCCCAGCCCCGCTTGCGATGACTCACGAAAGTCTTCTGCTGGCTCGGCGTCTCGATGCGGCTCTGGTCGAATCCCTTTCCCTTGTCCAGGACTTCCACCTCCAGGAACTCCCTCCCCTTCGACTGCGGCTCCCGGCCCAGACGAAACGTCAGGTGGAGCTGCTCGTCGCGGCAGTCGGCGTGCTCGAAGGCGTTGATGCACGCCTCCACCAGCGCGAGCTTGACCTCGTCGATCTTATCGCGCGAGAGGCCGGCGTACTCGCCGAGCGCCGCGGCCTGAGCGGTCGCGACGATCTCCATCTCCGGCGCCACCGGAATCGACATGGAAACCTCGCGCCCGCCTGACGTGGCGAGCCCTGGCGGAGCGGATCCTCCGTGCGACATGGGGCGCCTCGAGGCTCCTAGAAGCGAAGGAAGAGTTGCAGTGACCGGATCAAGACGTCAGGCAGTCTACCGGAGGCCGCCATCAGCAGGGACAGCGAGAGCTCGCCGGCGAGGAGGCCCCACAGGAGGTTGGGCGCCTCGATGGCCTCCAGTCCAATTGCGATGGCTTTCTTCATCACGGCGAGCAATCAGAAGGGCAAGACCCTTGCCACCTCCGCCCGAGTCGCCCGAAGGCCCGCAAACTCTTGTGTATGCGAGGCTTAGAGGCTGATCGGAATCCTCTGGCGGCGACGCAGATAGCGTATCACAATGACACATATGAAGGCAATTCGAAGAATTGCGCTAACGTAAAGTCTCTATCTGTTAACGTTCTCTCAATACTGGGACTTTATGACGCAGTGCCCTATTGTCCCACACGCCTCTTCCGGTAGAGGGTCCGACGGCTGATTCCGAGGAGCCGCGCCGCGCGGCTCTTGTTGCCGCCTGCCAGACGGAGCACGCGGCGGATGTGGCGCTCCTCGAGCTGCCGCAGGTCCGGGATCTCCTCGCCCTCCGCCGGGGAGAGGGCCTCCGCGGCCCCTTCCGACGCGGCCGGCAGCCACTGGAGGTCCTCCCGACGTATGGCGCCCCCCTGGGAGAGGGCCGCGGCGCCCTCCAGGAGGTTCTCGAGCTCGCGGATGTTGCCCGGGAAATCGTGCGCGAGCAGAGCCGCGTAGGCCTCGCGGTCGAGCGCGGGCGCATCGCGGCCCTCGCGCGCCGCGAAGCGGTCCAGGAAATAGCGCACGAGCCGGGGAATGTCCTCGCGCCGCTCCCGCAGCGGAGGCAACACGATCTCGACGACCCGCAGCCGGTAATACAGATCCTCCCGGAACTCGCCGCGGGCGATCCGGGAAGCGAGGTTCGCGTGGGTCGCCGCCAGGACTCGCACGTCGATCGCGACGCGGCGACGGCCGCCGACCCGCTCGATCTCGCGCTCCTGGAGGACGCGCAGGAGCTTGGATTGCAGGGCCAGGGGCATGTCCCCGATCTCGTCCAGGAAGAGTGTCCCCCCCTGTGCCGCCTCGAACCTGCCGGCCCGAGCCTCGACGCCGGTCGCGACGCCGCGCTCGATGCCGAAGAGCTCGGACTCGAGCAGCGACTCGGGAAGCGCCGCGCAGTTGATCGCGACGAAGGGCTTCTCCGCGCGGTCGCTCTTCGCGTGGATCATCCGCGCCACGAGCTCCTTGCCCGTGCCGCTCTCTCCCGTCACGAGCACGGAGATCTTGGACGACGCCACGCGTCCGACCAGGTCGAGCACGCGCCGCGCCGGAGGCGAATCGCCGACGAAGAGGCGCCCGGCCGCGGAGCGGCCCGTCTCGTCGAGGAGCCGCCGGTTCTCCTCCTCGAGCCGCTCGCGGTCCCGCGTCAGGCGCTCCAGGTGGCGGCGGTTCTCGATCGCCATCCCGCAGAGACCCGCGAGCGACACCAGGAAGCGCCGGTCGTCTTCGTCGAAGGCCACCTGGCCGCCCCGGCGCGCCTCCTTGTCCGCCAGGACCAGCACGCCGATGGGCCGTCCGCCGCCCAGGATGCGCGCGCCGACCGCGGTCAAAATGGGCGTCCGGAGGAGCTTGAACTTCTCGCGGGTGATCGCGCCCTCGGACTGCAGGACCTCGCTCAGGAACTCGTCCTGGGCGACCACGGCCTCGGGAGGCCTCTTCGGAATGCCGACCCGCGCCTCGGCGCGCCGCGGCCCGCCGCCGTCGCCCTCCCCGAAGGTCGCGAGATACCCGCGCGAGGCGTCGAGCACGCCGACCGCGCGCGACAGGACGTCGTCGACGAGGGCCTGTTCGTTGGGCATGGCGCCCAGCGAGAGGCCCGCGTCGTAGAGGGTCTCGAGGAGGAGGAGCTTGTGCTGGGTTTCGAAGCTGCGGGACCGTTCCATCGGATTCGGCGGCCTGATCGGGCGGCTACTTCGACGCGGCGAGCACCTTCGCGCGACGCAGCTCCGCCACCGCCTCCTCGGAGTGCCGGCACGGGGCCCAGCTCGGGTTCCACTTGCGGTTCTCGGCGATCAGCTTCTCGGCCTTGTCGAGGTCCCCGCGGCGGGCCAGGATCTCGGCGACCTTGGCGCGCCCCTCCATGATCCAGCGGCGATCTCCGAAATCGTAGAAGCCATTCGGGGGATCGGCGTTCAACTGGTAGAGCGCGAGGGCCTCATCCGTCTTGCCTTGCAGCTCGAGCGCGCGCGCCATCGCGTAGTTCCACTGCGGGTTGTGCTCCTTGCGGCCGGGGAGGATCTTCCCGGCCTTGCTGCTCTCGTCCCAGAGCGCGTCGAGCTTGGGCCGCAGCTCCTTCAGGCGGCGCTCCGCCTCCGCGGGGCGGCCGTCGTTGAGGTCGGAGAAGGCCGCCAGGAAGGCGGGCCCGATCTTGCCGAAATCGCTCTTGGGATCGGCCGGAATCTTTTCGATTTCCGCGATGAGCCGCCGGACCTCGTCCCTGTCGCCGCCGATGAACGCGGCGCGCATTGCCGCCAACAGCCCGTCGCGGCGATCGCTCTCCGGCGAGTCGCCGAACTCCGCGCACTTGCGGTAGCTCTGAACCGCCTTCTCGTAGTCGCCCATCCCCTCGTACGCCACGCCCATGTGCATGTACGCCGGGGAGAAGTCGGGCTTGATGGCCAGCGCGCGGTTCAAGTTCTCGATCGCCTCGTTGTAGTGGCCCGAGTAGGCCTGGTTCTCGCCCAGCGAGTCGAACGGGTTCGCGTTGTCTGGCGAGATGAACTGGTACTTGGTGAGGTTCTCGACCGCCTTCTCGTACTCTCCGCGGTACCCGTAGTAGTAGCCGATCTGGTTGTACGCCTCGGCGTTGTTGGGGTCGACGGCGAGCAGGTCCTCGTAGTACTTGATGGCGTCCCCGGGCTTGCCCTTCAGCAAGGCGTAGCGCGCCAGGTACCCCGCGCCGTTGGTGTCGCCGGGATAGTGGGCGTGGAGCTGCTGGGCGGCCTGATAGGCGAGCTCGGGCTTCCCGTCCGCCTCCGCCTTGGCGATGTCGATGATGTAGCGTTCGCGCTCGGTCAGGCGGTCGCGTTCGCGCGCGGCGCGGCGCACCAGCGCGATCCGCTGATCGCGCTCCGGCGACATCTGCGCCATGCCGAGCATCGCCATGGCGAAATTGGGGTCGAGCTCGAGCGCCTTGGCGTAGCCCACCCGCGCCTCCTTGAAGTAGAAGCGCTTCTGGTTGAGCTCGGCCTCCCGGAATGCGTCGTAGGCGGCCTTGGAGCTCGTCGTCAGGTCCCGCTTGTTGGTCAGATACAGGGCCGCCGACACGCCGGCTCCGGCGAGGAGGAGCGCTCCCAGGACCCAGATGACGCGCTGCTTTCTCATCCCTAACCCCTTCATACGGAGGGAAGAACCGGGGGTTTCGCTAAAGAATCCCCCAGAATCCCCTAATCCACCCTCAAGAACAGAAAGGTCATGTCGTCGTATTGCTCGGCCCCCGCCACGTGGTCGCGGATGTCCGACAGGATCCCCTGGGCGAGCTCCTCCAGCCCATCGCCCTTCCTGGTCTCCATGGAGGCCATCAGGCGCTCCTCGCCGTACGGATTCATGGATCCGTCCATGGCCTCCGTCAGGCCGTCTGTGTAGAAAAACAGCAGGTCTCCCTTTTTCAAGAAGAGCTCGACGGTGTCATAGGCCACCTCCCGGAAAGCGCCCAGCGGGAGCCGGTGCTCGGGCGCCTCGATCAGCCGCGGACCCCCGTCTCCCGACCGAATCAGGATCGGCAGCGGCTGGCCCCCGATGGCGTAGCGCAGGCTCATCGAGCCCGCGTCCAACAGGAAGAACCCGAGCGACACGAACATGCGGCGCTTGATCGAGTAGATGCGTCGGTTCGACTCCTGGAAGAGGAGGCCCGGGTCCGTCGTCGTGAGCGCGCGCGAGTAGACGATCTCCTTCGAGGCGACCATCAGAAGCGACGCCGGCACGGACTTGCCGGACACGTCGCCGATCACCACGCCGACGCGGTCGTCCTCGAACGGGATGAAGTCGTAGAAGTCGCCGCCGACGACGCGGGCCGGGATGCTGCCCCCGAAGAAGGAGAAGCCGGGGATCTCGGGCACGTTGCGCGGCAGGAGGCTCGTCTGGATGTCCCGCGCGATCTCGAGATCGCGCTTGAGCTCCGCCTGGCGTGTCATCTCGTCGTGCAGCAGCGCGGTCTCGATCGCGAGCGCGGACTGGTTCGCCAGCGTGGAGAGCAACGACTGGTCGTCGCGGTCGAAACGCTCGCCCGACAGCTTCTCCTTCAGCGCGAGGATGCCCATGAGCCGCTCGCGGTACACGAGCGGCACGAGCAGCTGGAATCCCTCCTCGAGCAGCCGCTCGCGGAAGTGCTCGCTCTCGTCGTCGGCGAAGTGCAGCGAGATCTCGCGCAGGTCCGAGGGCTTTCCCTCCTGGCGCAAGACCCGCCGGATCGTCGCGGTCGGGGAGATCCGCTCCTCCCGGCGGCCCCGGCGCTCGAGCCAGCCGTCGCGGTCGCGGAGCCAGATCGACGCCTTCTCGAGGCGCATGGTGGCCACGACCGACGAGGTCAGGTAGTCGGCGATGCGGCCGAGATCGAGCTCGCCGGTGATGGCCTCGCTCATCTCGAGCAGCGCCGCCTGGTAGTCGAATTTTTCGCGGAAGAAGAGCTTGTCGAGCGGGGCCTGCAGGCGCCTCCGCATGACCTCGAAGAGCGAGATGCCGACGAGGAAGAACCCGAAGTTGAAGAGCGGTGACGCGGACAGCCGCGAGCTCGCGAAGACCAGGTTCGCCAGGGCGACGACCAGCGCGTAGAGCCCGAGCAGCACGGCGGTCGTCGCGGCGTAGAGGAACGTCCGCCGAACGATCACGCGGACGTTGAGCATCTGGAAGCGCACGATCGCGTACGCAAACGTCAGCGGGATGAGGATCATGGGAATGATCCCGTAGAACGCGTACTCGTCGATGCCGAACGCGGACGGGAGGACGATGAAGAACAGCACGAACGGGACCGTCCCGAGGATCGTTCCGACGAACACGTGGAACGCCTGCCGGCGCTCGCGCGGGTCCTCGAGGGTGAACGCGGAATGGGCGAGGGCGACGAGCCCCAGCACGAGGTAGTCGCCCAGCAGGATCCAGGAGGACAGCGGCGCACCGGAGAGCACCGTCACCTTCTCGCCCTGGACCTGGCGGAAGACGTCGTAGAGGAAGACGAAGGGCGGGACGGCATACAGGAGGTACAGGAGCCCCGGGCTCGCCGAGAGGAAGTCCTGCAGACGGACCCTCCAGCGGGCGGGCGGCTCCCCCGTCCATTCGTCGCGCCGCGCGAACCGCAGCCGCTTGGGCGACGGGAAGACCAGGAAGAAGTGGAGGAAGACGGCGGGCAGGAGGAACAGGCTGACCGTGCCCGTGTTCTGCACGAAAACGTCGATCCACCAGTACGACGCCGGCCGGAGCCGGCAGACGAAGAAGATCAGGAAGAGGACGCAGAGCAGGAAGAAGATCCGCGCGGAGCGCTCCTGCGGAACGCGGATGAGGACGAAGAGCCCGATCAGGAAGAAGAGGAACCCGACCACCACCGCGTAGAGGTAGGTCTTCCCGCCCAGGCGTTCGGAGGACAGCTGCACGCGGACGGTGCGGAGCTCCCCGCGCGGCGCTTCCGCGGCCGAGGGCTGGCTCGGGCAGCCCCCGCGCAGCACGAGGTATCCGACCCCTTCCCCGATCTTGTGGCGCCGCAGCTCGGCGGAGGCATCGGAGCTCGTGTTGACCATCCGCTTGCCGATGCCCTGGATGCACTCGCCCGGCTTGATCCCCGCCTTCTCGGCCGGGCTTCCGGGCACGGTCGCCCGGACCTCGATGCCCGTCCGGCCATAGGGGAGGGGCACGATGCCGTCGTAGGGGCGGGCCGAGAACATGTCCGCGATCGAGGCGATCGCGATCGCGAGGCCGGCGAAGCCGACCGCCAGCAGCCAGCTTGGCCGGGTTGCGGGCTGCGGCCCGCCGTCCTCACGCACTGAGCGCTCTCTCCTCTCGACCGAAAAAGGAAACCCCCGAGGAGCCACCATGTTAACGGGAATCCGACTCCCCAAACGCATCGCCGCGCTGGGCTATTCTTCCGGCCGTGCCGTTCATCACCTTCGAGGGCGTCGAGGGCTGCGGGAAATCCACGCAGCTGCGCCTGCTGGACGAACGCCTCCGCGCGGAGGGGCGCGACGTCCGCGCGACGCGCGAGCCCGGGGGAACGCCGCTCGGCGAACGCCTGCGCGCCCTCCTCCTCGACGGCGCGCGCGCGCCGATCGATCCGATCGCGGAATGGCTCCTCTTCGAGGCGGATCGCCGCCAGCACCTCGCCGAGGTGATCCGGCCGGCGCTCGCGGCCGGCGCCTGGATCCTCTGCGATCGCTTCAGCGACTCGACCGAGGCCTATCAGTCCGCGGGACGGGGGCTGGACGCCGACTTCGTCGACGCGGTCGACAGCCGCGTCCGCGACGGGATCCGCCCGGACCTCACGCTCCTCTACGACCTGGACGTCGCGGAGGGAATCGCGCGCACGCGGCGGCGCGACGCGCGCGAGGACCGGTTCGAATCCGAGGAGCTCGCCTTCCACGAGCGGGTGCGCCAGCGCTTCCTCGAGATCGCCCGGCGCGAGCCCCGGCGCGTCGCCGTCGTGCCCGCGCACGGCGATACGGCCGCCGTGTTCGCCGAGACCGCGCGGATCGTCGCGGAGCGGTTCGCACGATGACGGCGACGACGACTCGAACCGAACGGCTCCTCGAGTCGCTCGCCGACGCGCCCGAGCGGTTTCCGGCCGCGCTTCTCCTGACGGCGAGCTCCGAGGCGCGGCTGGAGAAAGAGTCGCGCCGGCTCGCGGCCCGCCTGCTCTGTCCGCTCGGGGACGCCGGTCATGCCCGCGACGGCGAGAAGCCGGGAGAGCCCTGCTCCAGTTGCCGGCGCGTCGAGGCCGGGCTCCATCCCGACCTGCTGTCGATCGAGCCGGAGGGCGTGCAGATCCGCGTCGACCGGATCCGCGAGGGGCTCATCTTCGCGGCCGGGAGGCCGTACGAGAGCACGCGGCGCGTCGCGCGCATCCTCCGCGCGGATTTGCTCGGCATGGAGGCCGCCAACGCGCTGCTCAAGGCGCTGGAGGAGCCCGGCGAGCGCGTCCGCTGGATCCTGACCTCCACGAGGCCGGAGTCTCTCCTGGCCACCATTCGCTCCCGCTGCATCCGCGCCGCGCTCCCGCAGCCGTCCCTCGCACAGCGGCAGAAGGACTGGGAGAGCCGCGGCTTTCCGGAGGAGGACGCGCGCGAACTCGTGCTCTTCGCGGCCGAGAACGCGGAGGACCCCGTGGATCCCGTCGATCCGGTAGCGGCGCTCGCGGAGGGGCGCGGCATGAGGCAGATGATCCTGGAGGCGCTCGAGGAGGGCCTGGCCGGCGGGCGGCTCGTCTCGCTGCTCCTGCTGGCCGAGCATCTCGGGCCTCGCGGCGAGGGCGGCGGAGCGCTCCTCGCCGAGCTCCTGGCGGACGCCGCGCTCGCCTCGGGCGCGCCGCTTGGCGTGGCCGAGGCCATGCGCCACCATGCCGTGGCGGGGAGGCTGGCGCGGCTCTCGCGCCGCGTGAGCGCGTCAGCGCTCCGGGACGCGGCGATCGCCGCCGCCGATCCGCCGCCGGACACCCGCCGCGGCAACCGGCGGTATCACTACGAGAGCCTGCTGCTGAAGCTCTACGCGAGCCGGGAGCCGGAGCCGGAAGCGAGACCGTAGAGGTCTCCGTGCGGAAGCGTCCGGATTCCGTTCAGCCGATCGCCCGATTCCAAAAGAAAAAACCCGAAGGAACCGTGGGTGGCTTCCGGCCCGGCGGGCTCGGAAGGATCGGGAAGAGTGCGGACCTGGGAGCTATCAGAACTGACGGAAGGTGTGGCAAACTAGGATGACAGACGCCACCGGGTCTTCACGCCGCCCCAATCGATTCCTTCGAGTAGGGCCAGTATAGACAATTCGCCCCCGATGGGGTCAATGTCTTTACACCGTTCTTGCCCGGCCACTCCTCAGGGGAACGGCCTCAGGGGGACGCCCCCGGGCGCCACGTTCAGTGGCGCTCGAGGGTGATGTCGACGGTCTCGGACTGACCGGCGGCCACGTCCACCTGTGTCGATTCGGGCGCGAATCCCGGCCGGCTGACCACGATCTTGTGCATTCCCGGCGCGATCTGGAGACCGCGGGTCAGGCTCGTGAGCTCCTCGGCCGTTCCCGCGAAGCGGTCGTCGACGTAGACGGCGGCGTCCCCGGGTTCGATCTTGAACACGAGACGGGCCCTGCCGGACGACGGCGCCGGTACCCGCTCGACCGACACCCCGTTGGCCGGCGCCGGATCGTTGTAGCTCTTGCCCGGAGGAGGCGCCTGCGGCGGCGAGTCCTGATCGGACGGTGAGCCGCTCGCGCTGCCGCGATCCCGCCAATCCCAGGTGCCGGAATCGTTGCCGTTGCCCTGGCCATTGCCGTTGTCGTTGCCATTCTCGCCGTAGCCGCTGTCCGGCTGGACCGTGATGTCGCTCGCGTTGTCCCTGCTCTTGGCGAAGTAGCGTTGGAGACCGCCGGGCAGATCCGGCGTCGAGTAGGAGCCGTACGCCTTCGCGCCCGGGATCTTGTGCAGCTTGTTGTTCAGGGTGTAGCGGGCGCCGGCGTGCGCGTCGATGTCCGCGGTTTGTGTCTCGAATCCCTCCAGCTGGAACTCGAGCCGGTACTTGCCCGGCGCGAGGTAGAGGAAGTCGGGATATCCGTCGAAGTCGTCCGCGGTCCCGATGTAGCGGCCGTCCATGTAGATCCGGGCCTCTTCGGGGGAGACGTCCGTCTTCACGATCGTCCAGTTGGCCGCAGCCTGACCACCGTAGCCGGCATATCCATAGGCGGGGTATCCATATCCCGGATAGGCGGCGTAGTAGCCCGGGTAACCCAAGCCCCAACCCCAGCCCCATCCCCAACCCCAGCCCCAACCGCTCCACGCCCAGCCCCAGCCCCATCCCCAGTTCCAGCCGTGGCCGCCATGCCATCCGCCGTGCCAGCCGCCGCCGTGCGTGCCGTGGAACGTCGAGACGTGCGCGCCACCGTGCCAGCCGCTGCCGTGCGATCCGCCGTGCCATGCGCCGTGAGAGGGTGAAGCATGGGCGCCGCCGTGGCCCATCGAGCCGTGGCCCATCGAGCCATGGCCCATCGAGCCGTGGCCCATCGAGCCATGACCCATCGAGCCGTGTCCGCCGCCGCCGAAGTGTCCACCGCCCCCGCCGTGCGGAGTCGCCGTTGCCTGCGAGGACGCCAGGAGAAGCGCCGCGGCAAACGCGGGAGCAAGAATTCGTTTCATGGTTTCCAGACCTCCAGACCACTATAGAGCAATTCCGGGGCCACGCGGTTTACGTCGTCCTCGCGCACGATAACTCGCGTCCGTGCTGGGGCTTGAGGGATGGCCGCGCGAGACGTGGGCGAGAGCGCCGCTGACCTCCGGATGGGTCAGGCCGTCATCTTTCGGGGAATGCTCCGCCGTTCTCGCCGTTCTTCTCCAGGCCTCTCCGGAGCCCTCGGAGGTAGTCCTCCTTGAGGACGCGATCGACCGCCCAGCGCGTTCCGGGAAGCTCCGAGCGCTCCGCGAGCGCGGCCCACATCGAGAAGAGACGGCCGGAGAGGGCGCCGCGCGGCGCCGGCGTCCGCGCGAGGGGCACGGCGAGGAAGTCGCCGAGCTCCGGGTGCTTGCGGTAGAAGATCGCCGCGGCCTCCCCCGCTTTTTCCTGGCGCCGCCGGAACGAGGCGAAGGTGATGTCGTGGTGGTGGCGCGCCACCGCCGACGGCCGGTAGACCATCCGCAGGCCTTGCTGCATCAGACGGTAGGCGACCTCGATGTCCTCCCAGGCGGCGTGCGGGAAGCTCGTGTCGAACAGGCCGACCTCGAGCAGCAGGTCCCGCGGAAGCGACACGTTGGACGTGTAGAAGAAGTTGAACGGGACCGACTCCGGGATCGCGGATCAGCCCATAGCCGAACTGCAGGCCGTACTCGTTGATGTGGTGCAGGAAGGGCGAGACCCGCAGCCCGAGCGGCCAGGTCGTGTAGCCCCAGCACGGCGACGGGCTGCGGCCGCTTCTCGGCGTGGGTCTTCGCGTGGATGGAGAGGAGCGGCGGCTCCGGAACGGTGTCGTCGCCCAGGAAGACGACCACCGCGCCGCGCGCCTCGCGCACGCCCCGGTTGCGCGCCGTCGCCGGCCCCGCGTTCTCCTGCGAGAAGAAGCGAAACGGGTACGGCGGCCGGTACGCCCGCAGCCGCGCCAGCGTGTCGTCCCCGGATCCGTCGTCGACGACGACGACCTCGAAGTCGGGCGGATCGACCTGTGCGGCCAGCGCGTCGAGAACGGCGGAAGAGCGTCTCGGCGCGCTGGAAGGTCGGGATGACGACGGAGAAGACGGCTCACGCGCTCTCCCTCGAAGATCTCGCGCGAGCGTCTCCGCAGGAGGGCCGGCGCGCCCGCGCCAGAACGGCGCGAAGAATTCTCCGTCGAGCCGGTCGTCGCCGGGGTAGGTCGGGACGAGGCGCATCGGGAACTTCGCGAAGATCTCCGCGTCGCTGCGGCGGCGACGCGACTGCACCTCGCGCCGCTTGGCGGCGAGCGCGGCGTGGTGCCGTGGATCCAGAGGAGCGCGCGCAGGTGCGCCACCGTGAGCGGGTCGTCCAGGACGACGGGCGCGGATTCCTCCGGCGATCCCGAGGAGCCTGCGGACCCCGGACCCGCGGCGGAGGAGGAAGCCGCGTAGGGATCGCGCAGGAGCTCGGCGGCGCCGGGGTTGCGCGCGGAGAGCATCTCGGCCACGCGCGTCAAGGAACGTCATCAGGACCGCCGGCATCAGCGCGCGGAAGCGCTCGGCGTCGAGGTTCTTGTAGCGGTCGCGAACGCGTTCTTCTCGAAGAGGAACCCGCGTGAGAAGACGCCGAGCGCCTGCGCCGTCGCGCCCCCGCGGTGGCGCGCCACGGCGCCGGGCTCCGCGACGATGCGGCGCCCGAAGATCCACTGACGCCAGCCGAAGTCCACGTCCTCGAGGTACGCGAAGTAGTCCGTGGTCGAACCGCCCGACTCCAGGAAGTCGGCGCGGCGAACCGCCATCAGCCCGCCGCACGCGAAGAGCCGCTCCTCGCCCGGAACGGCGGCGGGGAGCGCTCCGACCGGACGCCCGACGTCGGCGGCGAACGCGTGCCCGTCGAAGGTCAGGAAGCCGTCCCAGAAGTCGTTGACGGCCCCGGTCGCGTCGGTCAGCCGGCCGCCGACGGCCACGACGTCCGGCTCCGCCGCGGCGAGCGCGGCGACCAGGCGCCGCGGGGCATCGGGCGCGACGGCGGCGTCGTCGTTGACGAAGATCGCGACGGGGGCGCGGGACGCCGCCACGCCCAGCCGGCAGCCCTCGGCGAAACCGGCGTTGCGTGCGGAGACGATCCGCCGCACGGTGGGATGGCGCCGCAGGATTTCGTCCTGGGGAGTGTCGGACGCGTTGTCCACCAGCACGACCTCGGCCGCGATCCCCTCGCGCCGCGCCGCCTCGAGGGCGTCGAGCGCCTCGAGCAGGTGCTCGAGGCCGCGGTGGTGCACGACCACGATCGACGCGTCGGGGGTGGCGCTGGGGATCGTCACGCGCGGGAGACTACTGGAAGAGGCGCCGGAGCCGGGAGGCCCGGGGGGCTGCCGCATCGGGGAGCCGGAGCCGGCCCCCGTCGACGCGGGCCTCGCCGCACCACGCGGCCAGCGGCTCGGCCACGGCGCTCCACGTCCGGCCGGCGGCGAAGCGGCGAGCCGCGGCGGCCGCCCGGGCCCGTCCGGCCCCGTCCGACAGGAGCGCCGCGACGCGTTCGGCGACTCCCCCGCGCCGCCCCCCGACTCGACCGCGGCCCCCGCGGCGACGAGCTCGCGGGCGAGTGATCCGCCGCCGACGGTGACGCAGGGCAGGCCGCCCCACGCCGCGTCGAGCAGCCGGGTCCGGTAGGCGAGCTCGGTCTCGAGGCCGTCGGCCGCGATCGAGACCAGAAGGTCCGCGGCCGCGTAGAGGTCGGCGCGGGCCGCGTACGGCAGCCAGGGAGAGAAGACGATCGACGAGCCCGACGGATCGATCCGCCGCGCGTTCTCCCGCGCGCGCTCGAAGACGCGCTGGGGAGTCGTCTCCGGGTTCGGGTTCTGGAAGAAGAGGAGGCGCGCGTCCGGATGCTCCGCCGGATCTCCGGCCAGGCGGCGAGGAGCGGCTCGGGGTCGTACCAGTCGTAGATGCCTCCGAAGAGCACGAGCGGGCCGTCGGCCGGAACCCCCGCCGCGGCGCGGCCGCCGGCGCGATCGCCGCGCGCCTCCTCGGACGGCACGCCGAACGGCACGATCGCGAGCAGGCGCGCGAGCGTCGGATCGTCCGGGAAGTTCCCGGCGCCGATGCGGCCGCGCGCGAACAGCGCGCCCGCGTAGAAGAGCCGCTGCTCGGCCGACGCGCACAGGAAGAAGTCCGCGCGCGACAGCGCGAGGTCCAGCGTGCGGTGGTCGTGGAGCGCGGTCTCCGGCCCGAGGAGTTGCGCGTAGTGCAGGTTCTCGATCGGGAAGGGGTCGTAGAGGTCCGCGGCGACGGGCAGCCGGGCAGCTCGTGGAACCAGCCGTTCGCGGCGTGTCCCGACACGACGCCGGCCTGGACGCCGCGCGCGGCCTGAGCGAGGCCCCCGGGTTCCGCTCCGCGGACGGCGACGGGGCCCGCCAGCTCGCGCGCCTCCCCGGATCGTTCGGGACGATCAGCCGCACGTCGAAGCGGCCGGCGAGCGCCCGCGCGAGCTCGAGCGCGCGGATCCCCATTCCCGCCATCCGCGCCCGGATCGGCTCGGGCGCGAGGACGGCGAGCCGCTCGACCACCGGTTTCCCGTAGCGGCATCACCGCCGACCGCGCAGCCGGTCGAGGAAGAGGTGCAGCTTCCAGGTGCGGGAGTCGTAGATCTGCTGGAGGATGCCGTTCAGCCGCTCGACCTCGACGTTGGCATTGGCGAGGAGCCGATCGTAGTCCTCGTTCCGCGCCAGCGACTCCGCGAGACGCGCGTGCAGCTGCGCGATCTCGGAGGCGAGGCGCGCCTTCTCGTGCGTCAGCGCGTTCTCCCGCGTCTCCAGCCGCACGACCTTCGCGTCCAGCCGGCGGTGGCTCTCCCGCTGGTAGCGCAGCTCGCCCTGCGACACCCCGTCGCGGTCGTACCAGAACGCGATCTGCGCCCGCATCCGATCGAGCATGCGCCCGAGGCCCGCCTCCGTCCGGCGCGCCGCGTAGCGCTCGAAGATCTTGCGCCGCGCGTCCTGGAACGCGCCCGCCCCGGAGGCGACATGGCCGGGGTTCGAGTCGCCGGACCCCGATGGGGCTCGAAGACCCGGTACTCGCAGGTCACCGCGCGCAGGTGGTGGAAGGGCGTCTCGGCCGAGAGGCGAATGAGGAAGTCCCAGTCCTCCGAGTACTCGAGCCGCTCGTCGAAGCCGCCGACCTTGCGGTAGAGCTCCCGCGGCAGGAGCACGTGTGGACCGGGATGTAGTTCGCGAGCAGGAGGAAATCCGGATCGTAGTCGAGCGAGTACTGGAGCGCGCGCACGCGCGGCTCCCAGCCGCCCTCGCCCCGGCCGTAGACGACCGGTCGCCGCGTCGGTGTAGACGACGGGCTCGGGACCCTGCCGGTGGCCGGCGATCAGCCGCTCGAGATGGTCCGGGTAGCAGCGGTCGTCGTCGTCGAGAAACGCGACGAGCGCCTCGCGCGCGAGCGCGACGCCGCGGTTCGCCGCCGCGGAGCGCCCGAGGCGGGGCTTGGAGCTCCTCGAGCACGACGTCGAAGGCCTCGCGGAAGCCGGCGCGTGATCTCGCGCGGCGAGGCGCCGCCGTCGTTGACGACGACCACCTGCTCGGCCGGACCGTCTGCGCGCGCAGGCTCTCGAGCGCCTCGCGCAGGAGCGCGGGCCGGTTGCGGGTGCGGACGACCACGCGACACCGGCGCCGACGCCGCGGTCGCCGTCGAGCGAGCGCGCCGGGACCGATCGCGCGCCGCAGAACTCCTCGAGGGAGCGTCGTCGACGACCTCGGCGTAGCGAGACGACGCGAAACGCCTCGACCGGGCCCTCGTCCCGGCAGCGTCAGCCGCCGGTAGGCGTTCAGGCCCGCATCGCGCCGGCGTAGTCGCGCACCTCCTGCTGCGACGCGTAGGCGGCGAGGGCCTCCGCCTTGCGCGCCGCGCCGTCGGCGATGTCGACGAGCAGGTTCGGCAGCAGCGGATGCGAGATCTCGTAGAACGCCATCCGCAGGAAGCGGTAGAGGTCGTGGTCCGGATCTGCCGGGCGGGACGAGGCCACCAGCCCGAACAGGCTTCGGGCGAGCGCCCGGTGGTCGGGATGGATCTCGGCCGGCGACGGGCAAAGGATCAGGTCCGGCCCGAACTCCTCGAGCTGTGCCCGGACCGCCGCGTCGACGACGCCGGGCCGCTGCGCCAGGCCGCCGTCCTGGAGGCCCCCGAACCGGGCCGGATCGGGCCCCAGGATTCCGGCCGCCCGGACGGCCTCCTCGCGCCGCCGCGCGCCGTAGGCCTCGCGCTCCTCGGGCTCCACGCCCTCCTGCCCGGTGCCGTCGGTGGCGATCCAGATCCGAATCGCCTCCGCCGCCCGGCGTTTTGCGCCAGCGTGCCGCCCGCGCCGAGCGACTCGTCGTCGGGGTGCGCGGCGAGCACGAGGATCCGCGCTCCGGTCAGCTCGGTCGCCTCGAACGGGATCAGCGAGTCTTCGCGCGACATGAAGTGGCGTGCAGTTTAGCAGCGCGCGATCGACGGCGTCAGACGAGGTCGTACAGGGACGGCACGAGCTGAAGCCGCTGTGCGAACCGGCTCGCGGACGCCGCATCGAAG
Organism: uncultured Acidobacteriota bacterium; assembly: GCA_963773905.1. Taxonomy (GTDB): domain Bacteria; phylum Acidobacteriota; class Thermoanaerobaculia; order UBA5066; family Gp7-AA6; genus DAHUXD01. Next base: position 632,634 of record CAVZDB010000002.1, read on the forward strand.
ACGCGCGCGATCATCGGGAAGCCGGCCTCCCGCCGATCCCCTGGGAGGGACGCGATCGCGTCGCGGCCCGGCCCCCCCGGCGTCTCCCAGAAGATCAGCCGCCGTGCCCCCAGCCGGCGCGCCTCCTCGGCGGCGCAGGCGAAGAGCGCCGGCAGGTCGGCGCCGTCCTCCTCGGAGGAGAGGAAGTCGACGACGGTCGCCGTCTCCCGCTCGGAGTCCGCGCAGAGCGCGGCCCATCCGAGCATCGCGCCGGCCTGGAGCCGCCAGACCATTCGGTAGTAGCGCGTCGGCCGGCCGTGGAATCTCCAGTTCACGCGCGCGCGGTCGCGGACGGCGGCGTGCGAGAGCCGCGACCGCGCGGCTTCCCAGAGGCGGTCGAAGCTCTCCGGCGGGAACTCGCCGGACTCCATGTCGGGCGGCGCGGGTCCGAAGGCGCCGGCGTCGGCCTCCCGGAGCATCACGGGGAAGAGCGTCCGCGAGCCCACGATCCGCTCGCTGACGAGGCGGTGCCGCGCGCCCGGGAATCCGAAGCAGAACGGCACCTCGGACGCGACGCTCTCGAAGAACGCCTCCGCCATCGCGCGGAAGACGCCGCGCCGGCCGCCGAGCGCCCGCGCCGAGGGGTCCGTGGCCACGTCGCCGACCGAGTAGAGCCGCCGCTCCTCGCCGTCCACCAGGAAGCGCAGGCCCCAGCCCGCATAATTGCCGACGATGCGCCCGTCCTGCACGCCGACCACGCCGCGCCAGCCGTCGGGGTTGGCCTCGAACTTCCACCGCCACTCCCCCTCGGGCATCGACGTGGCGAAGACGCGCTCGACCAGCGCGCGGATGCCCTCGGCGTCGGCGGACGTGGCCTCCCGGATCGGAAGCTCACGGCCTCTCCCACGCGCCGGTGTCGAGCGGCGCGGCCGTCGCGGGCGAACGCCCGCAGGTACACCGGGCCCGGCCGCAGCGACGCGAGGACGTCCGCGGGGAGCCGGAACTCCTCGCCGAGCGGCCCGCCCGCGAACGGGATCAGCGACGGGTTCGTCGACACCGCGACCCACGCCCCATCCCGCGCGGGGAGCGCCGGCTCATCGAGCGTGCGCACGCGCGGCGCGGCGTCCTCGGCGGCTTCGCTTTCGGGCGCGCTCCAGGAGCGCGCGCCCGAGCCGTCCGTAGCGCTCTTCCCGGTAGAGCCGGCGGGAGATCTCGCGGCGGCGCTCGGTGTCGGGATTGCGCGAGGAGCTGCGCGCGAAGAGGTGCCGCACGCGCGCCTCCGGCACGAACCGCAGCTCGTAGCCCCGCGGCGCGGACGCGATCCTCCCACTCCGTCTCCTCGTACTCGAACAGGAACCGCTCGTCGAACACACCGACGCGATCGAGGACCTCGCGGCGGACGGCGAGGACCGCGCCCGCGAGATGGACGGCGTCGCCGCCATGCTCCCAGAGGACGAGACTACGGCGCGCGAACGCCGCGAAGCGCCGGGCGTCGAGAGACGGCAAGCGCCCGGATTGCCGCGCGGCGAGCTCGCCCCAGAACCCCGTCCTCGACTCGGGCGGCAGCCGGAGGCGGCCCTCCGCGTCCCAGAGGCAGAGCGGCGCCGCGGCGCCGACCGCGGGATCGTCGATCTCCGCGAGCAGGGCCGAGACCGCCTCCGCGCGAAACACGACGTCGGCGTTGCAGAGGAACAGCCGGGAAGCCCGGGCGCGCGCGAGGCCGGCGTTGACGCCGCCGGAGTAGCCGCGGTTCTCCTCCAGGAAGACCCGGGTCTCGGCGGGGATCGCCTCGAGCGCCGGACGCTCGCCTCGGCCCGGAGGCGCAGTCGACGAGGACGACCTCGCCGTCGACCCGCTCGCGCGCGAAGGCCTCCCGCAGCGAGCGCACGCAGTCCGCCGCCTCGGCGGCGGTCCGGTGATTGACCACGACCGCGCTGACGCGGGGAGTCGTCACGGCGTCATGGCGTCACGGCGCCGGCGTCGCCGTCGCGCTCCGCCCGGATCGCACGCCAGAACTCCTCCTCGAGTCTCCGCGCCACGCTCGCCGTGTCGTATCGCTCGCCGCGGCCGGCCCGGCCTCGCGCGCCCGAGCGCGGGCGTCCTCCGAGAGCAGCTGCGGAAGCGCCCGCGCGAGGCTCTCGGGATCGCCGTCCCGGAAGTACCACGCCGCGTCCGCGCCGATCTCGCGCTGGCCCGGGACGTCCGAGAGCAGCGCCGGCACGCCGCACGCGAGCGCCTCGAGCGAGGGCAGCCCGAAGCCCTCCTCGACGCGCGAGGCGCCGATGAAGAGGTCGGCCGCGCGGTAGGCGAAGGGCATGCGCTCGGGCGGCACGAGGTGGTGGTACTCGTCGGCGAGTCCCCAGCGCCGCTCAGCGTCCGCGCACGGGAAGTACGACACCCGCCGCAGCCGAAAGCGCGCGCCCCGCTGGCGCCAGAGCGCGAGCCCCTCGAGGGCGATCGCGACGCCCTTGAAGTCGATCTCGAGCGGACCCACGACGAGGACCTCCGGAGGATCGGAGGCCGGCCGCGCCGGAGCCGGGAAGAATCCCTCCGGGTCGAACGCCTGGCCCACGTCGGCGACCGGACCGAAGCCCAGCCCGGTGAGGCGCTGCGCCAGGGTCGCCGAGATCGCGAGCTTGTGGGTCGGCGCGCCATAGATCTCCGCGATGGCGCCCCAGCGGTCGCGGTAGTACGTGATCTCGCCCTCGTAGCCCTGGCAGAGGTGGAAGACCGGGCCGCGCGCGCCCGCGAGGGCCGGGACGACAGTCTCCCAGAACGTCGCGACGCGGACCTGCGCGTCGGCGAGCGCGGCGGAATCGGAGAAGGCGGAGCGCTCGAAGCGCGCGCGCATCAGCGGGAACCATTCGGGCGGCGCGTCCGGCGAGACGACCGTGACCCGGTGGCCGCGCCGCGCGAGGGCCTCCGCCTGGAGCAGGACGATCTTGACGCCGCCGAAGAGCTCCGTCGAGTCCAGCAGGTACGCGATGGAGAGCGGGCTTCCCTTCCGCGGCGGTTCGTTCTCCTGCCCGTTGCCGCCGCTCACGGCGCCGCCGCCTCCGCCCTCCGTGCCTCCGCGACCCACTGGTACGTGCCGAGGCTCGCCTCGTCCCGGTCGGGCCACGCGCCCGCGAGGGCGAGGAACGGCTCGGGATCCGGCGAGGGCGCGCCCGGCTCGCCCTCGATGCGGACCTCGGCCCAGCCGGTCTCCTCGAGCGCGAGCGCGAGGGACTCGCGGGTGAACCAGCGCAGGTGCCCCGCGTCGAGCAGCCCGGCCGGGACCGGATCGAAGCGGCCGCACAGCAGATCGCGCACCACCGAGAGGTTCCCGACGTTGGGCACGCTGACGAGGAGCCGCGCCCCCGGCGCCGCCAGCGTCCCCGCGACGCGGAGAGCCTCGAACGGATCCTCCAGGTGCTCCAGGACGTCGGCCAACACGATCACGTCGAACCGCTCCCCGTCCGCGGCGAGGCGCGGCAGAATCTCGCGCAGGTCGCCCTCGAGGACGCGGTCGCAGCGCGTCCGGGCCTGCGCGGCGAGCCCCGGGTCCCGCTCGACGCCCGTGATCCGCCACCCCGAGGCGCGTCCGCTTCCGCCGGCGATCCCTCCGCCGGCGCCGCAGCCGACGTCCAGGATCCGGAGCGCGCCGGCCGGAATCCGGCGCGTCAGCTCGGGGCGCTCGCGGCCCGAGGGCTCCTCGAACCGCAGGACGCGGAAGCCGTCGTCGCTCGCGCGCGCGTCCTCGCCGACCGCGAGCAGCCGGGCGCAGAACGCCGCGACGCTCTCGCCGGCGCGCGGCGGGTGGTCCGAGGGCCAGAACGCGAACGCGGCGGCCTCGGCCTCCCGGTGTTCCGTCGCCGTCGGCGGCACCGTCCGGACCCGCGCCAGCTCGAGCTCCCGCAGCGTGTGGACGTAGGAGGGCGGCTCGGGCACGGCGTCCCCGGCCACGAGGACGCGGCCGTACGGCGGCTCGGGGATGCGCCGGCCGGGCACCGGCAGCGCGACCGCGTCCCGCACCACGACCCAGGAATCGGCCGCGGCGACGGCGGCATCCGCGGGAGCCTCGGGAGTCCAGTCCGCCACGCCCTCGGCGCGCGCGGCGCGGCGCCACCGCAGCCGCGAGAAGCGCGCGCCGTAGTCGAGGGGCCGCGGGGCGGCCACGAACGCGAGCGACCGGCTCAAGAGGAAGACGCCGCGCGACGACTCGTCCCCGCACCCACGCCGGCCTCCGAGGAGTCCGGGGCCGCCGCGCTCGCGCCGGCGTCGGGGAAGGCCCACTCGTAGGCGGGCCGCAGGAGGCCCACCACGTATTCGGAGGAGACCACCGAGAACCCGGGCTTCAGGATGCGCGCGTCGTGGACGTGCAGCGCCTTCTCATCGCCCAGATAGACGAAGACGCGGAAGTCTCCCTGCGCCACCGGCAGGCGGGGGAACGAGAGGCGCAGGCGGTACCGGTTGGCTCCCGTCAGCGGCGCCCACGCCTCCGGCCGCGTGTCCACCGCGAAGGTCTGGACGCCGTCCTCGCGGTCGACGCCCACCCGGACATGGAACGCGAGCCTCGGATCCCGCGTCTCGAACGCCACGTCCACTGCCACGGTCTCGCCGGAGGCGAACTCGGTCCGCGGATAGCCGGAGCCGTCGTGCACGACGACCTCGGTCAGGCGGGCCGGCTTCTCGCCGTCCGTGGCGGCGAGGGCGCCGGCGGACCCGGCGGACCCCGTCGCGGGCCCGGCGGGCTCCGTCGCGGAAGCCGCCACCGCGGCGCTCTCGGGAGTCTGCGACATCTCGCCGTCGGCGAGCAGCGTGCGCTCGCGCTCCTGCAGGAACGCCTCGTAGCGGCGGACGATCGGCAGCGCCGGCCCGTACCCGGCGACGGTTCCGTTGCGGAGCCAGAGGGCCTCGTCGCACACCATCGCGACGTAGTACAGCGCGTGCGAGCAGAAGAGCAGCGTGCCGCCCTTGCGGTGGAACTCGGTGATGCGGTCGATCGACTTCTTCTGGAAGTAGCCGTCGCCGACGGCCAGCGCCTCGTCGACGATCAGGATCTCGGCGTCGGCGTGCGTGGCGACCGCGAACGCCAGCCGAAGGACCATGCCCGAGGAGTACGTGCGCACGGGCTGGTCGAAGAACTCGGACAGCTCCGCGAAGTCGCGGATCAGGGGCAGCCGCTGCCGGATCTGCGGGCCAGAGAGGCCCAGGATCGCCGCGTTCATGCGGGCGTTCTCCCGACCGGTGAAATCGGGATGGAATCCCATGCCGAGCTCCAGGATCGAGGCGACCGCGCCCCGGCATTCCACGCCGCCCGACGACGCCCGCGTCGTTCCCGCGATGATCTTGAGCAGGGTCGACTTCCCCGCCCCGTTCTCGCCGATGATGCCGAGCGCGCGGCCGCGCGGCAGCTCGAGCGAGACGTCCCGGAGCGCGTGGAACTCGCGATGCCGGGGCCGCCGGAAGATCAGCTCCCGGAGGCGATCGCCGGACGAGTCGTAGATCCGGTAGATCTTGGAGACGCGGTCCGCCGAGACGGCGGCGGCCTCGCTCATCGGCGGCTCGCGCGGTCCGTAGGGGCGGCCCTTGCGGCCGCCCGCTTCCGTCCTGGCCGCGGGCGGGGGCGAGCCCCGCCCCTCCGTCTCGTCATCGCTCGCCAATTCTAGTCCGCCCCACAAGAAAAGGGCCCCGCTCGCGCGGGGCCCGGATTGCCGATCGAAGAGGAAGCGTCAGTCGCCCTGCTGGCCCTGGATGAAGACCGTGTCCGCCGAGATCTGGTCGACCGTCACGATGTAGGCGCCCACCGGCCCGCCCGAGGTGGACTGGACCGTGATGGTGGTCGGATTCCCGTCGATGCCGACGAGAGCCGTCATCGGGACCTGAGCGAACGCCCCCGTATGGCCGGGATTGTTGAGCAGGTAATCGAACGTCGATGCGATCGTCCCGTCCTGCTTGACCGCGGTGATGTGCACGGTCGTGGGATCGAGGCTCGTGGCGAACAGGCCGATGTTGGTGCGGAAACGCAGATTGGTCTGCGCGCCCGGCATGACCAGGACGCCGCGGCCCGCCGCCACCGTCTGAGCGTCGGAGTACGTCGACAGCTGCATGCCCGCGCTGCCCGTGGACAGGTCCGCGTAGATGCGCCCGCCCAGGATCAGCGGCGCCGTGGCGACGTCGGCCGGAGCGAGCGAGGAGACGAGGAGCACGCCGAGCGCCGTCCCCGTCGTGAGGTCGGTGTCCGACGCCTGGTTCAGGAACGTCCCGACGAAGTCGTCGATCGAGATCCCTGGTTGGGGAAGAGGTGCAGCGTGTTGAGCACGACCTTCTCGGCCGTCTCGCCCGGCGGCACGTAGTGGAACTGGAACGTGAGGTCCCGCGCCTGCGCGCTCGTGTTGAAGAAGCGCAGGTCCGTGCGCCAGTGCGTGTTGGAACCCGCATCCTCGATCCGGCCCACGCCGGCGATGTAGTAGTTCACGGTGTCGCCCGGGTTGACGGCCACGCGCGGCGTGTCGTCGGCCACCTGGACGAGGTCGTTGTTGCGGCGGTCGAGCTCCGAGGCGAACGCCTGGAGCGCGCCCGAGGAGCTGGAGACCTTCAGGACGTAGCGCTTTCCGGAATCCGGCGTGAACAGGTCGGTGTCGTTGACGCCGGCCTGGCTGTACGGCGGTACCGCGAAGTCCCTGCTCGCGACCTGCTCGCCCTGCTCGGTGAACGCGTCGAGATGGAAGAGACCCCCCTGGCTCGAGGCGTTGAACAGCGAGACGTTGAATCGGTAGAGCGAGTCGTCGCGGAGTCCCACGAGGATCTGGTCATTCGTGGCCTCGGTCTCCTGGACGGCGGGCGACTGGCCGAAGGGGCCCACGAGGTAGGACGGGAGCGCCGTACCGAAAGAGGCGCCCTGCGACGTGAAGTACACCCGCGAGGTCACGATCGGGGGCACCGCACCCGTGAACCGCAGGAGCAGCAGGCCCTTGCCGGCTCCGTGGCGGTTCAGGATCGCCGAAGCGCCGACGACGTCGACTCCCGACCACGACTGGCCGGCCAGGAGCATGAAGCTGTTGCGCGAGTCGAACGAAAGCGTCGAGAGATCGTCCGGAATCGTGTCGCCGAACGCCGCGAAGTACAGCGTCACCGTGGTCGCCGTATTGCCGGGGTTGGTCACGCTCAGGTCGGTCGCCCAGACGCCGCCGCCCCCGGAGTCGATGGAGCCCGCGCCGGGGATCATGATGGCCTGGAAACTCGGCGGGCTGACGGCGAACCGCACGGAGCCCGAGAAGTACCGTTGGCATTCGATGCCGTCATCGTCACGGTGAAGCTGCCGGCCGAGACGAAGGTGTGCGTCGCGACGCGGTTGGTCGTGGAGGCGGCCAGGGTCGCGCCGTCGCCGAAGTCCCACGCGAAGGCGGTCGTCGAGTCGGTGTCGCCCGCCGTGAAGTGGATCGGAATCCCCGCGGCCGCGCTCCAGGTGTTGTTGAACGGGTTGAAGGTCGCGCCCGTCACGTCGAACGTGTTCAGCGGAGGCGGAGGCCCGCCGGTGCCGATCGAGATCGACTTCGTCGCCGTCTTCGAGGTGCTGCCGGACGTCGCCTGAACCGTCACGGTGTACGTGCCGGCCGCGGCATACGTGTGCGTGTTGGTCGCGGGTCCGGGCGTCAGGGCCTGGACGACCGTGTCGCCCATGAGCGGTGCCGCGCAGTTCGGCACGACGGGCGGGCAATTGCCGCCGCCGCCGCCTCCGCCGCCTCCACCGCCAGTGCCACCGCCGCCGCTATCGCCGAAGTCCCAGGCGTAGCTGACGGTTCCAGGAAAGTTGCTCGCCGTGGCCGTGAAGCTGAGCACCTGGCCGACCGATCCCGATGCGGGCGCGGACAGGACCAGCGTCGGGGGTGGTCCACCGCCGGACCGCCTCCGCCGCGGCGGCCACCGCCGCCACCGGAAGAAGCGGTGTACTTGAAAGCCCGTACGGTTCCTCCGAGAGCCGGCACTGAAACCTTGATGTAGCAGTTGCCGGTACAGGCCGTCGCCGTCCAGCCCTGCGGCCCGGCGTTCGTCGTGTCGCCGATGTGCGCGTCGCCCGTGCTGATCGACTGGTTGTTATCGGAGCTCTTGTAGAACCCCGCGCCCGGGTGCGTCACGCCGCCCGGAAGCGTCTCGTCGTCGAAAAGGTAGTACTGCGTTCCCGTGGTGAGGCTATAGGTCGGAAGCGGGAAGACCGGATGGTTGTGCGCCGCGTCCGTGTAGATGCCCAGCGCGGGAACCGGCTGGAAGTCCGTGACCTGGAATGGGAGCGCCACCTGGGCCGACTTCTGCGCGCCGAGGTGGTCAGTGTAGTGATACGTCAGCGTGACCGTGTCAGTTGCCGACCGTGCCGGGCGCCGTCACGGGGGCGGTCCCGTTGACCACGAGGAAGGAGCCCGGGAGCGTTCCGCTGCCGCCGCTCGGGGAGATCGCGTAGTCGACGGAGTTCAGCGTGGCCGCCGTGGCCTTCTGCATCAGGTTCTTGAGGGTCAGCGTGCTCGACTTGAGCACGGGGTTCGGCGAGAGCGAGAAGTTCGCGACGAGATCCACCTGCTGGACGGACCCGTTCTTGGAGGTGCTGTAGCCGCCCTTATAGGCGACGCTGAGCGAGAAGGAGGTGGCGTTGGAGGGCACGGTCACGACCGGCCCGGTCAGCGGGCCGCCCGGGGTGAACGTCCAGTTGAAGGTGGCCTCGGCCGTGTTGCCCTGTGACCCGCTGGCATCGCCGTTGTTCGGGTTGCCGGCCAGCACCGAGAGCGTGTTTCCGTCGAAGCCGACGATCGAGATCTGCGGCTGGCTCAGCGGGACCTGCGGCGAGACGAAGGTGTCCGGGCTCGGGTCCGGGTTCCCGTTTTTGGACTGGAGCGCGAGCTGATAGTTCGGGACGATCGTGCCGAGGCTCTGATAACACCCGGCGCCTCCGAGGATGTCCCCGCCGTTCGACACGTCGCAGGGCCAGTACCCGGTGAAGTTCGCGTAGGCGCCCGGCGGATTGGCGATCTTTTCGGCCGCGAAGGCTCCCGTGTAGTGGAAGTCCCAGTCGAGCTCGGTGACCGGCAGGAACGTCACCGACGCGTCCGCGATCTGCCACTTGTCGCCGAAGTAGTTCTTGGTGTTCTCCGGGCTGGGCCGTCCCTGCGCGGAGAGGTTCGCCATCGTCGCGAACGGAATCGGCGGCGCGTTGGGGTCCGCGGCGATACAGGAGATGTCGAGCGAGTCGGTGTGGATGGGGCTCTGGCTCGTCGGAAGGCCGGGCGGCGGGGGGTTGACCTCACGATAAACGTAGGCCTTCACCGTGCCCCCGTCCTGGGTCACGAAGGTCTCGAATCCCGTGCCGCGGTAGGACGCGTCGGTCGCCCCGAAGTGGTGAATGGAGCGTGCCCGGATGGGGCTGCTGCCGTTGAGCCACTTGGTGTCCCAGATGTCCACGTAGCTGTCGCCACTCGCGTCCCGGTACAGCGACATGGCCGGGAAGGGTGCCGGGCCACTCAGTTCGACTTTCTTGATGTTGCCCGTGATGGCCGACGGAACCGTGATCTCCGTCAGCAGGCTCGGCGGAATGAACTTGTAGACCTTGAGTCCCGCGTTGCCCGACGCGGCGAAGACGAAAATTTCGCCGTTGACGACCCCGACGTCGAGGAAGTTGCCCTGCGCGCTCCCGGTCCGGTTGGCGACCTCGAGCGGAATGCCCGTGGAGGGGTTGATCTCCGCAACGTGGATGACGTCGTCGGCCGGCGTGCTGCCGACGAGGAGGTACTTGTCGTAGCTGCCGGCGACGATGTGCTTGGCACGCAACCGGACTCCGGTGCCCGAGATCGCACCGGAGGGCCAGCTGATCGCGCTGGAGGGCTGGATCGCGCCGGCCGGCGAAGAGTTTCCGCTCGGGTTCGTGATGTCGGCGAGGTAGACGCCCGCGTTGATGACCGGGAAGTAGCCGAAGAAGTTTCCGGTCCCCGGCCCTGACTCGATGTAGACGGCCGCGAGGCGCGCGCTCGGCGCGACCGCGGCGGGAAGGTTGATCTGCTGCCCGAACGTCGGGTTGCCGGTGCCGGTCGCCTTGGCGACCATTGCGGCCAGACCCGAATCACCGCCGCCCTGCGCAAAAGGCACCCAGTCCGAGATCATGCGCGCCGAGCCGTCGGGGGCCTCGGCGACCTCCATCACGGTCGACGCCTGATGGCAGTCGCAGAACACCCTGATGGTACCGGGGCTGCCGGAACCCGGCTCCTGCCCCATGACCACCTGATTGTAGGGACCCGGATTGGCGGGTCCCGGAGACGGAGGAGGGACTCCGACGTTGAGCGCCCCGCGGGCAAAGCCCCACTGCGTCAGGACGTAGAGGAAATTGTCGCGATCCGCGACGCTCATGTCAGCGGAGCCGGGGAGCGTTCCCGGACCAGGCCGGCAGCGCCGTCGTGGCGGTGCCCAGGGGCACGCCGCAGTCGTTGCCCTGGGCCGTAAGAACGGCAGCGGCTCCGACGAACATGAGCAGGCACACCGCGATCGCCAGAGCACGAGTAGAGATGGATCGATTCATGCGCACGAGAACCTCCGAAGTGGGGTCGGCCGCGGCCGGTTGGCTGAGTACGGAAGGTCCGATTTCATATTCCCCCCGAGGGGACCGGAGACCACCGTCAAGGAAAACTTGAAATCAGAGCTTCGAAGCACGCGGTGGCTGGTTCCGACAAAAAACCGATAAAAAAAAGTGGGCAGGGCCTTTCGGCCCCGCCCACTCCCATAGACGACTAGGAAGTGACTCCGGTACCGACGATCGCCGGAATGACCGGCGCGATCGGCTGGGTCAGACCCTGAATCGCAGTGCCCTCCGGGTTGCAGGACGACGGGTCGAGCTGCGTGCCGGGGACCAGGATCGTCTCGAAGGCCAGCGAGCCCTCGAACGAGTAGTCCACCCACGCCTGATCGAACAAGGTGCCGCCGCCGGCGAGATCCAGGAAGTCAAACTGCACCCAGCCCGCCAGCGCGCCCGTGGGACGCTGGAAGTCGGAGATGTTCCGCTGCTGGGTCTCGAGCGGGAAGTTGAACGTGGGGTTGGAGCACGGCGACGGGCAGGTGCCCTGGCTCGTCGTGTTCTCGTCCTCGTCGTAGAACCGGAGTGTGACCACCGGCTCCTCGACGTCGCAATTGCCGTTGAACGCCGAGCCGCCGCGCCACACGCGGAAGTTCGTCGTCAGCGAATCGCCGGCGTCGAACCAACGGGAGGCCCAACGCAGGCCGAGCGGCTCGCGCTGGTCGCCAAAGCCGACATCCCAAGGCGCCCGCTGGAGCAGGTCGTTCTCGGGGTTGGACTGGTTGCAGTTCGGGCAGGCCGTCGGCGGAAACTCGATCTCCGGATCCCAGTACCGAGCGTAGAAAGAGCGAACCGGCAGGGCGAACAGCTGGGCTGCGTCGCCGATGCTGGCGTCGGCCTCGATGTTGACCGTCGAAAGGGCGTAGGTCGGGATTCCCTCACCGGAGGTGAAGATGATCTCGCCCCACAGGTTGTTCTCCATTCCGATCGCGTCGTTGTAGTAGTAGGCATCGCCGGTGACGTCGGAAAGGTTGCAGTAGTTGGCGTGGTCGATGACGATGTAGCCGATCGCGTCGTCATCGAGTCCGCCGTCGCAGTTCGTGCGGAGCTCATCAGCGAGGCCGAGGCCCGGGAACGCCTGGCTGTAGTCCGTCGTCGCCTGGCTGTTGTCCTGGCTGGTCGCGGGGACCAGCGGACGCACGCGGATGAATCCATCCGGATCCGGGTAGACGGACGCGTTCGCGTTGCGCTGACAGGGATCCTCACCGTCCGCGTTCACCGTGTCCGGCAGCGAGCCGGCGAGGATGTCGGAAATACGCATCGCCTGGACGTCGAAGCCGGTCAGAGCGATGTTGAAGTCGATGACCAGTTGGGACTGGCGATCGTACATGCTGACGTGAGCGATCATGGGAGCGGCCGAGGCGTTCGCGATCGTGACGATCGTGTCGCGCGCATCGGCTCCGCCCGTGACGAGGTTGCCGTCGGTGTCGTACGAAACCTGGAAGAACGGAACGAGCAGCGTCGCGGCCGGCCGCTGATCGATCGTGCACGTGATGGCGAGCGCCGGCGTCGCAACTGCGAGCACCGCGACGACCGCCAAACACGCCAGAAGGGTCTTCTTCATTGAGATCTCCTCATTACAGTTGACTGTTCGAAAACACACGATCGAGATTTCCTTCCCTCGAACGATCCCATCACCTCCCTACACTTCTATTTTCTACACCCGCAAACCCTGAAGGCTGTTTCGTTTGAAGCCCAGAGGGGCTCCAGCTGATTTGGATGATCGCCCCCGAGTTATGCCGTGTCAAGCTAAATATGGGAATTTTATGCTTCCGGATCATAAGAAGACCCGTAAGCCCAACCGGCCCCTGAATTAGCTGGTCTACTTTCGATTGAGGTAGACGTCCCAGCCGCCCGGCTGCCGCGGATCCGTCGAGGACACGGTCTTCGAGAGCACGATGTCCAACCGGCCGTCCCTGTCGACGTCGGCCAAACGCACGCACTGGCCGGGGGAGTCGAGCGTGGGCTCCTCCGACTCGGCCGCCTCGACGAAGGTCCCGTCCGGCCCCTGGAAGAGGATCCGCAGCTTCCTGGCCTCGTTGTCGGGGAAGACGACGTCGTCCAGGCCGTCGCCGTCGAGGTCCCCCATCGCCAGGCCGAAGAGGTAGGCCTTGAGCTCCTTCCTTCGCCAGATCCGGTGCCGGGTCCACTCGCCGTTCTTGTAAATATAGAGGGTGACCCCGCTCGCCTTCATGGGGGTGGGCACGTTGGCCTGCATCGACCACCCGTCGGCGAACGCGGCAGCCCGGTCGGGGCCGAAGGTCCCCGGCGCGGTAGCGAAGTGGTAGGAGTAGGGCTCGATGGCGTCGAACCGCACCGGCGGGAAGGTGCCGTCTCCCGCGTTCCGCCACAGCAGCGTCAGGGCGCCGGTGTAGTGGCTGCCGGTCAGAATGTCGAGCTTCCCGTCGCGGTCGTAGTCCCAGGCGCGCAGCGTGTTTGAGTAGAAGCCGCCGACGAGCGCGTCGCGCTTGACCTCCCAGCCTTTGTCGCGGCCCAGGAAGCGATAGAGCCGGACCTGGGTCTTGTCCACGCCCGTCCCTTCCTTCGATTCGCCCGAGTCGCGCGAGGCCACGATGTCGAGCTTCCCCGCTCCGCCGGCCGGCAGCAGGACTACGGCCTGCGAGGAGAAGTCCTTCGTCGGGAGGCCGGTCCGGACGATGTCGAACTGTCCCTTCCCGTCGCCGAAGAGGGAGACGAGGCCGAAGCCGTGCGATGCGCAGACGATGTCGAGGGAGCCGTCGCCGTCGATGTCGCCGACGGCCACGCCGCCGTAGTCGATCGAGAAGCGCTCCTGTGGCTTTCCGTGCTCGAAATACGAAAGCTTCCACGGCGTGAAGCTGCCCTTGCCGTCGCCCAGCCAGACGTGGAGCTTGCCGTCGCCCAGCCGATCCGTCGTCGCGACGATGTCGAGGATCCCGTCGCCGTTCATGTCGGCCATCTCGAAGGAAGCGCGCCAGAGTCCCCGCTGCGGAAGGCCGTTTGCGGCGACCTTCTCGAGATGGATGCGTCCGGAGACCCGCGCCGGAAAGAGGTCCTCGAAGTCCTCCGCGGTCACCCCGGGCGAGATCGGCCGCCCCGCCTGAGTGGAGGGGGGCGGGGCGCCGGGAACCGGAGTCGGGGTCAGGCGTTTGAGCTCCGCCTCGCCCGGGATCGCCTTGGGATAGCTGACGTAGTAGTACTGCTCGTCCTCGCGGAAGAACTCGATCGGGTTGTGCGTGATGAAGCTGCGGATGTGCCGGTCATCTACCTTGACGTACTGGTCCTTGGGGAACCGGCGAATCACGTAGGTGTCGGTCTCCTCGACGACCGTCGGGTCGATCCGCGACAGGACTCCGGGAGTCGGAGTCGGCGGAGGCATCGACGCCGGAGGCGGCGCGACGGGCCGGCTCCCGGTGGAGCAGGCGGGCGCCAATATGAGGAGGCCGAGCAGACCAACGACAAAAAGCAGGCCCAGGGCAGCACGAGACTCCATGTGAATCCGTCTCACGAATCCTCCTCGATCGGGGAAAGTGGCCGACCCCTCAACGGGCCGTCCCGGCGCTTTATTCTTCAAATCAGGTCCGCGAAATGGGGCCGCGCGCGGGCGAAAATCGCGGCACCGGCGGCCGCCGCCAGCAGGCTGAAGACCGTCAGATACGCGATCGACGCCGGCTCCGGCGCCGCGTGGAGCGTGAAGGCCCGGCGGTACAGGTCGACCAGGTGGCTGATCGGATTGGCCTCGAGCAGGGGCCGTAGCCGCGCCGGCACGAGCGACGCCGGGTAGACGATCGGGGTCGCGTAAAAGCCGATCGTCAGCACGATCCCGACGGCCTGGGCCGTGTCCCGAACGAACGCGGTCAGGGTCGCCGCGATGCAGCCGAGGCCGAAGGTCAGAAGGATCTGGAGCGCCATCGCCGGCACGAGCAGGAGGAGCCATGCGATCTGAAGATGGCCCACCAGCGCGACGTACACGACGAACACAGCGAACGCGATCGCCTCGTTGACCGCGGCCGCGACGACGATCGATAGGACCAGCGTCTCCAGCGGGAAGACCGTCTTCTTGACCATCGAGGCGTTGTCGACGAGGACCGACGCGGAGCGGGCGAGCCCCTCCTGGATCGCCATCCAGGGCAGCAGGCCGGCCATCAGGAACTCCGGGAAGCTCGCGTAGCCCGGCTCGACCGGCACGCGAAGGACCATCGAGAAGACGCCGGTGTAGAGAAGCATCCAGAGAATGGGGTTGGCGAACGCCCAGGCCAGGCCCAGCCCGGATCCGGCGTATCTCGCGCGGAGGTCGCGAAGCACCATCTCCTTGAGGAGAAAGAGCTTAGACCCAAATCCGCTGTTCTTTCTTGACATCCCCACAGGAGGGCGCATTATATGGGCCTCCCCTATGTTTTAATAGCATTTCTGGAAGCAATGTATGTCGTCCCATCCTCCTCGCAAGATCGCGCTGGTCGGCTCTCGGATCCGAGAGCTGCGCAAAGGCCGGCACCTCACGCAGACTGAGCTCTCCGAAAAAATCGGCGTCGCGCAATCCGACCTCTCCCGCATGGAGCAGGGCGAATACAAGGTCGGGCTGGACACGCTCTTCAAGATCCTGCAAGTCTTCGATCTGAAGATGGGCGAGTTCTTCGGCGAGACGGAGACCGAAGCCGAACGCGAGGCGCGGGACCTCATGAGCGAGTACCGCAACCTCTCCGACGATGCCCGGCAGGAGATCCGTGATTTCGTCCGCTTCAAGAAGCTCCAGGAGTCGAGTGATCCGGAACACGCCGACTCCGATGAGGCGGAAGAAAAGCCTTGAGTACGCGCGTCGCTGGCCTAAAATGGCCGGATAAAGCCCGCATGGTGAGCGTTTGAGCGACCGACACAAGCATCTCGAGTTCCTCCGCAAGACCGCGAAGGACGCGCTCTGGAAGGGCGATTACGACCGCGCGCTCACGCTGTACGAGGACGGCCTCGCGCTCGCGCGTTCGTGGAAGGACCGGGAGCTCGAGGATCTGTTCACCTGCAACCGCGCCACCACGCTGCTCGAGATCGACCGCTTCGACTTCGACCTCGGACGGCTCAAGGAGATCTTCCTGCGCAGCCCCCGCAGCTACAACGGCGTGCTGGCGGCGTACGTCTCCTCGCACGCGCACGAGAAGCGCGGCGAGTACGAGCGCGCGGTCTTCTACGCGCGCACCGCGCTGCAGCGCAGCCAGGACGAAGGCTTCGAGGAGCTGATCTCCGGATCGCTCAACTCGCTCGCGAACCTCGAGCTCCACGAGAGCCGCTTCGAGTCGGCGCGCGGCCTCTTCCAGCAGGCGCTCGACCGGCTCGAGACGGCCGGCGAGTCCGACACGCACCGCGCTTACCTCTACTCCGACAACCTCGGCTACTGCCACATCGCGCTCGACCAGGTCGACGAGGGCATGGCGCTCGTCAACCGCGGGCTCTCCGGATTCGAGCGGCTCGGCGCGCGGCAGGCGCTCGACTATCCGTGCCTGGACCTCTGCTTCGCGTACCTGAAGCTCGGACAGCCCGGCGAGGCCGCTCCGTGCGGTCTCCGCGCGCTCGAGCTCGGCGAGGAGTTCCACCGCGACGACGTCGTGAAGAACTCCCACTACCTGCTGGCCGAGGCGTACTCGGAGCTGGGCCAGGACGACGTCGCCGACGGCCACTACGAGGCCCTCGCGCACTACTACCCCGACTTCCCGGCGCTCAAGAACTATCTCCACCAGATCAGCCTCATGGGCCTGATCAACCTGAGGGCCTGATGCGATACGGACGGATCCGCCTCGGATGGGTTCTCGCGGCGCTGCTGGCGCTGCCCGGGATCGGCCTCGCCATCGAGGAGCAGTCCCTCCTGACGCCCGACGGAACGCTCCACACGGTGCGGGCCGGAAAGGCGGCCGATCTCGGAGTCACCGCGTTCTCTCCCGAGAGCTACGTCATCGACTGGGCCTCGCGCGCCCAGGACGGCACGATCCAGACGACGATCGTCCCCGGCACCATGTCGTTCGACAAGAAGCGCGGCCTCCAGCTGACCTACGATGAGGCAACCAGCAAGCTAGTTCTGGTCTGGATCGAGGAGATCTCGGCGTTCTCGCACGTTCGGATCGGGGTCCTGCAGGACGGCCAGTGGACGAACTCGGCACTGCAGCCGATGGAGGGCATCTCCCGCGCCTACAACCCCCAGGTCACGCTCGTGCATATCCCGGTGACCTGGCTCGACGACAAGGACCAGCCCGTCACCGCCACGTCCTCGATCCTCTCGGTGATCTGGTGGGAGGAGTCGGTCGCCGTCGAGGCACGCTACGCCACACTCTTCCTGGACGAGAACGCCAGCGATCCCGGCAGCCTCTTCGTGTACGAGATGCCGGCGCTCATCGGCGGCTCGACGCAGTCGAGCTACGACGGCGAGCCTTCCGGCGCGTACCTGTATCCGAGCCTCCAGGTCGACGGCTTCTCCGGCGCGGTGCTCGCGAGCTTCGCGGACCTGAACGACAAACTGGAGAAGATCGTCCGCATCGATTTTCCCCGCGACCGCGGCAAGCCCTCGGAGTATGGGAACCTCACCTGGAAGCGCCGCCACGAGCCGATCGTCTCGATCCAGCTGACGGGGCCCGTGGCCCGCATGACGCCGATCCTGGCCAACCACACCGACCCCGACGTCCCGATCGGAACCTCGATCGGCGCCGGATACCGGCCGACGTTCTACTGGCTCGACGGCGAAGCGCTGAAGTTCTCCCGCCTCGACGGGCCCGACTGGTCGCCGATCCGCTCGATCGCGATCGACGACACGATGACCTACGAGAAGGCGCGCGACCTCGTCGTCACGATGGGCCAGCGGAACTGACGACGCGCCCGTAGGGGCGGCCCTGGGGGCCGTTCCCCGCCCCGACCCCAATCGACCCTGCCTCTTCCCGACGCTAGAATCCTCCGCTCGAGGAGGACTCATGGCTCTTCTCTCCGTTGGCGACAAGGCTCCGGGCTTCGCGACCGTCGACCAGAACGGCGACGAGGTCTCGCTTTCCGACTTCAAGGGCCGGAAGGTGGTCCTGTACTTCTACCCGAAGGACGACACGCCCGGCTGCACCAAGGAGGCCTGCGCGTTTCGCGACGCGTGGGCGCAGTTCCGCAAGCGCAAGGTCGCGGTGCTCGGCGTCTCCGTGGACGACGAGAAGTCGCACAAGAAGTTCGCCGAGAAATTCTCGCTGCCCTTCACGCTCCTCGCCGATCCCGACAAGAAGATCGTGCAGGACTACGGCGTCTGGGGAAAGAAGTCGATGTACGGGCGCACGTACATGGGCACGCTGCGCGTCACGTACCTGATCGACGAGAAGGAAAGATCGCGGCCGTCTGGCCCAAGGTGAAGCCGGACGCGCACGCGGAAGAGATCCTGGCGACACTCGACGCGGCCTGACTTCGCTCAGGCGTTTCCGCTGCTCGCGATGACGCGAAGCCCTTCGCTCAGGCGCTTCAGCTGCACGCGATGACGCGAAGCGGAAGAGCGATGTCCGCTGCAAGCGCCGGGCACGGCTGTGGCGATCGCTACAGTCCCTTCGGCAGCTCCGCCCGCACGTCCTCCTCGTAGAGCGAATCGAGCAGCGTCGCCGCGTCCATGCCGGCCGGCGACTGCGCCTTCGGCACCATCACGCGCACGGTGTAGAGGTGGTCGCCGACGCTCCCCGTCCGCGGGTCCTTCGCGCCCTTGCCGCGCAGGCGAAACCGCTGCCGGCCCTGCGTCCCGGGCGGGATCTTCGCGCGGACGGTGCCGTGAATCGTGGGGACGTCGATCTCGGCGCCGGCGTACGCCTCCTTCACCGTGATCGGAACGACGCCGTGGATGTCGTTGCCCTGGCGCTCGAAGTAGGCGTGCGGCGTGACGCGAACGCCGACGTAGAGGTCTCCAGCGGGTCCGCCACGGCTCCCCGGGCCGCCTTTCCCCGGAACGCGGATCGTCCCGCCGTCCGCCGTGCCCTCGGGGATCTTGATGCGGACCCGCTCGGACTCGGCGACCGCGCCCTCGCCGCGGCAGGTCGGGCAGACGTTCTTGCCGACGCGGCCCGTGCCGCCGCAGGTCGGGCAGGGCTTCTCGCGCCTCAGTGAAAGCGACGCCGTGCCCCCGAGCACCGCGTCGCGAAACGGGATCTCGATCTGGCCGCGGACGTCCTCTCCGGGCTCGGGGCCGGTCGACGCCCGCCGCCCGCCTCCGAAGAGGTTGCCGAACAGATCCCCCAGGTCCCCGCCCTCGAAGTGGAAGCCCTCGAAACCGGGCCCCGCGGGACCCCCGGCGCCGAAGCCGCCCCCCGGGAAGCCGCCGCCGCCCGGGTGCCCTCCGGACCCGGCCCCCCGGGGGTCGAAACCGGGCCCCGGCCCGGCGTGCCCGAAACGGTCGTAGGCGCGCCGCTTTTCGTCGTCCTTGAGGACGTCGTAGGCCTCCTGGACCTCCTGGAAGCGCTTCTGGGCGGCCTTGTCGCCCGGATTGACGTCGGGGTGGAGCTTTCGGGCCAAACGCCTGTAGGCCTTCTTGATGTCGGCCTCTGAGGCGCCCTTGGAGACGCCCAGGACCTCGTAAAAGTCGCGTTTGGCCATTCCGCGCCGGGATTATAGCCAGCGCCTAAATTCGGCCATTGACACCCGGGGCGAGACTAATATTATTAGTCACAAGCTTCGAACCATCTAATCTTATAAGGCAACTTTGAGAACGGTTCGCTTATGAGCATCGACGAAATCGATCTGCGCATCCTCGACATGTTGCAGCGCAATGGGAAATTGTCGCAAGCGCGGATCGCCGGTGCCGTCGGATTGACCACTCCGTCCGTCAACGAACGGATCAAGAAGATGGAGCGCCACGGAATGATCAAGGGGTTCGTGGCCCTCCTCGATCACGAGAAAATGGGCCTGCCCCTGACGGCGTACGTCGACGTGGCGCTCGAGCACCCGCGCTTCGAGAAGGGCTTCGTCGACGATCTCGAGAAGCTGCTGGGTGTCCAGGAGTGCCACTACCTGGCCGGGGATTTTGCTTACAGGCTCAAGGTCAAGGCCGCGGACCCGTCCGCCCTCGCCGACTTCCTGCAGCGGCGCATCTTGACGATCCGCGGAGTGTCCCGGATCCAGGCTCAGATCTCGCTGTCCTCCAAAAAGGAATCGACCCTGTTGCCGCTCATCCCCGAGAAGGAGCCCAAGGAACCCAAGGCCTGAGGCTCAAGGCCTGGTCGCGCCGCCTTCCGCGTCGCCCCGCCCGCCCTCCCCGTCGCCTGCCTAGAACCGGATCACCGCGCCGGTGTTGGCGTTCAAGAACTGCCGATGGGGCGTCGCCGACACGTTGTGGTACGTCAGCCGCAGGACAATCCCGGTGTTGCGGAACACGCGGAAGATCGCCTCGGTCCCGAAGTGCCAGCCGAAGACCGTCTGCTTCTGGTCCGCGAACTCCGTGAAGGGTGGCGGCACCGCGTCGGGGCTGATGTGGTACCCGCCGATGCCGCCGAAGACCCCGGAGGTGAACCAGCCCTCCCAGAAGAGGTACGACGCGCCGACGGTGATGTAGCCCACACGCTCCTTGATGAGCGGCACGGCGACCGAGCCGTCCGGAGTCTCCACGGCGGACTCCGAGTGCGTCTGCGCGATCCGCATGGACCCGAAGGTGACCCGCAGGAGCGAGGCTTTCTCGAAGCGGTAGTCGATCCAGCCGTTCACGTCGCTGTGCTTGAAACTTCCCGAGGAGAAGTCGGTGGTGATGTCGTCGACCAGTCCCACGCTCGCGCCGACGCCGACGTTCGCATTGGCGTTCTGGGCGCGCGCGCCGCACGCCAGCCCGGCCCACAGCACCGCCCCGATCGTGAGTGTTCTCCGGATCACGCCCACCTCCCGAGAGATTCGTGAAGGACTCTAGCAGGCTCCCGGCCGCGCCCGGGACCCTTTCGCGCGGACCAGCTACAATCCCGCCGCTTCCGGTCATACGGAGGAGAGCGCGGCAACGTTGAGCCGACATGCGAACCGCCTCACCGAGCTGGCACGCGCCGCGGCCGGATTCTTCCTCCCGTCGCGATGCCTGGCGTGCGCGTCGCGCGACGTGGACGAGCTCTTTCGCGGCGGCGTCTGCCGCGCCTGCTGGACGGCGCTTCCCACGCACGACGGCCCCGTCTGCGGCGCCTGCGGCGAGGCGCTCCCCGCGGCGGCCGCCTCGCCGGAAGGCGCGCTCTGCGGCCGGTGCGTGCTCGACCCGCCCGCGTTCGAGCGGCTTCTCTCCGCCGCGCCGTATCACGGCACGGCCCGCGCGATGCTGCTCGCGTTCAAGTTCCGGGGCGCGGACTACCTCGGCCCGCGCCTCGCGGAGGAGATGCTCCGCCGGCTGCCCGCGCCGGAGGGCTGCGTCGCGGTGGCCGCCGTGCCCGCGACCGACCGCGCCAGGCGCTCCCGCGGCTACCATCCCGCGGAGGTTCTCGCCGCCGCGCTCGGCGAGCGCCTCGGGCTCCCGTTCCGGCGCGGTCTCCTCCGGAAGACGCGCGAGACGCTGGTCCAGAGCCGCGTCCCCGCAGCGGGCCGCGCGGCCAACGTGCGAGGCGCGTTCCGGGCGGACTTGCACCGCGCTTTCCGCGCGGGGGAGAAGACCGCCGGAGGCGTGCTCCTGATCGACGACGTGGCGACCTCGGGAGCGACGGCGCGCGAGTGCGCGCGGCGCCTCGCCGCCGCGGGCGCGCGGCCGGTCACCGTCTGGTGCTTCGCGCGGGCCTCGCGCCTCGACGTCCCGGCGGAGACGCTGCAGGGTGTCGCGTGAAGGTCTTGAACGAGCTCATCGTCCGAACGCTCCCCCTCGTGCCCAAGCCCGTCGTGCGCCGCATCGCGTCGCGGTACGTGGCCGGAGAGACGCTGGAGGACGCGCTGCGGTGCGTCGCGCGCCTCAACGCGGAGGGCTGCATGGCGACCCTCGACGTGCTCGGCGAGGACGTCACGCGCCGCGAGGAGACCGAGCAGACCGTGCTCGACTATCAACGCGCGCTCGCCGAGATCGCGGAGCGCCGGCTCGACTCGAACATCTCCGTCAAGCTGACGGCGCTGGGCCTGAAGCTCGATCTCGCCGAGTGCCGACGGCAGTTCGCGCGCATCGTCGAGCCGGCGCGCGCTTCCGGCATCTTCGTGCGGATCGACATGGAGGACTCCTCGGTCACCGAGGAGACGATCCGCCTCTTCCTCGAATTCCACGAGCGCGATCCGCGCGTGGGCCTCGTCCTCCAGGCGTACCTGCGCCGCAGCGCCGCGGACGCGAGGCGCGCAGCGGCCGTGAAGGCGAACGTGCGCGTGTGCAAGGGCATCTACGTCGAGCCCCCGGAGATCGCGTTCCAGGACCGCGAGGAGATCCGCCAGAGCTACATGGCGATGGTCGAGCGGCTTCTGACCGAGGGAAGCTACGTGGGCATCGCGACTCACGATCCGGTCCTCGTCGAGCGCTCCCTCGCGCTCCTCTCGCGGCTGCGCCTCCCGCGCGAGGCCTACGAGTTCCAGATGCTCCTCGGCGTCGCGGGGGACCTGCGCCGGCGGCTCGTGGCCCAGGGGCACCGCCTGCGCGTCTACGTGCCGTACGGCGAAGCGTGGTATGCGTACTCGGTGCGCCGACTCAAGGAAAATCCCTCGATCGCGGGCCACGTTCTTGCAGGCCTCTTCAGGCCGGAGCCGGGAGGGGCCGCGCAATGATGCCCAACGCTCGGGAATCGAGGACGAACGGACCAGAAGTCCCTCATAATCAGGAGTTCCCGAAAAAGTGGCAATTGCCAGCGTAGAAATCTATACTCCGAACTTGGACCTTCGGGCCCGCCCTATGAGAAGGCGCCGAATCGCCACCGCGCTCTGGACCGTGTTGCTGACGACGGCAAGCGGATGGGCGTACGCGAGCCCGCCGCCGTCGCCACCGATCTCCGGTGTCGTGCGTCACCTCGAGACCCCGGTTTCCGGCGCGCTCGTCATCTTCTACAACCTCGCCGACAGCACGCTCAATCGCGCACGCACGGCCGAGGACGGAACCTTCGTCCTCGCGTCCGCGCCCGTCGGCGTCTACGACCTCATCGCGTACAAGCGCGGATTCGAGCCCGCCCTGCAGCGGCTGTGGCACCAGGCCGCCGCCGAGCAGATCTCGGCCGTCTCGATCGCGCTCACCAAAAAGGGCGCCCGCGCCGGAACGGACAGTGCTGTGCCGCCCACGACGATCTGGGACCTCCGCGACCGCTTGCCGTCCGACGTCCTGCGCGAGCTCGCGATCGAAGAGAGCGCCGATGGATCGACGACCCCGAAGGAGCGCGTCGAGCTCAACCGCATCCTGGCCGGAGAGCTGAAGACGATCACCGACGTCGGCGCCCAGAGCCCGGCGGGCTCGCTCGCGCGCGCCCAGCTCGGACTCCACGGAGGGCTGCCGAACGGCTGGCACTACGGCATCTCGGGCGACTACTCGCGGCTGGGCGACACGGACGTGCCCGGCGAGACGACGACCGGAAACGCCGCAGGGCTCGCCCTCGACGTCAACCCCACGGACGCGGAGCAGCTCAGCCTGTCGACCCGTCGCAACACGCTCTCGTTCGGCGACGAGCCGGCGCGCCTGCAGTCGCACAGTGTGAGCTGGAGCCACGGCGCGGAGGAAGGCAAAGTGGAATCCGTCGCGGCGCGCTACATCGAGGAGACCAACCTCTATCGCGCGACGGCGCTCGGCACGAGCATCTTCCCGATCGCCTCGCGCACCTGGGAAGTCAACGCGAACTACGACCGTCCCGCGACGGACACTCCCGGAGTCGCGGTCGGCATGACCTACCGACAGCGCCAGGCGGCCGTCGGGCCGTCCATCGTCGGATCTCAGGGCGCGTACACGGAATCCAGTCCCGACGCCGACCTCAACGCGGCCGCGTCCTTCCGCCTGACCGATCGCGCGGAGGTGGTGCCCGGCGTGGTGGGCCGCTACCTCGGCTCCTCGGCCTACGGCATCGCGCCGGCGGCCACGCTGCGCTACGACTTCGGTCCCGCGACGCTCTACGTGCGCGGCCTCTACCGCGTGGCGGAGTCGGCGCCCGGCGCCCCCACAGTGATGCCGCGCGTTGGATCGATCGAGGACAACCAGGAGCCGGCCTCGACGCAGGCGTACGCGGTCGGGCTCGAGCGCAAGGCCGGACGCGACACGAGCTTCCTCGTGGAGGCCTCGCAGCAGAAGATGGGCGAGCTCGTGCGCGCGTTCTTCGAGGGCGACTTCCTGACCGACTTCGACAGCGTCTACCTGCTGGACGGGAACACGGTCCGGCAGTATCGCGCGGCGATCCAGCAGCGGCTCTCGGACACGCTCGCGGGCAGCGTCTCGATGCGCTACGGCTCGATCGACGGCTCGGTCACGCCCCAGGGCGTCGCGAACTATGGAATCGCGGGCAACGTCGGCCGCTTCTGGTCGGCGCGTGCTTCGATCGAGGTCCTCCCGACGCACACCGGCGTCGCGGTCCTCGTCCACGGCATCCGCCAGAACCTCGAGACGCCCGGCGCGACTCTGGCGAACGACGCCGACAAGCTGGCGCTCTCGGTGGCCCAGGATCTCTCGGTCGTCGGGCTCACGCCGCTCGGTGCGGACTGGAAGCTCCTGCTCGCCTTCGAGACCGCGCGCGGCACGGCCATCGACCACAAAGACGAGCCCGCGACCGCGAACCGCCTGATGGGCGGCGTCGCGGTCTCTTTCTGACCCTCCGCCGCGCTGACGCGAGCGGCCTCACCTCGGAGCCAAGTGAGGGGTTTTGTGTGCTCGGAGGGGGCCAACGACCGCTCTCCGGCATCCAAAACTTTTTTGGACTTCATTCAAAATCTTGATTCATGACTCATAGGGACACTATCGGATGATCCATATCACTTGGAAACAAAGGGCTTAAATGGAAATCGAGAGATCCGAATCATGGCATTCGGATTGCTGAACACGACTGACGTGAATCGTGTCACCAAACGCCTTCTGATCGCGCTTCTGGCGGTGGCTACGCTCGCCACTGTCGGGATCGCGTTCGTTTCGTTCGCGCGAAAGGTCGACAGCTTCTCGGCGGCCGGGCTCGCGGTGCGTCCCGACGGCAACGCCCTCGAGATCCTGGCGGTCGAGCCCGACAGCGCCGCGGCGCGCGCGGGTCTCTCCGTCGGCGACCGCATCGTCCTCGCCGACGGCCAGACGGCGTCCTCCGTGCCGCACCTCGAGAAGCTCCTCGCGCGCAAGCCCTTCCCGCACCCGCTCGTCGTGATTTCGCGTGGCGAGGTGCGCGGCGTGTCGGTCGGCGAGCCGTCCGTGCGGCCCGACGTCAAGTACCTGTTCCTGTCCTTCGTCGGGTTCCTGTACCTGATCATCGGACTCTTCACGGTCGCGCGCGAGCGCTCCCGCGTCGCCGGGATCTTCTGGGCGCTCTGCCTTTCGTCTTTCGCCGTCTACGTGATCACCCCCGCGGGCCCGCGCGACGACCTCTGGAAGGCGTCGTGGCTCGTGGAGGACCTGTTCCGGGCGCTGCTTCCCGCGCTCTTCCTGCACTTCTTCCTGCTGTTTCCGCGGCCGGTCCGGGCGACCCGCATTCGCCTGCTGGCCCTCCTGTACGTGCCGGCCCTGGCCTACGTCGCGGCGCAGCTCGCGCTGCTGCCGGCCGAGCCGACGCCGAGGCTCGCGGCGTGGCTCGAGGGCGTGGAGCGCTTCTGGTTCGCCTACTTCGTGGTCTACGTCGCGGCGGTCCTCGTGCGCCTCCTCCACCTGCTCCGTCAGGCCCGCGACGCGGAGGCGGACAAGCAGCTGCGCTGGATCGGCCTCGGCGTCATCGTGGGCCTCGCGCCGTTCCTGATCCTGTCGGCGCTGCCCCGCGCCTTCGGGCTCGAGTCGCCGCTGCTCTCGACCGTCGCGGTCGTGCCGCTGGTCTTCATCCCGCTGGCCTTCGCCTACGCGATCCTGAAGTGGCGTCTCTGGGACGTCGAGATCTTCGTCCGCGAAGCCATGGGGACCACCGCCGCCGTGCTGCTCGGCGGCATGACGTTCGTGCTGCTCAACTCGCTGCTCGACCGGACACTCGAGGGGATGGCCGCAGCCGGGAAGAACGTGATCGCGTTCGGCTCGGGCCTGATCCTCGCCTCGCTGCTCGTCCCCGTGAAGAAGCGCATCACGGACGTGCTCGAACGGATCCAGTATCACGACACCTACCGCGCGCGGCGCGCCCTGCTCGACATTGCCCGCGACTTCGCGACGCCCCGGCCCCGCGAGGAGGTCGTGCAGGCGATCGTCCGGCGCGTCGAGGAGGCCCTGCGCGTCGTTCCCTGCTCGCTCTTCCTGTTCGAGGGGCCGGCCCGCGATCCGGACGTCGCCGTGCTGTCCCAGGCGCTGACCGACGAGGACCGGCTGACGCTGCGTGGCGGCGCGTTCGACGGGGCCCCTCCCGCGGCCCTGCTGCGCCTGCACGCGCTCGGCTACCGCAGTTTCTTCGCGATGCGCTGCGGCGGAGAGCTCGTGGGCGCCCTCGGCGTCGGCCACAAGGACGGACGCATCCCGATCTCGTCGGAGGACGAGGCCCTGCTCACGGCCGTCATCGCACAGGCCAGCCTCGCCTACGAGAACGCGCGCCTCTACGGGGCGCTCGCCGAGCGGCTCGAGCAGATCCGCACGCTCCAGGAGTACCAGGAGAGCGTGATCCGCTCCTCCTCGTCGGGCATCGTCGTCGTGGACGCCGAGGATCGCATCCACACCGCGAACCCCGCGTTCGCGCAGCTGCTCGGCCGCTCGGAGGAGTCGCTCATCGGGCTGCCGCTCTCCGAGGTGCTGCCGGGAGTGATCCTGGGCGAGCCGCCGGCCGAGGGCGACGAGTGGCGGTTCCAGACCCGGTTGCCCGGGCTCCGCGATCCGCGCGGCGATTCTGAGCGGCGCGATCCGCGCGCGGACGGCCGCGACCTGCAGCTCTCGGTCTCCACGTTCCGGGGCGCCCCGGAGCGCCGCGTCGTCGTGGTCGAGGACATGACCGACCGGCTGCGCTCCGAGCGCGCGCTGGCGGAGCGCGAGCGCCTGGCCTCGCTCGGCGTGCTGGCGGCCGGCGTCGCGCACGAGGTCAACACGCCGATCGCGGGGCTCTCCTCCTACGCGCAGCTGCTCCTCGCCGAGACCGCGCCTGGGGACCCACGCTACTCGATCCTGAAGAAGATGGAGCGCCAGACCTTCCGCGCCGCGCACCTGGTCAACAACCTGCTCGAGTTCGCCCGGCCGCGCCAGCGCACGCCGCAGAAGACCGACCTGCGGGGCGTGCTCGCCAACGCCGCGGAGTCCGTCGAGACCGCGCTGGCGGGCCGCGAGCTCGAGCTCGAGGCCGATCCGGACGGCCAGCCCGCCTTCGTCATCGGAGACGCCCGAGAGCTCGAGCAGGTCTTCGTCAACCTGCTGACCAACGCCCGCGACGCCTCGCCGGACGGGGGCGTCGTGACGTGCCGGCTGGAGCGCTGCGGCGAGACCGTGCGCGTCACCGTGGCCGACCGCGGCCCGGGCCTGACCTCGGCCGCCGTCGAGAGGGTGTTTCAGCCCTTCTACACGACCAAGAAATCCGGAGGCACGGGCCTCGGCCTCGCGATCTCCCGCGACATCGTGCGCCGGCACGGAGGTGAGATCCTGCTGGCTTCACGCGACGGCGGCGGCGCGGAGGCGCGGGTCGAGCTGCCGCTCGTGCCGGCGGGATCGCCCTCATGAGGGTTCTCGTCGTCGACGACGAGGAGGTCATCCGGGACGTCCTCGGCACGCTGCTGACGCGCGAGGGCTACGAGGTCACGGCGGCCGCCTCCGCCTCGGAGGCGACGAGCCTCTTCGAGTCCGACCCCTACGACGTCGTCCTGCTCGACCTCATGCTGCCCGACAAGCCAGGGCTCGAGGTCCTGCGCGAGATCCTCCAGCGCGATCCCGACGCCGTCGTCGTGATCGTGACGGCGTACTCGTCGATCGAGGGCGCGATCGAGGCCATGCGCCAGGGCGCGTTCCACTACATCCCGAAGCCCTTCCAGAACGAGGAAGTGCTTCTGACCCTCCGCAAGGGCTCGGAGGCGCGCCGGCTCACGGAGGAGAACCGCCGGCTGCGGGAGGAGCTCTCGCAGCGCTTCGGGCTGGGCCGGATCGTGGGCAAGAGCAACGGCATGCGGAGGGTCTTCGAGCTGGTGCGCCTGGCCGGGCCGTCCCGTTCCACCATCCTCGTCGAGGGGGAGAGCGGCACCGGCAAGGAGCTGGTGGCCCGCGCGATCCACACGCACTCGCCGCGGTCCCACATGCCGTTCGTGACGGTCAACTCCGGATCGATGCCGGCCGACCTGCTCGAGTCGAACCTCTTCGGCCACGTGCGCGGCGCCTTCACGGGCGCGGTGGCCAACAAGAAGGGGCTCTTCGAGGTGGCCGACGGCGGCTCCATCTTCTTCGACGAGATCGGCACGATCAGCCTCGAGACCCAGGCGAAGCTGCTGCGCGTCATCCAGGAGAAGGAGTTCATGCGCGTCGGCAGCGTCGACACGCAGAAGGTCGACACCCGGATCATCGCGGCGACGAACGTGGACCTGAAGAAGATGGTCGCGGAGGGTCGCTTCCGCGACGACCTCTACTACCGCCTCTGCGTCATCACGATCGCGATTCCCCCGCTGCGCGACCGCCGGGAGGACATCCCGCTGCTCGCCGAGCACTTCATCAAGCTCTACGCCAGCGAGAACGCCAAGCCGATCGGGGGCCTGGAGCCCGAGGCGTTCCGCGCGCTGCTCGACCACGACTGGCCCGGCAACGTGCGCGAGCTCGAGAACTCGCTGGAGCGCGCCGTCGTCCTCTGCCCGCCGGGCGGCAAGATCGGTCTCGACCTGCTGCCCGAGACGGTCCTCCAGCCCGAGAAGGGCGAGTTGCCGGTGCGGCTTCCCGAGAACGGGGCGACCTACAAGCAGATGGTCGAGGAGTACGAACGCCGGCTCATCCGCACGGCGCTGCGCCGCACGGGCGGAGTCCAGAAGCGGGCGGCGGAGCTGCTCAAGATCAAGCCCACCACGCTGCACGAGATCATCAAGCGGCTCGAGATCCGGGAATAGCTCCTAGGGCAGCCGCCGCACCATCACCAGGGTGCGGTCGTCGGCGAACGCCTCGCCGGCCGCGTGGTCCTCGAGAGCGCGCGCGAGCGCCGCCTCGACCTCCGTCGGGCTCCGCTTCCCCTGGGCGCCGAGGAACTCCTTCAGCCGCGGCATCCCGAACTCGTTGCCGTCCGGGTCGTTCGCCTCCGTCACCCCGTCGGTGTAGAGGCAGAGCAGGTCGCCGGCCGCCAGCGTCAGCTTCGAGGAGCCGTACGGCTTGCCGGGGAAGAGCGCGAGCGGGAGGCCGTGGGATCCCAGCTCCTCGATCGATCCTCCCGCGCGCAGCAGGAGGCCCGGGTTGTGCCCGGCGTTGGTGTACTCGATCTCGCCGCTCGCGGGATCGAGCAGGAGGAGGAAGAACGTGATGAAGCGGTCGGGCCCGGTGCGGCGCGAGATCGCCTCCGAGAGCCGCCCCGTCATCTCCGCCACCGGGACTCCCTCGTCGGCCCACGCATGGAACGAAGCCTGCAGCGACGCCATGAGGAGCGCGGGTCCGACGCCCTTGCCGCAGACGTCGGCGATCGTCGCGTAGATCTTGCCGTCGCTGCGAGGACGGAAGTCGAAGTAGTCCCCGGATACCTGGCGCGAGGCGATGTTCGAGCCGTGCAGGTCGTAGCCGGGAACCGGCGGCGGATCCTCGGGCAGGAGGCGCTGCTGGATCTCGCGCGCGAGCGCAAACTCCCGGTCCATCTGCCGCTTCTCGGCGTTCTCCTCCATGAGGCGCGCGTTCTGGATCTTGGCGGCGGCGACGTTCGCGAGCGAGGTCAGCAGGCGCAGGTCGGCCTCCTCGAAGGATCGCGACCCGACGCGGCAGTCGACGTAGATCAGCCCGACGACCTCGCCCTCGTTCTCGAGCGGCGCCGCGAGGACCGACTTGATGCCCGAGAGGCGGATCGAGTCGGCGAGGTTGACGCCCGAGCCCGTCGACGTGTCCATGAGGAGCAGGCCGTTGCGCTTCTCCACGACCGCGGCCACGAGGGTCTTCGAGAGCCGAATGTCCTCGGCGGAGATGCCCTCGGCCACGCGCACGACTGCCGGCGCGAGCTCGCCCGTGGCGCGCTGGCGCAGCAACACGAGGCCGCGGTCGGGCTTGAGGGTCTCGAAGACCTTGTCCATCAGGAACCGCAGGAGCTCGTCGACCGAGATGTCGCGGAGGAGCTCGATCGTGAGCTCGTTGACGACGCGCAGCGACTCGATGAGCTTGCTGAGCTGCTCGGCCGGCAGCCGCGGATCGGTCTCCGTGGCGTGCTTGCGCAGCAGTTCCGCGGACGCCTTCAGGATGGTGTTGTCGAGCGGGTCCTCTCCGCCACCCTCGATGCGCACACGCGTGGTCGACTCGGACTCGACCTTGAGCGTGACGCCGCCGACCGTGATGCGGTCCCCGGGCTTGAGCGTCTGGACCGTCGTGAGCCGCTCGCCGTTCAAGAAGGTGCCGTTGCGGGAGCCGAGGTCCTCGACCGTGAGCCCGCCGTCGTTGTCGCGCACGATGCGCGCGTGCTGGCGGGAGAGCATCTTGTCCGAGATCGGAAGATCGTTCATCGACGACCGCCCGACGGTCGTGACCGGCCGGTCGAGCGAAAGCTTTCGCGCGGCCATTCCGGGTGCGGTGACGTAGAGGTAAAACACGTTTTTCCTGACGACTCTGGAACTTCGGGATTCTAGCGCGGCCCTCCCCTCCGAACCGTTTCCCCGGCCGAAAGGCCCCTGAGGGCCCCCGGACGGGGTCCGGGTGGGGGGGGTTGCAAGGCGGCCCCCGGATCCGTAGAATGCCGCGTCCCATGAAGCCAACCATCCACCCCGAGCTGCACGAGGTTCTGGTCCACTGCGCCTGCGGCGAGACCTGGACCACCCGCTCCACCAAGAAAGAGCTGCGGATCGAGATCTGCAGCAAGTGCCATCCGTTCTTCACCGGGAAGCAGAAGCTGGTCGACTCGGCCGGCCGCGTGGAACGGTTCCGGAAGCGCTACGAGAAGAAGGCCTCGGGCTCTCCCGCTTAGGGGCATGCGCCCCTCCCCCCCTTCGGTTATCCGTCCGCCGCTCTCTAGCGGCTACCCGAGGCGTTTGTCTGGCTGATGGCTGAAAGCCGTCGGCTGAAAGCTTTGCCATGTTCGAGAAACTGGAAGAAATCCGACGCAAGTACGAGGAGGTCCGGGGCCGCCTGGCCGACCCGGACTTCGTGCAGGACCATCGCGCCGTCCGAGAGGCCCAGAAGACGCTGACCGACTTCCAGCCCATCATCCAGAAGATGGAGGAGACGCGGCAGGTGCAGAAGGAGCTCGACGGCGCGCGGGAGATGGTCGAGTCGCTCGCTCCCGGCGACGAGCTCTACCAGATGGCCGCCGCCGAGCGGGCGACGCTGACCGAGCGCCTCGCCCGGCTGGACGAGGAGCTCAAGGTCCTCCTGCTGCCCCGCGACCCGAACGACTCCCGCAACGTGTTCCTCGAGATCCGCGCCGGCACGGGCGGCGACGAGGCCGCCCTCTTCGCGGCCGAGCTGTTCCGCATGTACCAGCGCTACGCCGAGCGCCGCCGCTGGAAGGTCGAGATCGTGGATCGCGACGACACCGGGATCGGGGGCATCAAGACCATCACGATCCTGATCGAGGGCGAGGGCGCCTACTCGCGCCTCAAGTACGAGGGCGGCGTGCACCGGGTGCAGCGCGTCCCGGCGACCGAGTCGTCGGGCCGCATCCACACCTCGGCGGCGACGGTCGCGGTCCTGCCGGAGGCGGAGGACGTCGACGTGAAGGTCGAGGAGAAGGACATCCGCGTCGACCGCTTCTGCGCGTCGGGCCCCGGCGGACAGGGCGTCAACACGACCTACTCGGCGGTGCGCCTGACCCACCTGCCCACCGGGCTCGTCGTTCAGTGCCAGGACGAGCGCAGCCAGATCAAGAACAAGGCGAAGGCCATGCGGGTCCTGAAGTCGCGCCTCCTCGAGATCGAGCAGGCGAAGCAGGAGGGCGCGATCGCGGCCGAGCGCAAGAAGATGGTGGGCTCGGGCGACCGCTCGGAGAAGATCCGCACGTACAACTTCCCGCAGTCGCCGCATCACCGACCACCGGATCGGCTTCACCACGCATCGGCTGCAGGACGTCCTCGACGGGAACCTCGACGAGCTGGTCGAGCCGACCATCGCCCACTTCCAGTCCGAGCGGCTCAAAGCGGAGCTCGCGAGGGCGTGAGATACGCTCGTAGGGGCGGCCCTCGCGGCCGCCCAAGGGCGGGGGCGGTCCGACCAGCGAAGGCACACCCCCGGCAGTAGGAGACGACGTCCGAAGGACGGCGGCAACCAAGCCGCCCCTACGACGGGAGAAGCGTGACCATCAAGGAGCTCCTCGACGGCGCCGCCTCGAAGGCCGTGGCCGCCGGAGCGGAGGCGACCGCCTGGGACGCGCGGCTCCTCCTGGCCCACTCCCTCGGCGGGCTCTCTCCCTCTCCCTGGATCCCCGCCTGACGCTCGATCCCGGCGTCGCGGCCCGCTTCGAGCGCCTGTGGGAGAAGCGGCTCATCGGGGTCCCGGTCCAGCACCTGATCGGGGAGTGGGACTTCTACGGCCGGCCCTTCCGGGTCGACGGACGCGCTCTCGTGCCCCGGCCGGAGACCGAGATCCTGGTCGAGCAGGCCCTCCGGGAGGCTCCCGACGCGCGGCGCGTCCTGGACGCCGGCACGGGGAGCGGCATCATCGCGATCACCTTCCTCCTGGAGCGCCCCGAGACGACCGCCGTGGCGCTGGACATCTCGGTCGACGCGCTGGTCCTGGCCCGGCAAAATGCCGCCGAGCACCATGTCCTCGACCGCCTGCGGCTGATGGCCTCCGACTGGCTCTCGGCGCTCTCCCCGGCGGCGGCCCGCTTCGACCTGGTCCTCTCGAATCCGCCCTACCTGGCGATCGGCGAAGCCCCGCATCTTCCCCCGACCGTCCGCGACCATGACCCGCGGCGCGCGCTCTTCGCCGGGGACGACGGCCTGCTGGCCATCCGGCAGCTGCTGGCGACCGTTCCCTCGGTGACCGAGCCCGGCGGGCTCCTGGTCTTCGAGATCGGGTTCGGACAGTCCGAGGCGGTGCGCTCGGAGATCCTGGCGAGACCCATCTGGCGCTTCGTGCGGATCGAGCCCGACCTCGAGGGGATTCCGCGCATCTGTCTGGCGCGCCTCGAATCGGCATCGGAGAGAATCCAGAGAACGAAGCGTCCGTGGACAAGTTCCTAATCGAAGGCCCCGTCCGCCTCACCGGCGAGGTCGCCGTCACCGGCGCCAAGAACGCGGCGCTGCCCTGCATGGCCGCGGCGCTCCTGACCGCCGACCCCGTCCGGCTGACGAATCTGCCCAACGTCGCCGACATCCGGACGCTCCGCCGCCTCCTGCAGCACATCGGCGCGGAGGTCGAGGCGGGCGCCCACACGGCGACGATCGCGGCCAAGCAGATCGGCTCGGCAGACGCAGACGCCCCCTACGACCTCGTCAAGACGATGCGCGCTTCGGTCCTGGTGCTCGGCCCCCTGCTCGCGCGAGCCGGCTCCGTCCGCGTCTCGCTGCCCGGCGGCTGTGCGATCGGCGTCCGCCCGATCAACCTCCACCTCGCGGCGTTCGAGAAGCTCGGGGCACAGGTGCGGCTCGACCACGGCTACGTCGAGGCGAAGGCCTCGCGGCTGACGGGCGCAGAGATCGTCTTCGACACCGTCACCGTCACCGGAACCGAGAACGTGATGCTCGCCGCGACGCTGGCCCGCGGGACCACGCGCCTCGTCAACGCCGCCCGCGAGCCGGAGGTCGTGGACCTCGCCGGGATGCTCGTCGCGATGGGCGCGAAGATCCGCGGCGCCGGGAGCGAGACCATCGAGATCGAGGGCGTCGAGAGCCTCCACGGGGTGACGCACGCGATCATCCCCGACCGCATCGAGGCCGGCACCTACGTGCTCGCGGCCGCCGCGACTCGCGGCGACGTCGCGGTTCGCCGGTGCGCCCCGGAGCACCTCGCCGCATTGACCGCGCGGCTCTCGGCCACGGGCGTCCGGCTCGACACGATCGGCGACACGATCCGCGTGCGGGCGGACGGCGGCCTCATGTCGCACGACGTCGCGACCGCGCCGTATCCGGGCTTCCCGACGGACCTGCAGGCCCAGTGGATGGCCCTCGCCGCCGGCATGAGCGGCGTGGCGACGATCACGGAGACGATCTTCGAGAACCGCTTCCAGCACGTCGCCGAGCTCGTCCGCATGGGCGCGCGCATCCGCCTCGAGGGCCGATGGGCGGTCGTGGAGGGCCCCACGCGGCTGACCGGCGCGAAGGTCATGGCCAGCGACCTGCGCGCCTCCGCCGCCCTCGCCATCGCCGCCCTCACGGCCGAGGGCGAGACGACGATCGACCGCGTCTACCACCTCGACCGCGGCTACGAGAAGATGGAGGAGAAGCTGGTCGGGTTGGGGCCGCGTGCGGCGGGCGAGGGTGAAGTGAGCGACTGCCTGTTCTGCAAGATCGCGACCGGGGAGATCCCCTCGAAGACGGTCTATGCGGACGACCACGTTTACGCGTTTCACGACATCGCCCCCAAGGCGCCGACGCACATCCTCGTGATCCCGCGCAAGCACATCGGCAAGCTCGCCGACGCCGGGCCGGAGGATCGGACGCTGCTCGGCGAGGTCGTCTCGCGGGCCGCCGCCATCGCCCGGGACCTGGGGCTCGAGCACTACCGCCTGGTGGCGAACAACGGCGAGGGCGCCGGGCAGACCGTCTTCCATCTGCACTTCCACCTGATGGGCGGCCGGCCGATGAGCTGGCCGCCGGGCTGAGAAGCCTCCCGCCAGCCGCGCCTACTCAACCCGTCGACGAGGTAGAGGTCCGAGACCTGCTGCGAGTACGAGAAGACGAAACTTTTCCCGTCCGGGGTGATCGCGGTGCAGTTGATGCCGCTGATTCCGGTCGGATCGGGAAGTGAGAACTCCTTCCAGAGTTCCCGCCGGCCGGTCGGAACCTCGACGCGATAGACCCGCGCGGTAAGCGTCCTGCCGGCTGCCTGTACCCGCGTAGACGAACCTCTGATCGGGAGACCATCGCAGGAGCACGTCGTTGGGCTCGAACCCCCCGACGGAAACGGGAACGGGGTTCGGCTGCGTCGCCCCACTTTCGACGGGGTAGAGAGACACCTTTTGGTCCGGACCCTTCGCCGCAACGAGGCGGCCGTCCGGCGACAGCACGCCCCCGACGACGCCTTCCGGCGTGACGGGGCGTGCCTTACCGCCCTCGAGATCCTGGATCCAGACCCGCCGCCCATGACCCGCTTTCGCTCCCCGTGTAACACCACACTCCGGCCGTCCGGGCTGAACGCCGCGGGCACCGAATCGTGGTTGATGGAATCCTTGGGCAAGGCCTCGGCTCTCCCACCCCGGTCGGGAGGAGAAGAAGCGGAGCGGGGTTGAATCGGATGAGGGAAGAGAGGACCCACTTGCCATCGGGGGACAGCGCGATGGCTTCTCCCTCGCCCAGCCGAACCGCCGGTGAGCCATCGGTCTTGCGAAGGTAGACCGAGTATCCGACGCCGCCCCCTTCGCCTTCCTCGGTGAAGGCCACCGTTCCGCCGTCCTCGGACAGGAAGGGGCCCCGGGTCCAGTCGAGCCACGAGAGGTTTCGCACTTGCCCATCGGCGCCGAGCTCCGACCATGCCGATCCGCTCGCTGGAATGGTTGATCAAGACGCGCCCATCGGCGGAGGTGTCCTGGAGGGTGAGCACGCCCGGGGCCCGGGCAATGATGCGTTGCCGGCCCGAGCGCGTCACGGAATGGAGCGCGCGACTGCCTCCACCCGACGTCGCCGTGAACCAGATCTCCTCGCCCGAAGGCGACCAGGCCAGTCCCTGAGCGCTGGTCCAGCCTTCCGAGAGAGTCGTCTTCTTGCCGTTCCGGTCGATCAGTGCGACCGACCCGGCGTCGTCTCCGAATTGCGGGTGGTCCAAGAAAGGCGACGAAGTCTCCCTTAGGCGAGACGCGCGGGTGAGTCACCCAACCTGCCGTCTCGTAGACGACCTTGCCGGCCGGAAACTCCAGTCGGTGACGCCATCCCGGCGCGCGGACGAGGGCGATGCTCTGGCCGTCGGGCGCCCAGGAAGCGTCGACGACATCCTCGAACAGATCGCGCGCGGCGCCGCCCGACAGGGGCGCGGTTTGCAGAACGCCCCGGTGGGCGTATCCGGTGGAAGTCAGGACGTCCGTCAGGATCAGCATCTCGCCCGAACGCGAGATCGACTCGACCCAGCGCCCAGTCAGATCGAGCAGGGTGGAGCCCGGGTTTTCGGTGCGGGTCGAGAAGAGCTGAGCCTTCTCGGCGCCATCCCAGTTGGCGGCGTAGAAGACGGTGTGTCCGTCGGGCGAAAAGCGAGCGGACCAGATGAAGCCGCGGCGATAGGTCAGGCGGTGGAATACGGGGACGGAGACAGGCGGCGCCTTCCACAGCAGCCGGCCTGCAGCGAGGCCGGCCAGTGCGATCGCGAGAGCCGCCGCGATCAGGCCCAGAGGGCCGCCGACCCGGGCAGGCGCCTTCGGGGCCTGCAGGCGCGGCGTCGAGAGGCCGGTCAGCGTCTCGAGGTCGAAGGCGATGTCGGAGGCCGACTGGAACCGCCGCTCCGGGTTCTTCTCCAGGCAGTGGCGAACGATCCGGTCGAGACCCGGCGAGACGTTCTGGTTGGTGACCGAGAGATCCGGCGGATCCTCCTTGAGGATCGCGGCCATCGTCTCCCCGGCCGAGTCGCCGCGGAACGCGCGATTCCCCGAGAGCATCTCGTACAGAATCGCGCCCAGGGCGAAGATGTCGCTGCGCGCGTCGGCCGGCCTCGCCTTCACCTGCTCCGGCGACATGTACCCCAGCGTCCCCATGACGACGCCGGGCTCGGTCGCGGTCGGCAGGTTCGTCGCGTCCGGGCTCCCCTCCGCCTGCGTCAGCTTGGCGAGACCGAAGTCGAGGATCTTGACGCGCCCATCCTTCGTCACGAAGACGTTCTCGGGCTTCAGGTCCCGATGGACGATGCCCTTCTCGTGCGCGGCGGCGAGCCCCTGGGCGATCTGGATCGCATACTCCATCGCCTTGCGCGCAGAGAAGCGGCCGCCCGCGAGCTCGGAGCGCAGCGTCTCACCCTCGAGCAGCTCGTGGACGACGTACGGAGCCCCATCGGCGGGGTTCGTCCCGAGGTCGTGGACCGCGGTGATGTTGGGGTGGTTGAGCAGCCCGGCGGCGCGCGCCTCCTGCTCGAAGCGCTTCAGGCGGTCCGCGTCGCTCGCGAAGGCCGGGGGCAGAACCTTGATCGCGACGTCCCGGCCCAGGCGGGGGTCTTTGGCGCGATACACCTCCCCCATCCCTCCCGCGCCCAGAGGCGCGAGGATCTCGTACGGTCCGAGCTTCGTTCCGGTAGAGAGAGTCATGGGGTGACTCCCGATTCTATGTCGTGGACCGGCGCCTCGGCCGGCACCGCATTTGCTCGTTCTTTGAGTGTGGCGCCTCCAATCCGCGTCGGGACCTCGGGCTGGATCTACTCCCACTGGCGCGGCCGCTTCTATCCGGAGGGCCTGCCTCAGAAGAGCTGGCTCTCCTTCCTCGCAGCGCGCCTGCCGACCGTGGAGGTCAACGGCACCTTCTACTCACTGACGCGGCCGGCGGCCTGCGACGCCTGGCGCGCCGCCGTTCCCGCCGATTTCCTCTTCGCCGTCAAGGGCAGCCGCTACATCACGCACATGCTCAAGCTGCGGAGCTTTCGCGCCCCGCTCGCGAACTTCTTCGCCTCCGGCATCCTGCGTCTCGGGAAGACGCTCGGCCCGATCCTCTGGCAGCTGCCCCCGCAGCTGCGCTTCGATCCGGCCCGGACCGACGCGTTTCTCTCGGCGCTGCCGGACGACGTGCGGGGCGCCGAGCGCTGGGCCCGGCGGCACGACGCCCGGACGACGGGCCGCGCGGCTCTGACCGCGCCGGACGGCCGCGATCGCCCTCTCCGCTACGCGCTCGAAGTCCGCCACGAGAGCTGGCTCTGTGAGGAGGCCGCCGCGGCGCTCGCGCGCCGGGACGTGGCGCTCGTCGCCGCGGATACGGCCGGGAAGCACCCGTTCTCGCTGCGCCGCACGTCGCGCCGCCTCGCCTACGTCCGCCTCCACGGCGCCCGCCGGCTTTACGAGGGCGCGTATCGAGACGACGAGCTCGACCGCTGGGCGGCGCGATGCCGGGAGTGGGCCGCGGAGGGCGCCGAGGTGTACGTCTACTTCGACAACGATCGCGACGCCCAGGCGGCGCGCGATGCCATCGCTCTACGGGAGCGGATCGAGGGCGAGACGAGAACGCCCCGCCGGGACGTACCGGGAGACGAGCCCGGGAACGCACCGCGTCCGCCGCCGCCGCACTTCGGATTTCGAAGGGAGCCGGCTCATCCCGGGAACGCGAGCTCGCCGCGCGCGCGGCGCTCGAGCGGGAGAAGGCTCGCGTAGAAGAATTCGTGGAGGGGGGTGGGCACTCCCGCCTCGCGCCCCAGCCGCACGACCGCGCCGCTCCAGGCCTCGAGCTCCGACGGACGGCCCGCGGCGAGGTCGCGGTGGAGCGAGGTCGTCCCGGCCGGATCGAGCGAGTCGAGGAAGGCGAGCGCGCGCGACACCGCGTCGTCCGCGAGCGCGACGCCGCGCGCACGGCCCACGGCCCGGATCTCCTCCATCGCGCTCCGCAGCAGGCCGCGGGTCTCGGGGACCGTCCGGACGATGCCGGCCGGCGCGCGCGTCACGGCGCCCACGCCCCCGAAGGAGACCACGAACAGGAATTTCTCCCACAGCGACACGTGGATGTCGTCCGGGATCGAGGCGGCCACACCGGCGCGCTCGAACGCTCCCCGGAGCCGCTCCGTGCGCTCGCTGCGGGAGCGGTCGAGCTCTCCGAAGGTCACGGAGTGGACCCGCCCGAGCGACCGAATGCGGCCGGGCTCGACGACGAAGCTAAACGTCGCGCAGAGGCCCCCCACGACGCGCCGCGCGCCGAGGACCGCCGCGAGCTGGCCGGCCGCCTCGACGCCGTTCTGGAGGGGCACGACGAACGTCTCGGGCCCGAGAAGCGGCCCCATCGCGCTGGCGGCGTCTCCGACCTGCCAGGACTTCACCCCCAGCAGGACGACGTCGGCGGGTCCCGCCGCTCGAGGATCGTCCGTGGCGACCGCCGGCCGGACGCGGATCTCCGCCTCCGGCGTCTCCAGCACGAGACCGTTCTCCTGGATGGCCCGCAGGTGCTCGCCACGCGCGACGAAGACCGTCTCCACTCCCGCCCGGGCCAGGAACGCGCCGAACCGGCCGCCCGCTCCGCCGACGCCAAAGACGGCGATGCGCAGGGGCATCAGCAGCTCCGCGGCATGCGGGTCACAGCGTCATTGAAAGTCCCGGGGAAAAGATCTGATCCCAGGACTTCTCCCGAACGAGCTTCCCGTTCTCGAAGACCTTCCGCGTGCCCTGGTAGCGGAAGCTCGTGCGATCGCTCGAAAAAGTCACCACGCTCTCCCAGCGCAGCGTCCGTCCCGAGGCCATGACCTCGGTCGCGTACTCGCCCCGGACCGAAGTCTTCTCGGGATGCCCGTCCTCCGCCTGGTGGGTGAACTTCTCGGTGTAACGCTGCTCGCCCCACGGGAAGCGGTGGGAGCTCGTGTTGGTCGCGACGACCGTGGCCGCTCCGGTGCGCGGGTTGCGGTCGATCGACGAGATCTCACCGTAGGCCGACGGCGTCTGCACGCCGAGCTCCTCGTACCCGGGGAGCTCGGGCTCCTTCTCCGGAATCGGAAGGTAGCTCGGCGCGGGCCGCTTCGCGTTCGTCTCGTCGCGCGGGACGACCGGCAACACGAGGCGCGACGCGTCGGGCCCGAGAAGGAGCGTCGTCGTCGTCAGATCCGGCGTGGGCCAGAGCATCGGCCACTGGGCGTTCGACACCGAGAGCCGGATGCGGTGGCCCTTCGGAAACACCCAGGAGGTGAAGTGCATCTCGATCTCGAGCGGGAAGGGGCGGCCCGGCTCGATCGCCGCGGGCTCCCGCGCCGAGACCCGCTGCGCTCCGTTGCGGCCAGCGCCGGTCACCTGCGTGACCGTGCCGTCGGGCGCCACGTCGTTCAGGCGCGCGAACCAGTCGATGAGCGGCACGTCGGCCGAGACGCGCAGCAGCGCCTTCGGCAGGCCCAGGATCTCGACGTCCTCCTCGAGCGGAGGCGTGTCGTAGACGAGGCTGTAGGCGTCGGTCGGGCGCTGGTCCGGCGCGACGTCGCCCCACCACAGCACCGGGCCTCCGGCCTCGACGCCCGTCGTCGGCACGTAGCGCAGCCGGTCCACGGCGGCGGCGCCCGGCGCCTCGCGGAGCGTGTGGTCGTCTCTCGGGTGAAAGACGCGGTCCCGGATCCGCGCGATCGGCCAGCCGTCCTCGGAGCGCCAGCGGCCCGGAGCCGTCTCGAGATACGGCCCCGGCGGGTGCCAGTCGCGGACGTAGACGGCGAGGCGGGGCTCCTTCAGGATCCCCGTGTCGCGCCCCTTCAAGAACTGATCGAACCAGCGCACGGCTTCGTGGCGCCAGTCGAACCCCGGCTTCGGGTAGGGCTCGTCGGGATACGTGTGGTCCCACGCGCCGACGATCGCCTTGACCGGCGACTTCACGTGCTCGAGCATCCGCGGAATGCTGTCGCGGTAGCCGTCGTACCAGCCGCCGATCAGGAACACCGGGATCCGGATCGATTCGTAGCGCGCCTTCAGTGCGGTGCGGTCCCAGAACGGGCCGTCGCGCTGCTGCGCCTTGTAGGTCAGCATCCAGGGCGGCCGATCGAAGCGGTCCGCGAAGTAGCGGTCGTCGAGGACGTACCCCGGGGCGCCGGGCATCGCGTTGGCGAGGTCCTGGCTCATCTCCCAGGTGTCCACGTGCATGATCCCGTCCATGTAGTGCACGTCGTCGTGGTACAGGTCGTCGGTGGCGTCCACGGCGATGATCGCCTTCAGCGCGGGAGGATTGCGCATCGCCATGTGGATCGCATTGAACCCTCCCCACGAGATGCCGAACATCCCGACGTTTCCGTTGGAGAAGGGTTGGGCGGCGAGCCAGGCGATGACCTCCTCGCCGTCGCGCTGCTCGATCTCGCTGTACTCGTAGGGAATGAGCGTGCCCTCGCTGTTGCCCGTCC
Organism: uncultured Acidobacteriota bacterium; assembly: GCA_963773905.1. Lineage (GTDB taxonomy): Bacteria > Acidobacteriota > Thermoanaerobaculia > UBA5066 > Gp7-AA6 > DAHUXD01. Next base: position 673,433 of record CAVZDB010000002.1, read on the forward strand.
CGCGGATGTCCACGCGGGCGACGACGAAGCCTTGACGCACGAAGGCCGCGTAGAGCGGGAAGCTCCCGCCGCGGGACTCCGTCTTGCGGTACGGCAAATACTCGAGCAGCACCGGAAACGGGCCCGCGCCCTCGTCGGGGCGCCAGAGATCCGCCGCCAGCCTCACGCCGTCCTTCATCGGGATCCGGACCTCCTGGACCTGGACGGCCCGAAGCGGGCCCGCGCGGAAGAGGAAGAGGAGCGCGGCGGCGGCGCCCAGGACAACGCGTGAGCGTGAAATCGTCCTGAGGACGAGGCTCTTCATCGGGTCTCGGCGTCGGGCACGACCGGCAGCACGATCCGCGAGGCGCTCGTCGGGTCGTGATGGATCCGGATCACCGCCTTGCGCGTCCTGGCCGAGGAGGTCTCGGACTCTCCCGTCTGGAGGTTCCGCGAGAAGTCGGGCATGAAGCTGCCGCAGAGAACCACCCGGATCCGGTGGCCCTTCGCGAAGAGGTTTCCGGTGCGCAGGTTGGGCAGCCGCAGGAAGGCGACCTCACCGGGACCGAGCAGCTTTCGCGGCTTGCCTCCCTCGCGCCAGGACGCGCGCAGCACGTCGGTGCCCGGACTCGAGAGGTTCCAGGCGGTGCCGCTCGGCTCGACGTCCTCGAGCTTCACCCACAGGTCGAGGTCGGGCGCGTCGGAGGAAACCGCGATCTCCGTCTCGATCGGACCGACGACGCGCAGCGGCTCCGCGAGGGGCTCGGTCTCGAAGACGGCGACGTCCTTGCGCTCGGAGAGGGCCCTGTAGTCGTGGGCGCCGGCCTTCCCCGCGTACGCGTTGAGCACCGGGCTCACGGGATCCGACGCGAATGCCGTGGGCTCGACGGCCGCAGTCGGCGCATCGCGCACGAGCCTGCCCCCCGCCGCGAGATACAGGGAGAGCGGCCTCGTGCCGGGCAGCGGGAAGGTGGCGCCCGACCGCCAGACGTTCTCCCCCATCACGAAGGCCCGCACCGGGGGCTCGGCATCGAGACCGCCGTCGATGCCGCGAAGATACCGGTCCATGAAGCGCAGGATTTCTCCCGCGTAGTCCAGGCGGGCCTGCGAACCAAACGCGCGCTCCCCGGAATGGTCCGAGTCCTCGCCGCCGTGTACCCACGGGCCCAGGATCACGCGCGCGCGCGCGTCGTTCTCCGTCCGCCGCGCCGCCACCAGCCCCTGGAAGTTCGTGATCGCGCCTTCCGGCCCGTAGGCCTCGTCGTGCCAGCCGGAGATGCCGAGGACCGCCGCGCGCACGCGGCCGTATTTGCCGCGCAGCTCGGCCCAGTCCCAGAACGCGTCCTCGGGCGGATGAGAGAGCCAGTCGAAATAGTAGGGGGCCTCCGCGCGCAGCTCGGGCAGGCTGGAGAGCGGCAGACGGAAGGGCAGGATCGCGGCCCACTTCGCGTCCCACGCCGCATCCGCCTCGCGGCCGGTCCGGGGACCGGGCAGGCCCCGCTTGACGCGCGCGTCGGGCGCGATGTTGTCCCAGATCCACGAGATCCAGGACAGGTCCCACGCGCCGCCGGCGTAGAAGAAGTTGCGCGGCGAAGAGAACGTCATCGCCGGAACCGCCGCCTTCAGGTGCGGGGGCGCCTCGACCGCCGCCAGCCACTGCACCGCGCCCGGGTAGGAGAGGCCGAAGGTGCCGATCTCGCCGTTGGACCACGGCTGCGCGGCCGCCCATTCGATCGTGTCGTAGCCGTCTTCGCCCTCGTGCACGTAGGGGACAAAGTCGCCTCCCGAGGCGTAGCGGCCGCGCACGTCCTGCAGAACGACTGCGTATCCCTTCGCGAGCGCCGCCAGGACGACCTCGTTCTCCTCGGAGCGCTTTCGGTTGTAGGGAGTGCGGTAGATCAGCGTCGCGAAGCGGCCGGTCGGGGCCGGCCGCAGCACGTCCGCCCGCAGGATCACCCCGTCGCGCATGGGCACGGCGACCTCGCGCAGGATGGCCGCCGGCGGGGAAGGCGTGCGGTCCGGCGGCTCCTGCCCGGCCAGCGCCAGCCACCCGCCGAGGACGAGCAGAAGCGGCATCACGACGCGGGGGTCCTGGAGGGAGCCGGAGCCCGGACCGGTGTCGGGGCCGCCCCGGAGAGCACCGTCGCAGGGCGGTCGAGAGGCACGGGCATGGGAATGCGGTAGATCGAGACGCGCGACTTCTGCCGGAGGTCCTTGATCCAGCGCGCGACCTCCTCGTCGAGGGCCCGTTCCGACGAGCGCTTGCGCATCTCGTCGGCGACCTGCTCGAACGGCGCGGCCGGCTGACCGGCGGCGGCCTGCTCCGGTACGTAGCGCTTCTCGTACTCCTCGCGCGCCTGTTGCTCGTCGGCGAACGCGATCGGCGCGAAGCGTTCCCGCAGGTAGCGCGCGATGACGAGCTGCCGCTCGAGCGAGGAGCGGACCTCCTCGGCCGTGAGGCCGGCGTTGCGCGAACTCCGCCGCCGGGTCCTTCCCCTCTGCCTTGAGCCGCTCGCGCAGGCGCGTCATGGCCTCCTCGATCTGGGCAGCGTCCGGAGGAGTCGGGCCGAAGCGCGCCGCGTCCTCGTACTCCAGGTGCTGGTCGATCAGCGCGTCGAGGATGCGCGCGCGGAAGGCCTCCGTGCTCTCCCCCGGCTCCGGCGTCAGCGCCGACACCACCATCGCCTTGCGCACCTCGCTCTCCGGGATCGCGATGTCGTTGACGGTGGCGGCGATGCGGTCCACGATTTCTCCGCGAAGGGCGCCGGCCGCGACGATCTGGAAAGCGCGGCGACGATCATGCACACCCCGAGCGCCAGGAGAGGTCGCCGCATCCGCGAATCATACGTGAGGCCCCGTGCTATTTTTCCGATCCCGATGACCGACGCCCCGCGCGGCCAGCTCCTCGTCGTGGGCACGCCGATTGGCAACCTCGACGACTTCTCCCCACGCGGGCAGCGCGCTCTCGCGGAGGCGGCGGCCATCTTCTGCGAGGACACGCGGGTGACCGCCAAGCTGGCCGCACGCTTCGGGTTCACCGCACGACGGATCTCCTGCCCCGGCCCGCGCGAGGAGTCACGGGTCGCGGAGCTGCTCGAGCGGCTCCGCGCCGGCGAGACCGTGGCGCTCGTGACCGACGCGGGGATGCCGACGCTCTCGGATCCGGGAGTCCGTCTCGTCGAGGCGGCGGTGACCGCGGGTTTTCCCGTGCGCGTCGTTCCGGGGCCGTCCGCACCGGCGGCCGCGCTGGCAGTCTCGGGGCTGCCCCCGGTTCCCCACGTCTTCCTCGGCTTCCTGCCCGCGCGCAAGGGGGAGCGCTCGCGGTTTCTCGAATCGCTCCGCGAGCGCGCCGAGACGCTGATCTGGTTCGAGGCGCCCCACCGCCTGGCCGAGTCGCTCGACGACACGGCCCGCGTGCTCGGCGCCCGGCGCGCCTGCGTGGCGCGCGAGCTCACCAAGGTGCACGAGGAGGCGCGGCACGGGACGCTCCCCGATCTCGCCCGCGAGTTTCGCGCGCGCGAATCGATCCGGGGAGAGATCACCGTGGTCGTCGAGGGGCTGCGTGCCGGCGCAAAGACGCGCGGGGTGTCCGATTCGGACGCGGAGGCCGGCGAGCTCGACGGGCGGATCCGCGAGGCCCTGGCGGCGGGCTCGGCCGTCAAGGCGCTGTCCCGGGAGATCGCCCGGCGCACCGGGCGGCCCGCGCGGGAGGTCTACGCGCGCGCACTCGCGCTGTCGGGCCGCGGAGCGGACGGGAAGAAGAAGGCGTGACGGAGCGAAACGCGCGAGAGATCGTCCGCGTCGAGCGGCTCACCAAGATCTTCCGGACGTATCGACGGCAGGAGGGGCTCGCGGCGGCTCTGCGCTCGCTGGTCCGGCGCACGGCGACCGAGACCGCCGCCGTGGCCGACGTCACCTTCGCGATCCGCCCGGGCGAGATGGTCGGCTACATCGGGGCCAACGGCGCCGGCAAGTCCACGACGATCAAGATGCTCACCGGCATCCTCACCCCGACCTCCGGCGAGGTCGTCTGCAACGGCTTCGTGCCGCACCGCGAACGCACCCGCTACGTCGCGACGATCGGCGTCGTCTTCGGGCAGCGCACGCAGCTGTGGTGGGACATCGCCGTCGTCGAGTCGTTCCGCCTCCTCAAGGAGATCTACGGCCTGACGGAGGACCAGTACGCCGACCGCATGGCCCTCTTCGACCGTGTCCTCGGGCTCAAGGCCTACCTCCACCAGCCCGTCCGCAAGCTCTCGCTCGGCGAGCGCATGCGGTGCGACCTCGCCGCCTCGCTCCTGCACCGCCCGCCCCTCCTGTTCCTGGACGAGCCCACGATCGGTCTCGACATCGTGGCCAAGGCGAACGTGCGGGAGTTCCTGCTCGAGATCAACCGCCAGGAGGGCACGACGGTGCTCCTCACGACCCACGACCTGGCCGACATCGAGACGCTCTGCCGGCGGGTCATCGTGATCGACCACGGAAAACTCCTGTTCGACGGCGAGCTCGACGAGCTGCGCGACCGCATCCTGCCCGTGACCTCCATCGTCTTCGACGTCAAGCGCGCACCCGAGCCGCCGGAGCTGACGTTCGTGGGGCTCTCGGCGCGGGAGGTCGGACTGCACCGCTATCGCGTGGACGTCGACCGCCGCGCGACGTCTCCGGCGACCGTCGTCAAGGAGATCGTCAACCGCTTCGAGGTCACCGACCTGACGATCGAGGAGCCGGAGGTCGAGGAGGTCGTCAAGCACATCTACCGGGAGGGCATCTCGTGAACGAGGCCGTCTCCCCGTGGCCCACGGCCGCCCCGCCGGCCGTCTCCCCCTGGCGGGCGGCCGCTTCCTTCGCCCGCATCGGCTTCCTGAACATGCTGGCGTTCCGCGCGCGCTACTACGTCGGCGTCCTGACGTACCTCTTCAACGTGACCGTCTACTACTTCATCTGGCGCGCCGTCTTCCAGACCGGGCATGCGGTCGGTGGGCTCAGCCTGAACGACATGGTGACCTACGTCTCGGTGGGATGGGCGGTCCGCTCGTTCTACTTCAACGAGATCGACCGCGAGATGGGCACCCAGGTCCAGGAGGGAAAGCTCGCGATGAACCTCATCCGCCCGGTCGACTTCCAGACGGTCATGATCGCGGACGCCGCCGGGCAGTCGGCGTTTCGGGCGATCCTGTTCACGCTGCCGATCGCGGTCGTGCTCGCCCTGATCTTCCCGGTAAAGCCTCCCGCCTCGCTCGCCGCCGGCCTGCTGTTCCTGTGGTCCGCCGTGATGGCGTTCTTCCTGGTGGCCGCGATCAACTTTCTCGTCGGTCTGATCGCGATCCGCAGCAAGTCGATCCTGGGGATCCTGCGCGCCAAGTACCTGCTCCTCGAGCTCCTCTCGGGCCTGCTCATTCCGACGACGCTCTTTCCCGAGCCGCTGCGCACGGTGCTGCTGGCCTCGCCGTTTCCGCACATCAACTTCACCCCCGCGGCGCTCTACCTGGGCAAGGCCACCGGCCTCGAGGCCGCGCGGCTCCTGGGTCTGCAGGCGGGCTGGACGGGGGTGCTGCTGCTTCTCGGGCATTGGGCATGGAAGAAGTCGCAGACGCGGATCACGATTCAGGGCGGATGAGAACGATTTTGGATTTTGGATTTTGGATTTTGGATTGAAGACGTGATCAAGAGTCTCGTGCGCCACGCGCGGTTGTTCGCGCTGTACTTCTCGCAGTACGCCAAGGCGCGGCTGGAGTATCGGCTCGACTTCTTCTCGAGCGTCTTCTCGTCGTTCCTGGGCACCGCGGCGTCGTTCGGGTTTCTCCTGATCGTGTTCTCGCGCGTCCCGGCCGTGTCGGGGTGGTCCTTCGACGAGATGGTCTTCCTCTACGGCTTCTCGCTCATCCCGCTGGGCGTCTTCAACGTGCTGTCCTGGAACCTCTACCTGTTCTCCGACCGCTACCTGATCGAGGGCCGGTTCGACCGCGTGCTGGTGCGGCCGGTCGACTCGGTGTTCCAGGTCCTCTTCGAGGCGTTTCGGCTGGAGGCGCTCCAGGAGACGGTGACGGGCGTCGCGGCGGTGGCGTGGGCCTCGCACCGCCTGCACCTCTCCTTCTCCGCGCTCGACCTGCTCCTCTTCGTTCTCTGGGCGGTCTTCGGCGCGACGATCTACCTCGCGATCTTCATCGGCCTGACCGCGACGTCGTTCTGGATCGAGGACCGCATCGGCATCGTGCCGCCCGTCTTCAACCTGATGCAGTTCGGGCGCTATCCCCTGACCATCTACGACGGCTGGATCCGCTTCACGCTCTCCTTCGTCGTCCCCTTCGCGTTCGCGTCGTTCTACCCGGTCGTCCGCTTCCTGAAGCGCGGCGAGTTCGCCGGGGAATTCTGGGCGGTGCCCCTGGTCGCCGCCCTGTCGCTCTCGCTCGCGCTCGCCGTGTGGCACTCCGGCGTCAAGCGCTACCACTCCACGGGTTCCTAGGCGGCGGAGTCACCGACTCGGCGGCGGACGGCGGCCCGTCGAGGACCAGAGCCGGAACCGGCACGGCGAGCGGAGCCTCGGGACCCGGATCCCGGTGCCCCGCGAGAAGCGCGATTCCCGCGACGATGAGCAGCGCGACGGCCAGAGCCCCCGCGGCGCGATCGGCGGCGGCGGGCTGGCTGAGCAGCGCGAGCGCGCCGCGGCCCCCGAAGGCGAAGAGGCCGAACAGGACCCAGGCGGCGGCGTGGTCGCGCAGCAGGACGAACGCACAGAGTCCCAGCCAGGCTGCGGTCACGACGGAGGGGACGAAGTCCGAGACGAAGGCCCCCGGCGTGGACAGGCTCGTCGGGAGCAACGCCGCCGCGATCGCCAGGAGGCCCAGGGCGCGCCCCGCCGCGCTCCGGAAGAAGCTCTGGCGCGCCGCCAGGGCGACGACGGCGGCGGGAAGGGCGAGCGCGAAGGTGGCGCGGGCCGTGTTCCAGAGAACCTCGAGCGCGGGCACCACGTACTGGAGGCTTCCCGGGAGGGTCGGATCCGGATCGTAGAGCGCGGGCACGCGCGAGGACACGAGGTGGAAGACGTGCTCCAGCCCCGCCACGCCCGCGGCCGCGATTGCGGCGCGCGCCACGGCGTCCCCCAGCGAGCCCCGCCGGCGCAGCGCCCACTCCCAGCCCGGCCGGGCCGCGGTGAGCAGTACGAAGCCGAGCGCCGCGATCAGGAGGGCTCCCATCCAGCCGATCGAGAGCGAGATCGTCAGGCCCACCCGGAAGAGCGACATCGGCCGCTGGGTGTCGTACCCGCGATAGAAGTAGGGAATCGTGTTCGCCAGCCCGGCGGCCGCGAGGACCGCCGCCCAGAGGAGCGGCCGCACGATCTGCTTCCACCGGAATGCGTCGCTCCGCACGACGCGCAGGAAGAGGATCACGGCGACGCCCACGACCGCGCCCGCCGCCAGGACCTTCACCGCGATCAGCAGCACGTCGGCCACCGAGCTCTTCCGGTGCGCGCGCACGTAGTCCTCGGGAATGCGGATCGTCGGGAGCATCGCGGCGAGGCTCCCGCCGTGGAAGACGGCGGTCAGTCGCGGATGGGCGTCGCCGATTCCCGGCTCCGACGCCTGGAGGACGACCGTCGTGTCCGTGCGCTTGGGGCGGTTCTCCGTGCCGACCTCCATGACCGCGTAGCGATGGGCCGGGTAGCCCAGCGTCTCGGCCGCGGCGAGCGCGCGGCGGCGGGCCGCCTCGTCGGAGGGCGGCGGCGACCCGGGGGCGTCCTCGGCGACGGGATGGACGAAGGTCACGACGCGCGAGCGGCGCGCGTCGATCAGGACCTTCCACTCCTCCTTCTTCTCGACCTGGTAGAAACGGACGACCCAGTAGGACGTCGGCAGCTGGGCCGACGCGAGGCGTGCCAGCGCCGGGACGCCGCCCTTCTCGATCACGTAGCGCGCGGCGTCCTCCGAGAACCCGGGGATGCCGGCCTCGTCCTGCGGCTTCGCCTGCCGCGTCTGCTCGTCGTCCGCGAACCCCGTGCCCTGGTACACGACGTGACGCCAGAGGGACGGGTCCGCGCCGTTCGCGCGCAGGAACCGCTCGCCGAGGCGCAGCGCCGCCTCGCGCCCGGTGGCGTCCTCGCCGAGCGGGGGCGCCGGCGCCTCGGGGGCGAGCACGGTGGCGAGGAGCACGATGGCGACCGTGGCGAGCATGGCGCGCGCGCCCCGCGGGAGCGGCCGGACGGACGGAACCGCTGCCTCCGGCAGCGCCGAGACGGGCGGCGCCGGCACGAAACCGACGTCGCCGTTGCTGAGGCCCACGGAGGAGAGGAAGCCGCCGCGCCGCAGCGCGAGGACCCCCGAGACGAGCAGCGGCAGGAGCAGGATCCCCGACGCGATCGCCCCGGAGACGACGTAGTACGCGTTGCCCGAGCGCAGCAGGAGGAGCGCGGTGTAGATCGCATCCACCGTGAAGTGCCAGATCAGGAGCGGCACGACGCCGAAGCGCAGCATGAGGAATCCGATCAGGACGCCCGCGGTGCCGACCTCGAGCCCGCGGATGAAGAACGGCTGGTTCGGGTACGTCGAGTGCCCGAAGCCCCAGATGTACGCCGGCAGCACGACGGCCAGCCAGCGGCTCGCCCCCAGCCGGTCCAGGAAGGAGATCGAGAACATCCGGCTGATGCCCTCCTCCGAGACCGCCGGCAGGAAGCCGATGAAGAGCACGGTCGCCCACGGGACGGCGGTGTTCAGCATGTCGCTGTAGGGCACGTCCGCCGGCGCCCAGGCGCCGAAGCGCCCGGCGACGACGTAGAAGACCGCCTGGTACGCGAAGAAGAACGCGGCGAGCGCGTAGCCGAGGAGCACGGCCTTGAAGAAGCCCTTCGTCTGGATCCCGCGCGGCGAGAAGGCCCGCGAGAGGGCGGGGTGCTGCGGGAACCGCTCGCGGTAGACGGGCTCCGCCGAGGCCACGACGATGGCGATGCCGGCGCCCGTGGCGACCGCGCCGAGGATGCCGAAGACGACCGTCCTCGTCAGGAAGGACGAGAGCGGGCTGGCCGTGTCGTAGCCCCAGAGCGTCAGCGGGAGCTCGTTGAGCGCGGACGCGAGCGCGAGGACGAACCCGATTCCTCCGAAGGCGCCCACCAGGCGCCACGGCACGTCCTTGAGCGCGATCTTCGAGACGAGCACGCCGAGCATCGCCAGCATGGTGACGAAGAGGCCGAAGGTCGCCACCTGGCCCGCGGCCTCGTTCTTGGACCGCAGGCGCTCGTAGTCGCGGGTCCACGCCTCCGGGACGTGCACGAACTCCTGGTAGTGGGTCAGCCGCCCGCCCGACACGGTCGTGGTGTACCGCAGCGCCGCGTCGGCGAAGCGGGCGCCGCTCTTCTCGTCGACGAACGTCCAGTCCGTGCGGTGGGGACGCGACGTCGGCGTCGCCTCGATCGCCTTGAGCGCGGACTCCGGAACCCCCCGCGACGCGAAGAACGCGAGCACGACGGCGCGCGCCTCGGCCTGCGACAGCTTGTCGCCCGGCGCGTCTTCCTTGATCACCGAGCGGAACCCGATCAGATCGCCGAGCGGCGAGAACGCGGCGCGTTCCTCCTCCTGCACGCCGGAGCGGAACCAGCGCATCCGCCACTGCCAGATCTTGGCCTCGCGCCCGTAGAGGCGGCTGGCGCGCTCGAGGCCGAGCTCGCGCTCGAGGTAGACCTTGGCGGTGTCGTCGACGTCGAACTGTCCGGCGAAGCGCATCCCCGCGACGTTCGTTCCGCGCTTCGCGAGGAACTCCTCGGCCAGCTTCCGGGCTTGCTCGCGGTTGACGCGGAACTCGATCGACGCCTCGGGGAAGGCACGCCGGAAGAGGACCGCCGTGATTCCCGCTCCTACCGCGATGACCAGGAGGCAGGCGGCAAGGAACCGAATGTCCCTTCGATCGAGTCGCTCCATCGCCTCCACACTAACGTAAGGGCGGCGTCGCCCCCGCCCGCGGGCGGCTGCTGGGGCCGCCCCTACGATTCAGAATTCCTCAGCCCGCGAGCACGCTCCCGCCGTTGACGTTCAGGACCTCGCCCTGAACGTGCCTGGCGAGATCGGACACGAGGAAGAGGATCGGGCCCGCGACGTCCGAGGGAGAGGCCACGCGGCCGACCGGGATCTCCCGCTCGATCTCGCTGCGGCGCGCCGGCTGCGACAGCGTCCCTGCCGCCATGTCCGTGTCGACCCAGCCGGGCGCGACGCAGTTGACGCGCACCCCGCGAGGCCCGAGCTCCTCGGCCAGCGACTTCGTGTAGGAGATCAGGGCGCCCTTGGACGCCGCGTAGGCGGAGTGGCGCGCCTCCCCCCGCTGTCCGGCGGTCGAGGAGACGAAGACGATCGAGCCGCCGTGCCGCATGAGGTGTGGAACCGCGGCGTCGGTCACGAGGTAGGCGCCGCGCAGGTTGACGGCGTAGGTCCGGTCCCAGACCTCGACGTCGCCCCGGCCCGCGACGTCCTCCTCCCAGATGCCCGCGTTGTTGACGAGGATGTCGAGCCGCTCCCACGCCGACACGACGTCGCGCACCAGCTGGCGCGCCTGGTCCGGCTGCGAGACGTCGCCCGCCACCGCCATCGCCTCGCCGCCAGCCGCACGGATCTCACGGACCGCGCCGTTGGCGGCGGCCTCGTCCTTCCGGTAGTTGATCGCGACGCGCGCGCCGGCGGCCGCCAGCAAATCCGCCACCGCGCGGCCGATACCCCGGGAACCCCCTGTGATCAGGGCGGTTCGAGGCGCGAGATCGATCGTGAAACGGTCGGTCAACTTGCTACGTATATTAGGTCAGACACGCGACCCTCCCACAAAGACAGGGCGGCGGCCGCCGAAGGCGGCCCCGTCCCCCGCACTTCGACCGCCCTACCGGTCGTCCTGAGGGGCCAAGCGACGAAGGATCCCTTTCTCCTACCCGTTCTCGGACTTCAAAGGGATCCCTCGCTCCGCTCGGGATGACACGTGGGGGTCAGTTTCCCGCAATCAGCTCCCCGACGTAGACCGTCAGCGTCTCCAGAACCGGCGCCGAGTCCTTCAGCTTGGTGTCGACCTCCGCCGCACGTGCCAGGGCCCGCGCCAGCTGCGGCGAAGTGAACTGGGCCGAGCGCTGGGCGGCGCGGTAGAGGGCGAAGGGGTGCACAGGCTTGCCCGACGCGGTCACGAAGGGCGAGCGGCCGAAGGGCGTGGCCGGCGTCATGAGGCGGGGCAGGACGCGGGCCTGGAAGGTCGAGTAGCTCGTCTGCGCGTCGAAGCCGCCGGGGCCGCCCTCGTCCAGCCGCGACCGGATCAGCAACATGCGCCGCACCTCGCTCGTCAGCATCCCGAGGAACTTGGCCGGCCAATCCTTGACGGTGTCGACCGCCATGTCCCCCGCGGAGACCTCGCGCCCTTCCTCGAAGAGCCGCTCCAGCCGCGCGAGCGCATCCTTCGCCTCGCGGCGGCCGACCGCCTCGAAGAACTCGTAGATGTCTTCGGAGGCCTCGTCCTGGACGTTCGTGTCGACGTCCGCGGGCCGGATCCGTCCGCCCTTCCCCGCCCACTCGAGCAGCTTCTCGAGCTCCGAGGCGAAGGAGGCCGCGTTGCCGTCGGTGCGCTTGAGGAGCCGCTCGATCGCGGCGGGATCGAGGACGACCTCGCGCTCCTTCGCGCGCGTGCCCGCCAGCCGCCGGAGCGACGGCTCGGGCTCGTCGCCGACGGAGGCCTGCAGGATGAGGCCGCGCTTCTCGACCTCCTTGACGAGGTCCACCCCCGACGGCGGGTTGACGGCGGTCAGGAGCGCGACGGTGCCGTCGTTGTGCTCGCGCGCGATCACCGCCCGGAGCGCGGTCTTGAGGATCGCGCTCGCACCCGCACTCTCGGGCGGCAGCTCCTTCAGAATCTCCGCGAGCAACGGCGCCTCGTCCTTGCGCCGAGTCTTGCGCGCCGCGGCCTCGGCGTTTTCGTCCGGGTTTCCCGACGACGGCAGGTCGAGCGCCGCGAGGAGCGCCCGTGCGGCCTTGAACGCCGAGCGCCGGCCGGCCGGCGTGCCGCTCTCCCAGGCCTCGACCGCGGCCTTGAAGAGGTCGCCGGGCTTGTCCGTGCCCAGGATCCTCGAGATGTCGAGCTGCACCAGCCGCCGCGGCGAGAAGAGCGAGCGGTTGAGCAGCGCGTCCGAAACCGCCTCGGCCGGCGCGTCGTCGTCGAAGACGAGGACCTCCGTCTCGGGGTCCGAGAGCGCGGCCCGCGCCGTGGCCGCCGCTTCCTCGACGAAGAACTCCACGTCGCCAGCGATCAGGATCGCCGCCGGCGCGTCGGCGAAGGAGAGGATGGCTTGTCGCGAAAAGGGCGCCTTCGGCACGAGGCGGAGTCTATCGGAGGGCCTTCGCGAGGAGGTCCCCGTCCGGCGAGCCGCCCCCTCCGGCCGCGGCGGCCAGGACGAGGAGCCCGCACGCGGGCGAGAAGATCCGAGCGGCGGACCACAGAATCCATTGGCTCGGATCGGCCTCGTGCAGGTAGGTGAACGCGAAAAAGAGCGAGAGCGCCGCCAGGACTCCGAGCGGCAGCATTGCGAGACGCCGGGGCATGGGCCCGACGGCGAGCACGAGAAGAGGCACGAGAAACGGGAGCCCGTACCCCGCGGCCCACAGGGAGCTTCCGATCGCGTTCACGACCGCCGGCAACGACCGCAGGTAGAGCCGCCCGAACTCGCCGTAGCCCCGGTATCCGACGAAAAGGTTTCGGGCGACGCCGAGCGCGAGCCACGCGCCGACGGCCACCGCCGTTGGAGAGAGCAGCCGCAGGAGCGCGCCCGTGGACGGTCGGATCTCCTTCCGGACGGCCACGAACAGAACGGCGGCCGAGAGCGCGAACGGCAGCCCCTCGACCTTCGTCGAGGCGGCGGCGCCGAGCAGGAGCCCGGCCATCCACTGGATGGGAGGCCGGGACGCGTCCGGAGAGATCAGGAGCGTCATGGCGAGCAGCTCGAAGAAGAGCAGAGGCATGTCCGCGTTTCCGCCGACGTCGGTCTCCGTGCCCAGCAGCGCGAGCGCCGAGACGATCACGGCGGACAGGGCCCACGCTTCCCGCTCGCTCCGCCACCGCCGCAGGCAACCGGGAAGGCCCAGCGCGAGCCCGCCGAGCGCTATCGGAAAGGTGATCGGCGCGAGTCGCCATGGGAAGACTCTCGCCGCCATCGTCGCCAGAGCCGCGAGGTTGGTGGCGAGCGGCGGGTATGACGGATGCAGATAGGCGTGCAACGGGTCCTTCAAGTACCGAACGTCGATCGTGTGGGCTGCCGCGAAGGCCTGGGCCTTGGGGCCCCAGAACAGGAGAAGGTCGATCGAGGTCGCCCCCCCGACCACGACGCAGAGAAGGGCGGCGCCCAGCGATAGCCAGACGAGCACGATCCCGGCGCCCGGCGACCGCCGCGGAGGGGACTCCTCCGTCGAGGGATCCGAGAGAAGCGCTCGAAGCAGCGCCGCCGAGACCATGGAGATTCCGAGGAGGACGGGCCAACGCCAGGCGATGCCGGCGAGGGCCGACAGCGTCATCGCCGTCGAGAGGAGAAAGGCCCCGGCGGCGGTCCCGAGAACGACGCGGCAAGGACGGGAGTAGCCGCGCAGACCCGAGGCCGCGGCGATCGGAAGACCGACGAGCACGCTCCCGAACCACGCGCCCAACCAGACCGCGTCCGCCCTCATCGAGCCGCCGCCAGCCGCCAGACCGATCCCTGCGTCTCGTTCAACAGAAGCTCCCCCGGAGGGCTGGCCGGCGAGGGACCCCACAGGACCAGGTATTCGGCTTGCCCCGCCATCGACGAGGCGTCCTCATCGTGCCAAGGCTGGTCCGCCAGGATCCGCCGTCCCGGCAGAAGGGCGACCGAGAACTGCCAGAAGAGGGCCTGGAGAAGGGGTCGCTCGGGCCGGCAGCGAACGGCCACGGACGCCTCGGGGGGGATGACTCGGGCCGCCTCGACCAGCAGCAGGTACCCCGGCGCCATGAAGCGCGCCTGGCTTCGATCGAACGGCGTCACCGGCAGCCGGAAGGCCCCTGCGGACCAGGGCAGTCGAGCAAGACCCAGCGCGCAGAGGAGAACACTCCCGAGAATCGCGACGCGAAGTCGGACGATCCGCGAGCGCTCCGGAGCCTCCGCCGCGCGCTCCGCCATCAGTTCGGCGTCAGGGACCCGAATTCGCCGCGGCCGGGAAGCGGCCGCGCGTGACCAGGAGAGTGTTCCCGGTGATCGGATAGCTCTTCCAGGCGACCATCTCGCCGCGCACCCCGAGATCCTTCGCGGAGACGAAGGCGGCGTCCGCGGGTCCGGGGACCTCCGTGACCGGCTCGAGCCAGGTCAGCGGCCGAGTCACGCGGTAGTACTCGATCGAAGGAGCGAGCTCCCAGCTCGCCCGGAGAGCCAGACGCGGCGGCTCGCCCGCTGATTTCCGAAGTTCCGTGAGATCCCGAAGCATCGCTTTGGTGTCGGCGTCATGGTACTGGAGGATCGCGTAACGCGTGTTCGCCGACAAAACCGCATGGAGTCCGCACGCGGCGACGACGACCCACGCGCCGATTTGGGAGGCGCCCCGCCATGCGCGCGAGGGACCGGTGGCGGCGATCTCGACCTCCACCGCGGCGGCCAGCGAGAAGATGGGCAGCATCCATGCGGCGGTTCGGTTGATCGGAAAGGGCGTCCCGAAGAAGGCGTGCTCGAACACGTTCGCCAGCGCACCCAGCACGAGCATCGCGAGCAACGCTCCGAGCAGGCTCTCGGGCGCCGTCCACGGGCGACTCCCCCGGCTGGCACGAAGCAGGATCAGCGGACCGAGAACGAGCACGACCGCCACCAGCGCCCACGCGGCCGGCTTCGCAGCCGCGGCGTAGGGCTGCACGTAGAGCCAGCATCGGATGAGGGAGTCGACGGTGTCTTTCCAGAATCCGGCCGACCCGCCGTAGTACAAACCGTGGATCTTCTGCATCCGCCAGATCGCTGGGGCAGCGTACAAACCCACCGCCGCGGAGACCGCGGCCGCGCTCCCGACCACCGACCGCCAGGCTCCGACACCCCCGCCGCGTGTGAGTCTCCACCGGGCCGCGACGGCCACGACGGAGAACGCCAGAAAGACGTTCAGGAACGCGAGGTTCGCTACGACCGAGACTCCCGCGAGGGCCATGCCCTGCGCGAGACGCCGGAGCGCGATCCGCTCCTCGGTCGCGGGGTCGAGGCCGGCGGCGAGCGCGGCCACGCCGCCGAGCACGAAGCAGAGGCCCAGGCCGTAGCCCCGCGCCAGGGAGAAGATCTCGAGCAGGAACGGATTCGCCAGAAGCAGGACGAGGGCGAGGGCTCTCGACGCGGCGGCACGAAGTCGCCTCGAGACCAGCCACACCGCGACCGCGTACCCTGCGAAGGCGAGGACGTTGGGAAGCCTCAGCGCGAGCTCGGTTTTCCCGACCCACCGCGAGGCCAGCGTCATGAGCACCGTGTTCAGCGTGTGATTGTTGACCGACGCCCCTTCGCCGGCGTAGAGCCAGACGGTGGCGAACGGCGCCCCGACGAAGTGGAAGTACGTCAGGGCCTCGTCGTAGGTGAACGAGACGGAGGCCGCGCGAAGGACGACGTAGACGAAGCAGGCGGCGGCCAGGACCGCCGCCCCAATGCGAAACCAGCGCAAGACCTCAGAGTCCGAAAGCCGCTACGAGATAGTTGGCCATCGGGCCGCGGATGACGGAATCCGTCGGGCAGAATTTGTTGGCCTGACAAACATCGCCCGTTCCCCCAGGCATGATCCCCTTGTTGGCTGCATCCTCGATCCAATTCGCGTAGAGGCTCGGGCAAGCGACGTCGAGAAACTGCCCGTGACAATTCGGTGGAGTATACGTACTCCCGAACTTCGTCTTCAGCAAGAACACAGCCATCTCCTGGCGCAGAACGGGATTCGTGGGGCAGTAGTTGCCGCTCCCGCAGCCGCTCGTGATCCCTTCCCTCGAAAGCTCTTCGATGAATGCCGCAAACTGCGTGCCGGTCCCAACGTCGCCGAAGACGGTTCCCGTCGCTGGAATCGGCGAATAAGCGAGTTGAACGTACTTGCTTTTCAGGAGAAACGCGGCCATCTCACCGCGAGAGATGTTGTTGGTCACACAGAAATTACCCCCCGTGCAGCCTACCGTGATGTGATCGCGTGCGATCTTGACGACATTCGTGTGGTACGCGTTGTTCGACGGAACGTCCGTGAAATCCGCCAGAAACACGTCCCACAGCTTACCGGTCTGGTTATTCGTGTTCGTCACCAAGATGTCGCTAATCGCCCCGGGGCTGAGAGCCGGAGTCTTGGCCGTGATGGTCGTGGAGTTGACTACGCTAACCATCGACGCCGCGGCGCTACCGAATTTGATGCTCGGAGTCGTCCCGGGGACGAACCCTACTCCGGTCAGGGTCACCGTCGTGTTCCCCGACGCAGGGCCCGATACTAAATTGACTCCCTTTACGACAGGAAACGTTGCCGAGCCAGTAAGCGGCAAGTGGACGGCAATAAGACCTGCTCGGTCACACGGGTTGCCGAGGTCGGTGCGCTTTCCACCGACGTATCCCAAGAGACTGGGCGCACCGTTGGTGTCGGAGGGCAGCGGTGGGAAGACCTGCTGAACCGCGGTGATGTAGCCTCCCCAGGTGCCCGGGCTGAACGCGATCGCCTTGGGCGGCAGAGTCGGGACGGTGCACGAGCTGCTCGTCAGACCGTTATCTAGGACGCTGTAGTTTGTCGTCAGCGACTGAGTCGATCCAAAAAAAGGAAACGTGCGTTCGGTTCCCTTTCGGTAGAACCGGCCAGCGTGATTCTTGTCCCCGGAATACGTCATGAGAATCGAGTCGAAGTTGCGAGGTCCGTAGACCGGCGTGAAGCCAGCGGAAACGTCGTTGTAGAGCATGGAAAAGTCGTCCGGAGTGGCCCCTCCAGTCGGGTAAGTCGCGCCAGGGATCCAGGAATCATCCGACGGAATGAGGCCACAACCCACAGCCGGTGGACTGCAGGCTGCAGAAGCAAAGTTAGCCGACGGAGCGTCCACCAGCCGCTGGATGGGTCCGAAACCGTACGTCTGGTAGGGGTTGAACTGCATGCGGAACCACACCGCGGATGTCAGCTTTGCGGGAAGCGTGTTTCCCCACCCCCATTGAAATGCTATGTAGAAGTAGTTGTCGTATTTGTTGAAAAAGACAGCCGGATGGCCAAAACGCGAGCTCCAGCCGCCACCCGTTCGGCGCGCCGGCTCAGGGTCGTTGATGCCGCACACCTCATTCGGCTGCGAGGTGATGTAGCGGACGTTCATACCGTCGGGGCGTGAAAGCAGTTTTACGGACTGAAATGGGTTCGTCGTAGTCCCACCGGCGGCCGTTACAAACGACCATTTCACTCCTGCCGGCGGCCCTCCCTGTCCGGTCTCGTCTTTGCTGACGGCCCAAGTGAACCAGGCTCGCCCTGGATTGTTGCTCGTATTCTTGGAGCAACCGCACTCGACGTTATCGGGGCAGTGATCCCACACGTCGCCGTTGTCAAAGTCAAATGGTGCGCCGTTACGAACCTTGTGGTAATCCGACACTTCGACGACCGCAAAATAGTCATACCCACCAATGGTCTTGATGGGCGTGTGCGTGAAGCCGCCGCCTCCACCGAGCCCGCCCACCCATGACCAATCGCACACGTGTGTGCCTGGAACGCTGCACATCGGAGGCGCTTGGGCTTCCGGTGGGCACGCGGCGCAGGTCACGGTAGGCCAATGCAAGACTTCGGACACATGCGAGACGGTGTCGGGCGACGGATTGGTATCGAAGTAACCGTCGCTGGAGCGGCGGAGCATCAAGAGGATCGAATCCCCGAAGCCCCCTGTCGAGCTGCCTGCGCCCGTGATCAGCGCATCCCCGTTCGCGTTGTACTCGACGTGCGGACGACTGAAAACCTGATTGCAGAAACCGTCAGGCTGGCCACCCTCGAAGATTACGTCGTCGACCTGGGTGACGTTCAGCTTGTGCCAGCAGCGGTAAGGCGATCCGGTGGGGTTGGACTCGATCGACATCGTCGACCATTGGGCGCCCAACGAGGCGGGTAACAACAGAACCAGGGTCAAACCAAAGACAGCGATGACTGAACTCTTCGATTTCACACCAACCTCCCTTCGATCCGGGACCGGCCTAGCTCATCGACACATCCACAATCGTGAAATGCGCCACTTGCGCCTGGATAGCATGGGCTTCGCGAGGTTCGACCCTGGGGTGCGGGCTGGCACGATTCCGAAATCGCTCTGTAGCAAGAGCACTCCCGAGGTGTCGTCGCGAGGATCGGTTCGGTAGCGGTCTGCCGGATCGGTCGGGGCGAGATTGGTTCGACGCTATCCCTGCCGATTGCGGATGTCAAGGACGGACGACGACAGTGGACTCGGCAAATTGTCGGTGCAGCTCGCTCCTCACACGCGGGAATGGCCGCGACGCGCGGGTCAGACGCTCAGGTTTCGCTCGGCCGAGCCCCTCTCTCGCGGCGATCATCGGCTTCCACCACCGTCGCAAGCACGAAGAGCGGAATCAGCGGCGAGAGGATCCGAGCGGCGGACCACGCGATCCACAGAGTCGGATCTGGTTGGTGAATATAGGTGAACAGGAAGAAGGTCACGAGGGCTGCGGCCACGCCCAAGGGAATCAGAGACGGTCCCGAACGGCGCGCCCCGAGCGCCAGCCAGACGGATACAGGAAGAAGATAGGGGAGCCCATAGGCGATCCGGTAGAGCGAATGCGCGACTCCGCTGACGATTACTCCCGACGCTTGCGGATAGATCTTCCAGACGCTTCCGTAGCCCCGGTACCCCTGAAAGACGTGATGGAGGAAACCAAACGCGAACCAGAAACCCAGTGCCGCGACTGTGGGAACCATCAGGCGAAGAATGGGGCCCCACGGTCGCCCGATGTTGTCCCTCCGAACGAACAGGAACATGGCAACGGTCGCCAGAACGAAGGGAAGCCCCTCAACCTTCGAGGACGCGGCCCCTCCGAGAAGCACCCCCGCCAGGACCTGCGTGTCCGCTCGGTCTGCGTCCGGGGAAAGCAGGAGAGCGATCGCGAGCGTTTCGAAGAAAAGAAGCAGCATCTCACCGTTTCCCGCGACGTCAGCCTCCATCCCCATCAGCCCAATCGCGGAGACGACGAAGGCGACCACCGCCGCCGCATACGGAAAACCGAGCCACCGCCGAAGGATCCCGTGCAGCCCCATCGCGAGGCCCACCAGGACCAGCGGAAATGTTGCCGTCGACGCGCCCCACGCGAAGCGTGAGGCCGACATCGTCGCGAAGGCGTAGATGTTCGCGACCAAGGGTGGATACGACGGGTGGAGATACATCAGGAACGGATCCTTGAGATAGGCCACGTCGATCGTCCGAGCGGCCGCGAAGGCCTCCGCCTTGGGTCCCCAGAACAGCATCAGGTCGCCCGAGGACGCGGCGCCGGAGCAGACGGAGACGATCACGACGAAAATTGAGGCTGCGGAAAGCAGTGTGCCGAACGCTCTACCAGGACCCTTCGGCGCAGGTACCCCGGCCACAGCGCCCCGGTTGACGACTGCCGCCAGAACCAGCGCCAACAGAAACGCGCCCGCGGTCAAGGTGGCGACGTTCCACCGGACATTCAAGAGCGCCAGAGCCGTCATCTCCAAAGAGACCAGGAAGGCGCCGACTCCCGCGACGAGCGCGAGACGACATGGGAAAGAGAATCGTTGCAGGCTCCGGCTCCAAACGAGGGGCATTCCGGCGAGCGGGAGGAGCAGCAGTGAGCCGAGCCAGAGGATGCCGGGTTTCAATCCGCGTTCCTGCTCCAGATCGATCCGTCTGGGGTATCGAGCAGCAGATTGCCCGGCAGAGATCCGGGGCGCTTCCCCAGGATGATCACGTGGCTCGCCTTTTTTTCGAGATCGGGAGGTGCGGGTCCACCCCATATCGCGCCCGGGAGCACTCGCCGTCCGGGCAGAAGCGCCACGGCCCAACGATGGAGATCGGTATCCCGCTCCAGATCGCGGGGCTCGTCAATGGCGAACACGACGGCGCCGCGGGGAATGACCCGCGCGGCTTCGAGCAGGAGTCGGTAGGCGGGAACCATCCGCCGGACGTCGCTATGGTCGAAGGGCGTCGACGGAAGGAGCGTCAGGTCGGCTGGCCTAGGAAGCCTCGCGATCCCGCAGGCGAGCAGGATCGCGGCCCCCGCCGAGAACAGGCGCGCACGAGCCTCGACGGTCGAGAACCTCGGAGACATGGAGCGGATGCTACCCGAGTCGGCGCCTCGCATCGCTCGATGCCGGCGCCGGTTCATTGAGCCGCGGAGTAGGATATGTCGATGGCCTATAGCTGGGAACGACTCAGCGCCTCGGAGAAGGACTCGCTTCTCGGCGGCGTGTTCCGCGGGGGCCCGATCCTTCCCCCTCAGCTCGTCGAAATCTCCTGGCAAGACCGGTGCAACATCGACTGCTTCTTCTGCTCGACGTCGGAGTTGCGTGCCGGTAACGCGTCGATTTCCGCAGAACGCCTCGAGAGGCTCTTCCAGGAGATGAGCTCGCTCGAAGTCAAGGCGGTGCGCTTGATGGGCGGCGGCGAGCCCCTGTTCCGCAAGGACACCGAGCCATTGATCCGGGCTCTCGGCCGGCACGGGCTGCGGATCGCCGACGTCACGACCAACGGAGTGCTCCTCACCGAGCCCGTGGTTCGCGCGCTCTACGACACCGGATGCGACGAGATCACGATCTCCTTGAACGCGGCCGGCGCCGATTCCTATGCCTCGATGATGCAAACGACCCCAAGCAACTTCGGCCGAGTCATCGAGAACGTTCGGCGAGCCGCCGAGATCAAGCGCGTCACCGGAGCGGTTTGCAAGATCCGAGTGCAGTTCCTGGTCTACAAGGACAACTACCGTCAAATTCCTGCGATGTACCGTCTCTTCCAGACTACGGGAGCCGACAGCTTTTTCCTGAATGGGCTCTACCCCGTTCGGCCAATGCCCGGGATGGACGAAAGCGAAATCGAGGAGATGCTCCGGCTTTACGAGAGCGTTCTCGAACAGGACTATTTCGACACCCTCGAAGGCTTCTCCTTCTGGGAAAGATCCATCGCCGAGCGAATCGACGCATCGTCGCAACGCGTCTTCAAACGAGCGCCCCTGACACGGCGCGCCTCCATTCGATTCCGTCAGCTTCTCGACCCCCAGACCCGCGCGAGACGGAGGACTTCGAAGTTTCACGAGTTCTGCCTCGCGGGGTGGTACGGAATGACCCTGAACGCGAACGGGGACGCCGTGACCTGCTGCATCCTGCAGGACCACAAGTCGGCCATCCTCGGCAACATCCATCGCCAGAGCCTCTCGGAGATCTGGCTCGGTGAGGACTACCGCCGTTTCCGGGAGGAGCTGACCGAGATCATGGCGCGTCGAGGCGATGTCTCCGACTTCTCGGGCGCCTGCCACGTCGAAGGGCTCTGCGCGAAGAAGGGAGCCTGCCCGAGCCGCTCGTGGTACTGGCAGGGCGACGTCCACTTCCGGCGCGCGTTCCACACGGCTGTGGAGGGTCTGGCGGCGCCCCCCGAGGGCTTGCCGTTCGCTTCACTCGAGAAGACGAATCGGTCCCGTCTGCCCTCCGTCTCGGGGTCCGCGCTGCCGATTCGATAGAGAATCCGCGCTCGGCCTGAGACACAAGAAAGCCCCCGTCGGGGATCCCGACGGGGGCCAGTGAGCAAAGGAACGTGAAGGCGTTCTAAGGGGTCAGTTCGGGAGCATCCCCTTCTCGGAGAGCTCCTGGCAGTCCAGGCAATACGGCGCCCAGGGAACGGCGTTCAGCCGCTTCTCGGTCATGGCGGTGTTGCAGTTCATGCAGAAGCCGTAGTTGCCGTCCTCGATTCGGCCGAGGGCGTCGTCGATGTGGAGCAGGGTCCCACGCTCGCCGTCGGTCAGCGAATACAGAAACTCTCGGGTGTACGAGGAGACCGCCTTGTCGGCGATGTCCTGCGTGGATTCCTCGGTGGTCTCTTCCTCCGCGCTACGAGTCTTGGCGATCTCAGCAGAGAGGGAGCTCTTCTTCTCCTCGAGGAGCCGACGGAATTTCTCCGTCTCCTTCTTGGTCAACCGGACGGCCTTGGCCGCTATCGAAGGCATGGAGTCGTTCTCCTTTTCTCAGACCCCCTCTCCCGAGACCGAGGAGGTCGTTTTGGGATCCGCGATGATAACCGATTCGATGCGGGAGTCCAGCAGGATTCGTGCCGACGGCGAGCGGCGAGTTACTTCTTGGCTCTTTCCCAGAGGAATTTTCGCGATACACCCAGACGTTTCGCGGCGAGGGACCGGTTGCCCCCCGCGCGACGTAAAGTCTCGACGATATAAGCGTCGGAAAGCTGGCGCAGCGTCCAGCGGCTCTCGACCGCCGTCGCGAGCAGCGACTCCGGCGCCCCCAGCGCGCCCAGCGGCAGATCGGCCTCTCCGATCTCGGTGGAATCCGCGGTCAAAACGGCCTTCTCCACGGCGTGCAGCAGCTCGCGGACGTTGCCGGGCCAGTGGTGGCGCAACAGCGTCGCCTCGGCCCCGCGGCTCAGGCGGCGCGCCGGGCGATGGTAGGACCGCGCCGCGCGCCGCACGAACGCGCGGGCGAGCAGGAGAATGTCCTCCTGCCGCTCGCAGAGACGCGGCAGGCGGATGGAGACGACGTCGATCCGATAGAACAGGTCGTCGCGAAAGGTCCCCTGTTCCACGAGGGTGGCGAGGTC
Source organism: uncultured Acidobacteriota bacterium (assembly GCA_963773905.1). GTDB lineage: Bacteria > Acidobacteriota > Thermoanaerobaculia > UBA5066 > Gp7-AA6 > DAHUXD01. The sequence goes on from CAVZDB010000002.1 coordinate 696,140, forward strand.
ACGCCGGGAGGACACGATCAGCCGCGCGCGCAGCGGATGGACCGCCGAGCCCGCCAGGCGTCGAAAGTTCCGCTCCTGCAGGACCCGCAGGAACTTCGCCTGCGCGGCAGGAGACAGCGAGGAGACCTCGTCCAGGTAGACCGTCCCGTCCTCGGCCACCTCGAGCAGGCCCTTCTTCGCCGCGATCGCCCCGGTGAACGCCCCCCGCTCGTGCCCGAAGAGCTCGCTCTCGAAGAGGTCGTCGGAGAGGTTGGCCGCGTCGACGCGCACGAAGGGCCGCGCGGCGCGGAGAGAGACGTCGTGGATCGCGCGCGCGAGCCGATCCTTGCCCGTGCCGCTTTCCCCGAGGATCAGAATCGTGGACGGGAGGTCGGCGGCGCGCTCCAACGCCTCGACTTCCCGAGCGAGCGTCCGGTTCCGGGTCTTGAAGTGGGACTTCAGCCCCCCACGCGCGCTCTTCACCATGGGATGGCCGTCTTTACTCTGCGATCGACTTGCATCGCGGCCGTAGGGGCGGCCCTTGCGGCCGCCCTCGGGCGGGGGCAAGCCCCGCCCCTACGTCTCTCGAGTAACTCCGCTACCTCGAAGCAAACCGGCCTGTCTCGTTCGGCGCGTCGCCCCAGAGGCGTTCGAGGGCGTAGAACTTCCGCGCCTCCTCCTGGAAGACGTGGAAAACGACATCGCCGTAGTCCATCAGGATCCAACGCGCGGTCGCCAAGCCTTCCACCGAATGCGCGGGCCCCAGCTTCTCGACGATGGCATCGGCGATCGCTCGGGCCTGCCGGTCGGAAGACGCCGTCGAGAGGACGAAGTAGTCGGCCATCGTGGTCAGATCGGTGAGATTGAAGACGAGAACCGCGGCGGCCTTGCGATCGAGGGCCGCGGTCAAACCCTCGCGGACCTTGTCCTGAGACGAAAACCCGGGTGTCAACGCTGTGTGCCGCCCTCTGGCGGACGCTGGGCTGTCCCCGAGCTGTAGAGGCCCTGTTTCGTAACGTACTCCGCGACCGGCATCGGAACCTTCCCTGCAATACTCCTGCCTTCCGCCAGGTCGTTCCGTATCGCCGTCGCCGAGATTTTAACCGATCCCGCGTCGAAAACGTTCAGGCGATCCGCGAGTCCGGGCAATTCAGGAATCCGGACGTTCGCGCCGGCGAAGGGCTCGCGCTCGAAGGCCGCGACCCGCGCGAGCCGGAGGATCTCCTCGGGACTCCTCCACCGCGCGAAATCCGCGAGCGTGTCGGTCCCCATCAGGAGCCACAGCTCGTCGCCGGGGCGGCGCGCGGCGATCGCGCGCAGCGTGTCGACGGTATAGGACGGAGGCTCGCGGTCGAGCTCCTCGAGGTCGATCGACCAGTCCGGGTGTCCGGCGATCGCCAGGGCCACCATCGCGACCCGGTGGCGCGGATCGGTCGGCGGGCGCTGCTTGTGCGGCGCGAGACGCGCCGGAACGTAGAGCACGCGCCTCAATGCGAACTTCCTGGCCGCGGCCTCGACCGGCAGCACGTGCCCGTCGTGGACCGGATCGAAGGTGCCCCCGAAGACGCCGATGCGCATGCGAGCGAAGATTAGCCGATCCCGGTCATGCCGACCGCGAGCATCATCCGATCCCTGTCATCCCGACCCCGAGCATTGCGAGGGGGAGGGACCCCTTTCGAGTCACCGAGCCACCAAGAAAGGGGTCCCTCGTCCTCCTCGCTTCGCTCGGCGCCCTCGGGATGACAGAGGCAGGTTGCCCCTACGCGTCCCGTGAGGGCGCGTTCTCCGCCGGCGTCTCGGCGATCTCGTGGAAGAAGTAGCCGACGAGCTCCTTGAGACCCTTGCCGGAGACCGCAGAGACCTCCAGGAACGGCAGCCCGCGCCGCTGTGCCGCGCGCCGGATCGAGGCGAGCCGGTCCGGGTCCGAGACCGCGTCGCACTTCGACGCGACCAGCACCCGCGGGCGCCGCGCGACCTCGGGCGAGAACTGCTCGAGCTCCGACTCGATCGTCGCGACGTCCTTCTCCGCGTCGCCCTCCGACGACGCGTCGACGAGGTGGCAGAGCAGCCGGCAGCGCTCGACGTGCTTCAGGAATCGCAGACCCAGCCCGGCGCCCCGGTGCGCGCCCTCGATCAGGCCAGGGATGTCGGCGACGACGAGCGTGCGCCGGTCGTGCGACGTGACGACGCCGAGGTGCGGCACGAGCGTCGTGAACGGATAGTCGGCGATCTTGGGCTTCGCGGCGGAGATCGCGGAGATCAGCGTGGACTTTCCGGCGTTCGGGAAGCCGATGATCGCGACGTCCGCGAGCAGCTTGAGCTCGATCGAGAGGCGGCGCTCCTCGCCCGGGAGCCCCGGCTTCGCGAAGCGCGGCGCCTGGCGGGTCGGCGTCGCGAAGTGCTGGTTCCCCCAGCCGCCGTTGCCGCCGTGCGTCAACATCACGCGCTCCCCCGCCGTGACCAGGTCCGCGAGCTTCTCTCCGCTGTCGGCGTCGGTCACGACCGAGCCGAGCGGGAGATGGACCTCGACGTCCTCGCCCGCCTTGCCGTGGCAGTTGGATCCCATGCCGTGCTGCCCGCGGCCCGCCCGGTAGGTATTCTGGTGCCGCAGGTGGTAGAGCGTGTTGTACGAGGGATCGGCGACCGCCCAGACCGAGCCGCCGTTTCCGCCGTCGCCGCCGTTCGGCCCGCCGCGCTCGACGAACTTCTCGCGCCGGAACGCGATGCAGCCGTTGCCGCCGTCGCCCGCCTTGACATGGATTTCCGCCGTGTCGATGAACATGGATCAGGGAGTGTAGGGGCGGTCCTCGCGGCCGCCCGCCGGCGGGGACATGCCCCGTCCCCTACGAAGCCAGCGGCTCGATCGAAATCGTGCGGCCGAGGCGCCCCTTGTCGGCATAGCGCACGACGCCGGGGATCTTGGCGAACAGGGTGTCGTCCTTGCCGCGGCCGACGTTGACGCCCGGCACGAAGCGGGTCCCGCGCTGGCGAACGAGGATCGTGCCGCCGGTCACCGTCTGACCGCCGAACGCCTTGACGCCGAGCCTCTGAGAGTTCGAGTCGCGGCCGTTGCGCGAAGAGCCCTGTCCCTTTTTATGTGCCATGGCGGGGGTTCCTCAGCCTTCGATGGCTTCGATGCGCACCGAGAGCACCGTCTGGCGGTGTCCCTTCGTGCGGCGGTACTGCTTGGTCCGCTTCTTCTTGAAGACGAGGACCTTGCGGGTCCGGACCGTCCCGAGCACCTTGGCCTGGACCGTGACGCCCTTGAGCGCCTCGACCCCGGTGCGGATGCCCTTGCCGTCGCCCTCGGAGACGAGGATCACGCTCGCGCCCGAGAGCGCGAGGGTCTCGCCCTTGGCGATCTTCTCCCCGGCCGGCTTCTCGATCCGGACGACGTCGCCCGCGGCGACCTTCAGCTGCTTTCCGCCGGTGCGGACGATGGCGTACATGGAGCGGGGCATCTTAAGGGTTATTGGCAGAAAGTCAAGCCCGCGTAAAGCCGTCATCTCGAGGCCGTTAGGCCGAGCCGACCCTGCCCTGGCCTACTCGAGGACCCACCCTGGCCGTCATCCCGAGGAGCGCAGCGACGCGAGCGACGAGTGATCCCGCGCTCTACAGCCGTTCTGGGCGGTCAGTGACGGGATCCCTCGCTACGCTCGGGATGACGACGTAGAACGTTGGGGTGGCGACCGCGCGACACCGCGTCGCCATCACTCCTCGTCGATCGTGTTCGGGAGCTCGTCCTTGTCGTCCCTGGCCCGCGGGAAGTGCCGGGCGAGCTCCTCTCCGAGCAGCCCGATCCCCACGACGACGCCCTCCGTGAACTGGTCCTTGCGGAAGTGCGCCTCCATGACGCTCGCCACGCCCTTCCAGAAGTCGTCCCCCGCCTTTGCGTGGATGCCCTCGTCACCCAGGATCCGGAACTTCCGTGCGCGGGGCGCGATGTAGATGAGCACGCCGTTGCGGTGCTCGGTCTTGGCCATGCCGAGGAGTTGGAAGCGGCGCACCGCGCGCAGGTCGAGGTCCTCGGGGACGCGCTTCGTGACGTGCACGCGCAGCTCGGCCGAGGTGCGGGACTCCGCCGAGGAGATCGCGTCGACGATGCGCTGCGAGTCGAAACGAGAGAAGAAGCTCGCCATCTCTACCAGCTCCCGGAGGAGCCGCCTCCGCCGAACGAGCCGCCGCCGCCCGAGAAGCCGCCGCCGGAGAAGCCCCCCCCGCCGCCCCACCCTCCGCCTCCGAACCCGCCGCCGCCCCATCCGCCCCAGCCGCCGGTGTTCCACCAGCCGCGGCCGCCGTGGGAGCGCCCGCTCCGCAGGTTCCGCCGGGCGATGTACGGCAGGACGATGAAGATCAGGAAGAGGAAGAGCCCCGGTCCGACGCAGCCGGTGATCGTGTCTCCGCGGCCGCGCTGGCGCTCGTTGACCGTCTTGCCGGTTCCCTTGTACTCGCCCTTGATCGCCGCCATCATCGCTGTCATCCCGGCCTCGATCCCGCCCGGATAGTCGTTGCTGCGAAACCGCGGCAGGATCTCCGACTCCTGGATCCGGTGCGCCAGCGCGTCGGGCAGGACTCCCTCCAGGCCGTATCCCACCTCGATGCGCATCTTGCGGTCCTCGGTGAAGACGAACAGGATCGCGCCGTTGTCGATCTTCTTCTCCCCGACGCCCCACTTCTGCGCGGCGCGGACGGTGAAGTCCTCGAGCGTGAACCCCTCCGGGATCTTCCGGTCGGTCCAGACGAGCAGCTGGTCGGAGGTCTCGCGTTCGAACTGCTCGAGCCTCGCGTTCAGCGCCTCCGCACGGCCCGGGCCGAAGACGCCGGCGCGATCCGTGACGTAGCGGGAGGGCTTCTCGGGGACGAGGGCGTCGTAGCGGTCGGCGAGGGCGCCGCCGGCGATCAGAAGAACCGCGAACGCGAGGGCCGCCCTCCGCGCCGCCGCGCTCACCGCGCGCCGCCTTCCGGCTTCCGTGGACGCCTCCCGGCTACTTCGCCGGAGCCGCCGTGGGCGCCGGGTTGGTGTTGTTGAAGTTGAACTGGACCTTCGGAGCCTGCTCCGCGCCCGGCGTCGTCGCCTTGAAGTACGGCCTCTCCTTGAAGCTGAAGAAGCCGGCGATCAGGTTCGTCGGGAACCGCTTCAGAACCGTGTTGTAGCTCTGGGCGGACTCGTTGAAGCGCTGCCGTGCGACGGTGATGCGGTTCTCCGTCCCTTCCAGCTGCGCCTGCAGGTCGCGGAAGTTCTGGTTGGCCTTCAGCTCCGGATAGCGCTCGGACACGACCAGGAGCCGCTGCAGCGCCGATCCCAGCTGATCCTGCGCGGCCTGATAGCGAGCCAGAGACTCGGCGTCGGTGGGCGCCTTTCCCGGGGTGACGGTCGCGCGGCCGACCGAGGCGCGCGCCTCGGTCACGGCGGTCAGGGTCTCCTTCTCGAAGTTCGCCGCGCCCTGCACGGTCGAGACGAGGTTCGGAACGAGGTCGGCCCGGCGCTGGTACTGATTCTCGACTTCGGACCAGGAGCGATCGACGTCCTGCCCCAGCGTGACGAGCCGGTTGTAGGTGCCGGCGAAGCTGATCCCCACGATGACGGCAAGGACAACCAGAATGGCGACGCAGCCGAGAGCGAGCTTTCCCATACGTCCTCCTCCTCAAGCCCCAGTCGTTCGCGGTGGATTCGGGGAAGCGGATTCTAGCTCAGACCTTTGGCGGGCCGCTTCGCGGCCCAACCGAAGAGAGAGGGGCGGTCTCGAGGGTCCCTCTTCCCCGAAGCCTCATTCCGGCTTGTGAGAGATCTATTCGAGCCGTTCGAGAACCTTGGGGGGAAGGAGGGCGCGCAGGCTCCCCGCGCCGGAGCCGCCCCAGACGACCCGCGCGACGGCGGCCTTCTTCATCGGGATCTCGACTCCCGGCGCTCCGGCGACGAGGCGTCCCAGGAGCGCGCCGAGGTGGGGCTCGTGGCCCACGAGCAGGACGGACTCCACGCCCTCCGCCACGACCTCCTCGAGGATCTCGGAGGGGTCGCGGTCGGGCTCCAGGGCCCGCGTCTCCCGGAGCCTCCCGGAGAGCTTCAGGGCCTGCGCCGCGGGCTCCGCGGTCTGGCGGGCCCGCCAGTAGGGCGAGGTCAGGATCAGGTCGATCCTGGGCTCGAGGGAGGCGAGGCCGCGAGCCACCTCGCGCGCGCGCCGGTGGCCGTCCTCGGTCAGCGTTCGGTCGGCGTCCCGGCCCGAGTCCGCCCGATCCTCCGCGGATGCGTGGCGCAGCAGCCAGATCTCCATGGCACGCCAAGTGTACCCGCTCGAAGGATCCCCAATCCCTTATCCTTACGCGTTACCCATGTCTCTCCAACCGGGCGAACACGTCGGGCCTTACGAGATCCTCGCGCCGCTCGCCAAGGGCGGCATGGGAGAGATCTACCGCGCGCGCGACAATCGGCTGCGGCGGGAGGTCGCGCTGAAGATGCTGCCCGACGCCTCCGCGCACGACGCCGACAGCCTGCGGCGGTTCGACCGCGAGACGCACGCCGTCGCCGCGCTGAACCACCCCAACATCCTGGCCATCCACGACTCGGGGACGCACCGCTCGATCCCGTATGCGGTCACCGAGCTCCTCCAGGGCGAGAGCCTCGAGGAGCGGCTCCGCTCCGGGCCCCTCAACCCGCAGAAGGCCGTCGACATCGCCTGCCAGATCGCCGACGGCCTCGCCGCGGCGCACGTGCAGGGCATCATCCACCGCGACATCAAGCCCGACAACATCTTCGTGACCCACGAGGGCCGCGCGAAGATCCTGGACTTCGGCATCGCCCGCATCGAGCGGCCGCTCAGCGCGGGAGACATGACGGAGAGCAAGCGCCGCGGCGGGACGAGCTCGCAATTCCTGGTGGGCACGGCCGGCTACATGTCCCCCGAGCAGGTTCGCGGGAAACCGATCGACGCGCGCACCGACATCTTCTCGCTGGGCGCGACCTTCTACGAGATGCTTTCCGGCCGGCGCGCCTTCACCCGCGAGACGCCGGTCGAGACGCTCGGCTCGGTCCTCCACGACGACCCGCGGAAGCATCCCGAGGCCGAGAAGATCCCGGACGAGCTGCGCGGCTTCGTCTACCGCTGTCTCGAGAAGGACCCCGCGGACCGCTACCAGTCGGCGCGGGACCTGCTGCTCGACCTGCGGGCGCACCAGGCCGAGGTGACCCAGGGCGCGGCGTCCCGCGTGCACTTCCGCTCGGAGCCCCCCTGGAAGCACCGGCGCACGCGCGTGATGCTCCGGACGCTGCTCGGCATCTTCCTTCTGGTCGTCGGCTTCTGGGCGGGCTCGTGCTGGCAGCAGGAGCGCCACCTGGGAGCCGCCCGAACGCCCTCCGGCGCCGGGCCCTAGCCTAAGCGGACGCCAGACCCGCGTCGATGTCCGCGCCGCCGGCGAGCACCGGCAGCCCGATGCCCGCGGGCTTCGGCGCCGGGATCGGAGACGCGCAGCAGGCGTCGGGGCACGCGTCGTAGAGCGTGCGGCGCTGCACGGGCGCGTAGCCGGCGTCGGCGATCAGGCGGCGCATCTCGTCCTGCGTCATCCGGTTGCGCGCCCCCGCGGCGTAGACCACGTTCTCCTCGATCATGATCGAGCCGAGGTCGTCCGCGCCGAAGGCGAGCGACACCTGCCCGATCTTCGGCCCCTGCGTGACCCAGGAGCCCTGCACGTGGCGGATGTTGTCGAAGAAGAGCCGCGAGACGGCCAGCGTCTTCAGGTACTCGAAGCCTCCGGCCTCCTCGACCTTGCCGTCGAGGTCGGTGTTCTCCTTCTGGAACGTCCACGGGATCCAGGCGGTGAAGCCGCCCGTGCGGTCCTGGAGGTCGCGCACGACCTGCAGGTGCTCGACGCGCTGCGCGTAGGTCTCGCCCACGCCGAACATCATCGTGGCCGTCGTGCGCATCCCCAGCGCGTGCGCGGACTCGTGGACGTCCACCCACTTCTCGGTCGGCGCCTTCGTGAGCGACCAGATGCGCTTGCGGACCGAGTCCTCCAAGATCTCGGCGCCGCCGCCGGGGATCGACTGCAGGCCCGCGTCGCGCAGGCGCGCGATGACGTCGCGCATCGGCCACTTGGTGATCTTCTGCAGGAAGTACACCTCGGGCGCCGAGAGCGCGTGGAGGTGGATCGTCGGGAAGGTCGACCGGATGTAGCGGAACATGTCTTCGTAGAAGGAGAACGGCAGGCCGCCGTGGACCCCTCCCTGCAGCAGCACGCCCGTGCCGCCGAGGTCGATCGTCTCCTGGATCTTCTGGCCGATCTGCTCGTGCGACAGGACGTAGGCCTCGGGATGGTCCTCGGAGGGCCGATAGAAGGCGCAGAACTGGCAGCGGTAGACGCAGACGTTGGTGTAGTTGATGTTGCGGTCGACGATGTAGGTCGCGACGGCCGGGTCGTTCCGGCGGTTGCGGACCGTCCCGGCCGCCGCCCCGAGGGCGAGCAGGTTCCCCTCCTCCAGCAGCGTCACGGCGTCCGCCGGCGTCAGGCGCTCGCCCGAGAGGACCCGGCCGAGGATGGAGGCGGTGGCCGCGGCGCTCATCGGGTCCATTCTAGGTCGAATCGCGGGGCCGCCCGGGCCAGCGCGGCAGGTGTAATGTCGCGCAAACGGCGTCTCCCCAACCGCTCCAACAGGAGGAATCCATGACGACGAGGGGAATCGTGCTCTCGTTCGCACTCGCGGTGCCTGGGCTTCCGGCGGCCGGCCTGCTCGCGCAGACGACCCCTCCGCTGATCGCCCCGACGACGAAGCCGGGACGCGTGAATCCGGACCCGGATCGGTCGGTCCTGCGCAGCCGCAGAGTCCTCGTGGACATCGCGCGCCTGCGAGGCTCGGCAAATCAAAAGTTCTTGCTGCCTCTCTTCGATCACGAAGAGGTGGTCATCGTGCGGGACCGGCAGGAGACGCCCCGGGCGGGCACGCTGGTCTGGTACGGCCACGTGGACGGCCAGCCCGGCAGCATGGCCCTGCTCTCGAGCGTGGGCGACGCGGTCGCGGGAAACGTGACGACGCGCGATCACGCGGCCCATTTCCGGTTCTTCGAGATCCGCTCCCTCGGCGGCGGGGTCCATGTCCTCAACGAGGTCGACCAGAGGCTCCTCCCCCCCGAGGACGACTCGCTGACTTGGGACACCGCTCCCGGGAAGGCGGCGGCCCAGTCCTGCGACCCTGCCTCGACGATCGACACTCTCGTCGTCTATACCGGCCGCGCGCGTTTCGCGGCCGGCAATACGAAGCCCGGCTCAGCCGCCAACGGCATGGAGGCCGAGATCGAGCAGGCCGCCGCCTCCACGAACCTCTCCTACGCGAACAGCGGAATCGAACAGCGGCTCCGCATCGTGCACATGGAGGAGCTGACCTACTCCGAGATCGGAAAGAAACCCAAGGAGATCCTGGAGGCGCTCACGAACGGCACCGATGGGCTGGAGAAGGTCCACCAACTACGGGACCAATACGGCGCGGACGTCGTGGCGTTCATCGTGGCGTCTCTCTCGGCGTGCGGGCGTTCGAACGTGATGTTCGAGACATCGCCGGGCTTCGAGTCGCAGGCGTACGCCGTGATCCGCCGCAACTGCGCCGTGACGAACCTCTCCTTCGGGCACGAGCTCGGGCACGTGATGGGAGCTCGCCACGAGTGGGGAATCGATGGCCAGGACCTGAAGAAGCCCGAGGTTCTCTACAACCACGGATTCGTTCAGAGCGCGCCGGACTCCTCGATCCCGGCCTGGCGCACGATCATGGCAATCGACGCGAACTGTCTGAACTCACCGCCGACCAACTGCTCCGCGCGAATTCCCTACTGGTCGAATCCGAACGTGTCGTATCCGGACGCGAGCGGAGATCCCATGGGCGTCGGGAACGGCGAAAAGGCCGCCGACAACCACCTGCGACTGAAAAATACCGCGGCGATCGTCGCGAACTTCCGCTGTTCTCTGCCCAGCGTCGTCGGGCCCTGAGGCGGCTCAGGAGCGCATCCGCTGGACCGGATCCGCCGGTACGCCGGCGCCGCAGAGGTAGATCGGAAACTCCCGCACTCCGTCCAGCCCGATCAGCTCTTCGATGAGGCTCTCTTGCGTCGCGGCCGTCGTGAACGGACCGAGTCCGCGCGCCGTCGCAAGCAGGACGAAAGTCTGCGCGAGATGCCCGGCATCGAGCCACAGGCTGCGATACGCGCGATCCCACTGGTACTTCCAGAGGTTTCGCGTGAAGACCGGGGCGAGCACGCACAGGAAGGCCGCGCCCCCGACCCAGTGCTGCCCGGACGCCGCGCGCACCGCGAATCGTCGAAAGTCGCCGGATCGCAGCCGCCGGAGAGCGTCGGAGGCGACATCGTAGTGGTAGAGGCCCTTCGGAAGCCCGCGCACGTTCCAGGCGAGGATGTAGCACTCGATGGGATGCAGCGCGCCGGAGGACGGGCTCGTCTTCGTGAGAAGGCGTCCCACGATCGGATCGACGATCCAGCCCGTCCGGCCCCACGTACCGCCGATGACCGCCGCGAAGTCCTCGAACGGGACGGGCCGGCGGGAGAACCGTCTCACGGTTCGCCGGCTCGCCAGGGCCTCGCCGAGCGGCAGCGTGGCGGCCGCTGCGGCCCCGGCGCTTCGGAGCGGCTTGCGGTAGCTTGTGCGGTAGCGCTTGAAAGGTGACGGCCGCCTCTCCGAGCGAACGCGCTCGCGGAGGTACCGTCGGATGGCGTCCTCGCTCCGGATGTAGACCGCATCGCGAATCGCGCCGTGGAAGTGCGCGGATGCCATGTTGTTCTTCCAGACGCGCAGAAGTGCGGCGCGCCGCCGGCCCTCGCGCTCCGTCACGAGCCAGCCGAGGCGCACGAACCCGCGCAGCCGAACTGGCGAGAGACTCAGAGCCTCGGCGGCGGCCTCGAGCCGCCGAGGCTCTGAAAAGAAATCGAGGATCGTCGCGATTTCAGCGCCCGCGCGCCGCTCCCGGCCCGTACGGAGGTCCCGGGCCGTGAACCCATTCTTCCCCCAGTACAGGAGAAGATCGGGATTGCGAACGAAGCGGAGCTTACTTCTTCTTCCGGCCTTTCGAGACCTTGCGGGACTTCTTTCCTTTCCCACTCTTCGTCTTCCTAGCAGATTTGGGCTTGGGCTTGGGTTTGTGTCCGCCTGGATCGCAGCCGGGGCCTTCTCTGACGCCCATGGATCCTCCTCAATCTAACGCTCACAGACCATCTGCGAGGTACAAGCCCGATGAGAAGCGCTCGAAGGAATACGCCTGGATCGACGCGTCCTCGTTGAGCGTCGCGGAACGGACCGTGCTCGGCGCGACCGTCTCGCCGAGGTCCACCGGCTCGGTCGACCGGATCTTCCCGGTCGCTGCGTCGATGGTCAGCAGCTCGAGCGACGACGTGACGGCGAAGATCTCGGAACCCGAGCCGCTCCACCGCGCGAACAGCACCATCTCGCCGTCGGTCAGCTCCGCCAGCTTCCGTCCCTCGCCCTTCTCGAGCGGAAAGACGTAGAGCGAGCCCTTCGCCTCGCCGCAGCGACACACGAAGGAGTGGCCGGACGGGCTCGCGAAGGGCATGTCGCAGCCCGTCGCGCCGAGGGAGCGTGCTTGCGTCCCGTCCCGGGCCATCCGCCAGATCTCGCTCGTGCCTCCCAGGGCACGCTCGAAGAGGATCGTGTCCGGCCCCGCGAAGCTGGGCCCCGAGTGGCTGGCCGCGTCGCTCGTCAGCGGACGCGTCGGCCCCGGCCCGACCGGCATGCTCACGAGCTGGGGCGCGCCCTGGAGCTGCGGCGTGGTGGCGACGACCGAGCGTCCGTCCGGCGAGAAGGCGCCGGGGACCGCGGGGCCGAGGCGGAGCGCGTCTCCGCCGTCCAGGGGACGCAGCCAGCTGCCGTGGGAGGCCTCGGTCGGGCCGCCGTCCTCGAAGAGGAGACTCTTGCCGTCCGGCGAGATATCCGCCACGAGCGACATTCCGAGCCACGTCAGGTCTCGCGGACGCTCTCCGCGGCGCCGAACGACCATTCCCCGGCCGCTCGCACTCGAGATGAGCAGCGCGCGTTGGTCGCCGGAGACTCCCTGGAGCGTGAAAACGTCCGGGAGTCCCAGGAGGATGTGCAGAGATCCCCGCGGGCTCAACCGCCAGAGCGTGCTGCTGTAGACGTTGGCGCGCGACGCGGTAAACCAGACCTCTCCGGTCTTGAAGTCCCAGTCGAGGCCGGCGCACCGCTGAAAGGTCGGCGTCAGAGACCGCGAGCCGGATCCTCTCGTATCGGCGAGGCGGACCTCACCGGCGCTGTCGTAGCGCGACGGATGGTGGATGAACGCGACCTCCCGCCCGTCCCGGGAGAACCGAACGTAGGAGATCCCACCCAGGGTCCGAAAGAGCGACCGCTCCAGCTGGCCGGTCGCCCGGTGCAGCTCGAGCACCCGCTCCGCGCCGGCGTCTCGCACGACGGCCAGCAGCCCGACGGCATCCGACCAGTCCGCCCACCCCGCGTTCTGCAGGATCGATCGAGGCTGGCCACCCAGCAGCGGTCGCCACGCCAGCGTGCCCTGCGCGTTGATGGCGGCGCGGGATCGGCCCAGCAGGACGAGCACCTCGGATCCATCTCGTGAGAATGCCATCGGGAGCTGCACGTCGGACTCGAGCATCCGGTCGCTGCCGGCGGATCCCGTCATCGTGAGGTAGGTCTTCGTGGACGATCCATCCCAGGAGGCCGTGTACAAGATCGTGTTCGTGTTGGGCACGAAGAGCGCGCGCCAGACGACGCCGCGGCGGAAAGTGAGCCGCCGGAAATCGGGCTCCGGCCGCTGCTTCCACGATTGCGTCACCAGGAGGGCCGCCGCGGCCCCGAGGAGTAGCAGAGCCGCAGCCACCGCCGCGGGCCGCCAGCGCCGTCGCGCGGGCGGCAGCGCTTCCACCGACATCCGGGGCTTGCTCTCCAGAGCGTGGCCGCGAAGGTTCTGGAGGTCGCGGGCCAGGTCCCGCGTCGAGACGTAGCGGTGGCCGGGCGACTTGGCGAGGCAGCGCTCGACGATCCAGCAGACGGGTTCGGGAGTCGCGGGGCTGGCCTCGGCCAGCGCGACCGGGTCGTCCCTCAGGATCGCGGACATCACGTCCGCCGAGGACTTGGCCCGGAACGGCCGGTTTCCGGTCAGCATCTCGTAGAAGATGCAGCCGAGCGAGAACTGGTCGGACGCCGGCGTCGCGGGCTCGCCGCGCACCTGCTCGGGAGACATGTAGCCGACCGTCCCCATCACCGTGCCCGGAGCGGTCTCGGTGTCCTCGCGCGCCGGGAGGGAGGAGCCGCCCTCGGTGACGCTCCGGAGCTTGGCCAGGCCGAAGTCCAGGATCTTGACGTGGTCGTCGCGGCTGACCATGACGTTCGACGGCTTCAGGTCGCGGTGGACGATCCCGCCCTCGTGCGCGCGGGCGAGGCCGTCCGCCAGCTGGAACGCCAGCTCGAGGAACCGCCGCGTCGGCACGCGGCTCCCGGCGAGGACCTCGCTGAGCGGCTGGCCCTCCGAAACCTCCATCGCGAGGTAGCGGGTGGGGCGCGACTCGCCCGGGATCGTCGCCTCGCCCACCTCGTAGATCACGACGATGTTGGGATGGTTGAGGGACGACGCGGCGCGCGCCTCGTCCTCGAAGCGGCGCACGCGCTCCGGATCCGCGGCGCCGTCCTCGCGGAGGATCTTGAGCGCGATGTCGCGTCCGAGCCGCGTGTCGCGGGCCCGGTAGACCTCGCCCATGCCTCCGCGGCCCAGCGGCGCGAGGATCTTGTAGGCGCCGAAGGTCTGGCCCGGCGTCAGGATCACAAAGACCTCGGATCGAGGGACCGAGTCGTCATGAGAGGCGGCCCGCCCGTGCCGCCGAATCCCGTTGTTTTCGGGCACTATACAGCGCTCCCGAGCGCCGCGAGACCGCCGCGTCGGCTCGTTGGGCTGCGGCTAGACGTTCAGCGGCGTCCGACGGCGCGCGCGACGGCGGCCACTTCCGCCGCCGTCTCGGCCAGCGCCGCCGGCGTCAGCGACTGCGGACCGTCCGACAGCGCCCGCTCGGGGTGTGGGTGGACCTCGATCAGGAGCCCGTCCGCTCCCGCCGCCACGGCGGCGCGCGCCATCGCCGGCACGAACGCCGCGTGGCCCGTGCCGTGGCTCGGGATCGACCAGCACGGGCAGGTGCGACCACTGCTTGAGAACCGCCACGGCCGAGAGGTCGAGCGTGTTCCGGGTGGCGCGCTCGAAGGTGCGGATCCCGCGCTCGCAGAGGATGACGCGCCGGTTTCCGCTCGCCAGGATGTATTCCGCGGCCATCAGGAGCTCCTCGAGCGTCGAGGAGAGGCCGCGCTTCAGGAGGACGGGCTTCGCGCTCTTGCCGCAGGCCTGGAGCAGGTTGAAGTTCTGCATGTTGCGCGCGCCGATCTGGAGGCAGTCGGCGTACCGCTCGACGAGCGGCACCGCCTCGGGCGTCATGACCTCGGTCACGACGGGGAGGCCGGTCTCCTCCCGCGCGCGCGCCAGCAGCCGCAGCCCCTCCTCCCCGAGCCCCTGGAAGGCGTAGGGACTCGTGCGGGGCTTGAACGCGCCGCCCCGCAGCAGGCGCGCGCCGCTCTGCTTCACCGAGACCGCGACCTCCTCCAGCTGTTCCCAGCTCTCGACGGCGCACGGTCCGGCCGCGATCACGACCTCCGGGCCGCCCACGGCGACTCGGGAGGAGGCATCCCCCTCGCCGACCTCCACGACCGTGGGCGCGCCGACGAACTCCCGCGAGGCGAGCTTGAAGGGCTTCAGGATGCGGACGCACTCGGCCACGCCGGGGAGCGACTCGAACATCCCGGCTTCCGCCGCGCGCCGGTCGTCGCCGACCACGCCGACGATGGTGCGCTCCGCGCCCTTCGAGAGGTGCGGCGTGAACCCCAGCTCGCGGATCCGCCCGACGACGCCGTCGATCTCCGCGTCCGAGGCGTGGGCCCGCATCACGACGATCATGGGCCCGGAAGGATACCGGACGCCGGGACGGTCCCGGGCGGCTCTAACCCGAGACGAGGAAACCGGAGACGACGAGCGCGGCCGCGACGGCGACGGCCGCCCAGAGCCGCTCCCCCGTGAGGCGCGCGATGGCCACGCCCGTCCCGGCGTAGGCGAAGAGTCCGAGGTCCACGTCGTGCCGCGTCCCCCCGTACGGGTAGATCGCGAGCAGGCCGCCCGCCGCGGCCAGGACGAAGGGAACAGCCAGCAGGACCGCGATCGGGATTCGCCGCAGCCCGAGCCACGCGACTCCGCCCGCGAAGAGCGCGAGCGCGACGGCGCCTCCGGCCCTGGTCGAGAAGAAGTACTGGAAGAGCGAGAGCGTGCGCCGCGCCAGAAAGGCAATCGCGCCCTGTCCCTGCCGCAGGAAGCTCTCCTGGAGCCAGGTGCCCTGGGCCTCCGCCTCGAGCGGGCTGCCGCGCAGGTGCACGATGTGCGTCGCGTAGAAGAAGACGAACAGGGCGCCCAGAGCCGCCTGGCCCGCGAGCCAGGCGAAGAGGAAGCGACGCGAGGGCTTGCCGTTCAAGAGACGAATGGAGACGTACGCGAATGCGGCGGCGAGGAATCGCAGGGCCGAGTAGTGCGCCGCGAGCGCCACCGCGCCGAGTCCCGTGAACAGCCAGAGCATTCGGATCGAGCCCGCGTCGAACGCCTCCTCGAGAGCCCAGAGGGCCGACGCGATCGCCCAGAGCAGGAGCGCGTAGCCGCGCACCTCCGAGGAAACCACGACGATCGAGGGGAAGAACGCGAGGCAGGCGAGCGTGATGAGGCCGCAGGCCCGGCCGAGCGCCCCCGCCGCCCACCGCCAGGCGGACCACAGGAAGGCGGTTCCGAAGGCCACCGGGAGCAGGCGCAGCGCCCAGTCGGAGCGGGCCACGTGCCGCCAGCCGCGCAGCAGGACGTAGAAGAGGGGCGGATGCGCGGCCGCCAGGCTCTCGCGATAGGTGTCGGCGAGGGTTGCGGCCGACGCGATGCGGATGTGGAGCACCTCGTCCGGCTGGAGGAACGGCGCGTCCGCTGCGCGAAGCCGGGCGAGCAGGCCGAGGGCGACGAAGAGCAGAGCGACCGCCTCGGCGTGCTCCGCGAGCCAGCGCTCCAACGGAGGCGCCGCCTCGCTCAACCCCGGCGGCGCGCTCACGAGGCGGACGCGTACTCCATGGGCCGCTCCCGATCGAGGAGTCCCTCCTCCACCGCCAGGCGATAGAAGAGCCGGAGTCCCTCGAGGTCCCCCGCGTCGAGCTCGTAGTGGAGCGCATGGCGCAGGTAGTCGCCCACGACGGCCTCGGAGAGGCCCGACTCGGCCGCCTCCGCGCGCACGATGTCGTCGAAGCGCCGGCGCCCGGCCTCCCAGGAGCGGCGCAGGATCGCGGCGACCTCGTGCGTGCGGCTTGCCGGATCACCCTGGCGCCGGCGAATCGCCCAGAACGCGAAGACGAAGGGGTGCCCGGAGAAGGACCGCCACAGGGCCGCGAGGTCGAGGACCACGTGGCCGTTCAGGCGTGTCTTGAGCGCCGGGTCGCCGATGATGAGCCGGGCGTCCTCGCCGGCGCCCGGCCCGCCCTCTCGATACTCCGGATCCAGGCCATAGAGGCGCCGGAGCAGGATCCGGGTCAGCGCCGCCGAGGTCCGGGAGGCCGGATCCAGCGAGACCGAGCGGATCCGTTCGCGGGAGACGTCCGAGACGAGCAGCACCGAGCGCACCTCGGAGGAGGCGGCGATGCCGAGACCGGGCACGGCCAGGAGCCCGGGGATCCGCTGGTACTCGATCGAGGGGATCAGCCCGGCGTCGACCTCGCCCGCGGCAAGCCGGGCGGCGCAGGCGGAGGGGGTGTCGCGCAGGACCTCCACGCCGGGCGGGGGCTCGTGGAGCAGGCCCCAGGTCAGGGGACGCGCGTTCAGGAAGTCGACGACGGAGACGCGGAGGTGACTTGTCATCCCGACCCCGAGGTCACGAGGGGGAGGGAGCCCTTTGAACAAGCCGCAGTGAAGCGTCGAAAGGGGTCCCTCGGGCCTGCGGCCCTCGGGATGACAGGAACATCACCCCTGACTCATCAGGTTCAAGAACTCGCTGTTCTGCTTGGTCTTCTCGAGCTTCTCGGTCAAAAGCTCCATCGCCTCGACGGTCGACAGCGGGTTCAGGACCTTCCGCAGGACCCACACCCGGTTGAGCTCCTGCTTGTCCATCAGCAGCTCTTCCTTGCGCGTGCCGGACTTGTTGATGTCGATGGCCGGGAAGACGCGCTTGTCGACGAGCTTGCGGTCGAGGTGCACTTCCATGTTGCCGGTGCCCTTGAATTCCTCGAAGATGACGTCGTCCATGCGCGAGCCCGTGTCGATCAGGGCCGTCGCCATGATGGTCAGCGAGCCGCCCTCCTCGACGTTGCGCGCGGCGCCGAAGAAGCGCTTGGGCCGCTGGAGCGCGTTGGAGTCGACGCCGCCCGACAGGACCTTCCCGGACGGCGGCACGATCGCGTTGTAGGCGCGGGCGAGGCGCGTGATCGAGTCGAGAAGGATCACGACGTCGCGCTTGTGCTCCACGAGCCGCTTCGCCTTCTCGATGACCATCTCGGCGACCTGGACGTGCCTCGCGGCGGGCTCGTCGAAGGTCGAGGAGATCACCTCGCCCTTCACGGAGCGCTGCATGTCGGTGACCTCCTCGGGACGCTCGTCGATCAGGAGCACGATGAGCGTGACCTCGGGGTGGTTCGTCGAGATCGAGTTCGCGAGCGACTGCAGCACCATGGTCTTGCCCGTGCGCGGCGCCGCGACGATCAGGCCGCGCTGCCCCTTGCCGACGGGGGACACCAGGTCGAGCACGCGCGAGGTCATGTTCGGCGTCTCGAGGCGGATGCGGTCCTGGGGATACAGCGGCGTGAGGTTGTCGAAGAAGATCTTCTCGCGTGCGACGTCGGGGTGCTCGAAGTTGACGGCCTCGACCTTGATCAGCGCGAAGTACCGCTCGCCCTCCTTGGGCGGACGGATCTGCCCCGAGACCGTATCGCCGGTGCGCAGATCGAACTTGCGGATCTGGGAGGGCGAGACGTAGATGTCGTCGGGACCCGGCAGGTAGTTGTACTCGGGGGCCCGCAGGAAGCCGAAGCCGTCGGGCAGGCACTCGAGCACGCCCTCGGAGAAGATCAGGCCCTTCTTCTCCGTCTGCGCCTGCAGGATCTTGAAGATGAGGTCCTGCTTGCGCATCCCGGTCGCGTTCTCGACCTCCAGGTCCTTCGCGATCTTCAGGAGCTGCGGGATCTTGATCTCATGGAGCGCGCGGATGTCGAGCGTGTCGCCATGCTCGATCGCGGCCTCCTCTCCGGTCGTGTCGGGCATCCCCTCGGGGGGAGCCTCCAGCGTCTCGACGTCGGAGTCGTTTGTTCCTTTTCGTTTCGCCATGTTGTTGTCCTCTACTGTGTGATGCGTCGGCGGATGTCGCCGGGAAGGGTTCAGGCCGGAAGACCGGGATTATGACAAAACCCGGGGGCGGGTGTCAGGCGGCTCTCAGTTGGCGACGATTCCCCCCTCGGCGGGCTTGGGTTCAGACTCGATGGCCGTGGTGGCAGGGCGGGGGCCCTCCAGGGCGATCTTGATCACTTCGTCCATCGTGTTGACGAGGTGGAATTCCATCTCGCTGCGGATCTCCTCGGGCAGATCGTCGAGATCCTTGTCGTTCTCGGTCGAGAGGATGATCGTCCGGATCCCGGCGCGGTAGGCCGCCAGGATCTTGTCCTTGATGCCGCCCACCGGCAGCACCTTGCCGCGCAGGGTGATCTCCCCGGTCATCGCCACGTCCTTGAGCACCGGGATCTTGGTCACGGCCGAGAAGAGCGACACGGCCATCGTGATTCCGGCGGAGGGCCCGTCCTTCGGTATGGCGCCCTCGGGAACGTGAATGTGGATGTCGAACTTCTCGTGGAAGTTGGGATCGGCGTCGTACATCTCGGCGCGGCTGCGCACGTAGGAGACCGCGGCGCGCGCCGACTCCTGCATGACGTCCCCGAGCGATCCGGTCAGGGTCAGGTTGCCCTTGCCCTTGAGCAGGCTCGTCTCGGTCATGAGGATCTCGCCGCCGGCCTCGGTCCAGGCGAGGCCCGTCGCGATGCCGACCTCGGAGGTCTCGCCCTTGCGGCGGTTGCGGAAGCGCGTCTTGCCCAGGAAGTCCCTCAGGTTGTCGGGAGTGATCCGCACCGGCGTCTCGGCCTTCTTCTGGACGATCTTGCGGGCGACCTTGCGGCAGACGCCGCCGATCTCGCGCTCCAGGTTCCGGACGCCCGCCTCGCGGGTATAGCCCGTGATGATCGCGAGCACCGTGTCGTCGGCGAGCTCGATCTGCTCGGCCTTGAGGCCGTTCGCCTCGCGCTGCTTGGGCACGAGGAACTGGCGCGCGATCGCGACCTTCTCGTTGGGCGTGTAGCCGGAGAGCGGGATCAGCTCCATCCGGTCCTTCAACGCGGGCGGGATCGGGTCGGCGATGTTGGCCGTGGCGATGAACATCACCTTCGAGAGGTCGTACTCGACGTCGAGGTAGTGGTCCACGAACGTGTGGTTCTGCTCCGGGTCGAGGACCTCGAGGAGGGCCGAGGCCGGGTCGCCCCGGAAGTCCGACGACATCTTGTCGACTTCGTCGAGCAGGAAGACCGGGTTGACGGTGCCGCCCTTCTTCATCATCTGGATGATCTGGCCGGGGAAGGCGCCGATGTAAGTGCGCCGGTGGCCCCGGATCTCCGCCTCGTCCCGGACGCCGCCCAGGGAGAGCCTGACGAACTGCCGGTTGAGCGAGCGGGCGATCGAGCGCGCGAGCGAGGTCTTCCCCACGCCGGGCGGTCCCACGAAGCAGATGATCGAGCCCTTCGTCTTCTGGACGAGCTGGCGCACCGCCAGGAACTCGAGGATCCGTTCCTTGACCTTCTCGAGCCCGAAGTGGTCGTCGTTCAGGATCTTCTCGGCCCGCGTCAGGTCCTTGCTCTCGCGCGAGGCCTTCTTCCAGGGCACGCCCACGAGCCACTCGATGTAGTTGCGCGAGACCGTCGCCTCGGCCGAGACGGGGGGCATCGCCTCCAGCCGCCGCAGCTCCTGGTCCGCCTTCTCGCGGACCTCCTTCGGCATGCCGCAGGTCTCGATCTTCTTCTTGAGCTCCTCGACCTCGTCGGTGCGATCGTCCTTGCGTCCCAGCTCCTGATGGATGGCCTTGATCTTCTCGTTGAGGTAGTACTCCTTCTGGGCCTTCTCCATCTGCTTCTTGACCTTGTTGTTGATCCGGCGGTCGATGTTGACCTTGTCGATCTCGACCTCCAGCAGGTCCTGGAGCTTCTGGAGACGCTCGTAGGGAGACTCGGCCTCGAGCAGGAGCTGCTTCTCCGCCGTCGTCACGGCGAGGTGGGCCGACAGCGTGTCGGCGAAGCGCTCCGGGTCGTCGATCTTGAGCGACGCCGCGAGGCCCTCGAAGGCGAGGTGATGCGAGAGCTTGGCGTACTGCTCGAAGAGCGCCAGCACCTTCGCCATGTAGTCCTTGAGGCCCTCGGCGTCCGCGGGCTTGACCGCGAGCGGCTCGACGCGCACCGCCAGGAACTCGCCCCGGCGCTCGAACGCGAGGATCCGGCCCCGGCGCACGCCCTCGACCATCACCTTGATGTGGCCGTTGGGGAGCTTCAGCGACTGCGCGACCGTGGCGACCACGCCGACGTCGTAGATGTCCTCGGGCTTGGGCTCGTCGAGCTGCGGGTCCTTCTGCGCCGCCAGGAAGAGTCGCTTGGTCGGCGTCGCGAGGGCCGCCTCGAGGGCGCGGATCGAGGATTCGCGCCCCACGACGAACGGCTGCATCATGTGAGGGAAGACGACCATGTCCCGCAGCGGAACGAGCGGCAGGCTCTCCAGCCCCGGGTTGGTCTGATCGGCGGCTTTCATAAGGGTGACGTCCTTTGGCTCCCCCGCTCGTCGCGATGCGGGGCGCGGGCTCCGTGTGAGCCCTTTACCCCGCCTTGCGTAGGATGGTGATCGGGTTGGTGTGGTGCTTGACGACGTCGCGGGTGATGACGCACTCCTCGATGTCGTCGTCCGACGGGATCTGATACATCACGTCGAGCATCAGGTCTTCGATGATGATCTTGAGACCCCGCGCACCGACGTTGCGCGCGAGGGCCTCTTCCGCGATGGCCTCGATGGCGTCGTCGGTGAAACGCAGCTGGACGTTCTCGAATTCCAGCATCGTCTGGTACTGCTTGACCAGCGAGTTCTTGGGCTCCCGGAGAATCTCGACGAGCGCCGCCTGATCCAGCTCGGAGAGCGTCGCGACGACCGGCAGCCGTCCGACGAACTCGGGGATCATGCCGTACTTGATGAGGTCCTCGGGATGGACCTTCTCGAGCAACGCGCTCTGGCGCTTCTCCTTCTTCGTCGCGATGCGCGCGCCGAAGCCCATCGTCTTCTCGGTCATGCGGCGGTTGATGATTTCCTCGAGGCCCACGAAGGCGCCGCCGCAGAGGAAGAGGATGTTCGTCGTGTCGATCTGGATGAACTCCTGGTGGGGGTGCTTGCGCCCGCCCTGCGGCGGGACGTTGGCGACCGTGCCCTCCAGGATCTTGAGGAGCGCCTGCTGGACGCCCTCGCCCGAGACATCGCGGGTGATCGACGGGTTCTCGCCCTTGCGGGCGATCTTGTCGACCTCGTCGATGTAGACGATGCCGCGCTCGGTCTTCTCCTTGTCGTTGCCCGCCGCCTGATAGAGCTTCAGGATGATGTTCTCGACGTCCTCACCGACGTAACCGGCCTCGGTCAGCGTGGTCGCGTCGACGATCGTGAAGGGCACCGAGAGCAGCTTGGCGAGGGTCTGGGCCAGGAGGGTCTTGCCCGTCCCGGTCGGGCCGATCAGAAGGATGTTGGACTTCTGGAGCTCGACGTCGAGCTTGCGGTTCTTCTCGAGATAGTCGATGCGCTTGTAGTGGTTGTAGACGGCCACGGCCAGCTTCTTCTTGGCCTGGTCCTGGCCGATGACGTAGCCGTCGAGAAACTCCTTGATCTCCTTTGGCTTCGGGAGCTTGGTCTCGGGGGCCTGCGTCTCGAGGACGCGGTCCTCGGCGATGATGTCGAGGCAGATGTCGACGCACTCGTCGCAGATGTAGACCGTCGGGCCCGCGATGAGCTTCTTGACGTCGCGCTGGCTCTTATTGCAGAAGGAGCAGCGCAAGACATCGCCGTTCCCGGTTTTCTTCGACATTCAGCCTCCGGAGGGATGCGAGAATTCTAGGATTGCGCGTCCCCCCCAGTCAACCAATTCGCCGAGCGCCTTCAATTTAGCACACCCTCCCACCGAGGTAACGTCCGCCGGGTCAGCGTATTCCGAAAGCGGGCGACGTTGGAAGGCCGTCGAGAGCAGGGCCGACCCGGAGCTTTCAATCGGTTGGATTACGTCAGAAAACGGAAGCGGGATTCAGGACCCATCATCCGTTCCTAACCGGCGGCCTTCAGCGTGGACTCGTCGCGCCGGTGGTAGATCGCGTCGACCAGACCGTATTTCTTGGCGTCCTCCGCCTCGAGGATGTAGTCGCGGTCGGTGTCCTTGGCGATTTTCTCGATCGGCTGGCCCGTGTGCTCGGAGAGGAGCTGGTTGATCCGCTCGCGCATCTTGAGCAGGTCCTTCGCGTGAATCTCGATGTCGGCGGCCTGTCCCTGGAGCCCGTAGCCGAGGGGCTGGTGGATCAGGAACCGCGAGTTCGGCAGCGCGTAGCGCTTCCCGGCCGCCCCGGCCGCCATCAGGACCGCCGCCATCGAGGCGGCCTGGCCGACGCAGATGGTCGACACGTCGTTCTTGACGTACTGCATGGTGTCGTAGATCGCCATGCCCGAGGAGATGACCCCGCCCGGGGAGTTGATGTAGAAGGCGATGTCCTTTTCCGAGTTCTCGGACTCGAGGAACAACATCTGCGCGATGATGAGGTTGGCGATCGTGTCGTCGACCGGCTGACCCAGGAAGATGATGTTGTCCTTGAGAAGCCGCGAATAGATGTCGTAGGCCCGCTCGCCTCGACTCGTCTGCTCGATCACCATCGGAACCAGGACCATGCCGCCCCCTTCGTGGTCGTCGTCGTCTTCCGAACCGAGACCCCTGAAACTCATTTCACTTCCTTCGGCATTCCCGAGGGTAGCACCTTGGCGCCGTCAATCAAGAGGTCGACGGCCTTCGCCAGGCGCATCTCGTCGCGGAGGGTGTCGATCCCGCCCGCCTTCGCCATCTGCTCCCGGAGGACCGCCGGCTCGACCCCTCGCTGCGCCGCCGCGCGTTTGAACTCCGCCTCGAGCTCCGTGTCGCTGACCGAGAGGCCTTCCTTCTCGGCAACCGCGTCGAGCAGCAGGTACTCGCGGACGCGCTTCTCGGCGCCGGGGCGCGCCTCCTCCGACAGCTTCGTCCAGTCCTCGTTCTGGGGATCGATGCCGTTCGCGGCCAGGTAGCGCGCGTAGTCGCGCAGCGCCGAGGTCGTCTCGGATTCGGCCAGGACCTCCGGCACGGGGATGTCGCCGCGCGAGAGCAGGGTGTCCAGGATCGACCGCCGGAACTGTCTCCGCCGCTCGCCTTCCTTCTCGTGCCGCAGCCGGGTCCGCACCTTCTCGCGCAGGACCGGCACGGTGTCCCCTTCCGTGACCGCCGCCGCGAACGAATCGTCCACCGCCGGCAGGCGCTTCTCCTTGAGGGCCGCGAGAGTGACCTGGTAGTCGATCGTCTTGCCCCGGAACTCCTCGTTGGGGAAGTCGTCCGGAAAGCTCTTGCGGAAGCTCCGCGTCTCGCCCACGGCGGAGCCGCGCAGCGCGTCGTTGATCTCGGGCATCGAGTCCGGGTGGCCGACCTCGAGGGTCAGCTTCTCGTCCCGGAACGTTCGCGGCGTCTGGCCCGGCGCGAGGATCTCGACGAAGGAGCCGGCGATGTCGGCCACCGCGAAGTCGCCCTTGGCCGCCGGGCGGCCCTCGATCGGATGGAACTCCGCGTGCGCCTCGCGGATCCGGTCGATGACGCCGTCGATCTCCTCCTCCGAGGGCTCGACCGGCTGATCCGGAACCGGGATGCCCCTGTACTCGCCGGGGTCGACGCGCGGCTTGAGCTCGAGGCGGGCCAGGAACCGGATCGGTCCCGGCGGGTCCCACTTCAGATCTTCGATCTGCGGCCGCCCGATGACCGGGAGCGAGCGCTCCTGGATCGCCGAGGTGAGCGCGTCCGGCAGGAGCGCCTCGAGCACGTCCTCGCGGATCTTGTCGCCGAAGCGCTTCTGCACGACGCCCACCGGGGCGTGTCCCTTGCGGAACCCCGGAAGCGCGGCCTGGCGGGCGTAGTTGCGGGTGACGGCGCCGAAGGCCCTCTCGACCTCGTCGGCGGGAACCTCGATCTCCAGGGTCGTCCGCGTGGCGGACTCCTCCTTGGTGGCCAGAATCGTCATAAGGGCGGAGAGTCTATCGCGCCGCAGGTCAGTCGCGCGCCACGACGCGCGTCGCGCGGGCGCCCGCGGGGACGACCTCCGGCGCGGCGCGGGCGGTGGCGCTGGCATACGCGTTCGCGATGTCGAGGCGCCCCCAGCCGAAGACCGGGTTGGGGACGAGTGAGCCCAGGTACGGGAAACAGTCGAGCTCGCTCTTCAGGGGCACCGCCGATCGCTCGAGCAGCGACTCGGTCGCGCTCACGTCCCCGCGCAGGCCCGGGATCGCCGACCAGAGCAGCGCGATGGCGCCCGCGACCTCCGGCGACGAGCCGGACGTGCCCGAGAAATTCGCCGTGTACTTTCCGCCGATCGCGGAGGTGCGCAGGCTCACCCCCGGCGCGGTCAGGTCGGGCTTGATGCGGTACGAGCCGTCGCTGGAAACCGGACCGACGCCGGAGAAGACGGCGATCGTGTCGTCGAGGTTGGTCGCGCCGATCGCGAAGGCGCCGGGAGAGACCGAGGGGGCTCGCGAGATCGTGTAGCACTGCGCGAAGGTGTTGCCCGCGGCGAACGCCATCGCGATGCCCGCGGCGCGCATCGCGTCGATCGTCGCGTTGAACATGTCCGGGTCCGCGCAGCCCTCCTCCGTAGGACAGCCCCACGAGTTGTTGACGACGTCCGGCCCGAGGTCCGGGCGAGGGTTCTCGCCCTGCGAATCCGTCGGCGCCAGGAACCACTCGAAGCACTCGACGTAGCGGGCGGGGGTGCCGATGCCGTCGTCCATGTTGCGGCACCCGACGAGACGGGCGCCCGGCGCGACGCCGATCGTGCCGGTCGCGTCCTGGCCGACGGCGAGCCCCGACGTGCTCGTGCCGTGGCCCTGATCGTCGCACGGCTCGGGGGAGTCCTTTCCGCACGAATTGGGGCCCTTGTTGTCGTGGACCGCATCGTGCCAGTTGTAGTCGTGCGTGGCCGAGGCTCCGTCCCACCCGCGGTAGCGGTCCTGCAGCGCCGGGTGCCGCCACTCGAAACCCGTGTCGGCCACTCCGACGACGATCCCTTCTCCGGTGATGCCGCGGTCCCAGAGCGCGGGCGCGCCGATGAGCGCGAGGTTCGGTTCGACGTCGCCATCCGCTCGCGGCTCCCCGCGCGGCTCGCCCCCGGCGGGAACGCGGCGAAGCGCGGAGGGCCGGTTCGCGGACACGCGCGCGACGTCGGGCCGGCCCGAGAGCCACGCGACGTCGGCGTCGCCGGCCTCGACCTCCAGCAGGTTGACCAGGAAGTGCGGTCGGTATGGCATGCCTCGCCGCGCGAGCTCGGCCCGCAGCGAAGCCTGCGTCGTCTCCGCCTGCGCCCGCAGGGCCTCGTAGACGAACCGCCGGCGCTCGGCCCGATCGGCGATGCCCGCGGCGCCCGAGAGATCCGCCTGCGCGCGCAGGAGAACGAGCACGGAGCGGTGCGGCTCCGGAACGGCGGCGGGAGCGAGGACCAGGAAGAGCGCGGCGAGGAGGGGCAACGTCGTGGCCGGGCGGGGCGGGCTCTCAGCGCTGCATCTTGAGCGCCAGGCTCAGGCTCGCGCCCATGGTCTTGAGCGGCTCCCCCAGCGTATGCGAGACCATGCGCACGCAGCCGAGGGAGCATCCGCTCTCGCAGGGCTTGTGGCGGTCGTTGCGCGCGAAGCTCACGCGGCGTCATCTGCTCGAGCGGGAAGGCGTACTCGCGCTGTTGCGCGCACCACTGCACGTTGCCCTTGGCGTTGACGTAGAGGAATTTGAAGCCCGCGAGGCACTTCCAGGGACGCGAGAAGTCGCCGGCGAGCATCTCCTTCAGGTGATCCGGATAGAAGTTGACGCCCTCGAAGATGCCGTACTTCGCCAGCAGGTCGATGAACTTCTGCCCCCGGATCGCGATCTGGCCGCCCTTCCCGTGCATGATCGACACGCCGAACGCGAAGGGCAGGTCCGCGAGCTGCGCGCGGAACTCGTCGTACTGCGCGTAGGTGTCGTCGTTCAAGACCGTCTGGATCTCGACCTTGAACTTCGCCTCCTTCGCGAGGAGCCGCAGCCGCGGCATCACCGACTTGAGTGTCTTGTAGGTCCCGGGCACGGGCGCGACCGCGTCCACGGAGACCTGCATGAAGTCGAGGCCCGCGTCGTTCAGATCGTGGATGCCCTTCTCGCTCAGCAGGAACGCGTTCGTGATGATCGTGGCCAGGTTGGTCCCGCCGCGCTTGCTCTTCACGTGGCGGATGAGCTCGGCGATGTCGGGATGCATGAGCGGCTCCCCGCCCAGGAAGTCGAAGACCTGGACGCCCAGGGCGTCGAGCTTGTCGACCCGGCGCTTGAGCTCCGCTATCGGGATCTTGGGGGCGCCCGGCGCGTACTCGTCGCAGTAGGAACAGGTCAGGTTGCAGTCGTCGGTCACTACGACCTGGGCGTACATGGCCCGCGAGTCCACGACCCGCTTGGCTCCCGTCAGCACGAATCGAAGGCCCAGTCCCACGGCCCTCTCACTCTACACCGCCGACTCCGATTGAAAAGACGGCCGGCCTGCGCCTACGATTGGGTTCCCCGCGAGAGTGGCGGAACTGGCAGACGCGCGGGACTTAGGATCCCGTGGGGTAACTCCCTTGAGGGTTCAAATCCCTCCTCTCGCACCAGACTCGGACTCCTAGCGGGCCGCTTCGCAGCCCAACCGAACGGAGAGGGGAAGTCGCGACCGGACTCTCTCCCTAGATAGCAGCGCATCGCCCACGGCCTAATCCCCTCTTCGCTCTGCTGGCTCTCGAACGCGGTCTCTCCGTGTTCGTCCCCGACGATTCGGGGCCTCGGCACTTCTCCGTTGTTGGGGCTCGGGCGCCGCGGGCTTCGCCGTCGGCGAGCCGGCGTCCGGCACGGTCGACCCCCAGGGGACGCTCCCGGTGACGCTGACCTTCGACACGGGCCCGCGATGGTCTCGTTGATGATCGCGGAATTCAAATGCCCGCACCAGAAACTTCCCCTCTCCCGTCGGTTGGGCCGCGAAGCGGCCCGCTCAGGATCCTTGTCCGTCGTGCTTCTGGTCGTAGATCCGCTTCGAGAGCTGGTCCTGCTGCTGGTTGACGAGCTTCTTGTCGCCCGGGGTCAGCTTGCCGCCGTCGAGCTTCCGCATGTCGCGGGTCTGCTGATTGAGCGCGGTCTCCTTGCCCTCGAGGCGGCCCGCCTCTCGTGCGGTGAGCTCGCCGCTCTGGATTCCCTGCCCGATCCGATCCTGCTGATTCTCCTTGCGCTGGCCGACCTCGGTCGCCGGGGCGGTGTTCTGCGTCTGCCCGTCGTGTTTCTGGCCGTAGATGCCGCGCGAGAGCTCGTTCTGCTGATGGTTGACGATCGCCTTGTCCTTGTTGGTCAGGGTGCCGCCGTTCACCTGCTTCATGTCCTTGACCTCGTGGTTCAGCGCCGACTCCTTGCGTTCGATCCGGCCCGTCTCCCGCGCGGTCAGCTGCCCGCTCTTGACACCCTGCGCGATCCGGTCCTGCTGGTTCTCGGCGCGCTTCTTGATCCTCCCGGCCTCTGCCGAGGACGGGAGCATCAAGACTCCCGCGAGAGCGACGCTCGCGGCCACCCATCCGACGTTTCCTTTTCGAGTCATGAGTCACCTCCACTCAACACAGACGACTGCGCGCGGAGGCGGGGTTACAGGCACACCCGCGCATGGCGGGCAAGCGCTTACGGCATCGCGGTGCCCCAGTAGTACTTCTCGAAGAAGGGGCCGTAGTCCTTCTTCGTCAGGTACTGGAGCAGCCCGGCGACGTGTTTGGTCGTGCCGAACTTCCACGCGAACGACTTCTGGTAGGACTTCAGGAACGTCAGGAACGTCTCGTCGCCGAGCTCCTTGTGGAGCGCGGCGAGGAGGATCGGACCCTTGTCGTAAAGCAGGCCTGTGCGGATGTCGAATCCCGTGACCGGGTCCCAGACGCGGTTCGCCAGCGGAATCGGGGCGTACTCGTTGGCGTAGTCGGCGCGCCGCTTCCAATGCTTGTAGAGCGACGCGTAGATCGCCTCCGTGCGGTGGGTCTTCAGGAACAACGCCGCGCAGTACTCCGCGAACGACTCCTCGAGCCACTGCTCCTCGGCGCTCGGAGCCTTGACGACGTGCCCCCAGTACTGGTGCGCGACCTCGTGGGCGAAGCGCTCGTTGATGCCCTGCGAGAAGATCTGGTTCATGTCGCCGAGGAGCGGATTGAAGGCCTCGCTCGTGATGAACATGATCCCGGGCGGCGCCTGGCCGAACCCATAGTCGTTGATCTCGAGGATGTTGTATTCGGAGAACGGGAACGGCCCGAGGAACTGCTCGTAGTACCCGATCACCAGCTCGGCGAGGTCGGTGAGCTGCTTGACGCCCCTCGGGTTGCTGATCGCATAGGTCGCGACGCGGATCGTCACGCCGTTGCGGGCCTCCTCGTGGACGTCGTACTTGCCCGCCAGGACGACCGCGGCCTGAATCGGGTGGTCGACCCTCGTCTCGAGGACGTTCTCGTCGCCCTGGGAGTCGCGGCGGACCGTGACGCCCGGCGCGAACGGCACGAACGGCTTCTTGACGCGGATGACCGCGTGGAACGTGTAGTACTGCTCGCACAGGCGGGGCTGCGGAAACCAGGGCCAGATCCCGAGCTGCCAGTAGTTGTCGCCGCCCGGACGCACCAGGAAGTCGCCGTCGATCTCGAAGCGAAGCTTGACGGGCTTCTCCGGCGGCGCCGGCTCGGGCAGCCGCACGAGAAGCTCGTTGTTGCGGTGGTCGTACTCCAGCGCGCGGCCCCGCTCGTCGGTGACCTTCCGCACCCGCTCCGTGCGTGCGGCGACGGACGCGCCCGACTCGGCGTAGGCCACGCTGTCGAGATCGAACCCCAGCACGCTCCGCGGCCCGCCCATCGGCACGATCGTCTCCTGCACGGAGAGCCTGACGTCGTTGCCGGCCGAGGCCGTCAGCTCGAGGTCCACGTCCGTCACGAGGAACCGCGGCGCCGGAGGATCCCGCCGGTCGCGCCCGACCGGGCTGCGCGCGAGCGTCACGGGCCAGAGGTACTTGCGGAACTCGGACTCCTGCGACTGGCTCGTGTGCAGCACCGAGATCCCCTCGGAGGGGTTCTCGGAGCCCTCGAGGCGATACACGAGGTCCTCCCGGCCGCCGTCCATCTCGGCCCAGACGAGCGGCGTCGCCGCGCCGTTGAGCCGCTGCAGGGCGAACGCGTAGGACGGCGGCGCCGAGTGCACGCGGCCGAACTTCTCGCGCTGACTCCGGAACGCGTCCGCGAGCGACGCCGCGGCCGCGCCGGTCCCGGCTCCCGGCGCCTCGCCGCTCGCCAGCCACAGCAGACGCTTGAAGGAGCTCCGCAGGCGCATGCCCTTGTCGCTCTTCTCCGCCGTGAGGCTCGAGGCCTTCCGGGTGTTGAACGCGACGACCGGCGCTTCGACCGGGTCCGCCGAGACGTACTCCATGGTCCCGTCTCCCTCGAAGAACAGGCCGATGACTTCGTCGCCGGCTCGGACCGGCGCCGCCCGCCCCGCCTTGAGCGTGCACTGGAAGTGTCCCGCCGTGAGCGTCCGGTCCGCCACGGCGGCCGCGTCGCCAACCTGGAGGTGGTCGAACCGCTCGAGCGTCGCGGCCAGACCCGGCGCGTCCGCGGCCCGGAGCCGCGCCGGAAGGGCTCCCAGGGCGAGGGCAAAAACTGCAGCGGCCGCCACCCGGACGACACGCGGGATCCGCATAGCCCCATTGTAGGCGCAGGGCGGGACTAGAATCCGCGGTGAACTCAAACTCTGAGCGGCCCGCTTAGCGGGCCAACCGAAGGGAGAGGGAAAGCGGCCTCGGGACCGTCTCCCGTCAATGAGCCTCCCGGCAAATACCCGACTCGGTACGTACGAGATCCTGGAGCTGCTGGGCTCCGGGGGCATGGGCGACGTCTACCGCGCGCGCGACCTGAAGCTGGGGCGCGAGGTCGCGATCAAGGTGCTTCCGGAGGAGTTCGCCCGGGACTCCGGACGCGTCGCGCGGTTCGAGCGGGAGGCCCGGATGCTCGCCGCCGTCAACCACGCCGCGATCGCCGCGATCTACGGCGCGGAGGAGGACGGCGCCAGCCGGTACATCGTGATGGAGCTCGTGGAGGGCGACACCCTCGCCGAGCGCCTGAACCACGGACGGATGC
This sequence comes from uncultured Acidobacteriota bacterium, assembly GCA_963773905.1. Lineage (GTDB taxonomy): Bacteria > Acidobacteriota > Thermoanaerobaculia > UBA5066 > Gp7-AA6 > DAHUXD01. The sequence goes on from CAVZDB010000002.1 coordinate 726,711, forward strand.
CGGTTCCCGACGCGCTGCGGATCGCGCTTCAGGTCGCCGAGGCGCTCGAGGTCGCTCACGACAAGGGGGTCATCCATCGGGACCTGAAACCGGCGAACGTCAAGGTCACACCCGAGAATCGCGTCAAGGTCCTCGACTTCGGCCTGGCCAAGGCGATGGAGCGGCCCTAGCGCGGGCGATACGTCGCGAACGCCCACGCTCGTCCTGGGCGACTCCCGTCCGGGCGACATCGTCGGCACGCCCGAGTTCATGAGCCCGGAGCAGGCGCGCGGCAAGGAGACCGACCGCCGCACGGATATCTGGGCGTTCGGCTGCCTGCTCTACGAGATGCTGTCCGGCAAGCGCGCCTTCACGGGCGAGACCGTGCCCGACGCCATGGCCGCGATCCTCCACCACGACCCCGACTGGTCGGTCCTCCCGCCGCGCGTTCCGGAGCGGGTGCGCGAGCTTCTGCGCAAGTGCCTCGAGAAGGACGCGGGCCGCCGGCTCCGCGACGCCGGAGACGCGAGGCTCGAGATCGAGTCCGCGCTCGCGGAGATGTCGACGTCGGGAGCGGGCCCGGCGCCGCGCGTCGCGAGCCCCGCCGGGCGCAAGCTCGCGGCGGCGCTCGTCGCGGCCGCGGCGCTCGCGCTGGGGATCTTCTTCGTCCTGCGCCGCGCCGGACCGGCGCCGACGCCGTCCGGCATCCGGCAGCTCGCCGTCCTGCCCTTCCGGAACCTCACGGGCAGCGCCCAGGGCGACCTCATGGGGCTCGCGATGGTCGACACGGTCAGTGCGCGCCTCGCCAACGTCCCGGGCCTGCAGGTGGTCACGCCCCGCGCCGCGATCGAGGCCAACTCGTCCAACGCGAGTATCGCCAGCGTCGCGCGCCGGCTCGGCGCCGACACCGTGCTCTCCGGCTCGCTCCAGCGGGAGAACGACCAGTACCGGATCACCTACTGGCTGGTCGACCAGAACGGCAAGCAGCTCGGCGCCAACGCGATCGACGGCTCGGAGCTCTTCCCGCTGCAGGATCGCCTGGCCGCGGGCGTCGTCCACGACCTGAACCTCCGGCCGTCGGCGCGTCGGACGCCGACGCCTTCGGGGCTCGACACGGCGTCCGAGCAGGAGCGCTACCTCGAGGCGATTGGTCTGATGCAGCGCTACGACCGCCGCGAGGGCGTGGAGCGGGCGGTCGGGATCCTGCAGAAGCTCGCGGATGAAAAGCCGGGCTCGGCGCTCGTGAAGGCCGCGCTCGGGCGGGCGAGCCTGCTGATGTTCGACTTCAACCACGACGCGACGTGGGCGGATCGCGCGATCGCCTCGAGCAAGGCCGCGCGGACGCTCGACCCCTCGCTCCCGGAGGTCGACATCACGGAGGGCTACACGCTTCTCGCGACCGGCCATCCGGAGCAGGCCGCGGCGATCTTCAACCAGACGCTTTCGGCGAACCCGGGCACCGTGGAGGCGCTGCTGGGGCTCGGACAGGCGCAGAGCCGGCTGGGGAACCGCCCCGCGGCCGAGGCCGCGCTGCTCAAGGCCGTGGCGCTCCAGCCGACGTTCGCGACCGCGAACTCTCTCGGCGCCTTCTACGCCGACTCGGGTCAGTGGGACAAGGCCGCCCAGCAGTTTCGCAAGACACTTCAGCTGTGGCCCACAGTCCGCGCGCGCTCAGCAACCTCGGAGGCGTCCTGATGAACGCCTGCGACTCCGCGGCGGCGCTCGAGAGTCTGGGCAAGGCGGCCGCGCTCTCCCCCAAGGACCCCTACCTGGCCTCGAATCTCGGCATGACCCAGCTCTGGACGGGCCGCTACGCCGAGGCCGTCGCGTCGCTCGAGCGCGCCGCGCGCGACTCGCCGAACGACTATCAGATCTGGGCCAACCTCGGTGATGCCTACCGGGGAGCGCTACAGCCGGCGCGCTCGCGCGAGGCCTATGAGCGCGCGGTCGCCCTCGCGCGCGATGCCCTGCGCGTCAACCCGAAGGAGGCGGCCGCTCTCTGGCGACCGCCGCGTCGCTCGCGCGGCTCGGCCGCGTCGAAGAGGCCCGCGCCCCGATGCGAGAAGCCCTCGCGATCGATTCCGCCGACGCGAACATTCTGTCCGACGCCGCCGTCGTCGCGGCGCTCGACGGCCGCAGGAACGACGCGCTGGACTTCTTGCGGCGGGCCGTCGCGGGCGGATATTGCCGGTCGACGATCGCCCGGCAGCCCGAGTTCGCGTCGCTGCGCGACGACGCCGACTTCCGCTCGATCATTGCCGCGCCGCGTCCCGCGGCCGGCTCGTGAAGGAGGACGCCATGAACCCTCGCGTCAAACGATTTGCAGCGGGAGCCCTAGCCCTGATCGCGGTGGTCGCGCTTGGTCGGTGCGAACACCGGCGACCTTTCGCGGGTCTGGGCAGCGACTACGGGGCCACTGTGAACTCATCGAGCACTGTCACGCCGGATACGATCCCGGTGTCCATATCCGCGGGGGACCAGGTGCACTGGAAGACTTCGCCTGCCGGGCACAAGCTCTCGATCAAATTCCTAGCGAGCGATTTTCCCAAGGAGGCCGGTGGCGAACCGCCGTTTCCGGGCCCGAACGGCGTCGACCTGAAACTGTACTCGAGCGGTGGAGTGATCTACACCGGCCCACCCAATGCCAACCTCAAGCCTCTCTTCGAGAAGAACCAAAACCTGCTCCTGGAGTACACCTACCATCAGACGTACGACGGCACCTCGACCGACGGCAAGATCATCATCAAGTGGTGAAGACGAAGCGGGTTTGACGCTGCGCCGCGCTCCGCGGCCGGCTGGCGATGGAGGGCATCATGGCGAAGGACAATGGGCCCCGGTGGCTCTGGCTACTCCTGGTCGTCGTCCTGGCATTCGTATTCATCCTGCTCCTTCGCGGCCGCGGCCCGCACCACGGCGGCGATGGAGAGCCGACTCCTCCGCCGGTGGAGACCGTCGTCGTCGTCGGCAGTCCGACCCCGACTCTGCCTCCTCCGACGCCGACGTGCATCCCATTCGGAATGGGTGGCGGATCGAACAAGACCGTCACCGTGGGACCCGACATCGCGCTCTGCAATCCGGACTGCGTCTCGATCGACTCATCCGAGACGGTGACCTGGACGGGCAACACGGGGGGGACCAACGGGATCCAGCTGTTGATCGAGTTCGACGAGAAGCCGTTCCAGAACATGTACAAGCAGGCGAACGGGCGATATGCCGCGACCTGCTCGAACCTGACGTGCCAGTCCGGAGCCGTCATGGCGGCGCCGCTGAGCGGCTGGTATCCGTGCCGGACCGATCCCTCGAGGAAGTGCAAGGACCTGAAGTACTGGCAGATCTTCCACAACTGGCCGGGAGGAGACAAGATCGCCGATGGCCGAATCATCATCAAGTGGTAGCTCGCGGGAGGACTACGCCCCGATCTTCAGCCCGAAGCCGTTCGCGACGAGGAGCAGCGTCAGGACGATCATCACGACCGTCGTGATCCAGGCGACGGTGTTGAAGCCGCGCGAGTTGACATGATCGCCCATCAGCTCGCGGTCGTTGGTCGAGCAGCAGCATGAAGATGAGCACGAACGGCAGCACGATGCCGTTGGCGACCTGCGAGAGCGACCATGACGTGGATGAGCGGGAAGCCGCGGCACAGCAGCACGACGGCCGCGCCGAGCACGATCAGCGCGGTGTAGAGCCAGTAGAAGACCGGCGCCTCGTGAAACTTCTTGTCGAGGCCGGACTCGAAGCCGAAGGCCCTCGCAGACGGCGTAGACCGTCGAGATCGGCAGGATCGACGCGGCGAACAGCGACGCGTTGAACAGGCCGGCCGCGAAGAGCAGGTACGCGTACTGGCCGGCCAGCGGCCGCAGCGCCTGCGCCGCGTCGGCCGCGTCCGTGATGTCGTGATGGCCGTGCGCGAAGAGCGTCGCCGCGCACGCGACGATGATGAACCACGCGACGACGTCGGTGAAGATGCAGCCGAGGATCACGTCCCACCGCGACGCCCGGTACTGGCCGCGCGTGATGCCCTTCTCGACGATCGACGCCTGCAGGTAGAACTGCATCCACGGCGCGATCGTCGTCCCGACGAGGCCGATCACCATGAACAGGTAGCCGTAGTTCGAAGGACGATCGCGCGACGGGTCACGGCATCGTCGCGAACGCCGCCGCCTTCCAGTCCGGGTGCGCCAGAAGCCGGCGACGATGTAGCACGACGTAGAACGCGCGACGCCGCGAGGAAGATCTTCTCGACTGCTGTCGTACGTGCCGCGCACGACGAGCAGCCAGACCACGACCGCCGCCACCGGCACGACGATGTACTTCGAGCAGCCGAACAGCTCCAGGCTGCTCGCGACGCCGGCAAACTCGGCGACGACGTTGCCGAAGTTCGTGACGACGAGCGCGAGCATCAGGCAGAAGGTGAGCCGGAAGCCGAACTCCTCGCGGATGAGGTCGCTCAGCCCCTTGCCGGTGACGGCGCCCATCCGCGCCGCCATTTCCTGCACGACGATCAGCGCGATCGTGATCGGGATCATCGTCCAGAGCAGCGAGTAGCCGAACTGCGCGCCGGCCAGCGAGTAGGTGAAGATGCCGCCGGCGTCGTTGTCGACGTTGGCCGTGATGAAGCCGGGGCCGATCACCGCCAGCAGCAGCGCGAGCTGCCTCCAGCGGGAGGCGCGTCGCGTCGAGACGGTCCCGGTCAGACGCGCAGCTTTTTCTTCCATGCCAGCGGCAGGACCTCGGTCAGGACGTCATCCACGGTGATCATCCCGACCAGCACGTCTTCCGCGTCGACCACCGGCACGGCGGCCTGGTTGTACTTCTCGATCACGGCGGCCACGTGCGAAGCCGAGTCCCCGGGGTGGACGCGGATCGTCCACGGCGCCATCACGTCCTCCAGGCGGTCGGTCTCCTTGCCGAGAAAGAGCCGGCGCATGTTGATGATGCCGAGCAGGCGGTGGTGGGCGTCGACGACGTAGAACTGGTAGAGGAACTCGACCTCGGGCGCGATCTCGCGCAGCCGGACGAACACGTCCGCGACGGTCATCTCGGGCGTGAACGTGACCAGGTCCGTCGTCATGAGGCCGCCGGCCGTGTCCTCGTCGTGGTCCATGAGGTCCGTCACGGCGCGCGCCTCCGCGGGCTGCATCCGCCCGATCAGCGCCTGCGCGTCGTCCTCGGACAGCTCCGCGAGCACGTCGGCGGCGGCGTCGGGCGGCATCGTCTCGAGCAGATCGGCGGAGCGCTCGGGATCGGTCTCGTGCGTCAGGAGGTCCTGCTGGACGAGGGGATCGACCTCGGGGAGGACGCGCGCGGCGTCACGCAGCTCGAGGGACTCGAAGACGCTTCGCCGCGAGTCGGCGGGCAGGTCCTCCAGGATCTCGGCGAGATCGGCGGGGTGCAGCTGGCCGATCGACTTCTGCGAGAGCGCGAGACGCAGCCCGGCGGGGTCCGCGAGCGTCGGCAGCACGTACTTCCAGGCGATCAGGCCCTCTTCCGCGAAGTAGCGCGACTGCGGCCGCACGGAGCGGACGACGCGGTCGACGGCCGGCTGCCAGCCGAGGCGGCGCACGAGCGAGCGGAGGCCGACGTCGATGTGCGCCAGCACGAGCTCCTTCTCCCGCACGACCAGGAAATGCAGATCGTTGACGCGCTCGACCTTCGCGCCCGACACGTCCACGACCTGCTTGTCGAGCAGCGTCTCCTTGAGCAGGATCTCCGTCTCGTCCTTGCGGCGGCTGGGGCGCAACTCCGAGAGCCGCGCGGACAGACGGATGGGATCGGCGCTCCAGGACTCCACCTGCTCGCCCTGAGCCATCAGGATCAGCTCTGTCGGGCCGCGCGGACGAATCCAGAGCTGGCGGACGAGCGGATAGGGCTCGGGGAGCCGGATCGAGACGTCCCAGAGCCGCCCGATGAAGACGCCCTTCGCGTCCACGACCCGCCGCCCCAGGAGGTCCGAGAAATAGGCGAAGCGCGCCGGAGGGGAATCGAGGCCGGATCCGAACGCGTTCGTCGCCATCCGCTACAGTGTTCGAGAATCGCTCGAGCCGTTCAATCGTTTTTCCTCGGCGCGAAGAGCAACGCCGCCGGCGCCCCGGTCGTTACGTTCGGAGCCGGGGTCCCAAGCGCGCCCCCCGTGTCCGGCGGCGCCGGAGTGACAGTCCGCGGCGAACGGGGCGACGTTTTGCGTCACTGCGAGGACTTCCGGGAAGACCTAAGCCTTTGATCGAAAACATCTTAGATGGCTTGGCTCCCGCTTTGCTCCTCCTGACTCCAGAGAGGAGCCCGAATCTTCGGGCAAATCACAGCATGTACAACGTCACGGTCGATCGCGCCGCCATGAGGGAAGAGGTCCTCGGGCCTCTCTTTCAGCGGCACGTCGTCAGCCTGACCGGCACGGTCGACGACCGCTGGCTCGCGTCCTACAACGAAGTCGTCAAGGACTCCGACATCTTTCAGCGCTACCGCCTCGAGCCCGCGAAGGGAATGATCTCGTTCACGTGCCGCGCGAGCGACGGGCCCGAGCAGGTCGAGTCGTTCCTCGATCGGCTCATGCTCTTCGTCGAGATGATCAACCTCCATGCGACCTGCGCGGGCGCCGAAGCGAGCTCCGCCGACGAGCCCGAGGCCCTGTCGGCCTAGTCTTTTCCCTCCTGATCCAGAAGGGGCCCGCGTTCGAGGCGCCGATGGAGGTGGCGATCGACGGCCGGTCGGGCGAGGTGACCGTCTCCTACGTCGACGACGGAAAGAACAGGACGCTCACCGAGCGGATGGACCTCCCCGCGGACCTCGCCAACGGGATGGTCCTGACCCTCATCAAGAACCTCGACACGCACGCCCCGCTCTCGACGGTGTCGATGGTGGCGGCGACGCCCAAGCCGCGGCTGGTCCGTCTCGCGATCACACCCGCCGGCGAGGACGCGTTCACCGTGGGGATCGCGCAGCGAAAGGCGAACCGGTTCGTCGTCCACATCGAGCTCGGCGGCCTCGCGGGAGTGCTCGCCCCGATCCTCGGCAAGCAGCCTCCCGACACGCACGTCTGGGTGCTCGAGGGCGACGCCCCGGCGTTCATCGGATCGCAGGGGCCGCTCGCGATGGGAAGTCCGCCGTGGCGACTCGAGCTCGCGAGCCCGGCCGCTCCACGGCTCGGAGCGGCCGGAGCGCGCTAGGAGGGCCTGCTCAGCGCGGCGGCAGGATCTGCGTCCGGTCGAGGGAGAGACGAAACACTCCCTGCGAGGTCCCGAGGTAGAGAAGGCGGCTCGATGGGCCGATCGCGAGCGGACCGGTCGGCGGCTCGGGAACCGGCACCGTCTTCCACCCCGCGCCGCCGTCGTCGCTTCGCAGGAGATGGCCGCCCGCGCCGTCGGAAGAGACCACGGTCAGGAAAATCGTCGCGGCGTCGCGGGGATCCACGGCGATCCGGGCGACCTGAAGCGCCTGCCCACCGGGAGCCGGCTCGAGGATTGCCGCGAGGTCGCTCGACGCGACGGCCGTCCAGTGCGCTCCGCGGTCGAAGCTCACCAGGAGGGCCTCGCATCCCGGCGCCGTCGCGTAGACGACGGGCGCATCGCTGGGTGCGTAGGCCACCGACTCGAAGTCGAGGCAGACCGTCGAGGCCACGAAACGGGACGTGAGACCCTGCGTGCCGCTCACGAAGATTTCGTCGTCGTGGGACCCAGGCTCCGGAAACGGGTACGGAATGGGAGGCGGGTGATAGACCGACTCCACCCAGTAGAGGGTGCCTTCGGGGGTGACCCAGGCGCTCCGGGCCGAGCCGACGTCCTCCCAGGCGCCGCCGTTCTCACTTCGCGTCAATCCCCCGGCGAGGAGATAGGCCGTGTCCGCCGCGACGGGATCGAAGAAGAACGTCTCGTTCCCCTGCGCCCGGAAGATTTTCGTCTGGCGCCACTGGAACCCGCCGTCGTCGCTCCTGTACACCACGTCGTGTGCCGCCGTCGCCGTGAGCGCCAGCATGCGCTGCGAGCCCGTCGGGTCGATCGCCAACTGACGCACGCTCTCCTGCGAAGGAGCCTGCGCGAGCAGGATCCACGTGAGCCCGCCGTCCTCGCTGCGAAAGAGTCCGCTGGTTCCCGCGACGGGATTCCGCGCGGCCGCGTAGACGACCGTCTCATCGCCGGGAACGAACGCGATCGCCTCGACCAGCGGGTACGCGGGACCGCTCGTCTGCCACCGGCCTGGCGCCGGAACGCGGCCGGGAGCCGCGGTCAGCCAGAGAGCCGCCAGGGCGAGGAGCATCGCGTCGTCAGTATACGGAACGGGCTCGCGGCTCGTCGGGGAACGCCCGGGCGGCGTTGACTCGTCTGGGACCCGGCCATAGGCTCCTCCGCCTGGAGGAACGGAACATGGCGGCAAAGAAACCCCCGAAGACGGCTCGAGCGAAAAAGAGCGCCCCGAGAGCGAAGAAGGCAGCGACGAAGACTCGCGCCGCCGCCGAAGGACTCAAGATGAGCTCGGCGTCCCCGAGCCTGACGGTGAACGACCTCGACCGGAGCCTGTCGTGGTACCGGGACGTCGTCGGGTTCGCCGTCGAGGAGACCTGGAAGGACGACGGGAAGGTCGTCGGCGTCTCTCTCCGAGCCGGCGACGTCTCGTTCATGATCGGTCAGGACGACTGGAAGAAGGGGCGCGACCGGAAGAAGGGCGAAGGCTTCCGGATCTTCTGCACCACCCGCAGGAGCGTCGACGACATCGCCAGGCGCATCAAGGCGAAGGGCGGCCGGCTCGACCACGAGCCGCAGGATCAGCCCTGGGGCATGCGCGACTTTTCGGTGACCGACCCCGACGGGTTCAAGATCACGATCGCGCAGAGCCTCCGCTAGAGGGACTCCCCGGGGTCTCGCGTGCCGTCGAGCGGCGCGGGCGTAAAATCCCCGCCCAAGCCATCGTGATCCAATCCGAGACCCCGGAAGGAGGCCCGTGAGCTTTCAGAGCCCAGAGGAGTACGAGGCCTGGAAGCGGCGCGCCGGGTCGCCGACGGCGGCTGCGGCGCCGGACCCACGGACGGCGGCCGAGGCGGCCGCGCCTCCACCCGCGGTGGGCGACACGGACGACGTCACGCTGCGCCTGTCCCCCCTGTACGGGGCCCTCGTCCTCGCCGCCGGCGTCGTCTTCGTCGCGATCGGTTTCCTGCCGTTCGGAAAGGCCGGACCGACGTTCCACACGATCTGCGTCCTCGTCGGGCTGGTGGCGATCCCGGGCGGGATCCTGCTGCTGCGCAACCGGCAGGTCATCGCGAGGCTGACGCCCTCGGCCCTCCACCTGCGCGGGGTCATCATCCCCTGGAGCGCGATCGAGAGCCTCGAGCGCGTGCGTGACAGGCGCAACTACTGGATCGGCATCAACCTCAAGACCAAACGGACCGATCTCGATTCCGTCGCGCTGAAGGCGCGCGCCGCCCTCCGCGCGATGGGGAGCCCGGGCGCCGACTTCGACTACTCGATCCTCGAGACCGACTTGCCCCGCCCGGGGCTGTGGTTCCTGGAGGAGTGCCGCCGGCGCGTCGCGGAGGCCGCGACCCCCTCCCTCCGCTGATCCGGCGCGATTCACTGCCTTGTGGCGTTGCGCTCGGAAACTCCATGGAGACTTTACAAGGCCGCCGGCCGCGTCGGAGCCCTCCGCCCGTTGCGCCGCGAGTGGGATCGGTCATAGCCTAGGAGACGGCGAAGGCGCAGGGATTTGCGTCGATGGATTTTTGACGTGGGAGGACCTCATGGATCGACGAAGCTTCCTGAAGACCGCGGGCGCCGTCTCGGCGACGTTCGCGCTCCCGAAGACGGCTCGCCTGTTCGCGCTCGATCAGCCCACGTCCGGCTGGCGCACCTTCGAGGCGACCACGCGGGTCGAGGTCCTGAAGCCGGTTGGCACGACCTCCGTGTGGCTCCCGGCGGCGATTCTCCGCGAGACGCCGTTCCAGAAGACGCTCGCCAACGAGTTCAAGGCGGAGGGCGGCACGGCCGAGCTCGTGAAGAACGAGAAGGATTCGCTGGCGTTCGTCTCGGCGAAATTCCCCGAGGGCGTGCGGCCGGTCCTGACGCTGACCTGCAAGGTCCAGACGAAGAACTATGCGGTCGACCTCGCGAAGCCGAGGCAATTCGTCAAGGCGGCCGACCGTGCCGAGCTCGACTACTTCCTGCAGCCGTCGAAGGTGGTCCCCACCGACGGCGTCGTCAAGGAGCAGGCCGACAAGTGCATCGTCGGTGCGACGACCGACGTCGAGAAGGCGCGCAACATCTACGAGTGGGTCGTCGACAACACCTTCCGCAACCCGAAGACGCGCGGGTGCGGCGTCGGCGACATCCGCTTCATGCTCGACCTCCGGCGACCTGGGCGGCAAGTGCGCGGATCTGAACGCCCTCTACGTCGGGCTCGCGCGGGCCGCGGGGCTGCCGGCGCGCGACGTCTACGGCCTTCGGGTCGCGCAAGTCCGAGCTCGGCTACAAGAGCCTCGGCCCATCGACGCAGGACGTCACGCACGGCGCAGCACTGCCGCGCCGAGGTCTACCTCGCCGACTACGGCTGGGTGCCCGTCGATCCCGCCGACGTGCGCAAGGTCGTGCTCGAGGAGCCGCCCGGCAACCTGCCGCTGGACGCCGAGCCGGTCCAGAGGGCGCGGAAGCGGCTGTTCGGCGCGTGGGAGATGAACTGGATGGCGTACAACTACGCCCACGACGTCGCGCTGCCCGGCTCGAAGGGCGCGCCGATCAATTACTTCATGTACCCGCAGGGCGAGACCGCCGAGGGGCGGCTCGATCCGTTCGACGCCGACAACTTCAAGTACGGGATCACGTCGAAGGAGACGACTCCGGCATAGGCCCGATGCGCGCGGGGGCTAGAATCGGCCCCAACGCATGCCGCTCACTGCCGGGACGCGACTCGGCGCCTACGAGATCCTCTCGCCGCTGGGCGCGGGTGGAATGGGCGAGGTCTATCGTGCGAGGGATCCCAAGCTCGGACGGGACGTCGCAATCAAGGTGCTCCCCGAGGCGTTGGCGCAGGACGCGGAACGCCTGGCCCGCTTCGAGCGAGAGGCCCGCTCGCTCGCTTCGCTGAATCATCCCAACATCGTGACGATCTACGCCGTCGAGGAGGCGGGCGGCAGCCGCTTCCTGGCCATGGAGCTGGTGGAGGGCGACACGCTCGACACGCTCCTCGCGCCGGGCGGCCTCCCGGTTGCGCGATTCTTCGAGATCGCCGTTCCGCTCGCCGAGGCGCTCTCGGCGGCGCACGAGCGCGGCATCGTGCACCGCGACCTCAAGCCCGGCAACGTCATGGTCACGGCGCGAGGGACGCGTCAAGGTGCTGGACTTCGGGCTCGCCAAGCTCGAGAGCGCGGACTCAAACCCCAACGTCACGAGCACGCCGACGGAGAGCCGCGTGGAGCTGACCAGCGAGGGCCAGGTCTTCGGCACGGTCGCGTACATGTCTCCGGAGCAGGCGCGCGGAGCCCGGGTCGACGCGCGGTCGGACGTCTTCTCCCTCGGCGTCCTGCTCTACCAGATGGTGACCGGCAAGCGGCCGTTCCAGGGCGCGAGCGCGGTGGACATGATCTCCTCGATCCTGCGCGACACGCCGCCGTCCATCGCGGAGCGGCGCGCGGACCTGCCGCCCCAACTCGCGAGGGTCCTCCGCCGCTGCCTCGAGAAGGAGCCGCGGGACCGCTTCCAGACCTCGCGCGACGTGTTCAACGAGCTGCGCGAGCTCCAGGCGGAGGCGTCCGCGCCCTTGCGCCCGGCCGCCACGGCTCCCCCGCCGGTGAAGTCCCCGCGCGCGTCGAGAGCCGCTGACCGCCGCCGCCGCCGCGGTCGTCGTCGCCGCGCTCGCCGCGTTCGCCGCCCTCTCCCTCGCCCGACGATCCGGATCCTCTCCGCGCCCGCCGCAGCCCCCGGTCCAGCCCGGCGCCATACAGTCGATCGCGGTGCTTCCGCTCGACAATTACTCGGGCGATCCGAGCCAGGACTACTTCGCCGAGGGGATGACCGACGAGCTGACGTCCGACCTCGCCAACATCAGCCGGCTCCGCGTGATCTCCCGCGGCTCGGCGATGCAGTTCAAGGGCAAGCAGCGCCCGCCGACTCCCGAGATCGCTCGCAGGCTCAACGTCGACGCGATCGTCGAGGGCTCGGTCCTCCGCTCCGGCGACAAGGTGCGGATCACTGCGCAGCTGATCGACGCACGGTCGGACCGGCACCTCTGGGCGAAGAGCTTCGAGCGGAGCTCGCGCGACGTGCTGGCGCTTCAGGACGAGCTTGCGTCGGCCATCGCCCGGGAGATCCACGTCCGGCTGACGCCTGCCGAGGAGTCGCGTCTCACGCACGCGCCCAGCGTCAATCCGGAGGCGCACGATGCGTATTTGAAGGGCCGCTACTTCTTCAACCGCCCGAGCGACGAGAACTTGAGCAAAGCGATCGCCCTCTTCGAAGAGGCGACTCGCAGGGATCCGAGCTATGCGCCGGCGTTCTCGGGACTGTCCGACGCGTACCTCTGGGCCGGGTACAACGAGGGCGTGCTGACCGGCTCGGAGGCGAGGCCCAGGGCCAAGTCCGCCGCCGAGACGGCCATCGCGCTGGATGACGGCTCCGCCGAGGCGCATGCCTCGCTCGCGACGTTCAAGCTGTTCTACGAATACGACTGGGCGGGCTGCGAGGCCGAATACCGCCGGGCCTTCGCGCTCAATCCAAATTATGCGTTCGCCCACGATCAGTTCGGGTTGGCGCTCGGGTTCCAGGGAAGGTTCGCGGAGGCGATCGCCGAGGGCAAGCGTGCGGCCGAGCTCGACCCGCTCTCACCCCAGATCCCTCTCGACGCCTCGATCGCGTTCGGCTTCAAGAGAGATTGGGAAGCGGCCAGGGCACTGACCAGGAGGGCCGCGGATCTCGATCCGACCTACTTCTTCGCACCCTTCGAGGACGGGTGGCTCGACATCCAGGCGGGGAAGGTCAAAGACGCGATCCCGGAGCTCCAGAAGGCCAAGGCCATGGAGTCGCCGGCGTTCGTTTCCGCATGGCTCGCCTACGCCTACGGGGCGTACGGCGACCGGGCTCGCGCGGCCGCGGAGGCCGAGGAGCTGAAGAAGAAGTCCCTGCGCGGCGTCGTCACCGCGTTCAACCAGGCGCTCGTGTCGCTGGGAGTGGGCGACCGCGCGCGGGCGATGGATCATCTGGAACAGGCCTACGCCGCCGATTCGCAGTGGCTGGGCTGGCTCAAGTACGACCACGCGTTCGATCCGCTCCGCTCGGAGCCGCGCTTCGTCGCGCTCCTGAAGAAACTCAACTTCACGAGCGCGACGGCAAACTCCCCGATTGCGTCCGCACCGCGATCGCGCTAGATTTCCCCCGGCGGCTGATCCCCGCCCAACCTCGATGGCCTACCCCCAGCGTGGGCCCTCGCCGAGGCAAAGGGGGGCATACTCCCGGATCGGTATGACGAACCGTCGTCGCCGCGCGCGAGGCGGCTGGGGAGCATCGCCCGCGGGTTGACGAAGGAGCTCGTTATGCCGAAGCAGAAGGATCTCAAGCGGCTCGTCCGCTCCCGCATGCAGAAAACCGGCGAGGCGTACACCGCCGCCCGGCACCAACTCCTGAAAAAGAAGTCCCGCCAACCGGACCTCGCCGAGCTCGCCGGAATGAGCGACGACGTGGTCGGCCGGAAGACCGGCCGGACGTGGGCGCAGTGGATCGAGACGCTCGACGCGGCGCGCGCCGCCGAACTGCCGCATCGCGAGATCGCGAAGTACGTTTCCTCCCTCGGCACTCCCGGCTGGTGGACCCAGATGGTGACCGTCGGATACGAGCGCATCCGCGGCCTCCGGGCCAAGGGTCAGCAGCGGAGCGGCACCTACCAGATCAGCCGGAGCCGCACCTTTCCCGTTCCGGTGGAGAAGCTGTTCGACGCGTTCGTGAACGCGAGGACGCGCCGACGCTGGCTGCCGGTACGGATCACCGTTCGCACGGCCAGGCCCCCCAAGAGCCTGCGTATGACCTGGGAGGACGGCACGCTCGCGCTCTTTGGCTTCACGTCGAAGGGAACGGCGAAGAGCGCGGTAGCGGTCCAGCACGAGAAGCTGCCGGATCCGTCCGCTGCGAAGGCTCTCAAGACGGCGTGGGGCGAACACTTCGACCGACTCGGAGGAATCCTCTCCTAGATTCTCGCGGGGCGCAGGGAAAGGGAACGCCCTGCGCCCCGCCGCTCTTGGCCGAGCCGTCTACGAGTCGCCAGGCGCCGCGGCCGTCGTCGCGGCGCCCAGACGGGCGCCGACGAGACCCGCGTCGCGTCGCAGGTCGTAGAGATCCCGCGTCGGGACGCGGGCCCGCAGGATCCTCTCCTCCAGGCGCGCGAGATCCCGCGTGACCTCGCGGGCCGGCTCGCCGCCGATCCGAGACTCGATCCGGCGCAACTCGGCGTAGAGGGCATTCACGCGTCGCTCGATGACGTATTGGATCGCCGCGGGAAGGATCCGAAGGAGTGGATAGAGCAGGCCCAGGAGAGGCACCAGCACGAGGACGAGGCGCGTGGCGAGCACGGAGAGCCAGAACGGCAGGTGCCTTTGAAAGAAGCTCCCTCCGGACTTGTAGAAGTCGCGAGCCTCCTTCGACAGGGGGACGTCGTCCGGCTCGGCCGCCGGAAACTGGCCGGGGCGGCGGAGCGCGCCGGGACCCGAATGAATCTCCTCCGCCGCCTGAAGCAGCAGGAACTGCACGGCAGGATGAAGGTCGCGGCGCACCAGGAGACTGGCCATCGGCGCGACCAGCGTGACGTCCTCCGGCGGGAGGTCCTTCGGGAGGCTCCCGACGCCGCGAGGGATCGCGACCTTCGAGAGGTACGGGTAGAGGGAGACGAACGCGTCCGCCCGCCGGAAGCTCATGAGGCTCACGCGCTCGTCGGCGAGGAGCTTCTTCACGGTGGGGTCGTCGGCGACCGTCAGCATGCACGCGCAGTCGACCTCGCCCCGCAGGAGCGCCTCTCCCCCGGCGGCCGGCGCGCGCGGGACGACCGCGACCTCGTTCTCGAGCCCGCTGGCGCGAAGCAGCTCGGGCAGGATGCCGGCGTCGGGGTCGAGCGAGATGCGCCGGCCGCGAAGGTCCCAGAACTGAGCGTCCTCGGGGACACCGCGGCAGAAGATCCAGATCGGGTCGTACGAGATCGTCCCGAGGGATTCGATCGCGGGCGACGCCGTCGCGTCGGTCAGGCCTCCCGCGGCGAAGCCGACGGAGACGCCGGAGGAGGCGTCGTCGAGTCGAGCCAGGTTCTCGACGTTGCCCCGCGACGGCCGGAGCTCCAGGCGGACTCCGTCGCGAGCGAGGGCCTCCCGATACTTCTCGCCGAGCGCCCGGTAGGCGCTTCCGTCCGGGCCGGTGGTCATGACGACGGTCCTCGGCGGCAGCCCCCGTGCAATCACGAGGATCAACCCCACGAGAGAGACCAGGACGAGGGCCACCGCGAGCCCGAGCGCCAGGCGCGGTCGACGCCGAATGAGCTCCTTCATGCGCTCTCGAATCTTCCCGCCGCCCCCGTGCGACTCAGGGGGTCAGGCCGTCCGCGCGGGCGCGTCGAACCGTCGCATCGGCCGCAGTCATGGGAGCGACATCAGGGGCCGAATGCTACATCCGACGCCCGCGGGCTACTTCTGGGGCGTCACGACGACCATGTCGGAGAGGCCTCCGAAGCTCGAGTGCGCGAGGTAGACGACGCCCCTGTCGGTGACGGCCGGGTTGCGCGCGCCGGCGTGCGTGGGGACCCGGGCCTCGACCTCCAGCTTGCCGCGCGAGTCCACTCTCGCCACGGTGAGCTGAGCCGCCCGGGCCGCGCCGACGTAGACGCGATGCGTCGCCGGCGCGTAGTCGATGTCGTCCACGCCGTCGCCGGTGTCGACCGACGACAGCACCTCTCCGTCGTGGGCCGCGTCGAGGACCTCGATCCGCGCGCTGCACGCCACGAAGAGCTGGCCGGCGTCGGAATCCACGCGCAGTCCGTGCGGGCCCTCCTCCCCGCACGCGGGCTTCCAGGTCGCGACGATCTTTCGCGCGGCGAGATCGATCGCCAGCGTGAGGTCCTTGTCCTCGAGGTTCGTGTAGAACCGCCTCCGCTTCGCGTCGACCGCGAAACCCTCGGGGTTGCCCTCGAACGCGAGCTTCGCTTTCTCGTCGAGCGTCTTCGCGTCGAGGATCCGGATGGACTTGTCGCGCGGCGTCGTCACCCAGACCTCCTTCTGGCTGGCGACGTAGGCGAGGCCGTCCGGCATGGAATCGAGCGTGTGGCAGGCGCCCTTGGCGAACGACTTCGGGTCGAAGGCGCAGACCCTCGAGTCGGCCCGGTTGCCGACGTAGACGACTCCGTCGCCGACGGTCACCGAGCTCGGCCCGACGACCCGCTTCCGATCGCCGGACCCCATCTCCGCGGTCGGGAATCCCGCGATCGGCTTCACGGACCCGGTGGCCGTGTCGATGACGGCGACGTTTCCCGTGTTGCCTGCGGGCGCCCAGACGAAGTGCGTGGACGGGTCGAACGCGATGTAGTCCATCGTCACGCCGGCCGCGGTGGCTCCCGGGAGGGGCAGCAGGGCTACCGTGTAGCCGGCCTTGTCGGCCGCCCCGGCGCGGCCCGCCGCGAGAAGGGCGCCGCAGAGCAGCAGGGGAACTCCGAAGTGCTGGACGAGCTTCCGGCGATTCATCGAGGACTCCTTTCGCGTCGAGTCGGACGCGCGCGCGATATTAGCGGGGAGACGGCCCACCCGGATTTAGCAACCCGATAGGTGTGCGGCGAGCCCGAAAGAAACCGCCCGACACCGGAAATGTTTCTCCCTCCTCGTTTCGTATGAGGGTTCAGGAAACGCAACTCTTGGACATCGCGCCGATGAGCCCGCAAGGCGGTCCGGGCCCCGCAGGGCGTCCTGCGCCCGGCGGGTTTCCGCGTGCGCGAAGACCGCTCGACGGAGGCCACGCGGCACCCGGGTCCGACGGCATCCTGCATATGATCCTCGCCAACCGAGCCGTGAAAGACTTCCCGACGCGCCTGAGGACGAGCCTCGCCCCATGGCTCACCCGACCGTGGGCGATGGTCTTCGTGGCCCTCGTCCTTCGTCTGGTCGTAATGGGATTCGTCTACCGCGATCGGCTGGATCCCGCGCGGGACCATTGGACCTTCGGTTGGGAAACGGCGCGGGTCGCGCGATCCCTCGCCTCCGGCGACGGATTCGCGTCCCCCTATCCCGAGCCGACGGGACCCACGGCGCTCGTGCCGCCCGCGTACGCCTGCCTGGTTGCCGGCGTCTTTCGACTCCTCGGGATCTACTCGACGGCGTCCGCGGTGGCCCTGTTGGCGCTCAATGGCCTGTTCTCCGCGCTGACGTGTCTCCCAGTCTTCCTCATCGCCCGCCGTGTCTTCGGCCTCCGCACGGCGGTCCGGGCGGGTTGGATCTGGGCGTTCTTTCCGTACTCTGTGGCCCTGCCGAATGCGAACGTGTGGGACACGTCCCTGACGACGCTGGTCTTCAGTCTGGTCGTCCTCGCGACTCTGCGCCTCGAGCGCGCGACGAGCCTCGGCGCCTGGCTGGGCTACGGCGCGCTGTGGGGAATCGCGGCGCTCACGAATCCGGCCGTCCTCTCGACGTTGCCTTTCCTGGGCGGCTGGGTGTGGCTCCGACACCGTCGGCGCGGGGAGCACCCGACGACGGCGGCGGTCGCTGCTTCCCTGATCTTCCTGGTGATCGTGGGACCCTGGATCTGGCGTTGCAGCCGCGTCTACGGACGGTTCGTCGCGTTTCGGGGCGGCGCCGGTCTGGAGGTCCTGGTCGGGAACAGCTCCGACACCCGCAGTCCGGCCAACTGGAGCCTGATTCCGGGAGAGAACTCCGCGGAGCTGGAGAAGCTCAAGAGGCTCGGGGAGCCGGCGTACATGGCGCAGAAGCAGGACGAGGCGAGGGAGGTCATCCTGCGCCAACCCCTCCGCTTCGCCGGTTTGACGCTGAGGAGAATCCTGGACACCTGGACCTGCCTCTGGAATCTTCCGCCGCCCCTGACGCTCGACGAGCAGGGCCTGCCGAACGTCCTCTTCTATACCCTCGTCTCCCTGGGGGCTCTTGCCGGCCTCCGCCGGGCGATTCGCGATCGCCGCGATGGGGCGATCGCTCTGCTCATACCGTGCATCGTTTACCCCGCCATCTACTACCTGACCCATGCCGAGATGCGCTATCGCCACCCGATCGATCCCCTCGTCGTCATCTTCCTGGCCTACGCGACGGTTCGTTCAGGCGGAGGGCCGTCGACGGAGGATGTTTCCATGCTCGGCTTTTAGCCCAATTTCATTTTCGAAAAAGTATTCTGTTCGACGATCACAGTCGGGGGTTCCCCCGATCCGCAGTGGAACGAGGTAACCGATGTTGGGGTCCAGGATCGCGTCCGAGGACATGCTTCCCCCTGCCGCGGAATGTGACCACGTCGTGCTCCATTCCACCGTGCCGGTCGGGGGTCTTCGGTGAGGCGTCTCGAGAAGGCGAGCTTCGTGCTTGGTCTCCTCATGCTCGCCTGGCTCATCGTCCGAATCGGGCCCGAGCGCGTCGGCCGGAATCTGGCCGACCTCGGTTGGGGGTTCGCACTCCTCTTCGTCCTGCAGGCCATCCCCTACTTGCTCCTGACCATCTCGTGGCGGCTCATGCTGCCGCCCGGGCACGGCGTCCCCCTGACGGTTCTGTGGCGCATGCTGGTCTCCTGCGAAGCCATCAATGCCGTCAGCCCGGTCGCGGTCGTCGGCGGAGAGCTGATGCGCGTCTCGCTCTTGAGCCGCCGAGTCCCGGCCGAGGACGCCGTTTCCTCCGTGACGCTCGCGGCGATGACGCAGTTCTGCGCGCAGATCCTGTTCGTGCTGTCCGGAGTCCCGATCGCCCTCGGGTTCCTTCCCGCCGGGGCTCTTCACGAGGGCCTCGTCGTGATCGCGGAGATCCTGGCGGCCCTCTTCGGCGCCTTGCTCTTCCTGGGCTTCTCCCCGGCCGCCCACCGGTGGTTCGCCGGGGCCGCCGACCGCTCGAGCGTCGTTCGCGCGATCGCGCGGCGGATTCCGCCCGCATGGAGCGAGGCGATCCCGCGATCGGCGAGTGCCTTGCGGGAACGGCCCGTCCGCTTCGCAATGTCCGTCGGAGCCTCCCTGCTCTACTGGCAGATGGGAGCCCTCGAGACGTACCTCATCCTGCGCTTCCTCCACGCTCCGGTCGCCGCCGCGTGGGCGTACGGCATCGAGGCTCTCGCGGTCGTCATCGAGACCCTGCTCTTTTTCGTGCCGGCGAAGATGGGGACGCAGGAGGGCGGGAAGACGCTCATCTTTCTGGTCGCCGGACTCGACCCCGCGAAGGGTCTGGCCCTCGGGCTCATCCGCCGAATTCGAGAGCTCGCCTGGGCCGCCGTCGGCCTGGGACTCCTCGGTGCGATGCCGAGGGGCGAGCCGCTTCTCTCTCCGGATGAGGACCAAGGCGCCCGGGCCGCTCAGGCCGCTCGATTGACGTAGACGGTCTTCCCTCCGCTCGAGGCGAGCACTCTCGCGGAATCCCTGGGGAGCCTCCCAAGAGCCTCCGCCTCCTTGTGTGGCGGAACCACCAGGAGGACGCGCCGGGGCTCTCTCCAGAGCGCGAGGAACTCGGGGTCGGACAGGAACGTCTTCGGTGCGTCGCGGTAATGGGAGCCGAACGTGAGGTTGCTGCCTTCGGCGGCGTACAGCAGGACGCGGCGATGGCAGTAGAAGGCGACGCCCGGAGCGACGCGGATGTCTCCGTACAGCACGATCGCGTCCCCCGGACCCAGGGTCTTGTTGATTTCCATCGCGAGAGCGCGTGAGGACAGAGACGGCTCGAGAGCGACGTACGCGAGGTTCGAGGCGGCGAACAGTCCCACCATGGCGAGGGCCAGCACGGTCGTCGAGGCGACGGGACGCCCTGCTTCCGGAGCAGCCAGGCGAGCACGAACCCGCCCCCAAGCGACGCCGCCGAGACGATAAGAGGGACTCGCAGATCGGCCAGCGCCTGCGGCGTCAAGTCCAGGACCCTGGCCATCGCGTTCCGGTAGAACTCGGCGTCGTGCGTGTGAAGGTGCGTCGTGATGTCCGCGGCCTGGGGCGTTCGGGACGAGATCCAGAGGAACGCTCCGGCGCCGACCGCGAAGAGCGCCCCGAGCGCGGCCAGGACGCGCGTCACCCAGAGCACCGGAGTCGCGTCCCTCCCTTCCGCGTCCGCGATCGCGACCCCGAGGAGCAGCGCCAGAGCCGGCCAGGCGCCGAAGCTGTAGTACTCCATGCGCGAGCCGCCCTCGAGGGTAAAGAAGCCCAGGATGGTGCCCGCCCAGGCGAACAGGAGCAGCCTCGCCTGTGACGGGGCGTCCATCGCGGGTCCCCAGGTCCTGGGCCGCGGGAATTCGCGATACAGCAGGGGCGCGAAGAGGCTCCAGGGAAACAGCCAGGCGAGATGCTCGAGCCACCAGAGCCAGAGCGGCACCGCGCCGTAATCGTGCGGCTCGCGCGTGCCGAACGCGCGATTCACGTGCTCGTTGACGAAATAGGCCCAGAGGAAACCGGGCGATCGGATCTCGGCGAGGACGTGCCACGGAACGGCGATGGCGAGAAAGACGGCGCCGCTCGTGACCAGGTGCAGCTCTCGCCAGCGGCGCCATCCGCGGGACAGGGTGAGGAAGAGCGCGATCGCGCCCGCCGGGAACAGGAAACCGATCGGGCCTCTCGTGAGCACGGCCAGGGCGCAGATCGCGGCCGCGGCCGGAAGGCCGATTCTCGAATCCAGGCTGCCGGTCCAGGATCGCAGGAACAGGAGAAAGATCGCGGTGAACTCGAGGGCGTAGATCGCCTCCGGAATCACCGTACGCGTGAAGAGGAACATCCCGAAGCTCGTGGCGACGGCGAGCCCCGCGTAGAAGCCGGCGCGTTCTCCGAAGAAACGGCGCCCGAAGGAGAACGTCAGCATCACGAGTCCGACCATCGCCAGCGCGACGGGAAGCCGCGTCGCGAAGGCGCTCTCGCCGAGAGCGGCGTAGCTCGCGCCCACCAGCCAGAAGTGCAGCGGCGGCCGGATCAGGTAGCGGATTCCGTCCTGGTACATCACGACGAAGTCGTGACGCTGAAGCATCTCGCGGGCCACCAGTGCGTGGGCGGCGTCGATGTCGTCGTCGACCAGGGCCGGGCTTCCGGCCAGACCGACGTAGAGGGCCGTCGAGAGGAGGAGAAGTCCGGGCGCCATCCAACGCGCGCGCGCCGGCACCTTCGAGTCCTCCGGCCTCAATAGAAATGGTACGGGGCGCCGGGCCCGTACCACTTCTGGTTCTTGAGGTTGTAGTACGCGCCGACCTGGGTGAACGGAATTCGGAAGAAGTTGAACGCGCGCAGCAGGCAGTCTCCCCACCACGTCGCGTCGCTGACGCCAACGGCCCTCAGGATCTCGGGAAAGTTGAGCCCGAGCTCCACGCCGACCTGCTGGTATCGCGACTCGAGCGGAGGCACGTAGCCGTACCCCTTCGTCAGATAGGTGAACGAGAACAGAAAGAATCGCGCGACTCCGGGAGAGGCGTGGAGATGCGACGCGAGCCCTCCGAGCTTGACATCGGCAGTGTAGATCTCCTCGGTGTAATTGATGCCGACCAGAGGCCGCTCGCCGATGAAGGCGGGCGGGATCGTCGTGGGGACCTTGCCGTACCGAAAGCCGAGCGTGTCGCCGAGGCAGTGGCGCTTGATCAGCGCCTCGGAGAGTGCGCCGAGCGCGTCCGCCGTCAGGTCCTGAGCCGAAAACCCATACGGAGTCAGCCCGTCGCCGATCTCGACGAAGACGCCGGAAATCGTGCTCGTCGCGAACGAGAGCCAGAAGGCCTGATCCGGCGTCAGCCGGTTGAGCCTGTACGCGTCGTACAGCAGGTCGGTGGCATTCGCCGAGATGATGAAGTGCGAGGACTTGTCCGATCCGCCTCCATAGGTCGTGTACCCGAAGAACCCTTCATTCGTGAAGTGGAAGGCGCCCACGCCGTCGTTGATGGGACCCTGCATGCCGTCGATGATGCCCACGAGCAGACCGGCGGACGTCCAGAGGGTGACCGGGCGCGTGAACAGCCTGGACGGGGGTGGCGAAGCCGCCTGGTCCGAAAGCCGAACGCACTGGAAGAGCACGCAGCGTCTCACGGCGGAGGGTTCCCCGTCCGGTGGCTCGAATCGCGGCACATCGAGCGACGCCGCCCCTCCGAACCCCGCCGCCTCCGTCGCCGGCTGGTCCGGCGGGGTGAGGCCCTCGTCGCCCAGGCCTCCGAGTCCGTCGGTGCCTGCGCCGTGGGGCCCGGCGAATCGAGTCGCCGCGGAGTCGGGAAACAACCGGAATTCCTGGCAGTATCCGTCCGCGGCCACGAAGACCGCCGCCGCGGCGCAAGCCATCCTCGCCCAAGCCCATCGGAGACTCACGATGCTCTCCCTCCGCGCAGTCCGGTCGGAGCCTCTAGCGGCTCGCCAGACCGCCCGCAATCTCACCCCCGTCGATGATGACGGGGTGCCCCGTGATGTACGGCGCCTCGTCGGAGGCGAGAAACGCGTAGAGCGCGGCGATCTCGGCCGGCGTCGCGTGGCGGCGCAGCGGAATCTTGGCGTCGACGGCCGCCTTCATCTCCGGCGTGTACTCGGCCTCCTGCATCGGCGTCCAGACGTAGCCGGGACAGACGGCGATCACGCGGATCTTCGGCGCGAGCTCGAGCGCCATCGTGCGCGTCAGCTCGATCACGCCGGCCTTCGCGGCGTTGTAGTCGGCGTAACGCGGGTAGCCGTTCATGCCGGAGGTCGAGCCCATGTTGAGGATCACACCGCCGCCGCCGGCGAGCATGCGCTTCGCGGACTGCTGCGCGACGTAGAACACGCCGTCGAGGTCCACGCCGACGACCCTGCGCCACTCCTCGGGCGTGATGTCCAGGAAGTCGTGGCGGATGCTGATCCCGGCGTTGTTGATCGCCACGTCCAGGCCGCCGCCGAAGAGCCCGTCCAGCTCCCGAAACGCGCCGTCCACCGCGGCCGCGTCGGAGACGTCGGCCGTCAGCACGCCCGCAAGGCCCGGGTGCTTCTGGGCGAGAGCCCGGCCCGCCGACGCGTCGCGATCGACGACCGCGACCCGCGAGCCCTCCGCCAGGAATCGTTCCACGATCGCCGCGCCGATTCCGCTCGCGCCGCCCGTAACGACGACGCGCCTCCCCGCCAGGCCCTTCACGCTGCCCGCGACGCGCTGAACATCAGTCCGCGATGCCGCCGCCGTCCACGACGAGCGCCGCGCCGGTCATGAACGACGAGTCGTCGGAGGCCAGGAACAGCGCCGCCTTCGCGACCTCGTCGGTCGTGCCGACCCTTCCGAGCGGACGGTTGGCGGCGCCCTTCATGTAGTCCGCGAAGTTCATCTTCCGGGCCGCGGCGTCGAGGGCCAGCATCGGGGTCTCGACGTCGCCCGGACAGAGGCAGTTGACGCGGATGCCCTGCTTCCCGTGGTCGATCGCCATCGCCTTGGTCATCACGACGACGCCTCCCTTGGCCGCGCAGTAGGCGACGGCCAGGTCGCCGCCCTGGATGCCCCACCCGGACGCCTGGTGGATGATCACGCCGCGCCCCTGCGCGATCATCGTCGGGAGCGAGTACTTGGACATGAGCCATGCTCCCTTGAGGCTCGAGTCCACCGTCGCGTCCCACTCCTCCTCGGTGCAGTCGACGGCGTTGTGCGGGTGGTAGACGCCCGCGTTGTGGAAGAGGACGTCGAGACGGCCGCCGAACGCGCGCAGCGTCTCCGCCACGATGCGCTCGCAATCGGCGGGCACGCGCACGTCCGCCCGGACGAACAGCGCCTTCCCGCCGGCCGCCGCGATCGCGCCGGCGACGCTCCGGCCGCGCGCCTCGTCACGGCCAGTCACGGCCACCCTCGCGCCCTCCCGCGCGAAGAGGAGCGCGGACGCCTCGCCGATGCCCGACGTGGCGCCGGTGACGATCGCGACCCGGTCCTGCAGCTTCCCGCTCACGTCAGCGCCAGGTACTCGTGCGCGAGGCGCACGACCATCGAGCCCTCTCCGACGGCGGAGGCCACGCGGTTCATCGCGCCCGCGCGGACGTCGCCGGCGGCGAAGATGCCCGGCACGCTCGTCTCGAGGGTCAGCGGCTCCCGCGGCTGCTTCCACACCCGCGGATACGCCTCGGCGGCCATGAGGTCGCGTCCCGTGAGGACGAAGCCCTTTGCGTCGCGCAGGACCTCGGCCGGCAGCCAGTCGGTGCGCGGGCGCGTCCCGATGAAGACGAAGACCGCGTCGGCCTCGTCGGTGCGGCAGGACCCGTCGTCCACCGACCGCAGCGTCACGCGTTCGACGCGGCCGTCGCCGTCGACCCCCGCGAGCTCGGTCCGCGCCTGCACCCGGATGTTCGGCGTCTTCTCGATCTGCGCGATCAGGTACGTCGACATCGCGTCGTGCAGGCCCGCGCGGCGGACGACGATCCGCACGTCTTCGGCGAAACGGGCCAGGTGCATGGCGCCCTGGCCGGCCGAGTTCCCTCCCCCGACCACGACGACGCGCCGGCCGCGGAACGCGGGCGCCTCGGTCGTCGCGGCGCCGTAGTACACCCCGGCGCCCGTGTGCTCCGCGACGCCGGGGGCCGGGTGCTCGCGGTAGAACATGCCCGTCGCGACCAGCATCGTGCGCGTGATCAGCTCGCGCCCGTCGGAGAGCGCGAGGTGCTTGTAGCCGCCGTCCACCGTGACCCCCTTGACCTCGAGCGGCGCCAGGAACTCGGAGCCGAGCCGCTGGGCCTGCGCGAGCGCGCGGCGCGTCAGATCGCTCCCGCTGACGCCGGCGGGAAAGCCGAGATAGTTCTCGATGCGCGAGCTCGAGCCCGCCTGCCCTCCCGGCGAGTGCCGGTCGAGGAGGAGCGTGCGCAGCCCTTCCGAGGCGCCGTACACGGCGGCGGCGAGTCCCGCCGGACCCGCGCCGACGGCAACGAGGTCGTAGACGTCGAAGGCCGCCTCGAGGGGCCGCCCGAGGCGCTCGGCGACCTGGCGGAGCTCCGGATTGGTCAGCACGCCGCCGTCCTCGAAGACGAGGGCCGGCAGCGCGTCGGTCGCGATTCCCGCGGCGTCGAGCAGCTTCCGCGCCTCCGGGTCGCGGTCGAGGTCCAGCCAGCGGTACGGGACGAGGTTGCTCGCGAGAAAGTCCTTGATGTCGTGCGACCGCGTCGCCCACTGGTTGCCGACGAGCCGGAGGCCCGTCGCCTCGGGCAGCGACTCGGCCTGCCACGCGTCGAGGAGGTCGTCGACGACCGGGTAGAGGCGCTCCTCCGGCGGATCCCACGGCTTCGAGAGGTAGTGGTCGAGGTGCGCCTCGTTGATGGCGCGGATGGCCGCCTCGATGTCGGAGTAGGCGGTCAGCAGGACGCGCCGCGCCATCGGGTAGAGCTCGCGCGATCGCGCGAGCACCTCGCCGCCGAGCATCCCCGGCATCCGCTGGTCGCTGATCAGCATCGCGAGGGAGTCTCCGCGGCTCTTGAGCTCCTTCGCCGTCGCGAGCGCCTCCGCGCCGGAGCCCGCGCTGACGACCGTGTACTGCTCGCGATAGCGGGAGCGCAGGTCGCGCCGGACGGCCGCGAGAACCTGCGGGTCGTCGTCCACCACCAGGAGGACGGGCTTGTTCACGCCGAGCTCCTCGCCTCCTCGGCGGCCGGCAGGACCACGCGGAACTCCGTGCGTCCCGGGCTCGATTCCACCGCGATGTCTCCGTCGTTGTGAATGACGAGGCGCCGGACGATGTCGAGTCCCAGGCCGGTCCCGAGTCCCGCGGGCTTCGTCGTGAAGAAAGGATCGAAGATCCGGTCGCGGATCTCCGCCGGAATGCCGGACCCGTTGTCGGCGATGCGGACGACGACGCGGCCATCCTGGCGGCCGGCCAGGATCTCGACGCGGCCCGCCTCGGGGACGGCGTCGAGCGCGTTGTCGATCAGGTTGCCCCAGATCTGGTTGAGCTCGCCGGCGAAGCCGCGCACCCGCGGAAGACCCGGCTCGAGCTGGACCGACACGGCGACGGCCTTCGCGCGCGCCTTCGCCTTCAGCACCGCGACGGTGTTCGACAGGCTCTGGGCGAGGTCGACCGGCTCCGCGATCGTCGCCTGGTCCATGTGCGTGAAGCCCTTGACCGCCACGACGAGCCCCGCGATCCGCGTCGCGGAGTCCTGGATCTCCGAGGCGAGGCGGCGGACCGAGCAGCCCGACGCGGCCCAGCGGAGCGCGGCGTTCAGGGCGGGGCCCTCGACGGCCGCCGCGAGACGGTCGAGCGCGCCGAGCGTCACGGCGGTCTCGGAGAGCGCCTCGGCGGCGCCCGCGTCGAGATGGCGGCTGTCGAGCCAGTCGGCGATCGCCTCCTCGCGTTCGGCGTGTTCGATCGGAGACCGCACGCCGTGCTCGGGCGCGGCCGCGCACGCGTTGCGCACGGCGTCGATCGCGTCGAACTGCGCGTCGGTCAGGCCGGAGGCGCAGAGCACGCGCGTCGCCTGCTCGACGTCGTCGAGGCGCTGCCCGAGGAGCGAGGCGCTCCGTTCGATCGCGGCCGACGGGTTGTTCAGCTCGTGCGCGAGGCCCGCCGACAGGCGGCCGAGCGAGACCATCTTTTCGTCGTGCAGCTCCCTGGCGTTGAAGTCCCGGGCCCGATCGAGCATCCGGTGCACCAGGATCGTCAACAGCTCGGGGCACTTCTGCGTCAACTCACGGAAGTGTTCGGCGGGGACCGAGAGGATTTCCGCGGGCTCCAGGGCGACGGAATCGCCGGGCGCGCTGACGAGCCGGGAGAACGGGAGCAGGCCCCCCACCTCGCCGCCCTGCCATTCCACGACTTTCTGCGGACCCGCGCCCCGGTCGGCGAACAGCGCGAATCGGCCGGTGAGCATGACGAACATGCTCACGACCGGCGCCCCCTTGCTCGACAGCAAATCGCCCTTCGCAAACTGCCGAAGCGTCCCGTGCTCGGCCAGCCACGCCAGCTCCTCGCGAGGAAGCGCTCCGAGCATGCGGTGCTGGGACAGCCGGAGGACGAGATCGTCTGCGGTCATGCGATCGGCACCAGGGGCCGAATCCTACAACGGCGCCTCGCAGTCGGCCCGATGAGTCAGCGCCCGCGCCACGACGCCGGCCGCTTCTGGAGGAATGCGTCCATGCCTTCGGCGGCGTCCTCGAGGAGGATCCCCTTCGTCATGGCCCTTCCGGCGGCGTCGTAGGCGTCCGCGAGCGGCCGGTCGAGCTGGTCGTAGAAGGCGCGCTTGCCGTTGCGGATCACCGCGGGGCTCTTCGCGAGGATGTCGTCCGCGAACCCCTGCACGGCCTGGTCCAGCCCCTCGAGGGGCGCGACCCGATTCACCAGTCCCCACGCGAGGGCCGTGGCCGCGTCGATCGGCCTCCCCGTCAGCAGCATCTCCATCACCCGCTTGCGCGCGACGTTGCGCGCCACGCCGACCGCGGGGGTCGTGCAGAAGACCCCGATGTTGACGCCGGGCAGGGCGAAGGTCGCGGTGTCCGCGGCGACGGCGAGATCGCACATCGAGACGAGCTGACACCCCGCGGCCGTGGCGATGCCGTGCACGCGGGCGATGACCGGCTGCGGCAGCCGTGTCAGCGAGAGCATCAGGCGGCTGCAGTCGTCGAACAGCCGGGCCTGCCAGGCCGCGTCGGAGGAATGCGCGCGCATCTCCTTGAGGTCGTGGCCGGCGCAGAACCCCTTGCCGGCGGCGGCCAGGACGACGACCCGGGCGTCCGGATCGGCGCCGACGGCGTCGAGCGATCTCTGGAGCGCCGCGATCATCTCGGAGGAGAGCGGGTTGAAGCGCTCGCCGCGATTGAGGATGAGGCGGACGACGCCGCCGGACTTCTGTTCGAGAACGAAGGGAGGAGCCTGACTAGGGGTGGCTTGCGCTTCCATGATCCGCCGAGCCTACCTCCATCCGCGATTCGGGATCGCGACGATCCCGTCAGGGTCCGGCGACGAGCTTCTGGAACCGCGGGTTCTTGCGCAGCGGATCGAAGTTGGGATCGATCTTGAGCCAGCCGGGCGAGAGGAAGTAGGGAATCTTCAGAAGCGGCTCGAGCTGGTCGAGCGCCTTCTCCGGCTCGCCGACGAGGATGTAGATCCGCGCGAGCACTTGCTGGTCGTAGGCGCCGCCGACGGCGTCCTTCGAGATGGGATCGAGCGCGACAGCGCGCTTTCCCTCCTGGATCGCTTCTTCCTTC
Source organism: uncultured Acidobacteriota bacterium (assembly GCA_963773905.1). GTDB lineage: Bacteria > Acidobacteriota > Thermoanaerobaculia > UBA5066 > Gp7-AA6 > DAHUXD01. The sequence continues at coordinate 754,948 of CAVZDB010000002.1, forward strand.
CTGCCCAGGTAGGCGAGCGCGAGGCCCCGGAGGAGGTGCCGCTGGTCGTCGTCCGGAGCGTCTCGAAGCTGATCCTCGTAACTCTTGCGCGCTTCCTCCGCGTGGAGGCGCGTGTTGGCGGCGTCTCCCTTCAGAGCGTAGAGCTGGGTCAGACACATCTCCAGCGCCCCGCGGTCGCCGTCGAACGCGTCCGGAGTCAGCCTCAGAAGGAGGTCGCGCTGCTCCTCGTCCAGGACCCAGACGAGATCGTTGTACTGGGCGACATAGGCGACGAGCGCCGTCGGCTCGACGTCCTTGGAGGCGGATCGCAGCACCGCCCGGGCGCCCGCGAGGTCTCCCTGACCCAGAGACGCCATCGCCCGATACTCGATGACGTTGATCGTCGAGGGCGAAAGGGCGAGGGCCCGATCGAGTGCTGAGATCGCCTCCGGGTGACGTCGAAGAACGAGCAGCGTGGACCCCAGCCTCCGCACCGCAATCACCGATCGCGGATCCAGGCGCTCGGCCTCCTTCGCGTGCTCCAGGGCCGCATCGCCGAGTCCCAACGCCAGCTCGGCCGACGACATCGCCCCGAGCATGTCGCCGGAGCTCGGCGCGAGACGCAGGCCCTTCGCGTACTGCTCCCGCGCGCGAGTCATGTCATGAGTGACCAGCCGCTCGAAATTTCCGAGCGCGTGGTATCCGTCGGGCCGGCCGGGCTCGAGCGCAATGGCCTTCTCGGCCGCCTGTCGCGCGCGCTCGGCGAGGCGAGGATCCGGGAGCCCGTTCGCGTACAGGAGCGAGCCGGCCATGGCGACCCGGGCCCATCCCTGCGCGAAGCTCGGGTCCAGGGCCACCGCCTGGTCGTAGTAGCCCAGGGCCTTCCGGAGGGTGACGGGGTCGCTCGCGGCCATCCCCTTCGAGGTCGCGTCGCCCTTGAGGAACGCGTCGTAGGCGGCGAGATTCTGGGTGGGCTTTTCGGCCAGCCGCGCTTCCTCGCCCGATCCGAGCGCTCCGCCCAGCGCCTGCGCCACCTGGGTCGCGATGTCGGACTGAACCTTGAAGACGTCGGTGATCGCGGCGTCGAACGCCTGCTGCCACTTCGACGTCGGCGCATCGGGATGGGTCACGTCGACGAGCTCCGGGCTCACCTGGACCCGGTTTTCGCCTCCGCTCTTCTGCCAGCGCACGGTCGCCGTCAGCAGATACGACGCGTTGAGCTCCTCGGCGATCTGCTTCGGCGTCTTGGTGGTCTTCTTGTACGGGATGGAGCTGCCGCGTGAGATCACCTGCACGCCCGGCAGGGAGGTCAGCTTGCCCCGGATCTGATCCGCCATGCCGTCCGCGAAGTAGTCGTCCTCGGGAGATCCCAGGTTCTCGAACGGGAGGACCGCGATGCGCTTGGCGCCGCCCGTCGCGGAAGAGGCGGCGGGCTTCGAGCGGTTCCAGAGCAGCGCCGCGACGGCCAGTACCGCGACGATGGCCGCGCCGATCGCGAGGGTTCTCCCGCGGCGGGGCATCGACGACGGCGGGATCACGTAGGACCCGCTCGTGACGGAGGTGGTGGACGGCACGGAGGCCTCCGAAAGCGCGAACGCCACGTCCTTCGCCGTCTGGAACCGATTCTCGCGGTCCTTCTCCAGGCAGTGCCGCACGATGTGGTCGAGCGCGGGTGAGACGTTGCGCCCCGACTGCGTCAGCTCGACAGGATCCTCTTTCAGGATCGCCGCGATCGTGTCGCTCGCCGTGTCGCGCTTGAACGCCCTCCTGCCGGAGAGAAGCTCGTAGAGGATCGCGCCGAAAGAGAAAATGTCGGAGCGTGGATCCACCGGCAGGCCGCGAACCTGCTCCGGCGACATGTAGCCCATGGTGCCCATCACAGTTCCGGGCTCGGTGTGGCCGCCGGTCGGCGCACTCGTCTGCTCGCCGGGCGCCGCGTCGACGCGCTTCGCCAGGCCGAAGTCCAGGATCTTCACGTGACCGTCCCTCGTGACGAACACGTTCTCGGGCTTCAGGTCGCGGTGTACCACGCCCTTGCCGTGCGCGGCGGAGAGGCCACGCGCGATCTGCTGCGCCCAGTCCACGGCCTGCGCCTGCGAGACGGCGCCGCCGTCGAGCTTCCCGCGCAGGGTCTCCCCCTCGAGGAGCTCGGTGACCGCGTACGCGACGCCATCCTGCGTGCCGAAGTCGTGGATCGCGAGGATGTTCGGGTGCGACAGCGCGGCGACCGCCTTGGCCTCGCGCTCGAAGCGCGCGAGGGCGTCGGGATCCACCGCGACCGACTCGGGCAGGACCTTGATCGCGACGTCGCGCTCGAGCTTCGCGTCACGCGCGCGATACACCTCGCCCATCCCGCCCGCGCCCAAGGGCGCGAGGATCTGGTAAGAGCCGATCTTCGTCCCGGCGGCCAGAGTCATTTCGCGGCCGCCACGAGCTTCTGGAACCGCGGATTCTTCCGGAGCGGATCGAAGTTGGGGTCGATCCTGAGCCAGCCGGGCGAGAGATAGTAGGGCATCTTCAGGAGGGGCTCGAGCTGGTCGAGCGCCTTCTCGGGCTCGCCCACCAGGATGTCGATCCGAACGAGCTGGTGCTGGACGTAGGCACCGGTGTAGGCGTCCTTCGTCACGGGCGCCAGCTCGACCGCACGCTGCCCCTCCCGGATCGCCTCGTCTTTTCTGCCGAGATACGCGAGCGCGAGGCCGAGCAGGGCGTGCCTCTGAGCGTCGTTGGGCGTCGTGCGGAGTTGCTCCTCGTACGCCTTTCTCTCCGCCTCGGCATGGGTGCGCACGTTGGCGGCATCGCCGGTCAGGAAGTACGCCTGCGCCAGAGCGATGCCCCAGGCGCCCGCGTCGTCGTCGAATGCGCTCGGCGTGAGGCGCAGAAGAAGCTCCCGCTGACCCTCGTCGAGGACCCATACGAGATCCCAGTACTGAGCCAAATAGGCCACGAGTGCCGTCGGTTCGACCTCTTTGGGCGCAGCCCTCAGAACGGCCCTGGCGCCGGCCAGATCTCCCTCGCCGAGAAAGGTCATCGCCTTGAACTCGATCAGGTCGACATTGGCGGGCGAGAGGGCGAGGCCCCGGTCGAGAGCGTCGCGTGCCTCGGAGTAGCGCCGCAGCCAGAGGAGTGCCTGACCCAGCCGCCGCAGCGTGACGACGGACCTCGGGTCGAGCCGCTCGGCTTGCTGAAAGTGTTCCACGACGGCTTCCCAGCGCCCGGCCGCTTGCTCGGCCCGCGCCGTGAGCGTCAGAGCCTCCGCGTTCGTCGGAGCGAGCCGCCTTGCCTTCGCGTGCTGCTCGAGCGCCCGTCCGGGGTCTCCGGAAACGTTCAGCTCGTAACTCCCGAGCGCCGTGTACCCCTCGGACCGATTGGGAGCGAGCGCGATGGCCTTCTCGGCGGCCTGACGAGCGCGGGCGGCAAACTGGGGAGTGGGCGCGCTGTTGACGTAAAGAACCGAGTTCGCCATGGACACTCGGGCCCACGCCTGTGCAAAGTTCGGATCCAGGGCGACCGCCTGCTCGTAAAAGCCGAGGGCCCTTCGCAGGCTCGGAGGATCGCCCGCCGCCATGTTCTTCGAAGCCTCTTCGCCCTTGAGGAAGGCGTCGTAGGCCGCGAGGTTCTCGGTGGGCTTCTCCGACAGCTGCTTCTCCTCGGCCACCGCCAAGGCCACACCCAGGGCCTGCGCCACCTTGGACGCGATGTCCGATTGCACCTGGAAGACATCCGTCAGCGCCGCGTCGAACGGCTGCTGCCACTTCGAGGCCGGCGGGCCGTCGGCCTTGATCTCGACGAGCTCGGGGTTGACCTGCACGCGGTTCTGCCCGCCGGTCTTCTCCCAACGAACGGTCGCCGTCAGGAGGTAGTTCGCCGACAGCTCCTTCGAGATCTCCTGAGGCGTCTTGGTCGTCTTCTTGTAGGGCGTCGAGCTGCCCCGGGCGATCACCTCGATGCCGGGAATCGACGTGAGCTTGCCGCGGATCTGGTCGGCGATGCCGTCGGCGAAGTAGTCGTCTTCGTGAGCGCCCAGGTTCTCGAACGGAAGGACGGCGATCCGCTTGATGCCGGCCGTGCCGGACGCACCGGTCTTCGCTCGCCTCGAGAGAAGGAGTCCCACAACCGCCAGCACGACGACCGCCGCCGCGATCCAGAGCCACGGCTTCCCCCTGGTCGCCGGCGCCGCCGCCTGCGCGCCGCTCGTGACCGCGGACGTCGCGCCCGACGCCTCCGAGAGCGCGAAGCTCACGTCCTTCGCCGTCTGGAACCGGTTGTCCCGGTCCTTCTCCAGGCAATGCTTGACGATGTGATCCAGCGCGACCGGGATGCCGCGGCCCGACTGCGATAGCTCCGCGGGCTCGTCCCGCATGATCGCTGCCACCGTGTCGCTCGCCGTATCCTTCTTGAACGCCTTCCGGCCCGACAGCAGCTCGTAGAGGATCGCGCCGAAGGAGAAGATGTCCGAGCGGTGGTCGACGGGAAGGCCGCGCACCTGCTCCGGCGACATGTATCCGACCGTGCCCATGACCGTTCCCGGCGCGGTGTGCCCCGAGCCCGTCGGCGCATTGGTCTGCTCCGAGACCTGCTCCGCGCGCTTGGCCAGGCCGAAGTCCAGGATCTTCACGTGCCCGTCCCTCGTGACGAACACGTTCTCCGGCTTCAGGTCCCGGTGCACGACGCCCCTGGAATGCGCCGCCGAGAGTCCCCGGGCGATCTGCTGCGCCCAGTCCACGGCCTGCGCCTGCGAGACGGAGCCGCCGTCGAGCTTCCCGCGCAGCGTCTCGCCCTCGAGCAGCTCCGTGACCGCGTACGCGACGCCGTCCTGCGTGCCGAAGTCGTGGATCGCGAGGATGTTCGGGTGGGACAGCGACGCGACCGCCTTCGCCTCCCGCTCGAAGCGGGCGAGTGCGTCGGGGTCCGCCGTGAGATGCGCCGGAAGGACCTTGATCGCGACGTCGCGCTCGAGCTTCGCGTCCCGCGCGCGGTAGACCTCGCCCATCCCGCCGCTGCCCAGAGGAGCGACGATCTGATACGACCCCAAGCGCGTTCCGGCTATGAGTGCCAAGTGTCGATTTCGGAGCGGATTCTAGACCAGAAGACACCCCCAGCTGCGCGACGGGACGAGGGTTTGCCGCCGTCCGGCGGGCATTGGCCTAAAGGGCAGTCGAAGCCCCGTGGATCCCGGCCCCGGACTGGGAGAGAATCCGCCCAACGAAAGAGAGGAGAGTCTATGGAGGCACGAACGGGAGGATTCTCGGTCTTCCTCGGGGTCTCGCTGTTTGCGGCGTCCGCCGCCATCGCGACGGCTCAGCAGCCGAGCACCACGAGGATCGTCCAGTCCGGACAAGCCCAGTCGTCATCGAGCACGCGCGTCGTCAAGGCCACCGTCGTCAGCGTCAACGGCAACAAGGTCGTCGGCGAAGACGCCACGGGCCATGCGACCGAGTACACGATCCCCGACGGTTTCAAGTTCCAGTTCGAAGGACACGACATCGGCGTCGCCGACCTGAAGCCCGGAATGCACGTGACGGCCACGATCACGACGACGACCACCACCACGCCCGTCTACGTCACGGAAATCAAGACGGGCAAGGTCCTCGCGGTCTCCGGCGACCAGATCATCGTCCGCGGGCCGGACGGGAATCGCGTGTTCTCGAACCGGGACGCGGCGAAGCGGAACGTCGAGGTCCTGCGCAACGGGAAAGAGGCCTACCTGAACGAGTTCCGTCCCGGCGACATCATGACGGCCGTCATCGTCACCGACCAGCCGCCGCGGGTCGTCTCCGAGCGCGAGGCCCAGGCCCTGGTCAAGGCGGCGCCGGCCGCTCCGGCCTCGGCTCCGGCTGAGGCGCCCGCGGCTGCGCCCGCCGCCCCCACGGAAGCGCCCGCCGCCGCCGCTCCCGGCGCGGCCCCCACCGAGGCCGCCGCGGCCGCGCCCGCTACGGCTCCCACGGAGGCTCCCGCCGCGGCTCCGGAAACCGCCCCCGCTCCGGCCCCGGAACCCGCGCCGGCGAGCGGATTTCCGATGTGGCTCCTGTGGCTCCTGATCCTGATCGTGATCCTCGTCGTCGTGTTCCTGATGCGGCGCCGCAAGTCCAACTGACGACGACAGTCTGCACGGGTACAGACGTGGTACTGCCGGCCCATCGGGGCCGGCAGTACTGTTTTCGTGCTGGAAGACTGGGACGGCTTGCTGCCGCAAAGACTGGCGGCCACTCTAGGGGGACACGGACCCGACGTCAGCACTCCGATGCCTCCTCAATTCGGGCCTCACTCCATGGCCCGCGATCCTCGTTGCGTCTGGAAATTCGTCAAGTCGAGTTTCAACGCAAATCGTCGCCAGGATGCTCCGGGGTCGAGGGGAAACGCGCCCGTCTAGGCGGGAAGCTTCTGCGACGCGGCGCACCGAAAGGATGTCGCGAGACGTTTCTTTGAGGCCGCATCGAAAGGTCCCGGGCGGCCGCGCGGCCTGGCACAGCCGCTTGAGGAGATCCACCTCTGCATCGCCTCGAAGGCTGCGCCCAGGGACCGCCCGCCCGACCCCGGTTCAGCGGCATTGGGGCCATAATCCCAGAACCGATGATCTGCCCCAGCTGCGCAAGCGATACGCCGGCGCCGGGCGGCCGCTGCACTGTTTGCAGCGCTGCGGTCTCGGCTGACGTTGCCTCGGCGGTCGCCACACCCATCCCGACGGATCCGCCGGCGGCCGGAAACGACGCCTCGCGGGCAGGCACGTTTGCGGCACAGCTGGGCCACGTCGGGCAGGCCTCCGAGGAGGACCTGACGCAGTCGGCGGACGCCAGCCCGATCCCGCCGCCGACCGGCTCCGGCCGACTCGTGCCCGGACAGGCGTTCGGCCCCCGGTATCAGGTCATCAAGCTGCTCGGCGCGGGCGGAATGGGCGAGGTGTACCACGCGTGGGATCAGGAGCTGGCCGTAGCGGTCGCCCTCAAGGTCATTCGGCCGGAAGCCACCGCAGATCCGGGGGCGGCCGAGGAGATGCATCGCCGCTTCAAGCGCGAGCTGCTGCTGGCCCGCCAGATCACGCACAGGAACGTCGTCCGCATTCACGACATGGGCGAATTCGGAGGCGTCAAGTACATCACGATGCCCTACGTCGAGGGCGCCGATCTGGCGACGATCCTGAGGCGCGAGCGCAAGCTCACGGTGCCGCGCGCGCTCGGAATCGCGCGACAGGTGGCGGCCGGGCTTGCCGCCGCGCACGAGGCCGGTGTGGTGCACCGGGACCTGAAGCCGCCCAACATCATGGTCGATCCCGAGGGCCACGCCGTCATCATGGACTTCGGCATCGCGCGATCGGTCGACACGGCCGGGAGCACAGTGGCCGGCATGGTCGTGGGCACGCTCTCGTACATGGCGCCCGAGCAGGCCCGGGGCGAACAGGCCGATCAGCGCGCCGACGTCTATGCCTTCGGGCTGATTCTGACCGACATGCTGGTCGGACGCCGGCAGTCAGGGGCCACGTCGAGCGAGCTGGCCGAGCTCATGGCGCGCATGCAGCACGCGCCGCCGCCGATTCGCACGGTGGACCCGGACATTCCCGAGGCCGTCGAGTACATCGTCTCCCGCTGTCTCGATCCCGATCGCGCGAATCGGTTTCAGACCATGGCCGAGCTGATCGAGAATCTCGACCGGCTCGATGCCAACGGCCATTCGACTCGTCCGCTCTCGCCGGAGGAAGCGAAGCGGATGCGACGGAGCCGCAAGGACCGGACCCTTCCCGCTGTATCCCCGAAGTGGACCGCCATCGCTCTGGCGGCCGTCATCGTTGCGGGCGCCGCCGTCGCACTTCGCCAACGGCTGATCGGCAGGCCGGCACCGCAGCGGGTCGTTGGGAACCGGCCGATCTCTCTCGCGATCCTGCCGTTCCGGAACGCCTCGGGCGACTCCTCCCTCGACTGGCTGGGACCCAGCCTGGCCGAGATGCTGCGGACCGACGTCGGTCGGTCGGCGTCCCTGCGGACCGTTCCGTCGGACCGGCTCCATCAGATCCTTGGCGATCTTCGCATCGCCGCCGACTCGACCTTCGACCCGGCCACACTCCGAAAGCTCGCGAAGTTCAGCAACGCAGACACCGTGCTCTGGGGGCAGTACCTCAAGTTCGGCAACGAGATCCGAATCGACGCCACGCTCGAAGACGTCCAGCGCCAGCGGTCCATCGCGCTGAAGGCGCAGGCTCCCAGTCAGAGCGGCCTTCAAGCCGCCATCGATCAGCTCGCCCAGTCGATCCGCGACGGCCTTTCGCTCTCCTCGGACGCCCTGGCGGAGTTGAAGGCCACCGCTTTCAAGCCGTCCACGAAATCGCTCGAGGCCCTGAGGGCCTACAACGAAGGGCTGCAGCTCGCCCGCCAAGGCAAGCAGTCCGAGGCGCTGAAGAAGTTCCAGGCGTCGATTCAGGCCGACTCGGAGTTCGCCCTCGCCTACGCGAAGCTGGGTCAGACGTACGCCAGCCTGGGGTACGACACGGAGGCCGAGCAGAGCTCGCGCCGCGCCGTGGAGCTCTCCGAGAAGCTCCCCGCGCCGGAGAAATACCTCATCAACGCCAGCCACGCCCGGATCGTCAACGACACCGACAAGGCGATCGCGGCCTATGAGAACCTTGCCAAGGCTTCAGCGGACGACTCCGAGGTCAACTTCGAGCTCGCCGCCCTCTACGAGGCCTCGGGCGCCTTCGGTCAGGCTCGCGCCCACTACAAGAAGGTTCTCGAGCACGATCCGAAATACGTCGCCGCTCTACTGGCATCGGGCCGCGTGGAGATCAAGGCCGGGAACCCGCAAGGATCGCTCGACTTCCTGAACCAGGCCCTGAGCCTGGCCATCCAGCTCGGGCAGGACGAGGAGAAGGCCGACGTACTCCATGCCATCGGAGCGGCCTACCAGGGGCTCGACAAGCCGGGCGAGGCGCAGCGGTACTACGAGGAATCGCTCGAGATCAAGCGCCGCATTGGCCAGAAGCGTGGCATCGCGGTGACGCTCGGGCGGATCGCCCAAGTCCAGGACCAACTGGGCAGTGCGGATGCCGCTCTGGCCAGCTACAAGGAAGCGCTGCAGATCCAGCGCGAGATCGGAGACAAGAAGGGAACCGGCCTGACCCTCATTGACCTCGGCGGCTTCTACTCGGATCGCGGCGACTATGACCAGGCGCTGACGGATTTCAAGGAGTCGCTGCAGATCCAGCGAGACGTCGGCAACGAGGACGCCGAAGGGCTCTGCCTGAACAACATCGGCAACGTCTACCTCTTCAAGACGCAATACGACGACGCCCAGACCTACTTCGAGAGAGCGCTCCAGATCCGGGAGAAGACGAAGAACCCCGCGGACATCGCCGACACCCTGCACAATCTCGCCGAGACCGCGACGAACAAGGGTCAATACGACCAGGCGCTGAAGCACTACCTGCGCGCCATCGACCTCCGCCGCGAGGCCGGGGACAAGCGGGGCGCGGCCATCGAGTCGTACAGCATGGGGACCCTTTTCGAGTACGAGGGCAAGTACGGAGCCGCGGTCAGCGCCAAGGAGGATGCGCTGAAGGCCTTCCGGGAGCTCCAGGACAGCGGGTTCTGGATGGGCGAGATCCTGAGCGGGACCGGACACTCCCAGGCCATGCTCGGCCGATCGGACGCGGCCCAAACGCAGCTCGCCGAGGCCCTGAAGCTCTCCGAAAAGCTCCAGAACAAGGCGCTGATGGCGCAGATTCTGAACTTCCAGGGCGACCGGCTCTTCTATCTCGGCGACGCCAAGGGCGCGCGGCCCCTCTACGAGCAGGCGCTCCAGACCGCTTCGAAGACCGGAGACAAGCGCCTCGAGCTGCTCTCGAAGGTCAACCTCGCGAAGACCGCGATTGCCGAGGGGCGCCCCCAATCGGCGGTCGAGGGGCTCAGAAAGCTGGCCGAACAATCCGACTCGCTCGGCCTGAAGTCCCTGTCGGTGGAGAGCAGCGTTCTGCTCGGCCAGGCGCTCATCGAGACCAAGCGCTATCCGCAGGCCCGGCAGGAGCTCGAGCGCGCCCTCGCGAAGAGCGAAAAGCTGGGCCTCCAGGCGCTCCTGGCGCGAAGCCACTACCTTCTGGCTTCCGCGCTTCGATCCACCGGCGCCGCCGCCGAGGCGTCCCGTCACCTCGCCGAGGCTCGCCGAGTCCTCGAAGAGATCCGGAAGGAAGCCAAGAGCGACGACGTCGTCAAACGGGCCGACCTCGCCCCGATCCTCGCCGCCGCCGGCTGAGCGGGCCGTCGCGGCCAAGAAAAAAGCCGGGCACCCCGGCCCGGCTCTTCGACCCGAATCGCTCGATCTTCAGTACGGTACCGTGCCGTTCCAGTTCCCGAACGACCGGTACGGGCCGTCGCAAGAGGGGACCGGCGCGAGGACCTTCACGTCCCTCTTCTTCTTCGGCTGGGTCCCGGGGGACGCGCTCAATTCGCCGCGATCTTTCTCGTGGTCGCAGTCTTCGTCTTCGTTGTCGTTGCCCCGGACCAGGTAGAGGGTGGGTACTCCCGCCTCGGTGACCTGACTCATGGAGTTGTCGTCGTACCAGAGCCTCGCGGCGCCGGACGACTGGGGGTTGGCGAGGCAGGAATTGCGGACCAGCACCTTGATGCTGATGTCGTCGCCCGGGCCGAAGGTCTCCGTCGGGAACGACACCGGAATCGTGAGCAGGTTCGCGTCTTCGATTTTCTTGCCGCCTGTTGGAGCGCCGAGCAGCTCGCCGGAGCTGACCTCGATGCCGTTCCTCTTCACCACGGCCTTCAGGTCGAACAGGATGCCGGTGCCCTTGCTCTTCTTCAGTCCGATCTTGACCTTGGCCGTCAAGCCGCTCTCGGTCCGATCGACCGCTTCGAAGTCGGAAAAGCCCTTGCTCTTCCCGCCCACGCCGGGATCACCGGTACCGGAGTCCCCGACCGCGAATACGGCGTCGGTGATGTCTTCCGAGTAACAGTCGAAGCCCTGCGTGCAGGTCGTATCGGGCACTCCATCGGACGGCGCCCGGTAGAGCCGCACGTTGTTGAGCACGGCCAGAGTAGGAAAGTCCCAGAAGATGCGCACGGTCACGTCGCCGGAGAAGTCGCCCGAGCTTGGCGGGTTGGTGACACGGTAGAAGACGCAGTCACCCAGCGCGATGTCGGAGGTGGCTCCAGAGTACGGGATGCAGTCGACGGGAGCCAGCGGTGGTATCACCCGGGCGTCGAGCTCTGTCTGCGAGATGGATTCCAGCTCCACGTTCAGGTCAAACGGATTAATCAGATTCTCCACCGTGAACTTGATGAAGTTGTCCCCGAACTGGTACTTGTTCGTAAGGTGCGTCGAGTCGAATCGGTTGCACACGTTGATGCCGCTGCCGCCGCCACTCTCGGAGCACGGGTTCGTCTGAGCCTGCGCCGAAGGAATGGAAGCCAGCGCCACGAGCGCTACACCGCAGAGGACGGTCTTGAGTTGGGAACCGCTTTCCTTTTCCACGATCAGTCCCTCCTTTAAGAGAGCGTCGAGGCGAGGTTTTGGGGGAATGCGGATTCTCCGTCCGCCCCACCGGCGTGTCAACCCGAGTCAGCCAATATTGCGGCTAGCCAGGCCCTCATAAGGCCTTAACTCAGGGTTACTCAAACAGCCGCCCGCCCGGTTTCAACGAGCCGAAATAGTCCCGATAACGTTGCCGTTGCACCGGCTCGCCGTAGAGCCGCTCGGCGGTTTCGCGCGCCTGCCGCGAGGCGGCGGCATACTTCTCGGAGTCGTCCCACAGCTCGCAGACGGCATCGAACCACATCCCGATCTCCTCCGCATCGGGAACCTCCAGGCTCTTCTCCGAGAGTCGATCGGGAACGGGCAGTACCCGCCCGGCGCCCGCGACCGTCTGAGGAAGCCCACCCCGATTGCTCACGAGCGGCGGGATTCCGTTGATCATCGCTTCTGCCGCGACCCGGCCGAACGGATCGCGAAACAGGGATGGAACCAGCAGGATCTTCGTCAGCGCGAAGAAGTCGGCCGGCCGCGGCAACGGGGGCGCGGCCATGATCTGCGGGTACTTCGTAAAGTCAATGCCCGGGATGGCGTTCAGCGCACCCGCGCTCGACGCGGACTGGACGACGAGGATCGGGATATCCGGCCTCGCCGTCCCGAGCATGTCGGCGAGCCGGGCGAACACGCCCGCGCCCTTGTGCACCGAAGGATTCACGTACGTGACGAACGTTCGCGAATCGACCGGCGCGAGCACCTCGGACCAATCGATCGGCGAGGGAATCCCGGTGCTGATGAGCCCCATCTTCTGCCTGTACAGATCGCTCAGGTACGGGCTCGTCGTGAAGACATGATCGACGTGCTCGAAGAACCGGCGGTCCTCGTACCCGTGGTTGCGGAGCGTGAATACGGTCGTGACTCCACGGGCGCGGGCGTGGCGCAGGGATTCGTGCAGGACAGGATGCGACCCGTAGGTCACGAGCTGGTCGGGCCGGAACTGCTTCAGCATCTGATCGAGCAGGTACAGAAACTGCGCCGATTCGAACGGGTCGGGATGTCGAGCGTCGTTGTGCCGCGTCAGCAGCGTTGTGACCGGCACGCCGGCGAGCGTGAAGTGGACGGTTGGCCGCCCGATCACCCTGTTGGCGGGCTTTCGCACGGATCGCACGAACGCGGGCGCCGGCGGCCTGCGCTTCAGCTCGACGCCGAGGCCGGCCAGATGCTCGTCGATGTCGGGCGGCCTGGCGTCGAAGCGGGCGGTGGCCAGCACCTGACACTCGTGGCCCGCTTCAGCCAGCCACTTCATCAGAATTCGGATGCTGTGGGCGGCGCCACTCTCCGAGTCGGTGTAGGCGTTGTGAACGGCCAGAAGGATCCGCACGAGAGCGGGCGATACCACCCAAGTGGCGCTCGCGTCAAACGACGGTAACGGGGTCGTGTGACGTGGTGACCGTGGGACTGAGTGGTGAGCCGTGTAGGACTCGAACCTACGAGAAGTTCACAATGGGTCAACCACTTGGAACCACGTGTCCGTGTCCTGTGTTCGAGTGCCCCTTCACTTCCCCGCGCCGGGCTTCTGGAACCTCGGGTCTCGCGCAGCGAGTCGAAGTTGGGGTGGATCTTGAGCGTCTTTGGTGGGGCTATCGCGGACCCACGACGAGCACGGGCACCGGAGATCGTGTCAGGATTTCCTGAACGGTGCTGCCAAGGAGAGCCGCCGCGACTCCTCCTCGGCCGCGGCTTCCCATGGCGAGCAGATCGTAGCCGCTACGGGCTTCGCGGAGGAGAGCGAGACTCGGTTTGCCCGACAGGATCTTGAGCGTTTCTCTCAGCCCGCCCATCGCGAGGGATTTCAGCCTCTCCTGGTAGTGCCGAGCAATCGCCTTGCGGAGGCTCCCCGCCTTGCCCTTCAGCAGGTCGCCCCGTTCCTCGACGACGGCGGCGCGGATGTCGGAGTGCGGCCTGACATGGGCGAGCGTCAACCGGGCACGAGTGCGGGGAGCGAGCTCGCGCGCGGCGCGGAGCGCCTTCTCGGACTCCGGTGAGAAGTCGATGGCGACGAGGATGCGCAGGCCTTGGCGATGCATCAGCGCATCCTACCGAAAACTCGACTCAGGGGAGATCCTGTGACGCGAGGCCGGCCAAAGCGCCTTTCCCGCCTCGACGATCACCAGCGCCAGGGCCGACATCCCGAGCACGCGGAGCCAGTCTGCCAGGGACAGCGGCGCCGTCGGGAGGATGGAAGCGAGCGGAACCCAGAAAACGGCGAGAGCCTGCAGCGCGAGACCTCCGGACAGGGAGATCCAGAACGGTGGTGTCAGGCTTCGCGTCATTCTCCAAAACGGCCGATGCTCGGAAAGGGCCGCCAGAGATTGCGTGAGAAGAACCAGCGCGAGCGTCGCCATGGCGAGAGTCTGACTCCGGACTCCACCTTCCCTCTTCGAGCTGGCGGTAAAGAGCCAAAGGACCACCGCGGCGACGACGCAGCTGCGCAACCCGACCATGCCTGTGGCCCGCCAGGTCAGAAGCGGCTCCCGAGGATCGCGCGGCGGCCTTCGAAGCAGGTCGGTCTCGCCCGGAACCACCACCAGAGCGACGGCGGGAAAGATGTGCACGACGAGGTTCAGCCAGAGACCTGGAGAGGGCTCATCGGCAGCGGGAGGTTAGCCACGACCGAGGCCAGCATGACGCCGATCGTCGAGAGACTGCAGAGAAGGAGGAAGTGGACGGAGCGACGGATATTCGCGTAGATCCGGCGCCCTTCGGCGACGGCTGCCGGGAGGGTGCCGTAGTCTCCGCTCGTGACGATGAGGTCGGAGGCTTCGCGGGCCACGTCTGCAGCACGACTGCCGATGGTGATGCCGATGTCGGCGGCCTTGAGCGCCGGCGCGTCATTGATGCCGTCGCCGGTCATCGCGACGACGTGGCCCGCCGCCTTGAGAGCGCGGACGATGGAGAGTTTGTCCTCGGGAGAGACACGCGCGAAGACTGCGGTCTGGCGCAAGTCCTCCCATCGCCGCTCGCGGACGAGCTCAGCGAGCTCGTCCGAATTGACGCAGAGATCTGCGGGGCCGGCGATCTCGAGCTCGCGCGCCACCGCCATCGCGGTCCCTTTCTGGTCTCCCGTGATCATGACAGTGCGGATTCCGGCGCCGCGCAGTTGGGCGATGGCATCGCGCACGCCAGCCCGGGGAGGGTCCTCGAGGCCGGCCAGGCCTACCCACGTCAACTCCGTCTCCGCCGCCTCCGGCTCCCGGTCGGTTTCGAGGCTCCGAAAGGCGAATGCCAGTAGGCGGTGACCGCGCTCTCCGAGCTCATGAGCGCGCGCCAGAAGACGTCCTCGCTCTTCCGGTCCGAGCGGTCGCTCGCCATCGGACTCGAGCACGTGAGAGCAAAGGGCAAGGAGGGCCTCGGGCGAGCCTTTGACGAGCATCCAGAGCCTGCCGACACCCTCCCGCACGACGACCGCCATGCGCTTGCGGTGGGAGGTGAAGGCGATCGCGTGGAGCCGCTCGAGGCTCGCCGCCGACGCGGCGACGTTCGCACCGCCTTTTCGGGCGAGTGCGAGAAGTGCGCCTTCCGTCGACGAACCGTGGATGTGCCAGCCGTCGTGGGCCTCCAGCTTTGCGTCGTTGCAGGCCGCTGCGATCTCGAGCAGGCGCCAGAGCGCGGGGTCGCGATCGGCGGAAATCGCCAACCCTTTCTCGAGGATCGCGCCCTCTGGCGAGTATCCCTGGCCGGTTACCTCGAGTTCACGGTCTGAGAGCCAGATGCGGGTGACACGCATGACGTTCTCCGTCAGGGTCCCCGTCTTGTCGGTGCAGATGACCGAGGTGCAGCCGAGCGTCTCTACCGAGGCGAGCCGCCGCACGAGGCTGTGCGCCCGCGCCATTCGGCGCACTCCAACGGCGAGGGCGATCGTGGTCACCGCGGGGAGTCCTTCCGGAATCGCCGCGATTGCGAGAATGCCACCCGTCTCCAGCATCATCCAGATCGAACGCCCCGCAGGATTCCGAGCAAAGCGACGGCCGCGGAAAGGGCGATCGCCACGGCGGCGAGTCGGCGGCCGAGCTGTTCCGCCCGCCCCTCGAGGGGCGTCGGCTCCCTCTTTTGCGCGGAGACGAGCTCGCCGATGCGGGACAGCTCAGTTTCGCCGGGCGCCGCGGTCACGAGCAGTCTGCCTGAGCCGCTCAAGACGGTCGTGCCGGCGTAAGCCATGCTGGTGCGGTCGGGCAGCGGGAAGCGCTCGTCACCGGCTCCGGCATCTTCGTGACGGGGACGCTCTCGCCGGTGAGGGCCGCTCGTCGATCTGCAGGTCGCTCGCGGCGGCCAGCCGTCCGTCGGCAGCGACGATTTGCCCGGCGGAGAGAATCAAGAGATCGCCTCGTCGTACATCGGAGGTTCGGATCTCGCGCTCGAGGCCGCTTCGAACAACGCGAGCGGTCGGCGCCGAAAGGGATCGCAGGGCTTCGAGCGCCCTCTCGGCGCGCCAGTCGGTGGCGAACCCGAATGCGACCGAAAAGAGGACCGACGCGAAGATCGCCAGGGCGTCGCTGGTGTGTCCGAGGAGGAGGGATCCGACGCTGGAAACGAGCAGGACGAGGATCACGCTTCCTTTGAGCTGGGTCCAGAGGATTCGCCAGATCGGTCGAGAGGCCGAGAGCCCCGGCGTCGTCGATGGGGAAGCGGGGGAGAAGTCCTCGATCGCGAGGCCCGTCTCCGGGTGGGTTCGAAGATCCCGAGCCACGTCCTCGAAGGAGCGGGCGTGCCAGTCTGGAGCGGGAATATCCGGCCTGTTGACTTGCTGGGTCATGGCTCCGAACCTAGTCGACGTCGGGCCGGCTGTCGAGAGTCAACCGGATCAAAGGCTACCCGATTCGCGAAAGGCGCGAAAAAAAGCGGCTTGAGCCTGGAGTTACGCGGCTCGTGGCGTTGGGGCTGGGTTGCGGACGGGCAACCGGGATCGAACCGGCGACATCCAGCTTGGGAAGATCGGCATCGGAACCGGGGATGGTTGGGGATCCTCCGGAGACCGAGCTCAGAACGGGCATCCCCAGCAGTCCCCAGTCATCCCCAGGCGCCCCCAAGACCCGGCGCGAACAGTCCGCGAACAGGCCGGCTCCCGAACCGCGCGGCGCGCGTACATTGCGGTAGAGTCTCGTGCGATGATTCTTTGGGCGGTCCTGCTGCTCGCGCAGGTGGTCGGCCCGACGGGTGGTTCGCAGGCCCTCGTGGGAGCCACCCTCGTCGACGGTCGCGGAGGGCCGCCGGTTCCGCATGCCATCGTCGTGGTCCGCGAGGGCGGCATCGAATGCGCGGGCGCCAGCTGCAAGGTCCCAGCCGGCGCCGCCGTGATCGACGTCTCCGGCCAGTGGATCACCCCGGGAATCATCGACTCTCACGTTCACTTCTCGCAGACCGGCTGGGCCGACGGGCGCCCCGACTTCAGCGACGTGCGAGACCGCTTTCCCTACGAGAAAGTCGAGGCGGACCTCGCCGCTCACCCGGAGCGGTTCCTCCGCTCGGACCTCTGCTCCGGAGTCACGTCTGTCTTCGACGTCGGCGGCTACCCCTGGACGATCGACATGGCTCGGCGCGAGAAGGACGATCCGGCGGCCCCGCGCGTCGCGGCGGCCGGGCCCCTCCTGTCGACGATCGACTTCTGGCTGAACCTCCCCGCCG
This sequence comes from uncultured Acidobacteriota bacterium, assembly GCA_963773905.1. Classification (GTDB taxonomy): domain Bacteria; phylum Acidobacteriota; class Thermoanaerobaculia; order UBA5066; family Gp7-AA6; genus DAHUXD01. The sequence goes on from CAVZDB010000002.1 coordinate 772,069, forward strand.
AACGGCAGTTCCTCTATCTCAAGGACGAAGCCGCGGCGCGCGACGACGTGAAGTATCTGGCCGCCCGCGGCGCCGCGGCAATCAAGGTCTGGTACATCGTCGACGCTCAGCACTCCGTCGAGGCGTCCGCGCCTCTCGTGACGGCCGCGGGCGAGGAGGCACGCCGGAACGGTCTCCCGCTGATCGTTCACGCGCTCGGCCTCCACGAGGCCAAGGCCGCCCTGAAGGCGGGAGCGAAGCTCCTCGTCCACGGCGTTGGCGACGATGACGTCGATGAGGAGTTTTTATCGCTCGCGAAGAAGAACGGAGCGATCTACTGTCCGACGCTGATGGTTTCCGACGGTTACCTGCGGGCATTTCGAGCGGCGGCCTCGAAGAGCGCACCTCGCGTGGACGATCCCAACGGCTGCGTGGACTCCATGACTCTGGCCAAAGTCTCGGCGTCGGCGACGCTGGCGCCCCCGACCCCTGAGAGGCTGGCGCGAGCGGAAAAGGGCATCGCCGAATCCAGGGTCCTGACCTCGGCCAACCTCAAGCGCGTCGCGGACGCGGGAATTCCGATCGCGATGGGAACCGACGCCGGCAACCCGCTGACGCTGCACGGCCCCTCGGTTTATGCCGAAATGGAGGCCATGCAGGCTTCCGGGTTGACACCGATGCAGGTCCTGAGTGCTTCGACGCGGGGCGGGAGCCTCGCGATGGGTTTGGAAGCCGTCACCGGCACGATCGAGAAGGGCAAGTCGGCGGACCTCCTCGTGCTGTCTGCAGACCCGACGAAGGACATCGCCAACATGCGGAAGATCCGCTTCGTCATGCGAGCGGGGGTACTTCACCCTATCGAGAGTCTCAGTGCCTCACGAACTGCAACTCCAGACCACGAACGCTGACCCGATTGGCACGAACACGGACGCGCGGCTGGAGCGGGCAACCGGGATCGAACCGGCGACATCCAGCTTGGGAAGATCGCCATCGGAACCGGGAATGGTTGGTGATCTTTGGAGACCGAGCTCAGAACGGGCATCCCCAGCTG
>CAVZDB010000003.1:0-173364 GCA_963773905.1 uncultured Acidobacteriota bacterium
CCGAGGATCGTCTATGGCGGGCGGTGTGCCGCCACGCTCAAGGCCGAAAATGGGGAAGGCCCTCCAAGTCAGCTCCGAGGATTGCCGCTCCTTTCTTGACGCGGTCGAAGGTGAGCTTCCGGCTGCCCCTCAGCGAGAAGATAGAGAACGCCCGCAGGCTCCTTGACCTCCATTCCGAGGAACGCGATTTGCGCTCCAAGCGAAAGGCCGAGTTGCATGGCCAGCGAGGTCTTTCCGACACCGCCCTCTCCCGCCAAGAGGTTGACGCTCCCACGAGTGAGGAAGCCATTGCCGAGGAGGCTCGGTTCGTCGGTGTAAACCTCCTCGACGATCTGGGAGAAGGGAACAGGCTTGGCGTAGGGGCCGAAGCCCCACGGCCTGCCTGAGGGTTTGGCAAAGACCCGGTTCACGAGTTTAAGGGCGTCGGGAGTCGAAGGAAGGCCATGCGCCTGCGCCTGCTGTGAAGCCAGAAACTGAAGAACCAAGGAGTTGGTGGCCTCGCTCTTCGTAGCGCCGTTATCGCGTGCCTGCTTCGTCATCTCGACAAGGACTTCGTCGCCTCTGCTCCCGGTCGCTGGCGGGTTCTTGATGGCGTTTTCGAGAATGCGAGTTAGTTCGGCGAGCCACTCGTAGGTTGAAAAGCGACGGGCGTTGCCTTGACCATGCGCTTGATCCACGCGGCAGGGAGAATTCGGCTTCGCCCTGTCGAGGAGGTGGCGTTCAGGTTGCCAGTTGTAGGCCGCCCACGTGTGGCTCGGCTCGACGATGAGGTATCCAGCCGTGCGGAGTTCGACGCCGGGGCCGAGGTGGTCGACCAGATCGCCGGGGGGGCGCTTGAAGACGCGATGACTGCTTCCGTCCCCAGAACCGGTTAAGGCTTTCGGGCCAACCGGCAATGGCCCGCACTCCGCGATCAGCCTCCACATGGTCTGCCGCCCCCCGTTACGCACGTCCACGTCCAGCCAAAGCTCGTCGTCTTCGATCATGAGACCGAGATTCGCCTTCGGCCACCTCGCAGACCATGTCTTGATCGTTGCGGGGTCGGAGCTGGCGTCGCTGAGGCTCTGTACGCGGGGATGGCGTCCGGCCCTCCTGTTCTTCGTACTGCACGCCGGATTTCCGCAGGCGCAGTGGCCGTTCGGGAGAACCCACCAGATCGGGATCACGCGGCGACCCGCCGCCGCCAGCCGGAGAGCCTCCGGGAGCCAATGGGCTGCGTCGGCGTGCGCCGTTCTCTCTTCCGTGGGAAGTCTATTCTGCTGTGAGCGGTGAGTTTCGTCGCCATGTGCTTTGTCCCCCCACAACCGCCTTGCGGTCGGTCACTTTGAAATGAGGCGAGGTGTCGGGTAACATCGTCGCCTCCCCGCCTCTGTGAGATGCCTTCTGCCCCGAGATTTCGGCTCGGGGTTCGTCTGCCACTACGACTGCTCAGCAGAACTCGCGGTATTAGCTGACTTCTTGCGAGCCGTGTCCCACCACGGCGAGCCACACCGAGGGCAGGCGCGAACTCTTGGCTGTCTCGGAACCCAGCTTGACCAGCAGCGTTTACACCTGAGTCTCTGAATCTTGATCATCGATCCTCCTTTTAAATCGGGCTTCTCGATTTCAAGAGGAACCTTCTCGGAGGATTTGGCGAAGACCCCGAAAGTGCTGGAAGTCCTGTTTGAGATCGACATGGGCATGTCCATGACGTCTGGGAAGTGGTAGCGTTTGCTTAGCCGAGCGCCACTCCTGAGAGACCCCAAACTTGGACGCTCAAATCTAGGCTCTGCCTGTACGCGGTCTGGCGGGGCTGAGGCGTTACCGCACCCGATGGGTGTGTGTATGTCTCGACTCGTTTCCAACAAGCCCCCTTTCTTGTAAATCGCCTTCCTGCCAGAGGCTCCGCCCGACTTCCGGGCAACTCGAGGGCAGCGAAACCGATCTACGGTCGTGAGACCGAATACGCTTCGCAGCGTCGGCCCGAAGGTTTGCCGGAGTTCTCCGCCCTCGTTACAGCCGCCCGCGACGGAATCCGAAGGACGACCGACGTGGATCGGATCGTCGAGGCTCTGGCTGCACTTCGAACTCTGGCCGTCGAGGCCGAGGTTCGCATTCTCGGCCTGATAGCCGCATCAGCCCGAGACAACGGCGCTGATGCAGTACTGACCACGAAACAGGCTGCCGCCCTGCTCGCCCGCACCGTCGATTGGTGCCACCGCCACCGACGGGAACTTGCTCCGGCTCTCGTCTCAATGCCGGGGTGTAGGGCCTCGGTACAGCCGCAACCGGCTCACGGAACTCATCGATAAGTGGGGACGCGAAGAAAGGAGATGAATCGTGCGAGGAGATGGCCGCGTCTTCCTCCGGGGTCGAATTTGGTGGATTTCGTATTACGGCCCCGGGCGCAATGGCGAGTGGGGAGAAATCCGTGAGTCGTCGCGCAGCAAAGACGAGAAGCTGCGCTGCGGTTTCTTCACCGCCGCCGGCGAGAGGCCGAGAATCACCGTGCCGGGGTCAAGTCGTTCGTCGCCCCCCGTCGTCTAGGGTCGAACCAGGTTGCCGACGACATGCTCGCGGACATGAACCTCCGTGGCTTGAGGTCGCACCGGACGGCCACGAGTCAGATGGAACACGCCCGACAGCATTTCGGAGAAGTTCAAGCGGAGGCAATTTCCTCCGCTCGGCTGCGCGACTACCAGATCGCCCGATTGAAGGAGGGTGCGAAGCGAGCGACCGTGGATAGAGAAGTTGAACTGGTCATCCGTGCCTTCTGGCTGGCGCATGAGGAGAATCGGGTGAGCCGCGTCCCCCGCGTTTCAAAACTGCTCCCGAAGCACGGGAACGCTCGGAAGGGATTCGTGAAGCCCGAGGACCTCGACCGACTTCTGGATTCCATCAGCGATCCCGACCTGCGTGACTGGATCGAATTCTTTTGGTGGACAGGGATGCGCGACGGCGAGATTTCGTCCCTTACGTGGGATGGCTCCCACGATGGCACCCCTCCGCTGCTGACTCTTTTCGGTGAGAACGCTAAGACGGGCGACCCCCGGCAGGTCCCCGTCGTTGGGCCGCTGAAACCGATCATCGCTCGGAGGCTCAAGCTGCGCATGAAGGGGTGCGACTGAGAATCTTCCACTCGAACGGGAAGCCGCTATCCAAACGCGTAGGGGGCTTGCAGGATGGTACCCATCGGGATTGGGAGGTCGCTTGCCCAGAAGGCCCGTCTGCCCAAGCTGCGCGTCTACGATTTACGTCGTTCCGCGGTCCGAAACTTGACCCATGCCGGGGTGGCGCAGGCCACGACCATGAAAATCTCGGGACACCGGACGGCGGACACGTTTCGGAGGTACATGATCGAGGACGCGGAAGACACGGCCAACGCGTTTCGGCGGGTTGCCGACTACGTACGGCGGCAGAAAAAGCGGCGGAAGAAGCTGGAAGACCCGGAGGCCGACACGGACAATTCACGGACAACCGGGAAGAAAAGTGAGGATTCCTGAGGAATGAGTGGTGAGCCGTGTAGGACTCGAACCTACAACCTAGAGATTAAGAGTCTCTTGCTCTACCAATTGAGCTAACGGCCCACTCGGGGCGCGGAGAATAACTGATCGGCCCCGGGCGAGCAAGCTATCCCCCGCCGACGAGCTCCACGACCTCCAGCGCGTCGCCCGCTTCGAGCCGCGTGTCCGCATAGCGCGCCTTCGGCACGATCTCGCGGTTGCGCTCGACGGCGACCCGCGGGGTCGCGACCTTCAGGCGCTCCAGGAGATCCGCGATGGACGCACCACCGGCCACGCGCATCGGCGAGCCGTTGACGGTGATCTCGAGCTCCGAGCTCACTTGGGCTTGATCGGGTACTGCACCTCGGCGCTCGCGTTGGGAGACGTCACGCGGATGACGGCGGCGGCGGTGCCGTTGGGGTTCGCCGGGATCATGAACGAGATCGGGCACGATCCGTCGGAGGCGGTCCGTCCCTGGAAGACGGTCGAGGCGCGCGCCGAGGTGGAGAGGATGCGCACCTGCACGACCGCGCCCGACACCGGCCGCGGCGGCGAGCCGCTCACCGCCTTCAGCCGCGTCTGGACGGGACGCCCCGCCTGAAAGTCGGGGTTCGGCGAGAGCGTCACCGCGACGTCCTCTGGGACGTCGTCGGAGGCGAGGTAGTCCAGGATCATCTGGTCGAGGCTGCGGTCGCTCGCGGCCGCGCCGGACGGGGTGGCCCGCGGCGCGGTCGACTCGTCCTTCTCGTTCTTCTCGTCCTTCTCGTCCTTCTCGTCCTTCTCCTCCGCGGCCGCCGGCGTGCCGGACTTTGCCGCTTTTGCCGCCGCCGAGGAGGATGCCCGCGACGCCCGCTTCGGCGGCGCCACCTCGGGGACCGTGGGCGCCATCCCCTCGGGGATCTGGATCGAGCCGTTCGGCCCGTCGAACCGTCCCCGCTGGATCGCCGCGATCATCGTCCGGTGCTGCTGCTCCATGAGGTCCTGGATGGCGTGGTCGTCTCTCCCCTCGTGGACGACCTCGGCGTAGGACGTCTTCTTGGTCGCGAGGATCTCGCCGCCCACGTAGACCAGGGACTCCACGTACGGATTCGACTCTCCCTTGTCCTCGGTCTGGATGTGGAAGACGCGATTCTTGTGCTTGACGTCTGTGTTGAAACCGGTAATCACGGCGGTCGAAATTGTAGCTCGGCTTGGCCTTAGCTCCTTTCGGGCCAGCGCGAACGCCGCGAGCGCGTCCGCAGGGCCGTCTGCCGGAGCGATTCGGGCCCGACCTCCCGAGCGCGCCGGCCTCGCACTCGCGGTGACGGTGATCTCAGTCACAAACTTCTCTGGGCGTTCGGAGGAATTGGCCCGGGCCCGGGATGGGACGAGGGACCGAGGCTACCGAACGGGCGGCGCTCCCTCCCCGGGCGTGGGCGTCCTCGGGAAGTAGGCCGGGGTCGGCACCCAGTCGGCGGGTCGCTTGCGGAAGACCAGGTACGCCTGCTTGGATTTCTCTCCGGAGATCGTCCAGGACTGGCGCGTCCAGGTATTGCCAAAGTCCTGGAGCCGCCAGACCATCCGCTGGACCGCGGCGCGCGGGTCCTGCGGGGTGCTGTTGACGGCCTCGATCCAGAGGGACTGGTTATCGTTCCCCCACTTCGCGAGCACGGTGCCCTTGTCCTTGCCCAGCTTCTTTTCGTAGAGCTGGCCGTCGACCACGAGCTCCTCGGCGAGGAGCGTTCCCTGGGCGGTGCCCAGAGGCTCCATCCAGATCCGGTCGCCGTTCTGCTTGACGCGAATGACCGCGTTCTGCATCGCCTTGACGACGCCCTGGCTCGCCTTGGGATCGAGCTCCCAGACACCGCTGAAATCGATGGGCGCCCTGGCCGCCGGACTCGCCTTGCCCTTCTTGGCGGCGGGTTTCTCCGGCCGAGGCGAAGGCGTCGGAGCGGGCGCCTCCTGCGCCCCCAGGAGCGCCGCGAGGCCGAGCGCCGCCGCGACTCCAAACGCCAGGGAGAGGGCGAGCCGGAGCGCGCCGCCCCCCCGCGTCACCGGCACCGGCACGATCAGGCGCCCGCCCGCGCGCGCTGCCGGGCCGCGGCGAGGGAGCGGCGGAGGAACTGCCCGGTGTGCGAGCCCTTCACGCCCGCCACCGCCTCCGGGGTGCCCTCGGCGACGACTCGGCCGCCCGCGTCTCCGCCCTCGGGCCCCAGATCGATGACCCAGTCCGCGGTGCGGATGACCTCCAGGTTGTGCTCGATGACGATCACGGTGTTGCCTTTCTCCGTCAACGAGCGAAGCACCCCCAACAATTTCTGGATGTCGTCGAAGTGGAGACCGGTCGTGGGCTCGTCCAGCAGGTAGAGAGTGCGGCCAGTCGACCGCCGCGCCAGCTCGCGGGCCAGCTTGACGCGCTGGGCCTCTCCGCCGGAGAGGGTCGTCGAGGACTGTCCAAGCTGGATGTAGCCGAGGCCCACTTCCACCAGTGTACGGCAGATCGTCGCGACCGCAGGAATGTTCTCGAAGACTTCGAGCGCCTGCTCGGCGGTCAGCGCGAGGATGTCGGCGATCGACTTGCCCTTGTAGAGGACTTGCAGCGTCTCGCGGTTGTAGCGCTTTCCGCCGCAGACGTCACAGGTCACGTAGATGTCGGGCAGGAAGTGCATCTCGATCTTGATCTGGCCGTCTCCCGCGCAGGCCTCGCAGCGGCCGCCCTTGACGTTGAACGAGAAGCGGCCCGGCTGGTAGCCCCGCGCGCGCGCCTCCGGCGTCTTCGACATGAGCTCGCGGATGGGGTTGAAGACGTTCGTGTAGGTCGCCGGGTTGCTGCGCGGCGTGCGGCCGATCGGAGCCTGATCGATGGCGATGACCTTGTCGATCTCGAAGACGCCCTCGACCTTCTCATGGGCGCCGGGCTTCTCAGACGCACCGTGGAGCGCCCGGGACAGCGCGCGGTAGAGGATGTCGTTGACGAGCGTGGATTTTCCCGAGCCCGAGACGCCCGTCACCGCCGTCATGACGCCGAGCGGGAACCGCGCGTCGATCTTCTTGAGGTTGTGCTCGCGCGCGCCGCGGACGACGATCGCCTTGCCCGACCCCTCCCGCCGGCGCTCGGGCACCGGAATCGCGCGCTCGCCGCTCAGGTACTTCGCGGTCAGCGATTCGGGAAACCGCTCGAGGTCCTCGGGCGAGCCCTCGCCGACGATGCGTCCGCCGTGCACGCCCGCGCCCGGCCCGAGGTCGATGACCCAGTCGGCCGAGCGGATGGTCTCCTCGTCGTGCTCGACGACGATGACCGTGTTCCCGAGATCGCGCATCGAGAGCAGCGTGTCGATGAGCTTGCGGTTGTCGCGCTGGTGGAGACCGATCGAGGGCTCATCCAGAACGTAGAGCACGCCCATCAGCTTCGAGCCGATCTGGGTGGCGAGCCGGATGCGCTGCGACTCGCCGCCGGAGAGCGACGCGGCGCCGCGCGAGAGGTTGAGGTAGCCGATCCCGACGTTGTCCAGGAACCGGAGGCGGTCCTGGATCTCCTTCAGGATCTTCCCGGCGATCTCCTTCTCGCGCGGCGTCATCCGGAGATCCTCGAAGAAGGCGATGGTGTCGCCGATCGTTTCGGAGGCGATCGCGTCGATCGACCGCCCGCCCACGAGGACCGCCAGCGCCTCCGGCTTGAGCCGTCGCCCCTTGCACGCCGGACACGGCTCCGCCGACATGTAGACCTCCAGCTCCGCGCGGTGCTCGGGGTTCTCCGTCTCGCGGTACCGCCGCTCGATCATCGGCACCAGGCCCTCGAACGAGGACCGCCAGTGATACTCGCCGCGCTCCGCGACGTAGGAGAACTTGATCTCGTCGTCGCCCGACCCGTAGAGGACGACCCTCTGGGCCGTCTTGGGGAGCTTCGCGAAGGGCTGATCCAGCCGGAACTTGTAGTGCTTGGCGAGGGTGGCCATCTGCCGGGAGCGCCAGTTCGTGGATCCCGGCTTCAGGATCGCGATCGCGCCTCCTTCGATCGAGCGGTTGGGGTCCACGACGAGCCGGTCCGGATCGACCTTCAGGTTCGTGCCGAGGCCCGAGCACGCGGGGCAGGCGCCGTAGGGCGAGTTGAACGAGAAGAGCCGCGGCGTGATCTCCGTCAGCGACGTGCCGCAGTCGGGGCACGCGTAGTTCGCCGAGAGAATCTCCTCGGCGCCGTCCGTCACCGAGACGATGATGACGCCCCCCGACACGCGCGTCGCGGTCTCGATCGAGTCGGCCAGCCGCTTGCGGTACTCCTCGTCGCCGGCCGGCTTGGCCACCAGCCGGTCCACGACGATCTCGATCGTGTGCTTCTTCTGCTTGTCGAGCTCGGGCGGATCGTCCAGGTCCACGAACGCCCCGTCCACCCGGGCGCGCAGGAACCCCTCCTTGACCATCTCGGCCATCTGCTTTTTGTATTCGCCCTTCTTGCCCGAGACGTAGGGCGCGAGGATCGAGAAGCGCGCCCCCGCCGGCAGCCGCAGCGTCCGATCCACCATCTCCTGGATCGTCTGGGCCTGAATCGGCCGGCCGCACTGCGGGCAGTGGGGCTTGCCGACCGAGGCGTACAGCAGCCGCAGGTAGTCGTAGATCTCGGTGACCGTGCCGACCGTGGAGCGCGGGTTCTTCGAGGTCGTCCGCTGCTCGATCGAGATCGCCGGCGACAGGCCCTCGATCGAGTCGACGTCCGGCTTCTCCATCTGCTCGAGGAACTGCCGGGCATAGGCGGACAGGGACTCGACGTAGCGCCGCTGGCCCTCCGCGAAGATCGTGTCGAAGGCGAGCGACGACTTCCCGGAGCCGGAGACGCCGGTAATGACGATCAGGCGATTGCGCGGGACGTCGCAGGACACGTTTTGCAGGTTGTGTTGCCGCGCGCCGCGGATCCGGAGGAGCTCCATGGGAAGCGAGATTCTAATCGCGACTCGGACAAACACGGACCGTGCGTTTTCGGGCGGTTTTTGGCGGTTTTCGCGATAAACTGAGCCGTACTCGCGCCCCCAAACAACTTCGAGGTGATGGATCTCTAAGAGGCCAGGAGAGTCTTGAGAGGAAGACTGCGGTCTATCCTCCGGCTCGGCGTCCGCGGCTACCTGATCGCGTCCTTATTTCTCGTTTCGCCGGATCCACTCCCAGCGGCCGTCAACTGCGCGACTCCCGGGAAAGATGGGGCGGGCGGGACTCTGTCCGGGGTCGTCAACACGTACTACCCCGGCACGGCCAACGTCGCCGCCGGGGCGACGTCCATCCCGGTCGGCGCGCCGCGGGGCTCCGCCACGGGCATCACCGCCGGCGACCTGCTCCTGGTCATCCAGATGCAGGACACGGACATCAATGCCACGAACACCAGCTCCTACGGCAGCGGCGTCGCCGGCACCCCCTTCGGCTACACGGCCCTGCGCAACTCGGGCCTCTACGAGTACGTCGTCGCGGTCAGCCTGACGGGCGGCAACCTCACGATCACGGGAGCGAACGGAGGCGGCCTCGTCAACGCCTACCGCAACGCCGGCGCCAACAACAGCTCGCACGGGCAGCGGAAGTTCCAGGTCGTGCGCGTTCCGCAATACAGCTCCGCCACGCTCGGGTCCACGCTGACGGCCGCGGCCTGGGACGGCTCGACCGGCGGCATCCTGGCGGTCGACGTCTCCGGGACGCTGAGTCTGGGAAGCGCCACGGTCAGTGTGAACGGGCTGGGGTTTCGTGGCGGCGGAGCCCGACAGCTGGCGGGTGACACGGGCGGCGCGAACACGGACTACGTCCAGGCCTCCGCGAAGAACTTCGATGCCGCGAAGGGAGAGGGCATCGCGGGGACCCCTCGTTGGATTTACGACTCCGTCCTGGGCGCACTCGTCGACACGGGCACCGACTACCCCAACCAGAGCGCGAGCATCGACGGCGGCCTCGCCCGCGGCGGGCCCGGCACCGCGGGCGGCGGCGGGACCGACGGGCACCCCTCGGGCAACGACGAGAACTCGGGCGGCGGCGGCGGCGGAAACGGCGGCGGCGGCGGCAAGGGCGGGAAGTCCTGGAGCAGCGGCCTGGACGTGGGCGGCTTCGGCGGCGTCGCGTTCCCGGCGGCCGCGGCTCGGGTCGCCCTGGGAGCGGGCGGCGGCGCCGGCACCCGCAACAACAGCTCGGGCCTCCTGTCGAGCGGCGCCGCGGGCGGCGGCATGGTCATGATCCGGGTCGGCAGCGTGTCCGGCACGGGCACCGTCACGGCGGACGGCGCAGTCGGCCCGGCGCCGTTGAACGACGGCGGGGGCGGGGGCGGCGCGGGCGGCTCGATCGTGTTTACCGCTCTGAACACCACTTTGACCGGACTGACCGCGTCCGCCAAGGGCGGCGCGGGCTCCAACGCATGGGCCATTTCGGCTCCGGGAACCGGTTGCGGGAACACCCCGCCCGGCGGCAACTGCAACTACCACGGACCCGGCGGAGGGGGCGGCGGCGGCGTGATTCTCCTCTCGAGCGCGGCGACCTCCTCCAGCGTGACCGGCGGCGTGAACGGCACCACCTGCACCGACGCGAATCCGTTCGGCGCGACGGGCGGCGCCATTGGCGTCGTCTCGACCGTCCTCCCGACCGACATCCCGGGCTCGAGCTCCGGCGCCGAGTGCCTGCCCACCCCCACCCCGACGGCGACGGTGACCCCGACCGCCACGAGCACGGCCACGGCGACGCCGACCGTGACGCGCACGGCGACCAGCACGGCCACGGCCACCCCGACCGTCACGCGGACTCCGACGAGCACCTCGACCGCGACGCCGACCATCACGCTGACGCCCACGAGCACCGCGACCTTCACCCCCACCGTGACCGTGACGCCGACCAGCACGGCCACCTCGACGCCGACGGTCACGCCCACGGCGACCCGCACCGCGACGTTCACGGCCACCGTCACGCCGACGCCGACCGCGACGCCGACGGCGACGAGCACTCAGACGTTCACGCCGACGGTGACACCGACGCCCACCGCGACGAGCACCGCGACCCCGACCAGCACCGCGACGGCCACGCCGACCTCCACCCCGACCGCGACGAGCACCCTCACCGCGACGCCGACGGTCACGCGGACCCCGACCAGCACGTCGACGTCCACGCCGACCTCCACGTTGACCCCCACCAGCACCCCGACGTTCACCGCGACGGCGACGCCGACGCCGACCAGCACCGCCACGAGCACGGCGACCTCGACCGCGACGCCGAGCCCGACGCCCACGCCGACGGCCACGTCGACTCAGACCCCCACGAGCACTCCGACGTTCACGGCCACGGCGACGCCGACGCCGACCAGAACCGCCACGAGCACGGCAACCGCGACCGCGACGCCGACCTCCACGCCGACGCCGACGGCCACATCCACCAGCACACCGACGCCGACCGCGACGGCCACTTCGACGCCGACGTCCACCGCGACTCCCACCAGCACGCCGACACCGACGGCGACGCCCACTCAGACCCCGACGAACACCCCGACGTCGACGGCTACCGCCACGGCGACTCCGACGAACACGCCGACGCAGACGGCCACCGCCACCGCAACGCCGACCAATACGCCCACGGCGACGGCAACCTCGACCGCCACGGCAACTTCCACGCCGACGCCGACCTCAACGCCCACGTCTACGGCGACATCCACCAACACTCCGACCTCGACCGCGACGGCCACGGCGACGCCAACTCAGACGCCGACCAATACGCCCACGTCCACGTCCACCGCGACCGCCACGCCCACGAACACCCCCACGAACACTCCGACGGCGACGGCCACACCGACCTCGACGCCGACCTCGACGCCAACGTCGACGCCCACTCAGACCCCGACGAACACGCCGACGTCGACCGCCACCGCCACGGCCACTGCGACGGCAACGCCGACGAACACGCCTACCCGCACGGCCACCGCGACCGCAACGCCGACCAACACGCCCACGGCGACGGCAACCGCGACACCAACCGCTACGGCGACCTCCACGGCGACGCCGACCTCAACGCCCACATCCACGGCGACGCCCACCAGCACCCCGACCTCGACACCGACTCAGACACCAACCAACACGCCGACGTCCACAGCCACCGCGACCGCGACGAACACGCCGACCTCGACCGCGACCTCCACGCCGACACCGACGAGTACACCGACCTCGACGGCAACACCCACTCAGACCCCGACGAACACCCCGACGTCGACAGCCACGGCGACTCCGACATCCACGCCGACCAGCACGCCGACCGCGACGGCGACGCCGACGTCCACCGCGACTCCCACCAGCACGCCGACGTCGACGGCAACGCCCACTCAGACCCCGACGAACACGCCGACGTTCACCGCCACAGCGACCCCGACTTCGACCAGCACACCCACGAGCACCGCCACGCCGACCCACACGCCGACCAACACGCCGACTTCCACGGCCACGCGCAACCGCGACGCCGACGAGCACGGCCACGCCGACGTCCACCGCGACCCCGACCAGTACGGCGACCGCCACTGCAACGCCAACGAACACCGCGACGGCGACCGCAACGCCTACGTCGACGGCCACACCGACCAGCACTCCGACCTCAACGGCAACCGCTACGGCGACGAGCACGGCCACACCGACGTCCACGGCGACCGCGACGCCGACGTCCACCGCGACTCCCACGAACACGCCGACATCGACGGCGACGGCGACGGCGACTCAGACCCCGACGAACACTCCGACGTTCACTGCCACCGCGACGGCGACTTCGACCAGCACGCCCACGAGCACGGCCACGCCGACGAGCACGGTGACCGCCACCGCCACGCCGACGAACACTCCGACGGCGACGGCTACGGCCACCCCGACCGCTACCTCAACTTCCACGGCGACGCCCACGAGTACGCCTACGAACACGCCTACGAACACGCCGACGCAAACGGCCACCGCCACGGCCACGCCGACCAACACTCCGACCTCGACGCTCACCGCGACCGCGACGCCAACGAGCACTCCCACGAGCACGCCGACGGCGACGGCCACCGCGACCTCGACGCCGACGTCCACCGCGACTCCCACCAGCACGCCGACGTCGACGGCGACGCCCACTCAGACCCCGACGAACACGCCGACGTTCACCGCCACGGCGACGCCGACTTCGACCAGCACACCCACGAGCACCGCCACGCCGACCTCCACGCCGACCTCTACGGCGACCGCGACGGCCACTCCGACGAGCACCCCGACATCCACGGCCACCGCGACGGCAACGCCGACCAACACGCCGACCTCGACACCACGGCAACCGCGACGCCGACGAGCACGGCCACGCCGACGTCCACCGCCACCGCGACCTCGACGCCGACGCCCACCGCGACACCGACCAGCACGGCGACCGCCACCGCAACGCCAACCAACACGCCGACGTCGACGGCGACGGCGACGGCGACCCCAACCGCTACCGCGACTTCCACGGCGACGCCGACAAATACGCCGACGTCGACGGCTACCCCGACGCATCCACCGACCCACACGGCGACGCCGACCAGCACGCCGACATCGACGGTTACCCCGACTCAGACCTCGACCAACACCCCGACGTTCACGGCCACCGCGACCCCGACTTCGACCAGCACGGCCACGCACACGGCCACCGCCACGGCGACGCCGACCAACACTCCGACCGCGACGGCAACCGCAACGCCGACGAGCACAGCTACCCTGACGTCCACCTCGACGCCGACGTCCACGGCGACCGCCACCGCGACGCCGACATCGACAGCCACGCCGACCCGGACCGCGACCGGCACCCCGACCTCGACGGCCACCCCGACTGGCACGGCCACGCCGACGTCAACCGCGTCGCCGACTCAGACGCCCACGAACTCGCCCACCAGGACAGCGACCGTGACCGCCACGCCCACGGGGACTCCGACCCTGACGGCCACGCCGACTTCGACCCGAACCGCGACTCTGACGCCGACCGCGACGCGGACTCCGACGCCGACGACCACCGGCACGCGGACGCCGACGTTCCGGCCGGCGACCACCGGCACGCCGACCATCACGCCGGCGATCACCGGCACGCCGGCCGTGACGCTCACGCCCACCGGCCTCGTGACCTCAACCCCGACCGGAACGCCGGCGATCACGACCACCGCGACCGTCACGCCGAACGCGACTTCCACGGCGACGCCCACGGCCACCGCCACGCCGACCCAAACCGTCACGCGCACTGCCACCGGGACCGCGTCGCCCACGCCCACGGGGACGGTTACGCGAACGGGCACGCCGACGCCCGGCACCCAGACGCCGACGGTCACGCCGGTCCTCGGGACGCCGACGCCCACGGTCGTGGCCGGAACACCGAGCCCGACTCCGACGCCGGGCCAGGGCGTGGACCTCCTCATCACGAAGCGCGGGTCGCCGAACCCGGTCGCGTCGGGCCAGATACTCCGCTACGCGCTCGTCGTCCTGAACGGGGGCCCCGGCACGGCGCAGGCGGTGACCGTGACCGATCCGCTGCCTGCCGGAACGGTCTTCGTGAGCTGCGTGTCGAGCCAGGGGACGTGCATGGATCCGCCCGTCGGAACCAACGGTACGGTAACCGTCGACCTGGGCTCACTCGCGCCGGGGGCGAGCGCCACCGTGACCATCCAGGTCCAGGTCACCGCGGCCTTCGGTCAGCTGGTGAACACGGCGACGGTCACGACGTCGAGCGACGACACCCACCCGGACAACAACTCGAGCACCGCGACCGTGCTGATCGGCGGCGCCATCCCGACGCTCTCCGGCGAGATGCTCGCTCTGCTCGCCGCCGCGCTGGCCGCGATGGCGATCTTCCTCATCCGCCGCTCCAGCTAGAATCCCGGCTCAGGCCAGACCCTGATGCCATCCGCCGCCCTCCGGACGTCCCGGGAACGGGAGCCCTGACGATGTTCTCGTCGACCGACGCCAAGTTCGTCGTCCTCGCGTTCTCCTCCCTCTTCTCGGTGATCAACCCGATCGAGGCGGCTCCGATCTTCGTCTCGCTGACCTCCGGCGTCCCCGGCGATCGCCGGCGCATCGCGTTCCGCGCCTCGCTGGCCGCGGCGCTGATCCTCGCCGTCTTCGCGGCGACGGGCGGCGCGATCTTCGGCTTCTTCGGCATCACGCTTCCGGCCTTTCAGATCGCAGGCGGGATCCTGTTCACGACGATGGGGCTGACCACGCTTCGCGGCGACGACCACCCGGAACGCGCGAACGTGCCGTCGAAGGAGGACCCCTCGATCGTTCCCCTGGGCATGCCGCTCATCGCCGGGCCGGGAGCGATCTCGACGGTGATGGTTCTCGTCGGCCAGGCACGTGACGGAGGTCACAGGATGGCGCTCGCGCTGGCCATCGCGGCGAACATCCTGCTGACGCTGATCATCCTGCTGACGGCCCCGGCCATCGTCGCCCGGATCGGGGTGACCGGACAGCGCATCGTGTCCAAAATCATGGGCTTGATCACCGCCGTGATCGGTGTGCAGTTCGTCCTGAACGGCGTCGAGACGGTCGCCCTCGCGATCCTCAAGGATGCACGCTCCTGAGCTCGGACCGACCCCGACCTGTACGAACCCCGGATTTGGGGCTTGAGCACCTGTACCAATTCTCAGGTCCGTAAAACGCTGACAGCCCTATAATTACGGGACCCTCATGAGCGTGCCGGTTCGGGCTCTCGTGGTGGACGACTCCGCGTCCAACGCCGGTCTCCTGTACGAGGAGCTGCGGCGCGGAGGCTTCGAACCCTCCCTCGAACGGGTCTCGACGCGCGAGGAACTCGAGGGCGCGCTCGCCAGAAGCTCCTGGGACGTCGTGCTGTCGGAGGTCGCCACGCACAGTCTCGGCGCCGTCGACGCCCTCTCCCTGCTCAAGGAACGCGACATCGACATCCCCTTCCTGATCGTCTCGGAGAGCCTCGACGAGGACACCGCGATCCGCGCGATGAAGGCGGGCGCGCAGAACTGCATCCCGCGTGGGAGCCTCGTGCGCCTCTGCCCGATCCTGGAGCGCGAGCTCCGCGAGGCGCAGATCCGCCGCGAGCGCCGGATCGTGCAGCAGGCGCTCTCGGAGAGCGAGCTGCGGTTCCGCTCACTGGCGGACTCCTCGCCGGGCGCGATCCTGACCGCCGATGCCTCCGGCACGCTGCTCTTCGCCAACCGCGTCGCGGAGGCTCTCTTCGGGCGGCCGGTGGCGGCCCTGCTCGGGCAGCCGGTCACCGTGCTGATCCCCGCCTACTCGCAGCCGGTGGGGCCGAAGACGGGGGCCGATGGATCCGCCGTGCCCCGCCTCGCCGCGGTGGGCCGGCATGCGTCGGGCCGCGAGCTCCCCCTCGAGCTCTCCTTCGGCGAGCTCCTGCGCGACGGAAAGCGCCTCGTGGCGGTTTTCGTCCACGAAGTCTCGGACCGGACCCCTGCCGACGAGGCCCTCCGCGAGTCGGAGGAACGCTTCCGGCGCGCCGCGCTGATGTCGAGCGATCTCATCCACGAGTGCGACCGCGGCTCGGGCCGAATGGTCTGGTACGGCGACATCGACCGGATCCTGGGTTACGCCTCGGACGAGTTCCCGCGGACCCTGGAGGCCTGGGAGAGGGCGATCCACCCGGAGGACCATGCGCGCGTCATGGCCGCGGTGGCCCGCCACTTCGAGAACGGCGAGCACTTCTTCGAAGAATACCGCGTGCTCCGCAAGGACGGCGGCCTGCTCCACTGGCACCACAGCGGGACCCTCCTGCCCGGCGCCGGAGGCCGGCCCTCCCGGTGCATCGGGACGGTGACCGACATCAGCGGGCGGCGGCAGATCGAGGAGGCCCTGCGGCTCTCCGAAAGGCGCTACCGCACGCTCTTCGAGCGCAACCTCGCGGGCGTCTACCGCTCGACCCTCGACGGACGGATCCTCGACTGCAACGAGTCCTTCGCCCGGATCTTCGGCTACACCTCGCGCGAGGAGGTCCTCCAGCAGACCGCGTGGGACATGTACCTGAAGCGGGAGGATCGCGAGGCCGCGGTCGCCAAGCTGCTCGAGCGCCAGAACCTGACCAACTACGAGATCTGCCTGCGCCGCAAGGACGGCAGCACGGTGTGGGTGCTCGAGAGCGAGAACCTCATCGAGGGCCCCGACGGGCGGCTCTCCCTCATCGAGGGCACGGCGATCGACATCACCGAGCGCAAGCGCGCGGAGGAGCAGGTCAAGCACCTGGCCTTCCACGATCCACTGACCAACCTGCCCAACCGCCTCCTCTTCAACGACCGCCTGACGCTGGCCGTGGCCCAGGCGCACCGCCACAACCAGAAGCTCGCCGTCCTCTTCCTCGACCTCGATCGCTTCAAGGTCATCAACGACTCGCTCGGCCACTCCGTGGGCGACGAGCTCCTCCGCCAGGTGGCCGAGCGCATCCAGGAGCACGTCCGCGAGGGCGACACGGTCGCCCGGCTGGGCGGCGACGAGTTCACGCTGCTCGTTCCCGGGATCACGGCCGAGGAGGACGCGGCCAAGATCGCGCGCAAGATCTGCGACGCGGTCCACGACCCGTTCTGGATCGACGGCCGCGAGCTCTTCGTCACGACGAGCCTCGGCGTGAGCGTCTATCCCTCCGACGGGCACGACGCCGAGACGCTCGTCCGCAACGCCGACTCCGCGATGTACCGCGCCAAGGAGCAGGGACGCGACAACTACCAGCTCTACACCCCCGCGATGAACGCCAAGGCCATCGAGCGCCTCTCGCTCGAGAGCCGGCTGCGCCAGGCCGTGGCGAACGACGAGCTCGAGCTGCACTTCCAGCCCTTCTTCGACCTCAAGACCTCCGAGGTCCTGGGCGCCGAGGCGCTGCTGCGCTGGCGCCACCCCGAGCTCGGCCTGATCCCGCCGGGCGAGTTCATCCCGATCGCCGAGCTCTCGGGCCTGATCGTGCCGATCGGCGAATGGGTGCTGCGCACGGCGTGCGCCGAGGCCCGCAAGTGGCACCAGCAGGGATTCCCGGCGCTCACGGTGTCCGTCAACCTCTCGAGCCGCCAGTTCCAGCAGAGCGACCTCGGAAGCCAGGTCACCCATGCGCTCGAGGAGACCGGGCTCGACGCCGACAAGCTGGATCTCGAGATCACCGAATCCTGCGCCATGCAGAACGCCGAGCACTCGATCAACACCCTGCAGGGCCTCAAGAAGCAGGGGGTGCGGATCTCGATGGACGACTTCGGAACGGGATACTCCTCTCTCAACTACCTGAAGCGCTTCCCGATCGACCGCATCAAGCTGGACCAGTCCTTCGTCCGCGACCTGCCGGGCGACAAGGACGACGCGGCGATCGCGATGGCGGTCATCGCGATGGGGCGAAGCCTCGAGCTCGTGGTCATCGCCGAGGGAGTCGAGACCGAAGAGCAGCTTCGGTTCCTGAGCAATCACCACTGTGACCAGCTGCAGGGCTTCCTGCTCTCGCGGCCGCTGCCCGCGGAGGCCTTCGAGAAGTTCCTGGCCAAGGGCAACAAGGACGTCGCCGCCATGGCCCTGCGCAATCGCGGCGCTGCACCGCTACAGGAGAATTGACCGCACGCCGTAGCGTGCGGTCATCCTGAGGCGCGTAGCGCCGAAGGATCCCGGACTCGATTGCCGCCGTAGCGCGCGTTCATCCTGAGGCGCGCGAGCGCCGAAGGATCCCCTGAGGCGCGCGAGCGCCGAGCCGGCCTGCGAGGCAAGCTCTCGTCAGCAGGCAACGCCTCGCTTCGGGGCGAGGCGTCTACGATCCCGGACTCGATTGCCAGACCCTTTTAGCGCCCTGAGATCTCTCGCTTCACGCTCGGGATGACGGCGGGGATTCCGTGTCCCGAACCATCTCCAGCCCGTCCAGCCCGTCTCCGTAGTATCCCGGGAGCCGACGGGTCTCGCGAAACCCCAGGCGCTCGTAGAACCGGATCGCGCCGGTGTTGCGGAGGTCGACCTCGAGGCGAATGACCCGCGCCCCCGCCGACTCCAGCTCCTCGAGCAGCTGCCGGAGCAACAGGCGGCCGACTCCCTGGCGGCGTCGCCCGCCGGCCACGTCGAGCGTGACGACGTGGCCGCGTCCCCCGGTGCGATGCCCGATCGCGAAGCCGGCAAGCGCCCCGTCCAACTCCGCGACGAGGCCGACGGCGTGCGGTCGCGACAGGAGATCGCGCAGCTGGCCGCGCGTGTAGGCGATGTCGGGCTCGAAGCAGGCCTGATCCAGCGCGAACAGGGCGTTGAGGTCCCGCGCCCCAGCCGCGCGGAGACGGATCGGCGGCGCCGCCGAGGCCGTGGTCACCGCCGGCGGCTCCGCATCTCCCGGTCGGCCTCTCGCTTGAGGTCTCGGTCCCGGATCGCGTCGCGCTTGTCGTGCTGCTTCTTGCCCTTCACGAGCGCGATCTCGGCCTTGACGCGAGAGCCCTTGAAATAGAGCGACAGGGGGACGCAGGCGACCCCCTTCGTGGCGACCGCCCCCGACCAGCGGTCGAGCTCCCGGCGGTGCAGCAGCAGCTTGCGGTCCCGCTCCGGCAGGTGGTTGGTCCAGGAGCCCGCGTCGTAGGTGGAGATGTGCGCCCCGATCAGGAACGCCTCGCCGTCTCGGAACTGCACGTAGGAGTCCTTGAGCTGGGCCCTTCCGTCGCGCAGGGACTTCACTTCCGTGCCGGTCAGGACGAGCCCCGCCTCCGTCCGGTCGTCGATGAAATAGTCGTGGAAGGCCTTCCGATTGGCGGCCACGGTCTTGATCGGCGCCGCCTTCGCGGCCGCGCCCGCCGGCTTCGTCGTGCCCAAGCGCGCAGTCTAACCTGCGGGAAAAATCTGAAATGTGTCCCCTCGTGTGGCCGGTTGTGCTGATGACGAAATGCGTTGCAGGAAAGTCTTAAAAAACCAACTTATGCTAAGCTTTTCAGGAATAACGAGTATAGGTTTCGACTGGCCTCGTCGAGACAACTGGCACGATTACTGCGAGCGGATCGTCTGCGTATAGATGGCATGAGACAGCAAGCGACACTGCGAACTGCAGTCTCCATCGAGGGCGTCGGCTTGCACTCGGGCCATCCCGCCAAGGCCCACTTTCGTCCGGCACCAGTCGATCACGGCCTCGTCTTCGTGCGGATGGACCACCCGGACCGGCCGGTGCCCGCCCGGCTCGAATCGGCCTCCACCTTCGACTACGCCACCACTCTCAAGCACGACGGCGTCTCGATCGGGACGGTCGAGCACGTGCTCTCCGCGGCAGCCGGCGTGGGGCTGGACAACTGCCTCATCGAGATCGAGGGACCCGAGGTCCCGATCCTGGACGGCTCGGCCCTGCCCTTCGTCCGCCTCTTCCACGCCGCCGGCTTCGAGCGCCAGGACGCCATGGTCGCGCCGATCGTGCTCTCCGAGCCCGTCGAGGTCGTGCGCGACGACCGGCGCGTGCTCTACGAGCCGGATGGACCTGCCCTGACGATCACCTACGAGATCGACTTTCCCCATCCGATCGTCAGCCGGCAGGAGCTCACCTTCGTCTTCAAGCCGGAGGAGTTCGCCTCGCGCATCTCGCCGGCCCGCACGTTCGGCTTCGCGCGCGACATCGCCCAGCTGCGGGCCCGCGGCCTGGTCCGCGGGGGGAGCCTCCAGAACGCCGTCGTCCTGGACGACGCCGGCATCCTCTCGGGGCCGCTGCGGTTCCGCGACGAGTTCGTGCGCCACAAGATCATGGATCTCCTGGGAGACCTCGCACTGCTCGGCCGTCCACTGCACGGGCGGATCCACGCGCGCAAGGCGGGGCACGCACTCCACATCGACTTCGCGCGCGCGCTCCGCGCCGCCCTCGACAACCCCAACGCGCGGCAGGACGACGCCGAGGAAACCGACATCCGCACGGCGATCGGCGAGGACTAGCCCCGTCGCCTGCGGCGGACGTCAGCCCGTCGTCCGCTAGCCTTCCTCCTCCAACAGCTTCGTCTCGAGCACCTGCTCGGCGGAGAAGCGCTCGAGCCGGAGATAGTGCTCCGCGGCCATGTAGAGGGCCTCCGCCGGGGTGAGGCCCACGATCTCCGAGCCCACGATCGGGACGCCGTGGCGGTCGGCCTCCGACCGGACGCAGTCGAACACGCGGTGCAGGGGCGTCTTCTTGTAGTTCGTCATGTTGATCGAGACCTGCACGAGGCCGCGGTCCGCCAGCTCGACCCCCATCGCCTTGACGTAACGAAAGCCCCCGGAGAGATGGCGGATCGCCTTGGCGATCCGGTCCGCGACAGCGAGGTCGCGCGTTCCGAGATTGATGTTGTAGGCGATCAGGAAGGCCCGTGCCCCCATGGCGACGGCGCCGGCCGAGGCGTGCGGCTCACCGGGCCCGAAGTCCGGGCTCCAGAGCGGTCCTTCATCTTCTCGGCGAATCCCTCGAACTGGCCCTTCCGCACGTCCGCGAGGTTGCGCCGCTTCTCGGACGACGCCGACTCCTCGTACAGGAACACCGGCACGCCAAAGCGCCGGGCGACCTCCGCACCGACCTCGCGCGAGAGCGCGACGCACTGCTCGACCGAGCTTCCCCGGATCGGGATGAACGGAACGACGTCGACGGCTCCCATGCGCGGGTGCTCGCCGCGATGCGACCGCAGGTCGATGCGGAGAGCGCCGCCTCGAAGAGCGCCAGGACCCCCGAGCGCACCGCCGGGGCGTCACCGACGAAGGTCAGCACACTGCGGTTGTGCGAGGGGTCCGAGGAGACGTCCAGAAGTCGGACGCCGGTGACGCCGCGCACCGCCGCCGCGACGGCGTCTATGGCCGCGCGGTCCTTTCCCTCCGAGATGTTCGGCACGCACTCGATGATCGTTCGCATGTCGGAAGTTCCTACCTTCAAACAGTTTATAATTGCGCCACCGTGACGAAGGCCAACGTGTTCGCCGCCTCCTGCAGGATCGGCTCATGAGCAGCGCACCCGAGCCGCAGTACCCCGGCAACCCCTCCTTGCCCCGCGAGGTCCGGGACAAGACCTCTCGACCTTCCGCCACACCTTGAACCTCTTCAAGGAGAGCAAGATCGACGATTGCCTCATCGGCTGCGACTTCATCCTGAAGATGGACCCGCGGTTCGCGCCGGCGCGGCAGCTCCTCGACAAGGCCAAGAATCCGGCTGCCGCCGTGGACGTCGCCGCGCTCGAAGAGGTCGTGGCGGAAGACGCCGACGCGGCAGGAGCGCGTGGCATCGGTCGAGTCCGATCGGCTGCTCGTCCGCGCCGCGGAGGGCCTCAACGCGCACGACTTCGACGCGGCCATCGCGGCCGCCGAGCAGGTGCTCCGGGTGCTCCCCGGCAACCAGCACGCCATGGAGATCCTGGAGAAGGCGCGGCAGGCCAAGAACGCCGCCCCCCAGTTCGAGGTCGCGCGCCAGCGCGCCATGGCGGCCCTCGACGGCCACCGGATGAAGCGAGGCGCGCGCCGCCCTCGACCGCATGCGGTCGCTCGATCCCGAGCACCCCGCGGTCGCCGAGCTCGCGAGCCGAATCGACGGCGAGCCGCAGTTCTCCCCCGCCGGCCCCCCGCACGGCGGAGGAACTGGCGAGTCGACGAACCCGGGCTTCCGCCGCACCGCATCCCGCGGAGGGACCTTCCGGCGGCGGTCTCGACGATCTGTCGCTCGACTCGCTGTCGCTCGACGACGACAGCTCCGCCGTCGCCCCGCCGACCCACTTTCGCCAGCCCATGTTCGGCGGCCCGCTCGCCGGCACGCGTGGGGAGCCGGCACAGCCCGCCGCGTCCCACGCCTCCGAGCCCGCCGAGCACGAGGGTCTGTCCGGCGCCCCCCCCGACCTCTGGAGCCACCCCCGCCGGCGTCGAGGACTCGGACGTGCTGGACGAGTCCGCCGCCGCGAGCTCGGTCTTCTCCTCGCAGCCCTCCGAGAGCTTCTCCGACCACTCGACCTCCTCCGCGGAGGCTCCGGAGCTCGAGCTCCCGTCGCAGCAGACGAGATCGAGTCGCTCCTCACCAAGGGCGACGACGCCGCGCGCGCGGGCAACCGCCAGCAGGCCATCGAGATCTGGTCGCGGATCTTCCTGATCGACATCAACAACTCCGACGCCGTCGGCCGAATCGAGAAGGCGCGCCAGGAGATGGCGGAAGGCAACAGCGCATCGCCGAGAGCCTGAAGCGCGGCCGCGAGAAGTTCGAGGCCGGCGACTTCACGGCGGCCCGGGAGGCCTTCCTCGAGGTCGCCGCGGCCGAAGAGTCCGACGCGACGGCGCGGTCCTACCTCGACCGCATCGAGCAGGAGCTCTCCCGCCCTTCCTCGGGCCTCGACCTCGCGCACAAGACGCCGCAGGGTGACATCCTCGCGGAGGAGTTCGCGGAGACCGCCGAGACCCCCCTGGCATCGCCGGCGCCGGCCGCGAAGGCGAAGCCCACGCCCGCTCCGTCGGCGCCCCGGCGCCCCCTCGACAAGCGCTTCCTGATCGCGCTGGGCGGCGCACTCCTCCTGACGGTCGCCGTCGGGGCCTACTACGTCTCCGTCCCTCCGGCGGGAAGGCCTCCGCACCGGCCGCCGGCGGCGGCCGTCTCTCGAGCACGCCACGATGCTCTTCCGCGACGGCAAGCTCGCCGAGACGATCGCGGAGCTCGAGCAGATCCCGGCCGAGAGCCCCGACTACGCGCGCGCACAGAAGCTGCTCGGCGTCGCTGACCCGCAAGTCCGGCGGGGCCGGCGCGGATGGAGCGGCCGCGGCACCCGCGGGAGGCGCGGAGGGCACCGCCGCGGACGCCTCGAAGCCGGCCGCCGGTCCGCCCGAGGAGGCCGTGCGGATGCGCGCCGAGGGCGAGAAGGCCCTCGCCGACAAACGCTACATCGACGCGCTGAAGAGCCTGAACCTGGCGGCTCCCGCGTTCCAGTCCGACCCCACGTTCGCTCCGCTCGTCGGGCAGGCGTCGGAGAAGGTCGCGGAGCTGACCCCGGCGGTCAAGCTCTACAACGAGGGCGAGTACGAGACCGCGGTCCCCATCCTCTGGCGCATCTTCCAGGCGGACCGCGCCAACCAGGACGCGCGCTCCTACCTGCTGCGCTCCTACTACAACCAGGGCGTCGCGCAGCTGCAGAACGGCCTCTACCCGAAGGCGGTCGAGAGCTTCACGGAAGTCCTCTCGATCGCGCCGGACGACGCGGACGCCACGCGCCACAAGAAGTTCGCCGAGCGGTACGTGAAGGGCGACCTCGACCTGATGGGCCGCATCTACGTCCGGCACATCACGCAGAGGCCGTCGGGCCCCGGATCGTGCGCGGCGAGCCCCGATCCCTCGACGACTTTCCGATCCGCGAGGGCGAGCCCGAGCCGCTCGAGTCTTCGGCGTTTGCCGAAGATCCGGCGCGCGGAAGCTTCGCGCCGGAAACCGGAAGCGTTGCCCCGCTGGCGGCGCGCGGGAGCGCCGCGGCCGCCGACGCCGCCGCGGTCCTGCTGATCGGGGCCCTCGCGATCCTCGGCGCGCGGGTCGCCACCGGGAAGAGTCCCCACGTGTCGGGCGCCGGCTGGACGCTCGGGTTCCTCCTGCTGCTCTGGCTGTGCGCGACCGTGCCGGCCCTTCTGCTCTTCGGAAAGACCCTGGGCATGGCGCTCGCGGAGATCACGACGCAGTCCGGCGTCGAAGGCGCGCGCGTCTGTGCCGGCGCGGCGTTCCGGCGCTGGCTCGGGACCCTCGCGACGGCGGCGACCGGGGGCCTCGCGCTCCTTTGGACGGCCCGCCACCCGGACGCGCCGACGCCGGCCGATCGACTCTCCGGCCATCCTCTGACGCTTGAATAAACCGCGTCCGCCCCTGCGGGTTGCGGTCGCGCAGATCGACACGACCGTCGGAGACTTCGCCGGCAACACCCGGAAGATCCTGGACGGCGGACGCCGAGCCGAGGCCGCGGGCGCCGACATGGTCCTCTTCCCGGAGCTGTCGGTCTGCGGATACCCGCCGCGCGATCTCGTCGAACGCAGCTCCTTCGTCGCGGCGAGCGAGAAGGCGAGCGCGCGCGTCGTCCGCGCTTCCCGCGACACCGTCTGGATCTTCGGGACCCTGCTCGCCAACCGCGCCCGCAGCGGACGGCCCGTCTTCAACGCGGCCGTCGCCGCCCGCGGCGGGCGGACCGTCGGGTCTACCGCAAGCGCCTGCTGCCGACCTACGACGTGTTCGACGAGTGGCGCTATTTCGAACCCGCGGTCGACGTGACCCCGGTGCGGTTCCGCGGCCGCCTGCTCGGGCGTCACGATCTGCGAGGACATCTGGAACGACCCGACTTCTGGCCGCGCCGCCGCTACCGTCGCGATCCGGTCGAGGCGCTGCGTCCGCGCCGGCGCCGAGATCATCGTCAACATCTCGGCCTCGCCGTACACGATCGCAGAAGCGTCACCTGCGCCCGCGCATGCTGCGCCAGCCGGCGGCGCGCTGGCAGCGGCCGCTGCTGTTCGTCAACCAGGTCGGCGGCCAGGACGATCTGGTCTTCGACGGCGCACGGCCGCGTTCGACGCGGCCGGGCGGGTGGTCGCGCGCGGGGCGGAGCCACGGACGACTTGTGGTCGTCGACGTCGCCGCCGGACGGGCGCGATCGCGCCGTTCGACGCATCCGACGAGCGCTCGGCGCTGGCCGCGCTGGCGCTGGGGCGCGCGCGACTACGCGCGCCGCTGCGGTTTTCGCACGTCGCTGCTCGGGCTGTCGGGCGGCATCGACTCGGCCGTGGTCGCGTGCATCGCCGCGCGAGCGCTCGGGCCGACGAACGTGCTGGGCGTCGCGATGCCGTCGCGCCACTCGTCGCCCGGAGCCTGACCGACGCGGAGGCGCTCGCGCGCGCGCTCGGGATCGACTTCTCGCACGATCTCGATAACCGATGTTCGCCGCCTACCTCGACGCGCTCGCCGCTCGAGACGTTCGCGCCGGTGCGCGCCCGGCGCCGCCGCCGCGGCCGCCGATCTGACCGCCCAGAACCTGCAGGCGCGCGTGCGCGGGGCGATCCTGATGGCGCTCTCGAACCGGCAGGACGCCTGCTGCTCACCACCGGCAACAAGAGCGAGGTCGCGCCGGCTACTGCACGCTCTACGGCGACATGGCGGGCGGGCTGCGCCGTCATCAGCGACGTGCCGAAGACGCTCGTCTACGCGCTCGCGCCGTGGAGATCAACCGCGGACGGCGAGCCCGATCCCGCGCGGCGATCGATCGACCAAGCCGCCGTCGGCCGAGCTGCGCCCCGACCAGACGGACCAGGACAGCCTGCCTCCGTACGACTTGCTCGATGCGATCCTCGAAGCGCACCTCGTGGAAGGGCTCGACCGCCCGGCGCTGGTCGACCGCGGGTTCGCCGCCGCTGTCGGTCGATGACGTCCTCCGGCGCGTGCGCACGAGCGAATACAAGCGCCGCCAGATGCCGCCGGGCCTCAAGATCACCGGCAAGGCGTTCGGCGCCGGGCCGGCGCTATCCGATCGCCCAGAGGTTCCTTGTCTAACCCCGTCGCCGACAAGGCCGGCGCCGAGAGATACGTCTGGAAGGAGATCCCTGGCTCCTCGCACGACCGCCTCCGGCGGCCGGATCCGGGCGCTTCCCCCCGGGCTGCGGCTTCTCGATCTGGGCGCCGCGGGGGACACCTGGGGCGCGCCGTGCGCGACCGGTGCGCCTACCTCGCGGGCGTCGAGCCCGATCCGGCTCTTCCCGAGCAGGCGCGCGAGGGTTACGACGACTGGCGGCCCACCGACGCCCTCGCCGCCGGCGACTGGAGCGTTCCGTTCGACGCCGTCGTCTGCGCGGACGTCCTCGAGCACCTCCCCCGCCCCGAGGCGCTCCTCGAGCGGATCCGCGGCTGGCTGCGCGCCCGGCGGGACGCTCCTCGTCTCCGTCCCCAACGTGGCCAACGTCACCATCCGCGCCGCGCTCCTCGCCGGCCGCTTCAGCTACGCGGAGCGCGGCATCCTGGACAAGACGCACCTCCACTTCTACACGCGGAGCTCCGCCCGCGCCCTCCTGACCGACGCGGGCTTCCGGGTGCGCGCCGACGAGGCGACGGCGATGCCCTTCGAGCTCGCGCTTCCCGGCCTCTCCCGGGCGCCCTGGCGCGGGCCGGTCCGCGGCTTCGCGAACGCCTCGGCCCGCGTCTGGCCCACGCTCTTCGGTTACCAGTTCGTGGTCGAGGCGGAGAGGGCCTAGAGATGACGGCCTCGCGCTCCTCCGACGAATCCAAAATCCAAGATCCAAAATCCAAAATCGGCTCCCTGGTCATCCCGGCGTTCAACGAGGCCGGCCGGATCGAGGAGTGCATCCGCGGCGTCGCGGAGTGGCTGCGCTCCGCGCCGGAGGAGCTTCGTGGGAGGTCATCCTGGCCGACGACGGCTCGACCGACGACACCGTGCGGCGCGCGCGGGAGCGCGCGAAGGCCGAGAGCCTCCCGCTCGAGATCCTGACGTACCCCGAGAACCGGGGAAAGGGCGCGGCGATCAGGACCGGCGTCCTCGCCTCGATGGGCGATCCCCTCCTCGTGTCGGACGTCGATCTCTCGACGCCGCTCGCGGAGTACGACAAGCTGGCCGCGCGGCTGCCGTCCCACCCGATCGCGATCGGATCGCGGGCGTTGCAGCAGGACCTCGTCCGCAAGCGCCAGGCGTTCCACCGCGTGCTGCTGGGCCGCGCCGGCAACCGGCTCATCCAGCTCCTCGCGGTCCCGGGCATCCAGGACACACAGTGCGGCTTCAAGCTCTTCCGAGGCGACGTGGCGCGGGACCTCTTCCACGAGGCGCGGATCGACCGCTTCGCGTGGGACGTCGAGATCCTGTATCTCGCCCGCCGGCGCGGCCTCGCGATCGCCGAGGTCCCGGTGCTCTGGTTCAACTCGCCCGAGTCGAAGGTGCGCGTCGTCCGAGACGCCGTCCAGACGCTCTGGGACGTCACGCGCATCCGCTGGATGCACCGGGGGGAGCGCCCGACCTAGGACTCGGCCCCGGTACGCGCGAAGCGCAGGGCGATGGCCGCCGCCGCGAGCGGCGCGAGCGCCGCGACGATGCGGGTGAGCGTGGTCTGGACCATCCACTCGGGTCCCCGGACGGCGAACGCCGGCAGGAGCAGGTAGGCCGCGGCGGCGCAGGCCGGAAGCGCGAGCATCGCGTCGGCATCCCTCCGGCGCCCGCCGAGGGCGACGAGCGCCGCGACGAGCGCGAGCCCGATGCCTCCGAGAGGGCCGACGACGCTCGCGGCCGCCGCCAGCGACTCCCGCAGGCGCTCGACCGAGAACAGGCCGAAGTCGAAGTCGCGCAGCGGCAGACTTCCCCGCCAGAGCCGGTGCAGCAGGTGGACGAGCAGCGCGGTCGGGAGCGCCGCGGCGGCGAGTTTCCACCGCCGCCGGCCGCCCAGCGCGAGGCCCAGAGCGCACCCCGCGGCGGCGAGGAAGAGGCCCTCGTTCTTGGTGGCGGCGAGGATCGCCGCGGCCAGGGCCAGCCGCCGAAGCGCTCCCTGCTCCGCCGGATCGAACGCGTCCGCGAGGGCGGTCCCGAAGAGCAGCGCCGCGAAGGCGAGCGGGACTTCCGCGAGCCCGGTCAGGAAGGCCGAGTAGAGCGGCTCGAAGCTCGCGAGGATCGCGGCGGCGAGCAGGGCGGCGGCCGGCGCGGCGCCGCGGCGGCGCAGCCATCCGGCCGCGACGCAGAGCGTGGCGATCTGGAAGAGCGGAAAGAGAAGTGCCAGGGCGTGGTCGTCCCAGCCGCGCGTCAGGAACGCGACTCCCGCGTAGAGGAACGGAAGCCCCAGCGGGTACTCCGGATGGGAGAAGCCGGGGAACCCGGGCCGCCGCTCCGGCATTCCGCCCGCGAGAAAGATCGCCTTGCCCTTGAGCCCCCAGATCGCGACGAAGTCGTTCGACCACATCGGCTCCGTCAGCGCGCGCAGCGCGTAGAGCGCGACGCCGCCGACGATAAGGAGGCGCAGACAAAGCCGGAGGGCCCCCTCACCCCGACCCGATACGGCCGGCCTGCGGCCGGCGTTGCCTGCGACCGGAGACCCATCACGCTGGACGGCTCCCGCGGGGAGAGGGAGGTTGGTTGGCACATCGCGGCGCTTTAATTCCCCGCTCCCCCCGGCGGGGGGAGAGGGAGGGCTGAGAGGGGGAACGAGACGCGAGAGGACGAGAACGAACGCGCAAAGAGTTCCAAAGCTCATCCACCCCGGCCGCGAGCCCACGAGAAAAGACAGCGGCACGAAGGACTCGAGCAGGCCGACCCCGACGGCGAACGCCCAGCCCAGCCGCTCGAGGCGAAGGGGCCGGCCCGGAGGCAGGAGCGCGCGGACGATGACCCAGCCTGCGGCCCCGGCCGCCGCCACCACTCCGGCGACGCGTGCCAGGGCGAGCGGGAGAGGCGTCATGGCACATCTCCGGGCAGGAGAAACCCCTCCGGCAAGACCGCGAGCGGGTGCTCCGATGCGGAGGGCGCCCGGCCGTAGACCGCGACGACCGAGCCGGCGGGCGGACGATCCGCATCCGCAGCGGGACGCGCGAAGTCGACGGGCAGCGGCGCGAACTGGTACGCGGCGAGGTAGAGATGCTCCTCATCCCTGGCGACCCCCGAGACGAACACCGCGGTCGTTCCCGCCGGCAGGCGCCGCCGCGCGTTCTCGAGGAACGAGAAGTAACGCCGGTCGAACGCGGCGCCCGAACCGCCCAGCCTCCGCACGGCGAGCTCCTTGTCCCCGAACGCCGCGAGCGAGCGGACCCGGCGCGAGACCTCGGCGAGAGGCTGCGTGGCGAGCAGCTCCAGCAGGAGCAGGACGGCCGCGACGGCGGCGAGCCGCAGCCGCGTCGTCAGGCTCAAACGAGCGGGAACGCGGCGCAGAGCTCCGAGACCGTGCGCCGGACTTCGCGGGCGGCCTCGGCGTCCTCACCGGACTCGAGGGCGCGCGTCAGGGCGTCCGCGATGACCTCCATCTCCTCGGAACCCATCCCGCGCGTCGTGACGGCGGGGGTGCCGAGCCGGATTCCGGACGCCACCGCCGGCGGGCGCGTGTCGAACGGGATCGTGTTCTTGTTGACGGTCAGCCCGACCTTCTCGAGGCGCTTCTCGGCGTCCTTGCCCGAGATCCCCTTCGCCCCGACGTCGATCAGCATGAGGTGGTTGTCGGTCCCGCCCGACACGAGCCGGAAGCCGCGGCGCGTCAGCGCCTGGGCCAGGGCCTTCGCGTTCTCGACGACGCGCTTCTGGTAGCTCTGAAACTCCGGCGTGGCCGCCTCGGCGAACGCCACGGCCTTGGCGGCGATCACGTGCTCGAGCGGGCCGCCCTGCACGCCCGGGAAGACCGTGCGGTCCAGGTCCTTCGCATGGGCCTCCCGGCAGAGCACCATGCCGCCGCGCGGCCCGCGCAGCGTCTTGTGCGTCGTGGTCGTCACGAAGGGCGCGTGGGGCACCGGCGAGACGTGCAGCCCGGCGATCACGAGGCCCGCGATGTGCGCGATGTCGCACATCAGGACGGCGCCCACCTCCTCGGCCACCTTTCCGAAGCGCGCGAAGTCGATCTCGCGCGCGTACGCGGAGGCGCCCGCGATGATCAGCCGGGGGCGGTGCTCCCGCGCGAGCGCGGCGAGGGCGTCGTAGTCGATCCGCTCGTCCTCCGGGCGGACCCCGTACGCCGCGACCTTGTACTCGCGGCCCGAGAAGGACAGCGGGTGCCCGTGCGTCAGGTGGCCGCCGTGCGAGAGGTTCATGCCGAGAATCGTGTCGCCCGGCTGCAGCACCGTCATGTAGACCGACATGTTCGCCTGCGATCCCGAGTGCGGCTGCACGTTCGCGTGCTCGGCCCGGAAGAGGGCCTTCGCGCGGTCGATGGCGAGCTGCTCGACCTTGTCGACGAACTCGCAGCCGCCGTAGTAGCGCTTGCCCGGGTAGCCCTCCGCGTACTTGTTCGTGAGGACCGAGCCCTGCGCCTCGCGCACCGCGCGCGACACCCAGTTCTCCGACGCGATCAGCTCGATCCCGTCGTTCTGGCGGCGGACCTCGGCGCCGATCCACCCGGCGATCTCGGGATCCACGACGGCGAGGTCTCGGTCCATCGCGGCGGCGGGGCTGGAGGCGAAGGGCATGGGGGTCCTTTCCGTTCGATGAACGTATCGCGTCGCTATTCGACGACGAGCTGGCGGTACTCGGAATTGCAGTAGCTGTCGGTCATCCCGGCGATGTGGTCGGCGATCGCCCGGTAGAAGGCGGGGTGGGGACGATAGCGCTCGGCGACCTCCCGCTCGACCTGCGGCAACGGCACCTCGCGCAGGAAGCGCACGGAGAGCTCCCGCTCCATCAGGCGCAGCACGTCGTCGGGCAGCAGCCGCGGGTTGTCCCGGTACGCCGAGAAGACGCCGGCCAGCACGCGCCGCGCGTGGCCGTCGTGCCGCGACACCGGGAACGAGTGGATGATGTGGCGATAGACGAACTCGCGCAGCTGTGCGTAGAGGCGCTTGCCCGGGTCAGAGAACCCGACGAGATCGCCCGGGAGCCGGTCGCGCCGCGCGTAGAACTCGTCGGCCGTGGCGACGCGGCTGGACTCCAGCCATCTCTCGATGCGGACGCGCGAGGCCTCCACGAGGTCGGCGGAGAGGGTCGCGATCATGCCGCGGATCAACGAGGCGCGCCGGGAGGCCGGATCGTTCCCGTAGCCGCGTGCGGCGCGCACCTCGCGCGAGATCGCGAGCTCCTCGATCGCGGTCTCCTCGGTCAGCGGCAGGCCGTCCTCGAGATCGTGCGTCTGCTGCGCGATCTCGTCGGACCAGTTGACGATCTGCGCCTCGAGGCTGCCGCCGGAATCCCAACGGAGCCCGTCCACGAAATCGAGCGGGAACGGGTAGTCCCGCGTCCAGGACGTGTGCTTCAGCATCCCCTCGCGCACGTCGTGGGTGAGGTTCAGGCCCGGCTCCTCGTAGCGCTTCTCGAGGCGGTCGACCACGCGTACCGACTGGTAGTTGTGCTTGAAGCCGCCGGCCTCCGGATGGCTCTCCCGCAGGAGCCGGTCCAGGACGTATTCGCCCGAGTGGCCGTACGGCGTGTGGCCCAGGTCGTGGCCGAGCGCGATCGCCTCCGAGAGGTCCTCGTTCAGGCCGAGCGTGCGCGCCGCGCTCCGGGCGATCTGGGCGACCTCGATCGTGTGCGTCAGGCGCGTCCGGAAATGGTCGCCCTCGTACGGGATGAAGACCTGGGTCTTGTGCTTGAGCCGCCGGAACGCGCGGGAGTGGATGATCCGATCCCGGTCGCGCGCGTAGTCGGTGCGGGCGTCTCCCGGCGATCCCGTCACGGGACCCCGCGGGCGCTGCGCCCTCGCGCTCTTCGACGCAAAGATCGCGAGGCGATCCTCCTCGGCGCGCTCGAAGTCCTCACGCGTGAAAACGGCGGTGGCGGTCGTCATCCCCTCGTCACTCGGTCACTCCGTCACTTCAAGTCGCGGGAGAGCAGGAATTCCCGGGCCTCTCCCACCAGATAGAGCGATCCTGCAACGATTATAGGTTCGCCCGCCGCGCCCTCGAGGGCCGCCGTGAGCGCGTCGTCGACGGACGGAGCGGTCGAAGACTCCGGCGCCAGGCCCGACAGCCTTCGCCGGAGCTCCGCGGGCGGGCAGGCGCGATCGTTCGCGGGTGCGGTGAAGCAGACGCTCGCCACGCGCGGCAGAAGAATGCGGCCGATCTCCTCGATCTCCTTGTCGGCCATCACGCCGAAGATCAGGGCGGCGCGCAGCCCCGCCTCCTCCAGGAACCGGGCGAGCGCGGCGGCGCCCTCCGCGTTGTGGCAGCCGTCGAGGAGGACGGTGCGCCCGCGGAGGAGGAACCGCTCGAGCCGCCCCGGCCAGCGCACCTCCGCGACGCCGGCGACCATCGCCGGCGCGCCGATCCGGGAGTCCTCCAGGAGCTCCGCCGCCCGGACCGCCAGCGCCGCGTTGCGCGCCTGGTGCGCGCCGGGAAGGGGCGTCGCGAGCGCGTAGTTCCCGGCCGGCGTCCGCGCGCCGAAGCGCGTGCCGGCGAGGTCGCTCCGGACGTCGGCGAGCTCGATTTCCCGCTCCGCCTCGTGGATCCGCGCGCCCGCGGCCTCCGCCGCTTCGCGCAGCGCGCCGCGCGCCTCGTCCGTGTCCGCCCAGAAGAGCGCCGGCCGGTCGCGCCGAAAGACGCCGGCCTTCTCGCGGGCGATCGCGTCGAGCGTTGGCCCGAGGTCCGCCATGTGGTCGTAGCCGATCGACGTCACCAGCGACAGACCCGCGGGCGCGACGTTGGTCGCGTCGTGGCGGCCTCCCAGCCCGACCTCGAGGACCGCGAGGTCGAGCGACTCTCGCGCGAAGGTCGCGAAAGCCGCGGCGGTCAGCGCCTCGAAGTAGGTGAGCGGCACGGCTGGCGAGCGGTCGGCCGCGGCGAACACCTCGCCGAGGGCCGCGTCGAGGGCCTCCGGGGCGATGTCCTCGCGGCCGACCCGGATCCGCTCGGTGACGGCGATCAGGTGGGGCGAGGTATACAGCCCCGTCCGGAGTCCCGCGGAAGACGCGATGGAGGCGAGCGTCGCGGCCGTCGAGCCCTTGCCATTCGTGCCCGCGACGAGCACGCTCGAAACGCGCCGTTCAGGGCGGCCCAGCCGCTCGCAGACCGCGTCGATCGCCGCGAGGCCCAGCCGGACGCCGCGCTGGCCGAGGGACTCGAGGCGACGGAGACTCGGGTTCGAGACGCCGGAGACGGGAGGCCAGAGGCGTCGCTCGCGGGCCGACAAACTCCGTCTACCCCCGGCCGCCTTCCGTCTGCCGCGCGGGCGTCCAGAGCAGGCGCAGGCACCGTCCGAGCGTGGCCTTCATCTCGGAGCGGTCCACGATGAAATCGAGCATCCCGTGCTCGAGCAGGAACTCGGAGCGCTGGAATCCCTCCGGGAGCGTCTGGCGGATCGTCTGCTCGATCACGCGAGGCCCGGCGAAGCCGATCAGGGCGTTGGGCTCGGCGACGTTCAGGTCGCCCAGCATCGCGTAGGACGCGGTCACGCCGCCCGTCGTGGGATCGGTCATCACCGAGAGGTAGGGGATGCGGTGCTCGGCGAGACGTCCCAGGGCCGCGGAGATCTTTCCCATCTGCATCAGCGACAGGATCCCCTCCTGCATCCGCGCTCCGCCGGAGCACGAGACGATGATCAACGGACGCCGCTCGGCGATCGCGCGCTCGGCCGCCCGCGTCACCTTCTCCCCCACGACCGATCCCATCGAGCCGGCCATGAAGAAGAACTCCATCGCGCCGATGATGACGGGGATCTGCTCGAGCGTCCCGGATCCGATCACGATCGCGTCCGACGAACCGACGTTCTCCTCCGCGTCGCGGAGCCGATCCCGATACTTCTTGCTGTCGCGGAACTTCAGCGGGTCTGCCGACCGCAGGTGGCCGTCGATCTCCGTGTAGCGCTCCTCGTCGAAGAGCATCCGGAGCCGCTCGGGCGCGGAGAGTCGGAAGTGGAACCCGCACTTCGGGCAGATCTTGAAGTTGCGGGCGAGCTCCTTGTTGTAGAGGATCTGGCGGCAGTTGTCGCACTTGACCCACAGGCCCTCGGGCACCTTGCTCGCGCGCCGCTCACGGGGCTCCTTGGGCGCTCGGTCCTTTTTGAACCACATGGAAGGGGGGCGATCCTAACAAAAGTCGGCCCCCGCCGCCGACAGGACCCCCCGCAAACGCCGGCGGGACCGTCGCTTACGGCTCCAGCGAGCCGGCGGGCAACACCGCGCTCCGGAGCTGGAACCGGGAACCGCGGCCCGAGAAGGGCGCCCCGAACGTGCGCTCGAGGTTCTCGGCGGTCAGCACTTGGGCCCGATCGCCCTGCGCGATGGTGCGGCCGTCCTTCAGGAGGAGGACCCGCGCCGCCAGGTCGGCTGCCAGCGCGATCTCGTGGGTCACCAGCACGACCGTCGTGCCGCGTTCGTCGTGGATCCGCCACAGCGTCTCCAGGAACTCGAGTCGGTGGCGCGGGTCGAGGCCCGCGGTCGGCTCGTCGAGCAGCCACACCTGTGCCTCCTGCGCCAGCGCGCGCGCCAGGAAGACGCGCCGGCGCTCGCCTCCCGACAATGACGCCGCGTCCCGCTCGGCCAGCGTCTCCACATCGCAGGCGCGCATGGCCTCGAGCGCGCGGCGGCGGTCGTCGGCCGTCTCCGCCACGAACCCGCGCCCGTACGGCGCGCGGCCCTGGAGGACGAGGTCGAGCGTGCGGATCGAGAAGACGAGATCGACGCTCTGGGGCACGTAGGCGATTCGCTGCGCGGTGCGGCGGCGCGGCAGCGCGTCGAGCGGCTCGCCGTCCAGGAGCACTTCTCCCCCGCCGATCGCCACGACGCGGGCGAAGACCTTCAGGAGCGTCGACTTTCCGGACCCGTTCTCTCCCAGGACCGCGGCGATCGCGCCCGCGGGGACCGCCGCATCGAGTCCGCGCAGGACCGGCGGGCCGCCGTAGCCGGCGACGAGGCCTCGGGCCTCCAGCCGGTTCGGGCTCGGAGAGCCGGAGCTCATGGCGTCCTCAGGAGCAGCCAGGCGAAGACCGGCGCGCCCAGCGCCGCCGTCAACGCGCCGATGGGAATCTCGGCCGGAGCGATCGCCGCGCGCGAGACCGCGTCGGCGGCAACGACGAGCGTCGCACCAACGAGAAACGAGGCCGGCAGGAGCGTGCGCTGGTCGTTGCCGAACGCCGCGCGCACGGCGTGGGGAACGAGCAGCCCCACGAAGCCGATCACGCCCGCGAAGGCGACCGCCACGCCGGTCAGGAGGGACGCGGCGAGAAAAACGATGCGCTTGGTCCGCTCGGTGTCGACGCCGAGCGCCGCGGCGTTCTCCTCGCCGACGCTGAACAGGTTCAGCCGCGCGGCCGCGGCGATCAGCACGGCCGTTCCGGCGAGCGCGTAGGGGCACAGCGCCGCGACCTTGAGCGGCGTCGCGTCGGCGAGGCTGCCCATCATCCAGAAGAGCATGCTCCGCGCGGCCTCGCCCGAGGCGATCGAGAAGGCGGCGAGGAGGAGCGCCGAGAAGAAGGCGTTGGCGATCAGACCGGCGAGCAGCAGGCGCTGAAGGTCCAGCCGCCCGCCGCGCCGGGCGAGGAGAGCGACGCCGAGCGACGCGGCCGCCGCCCCCGCGAACGCGGCGGCCGGCGAGAGGAGCGGAGAGAGGCCGAGCAGTGCCGCTCCCGCCGCTCCGACCGCGGCGCCTCCGGAGGTGCCGAGCAGGAAGGGATCCGCGAGCGGGTTCTTGAGGAGGGCCTGCAGCGCCGCGCCCGCCAGCGCGAGGCATCCGCCCACCAGCGCGGCGAGCGCGATGCGCGGCGCACGCATCGAGGCGAGCAGCCGTGCGGTCTCTCCCTGCTCGCCGCGCCCGGCGAAGAGGTCCCCGATCGAGAGGTGAACGCCCCCGACGAGGAATGCGAGGGCGCCGGCCGCCACCAGCAGGAGAACGAGGCCGAGGACGCGCCCTGGCGCGCCGGACTTCACGACAGGCTCTCCGCGAGCTTCGCCAGGATGTCGAAGACGCGCGGCCCGGGCCGCGTCAGCGCGGACTCGTCCAGGCGGACGACCCGCGCCCTCGCGACGCGGCCCTTCGACAGGGGGCCGGTCGCGAAGGCGCGCGCGTACGCCTCGCGCGTTTGGACCGAGTCCGGGATCACGAGCAGCTCGATCGGGGCCGTGGCGACGTACTCCGGCGACAGAATCGGCCAGCCGGGCCGGTCCGCGACGAGGTTGTCGGCGCCGGCCTCGCGGAGCAGATCGTTCAGAAACGTCCCGCCGCCCGCGGCCTGAGGCGGATCGGGCCAGACGAGCAGGAGCGTGTGCGGACGGCGCCGCCCGGCCACGCGCCGGGCCACCTCGGCCCGGCGCCTCTGAAGCTCCCCGGTCAGCCTCTCGGCCTCCTCGGTCCGTCCCAGCCGCTCCCCGACCAGCCGGATCGCGGCGAGCACCGCGTCGAGGGATCCGGACGGCACCACGACGACCGGGAGACCCGCCGCCGCGATCGCCGAAACCGCTCCGCGCGCGGTGCCCTCCGCCATCGCCAGGACGAGGTCCGGCCGCAGGGCCGCGACCTTCTCGGGATCGACCTCGAGGCCTCCGACGCGCGGGATGCTCCGGGCCGCCTCCGGGAAGTCGGAGTAATCCGAGACGCCGACGAGCGAATCGCCGGCGCCGAGCGCGAAGACGATCTCGGTCAGGTTCGGAGCGAGTGCGACGACGCGATGGGGAGACGCGGGCGCGGCCGCTCGTTCCGGAGCGTGGCACCCGAGGAGAATCGCGGCCGACGCCAGAACGGAGACGAGCTTACGGCTCACAGCTTACGGCTTTCAGCTTTTCTTTCGGCTGACCCAACTCGAGGCAAAGCTCACTGATCCGCTCGAGACGGATTGCAGCGTTGGAACGCTTCGGAGCGGCGAGTCTAGAGCGAAAAGCTGCGAGCTGTCAGCTGTGAGGTGAGAGCTGTGAGCTTTTTCAGCCTTGCGCTTCGGCCTCTTCCAGCTCGTTCCGCACGCCCAGCCGCTGGCATGCCGCGTCGTACATCTGCCGGGCCGCCTTCTGAGCGTTCTGGAGCTCGGCCAGGCGGTCCTTGACCTTCGCAAGCTCCTCCTGGATCTCGCCCTCGAGCTCCTGGATCTCGCGCTTGGTCACCGTGAGCGTGTTCTCGTAAAACTTCTTCTGATCTGACGAAAGGGACATCCCGCTGACCTCCTCCTCGCGTTTCCTCTAAGGCTTCACTTCGACGACGACAGGTCTCCACATTTTGACAGGGATCCCGTTCTTCGTGGCCGGCTGGAATCTGGCATTCCGGACTGAGGCGAGGACCGCCGCGTTCACCGGATCCTGACCCGGGAGGCCCTGCTGCACGCGCGCCTCGACGACCCTGCCGTTCTCGTCGACCTCGACGAGCACCACGACCTTGCCCGCGATCCGGCGCTCCCTGGCCATCGGCGGATAGTTCACGCGCGGGACCGACACCAGCACCGGCTCGATCACTCCCGGACCGGGGCCCACGAGGTCTCCCCGCTGGGTCTCGTGCGCGGGCGGCGCGGGCGGCACCGTCGGCGGAGGCTCGGTGGGAACCGGCGACGGCTCGGGCCGCGCCGTGGGCACGGGCGTTGGAGGAGCCTCCGTCGGGGGCGGAGCGGTCGGCTCCGGCGCCGAGGCCGCGGGTGCGGCCTCCGCCTTCTTGGAGGCGGCGGGCGCCGCGGCCGCGGCCGCCTTCTCGAGCTCCTTGCGCTTGGCGGCGAGCTGCCTCTGCACCTCGGCCTCGACCGCCTTCGCATCGATCGCCGGCGCCGCCGTCGGGGCCGCGGCCGGAGCGGGGACCTCCGTGGCGACGACGACCGCCGGAGCGTGCGTCGGAACCACGACCGGCGCGGGCGCCGGCTGCGTCTTCGTCATCTTCCAGATCCCGAATCCCGCCAGCGCCGCGGCGGCGATCCCGATCGCGACGAAGAGCGGCGTGCGCTTGCCGGTGTCGGCCCCGGCGCGGGCCGCCGAGGCGAAGATCTCGGGAGAGGAGCTGTGTGACGGCTCCGGATGAGGCGGCGAGGGCGCGGGCCGCGCGGGCTTGCTCGGTGGAGGAGGCGGAGCCGGCGGCTCGACGGCCTTCGGCGCCGGACCCGTG
Organism: uncultured Acidobacteriota bacterium; assembly: GCA_963773905.1. GTDB lineage: Bacteria > Acidobacteriota > Thermoanaerobaculia > UBA5066 > Gp7-AA6 > DAHUXD01. Next base: position 38,024 of record CAVZDB010000003.1, read on the forward strand.
CGGCGGATCGGGGCCGCCTTGGCCTTGCGGCGGCGCGCCGTCTCGTCGAGAGCGGCCGGCGCCTGGGCCTCCGCCTGGGCCTGCGCCGCCTCCCGTGCCCGGGCCTCGGCGATCGCGGTCTCCTCCGCCTGCAGGCGATGGAGGTAGATGGCCACGTCCGCGCTGCCCGGGGCCGGCGTGTACGAATACAGGACCGAGTCCAGGTCGCGCAGCAGATCGGAGGCGTTGGCGTAGCGCTCCTCGGGATCCCTCGCGAGGCAGCGCAGGACGACGCCGTCCAGGTTCTTCGGCACCTCGGGGTTCGCCCGCGAGGGCGCCGCAACCTCCGCGGAGCGGACCTTCTCGAGAACCTGGATGTCCGTGTCGCCGCGGAAGAGGCGGTCGCCCGTCAGGAGCTCGTGGAGCACGACGCCCAGAGAGAACAGGTCGCTCCGCCGGTCGATCGGCTTCGCCCAGGCCTGCTCGGGGGACATGTACTGCAGCTTTCCCTTGAGTGCGCCGGACTGGGTCTGCGAGGCCTTGGAGGTCGCCTTCGCGATGCCGAAGTCGCAGAGCTTGATGTCGCCCTCGTAGGAGATGAGGATGTTCTGCGGCGACACGTCGCGGTGGACGATGTTCAGGTCGTGGCCCTCGGCGTCGCGGCGCCGGTGGGCGTAGTCGAGCGCGGAGGCCACCTTGGAAGCGATATAGACCGCCAGTGGCACCGGCAGCGGCGCGCCCAGCTCTCGACCCGACTTCTGGATCGCCCGCAGGTCCCGGCCGTCGACGTACTCCATCGCGATGAAGTAGCCGCCCGCCTGGATCTTCCCCAGGTCGTAGATGTGGATGATGTTGGGATGGTTGAGCTGCGCCGCGAGCTTGGCCTCGTCGGCGAACATCGTGATGAACTCTTCGTCGTCGGCCAGGTGGGGCAGGATCTTCTTGATCGCGACGATCTTCTGGAAGCCCTCGACGCCGGTGCGCTTGGCCTTGTAGAGCTCGGCCATCCCGCCGCTGGCGATGCGTTCCAGGATCTCGTACTGGCCGAAGTGATCGGGTCCGGAGGAGGGCACCGCGGCCGCCGGCTCCTCGCGACGGCGCGGCGGAACCGTCGGGGCCGGCGTCCCCGCGGGCGGTGGCGTCAGGCCGGTCTGGGTCCGGGGCTTGGGCAGCGCGATCCCCGAGAGCGTGTCCGACAGGATCTTGTCGACGTCGGTGTCGCTCGAGAGCTTGGGCTTCGGCGGCGGCGCTGGAGGAGGAGCGGGAGGGCGCGGCGCGGTCGCCTTCTGCCCCAGGTTGAGCCCCGAGAGCGTGTCCCGCAGCCGCTTCTCCATGTCGTCGCCGGAGGAGAGGGGCTTGGAGGGCGCCGGTGCCGCCGAGGAAGCGGGTGCCGCGGCCCCGGGAGGAGCGGCGGACTCCGGCGCGGAGGTCGGCGGCGGCGCGGGAGAAGCCGCTGCGGGCGAGGGCGTCGGACGCTTCGACCCTCGCCCCTCGCCGACCAGCTCGTCGAGCACGTCGGAGAAGATGTCGGACGACGTCAGCGGCGATCCGGCGCCGGCCAGCTGGGAAGTGTCGATGCGCATCGTCTTGGCGCCGATGTCGGTCAGGTCGAGCGCCTCATTGATCGTCCCGAGGAAGTCCTCGTCGGTGAACGGGCGCGCCAGGATGTCGAACGCACCCACCTTCTGGGCGTCCGCCTTGCGATTGTCCCCGCGGTAGCCGCTCATCATCAGGATGATCGGAGGCGCGGTGGCGCCGCCCTTCTTGCGAATCTCGCGGATCACCTCGGCGCTCGGAAGGCGTGGAAGCATGCCCGACAGGAGCACCAGATCGAACTTGGAGGCGCCAAACGCCGCCATCCCCGCCTCGCCGTCGTGGGCCTCCGTGACGGTGTGCTGGAGGGGCCCCAGCAGGCTACGAACGCGCTCCACGTAGCGAGGCTCGTATTCGATCAAAAGAACTTTCTTGGGCATGAACTGGGTCTATTGTCGCTGGAAACGTTTGAAAATTCAAAGATTAGCTCTCCGCTGTCCGCTCTCGGCTCTCAGCCACACGGCCGATCAACGGTTCGCATTTTCTGGCTGACAGCTCAAAGCTGAAAACTGATAGCTTCTCGGCATGTCGGGTCATAGCAAGTGGGCAACCATCAAGCACAAGAAGGGCGCCGCCGACGCCAAGCGCGGCCGCCTGTTCACGAAGCTGATCAAGGAGATCGCGCAGGCGGCGCGCCTCGGCGGCGGCGACGCCGCGGCCAATCCTCGGCTGCGCAAGGCCGTCGACGACGCGAAGGCCGTGAACATGCCGGCCGACAACATCAAGCGGGCCATCCAGCGCGGCACCGGCGAGCTCCCGGGCGCCGCCTACGAGGAGATTACTTACGAGGGCTACGGGCCCGGCGGGACGGCGATCCTCATCGAGACGCTGACCGACAACAAGAACCGGACGCTGCCGGAGATCCGCACGATCTTCTCCAAGCACGGCGGGAACCTCGGCGAGTCCGGCTCGGTCAAGTTCCTGTTCCAGAAGGTGGGCTACATCGCGATCGAGAAGGAGAAGGCGACCGAGGACGCGATCATGGAGGCCGCCATCGAGGCCGGAGCCGACGACGTCGCGACGACGGACCAGTACCACGAGATCAAGACGTCGCCGGAGAGCTTCCTCGTGGTCAAGGGCCGCCTCGAGGAAAAGGGCCTGCCGCTGGCGGTCGCCGAGATCTCGATGATCCCCACGACCGAGGTCTCGCTGGACTCCCGGAAGGCCGACCAGATGGTGAAGCTGATGGAGGCCATCGAGGACCACGACGACGTGCAGCACGTCTGGGCGAACTTCGACTTCGAAGAGTCGGCCACCGAGAAATCGTAGAGTCGTAATCGTAGAGTCGTAGAGTCCGGGAGTTCCCCGTCTCGCCGCGCTCCGCGCGGCCTTACGATGTCGGCATGCGGATCCTCGGCCTCGATCCCGGAACCACCGCGACGGGCTTCGGAACCGTCGGCTTCGAGAACGGACACCTGGCGCTCGAGAACTGCGGCGTCTGGCGTCCGGCGGCCCGCCTGACGCTGCCGGAAAAGCTCGACTTCCTCTTCTCGGCCGTCGTGGAGCTGCTCGGCCGGACCCCCGCCGACGCGGTGTCGGTGGAGACGGTTTTCGCCGCGAAGAACATCTCCTCGGCGCTCAAGCTCGCCCATGCCCGAGGCGTCCTGCTGGCCGCGGCGTCCCGATGCGCGGTGCCGGTGTTCGAATACGAGCCGCGCCTGGTCAAGAAGGCGCTCGTGGGCTACGGGCAGGCCGAGAAGCACCAGGTCCGGGCGATGGTGCTCTCCCTCCTGGCCCGCCAGAGGGCGCGCGTCCCGCTCGATGCGGCCGACGCCCTCGCGGTCGCGATCTGCCACATCCACGCCGTGCCAAGGGGATAGGTGACAGGAGACAGGTGCAGGTGTAGCGGGTGGCAGCCTCCCCTGTCACCTGTCACCCATCACCGAACACCTCCGTTGCGACCTGCTAGCATCTTCGCTCGATATGTCCTTTCAGGGTTCCATACAGGAGCTCCCTGTTCCCGACATCATCCAACTCGTCTCGGTCTCGGGGAAAACGGGGATGTTCATGCTCGCGCGCGGGTCGGAACGGGGCTACATCTTCCTGCGCAGCGGGAGGATCGTCCACGCCGAGCTCGGCGGTCTGGCGGGCGAGGAGGCGGTCTACGCGCTGGCGATCTGGTCCACCGGCGACTTCCAGTTCACCCCCGGCAAGGAAGTCGAGACGGTCAGCATCGACAAGACGAACACCTCGCTCCTCATGGAGGCGGCGCGCCGGCTGGACGAGTGGAAGGTGCTCGCCCGAAAGATCCCGGGAGTGGACTACGTGCCGGTCCTGAAGTCCCGCGAGCTCGGAGAGCCCATCTCCCTCTCCCCGCCCGAGTGGAACCTGATCACGCGCATCGACGGCATCCGGACGGTGGAGGAGCTGGCGCGCGCGACCGGCTCGAATTCCTTCGACACCGCCAAGGTCCTCTACGGTCTGGTCACATCGGATCTGATCGCGATGCGCCCGCGCGATACGGTTGCGAGATCCTCGTCCGCGCAGCCCGGGACGAGCGCCGCGCCGGCGGCGGGACGATCCGCACCCGCGCCCGCAGCCCCACACGCCGCGTCGGCCGCCTCTGCGGCCTCGGCCGCACCGCCGCGGCCGGGGAGCCCAACCGGTCCGGTCCCGGCGCCCCTCCCGCCGGTGCTGGGAGACGAGAAGAAAATCCTGATGATCCTCTGCACACGGGTCAAGCAGGAGGCCGAAACCGCGATCGGCGAGTCGAACCTCCCCGGCATCGACCGGCCCTACAAGCAGGCGCTCGCAGAGATCGACCGCGGGCGTGGCGTCGAGGCCGTCCGCGATCTGATCCGCCAGACCGAGAAGGCCATCGCGTCGATCCGCGGGCCGGCGATCATGAAAGCGTTCCAGGACAAGATGTCGCTGGTGATGCAGCCCAAAGTTTGAGCGCGAGTTGAGGCCGCGAACGCCCCGTCCTTTCGCGGCTTAACCCAGACCCGGCGGGCGCGCTGCTCAACTCGCTTTTCCCCCTGTCCCAATGGACGGTTACCCTGCCCGAACAGAAGATGTTTGGCAATTTCACAAATTTGCCTTATCCTATTCGGCAGCTACGTTCCCCGGCAGAGTCTGAAAGGAGACATTTTCATGATGGCGAAGCGGACCGCGCTCCTCGGGATGCTGATCTGCCTGACCGGCGTCACCGCCTTCGGACAGCAGGTCGCCGTCGCCCCGACGAATCAGGGGGACATCGGCCTCCTCACGATGCCCACGGCGGACAATCCCCAGGCCGGGCGGTTCACCTTCGGCGTCTACGGCTGGCTCGAACAGCGTGTCGCGGGACCGCTCGTCGCGGGCGATCCGGACCGCATCCGCACCTTCCAACACGCCGCGGGCGAGGCCACCTTCGGCCTGGGACTGACCCGGTGGTGGTCGGTCTTCGTCGGCGCCGGCATCGACGATCGCCGCAGCCGCGGACAGTGGGAGCAGGGCGTCATCAACGGGATCTCGCTGGTCGGCCCCTTCTCGATCTCCGAGGGCCGCAAGATCCGCGTCGGAACGAAGTTCAACTTCGTCTCGGAGGCCGACCCCGACTTCCGCGTCGCCGCCTGGCTCGCCGGGCACGTCCCCGTGAGCAACGCGACCGTCACGGTCGACGAGGAGGGCTTCGTCAGCGACAAGATCAACTCCCGCCGGGCGGACTGGGAGTGGGGCGGCGCCCTGACCAAGGGCGTCTTCACGGGAATCGTCTCCTACACGATGGCTGGCAAGCACGACCAGGACATCCGGCCGCCCAACGACCTGCGGTTCGGCGTCGGCGTCGACCTCCCGATCCTGCCGATCATGCACGTCATCGTCGAGGCGGACCGCCACATCATGGACGGCGGCGACCGGCCCGAGCCCGACTACTCCATGCTGACCCTCGGCGGCCGCTTCTGGATCGCGCAGACCGGCTGGGCCGTTTCGGGAGGCGTCAACGCCAACATGGACATGCTGGTCCGCCACGGCAACAATCCCGCGCCGTGGGGCGGCATCCTCGGAATCAGCTACGCGGCCTGGCCGCCGGCTCCCCCGCCGCCGGTCGTCGTTCCGCAGCCCGAGCCGATCGTGGAGCAGCCGAGGCCCGTCGAGGCCGCGCCGGCTCCCGCCCCGCCCCCGCCGCCGCGTCCGGCCCCGCGCTCGACGACCGACGAGATCTTCTTCGAAGGCAAGAGCGCCCGCCTGACGAACATCGCGAAGGCGATCCTGGACGGCGTCGCCCTGCGCATGAAGAACGATCTGAACGCGACCGCGGTCGTGACCGGGTATACCGACAACAGCGGCACCGAGAAGGCGAACCTGGATCTGGGCCAGAAGCGCGCCGATGCCGCCAAGGAATACCTGGTCACGCGCCACGGGATCGATCCGAGCCGCATTACCGCCGCCTCGAAGGGGGCGGGCGAGCCGGCCTACGACAACACGACGGCGGAGGGAAAGACCAAGAACCGCCGGGCGCAGATCGTGGTTACACTCGTCTCCGGATCGTGATCCGGGGGGCCTCCGGGCGCTCTTTCGAACCCCCTCGGCACGAGGGGGTTTTTTGATGCCAGGAATTCTGGAGGCCGAAGAGCGACAAAGCCCGCCCCCGCGCGTCGTCGGGCTCACGATCATCTCCATCGGCTCCGCGGTCGCGCTGCTCTACTACGGGCAGCCGATCCTGGTGCCCTTCGCGTTCGCCCTGTTCCTGGCCTTCGCCCTGCGGCCGTTCACGTCGCTGCTCGAGCGCGCCGGGGTCCCCCGCGTCCTCGCGATCCTCCTGATCCTCTTCGTCATCATCGGCGGCGTCGCGCTTCTGGTCATCAACGTCACGGCGCAGATGAACCAGTTCGTCGTGCAGTTGCCGAAGTACCAGGCGCGCATCCGGGATCTCGTGACCCACACGATGGATCTCGTCAACCGGCTCCGCGAGCGGATGGGCAGCATCCTCCCGGAGGACACCCGCGGCATCCGGGAGGTGAAGATCACGGAATCCTCCCTCGAGACGACCCGCGCGTTCTTCGCCCGCCTGGGCGCGACGATCGGGATCCTGCTCTACACCGCCGCGATCCCGTTCCTGACGTTCTTCATGCTCAAGGATCGCGAGAAGTTCGGCCGCGTGCTCGCCGGCATCCTGACGCGCAACGAACGGCTCGGGGAGGCCGACGTGACCGGCGCGATCTCCCGGACGATGACGGCGTACGCGCTCGGCCTGTCGTTCGTCATGCTGATCATGGCCGGAGCCACGACGCTCGGGCTGATGATCCTGCGGGTCGACTACTACTACGTGCTCGGTCCGATGGCGGGAGTCGCGATCCTGCTGCCCTACGTCGGCGTGATCCTCTCGACCGTGCCGGCCGTGGCCGTCGCCTACATCCAGTACGACGGCGAGAAGGCGCTGCTCGTGTTCCTCGTGTACAGCCTCCTCCAGTTTCTCGAGGGTAACGTGCTCACGCCCTACATCGTGGGCGGCAAGGTCCGGCTCTTCCCGCTCACCGTGATGGTCTCGTTTCTCTTCTGGGGGACCCTGTGGGGAGTTCCAGGCGCCGTCCTCGCGGTCCCGCTGACCTCGGCGATCAAGGTCGTCTGCGAGCACGTCCGCGGCTGGGAGGGACTCGCCCGGTTGCTCGGAGAGCCCGACCTCCCCCACTACCGGAACAAGGGACGGAAGCCTGCCGCGGAGGCGGCGGCGAACTCGTAGGCCGGGACGCTGGAGCAGCAAAACGCGGGCGGCCCCGAGGCCGCCCGCCGCGAAGTGAATCGATCTACTGGCTCGGGCCCTTGGACGCCGCCTCCGCCTGCGCCATCCTCTTGGTCATCTCCGCCTTCACGGCGTCGAGGTTGAAGCTCGCGCCTCGCTGCATCGGCGGGAAGTCGATGAACGTCTGGAGCTCCTTGCCCATCACCTGCTGAACGAAAACGAAGCGCCAGAACTGATACTTGAACCAGTCGAAGTACTGCTGTGCGCCTTCCTTGGTCCCGTCGTTGGGCCAGCCCTGCCGCTCGAAGGGATCCAGCCGAAGGTTGGTGATGTAGGGGACATCCACGTGAGTCTTCTCGCCGAGCCAACCCCTGGGCTGATCGATGAAACGGAACTTGTAGTCGTCGATGCGGACGGCGCCGACGGAGCTCTCGCCCAGGTAGAAGATTTCGTGCCGCGCGGACGGCCCCTTCCCGGTGATGGCGTCCATCTGGTTGTAGCCGTCCAGGTGGTTCTTGTAGACCCGGTCGCCGAGCTTCACGCCCTTGAGCAGCTGCTCCTTGATGTCCGGGTTGCCGGCGGCCGCGAGGAAGGTCGGGTACCAGTCCATGCCGGAGAAGATGCCGTTCTGCACCGAGTCCGCGGGGACGTGGCCGGGCCAGCGCAGGATGCACGGCACGCGGAACCCGCCCTCCATGATCGTACCCTTGCTCTGCGCGAACGGCGTCGTTCCCCCATCCGGCCAGGTGAAGACCTCCGTGCCGTTGTCGGTCGTGAAGACAACGATGGTGTTCTGATCCTCGCCGATGTCCTTGAGCTTCTGCACCACGATGCCGATGTCGGCGTCGAGCTGAGCCATTCCGGCCTCTTCCTCCGACCAGCCATTCTCGGCGTTGCGCGTCGCCTCCCACTTCGGCGAGAGATGCGTGACGATGTGCATGCGCGTCGGATTGAGCCAGACGAAGAACGGCTTCCCGTCGGCCTTGGCCTTGTCGACGAACTTCAAGGCCAGATCGCGAATCTCGTCGTCCACGGTCTCCATGCGCTTGGGGTAGAGCGTGCCGGCGTCTTCGATCTTCTGCCTGCCCACCTTCCCCCAGCGAGGCTGGTCGGTCGGGTCGTCCACGTTTGTCGCCCAGGAGTGCACCATGTTGCGCGGGCCGACCTGGTTCAGCAGGTCCTGCGGATAGTTGGGGTGTGCCGGATCCTCCATGGCGTCCAGGTGATACAGGTAGCCGAAGAACTCGTCAAAGCCATGGACGGTCGGCAGGAATTCGTTCCGGTCGCCCAGGTGGTTCTTGCCGAACTGGCCCGTGGCGTAACCCTGCGCCTTGAGGGCGGCGGCAATCGTGGACGCCTCCGCGGGGAGTCCCGTCGGCGCGCCGGCCTGACCCACCGTCGTCATGCCAGTCCGGATCGGGAGCTCGCCGGTGATGAAGTTCGCGCGGCCCGCCGTGCAGCTCGCCTCCGCGTAATAGTCGGTGAACAGCATCCCTTCCTTGGCGAGCCTGTCGAGGTTCGGCGTCCGGCCCGCCATCAGGCCGCGATGATAGGCGCCGATGTTCCACATGCCGACGTCGTCGCCCATGATGACGATGATGTTGGGCTTCTTCGCCGGCGCCTGGGCGATCGTCGCCGCGGCGAGCGCCAGCCCGACCGCTACGACGAGCATTCTCTGAAAGAGTGCCGGAACCATAAGCTTCTCCCTTCGCAATTCCCTCAGGTTGTTTGATCCGCCGAGTTCCTGGCTGTCAGCGTATGCTGTCCGAGGCTCCGTTGGTGTTTGCCTCTTAGGGCACCACGGACGGCGGCCCCTCTGGTCCTGCAGGATTTCGCGGATGAGAATCAGGCGACGCGGGTGACCCGGCGGGTGTGCCGCTTTCCCAGAGAGAGCAGGCTCCCCGTCAGACCCGCCGCCGCGCCGACCGCGGGCAGGAGCAGGGCCGCGGGCGCGCTCAGGAATCCGACCCAGAACACCGAGAGGATCGGGTGCGGGTCTTTCGCCAGCCAGTGCGCGGCGAGGCGGAACGTGCCGTAGAGCAGCCCGAGCGCGAGGCCGCCGCCGAGCATGCCCTCGGCGGTGGCGCACAGCCAGAACGGCGCGCGGATCGCGCTCTCCGTGGCGCCCATGAGCCGCATGATGCCGACCTCGTCGCGGTGCAGGTCGAGGGCGAGACGCACCGCGGAGGCGACGGTGAGGATCGCGGCCAGCGTCAGCACGACGCCCAGGAAGATCCCGGCGTTGCGCATCAGCCCGACCGCGTCGCGGAAGCGCCGGTCGAAGTCCTCGCCCGACTCGGCGCTCTCGACGCCCGGCCAGAGCCGCGCGGCGGAGGCGATCTCCGGGGCCGACTTCGCGGGCGCTCCGGGCCGCAGCAGGACCTCGAGCGACGGCGGGAACGGCGCCTCCTTGAGCTCCGCGAGGGCGGCGCCGAGGTCCGGATACGCGCGGCGGAACCGCTCGAGGGCCGCCGCGCTCCCGACGATGCGCACCTGGCGCACCCGCGGGTCCTGCTGCACCAGGCGCTCCGCCAGCGCATGGGCGTCGGCCTGCTCCTGGAGCGTGACGACGACGGCGACCGGCTGCGCCTCGGCGGTCGACAGACGGCTCAGGTTGCGGGACAGGAGCGCCAGGAGGCCGGGCACGTAGAGCGCCAGCGCGATGAGCGTGACGGCCGCCGCGGTCTGGCGCGGACTGCTCCGCGCGATGGACCATGCCTCCGCGATGATGTAACGGGGTCGGACCATGCTCTACGGCTTCGGGCCCTATCCCTGCGGCAGGAAGGGCGCCTCGCGGACGATCGGAGCGACCTCCCGGATGCGGTCGGGGTCGTGGAGACGGCCGCGCTCGAGGGTCAGCGTGCGCTTTCCCATGCGGCGGATCATCTCGAGGTCGTGGGTCGCCACGACGACGGTCGTGCCGCGGATGTTGATCTCGACGAAGAGACGCATGATCTCCTCGGCGAGCACGGGATCCAGGTTCCCGGTCGGCTCGTCGGCGAGAAGCACGGTCGGCTCATTGACGATGGCCCGCGCGATCGCCACACGCTGCTGCTCGCCGCCGGAGAGCTCGTCGGGGTACGCGTTCATCTGGTGGTGGAGTCCCACGCGCTTCAGCACGTGGTACGCCCGCCGCTTCTGCTCGGCGCGCGCGAGACCCAGCACGTTCTGGACGTAGGAGATGTTCTCGAAGACGGTCTTCCGGGCGATGAGCCGGAAGTCCTGGAACACGACGCCCATCGTCCGCCTCAGGTAGGGGACCTGCGAGTGCGGAAGCACGCCGATGTTGCGGCCGTTGACGAGGATCTGCCCCGACGTGGGCGGCTCCTCCAGGAACAGCAGCCGCAGGAGCGTCGACTTGCCGGCCCCGGACGGGCCCGTCAGGAAAACGAACTCGCCCGGCGCGACCCGAAACGTGATGTCGACCAGCGCCTCCCGGAAGGCGCTGTACTTCTTGCAGACGGAGAAGAGCTGGATCATGAGGGCTTGTCGAGCTCGTCCGTCAGGATCTTCTTCACGGCCGCCGGATCGGCGCGCCCTCCGGTCTTCTTCATCACCTGCCCGAAGAACCAGCCGAAGGTCTGCGTCTTGCCGGATTTGTAGAGGGCGCGCTGCGAGGGGTTCGCCGCCAGGACCTCCGCGATCGCCGCCTCGACCGCGCCCGAGTCGCGGAGGCTCGACAGCCCCTTCCTCTCGACGATCGCCCCGGGGGACTCGGGCGAGTCCATCATCGCGGCCAGCACCTCCTTCGCGGAGGCCGTCGACACGCCCCCGGACTCGACCAGCCCGAGGAGTGCGGCCAGCCGCTCCGGCCCGACGGGAAACGACAGCGCCTCCTCGATCGAGACCTTCCGCTCCTTCATCCAGCGCAGGACCTCGCCGGTGACCCAGTTGGCCGCGAGCCTTGCGGCCACGCCGTGGCCGACGGTGCGTTCGAAGTAATCCGCCAGCTCCCGCGAGCCCACGAGCGTCTCCGCGTCCTGAGCGGACACGCCGTACCGGGCGACGAACCGCCGACGCCGCGCCCGCGGAAGCTCCGGCATGCGCGTCCGCCGCCTCCGCCAGCCAGGCGTCGTCGACCGCGAGGAGTCCCAGGTCCGGCTCCGGGAAGTACCGGTAGTCGTGCGCCTCTTCCTTGCTGCGCATCGAGACGGTCCGGCCGGCCCGCTCGTCCCAGAGGCGCGTCTCCTGCAGGACCGTTCCGCCTCCCGCAACGACTTCCGCCTGCCGTTCGATCTCGTGCTCGATCGCCTTCGCGACGAAGCGGATCGAGTTCAGGTTCTTGATCTCGACCCGCGTCGAGAACGCCGCGGTCTCGCTCGCGCGAACCGAGACGTTCGCGTCGCAGCGCAGGTTGCCCTTCTCCATGTCCCCGTCGGACACCCCCGTGTACCGGAGCAGTCGCCGCAGCTCCGTGAGGTACGACGCCGCCTCCTCGGGCGAGCGCAGGTCCGGCTCGCTGACGATCTCGACGAGCGGCACGCCGGCCCGGTTCCAGTCGACCAGAGACACGTCCTCGGGAACGTCGTCGTAGGGCGTGTCGTGCAGGAGCTTGCCGGCGTCCTCCTCGAGATGGATCCGGACGAGGCGGATGACCTTCTCGCCCTGCGGTGTGTCGATGGTCACGACGCCGCCGCTCGAGAACGGCCGGTCGTACTGGGAGATCTGGTAGCCCTTCGGCAGGTCCGGATAGAAGTAGTTCTTGCGCGCGAACTGCGACTCGAAGTGGATCGTCGCGCCGACGGCCTGCGCCAGGCGCAGTCCGAGGGTGACGGCGTGGCGGTTCAGGACGGGGAGTGTTCCCGGGAAGCCCAGGCAGACCGGGCAGGTCGCCGTGTTGGCGGGCGCGCCCACCGTGACCGGGCAGGCGCAGAACATCTTGGACTGCGTGAGGAGCTGGGCGTGGACTTCGAGCCCGATGACCGGAAAAACCTTGATTTTAGCGGGCGTTTCGAGTGCCGACACTGGAGAATTCTAACATCCCGGCCGCTCCGTCATCCCGAACTCCTCCCTGTCATCCCGAGCGCAGCGAGGGACCCCTTTGAAGCCACACCCGGTCTACGAAAGGTCCCTCGTCGCTGCGTTCCTCGGGATGACAAGAGACAATGCGTCCATGGATTGGACCGAGGAGCAGCGCGACGGCGTGCTCGTGATCCGGCCCGCGCAGACGCCGGCCGGCGTGACGATCGCGTTCTCCGGGCCGGGGGCGCGCGCCCGCGGAGGAGCCGGCGCCCACGGCCTATCTCGCGCGGCGTCTCGCCCGCGCCGTCGGGATCGCGGACGCCCCGATCCACTGGGCGAAGCAGGTGCACGGAAACGCGGCGGCCACCGTGCGCGAGATCGCCGCCGCGGCGCAAGCGCTCAACGTCGGCGAGTGCGATGCGCTCGCGACCGACCGCGCCGGCGCCGCCCTCGTCGTGCAGACGGCCGACTGCGTGCCGATCCTGCTCGCGGGGACGCGCGCGATCGGAGCGGCACACGCGGGCTGGCGCGGCTCGGCCAGGAACGTCGCCGCGGCGGCGGTGGAGGCGCTCGCGGAGCTGGGCGCGCCGCCCGAGACACTCGCGGCATGGATCGGGCCCTCGATCGGGTCCTGCTGCTACGAGGTCGGCGGCGAGGTGGCGGCGCAGTTCGCGGGCGATTTCGTGCGCGCCGGCTGCGGCGGCGAGGCCCGGTACCGCCTCGACCTGCGCGCCGTCAACGTCGCCCAGCTCGCGGCCGCCGGCGTGCCGCGCGAGCGCATCGCCGTCCATCCCGCCTGTACGCTCTGCGGCGGCGAACGCTATGCCAGCTGGCGTCGCGACGGCGCGAACGCGGGGCGGATGATCGCCCTGATCGCGCGAGCCTGAGATCCGCCGGTCAGCCGCCGCCGCTCTTCACGCGGATGGTCAGCGCTTCCGACTCTCCCTCCAGAAAGTCGCCGTTCGCGGAGTAATGGGCACGGACGCGATAGGTCCCCTCGCTCGGAAACGTCAGGGCGCACGCCCCCACACCCGAGCGAATGAGCGCCGCCTCGCACTCGTGCCCCGCCTCGTCCGATAGCGTCACGACACCGGCCGGCGCGCGCGGCGCCTGCTGGCGTGCCTCGACGCCGAAGGGCAGCTCGACCGGAACGCCCGGGGCGACCCGAATCGGCCCCTCCTCCAGGAAACGAATGAGGATCTTCCAGGGAGGAGGAGGCGGCGGCGTACCGGTGACCTGGACGCACTGGGAGAGCTCCGAGGTGTTGCCGAGGGGGTCCGTGGCGGTCGACGTGATGTACTGGTCGACGGGCACCCTCGGGAAAATTGCGTCGTGGACCGCGGCGTTGCCGCTGCCATCCGTCTTGACGAAGATCTCGTCGACGAAGGTCTGTCCTTGGCCGTATCCGGAGGCATCGCACGCGTCGTTGGAGAAGAACTGAACGCGGTACCTCGTGTGTGCCGCGCTGTTCAGAGCGCCCGTGACGTGCGTCTGGAGGAGAACATTCGACGCGCTCGCCAGGACGGGATAGTTCTGGAAATGATTCGGCCCCTCGTCGCCGTCGCCGAGGTCGTTGGCGGTGACTCCGTCGCCGTCGAGGTCGATGCCGAGAGCGGCGTTCGAGAAGACCGCGTTCGAGAGCAGCGAGTTGTTGACCGCTCCAGCTCCGACCCTGATACCGCTCGCGCCCAGCGCCGTGCCGTTGAACGCGATCTCGTTTCCCTGAAAGAGAAAGCCAAGGATCGGGTTCGTGCTGTTCGAGGTGCCAACGACGTTTCCGGAGCCGTTGACCACGATTCCCTCGAATTCGTTCCCGAGTGCGACAGTCCCCGTGGCGTCCGTGCCGATCCGATTGGCGGAGACGATGTTGTCGTCGGAATCGACGACGACCCCGGCGGTGTCCCCCGAGATCACGTTGCCGACGATCGTGTTGGATGGAGACTCCACCTGGATCCCCGTCGCAAAACCGCCGAGCGCGCCCGTTCCCGCCTCGTCGACTCCGATGTAGTTTCCCTGGACGGAGTTCTGCTCACCGGACAAACGGACCGTGCAGTCATAGGAGAAGCCGATCACGTTGCGATCGGAGGGCGACGGCCCCCCAATCGCGTTCCGAGCCGAGTGGACGTCCACACACCCGTAGCCGTAAAAGCCCGTGCCCGTGGGATTGAGCCCGATGTAGTTCCCCGTGACCGAGTTGCAGCACGAATCCAGGGTCATGGCGACCTGCGTCAGGAGGTCGCTGACGCCGTTGTCGAGAACCGTCATCTCGAGCCCGCGGATGACGCTGCCGGCTCCTCCCGAGATGACGAAGAGATTCCGGATGGTGTTGCCGCCGCGCACGAAGATCGGCCTCACGGCGTCGCTCCCGACCGGCAAGGTGTTCGGGCTGGCTCCCGGCTGGGAAAAGCCGTCGACGACCACCCCGGCCGTGATCGGCGGCAGGTCGCTGTGGACGTCGATCACCTGCGAACCGCTTCCCGGGATGTTGAACTGGATCAGATTCTGCGCCGGCGGAACGGGAGGATTGGCGTCGCTGTAGGAGATCGCATCGCGCAGCGTGCAGCCGCCGGTGCCGATCGCGGGCATCCCGGTGGTCGCGCAGCTCGTAACCACGTCCGTCGTGCTCGTCACCACGACGGTGACGGGCAGAGCGGCGGCACCTGCGGCGGCCAGGAGAACGCCAAGGGCCGCCGAAAGCGGCCGCGAGAATTGCGTCCTGCGCATGACATCTCCTTCTTGGACCTTCTCCCCTATGGCCACTGCAGCCCCAGCGCCTTCGCGAGGAACACGGCCATCTCCCCGCGCGTGATCTGACGGTCCGGGCAATAGTCGCCGTTGCCGCACCCGGCGGTGATGCCCGAGTTGTAGAGGGCCTCGATGAACTGGAAATAGGGGTGGTTCGCCGGCACGTCGGTGAAGTCCGGGAACTGCGGCGGCGGGCTGACCTGCAATTTGTAGCCGAGGATCACGCCCGCGAAGCGGGTATTGAAGTTTCCCGATCGCGTGGCGACCACGACCGTGACCTGGTTGCGATAGTTGTCGATCTGGATGTCGGATCCCGAGACGTCGGCCGAGGTGTATCCGCACGGAGTCGCGTTGTTGCTGGACTTGAGGCTGATGGGCGAGCCGCAATTGCCCAGACCGTCGCAGGCGTAGAGGTACGCCTCGACGTCCAGGGTGGGATCCTGATCGCACGAGTCGAGCTCGAAGTAGGTCAGGACCGCTCCCGAGGGCAGGTGCGGAGAGGCCACGAACCCCGAGAGGCTTCCGGTGGAGTATCGCTGGAAGACGCCGAACGTCGGGTCCGACGCGTCGTCGTAGACGATGCCCGAAATGAGCGGTGTGAATTCCGACGCGGCCATCCGGTAGTAACTGATCGAGTCCACCCCGTAGGACCTCGGTTTGGGAAGCGGCGTGTGCGCCTCGGCCGTCTGCCCCAGCGCGGATCCGCCCAGGAGCGCGAGCGTGAGACTCAGGGCAACGCGAATCGTCGTCTTCATGGTTTCTCCCTTCCTTTCCGTGTCACGGCCACTGCAACCCGCGCCGGCTCCGTGAACGCAAACACCAGCATCACCGCGAATCCCAGGGACGCCGCCCGTCGCGTCATACGCGTCTCCTTTCGTTGCCCGCACCGATTCCTGCGATCCCCTTGGCGGCCGTCACGGCCACTGCAGCCCGAGCGCCGTTCTCGACTCTTGCGCGTCAGCCGTGTGTGCGGGCGGCGGGTGCCGGGACGCGAAAACGCACGTGCCGACCCCGATGAAGGCGGCCAGGAGCGCGACCGCCGCGAGCAGGCGCGGGAGGGTCCAGACGCGGTCCACCCGGCGCCCGCAATTGCTGCAGTAGCTCTCGTTACCGGCGAGCGGGCAGCCGCAGCGGCGGCAGGCCGGGGCGTCTGAGGCGCTCATCGTTCATGCGCAGGAGAGTGCACGCTCGGGGTGCGGGCGGTCTTGAACCGTTCCGTCGTTTGTCTCTAGACGTTTCTTCCGCGAAAATTCACCGGGACCCAAATCCTTGACGGACCATGAGATCTACGAGTTCGGCGCCTTCCGACTGGACGTCGCGGAGCACTCTCTCTCGGAGGGCGGGCGGCCGGTCGCGCTCAAACCGAAAGTCTTCGAGACGCTCGTGCTCCTCGTCCGGAACGCCGGCCATCTGCTCTCGAAGCAGGAGCTGATGTCCCGGCTTTGGCCGGACGCGGTGGTGGACGAGACGAACCTCAACAAGAACGTCTGGCTGATCCGCCGCGCGCTCGGCGAAAGCGGCGACACGTCCGAATCCATCGAGACGGTGCCCCGGATCGGCTATCGGTTCATCGGCGCGGTGCGGCGTGTCGAACCGGAACCGCCGCCGCGGCCGGTCGAGACGGCGTCGCTCGCAACGGCGGCGCATTCGCCGTCGGAGCCCCAGCAGGGCTCGGCGCCGCCCGCGCGGCCACGCCGTCTCCCCTCCCGCACGATGGTCTTCGGCGCCGCCGTGGTCGCGACCGCGATCGGCGTCGTGCTCGCATTGCGCTTCCGCGATCCGGCCGGCTTTCTCGCGACCGGACCCGCGCGGCGAACGATCACGGTGCTCGGGTTCCGCAATCTCTCGAGTCGTCCCGAGCTCGACTGGATCGCGACCGCGCTCTCGGAGATGGTCCAGGCCGAGCTCGCGCCGCCCGGGTCCTCCTACCGGCTGATGCCCGTGGAATCCGCGGAGCGCCTGCGGCGGGAGCTCGGGCTCGCGCGGCCTGGAAGCCTCTCGCCCGAGTCGCTGTCCCGGCTTCGGAGAGCCGCCGCCGTGGACGAGGTCGTCGGCGGCTCGTACGCGTCTTCCGGGTCGGGCCCGGACGACTCCCGGATCCGCATCGACGTCCTGGTGCAGGACGCGCGAACCGGGGACACGATCGCCGCGGTCAGCGAGAGCGGCGAGTCCTCGCGCCTCTTCGAGCTGGTCTCCTCGATCGGCTCGCGGCTGCGCCTCTCGCTGCGCGAGCCCGGACGCGCGCCGGCCGAACGCTCCGCGAGCGCGCTTCCGCGAAACCCGGAGGCCCTGCGGCTCTACGCCGAGGGACTCCAGAGGCTGCGCGACTTCGACGCGCTCGCCGCCCGCGACCTGCTCTCGAGGGCCGTGGCCGCGGAGTCGAATTTCCCGCTCGCCCACTCCGCCCTCGGGAGGGCGTATGCGACGCTCGGCTACGAGGAGAATGCGCGGTTGGAGCTTCAGCAGGCGCTCGCGAGCTCGCGCGGACTGCCTCGAAGGGATCAGCTGGACATCGAGGCGGCGTATCGCGCCGCGAACAAGGAGTGGGACGAGGCGATCCGGCTCTACCAGGAGCTCGACGGCCTCTCGTCCGACGATCTCGAAACCGGGCTTCGGCTCGCCGCGACGGAGAACAACGCGTCGCGTTCGCGCGAGGCGCTCGAGGTCGTGCGGAGACTCCGCCGCCTTCCGCCGCCGACCGGCAACGATCCGCGAATCGACCTGCTCGAGTCGCGCATCCTCATGCGAACGGACCCGCAGGCCGCCCTCGCCGCCGCCGAGCGCGGTCTCGCGGAGAGCCGCGCACGGCACGAACGGCTGCTCGAGGCGAACGCGCTCCTCGATCGCGAGGTCGCCCTTCACACCCTCGGCAGGTCGGGAAAGCCGGCACTGGAGGAGGCGCTGCGCATCTTCTCGGCGGCGGGCGATTCCGGCGGCGAGGCGCGGGCGGCGCACATCCTCGGCGACGCCCGGTTCGACGAGGGGGACCTGAAAGCGGCGCGCGCGTCCTACCGGCACGCCATCGACACCGCCGACCGCATCGGATACGTTCTCGAAAAGGCCGCCGCGGCCGCGAGCCTGTCCAGGGTCGCCTCGCTTCAGGGCGACTCGGCCGAGGCGGAGAGCTTGATCGTCGAAGCCAACGCGATCTGGCGCGCCGTTCCCGATCGCCGGCAGCTCCCGTGGGGCCTCAACGCGCTCGGGTCGATGCGGCTCGCCGAAGGCAAGCTCGACGAGGCCGCCGCGCTCCATCGCGAGGCAATGACGATGTGCCGTCAGAACGGAGACCAGGGCAGCTATCTCCACGACGGCTACAGCGGGCTCATCGTCGCGCTCGAGGCGCAGGGAAGGCTCGAGGAGGCGTCGGCGGTCGGCGAGGAGGCGCTGAAGAGGAGCACGGAGAGAGCCGAGCCGAGCTGGATCGCTCAGCACCTGGTCGAGCTCGGCTCGATCGCCTTCGAGCGCGCGCGCTTCGCGGACGCCGACCGGATGTTCGCGCAGGCGCTCGAGAAAAGGCGTCAGGCGCACGAGAACACGACGGTTCCGGAGAGCGAGCTTCTGATCGCCCAATTGCGGCTCGAGGAACGCAAGCCGGACGAGGCGCGGGCGCTCGCGCGCAAGGCCTCGGACGCGTTCGCGGCCGCTGGCCGGCCAGCCGATCAGGCCGGCGCGGACGCCGTCGAGGCCGAAGCGATGCTGCTCGCCGGCCGCCGGGACGAGGCGAAGACGTCCGCCGACGCCGCGAGCGCGCTGCTCGACGAGAAGGCGTCCGCCGATGCCCGCGTTCCCGTGCTCCTCGCCCGGGCCCGCGTGGACAACGCGCTCGGCCGACCCGAGGCGGCCCGCGCGGAGGTCGAGACGGCCGCCGCCCTCGCGCGCAAGACGGCCTGGAAGAGCCTCGTGTTCGAGACGCGCCTCGCGGCGGCGGAGGTGAGCGCGGACTCACGGTCGAGCGCGGCCGCGCCGGAAGCCGCTGCCCTCGCGACGGAAGCGAGAGGGCTCGGCTTCGAGCGGCTGGCGAAACGGGCGGATCACCTCTCCGCGCCCCGGCCCTGAGCCAGCGCTCGAGAACCCCTCCGTCTTACGCGGGCGTCAGGTCCGCGTAGCGCGCCACGAACTTCTTCTTGCCGGCTCGGTCGAAGTAGACCGTGAGCCGCGTCTCCTCGCCCGAGCCCTCCTCGGTCAGGATGACGCCATAGCCGTAGCGGGGGTGGCGGACGCGCTTCCCGCGCCGGAGGGGCCGCGCGTCCCCGGGGTCCGGCTCGGGCGCCCGCGCGAAGATCGTGGGCGCCGCGGAGGCGGACCGCCCGAAAAACTGCTGCTCGACGGCCTTCCCGGGAATCTCGTCGAGGAACCGCGAGGGCCGCCGGCTCTCGATTCGCCCGTACACGAGGCGCCGGTCGGCCTGCGTGAGCACGAGCGCGTCCTTGGCCCGCGTCATGCCCACGTAGAGCAGCCGCCGCTCCTCCTCGAGCTCGTCCTCGTCCTCGACGGACTGGCCGTGCGGAACGAATCCCTCCTCGAGGCCGACCAGGAAGACCTGCGCGAACTCGAGCCCCTTGGCGGCGTGGAGCGTCGAGAGCGTCACCGCCCCGCCGCCCGGCGCCGCGTCGGCGTCGGTCGCGAGGGCCACGGTGTCGAGGTACTCGGCCACCGTCGCGCCCTCGGCGTTGCGGCGCTCGAACTCGCGCGCCGAGGAGAGCAGCTCCTGGATGTTCTCGCGGCGCGCGACGTCTTCGCGGTCCTCGGAGCCCTCGTAGAGCGCGGCGTAGCCCGTCACCGTCAGGAGGTGCTCGAGAAGGGCCGAGGGCGTCCAGGTCGGGGCCTTCGCCGCGAGGTCCTCGACGATCGCGCGGAAGCGCGCGAGCGAGGTCCGGGCGCGGTCCGCGACGCCGGCCGGCGGGTCGGCCGAGACCTCCCACCACGACGTCCCCGTCTCGCGCGCGGCCTGCGCCAGGCGATCGAGGGACGCCGCGCCGATCCCGCGCGCCGGGACGTTGACGACGCGGCGGAAGGCGAGGTCGTCGTCGGGACGCGCCGCGAGCCGCAGGTACGCGAGCGCGTCCTTGACCTCCGCCCGCTCGTAGAACTTCATGCCGCCGACCACGATGTAGGGAATGCGGCGTCGGACCAGCTCCTCCTCGAAGGGTCGCGACTGCGCGTTGGTGCGGTACAGGATGGCGATCTCCCCGGGAGAGTGCCCCGAGGAGGCGATCTCGCGCGCCACCGCCTCGACCTCGGCGCGGTCCTCGTCGAAGCGCCACACGCGGACCGCCGCGCCCTGGCCCCGGTCGGCGACCAGCTTCTTCTCGCGGCGGCGGCGGTTGTGGGACACGAGCCCCGCCGCCGCGGACAGGATCTTCGCGGTCGAGCGGTAGTTGCGCTCCAGGGGGATGACCCGCGCGCCGGGGAAGTCGCTCTCGAAGCGGAGGATGTGCTCGACCTCGGCGCCGCGCCAGCGGTAGATCGCCTGGTCCTCGTCGCCCACCGCGCACAGCGAGGCCGCGCCCTCGCCGAGCCGCTTCACGAGGGCGTCCTGCGCGGAGTTGGTGTCCTGGTACTCGTCGATCAGCAGGTGCCGCACCCAGCGCCGCTCCTGCTCCGCGACCGCGGGCGACTGCGCGAGGAGCGCCACGGTGCGGCCGATCAGGTCGTCGAAGTCGAGGGCGCCGTTCGCGGCGAGCTTCTTCTGGTAGAGCCGGTAAACCTGCGCGATGCGCTCGCCCGCGAAATCGGTCTGGGTCTCTTCGAACCGCTCGACCGAGATCAGGGCGTTCTTGGCCTGGGAGATCCGGGCGCGCACCGCGCCGGGCGGCAGGAGCTGCTCCGAGAGCGAGAGCTCCGCCATCGCCTCCTTGACGAGCGCGAGCTGGTCGGAAGAGTCCGCGATCGCGAAGCGCGGCGGCAGATCCGCCTCGCGGGCGCGGCGGCGCAGGAAGCGGAGGCACCAGGAGTGGAACGTCCCGACGAAGGAGGAGAGCGACGCGACGCCCAGGAGGCTCTGCACGCGCTCGCGCATCTCCTGCGCGGCCTTGTTGGTGAACGTCACCGCCGCGATCGTCCGCGGGTCGGCGCCGCCGGCCACCAGGTGCGCCAGCCGGTGCGTGATGACCCGCGTCTTTCCCGATCCCGCGCCGGCCAGGACGAGCACAGGTCCGCGGTCGTGAAGCACCGCCTCGCGTTGCTCGGCGTTGAGACCCTCGAGAAAACGAGAGTCGGGCATCAGAGGACCAATTTTGGATTTTGGATTTTGGATTTTGGATTACGGGGAGTCACGTGTCGGACTTTATCCCGTCGGGCCCCAATCCAAAATCCAAAATCCAAAATCCAAAATCATTCGACCGTCACCGACTTCGCCAGGTTCCTTGGCTGGTCGACGTCGCAGCCCAGGCGCACGGCCACGTGGTACGCGAACATCTGGAGCGGGACGACCGAGAGGATCGGCTGCAGCTCCGGGATCGTCTCCGGAACCAGGACGACGTGGTCCGCGATCGACGCGACCTCCTCATCCGGCCGCGTCCCGAGCACGATCGCGATCCCGTCGCGCGACTTGACCTCCCGGAGGTTCGAGAGCGTCTTCTCGCGCCACGCGTCGTGAGGCGCGAGGACCACCACCGGCAGGTTCTCGTCGACCAGGGCGATCGGTCCGTGCTTCATCTCGCCGGCGGGATACCCCTCGGCGTGGATGTAGGAGATCTCCTTGAGCTTGAGGGCTCCCTCGAGGGCCACCGGGTAGTGGAGGCCGCGTCCCAGGAACAGGAAGTCCCTGGCGTGCTGGTAGCGGCGCGCCAGCTCCTCGATCTCCGGCTCGAGCGCGAGCGCCGCGCCGAGGGCCTTGGGAAGGTGCGCGAGCGCGAGGCGCTCCTCCGGGGACAGCACCGGGGCGAGGCCGCGCGAGGCCCGCAGCTTCGCGGCGAGGAGGTAGAGGACGGCGAGCTGGGTCGTGAAGGCCTTCGTCGAGGCGACGCCGATCTCGGGGCCGGCGTGCGTCGAGAAGACGGCGTCGGCCATCCGGGCGATCTGGCTGCCCGGGACGTTCACGATCGCGCCGATCGGCGAGCCCGCGCGGCGCGCCTCGTTCAGCGCCGCGACGGTGTCCGCCGTCTCGCCCGACTGGGAGATCCCGATCGTCAGCGTCTTCGGCCCGAGGACCGGCCGCCGGTAGCGGAACTCGCTGCCGTAGTCGACCTCCACCGGGATCCTCGCCATCCCCTCGATCAGAAACTTGCCGACCTGCGCGGAGTGCCACGAGGTGCCGCAGGCGAGCAGCAGCACGCGGTCGAACCCGGCCACGCGCTCGGGGGTCAGGAGCGGAGAATCCAGATACAGCTCGCCGGTCTCGAGCGACACCTTGCCGCCCAGCGTCTCGGCAACGGCGGTCGGCTGCTCGTGGATCTCCTTGGCCATGTAGTGGCGGTAGCCGCCCTTCTCGGCGGCGACGGCGTCCCAGAGGATCCGGTGGACCTCGCGGTCGAGCGTCTTCCCCTGCGTGTCGACGATCCGCACGCCCTCCGCGTCGATGCGCGCCACGTCGCCGTCCTCGAGGAACACGACGTCGCGCGTCCAGGGCACCAGCGCGACCGGATCCGACGCCACGAAGTTTCTCCCTGGCCGAGGCCGAGCACGATCGGCGGCCCCGAGCGGGCGGCGACGAGGACCCCGGGCTCGCGGCTCGACGCGATCAGGACCGCGTACGCGCCGGTCAGCTTCGAGACGGCCGCCCGCACCGCCGCGAGCAGGTCGCCCTGGAAGGCGGCCTCGATCTCGTGGGCGAAGACCTCGGTGTCCGTCTCGCTCCGGAAGCGGTGTCCCGCGGCCCTCAGAGCGGCCTTGCGCTCCGCGAAGTTCTCGAAGATGCCGTTGTGGACCACCACGATCTGGCCCGTGCAGTCCGTCTGCGGGTGCGCGTTGATCTCGGTGGGCCGGCCGTGCGTCGCCCAGCGGGTGTGGCCGATGCCCGTGGCTCCGGAGGCGGGCCGCTGCGAGAGCTTCTCGACGAGGTTGCCGAGCTTGCCGGGCGAGCGGTAGACCTCGAAGCCGCCGTTCGAGAGCGTCGCGATTCCGGCCGAGTCGTAGCCGCGGTATTCCATGCGGCGGAGCCCCTCGAGCAGGAGCGGGCTCGCCTCCTGGGGGCCGACGTATCCGACGATTCCGCACATGAGAAGAAGCTCCCAGCCGTCAGCTTGGCGCTGTCAGCCATTTCCAAAGCGTTTTGGGAGCCGGTATTTTACCCCGACTTCCTGGCCTTGCGGCGCGCGACCCAGCCCGCCTTGTTGGTCTGCGGCGCGCGGCTCAGGGCCAGGGCCCCGTCCGGCACGTCTTGCGTGACCGTCGTGCCGGAGCCGACGTAGGCGCCGTCGCCCACCTTCACCGGGGCCACGAGCTGCGTGTCGCTGCCGATGAAGGCCCTCTCCCCGATCACCGTGCGGTGCTTCTTCTCGCCGTCGTAGTTGCACGTGATGACGCCCGCGCCGATGTTCGTCTCGGCGCCGATCTCCGCGTCGCCCAGGTAGGAGAGGTGCAGCGCCTTGACGCCCCGGCGGAGGACGGTGTTCTTGGTCTCGACGAAGTTGCCGATGCGGACGTCCTCCTCGATCTCGGAGCCCGGGCGGATCCGCGAGAACGGGCCGACGCGGGCGCGGGGTCCGATTCGCGCGCCCTCGATGTCGGTGTGCGGGCCGACGACGGCCCCGGCGGCGAGCCGGGAGTCGAGCACGCGCGTGAACGCCAGGACCTCGCAGCCCTCTTCGAGGACCGTCGCGCCCTCGAGCGACACGTACGGGTGCAGCACGACGTCGTGGGCGAGCACGACGTCGGGTCCGATGCGCACCGAGTTGGGGTCCAGCACGGTGACCCCGGAGTCGAGCGCCCGCTCGATCCCGCGGCGGTGTTCCATCTCCTCGGCGGCGGCCAGATCGCGGCGCGTGTTCACGCCCCAGGCCTCGCGCCAGTCCTCGACCGTCACCGCCGCCACGCGTCCCTTGCCGCGGGCGAGGATCTCGACCGCGTCGGTCAGGTAGAACTCCCGGCTCACGGGGTTCTTGCGCAGGCTCGCCAGCGCGCGCGCCAGCGCGTCCGGCGCGAAGCAGTAGACGCCCGCGTTGACCTCCGCGATCTTCCGCTCGCGGGGGAAGCGACGGCGAGCTCGACGATGCTCTTCACGTTCCCCCGCGCGTCCCGCACGACCCGCCCGAACGCGCCGGGCTCCGGCGGCACGAACGACAAGAACGCGAGGTCGAGCCCGTCCCTACGCTGCTGCTCGAGGAGCGCGCGAAGGGTCTCGACGCGCAGGAGCGGCGTGTCCCCCGCCAGCACGACGACGGGACCCGCGCCCTCCCCGATGGCCTCGAGGCCACGCCTCGCGGCGTCTCCGGTGCCGAGCGGCGGATCCTGGACCGCGAAGGCGACGGCGCGGCCCTCGAGGGAGGCGGCGACCGACTCCCGGCCCGCCCCGATGACGACGACGATCCGCTCCGGCCGCAGTCCCTCCGCCGAGGCGAGAACGGCCTCGAGGAGGGTGCGCCCCGCGACCTTGTGGAGCACCTTGGGCCGGGCGGAGCGCATCCGGGATCCGAGCCCGGCGGCGAGGATGATGACGCGCGGCGCCGTCGAGGCGGAGGCGTCGGGCTTACGCTGAGAGGGCCGCGCGCGGCTCTTGCGCTTCATTCCGGGAGTATAGGCCGGCCTCGAAGCGCAGGAAGGACGCGGCCGCCTCTCAGGACGCCAGCAGCTTCTGGAACTCGGGCGCCTCGCGGACCGGATCGAAGTCGCGATCGTGGCGCGCGAGCACGCGATGCCGCTGATCCTCCTCGATCGCCTTCTGCAGGTGCCCGAGCGCGGTCCCGAGATCGCCCTGCTGGGCATAGCAGCAGGCCAGCAGGAAGTCGACGCGGCCGCCGCCATTCTTGCGCGCCGCCTGGTTCAGGTGAGCGATGGCCTCGGCGACGTTGCCCCGGTTCTTCTCGAGAACCGCCGCGTAGTAGAAGTCCTCGGGCTCGGAGAGCGCGGGGCGAGGATCGCGACGCTGCCGCTGGCAGACCGTCAGGTACACGCGGGCGCGGTCCACGAGCTCGCGCTCCTCGGGATACTTCTGGATGAGATCCAGGAAGTGCCGCTCGGCCTCGTCCAGCTTCTTCTTCTGGAGGGAGGCGACGCCGCGGTCGTAATCCTTGCGGGCGTTCTCGGTGTGCTTGGAGAGCTCCTTGAGGGTCTGGGCCTTCCTGGGCTCGGGCGCGCCGGCGACCTTGCCGAGAAGCCCCAGCTTCTCCATCTTCTTTTCGAGCTCGTCGACGCGGACGGAAAGTGCGTCCGCCAGAGCCTGCACGCTCATCTTCTCGGCATTGTCGGAGAGGAATCGAAGCTCGGCTTCAGCCCAACGCTTGACCATTCGGTTGTACCTCCAGGCCGCGACAAAAAACGGCGTATTCTAGGGAGGCTGGGGCCCGCTGTCAAATGGGGGAATGGCGGAGGCGGCCGACCGGGTTCTCAAAAACAGCTCCACGAGGAAGCCATGCGCCACTTCGTCTCGACCCTCGTCGTCTCCTCCGCGCTGTTCGCCGGCTCCGCAGCCGGCGCGCCGGTCGACAAGACCCCTTCGGTGAGCGGGACCGTGGCGCGCGTCACGGCCTCGCAGCGCCAGATCGAGGTGACCCTCGCCGACGGCACCGTGCAGCGGTTCCAGTGGAACGCCGAGACCAAGATCAGCGGGACGCTGACGCCGGGAGCGGCGGTGACCGTCCGCTACGCCCCCGGGACCGACGGGAACAACCTGGCCCTTCAGATCACGGTTTCCCGCAATTGACGTCCGCCCTGCTCGCGGCGTCGCTCTCCTGCTAGAATCTCGGCGCGCCGCCGTAAGAAAACGCGGCGCGGAGGCACCCGAATGGGAATGTACATCATCGCGGAACCGTGCATCGGCACGAAGGACACGGCGTGCGTGGACGTCTGCCCCGTCGATTGCATTCACCCACGAAAGGACGAGAAGGACTTCGAGGCCGCGACGATGCTCTACATCGACCCCGACGTCTGCATCCAGTGCGGCAACTGCGAGCCGGCGTGCCCGGTGACCGCGATCTTCACGGAGGAGACGATCCCCGAGAAGTGGAAGCAGTACCAGCAGATCAACGCGGACTGGTACAAGAACCGCCAGGCCTGATCGCGGGAACGTAGGGGCGGGGCTCGGCCCCGCCCGCGGGCGGCCGCAAGTGCCGCCCCTACGCTCCTCTCCGCATCACTTCCCCCTCAGCACCCTCGCCAGAAACGCGTCCGTCCGCGCATCGGCGTCCTTCGCGTCGGCCGGACGGAACACCGCCGGGTCCTTCGACGAGGCGAACGCGTGTCCCGCGTCCGGGTAGACCTTGAAGTCGACGCTGTCGCCCGCCTTCTTCGCCGCCTCCTCGAAGGCCTTCACGTCCGCCGGCGGGATCCCCTGATCCTGGCCGCCGAAGTTTCCGAGCAGCGGCACCCTCAGGGCCGCGATCGTCTTGGGGTCCGTCACGAGATGGCCGTAGTAGATGACCGTGCCCGCGAGCGTGGGCTCGGCGATCGCCGCGTCGAGCGAGTAGCCGCCTCCCATGCACCAGCCGATCGAGGCGATCTTCGTGCCGTCCACGTCGGGACGGGCCCGCAGATACGCGACCGCGGACTTCAGGTCGCGCACCGCGCGGTCCTCCGGAAGCCCGCGCATGAGCTGGTGGGCCGTGTCCGCGTTTTCGGCGACCTTGCCGCGGTAGAGGTCGACGGCGAGGGCGACGTAGCCCTGCCTGGCGAATCCGTCGGCCTTCGCCCGCGCGAAGTCGTTCAGGCCGTACCACTCGTGAATCACGACGATCGCCGGCTTCTTGCCGGACCCCTCGGGTGTCGCCACGTAGCCGGCCACCGTGTCGGGGCCGCTGGGATACGAGACCATGGTTCCCGCGCGGGCGGCGGCGGCGGCCAGGACGAGAGCGGCGATTCCGAGACCCAGTCCCCTTCGGAACATGACTCCTCCTTGGCCCGCATTATTCATGAGCGACTCCAGCCGCCGAATCCGGGCTGCGCTAATCTTAGTTCGGTGGAGCTGCTGTTCTCGATCGAGGAGCCCGACCCCGGCTTCCGCCTGCAGCTTCTGTACGACCGGGTGGCCGCCCGATTTGGGTTCGATCCGGCTCGCGTCCAGGTCTCGCGCCGGAAGCTGACGGGAGGCCACATCGAGTACGGCCCGCCGCACCGGATCACGATCTCGGCGCACCTCTCCGAGGCCGAGCAGCGCGACACGCTGCTGCACGAGGCCGCGCACGCATGGGCGTGGCGGCTCGACGGACCGCGGTCGGGGCATGGCCGTCTCTTCCGCCGGCTCGCGCAGACCCTCGGGGTGCGCCCCGGCGGGGCTCCCGAGACGCGGGCGCTCGCCGAGTTCCGGGCGCATCGGGCGCGGCACGTGTACCGCTGCGAGGGCTGCGGGCACGAATTCCGCCGTTTCCGCCCGTTCCGCGGCGCGCGCGAGTGCCTCGCCTGCCACCGTGCCGGGCGCCCGGCGCGGCTGATGCGAGTCTCGAGCCGGCAGACGTGAAGCCGTGAGCGCGCTGCCGCCGGGCTACCGCGTCGGCCACGCGCAGGACGGCGTCGGCCTCACCGGCTGCACCGTGATCCTTCCGCCCGCCGGCACGATCGCCGCCGTGGACGTGCGCGGCGGCGCGCCCGGCACGCGCGAGACCGGCGTCTTCGCGCCGGGCAACCTCATCTCGGAGATTCACGCGCTCGTCTTCGCGGGCGGCAGCGCCTTCGGCCTCGCCGCGGCGAACGGGGTCACGGCCTGGCTGAGCGAGCGGGGCGTCGGCGTCCCGGTGGGACCCGCCCGCGTGCCCATCGTGGCCGCCGCGGTCCTGTTCGACCTCGCGGTGGGCGACCCGAAGGCGTTTCCGGACGAGGCGATGGGACGCCGTGCGTGCGACGCCGCCGCCGAGACCGCGCCCGCGCGAGGCCGCGTCGGCGCGGGAGCCGGGGCGACCGTCGGGAAGCTGCTCGGCGCCACCCACGCGTCGCCCGGCGGCATCGGCGCGGCGTCGCAGCGCCTGCCGGACGGCGAGGTCGTCGCGGCGCTCGCGGCGGTCAACGCGTTCGGCGACGTCGTCGACCCCGACACTGGCGCGATCCTCGCGGGATCGCGCGCGGCGTCGGGCGCCCCGGGCGTCCGCCATGGCGCGGAGAGGGCGCTTCGCGAGGACGCGCGAATCGACTCGCCCCTGGCCGGCGCCCACACGACCCTGGTCTGCGTCGCGACCACCGTGCCGTTCGATCCGGGCAGCCTGAAGCGCGTCGCGATCGAGGCACACGACGGGATCGCCCGCGCCGTCCGTCCCGCGCACACCGTCGTGGACGGCGACGTCGCCTTCGCGCTGGCTCCGCCGGGACCGCCGCCCGCGCTCCTCCTGCGCCTGCGGGTCGGGGCCGCGGCCGCCCACGTCGTGGCGCGCGCCATCGTCGATGCGGTGGCGCGCCCATGACCTCCGAGCGCCGGGGCGTCCTCCTGATCGCGGCGGCCGCGCTGCTCTGGTCTACCGGAGGCATGGGGATCAAGTTCCTCTCCGAGCCGCCGCTGAAGATCGCCTTCTATCGCTCGGCCACTGCCGCCGTGGCGCTCTTCGCCATCTTCCGGCCCCGCCTGTGGCGCTGGACGCCGGCGTTCCTGATCGGCATCGTGAGCTACGCCGCGTGTCTGACCACCTTCGTGCTCGCGACCAAGTGGACCTCGGCCGCGAACGCGATCTTCCTGCAGTACTGCGGCGTCGTGTGGGTCCTGCTGCTGGCTCCTCTCGTCTTGCACGAGCCCTTCCAGCGCCGCGACGCGATCGCCGTCGGGGTGGCGTTTTCGGGCATGCTGCTCTTCTTCGTGGGACGTTTCGAGTCGCGGGACTTCCGCGGGGAGATCGCCGCCCTCGCCTCGAGCCTCTTCTTCGCGACCCTGGTCCTCGCGCTCCGTCGCGAGCGGGGCGGCGGAGCCGAGGCGGTCATCACGTACGGAAACGTGCTGGCCGCGCTGGCTCTCTTTCCCGTCGTGCGGGGAGAGCTCGCCGTGACGCCGCTCTCGGGGCTCGTTCTGACCCTCCTGGGAGTCGTCCAGATCGCCGTCGCCTACGCCCTCTTCGTCAGCGGGCTGCGGTACGTCACCGCGACCGAGGCCTCGCTCGTCGGAATGCTCGAGCCGGTCGCGAACCCCATCTGGGTGTTCCTCTTCCTCGGCGAGAGGCCCGCGGCCCTGTCGCTCCTCGGCGGAGCCGTCGTGCTCGGCGCGATCGGGTGGCGGACGCTGACGGCGGGCGCGCCGCCCGTCGTCGAGGCGGCACCGCCGGACTAGACGCGAGGCGCGACGCCGCGACGCGAACCGCTCGACGCTCGCCGCTAGCCGCGTCGCGCGTCAGGCGCCGGAAGGTCGAACTCCCTCCGGATGCGCTCGCCGTCCTGATCCAGGGCCGGAGGAAACTCCAGGCGCCGCTCGCGGCCCTCGACCCGGATCGGCGATGCGACGAACTCGACGCCCCGCTCCACGAGCACCGCGCGCAGCGCGGCGGCCGTCCCCGAACGCAGGGCCTCGAGCGGCCCGCGGACCGGCCCGGCCGGGATGTCGGCGGCGCGGCAGCGCGCGACCCACGCCTCCCGCGTGTCCCTCCGGAAGATCGCGGCGAGCTCGTCCTCGAGGGCCTCCCGATGCGCGACGCGCGCGCCGTTGGTGCGGTACCGCTCGTCCGCGGCCCAGTCCGGGCGGCCGAGGAGATCGGCGAGCCGCTCGAACTGGCGGTCGGTGCCGACGCCCAGGACGAAGGCGCCGTCCGAGGCCTCGAAGGTGCGGTACGGGACGATCTGGGGATGCGCGTTCCCGAACCGCTCCCCCTCGCGCCCGGTCATCAGCACGGATTGCCCGACGTTGATGAGCGAGCCGAGCGTCGCGGAGAAGAGATCGGTCTCGACGTGCAGGCCCCGCCCGGTGCGCTCGCGCGAGACGAGCGCGCCGAGGATCCCCACGGTCAGATAGCAGCCCGCCAGCAGGTCCGACACCGCGATGCCGCCCTTGGTGGGCTCGCCCTCGGCCGGCCCGGTGATGGCCATGAACCCCGCGCCGGCCTGCGCGAGCAGATCGAAGCCGGGCGCGGCGGCGTCGACGCCCTCGCGGCCGAAGCCGGTCACCGAGCCGGTCACCAGGCGCGGGTTCTCGCGGCGCAGCTCTGCGAGCGAGAAGCCGAAGCGCTCGAGGCCTCCCGGTGGGAAGTTTTCGACGAGCACGTCGGCCCGGCGGGCGAGGCGCCGCACCGACTCGGCTCCCGCGGCGCTCGCGAGGTCGAGCGCGATCGACTCCTTGTTGCGGTTGACCGAGAGGTAGTACGCCGACATCCCGGTGGCGCCGTGGAACGGCGGACCCCAGCTCCGGGTGACGTCGCCATCGGCCGGATGCTCGACCTTGATGACCCGCGCGCCCAGGTCCGCCAGCATCATCGTGCAGAACGGGCCCGCGAGCACCCGGGACAGGTCCACGACCAGAACGCCCTCCAGCGGCGACGGCGCGGTCATGGCGGAGATTCTCTAACGAGCCGGGGCGCTCGAGGTTGCCAGGTGCCAGCCGAGCGGTCCCGGCAGGAAGTGGAAGAGCCCGAGCGGCGACACCTGCACGCCGTCGATGCGCTTCGACACCGCCCAGAACTGATCGACGCCCCAGAGGAAGTCGGCGGGAGGGTCGGCGGCGAGGAGGCGGTTGACCTCGCGGTAGGCCGCGAGCCGCTTCGCCGGGTCGACCTCCTTGCGCGCCGCATCCATGGCGCGATCCGCCTCCGGGTTCTGGTAGCAGCCGACGTTCGCCCCCTTCGGCGGGCACTGGCTCGAGTGGAAGTACGGGTACGGATCGATGTTGGGCGGCAGGTACAGGCGGCCAGTGAGCTGCGCCTCGAACTCCCCCGCGTCGCCCCGCTGCGAGAACGCGGCCCAGTCGAGCGGACGGTCGACCAGCTCGACCCCGACCTTCTCGTACGCGCTCCGCAGGATCTCGACGAGGTTGTCGTAGATCCCCTGGCCCTTCGGGTAGAGCAGCTCGACCGACGCGGTCTTCCCGCCCTTCCGCCGGAACGCCTTCGACCCCGGCGAGGCCTTCCAGCCCGCCTCCTCCAGGAGCCGCGCGGCCTCGACCGGGTTCTCGCGCGGGGGGAGGACGGCGGGATCGGACTCGGCGACGCCCGGCGGATAGGGCCCCGACACCAGGCTCGCGCCGTCCGGCGGATACAGGCGCTTCGCCGCCTCCTCGCGCGGCCAGGACAGCGCCAGCGCGCGGCGCACCCGCGCGTCCGCGAGAAGCGGCGTCTTGCAATTCCAGATGACGAGGGCCTCCATGAACTGGGGAACCTTGAGGATCCGGAAGCGGCCCGTGAAGTCCGGATTGGCCTCCCCCGCCTTTTTCTCGTCTCGGCTGATGCGGAACTCGTCGAGATCTCCGCGCGAGCCGGCCTGGAAGCGCGTCGCGCCGTTGGCGATCACGCGGAACACGACCTCGGAAAACGCGGCGCCGGCACCCACCGCATCGGGCCGCCGCACCAGGCGGATCTTCTGGTTCGCATCCCAGGATGCGAAGCGGTAGGGTCCGTCGCCGACGGGCTTGCGGTCCGTGTCGACCGGCGCCTTCGCCTTCGCGAACGCCGCCGCGGAGACGATCGGGACGTTGAGGACGAGCAGGCGCTCCGAGTACGGCTCCCGGAAGCGCAGACGGACCGTCGCCGCGTCCGGGGTCTCGATCGCCACCAGGTCCTCGAAGCCCGAGCGCCACGTCATGGCCGGCACCTTGGGGTCTCGGATCCGCTCGATCGTGAAGCGCACGTCGTCCGAGGTCACCGGCGAGCCGTCGTCCCAGCTCGCGTCGGGATCGAGGTGGAGCTCGTAGATCAGGCCGTCGGAGGAGACGCTCCAGCTTCGCGCCAGTCCGGGGGAGGGCTTGCGGTCGGCGTCGATCCCGAGCAGGGGCCGGAAGAGCAGGGCCTCGACCAGCAGCGCGTTCTCCTCGGTCGAGATCGTCGGGTCGAGCGTCGCGGGATCGCCCGCGAGGTGCCGGGAGAGGGTCGCGGCCGGAGCCGGAGCGGGCTCCCGACGCCCGCAGGACGAGATCGCGACCGCCAGGGCGATCCAGACTCCGAGGTGACGCTTCATCGGTGGAGGCGAACAGAATAGCATTCCCGCTCGGACGCGGCCCGCGCCGACGCGGGCCATGAGAGGATGAATGAGCACGTTCGTCACGCTCCCCACGCCCCTTCGCCGCGCCGCTTCGCGAAACTCTCGGTCATTCCCCTTTCGCTGAGCGGGACCGCGAATGGCAACCGTCGTCCTCGACATCGAGACCACCGCAGCGCCGTGGGAATCCTTCGACGACGCGCAGCGCACCTACCTGCTGCGCAACGCGCGCTCCGACGAGGAGCGCGAGCGGATGCCCGAGATGCTGTCGCTGTGGCCCTTCACCGGAAAGATCATCGCGGTCGCGATGCTCAATCCCGACAGCCGGCGTGGGCGCGTCTGGTACGAGAAGAACGACGGCCGCGAGGAGGAGCTCTCCGAGGATCGGCTCTTCACCTTCATCGGCGACACGGAGCCCGTCTTCCTGACGGAGTTCTGGAAGGCGATGCGGCGCTTCCAGCGCTTCGTCACGTTCAACGGGCGCGGCTTCGACGGTCCCTTCCTGATGCTGCGCAGCGCGGCGCTGGGCGTGACGGCGACGCGGAACCTGGTGGGCTACCGATACGCCGTCCGGCCCCACACGGACCTCCTGGAGGTGATCTCGTTCTTCGGCGCCACCCGCAAGTGGAACCTGGACTTCGCCTGCAAGGCGTTCGGGGTGGAGAGCCCCAAGGAGCACGGGATGGACGGCTTCACGGTCGGGCCCTTCTACCGGGCGGGCCGAGTGCGGGAAATCGCGCGGTACTGCCGGCGGGACGTCGAGGCGACGGCCGGACTCTACGCCAAGGTC
The DNA here is from genome assembly GCA_963773905.1 of uncultured Acidobacteriota bacterium. Classification (GTDB taxonomy): domain Bacteria; phylum Acidobacteriota; class Thermoanaerobaculia; order UBA5066; family Gp7-AA6; genus DAHUXD01. The sequence continues at coordinate 70,936 of CAVZDB010000003.1, forward strand.
GAAAAAACTTTGCTGCCGGCGCTCGAAACCCGCTAAGAATAGGCTTCGGTCGACCGTGCTAGCATGACCAAAAGACAGGTCAGTCGGCTGACCCTGTGAGGGAGCGCGTGATGCGCCGCAAACCCGCCAACGAGAGGGCCTCGGAGCGCATCCCCATCGGCGCTCCCGCGACGCTCAAGTTTGCGGAGCAGGAGCTCACCGGCTTCGTCGAGGTCGTGAATGTCGCGGGGATGTACGTCGCGACCCCGCGGGCGCCGCAGCCGCAGATCGGCGACTACGTCGAGCTGATCTTCTCCTTGCCGGGCGACCGGCGGAGCTTCCGCGTCCGCGGGAACGTCGTGTTTCTGGACGATCAGGGCCCGACGCCGGGCACTCGCCGCCCGGGATTCGGCGCCCGTTTCGAGCGGCCGCCCGTCACCCTTCTCGACGCGATCCGCAACCTGAACCGAGAGCACTGAGCTCCCAAGCCGCGGCCCGTCCCTAGTTCGGGTTCGCCTGCGACTGCATCAGCGCGGTGTACGCGAACTCGATGGTCGCGTCGACCTCGGTCAGGATCCCGGTGCCCGAGGAGGATACCGTCGCCGGCGTCACGTCGGTCAGGTCCCACCGCACGAGCACGTTGCCGTTGTTGTCCTTGACGATGATGTAGACCTGCTTCGTCAGCACGGGTCCCGGGCCGGTCGCGCTGTTGATCCAGTCCTGCAGACGGTTCAATCCCTTCTGCGTCACGGTGATCACGAAGCGGCGGTTGTCCGGCGAGTACTGCGTGTTGAGTTTGCGGGCCTCGGTGTTCGTCTGCGGGTCGTGGTTGAACTCGATCCGGTAACCGATGATCCCGGCCGTCAGCTGGCCGTCCACGAAGAATTGAAAGCTGTTTTCCCGCGGGTCCGGGCCCGTCTGGGCCAGAGCCGCCGTCGCGACGAGCGAGAACAGGAACCCCAGGACACTCCCGACCCGAGCCAAACGCCAAAGCACCATTTGGATCCTCCCAGATTCCGGGGGAGAGACTAACACTTCCCCTCGTCCGGAGAGTGTACGGAAGCCGGGCGGTCCGCCGTCGGGCGGCGCTTGAAATCTCCGGGCCCCCACGCGACGATGGCGAGCGGCATGTCCGAGATCTCCCTCGACAAGAAGTCGACGCTGCGGCCCGACAAGAGTGAGCCGGTGGTGATCAAGAACCTGCAGTACTGGTTCACCAACTCCAACGAGGGGTTCGTGCTGGCCTGCTCCGACCATCACTTCAACGGCGCCGACGGCAACCCCGAGTACTCCTGGACCAAGCGCAACGGCTTCAACATCACCTGGACCGCGAAGGGCGACATCGGGCCCGCGACGAAGGCCTCGGCCTCGTAGGCGTTTCTCTCGCCTCGAGGGCGGCGGGCGGCTTCGGCCGCCCGCCTTTCGTTCCCGGTTGACTGTTGAACCAGACTGTGGACTCATACCGGCCCATGACTCCCGAAGACATCGCTCCCGAGTTCCGCTCGACCGCCAAGGACTATGCGAAGCCCATCCCGATCGAGGGCGTCCGCACGCTGCGGCTCCGGCGCTTCACGGACGACCGCGGCTTCTTCCTCGAGATCTTCCGCGCGAAGGCGAACCATCCGGAGAGCAAGGAGCTCGCGGACTTCTTCCAGGGCGTCCCCGTCGCCCAGATGAACTTCTCGATCGTCGACGTCGACGGGCACATCAAGGGGCTGCACTACCATCTGGCGCAGGACGACATCTGGTTCGTGCCTCCCCCGTCCAAGGCGAAGTTCGTCCTGTACGACCTGCGCCAGGCGTCGAAGAGCTACGGCCAGACCCAGGTCATCGTGGCCGGCGGCGGCCAGGACGTGCTCGTCCGCATCCCCGCCGGCGTCGCCCACGGCTACCGGCCGCTGACCAATCCCTGCGCGCTGCTCTACTTCGTGACCGAGACCTTCGACCCGGCGAAGCCGGACGAGTTCCGGGTGCCCTGGGACCACCCCGCCGTCAAGCACCTCTGGGACGTGCCGAACGGCTGAGCCCCGGCTCGGCTAGCCGCGCGGCGCCGAGCGCGCCAGCGCCCTCATCGCCTTCTCGTCGAGCGAGTAGCGGAGCCACGGGGCCCGGGAGCGCGCGCCGAGGCGCTCGTAGAACCGGATCGCCTTCGCGTTCCAGTCGAGGACGTCCCAGTCCATCCGGATCGCCTTGCGGCGCACGCCCTCGCGAGCGAGCGCGGCCATGAGCGCCTCGCCGATTCCTCGGCCCCGCGCGGCCTCCGACACGACGAGGTCTTCGAGCCCGAGGAGGTTCCGCCCGCGGAACGACGAGCCCAGGGCGAACCAGTAGAGCGCGATGCCCTCGACGCGGCCTCCGACGACCGCGACGAGCGCCTCGACCTCCCTCCGGTCGAAGATCATCGCGAGGAGCTTCCGGCCTCCGGCGGCGGTCGGGCGCGGCAGCTTCTCCCAGACCGCGAGCTCGCGCTCGATCTCGAGGATGCGGCCGGCCGTCGGAACGGCGGGCCCGGCGGATGCGAACGGGGATTTTGGGCATGGAGATTCTAATTTTGGATCTACGACTCGGGATCGGCATTTGCCCGGACCTAAAATCCAAAACCTAAAACCTAAAATCTAAAATTATTTCGTCGCCGCGATGCGCCCAAAATCCACGCGCCCGAGCAGCTTCAGCGCAGCCTCGCGGTCGACGTTCGCTCCCTGCGCCAGGACGAGCCGCGACGGGAGCACGATGACGGTGACGAGCGTCGTCGGATTCGGACCCGTGCGGTCGGTCGCGGCGAATGCGGTATGGCCCGAGACCTTGACCTCCTTCATCTCCACGCCCGGCGCCTTGTCCGCCTCGGACATCGCCTTGCGCAGGAGCGGCTCGAGGTCCTTCTGCTTGTCGCCGTAGTCCTGGACGACCAGACGGAACTGCCGCGCCACGGTCGGGCTCTCGACCTGCTGGAAGAAGCGCGAGACCTCGGTGAAGACACCCATGTCGTTCTCGTCGGTGTTCGGCAGCGGATCGGTGGGGGCGGCCGCGTAGCCCGGCAGCTCCTTCGGCAGCCCGTCCGCCAGAGAGAGGGGCCAGGCGGTCTTTTTCTCCGGCGCGGGACCTTGCTGCGCGGCGCCCTCCGGCGCGGCAGCGGCCCCGTAGGCCAGGAGGAGAATCGTCGAGAGAAGAGCGCGGCGCATGCCCAAAAGGGTAACGCAACTTCGCTCTTGCTAGACTCCAGCAACGAATCTCACCCCATGGACGAGATCGAGAGGGCGCGCATCCAAGTCTTCCTGAACGACCCGGAGGGCCGCGGGGAGAAGACGGTCGAGGAGGACGCGCCGCTCGACACCGAGAAGGGACCCTGGGGCTTCCGCGTGGCGGGGACGGCGGCCGTCCCGGGGAGCTACGCCCCGGACACGCCCGAGTTTCTCTACTGGCAGCTGTCCTCGGCCCTCGACCGCGGCAAGCGGCTGTGGGCCGAGCGCCTGCCGGGAGCCGGAGCATGGATTCCGGGCGCCGTCCTGCCGGCGATCCCCAACGCCGGCACCGACCTGAACGCCTACTACGACCGCAAGGCGCTCAACTTCTTCCAGGAGAAGGACGCCAAGACGGGCCGGCTCGTCGAAGCGGGCGAGAGCACCGACGTGGTGACCCACGAACAGGGCCATGCCGTGCTCGACTCGGTGCGCCCGGATCTCTGGGACGCGCCGCACTTCGAGGTCGCCGCGTTCCACGAGGCGTTCGGGGATCTCTCCGCGATCTCCGTGGCCCTGGCGTCGCCGCGGCTCGCCGGAGAGGTCGACACGGAGACGCGGGACGACCCCTCGCGCTCGAACCTCGTCTCGCGCCTCGCCGAGGAGCTCGGCGCCGCCGTCCGCGACAAATACGGCCCGGACGCCGCGCCCGCCGGAGCGCTGCGCGACGCGGTCAACGACTTCCGCTACGCGGATCCCAAGTCCCTGCCGGACGACGCGCCGGATCGCGAGCTGTCGGCCGAGCCGCACTCCTTCAGCCGCGTGATGACGGGAACGTGCTGGCAGCTGCTCGTCACGATCTTCCGCGAGACGCAGAACCCGAATCGCGCCGAGGCGCTCGCCGCGGCCGCCCGGACCCTCTCGTTTCTCGTGGTCGGCGCCGCGCGCACCGCCGCCTCCGGCGCGGACTTCTACGCCCGCGTCGCGCGGCAGATCGTGCGCGGCGCGCGGTCGGCGGGAGTCGAGTACGCGGCGCGCCTCGCGGACGACCTCGTCCGCCGCCGCCTCATCGCGAGCCCCGACGTGGGCGACGACCTCCGCGAGGACGAGGACCCCGGAGTGCACGCTCCCGAGGAGGGCGCCCCGATGTCGCCGGAGCTGGTTCGGGCGATCGACCGCCGGCTCGGGCCCGCGCGCGGCGGCGAGATCGTGACGCTGGCCTCCGCGCGGCGGCCCGCGGATCCCCACGATCCGCCGCGGCTCCTCCGCGGCCGCCGGCGGCGCGATCTGATCCTCCACGGCTCCGAGTACGGCCCGGCGGACGGATGCGCGGTCGAGATCTCGGACGGATTCGCCCTGTCGTTCTCGCCGCGCGGTTTCCTGCTCGCCTCGCGCGTGCATCCCGCGGCGGACCGCGACGAGGAAGACGCGAAGGCCTTCGTGCGGTTCCTGGCGCGGCGCCGGAGGATCGCGGGCGAGGACGAGAGCGCGGATTCGCTGCGTCTCGTCCGCGAGCGCAAGTCGCACAAGGTCGTCCGCGAGAGAGACGGCGTGCGCCGGCTGCGGCGCGTCTGGATCGCGGCGCCGAGCAAAGGAGCACCATGACCAGAACGGCCGTGACCGGTCTCCTGGCGTCGCTCGTCCTGACGCTCGCGCGCTGCGCGTCGGCTCCCCCGCCATCCTCCTCCGCGCCCGAGCCGATCACGCCGGCGGACCTCGTCGCGTCGATCGCGGACGTCGCGACCGGCCAGAACGCGGACGTCGCGGCGGCGGGCCTTGTCCTGAAGCGCATCGAGTTCAAGCTCGCCGTCGGCCGGAAGACCGAGGGCGGCGGCAAGGTCGAGATCCTCCTTCTCGACGCCGAGACGTCGCGTTCCGTCGAGACGGCGTTCGTTCAGGACTTCACCCTCGAGCTGCCTCCCGAGGGACGGCGCCGCGCCGCGGAGCGGCCGCTGGTCCCCGGCGTCCGGGAGTTCATCGAGGACGCGATGCACGCGGCGCGGGACCTCGCGCGGGCGGCCAACGATGCCGGGCTGCCGCAGAGGCTCAAGAGCGTGGACCTGACGGCGAAGCTGACGCGCTCCCGGAAGCTCGGAGGCGGGATCACGGCGACCTTCCCGTCGGTGCTGAAGCCCTCGCTCGGCATCGACGCCGGCAAGACCCTCGAGGAGGAGAACACCCTCCACCTGATCTTCGAGGCTTCTACTCCCTGACTCGGCCCCAATCCAAAATCCAAAATCCAAAGTCCACAACAAAAAAAGCGGCCCCTCGCGGGACCGCTCCTTCTGCCGATTGGCTCCGCGACTACTTCTTGACTCCGAGGATGGCGTCCTTCGCCTTCTTCGAAACGCGGAACTTCACGACGCGCTTCGCGGGGATCTTGATCTCTTCGCCCGTGGCCGGGTTGCGGCCCATGCGGGCCTTCCGGTTGACGAGCACGAGCTTGCCGACGCCCGGGATCGTGAAGCTGTTCTTCGCTTCCTTGTACGCGAGCGCCGTCAGGTCATCGAGGAACTGCGTCGCGACCCGCTTCGTCGTCCCCGTGGACTTCGCGAGGTGATCGGCGATGTTGGATTTCGAAAGCGCCTTGGAGTCCTTTGCCATATGCACTACCCCTTTTCTATCTGGAATCGCCCGGCTGGGCGTATCAAACTGGGGCCGTATTCTAGACCTGCCCGCGCGAGGGCGAGCAAGAAATATTTCGTCCAGGCCGAAGGATTCTCGGGTTCTCGGAGCGCGGCGCGAGTGCTCGCGCGAGGGTGACCTTCGGATAAGATCGCTGCGCGGATGGATGCGGAGCTGCCGGAACGGACCTCCGGCGTCCGAGTCGGGCGAGCCCTCGCGATCGCCGCCTCGGCCGCCGCGCTCCTGTTCTCCGCGGTTACAGCGACGGCTTGTCGCGAGGGGTCTCCCTCCGCGATCGCGGCGCGGATCCTCGCTCGGTATCAGAGGGAGACCGGCTCCAAGCCTTTGACCGCGGGCGGGATGATCCGCCTGCGCCTCTTCCGCGCCTCCGGCGAAACCGAGGGTTCCGGCACCGCGGAGATCCTCTGGGAGCCCTTTCGATACCGGGAATCGATGAGCTCCGCCGGGTGGACTTCCGTCCGCGGGATCGAGTGGGGCAAGGCCTACTTCACCGACCCGGACGGGGTGACCCGGGTCGTGTCGGACCCGGTCCTGCGCGAGCTGAGAACCCGGTCGTACTTCTGGCGGCGGGCCTGGCTCTTCCAGGACCGGGAGGGCGCCCGCGTCCGCCTCGGGGCCGCGACCGATGACGACGCGTCCGTCAGCCTGCAGCCCTCCGGGGGAAACCCTCTCGTCCTGACCTTCTCGCGGCGCGACGGACGGCTCCGCTCGGCCCGATCCCCGCGCTTCGACCTCGAGTTCTCCTCGCCGACCCGGTTCGAGGACCGGTCGGATCCCGCTCATCGGTTCGCCGGCGAGGTCGCGTGGACCGGACTGCCCACGGGCTCGATCCCGCACGCCGAGGTCGGCGGTGGCCGCGCCCGATTCGCGCAGACGTCGTCCCGCGTTCCCTACGAGCGCACGGGCGGCGCGCTCGTCATTCCCGCGCGGATCGGCGGCGAGCCGGCGAGGCTCGCGGTCGACGCCGCCGCGGAGGGATTCGTCCGGGTCTCCTCGGCCCTCGGTGCGCGCCTTCGCCTCGCGTGGCGGCCGGACGTCCTCGGGCGCCGCGTCGCGACGGGGGTGGCGCTCGAGGCGGGCGCGGCGGCCTACCCCGAACTGTTCGTCGAGGAGGCGGCGGCGCCGCTCCCCGCCGGCGTGGACGCGGTGGCCGGGGGCTGTCTGTTTCGGGAGGCCATCGTGGAGATCGATCCCGGGACCCGCCAGTTTGGCCTCCACGATCCCGAGCACTGGGTCGTTCCGGACGGCCTCGTGCGCGTGGTCATCGACGACGACGGCGACCGCCCCGTCGCGATCCTGGATCGAGGGAGCCACTCGCTGCGGGTCACCGCCGGAAGCGACACGGGAGACGCGGCTCTCGAGCTCGCGGCGGAGAGCGCTCGGCGCGCGAGCCTCGAGCAGCAGCCGCAGGCGGGCGAAGCGTTGCCGCAGGCGGGCGAAGTGCTGTCGAGGGCGAGCGGAATGTTCTGGGGATCGCTCGAGCTCGCACCGCTCGATCTCCGCGTCACCGATCGGGCGAACGTGTATGCGCCGGACTGGGGCGACGACGGGCGGATGGGGATCTCGCTGCTGCTGCGGTTCCACGCCTTCGTGAACATGCCGCAGCGGTGGGTCTATCTCGATCCCCGTCCGGCCAGCCTTCGGCGGGCGATCTGCGCTCCGCGCCGGGCCAGCCTTCGGCGGGCGATCTGCGCTCCGCGCCCGGCCTGCCTTCGGCGGGCGATCTGCGCTCCGCGCCCGGCCTGCCTTCGGCGGCCGGGGACTCCCGACGCTCGTCGCGCTAGCGCACGAGCTCGAGCCGCTCGGGCGGCAGCGGAATCTCGGTCTCACAGCGCGCGCAGAGCACGTCCGCGTGGCCCTCGGTCCAGCTCGCCTCGACGCGCAAGTCCGAGTCGCACGTCGGGCATCGCAGCACGATCCAATCGAAAGCCGGTGGACCGCTCTTGTCCGGGGCGCCCCGGCGGGCCATTCCGCCGCGGCGTTCGGGATCGAAAAGCACGACGTTCTCTTCGTTCACCGGCGTTCCTCCTGTCCGAAATGCCGTTTCGTCGAAACGGCGCCGTCTTCGGGGCGGCCGGCGAGCGACAGCCGCGCCGGTCCCGAGGATTTCCCTTTGCGAAAGACGAGGAGCGTGACACCGAGGACGAAGAGGACCGCGCCCGTCGAGAGCAGGCTCGCGAACACCGCACGGATGGGTCGCGGCGCCTGCGCCAGATCTCGCCCGCCCGCGCCCACCACCACGCCTCCCAGGAAGATGCAGAGGACCGCGATGAGCAGCACGCTGCGAGGCCGATCCTCGGACCGGCGGAAGGGCTGCGACGAGACGAGCCTCAGCCGCGGCATCGGAAATCCTCGGGAAACGGCCGGCCGGGCGGCCGGGACGCTGCGTTCGGAGCGAGGTCGAAGTCCAATCGGCCCTCCGAAGCGTCGGGAGTGGAGGAAGCTCCGACTCCCTCTTTCGACGCATTCATTGTAAGCGACGCGCGCGATCGGGGCAATCGAATTGTGTGCGTGCGCGATGGGGGACACGCGCGTGCGCGCGACGACGAGATGCCGCGACGGCTAGAGCGGAACGGTGCCGCCCCGCATGCGATCCTGAAGACCGGCGGCGTCGGGCTTGCCGAGCGCGATCGCGCAGGTTCCGTCGCAGCGCGCGGTGACCTTGCCCTCCGCGTCGCTGATCTCGGCGGACACGAAGATGAGGTTGAGTCCCGAGCGGATCAATCGCGCCTCGGCGACGACGCGGTCGCCGCGCGTCGGGCGCACGAAGGACATCGACAGCGTCACCGTCGCGGAGCGGGTCTCGGGCCGGGAGAGCCAGCCCACGGTGCCGATGACGAGGTCGAAGAGGCCCGCCAGAACGACACCGTTGACGGCGTCGGTCCCCAGGCCTCCCCGGTGTACGGGCAGCACGGGATCGATCACCGCGCGCACGCGGTCCACGCGCGTGAACTCGAGCCGCGCGCCGAAGTGCTTCATCGCGGGGGCCGCGTTCCAGAGCTCCGCGAGCGCGCGGAGCGAGTCCAGGGTCGGATACGCCGGAGAGAAGGGCTGCCCGTCCTGCACCACGGATCCCGCCTTCCCTACTTCAGCCCCTCGACGACGAAGAGGTCCGAGAGCAGTCGGCTGTAGGTGTACGCGTAGGACTTTCCGTCGGGCGTCACGACGACGTTGGAGATCCGCTCGATTCCGGCGGGGTCCAGAGGCATGAGGTCCTTCCACAGCTCGCGGCGGCCCGAGGCGACGTCTATGGTGTAGACGTGCGCCGGGACGTCGCGCTTCCAGACGTACAGCGTGCGCCCGTCGGGCGTGAACCGGAGGGGGTATTCGCCGTCCGCGAGCCCCGCGATGAGCGACGGGCTGCCCCCCGCGATGCGGGAACATTGCGCCGCGATGATCGGGGCCGACGACGGCCACGAGACGCCCGTCGGGGGAGACGGCGAAGCCCGGGAAGGCCGTGTTGATCCCCTCCGTCGTGACCGCGCGGGGCGCGCCGCCATCGACCGATTGCAGGTAGAGCCGCGGCCCTGGCCCGGGGCGCTCCCCGGCGAACAGGAGGCCCCTGTTGTCGGGAAGCCACACCGCGGCCTGGGCGGGCGCGATCCCCGGAAGTCGAGCCTTCTCGGCTGGCCCGCACCGGTCGGCAGGAGCATCAAGGCGAGTCGGCGAAGGCACATCGGCGAGCGCCCACTGGGTGTCGGGCGAGAGCGCGAGCGCGGCCCGTCCCCGAGCTTGACCACCGGGAGTTCCGACCTTCCGCAGATAGACGGTGTAGTTCGCGCCTCCGGCCTCGCCCTCCTCGTCGAAGAGAAGCGGCTTGCCGTCCGCCGAGATGTCGGCGACGAAGGAGTAGTCGAGACCAGGACAGATCGCGCTCGCGCGAGTCGCCCGGCAGCATCCCGAGCGTCGCGACCCGTGGGCCGCCGCGGGTCGAGCAGCACGCGGCCGTTGCGGGCGACGTCGTGAAGGCGGATCCCTCCGGGCACGCGCACGATGACCCGCACCGACCCCGGAGCGAAACCGAGTACAACGAGAGGTTGGCGCCGGTGTCGGTCGCCGTGAACCACACCTCGTCCCCGGACGGCGACCACGCGAGCCCGACGGCCTTGTTCCACCGCGGCGTGAGCTCCTTCTTGTTCCCCTGGAGGTCGATCACGGCAACCACTCCCGAGTCGTCCTGGGGAAACGGGTGATCGAGAAAGGCGATGCGCTTGTTGTCCCGCGAGAGCCTCGCGTCGCTGATGTAGCCGCTGGTCTCGTAGAGGACCTTCCCGATCGGGAACTCGATGCGCGCCTTTCCCGCCACGTCCCGGACGACGAGGAGGTTGGTGGCATCGGACGCCCAGTCGGCGTCCTGGATGCTCTCCGCGACGTCGCGGGGCGCGCCGCCAGTGAGCGCCGCGCGCGCGAGCGTCCCGGCGCAGGTCGACGGATGCGTGTTGCGGCAGTCCACGTCGATCGCGAGCTCCCGGAGGAGGAGATCGACAGGAGATTCGCGCTCGGAAGCTCGAGCGGCAGGGCCTCCGGGCTCGACGGATGTTTCAGGAAGAGCTTGCGAGGGTTCCCGTCCCAGGCGGCGCTGTAGACGATCGTTTGCCCGTCGGGCGCGAAGCGGGCGGCAGGATCGTGCCGCTGCCGAACGTGATCTGTTGGAAGGAGGGCGGCGTGCTGCGGGCGGCGGCGCTCGGAGCCGTCCCGCGACGAAGACCGCCGCGAGGGCGGCGGCGGCGAGGACCGCGCGCGCCAGCGCGAGGCGGCGACCGCGCCGCCGCGGCGGCGCGGCGCTCCGGCGGTCGAAGCCGACAGCGAGGCCTCCGACAGGTGCTCGCGCACGGCGCGCGATGTCGCGCGCGAGGTCGCGCGTCGACGCGTAGCGCTCCTCGGGATCCTTCTGGAGGCAGCGCTCGACGATCCAGCGGAACGGCGCGGGAACGTGCGGGGTGATCCGCGCGACCGGCTCCGGCTCCTCGCGGATGATCGCCGTCAGCGTCTCCGCGGTCGTGCCGCGCTGGAACGCGCGCTTGCCGGTCGCCATCTCGTAGAAGATCGAGCCGAGCGCGAACTGGTCCGAGCGGAAGTCGAGCGGCTTCCCGCTCGCCTGCTCGGGCGACATGTAGCCGACGGTGCCGAGCACCGTGCCCGGCTGCGTGTCCTGCGCGGTCGGGACGTTGGAGGTGTCCGCGGCTGCTCCTTCAGCGAGCTTCGCGAGGCCGAAGTCCAGGATCTTGACGATCCGTCCTCGCGCACCATCACGTTCTCGGGCTTCAGGTCGCGGTGGACGATCCCGGCCGCGTGCGCCTTCGCGAGGCCGTCGGCCATCTGGAAGGCGAGATCGAGCAGCCGCCGCGCGGCAGCGGGCCGGCGACGAGCGAGCTCGCGCAGCGTCTTGCCCTCCACGAGCTCCATCGCGATGTAGGACGGGCCGTCGGCGCCGATCTCGTAGATCGTGACGATGTTCGGGTGGTTGAGCGCCGAGGCCGAACGCGCCTCCTGCTCGAAGCGCCTGCGGCGGTCCGCGTCGGACGAGAACTCGGCCGACAGGACCTTGATGGCCACCTCGCGCCCGAGCCGCGTGTCGCGTGCCCGGTAGACCTCGCCCATGCCTCCGCGCCGATGGGCGCGAGGACCTCGAAGGGGCCGAGGCGCGTGCCCGGAGGAAAGCGTCACTTTGTGCTGTGCCGACCGGATTCTACCCAGATCGCCGTAGAATCCCGAATCCTCATGCTTCGAACGGTTCGGGTGCTCTTCGTCCTGCTCGTCGCGGCCGCAGCGCCGATCGCCGCCGAGCCGGAGACCGCCGCGCAGACTCTTCTCGCCGTCAAGGCCGGCCGCCTGATCGACCCGAAGGCCGGGACCGTCGTACCGAACGCCGTCATCGTCGTCGAGGGCGGCAAGGTCAAGGAGGTCGACGCCATCGCGGATCCGGCGGGAGCGAAGGTGATCGACCTCTCCGGTTTCACCGTCCTGCCCGGGCTGATCGACTGCCACACGCACCTGGTGGGCGACTACGTCCACGACTCCGATCCCCTGACCGAGCTCAAGGAGTCCGCGGCGAACCGCGCGTTCGAATCGATCCCGAACGCCCGGGTCACGCTCGACGCCGGATTCACGACGGTGCGCGACGTGGGCACGTATCGCGCCTTCGTCGACGTCGCGATGCGCGACGCGATCGTGAAGGGTTACTTCCCCGGGCCGCGGATGTTCGTCGCCGGCGCGTATCTCACGATCACGGGCGGCGGCGGCACGATGTCGGGGGACCTGGCCCCGGACATCGGCCTGCCGTGGGATCTCCGCTTCGGCGTGGCCGACGGCGTGGACCAGGTCCGCCAGCGCGTGCGCGACATCGCGCAGCACGGCGTGGATCTCATCAAGGTCCTCGCGACCGGCGCGTTCCTCGCGCACGGCAGCGACCCCCACGCGGTCGAGTACTCCTACGAGGAAATCCGCGCCGCGGTCGAGGAGGCGGCGCACAAGGGCCTCCGGGTCGCCGCGCACGCCCACTCCGCCGAGGGCATCAAGAACGCGATCCGTGCGGGCGTCGCGTCCATCGAGCACGGGACGTACATCGACGACGAGGGCATCCGTCTCATGAAGGAGCGCGGCACCTATCTCGTGGCCGACATCTACGACGCGGAGTACATCCGGCAGGGCAAGGCGGTCGGCATCCCCTCCGACTTCGCCGCCAAGCAGCCGGAGGGCGACGAGATCCAGCGACAAAACTTCCGGAAGGCGGTCAAGGCGGGCGTCAAGATCGCGTTCGGCACCGACGCGAGCGTCTACCCGCACGGCCTGAACGCCCGCCAGTTCGCCTGGCAGGTCCGCTACGGACAGACGCCGATGGAGGCGATCCAGTCCGCGACCGTCGCGGCGTCGGACCTCATCGGCCGCGACAACAATGCCGGCTCGCTCGAGCCGGGCCGCTTCGCGGACCTGATCGCGGTGAAGGGCGATCCGCTCGCCGACGTGCGCGCCCTCGAGGACGTCGCCTTCGTCATGAAGGAAGGGAAGGTCTATAAGGACGTCCATTGATGGGCGTCTGCAAGGTCGTCCTCTGAGGGACTCCAGGGAGCCCACCCCTCACCGCTCCTTCTGGCTGCAGGAGGCCCTGGGCGACACTGCAGCCGGCATCGCGCCGGACGCGCCGGACGCGCCGCGCTGGGAGGGCGACGGCCGCGCCGACGTCGCGATCCTCGGCGGCGGCTACGTCGGGCTCTGGACGGCGATCCGCATCCGCGCGCAGGATCCGGGATGCGACGTGGTGCTGCTCGAGCAGGACGTCTGCGGCGGCGGCGCGTCCGGTCGCAACGGCGGCTTCGTCCTCTCCTGGTGGCCCAAGATCGCCTCGCTGGTCCGCCTCTGCGGCGACGCCGACGCGCTCGCCATCGCGCGCGACTCGGAGAGCGCCATCGGCGAGATCGACGCCTTCTGCCGCGACCACGGCATCGACGCGCACTTCCGACGGGGCGGCTGGCTCTGGACCGCCACGACGCGGGCGCAGCTCGGCGCCTGGGACGGCGTCGTCGCGGCCTGCGAGCGCCTGGGCGTCGAGGCGTTCCGCCCGCTGTCTCCCGACGAGATCGGGCGCCGCTCGGGATCGGCCGTCCATCGCGCGGGCGTCTTCGAGGCCTCGGCCGCCACCGTGCAGCCGGCGCGGCTCGCGCGCGGCTTGCGGCGCGTCGCGCTCGAAACCGGCGTGCGAATCTTCGAGCGCACGCGCGTCCGCTCCTTCTCGCGCGGGCGACCCGTCCTCGTCCGCACCGACCGCGGGACTCTGGCGGCCGACCGCCTCGTCGTCGCGACCAACGCCTGGGCGGCCGGCCTGCGGGAGCTCGCGGGTCGGCTCGTCGCCATCACGAGCGACATGGTGATGACCGCGCCCGCGCCCGAGCGGCTCCGCGCGATCGGGTGGACCGGCGGCGAGTGCATCACCGACTCCCAGATGATGGTCGACTACTACCACGCGACGCGCGACGGACGCGTCGCGTTCGGGAAGGGCGGCTGGGGGATCGCCTACGGCGGCCGCATCGGGGCCGACTTCGACCGCAGCGAGCGGCGCGCGCGGATCGTCGAAGCGGACCTGCGGCGCACCTATCCCCCTCTCGCGGACGTGCCGGTGACGCACGACTGGAGCGGACCGATCGACCGCACGCCGACGAGCCTCCCGCTGCTCGGTCGGCTCGGAGGACGGCCCCATATCCTCTACGGCGTGGGCTGGAGCGGCAACGGCGTCGGCCCGAGCGTCCTCGGCGGAAAGATCCTCGCGAGCCTCGCGCTCGGCAAGGACGATCGCTGGAGCCGCTACCCGCTCGTCGATCCGCAGCGCGAGCTCGGGCGCTTCCCGAGAGAGCCGATCCGCTTCTTCGGCGCCCACGTCGTCCGCGCGGCCGTCGCGCGCAAGGAGCGCGCGGAGCGCGAGGATCGAGAACCGGCGTGGATCGACGCGCAGCTGTCGAGGCTCGCGCCGGCAGGCCTGGAAGACAAGCACTGAATCACGCCGTGACAGCTAAAGACTTTCTCAAGACGACCGCACTTAAACCTTTCTCAACGCGGGACTTCGCGGCACAGACCTCGCAGGTGAAGGCGGTGTCGGGCGGCGCCATGGGGGCGGCTGGCCGATCAAGAAAGCGAGGTGCTCGATGAAGCAGATGCGCGCGGGCTTGCGCGGGCTGGCGCTGCTCGGCTCGATCTCCGTGATGGCGGCCGCGGTCACGTGCAGCAAGGACAGCAACAACGTCGTCGGACCGGCTCCGGCGCCCAACGTGACTCCCACACCGGGGGGCAACCCCAACCCGACTCCGACGCCGGGGACCAAAACCAACCCGACGCCCACGCCGGGCGGCGGCGGAAGCCAGAGCGCCACCGTCAACGTCGGACAGGGCGGGGGCACCGTCTTCATGGACCAGCAGAGCGGCAGCAGCACGACGACGATCAAGGCGGGCGGCACCGTGAACTGGGTCTGGGTCAGCGGCACGCACTCGACCACGTCGGGAACCTGCCCGGGCTCGGGCGAGTGCACCCCTGACGGGAACTGGGACTCCGGCATCGGGACGGGCACGACGTTCCAGAAGACGTTCTCGTCGCCCGGCACGTTCCCCTACTTCTGCCGCGTCCACGAAGGGATGATGACGGGGACCGTCGTCGTCCAGTAGCCTCAGCGGATCTCGGATCCCGCGAGCGCCTCCGCGCCTTCCCCACTCGGGCTCTTCCGAGGGCGGGGAGGCGCTCGCGTCTCCTTTGCTAGTTCGGCAGCAGCGAGGGCCAGTTGCTCAGGAGAGTGAGCGGGGCCGGATCCGGGTCCGCGACGTCCAGCAGGAACCGCTGGCCGTCGGGAGCGGCGTCGAAGTCCCGGACCACGCCCTCCACGCGAAACATCGCCTCCGCCGCGCCGGGCTGTGGACGGCCACCCGAGTTCGAGATCGGCACCCGCATGATTGCGCTGTCGGATGCGAGGTAGTAGAGCTCGCGGCCGTCCCGGCGCCACCGCGGCATCGTGCCGCCGCCCGACGAAATCCGGACTTGGTCGGCGGCTTCGCTGACCGGACGCAGATACACCTCGCGGCCCCCCGACTCGTTCGAGTAGTACGCGATCCACCGGCCGTCCGGCGAGAAGCGCGCGCCCTTCTCGTCGAACGGAGTCTGGGCGAGCGGAACCGGCGGGCCGCCCGCCAGCGGCTGGAGCCAAAGGTCGCCGTTGGTGCGGCGCATGAACTCGGTGAAGATCAGAAAGCGCCCGTCCAGCGAAGCGTCCTCGGGCATCTGGACGCCCGGCCGCTCGACCACCGCCTCGCCGCTCTCGGGGGCACCCACGCGGACACGATAGACGTCGGGCGGCCCCTTCCAGTCCGCTCGGAAGAAGATGGACCGGCCGTCGGCGGCCCATACCGGCATCTTCTCGTCTCGGGGATCGAGGGTGATGCGCACCGGGATCCTGCGCTCGAACTCGTAGGTCCAGATGTCCGACGAGCCGTTCTTCTCATCGTTGATGGCAACCGCGACGCTGCGCCCGTCGGGCGACAGCCGAGCGCCGAGGATCGCTCCCGACAGGCCCAGACGCTCGACCTCGCGGCCGGAGCGATCCACCCAGGCGACGCGGCTGGGTCGCAAGCTCGGCTCGTAGACGAGGGTTCCGTTCTGGGAGGCGGAGAACCCGGCCATCAGCGGCCCGTTGAACTGATAGACGTGATCCGCCAGGGAGTAGGGCTCGCCGGTCACGCGGAGAGCCCGCGTGTCGAAGCGCTGGGCGATCAGGACGCCCTCGCGGACGGAGAGGAGGTAGCCAGATGCGTACTCGACGCGGGAGCCGACCTCCGTGATCGCCTTGCTTTCGGTCGAGCCGATCGCGCCGAGTCGCAGCGAGAGGTGCGAGCGGTCGTGGGGGTTCTCGCCGCCTGACTTCAGGCCGACGAAGAAGAAGTGGCGCCCGTCGGGCAGGAAGTGAGGCCAGAGATAGTTGGCGTTGAGGTCCTGGGACGCCGGCCCCAGGATTCGGCGCGCCGCACCGCCGTTCGCGTCGACCATCCAGATGCCGGCGCGGCCCGGCCCGATCTCGATGAAGAGGATCTGGCCGCCGGAGCCCCAGCTCGGAAGCGCCTCGATTCCTCCCGGGCAGACGACCTGTGGCGGCCCTCCCGCGACCGCGATCCTCTGGATCTTGCCGTCCGCGTAGAACCCGATCTGCCGGCTGTCTGGCGACCAGAAGGGGCTGATCGCACCCTCGGTTCCGTTCAGCGGGTGCGCCTCGAGCGAGTCGACCGGGCGCAGGTAGATCCGCTCCTGCTCGCCCAGCGAGCCGACGAAGGCGATCCAGCGCCCGTCGGGCGAGATCGCCGAATGCGACTCGATGTCGCTGTCGCCCAGCGCGACACGGGCCGGCAGCGTCAGCGAGGAACGCTGGGGAAGCGGCACGGCGACCCGCCCCCGCGAGCCCGCCAGCAGGAGCCAGGCGAGGCCGGCGGCGAGGAGGACCGCGAGCGCCCACGGAAGAGCCCGCAGGAGCCGGGAGGAGCGCGCCGGCGGCGGGAGCACCGCGACCGGCGCGAACGACGCACCGGAGCTCGCCTCGGGGAGCCGGTCCCGCAGGTTCGCGAGGTCGCGCGCGAGGTCGCGTGTCGAGGCGTACCGGTCGTCGGCGCTCTTGGCGAGGCAGCGCTCGACGATCCAGCGCAGCGGCGGCGGACTCGGCGGAGCGGCGCTCGCCAGCGGCTCCGGTTCGTCGCGGATGATCGCGGTCAGGGTCTCGGGGGCGCTGTCGCGCGAGAACGCCCGCCGTCCGGCTGCCATCTCGTACAGGATCGAGCCCAGCGAGAACTGGTCCGAGCGGAAGTCGAGCGGCTTGCCCAGCGCCTGCTCGGGGGACATGTACCCGAGCGTGCCCATGACGATCCCCGGCTCCGTCGCGCCCGAGATCGTGGGCGCGCGCGTCGCCTGCGGGGCGTCCTCGGGCTGCGTCAGCTTCGCCAGGCCGAAGTCGAGGATCTTCGCGAAGCCGTCCCGCGTCACCATGACGTTCTCGGGCTTCAGGTCCCGGTGCACGATGCCTGCGGCGTGCGCCCGGGCGAGACCGTCCGCGATCTGAGCCGCGATGGTCGAGCAGGCGAACGCGTGGCGACCGGCCCGCGGCGAGGATCTCCCGCACCGTGCGGCCGTCGACCAGCTCCATCGCGATGTACGAGGTCCCCGTCGCCTCGCCGATCTCGTAGACCGTGACGAGGTTCGGGTGGTTGAGCGCCGAGGCCGACGCGCGCCTCCTTCTCGAAGCGGCGCAGCCGGTCCGGGTCCGACGCGACGCTCGCCGGCAGGACCTTGATCGCGATCTCGCGCCCGAGCCGCGGATCCCGGGCGCGATAGACCTCGCCCATCCCCCCGGCGCCCAGGGGAGCGAGGATCTCGTAAGGGCCCAGACGGCTGCCGGCCGGAAGCGCCATGGATCGGCGCGATTCTACGGCAGAGCGTTCAGCGAAAGAGGATCTGGCGGACCAGAGGAATCGGCAGCCCGCCCTGGGCGACGAACGCGTCGTGGAACTGCTGGAGCGCTCGCGCCCTTCTTCTGCGCAGGTACTCGTCGCGCAGCTCCTGGATCTGGAGCTTGCCGAGCGTGTAGTAGAGGTACGTCGGGTTGTAGGCGCCGCGGCGGGCCTCCTCGTAGCCGTTGGCCGGCTCCTGGAAGGCCTTCTCGACGAACACCTTCGCGCCGTCCTCGACGGTCATGCCCTGGGTGTGGAGCTTGATGCCGACGACGTAGCGGCAGTCGCGCAGCAGCGCCTCCTGGAGCTGCGCCAGGCGGACCTTGGGATCGCCGCCGCCGAAGCCCTGGTCGACCATCATCTGCTCGCCGTAGTGCGCCCAGCCCTCGGCGTTGCGTGCCCGCAGAAGAGCAGCTTGCGGGTCTTGGTCGGGAACCGGGGCGCGTAGAGGAACTGCAGGTAGTGGCCGGGGAAGGCCTCGTGGACGTTGATCATGCGCGACCACGGACGGATTGTACAGCCGCAGGTGCTCTTCCTTGTGCTTGGCGTCCCAGTCGGGCTCGACCGGCGTGACGTAGTAGAAGGCCTCGGTCGCCTTGGTCTCGTACGCGCCGGGCGTGTCCATCGAGGCGAAGCTGCCGAGCGCGCGTAGGGCGGCGTCTCCTCGATCCGCGGCCGGACCTCCGACGGGATCGTCACGATCTTGTTCTCGACCACGAACTGCCGCGCCGCCTCGACCGTGCGGCCGCACCGAGGGGATCAGGTCGTCGGCCGTCGGGTGGTCGTCGGAGAGCGGCTTCATCACCTCGGCCGGGCGTCCTCGTCGGGTCGATCGGCCGGGCCGTCTGCGACGAACGCGTCGTAGTCCTTTGCGAGGTTGCGCCTCGCCCTCGGCCAGCAGCTCCGGCGAGCGGCATGCTCGACCAGCTCCTCGTACCTCAGCTTGGCCACGAAGTTGCTCGGCCGCCGATGCGCGTAGGTGCCGTTCGAGCGCGGCAGCAGGTCGGTCTCGAGCCAGGCGGCGAAGTCCGCGGCGCGGCCGCGACCTCGCGGCGTTGGCCGCCTCGAACTCCGCCAGCAGCGCCGCGTCGCGCTCCGGCGGCGTCCTTGCGCCCAGGCGGCGACCGCGCCTGCGAAGAAGCCGACGGAGCCCCTGGCCATGCGGATCGCCAGGTCGGTGAACTCCTTCGGCGGGTCTGGCACGTTGGCCGCGCCGGCCGCGAAGACCGCCGGCACGGCCTCGCAGCCGGGCGATCATCGAGCGCAGCCGCTCGGCCGTGGGCGCGAAGTCGCGCTTCATCAGCCCGTCGACGGCGCCGCCGGGCAGCCCGGCGTAGCGCATCGGGTTGCGTCTGCCCAGATCTGCAGCGTCTCGAGATCGAGCAGCTCGGCGCGGATCTCGCCCTCGAGCGCCTCGGCGTCGATCGCGTCGTCGAAGGCGAGCGTCGCGCGGTCGAACGCCGAGAGGTGCTGGAGCTGCGCCTTCAGCTCGGCGATGCGCTTCGCGAATCCGGCGCGGGAGAGGTCCTGCATCTTCGCGTCGTGGGGGTGGAAGCCGGCCGCCGTCCCCTCGAGAGGACTCGACGCATAGCGCGAGTCGAAGTAGTCGTCGACGAACTTCGCGAACGCCGGATCGGTTCCGGACGGAGCCGCGGCCGGAGCCCTGGGAGTCTGGACGGCGGAGGCGACCGCGGCGAGCGCACAGGCGGCGGCGAGGAGAAACTTCTTCATGGCCGCGAAGGCTAGCACGGCGTTGCCGCCTCGCCGGCGGCGCTTGCCTGCGGCGCGGGGGCAGGCGTAGCCTTTGCGCATGACGCGGACGGGGCTCGTCCCTCGGATCGGCGTCCCGGGCCCGACTTTCTTGGACGCGGGCGCGCAGGCGGGTATGACTGCGCCATGATGGCCTGGCTCCTCCTCGCCGGCTTCCTCCAGACGGCGCCCTCGCGGGCGGTCCCGCCCCAGGAGCCGCCGGACCGGCAGGGCGCGGTGAGCGAGGAGGCGTTCGTCGAGCGCGTCGTCGTCGACGCGCACGTGACGGCGCCGAACGGGACTCCGATCCCCAACCTGACGGCCGCCGACTTCGTCGTGAAGGTCGATCACGTGGCCGTCCCGCTCGAGTCCGTCGAGTGGATCCCGGCGGAGACGGCGAGGTCCAGGCGCCGGCGCCCGAGGCCGCGACAAAGATCGAAGGCGGCGAGACGGGGACCGGAGCGGCCTGGCCGAACGAGGTCGCGCCGGGCCGACTGATCGTCATGTTCTTCCAGACCGACTACGAGCCCTCGCGGCTGATCGGCCTGATCCGGATGGCGGCGCAGGCGCGGCAGTTCCTGTACAAGATGCTGCCCTCCGACCGAGTCGCCGTCGCCTCCTTCGACTCCCACCTCAAGCTGCGCCAGGACTTCACCGACGACCACGACAAGATCGAACGCGCGATCAACGCCTCCCTGATGCGGAAGAACGACGCGGGGCTCGATCCCGACAGCCACCCGGCGCTCGGGCGACACCTCGACCTCGCGGCCGCGCGGAAGGCCTCGACGCCCGAGCGCGCACTGGCGCTCCTCGCCGACGCGCTCACGCCGATTCCCGGCGGCAAGTCGATGCTGTACTTCGGCTGGGGCCTCGGCACCGTGGGAGGGCTCAGCGGACCGAACCCCGCCGAGGCCCGCGCCTGGCGCGACGCGATGCGCGGCATGGCCGCGGCGCGCGTCAGCATCTTCACTCTCGACGTGACCGATGCGGACTTCCACTCGCTCGAGGTCTACCTCGAGCAGATCTCGGACCTCACCGGCGGCCGTTACGAGAAGACCCACATCTTCCCAGGCCTCGCCATGCAGCGCGTCGAACGCGCGATCTCCGGCCGCTACGTCCTCGTGTTCGTCAAGCCGCGCTCGTACCACGGCGCCCACGCCATCGACGTCGACGTCCCCGGTCACAAGGCGCGTACGTGTCGGCGCGGCAGTACTACACGGACTAGGAATTTTGGATTTTGGATTTTCGGATTTTGGATTAGGCCAGGCCTGAGAGTCTTGATTGACGCGACCGTCATCGCCAGAATTTCGTCGGCTTCCCGCACCAATGCTTCCGTCTTTCCGGCTGGTAAATGGCCCGCTTCCGTGAGCAGTTCCAGCCAATAGATCACTTCATCGGCTTCGCCCTCGACGATCGCAAGTTTGGCAAGAACGTCCGATCGCGACTGCCCTCGGCAAGCGGCGCGATAATTGGCTCCAACGGACGTTGCCGAACGGACGAGTTGTCTGCACAAGATTTCTGCCACTGAATTTCGCGGCAAGTTCGAAACAACTTCCATCACCGAGAGGCCAAGCCGCTTCGTCCGCAATTTGAAGGTTTTCTCGTCCATCCGTAATCCAAAATCCAAAATCCAAAATCCAAAATTCGTCTAAACAAGATTGTCGCGACGAAGTCAGGGCCGATAGATGAAGGTGGCATACGCGCGCGTCGCCCGAACCCTCGGCTCCTCGCTCAAAATGCGCGCGAGGCCCAGGCGCAAAGTGAGGGTCCGCCCGAACTCCGCGGGTACGAGGCGCTCGAGGCGCAGCTCGCCGCCCGCGACGCGCACGAAGTCGGGGCCGGGGCTCGCCGTCGTTCCAGGCGCGCAGCCAGTCGCCGTAGAGCACGAGCGGCAGCTCGCCGGCGGACAGCTCCGCGCGGTACGCCGTGAAACGCTCGCCGACCTGGAGGTCCGCGGGCAGCGCGGGGCTCTCGATGCGGTTGCGATCGAGCCCCGGCGGCAGGATCGTGGCCGGCGCGCCGCCGATCGCGAACGCGTCGAAGCGCGAGGGCGTTCCATAGGTGTCGCCGAGCCGCGCCGTGCCGGAGAGCGTGGCCCAGGGCAGGATGCCGAAGACGCGCAGCCCGCCCGCGACCTGTTGCCACGGCGACCCGTCGGTCGCGCCGAGCGAGCCGGCGGCGTCCGCCGCGAATCCGAGGCCCGAGCGCCCGCGCGTGCGCCGCCAGACGAGCTCGCCCGCGAAGGACCCGAGGACGCGCCCGAAATGCCGCCCCTCGGAGAACGCGTGGACGTCCGTCCCGCCGCCGCCGGCCTCGAGCCGCACGCGGCCCGAGGGAAGAACGCGGCTCCAGACCGCTCCGAGGTAGCCGCCCAGCCGCTCCTCGTCGAAAGCGGGCCGCTCGACCAGGCTCTGCCGTCCCGGCTTCTCGATCGCGGAGAAGAGCTGGGCGACGAGGTCCACCGGCAGTCCGCGATACGCCGCGGCGACGGTCCCGCCGCGCGGTCCGGCCGCGTCGCCGATCGAGGCCGCCGCCAGCCCGTGGATCCGGCCGAGCACGTCGTCGCCGTCCAGCCCGAGCTGCACCGCGTTTCCGTCAGGGCCGAGCGAGAAATTCACGAAGGGCCGGAGCGTCGGCGAGTCCGCGAGGCGATAGGAGTGCGACGCGGACACCGCCGCGACGGCGGGCGCCGGAACGATCGGCGGGTTCGTTCGCGGAAGGAGCGGATACCCCTCCCTCTCCGCGAGGGGGATCTCGGCCGGCGGCGCGGAGGACAGATCCAGCCGGCGCAGGTCCACGCCCTTCGCCGTCATCGCGAGGAAGTAGAGCGAGCGGCCGTCGGGCGCGGGCGCCGGAGAGAACGCGCCGCCCGTGACGCGGGTTCGCTGGCGCGCCGCTCCCGCTCCGGCATCGGGAGGAACGTCGATCTCGATCACGTTCCAGATGCCGGAGGCGTCGGCGGTGGCGAACAGCCGCGTCCCGCCGGCGCTCCAGGCCGGCGGGGCCACCGGCGATCCCGGCAGGGCGATCTCGGACAGGGCGCCTCCGCCGCCGACGCCTCTTACCGGCAGCACGACGAGCCGCCAGCGTCCGCCACGATGCCGGAGGACGGCGATCCGCTTGCCGTCGGGAGAGAGGCGAGGATGGCTCCAGACCGTCCATTCGTCGCTGTCTTCGCCGCCGACGGCGCCGCCGCGATCTCGGTCACGCTCCCGCCGCCGAGGTCCACGCGAACGAGCGCGCTCTGCCCGAAGCGCACGCGCACGCCGACGGCGGAGCGCCCATCGGGAGCTGGGTCGGCGTCGGCGACGTCTCCTCCGCGCGTGAGGCGCGTCACGCGATCGGTCTCCGGCTCCCAGCGGTAGAGGTCCCAGTGGAGGACGCCGTCGCCGTCCGGAGCGCGCCGCGCGAACAGAACGCTCCGTGAGTCCGGCATCCACCGCGGGTCGGCGGCGGCGTAGCCGTCCGCGCGCGGGAGAGTCCAGCGGGGCGCGCGCGCCGGCGGCTCCTCCTCGCGGTCGGCGATCTCGCCGGGATCCGCGGCCAGCTCGCGCCGGCGCCGCTCCCGCTCCTCGTTCGCGCGGCGCTCGTCCTCGGTCTCCTCCACGTTCCAGATGGCGAGGAAGCTGTTCGCGGGCGACGGGTCGCGCCGCACGAGGAGCCGGGCCCCGTCGGGCGAGACCTGGGGCGCGCTGGTGCCTCCGCGCAGCCTCTGCCAGGCCTCTCCCTCGACGAGACCCTCGCCGCGCAACCGCGTCTCCTCGGCGACGGCACGGGCGGTGATCTCGGCGCGGAAGCGGTCGTAGAGATCGGCGGGCGACTTTCCGAAGACGCCTCGGAACGACGCGGCGAATCCGCCGCGCTGCCGCGAGGCCATCCGCTTCCACAGGTCTCGCAGGCTCTGCGGGCCCTCGCGATCGGACAGCCACTCGAGGTAGGCCGACCCCACCAGGTAGGCCATCGAGCCGGAGAGCCATCCCCCGGTGGAAGACAGCTCGGAATACTCGGGGAGCTTGCCCTCGATCCCGAACTGCCGCAGGACCATCGCGCGAAAGCTTCCACCCGGCCGGCCCGATCCGGTCAACGCGCCCTCGACGAGCGTCGCGTATCCCTCCATCACCCAGCGCGGCGAGCTCAGCGCGAGGGGACCGAAGGGGACCGGCGAGAGGCGGGTGAGGAGGCGCGAGGAGCGGTTCCGCGGCCGCGTCAAGTGGACGATGTGCGCGAGCTCGTGCGTCGCGAGGAGCTCGGTCCAGTCGGTGTAGTCGCCGAGGCCCGTCTCGGCGTCCGGCGGAGAGGTCCAGAGGACGACCTCGGGCCGGTCCAGGAACGGGATCGCCATGCCGTTGGCGTCGGCCGCCGGATCCGAGACGACGACGTCGATCGGCCGCGGCGACGCGTAACCCACGAAGTCGGTCACGCCGCCATAGATCCCCTCGATCGAGCCGGCCAGGTGCCGGGCCCACGGCTCGAACGTCGCCGGGAAGTGGATCCGGAAGTGCGGCGTGTCGATGGTGCGCCAGTCGGCCGAAGGCCGCTGCCCCGCCGCGCCGGCCGCGATCGCGAGGAGAAGCGAGGCGAGCCACACGCGGCGCATGCAAACGTCCAACACCATTCTAGGATCAGGAACGTTCCCTGTGCGCGCGGCGAAACCTTCGCCGCCCGTGGTCGTCTCCGCCTAGGGAAGACAACGGAGGAACCACCATGCGAAACCCGGCCGTCCCCTTCGCCCTGCTCGTGCCTCTGATGCTCGTGTCCGCGGCCCCCCGCCTCTCCGCCGGCGGCGAGACGGCTCCGTCGGGCGAGACCAGGAAGGGCGTCCTCGCATCGCCCGAGAAGCCGATCGTCGTCGACGGCGACCGGGTCGAGGTGTTGGACGACGACGACGACTCCATCGTCGCGGATCTTCCGGACTTTCCGGACCACGACCTCCCGCAGGTCGTCCGCTTCCGCGGACACCGCTCCGGCGGCTACCTGGGCGTCCGCTCCATCGAGATGACGCCCGAGCTGCGCCAGCACTTCGGAGCGCCCCGGGACGCCGGCGTCCTGGTCGGATCCGTCGAGCCGGAGAGCCCGGCGGCGAAGGCGGGAATCCAGGTCGCCGACATCCTCACGGCGGTCGACGGCGAGGAGGTCGGTTCGACGCGCGCGCTGTCGCGCTCGGTGCGCCGCCACAAGGACGGGGACACCGTGAAGATCGACCTCCTGCGGGATCGCTCGAAGAAGACGCTCGCCGTCACGCTCAAGGAGGCCGGGGCCGGGGCGACGACAAGGAAATCCGCATCGGCGAGTTCGGGCATGGCCCGCACGGCTTCGCCTGGAAGGACTGGGAGCGTGCCTGGAGAGACTGGGATCGCGGCGACTTCGCAACCCCTCCTCCGGTTCCGCCGGCGCCGCCGTTCGCTCCGGGCGGATCCCGCTGGAACGGCCTCGAGGATCGGATGAAGAGCCTCGAGCAGCGCCTCGAGGAGCTCGAGGGCCGGCTGCCGACTCCGCCGCCTCGCTAGCGGACCATGCCCGACGACTCCCAGACGCCGAGAGCGGCGGCGCCCGCTCCCGGGACTCGGCTTCCTCCTGCTCTTGGCCGTCGCGCTCGGAGCCTTTCTCGCCGGCCCCGGCGGGGTTCTCGGCGCACCCGGCGAGCCGCGCGTCCCGGCGACGACAGCGGACGCGCAGAACTGGCGCGAGGACCTTCGCTTCATGGCCTCGGAGATGGAGAAGCGCCACCGCAACCTCTTCCACACGGTCTCGCGCGAGCGCTTCGAGGCGGCCGTCCGGAGACTGGACGCGCGCATCCCGTCGCTCGCTCGCCACCGGATCATCGTGGAGATGGCGCGCCTCGTCGCGATGGTCGGAGACGGGCACACCAACCTCGCGCCGACGCGGGACCCGAAGGTCGGCTTCCGGACGTATCCCATCCGGCTCTATCTCTTCGCGGACGGCCTCTGCGTGCGCGCCGCCGCGAGGGAGCACGCGGACGCGGTGGGTGCCCGGGTCGTACGTATCGGGAGGGCGTCGGCGGACGAGGCGTACCGGTCCGTCCGCGAGCTGATCGGCCGGGACAACGAGATGGGCGCGCGCTTCTTCGCGCCGCACCTGCTCGTCATGCCGGAGATCCTCCACGGCCTCGGCCTCATCGACGATATGGAGGACGCGGCCTTCACGCTCGAGATCGGAGGATCGCTCCGGACGGTTCACTTCGCGCCGGCCGGACCGGCCGAGCTCCTCGCGCCGGAGACCGACACGAGCTGGATCCCGAAGCCCGGGTTCGTCGATGCGCGCGACGGCGCGGCGAATCCCACGCCGCTCTGGCTCCAGGCGCCGGAGGACCGGTACCACTTCGTGTACCTCGCCGAGACGCGGGCCGTCTACGTCCAGTACAACCAGGTCGGCAACAAGGACGGCGGCGAGACGATCGAGGCGTTCGCGGAGCGGCTCCTCGCGTTCGTCGACGCGAATCCCGTGGAACGGCTCGTGCTGGACCTCCGGCTCAACCGCGGCGGCAACGGCGAGCTCAACCGGCCGCTCCTCCTGGGCCTGATCCGCGCCCGCAAGGTCGACCGGCCCGGCGGCCTTTTCGTCCTGATCGGCCGGAGCACCTGGTCCGCGGCCCAGTTCCTGGTCAACGACCTGGAGAAGTACACGGACGCGATCCCGTCGGCGAGCCGACGGGAGGCAAGCCGAACTCCTTCGGTGACTCGCGCAGGATCACCCTCCCCCACAGCGGCCTGACGGTCCGGGTCTCCTCGCTCTGGTGGCAGGGCGACGAGCGCGACAGGCGCCCCTGGACCGCGCCCCAGGTCGCGGCGGAGCTGACCCTCGCCGACTACCGGTCCAACGTCGACCCCGCGCTGGACGCCGCCCTCCGGTTCGTACCCGAGAAGCCGCTCGCCGACTCTCTCCGCGAGGCCGCGGACGCCGGCGATTTCGCGCTCGCGGCGAGGCGGTACACGGCGTGGCGGGAGGACCCCGCCCACAAGTACGCCGACGACGCGGAGGCTCGGGTGAACCGGCTCGGATATGCGCTGCTCGAAGAGAAGCGTCTCGGCGCCGCGGTCGGGATCTTCCGGCTCAACGCCGACGCCTTTCCGAAGTCCCCCAACGCCTGGGACAGCCTCGGCGAGGCGCAGGCCGCCGCGGGGGACCGCGAGGCGGCGATCCGGAGCTGACGAGACGGCGCTGCGGCTCGAGCCCGGCAGCGCCTCGGCCTCGGACGCCCTCCGGAAGCTGCGCGCGGAGCCCGTTCGCTAGCCGGAATCCGCCCGCGGAAGCTGGCCCGGATCTTGAAGGATCAGTCTCCTGGAGGTGTGTATGAAGACGAGAGTTTCGGCTTTCGCGGCGGTGTTCCTGCTTTCGTGCGCGTTCTCGCTCCTGGCGAACGATCGGCCGCACGAGGGCAAGATCACCAGCCTCGACCAGGATCAGCGGACGATGGTGGTTCAGGGAGAGGAGGGGGACCAGTGGATCCTCTACTGGACGGAGACGACGAAGTTGAAGGGAGACCTCACGGTCGCGGAGCTGAAGCAAGGCGACTCGGTCCACTTCGACTTCGTGGAGCGGGCCGGCAAGAAGTACCTGACCGAGCTGAAAAGGACCCACAAGGCGGACAAGGACTAGGCTCCCCCGTCCTCCGCATCGAGAGGCGGCCCGGCGGGCCGCCTTTTTCTTGGTACGGCCCCGACTTCCCCGCCACCGCGGCAGCTTCCCCACGATACAGTCGCCGAAAGATTCCGATCGGGCGGCTGGGCGCCGCCGCAAAGAGAAGGGGGCCTACATGTCCGCGTCTGCGTCCTCCAAGCCCGCGTCCGACGGGCGCGGGCATCACGGGCTCGCACGCGACCTGACTCTGTTCGACGCCATCAACCTCGTCATCGGCACGATCATCGGCTCCGGGATCTTCCTCGTGCCCTCCGAGATCGCCCGGGCCGTCCACACGTCGGGCTGGATGCTCGCCGTCTGGGTGATCGGCGGCGTCCTGACGATGCTCGGCGCGCTGTCGCTCGCGGAGCTCGGCGCCGCGATGCCCGAGGCGGGCGGGATCTACACGTTCATCAGCCGCGGCTTCGGGCAACTCTGGGGCTTCCTCTGCGGCTGGATGCTCTTCACCGTCGCGACCTCGGGTTCGATCGCGACGCTCGGGGCCGCGTTCCCGATCTACCTCGGCGCCTTCGTGCGGCTGACCCCAACGACCACGAAGATCGCAGGACTCGTCGTGATCGCGCTCCTGACGTGGA
The DNA here is from genome assembly GCA_963773905.1 of uncultured Acidobacteriota bacterium. Classification (GTDB taxonomy): domain Bacteria; phylum Acidobacteriota; class Thermoanaerobaculia; order UBA5066; family Gp7-AA6; genus DAHUXD01. The sequence goes on from CAVZDB010000003.1 coordinate 98,683, forward strand.
TCAACATCATCGGCGTCAAGAACGGCGCGCGGGTCGGAAACTTCCTGACCGCCGCAAAGGTCGGCGGCCTGATCGTGATGGTCGTCGCCATCTTCCTCCTGCCCGCGCACGCGGATCCCGCGGCGGCCGTCGCGGCGCCGCTCCCGTCCGGCCCGGTTCCGCTCGCCGCGGTGGGCGTCGCGCTCGTCGCGGTCCTCTGGGCCTACGAGGGATGGCACGACGTGACCTTCGCCGCCGGCGAGATCCACGAGCCGCAGAGAAACTTCCCGCGGGCCATCATCGGCGGCGTCGGCATCGTGATCGCGATCTACATCGTGGCCAACCTCGCCTACCTCAAGGTCCTGACGCCGGCCGAGATCGCCGGGTCGGATCGCGTCGCGCTGACCGCCATGACGCGGGTCACGGGCGTGTGGGGCGGCAAGCTGCTGACCGCGGCGATCCTCTGCTCGATCCTGGGCGCGATGAACGCCCTCATCCTGGCGGGGCCCCGCGCCTACTACCAGATGGCGAAGGACGGGCTCTTCATCGACCGCGTCTCGCGCGTCCACCCGAAGTGGCGCACGCCGGTCGAGGCGCTGCTCTTCCAGGGCCTGTGGTCGGGCTTCCTCGTCCTCTTCATCGGAGGCTTCTCGCAGCTCTTCACGTACGTGATCTTCGGGGGCTGGATCTTCTACGCCCTCGCCGTGGCGTCGGTGATCGCCGTTCGGCGCAAGGAGCCGAACCTCCCGCGGCCCTACCGCGTGCCCGGCTACCCGGTCGTGCCGCTGCTCTTCGTGGCGACGGCGGGAGCGATCGTCGTGAACACGCTGATCGCAACACCCAAGGAGTCCACGATCGGGCTCGCGTTCATCGCGCTCGGGATTCCGGTCTACTACGCGCAGCGGGCGTTCAAGGGCCGCCGCGGAGCGGGCGCCGGCGGCTGATCCGGGACGGGTCCCGGGAATCCCCCTGAGTAGGCGACCCTCTTTGTAGGCGCCGCTTCAATGCGCGACACCCTGCGCCGGCGTCGCCTGGTGCGCGACATCCTGCGCGGGCGCCGCTTTCGTGCGCGACGCCCTGTGCCGGCGTCGCCTGGTGCGCGACATCCTGCGCGGGCGCCGCTTTCGTGCGCGACGCCCTGTGCCGGCGTCGCCTGGTGCGCGACATCCTGCGCGGGCGCCGCTTTCGTGCGCGGCGCCCTGTGCCGGCGTCGCCTAGTGCGCGCCGGCCGACGGCGAAGGCCTCTTCGAGCAGCGTGAGCGCCTCCTCGATCTCGGAGCGTCCGACGGTCAGGGCGGGCGCGATGCGGAAGCAGTTGCCCTCGAGGCCTCCCTTGCCGATCAGGAGGCCGGCCTTCTTCGCCTCCTCGAACACGCGCGCGGTCAGAGCACGGGCCGGCGTCCGGTTGCCGATCGTCTCGTCCTCGACGAGCTCGAGCGCCTGCATGAGGCCCATGCCGCGGACCTGGCCGATCGAGCGCGGGTAGCGGCGCTGGAGCCGCTCGAGGCCCTCGCGCAGGAGCTCGCCCATGCGCTCGGCGTTGTGCGGCGAGCTTCTCGTCTTCGATGATCGAGAGCGTCGCGTTGGCCGCGGCGCAGGAGACGGGGTTTCCGCCGAAGGTCGAGATCGTCAGCGACTTGAGGGACGCGGCGATCTCGGGCGTGGTGACGTCGCGCCGAGCGGCAGCCCGTTCGCGATGCCCTTCGCCATCGTCAGGATGTCGGGCTCGACGCCCCAGTGCGTGATGCCCCACATCGTCCCGCCCGTGCGCCCGAAGCCCGTCTGCACCTCGTCGCAGATGAAGAGGCCGCCGTACTTGCGGATGATGCGAGACCGCGATCTCGAAGTACTCCGGCGGCGGCGTGATGAAGCCGCCCACGCCCTGGATCGGCTCGGCGAGGAACGCCGCGATGCGGCCCGTCGTCGTCGTCCGGATCAGCTCCTCGAGATCCTTCGCGCACGCGATCCCGCAGGACGGGTAGGTCAGCTTGAGCGGGCAGCGGTAGCAGTACGGCGACACCGCGTGCTTGACCCCGGGGACCTGCGTCGGCAACGGGCGCCACGACGACTGCGCCGTCAGCGCCTGCGCCAGCATCGAGCGGCCGGAGTACCCGTGGCGGAGCGCCACGATCTCGGTCGCCCCGGTGGCGAGCTGCGCGAGCATGACGGCCGTCTCGTCGGCCTCGGTGCCGGAGGTCGCAAGGAAGCACTGCTGGAGCTTCCCCGGCGCCATCCGCGCGAGCCGCTCCGCCAGCTCCACGACCGGGAGCGTCGGGTAGAGCGACGACACGTGCGAGAGGCGGCCGATCTGCGCCACGATGGCGGCGTTGACCTTCTCGTTGGCGTGCCCCACCGAGACCGTCAGGATGCCGCCGAAGAAGTCGAGGTAGGTGTTCCCGTCGGCGTCCCGCACCCGCAGTCCCTTGCCTTCGGTCAGGACCAGCGGCTCCTTGTAGTACAGGATCGTGGCGGGGAGCAGGTACTCCTTGTGCTTGTCGCGCACCGAGCGCGAGACGTCGCTGGCCGGGTTGATCGTCTGGTCCCTGGCGATGCTCATAGTGCTCTCCGATCCCATACTGTCATCCCGATCCCGACGTCGAGCGAAGCGAGGGGGAGGGAGAGGGACCCCTTTGAAGCCGGCCAGTGGTTGGAAAAGGGGTCCCTCGGGCCCGAGGCCCTCGGGATGACAGACACAACGCCCATCGATCGACTCACCACCACCGCGTCATGACGACCTTCTTGTCGGTGTAGAACTCGTAGGCGTCCCGGCCATGGGCCTTCAGGTCGCCGAAGAAGCTGTCGCGCGCGCCGCCGAACGGGAACTGCGCCATCGGCGCCGCGACGCCGATGTTCACGCCGACCATCGAGGCCGTGGCGAGGCGGGCGTACTCGCGGGCCGCCCGGCCGCTCGAGGTGAAGATCGAGGTCGCGTTCGCGTTGGGGTGCGCGCGCATGACGTCGACCGCCTCCTCCAGCGTCTTCACGGGCGTGATCGACGCGACGGGCCCGAAGATCTCCTCCCGCCCGATGGCCATCCCCGGGTCGACGCCGTCGAAGAGCGTGGGACCCAGGAAGTACCCGTTCGGCCGGTCCGCGACCGGGTTGCGGCGGCCGTCGACGACGAGCCGCGCGCCCTCGGCGACGCCGGTCTCGATGTAGCCGAGCACGCGGTCGCGGTGCTTCGCGCTGATGAGCGGCCCCATCCCGACGCCCGGCTCCATGCCGTCGCCGACGCGCAGGGCCCGCGCGGACGCGGCCAGGCGGTCGCGGGCCTCGGCGTGCGCGGACCCGACGGGCACGAGCACGCTGCCCGCGAGGCAACGCTCCCCGGCGCAGCCGTAGAAGGATTCGGTGATCACGCTCATCGCGCGGTCGAGGTCCGCGTCCGGCATCACGACGATGAAGTTCTTGGCGCCCCCGAGCGCCTGGACGCGCTTGCCGGCGGCGGTCGCGCGGCGATACACGGCCTTCGCCACGGGCGTCGAGCCCACGAAGGAGACGGCGCGGATTCCGGGATGGTCGCAGATCCCCTCCACCACCTCCCGGCCGCCGTTGACGAGGTTGACGACTCCGGCGGGCAGGCCGCAGCGCTCCAGCAGCCCAACCATCAGCCGCTGCGTCAGCGGGACCTGCTCGGAGGGCTTGACGAGGAACGAGTTGCCGGTCGCGACCGCGAACGGCAGGAACCAGAGCGGCACCATCGCCGGGAAGTTGAACGGGGCGATCGCCGCGCAGACGCCGAGCGGCTGGCGGAGGACGTGGCAGTCGATACCGCTCGCGATGTTCTCCTGCCCGTAGCCCATCATCAGCGACGGCGCGGCGCACGCGGCCTCGACGCACTCGATGCCGCGGCGAACGCTGCCGCGCGACTCCTCCAGGGTCTTGCCGTGCTCCCGCGTGACGGTCCGCGCGAGCTCCTCGAAGCTCTCGTTGAGGAGCTCCCGAAAGCGGAACAGGGCGCGGACGCGGACCGTCACGGGCGTGTCCCGCCACTGCGGAAAGGCCTTCTCGGCGGCGGCAACGGCGGCGTCGAGGTCCTCCCTCGTCGACAGAGGGGTCCGCGCGATCACCTCGGCCGTCGCCGGGTTGTGGACGTCGAGGAACTCGGTCGCCCGCGAGGGGACCCAGCGGCCTCCGACGAAGTTGGTCAGCGTCTCCAACGGGATTCCTGCTCCGAGCTGTTCGCTGACAGCTGAAAGCTGAGCGCTAATCTTACTCGTCGCAGTCGGGGCAGCCCAGGAAGGGAATCGGGTCCGACGGCGAGGGGTGCGAGTCCCCGGCGATCCCGGCCCAGGCGCCGCCGTGGGCGTGCCAGAGGTAGCACTCCATTTGATAGGCCTGGTTCGCGTCCTCCGCCAGCACCCAGCCGAAGAGGACGTTGGGCAGCCCCTCCCGGGCGTACTGCAGGAGCCGCTGGCGCAGGTCGACGTCGTCCCGGCCGACCCGTTCGGCCACGCGCCCTTCCGACGAGACGCTCTTCAGGAAGAAGACTCCGGGCCGGTGAGGCGGCACGGTGCGCGCCACGTTCGTCTCGGTCAGGCGAATCGCCGGCTGGATGTGGAGCGCGGGGGCAAGGCCGGGGAACAGGGACAGCTGCGCCGCGTTCGGAGGAGGCGCACTCTGGCGCGGCCGCCCGGCAACCCGCATCGTTGTGCGCATTTTAGCAGGGCGCGGCTCGCCGAGGGAGTAGACTCCTCGCCAAAATCGAGGAGGAAGAAAGAATGAGGACGCGTATCGCTTCGCTCCTGGCCCTGGGTGTGCTCGTCTCGATGACCCTCTCCGCGCAGACCAAGATCTCCGGGACCCTTTCCTGCGGCAAGGCCGATCCGGTGCACTCGATCGCCACCGGCGACGGCGAGGGCTCGGTCATGAATCTCACCAAGTCCACGTGCGCGTGGTCCAAGACCTTCGAGATGGCGGGCGTCGCCGTCAAGGACGGCTACAGCGTCGCCGCCTCGGAGGTCTCGGGCGGAAAGTCGAAGGAGCACGGGATCCACGTCGGCACGATGGCGAACGGGGATAAGTACTACGTCCACTTCCAGGGCACGGGCACCGTCAACGCCGACCACAGCGGCAACGTGAGCGGCACGTGGACCTTCGAGGGCGGCACCGGCAAGATGAAGGGGCTCACGGGTAAGGGCACCTACAAGTCGATGAACACGGCCAACGGGACGGGCACGGCCGACGTCGAGGGCGAGTTCAAGACGCCGTAGGCTTTTCTCGAAGGAGGCGGGCATGAAACGGATCCTCGTCCTGGCCGGCGTGCTCGCCTTCTCCGCGCTCTGCGTCTCCGGCACCGCCGCGCCTCCGGAAGAGTACGAGATGACGACGTACTACGTCGCGTTTCTCTACCGGGGGCCGGCGTGGTCGCCCGAGAAGACGCCCGAAACGCGAAGATCCAGGAAGGCCACATGGCCAACATCCGGAAGATGGCCGAGGCCGGCAAGCTCCTCGTCGCCGGACCGTTCACCGACGACGGCGACCTGCGCGGCCTCTTCGTCTTCCGCACGGCCACGCTCGAGGAGGCGAAGGCGATGGCCGAGCAGGATCCGGCGGTGAAGGCCGGGCGGCTGCGCCTCGAGTGGCACCCGTGGTTCGCCGCCAGGAACATCACCGTGACGGCGAAGGCGACACCGGCGAAGTAGACGGCTCGCGGCCTCCTAGGAGGCGGCCATCTTCTCGATCTCGGCCCACTCCTTCTCGGAGACGGGCATGACCGAGAGCCGCGAGATGCGCACGAGCGGGAAGTCCTTGAAGGCGGTCTTCGCCTTGATCTCCGCCAGCACGACGGGACGCGGCAGCTTTTTCACCGGGACGACGTCGACGGCATAGAGCTTCCCGCTCTTGTCGGCCGGATCGGGGTACGCGTCCGAGCTCGCCCGGGCGATCCCGACGACCGCCTTCTCGTCGCCCGTGTGGTAGTAGAAAATCGCGTCCCCCTTCTTCACCGAGCGCAGGTGTTTCTGGGCGAGCGGATTTTTCACGCCGCTCCAACGGGTCTTCTTCTCCCGAACGAGGTCGTCGTAGGAGTAGTGCGTGGGCTCTTCCTTGAAGAGGAATCTCATCTCCGCCTCCTCATCGTAGGGGCGGCCCTCGCGGCCGCCCGGGCGGGGGCAAGCCCCGCCCCTACGGTTTAGGCCGCGTTTCCCCGGCGGGTTTCGGCCGGTTCCGGTATCTCTCGTACAGCCGCTTCTGCTTGTCGGTCAGGTCGAGCGCGCGGCCGTCGAGGTACGCCGCGACGACGCGCGAGCGGATGTCCAGGATGTCGCCGTCGGTGAGGATGAAGGTCGCGTCCTTGCCCGCCTCGAGCGAACCGACGCGGTCCGCGACGCCGAGGAGCCGCGCGGGCTCGAGCGTCATGGCCGCCACGGCCTTCTCGCGCGGGAATCCGAACGCGACCGCCACGGCCGCGAGGTGCGGCAGGTTGCGCACGTTGGTGCCGTCCGTGCCGCCGCCCTCGTTGAAGAGCACGCGCACGCCCGCCTTGTCGAGCACGCCCGCGTTGGCGAACTCCACGTCGTAGGGCTCGTCCTCGCGCAGCGGGAGGTCGAACGGCGAGTCCACTATGACCGGGACCTGCGCCGTCGCGAGCTGATCCGCCATCCGCCACGCGTCCGAGGCGCCCCAGAGGACGACGTGCAGCTTCTCGTCGCTCCCCCAATGCACCGCCTCGCGGATCTCGGCGATCCGGTTGGCGCGGACGATCACCGGGATCTTCCCCTCGATCGCGGGCAACAGCGCCTCGAGCTTGGGATCGGCGTCGTGTTTGGGGATGCCCGCCTGCCCCTCCGCCGCGCGCGCTTTCCCGTAGGCCCGCGCGTCCCGGAAGGCGTTCTTCAGCTTCTCGAGCGCCTCGTCCCGTTTCTTCTGCTGCAGGCGGACCGAGAGCCGCGCCTCCGGAGAGCGGTCGATCTTCATGTCGGGCCAGACGACCGCGATCGCCGCGGGCGCCCGAAGCGTCGCGTCCTCCCGGGTCCAGCCGTCCAGCTTCAGGGCGGCGACCGAGCCCGAGACGATCCCGCCCGTCGGCGTGACGCCGGCGATCAGGACGCCGCCCGACCGGGCCACGGGAAGCAGCTCCGAGTCGAAGTTGACGGCCACGTCCGCCCGCGAGTCCGAGTTGATGTCGCCGAGCTCCGTCGTGTCGACGGTCGAGCGGACCGCGTTGATCTCCTGGAGGCCCAGGATCGTCATCGGCGGGAAGAGGGACGGATAGACGTGCCGGCCCTTGCCGTCGACGACGGGACCCTCGGACGAGCCCGAGGGTGGCGCCGAGGCCGACACCGAGACGATCCTTCCATCGCGCACGACGATCGTGCCCTGGGCGATGTCCGGTCCCGAGACGGGGTGGACCGTGACGCCGGTCAGCGTGAACGTGTTCGGAGGAGGCGGCGGCGCCGGCGCCTGCGCCTCCATCATCGACGCGCAGAGCACGAGGGCGGCCACCGCAAGGGCGGTCAGCGTCTTCATCGCTCGACCTCCGACTTCGGCTTCGCGGCGTCCTTCTTGTCCTTGTCCTTTTCCTCCGACAGCCGCGCCTTCGCCTTCGCGACGAGCTCGGCGCGCTCCTTCTCGAGCGCCGGCCGCGCCGCCAGGTCCGCGGACCGGTCGAAGTACTTCTTGCCCTCGATCCACGTCTCGAGCGCCACGCTGGTCGTCGACAGCGGGTCTCCGCTCCAGATCACGAAGTCTCCGTCCTTGCCCGCCTCGAGCGAGCCGACGCGGTCGGCGATGCCGAGCTGCTTCGCAGGGTTGGACGTGACGAACGCGAGCGCGTCGGCCGGGGGAACGTTCCCGTACTTGATGGCCTTCGCGGCCTCGATGTTGAGCCGGCGAGCGAGCTCGTCGGAGTCGGAGTTGAACGAGACCGTCACGCCCCGCTCCCGCATCAGCGGGAAGGCATAGGGGATCGCGTCGATGACCTCGTACTTGTAGTTCCACCAGTCCGAGAAGCCCGAGGCGCCCGCGCCGTGGCGGGCGATCTCGTCGGCGATCTTGTAGCCCTCCAGCACATGCTGGAACGTGGCGACCTTGACGCCGAACTCCTCCGCGGTGCGGATCATCTGCAGGATCTCGTCCTTCCGGTAGGAGTGGCAGTGGATCTGCCGCTTGCCCTCGAGGATCTCCGCGATCGCCTCGAGCTGGAGGTCGGGCCGCGGAGGAATGGGAGTCCCGCCCTTGGCTTCCTTTACAGCCGCGGCCTTGCGATACTCCTCCTGCCGGCGACGGTAGTCGCGCGCCGCCTGGAAGCGCTCGCGGATCAGCTCGGCCACGCCCATGCGCGTCCGCGGATAGCGCGGCTGCGGGTTGCGCCAGTTGGACTGCTTGGGGTTCTCGCCCAGCGCGAACTTGATGCCCTCGGGTGCGCCCACGAAAAGCAGATCGTCGGGCCCGCCGCCCCAGCGCCACTTCGCGATCTGGGTCTGTCCGCCGATCGCGTTCGCCGACCCGTGGAGGACGTTGGCCACGGTCGTGCCTCCGGCGAGCTCGCGGTAGATCGCGACGTCGAGCGGGTTCAGGACGTCCCGGATGCGGACCTCCGCCGTGACGTTGTGCGTGCCCTCGTTGACGTCGCCGTCGACCGCCGTGTGCGAATGCGCGTCGATGATCCCGGGAGTGACGTGCCTGCCGCGGCCGTCGATCTCGAGGGCTCCCACCGGCGCCGCGACGTTCTTTCCGACCGCCACGACCCTGCCCCCCGAGACGACGAGGTCCGCGTTCTCGAGGATCCCGGAGGCGCCCTCCGTCCAGATCGTCGCGCCGCGGACGACCACGGCCGCCGGAGCCGCCACCGGGCCGGCCTCGCGCTTTAGAGTCCCGCCTCCCTCTCCCGGCGCTATCGGGCCGGGGTGAGGGTTCTCCTTTTCTGCCTCCCGCTCCTCACGGGAAACGAGCAGCTCGATCCGCTCGCCGTCGATCCAGATCTCCGCGACGCGCGCCTTCTCCGCGAAGGGCTCGCCGGTCGCGACGACCAGACTCGCGATCTTCCCCGCCTCGAGGGTGCCGAGCCGGTCCGACAGGCCGAGCTGCTTCGCCGGCACCGTCGTGACCGCCGCGAGCGCGTCCTCGGGCGAGAGCCCGCGCGCGATCGCCTCGCGCACGCGCTTGGAAAAGTCCTTCGGATCGTCCAGCCCCGCCGTCGTGAACGAGAACGTGATCCCCGCGTCCCTGAGCCACCGGGGATTGGAGCTCGCGCGGTCGAACGCGCGCAGCTTTTCGAGCGGGACGTCCAGCCACTCGTCGTCGCTCTCGAGCTTCTGGGGCCTCGGGAAATTCACCCGCAAGACCATGTCGGGCTTCCCGGTGGTGACCTCGGCGAGGAGGCGGTACTCGTCGTTGCCGCCGACGTAACGCGCCCGCACCTTCGCTTCGCGGGCGACGCGCTCGGCGCGCAGGAGCGCCAGGGCGTCGCCGGCGTCGAAGATCACCGTCTCCTTGCCCTCGGCCGCGGGAACGAGCGCTTCCGCCGCCGCGTCCCGGGGCGGCCGCGCGCGCCCGCTCGGCTGCTTCGCGTAGGCCGCCTCGGCGTCGCGCCACCAGACCGCGTCGCGGAACGCCTGCCGCGCGACCGCGACCGCTCCCATCTTCGAGTTCGGATACTCGTCCTCGTTCGGAGGCTCGAGCGAGACGACCTGGCCGTTCTGCGGATCGATCACGCGCGCGGAGAGCGGCGCCTCCGAGAGGCTGACCACGGCGCCGCGGCCGCGCATCACGCCCGAGACCGGGACGGCGGCGACGACCGCGAAGCCGAGCCTCCGGTACGTATCGGCGACCGAGTCCTTGACCACGAGCGCGTCGACGGCCCGCGCCTCGGAGCGGACCGGGGGTCCGGCCGGCTGGGTCGCCCGCGATCCTCTCTCGCGTGGCGTCTGTGACTCCTCCTCGTCGTCGCGGGGCTTCTTCGGGGACTTGCCGGCGAGACGGTCCAGCGAGACGTAGGGATCGACGAAGGCGGCGTAGACCACCTTCCCCGTGGTATCCACGGAGCTCGCATCCGCGGGGAGGCGGGTCGAGCCGACCGGCCCGACGGCCTCGATCACGCCGCCGCGCACCACGACGACCCCCGGGTCGAAGACGCGCCCCGGCGCGGCGAGGACGCGGCCGCCGGTCAGCGCATAGGCCGCGCCAACGCGGCCTTGAAAATCCGTCGCGCGGTCGCCCCCGGGGGCCTCGGCCGCCGGAGCGGGCAGGGCGAGGAGGACGAGGAGAAACGCGGAGAGGGCGCGAGAAGGGTTTTTTCCCATGCGGCGCGGGATTCTATATGCTTCGCGCTCGCGGAACGGCCGGAAGACGCGGCCGCTCCCTCAATGGGACAGGAGGACACAGATGATTCGGAAGGCATCCAGTCTCGGACTCACCCTGCTTCTGGCCGGCGCGACGCTCGCGACCGCGCAGGATCGCAAGCCGCTCTCCCCGGCCGGAACGTCGGCGACGATGGTCGGCGGAACCTGGAGCGCGCCGGACAAGGACGGCGAGCGGCGCTACACGGGCGGCAAATGGATCGAGGTCAGCTACAGCCGGCCGATGCTCCGCGGCCGCGCCGACATCTTCGGCAGGGGCGCCGACTACGGCAAGACCGTCGCGGACAACAACAAGGACAAGGACGGCGCGTTCGTCTGGCGCGCGGGCGCCAACCAGACGACGAAGCTGACGACCGAGGTCCCGCTCATGATCGGCGGCAAGCGCCTCGAGCCCGGCAGCTACGACCTCTTCGTCATCCTGAAGGAAGGCGGCTGGACGCTGGTCGTCTCGACGCAGCCGACGCAGGAGAAGTACGACGCGAACGACAAGACCAAGATCTGGGGCGCCTACGGCTACGACGCGAAGTACGACGTGGTGCGTGTCCCCATGAAGATGATCACTCCCGCGGTCTCGATCGATCAGTTCACGATCGACTTCAGCGACATGAGCGACGCCGGCGGAAACCTGGGCATGGTCTGGGGAAAGACGGGCGCCCTGGCTCCTTTTACGATCGCCAAGTAACCCGGATGCGTCTCGTTCGGGGAGGGGCCCGTCCCCTCCCCTTCGTTTTTCTGCTCGCCGCTGCGCACATCGCCGGGGCGCAAGAGCCGGCGCGGAACGCCGGCGCGCAGGAGCGCGCGGTTCCCTTCTTTCCGGACGCCGTCCCGGCCGCGATTCGCGCCGAGATCGACGGCGCGGCCGCGCTCGAGACCGTGCGGGAGCTCGCACGCTTCCATCGCGTGCAGGGCTCGCCCGGCTACGCCGCCGCCGCCGAGCACGTCCGCGCAAAGTTGGCTGCCGCAGGCCTCGCCGACGCGGCGATCGAGCGCCTGCCGGCCGACGGCAAGACCCGCTACGCGCACTTCCTCTCCTACCTCGGCTGGGATCCCCGCTCCGGGACCCTCGAGGAGGTCTCGCCGACGGCGCCGCAGATCATTGCCTCGTTCGAGGCCGTCCCCGTCGCGCTCGCGGACTACAGCCAGGACGCCGACGTGACGGCGGAGCTCGTCGACGTCGGGAAGGGCACGTCGGCGTCGAACTACGAGGGCAAGGACGTTCGCGGCCGCATCGTGCTCGCGGACGGCGACCTGCCCACCGTGCACCGTCTCGCCTGCGAGGAGCGCGGCGCGGCCGGCTTCCTCTCGGACTACCCGAACCAGGCGACGCCGTGGTCGGGAGAGGACGAGGACCAGATCCGCTGGGGGCACCTCTCGCCGTACCAGACCGCGAACCGCTTCGCCTTCATGGTCTCGAAGCGTCAGGCGAAGGCGCTCCGCGCGCGCCTGTCCGGCGGGGAGAAAGTCCGGCTGCGGGCGCGGGTCCACGCGAGGATGGTGCCCGCGAGCTATGACGTGGTCGTCGCGACCATACCCGGAACCGACCCCACTCCGTCGAGCGGAGAGGTCGTCCTGACCGCGCACCTCTGCCACGAGTCCGCAGGCGCGAACGACAACGCGTCGGGGAGCGCGGCCATCCTGGAGGTGGCGCGCGCGCTGTCGGCGGCGATCCGGAAGGGCGCGCTGCCGACGCCCGCGCGCACGATCCGGTTCCTCTGGCTGCCGGAGATCGCCGGATCCCAGGCGTACCTCGTCCGCCATCCCGAGGTCGTCGCGCGGCTGGTCGCCGGCGTGCACATGGACATGGTCGGCGGGCTCCTCTCGACGACTCACGGCACCTTCCACCTCTCCCGGACCGCGGAGTCGTTGCCGCACGTCGTGAACGCGATCGCGCAGGCCTGGTTCGACCAGGTCGTGCGCGCCTCCGCGCGCTACGCGGAGGGCCGGGGCGACGCGGCGGCCGGTCTGGTCTTTCCGCCCGGATCGCGCGAGGCGTTCCTTGGCGACGTGCGGCCGCTCGAGCTCGGCAGCGACCACGAGGTCTTCGAGGCGGCCGGGTTCGGCGTGCCGATGGTCTACTTCCACGATTATCCGGACGTCACGATCCATACCCAGAAGGACGTCCCGGAGAACCTCGACGCGACCAAGCTCGGCCGCGTCGCGTACATGGGCGCGGGGATCGCGTACACCCTCGCCGCGCTTCCGGAGGCGGAGCAGGACCGGATGTACGACCTGGCCTTCGCGGATTCGACGGCGCGCATCGCGCGAGCGCCCATGGCCGGCGACTCGGGCATCGCGATGCGGGAAGCGATCGAAATGGGCATCGCCGAGCTCGAGTCCGTCGCTCGCCTGTGGCCATCGACCGCCGACGCCACCTCCGTCGTCGAGGAGATCGCCCGCCTGCGCGCGGAGCTTTCCGCGCCGCCGCGGCCGGCGGACCCGCGCGTCCCCGTCCGCAACCCCGAGATCAAGGGACCGCTCGACGTCTACTATTTCGACTACTTCCAGCACCCGGGCCGCCCCGGCGTGGACCCGGCGAAGACCGCGCTCGCGGCCCGCGAGGACGGAGCTCTCCTCGCCTACGAGGCGTTCAACCTCGCGGACGGGAAGCGCTCGATCTCCGAAATCCGCGATGCGCTCGCCGGACGCTACGCACCCGTTCCTCTGTCTGCGGTCGCGGAGTACTTCGAGATGCTCGCCCGCGCGGGAGCGGTGCGGCTTCCTTGAGGCCGTGAAGATCGCACAGATCGCGTCGATCGCCTTCTCGGTTCCTCCCAGGTCGCACGGCGGGACGGAGATCGCGATCGACCTGCTGACCCGCGGCCTCGTCGCCCGCGGGCACGACGTGACCCTCTTCGCCTCCGGCGACTCGCAGACGCCACGAGGGGCCCGGCTCCATGCGGTCGTGCCGCGCGCCACGCAGGACGATCCGGCGTCGACGAGCTACCTCGAGCGCGACTTCGAAGTGCGCAACGTGGCCGAGGCGTACGAGGAGGCGGATCGTTACGACGTCCTGCATTCCCACTGGCCCACGCCGGCCCCGTACTTCTCGGCGCGCTCTCGCCGGCCGTCGCTCCTGACGTGCGCCTACATCGAGAAGCCGCTCTACGACTACTACCGCGCGCACGACCCGCGGCTGCGGTTCGCGTGCGTCAGCGAGGCGCAGGCGCGGATGCTCGGCGGAGGCCTTCCCGTGATCCCCTACGGGGTCGACGTCGACCGCGTGCCCTTCCGCGGAGAGCCCGGAGAGTTTCTCCTCACGGTCGGCCGCCTCGTTCCCACCAAGGGCGCCGACCGTGCAATCGCGATCGCGCGCCGCGCGGGCCTGCCGCTCGTCCTCGTGGGCGACGTCACGCCGTATCTTTCGGACAGCCGGCGCTTCTACGAGGAGCGCATCCGCCCCCATGTGGACGCCGACGGAGTCCACGTCCGCCACTTCCCGACGCTTCCCAACGCCGAGGTCCTCGCGCTCATGGGCCGGGCGCGGGCGTTCCTCTTCCCGATCTCTTGGGAGGAGCCCTTCGGCCTGGTCGTCGCCGAGGCGATGGCCGCGGGCACCCCCGTCGTCGCGACGCCGCGCGGCTCCCTCCCCGAGCTCGTCGCGCACGGCGTCACGGGGTTCCTGGGCGAGACCGACGAGGAGCTCGCGGAGTACGCGATCCGCGCCGGCGACCTCGACCGCGCCGCGTGCCGCCGTCGGGCCGAGGAGCGCTACAGTGCGGAGCGCATGGTGTCGGACTACGAGACGCTCTATCGGGGAATCGTCGCGTGAGCGGCTTCGACTTCTCCCCCGCGAGCCTGGACGCCGAGTTCCCCGTCCGGCGGAACCTCCTCTACTTCAACCACGCCTCGGTCGCGCCGCTGCCCCGCCGCGTCGCCGACGCGATGACGGCGCACGTGGCGAACCAGAGGGACCGCGGCGCGGCGGACTGGCGGAGCTGGTACGGCGAGATCGACGCGACGCGGGCGAAGTGCGCGCGGTTCCTCGGCGCGCGGCCGGAGGAGATCGCCTTTCTCCCCAACACGAGCTGGGGGATCAACCTCGTGGCGCAGTCGTATCCCTGGCAGCCCGGGGACAACGTCGTGTCGAACGACATGGAGTTCCCCTCGAACGCCTACCCCTGGCAGAGGCTCGCGTCCCGCGGCGTCCCGTGCCGCCTCGCGAAGAGCCGGGACGGGCGCCTGACCACCGACGCGATCGCGGAGGCCATCGACGGCGGCACGCGCGTCGTGGCCGTCTCGTGGGTCGCCTTTCACAACGGCTGGGTCTCTCCTCTCGCCGATATCGGGAGGCTCTGCCGCGAGCGCGGCATCCTCTTCGTCGTCGACGGCATCCAGGCGCTGGGCGCCTTGCCGGCGGACGTCGAGCGGGATGGGATCGACGTGCTCGCCGCCGACGCGCACAAGTGGCTCTACGGTCCCGAGGGCGGCGCGATCTTCTACGTCCGCGACGCCGCGCGCGAGCGCGTCCCGGCGATCGCGTCCGGCTGGTGGAACAACCGCTCCACGAAGAGCTACCTCGACTACGCCTTCGTTCCCTACGAGGGCGGGCGCCGCTACGAGCCCGGCACGCTGCCGACGGACCACGTCGCCGGGATCGGGGCGGCGATCGGGCTCCTCGAGGAGATGGGCCGCGAGGCCGTCCATGCCCGGATCCTCGAGCTGGTGCGCGCGCTCCGGGACGGTCTCGCGAAACGCGGCTGGAGGATCGCGACTCCGGAGCCCCTCGCGTCCGGGATCCTGGCCGCCGCGCACCCGTCTCCTTCGAAGGACGCGCGGACCGTGGCGAAGGCCCTCGAGGAGCGCGGCGTCATCGTCGCCCCGCGCGAGGGGACCGTGCGCTTCTCCCCGCACGCCGGCAACGACCTCGACCAGGTCGCACGCGCGCTCGCGGAGATCGACGCGCTCGGCTAGGCCGCTACCTCGCGAAGGGCGCGGGCGGCGGCACGGGCCGTGGCGCGGATGGCGGCGGAGGCGGCGGCGGGAGACCGCTCCCCGCCAGCAGCTCGCGGATCCCACCGAGCGAGGCGAGCACGCCCGATGCCTCGTACGGCAGGTAGATGATCTTGTCCGCGTTCGCTCCGAGCGAGCCCAGCGTCTCCAGATAGCGCTGCGCGATCAGGTACTGCGCCGGATTGCCGGCCGCGCCGATCGCGTCGGCGATGACCTTGATGGCCTGGGCTTCCGCCTCCGCGACCCGCAGCCGCGCCTGCGCCTGGCCCTCGGCCTCCAGGATCCGGGACGCCTTCTCGCCCTCCGCGCTGACGATCTGGGACTGCTTCTGGCCCTCCGCCTTGAGAATCGCCGACGCCTTCTCGCCCTCGGCGGTGGTGACCACGGCGCGGCGCGAGCGCTCGGCGGTCATCTGCTTCTCCATGGTCAGCTTGATGTCCGACGGAGGGTCGATGTTCTTGAGCTCGACCCGCATGATCTTGACGCCCCACTGCTGCGTGGCCGAATCGAGCGTCGCGCGCAGCTGAGTGTTGATCGTGTCGCGCGAGGTCAGGGTGTGGTCGAGGTCGAGGGAGCCGATCACGTTGCGCAGGCCCGAGAGGGCGAGCTGCTCGATGCCCCACGCGAGGTTTTGCACCTCGTAGGTCGAGCGCACGGGATCCGCGATCACGAAGTAGATGACCGCGTCGACCTTCATCGTGACGTTGTCGCGCGTGATGACCGGCTGAGGCTCGATCTGGGTGATCTGCTCGCGCAGGTCGATCGTGGCCCGCACGGCGTCGAGGAACGGAACGATCACGTTCAGCCCCGCGTCGGCCCGCTTGTGGAAGCGCCCGAGGCGCTCGATCAGCTTGACCTGCTTCTGCGGAACGACCTTGATCGACTTGGCGACCACGATCAGCGCGAAGAGCACCAGCGCGCCGAGCACCAGAGACGACGAAGACGGAATCATGTCGGCCTCCTCAAGCCTGCAGCGGCGAAACCAGAAGAACGATCCCGTCGGCCCCGTCGATCCGCACACGCGCTCCCACCGGCACCGGGACGGCCGCGCGGGCCGCCCAGTCGTGTCCCTCGACGAGGACCCGGCCCGTGCCCCGGACGGGGTCGACCGCCTCGGTGACCTCCGCCAGCTTGCCGTGGAGGACGTCCGTCCGTGAGGGAACTCCGGGTCCCCCGATCCGCCGCAGGAAGAAAGGCCGCAGGAAGACCAGGAGCAGCAGCGCGGCGCCGGCGAACGCGACGACCTGAAGGGTCAGCCCCATCCCGAAGAGCGCCAGGAGGGCCGCCAGCAGCGCCGCGAGCGTCACGAAGACGAACCCGAACGCGGGCACGACGACCTCGAGGATGCCTGCTCCCAGGGCGACGATCACCCAGAGCGCGACCAGCGACATTTTGGGGGGCTCCTTTGCGGGCTAGCGAATCCCAACGCGGGGCGAAAGTCAACGTGGCCCCGGCCGCGCGGCGAGGAGCGAGGAGCTAGAAGGCGGCGGTGTCCGCGACGCTCTGGACCTCGCCGGCGGGATTGTCGTAGGTCCACGCCTGGCCCGTCACCGTGTCGGAAATGACGACCTCGAACGCCCGGTTGGTGAGGCCTCCGACGAAGACCCAGAAGTGGCCGTTGACGAAGGTCCCGTCGAGCACCTTGACGGCGAGCTCGAGGTTGCCCAGATCGCGGAACACGAACGCCCCCGAGTCGGGTGTGAGGCCGACGGCGGGCGCGGCCACGGTCGGCCCCGTCGGGCTCGTGGTAACGCCGACCTGGACCCGGAAGCGGCCGCCGTTCAGGCAGAGCGAGATCGCATCGGCGACGCACGGCTCCTCGGGCGCGGCGCTCGTCCGGTCCGTCGCGAGCACCATCGCGAGATCCGGCCCTTCCTCCGCGCCCGGCCCGGTTCCCGCGAAGGCCGAGGTGTCGGCCCGGCTGCCGACGTGTCCGGGATCGTTCGTGTACGTCCTGACCGCGCCGGTCTCGCGGTCGGTGACCGTGACCGTGTAGCCGCGGTCCGTCAGCGCGCCGTAGAAGACCCAGAAGAAGCCGTTGATCGAGCGACCGTCGAGCACCTTGACGACGAGCTCGACGCTGTCCGGGTCGACGAACCAGAAGTAGCCCGACTCGGCGCTCACGCCGGCGGCGTGCGCCTTCTGCGCCGGGTCGCCCGGAGTCCTCCGCCAGTCGACCTCGACACGGAAGCGGCCGTCGCCGAGGCAGAGGGCGGCGCCGTCGTTCGAGCAGGACACGAAAGAGGCCCGATAGACGCCGGCGATCCAAGCGGCGGCGTAGACGGTCGAGGAAGCGCTCGAGGAGATGGCCAGCTCCGCAACTCCTGTTGCGGGGAGGCCTGCGTTGACGCTGGCGAAGGTCGTCCCGCCGTCGGTGGACCGCGCGATCTGGCTCCGGGTGGTGGCCACGTAGACCGTCGAGGAATCGTTCGGATCGACCGCAATCGCCGTCGTCCCGTCGCCGACGGAAACGCTCGTCCACGTGGCGCCGTCGTCGGTCGACTTGTAGACGCCGCCCGCAGGCACGCAGCTCATGGGACAAGCCGTCATACCGACCCAGCCGGCGTACACCGTTTCGGGCGAGCCGGGCGCCGCCACGATCGCCGGAAAGCTGACGTACGGAAGGACTGTGAGGACCGGACCCCAGGTCGTGCCCCCGTCGCTGCTGCGGAAGATCACTCCGTTTTCCGTTCCGGCGAGGACGACCGCGGCGCTCCGTCCATCGACCACGAGCGATTGGATCACGGCGTCGAAGGGTTGCGAGCTCTGCCAGCTCGCTCCCCCGTTCGTAGTCTTCCAGAAGGAGCCGTCCCCCGCGGCGTAGAGGGTCGAGGGTGCGCTCGGCGCAATCGCCAACGCGCGGAAGGGGGCGGCCCGCAGGTTGGTCCACGTCAGCCCGCCGTCGATGGTCTTGAATACGGCCGTTGCCGTGCGCGCGTACAGGATGGCGGGATCCGCCGGATCCGGCACGACCTGCTGCGCGTTAAGATCTGAAAGCCCGCCGTTGAGCGGCGTCCAGCTTCCGCCACCGTCGAGCGTGCGGAAGATCCCGGCGTCGGTCGCGGCGTAGACCGCGGGCGAGACCGTCGACGCCGCGACGCCCCGCGTTTCGATGGGGCCGAAGCCGCCGCTCACATCCGTCCAGCTCACCGCGGCGTCCGAGCTCCGGAAGAGCCCTTCCGGCTCGCAGATGTTTGCGACGTAGAGCGTCCCGTCCGACGCGATCGTGATCGCAAACACGCAGCGCATCGGCCCGCCCGGCAGGCCGGAGCTGGCGAGCTGCCACGAGGCCCCGCCGTCGGTGCTCTTCAGCACGCCGTCGACGCCGGTGATGTACGCGGTCCCGGCGGATCCCGGATCCACGGCGAGATCGGCCGGCACGCCCGTGATCGCGCCTCCGGCCGTCCAGGTCTGAGCGCCGTCGTGACTCACGAAGACGCCCGCGAGCGTGACCGCGTAGAGCGTCGAGGGATCGCTCGGCGCGATGCGGACCGCGTGCGCGTCGGCGAGGCCGGTCGCGACCCAGTGCGCTCCGCCGTCCGTGCTCTTGTAGACCGGGCCGGCGGCCGCGTAGAGGGTCGAGTGCGACGTCGGATCGACCGCGATGGACGCGACGGGGAACCCGTTGAAGCCTTCGTCGGACGCGGTCCAGCTCGCGCCCCCGTCGGTGCTTTTACGAATCGCGGCCTGGCTTCCGAAGTAGAGGATCCGCGGATCGGTCGGATCGATCGTGATGGTCCCATACGGAAAGTCCTCCGGAAGGGAGAGGAGCAGCGTCCAGCTCGCGCCGGAATCGGTGCTCTTGTAGAGCCCCGCCGCGGGATTCCCCATCACCACATAAACGGTCGTCGGCGTCCCCGGGTCGATGGCGACGCCGGTGACGTACTGGCTGGTGAGGCCGTCCGAGATCGAAGCCCAGGATTGCCCGGCGTCGGCGGAGCGAAAGGGGCCGGAGAACGTCCCGGCGATGACGGTGAAGGGATCCGACGGAGCGACCGCGATCGCGGTGACCATCCCGCCGTGGCGAAACGGGCCGACCGGTGTCCATTGATTCACCGCGGCTCCGGCGGCGCGGGCTCCCAAAGAGACCGCGAAAGCGAGGAGGAGCGCGTGCGAGCACCGAATCATGGTCTTCGACGAGTCTACGGCGGCCGCGCCAAGACCGTCGCGGCTTTTCGCGACTCTCCGGAGCTACTCCGCGGGCCCGATGTCGATCGCCAGCCCGGACTCGTCCGCCAGGGCGGCACGGTTGCGTCCGTTCACCTGCGCGCGCTTGAGCGCGGAGTCGGCCGCCTGGAGCAGGGCCGCGGAGTCGGTGACGGTCTCGCCACCCTCGGACGCGACGCCGAGCGACAGCGTCATCGGCACCGGGCCGGCGGAGGTGTGGATCGGCCGCTTCGCGAAGGTCTCCCGGATGCGCTCGGCCACCGTCAGCGCTCCCAGCCCGTCGGAGCCCGGGAGCACGAGGAGGAACTCGTCGCCGCCGTAGCGGCCGACCGCGTCGTAGGGCCGAACCGAGGAGTTCATCCGCCGCGCGGCCTCGCGCAGGACCTCGTCGCCGATCGGATGACCCAGGTTCTCGTTGATCTTGCGGAGCTCGTCGAGGTCGGCCATCACGATGGCGACCGAGCCGCTCTTGCGCCGCGCGCGCTCGCGCTCGTTCGAGAGCATGTCCAGGATCGCGGCATGGTTCCAGACGCCGGTCACGCCGTCGCGCGTGGACTGCACCCGCAGCGCCTGCTGCGACGCGCGCAGCGCCTCCTCGACCTCGACGATGCGCGCGCCGTTGCGGATCCGCGCGCGCACCTCGACCGCCTCGAGCGGCGTGAAGAGAAAGTCGTCGGCGCCGGCATTCAGGCCCTCGAGGAGGGCCTCCGAGGCCCGGTTCTCCGCGACGAGCACGACGTACGCCGTGGGCAGCTCCGGCTGGAGACGGATCCGGCGGCAGACGTCGATGCCGTGCATCGCGTCCATCTGCCAGGCGAGAACGGCGACGATCGGCGTCTTCTCGCTCGAGAGGCGGTTCCACGCCTCCACTCCGTTGCGCGCGGGCCAGACCTCGTAGCCCCACTGGACCAGCCAGGTCTCCAGCTGGCGGAGCCGGTCCGGATCGCTGTCGGCGACCAGAGCTCTCATGCGCTCCTCGTTCTCTCCGTTTTCGGACGACGAATCTGACGGATAGGGTAACTCAGACGCCCCGAATCACAGGGCGCCGAAGTCCACCAGCGCGATCTCCCGCTCGCGGAGCCGCCCGCGCAGGCCGGGATCGCAGAGGGCGTCGAGCTCGCGCTCGCGCTCGTCGGCGTAGGTGCTCGAGGCCTTCAGCTCCGGATCCGCGAATCCGGGATGGCACATCAGCTCGGAGGTGCCGTCGGCGAGCCGGTCCAGGATGTCCTCGAGGGTCGCGACGCTCACGTTCTCCGCGTAGAAGCGGTCGACGAACGCATCGGGCGTGCGCACGCCGGCGGCGCGGAGGACCCGTCGGCATTCGTCGGTGGGAGCCCGGGTCGGGAGGGACCGCTCGCGCGCGACCGCCGCGAAGACCTGGGCGACCGAGGGGTGCAGCGCGACGTGGTGGTGCGAGTCCAGGTGGGACGGCGGCTTGCGCGCGAGGACCTGGAAGACGCCGATCTGCGCCTCGAGCTCCCGCCGCACCTCCGCCGCCGGAACGTCGGACGGAAGGTCCTCGCGGCGGCGCCGGAACCGCCCGCCGGGAGCCAGCACGGGCAGGTCCTTCGCGGGCGCGGCCGGACGGCCGCCGCCCGTCAGCGCGAAGTGGAGCCCGAGCGAGAGCCGCGGGGCGCTCTCGGCCGCCTCCCGGATCCCGCGCGCGGCGGCCTTCTCGAGCACCATCACCGTGGCGGACGTCACGATCCCGCGCCGGTGCGCCTGCAGCGTGCCGGCGTTCACGCCGGCGGTGCGGCCGAAGTCGTCGGCGTTGACGATGAGGCGCTTCACGGGCCCCGCCATTGTGCACCCGTTTCGGTCGGAGATAATCCGCCCCATGTTCACGCGGGGAATTCGGGGAGCGACCACCGTCGCGCGAAACGACTCCGCCGCGATCGTCGAACGGACCCGGGAGCTGCTCGCGATCCTGGTGCGCGACAACGACCTGCGCCCCGAGGACGTCGCCTTCGCGATCTTCACGGTCACCGACGATCTCGACGCCGAGTTCCCCGCGATCGCGGTGCGCTCGCTGCCGGGCTGGGACGATGTGCCGCTCCTATGCGGGCGGGAGATCCCGGTGCCGGGATCGCCGGGACGCTGCGTGCGCGTTCTCCTCCACTGGAACACTCCGAAGACGCAGGGCGAGATCCGCCACGCCTTTCTCCGCGGCGCGCGCGAGCTGCGTCCCCGGTGGGCGGTCCGCGTGCCGGGGGACGAGGCGGAGGAGCCGGTCCCGCGCTTCCCGGGTCGGAAACCGCCGTCGTGACGCGCGTCGCCGTCGTCGGCCTCGGCCTGATCGGCGGCTCGGCCGCGCTCGCGTTCGGCGCCGCGGCCTTCGATCGGGATCCCGGCGTGCGGGCGCGCGCCCGGAAGCGCGGGATCCCGGCCGCGGACACCCTCGGGGACGCGCTCGCCGGAGCGGAAGTCGTCGTCGCGGCCGTCCCGACCGCGGCGACCCCCGGGCTTCTCCGGGAGATCGCGGCGCTCGCTCCGGGGGCGCTCCTCACCGACACCGCGTCGCTCAAGGCGCCGATCGTGCGGGCGGCGCAGAGCCTGCGCGACGGCGTGCGGTTCGTGGCGGGTCACCCGATGGCGGGATCCCGCCGCGAGGGCGTGGAGGCCGCCGATCCGGAGCTCTTCCGCGGGCGCCCGTGGGTGCTGGCCGCGACGGCGCGCAGCCTCCCGGGGGACCTGGCCGCGATCGCGGAGCTCGTGCGCGGAGTGGGCGCCCGGCCGATCGAGCTGCCCGCGGAGCGACACGACCGCCTGATGACCTGGATCAGCCACCTGCCCCACGCCGTCGCCGTCGCGCTGGTTGCGTGCCGCCGCGCCCGAGACCGCGACGGAAGACGTGGAGCTCGGATCCCTCGCCGGCCCAGGCCTCCTCGACACGACGCGGATCGCCGGCCGCCGGCGGGAGCTCGCGCTCGAGCTCGCGCTGGCGGATCCTGAGGCGCTCGCGCGCGCGATCGACGCGGTGCGCGAGGAGCTCGCGCGCCTCGCCTCGGAGCTGCGCGCGGGCGACGCGGACG
This sequence comes from uncultured Acidobacteriota bacterium, assembly GCA_963773905.1. GTDB lineage: Bacteria > Acidobacteriota > Thermoanaerobaculia > UBA5066 > Gp7-AA6 > DAHUXD01. The sequence continues at coordinate 121,112 of CAVZDB010000003.1, forward strand.
CGGTCGGCCGGCTCTTCGACGAAGCGGCGCGGCTGCGCCGCGAGCTCGACCGGGAATAGCCGCGGGTTACCGCCGCGCGCCACGCGGCGTTGCTTACTGCCGGGTGTTTGCCTTCGGTGGTCGGCTCAGCCCGTGGCGCGCCAGGACGAACGCGGCGGCCCCGGCTCCCGAGACGAGCCCGACGGCCGCGAGCCCCGCGAGGCGCGCCCACTCGGACGGCGCCACCGGGGCGAGCGTGCGCGAGAGCGCGCGGGCGAAGTCGACTCCGACGCCTTGTTCGGCATGGAGGCGCGCCGCCTTCAGAGCGGCCAGCAGGGCCGAGAGCGCGAGCGACGCGGCGAAGCCGGCGGCCGCGACCGCGACGCTCGTCGCCAGGAGCCTCGAGCGGCTGACCGGATGGGCCGGCGCGCGATCCAACGTCTCGAGCTCCGGCTCCCGCCCGCCGAGGGGAGCGAAGCGCTGCAACAGGACCAGGCCGGGGACGGACGCCGCCGTGGCGATGAGATAGAACGGCGTCCAGCCGACCGCGTCCGCGGTGAAGCCGGCGATCGGGCCGGTCACGATCCGGCCCACGGCGAAGATGCTGGAGAAGAGCGCGTACTGGGTGGCGGAGAACTGCTTCTGCGTCATCCGCAGGAGCATCACGCCGAATGCGCCCGTCGCCATGCCCTGGCAGAGGTTCTCGACGCCGATCGCCGCGAGCATGGTCACGCGATGGGAGAGCGGCTGCACGATCGCGCCCACGACGCCGCCCGCGCAGGGGCTTCCCGGCGTCATCTGGTCGATCGCCACGTAGCCGAGGAACCCGACCGACTGGATGGCGCCGAACAGCCAGAGGCTGCGCGTCAGGCCGATGCGGTCGGTCGCGAGACCGCCCAGAAACGCCCCGACGATCAACGCGATGAGCCCGATGGTCGCCGTCCCGACGCCGACGTCCTCCGGCGCGTAGCACTTCTGGATCAAGAACGGCCGGATGAGCGCCGTCGCCAGGTTCTCGCCGAACTTGTAGAGCACCAGGAAGCCCAGGATCGGGATCGCGCCCGAGCGACGGAACAGGTCGATCAGGGGGTCGAACACCGCCTGGCGGAGCGAGCGCGGCGACGCGGCGGCGACCGCCGGCTCCGGTGACCAGAGCACCACGAGGACGAGCGGCGCGAAGAGGAGCGCGAGCCCGCAGAAGACGGGCGGCCACCCCAGCCTCTGTCCCGCGCGTGATCGTCAGCGCGCCCGCGACGAGGACGGCCGACCGCGCGAGGGCATTGCGGGCGCCGACGGCGAGGCCCTGCTCGGAGCGCTCCAGGACCTCCACCGCGTAGGCGTCGATGACGATGTCCTGCGAGGCGGAGCCGAACGCGATCAGGAGGGCGAGGACCGCGACCGCGCCGACGTCGGCCGTCTGCGCGACGCCCGCGAGACCCAGGATCGAGAGCATCAGGAAGATCTGACAGAGGACGATCCATGACCGCCGGCGCCCGAGGCGGCCGATCCGCGGCCCGAACCGGTCCATCAGCGGCGACCAGAGAAACTTGAAGCTCCACGGCGCCTGGGCGAGCGAGAAGAGGCCGACCGTCTTGATGTCGACGCCGCGATACGTCAGGAACGCCGGCAGCGCAATCCACACGAGACCGAGGGGGAGGCCCGAGGAGAACGACTGGAGCGTCACGGCGCCGATGCGTCGGGAGGAGAGGGCGGCCTTCAGGCTCGCGATCGTCCCCACGCGTTTGCCGTCCGCCATTGCGAGCAGTGTACGGTAGGATTCGCAGCGTCCATGCCGCTCCTCCTCGCCCCCGCTCTGGCCGCCGGCCTGCTCGCGCTGCCCGCCGCGTCGGGCTCGCCCGCGCTGGCGCCGCTCCAGCGGATGTGGCCCGAGCTGCGGACGTTCTATGTCGATTTGCACCAGAATCCGGAGCTGTCGACGCACGAGGAGAAGACCTCCGCGAAGGTCGCCGAGAGGCTTCGCGCGGCCGGCTACGACGTGACGGACCACGTCGGCGGCTTCGGCGTCGTCGGGGTGCTCAAGAACGGCAAGGGACCCACGCTGCTCGTGCGCGCGGACATGGACGCGCTGCCCGTCGAGGAGAAGACGGGGCTTCCCTACGCCAGCAAGGTCACCACGAAGAACGACGCGGGCGTGACAGTCCCGGTGATGCACGCCTGCGGACACGACGTGCACATGACCACGCTCGTGGGGGCGGCCGCGCTCCTTGCGGAATCGAAGAAGCGCTGGCGCGGCACGCTGGTTCTCGTCGGCCAGCCCGCGGAGGAGGGCTTTGGCGGCGCCGGCGCGATGCTGAAGGACGGCTTCCTGACGCGCTTTCCGAAGCCCGACTTCGCGATCGCCCTGCACGACGCGGCGCGGCTCCCGGCCGGGACCATCGGGTACACGCCGGGCTACGCCCTCGCGAACGGGGACTCGGTCGACGTGACCATCTACGGCCGCGGGACCCACGGTTCGGAGCCGCAGAACGGCGTCGACCCGATCGTGATCGCCGCGCGAACGATCCTCGCCCTGCAGACGGTCGTCGCGCGCGAGAACAACCCGCTCGACCCGGCCGTTGTGACGGTCGGCTCGATCCACGGCGGCTCCAAGCACAACATCATTCCGGACGAGGTGAAGCTCCAGCTGACCGTCCGCACGTACAAGCCTGAGGTGCGCCAGAAGCTGCTCGCCGCCATCCAGCGGATCGTCAAGGCGGAGGCGGCGGCCGCCGCCGCCCCTCGGGAGCCGCTCGTGCAGATCTCGCCGGGTTACGTGGCCACGTACAACGACCCCGCGTTGACCCGGCGGATCGCCGCGACGCTGACGAGGGCATTCGGCGCCGACCGCGTGGTGGAGCAGCCGCCGCTGATGGCGTCCGAGGACTTCGGGGACTTCGGCCGCGCCGCCGGCGTGCCATCGCTGATGTTCACGATCGGAGCGACGGAGGCGAGGAAGTTCGAGGCGGCACACGGCGACCCGACCCGCCTTCCGGGGCTGCACTCTCCGGAGTTCGCCCCGGACCCGGAGCCGACGATCCGGACTGGAGCCTCCGCCCTGACGCTCGCCGCGCTGGAGCTGCTCGGAAAGCCCTGATCGGCCGGCCTCGCCGGGGCACTGATCTTGCAGCCCCGAGGGCCATGGACGGTGTTTTCGACTACCGGCTGTTCCGCATCGGGGACACCACCGTCACGACCGCGAGCCTCGTCGCCGCGATCGTCATCCTCATCGCGACCTACGTCGTCGCGCGGATCGCGCGCCGCCTCGTGTCGGACCGCCTGCTCGCGCGGACGCGCCTCTCGGCCGGCGTGCGCTACATGCTGGGGCGGTTCACCGGCTACACCGTGTTCGTCTTCGGCGCGATCATGGCGCTGCAGACGATCGGCATCCGGGCGACCACGCTCACCGCGTTCGGCGCGGCCCTCGGGGTCGGCATCGGCTTCGGACTCCAGGACATCGTCAAGAACTTCGTGGCCGGCCTCGTCATCCTGATCGAGCGGCCCTTCCAGGTCGGCGACCGGATCGAGCTGGGCGACGTCGTCGCCGACGTCTCAGAGATCCGAGCGCGGGCTACCGTGCTGAAGACCAACGACGACGTCCATGTGATCGTCCCGAACTCGCGCTTCATCACCGATAGCGTCGTCAATCGCAGCTATGGGAGGCCCCGCGTGCGATACAAGGTTGCCGTTGGTGTCGCCTACCAGAGTCCTCCCCGTGAAGTCGAATCCGCCCTTCTCGAGGCCGCGAATCGCAGCGCGAATGTCCTGAAGGAGCCGCCACCTCAGGTGTGGTTCTCGGGGTTCGGCGACTCCTCCCTCAATTTCCAGTTACTCTGCTGGACGGAGACGCTGCTCCACCGCGAGGGCGCCCTGCGAAGCGAGCTGAATCACCTGATCTACGAGGAACTGTCTCATCGTGGCATCGAGCTTCCGTTCCCCCAGAGAGACCTCCACCTCCGCACCGCGGACGGCTTGAAAGGGATCCTCGCGACTCGGGCGCCGTCTCCAGTCGTCGGCATGGAAGCTGCAAACCCGAGGCCCCGGGAGGCGAACCGATGAACGAGGAAGAGCGCAAGGGAAAGGTCGAAAACCTGAAGGGTCGGGTCAAGGAGGCGGCCGGCGTCCTCGCCGACGATCCGGACCTCGAGACGCAGGGCGCGAACGAGCGAGCCGTCGGAGAGGCGCGCGAGAAGCTCGCGGAGGCGCGCCGCAAGGCCGGCGAGGCGATCGAGGAAATCGGCAAGAAGATCCAGCGCTGAGACGAGCGCTCGCCGGCGCGGCCAAAGTGCCGTAGGATTCGCGCATGGCCAGCGCCCGACCGCTCCGACGTGGACGATCTGCAGCCGCAGCCGCCGCCGCGCGCTCGCGGCCCGACGCGACGCGTTTCACCGAGGCCGCGAGCCTCTACGGGATCCCGCACTGGGGCAAGGGATTCTTCCACGTTTCGGACTCCGGCGACCTCGAAGTTCGTCCGACGCGCGAGGCGGGACGCGCGGTCGCCCTGAAGCACATCGTCGACGAGGTCGCGCTTCGCGGCATCTCGACGCCGATGGTCATCCGTTTCCCGCAGATCCTCTCGTCCGCCGTCTCGAACCTGAACGACGCCTTCGCCCGCGCGATCGACGAGTACGGCTACGCCAGCGTGTTCCGCGGGGTCTTCCCGATCAAGGTCAACCAGAAGCGCGTCGTGGTCAGACACGTCGTGGAGGCCGGCCAACGGTACGGCTACGGGCTCGAGGCCGGCTCCAAGCCCGAGCTCCTGGCGGCGATCTCGATGGACCTTCCTCCGGAGAGCATCATCACCTGCAACGGATACAAGGACGAGACCTTCATCCGGATGGCGCTGAACGCGGTCCGCATGAAGAAGAAGGTCATCCTGATCCTGGAGAAGGTCTCCGAGCTCGACCGGATCCTCGCGGTCGCCCGTTCCCGCGGAGTCCGGCCGCTGCTCGGGATGCGCGCGAAGCTCTACGCGCGCGGCTCCGGGAAGTGGGCCAAGTCGGGCGGCGAGTCGGCCAAGTTCGGGCTGACGACGCCCGAGATGCTGGAGGCCGTCAAGATCCTGAAATCGAAGAAGATGCTCGACTGCCTGGTGATGCTGCACTTCCACATCGGCTCGCAGATCACCGACATCCGCAAGATCAAGGAGGCCATCCGCGAGGCGGGGCGCGTCTACGCGAAGCTGCGCGGGCTGGGCGTCCCGATCCAGTACCTCAACCTGGGCGGCGGGCTCGGCGTGGACTACGACGGCTCCAAGACCGCGTTCGACTCCTCGATGAACTATTCGGTCCAGGAGTACGCCAACGACGTCGTCTACACGATCCAGCAGATCTGCGAGGAGGAGAAGGTCCCCGCGCCGATCCTCGTGACCGAGTCGGGCCGCGCCGTCACGGCGTACCACTCCGTGTTCGTGACGAATGTCCTGGACGTGGCCGACCGCATCGACCAGGGGCGGCGCGTCGCGGTCACGCCGCAGGACCCGAACGTGCTGCAGGAGCTCTCCAGCATCTACGAGACGGTCAACGCCAAGACGCTCCGCGAGAGCTACCACGACGCCGTGCAGTACAAGGAGGAGCTCTTCACGCTCTTCAACCTGGGGCATCTCTCCCTCGAGGACCGATCGAAGGGCGAGGTCCTCTTCTGGCAGATCTGCGAAAAGATCCACCGCGACCTGAAGACGCTGAAGGAGGTCCCGGAGGAGTTCGAGGACATGGAGGCCATGCTGGCGGACAAGTACGTCCTGAACTTCTCCGTCTTCCAGTCGCTGCCCGACATCTGGGCGATCGACCAGCTCTTCCCCATCCTCCCGATCCACCGGCTCCACGAGCGCCCGACCGAGCTCGGCACGCTCGCGGACATCACCTGCGACTCGGACGGCAAGATCGAGAAGTTCATCGACCTGCGCGACATCAAGGAAGCGCTGCCGCTGCACCGGCTGCGCGACGGCGATCCCTACTACATCGGTGTGTGCCTGATGGGCGCGTACCAGGACGTGCTCGGCGACCTGCACAACCTCTTCGGCGAGGCGCACGAGGTCCTGGTCACGGTCGACGAGCAGGGCAAGTCTCACATCGAAGACGTGCTGCCGGGAGAGTCCTGCGAGCGCGTGCTCGAATACATGAACTACGACCGGACCGAGATCCTCGACTCGATCTCGCGCCAGCTTCGCCGGGTCACCGGACGCGCGCTCAAGAAGGACGAGGTCCAGGCGATCTACCGCGAGTTCGAGGCGGTCTTCCCGAAGTACACGTACCTCGAGAGGTAGAGAGACAGCCTTGCGCGCCGCCGGTCGGGGGTGCCTGGCGCTCGGGGTTCTCGTCGCCGCCGTCGGAATGGCGGCGCAGACCTCTCCGGCTCACCTCATGGCGGCGCAGACCTCTCCAGCCGCCGCCAGGCCCGACCGCGAGCTCGCCGTCGGCGTCTTCGCGGCTCCGCCATACGCCTTCAAGAGCCCGGAAGGACAGTGGCGGGGATTCTCGGTCGACCTGTGGCGCCAGATCGCCGACGACCTCGGGCTCCGTTATCACCTGGTCGAGGGCACCGAGGAGGAAATCCTCGCGGCGCTCGCCGCGCGAAAACTGGACGTCTCCGCGGGACCCCTCGCCGTGACCATGGACCGGGAGCGCGTCCTCGACTTCACCGAGACGTACCTGAGCTCCGGCCTCTCGGTCGCCGTGCCCCAGCGCGGCCGAGCGGAGCGTCTGCTGAACCTGTTTCGAGCCCTCGCAAGCTCCGGCGCGGCGCACATCCTCGGGGCGATCGTGCTCCTGGCGGTCGTCTTCGGCACCGGGGTATGGCTCGTGGAGCGCCGCCACAACCCGCAATTCCCGGCCCGGCCCGCGCGGGGAATCGGATCCGCCCTCTGGTTCGCCGGCGTGACCACGAGCGGGGTGGGTTACGGGGACAAGGTCCCGGTGACCCTCAACGGGCGGATTCTGGCCATTCTCTGGATGCTCATCAGCCTGGTCCTCCTCGTGTTCGTGACCGCAAGCCTCACGGCGACGTTGGCCGTCGGAGAGTACGAGCAGGTTCGCGACGTCGAGTCGCTCCGGCGCGCGCGCGTCGGCGTCCTCGAGGGCTCGGCCGCAGCCGACTTCGTGCGCGACAACCGGATCCCCCACCGCATCTTCCCGTCCTACCCGAAGGTCATCGAGGCGCTGCTCGCCGGGAAGGTCGACGCGGCCATCTTCAACGAGGAGATCCTGCGCTACTACACCGATCGCGCCCAGGGCTCCCGGCTGAGAGTCCTGCCGCCGCTCTTCATGCCCGAGAGCTTCGCCTTCGCGCTGACCGACGAAAGCCCGCTCCGGCCCCTGCTCGACCAGGGCCTTCGCCGCGCCGTCGCGAGCACCCGCTATCGCGATCTCAAGGACCAGTACCTCTACGGCGACGCGATCGCGGCGGAGGGCCCGTGAGGCGCAACCTCGGATTCCGTGCGCCGTGAGACGACGCAACCTCGGATTCCCGGCGCCGTGACGCGGCGCAACGTCTCGAGCGGCGCGCCGTGGGAGCCGGTCGTCGGTTACTCGCGCGCCGTCCGCGTCGGCGCGGTGGTGCACGTCGCCGGCACGACCGCGACGGGCCCGGACGGAAGGGTCGTCGGCGCGGGCGACGCGTATGCGCAGACGATCCAGTCGCTGCGCAACATCCAGACCGCGCTCGAGAAGGCGGGCGCCCGGCTCTCCGACGTCGTGCGCACCCGCATGTACGTCCTCGACATCGGCGACTGGGAGAAGATCGGCCGCGCCCACGGCGAGTTCTTCGGGACGATCCGTCCCGCCGCGACGATGGTGCAGGTCTCCGCCCTCATCGACCCCGCCATGCTGGTCGAGATCGAGGCGGAAGCAATAGTCACCGATGACGTCTCGCCCGCTCCAGACTGAGCGCTCCGGGCGCGGTCGAGCGCGTCAGCGCGAGCCGCGGAGTCGACGGTCCTGGCCCGCGTCGCATCGCGAATAGTCTCCCGACGAAGGAGGGAGGAGGTTCGCGATGCGGGAGCCCGCAGCGGTCGAGCGCAGCGCGAGGCGCGAGGCGACGGATCAATTGAGCAAGTACTGCTTCATGAACTCGATCGTCGCGTAGAACTGGTAGTCGCGATTGGCCTTCTTGGCGAAGCCGTGGCCCTCGTCCTTCGCCATCAGGTACCAGACCGGCGTGCCGATGCTCCGGATCTTCTGCACCATCTGCTCGGACTCCGAGCGCGGCACGCGGGGATCGTTGTAGCCCTGGACCACGAACATGGGCTTGCGGATCTTGTCGGCGTTGTTCATGGGCGCCGTCCGCTCGAGGAACGCCCGCACCTTCGGGTCGCGCTCGTCGCCGTACTCGACGCGCCGCAGGTCCTGCCGGTATCCGGACGTGTTCTGGAGGAAGGTCACCAGGTTGGACGGGCCGACGACGTCGACCGAGCCGCGGATCCGGTCGCTGTAGAGGTAGGAGACGACCAGCGTCATGTGGCCGCCGTAGCTGCCGCCTCCCACGAGCACCCGGCCGGCGTCGAGGTCGGGACGCGTCTGGATCCAGTCGAGCAGCGCGCCGATGTCCTTGTAGGCGCCCTCGCGCAGCTCGCCGTTGTCGAGCTTCGAGAAGGTCTTGCCGTACCCCGTCGACCCCCGGATGTTCGGCCGGATGATCGCGACGCCAAGCTCGTTGAGGACGTAGTTCCAGGGCCCCATGAACCCCGGACGCGACTGTCCCTCCGGCCCGCCATGGATCTCGATCAAGACCGGCCGCTTCCCGGTGAACTTTGCGGACGGCCGGTAGAGGAAGCCGGTGATCTCGCGTCCGTCCGAGCTCCTCCAGGAGATCGGCTCGGGCTCGGAGAAGGTGTTCGCGTTCAAACCGCCGGTCTCGCTGGCGGTCCAACGGTCGACCTTGCCGGTCGCCGGCTCATAGGTGTAGGCGTCGGAGCTGGAGCGCGCCGTCTCCAGCGTAAACGCGAGCAAACCGCCATCGTTGTGCCAGCGCAGTCCCGAGACCACGCCGAGCGGCAGCTTTGGTCCGGGACGCGACTGCCTCGAAACCGTGTCGAGGAGATGGAGAGAGGTGACGCCCTTCTCATTGGTGACGTACGCGATCGTGCGGCCGTCCTCCGCGAGGTCGAAGTCGTCGACGTCCGCCGTGTCGGCCGTCAGGAAGTCGACCTTCTTCGAAGCGAGATCCATGTAGGCCAGCCGCTGGAACTCGGAGCCCTGATCGAGCGTCACGTAGAGCCCCCGGCCGTCCTTCGCGAACGCCGCATTGCCGTATGCGACCTTCTCCGCGCCGCCCCTCGGCGTGAGCTCGGTGGTCTTTCCGGTCGCGACGTCGATCAGCCAGAGGTACGTCTCGTTGATCGAGAGGCCCTCGATGGCCAAAAGCTCCTTGTCGTCGGGCGACCAGTCGGCGACCTCCCAGCCTCCGCCCTTGTTCTGCACGACCATCCGCTCCGACTTGGGATTCGATGCATCGACCACGTAGAAGTCCACGTCATTGCCGGTGCGCCGCGTCGAGCCGTACACGATCCATTTCCCGTCGTGGGACCATCTCGGCGTCGTGTTGCGCGACTTGCCGTCGGTCAAGAGCGTCGTCTTGCCGTCCGCGAAGTCGTACCGGTAGATCTGGAAGAACTCGTTGCCGCCTTCGTCCTTCGAGAAGAGGAAGGAATCGCCCTTCACCGGGTCGAAGCGGGCGCCCGAGACGCGATCCGGATAGAACGTCAGCTGCGCGCGCGCGCCGCCCGGGAACTGGACCAGGTGCGCCTGAGTCACGTTCCCGAATCGTGTCGCGACGATCATCTCGTGTCGCTTCGGATGCCAACTCGTAAAGGTCGCGGAGCGGAACTCCGTGTAGCGGCCGACGTCCTCCGCGAGCGACACCGGGATCTTGGGGACGCCCTCGACCACGATCGCTCCGGGAGGGGCGACCACGGGCTCATCGGCAGCCGGCGCCGGAACGGAGACGAGCAGGGCCAGAACCAATGGAGCGAACACGCGTTTCACGCTCTACCTCCTTGGGGCTCCTCGGCTCCGCGAGCGAAGACACCTCACCTGGGTTCCCACTACGCCGAAGCGGCGGAAAGGTTCCGGGGTCGGGAACGGGGCCCCGTTAGGGAGACCAGTCCCCGATCGGCGAAAGAAGCGGGCCCACCATGTCGCAGTCGTCGAGCTCGTCGCCCAGGTGCACCCACCCTCCCCGGTACCACATGACGACGTCGTCCGCGAGCGTCTCTCCGTTGAGATACGGGTCGAACTTGATCGCGCAGCTCGGACCGGGGTTTCCGGAGTCGTCGAGCTCGTTGGCGTGGTACTTCAGGAACCACACGTCGCCGACCGAGAAGGAGTCCGCCGGAAGCGCGACCTCCGAACCGGGGATGATCGAATAGCCGCGGCCCGTCGCCGAATCGAAGATCGCCCACGCGCGATCCTCGTTCGTGTTCAGCTGCATCGTCTCCGTGGAGATGACGGTCGGCGGCTCGCCGCCCCCGGTGTTGGGCGTGATCGAAGGCCGCTTCATCTCCCACACGACCGCGTTGCCCGCCTGGTCGATGTCGAAGTCGAAGCGCCAGTAGGCGTGGTGCCGGTGCGTGAAGGCGATGCAGGAGGAGTTGACGGCGGCGAAGCCCATGACGGGCTCGATGCGGCCGTCCAGGTAGAACCGCCACTTCTGCGTGTAGCGGTACCATCCGGCCTCGAGCTGGGTCGTCAGAATCAGCCGGTCCGGCAGCTTCTCGGCGGCGACGCCCGTGAAGCTCCCGATGTCACCTCCGCTGCCGCCCGTGTCGCAGACGGTCAGGGGCGGCGTGTCGGGCTCCGCGTAGCCCGGCGAGATGACGTTGTCGGCCTCGAACCGGACCTCCGAGAAGAGCCAGTCGCGGAAGCAGCCGCAGCCCCGCGGGTCGTAGAGCACGTTCAGGATCGGGATGTGGGCGCGCTTCATCACGAGATGGCCGTGGTAGTAGACGTCGCGGATCTCGAGGCCCGAACCGTTCGGGCCGCTGCTGTCGGTGGGCTGCAGCCAGCAGAACTCCCACACGGGATTGTTCGTCGGCCAGCTCATCAGGTGCTCGCCGGAGAGCGAGCAGGTGGGGGTCGCGCCGAGGCCGGACGCCGCGAGCCAGCCGGCGGCCAGGAACAGGGAGGCGAGGATCCCGCGCTTCATCGGTGGGCCTCCGAGACGGGCGGCGCGTAGACGAGGTACGGAATCGTGCGCGAGCCCAGGTCCACGACGACGCGCCGGATCAGCCCGGCGCGGTCCGAGGAGAGGAGCAGCACGTGGACGCACCGCGCGCCCGGACCGCACGGCATCCCGGCGGCCTCTTCGTAGGGGAAGCCCCCTTCGAGCACCACGCCGAAGCGCGCGAAGATCGACGCGAGCGCCGGCTCGCTACGGACGAGGTCGTAGGCTTCGGCGACCTCCTCCTTCGACGGCACCGGGAGGTTCTCGGTGAATCTCCGGCTCCCCCGCAGGATTCCGCGGGCGTCGTAGGACTCCTCGCGCGCCTCGCCCCGGGCGTAGTCGAACACGAGGCGAACCGTGCGCGGATAGTCGCGCCCGCCGATCTTCACCGTCTCCGACCACGCACGCAGCAGGCGGACGGGACGGGAGGTGACCGTGACGCCGCCGGAGGCCTTCGCGAGATCCGCGGCGACGGCCGCCGTCGACACCGCCGCCCCGAGGACGAGGGTCCCGAGAACGAGGGCAAGCCGCTTGTTTGGCATCACGGTGGAAGCGTGATGCTATTGAGAGACCGCCCGGCGAGTCAAATACGGCGCTTTTCGGGCCGATTTCACGGCGAGCTCACAGGACCCGGACCGCGCCGAAGTCCATCCCGGAGAACGAGCGGAGCCGAAGGGTCTACGACTTCGGTGCCCCCGGCGTCGGCGCGGGCGCCGGGACGGGCGCGGCCTCCTTCTTGACCGTTGGCCCTTTCACGTCCTGCTTCGGCTCTTCCTTCCGCTCGGACTCCTCCGTCGGAACCGGCTTGCGCGGCATCATCTGGTCGCGCATGGCGGCGTTGTAGGCGAAGACCGCGAGGATGATCGAGGCCTGCTCGAGGTCGTCCTTCGACAGCCGCTCGTAGAGGTCCATGTTCGTGTGGTGCGTCTTGGTCTCGTAGTCCAGCGCGTCCTGGACGAACTGGAATCCCGGCAGCCCCACGCCGTCGAAGGACTCGTGGTCCGTGCCGCCCGTGCGGTTCATCGTCACCTCGGTCGCCCCCAGGTCGTGGAACGGCGCCAGCCACGCCTCGAAGATCGGCTTCACGGCCTCGTTGTCCTCGCAGTAGATGCCGCGGATCTTGCCCGACCCGTTGTCGAGGTTGAAGTACGCCGACAGCTTCGCGTGCTCGGGCTTGAGCGTGAGGGGCCACTTCACCTTCTGGCGGTACCAGGGAAGCTCTTCCTCCTCCTTGGTCTTCGGCGGGCGCGACGCGAAGTGCTGGTCGACGTAGGCCTCGGAGCCGTAGAGGCCCTGCTCCTCTCCGGTCCAGAGCCCGATGCGGATCGTGCGCCGCGGCTTCGCGCCGACGGCCTTCAGGATGCGCATCGCCTCCATGACCGCGACGCTGCCGGCGCCGTTGTCGGTCGCGCCGGTGCCGCCGTACCAGGAGTCGAGGTGCGCGCCGAGCATCACGACCTCGTCCTTCTTGTCGCCGCCCGGGATCTCGGCGATCGTGTCGTACTGCATCTGGTTTTCGTCGATGAACTTCGTGGCCACCTCGAGCTCGAGCTGGACGTCTACGCCGCGGTCCAGCAGGCGCGCGAGCCGCCCGAAGTGCTCGGGCTCCACGATGACCTCGGGAGTCGTGGCGATCGGCTTCGAGACCTTCCACTCGCCGCCCTGGACGCCGAAGGTGCCCAGGTCTCCGCGGCCGGCGTCGAGGATCGCGAGAGGCTTCTCGCTCTCGAAGAGCTTGTCCGCCTCGCGCCGCAGCTCCGCCCGCTTGATGAACTCCTCGCGGTTGTAGCGGCGATAGGGAGTGCCCGGGGGCACGTAGTGGTCGACCTCGGCCAGCGACTTCTCGTCGTAGCGCTCGACGTCGGGCTTGCTGTGGTCCTCCATCTTCGGGATGTCGCCGTAGAGGACGAGCTTGCCCGCGAGCTGTCCCTTGTACTTGTCGATGTCTTCCTTCGACTTGATCTCGACGTGGATCGCCTTCGCGCGGACCGGACCGTTCGTCCCCGGCGTCCAGCCCTTCGGCAGAGCCAGCAGCTCAGCCTGATCCGGCGCAAGCATGCGCAGCGTCGAGCGCTGGTAGCTCCAGCCGCGCCCGAACGGACCCCACGCCTCGAGGTGCGCGTTCGCGAGTCCCCACTCGGAGAGCTTCTGCTTCGTCCACTCGTTGGCGGCCTTGCACTGCGGCGAGCCGGTGAGTCGCGGCCCGATCCGGTCCATCAGCTCGGAGGCCGTTTCCATGACCTGGGAGTGCTTGTAGCCCTCCTGGCGGATCTTCGTGATCATGTCGAGGTCGATGCGCTCCTCGGCGCCCGCGGGAATGGCGGGGAGCGAGAGCGCGAGCAGGCACACGCTGGCGACGAGACGTTTCAAATCGCACCTCCTTGGCGCAAAACCGCGGCACGGTATCACCGGGATTTTCTGGGGTCAAACTCGGAAGGATCTGGGCGCCCCGTGAACGGTAAACGAGACCGGCCGGCGCGTCCGTTACGAGCGGCGAAATCCGTTCCTGTGAAAAGACGATCGAAACCCCGGGAATCCCCTAGGACTCCCGCCCGCCGTTTCGAGAATCCTGCAGTCGAAGCCGGTCGAGCCCGGCGGCGGAAAGGAGGCGGTCATGGGCAGCGCGTCAGGGTCGGATCGGAGATCACGACGTCCGGAAACTTGGATCGCAACGTCCGCAACGTTAGAAACGCGTCGGCAAAAGGTCGCGACGCTCTTGCGCGGTGTACGATGGGCCTCGCTTCGCGACAGGGGGCTCAGCGTGCAGTCCACGCGGCGATCGATGGGGTTTACCGCGGCGGCGACGTTGGTCGCCGGCCTCATCCTCGCCCCGCGCCCGGCCCCGGCGCAGGACACCGGCTGGGTGCTCCAGGGCGAGGGCGGGCTCATCACCGCGCTGGTTCTGGATCCGGTGAACCCCGCGACCCTCTACGCGACGACGGCGCGCGGGATCTTCAAGACGATCGACAGCGGCGCGAGCTGGCGGCCGCAGGGCGGAGGGCTCGAAGGGAAGTCGATCCTCGCCCTGGCGATCGATCCCCGACACAACGCGACCGTCTTCGCCTCGACGGACACCGGCGGTGTGTGGCGCAGCCAGGACGGCGGCGCGCACTGGAGCGAGGCGAACGCCGGGCTCGCGGCGCGCTACGTCGGGTCGATCGCGGTCGATCCCGCCTCGACGATCTGGGCCGGGACCGAGGCGGGCCGCATCTTCAAGAGCGCCGACGGCGGCAACTCGTGGACGGAGGCCGTCCCGCCGACCGCGCACATCTCGGTCATGGCGATCGCGCCGGACCCGGTCAAGGCCGGGACGCTCTACGTCGGAACCAACAGCGAGGGCGTCTACAAGACCGTCGACGGCGCAAAGACGTGGACGCACATGACAAAGGGACTCAAGCGCGCGACCGTGTGGAACATCCTCGTCGACAGGTCCTCGCCGTCCACGGTGTACGCGGGGACCCACGAGGGCTTCTACAAGAGCACCAACGGCGGCGAATATTGGACGCCGGGCAACCGGGGACTCACGAGCTTCAACATCCTCGCGCTCGCCGTGGATCCGGTGTCTCCCTCGACGCTCTACGCCGGAACGGCGGGGGGTGTCTTCCAGACCTCGGACGCGGGCGGGACGTGGCGCTCGCTCTACCCCGACCTCTACGCGACCGCCATCGCGCTCGACCCGAGCACGCCCTCCACGCTCTACGCCGGCACGCACCTCGGCGTCATGAAGACGCAGGATCGCGGCACGCGCTGGTCGCCGCTGCGCATGGCGGCCCCGCCGCCGGAGCTCGTCGCGCAGCCGCTGCCTCCCCTCCCGCTCGGAAGCTCCCCGCCGCGGGACACAACGCTCCCGCAGCTGCCCGTCGTGGTCCATCATCGCGAAGGACCGAACGCGCCGGCTGTCGCTCCGAAGGAAGCGGCCGCTCCGGCACCCGCCGCGGCCGCTCCGGCACCCGCGCCGGCACCCGCCGCGTCCGCGCCGGCAGCCGTCAAGAAGGAGATTCAGGCGGTGCGGGAGCCGTCTGCCGCCGACGGCTCCCGCGCCGATCGGCTCGCCTTCCCCTCGATGGACCGAGGACGAGGCCGCGACGATTCGTTGGGGCGCGTGCGCCCGTGGGACATCGACGTCTTCGCG
This sequence comes from uncultured Acidobacteriota bacterium, assembly GCA_963773905.1. Taxonomy (GTDB): domain Bacteria; phylum Acidobacteriota; class Thermoanaerobaculia; order UBA5066; family Gp7-AA6; genus DAHUXD01. Next base: position 136,377 of record CAVZDB010000003.1, read on the forward strand.
GGCATCGGTGGACCGCGCGGCATGCGCGGGCTCGCGGGCGGACCGGATCGCGGCCTCCGCGAGCACGGCCCGATTGCCCGGCCCGAGCGACCCGAGGAACGTGTCAGCCGGCGAGGCGAGCCGCGCGGCTCGGTCGGGAACCGGTAGCCGTTACCCTTTTGCCTACCCCGCCCCGAACAGGGTCAGCGCAAAGCGGGCGTCGGGCTCGATCCATTGCTCATGGCAGTGGAAGCCGGCCTCCTCGACCCTGGCGACGATCTCGTCCGCGCGGTACTTGTACGAGCTCTCGGTCCAGATCCCCTCGCCGGCTGCGAAGGAGACCGTGCAATCGGCGCGCGTGATGCGGACGGTCTGCGCCACCCTCGAGATCAAATGCATCTCGACGCGGCGTTCCTCGGCGTTCCACACGGCCCGGTGGTCGAACGTGGAGAGGTCGAAGTCGGCCAGGAGCTCGGTGTTGATCCGCGCGAGCAGGTTCTTGTTGAACGCGGCGGTGACGCCCAGCGGATCGTCGTAGGCCAGCAGCAGCTCCTTCTCCGGCTTGATCAAGTCCGCGCCCAGCAGGAGCGCGTCTCCCGGCCGGAGCGCGCGGCGGATCTCGTGGACGAACTCCCGCGCGGCCGGAAGGTCGAAGTTGCCGATGTTGGACCCGAGAAAGATCACGAGCAGGGTCCCCTTCGGGGGACGGTCGCGCGCCGCGTGCCGCAGGCCCTCCTCGTAGGTCGCGCGGTGGCCCACCACGGAGATGTGGTCGAATCGTCCGAGCGTGCGCTCCGAGAGCTCGAGGGCGTCGGGCGAGATGTCGATGAGATGCACCAGCACGCGATGGCGGCGGCTGCGCAGCGCCTCCGCCAGCATCGCCACCTTCTCGCCGCTTCCCGAGCCGAGCTCGACGAGCGTGATCGGATCCGCGAGCGGTCCGACCATCTCCGGGGCGAAGCGCGCCAGGAGGCGTCCCTCCGCGCGCGTGATGCGATACCAGGGAAGGTGCGTGATCGCCTCGAAGAGCGCGGAGCCGAGGGCGTTGTAGAGGTACTTCGACTGAAGCTGCTTGCGCGAGAGCGCCAGGTCGCGGCGCACGTCTCCCGCGAAGTCGCGGACGGCCTCGGTGATCGGCGGCGTCTGTGCGCTCGGGGGGATTGCCATGCGAACGCGAAGTGTCAGTCCGACGCGAGCCGGAACTTGGCGTACACGTACGGATAGTTCCCGCGAAACCAGTTGCGGAAGCTCCTCCGCACGAGCTCCTTCGCCGTCGTCGGGGAGGCGCCCTTCAGGACCCAGTGCTTGCCGTCGAAGAAGTCGGCCGAGTAGAGCGGATACGTCGGAAGCGGCGCGAACCCCGGGAAACCCTCGAAGACGGAACTTGTCCACTCCCATCCGTTGCCGACGAGGTCGTGGACGCCCCAGGCGCTCTGGCCGCGCGGGAAGGAGCCGACCGGGACCGGATCCGCGTTTTGAGAGTCGAAGTTGCCGCGCGTGGCATCGGGCGGCTCCTCGCCCCAGGGGTGCGGCCGCTCCTCGCCGGACGGCGTCCCGAAGGCCGCGCGGTGGTACTCCGCCTCCGTCGGGAGGCGCCGCCCCTTCCACCGCGCGTACGCGTGCGCCTCGTCGTGGGTAACGTAGACGGGCCACGCCATCGGCAGCGGCACGAGCGCCCACTGTCCGCGCCAGAACCAGCGGCCGCGATGCATCTCCCAGAACATCGGATGCGGCGCCGGCGGACGCTCGCCCCCCTCGTCGCCCCAGAGATCGTCGTCCGCGTAGCCTCCCGCCTCCACGAACTCCAGGAAGTCGCGGTTCGTCACGCTGTGGACGTCGATCGAAAACGCGTCGACGTCCACGCGATGCTCCGGCATCTCGTTGTCCCAGGCGAAGCGGACGGACTCCGGATCCGCGCCGAGCGTCGCCGTCCCCGCCGGGATCCGGACCGCGCGCGGCGACGGCGGCTCGAGCCCGAGGATCGGCGCCGGGGCGGAGACCGGCTTGATCTTCTGGTCGTAGGGGAGGCGGTGCCAGATGTAGGTCAGGGTCTCCTGGTGCATCGGCTCGTGCTCGAGGATCGTGTAGGCCGCGAGCCCGCGCCGGGTCATCCGGTTCTCCTCGTTGTCGATGTCGCGCGATTGGAGCGCCTCCAGGACGGCCCGATCGGCCGCCGCCGCGAACCGGCGGATCGCGGCGCGCGAGGGCCAGCGGCTAGCGCCGGCCGGGACGTCCTCCTCGTCCTCCGGATCGATCCCCCGCTCGAACAGGACCTCCAGCTCGGGGTCGATGCCGGGATCCCGGAGCGCGCGTTTGAGGAGCGTGTTGACGGCGAACGCGGGAATGTGGCCCTCGTAGAAGCAGATCGGGTTGCGCAGGGCGATGGGCCGCGCCTCGTAGGATTCCGGCCGCACGGTGTCGAACCAGGCGTCGGTGCGCTCGCGATTGAGCCGGTACCAGGCGATCAGGGCCCCCCGGTCCACTCCGACGGCGGTTTCCATGCCACAAGATACTCTGCAAGGAAAGTGCTAGATTCCGTTTCCCCCGAGTTTCGCGGGGACGCCTTGAGAAAGTAGATGGAGACGCCTCGGGTGACGGGTCTCCTGTCCTCGGGCCCGAGGCGCCCAGAACGAAAGGTTGGAGAACGATGAACCCGGAGGTAACCATGGAAAACGACGAAGGAACGGTCGTGGAGATCGCCCCGAAGAAGACGCGCCGGTCTCCGGCCCGGAAGCCCACGGGCGCCCGCGCGAAGCGGGCGCCGGCGCGGCCGCGTCGGCCGTCCACGCGCAAGAAGCCGGCGGCCCGGGAGCAGTCCTTCGAGGGCATCATGCGGGGCATCGCCGCGAGCGTCTCCGTCGCGCGCGCCGCGATCGCGGAGGCCTCGGGTCACGGGGCGGCCACGGTCAGGAAGGCGCTCGGCAGCGCCTCGGTGTCTTCACGCCGCACGATCACGCGGCTCGCGCGGGAGTGGAAGGGCATGGACCCCAAGAAGAAGGCGCGGGTCCTCGCCGCGCTCCTCGGCGCCGCCGCGGCGGCCTCGGCTCCGCTCGTGGCCCGACGCTTCAAGAAATAACGAGTGCGTTTCGCTCTACGTGCCGGCGCGCTCGGGTTCGCTCTCGCCCTGCTCGCCGCGGGACTCTTCGTCCCCATCGCGGTCGAGGGCCGTCCGGGGCCTCCGGGGACCGCGCTCCCCCCGCCGACCACCGGCGGGATCACGACGCTCGACCCCCAACTGCGGAAGCTGACCAACAACCGCAGGCTCCTGATCGTCGGTGCGCACCCCGACGACGAGAACTCCGCGCTCCTCGCGGTCGTCTCGCGGAAGCTGGGCGGCGAGGCCGCGTACCTGTCCCTGACCCGAGGCGAGGGCGGACAGAACCTGATCGGCGACGAGCTCGGCGTCGGGCTCGGGCTCATCCGGACGCAGGAGCTGCTCGCGGCGAGGCGCCTCGATGGCGCGCGGCAATTCTTCACGCGCGCCTACGACTTCGGCTTCTCGAAGTCCCTCGACGAGGCGCTGCGCTTCTGGCCGAAGCAGGAGCTGCTCGAGGACGCCGTCCGTGTCATCCGCCGCTTCCGCCCGCAGGTCGTGTTCGTAACGTTCACGGGAACGCCGGCGGACGGCCACGGCCAGCATTCGGCGTCGGCGGTGGTCGCCCGCGAGGCGTTCGCGGCCGCCGGCGACGCGTCCGCGTTCCCCGAGCTCTCCCGCCAGGGCCTCCCGCCGTGGACGCCGAAGACGCTCTTGCGCTCCAACTGGTTCGACGATGAGAAGAAGGGGTTCCCCATCCCGACCGGCGACGTCGAGCCGCTGACCGGAAAGTCCTACGCCCAGATTGCGGTCGCCTCGCGCAGCCTTCACCACTCACAGGGCACGGGCGCCCTCCAGAGGCCGGGGCCCAACGAGACCGGCGCGATCTGGCTCGACGGCGCGGGCCCCGGCGGCCGCGAGCTCTTCGCCGGGGTGGACACGCGGCTGCGCTCGATCGCGGCGGAGGTGACCGACGCCTCGCGGCGCGCGAAGATCGAGACGCTGCTCGACGGCGTGGAGTCTTCCGCCGAGAAGCTGCGCGCTCGGCTCTCGCCGGCCTCGATCCGCGATGCCGCCGCGCCGCTGGCTTCGATGCTGCGCGACCTGCGCGCGGCGCGCGCGCTCCTGACCCCGACCGACGTCGGCGCCTCGGCCATCCTGGACGAGAAGATCGCGGCCGCGGAAACGGCTCTGGCAGCGGCGGCCGAGGTCACGGTGGACGCCCTCGCGGAGACCGAGACCGCCGTCGACGGCGAGGCGGTCCCGATCACGGCGAGCGTCTGGAATGCGGGAGGCGGACCGGTCGAGGTGGAATCGGTGGCGCTCGAGAGCCCCGACGGCTGGACGGTGTCCGCTCCGGGCGCTGGGAGGACGGTCGCCGCCGGGAAGCTCGAGGAATGGAAGCTCGAGGCGCGCGTCCCCGAGGGCGCGCCGGCCACGATCCCCTACTTCCTGCGCCGTCCCCTGAAGGAATCCCTCTACGACTGGACCGGCGTCCCCGAGACGGTCAAGGGCGAGCCCTCCGCGCCGCCTCCGGTGACCGCCGTCGCGACGGTCCGCATCGGCGGCGAGAGCGTGCGCGTCTCGCGCGAGGCGACCCTCCGCATCCGCGACGAGGTTGCCGGCGAGATCCGGCATCCGCTGCGCGCCGTGCCCCGCCTCGACGTCGCCGTGGAACCGAGCGCGATCGTCTGGCCGCTCGAGCGCCGGCGCCCGCGTCCGATCACCGTCACGGTCACCTCGAACACGAAAGACGCGGTGGCCGGGAACGTCGAGATCGCCCTGCCGGCGCGCTGGCCCGCGATCCCGCCCGCGGCGTTCTCGCTGGCGAAGAAGGGCGACCGCGCGGTGATCGAGATCCCGCTCCTGCCGCCGGAGTCGCTCACGACCGGGAAATTCGACATCACGGTCGCCGCCGTGCCCGCCGGCGGCGGCCGGTACGCGGCGTCGATCGCGATGATCGACTACGAGCACATCCGCCCGACGCCGCAGCCGAAGGCCGCGCAGATCGCGTTCTCGGCGGTCGACCTGAAGCTGCCGAAGCTCGCGTCCGTCGGTTACGTGCGGGGCGCCGCGGATCGCGTGCCCGAGGCGCTCCTCGGCGTGGGCGTTCCGGTCCGGCTGCTGACCGACGAGGACCTCGAGCGGGGCGACCTCTCGCGCTACGACGCGATCCTCATCGGCAGCCGCGCGTACGAGACGGACCCGGGCCTCGCGCGCGCGAACCGTCGCCTCCTCGACGCCGTGCGCGCCGGCGGCTTGCTGATCGTCCAGTACCAGCAGTACCCCTTCATCCAGGGCGGATACGCGCCCTACACGCTCGAGATCGCGCGGCCGCACGACCGGGTCACCGACGAGACCGCGAAGGTCACGATCCTGAATCCGTCCGATGCGCTCTGGAGCACGCCCAACGCGATCGGCCCGCAGGACTGGGACGGCTGGGTCCAGGAGCGCGGGCTCTACTTCGCGCATACCTGGGCGCCCGAGTACACGCCGATGCTCGCGATGAACGATCCGGGCGCGCCCGAGCAGAAGGGCGCGCTCCTCGCCGCGCGGGTGGGGAAGGGACGCTACGTCTATACCGGCCTCGCGTTCTTCCGCCAGCTGCCCGCCGGAGTGCCGGGCGCGTATCGTTTGATCGCGAACCTGCTCGGATGGAAGTGACGAAGGGAGCCGTGATGAAAGCCCGCATCGCCCTCGCCGGAGTGGTCTTTCTCTGTCTCGGCGTCTCCGTGCCGGTCCCCCTGTCTGCGCAGTCGGAAGGCGTCGCGGATTTCAAGATCACGTTCCAGGGCGAGGGAGCGAAGGGTCTGGGGAGCTCCGGCAAGATGTACGTCTCGCGCGCCGGCTATCGCACGGAGTGGGACATGTCCGTGGGCGGGCGCGGGTCCGCCGCCGCGGCGCAGCACATGAAGATGACGATGGTCGGGAAGAAATCCGACCCCGACCACCTCTACATGGTCAACGACGAGAACAAGACCTACTCGGTGATGGACCTCAACAAGATGCGCGAGGAGTCGAAGACCGCCGGGAAGCCGACCTACACGGTGCAGAAGCTCGGCGCCGATACCGTCGCCGGGATCCCGTGCCAGAAGGCGGCCGTCACCTCCTCGAAGGGCGACGTCTTCGACGTGTGCGCCAGCAAGGAGTGGGGGGCCGACGCCGACCTGATCTCCACGTTGACCCGCAACCGCCGGTCGGGATCGTGGTTCGCGGCTCTCCGGGACAGCGGGATCGAGGGGTTCCCCATCCGCTTCGGGATGCGCCCCCGGAAGGACGCCGATCCCACGATGGTCTGGGAGATCACGCACATCGAGCACAAGACGCCGCCCGCGTCGCTCTTCGACGTCCCACCGCCCGGCTACCGGAAGACCGACTACGCCGTGGGCGGACTGTCGCCCGAGCAGCAGAAGGCCATCGACGACGCGAAGGCCAAGATGCTCGAGAACATGACTCCCGAGCAGCGCAAGGCGTACGAGGACGCGATGCGCAAGCACGGCCAGCCGACGCCGAATCCGTAGGGCGCCGCGAGGCGAGCCATGCGCGCGCGTCCCCTCCTCCTCGCGCTCTGCCTGAGCGCCGCCGCGGCCGGCTGCCGGCGCGACACGCGCACCCCGCTCGTCCTCTACTCGCCGCACGGCCGCGACCTCCTCGGGCTGGTCGAGGCCGAGTTCGAGCGCGCGCATCCCGACGTCGACGTCCGCTGGCTCGACATGGGCTCGCAGGAGGTCTACGACCGGCTGCGCTCGGAGAAGGCGAACCCGCAGGCCGACGTCTGGTACGGCGGGCCCGACACGATCTTCGCCCGCGGAGCGAAGGAAGGCCTGCTCGCCGCCTACAAGCCGGCGTGGGCGGATGCCGTGGGGCCCGACAGCCGCCGCGGCGGCGATCTCTTTTTCGGCCTCTACCTCACTCCCGCGATGCCCGTCTACAACTCGAAGGCGATTCCGGCCTCCGAGGCGCCGCGCGAGTGGGAAGACCTCCTCGACCCGAAGTGGAAGGGCAAGATCCTCATCCGCGATCCGCTCGCCTCCGGGACGATGCGCGCGGTGTGGGGCTGGGTGCTCTCGAAGTCGGTGCGCGAGACCGGGATCGCCCGACTCGCGGATTCCAGTGGCTGCTGCGCCTCGACGCGCAGACCAAGGAGTACGTCTTCAACCCGATCCTCATGTACGAAAAGATCGTGCGCCAGGAGGGCCTCCTCACGATCTGGGACCTCCCCGACACACTGCTCGAGCGCCAGCGCGGATCGCCGCTCCAGTACGTCTTCCCGAAGAGCGGCACGCCCGTGATCGACGACGCGGTCGGGATCGTCGCCGGCAGCCGCCACCCCGAGCTCGCGCGCGCGTTCGTGGACTTCCTCGGGAGTCGCGAGGTCCAGATCCTCGCGGCCGAGAAGACGTTCCGCCTGCCGGCCCGCACGGACCTCGGCGACGCGCTGCCCGTCTGGGCGCGGGACGTCCAGCGGGAGATGGTCATCGCGCCGATCGACTGGGACCTCGTCGAGCGCGAGGGCGCGGGGTGGATGGCGACCTGGGACCGGACGATCCGCGGCCGCGGCCGGGTCAAGGGAGCCGCGCCCGCGAAGTGAGGCCGGCGCCGGCCAGCGGCCGCCTTGTGCATAGACTACCGGCCACGATGTCCGAGTTCCTGCGCCTCGAGTCGCTCGCGAAGCGCTTCGGGGCGCTTCCCGTCACGCGCGAGGTCTCCCTCTCGGCCGCGAAGGGCGAGATCGTCGCGCTCCTGGGGCCCTCCGGCAGCGGCAAGACCACCGTGCTGCGCCTGGTCGCCGGGTTCGAGGCCCCGGACTCCGGGCGCATCGTCGTGGACGGGGAAGACGTCACGCGGCGTGCCGCCCGAGCGCCGCCGCTTCGGGATGGTGTTCCAGCACTACGCCCTCTTCCCGCACCTGACCGTGGGCGAGAACGTCGCCTTCGGCCTGGAGGGCCGCAAGCGGCCGCGCGAGCGAGATCCGGACACGCGTGGCCGAGAGCTCTCGCGCTGGTCGGGGCTCTCGGGCTTCGAGTCGCGGCGCGTGACCGAGATCTCGGGCGGGCAGCAGCAGCGGGTGGCGCTCGCCCGCGCGCTCGCTCCCGAACCCGCGCGTGCTGCTGCTCGACGAGCCGCTGTCGAACCTGGACCCGTCGCTGCGCGAGCGGACCCGGCGCGAGCTGAAGCGCGCGATCCGGCGCGTCGGCATCACGACGCTCTTCGTCACCCACGAGCAGGAGGAGGCGTTCGAGCTGGGCGACCGCATCGCGGTCCTGCACGAGGGCCGGCTCGAGCAGGTCGGCACTCGCCGAGGAGCTCTTCGAGCAGCCCGCCACGCGCTTCGTCGCGACCTTCATCGGGCGCTCGAGCATCCTGCCCGCGATCTGGGAGGGCGGGCGTGGGGCGCGGATCGCCGGCGGACCGGTCTGGCCCGCGACGGCCGGACCGTCCGTCTCCGGCGACGCCGAGGTAGACCTCGTCGTGCGGCCCGAGGCGCTGACCTTCGCGTCGCGGCCCGGCGCGGACACGCTCCAGGGCGTGGTGTCCGAGCGGCGCTACGCCGGGAGGGTCGCCTACTACGTCGTCGCCACGCCGTCCGGAGAGGTCGAGGTCTTGGCGCCGCCGAACGCGAGCCGCGAAGGCGACCAGGTCCTGGTCGCGCCGTCGTCGGGAGGGCCGGTCCCGCGGGCGTTCCGGAGAAGCGGATGAACCGGCAGCCGCGCGCCGGCTCGCCGCGGGGCTCGTCGCCGTGGTGCTCTTCTGGATCGTGGGCTACCCGCTCGTGCTGACGCTCGGCGAGGCACTGGGCGCGCCGCACTGGACGCTCGCCCACGTCGCCGAGTTCGCGCGCCGGCCGGCGGAGTGGCAGGCCCTCTGGGCGAGCCTCTGGATCTCGGTCGCCACCGTCGCGCTGTCGGCCGCGATCGGCGTGCCGCTCGCCTTCCTCTTCGCGCGCACCGACTTCCCGGGCCGAAGGCTCCTCTCGACGCTCGTCGCCCTGCCGGTCGCGCTGCCGCCGCTCATCGGCGTGCTCGCCTTCCTCTTCCTCTACGGCGAGAGCGGCCTCGCCTCCCGCCTGGTCCAGTCGCTCCTGCGCCTCGGGGAGCCCCCGTGGCGACTCTCCGGGCCATCGGCGATCCTGCTCGTCCACGCCTACTCGATGTACGTCTACTTCTATCTGTTCACGCGCGCCGGGCTCGAGCGGTTCGACGCCGCGTACCTCGAGGCGGCCGCGAGCCTGGGCGCCGGGAAGTGGCGCACGGCGCGCCACGTGACCCTGCCGCTCCTCATGCCTTCGCTGACGGGCGCGGCGCTGCTGACCTTCATGACGTCGCTCGCCTCCTTCAGCGCGCCCTACGTCTTCGGCGGCAGCTTCCGCGTGATGACGACGCAGATCGTGGCGTCGAAGTTGAACGGCGACACGGCGACTCGCGATGGTGGAGACGGTGACGCTCTCGATCCTGGGCCTCGCCGGCCTGTGGCTCCTCGCGCGCGTCGAGGGCGGACGCGACGTGGCGGGAGCGGTGCGCGGCGTGGCGCCGCGGCGGCGCACCCTGAACCGAAGCAGGTGGCTCGCGGCGGCCGCGGGCTGGGGCCTGGCGATCTTCCTGCTCCTGCCGCACGCGACGCTCGTGCTCATCTCGCTCGTGCCCCGCAACACCTGGACCACCGAGGCGTGGCCGCCCGTCTTGCGCCTCTCCAACTACGCGGCGCTCGTGGCCGATCCCGAGCGGGTGCGGCCCGTCGTCAACTCTCTGTGGATGGCGTCGGCGGCGACCGCGGGCGCGCTGGCGCTGGGGTTCGCGGCGGCCTACCTCGCGCTGCGGACGCGCGGGAGGCTCGGCGCCGCGCTCGAGACGCTGATCGCGCTGCCCTGGGCCCTCCCCGGAACGGTCTTCGCCGTGGCGCTCGCCGCCACGTTCTCCGTCCACGCGCCGTTGGCGGGCCGGTTCGTGCTCATCGGGACGCTCGTGATCCTTCCGCTCGGATACCTCGTGCGTTGCCTGCCGCTCACGGGACGCGCCGCCTTCGCGGGGCTGCGGCAGATGGACCCGGCGGTGCTCCAGGCCGCCGCCACGCTCGGCGCCTCGCGCGCGCGCCGGTTCTTCCGCGTCCTGCTGCCGCAGATCCGTCCGGCGCTCGCCGCCGGGGCGAGCCTCGCGTTCCTCTCGGCGCTCGGCGACTTCGTCGTCTCGATCGTTCTCTACACCTACGAGACGCGGCCCATCTCGATCGAGATCCTCTCGGAGCTGCGGATCCAGGAGATCGGCGTCGCCGCGGCCTACGGCGTCCTGCTGACCGCCCTGTCCGCGCTGGCGTTTCTGCTCTGGGGACGGGGCACCGAGCGCGTCGCCGGGGGATAGAGCTCCCGGACTACCGCACCACCGTCCGCGGCGGGCCGGGCGGCGCGACGTGCTGGATCGGCGTGTAGGTGAACGCCCCGGGGAGCACGGCGGCCGGCGTGCCGGGGTTCACGACGCTCACCGGCACGGTGCCCGTCCCCGGCGGCGCGAAGGCCGTCAGCGTCGTCGGATCCGCGACGTCGATCCCGCTGGCCGGGGCGGACCCGAAGAAGACCTGCGTCGCGCGGGTGAAGTTCGCGCCCGCGATCGTGACGGACTGTCCCCCGCGATCGACGCCGGAGGTCGGCGCGATCCCCGCGATCGCCGCCGCCGGCGTGACCGTCGCCGCGATGAGGGAGAAGGCCCCGTCCTCCGTGGCCGCATACAGCTCGCCGAAGGAGTCCTCCCCGAACGTCGTCAGGTTCGGCGCCGAGAGCGGGAGCGGCGTGCTCGTCCACGTTCCCGCCTGGGGCTGCGCGCTCCAGATCTCTCCCGAGCACAGATCGCCGAAGACGTACTGCCCGTAGAGCTCGGGCACCGACAGCCCGCGGTACACGTAGCCGCCGGTGATCGCGCACCGTCCATTGTCGTGCCCGTACTCGGAGACGGGGCCCGTGTACGCCGGGTCGCCGCACGGCGGCACCGGAGCGGTGCAGCCGGACGTCCCGCCGCCGCCGCAGAGGGTCCCCTCCATGATCTTCCAGCCGTAGTTCTGTCCGCCGGCGCTGCCTGCCGGCTGGAAGTCGATCTCCTCGCGCGCATCCTGGCCCACGTCGCCGATGACCAGGTCTCCCGTCAGCCGGTCGAAGCTGAAGCGCCACGGGTTGCGCAGCCCCTTGGCCCAGGCCTCCGGCGGCGCGCCGCCGGAGTCGAGGAACGGGTTGTCCGCCGGGACGGCATAGAAGGGCGCGGTGTCGGCGTGGTGGTCGACGTCGATGCGCAGCAGCTTGCCGAGCAGCGAGCCGCCGCTCTGCGCGTTGCAGTTGGGATCGTTGCCGGATCCGCCGTCGCCCATGCCGATGTAGAGGTAGCCGTCCGGCCCGAACTGCAGCTGGCCGCCGTTGTGGTTGGCGAACGGCTGGCCGATCGTCAGCAGGATCGATGCCGCTCGAGGGCTCGGCCTGGTTGCGGTCGAAGCTCGAGACGCGGTAGCGCTCGATGACCGTGTCGCCGTGTCAGGTTCGTGTAGTCCACGAAGAAGAGACCGTTCCCGGCGTACTGCGGATGGAACGCGAGGTCGAGAGCAGCCCCCGCTCGCCGCAGCAGCTGATCTTCGCGTGGACGTCGAGGAACGGCGTCGGCAGGATCTGGCTGCCGTCCCAGATGACGACGGATCCGGCCTGGAGCGTCAGGAAGACGCGACTGTCCCCCGCCGCGGTGATCGCCGTGATGCTTCCGAGGCCGCTCGCGAGAGGGTTGAACTGAACGGCCGCGGCCGCCTGCGTGGCGTGCCGCGCCTCCCGCGGAGTCTCACTCGCCACATCGTGCATTCCGGAACCCGAGAGCACGGCCCCCAGAACGCCGGCTCCCATCCAGAAGGCCCGCGTCATGCCGGGCCGATAGTAGCAAAGGAAAAGACTACGGAGCCGGCGTCAAGGGAAGCTTGAGGATCACGGCGTCCTGCAGGTCCTCGGGTTTGTAGGGATGCTTCGTGTCGTAGTAGCGGTGCCCCTGGTTGTTCGCCGTGAAATAGAGCGTCCCGTCGACGACCGTGCCGAGCGTCGGCTCGTCGAACGCGGGGTGGTTCATCTCGAGGATCCGCGCGCGCACGACGCCGACGCCGTCGGGCGCCAGGTCGACGCGGGTGACGCGATGGGGCACGACGCCGTTCTGGATGCCGATGAGGCTGTTGCCGAAGAGGACGAGCCCGTCGACGCCATTCAGGGAAACGTCCGCCGGAACCGGGATCGGCGTCACGCGCTTCGTCGCGGTGTCCACGCGGTAGAGCCCCCGGATAGTCGGAGACGTAGAGCGCGCGGCCGTCGGGCGTGGCGGCGAGCCCCTGCGTGCCGCCGAACGCATCCGACTCGAGCCAGACCTCGAGGACACCTCGTGCGGGATCGAGCGCATAGAGGCGCGGGTCCTGGCCGTCGTTGACGTAGACCCGGCCGTCCGCGGCGACGGTCAGGTCGTCGAAGTGCGGGGGCCTCGGCGACGCCGGCGGCGCGTGACGCTGGCGCAGACGGCCGCTGTCGAGGTCGAACTCGAAGAGGGCGCTGTCGGGCGGGTCGCCCTCCTTCCCGCCGTTCATGCGGGGGATGGTCTCGCTGGCGACCCAGAGCGTGCGGCGCTTCGGGTCGACGCCGATGCCGAGGGCACTCTTGAGGCCGCTGCCCGGCGGACCGAAGTCGGTGATCTTCCCGTCGGGGCCGATCCGGAGGATCTTGCCCTTGCGCACGCTCGCGACGAAGAAGGCCTTCGTCGCCGGATCGAACGCCACGCCCTCGGGGGCGAGCTCCTTCTCGGGAATCGTGAAGGCCAAAACGGCGCCGCTCGTGATGCGCTCCTCCTTCAGAGCCGCCATCTTCGCGGCGATCTCCGCGAACGCCTTCTCCTTGCGGATCGGGTCGAAGTCGGTGTCGGCCGCGACGTCGAACGACACCCGGTGCCCGGCGAGCTCGGCGAGCGTCGCGAGCGCTGCGGCCGTCTTCCCGTTGCGCGACTGCGCGCAGGCCAGGTTGTACAGGAGCCGCGTGTCGCCCGGACGCCGGTGCACCGCCTCCTCGTAGTCGCGGAGGAAGGTCGCCATGTCGCCGGCCCCGTACGCGCGGTCGCCTGCCTGCGCGTACTCGAACGCGGTCCGGGGAGGGCGAATCGGTGTCGGAGTCGGAGAGGGAGGGACCGCGAGCCAGAGCCCGGCTCCGATAAGCCATGTCGCGACGGCCGGAGCATGCATGCGGACCTCCCCTGTCTTCTCTTCTTACGGACGGCAGGGACGCGGGTTGCCGGCGCTCAGCCGATGACGGCGTACGCGCGAACCGGGAAGCTCCCCATGCGGAGGAAGGGAGCCGGGACGCAGTGTACGCGGAAGCCGCTTTCCGGAAGGCTGGCGAGGTTACAGAGGTGCTCGACGATCGGGATGCCGGCCGCCGAGCAGCGAGCGTGTGCGCGGGGCGCACGCCGTCGGCGGTGTCGTCGATGTTGAGCGAGTCGATGCCGACGAGCGCCGACGCCGCGCCGCCACCAGGTGCTCCGCGGCGGCCCGGGTCGAGGTGAACGGGTGACCCTCGAAGTAGCGCGGCGTGCCGCAGTGCGCGACCCAGCCGGTGCGGATCAGGACCGCCTTCCCCGCAAGGTCGCGCGTCCGGCAAGCGCGGCCGGTTCGAGCGCGCGCTCCGGAGCCGGCCGCGTCGATCGACGACGCCGCGGAGGTCGGCCAGCTGCTCGAGCGGCAGCGACCGCGAGGTCCGCGCCGTGCGGCGAAGCGATGGAACGGGGCGTCCACGTAGGTGCCGGTGTTGCGCGACCATCTCGGATCCGGCCGATGTGGAACGTCGGTCCCCTCGGCGTAGTGGCCGCGCGACGCGTCCCGCGCGAGGAAGTCCGAGATCGACCGGCCCCGGAAGCCCCGGGTAGGTGATCATGCCGTGCTCGATGGGATGGGAGAGGTCGACGAGGCGACTCACGGGGGAAGCGTATCAAGGAGAATGCCGATTGCCGATTGCCGATTGCGTCCGCAATCTTCAATCGTCAATTTCCCCTGTCCCTCCAGAGCCGCTTGAGTATCTGGATCTGCCCCGTGTGGTAGACGTCGTGCGAGGCGATCCCGTAGATGAGGTTCGCCACGGTGTATCGGCTGCCGCGCGGCTTCGCCGTCAGGCGCGCGGCGCCTACGTGGAGCTCGGCGATCGCGGTGCGCAGTTTCCGGTGATGCGCGTCGAGCCGGGCGAGGTCGGCGCGCCAGGCCTTTTCGGCGGCGCCGGCGGCGCCGCCGGCGCCGGGCCGCGCGAACCAGTTGCTCCCCTTCTCGCCGAACGCGCCGCGCTTCTCGCCCGTCAGCATCCGCCAGGTCGCGTACTTCCAGTAGGCCGCGTGCACGGCCAGCTCCCAGACGTTGTGCCGTCCCGCCGCCGGACGCCAGGCCGCCTGCGCCGCCGTCACGCCGCGCAGCGCGCCGCGCAGGTTGGGACCCTGCCACGCCTTCTTGTCGTAGGACTCGTCGAGGAGGCGCAGAAGCAGGTCGATCTCTGGGATCCGCACCCGCGCCCGCCCAGTCACGCCGACTTCTCCGCCCGTGCCGACGGCGCCGGGGCGTCCTCGCGGGCGATGGCATCCCGATCCCGCCGGCCACCGAAGCGAATGATGATGGCGACCGCGCCGACGATCAGCAACGCCGAGAGCGCCGTCCGCACCGTGACCGCTTCGCCTGCGATCGCCCAACCCAGGAACACGGCCACGACCGGGTTGACGAACGCATAGGTCGACACGCGCGCAGGCGTCGTCGCGGAGAGCAGAAAGACGTACGCCGTGAAGCCGAGGAGCGAGCCGGCCACGATGAGGTACGCGAGCGCCAGGACCGAGCGCGAGGAGAGCGCCGCGAGCGAGAAGGTGCGCCACTCCCCGGCCAGCGCGGACGTCGTCAGCAGGATCGCGCCGCCGCAGACCATCTCCATCGCCGTCGCGAGCAGCGTCGAGGACGGCAGCGCCGCGGTTCGCGAGTAGAGCGAACCGATCGCCCAGAAGAGGGCGGCGGCGAGGAGCGCGGCGGCCCCCAGGCCATCGATGGGATTCGCCGCGATCCCCGCGCCCGTGGGGAGCACGAGGAATGCGAGGCCTGCCACGCAGAGCGCGAGCCCGAGGATCAGGATCCCGTGCGGGCGGGTCCGCGTCTGCAGTCCGTGGAGCAGCGTCATCCAGATCGGCACCGAGGCCACGATCAGCGCGGCGAGCCCCGACGGCACGCGCCGCTCGGCCCACGTCACGAGGCCGTTCCCGCCGAGCAGCATGAGGCCGCCGATGATCGCCGCGGAGCGCCAGTGCCGCGGCTCGGCCGCGGGGGCCCCGCGCAGGCGCAGCCAGCCGAGCAACAGCAGGCCTGCCGTCATGTGGCGGAGCCCGGCCAGCAGGAACGGCGGGATCGTCTCGTCGCCGATCCGGATCGCGAGGTAGGTCGAGCCCCACAGCACGTACACCGCCGCGAAGGCCAGAACGATCTGGGGCCTGGAGGCGACGCGGAGGTGCGCGCCCGTGCGGCTACGCATGGAGGGTCTCGCTCGCCTTGGTGCAGCCGAGGTCCGCGTCCTCGCGGGGGAGCTCCGGGGCCTCCTCGCCTCCCGCGCGGATGATGAGCGCGACGGCGCCGACGATCACGGCGGCCGCGAGGAAGATGCGCGGCGACAGCGCCTCGCCGGCGAGCGCCCAGCCCAGAAATACCGCCACGATCGGGTTGACGTAGGCGTACGTCGACGCCCGCGACGCCGTCGTGACGCGCAGCAGCCACAGATAGGCCGAGAAGCCCACGATCGAGCCGAACACGAAGTTGTAGAGAACCGCCACGACGGAGCGGGACGAGACGCCGGCGGGATCGAAGCGGCCGAGCTCGCCGGTGAGCACGCCGAGCGCCGCGAGGCACGCGCCGCCGCCGAGCAGCGTCACGGCGGTCGCCATCACGGGCGACTCCGGCATGCGCGAGCCCCGCGAATAGAGCGATCCGGATGCCCAGCAGAACGTCCCGACGACGAGCACGGCGCACGCCGCGAGGTCGAAGCGCTGGCTTCCGAGCAGGTTCCCCGGCCCGACGAGGATCGCGAGGCCGACGAGTCCCAGGGCCAGCCCCGCGAAGATCGCGCCCTTCGGCATCCGGCGTCGTCTCACCGCTTCGATCAACACGAACGACAGGGGCTCGGTTGCAACCACGAGGGCGGCCACCCCCGACGGGATCGCATGCTCGCCCTTCTCCGCCCAGATCACGGCGCCCGTCCCGCACAAGAAAAGGAGGAAGCCCGTCACCAGCCCCGCACCCCACTCGCGGGCCGGGGGCCGCGGGACTCCGCGCGCGTGCGCCCAGAGGTACATGACCACTCCCGCCAGCAGGAATCGGACCCCGTTCGTGAAGTACGGCGGCAGCGTCTCGATCGTGAAGCGGATGCCCAGGTAGGTCGAGCCCCAGATCACGTAGACCGCGGCGAACGCCGCGACGACCTTCGACAGGGGCGGCGCAACGGGGACGCCTTGAGACGAGCGCGGCTGAGCCGCGACGCGCGAAGGCGGTGCGGGGGGCGCCGTCTTCGAATCAGACACGGACGGTCTCCGGCTCGCTTTGCGTCTCCTCCCGGATCGCGAGGTTCGAGCTCTCCTTGACCGAGCCGAGGACGATCGTGGTGCGCGTGCTGGTAATCGTCGGGATCCGGCCCAGCCGGTCGCGCAGCAGGTGGCCGAGGGCCTCCGTGTCCTTCACGCGCACCTTGACGAGAAGGCAGTCCTCGCCCGCCACGTGGTGGATTTCGAGTACCTCGGGGATCTCCGCAATGCTCCGGGCGGCCTTGTCGTCGCCGGGTTTGTCGTCGTCGCGGATGAAGATGAACGCCAGCAGCGGCAGCCCGATCACGGCCGGGTTGATCCGCGTCGTGTAGCCCTCGATGACGCCGCGCTCCTCGAGCTTGCGGATGCGCTCGAAGACCGCCGAGGGCGCCAGATCCACCTGTCGGGCGATCTCCGCATTCGAGGTCCTGGCGTTGGATTGGAGAATGTTCAGGATAATGCCGTCCGTAGTGTCGATCATTCTGGGATCGTACAACGATTCAGAAGGATCGTCTATGTCAGGCCCGATCGACCGGACTATGCTTGCCGTGGATATAGCTGGTGAACAGGCGACGAAGCCGACCCCGGAACTCACTTCCAATGCGAAACGGCCTCAACGCGAGGGGCGAATCCCAAGCTCGGCGAGCGCCTTGCGGGTCGACATCGCGATCTCGGAGTCGCGAAGGCTCCAGAGAATCGAAGGATCCTGATCCATTCGCTGATTGAAACCGCTCGGCTGATATCGGACTCCCAGTGCCTGCACGCAGAGCGACCACACGCAGCAAGCCCAAAAGACGATCTTCCATGCGGTCCGCGTTCGGACGCGATCCCACGCGATCGCGACCAGGACCATCAGTCCCGGAGTCGCTTCGATCAAGTAGCGGTAGCCAAACGTGTGCCCGGCCCACCAGGTGCTCCACTTCGCGAAGAGGAGGAGGAGCAGGAACGCGCCGGCCGCCAGGTACGGCGCGATCGGCCACCTCTCCGGCTCTCGGATGGCAGTCACGGCTCCCGCGATCGCGAAGAGAAAGAACGGACTGAAGACGAAGAGTCCCCGGGAGGGGCTGACGAGGAGTCCCGCGAAGCCGACGAAGGGATTGCCCCGAAAATTGGCGACCTCGGGGATCGGATTCCAGTATCCGGTCGAGAGCGGCGACCCGAGGTAGACGGACGCATAGGCCGCGTGGAGCAGCAGGGGCACGCCGGCGAGCGCCGCGAAGAGCGGAACCGCATCGCGGCGGCGCCGGAGGACGAAGAGGACCAGCGGCGCCGCGACCAGGATGTTGGTGGGGCGATTGACCACGGCCAGCATCAGCAGGAATCCGGAGACCGCGGCGGACTTCCGATCCCCGCGGAGCAGCAGCCAGATCGCCGCCGTCAGAAAAAACAGCGACGGGCCATGCTGCCACATCGCACGGCTCGCGACGCTCCACGCGCAGGTCCCGAAGGCGTACAGCAGCGTGAGCGCGAGCGCGTCGCGCCGACGCGAGCCGAGGCGCACGAGAGCCTGGAACAGGAAGAGCGCGGACGCGGCGCAGAGGAGCGACGCCGTGATCAACGACAGCCGCTCCCGGTTGGCCTCGAGATCGACGCCGGCCGCCCTGGCGACGGCGAACACGGGCACGTTGAGAAGACCCGGGAGGACCGGGTAGGTCGAGACCAGGCGGTCGCCGACGCGGTGGTACCAGTAGGGATACTTCTCCGCGGGGTCGATGAGCCCGGTCAGGTCGAAGCCTCGTCCTCGGAGAAGCGCGATCGGAAGGAGCTCCGCCGGACGCGTGTCGCCGCTGCCGAGGGGGCGAAGGCCCGCGAGATAGACGACGAGCGGAATCGCGAAGCTCGCGAGTGCGGGCAACCATCGCGGAAGACGTGTCCCAGGCGCCGACACGCCCTGCCGCCTACGCCGAGAAGTAGCGCGCCTGCGGGTGGTGGAGGACGATCGCCGAGACCGAGGCCTCGGGGTCCATCATGAACCCGTCGGTCAGCTCGACCCCGATCTTGCGCCCGTCCAGGAGACGGAAGAGCGTGGCCTGATCGGCGAGCTCCGGGCACGCCGGGTAGCCGAAGCTGTAGCGCTTGCCGCGGTAGCGGCCCTGGAAGCGGTCCTGCATCGTCGTCTCGGGCGGATCCGGGATGCCCCACGCCTCGCGCAGCTGGCGGTGGAGAAGCTCCGCGGCCGCCTCGGCGGTCTCGACCGCGAGCGCCTGGAGCGCGTGGCACAGCAGGTACTCGCCCGAGCTCTTGAGCTCCTCCGCCCGCGAGCGCACGCCCTCACCCGCCGTCGTGAGGAACAACGCGATCGAATCGCGCGGCGCGGTCCCCGTGACCGGATGGACGAAGTCGGAGAGACAGAGCCGCTCCCCGGCGACCTGGCGCGGGAAGGTGAAGCACGCCTGGCCCCCTCCCGGAAGGTGAACGTGCAAGGTGTTCCCCTCCGAGTCCGCCGGGAAGAAACGGTACATCGCGCGCGCCCGGATCCAGCCGGAGGCCTGGATCTTCTCGATGACCTTCTCGAGCTCCGCGAGCTTGGGGTCGCCGGCCTCCTTGAGCTTGCGGTAGCTGCCGCGCAGCCCCAGATGTTTCGCGTAGAGCATGTGCGGGTTGAGGTACTGCCAGACCTCCGACAGGGGCAGTTCGCCGAGGACGTGCTCCTGGAGGTCCGGCGCGGAGAGCGGCTCCACGACCGCGACCTCCGTGCTCCGAACGGCCGGCGCCGACAGCGGGATCTCCTCTTCGGACCGCGTCGCCGCGATGGCCTCGCGCCTCTTCGCGCTCTCGGCCGCCAGCGCCTCCCGCGCCGGCTCGCCGGAGAGAATCCGGTCCGCCAGGGCGAGGCCCCGCATCGCGTCCTCGGCGTACGCGATGAGGCCGCCGTAGGCCGGGGCGATCCGATGGTCCGCGAACTTCTGCGAGAGCGCCGCGCCGCCCACCAGCATCGGAACCCGCACGCCCGCGGACGTCAGGTCCTGCGCCGTCGTCACCATCTGCTGCGCGCTCTTGACCAGCAGGCCCGAGAGGCCGATCAGGTCGGGGGCGTGCTCGCCGTGTGCGGCGATCAGTCTCTCGGGCGGGACCTTGATGCCGAGGTTGACGACCTCGTAGCCGTTGTTGGAGAGGATGATCTCGACGAGGTTCTTCCCGATGTCGTGCACGTCGCCCTTGACGGTGGCGAGAAGCACCTTGCCCTTGCGCGAGCCGCCCGCCTTCTCCATGAACTTCTCGAGATGGCTGACCGCCGCCTTCATCGCCTCGGCGGACTGCAGCACCTCGGCGACGATGAGCTCGTTCGCGTTGAAGAGCCGGCCGACCTCGCGCATCCCGTCCATGAGCGGGCCGTTGATGATGTCGAGGGGGGCCATGCCCGTCCCGCCGCCGCGCACGGCCTCGAGGTCCTCGACGAGGCCCTCCTTGGAGCCCTCGAGGATGTACCGCGGCAGCCGTTCGAGCGGAGTCCCCGCCCGCGCCTTCGGCGCCTTCGGGGCCGCGCCCTTGGCCTTGAAGTGATTCGCGAACGCGGCGATGGGGTCCTCGCCGCGGTTGTAGAGCAGGTCCTCGGCAAGCCTCTTTTCCTCGTCGGGGATCGAGGGATACCGCATGACCTTCTCGGAGTTCACGATGGCCATGTCGAGGCCGGCCTTGACGCAATGGTAGAGGAAGACCGAGTTGAGCACCTCGCGCCCGGCCTCGGGCAGGCCGAAGCTGACGTTCGAGATGCCCAGGATCGTCTTGGCCTCGGGGAACTGCGCCTTGATGAGACGGATGCCCTCGATCGTCTCGACGGCGCTGCCGACGTACTTGGCGTCGCCGGTCCCGCACGGAAAGACCAGCGGGTCGAAGAGGATGTCCTCCGCAGGGAAGCCGTACTTCTCGGTCAGCAGCGTGTAGCTGCGGCGCGCGACCTCGAGCTTCCTCTCCCGCGTCACCGCCATGCCGTGCTCGGGGTCCTCGTCGATCGTGCCGACGACCAGAGCGGCGCCGTAGCGCTGCGCCAGCGGGAGAACGGTCCGGAAACGCTCCTCTCCGTCCTCGAGGTTGATCGAGTTCAGGATCGATTTCCCGAGGCTCCACTTGAGGCCCAGCTCCAGGACCTTCGCGTCGGTCGAGTCGAGCATCAGCGGAACCTTGACCATCTTCGTGACGCGCTCGAGGAACGCGTTGACGTCGGCCACCTCGTCGCGGTCCGGATCCTGGAGGCAGACGTCGATGATCTGCGCGCCGTTCTTGACCTGGGCGCGCCCGATCTCCGCGGCGGTCTCGAACTTCCCCTCGGCGATGAGGCGCTTGAACTTCCGGCTGCCGAGGACGTTGGTCCGCTCGCCCACGATCACGGGACGGTTGTCCACGTCGACCTCGAGGGACTCGATGCCCGACATCAGCGTCTTGTTGTGGATCGGCACGCGCCGCGGCCTGAAGCCCTCCGCCGCCTCGGCGAGCCTGCGGATGTGCGCGGGCGTCGTCCCGCAGCAGCCGCCGACGATGTTGACCCAGCCCTCGCGCATGAAGCGGGACAGCTCCCGCGAGATCGACTCGGGCGTCTCCGAGTACTTCCCGTCGGAGTCCGGCAGGCCCGCGTTCGGGTAGCACGAGGTCAGCGTCTTCGCCAGCGCCGCCAGACTGCGGATGTGGTCGGTCATGAACTCGGGCCCGGTCGCGCAGTTGATGCCGATCGAGAGCAGCGGCGCGTGCATGACGGACGCGTAGAACGCGTCCACGGCCTGGCCCGCGAGCATCGTGCCCATGGGCTCGATCGTGGCGGACACCATGATCGGCACGCGCCAGCCCGTCTCCGCGAAGGCCTGCTCGACGCCGATGAGCCCGGCCTTGAGATTGCGCGTGTCCTGCGTGGTTTCGAGCAGCAGCACGTCGGAGCCGCCGGTCAGGAGGCCGAGGGCCTGCGTCCGGTAGTGGACGATCATCTCGTCGAAGGTCACGCCGCCGGTCACCGTCATGGCCTTGGTGGTGGGCCCCATCGAGCCCGCCACGAAGCGCGGCCGCCCCGAGGTCGAGAACTTCGCGGCCGCCTCGCGGGCGAGCTCGGCCGCGCGGCGGTTGATCTCGACGGCCCTGTCGGCGAGGCCGTACTCCGCCAGCACCAGCGGCGTCCCGCCGAAGGTGTCCGTTTCCACCATGTCGGCGCCCGCCTCGAGGTACTCCTCGTGCATCCGCCGGATCACGTCGGGCCGCGTCAGGACCAGGTTCTCGTTGCACCCCTCGAGATCCGCCCCGCCGAAGTCCTCGGCCGTCAGCGGTTGGCCCTGGAGCCACGTCCCCGTGGCCCCGTCGAGCACGAGGATCCGCTCGGCGAGGACCTCCTGGAGAGCCTCGGCGCGATCGCTCTGGTTCTGGCCGTTCGGCGTTTGGGGCGCGTCCATGGGAATGCGCATTATGCGGGATTCAGGCCCGCACGCGCGCCTCTCGGGTCCCGGGGGCACGGCCCCCCTGGGGAGAATAGAATCCGGCGACTCGGACCTCTGGCGGGCCGCTACGCGGGCCAACTTACGAGCGAGGGGAAGTCGCGCTTGAAACCTCTCCCTGAGAATTGACTGTGACCTTGCAAGCGGGTTCGAAACTCGGCTCCTACGAGATCCTCGCGCCGCTCGGCGCGGGCGGCATGGGCGAGGTCTACCGCGCGCGGGACGCACGGCTGTCGCGCGAGGTCGCGATCAAGGTGTTGCCCGCGGCCACGGCGTCGGATCCCGATCGCCGCGCGCGCTTCGAGCAGGAGGCGCGTTCGGCTTCCGCGCTCAACCACCCCAACATCCTGACGATCTACGACATCGGGGAAGCCGAGGGCACGATCTACATCGCGATGGAGCTCGTCGAGGGCAAGACGCTGCGCGAGGTGGTCGCTGCGGGCGAGCCGCTGCCGACGCGGAAGCTCCTGGACATCGGAGTGCAGACGGCGGACGGGCTCGCCAAGGCCCATGCCGCCGGCATCGTCCATCGGGACCTGAAGCCCGAGAACCTGATGATCTCGCGGGACGGTTTCGTCAAGATCCTCGACTTCGGCCTGGCCAAGCTGACCGAGCCCGTCGCGCAGGCGGCCTCAGTCCTCCCCACCGCGATCGCCGCCCCGACGCAGCCGGGCACGGTCATGGGCACGGCCGGCTACATGTCGCCCGAGCAGGCGAGCGGACAGCCCGTGGACTTCCGCTCGGATCAATTCACGCTGGGCGCGATCCTCTACGAGATGGCGGCGGGAGAGAAGGCGTTCCAGAGGAAGACGGGGGCGGAGACGCTGGTCGCGATCATTCGCGAGGATCCGCAGCCCCTGTCGCAGCTCGCGCCCAAGGCCCCCGCGCCGGTGCGCTGGATCGTGGAGCGCTGCCTCGCCAAGGACCCCGAGGAGCGCTACGCCTCCACGAAGGACCTCGCCCGCGACCTCCGCAACCTGCGCGACCACCTCACGGAAACGAGCGCCTCCGGCGCGCTCGAGGCCGCCGAGCCGGCGAAGGCGCGCCGGCGCGGCTGGATCCTTCCGGCGGCCCTCGCGCTCGCCGCGGGCCTCGCTGCGGGCCTCTGGATTCGCAGTGGCCTCGGCGGCAAGGCCGCGCCTCCCGTGGAGTTCAGGCAGCTCACCTTCCAGCGCGGAACGATCCTTACCGCGCGATTCGCGCCGGATGGCCAGACGATCGTCTACGGCGCCGCCTGGGACGGACGACCGGTCGAGCTCTTCTCGACGCGGACCGACAGCACCGAATCGCGGCCCCTCGGTCTACCGCCGGCCGACATCCTGTCGATCTCCTCCACGGGCGAGATGGCGATCTCGCTCGGCCGGCACTACACGATCGGATTCGAGTCGACGGGCACTCTCGCGCGCGTCTCGCTCGGCGGCGGTACGCCCCGGCCGATCCTCGAGGACGTCGAGGACGCCGACTGGTCGCCCGATGGCAAGGAGCTCGCCGTGGCCCGAGGCATCGGAGCACGGCGGCGCCTCGAATACCCGATCGGGAAGGTCCTGTACGAACCGCCCGGCTGGGTCAGCTGCGTCCGGGTCTCGCCGGATGGCCGCTACGTGGCCTTCATTGACCACCCCGAGCTCGGCGACAGCAACGGGGTCGTCAAGGTGATCGATGCGGCGGGCAAGCTCAAGCTCGAGGGACCCTCGGGGCTCAGCGCCAGTTTCGGGATCGCCTGGGCCTCGGGTGGCCAGGGAGTCTGGTCGAGCCAGCCGCTGGCGTTGACGTCGCTCTCCGGAAAGACGCGGGTCGTCTGGCCCTACCCCATCCAGTCCGGCGCCCTCCAGGACGCGTCCCCCGACGGACGCTTCCTGTTCCAATCGAGACGCTCGCGACGGGAGATCGTGGGACGCGGACCCGGTGCGAGCGAGGAGCGCAACCTCACGTGGCTGAACTGGTCGTTCCCGTCGGACATCTCCGACGACGGCAAGCTCGTCCTGTTCGACGAGCAGCAGCTCGCCCCCAACGGAATCTACCTGCGGCCGCTCGATGGCTCCCCCGCGGTCCGGATCGGCGAGGGACGATCCTTCGGCATCTCGCCCGACGGCCGCTGGATCTTGATCACACGCAAGCTCGGCGCCGGTGAGCTGGCGCTGCTGCCGACCGGAGCCGGCGAGCCGCGGAACCTCCCGAAGTTCGACATTGCGTTGCAGACCGCGAGCTGGTTCCCGGACGGGCGCCGCATCCTCATCTCGGGCAGCGAGCCGGGGCATCGTGACCGGCTCTACGTGCAGGACCTGCCCGACGGAAAGCCCCGCGCCATCTCGCCCGACGGGTTGGGCGCCTCTCCCTATAGCGCCGTGTCCCCGGATGGGAAGTGGGTGATCGCGGGCGGGCTCGGCCTCGAGACGGCGATTTTCCCGATCGACGGGAAGGCGCTCAAAGCGGTTCCGGGCGTGGGCGGGGAAGATCAGCCGCTGGGCTGGAGCGCCGACAGCCACTCGCTCTACATGCTCAAATCGCAGGAGATCCCCACCCGAATCGAGCTCGTCGACGTCGAGTCCGGCCGCCGTACGCCGTGGAAGGAGTTTCGGCCGCCGGATCCTGCCGGGGTCTTCGCCGTCAGTCCGGCGCGCGTCACGCCGGACGGTAAGGCGTATGTCTACTCGTACCGGAGACTGCTCGACGATCTCTTCCTCGTGACCGGTCTAAAGTAGCCCGCGATGACTCTGACAGCCGGATCGCGACTCGGGGCCTACGAGATCCTCGCGCCGCTCGGCGCGGGCGGGATGGGCGAGGTGTACCGCGCGCGGGACGCACGGCTGTCGCGCGAGGTCGCGATCAAGGTCCTCCCCTCCGCGATGGCGTCGGATCCGGACCGCCGCGCGCGCTTCGAGCAGGAGGCCCGCTCGGCGTCGGGCCTCAACCACCCGAACATCCTGACGATCTACGACATCGGCGAGGCCGGCGGCACGATCTACATCGCCATGGAGCTGGTCGAGGGAAAGACCCTGCGCGAGCTGCTCGTTTCGGGCGAGCCGCTGCCGACGCGCAAGCTCCTCGACGTCGCCGTGCAGACCGCCGAGGGACTGGCCAAGGCGCACTCCGCCGGCATCGTGCACCGCGACCTGAAGCCCGAGAACATCATGGTGTCGAAGGACGGATTCGTGAAGATCCTGGACTTCGGCCTGGCCAAGCTGACCGAGCCGGTCTCGCAGGTCGCCTCGGTGATGCCGACCGCGATCGCACAGCCGACGCAGCCGGGCACGGTCCTGGGGACCGCCGGCTACATGTCGCCCAGAGCAGGCGAGCGGCCAGGCGGTGGACTTCCGCTCGGATCAGTTCACGCTGGGCGCGATCCTCTACGAGATGGCGGCGGGTCAGAAGGCGTTTCAGAGGAAGACCGGCGCCGAGACCCTGGTCGCGGTCATCCGCGAGGAGCCGCAGCCGCTGTCGCAGCTGGCGCCGAAGGCGCCTGCGCCCGTGCGCTGGATCGTGGAGAGGTGTCTCGCCAAGGACCCCGAGGAGCGCTACGCGTCGACGAAGGATCTCGCGCGGGATCTGAAGAGCCTGCGCGATCACCTGACGGAGACCTCGGCCTCCGGCGCGCTCGGAGGCCGCGGAGCCCGCCAAGGCGCGCCGCCGCGGCTGGGCGCTCCCTGCGATCGCGACGCTCGTCGTCGGTCTCGCGGCGGGCTTTCTCCTGCGCAGCGTCGTCACGTCGCCGAAGGGTCCGCCGGCCGACCTCAAGCGCCTGACCTTCGCGCGCGGGTCGATCTGGTCCGCGCGATTCGCTCCCGACGGCCAGACGATCGTCTACGGCGCCGGCTGGGACGGACGACCGGTCGAGATCTTCTCGACGCGGGCCGACAGCTCCGAGTCGCGCTCACTCGGCCTGCCGAGCGGCGACGTGCTCGCGATCTCGTCGACCGGAGAGCTCGCGCTCTCGCTGGGCCGACACTCCATCTTCGGGTTCGAGACGGTCGGAACCCTGGCGCGCGTGCCGCTGGCCGGCGGCGCGCCTCGGGAGCTCCTCGAGAACGTGGAGGACGCCGACTGGTCGCCGGACGGCGCGAGCCTCGCGATCACGCGAGAGGTCGGAAACCGGGGCCGCGTCGAGTACCCGATCGGGAAGGTCGTCTACGACAACGCCGGCTGGGTCAACCACGTCCGCGTCTCGCCGGACGGCCGGCTCGTCGCCTTCGTCGATCATCCCCAGAAGGGCGACAGCAACGGCAACGTCAAAGTCGTCGACCTCGCCGGCAAGGTGATCCTGACGGGTCCGTACTCCAACGGGCGGATCGCATGGTCGTCGCGAGGCGACGAGGTCTGGTCGGGAGACCGGACCGGCATCATGGCGACGCGGCTCTCGGGAAAGAGCCGGCGCGTCTGGCTCACACCGGGAGGGGACGTCGCGGACATCGCTCGGGACGGCCGCGTCCTCACGTCCCTCGGCTCGTCGCGCCGCGAGATCGTGGGGCTCGCGAAGGGCGAGAAGGAAGAACGCAATCTGACGTGGCTCAACTGGTCGTTTCCGTCCGACATCAGCCCCGACGGAAAGACCCTGCTCTTCACCGAGCAGAACGTCGAGCCGCCGGCCGTGTATCTCCGCAAGCTCGACGGTTCGCCAGCCGTCAAATTGGGAACGGGCGGAGCGGTCGCGTACTCCCCGGACGGACAGTGGATTCTCGCCACGCCCGACGTCGAGGGGACCCAGTTCGAGCTATTGCCCGCCGGCGCGGGAGAGCCGAAGGTCCTGCCGAAGACGGGCTTGTCCTGCCAGTCCGGCGGGTGGCTTCCCGATGGGCGCCGATTCCTCGCCTCCTGCAACGAGCCGGGCCACGGCTACCGCATCTACCTCAACGACGTGTCGGGCGCCAAGCCGCGGCCCATCACTCCGGAGGGAGTCAACTTCATCTTCCCGGGCATCGCCCCCGATGGGAAGTCGTTCACCGCCACGGGACCGGACCGGCGGATCGCGATCTACCCGGTCGAGCCGGGCGAGCCGCACCCCGTCGCCGGGATCGAGCCCAACGACATCGTCCTGCGTTGGAGCTCCGACGGGAAGGGAATTCTGGTCTACCGGCCATCGGCTCCCCCACTGCGCGTCGAGATCGTGGACTTCAAGACGGGCCAGCGCACGCTCTGGAA
Source organism: uncultured Acidobacteriota bacterium (assembly GCA_963773905.1). Classification (GTDB taxonomy): domain Bacteria; phylum Acidobacteriota; class Thermoanaerobaculia; order UBA5066; family Gp7-AA6; genus DAHUXD01. The sequence continues at coordinate 163,514 of CAVZDB010000003.1, forward strand.
GGAGCTGCGGCCTCCGGATCCCTCGGGAGTGGAGCAGGTCGGCCCGATCGTGATGGCGCCCGACGAGTCGTCCTACGTGTACTCCTACCGGCGCTTGCTGGAGGACCTTTACCTCGCGACGGGGCTGAAGTAGCCGGTCCGCCGAAGACTAAGATTGCGGCGTGCCCTCCCGTCTCGACGAGTTCGAATCCCTCGTCAGCCGGCACTCCCGTCTGGTGGCGAGCGCGATCCGGCGCGTCTGCGCCCGCCGGTACGGCTCGCTCGTGCCGGACATCCAGCAGGAGGTCTACGTCGCCCTCTGGAATCGGCTGGGCAGTGGGAAAGAAATCGAGCATCCCGCCTCCTACGTCTACAAGGTGGCTCTCACGACCGCGCTGGCCGTCGTCCGCAAGCACGCGCCGGCCGCGGTGGCGATCGAGGAGGAGGCGACGCCCAGTGGCGGCGGTGCCTCTCCCTTCGCCGACCTGCTGCCCGCGGAGCGGGCCCGGCTGCTCGGCGAGGTCCTGGAGCTCCTTCCGGAGGAGCAATCGCGCGCGATCCGCGCGCATCTGGCGGGATTCAGCCATAAAGAGGTCGCGTCGCTGTTCGGGTGGAGCGAGTCCGTCGCGAGGCACAGGATCTATCGGGGAATCGAGACGCTCAAGGAACGGATGAGAGGAGAAGACCATCGGACCGCCGCCAAACGCGCCTGACGACGACCTGCTGAGGCGCGCATACCGGGATCTCCAGAGTCCGGGTTCGGAGCGGTGCCCGGAGGCGGATCGGTTGACCGAGCTCGCCGTCGGAGACCTCTCCGGCCCGGAGCGCGAGCGCCTGGCCGATCACGTGGTCGCGTGCCGGCGGTGCTCCGAGCAGTACCAGATCCTGGCGCGGACACATGCGCAGGCGCTGGGTCAGCAGTCCCGCACTCGAGCGCTCCTGCCCTGGATAACCGCCGCGGGGATCGCGATCGCGGCCGCCGCCGGAGTCCTGATCGTCCGCTCCGTCCGACCCGAGGACGCTCTCCGGGGCGTGCGGGGCACCCCCGGAGCGGTCGTTCCGGGGGACGGCACGAGACTCGGCGAGCCTCCCGCAATCCTTCGGTGGCCCGCGCAGCCCGGGTCCGAGGGTTTCCGCGTCCGGCTCTTCACCTCCGCCGGAGACGCGCTCTGGGAGGCGAATGCCGGGGACCTCCAGCAGCTCGCGGTGCCCGAATCGGTGCGCTCGCGCCTCCGCGCGGGCCAGAGCTACTTCTGGACCGTGGAGGTCCAGATGCCGCTCGAGAAGCAGCGTCTCGGGCCCTTCACCTTCACGCTGCGTCCCTGACGCCGCGTTCTGATCGCCGCCTCGACAGCGTCCAGAGCGCGGCGACGATTCCCATGCCGACGGCGGCGATCTCCCAGCGCCGCGCCGCGCTTGCCCTCTTGAGCGGCACCTTCCCGTTGGGCTCCCCGATCAAGACGAACGGAGCCCAGTAGCGCGGCGCGAGACGCGGATCGTGGCGCAGCAGGTCCAGCTTCGCCGACTGAAGCGCGAGCGCCTTCGATTCTCCATCCGCCAGGTGTCCATAGAATCGGGACATCAGGTCGGCAGTCCGGCGGTCGCTGACGTCCCACAGGCTCGCCACCACGGATCGTGCGCCAGCGTGAAAGAACGCTTGCGCCAGCCCCTGAACGCCTTCTCCCGGGAGGATCCGGCCCCGCGCGGTCTGGCAGGCGGAAAGTACGACGAGTTCGCTCGAAAGCCTCAGCCGGTAGATCTCTCGAGCCGGCAGGAGCCCGTCGTCGGAGCTCCCCTTCTCATCGACGGATTCGGCCAGAAGCAACGCCGATCGGGACGGAACCCGGTGGTCCAGGAGCGCGTGGGTCGCAAAGTGAATCACGCCGAATGGCTCCAGGGAGGCGGACCGAACGAATCGCTCGCTCGCCTCGGGACCGGTCTTCAGCTCGCTGCCGGGGCCTCCGTATCGGAACACCGCCCGAGCCTCGGCCGCCGCAGAGGCGAGGGGCGATGTCTCGTAATACCCGCCGTCGACTTCACCCCGGGATCGTACGAGGGCACGGGGGACCGTCGGATCCGCCAGGACGAGAAGTGCGGTGGCGCCGTGCCCGGCCCCGGATGCTCGGGAGTCGGCGGCTACCGCGGTGAGGACCGTCGCGGAGGGCGCGTAGGAAATCGTGAGCTCCTGCGCCAGGTAAGCCTGACGATTCGGAGTCGGGAGACTCTCGAACGGAAGGGAATTCAAGGCTCCGTCGGGCACGATGACCACCCGGCGCGTGTTCGGATCCAGAAGCTTCCGCCACGGCTCGACCAGATCCCCATACAGCCGGCGCCCCAGCTCCCGCGAGCCATCGGTGCCCCTCGCCATCAGGCCCACGTAGTTCTCGACGCGCTCCGTCAGGTCGGCGGGAGAGCCCGGTAGTCGCAACGCCCTCAGGCCTTTCTTCTCCAGAAGGAAGACCACGATGCGATCGCCGCTGATCGCGTAGGAGACGAGCGCCGATGTCGCGTCGAGCAAGGCGGCCGTCCGCTCGGCCGACGCCGGCTGTGGATACACGAGCGAGGCGTACCGTGGAGTCCGCAATCGCATCTCCGCGACCAGACGATCCCACTCTTCTTCGGCCTCGGACAGCCGCTCGTCGTCGCCCCCCACGGCATGATCCCGGCCGGACTCCTGGCGAAGGTCTCGGATCCGCTGTTCCAGCTCTTGTTCGCGTCGCCGCAGCTCGGCCGGGAGCTCCGCGGCCAGGTCCAAGTGTGCCTCCGAGATCGCTTCGAGGAGGCCGCGCATCCGGCCTCGCTCGCTCGCCGCGAAGGCGAGGGATGCGTAATCCGCTCCCGGCTGCTGTTGATCGAGCGCGAGCAGGACATCGACGAGGACGGCGTACGAATCCTGCTTCGCCGCGAGGAACGAGTTGCGCAGTGCCTCGCTCGAGACCTCTCCGCGGATGGCTTCGACCAGGACGAGCGCCTCCTCGGCATGCCGGCGCGCGGAGGCGAGATCCTGGCGAGCCAGCTCCGAGCGCGCGAGACTCGAGAGGGCGCCGGCCTCGACCGTGCGATTTCCCAGGGCCCTCGACACGGAGAGCGCCTCGTTCCACACCGCCGCCGCCGATTCGTGCTCGCCGAGAGATTCGAGCGTCTGGGCAACGCCGCAGATGGCCCAGGCGCGCCGCGGATCGCCCGTGCGGGTCCAGATGTCGTAGGCCTCTCGGAAATGGTCCCGGCCGGCGGCCGGCTTGCCCAGCGCCGCCTCCGCCAGACCCAGATTGCACAGCGCCAGGGCTTCGCCGGGGCGGTCGTGGAGCGCCCGCACGACAGGGAGTGTCTGGACGACCGCGTCATAAGCCTTCTGCGCGGCCCCCACGGACCAATACGTGAGGGAAAGACCCTGCAGCGTGACGGCCTCGCCCGCCGGATTCTTCAGGCCTCTCCAGATCGCGAGCGCTTCCGCGTAGGAACGGATGGACTTCTCCGGTTCGTTCAACGCCCAGTACGTGAAGCCGAAGCCGAAGTGGGCCCACGCCTCGTAGGTCGGGAGTCTGGCCTCGCGTGCGAGCGGCAGTGAGCGCTGATAGCGCTCGAGGGCCGTCTGATACCGGCCGAGCAAGTAGGCGACATAACCTGCGCCGTTGAGTCCCTCGATCTCGGTCTCACGGTCGCCGAGCCCGCGCGCCCGAACGAGGCCGGACTCGAGCATGTCGAGCCCCTCGGCGGGGCGGCCGGTATTCGCGGCGAATAGCCCCCACCGGCACAGGACTCGGGCCTCCATCTGCGGATCCGAAGCCGCCTTCGCGGCGTCGAGAGCTCGCTGGTAGAGCTCGGCGGCGTCGGAGACTTCTCCGACGGCCGCGTGCCCGATCGCCGAGAGAAACAGCGCGACGGACTGCTCGCGACTGTCGCCGATCCTCGCGAAACGGTTGACGGCGTCCGTGTAGAGAGCCAGCGCCTCGCGCCGGTGTCCCTCCCTCTCCAGACGCGGACCCGTCGCGATGGCCCGCTCCGCAGCGACCCGATCTCGATCGTCGGACGTGGCGGGCCGCAAGGCCACGATTCGAATCGCGTAGCTGCCGATGGCCGGGTCTTCATAGAGCGGATGCACGCGAATCCCGTACGTGCCAGCCTTGCCGGCGATTACCGAGAGGGTCTCGACGCCACGCGAGCCGTTCGGACGGTCGATCTCCAGAATCTCCCGGCCATCGGGATCGAGCGAAGTGACCACCACGTCGATCAGGCGCTGCTCGACGGCGACGCTCAAGAACTGGCCACGATTCAGCGAGACAGCGTAGGTGTGCGCTTGATGGCCCGAGAGCTGGCGCTCGACGGCCTGGCCGGCCTGAAGCGTCGACGAGTCGGCGCCCGCGGCGAAAGCCGCGCCAACGAGACCCGAGGCGAGAAAGCCCAAGATGATCGCGCGGTGCATCGAGCTCGGCTTGGAATGCGAGTCTATTCCTTCGGCTCCTGGGAAAAACGGCCCCGCTCTCTTCTCTTCACTGAGTAGTGGAGCGGCCATGCTCCGAGAGGAGGCGACCCATGAGGCGAACGGCAGGCAGGCGCAGTGGACTGGGCAAGGGCGGCCCGGCCCGTGCGACTCTTCTTCTCATGGGCCTCGCCGCCTTCGCCGGCGCGCAGTCGATCACAGAGTTTCCGATCCCGAACCCGACAGGTCAGCCATACGGCATCGCGGCCGGACCGGACAGCAATCTGTGGTTCGCCGGGTCCCTCGGCGGCAACATCGGCCGGATCACACCGGCCGGCGCCGCGACGGAGTTCCCGGCGTCCGACGCCATCTCCATTGCCGCCGGGCCGGACGGGGCGTTCTGGTTTGCTTCCATCGTCTCTGGGGGCTTTCCCTCCGGCGTCGGCCGGATCACGACGTCGGGCGTCGGGACTCTGTTCCCGACCGTCCCGGGGGAAACGACATCACCGCCGGGCCGGATGGGAACCTCTGGCTCGCCATGCGTACCGGCCTCGGGCGGTTTTCGCCGTCCGATCCGACGAACACGACGGTCCAGTACCCCACGGTGGAAAACGTCACGACGACCTACGCAGTAACGGCAGGAGCCGACGGCAACATCTGGTTCATCGAGCTCGATCACTACAACAGCAACGTGGACCATACCGGCCGGATCGCGCGGATCGACCTCACGAATTTGGGAGGTTGCGTCGCCAATCCGTCGCTGTGCATCACGGAGTTCCCGGTCCCCGGCGGCGAAAGCGCCGTCGGCACCAGTCTCGCCTCGGGCCCCGACGGGGCACTCTGGTTCACAGGCACCGGCAAGGTCGGACGCATCACGACCGCCGGCGTCATCACGCAATTCAACGCGGCCAGCGCCTCGACCCAGTGTCGGATCGCGCGGGGACCAGACGGCGCGCTCTGGTACTCGGCAAACGGCAAGATCGGGCGGATCACGACCTCCGGCGCCGTAACGGAGATCGCGGTGTCGGCCCAGTTCACGCCGCGGGGAATCACCGCCGGCCCGGACGGCAACATCTGGTTCTGCGACTCGGCCGCGCACAAGATCGGACGCGTCAGCCTGAGCGGAACCGCACCAACACCAACACCGACATCCACGCCGACCCCATCCGGTCCAACCCCGACGCCGCCGAGCATTTCGATCCGAGGACACGTGACGCCCGTGGTTGCGACGACGCCAAGGTCGATCGTCTCCGGACGGCCGTGAATTTCAGCAACAAGGAGGAGCTATGAACTGGAAACGGAAGAGCGTCACACTGCTCGCCGCGCTGTGGCTGACTCTACCCCTGTCAGCCGCCGCACAACCCGACGCCGACTCGCAAGACGAGGCCGGAATCGCTTCGGTCGAGGCCGTGGCGGCGGGCCTCGGTATCAACGTCCCGCTCGTCGGCCGCCTGACCGGCGCCGGGGACACCCTCTACATCTCGACGCTCGACGTCACCAACAACTCGACTAGCGACGCCCAGGTTGATTTCTACCTGGATGGCTCGGACCTCACGACGGGCACGTCGATCTCTCGAGTCGGGAGCATCTCCTCGAACGGCTCGCTCGGAGCGCAGGGCTCGGGGGGCCTCATGCGGCACCGCTCGAATGCGCACTTCGACGACTTCATCGACGCTCTCGGTCAGGCGGGGATCTTGCCCTCTTCGATCGGGACGGATGGTTTCATCGGTTCTGTTCTCTTCGTCTTCAACGGATTCACGAAGCCCGCACAGGCTTCGGTCACGGTGCGTTTCTACAACTCCTTCGGAGGTGGAACGATCGGACAGGCACTGAAGGGCCACGTGATCGCCACCGGCGAGCCGCAGACCGCGATCGCCGCCTTCCGCGACTCCAGAGCTCAGACTGCGGGACCGCGGCTCTACGCCAACATGTTCATCAACAACACGGGCCTGACCCCTGCGGGCGCCGGAACCTCCGGAAGTGTCACGGTCCATTCCAGGCCTACGCCAATTCCACCGGGCAGCCGATCGGCACGAGCGTGGATCTGACGATCGACGCCGGCCACACGGCCAGCGTGTCCGACGTCTTGCATCGCCTGAGCATCCCGGCCGGGGAGGACACGATCCTGGTGACCGCGACCGTGGTCTCGGGCGATGCGACGATCGCGGGCGCGGCGGTCGAGATCGACGACACCACCAAGGATGGCTCGGTCGTCGACATGAACCGCGGCGATCTCTAGGGGCGAGAGGAGCGAGCGCTAACCCAACCGCGTGACCGCATCGCTCGCCGCCGCGAAGGCGGTACCCCGGCTTGGGATTCAGGGCGTTCTCGCGCGGCACGCCTCGGTGAACTTGATCGCGTGCTCGTCGCGCGTCGCGATGGCGCGGTCGATCAGGTCGTCGAAGCTGCCCGTCGCCTCGAGCGACGCCGCGGCGCCCGAGCGCTCCCCCGCTCGCCGCGTAGAGCCCGCCGCGCCCTGCCAGCCGTAGCGGAGCATCTCGGCGCGCGCCGGGGCGTCGAGGTGCGGAATCAGCAGCCGCATCGCGCTCGGGCCGGTCACGCCGTGCAGGTAGGTGATGACGCTGCCGCCCCTGGGGATGTTGACGAGGTACGCGTGCGCGAACGTCTCCGTGAGGTTCGAGACGAACGCCGAGGAGTCGCCGGCCGCGTCGACGCAGTCCGCCACACCGGCGAACGGCGCGAACGTGTCCAGCGGCTGGAGGCGGTCGACGATGTTGCCGTACGACTGGCGCCTCTCGGCGGGCACGGCCTGCACGTCGGCGATCGCCTGCGCCGGCGTCTTGTGTCCAGCCGCGCGTGGCCTCGACTCCGGGAGAGCGTTGTACGTCGCCGCCCAGTACGCCAGACCCTCGGCGAGCTCGCGCCGGCGCGCCGGTGTCTCGACCGCGTCGAGGCTGCGCACGGCGTGCGCAGTGCGGATGACGCCGTGAAACGCCGCCGCGATGATGCCCGGCGAGAGACGCGGAACCCACTCGACGAGCACCGTCTTCCAGGGCTGCTCGTCGAGCCGCCGGTCGAAGAAGACGATCCAGTCGCCGACGCGGTCGCCCTGGCCCAGCGCCTCACGCCAGTCCGCCGTCGCGATCAGCCGGCTACCGGACGGATGCTCGTTGAGGCGCTTGCGGTAGTAATCGACCCAGGGCAGGACCGCATCGGGACGGTCCATGAAGACGAGTGCCTCGGAAGCCATGGGTCCGTGGTTCGCGAGCCGGCCGTGGTACTCGGGGCCGGTTCGCGCGAGCCGCTCGAGCGCGGCCTCCATCGCCTCCATTTGATGCGGTGTCTCCGGTCCGGGGGATGCGGGCCTCGCGAGGATGCCGGGAGCGACCGCAGCCACTGAAGCCGCCGTGGCCGCATCGCGGAGAAACCGGCGCCGCGAGTGCCGTCCCATAGCCCTTCCGGATCATACGGCCCCCTCACGCGGAGGTTGCCGTCTCATTCGAGGTTTCGGATCGCCCGCTCGGCCGCCCAGCGGACCCGCGGGTTCTCGGCCAGCTTCTTCAGAGTCGGGAGCGCTGGGACCGCCGCCGGGCGGCCGATGGCGCCGAGCGCCGAGGCGCACGCCCGGAGGACGTGGACCTGCTCGTCCGGAACGGAGCACGCCGCGATCAGCGAGGGAACCGCGGGTGCCGCGTCCTTGCCGAGCGCGCCGAGCGCGTTCGACGACATCAGTCGGACGTTGGGATCGGGATCCCGCAGCGCCCTCTCGAGCTCCGCAAGCGCGGGCTTCGCCGCTGCTCCCCGATCCCGAAGCGCCATCGCCGCGAGGCCTCGCGTCGTCGCGTCGGGATCCGAGAGCGCCGCGGCGAGCTGCGCGACGCCGCCCTCCGGCACCCGCGGCTCGCGGACCTTCGCCGCCGCGGCCCATCCGTCGGGTCCCGTCCGCGCGAGCACGATGTCGTCCACGCCGAGGTTGTAGCCGGAGGACGCCGCGTTCTTGCCGAGGCAGACGTAGGTCAGCGTGTGGCGTCCCTTCGCCAGATGCGGCCAGCCGACCTGGTAAGCCAGCGCCGACGTACGTCTCGAGCGCGTAGCCGTCGAACTGCGGTCTGCGGGCGGACGTCGGCGCCCGGCTCGTGCTCGAGCTGCGGCGCCGACGGGAGGCTTGCCGTCGAGCAGCACGGTGTAGACGCCGTAGTCCGACGCCTGGCGCGAGCTCGGTGTAGATCTCGTAGTCGCCGTCCTCGGGCACGTCGAACGGGATCTCGAGCTTCGAGCCTTTCCTTCCGCCTCGAAGAGGATGACGTCCTTCGACCAGAACAGCTCCGGCGACGATCGAGACCTTGCCCCCCTCGGCCTTCACCTCGGCGATCGACTTTCTCGACCTCGATCTGCCGCGCGTTGCCCTGCGGCAGCCGCGCCGAGCCGTAGGGCACCGGCGGCTGGTCCTGGGCGATTCCCTCCTGGTACCAGAACGCGACGCTGGACATCAGGTCGGTGCGCTCGCCGAAGGCGGACTTGACCGCGCCGTCGGCGTTGAACGTCCAGCCCTTGTGCTCGATCTCGAAGCTGAGCGATTTCGTGAACGGGATCGGGTCGACGAGGTGCCAGCGATAGGCGGTCATGCGCGAGCCGAGGCCGGTGCCCTCGGCGACGGTCACGCCGTAGTACGGGCCGTCGTCGACGTGCAGGCCCCAGGCGTCGTTGAAGTAGTCCTCGCTGCCGGTGCCTTCGATCGACGGCTTCTTCTCGCCGTCCACCCAGAAGAAATCGTCGCCCTCGCCGAACCAGCCGGCCTCGGCCTGCACGACCGAGAGCACGGTGCCGACGTAATGGCCCCTTGCCGGCGACGCTCAGGAATTCGTACGGGCTGCCGTCGGCGGGCGCGGGCAGGGACTGGCGGTAGCGCGCGTGGAAGTAGGGCGTGTTCGTCCGGGAGCGACGGCGAGCTTCTCCCAATCGACGTGGTAGTACAGGTTCGTGACGCGGCGGCGGCCTTCGTTGGTGACCGTGATCCGGCACGACTTGCGAAACGGCATCGGCCAGTAGCAGTTGCGGGCGCGGCCGTCGGAGCTGTCGCGGACCATCAGCGAGCGGACCTTCTTCTCGACGCCGTGGCCGACGGCGAAGAAGTCGCCGAGCGGCGCATCGACGCTCGGCGTCTCGCTGCCGTCGTAGTAGACGCGCAGCCGCAGCAGCCGCGGCCAGCCGTACTCGTTGTCGGCGATCGTCATCCAGAGGTGCGTGACGACGCCGGGGCCTTGCGAGGTCGGCGAGCACGGTGGTCTCGCCCGGGATCGGACGCTTGCTGTCGTCGTTCGAGCTCCAGTCCGGATTGTTGGACGAGGAGCGATGCGCGGTGAAGTCCTTGGGCTCGAGCAGGTGGAACGGGTCGGGCAGCGCGGCGGCGGGAGACTGAGCCCGAGCGGAAACGGCGGCCGTGGTGATCGCGAGCACAACGCACGAGGCATGAACGGAACCAAGCAGGGGA
>CAVZDB010000004.1:0-590789 GCA_963773905.1 uncultured Acidobacteriota bacterium
TCTTCTTCGGCTACCTGGTTCGGTTGGTCTTGCTTACGACGTTCACTACAAGTAATCGACGCGAGGCACTTGGCGCGGAGCATAGGGAGCGGGTATTCATGGTTGGGTTTGACCGGCCGCGTGACTTCACATTCGGCACCTTCTCAGGTCCCGAACCAAAGTTGGGTGAGATTCTCGAGAAGGAGGTCGAGGTCTCTGATCGCTACCGTCTGACGGGCCACCTTTGGCGCTACCTTCGCCGGTACGCCGCCAAGCACGAGGCGGCCGGCAATGGTTTCGGCTTCGGGCTGGTAGGGCCAGAGATATCACCAGGACGCTGTCCGCTCGATATTTCAAGGACGGCAGTGAGATCTTGGTGGATCGAGGTCGCCGAAGGAATCCGCGACGGTTGACCCCTCGCGAGTGTGCACGGCTTATGGGGTTTCCCGACACTTTTGAGATCCCGGTCTCGGATACGCAGGCCTATAAGCAGTTCGGAAACTCGGTTGTCGTTCCGGTCGTGCAAGCGGTTGCGAGTAGGATGATCCGGTGCCTACGAGGCGAAGCCCTGCCCGAGATCAGTGGGCCGAACCTTTTCGCCGATCACTCCAGCGCGCTCGTCGCGTCCTAACGGCGTGGGGCGAGCACAACGTCGCCGATTATCCTTGGCGCTCCGAGAAAAACCAGTTTCACGCCCTGATTGCAGAGGTTCTTCTCCAGCGAACCCGAGCTGAACAAGTTATCCCTAGCTTTCAGGAATTCAAGAAGAGGTTTCCGGCAGCTCGAGATCTCGGTCGCGCCACTGAATCGTCAATACGTACGATCATTAAACCTCTCGGACTGCCTTGGCGCGCGAAGTTCCTGAAAAGGCTGGGCCAAGAGCTCGCCGACCAGAACAAGATTCCTAGCGAGCCCGGGGAGCTCGAGGGACTGCCCGGAATCGGACCGTACGCCGCGAATGCTTACGTGAGCTTCCATGGTGGCAGACGAGGGGTACTCCTTCGATTCGAATATCGTCGGAATTCTACGGGCGGCTTCTTGGTCTCCCGACCGGTCCTCGGATTCGGCGAAGTCGACTCTTCAAGGAGGTTGCAGAGTTTGCTACGCCAGCAACCAACACTCGGCGATACAACTACGCACTCTTGGACTTCACGCGCTCGATTTGTAGAGGAGCCCACATTGCGCGGGGTGCCCGCTCTTAATGCACTGCTCTTACGGTCGCGCTGCTTGGCCGACCTGTCGTCTCACGGTACGACGAGCGGCACGCTCTCTTGAGGCGAGGTAGCGGTTTCCCTAGCGCGCGTACTCGAGTGGCGGAAGGAGCTTCGGGCCTGTCTGGTGGTTCAGCGAGGGGGCGGCGGCGCCGTTCGATGACGGATTTCTTAGCTGAGATCAGCGGCCGGTATATCTCTCCCCAAGCCGTGTTAATAAAAACGGCGACTGAGAAGGTCTTGGCTGACCTCAAGATCAACTCAGTCGATGAGCTGAAACGGCGCTTCGATGAAGTCCTCGTAGCGATCGAGGTGGAGACCTATCGCTTGTACCTTGTCGATGAAAAGAAGATGGTTGTTGAAACGGTCCGCGATCTGGGGTTGGGAAGGTTAGCCGGCCCGGGCCCGTATGCTCGGGAGAAGGTCGCGGATATCGCCGACGGCGTCGCGGATGACTTGGCTCGGCTCTTCATGCACCTGGGCCGTCGCGGAGAAGTAAGGCCGGCAAGACATCATTCGAACCTGCGGGGCTTGATCAGGCGGTTGGATTACCCGTTCGACGAACAAGTTGTGATCAACGGTCAACCCGACTTCCTGATGCCTGGCGAACCGCTCTTCCGGCAAAACCCCTCCGAGTGCATCATCCTGACTGCAAAGCGGACCCTAAGGGAGCGTTGGCGCCAGATCACCACCGAGGGGAAGCATTTTAGGCTCTTCTTGGCCACCATCGATGATCGCGTCAGTCCCAACCAGCTCGCCGAGATGTTGAAGCAGAGCGTTTATCTTGTGGTTCCGAAGAAGAAGATCGAGGCGATTCCAGCTTATCGAGACGCCGAGAATGTCATCTCGTTCGACGAGTTTTTCGGGACTTCCTCGACCCTGCGCTGAAGCGCTGGCGATCAAAGGGATGGGTGTAGCGTCCCGGAACCTCTCTGTGGTGTCCTACCTCTAGAGAGCCGAGGCCGCGTGCACCGCGTGCTGCCCGGCAAGATCCAGGATTCTGAGATCATGGATATCAGTGCTCCTGCTAGGATCGGCGGCTTTCCGACGGCGCCCGTCTCGATAGCTCACTGATTGCAGCCATTCTCACCGCGTCGTCCTCTTGATGCGTTTGGATCAGGAACCGAGAGGCTTTGGGCGTAGGCTCGCATGGAAAGGAGCCGTGGCCTGTCGTGGTCTCCCGCATCTGTCGGCATCTCCGCGGTGCTGGGCCTTGTACGACCTCATTGTGGGTAGCCCCGTACGCCGAGTCTTAGCTCATGCCACAGCGAGAAGGCATTCAGGCGGGCATTGATCCTCGGCTCGGGCGCCCCGATTAGAGCTGGAATGCCGAGGCGGAGCGCCCGTCACATCTTTCATGTCTCGAGTGTTGGGCTACATGCGCAACTCAAGCGCGGCCACACTAGTAAGTCGAGCGGCTGACAGATAGGAATCGCAAGGCACAAAGGAGTCTTATGACGACAGCGGCGATCGAGGTAATTCCCTCCGCCAGACGTCTGATCAAATCGCTACGCGACTTAGGCTACGACTTCCGACACGCCGTGGCGGACCTGATCGACAACAGCATCGCCGCCCGCGCGACCATCGTCACGGTCGAGATGCGGTTCAACGGCGAGGACTCATGGCTTCGTATCGCCGACAACGGTGTGGGGATGAATGGCTCGACGATCACTGAAGCGATGCGATTCGGCACTGAGCGCGACTACGAGGCCGACGAACTCGGTAAGTTTGGCCTTGGCCTAAAAACGGCGTCCCTCTCGCAGTGTTCGCGTTTGACGGTCGCAAGCCGCGTCGATCGCTCCGCGAAGCGGATAGAGGTCCGCCAGTGGGACTGGCCCATGTCGAGAAGACTAACCGCTGGGAGATCATCGACATACCCGCAGACGAGCGGCGAGACGTCCTGGTAGAGCCGCTCGAGGATGGCACGGGCACTGTCGTCCTCTGGGAACTCATGGACCGTGTGCTCGGTTACAAGGTGCCTTGGGGCGACTGGGCTCGCAACGGCTTCTGAGGCTGGCCGACGAACTGGACCAGCATCTCGCTATGGTGTTCCACCGTCCTTTCCGGCGAGGCGCAACGCCGGAAGAAGCTCGCATAACCCTTAACGACACACCGGTCAAGGCATCGAACCCGTTCGCCCGCGACGAGAAGGCCACCCTCCAGCTCCCGCCCAAACAGCTGGAAGTTCACGGCGACGATGGGCCTGGACTTGTAGGGTATACCCCGTACATTTTGCCGTCAAAGGAGCGATTCCTGGCTCAGGGCATTCGATCTCGGCCCGCTCCCGAAGTGGGACTCCCAGCAGGGCTTCTATATCTACCGCGCGACCGCATGATCCAGAGTGGCGGATGGTGCTACATGCGGACTTCCGACGAGCACACGAAGTACGCAAGAGTGGCCCTGGATTTCTGGCCTGATCTCGACTCGGCTTTCGACCTCAATGTAGCGAAGGCACGCGTCAGCCTTCCTGCGGACCTTAAGATCCAACTGCAGCCTCATATAGAGCAGCTCGCAAAGCAGGCCCGCAAAGTGTACTCGCCTCCCTCCGACGGCCCGCTACCGCCTCCACCGGGTCCCCGCAATGAGCCTCCAGCGGTGGCGGCTGGGGCGGGTGGTTATGGAGATGGGTCCTCTCGGCTCACCGGCGGTCCGCAGACGCCTCCTCCGTCCGGAAGCGGCCACGGTCCGGCCGTTCCTGGAACGGGCACATCGGTCGTGCTCTTGATGATGCCGCATCGGCAGCCGGCGAGAGCGCCGCCCTGAAACGGATCAGGACGTCGCTTCAGGACCGTAACCCGGGTACGGCAACGGAAATTGGATGGTGACCGTGGTTGACCGATACCTCCGCGCAGTCAGAAGCCTCATCGACACGCTTGGCGTGTCGCTCGCCGACGCGCTTGAAATGGCGCGCATCCCTCTCGAGATGCGGGAGCCTGTGCGCATCCAAACGAGGAAGAGACGGCGCTTCCCATCCGGCGCGCGAACGTGCTCTCCGGGACAGGCGGACCTCGCAGTTGGTTCCAGCTGTGGGATCCATCCACAGGCTATTACTGGCTCAGGCAGCGCGAGTACCTCATTGACCGGCTGGGGTGGACACAAGCGGACGTGGGCTCGCTGGACGACCCAGACCGACAGGATTCTCTCGCACATTGAAGACCCTCGGCCGACCGGCCCCGCAGAGTTCGACGTGCGAGGTCTTGTAATGGGCTACGTGCCGAGCGGAAAGACCGCCAATTTCTGTGCGCTTCCGGCCAAAGCGGCGGATGCCGGCTATAAGCTCGTCATTATCCTCTCTGGTATCCATAACTCACTGCGGCTGCAGACGCAGAGACGCATAGACCGGACACTCGGTATCGACGCCACCGGTGTTCCTCGAGCCCCGAGCCCGGGCGTAGATGGATCGCACTCACACAGCGTTCGCTGCACGGCGACTTCCGTGCTGGCTCTATCGACGCGAACGTCCTACAGGGCAACGAGCACGTCATGCTCGTCTGCAAGAAGAACGCCTCGGTCCTCCGACGGCTTAACCGTTGGATGGAGGCCGACCCCGGCGAGCCTGCCGGTCCTCATCATCGACGACGAGGCCGACCAGGCATGCAGTTAACACGGCGGGGACCGGCACCCCGCGCAGGAAGACTCCGACTTGGACCTCGACGACTTGGACAATCCGCAGCAGACGGATGAGGAACTTCGATCCATCGGTTATCAACGGGTTGGTTCGGACGCTGGTCCGCTCGTTCCGGCGCGTGTCGTATATCGCCTATACGGCGACCCCGTTTGCCAACGTGTTGATCAATCACCTTGCGAATTGACCCGTGAGGTGTTTCAGGACCTCTATCCACGTGACTTCATAGTCGCTCTCCCCAAGCCGAATGGCTACACAGGCGCCGAGCGACTGTTCGGCCGCGAACCGCTGCCGGGGGAAGAAGACAGCCTTCACGCGCTCGATATCATCGAGTTGGTTCCCCGTGTTGAGAGTGACCTGCTCACGCCGCGCGGGCCAGGACGTGGGCACGGTTGATCCCGGTGATCAGCGTTTCCATGCGCACCGCGTTTCTGGATTTCGTGTTGTCCACGGCAGCCCGGATCCTTCGTTCCGGAAACGACGTACCGGCGACGATGCTGATCCACACGCACCATCGCCAGCACGTCCAGAACCGGCTCGGTGAAAGGCTGCGCGGCTTCGTAGCCGAAATGCGGCAGAGCTGGCGCTACGACCGGCAATCTCTCCGTCGCCGCTGGTGGAGCGATGGAACGAAGCCTTTCGCCCAGTTATCGCATCCGTCGACACGACGCGCGATACCCCGTTTGAGTCCATCGAGGAGCACATCGATAGCTTTTTCCGCGACGCTATGCCAGTGCTGGTTCTGAACTCCGACTCGACGAGACGTTCTCGATTATGAGACGGATCCGAACCTAAAGACCTTGGTTGTCGGCGGCAACCGGCTCTCGCGCGGCCTTACGCTTTGAAGGGCTGCTAGTCAGCTTCTACGTCCGTCGCACAGAGTATTTCGACACTCTTATGCAGATGGGCCGGTGGTTTGGGTACCAGAGGAGTACGTGGATCTCACCCGGATCTGGACTACTGCAGAACTCTGGGTTGAGTACCGTGACCTCGCGCTCGCGGAAGAGGAGCTCAGACGCGAGATTGCCCGCTACGAGCGCGAGAACCTGACGCCAATGGACTTCGGTCCGCGCATTCGGAGTCATCCGGCGATGATGATCACGGCGCGGAACAAGATGGGGAGTGCCCGAACAGGTTTCGCAGAGCTACTCCGGGTACATGCTCCAGACCACGGCAAGTCGAATTGGAGGATCGCGCGTGGCTCGAGTCCAACTTGGAGGCAGCCCATCAGCTCCTTGCCGAGCTGGGCAATCCTAATCACCCGGAGGCGACATCCTGGCGGCCGGTTTGGGCCGACGTCCCGTGGCGGACGGTGGACGGGTTCCTGTCCCGATACCAGTTCGATTCGCGAAGTTCACACGAAATCGGCGCGATCCGGCAGTACCTCCAAGCGCAGGCACGGCAGGGAGAGCTGGTTGAATGGCTGGTCGCCGTGCCAGGTCTGTCAGCCCTGAACCCGGACCTTGGCACAGAGCCGCTCCTTTCGGCCCGAGGGACTTCGGCTAACTGCATCAGTCGCACGCGACTGAAGAAGACAAACCGTACGACATCGGCACGCTCGTCAATCCAGCCACGCTCGAGGGCGCACCACGCTCCGGAGATGAAGAGATAGGTCTTTCCAACGAACAGCTTGCAGCCGCGCGCGAGAAAGCTCGCGCCGATACGGAACCGCGTAGGCCGGTTCCCCCGCGCCCTGCGGCGCCAGCGCAGCGCGCGACAGGGCCTTCTGCTCCTCTATCCAATCAGCTCGGCATCTCGGCCGCGTGACGGTACTCGGGACCGCTTGCCCCTGTTTGAAGATCCACAGCGGGACGGCGTGACGGTGGTCGGAGTTGCCGCCGTATTTCCAGCGCCGTGACAGTGCAGCCACGATCGAGTACGTGGTCGGTTCGGTGGGTTCTCCGCGGGGAGATGACCAGTGATCTTCGAAGAAATCGAATCATCGTGGGCTGCCCTGCAACCTCCGCACGCGCCGGATGGCATCAGCGGCCGGCGCGCCCTTGGACTTCCTGCCGAGCGCCCGGTTTACCTCGCCGTCGACAGTCGCGCGCGACGTCACCTTCTGGTGCAGATTCCCGGCGGAACGCCTCCGTAACAGAGCGCGAGACCCGCAGCTTGGAGGTGTCGACCGCGCGCTTCCAAGTGGGCGGCAATCCGGAATCGCTCTACGTAGACCTCGTCTGCACGGACTCCTCCCAGCACCACACTTTCACTGCCATCGCCCAAGACCTCATCCGGTCGGTTCGACAAGACTCCGGGGCCGCTCCGGGACACCATCCTGAGCGCCCTTGCCCGCTGGCGTGCGTTCTGGACCGTGAAAGCCGGGGGCATGAGTCGCGAGTGCGCGCTCGGCCTCTTCGGTGAATTGTGGTTCCTCCGCCGATGGCTCGGACCCGTCAAAGCCACGGCGATCACCCGGTGGCAGGCCACGGATGCCGCACGACACGACTTTTCGTGGCCGTCCGCTTCAATCGAGGTTAAGACCGCCACTACCCAGTCTGCTGGGCCTCCGATGCACAGCATCGCGAGCTTGGAACAGCTGGCCGACCCGGAACGGGGCGGCTCTATCTCTTCAGCCTTCAGGTCTGCGATGACGCCCTTGCGGCAAACACACTTCACGGACTGGTTTCATCGCTGACCGTTGACCTCCAAGAGGACTTCGGGGCGCTGGCCGACTTCAACGACAAGCTTGCAGCGCGCGGATATTCGCCCGCTGACCGGCGAGCTTCCCGCACGGCAGCTGCGCGTCTTGGGCGAGCGCCTGTACCGGGTGGACGCCACCTTTCCCCGGCTGACCCGATCTAGCTTCCCGCCCCTCGGTCTACCTGTTGGCGTTGTTGGTTTGGATTACCTGATCGATCTTGCCGCCTGCGACGAATCGCTAGTGGCGAGACAACCGGACGATGCCCGTCGGCTATTCGAATGAACGAGTCGAGGGATTCGGCGTCTGCCTGATTCAAGTGAATCAGCTCAGCCCGGTGACCAGTTCGAACGAGCTCCTCCAAATCGCGACGAGAACTACCGCAGGCGGTGTCTAGGCTCGCGTTCGATCTGTACAAGGCATAAGCAAAATGGAGAAGGCGAGGCAGGTTGGAGAAGGAGTTGGGGGCAGAGAAGCAGTAGCATAGATCGGTATCCGACAATCAGAGAATCAGCTCTGACCCCAACCCTCACACGCAGCGGTACCCCCGGCAGTAGGGTGCGTCCTGCGGAGCACGGCGTTTCCGGGTTGGGGTGACGGGCAGCTACGCATCGACATCAGAGAATCAGGTCTGACTCCCATCCTCACGAATCACCACGGTTAGGCGCCCAGCTCAAGTCCCCAAACAGGTACCGCCAACGAGAGGATTCGCAAATGACTAGACGTCTACAAACGACTTCGACGCGGCAAAGGCAATAGCCGACCAACTCAAAGGAATGGAAAAGGAACGCCAGCATCGGATCCTTCGTTGGGTAGCCGAGAGCTCCTTGATCTCCGATCTGGGTCCGTACGTTGGTCGGGGCGGGCGGACAGGACTGAAGGAAAACACGCTCGGCGGTGCTTGTCCCCGAAGACCTCGACTCACAGCAAGGATTAGACCCCAAGGGTCAACGGACATCAAGACGTTCGTGGATTCAAAGAAGCCAAAGAGCGATGTGCAGTTTGCCGCTGTCGTTGCCTACTACTATCCGCTTTGAGGCCTCGGCGGAGACTAGGGCGACTAAATCAATGCCGAAGCCCTACGAGATGCAGCAAGACTCTGCTGGACGCCGCCGACCTCCCAAGCCGCTCATGACGCTGAATAACGCGAAACGACTTGGATACCTTGATAGTCCAGAGAGGAGCGGTCCAGAGCGCCATCAATAGTGTTGGTGAAAACTTGGTTGCAATGACCCTTCCTGGCGTTGAGCCGGTGGTTTCTGGCGCACGCGCGGCGCGGCCGCGGAAACCGCGGCGGAAACTCCCCAAGAAGGGATGAAAGCCATCTGCAAGAGACCTTCTGTCGATGTCGTCTAGCGTTGATCCGATCGAGACGTGCTTGCGCGAAGTCGAGCGAGCGCGGTCACGCGTCTCCCGAATCGCCGCGAAGCAGATCACGAAAGCCGATGATCGTGACTACCTAAAGTCGGTGGCATATTCGTGGTTCAGATCCATCCGGCCGTCACTTGTTGCAAGCCTTCAAGAAGACGCGCTGGAATCGGTCGATATAGCGCCTGAGCCGTGCTCGACGCTACGACTCGTTCTTCCGCAAAGACAACGTATCTCGAGGCACTCAGGAACGCACAGAAAGCTCTCGCCTCACTCCACGGCACGGCTCTCATTCCCTTCGGCCCTCTCCTTCGGCTCCCGAGCTCCCTCGACTTCGGCGCCTTGGCCGCGGAACCACTATGACGGCGATTCTTGACCGGAGATGGGACGAGTGCCAGCGGTGCATTCGGGCGAGTGCTCCTTTAGGGGCGACCGTGATGATGGGAGGCTTGCTCGAAGCGCTCTTTGTCGCTCGAGCGAACCTTATGGCAAACAAGGGACCCGTGTTCCGTGCTGAAAGCGGGTCCACTAGATCCTAAGACCAGAAAGCCGCTCAGGCTCAGCGCATGGACCCTTCGGCCTTACATAGACGTTGGGGCCGAACTGGGCTGGATCTCTCGCTCAGGAAAGGACGTGCTGCCGTTCTCCGAGACTATCGCAACTATATCCATCCAGAGAAGGAACGCTCGCACGGAGTGAGACTAAGCGACAACGATTCGACCATGTTCTGGGAAGTCACAAAGAGTCTTGCGCGGCAGCTGCTGGCGTCAGCTGGCGCCGGCATGAAGACGCTGTGAAGCCTTACCTGCGAGTGCCGCGGCCCTCGAGAACTATCGTCACCTCGTGGTTAGCATGAACATGGGAGCTGTGCGATCGATTAGAGACAGCCTTGTTAGAACGGGAAACCTTCGCCAGCCCTTCTCCAAGAAGCACTCGTCCCGGAGGCCTAAGGGGAAATAGTCGTTGTCACAGAGTGCGTCAGGGCAAATGGCGGAATTGGGGCCAGTCCTAGTCTTGCTGATTTCGAACCCGCCGACACGTTCTGGCTCCAACTACCGCCTCTACCCTCCCGCCTTCAGATACTTCTCGAACCACCTCGTCACCGCCACCGCCGACCTGATGCGGTTCGCCGTCTTCCGCCACCCGTGCCCCTCGTCGGGAAACAGGACGTACTCGACCGGGATGCCCCGCTTCTTCAGGCTGTCGACGACCTGCTCGGCTTCGACGACGGGCACGTTGGTGTCGTTGGCGCCGTGGAGGACGATGGTCGCGGCGGTGACGCGGTCGATCTTGTGGATGGGTGAGAGGCGGCGGAGGAGATCGGCCTCCTTGTCGGGGTCGCCGTACTCGATCTTGGAGATCGCGGCCATCCAGGGCTCGGTGTTCTTGAAGAAGGTCTCGAAGTTGACGACGCCGAAGAGGTCGGCGCCGGCGGCGAAGAGGTCCGGGTACTCGGTCAGGCCGGCCATCACCATGTAGCCGCCGTAGGAGCCGCCCATGATGCCGATGCGCTTGGGGTCGGCGACGCCGGACTTCACGACCGCGTCGACGCAGTCCTTGATGTCCTTGACGCCTTCGAAGCGCAGGGCGCCGTTGTCGAGGTTGACGAAGCGCTTCCCGAATCCGGCGGACCCGCGGACGTTCGGCGCGAAGACGGCGATGCCGCGCGAGAGAAGCGCCTGGTAGGTGCTGGCGAAGCCGGGCCGCTCCTGGCCCTCGGGGCCGCCGTGGAAGGACAGGACCGTCGGGAACGGGGCTGGCTGCCGCCTCGAAGTCGTCGGCTTGTAGAGCCAGCCCGAGAGCTCGAGGCCGTCGTGGGCCTTGAAGCGGAGGAGCTCGGGGCGGACGAGCTTGGTCAGGTCGACGCCGGCGTGCGGGCTGCTGGTGAGCCGGCGGAAGGAGCCGGTGGCGACGTCCATGATCCAGATGTCGGCCGGCGTCGCGGAGCCCGCGGCGACGAGCGCGAGCGATTTGCCGTCGCGCGAGAAGTCGAGCCCGCCCGCGATCTCCGCCGGAAGCTTGGGGCGCAGGGTCGATTTGCCGGTCTTCAGGTCCAGCAGCTCGAGCTCGCTCTTGCCGGCGACGTTCCACAGGAGCGCGGCGGTCGTGCCGGCGTCGTCGAGCGCGAAGGTCGAGAGCTCCGCGTCCGGGCGCTCGGCGAGGATCGTGACCTTGCCGGGAGCGCCGCCTGGCGAGAGCTCCATGCGCGCGAACGCGGTCAGGTCGCGGCCGGCGTCGGTCTCCAGATAGACGGCGCGGCCGTCCTTGGCGAACGCGCCCGAGAAGTTGCCCGGGCCCTTGTGCGGCGTCAGCAGGGTCTCCTTGCCGGTCGCGACGTCCACGGAGTAGAGGTCGTTGTCGCCGCGGTTGACGAGGCGGTTCAGGAGCGCGAGCCGCTTGTCGCGCGTCAGGTCTTCGAACTCGCCGATGCCGCGATTCTGCGTGACGAGGCGCGGCGTCCCGGCGGCGACGTCGTAGACGTAGGAGTCGATCGCATCGCCGCTGCGCTTGTTCGATCCGAGCACGAGGACGGAGCCGTCGTAGGACCAGGGCCCGAGGCGGTTGGTCTCCTTGCCGCCGTCGGTCAGGCGCTTCAGGCCGGTGCCGTCGGGGTGGACGAGGTAGACCTGCTCGTTCATGCCGCCGCCCGGCGCGAGCGTGAACGCGAGCCAGGCGCCGTCGGGAGACCACTGGACGGAACCGACCGCGTCGTCGAACGCCGTGATGAGCTGCGGGTATCCGCCCGCGGCGTCGACGGTCCAGATCTGCGGGAGGCCGCTGATGTTGGTGAGGTAGGCGATCGTCTTGCCGTCCGGGGAGAAGGAGGGCGAGCTCGCGCTGCCGATCTTGGCCATGAGCGCGACCGAGCGCTCGAGCTCGTCGGTTTCGGCGCGGAGCGCGGGGGCGGCGACGGAGAGGGCCGCGAGGGAGAGGATCAGGGTTCGTGTGAGACGAAGCGTCATCGAGGCCTCCTCGGAGTTGGGGGGATCGTATTGCTCTCTTGACAACGACCAGTAATAGTGGTCATATGACCACCTATGTTGGTCGCCAAGTCTTCGCCATTTGGCAGCGCTTCGAGAACCGGATCACTCCTCGCTCTCAGCCTTCTCGAGGAGAGCTATCCCCGTGAACTCTCACGAGTCCTCGAGCAGCCCCTCTACGCAATCCAAAAAGCCTTGGCGGGACTCGAGAGGGATGGGCTCGTCGCCTCCCGAACCGTCGGTCGAACACGCGTGTATCGGCTCAGCCCCCGATACTTCGCCGCCATGGAGCTGCAAGCGCTTCTCAGGAGACTCCGAGAGCCCGAGGAGGATCTCGCTGCGCGGATCGAGGGCCTGAGACGCCGGCCTCGGAGAGCAGGGAAACGCCTGTGATGGATCGGTACGATGAATTCCTGAGCGAGATGAGGAAGCGTCGCCGCAAGGGCTGAAAGGCGCTTCCTCCCGGATGAACACCTTGAGGGTCCATGTTACTTGCCGGCTCCTTCGAGAATCACACGGAGCCCTCTCTCGATCAGGCGGGCCCTGCTCACGCCGAGGCGCCTGGCGAGCCTGTCGGACTCCAGAAGGAGATCTTGCTCCACACTCACCGAGATCACCTTCACCCCTCTTCCCCGCCGGGGCCTGCCGGGATTGCGCCGAGCCTTGCTCCAGCGGGCTCGTTCCGGTTTGGTCAGAGGCCGAAACGCGTCAATCGCCATCTCACGGCCGTAGGCGGCGGTCGCCTCCGCGAGCTCGTCTGTCTTCATCGTCTCGTAGCGATTGCGCTTGCTCGTCGGCTTTTTCTTCTTCACTTCGCCCTCCGTCGATAACGCCTTCTTTTCCCTCATTCCAGGCGTTCCATTTGAAGACCACCGGCCATCTCCGTGCGCGCTATTTATTATATAATAATATATAAGAAATATGTGAGAGCCGAGAGAGGGCGAGCTTGGAACGCGGCTCGTCAGGACGGGATCCCTCGCTGCGCTCGGGATGACGGCTCGAACCAAGCCCCTCACCCGCGGGGAGAGGGGACCTACCCTCTCCCGCGCCGCGAGGGGGCCCTGGCGCCGTCATCCCGAGAAGCGTAGCGAAGCGAGCGACGAGGGATCTCGTGTCGCCTCGCGGCACTGATCCTTCTCCCGGCGCCGGGCGTCCGCTCAGCCGAGTCCGAGGAACAGAGACAGCCCCTCATCGATCGCCGCGATCTCATCGGCGGGGAGACGGCCGAAGACTCGCTCGATCCGGCGCTTGTCCACGGAACGGATCTGATCGACGAGCGCGAAGGAGACCTTTCGAAGGCCGCTCCGGCCGGGCGAGAGACGCGGATAGAGCGCGCCCTCGCCGGCCTGGCCGCTGATCGGAACGACGGCGACCAGCGGGTACCTCTGATCCGCGATCACGTCCGCGTCACTGACGATGACGCAGGGGCGGGTCCCCCGCTGCTCGTGGCCGCGCGTCGGATCCAGGGCGACGGCCGCGACGGTTCCGCGTTCGAGCCTCATCGCCTGGCGTCGACCCAGCCCTTCCCGCGAGTCCAGCGAATCCGTCTTCCGACCGCGTCGTCCAGGAGGTCCGACGACTCGCCGGCGCCTCGTCCCTGGCCCTTCTGGACATAGCCCCATTCCTCCAGACCCGCATCCGCCAGCTCCGCCGCTTCCGAGTGCGGGTTGGCGAGCGATCGCCGAAGCTCCTCGCGGCGGCGGCGTGCGACCTCGCGGCGCACGGCCTCGAGAACGAAACGGCTGCGGTTGCGCTCACGACGGTCGATCTCCTCGACCAGGGCGGGCGGCAGGGTGACGGTGACGCGGGCGGCCGGCATGGCGGTATGATCATATTATAAGTCATATCTGATCTCGTAGAGGCGCAAGGGTTGGATTGCCATACAATATATGGATTGTGAAGAACCAAGACCTTCTGAGCCGGGCCCTGGGACTCGCGGAGGGTCCTGAGCGAACCGCGGCTGTGGCGCAGTGGATTCAGAGTCTTTTTGAGACTCGGCCGCCGGTCCTCGCAGGAGGCGCCGCGGTTGAGCTCTACACGGCGGGGGCCTATACGACCGGGGATCTCGACTTCATCGGGGACGTCACGGATGAGGTGGCCGAATCTCTTCAGAAGGCCGGGTTCGAGCGTGAGGGACGCCACTGGATTCATCGGGAGGCGGAGCTGTTCGTGGAGTTTCCGGGAAGCGCCGTTCAGGCACACGAAACGACGGCCATCTTGAAGGTTGGGAGTTTCTCAGTGCTCACGTTCAGTCCGGAGGACATGATCGTCGACCGCTTGGCCGCCTGGCAGTTCTGGAATTCGACCACCGATGGAGCGAGCGCGTTTTTGATCTGGAAGGCCCAGGAAAAGGCACTCGATCGCAAGAGACTTGCTGTACTTGCAGACAAACGCGGCGTGAAGAAGGCGCTCGCGCGCCTCGTGAAGTTTGCGCGAGCAAACCCCGGAAAGGTGCCTTCTTCGAAGCGGCTCGAGGAATGGGCACGACAGGCACCATGAAGAACTACTACTCACCGACACGCGCCCTGATCGCGAAGCTCCCTGAAGGGCTCGTTCGTCGCCGACCGCGCCAATTCGCAGAGTGGAAGGCGCTGAAAGGTTGGGGCAGGCTTCCGGCGTGGGAGACGGAACCTGTCGGCTATCTGATGCGGCTCGCTCGAGAGAAGGCGAGCTTCACACAGACGGACCTTGGGCGTCGCCTCGGTTGCTCTCAGCAGGCGATCGCACAGGCCGAGCGCTGGGAAAGCAACCCGACCGTGGAGTTCATCCGCAAATGGGCCGATGCGTGCAAGTCGAAAGCTCAGATCAAGATCTTCTGACTCAGGAGGGCTCCTCACCCGAGCGTCGAGTTCCGGGGCGCGGACGCCGTGACGCCGTCATCGGGACTAGACTCCTTGATGTCGGAACGAAAGGAGGTCCACGTGGCCACTCGCGATCGGATCCGGATGGGCGGTCTGTTGTCGGCAACTCTTCTCGGGACTCTGCTCGCCTTCCCCCTGCGGGCCCAGACCATCCGCGGCGAGGACTTGGTCCGATACCTTCAACCGGGCAGCTGGGACATCGAGATCCTATTCGACACTTCGCGGATGACGGTGGAAGAGCGCAAGAAGCTCGAGGGCCACGCCGGCGCGCAGTCGGTGCACAGCACCGATTGCCTCGATGCCCACGGGAAGTCGAGGACTATGGCCGAGATCGAGGGCGACTCCAAGGAGGCCGCGAAGGAGAGTGAGAATCACGGCTGCAAGTCGACGCTGACTCCGACGGGAGCGCACGAGGCGCGGATCGTGACCTCCTGCAGCTACCAGGGAAAAGTCGTCGAGATGGTCATGACCTGCCGCTACACCACCTTCGAGGTCACGCGCAAAGGCGCCGACGGACGCGACTTCGTCTTCAAGAAGGGCCGCCGCACGGGCGACTGCAAATAGATCGCAGGGGTGAGGGGGCGCTCCCACTCCCGACGACGTTGAGGAGAGCGTTTCCGACGCGCCCGCGTCATCCCGACTCTCCCCGGCGGGGAGAGAGGATTCAGTGCTTCCCCTCTCCCGGCGGGAGCCGGGATTTTTGGAAAGGCCTCAAAGGCGCACGCCGCTTTTCTGTAGGCAACGCTGCGCGGCGCGCAGCGGTATCCCCCAGGCAGTAAGGAACGTCGCGCGAAGCGCGGCGGTATCGGGCAGGGTGAGGGGCGCCCACGGGGGCCGACGAGTCGGTCTTGCCCTTTTCGCCTTGCAGCCGCGCGCAAAAAAAGAGGCCCCTATCGGGGCCTCGTGAACGGGCATAGGCGCCCGTCGAAAGCGGACGAGTTCTTAGGTGCGGGCGTAGGAGTTGGTGGTCTCGAAGTTCTCGACCGTCGGAGTTCCGACGATGAGCGTCGTGAGCTTCGCGAGAATCTTCGGGTAGGTCTCGGTCTGATAGGTCTCGGCGCTCTTCTTGTCATCCCAGAGGCTGATGGCGTGCGCGCCCTTGGGGTTGACGAACGTCAGTTCCTGCTGAAAACCGGGCTGCTTCCGGAGCATGGGAACGACGTCGGCTCTCGAACACCCCGGCGAACTCCTTCTCTTTCCCGTTCTTGATCTCAAAACTGATCTCGCGTACGAATCTCATGACTGAATCTCCTGAGTCCTTGGGGTGGAAGGCCTCCGTCGGGAATCCCCCGACTTCGAAGGAAGGACGGCGACGACAAGGTTTCGAGGCCGGCTGGTTCTCTGAAGGATCTTCACCGTATCACACGAGAGAGCGGCGTGCGGGAGAGTTGGGGGATAAACGAAAGAGTCGGGAACGTCGAAAGGATGCCGCGCTCGGTTGCGGCCCTGGCGACCACGCGCGGGGTCCTCGTCGCTGCGCTCCTCAGGATGACGGCGTCGCTGTGGCTCGCTATGCTCAGGATGACGGCGAATTCACCACGCGACGCCGGGGCTGGCGCGCAGGAATGTGTCGTCGGTGAGCTGATTCAGCATGAAGGCGGCGACGTCGGCGCGGGAGATGCGAACGGTCCACAGGAAGCTGCCGACGTCGGGCGCGCAGCGGTAGACGCCCCGCTGTGCGCCGTTGTTGAGCGATCCCGGACGAACGATCGTCCAGTCCGAAGCGCTCGCGCGGATGACGGACTCCTGACGCCTCTTGTCCCGGTAGTAGAACGGCAGGATGAACGGGATGACGAAGAGCGTGTAGTAGAGACCCATTTTGCCGGCGCTGTCGCCGACTCCGAGCGAGGTCTCACAGACGAGGCGCTTGATGCCCTGCGCGGCCATCGCGGTGATGAGGTTCGCCGTTCCGTCGGAGAGGATGCGGTTCGGAACGAGCCAACGCTTGTGGCCGAGAGCGCAGACGACGGCGTCCTGGCCGCGGAGGGCGCACTCGAGCGAGCCGGCGTCGAGAACGTCGCCCTTGGAGATCGAGAGATTCTCGTGCTCGATCTGGAGATCCGCCGGGCGCCGGGCGAACGCGGTCACGAGGTGGCCCCGCGCGAGAGCCTCGCGGATCAGCTGGCGCCCCGTGCCACCCGTCGAGCCGACGATGACGATCCGCACGACACCCTCCTTCTCAGAGGCCGGGTTTCGGCCACCGATTCGGCCAGCGAACGCAGACCCCGGCAGGAGAGAACGCCGACCGCAGTCGGCTTTCTCTTACGACGACCCCCGGCAGCAGGAAACGCCGTGTTTCAGACGGCGGCTCCGCCGCTCCGACGAACTACGTCCGCCGTCGCGAAGGCGGCGCCTGCGGCGCCTGGATCTGCCTCAGCATCGACGCCACCTGGTTCATGCGGCGGCCCTCGGTCAATCCCGCCGGCGCCGGGCTGGGGCGCTCCGATCCGCCCCTGAAGGAAAGGCTGTCGGCAGACCAATGGCGAAGGGTGGCTCCCGCTCCGACTCGATTCATAGAGTTACTCAAAGGGTCAGCTCCTCGGTATGTTGGCGGCGACTTGCAGCGTGAACACGCTGACGCCGTTCATGTAGTGTCGCGTTCCGGCGATCGTCCAGCCGGACTCCGCCACGTTCAGACGCGTGTGTACGTCGGGCCCGCCCATGTACTCGTCGCTGAATCCGAAGGTCGGAGCGCAGCCGGAACAGACTTCACGAATCATCGCCGACGGCTGCACGTAGCGCCGCACGTAACTGATGACCGCCGCCTGCAGGGCCTCGGGCGTGACGCCGGTGCCGGAGGCGGTGGCGAGGTAACCCAGGCCGGCCACGATGGCCGGATCCTCGGCCACCCCGCGCCTCATCGCGTCGACGAGCCTGGGCGCGATCCCCCGCATGTCGGTCGGGGATTGGCCTTCCCGGACCTCGAAGAGGATGTCGAACACGATCTCGCGACTGTTGTTCGCGTAGTGCGGATACTCGTTGTCGACGAGGAGCGCCGACGAGCCGGACTCGCCCTGGAAGGCGTACGAGCGCTCGCGCCGGTTCGAGGTCGGCATGGCGGCGTACTTGTCGTCGAGGACGTAACCGGCCCGTTGAAGCCCGGCCTGGTCGGTCGCCTGCGCCGTGAGTGTCTGTGGGATGCCTCCAGCCAGCACGGGCAGCGGCCGCAGTTTGCTCTCGGAAAGAGCAAAGCTCGCGAGGAGAGCGAGTCCTCCGGCCAAGGAGAAACGGAGAGAGAACCTACGCATGGAACACCTGCTTTCAGCCGAAGACCGGCGGCGGGCGTTCAGATCTTGTGCTGGGTCAGTCCGTCGGGGGGAATCGGAGTTCTGACTCTATCACCGATTGCAACCAGCGGCGGGAAGACCGGCGATCACGCCAGGCAGCGGTTTCGACCGACTCCCGGAATACGCGGTGGCCTGGAACCCTCTTCTCTTCCGACGCGACTTGTATCTATACGCAGATTGCGTATAGTTTGGCCGTGAGAGGCGTGTTTGTCGAGCTGCCGGCCTTCGGGCGGTATCGGGCCGACCACCTCGATGATGAAGCATTCCCGGCGCCGGAGGTCTGCGCAAGCTGCGCTTTCGGGATGCGTGGCGTGGGAAGGGCAAGCGGGGTGGGCTACGGATCGTCTACTACTGGTGGGGAGCCGGGTCGGCAATTCTGGCTCT
Organism: uncultured Acidobacteriota bacterium; assembly: GCA_963773905.1. GTDB lineage: Bacteria > Acidobacteriota > Thermoanaerobaculia > UBA5066 > Gp7-AA6 > DAHUXD01. The sequence goes on from CAVZDB010000004.1 coordinate 18,338, forward strand.
TCACACTTTACGCCAGGGGCGAGGTCAATGACCTGACGGCCGATGAGCGCAAGGCGTTCAAGCGATTGATCAAGCAGGAATTGGATGCAAGGAGGAAAGAATGAAGAAGCGTGCCGCCGCCAAGCGCGGCCTGTTTGCGGAGTTGGCGGAAGGTGTCGCAGCGCTGGCGGAACACCGCATCGGCAAGCGCACTCTGCGCACACATACCGTGGAGTCGAAGCCGGCCCCGCGCGTCACCCCAAGGGACCTGATCCGCATGCGCGAGAACCTGAGGATGTCGCGTGCCATCTTCGCCGTCTACCTCAGGACCAACGTGCGTACGCTGGAGAACTGGGAGCAGGGGCGAGCCAAACCCAACGCGCAGGCAGCCGTGCTCATCAATCTCGTGAAGAAGTATCCCGACACGGTCAAGCGACTCGCCAAAATCTGAGAAGAATCCTTCACGGGTCCGTCGGGGAATCGGGGTCAACCGAGCATTCGTGTCTCGCAAGGAATTCAGGCAGCGCTCTCGTCACCCGGCGATGGTGATGACGACCTTCCCGGTCGTCCCGCGGCCGGCGAGGGCGCGGTGGGCGTCGGGAAGGCGCTCGAAGACGAAGCGCGGCCCGAGGATCGGGCGAATTCGCCGTGCCTTCCAGGCCTCGAAGACCGTCTGCGCGGCGCCCTGCAGCTCCCCCGTCTTGTCGGGCAGAAGGGAGAGGTTGAAGCCGATCAGGGTTCGGCAGGACTGGACGAACCCGTACGGCGAGAAGAGTCCCATGGCGAGGAGCTCCCGCGCCGCCTTCAGCCGCGCCACGCCGCGCTCGCCGGATGCCGCGGCGAATCCATAGAGGACGTACCGGCCGCCGGGCTCGAGGCGCCGCCACAGCCGCCGATAGAGCCGGCCGCCGATCGCGTCGATCACGACGTCGGCGCGGCCGCCGAAGGCGCGGTCGATCAGCGGCTCGGCGGCGTCGTAGAGGCCCGCCTCCGCCGCGCCGAGCTCACGGCAGAGCGCGAGCTTGGCCTCCGAGCCCACGAGTGCGAGAGTCTTCGCGCCGGGCTGTGTCTTCGCGCTGCGCTGTGCGAGAAGCTGCAGCAGCGCGGTCCCGACGCCGCCTGCCGCGGCGGTCACGACGACGCGATCGCTTGCCGTGATTTGCGCGCGCTCGCGCGCGTACCAGGCCGTGAGGAAGGCGACCGGCACGGCGGCCGCGTCGACCAGGTCGACGGCGTCCGGGAGAGGGAAGACGCGCGACGCGGGCACGATCACCTTCTCCGCGTGTCCGCCGAAGAGCGGCACGGCGACGACCCGGCGGCCGGGCGCGAGATCGCCGACGGACGGTCCCACCGATTCGATCGTGCCGGAGATTTCCATGCCCGGCACGAACGGCGGTTTCGGTGTCCTCGGGTAGTCGCCTGAGCGAACGAAGAGGTCGGCGAAGTTCAAGCCGATCGCGGCCGTGCGGACGAGGACCTCACCGGGGCCGGGCACGGGATCGGGGCGGGTTCGGAGGTGGAGCTGGTCGGGGCCGCCGTAGCGGTCGACGAACCAGGCGCGGGTGGTGGAGGGCATGGGCGGGCATTATGGCCGGGGTCAGTCCCCTCACCCCTGCCCGATACCGCCGCGCTTCGCGCGACGTTCCCTACTGCTGTGGGGATACCGCTGCGCGCCGCGCAGCGTTGCCTACTGCTGAGGGCTTGCCGTTGGTGGTCGGCTCGCCGTTGGTCGTCGAGTCCCGCCGGGAGAGGGGGCGGAGGCGGGCGGCCTTCGACGGACGCCGCGGCTCCGGGCCTGCCCGTGACGGGATCCCTCGCTATCGCTCGGGATGACGGCGTAAGCGCTCGGGAGGACGGCGCAAGCACTCGAGATGACGGCGTAAGCGCTCGGGATGACGGCGTAAGCGCTCGGGATGACGGCGTAAGCGCTCAGGATACGGCGCAATCACTCGGGATGACGGCGTAAGCGCGCGGGAGGACGGCGTAGCGCTCAGGAGGACGGCGTAAGCGCGCGGGCGCGCAAAAAAATGAGGCCCCTATCGGGGCCTCGTGCAAACGGGCACTATCGCTAGCCGCCCGCCGAAAACTCGTTAAACGTTAGACGCGGGGGTAGGAGACGGCGGTCTCGTAGGTCTCGACCGTCGGGGTTCCGTCGATGACGGTGCTGAGCTTGGCGAGAATCTGCGGGTACGTCCCCGTCTTGTACGCGTCGGCGCTCTTCTCGTTATCCCACAGGCTGATGGTGCGCGCGCCCTTGGGGTTGACCAGCGTCACGGCCTCCTGGAAGCCGGCCTGCTTGCGGAGCATCGGCAGGACATCCTTCTCGAAGAGCCCGGAGAACTCCTTCTCTTTGCCGGCCTTGAGCTGGAACTGGACGTTGCGTGCGTATCTCATGACTGAAACTCCTGAGTCCTTGGGGTAGATGGCCTCCGTCGGGAATCCCCCGACTTCGAAGGAAGGACGGCAACGACAAGGTTTCGAGGCCGGCTGGTTCTCTGAAGGAGCTCGACCGTATCACACATAGCGATGCGGGGGTTCCGCACCTGCGCGTGACGGACAGCGAATCGCCGTGGTGGTCGGCTCCGCCGGGAGAGGGGGCGGAGGAGTTGCCCCTCACCGACCCGACGCGGCGCTTCGCGCGACGCAACCCACTGCCGAGGGCCGCCTCTGGTCGCCGCCGCTCCGGGCCTGCCCGTGACGGGATCCCTCGCTATCGCTCGGGATGACCGCGTAAGCGCGGGATGACGGCGTATGCGCGGGAGAGGCGTAGGGCGGGATGACGGCGCGCGACGGGGGTCATGCTCCGATCCTGCGGGCGGCGCTGGCCGCCGGGGCCACCCATCTGCTGACCGGAGATCTCCGCGACTTCGGCCGTTTGCTCGGAAAGCGCATCGGCGGGCTCCAGATTCAGACACCGGGCGATTTCCTGCGTCGTCGCTGACACTCAGCATCGGTCAGAATGCCCTCATGCCGACTTCGCCGCCGCCCTCCCCCGCTCCTTCCTTCGCCGCCCTCTCGCTCGACCCGCGGCTCCTCGCGGCGTTGACCGCGCTCGGGTACGAGGAGCCGACGCCGATCCAGCAGCAGGCCGTTCCGCCGCTTCTCGAGGGCCGCGACGTGCTCGCGCAGGCGGCGACGGGGACGGGCAAGACGGCGGCGTTCGCGCTGCCGATCCTGAATGCGATCGCTGCGGAGAAGACGAAGGGTTCCGGGGCGGGCGGGCCCCCCGTTGCTCTGATCCTCGTTCCGACGCGCGAGCTCGCCATGCAGCTCGCCGAGGCCGTGCATCGGTACGGCAAGACGATCGGCGTGCGGGTGCTGCCGGTGTACGGGGGCGCCTCGATGGAGTCGCAGCTGCGCGCCCTGCATCGGGGAGTCGATGTGGTCGTGGCGACGCCGGGGCGCGCGATCGATCACTTGAATCGCAAAACGCTCAAGCTCGAGGGGATCCGCACGCTGGTGCTCGACGAAGCCGACGAGATGCTGGACATGGGGTTCGCGGAGGACCTGGAGGCGATCCTGGCGGCGACGCCCTCGGAGCGGCAGACGGCGCTCTTCTCGGCGACGCTCCCGCCGCGCATCGTGTCGATCGCGGGCAAGCACCTGCGCCAACCCGTGCGGATCACGATCGCGCGCGAGGCGGCGGGCGCGGGGAAGATGGCCAAGGTGCGGCAGACCGCGTACGTCGTCGCGCGCGGGCACAAGCGGGCCGCGCTGGGGCGCGTGCTGGACATCGAGTCGCCGGCGGCGGCGCTGGTGTTCTGCCGGACGCGGCTGGAGGTCGACGACCTGACGGAGGCGTTGAAGAGCCGCGGGCTGCGCGTGGAGTCGCTGCACGGGGGGATCTCGCAATCGGAGCGGGACCGCGTCATGAAGAAGCTGCGCGCGGGAACGCTCGAGCTCGTGGTGGCGACGGACGTCGCGGCGCGGGGACTCGACATCGGCCACCTGTCGCACGTCGTGAACTACGACGTGCCCTCGTCCCCCGACGTCTACGTGCACCGGATCGGACGGACGGGGCGGGCGGGGCGCGAGGGCGTCGCGATCACGCTCGTCGAGCCGCGCGAGCACTGGCAGCTGAAGAACATCGAGCGGGCGACGAAGCAGAGGATCGAGATCGGCAGCGTGCCGACGGTGGCGGACCTGCGCGCGAAGCGGCTGGAGCTGACGCGCGCGTCGCTGCGGGAGGCGCTGCTCGGCGGCGGATTCGACGCCTACCGCGTGGTGGTCGAGTCGCTCGCGGAGGAGTTCGATCCGTTGGACGTGGCGGCAGCGGCGGTGAAGTTGGCGGATCCCGCGGCGGGCTCGAGCGGCGGAGAGGACGAGCACGAGATCCCGCCGGTGGCGGTCGCGCCGGCACGCGCGCCGCGGGCGGAAGGTGGTGGCGGGGGCGTCGGACACAAGGGGAAGAAGTGGGTCCCGCGAGGCGCAGCCGCCGGCAACGTGAAGGTCTTCATCGGCGCGGGGCGGGGCGAGGGCGTCAAGCCCGGCGATCTCGTCGGCGCGATCGTGAAGCTCGCCAAGCTGCATCCGCGCGACGTCGGCTCGATCCAGATCGCCGAGCGCTTCTCGCTCGTCGAGGTGCCCGAGGCGATCGCCGAGAAGGTCATCCGCGCGCTGCGGACCTCGGGGATTCGCGGAAACACGGTAACGGTGCGGCGGGACAAGGATTCACAGGAGCGGTGAGAGGGATCCCTCACCCCTGCCCGAAACCGCCGCGCTTCGCGCGACGTTCTCTACTGCCCGGGGGTCTGCCGTTGGTGGTCGAGTCCCGCCGGGAGAGGGAAAAGAGAGCTATTTCTTCTTTCGGTGCGACGCTCTGCCTGGCGAAGCCTTGCGCCGTCGGACGGACGGCGCCAGGCCGAGCCTCACCAATCGTCGGGCGAGCAGGTAAATGTCGTCGCGATCGCCGTCGCGGCGTAATCCCGCGGCTACGACATGGACGGTTCCAGAATCTAAGTCGACCGAATAGATGACCCGGTAGCGCTGGCCAACGACTCGCAGGCTCCGAAAGCCGAGAAGGTCTTCGCGCAGCGGTTTCCCCTGCCTTTCGGGATCGGACTCCAGCCGCTTCGATGTGTCGAAAATCTGCTGCTGAATTCGGCGATCTCGAATGGACCCGAGCATCCCAAGCGCCGTCTCCGTCCAAAGGACGTCGTGACGCCGCGGCGTCGTCAACGCGTCAGTCCGAGACGGTCCGCGACCTCATCCAGGGTGCGCACTCTCCCGGATTCGATGTCCCGCAGGCTCTCTCTCAACGCCTCCAGGGTTTTCCGATCGGATAGGACATCCAGGGTCTCGACCAGGGCATCGTAGAGCTCGGCAGACATGAGGGTCATCGCGGGCTTGCCGCGGTTCGTGATCCGGACCACGGTTCGTGGATTTTTCTGCAGCTCGCGGCTCAAGCCGCTCAGTCTTTCCCTGGCCTTCATGAGGGCGATCTCGGTCATATCGAGCCTTTCGTACGCATCAGCGTACGCATACTAGTACGGTTGTACGCCACGGTCAAGGCGTCACCGCCGGCGCCGGCGCCGGCTCGAGAACGAGCAGGCACGCCGTTCCGTCGGTGAAGAACCGATCGCCGGCGAAGTTTCGGCCCGCCAATCGCCCGGTGACGGGAAGGCGCACGATCGACTCCACTCTGCCCGTCGCCTCCAGGTCGCGCCGCACGTACTCGCGCTGAAGGTCGATGTCCGGGTCGATGGCGTGGACGGGAACGAGCGCCGAGGCCCGCTTGAATCCCTTGTCGAAGTGCGCCGTTGCCACCCAGATCGGCCGGCCCGCGTCGGAGTTGACGCCAGCGTTCCAGAGATGGATGTGGTGGCGCTCTCTGACGACGTTCGCGGGCGTGGACTTCTCGAAGGCCAGCAGGTTCGGCCGGCCGTTCCAGAAAGACGGCGTTCCTGGCTGCTCCGGGTAAGGCTCCTTCCGGAGCATCGCGCGCAGCTCCAGGCGGAAGGAGTGCAGGCTCAATGGGTCCGCCACCTGCCAGCCCGCCGCCTCGAACGCCGCCCTCACCTGGTCCTCGAAGCCGATGATCACGATGTTGACCGGCTCCATCGGACGGCCGGAGATGTCTTCGCTCGCCTTCGGAAGCGTCTCGAAGAGCCGCTTCGGGACGTCGTTCTCCGGGATCACGGGAACGACGATCGCCACGGCGTGAGGCTGCGGGAGCGGGATCGACGTCGCGAGCACGTCGAGCGCCGCGAACCAGGCGACGCCGATGAGGACGAGCAGGAGGCGGCGGATGTTCGGAGTGAACAGCGCTCCGTGGCCGTCGGGGTCGCGGTCGAGAAGCGTAAGAGGCGTGATCGTGACGGCCAGCCAGACCGTTCCGGCCGCGAAGCTCGCGAGGACGTCCGACGGCCAGTGCACGCCGAGGTAGATACGCGAGAAACCGACGAGCAGCACCAGGACGAGCCCCCCGAGGAAGATCGCGCTCCTCTCCGCTCGGCCCCGCGCCGCGCGGAACAGGACGAAGGCGGCCAGGCCGTAGAAGACCGTCGCGACGAAGGTATGCCCGCTCGGAAAGCTGAAGCTGCTCTCGAACGTGAGCGCGTTGCCGGGTTCGGGACGCGCGCGGTGCACGTGCGTCTTGATGAGAACGATCGTCGCGGTGCCGAACAGCAGAGCGATGGCGATGGCAGCGATGTCGGCCTTGCGTCTCCAGAGCGCGAGGCCCAGGCTCAGCGCGATCCCGCCCACGACGATGCCCTGCCATCGGCCGAGGTCCGTGATGAAGACCATCGCCTTCGTGAGGGCGGGCGTGCGGAAGGTCTGGACGAGCGCGCTGACGCGCAGGTCGGCCCGAATGAGCGCCGTCTGGTTCTCGAGAGCGGAGAGCACACGGGCGAAGAGAAACGAGCACACCGCCGCGACGAGAAGACCGACGGCGATCCGGACCGCGACCGCCCAGTGCCGCTGGGGAGCGCGCGGAGCCCGCGCGCCGGCGGAGTGAGCGGCGGTCAGCGCTGCGCTCGGAGAAGAGAAACGCACGCGGGATGGCGCACGGACGACACCTTAGCGCATCGGAGGAGCACGAAATGCGAGGGGTCGGGCTGGAGGTTGGGGCGAAAAAGAAAGGCCCGCGCGACGCGCGGGCCCGTTCGACGGATGAAACCTCTGGGAAGGCGATCTACTGCTTGGTGTACACGACCGTGTTGTTCACGGCCTCACCCTTGCCGTTGGTTCCAGTCTGGGTGATGGTCATCGCCTTGCCGTCCGCGGAGACCATGACCTTCGACGTGATGGTCGCCTTGCCGGCCTTCGTCCAGGTGTTGGTGTAGTTGTTGTCGTCGACCTTCTTCGACGCCGCCATGTCGGCGTCCGGGTTGCCCTCGTACGCAACCTCTTTGCCGTCGAACTTGGAGACATACTCGGTGTGGGTGGGCTTTCCATCGCCGGCGACTCCGTCCCCGGTGAACTTGATGCCGCCCGCCGTCGCTTCCCACTTCAGCGTCTGGCTCTTGGGCGCAGGCCCCGGGCTGAACTTGGACTTCGCGGTGTCCATCTTCCAGGTACCGAGCCAGTTCTCGGCGGCCAGGACGACGGAGCTCGACAGAACGAGGGCGCAGCACGCCACGAGGAAAGCGATGAGCAGGTTCTTACGCATGAATCTCCTTTGGTTCAGTTGTGAGGCCCGACCGATTTCTTGAGTGCGGCGCATCATACCCTGCGCCTGCTCGTGCGACGGAGCGCTGCCCCCTCGCCCAACCCTCTCCCGCCGGGAGAGGGAGAAGAGAGTCCCGCCCATGGCAGTTGGATCGGCCGCTGCGGCCACACGGCGATCGGGGAGCTCGGCGGTTGCCCGGACCCCATACAATCGGCGCGGTAGTCCTTCGATGCCGATCTCAACCGGTACCCGACTCGGGCCCTACGAAATCCTCGCGTCTCTCGGCGCAGGCGGGATGGGAGAGGTCTATCGGGCGAAGGACTCGCGGCTCGGGAGAGAAGTCGCGATCAAAGTGCTTCCGGCCGAGCTCTCCCGGGATGCGGATCGGATCCGGCGTTTCGAGAAAGAGGCGCGGGCCGCGTCGGCGCTGACTCACCCCAACATCGTCACGATTCACGACATGATGGACAGCGCCTCGGGCCTGTGCATCGTGATGGAGCTGGTCTCGGGCAGGACCCTGCGCGAGCTGCTCGCGGACGGAGCGCTCGCTCCCAGGAGGTGGCTCGGCATCGCGACGCAGACGGCCGAGGGGCTCGCGCGGGCGCATGCCGGCGGGATCGTCCACCGAGACCTGAAGCCCGAGAACCTGATGGTCACCGATGACGGGCTCGTCAAGATCCTGGACTTCGGTCTGGCCAAGCTGACGCAGCCCGCCGAGGAATCCGGAGCGACGCAGTCTCCGACGATCTCCCATGGCACCGAGCCCGGGCTGGTGATGGGAACCGTCGGCTACATGTCTCCCGAGCAGGCGCTCGGCAAGACCCTGGACTTCCGCTCCGATCAGTTCTCGCTCGGTTCCATCGTGTACGAGATGGCCACGGGGCATCGGGCGTTCGCGCGCGCGAGCACTCCCGAGACGCTTTCGGCAATCATCCGTGAGGAGCCCGAACCGATGGGGTCCGTCGCCCCGTCGACGCCGGCTCCGGCACGCTGGATCGTCGAGCGCTGTCTCGCGAAGGAAGCGCCGAAGCGATACGCGTCGACCGAGGATCTGGCTCGCGATCTCGCCTCCGTCCGCGATCATCTCTCGGAGCTGTCTGTCGCCGCGGCCGCGGGCTCCGGCACCGCGACGCGTCCGCGGCTCCGACCTGCCAAAGCCCTCGCGCTCGCCGCCGCGCTGGCGCTCGCCACGGCCGCCGGAGTCCTGGGCGGCAGGCGTACGGCCCACGCGCAGCCGCCGTCCTATACTCCGCTGACGTTCCGCCGCGGCTCGATTCGCGCGGCGCGGTTCGCTCCGGACGGACAGTCGGTCGTGTACTCGGCGGCCTGGGATGGAAAGCCCGCCATGCTCTTCCTGAAGCGGCCGGACAGCCCCGACGAGGTGCCGATTCCCCTGCCGAGCGCGAACATCCTGTCGATCTCGAAGACGGGAGAGATGGCGATCGCGGTCGGCTGCCGGGAATCGCAATCGCATCAGGGCGTCTGCCGGGGAGCCCTCGCGCAGGCCCCGATCACCGGCGGCGCCGCCCGACCCATCGCGGACGACGCGCAGCAGGCGGATTGGGCGCCGGACGGGGCAAGCCTCGCCGTCGCTCGCGACGTCGGCGGGCGCGGGAGAATCGAATTTCCCCTCGGGAAAGTGCTCTACGACACGGTCGGACACGTCAGCTTCCCTCGCCTCTCCCCGAAGGCGGACCGGATCGCCTTCCTCGACCATCCGCTCAAGGTGGACAACCGGGGCTCGGTGGCCGTGGTGGATCTCGCCGGACACAAGCGCACGCTCACGAAGGAGTGGCCGGGGATCGAGGGGCTCGCGTGGTCGCCCAATGGCGAGGAGATCTGGTTCACGGCGGCGCCCGGCGGAGGGGCGCTCTCTTCCCTGTACGCGGTCAACCTGTCGGGCCGCGAGCGTCTGCTGGCTCGCCTGCCGGAGAGCTTTCGAATCCACGACGTCTCCCGCTCGGGACGCGTGCTGATGACGCTCGACACCGCGCGGGTCGGCATGGTCGGACGGATCGAGGGCGAATCCCGCGATCGGGATCTCTCGTGGCTCAACTGGTCCAACGCCCGAGACATCTCTCGCGACGGCAAGACGCTGCTCTTCGACGAGGAAGGCGTCGCGGCCGGGCCGAACTATGCGAGCTGCATCCGGGGGATGGACGGCTCTCCCGTCGTCCGGCTCGGAGAAGGGGCCGCGCTGGCTCTTTCGCCCAGCGGAGGGTGGGCCGTCGCGCAGCTCTCCAGTACGGGCTCTCCTCTGATGCTCCTGGCGACCAAAACCGGGGAGCACCGCCTCCTTCCGACGGGCGGCCTGAGCGCCGACGAGGTGGAATGGCTCGATGAGAAGCGGATCGTTCTGACGGCATCGGCGGCGGGGCGCCCGCCGCTGCTCTACGTCCAGGACATCGGTCGGGGAGAGCCGCGGGCGATCTCGACCGAGAACGTGGAGGCCAACTTTACCGATCGCATCGCCCCTTCTCCGGACGGGCGGTTCGTCGCGGCGGTCGGGCCGGAGCATAAGTGCGGGCTGTACCCCGTTGCGGGTGGAGCGCCTCGGGTCATCGCGGGGGTCGAGCCGGGCGAGTTCCCGGTGAAGTGGAGCGAGGACGGCCGGTGGCTCTACATCCGAGGATTGCAGGACGCGGAGCCCCCGGTTCGTCTGTTCCGGGTCGAGGTGGCGACCGGCCGGCGCGAAGCCTGGAGCGAGCTGATGCCGTCCGACCCGGCCGGGTTGTCGGGGATTGGTGCGGTGGCGCTCGCGCCGGACGGCAAGTCCTACGCTTACAGTTACGGCACGACTTTTTCGCAGCTCGTCGTGGCGGACGGAATCCGATAGCGAACCAGGGGTCGGTCTCGATTTGCTGATTTCGGAGCCGTTGAGCGCTTCGAGCCAGTCCGGCCCCGGGACGCTCCAGCTGAGAAATTCTGCTCTCCCGGCCGATTCTCCGCGCTCTCGTCGATTTCCCAAAATATCCGGGCCGTCCATCCGTCTACAAAGACAAATGGAAGAGACTTTGACCATGGATCGCGCGACAGGCGAGCAGGACCGCCGCATCGCCGAAGCCATTGCGCGCGAGGGGGTCCGGCTCAAGAGATTCATCCGGAGCCGCATGGCCGACCGGCTGGACGCGGAGGACATCCTGCAGGACGTCTTCTCCGAGCTCGTGGAGGCCTATCGGCTGATGAAACCGGTCGAGCAGGTCGGGGCGTGGCTCTTCCGTGTCGCGCGCAATCGCATCATCGATCACTTCCGCAGGAAGACGCCGGACGCGCTCAGCGCCGGGGCGGCGGTCGACGAGGACGGCGAGACGGATCGGTTGGAGGATCTGCTTCCCTCGCCTGAGGCCGGACCGGAGGCGGCATACGCCCGGACGGTGCTCTCCGAAGCGCTCGCCGATGCCCTGGAAGAGCTTCCGGCCGAGCAGCACGAGGTCTTCGTCGCACACGAGATCGAGGGGCGAAGCTTCCGAGAGCTCGCTGCCGAGACGGGTCTGAACGTCAACACGCTTCTCTCGCGCAAACGGTATGCCGTGCTGTTTCTGCGCCGGAGACTCGAGGACATTTACGCGGACTTCAGAAAGGGATAGGAGCGAGATCATGAGCGAACGTTGGGCCGTGCGCATCTTCGGGTTTCTTCTGCTCGTCACGATCGTCATCGCCGGGTTCGGCCAGGCGGTTCTGCAGCTGTGGAACTGGCTGATGCCGAGCATCTTCGGGCTCCACGCGATCACCTTCTGGCAGGCCGTCGGCCTGATGGGCTTGAGCTGGATCCTCTTCGGGGGATTGCGAGGCTTCGGCATGGTGGGCGGGGGCGGGCGCCGCCGCGGACACTGGCGCCGCGGCATGCGGGAGCGCTGGGAAGCGATGACCCCCGAGCAGCGCGATCAGTTTCTCAAGGGCATGGGCAGCCGCTGCGCCGAGGCGCGGCCCGCGGCGGCCGAGCCGGGGGCGTGAGGGGTAAAACCACGAGCAACGTCGTTCTGGATGAGACCTTCACGCTGCTCGGCCGCCGCGCCTCCTACGCGTTTGCGGCGGGGAGAGCGCGCTCGCTTCTCGGCTCTTCGGCGCTGACGATCCTGCGTCCGGACGCCGAGGACGAGCAGGCGGCCGTGGACCTCTTCGCCAAGTTTTCGGACCAGCAAGTCAGCTTCACCGACTGCACGTCGTTCGTCTTGATGCGGCGAAGCGGGCTCGGGCGCGCCTTCACGTTCGACCGACATTTCGCGACTGCGGGGTTCGAGACGGTTCCGAAGTCCTGAATCGACCGGGCTGGTTCGGAACGCAGCCCCGTCTGAACCGTCTGGCTCAGTCAAACCGCCCTGCTCTCGAGCTCCTTCTTCGCGAAGCGGGTCAGGATGACCGCCGTTGCGGCGGTCGCGAGGACCCCCGCTGCGATGAGCGCCCACTGCCATCCGCTGAGCTCCCCCATCCGGCTGAGGCTCTTTCCCGCGACGCCGAGGGACAGGTAGAACAGGGTTCCCGGAAGGATCCCGAGCGAGCTCGCCGCGAGAAACGGCCAGAAGCGGACCGAAGTCAGGCCGAACAGGGAGTTCGACACCGCGAACGGCACGATCGCGTTGAACCGCAGGAGAGCGACGACTTTCCAGCCGTTCCTCCCGATCGCGGCGTCGAGGGCGCCGAACTTCGGATGACGCCGCGCGTACTTCTCGACGCGCTCGCGCGCCACGTAGCGGGTTCCGAGGAATCCGACCGCGGCCGCCACCGTCGCGGAGGGCCAGACGACGGCGATCCCCCCGGCGATCCCGAACAGGTAGGCCGCACCGATGGTCAGGACCGAGCCCGGCACCAGGAGAAGCGTCGCGACGACGTAGACGGCGCCGTACACGAAGCCGCCGAGGATGCCGAGGCCCGCGATCCAGCCCTCGAGCGAATGGAGCCATTCCGCGAGCGGCAGGAACTGCCATGCCGCGAAAAGGGCCGCGGCACCGGCGCCGGCGGCGATCCACTTCCATGTCCTCGGCGGGAGAGGAGTCATCGGTCTACGGTCCCTCCGGACTGTTCGACTCGTTCGTACGGTCGGCGCTCCGTCGAGACGGCGCCGGCGGCATGTTCCGCCGCGCGTTTGATAACCTTCGGACTGAAACTCAGGATCTCAGGTTCGATCCTTACATGGGACTCCCGCGATGGGGGCGGGCGGGTGGACCGAGAAGAGGGCATCGAGTCGGGATTCGAAGAGGCTTGCGCCATGAAGAAGAAGAAGGCCGCAAACACGAAGACCTCGGCCGGCCGGCCGCCGCAATCGGACGCCGCGAAGGAGCGTGTTCGCCGGCATCTCGCCGGCTTGAGCGTGCTCGTGATCGATCCCGTCGAGGCGGCCGGAGCGGCCTTCATCTCGCCCCACGAGAGAGCCCGTGCCCGCTACGCCGAGCACAAGAAGGCGAAGGAAGCGAAGGAGGCGGCGGCTGGCCGGTCCGGTGGAAAGAAGACGGCGGTCAAGCCGGCGAAGCCCCGACGGAAGGCTCGGTCCTGATTTCGCTCCGTTCCTGATCGGCCGAGGTTGGACCGATCCGGCGTATATAGTCCCGCCACCTCTCCGGCGTGCAGCGTTTCGCTTTCCAATAAAAGGGGGCTACATGGGGGCTCATGGTGTGGGGAGAGTCCTTTCCTTTGGAGCCGCGGTCCTGTTTACAGGCGCCTCCCTCGTCCTGGCGCAGGCCGACGAGATCTTCGTGACGAACGACGGCGGCAACTCGGTGTCCGTCTTTGCTCGCACCGCGACGGGCGACCCGCCGCTGCGCGTGATCGTCGGAGCCTCGACCGGGCTCAATCGGCCCGAGAAGGTCGCGGTCGACACCGTCAACGACGAGCTGGTCGTGGCCAATCTCCAGGCCAACTCCGTTACCGTGTTCAGTCGGACCGCCAATGGCAACGTCGCTCCACTGCGCACGATCGTCGGCGCACTGACGACCCTCTCTTTTCCGATCGGCGTGGCCGTCGATCCCGTGAACGACGAGATCTACGTCGTGAACGGCGACGTCTCCGGAACCGTCACGGTGTACCCGCGGACCGCCAACGGGAACGTCGCGCCGACGCGCACGTTCTTCGGATTCAGCGCTCCCTCCGGCATGGCGCTCGACCTGGTCAACAACGAGATCGCCGTCGTCAACTCGAACCCGCCGAACGCGATCTTCTTCTTTGCCCGGACCGGAGGCGCGGCGCTGCGCACGATCGTCGGACCCTCCACGGGACTGAGCGCTCCGATCGACGTCGCCATCGACGCGGTGAACAACGAGGTCTTCGCGTCGAACGAGATCGGCATCACCGCCACCGTCTACCCTCGCACCGCGAACGGGGACGTGGCGCCCACGCGCACGCTCAGTCTCGGATTCCAGCCGTTGGGCGTCGTGGTGGATAACGTCAACAACGAGCTTTCCCTCGTCTCCCTCAACAACCTGGTCGCCACGTATGCGCGGACGGCGAGCGGAAGCGCCAGTCCTCTGCGCGTTCTCAGCAGCTCGACCTTCGCGAGCACCCGGTTCGCCGCGATCACCCTGGGGCCGGGCGGCGGTCCGACCGCGACGCCGACGCCGGTGGGCCCGACGGCGACGCCCACCGCGACCACGACGGCAAACCCGAACCCGACGCTGACGCCGACTGTCCCCGGGCCGACCGCGACACCCAGGCCGGGCGGTATCGTGGCCGTTCCGACGCTCGACCCGAAGGCGCTGCTCGCCCTGGCCGCCGCGCTCGGCATCCTCGGGTACGTCGCGCTTCGGAGGATGAGCTCCTAGAGCCCCTCACTCCTGCCCTTTCCTGTGGGGAACACGGCGCTTCGACGAGGCGTGGAGCGCCCCCTCACCCCCAACCCGATACCGCTGCGCGCCGCGCAGCGTTGCCTGCTGCTGGGGGTCTGCCGTTGGTGGTTGGCGCCCGCCCGGGAGAGGGTGAGCTAGACGAACAGCACGGCAGGCAAGGCAAAGGCATCCCGAGGAGCGAAGCGACGAGCCGCCCGCTCGAGGCGATCCCGCGCGAGTAGGCAACGCCTCGCACATCGACAGGCGTTTGCGATCCCGCCTCGATCGAGAGAATCGCGTAGACGCACCGGATCCTTCGCTGCGCTCAGGATGACGGTCCACGGAGCACCCCTCACCCCAACCCTCTCCCGCCGGGAGAGGGTTGAAGAGGGACGGCGGGCGGGGCGCAAACGTGCTCGGCGCCCCTCGCCCCCCTCCGCCGGGAGAGGGTGAAGACGCGCGTTCGCTACGGACGTCCCGAATCAACGAATCAGGACTGGCCCTTGAGGAAGAAGACCGCCGCCGCGACGAGCAGCATGCCGAAGAGAGCCAGCACCGGCCAGGAGAGCGTCGGGATCGTGGCGGGTTGACCTCCGGGTCTCGGCGTCGGGGTGGCCGTCGGCGGCCCGGGCAGGGGTGTCGGCGTCGCGGTGGGACCCGGGACGGTGACCGTCGGGGTCGGCGTCGGTCCGCTGGGCTGAAGCTCGAACGCTCCGATGTCGCACGCGGCGCCCTGCGGGCGCGCGACGCCGCGCTGATCGATCGCGGGCGGAGGGCAGCTCTCCGTGTTGGCGTCGATGGCCGGGCTGCCGACTCCGAGCGCCATCGTCTGCGTGGGGCCGCCGTTGTCCGCGAGCGCGCCGAGGAGCGGGTCGGCCGAGGTGATGGACCCGCCGCACGTCGTTCCCGGGAACTGCAGATTCGTGCCACCGTCGGTGACGACGCCGTCGCAGTTGCCGCCGGCGTTGTTGGCGACGATCGTGCCCTGCAACTGGGGCGTCGACCCAAGCGAGATGCCTCCGCCGGTATTCGTCGCCGTGTTGCTCGCGATGGTCGCGGCGATGAGGTTCGCCGTGTTGCCGTTGTTGAAGATGCCGCCGCCGTCGACGGCGTCGTTGCCGGTGACCGTGCAGTTGGTGAGGGTGAACGTGTTGCCGTTGACGTAGATTCCCCCGCCGTCTCCCCCGCTCGCGCTGTTGCCGAAGACCGCGGACTGGCTGATCGTCGCGTCGACGCCGTTGAAGTAGAAGCCGGCGCCGTCGCCGTTCGTCGCGAGGTTGGCGCCGATCGTGGTGTTCGTGATCGCGATGGAGACTCCGTTGTCGTAGACGCCGCCCCCGTCACCGCTCGCCGCCGAGTTCTCGGCGATCGTGCAGCCGGAGATCGTCATGATGTCGTCGTTGTAGATGCCGCCGCCGTCGCCGCTGGGAGCCGAGTTTCCGCCGATCGTGCAGTTGTTGAGGGTCGCCGTTCCCTCGTTCAGGAGTCCGCCGCCGTCGGCGAGGTTCGCGACGCCCCCCTGGATCGTGAAGTCGTTGAAGACCACCGTGAACGCCGACACGATGTGGAAGACGCGATCGATTCCTCCGCCGTCGACGACGGTCGTCGACGCGCCGGCGCCGTTGATCGTGAGATCGCCGAGGATGTCCAGGTCTCCGGTGGCCCCGGCGTCCTCGCCCGTTCCGGGAATCGTCAGCGTATAGGTGCCGGCCGGCAGGGTGATGACGTCCGGGCCCGGGCTCGCATTGGCGGCGATGATCGCCTCGCGAAGCGAGCAGTCGGCGTCGCACACACCGTCGTTGGTGTCGGCGGTCTTGGTCACGACGAAGGTCGTGCCTCGCGCGAACGGCGAGAGGGAGAAGAGAAGGACGCCCGCGAAGAGAGAAAGGAGATGACGCTGTGACACGCTGAGGGACCTCATTGACCGCCTCCTAGTCAAGAAGCCAGGGAAAAGAATCAGGGGTGGGAGCCGACCGAGATCGTGCGAACGCTATCACGAAGGGGGAAGCGCAAGGGGCTGCTGAGGGCTCCCCCTCACCCCAAACCCTCTCCCGCCGGGAGAGGGGGAAGACGGGAGAGGGCGAGACCTCGATCCGATTTCACCCGCGCAAGCGGCTCGCGACTCGGGCTGAGCGTTGGCGATAGACTCGGCCTGAGGCAAGGAGGATCCCCTTGAGACAAGAAACTCGAAAGGCTCTGAACCAAACCGCTGATTTCGCCGCGCGCGCCCTGCACTTCCTGATTGCGGATGGCAAGCTCGCGCTTCGGGACGTGACGACTGCGCTGTCGCGGAGAAAGAAGCTGATCAAGCAGCTCAAGGATCGGTTCACCGCGCTCGAGACCGAGGGAGTCGCCGCCACGGCGAAGGCTCGGAAGGCGGCTCCGCGGAAGGCGGCCACCCGCAGGGCGGCTCCCCGGAAAGCGGCTTCCCGGAAGGCGGCCGCTCGCAAGGCGGCGTCGAGCGGGTCCCGAAAGGCGGCGGCCCGCAAGGCGGTGAGAGCGAAGGCGACGAAGGCGGCCGTCCCCGAAGTCACGACGAAGAGGAAGGTCGCGCGTTCTGCCCGGAAGAGAGCGAGCGCGCCGAAGGCGGCGATCTCGAGCAAGCCGACGCCGCGCCCGCGCAGCGTCAGGGTCGGGACGAAGAAGCCGGCTCAAATCGTCGTGACCGCAGGGGCGGCGGAGCCGGCGCCGCGCCCGGTCGCCGTGACGGAGAGCGTCGCCCAGCCGGCGGCGCCGGCGCCGAAGACGACGACACGCAAGTTGCCGAAGGTGGCCAATCCCGTGCATGAGGGGACAAGATCCGGGCCCCGCGATCTGAGTCAGACTTAGCTCGTCCACCAGGGTCGGTGTATGGGCGGGGCTCGTCCCCGCCCTATTCCTCTCTGGCGGCCCCACGGGCCGCCCCCTTCACCCCAACCCCAAAACGCCGTGCTTTGCACGGCGCACCCTACTGCCGAGGGTCCGCGTAACCGCCGACTTCGGTCGGCGTTCTCCCCTGCTGAGGTCTGCCTTCGGTGGCCGAGTCGGCTCGGTACTCTCCTGGGTCGGCGAGTCGGCGGTCTCTGGATCCAGGCCCCGGGAGAGTTCCTGCGCTCGCGGTGACCAAGGGCCCCGCGGTTGTCCTGCGTAACTCCGATACTCTGGCGCGGTGAAGAAATCGCGAGGCTCCCGGACGCCGCACTCCCGGCGCGGGACGCTGGCGCATCTGATTCCGATCGTCCTTCTCTCGGCGCTGGCGGGTTACGGGCTGGCGATCACGATCGCGAAGTCGAGCGCCCCGCGGCGGACGGTGTACGAGCTCCCCCACGACTTTCGTGTGACGGACCCGACGTTCCTGCCCTCCGCGCTGCCGGGGTCGCCGATGACGGCGGGCAACGCGATCGAGATTCTCGAGAACGGAGATCAGATCTTCCCGTCCATGCTGGCGGCGATCGCCTCCGCTCAGAAGACCGTCAACTTCGAGGCGTACATCTTCTGGTCGGGCGCGGTGGGAAACCGATTCCGCGACGCGCTCGCCGAGCGGGCCTCGCACGGCGTCGCGGTGCGGATCCTGCTCGACGCGGTCGGATCGCCGCGCCGCAAGCTGAAGCCGGACGACGTCGACGCTCCTCGAGCGGGCCGGCTGCCGCGTCGAGTTCTTCCACTCGGGCAAGCCCTGGAAGGCCTGGGTCGTGAATCACCGCAACCACCGGCGCGTCCTCGTGGTGGACGGCAGGATCGGGTACACGGGCGGCGTCGGATTCGCCGACGAGTGGGCCGGCCACGCCGACTCGCCCGAGCACTGGCGCGACACGCAGGTGCGCGTCGAAGGGCCGGCCGTGCGCGGGCTGCAGCGCGCGTTCCAGGAGAACTGGTCGGAGACCACGGGCGAGCCGCTCGTCGGCGACGAGTTCTTCCCGTCGCTCTCGCCGGCCGGCTCGCTCTCCGCCGCCGTCGTGCCGTCGTCGCCGCTCGCGGCGATGTCGGCCGCGGGGCGCGTCTACGCGATCTCGCTCGCCGCGGCCTCGAAGGAGATCTGGATCGCGAACTCCTACTTCGTGCCGGACGACGAGACCTCCGCCCTGCTCGTCGCCGCGGTCAAGCGGGGCGTGGACGTGCGCATCATCGTCCCCTCGGACGAGCACAACGACGTTCCCGCGACGAAGGTGGCGGGCCGCGCGGCGTTCGGGCCGCTCCTCTCTGGCGGCGTGAAGATGTTCGAGTATCAGCCGACGATGTTTCACCTGAAGACGATGATGGTGGACGGGATCTTCTCCACGGTCGGCTCGGCGAACTTCGACGAGCGATCCTTCCACCTGAACGAGGAGATCAACCTCTTCGTCTACGACGCCGGGTTCGCGCAGCGGATGCGCGACGCCTACGAGCGGGATCTCTCGCATTGCCGCCCGTACACGCTCGCGATGTGGCAGCACCGCTCGCTCGTGAAGCGGTTCAGTGAGTGGGTGATCGGACCGATCCGGTCGGAGCTGTAGGGACGGAACAAGCGCCCCTCACCCAACCCTCTCCCCCGCTGGGGAGACCAGGGGTAGCCCCCGGCACCAGGCAACGCCCCGCTGGGCGAGGCGTCGACGATCCCGAGCTCGACGCGCCAGCTCGGCTGTGAAGGACGGGATTCTTGGTCGCGCGCTGGGCTCCGCTCCTCGGGATGACGGCATAAACTTCTTTCGGAGGCCGAACCAATGAACTCGACGAAATCCTTGCGCATGCTGGCGCTCGCTTGGGGTCTCGCCCTGGCCGGAAGCGTTCTCACTCCCGCTTCGCTAGGCGCCGAGAGCGGTCCGTGCGCGACTGTCAACGGCGCGCTCGATCGCGCCTTCGCGGGGCCGACTCACATATTCAACAAACAGCTGGCGCCGCGCGAGCTCGAGTCGGAGACGATCTCCGTGGGCGGAAAGATGTACGTTCACCTGAAGGGCCAATGGCGCTTGAGCCCGCTGACCGCCGCGGCGCTGGCGGCGCAGCGCAAGGAAAACCTCAGCCACAGCACCATGAGCTGCCGGGCCGTGGGCGAGGAGTCGGTCGGCGGATCCGCGGCGACCGTGTACGAGGCCAAGGGCAAGACCGAGATGGGCTACTCCGAGACGAAGGTGTGGATCGCGAAGGGCTCCGGGCTGCTCTTGAAGGACGAGGAGTCGATCACCGAGGGGAAGGACGTCGTGCTCCGCCGCGCCGCGCACTACGAGTACACCGGGGTTCACGCACCGATTTGAACGGCCCTTATCCAGTCATCCTGAGCCGAGCGGTCACTCCGCCCGCAGCGCCGCCAGCGGATCGACCTTCGCCGCGCGGCGGGCGGGGATGTAGCAGGCAAGGAGCGCCGAGCCGACGAGGAGCACGGTCACGCTCCCGAACGAGAGCGGGTCGGTAGCGGTGACGCCGAAGAGGAGCGACTCGACCGCGCGAGTGAGGGCCAGCGCGCCGGCGATGCCGATGGCGGCGCCGACGAGGACGGTGCGGAGTCCCTGGCCGAGGATCATCTGCAGGATGTCGCCCGTGGCCGCGCCGAGCGCGACGCGGACGCCGATCTCGCGGGATGCGGCGGCTGACCGAGTACGCCATCACGCCGAAAACTCCGGCCGTGGCGAGCAGGAGCGCCGCGAGCCCGAAGAAGCCGACCAGGAACACGTTGAACCGGCGTGAGCCGAGCGACGCCGCGTAGACCTGCGAGAGGGTCCGGAACCGCGCCGGGATCTCGGGGTCGAGCTCGCGGAGGATTCCCGCGCGGCCGTGGAGACGATCAGCTTGGTCCGCATTCAGTTGCCGCGCATCGCCACGCTGACCTCCCGCGCGGGCGTTGGAAGAGGTTCACGTAGACGGTCGGGCGCGGCGGCGCGTCGGGGCCGTACTCGTGCGTGTCGCCCACGATTCCGACGATCGTCAGGAGGCGGAGGTCGCCGTCCATGTTCCCGAACTCGATGGTGCGGCCGATCGGGATCCCGGTCCGCGCCACCGCTCGCGCGCGAGGGACTGCCGTGATCACCGCGGCGTGCGGCGCGTCGGCGGAATCGCTCGACGTCGAAGATCCGCCCGCGGAGAAGGGGAATGCCGAGGGCCTGGAAGTAGCCGTCCGTGGCGGCGACGAAGTCCGCGTTGCCGATGCGCTCCTTCTGGTCGTAGAAAGGGCGGAGCTCGTCGAAGGTCTCCGGGACCTCCTCCGGCGCCATCAGGAGAAACATGCCGTCGGGGTGCCCGCCGTCCATCGGGAGCCCGCTCGTCGCGCCGACCGTGCTCACGGCGGGGATCCGCCGCAGCCGCTCGATCAGGTTCGCGAAGAAAGCCGCCTGGCCTGCCTTCGACCTTCGGGTCGCCGTCCAGGGCAGCGAGACGTCCATCGTGACGATCTTCTCCACGCGGAAACCGGGATCGACCTCGAGGGCCTTCCGGAGACTGCGGCCGAAAAGACCGGCGCCGACCAGGAGGACCAGGGTGATCGCCACCTGCGCGGCGACGAGGATTCGCCCCAGGCGCTGGCTGCGCCGCGAGCCCGCCTGTCCGCGCCCTCCCTGCACGAGGTCCTCGCCGGGGTTACCGGAGGACGCGCGCGCGGCCGTGAAAGCGCCGAGTCCGACGGCCACGGCGGTCGACAGCAGGAGAGCGAACGCGAGAACCGGGACGCTGACCGCGACGTTCTCGAGCCGCGGGAGATTCGGTGGAGCCAGGGCGAGCAGGCCCGCGACGCCTCCCAGCGCACCGAGGATTCCGAGGGCTCCGCCCGCGAACGACAGCACGAGGGCCTCGGTCAGGAACTGGCGAACGAGTCTTCCCCGCGAGGCGCCGAGCGCGCTGCGGACGGCGAGCTCCCTCTCCCGCGCCGCCGCCTGCGCGAGGAGCAGGTTGGCGACGTTCGCGCAGGCCACGAACAGCAGGCAGCCGACCGCTCCGAACAGGACGAGGAGAGGCAGACGTGCCTTGCCCGTGAGCGCGGCCCGGAGCGGAAGAACCAAGCCGTCCGCGAGGAGATAGTCGCCCCGTTCGCTCGAGGAGTCGTGGATGCGCCGGGCGATTGCGCGGATGTCGCGATTGGCCTGCTCGACCGTCACCCCGTCCTTCAGGCGCGCGATCGCGCTGTAGTTGTGCGAGGTCCGGCTCGGGTTCTCGCCGTCGAGGTCGGCGGGGAGCCAGAGGTCGGCTCCGCCGGGAAACGGAATCCCGCCGGGAGGACACCAATGACGGAGTAGACCGTGCCTTCGATCTTGAGGTGCGCCTGTGAGAGATCCGGGGCCGATCCCAGGTACGCCTCCAGTACTCGAAACCGACGAGGACGGTCGGGGCCGCGCCCTTGCGCGCGTCTTCGGCGGCGAAGCCGCGGCCGAGGATCGGCGGCACGCGCAGGACGCCCAGGAAACCCGGCGAGACGGCGGCGAGGCTCGTCCGCGTGGGCTGGGACGCGCCCGAGACGGACGCGGTCCAATCGGTGTACTTGGCGATCGCCTCGAAGCTACGACTCTGATCACGGAAGTCGTCGAAGTTGGGGTCCGCCAGGCGCGATGGCCTTCCCTTCGAGGTGACCTCGAAAATCGCCACAATCCGGTCCGGATCGGGGTAGGGCAGCGGACGCAGCAACACGCCGTAGACCACGCTGAAAATCGCGGTGGCGACACCGATACCGAGGGCCAGGGTCAGGACGGCGACGGCGGAGAACCCGGGGTTCTTGCGTAACTGTCGGAGCGCGTAGCGGCAGTCGGAGGGGACGGTGCGGAGCCAGTCGAGACGGCTGGCGGCAGGTTGGTCGGTCATCGTCGCGGCCCTCTGGGGAGCAATACGTAAGTTGAGGCGAAAAGTCTCGCGGATTTGCCGTCCCGAGGAGCGGAGCAGCTACCAAACCGTCATTCCGAGGAGCGGAGCAGCGAGCGACGAGGAATCCCGTGCTTCACAGCCATGGTGGCGTTTTGTCACGGGATCCCTCGCTCCGCTCGGGATGACGGCGAAAGGGCCAAGTGGCCACATCGCACCGGCCCGGTGCGTCCGAAGTGGTCATTGATCCCCGAAGCCGCGGTGCTAGCGTCGCCTCGTCGGAGGACCTGAATGAACGCCCATCTGCTCGCTCTCGCGCTCCTCGTCTCCGTATCCGCCGCCCCCGCGCCTCCCGCGCCGAAGCCGCCGTCTCCCCCACCGACGCTGAAGTCGGTGCTCCTCGATCAGCTCAAGTCCACGCACGACCAGCAGGACTGGTTCGTGCCGGCGAGCAAGGCGGCCGCCGGCCTGACGGCGGAGCAGGCGTCGTGGAAGCAGGGAGACGCCAACCACTCGATCGCGCAGCTAGTGAGTCACCTGGTGTTCTGGAACCAGGAGCAGCTCGCCAAGATGAAGGGCTCGAAGGGCCCGGAGTACAGCGGCAAGAACGACGAGACCTTCGGCGGGAGCCTCGACAAGGCCGGCTGGGAGAAGGCCGTCGCCTCGCTCGACGCGGTCCTCACCGACATGGAGAAGTGGATCGAGTCCGCCGACGACAAGACGCTCCAGCCCTGGTACGACACGATTGCGCACATCAGCGCGCACAACGCGTACCACACGGGACAGATCCTCTACATCCGGAAGCAGCAGGGGTCGTGGGATGCGGAGAAGGGCGTGAAGTAGGACCGACTCGCCGCTTGCCGATACCGCCGGTATGCCGTCATTCTGAGGAGCGAAGCGACAGCGAGCGAGGAAGAATCCCGTGCGCTATAGCCACGGATGCGGTGATCACGGGATCCTTCGTCGCTCGCTCGCCGCGCTCGCTCCGCTCCTCCAGGATGACGGCTTAGTCACGTCACCCCGACCCTCTCCCGCCGCGGCGGGAGAGGCAGATCTGAGGCGCTCGGAGAGGCAGGGTGAGGGGGGGAAGCGGCGCGCCGCTCTACGGCTTCTCCTCGTCGTCTTCCCCGAGCTCCTCGACCGACTCGCGTGTCTTCTCGGTCAGGATCCCCGCGCCCGACGATCCCGGCGCAGTCGTCGAGCCGACGCCGCCGAAGCCGGTCCCGGCGTGGATGTCGCCGCCGATCGACGGGTTGTTGGGGTATCCCCGATAGCCGTGCTTGCGGTGCTTCTCGTGCTCGCCGGCAGGCTCCGGATCGGTGGGGGGCCCGTTGGGTCGCGTGTCTTTTGGATTCATGGCGGACGCTCCTTTCGCCTCGATTCCAGCGGTGAAACCTGCAAGAAGCAGACCGGAGTCCCCTCACCCCTGCCCGATACCGCCGCGCTTCGCGCGACGTTCTCTACTGGCGGGGGCCTGCCGTTGGTGGTCGAGTCCCGCCGGGAGAGGGGGACTTAGCCGACCAGCTCGGCGAGTCGACGCGGGATCCTTCGCTCCGCTCAGGATGACAGCCTGAGACGACCTACATCGTCAGCACCACCCTGAATCGCGCCTTGCCGCTCATCATCCGGTCGTAGGCCTCGGGCGCGCGGTCGAGCGGGAAGGGCTCGGTCATCGGGCGGATGCCGGTCTGCATGGCGAATCTCATCGTGTCCTCCGAGTCGATCGGGCGGCCGGAGGCCCAGCCGGCTACCGAGCTGCGGTGGCTGATGAGGCCTGCGTAGGCGGGAACCTGCAGCGGATCCGGCGGTGCGCCCACGACCTCGAGGACGCCGTCGACGCCGAGCCCTCCGAGCACCGCCGTCATCGCCGCGCCGCTCGTCACGGTCGCCAGGATCGCGCGCGCGCCGCCCATCTTCGTCAGCTCCGCCGCGGGATCCTGCTTCTCGGTGTCGATGTAGACGCGGGCCCCGAGCTTCTTGACGAACGGCTCCTTGTCCGCGCCCCGCGCGATCGCGACGGTGTCGAATCCCATCTTCGCGGCGAACTGCACGCCGAGGTGTCCGAGTCCGCCGACGCCGAGGATCGCGACCAGATCGCCCGCCTGCGCGCCCGCTGTGGCGCAGGCCCATGAACGTCGTCACGCCTGCGTCCATGAGCGGCGCCGCCTCGACCGCCGAGAGACCCTCCGGAATTCGCGCGAGCGCCACGGCGGGAGCGATGACGTAGTCCGCATACCCGCCGTCGTACGAGATTCCCGTCACGAGAGGAGCCACGAGGCAGAAGCGGAAATTGCCGCGGCGGCACTGATCGCATTGCCCGCAGTGTCCGCCGTGCCAGCCGATGCCGACGCGGTCGGCGGCCTTCCAGGCCGTCACCCCCTCGCCGACGGCGTCCACGACGCCGGCGACCTCGTGGCCGGGCACACGCGGGTACTCGATCCCGGGAAAACCTTCCTTCACCAGGACGTCGCTGTGGCAGATGCCGTTGGCTTCGACCCGGACGCGCACATGGCCGGAGCCGGGCGACGGGATGTCGCGCTCGACCCTCTCGAAGGGCCCACCCGCCTTTGGAACCTGGAACGCGCGCATCTTCGGCATGGCTCCCCTCCTCTTCGCCTCTGTGGCGGCGCCAGATCCTGGCCGCCGGATGTTAAGTAGTCGAGAAGCCGGGGACAGGGTTCGCGCCTTCGGATCCTCGGCATGATCCGGCGGCCGAAGACGGGACTTGCGGTTTAGATCTTCGGCATCGTGCGGAGCTCCGCCAGCGGGTGGGGGACGTCCTCCCCGAGCAGGCCGCCGAAGCTCCCCCACCGCCGCGCAAATGCGTCGAGCTCCCCGAGCATGACGGCCGCATCGACGGTTCGCGTGAACGGAAAGGCCGGCGGCGGGTGCGCGATGAGCTGCGCGTAGGACTTCAGGCCCTCCTTCTGCGCGTAAGCCGTCTCGATCTTCGCGAGGTGGCTCTCGAGGAGCCCCATCGCCGACCGCAGGCGGACCCAGGCGTGGTTGTTCCAGGTCAGCACGGTCTGCGGCGGCGGCGCGTTGCTGAAGCGTTCCGCGAGGATCTGCGCCGCGATCCGGCCGCGCGTGCTGAGCGCGGTGATCCTCGATTCGTCCATGTTGAGGTTGAGCCCGCCCTCGTCGTCCGACTGATGAATCTGCGCCACGCGGTCGCGGAAGCCGGGGATCCGCAGCTGCAGGTTGTCGCGCCAGTTCTGCATCGTCCCCACGACCTGGAACAGGAACCAGGAGAGGTCGGCGAGCGCGCCGCCGCTCTCCGGCGGGTTGTTCCACGTCTCCTGTAGCCCGTCGCCATTGCCGTTGGGGAGCCAGATGTTGAGCGCCTCCTTCTCCTTCGGCTGGCGCGGGAAGCGCGGATGAAACGGCGTGAGGTTGAATCCGAAGGTGGGCCAGCGCGGGATCGGGCCGTCGAAGAAGTGGATCGGGAAGTTGCTGGTGATGCCGCCGTCCGAGAACCAGCAGCGCGTGGGCCGCGGCTCCTCCTTCTTGCCGTCGTAGTCGGGGACCGCGTAGGTGAAGTCGAACCCCCAGAGCGGGACGGCGGAGACCAGGAGCGGGAAAGAGAGGGAGAGCCGGACCGCGACGGCGACGGGCAGGTCCGCCGGGAGCGGGAGAGGGACGATGCCGTGCTTCGCGGCGATCGCGTGCAGCCTCTCGGTGCGTTCCGTCGCCGGGCGCGCGTGCGCGACCAGGAACGCGATGATCCGCGGCGAGAAGACGTCGGCGAGCTCGCGAGGGTGGAAGTAGAGGTGCTCGACGTCGATCGGCAGGCGGTACGGGCGGCCCTGGTTGAGGTTGGTGGTGATGACCTCGAGGTTGATCCGCCGCTGCTTCGGATCGTCGGCGGGCGCATTCTTGTCGCCGCCGGGACCGATCTGCCAGAGATCGCCGAACGTGAGCGGATCGTTGGGGGCGTAGCCGGGCGGGCGCTGGCCGACGCCGGCGCCGACGGCGCCAGCGGGCGCTCCCGAAGTATCCGTCCCGAACGCGATCGCGTCGAGGTTCTCTTCGATCCAGTCGGAGAGAGGCCTCGGATACCCGGGAATCGCTTCGCCGCTGCCGGGGCACATGCCGAACTTGTGCCTCGGGAGCTTCGTGATCGCGTCCCATGCGACGAGCGCGGCCGCGGCGACCGCGAAGCCGGCGAGGGCCGCGAGGAGGCCGACGACGAGCGCGGCGATCCGAAGCGCCCCGCTGGGGGACTGGAGCCCGAGGACCATGAGCAGGACGCCGGCGGCGAGACCGGCGAGCGAGAGGGGGTAGCGAGTGAGGACCGTCGCGAGGAGTCTCCAGGGCTTCTTGCTCTTCTCCTTCTCGAGAAACGCGACCAGCAGATCGAACAGCCGCCGTGTCTGCGGCAGCGGGCGGAAGAGCGCCTGCAGGAACGGCGTCTTCCCGTCGACCATCCCGCTGAACCTGTTCGGGTAGCCGCGGAGGTCCTCGAAACCCTTCGCGGTGCCCCCGATCGAGCGGCGCCGCTCCGCCGCCGCGAAGAAGCCCGCCGCGATCGCGCCCGCGCTCGTGCCTCCGATGCTCTTGAGCGTGTAGCGCGCCGCGAGCTCGACGCCGGCCGCCGGATAGACCACGCCGCTCGTGATCCCGCCCTTCATGATCACGTCGCAGTGGCGCTCGGGGGGCGTGTCGGGGACCGGGATCGGTGGACTCGCGGCGACGGCGAGGCGGTACTCGATCTCTCGCCTTGCCGCGTCGACGGAACCGCTGATGGGGTCTTGCATGAGGGGACGATACGCCCGAGGTGGGACAGATGGCGTCGGGGGCGCCTCTCAGCGTCCCGAGCGTTCTTCGCCGTCATCCTGAGCGGAGCGAGGGATCCCGTCCTCGATCGCCTTCATGGCTATGGCGCACGGGATCCTTCGTCGCTGCGCTCCTCAGGATGACACTCTGGGGCGGCCTCGCCAGGTCTCCCTCTCCCGGCGGGACCCGTCCACCAGAGGCGAGCCGTCCACCAACGGTAAGCCCCCATCAGTAGGCAACGCTGCGCGGCGCGCAGCGGTATCCCCTCAGCAGTAGGGAACGCCGGCTGCAGGCCGGCGGTATCGGACTGGGGTGAGGGGCCTTTCGGGATCGCTTAACGAGCAGAGCCCGTTAGTCGCGGAATCCTTCCCCCTCACTGAAACCTCCGTCGCCAGGGCGCGGGCATGCTGATCCACGAGGGGATTCGCGGACGCACGCGGCGCCGCGCTGAAGGACAAGCCGGTGAAGCCCAGGCACAGAGCGACCCGCAGGGATCGAGCGATCTTCGAGAGCATTCGTCCTCCCAGTCGGGCGCTCGTCCCGCCGGTGCGGCCACGAGCGAGCTTGTCGCGATGGACTCTCCGCTTGGTACGGCGTCCCCGGGCGGGAGGTTCTGCGGAGGACGACGGCGCC
Organism: uncultured Acidobacteriota bacterium; assembly: GCA_963773905.1. Classification (GTDB taxonomy): domain Bacteria; phylum Acidobacteriota; class Thermoanaerobaculia; order UBA5066; family Gp7-AA6; genus DAHUXD01. The sequence continues at coordinate 45,827 of CAVZDB010000004.1, forward strand.
GGAGGTCTAGGGCCCCTTCCGGATCCCACTCGAGATCAGGAACACGCGGCCGGAGTGATTCCCCTTGATCCCGCTCCAGGCTGAGGTGATGAGGAAGTCGATCGTGCCGTCGCCGTCGGTGTCGCCCATGCCGACGGCGTCGAAGCCGAACGTGTCGCCGGGAATCCGGCAGGTGTAGGTCTGGAGCAGCCTGCCGTCCCTCCCCGAGTAGAGGTACGCGCGCCCGCCCGACACGGCGGCGCCGCCGTACTGCCAGGCGCCGACGATGAGGTCGGGACGCCCGTCGCCGTCGACATCGCCCGCCGTCGCCGGACCGATCCCGAAACCCTCGCTCGCTCCCTCACCGGTCAGGGTGAGGAGATTCTTCCCGGTCTTCCCGGAGAAGACGTAGGAACGGCCGGTGGAAGGCCCCTTCGCGGCGTTGGTGAAGTCGGTGGCGTAGAGGTCGGGCACGCCGTCGCCGTCCAGGTCGCCCGGGATCGAGAGGAACATGTCGCCAAACGCGGCCCCGGTCGCGTCGGACTCGAGGACGAGGCGCGGCCTCGCGGCGATCCCGTCGTAGACGTAGACGCGGCCCGTCTTGCGCGGACCGGCGGAGGGCGCGCCGATCATCAGGATCGACCGCCCCGCTCGCGTGAAGCCGGCGACGGTCGAGCCGAAGGCATCGCCCGCGCGCTCGCCGGTCCAGGTCATCAGCTTCTTGCCGTCCTTGCCGGAGTAGAGATACGCGCGGCCGGCGTCCTTGCCCGCGGCCGAGTTGCTCGGCGCGCCGATGAGTACGTCGTCGTAGCCGTCTCCGTTCACGTCGCCGGCGGTCGAGACGTGCCGGCCGAAGGTGTCGTCCTTGTTCTCGGCGAGGAGCGTCTGGAGGACGCGGCCGTCTTTGCCGGAGTAGATGTAGGCCTTGCCGCTTCCCGGTGCTCCCGCCACGACGTCCGGCACGCCGTCCCGGTTGGTGTCGCCGGCGAGCTCGACGCCCGTGCCGAGCTCGTCCGCGGGAGCGCCGTCGACTCTCCAGAGGAGCCTGCCGGTCTTCGTCGAGTAGACGTAGACGCGCCCGGCGTCCTTGTCCTTCCCGGAGGCGCCCGCCCAGCTGGGCGCGGAGGTCACGAAGTCGGCGACGCCGTCGCCGTCCACGTCGCCGAGGCTGCGCGCGATCCAACCGAACTGATCGCCCTGCGCCTCGCCGTCCCACTCGCGGAGGACGCGAACGCGCTCGGGCTCGAGGAACGGGTCCGCGAAATCCTCGGGCTTCGGGAGGAGCGCGGCGAAGCGCGAGTCCGAGGCGAGAGGCTTCAGGTCCTCGTCGACCTGGATCTGCGTCATGTCCAGCTTCCTCGTGGCCTTGGCCCTCGCCAGCCACTCGAACGCGGCGTCTCCATTTCCCTCGGCCGCGTACGAGACGGCCGTGTTGTACAGAGCCTGCGGCGCGTCGGGGACGAGCCCCAGGAGCCTTCCGTAGGCGGCGCGCGCGTCGGGGTACTTCTTCTGTTTCAGGTAGGCGAAGCCGAGGTACCGCCAGGCGAGCGCGTTGGTGGGCTCGCGCGACACGACGCTCTCGAGCGCGGCGGCCGCGCCGGCGAAGTCCCCGGCCCCCATCTTCCTGGCGGCGGCGGCGATTTCCCGATCGAAGCCGGCTGGAGCTCGAACCGATGGCGCCGAGGGAGTCGGCGGATCCGGCCGCGCCGCGAACAGCGCCAGCACGCCGAACAAGAACCCCACGGCGCAAACCGGGGGGACCAGGACGATTCCTATCCGCTTCTTGCTCAAGTCGCACCTCCGGGGTCGCGGCTCATACGGATCCGCCGCTCCGGGGTTTCTCTCGAGATCCTGCGCGCAGGAATCCGACAGCGGCTACGATGACGTCATGGACGCGCCGTCGCACGCCCTCGGATCCGCTCCCGCCCCCATCGTCGGGCCCTACGAGACGATCCTCTGGCGCAACGCGCCGGACACGATCACCCTCGGCCGCTTCGACGCCTCTCCCGATCGCGAAGACTTCGAGACGGCGGGAGCCATCGGCGATCGCCCGGCCATCGCGTTCTCCCGCTCGGCGGTGGGAATCGTCCAGGCGAAGCGGGACGGATTCGTTTCGGATGGGACGGTCGCCGTTCTGCACAACCCGCGTCATCCGTACCGGCGATTCCGCGTGGACCGTCGAGGCGACCACTGCGAGTGGATCTCGGTGGATCCGGAGCTGCTCCTCGGCGCGAATCCGAATCTCGGGCGAGACCCGCGCCGGCCGTTTGCGGTCCCCTACGCCCCGCTCGATCGCGGCGCGGCGGCGCTCGTCCGCCTGATCGCGCGGCACGTTCGCGAGTCGATGCCGCCGGACGAGCTCTTGGTCGAGGAGACGCTGCTCGAGGTCCTGGGCCGTCTCGCGCCGGCATCGGCGCCGCGGCGGACGCGCTCGGCGCCACGGCACGACCGCATCGTCCACAGCGTGCGTGAGCTCCTGTCGAGCCGGCCCGCGCAACCCTGGACGGTCACGGCGATCGCGAGGGTGGTCGGCGCCTCGACCTTCCACGCGTGCCGGGTCTTCCGCCGGCGGACGGGATACACGCTGCACGGCTATCTGACCGAGCAGCGCCTTCGCGCGGCGCTGGTGCGGCTCGCCGGCGATGCGGACGATGCCGGCGACCTGCGCGCGATCGCGGCAGGCCTCGGCTTTTCGAGCCACAGCCAGTTCACCGCCCGCTTCCGCGCCGCGTTCGGCGTCACGCCGTCGGAGTTCCGGCGCCGGGCGACTCCGCCGATCGCGCGCGAGCTCGCCGGGCGATTGAGGCCGGTGACTCGGCCCTCCTGATCTCGTCGGATGCGGACGGGGTCGGGATAGGCTCGCCGCGATGGCCAAGAGACGTCTGCTCAGAGGCCTGGCCCCGGTGGCGCTTTGCGCGGCGATCCTTCTGTCGTCCCCTGGGCAGGCTTCGGCAGCCGAGGACAGCGGCGGCTGCGCGCGCGTGCACAGGGCACTCGAGAACGTCCTCACGACTCCCGCGCACGTCTATACGAAGGAGACCTCGTCCATGCGCGGCATCACCGAATCCGAGACCATCTACCTGGACGGCAAGGTCTACGTGCTCACGAAAGGCCGGTGGACACTGAGCCCGGTCTCGGCGGTGCAGATGCGGGAGACGCAGCGCCAAAGCCGCAAGCACGCGACGCTTTCGTGCAAGCTCGCGGGCGAGCAGACGCTCGAGGATCGGCCGGTCGTGGTCTACACGTCGAGCCAGCGCACCTCGGACAGCCGGGTCGAGTCGAAGTTGTGGATCGACAAGGCCTCGGGACTCCTCCTCAAGCAGGAGGAGGACATGACCGCGAGCGACGAAAATACCGTGCACCGCTCCGTGCGGTACGAGTACGGGAACGTCGCCGCGCCGAAGCTGCCGGACTAGTTCTCAGCTCTCGAGCCTCCGCGTCAGGCCGCTGCCGTCCCCGTCGCCTGCGGCATCGCCGCGACCACGGCGGGCCATCCCTCCCGAACGCTCCGATACTTCGGCTGCCACGTCGAGACGCCCTTCAGCTTGGCGTTCGAGATCCGCAGGGATCGCGCGAGCATCTCGCCGAGAGATCCGAGCAGCCACTTCGCCCAGAATGGCAGGAGCCTCGGGGCCGGGGCGCCCAGCGCGCTCGCGAGCGAGTCGAAGTACTCGCGCCGCGTCACGGGCTCGTCATCCACGACGTTGTAAGCGCCGGCGGGAAGCGCGAGAGCGGCGGCCGCCGCAGTGGCGGCGTCGTCGTGTGAGACCGAGGAGAAGTAGGCGTCCGGCGGTCCGGGCAAGAACGCTCGGCCCCGGCGGACCTGCTCGATCACCTCGAGCAGGAAGCGCGAGTCGCGGCCGTAGAAGCCGGCGAACCGGAGGACGACGCCCGTGCCGCCGGCCTTCGTGAACCGCTGCGCGGAGCGCTCGGCGTCGAGGACCGTCCGGTTGTAGCGCACGGGCTTGAGCGGCGTCTCCTCACCGATCCAGCGGTCGCCCGAGTCGGGGTAGACGGGCGCGAACGATTCCTGGACGAAGCGGCCGACGCCCTCGGCGAGCGCCGCGTCCACCAGGTTGGCGGAGCCCTCCTTCCGGACCCGGTCGTTCTCCTTCCAGGCCGAGAGGTGCATCATCTGCGTGCTCGAGGTCGGCATGTGCGTCGCCAGGTTGATGACCACGTCGCAGCCGGACGCGGCGCGGCGCAGCGAGGGGACGTCGAAGAGATCCGCGTCGGCCGCGGTCGCCCCCGCGCGCTCCAGTCCCTGACGCCGCTCCGACGGCCTCGCGATGACGACCACGCGATGACCGTCCTGCAGCAGGATCGGTACGAGGCGGCGCCCGACCACGCCGGTCGCACCCGTGACGAGAATCTTCGAGGAGTTCATCGGAAACCTCCGCCCTCCTTCATGCAAAATCCTTTCCGGCGCAAGGTTTGCACGCGGCGGTTCCGACGCGGGGCCCTGTCGCCCCACCTCGAGGAGGCGCTCTCAGTGCCCCGGGCTCGTCCGGCCGAAAAACGCGACGTAGAAGAGGATGGCGACCACAACGAGGAGGATTACGCGCGCGACGGCGAGCAGACGCGTGTGCCCCACCGAGCGTGCGCCGCGCGGCTTGAGTGCGGTCACGGCGAAGATTACGCTGACGACGACGGCCAGGGAGAGCCAGAGTGTCCAATTCATGGGCGCAGCGTATGACGAATTGGGATAGAAGATCCGTATAGCTGTGACGAGGAGGATTCGATGACGATGACCGCAAGGCGTCTCCTGGTGTGCGCGATCGCATTAGCCCTGTCGAGCGCGGCTTTCGCGCAGAAGCCCGCCGGCAAGCCCGGCGGCCCGAAGCCGAGGGCCACGGCCGCCCCCAAGCCCGGCACACCCGTCTTCACGCATGCGAGCGACCTGAAGTGGGCCGACCTGAACCCGACCGGCGCGCCGGGCGTCAAGATCGCGGACGTGTGGGGCGACCACAAGACGACGGGCTACGGGGCGTTCCTCAAGTTCCCGGCGGGATTCCTGGCGCCTCTCCACACGCACACGTCCACCATCAAGATCGTCGTCCTCTCGGGCACGTACATCCAGACCCCGGAAGGGAAGAGCGAGAATCGCATGGGCCCGGGCTCTTACGTGTTGCAGCCCGGCGGCCAGTACAAGCACATTTCGGCGTGCGACAAGTCGTCGGAGTGTCTGCTCTTCATCGAGAGCCCGGGAAAGTTCGATCTGATTCCGGTGCAGGCGGCGGGCGCGAAGTAGCGCGGGGCAGGGGCGGGAGCCTCACGTCCCTCCCCTCGCCGGACGCGAGGAGAAGTCTTCAGTTCTTGGGCGCGAAGTCGATCGAGCCGTAGTAGCCGTTCGCTTCGTCGTCGGGGCCGGCGGCGAAGTAGAGAGTGTCGGATGGGCCCGCGAGCCCGTCGTTGCCGAAACCGATCCCCCAGAGCCCCGTGTTTCCTCGACTCCTCCTCATGGGGTGCTCCGTGATTCGTTGAATGGCCAAGACACGTCGCATCGCACGCACGGAGGGCCGTGCAATCGCCGCGCCGCGGGAGGATTTCTTCAGCGTGGGTTCAGGTGCGCTTCTTTGGCTCGATGCAGAGGGCGCACGTGGAGGAACGGCCCTCAGGCGCGCCGCACGAACCCGTCCTTGTCCCACCCCTCGCTGCCCACGCCGTTGTGGACGAAGAAGAGGCCGTCCGGGTCGTACTTCTTCTTGATCTCCGCGAGGCGCGGGTAATTCGGGCCCCAGAAGGACTTCTGGAACGAGCGCTCGAAGTAGTTGGTCTCGTTGAAATAGGAGCCGGAGTCGGGGGCGAGCGCGCGCAGGCGGTCGGCGGAGGCGGCGACGGCGGCGGCCTCCGCCTTCCCCTTCACGAGGTCGGGCTCGTGACCCTTCACGCCGGGGTTGCTGTTCGGCGCGCCGGTGGCGATCAGGGCGAGCGTGAACGCCTCGGTCACCGCGGGGTTCATCGCCGTGTCGCGTGCCGCCGCGAGGCTCTCCGCCGGTGCGCCGGCGAGGCCCTTGTTGAAGTGAAACTGGACCTCGAAGTGGCGCGACGCCTCGAAGAGGGCGTTTGCGAGGCGGACCGGATCCTTCAGCAGCGCGGCCGGCATCCACAGCGACTCGTATCCGTAGAGAAACGCGTTGCACTCGCCCGTGTTGCCCTTCCACCAGACGCTCCCCGCCGGCGCGCCGGGACGCGGATCCGTGACGAACACATCCGGCGTGTGCTCCTTGCGCCATGCCGGGTCCCACCAGTGGCGCGTCGGCATCGCGCCGACGCCGAGCGTGTCCGTGACCGTGAAGTCGCCCGGCGACGCGTCGAGGAATCCTTTGAACGGCTTCCACGCGGCCCGGGCCTCATCATTCGTCAGGCCGAGGAAGACCATCTGGATCGAGAGCGTGTTGTCCTTGCCGAAGTGCGCCTGCTCTCCCCAGTGCGGATTGAAGAGGTTCTTCTCGTAGAAGCGCAGGAACTCGGCGATGAGACGGCGAAACGCTGCGTCGGACTTCGCCTGGATCTTGCCCTCGGCGCCGCCGGCGAACTCGGGGCAGCTCGTGCGTGGCGAGCGTCATGCGCGTCACGACGCCGAAGGTCCCGCCGCCGCCGCCCTTCAGCGCCCAGAAGAGATCCGGGTTCGTGCACGCGTTCGCGACGCGGACCTTTCCGTCGGCGGTCACGACCTCGGCCTCGAGGAGGCCCGCCGCGGCGAGGCCGAAGTTCTTCGAGAACGAGCCGAAGCCGCCGCCCTGAACGAGTCCGCCGACGCCGACGGTGCAGCACCCGCCGCCCTGGACGTAGCGCCCCGCCTTCGTCGTCACCGCGTCGTACGCCTCGACCCAGCGCACGCCGGCGTCGACCGTCACCGCCGGCCGCGCCGCGACGCCGCAGCCCTTCGGAACGAACGCATCCTGCACCGAGATCGCGTTCATGCCGTGCGTCCAGACGAGCAGGGAATCCGGGGCGTTCGACGTGCCGAGATAGCTGTGCCCGGTGCCCTTGACCACGAGTCGCAGGCGATGCTCGCGCGCGAAGTCGACCGCTGCGGCGACGTCCTCGGCGCTCTTCGCGGCGACGGCGTACACGCTCGGCGCCGGCGTCCACGCGTCGAGCCATCCGGAGAGTTGCGTGCCGCCCGGCTGCTCGGCGAGGAAATACGGATTCTGGATTTCCGCGAACCGCGCTGCGCAGGCGGCGCTGTCCGGCGCGTCCAGGCAGGAAGCGAGAGGAGACTGCACGGGAATCAGCCTTCCGCCGACTGCTCTCTTCAGCTCCTCCCACGCCGCCGCCCGCGGCCAGCCGGGATCGGTGGGACGCACGCGGCGCAACGGCGGGAGCGCCGCGCCCGACACCGTCGGGAAGAGCCTGTTCAGAAGGGGCGATAGTGCCGGCAGCGCGGGAAGAGCCGCGACGCGTTTCAAAAACTTGCGTCGGTTCATGAACGGAGGATAACTCGCCGTCGCTCGAGCGATCCTCGTCGCGACCTCTTGCGCCCCGGGATCGTGCCATGATCTGCCTCGAGTGGAGAGGCGAGTCGCGAAAGACCCGGTGAATCCCGGCGCCTGGGGCTCGCTTGCGGCGAGGCTCGCGCGTTGGCCGGCCGGGGTGGTGCGCTGGCGCTGGCCGATCGTGGCGATCTGGGTGGTCGTCGCCGCGGTCTTCGTCCCCGCCGCGCGGAAGCTGGAGGACCGGCTCGAGGTCGCCGCACACATGCCCGGCGGCCAGGCGCAAGCGGTCGAGAACGACCTCCAGCTGCGCTTCCGCTCTCCCTTCACCAACCGCGTCATCCTCGTCGGAGAGGGACTCCCCGCGTTCGGCCAGCCCGGCGGCAAGGAGATCCTCGAGACGATCGTCGCGGCCGTGGAGAAGGTGCCGGGCGTGGCCGGGACGATCTCGGCACTGGACAAGGACGATCCGCTCTTCCACGGTGAGCACGGTGGATTCCTGATCATCGTGGGACTCGACGGGGGCGGCAAGCCCGTCGAGAGTCTCCTCCCGGCGCTCCGCGCGACGACGGCGGGACTGGTGGCGAAGTTTCGCCCGCAGCAGCCCGACGCATGGCTCGGTTGGACGGGGCTCGCGCCGCTCAACCACGATCTGCGGCGGGCGAGCACGGCGGACGCGCGCTCCGCCGAGCTCCACGTGCTCCCCTTCACCCTGCTGCTGCTCCTCCTCGCCTTCGGCGGCGTGGTCGCCGCGACTCTGCCGATCGGCGTCGGCCTCCTCTCGATCGCGCTCTCGCTCGGCGTCGCCGCGTTCGTCGCCGAACGCGTCACGCTCTCGATCCTGATCCAGAGCCTCGCGTCGATGATCGGCCTCGGGCTCGGGATCGACTATGCCCTCCTGACCGTCAGCCGCTTCCGTGAGGCGCTCGCGGAGGGACGCGACGCGAACGGCGCCGCCGAGGAGGCCGCGCGCCACGCCGGCTGGACGATCCTCCTGTCCGCGTTCCCGGTCTCGATCAGTTTCGCGGCGCTGCTCACGATCCCGCTCTCGGAACAGCGCTCCGTGGGCTTTGCGGGTCTCGCCGTGACCGTCTTCGCGCTGCTGCTCTCCGTGACGCTTCTCCCCGCGGTCCTCTCCCTCCTGGGGCACCGCATCGACGTCCTGCGCGTGCGCCCGAGGCGCCCGAAGCGCGAGGCCGGCGGCAGCGCGGCGTGGAGACGGTGGGGCCACCGCGTCATCGCGCGCCCGATCCTCTGCCTCGTCCTCGCGAGCGCTCCGCTGCTCTGGCTCGCGGCCCAGTCGCGGCGGCTCGACACCGTCCTGCCCTCGGGCGACTGGCTCCCCAAGGGATCGGAATCCGTGCGCGCGTACCACAGGCTGGGGAGAGATGGGCCGCAAGAACCTCGTGCACTCGGTGCGGGTCGTGCTCGACTTCCCGCCCGGCGTGACGATCGAGTCACCCGAGGGCTGGACCGCCGCAATGCGTCTGGACGAGCGGCTCGAGGCCGACCCGCGGGCGGGACAGGTCCAGTGCCTGCCGACCGTCGTGGACGTGCCGGGCAGCCTGCGCTCTTTGCGCCAGCTGCGCGCCGACGTGCGCCAGACGCTCGCCGCCTCCGACGGCTCCGCGACGCTGTTCGAGGTCCTGCCGAAGGAGGGGCTCGCGCCGCGCGACCAGGTGCGCTTCGCGCGCGACATCCGCACGTGGAGCGCGGCCGAGGCGACGGGCCTCGCCGGCACGCGGATCTCGGTCGGCGGCCAGCCTGGCTTCGACGCCGACTACGAGGACACCGTCGCGAAACACTTCCACAAGGTGATCCTCCTCGTCGTCGGGTGCACGTTCCTCGCGCTCTTCGCCGGCTTCCGCTCACTTCTCGTCGCGATCAAGGCGGTCCTGCTGAACCTGCTTTCCGTGGGCGCGGCGTTTGGCGCGCTCGTGCTGGTCTTCCAGGAGGGCCACGGCGCCTCGCTCTTCGGGCTCTCGGGGCCGACGGGAAGCGTCTTCCCGATCATTCCCGTGCTCGTCTTCTGCATCGTCTTCGGCCTGTCGATGGATTACGAGGTGATTCTCGTGGCGCGTGTGGCGGAGGCGCGCCGCGGTGGACTCGACGAGTCGGCCGCGATCGCCGAGGGGCTCGCGCGGACGGGAACCGTCATCACGAGCGCGGCCGCGATCATGATCGTCGTCTTCGCGGGCTTCGCGCTCGGAGGATTCCTGCCGATCCAGATGCTCGGCTTCGCGCTGTCGGTCGCCGTCGCGGTCGACGCGGTCGTCGTGCGGATGGTCATCGGTCCGGCGCTCCTGCGTCTCGCCGGACACTGGAACTGGTGGCCGGGCAACGTCGAGAGGCCCCATCCGGCCCCGGCCGAAGTCTCACGAGCGTGACAGCGGACAGGCCGATTTCATGCGCGTGCTGACCTTTTTTGGCACCCGCGGCCCGACGGATACTCCGTAAACAACTCGGCCTCAAGGGGTTGACCAGATCCGCGGGTTGGCTCTGACCCTGCATCGATCTCTTCCGATGACTATCTCGGGCTGGGCCGGAGCCGGGCGGAGGTCTGCGTGAAGCAGTCCTCTCCGGGAGGCGGCGCGGGCGCGGCCACCGTCAGCTCGCCCGCGCCCGGCGGAGCGCCCACAGCGCCGGCCGACGCGAAGAGCCTTCCGGCCGGAACCGCGCTCGGGCCGTTCCAGATCATCGACAAGCTCGGCGCCGGCGGTATGGGCGAGGTGTACCGCGCGCTCGACACGCGGCTCGGCCGCAAGGTCGCACTGAAGGTGCTGCCGAAGGAGCTCCTGGGCAACCCCGAGGGCCTCGCGCGTTTCGCGCTCGAGGCGCGCTCCGCCTCCGCGCTCAACCATCCCAACATCGTCACGATCTTCGAGGTCGGCCGCGCCGAGACGTCCCCGTATCTCGCGATGGAGCTGATCGACGGCTGGACGCTGCGCCAGCTGCTCGACGAGGGGCCGCTGCCCGTCAAGAAGGCGCTCGAGGTCGCGACGCAGATCGCGAGCGGCCTCGCGAAGGCGCACCAGGCCGGGATCGTGCACCGGGACCTGAAGCCCGAGAACATCATGATCTCGCAGGACGGGTTCGTGAAGATCCTGGACTTCGGTCTCGCGAAGCTCCAGGGTCCCCTGCACGGCGCGCCGGCCGGGAGAAACGACGCGTCGCTGACGCAGGTCGGCCTCATCATCGGAACGCCCGACTACATGTCGCCCGAGCAGGCGACTGAGAAGCCGCTCGACTTCCGCTCGGACCAGTTCTCGGCGGGCCTCGTCTTCTACGAGATGCTGACGCGCCGCCGCCTGTTCCACCGCCCCACGCCGGTCCAGACGCTCTCGGCGATCATCCAGGACGACGTCCTCCCGCTCGAGGGTCTGGACGCGCGGGTGCCTCCGCCGCTGCGCTGGGCGATCGAGCGCTGCCTCTCCAAGGATCCGAACGAGCGCTACTCCTCGACGGCGGAGCTCGCGCGCGAGCTCAAGCAGATCCGCGACAAGCTCTCGGAGTTCCAGCAGGCGGAGCGCGCGTCGCGCCGCGTCGGCCTCGAGGCGGGGGCGCCGGCCGGACCGTCCGTTTCGCCCGGTCAGCTTCCTCTGAGCGCGGCGTCGGCGCGACACAATGGCGCGCCGTCTTCGCCGCGACGCTCCCAGGTCTCCATGCCGTCGATGTTCCAGCCGGCGGCGCCGAACCCATCATTCCTGGCCGCGCCGGCCGCCGCGGCAGTGCTCACTCCGACGACCCTCACGAAGGCGCGCCGCGTCCGCGAGTTCGTCCTGGTGCTCGCGCTCGGCGTCGCGCTCTTCGCGGGCGGCGCCCTCGCGCGGGGACTGGTTCCGCCGCAAGCAGGCCGACGCGCCGCCTCCGATCTGGAAGGGGAACCTCCTCGTCGGACCGATGACGCGGGTCATGGCGCCGCGCATCTCGCCCGACGGCCAGGCGCTCGCGTTCCTGACGCTCGTGTCGGGGCGCTCTCAGGTCGCGGTCATGAAGCACTCCTCGGGCGACTGGAACGTCCTGACCCGGCGCGCCGACGCCGGCAGCGTCTCCAGGGTCTGCTGGTCGCGCGACGGCGACCGGCTCTACTTCGACCGCGTCACCGACGTCCCCCGCGGAATCTTCAGCGTTCCTCCGCTCGGCGGGGAGGAGCGGACGGTCCTCGAGGACGCGCAGGGACCCGAGGCGCTGCCCGACGGCAGCCTGCTCGTCGCCAAGCGCGACGCGGCGCGCAATTTCCAGATCCACCTCTTCCGCCCGGAGTCCGGCGCGCTCACGCCGGTCGGGCCGCCGATCGTCGCGGAGGGAGGGATCCTCAGCGCGCGCGCGTTCCCGGACGGGAAGTCCGCGATCTTCTGGGGCCGCCTGGCCGGCTCGGCGGATGCCGCGCGCCGCGTCTACCTGCTCGACCTCGCCAGCGGCAAGACGGTGCCCTTCGCGCCCCAGCTGCCGCTCGCGCCGCCGCTCGCGATCGCCGCGGACGGCAACACGGTGCTCGCGTTCGTCACGGTCGGCGACCTCCAGCAGGCGATCGCGGTCTCGCGCGACGGCGAGCAGGGCAAGATCCTCTTCCCCGTCACGGGCAAGCCCTGGGGGATCGACGGCGGCGCCGGCGGGAGCCTGTTCGTCAGCACGATGGACTCCCCGGCCGACCTGCTGCGCTTCACGCCGGCGGGCGGTGTTCCCGACCCGGTCGCCACGATCGCAGGCAACCTCGTCGGGAGCCTCGCCCAGCTACCGGACGGCGGGCTCCTCATCCCAAACCAGGTGCTCGGGCGGCGGCGGCTCCTGATCGCGACGCCGGACGGCGGGCTGAAACCGTTCCTCGATTCCGCGGAGCAGGCGACTCCGCCCGCGACGCTCGTGGGCGAGAACCAGGTCGCGTTCCTCTCCGGCAGCGTGGGAAGGCCGTCGGTCATCACGATCGCGACGCTGCCCGAGGGCCGCATCGTCCGGCGGCTCGAGGAGACGCGCGGGATCATGCCGCAGAGCCTCGTCGCCTCGCCCGACGGCCGGACGCTCTACTACGTCAACGCGGGAACGCTCTTCTCGGTCCCGGTCGACGGCGGCAAGCCGCGCAGCCTGCGCCCCGCCAACGGCGTCGCGGTCGACGCGCGCGAGCCCGGCGCGGCGCTCATCGTCCAGGTCAACGGCGCGGACGGCGTCAAGCTGTTCCGCGTCCCGTTCGACGGCGGCTCGGAGCTCTCGATCCTCTTCGCGAGCTCATTGCGGCTCTCACCGATCCCGATCGCCGGCTCCGCCGTGGGCCCGGACGGCCGCATCGCGGTGACCGTGACCTCGCCCGACACGATGTTCCGCGGCGTCGCGCTGCTCGACCCGGTCACGGCCGTGCTGGAGCGGCTCCCGGTCGCCTTCGACGGCGACCTGCAGTACCCGGCCTGGAACCGCGACGGCAGCCTCCGCGCGGTGGGCGTCTCGATCCGCAGCAGCCTCTGGAAGTTCCAGCCCCAGGCGACCGAGGCCAGCCCCTGAGAGCCGGCCGACGGCCGGCAGCCGCGGCTGCGTAATCCCCCGCCCCTTCCCGGCGTTACTCCAGCAAAGAGGCTTATGCTCTCGGCATGCGGCTTGGCCGTCCCGGCCATCCCTTTCGCGTACGGAGGTGTTCCATGCGCTCCCGGATGCTCCTCTCCGTTCTTCTCGCCATCACCGCGCTCACCGTCAACGCCGCGGAAAAGGAAGCCAAGAAGGCCCCCTGGAAGATGTCCGGCCAGCTCGAGGAGGCGTGCTCGTGCAACGCCGCCTGCCCGTGCTGGTTCGGCTCGAGCCCGACGCACGCGCAGTGCAATGGCGGCTTCGCACTCTTCATCGACAAGGGTTCGTACGGGAACGTGCCGCTCGACGGCCTCGGCGTGGCCTTCATGGGGGCGAACAAGGCCGGTACGACGATGATGGAGTCCATGGGGGACTGGGACTTCATGACCATCTTCGTCGACGAGAAGGCGAATCCCGAGCAGCGCCAGGCGCTCCTCGCGATCGTGAAGGAGACTGCGCCTCCGGCCGCGCCGCCGGAGCGGACGCGCGTCGCCTACGTCCCGATCACGCGAACCATCAACGGAGCGGACCACAGCGTCAAGATCGGCGACGCGGGCGGCTTCACCGCACACCTGATGTCGGGCGGAATGGGCGGCACGCCCAAGATCGTGAATCCGCCGGGCGCGGATCCGATCCACAAGGAGTATCAGCAGGGCGTCACGTCGAAGCAGACCTACACGGGCGACGGCAAGAAGTGGGACTGGTCCAACTCGAACTACATGTACGGATCCTTCTCGACGGACAGCGACGAGTACGCGAAGTTCTCCCAGGCCATGGCCCAGGAGATGGAGAAGCAGACGGGGAAGAAGTGACGACGCGCGCGTAGCGGCGGGTCGTCATCCTGACCCCGAGCAGAGCGAGGGGGAAGGATCCCGTCCTCGATCGCAACACTGGCGATCAAGCCCGGGATCGTAAACGCCTCGCATTGCGCGAGGCGTTGCCTACTGGCGGGGGTTTACCTTCGGTGGTCGGCTCGTCGCTACGCTCCTCAGGATGACAGAGGAGGCCTCGCGGCGATGCGTTCGCTCTCCGGAGTGACCGCGAATCGCTACGACGCGTACACGAGCGTCGCCGGGGTCGCCGTCGGCTCGATCGACACCTTCGTGAAACCCGCCTCGCGGAGCCACTTCTCGTACTCCGCACGCGTCCACGTCGAGCCCGCCTTCGTCCGCAGGGTCATCACCGATCGGAACATGAGAGCGAAGGGCGGGCCGGAACGGTCGTCGTCGACGACGAAGTCCGAGATGACGAACGTGCCGCCGGGTTTGAGCGCCTTGCGGATCTTGCGGAAGGTCGCCACGTTCTGCTCCGGGGACTCCTGGTGGGCGATGTGCGAGTAGATCGCGAAGTCGTGCTCGGCGTTGCCGAAGTCGGCCTGGTGGAAATCGCCGTCCACGGTCCGGAAGCGATCCCCGACGCCGAAGCCGGCCACGTACTTCTTCGCGATGGCGTTCACGTTGGCCCAGTCGAACTGCACCGAGCGCGCCTGCTTCGCGATGCCGAGCCAGAGCGCGGAGTAGATACCCGAGCCGCCGCCGACGTCGAAGAACGACACGGGACCCGCCTGCGCGAGCCCGAGGCGATCGGCCGCCGCGAGGGCCACCGGCACCGAGAGCGTCGCGATCGCCGGCACGAGGGCCTCCCAGAACGGGTTCTCCTCGACGTCGGTCGTGCCGGCCAACGCGGGTGCGCCGGTCCGCATGGCCTCGGGGAGCGTCTGCCAGTCCGCGAACTCGGAGAGAGACACCCTCGCGAAACCGCCGAAGTACGACCGTTTGCCCTCGACCAGGAACTCGGCCGCGTCCGGCGTGTTGCGGTAGTGCCCGTTCGCGGCCGTCAGTAACCCGAGCCCCGTCAGACCGTCGAGCAGGGCCCCCGCGCCGCGCGGCGAGATACCTGCCTGCTTCGCGAGCGCGTCGACCGTGTCGGCGCCCTTCTCGACATGCGTGAAGACCGCGTGCTCCGCTCCCGCGGCGAGGATCGCGGCGGCCCAGCCGCCGCTCGAGATCCGCATGATGTGTTCGAGTGTAGGTCTGGGTTGTTCGTCGGCCATGTCTCCTCCTGGTATCGCTCGGGGCGCGACATCATTTCACGGATGAACGCCCGCTGTTTCGGGCACGGATGATGCTTCCCTTCAGCGCACGAGGCACCGTCGTGCCTCACGACGCTGGAGGTGCATGAGTCGAGGCATCCGAGCCGCCGGCGCCTCCGGGATCTCCCGAGCCGGTCCCCTGACGGCGCGCGCCGTTGATCAGCGCAAGGCGATAAAGCCCGCGCGGATGAGCCAGAGCGAGATCGCCGACACCGCGAGCCAGAGCAGGGCTCCCTGGAGGAGCGACCGCGGGCCCACCTGCCGCAGCGTCCGGCGCGAGATCCCCGTACCGATCAGGTAGAGCGTCAGGGTCAGGCCGATCCGCGCGAGCTTCACGAGCCACGCGTAGAGCGGCGCGCCCGCCGGCGCGTAGGTGGCGCAGACGGCCGCGAGGCAGAAGAGGCCGACGAACCAGGGCCACTGGATCTTGGCCTTCGCTCTCCGCACGGCGGCGGTCGCCAGGGCGAGCGGCAGGATCCAAAGCGCGCGGGCGAGCTTGACGGTCGTCGCGATGCCCAGAGCCTCGGTGCCGAAGCGCGACGCCGCTCCCACGACCGAGCTCGTATCGTGGATCGCGAGCGCCGCCCAGAGGCCGAACTGGGGCTGCGTCAGCCCGAGGAACGCGCCGATCGGGGGAAAGGCCAACAGGGCGATCGCGTTGAGCACGAAGATCGTCCCGAGCGAGACCGCCATCTCCTCGTCGCTCGCCTCGACGAGCGGTCCGACGGCGGCGATCGCGCTGCCGCCGCAGATCGCCGTGCCCGTCGCGATGAGGAAGGCGGACTTCGTGCGGACGCGCAGCAGCGCGCCGAGGCCCATCCCCGCGGCGAGCGCGAAGACGATTCCCAGGATCGTGTAGAGGAACCCATCGCGTCCGACGCGCAGGACGTTGTGGAGGTTCATCCCGAACCCGAGGCCGACGACCGACCCCTGGAGCAGGAACTTCGACGCTCGGCGCGAGAGCGCGTCGAGCGGATGGGGCACCGTCAGGCCGAAGACGAGGCCCAGCACGAGCGCGATCGGAGGGTTCGTGAAGCCCGCCACGAGGAGTCCTCCGAAGAAGAGCGCGTGCGAGAGGAGACCCTCGCGGCGGCGTGGCGGCTTCCCGGGGGCGCCCGGATCCGTCGGGTTCACGGCGCAGAGACTACAGCGGCGGCCGGGCGGGCCGGTGGCCAATACGGATTAGGATGTGCCGACTTTCTTGAGGAGGGCCGCCGATGTCCAAGTCTCGCCGGGAGTTCCTCACCCAGACCGCCGCGGGCATCGTGGGAGCAGCCGCGGCGAGCCAGGCCGCGAAAGCGGCGGCGCCGGATCCCGCCCCGACGCCGATCGCGGGCACGCCACCCGCCTTCGGCACCGCGCCGGCGGTCGGCCCCGAGGTCTCTCCCGCCACGTTCGCCGAGGCGGAGAAGCTGGTCCGCTACGAGATGAAGGCCGCCGACCGCGCGCAGGCCGCGGGCAACTGGAGCCGCGCGATGGCGGGGACGATGGAGCGTCGCACGGGCCCGCGGAAGGTCAAGATCGACGACTCCGTCGCGCCGGCCTCGCGGTGGGATCCCCTGATCCCCGGCGTCCAGGACTCCCGGCCCGGACAGAGCCGTTTCGTGCGCAGCACCGGAGCGGCTCCTCCCTCCCGAAGAACGACGACGACATCGCGTTTGCGACCATCGCGCAGCAGTCGCACTGGATCCAGTCGAAGGCGCTGACGTCGGAGCGGCTGACGAAGATCTATCTCGACCGCATCGAGAAGTTCGACCCGAAGCTCCGGTGCGTCATCACCGTGACGCGCGACCTCGCTCTGGCGCAGGCCAAGCGCGCGGACGTCGAGATCGCGAAGGGCGACTACCGCGGGCCGCTCCACGGAATCCCCTGGGGCACGAAGGACCTGCTCGACACGAAGGGCATCCGGACGACGTGGGGCGCCGAGCCGTACAGGGACCGGATTCCCAAGACCGACGCCGCGGTCGTCGAGCGCCTCCACAAGGCGGGCGCCGTGCTCGTGGCGAAGCTGTCGCTCGGAGCGCTCGCGCTCAACGACATCTGGTTCGGCGGACAGACGATGAACCCGTGGGTGCTCGAGGAGGGCTCCGGCGGCAGCAGCGCGGGGCCGGGCGCGGCGACCTCCGCCGCGCTGGTCGGCTTCGCGATCGGCAGCGAGACGGAGGGATCGATCGTGGATCCGTCGATGCGCTGCGGGGTCACGGGGCTACGCCCGACGTTCGGGCGCGTGCCGCGCACGGGCGCGATGACGCTGTGCTGGTCGATGGACAAGCTCGGCCCGATGGCGCGGGGCGTCGAGGACACCTACCTCGTTCTCGAGGCGATTTCGGGGCACGACGACGGCGACGTGTCGAGCGTCAAGAGCCGGCTCGACTTCGACGCCAACGCGCCGGTGCAGGGACTGCGGATCGGTTACTTCCCCGCCTGGATGAACGAGCCGCCCGCGACCGAGGTGGACCGCGCGGCGCTCGAGACGGCGAAGAAGCTCGGCATGACGCCCGTCGAGGTCTCCCTGCCGGACTGGCCGTTCGGCTCGATGAACACGATTCTCTTCGCGGAGGCTGCCGCGTCCTTCGAGGAGCTCACGCTGACGGGAGGCCTCGATCAGCTGAAGGCGCAGGTTCCCGACGCGTGGCCCAACACGTTCCGGCAGGCGCGCTTCCTCTCCGCGGTGGACTACGTGCAGGCCGATCGGATGCGCCGCCTCGTCGCCCTCGAGATGGCGCGGATCTTCCAGAACGTCGACCTGCTCCTGGTGCCGGCGCTGCGCGACGAGATCCTGACGATCACCAACTTCACCGGGCATCCGGGCCTGACCCTCCCGGCCGGATTCGTCGAGATCACCCAGGCGCGCAGCGACTGGGCGCCGGATCCGAAGAACCCGATGCCGATGCTGACGCCGCCGCGCCGGGTGCCGCACGGAGTCACACTCGTCGGGCGCCTCTTCGACGAGGGCACGATCGGGAGAGCCGGCATTGCGCTCGAGAAGGCGTTCGGGTTCGCGGGGAAGAGGCCGCCGGGCTTCTAACCGCGGGGCCGCTCCCGGCGCACGCCCCAGGCGGCGCAGGCGGAGGCGAGCAAAGCGAGCGCGGCCGAGCCCAGCGCGACCTCGCGGAACGCGGAGTCGAGGGCGCCCCGGACCGCTCCCGTGACGGCCCGGGCCTCCTCCGGGCTGGCGCCAGGCGGTGGCTGCATCGCACCGAGCTTCGGCCGTTCCGCGTCGAGCGCGTGCCGGACCGGCACGGAGATGCGCGCCGCGTCGAGGCGGCGATCGAGAGCCCGGCCGAAGCCGGACGCGTCGACGATACCGAAGACCGCGATGGCGAGCAGCGCGGCGACTCGGGCCACGGCGTTGCTGATCCCCGATCCGGTCCCCGAATGGCTGGCTCCGGCGGCGTTCAGGACGGTCGTCGTCAGGGGTGCGACCACGATCGCCATTCCCAATCCCAAAACGGCGAGCCCGGGGAGCACCGACGCCGCGTAGGAAGCGTCGCCTCGTCCGAACGCGAGGAGCACGTAGCCCGCGGCCGCGACCAGCGGACCGACCGTGAGCGGCAGACGCGGACCGATCCGGTCGGCCACCGCGCCGGCCGGGCGCGACAGGGCCCCCACCAGGACGACCAACGGAAGGATCGACGCTCCCGCGGCGGCCGGCGAGTATCCCCGCGCCTGGATCAGTGCGAACGGCAGGAAGAAGAGCAAGGCGGCGAGCGCGGCGTAGACGAAGAAT
This sequence comes from uncultured Acidobacteriota bacterium, assembly GCA_963773905.1. GTDB lineage: Bacteria > Acidobacteriota > Thermoanaerobaculia > UBA5066 > Gp7-AA6 > DAHUXD01. Next base: position 64,620 of record CAVZDB010000004.1, read on the forward strand.
GTGAGCAGGTTCGCGGCCGTAAACGTCCGCGAACGGAAGATCGACGGAGGAACCATCGGCGAGCGTGAGCGGAGCTCGACCGCCACGAACGCCGCGAGGGCGGCCAGACCGAACACGACCGGCACGAAGGTGTGCGGGTTTCGCCACCCCGCCGTGGGTGCCTCGATCAAGCCGTACACGAGGGCGCCCAGTCCGGCCGTGGCCAGGATCGCGCCGGCCGCATCGAGCCCGCCGGTCGTCTCGCTGCGAGTCTCCGGGATCTTCGCGGCCGTAATCACCAGGACCGCCGCGGCGATCGGCAGATTCACGAAGAAGACCGCGCGCCACGAGATCGCCTCCACGAGCCAGCCGCCGAGCGCGGGACCGATCGCCATCGCGATCGCGGTCAGCGCCGACCAGGCGCCTACGGCCCTGCCGCGCTCCCGGTCCCCGAACGCCGCGCCGAGCACGGCGAGGCTCGACGGAACGAGGAGCGCTCCGCCGATTCCCTGCACGGCTCGCGCGGCGATGAGCCAGCCGACGCCCGGCGAGAGCGCACATGCGAGAGAGGCCGCCGTGAAGAGAACGGTGCCGGCGCAGAAGATCCGGCGGCGGCCCATCCGGTCCGCGAGGGTCCCGCCGGTGAGCACGAGCGACGAGAGCGCGAGCGAGTACGCCTCGACGACCCACTGGGCGCCGGCCGCCGAAGCGGAGAGCCTCGTCTGGAGCACCGGGAGGGCGATGTTGACCACGCTCCCGTCGATGAAGGCCATGCTGGATCCGAGGATCGTCGCCGCGAGAACCCAGCGGCCGCTCGAGGAGCTCTTCGACACGAACGGGGACTATGGCACGGCGAGGAACCGAGAGGCCCTCTCGCCGCGCGAGCGAGAGGGCCCGGAGAAGGGATCAGTACCCGTAGGGATACGGCGCGTAGACGCGGCGGGCCACCCAGTGCGGGAACGGAAAAGGAACGAGGACGCGCACGACGCGGTACGGCGCCGGATACGGGTAGTACGGGTACGGATGGCCGAACGCCACGCGCGGTCCGACGAACGCGCGCCCGTGGAAGCGGCCCGCGCGGAACGCCGCGTGGGCATGCGCCGGCGCGGCCTGCGCGGTCGAGACCGCCGGTCCGAAGAAGAGAAGCGCGAATCCCAGAGCGAGCGCTGTAACGAGCGATTTCAACTGGATACCCATTTGTCTGCCTCCGCCCCTCACGCATCGCAACCGGCGTGCCGGATCGCGCCGCAAGAGGTGGCGGCGGCATCCCGCGCAATCCGAGAGACTTGCGGGATCGACGCGAACGGGCTCGGCGCCCGGACTGTAATCGGCGCACGACACTCTGACGCCCGCGGATGTCGCGCGTCGCGCCGATAGAATCGGGCCCGGGTAAGGAGGTCCTCATGGTCTCTGGTTTGTTGCTCGCCTCGGCGCTCCTCGTTCAATCCGCGGCTCCTGCGGCGCCCGCCGGCGGCGCGAACATTCCTCCGTCGGAGAACACGGCCAAGGCGGTGCTCGAGAAATCGCCGCGGCACGGCGAGTACGTCGACGTCAGGCAGCCGGGAGGAGGCGTTGCGATTCGGACCTGGATCTCCTACCCCGAGCGCAAGGACAAGGCCGGCGTCGTCATCGTCATCCAGGAGGTCTTCGGCCTCTCCGACTGGCTTCGCGGCGTCGCGGACCAGCTCGCGAAGGATGGCTTCATCGCCGTCGCGCCGGACATGGTCTCGGGCATGGGTCCCAACGGCGGCGGCACCGACTCCGTCGCCAGCCGCGACGACGTCGTCAGGCTCGTCCGGGGCATCTCTCCCGAAGAGGCCATCAAGCGTCTGAACGCCGTGCGCGAGTGGGCGCTCAAGATCCCGGCGGGCAACGGCAAGATCGCGACGGTCGGATTCTGCTGGGGAGGCGGGAAGAGTTTCGACTACGCCGTGGCGCAGCCGGCGCTCGCCGGCGCGGTCGTGTACTACGGCGTCTCACCCGAGAACTCGGAGCTCCCGGCGATCAAGGCGCCCATTTTGGGCTTCTACGGCGGCGACGACGCGCGGGTGGACGCGACCGTGCCCCCGGCCGAGGCGGAGATGAAGAAGCTCGGCAAGTCCTTCGAGACCCACACCTACGACGGCGCGGGTCACGGGTTCCTGCGCGATCAGGAGGGACGCGACGGCGCAAACCTCAAGGCCGCGACGGACGCGTGGCCGCGCACGATCACGTTCTTCAGGGATAGGCTGAAATAGTCGGGGTCTGTCATCCCGAGCGGGGCGAGGGACCCCCTTTCTCGGCGCCGCTCACAAAAGGGGTCCCCCGTCGCTGCGGCTCCTCGGGATGACAGACGGCTCAGCGCGACGCCGGTGTCGTCGTCGCTGCTTGCGGAGCCGCACCGACGAGCTGCTCGAGCAGTTTCGTCAGCGCGTCGACGAGCGCCTGGCCGCGCGCCTCGCGGAGGTCCGCCGAGACGTGCGCTCCGGCGGCATCCGCGCGAGACAGCGTGAGGACGCCCTTGTCCAGGGACCAGTCGGCGAGCACGCTCTGGAACGGCGCGCCCTTCAGCTTGCCGGACAGAATGGTGAGCCGGCCGGTCGGCGGCTCCCCGCCGCGCGACTCCAGCGTCGCCGTCGCGTTGGGCGAGCTCAGGACCGGCTGGCCTCCCTGGCTCACCTCGAGAGGCACCGCGGCGACCGAGGCGTGCCGGGTGCGATCCGCGGAGGAGCCCGCCACCTCCGCCGCCACGCGTACGCGGCCGGCGATCTTGAAGTCCGCGGGCAACGAGCCCGCGGCATCCGGCAGACCCGACACGCCGTCGATCGCGACCTCGCCGGGAGTCGTGAACCTCAGGTCGACTCGCGGCGTCGTGCGCAGGCCGTCGACCCGTCCCTGCAGCATGAGAGGAATTTTCGCGACCGAGATCGGCGACTGCTCGAGGGTCAGAGCTCCGTGCGGCCAGTCGAGGACCGCCTGGAGCTGGCCGTCGAGCGCGGGCAGCGGTCCGCCGCCCTCCCGGGGAACGAGCGTCAGGTTGCCGGCGAGCTTCAGCGCGCCGAGAAAGGCTCCGTTCGCCGTCGCGTCGAGCGAGAGCACCCCGGGATCGGCCTCCTGCTTCGCGCCCACGTAGGGACCGAGCCTGGCGAGCGTCAGGTTCTTTGCCGAAAGGGTTGCCCCGAGCGCCGACTCTCCCAGCGGCCTTCCCGGCTTGGGTGGGCCGAACGATCCCTTGAACGCGACGTTGGGAGTGCCGTCGGCGAGCAGGCGCCCCGCGAAGTCGAAGCGCGCGGGCGCCGACGCGGAGAGGCCGAAGACGCCGCCGTCGATCGCGTCGACCGTCGTCGTCACGGTCTCGCCCGGAACGACCCTGCGGTCCACGAACTGGAGGCGCCCCCGCGTGATCTCGACGTTGGAGACCTGGAACGCCGCCGCCGTCGCGGCCTGCGCCCCCTTGCTGGGCCGGCCGCTCGCGGCGAGAAAGTCCCCGATGTTGAGCGCGCCGTTCTCGCCGCGCTCGACCGTCAGCGTGACCCCGTCCAGCACGACCTTGCGAACGTCGGCGCGGCGCGCGAGCAGGGGCCAGAAGGCGAGCCGGACGGAGACGTGGTCCGCGGAGAGAAGGGCCGGGCTCGACGAGCCGGGCCGATTGCGCACGGTCACGTTCTCGACGCTCGCGCCCAGCGGGAGGAGCCGCAGCCGGACCCGTCCCGCCTCGACCTTGCGGTGAAGCGCCGCCTCCGCCGCCGCGAGCACGCGGCCGCGCACGGCGTCGAACGACACCACGAGCGGCAGTGCCGCGACCAGAAGGACGAGAACTGCGGCGACGATCGCCAGGATGCGCAGTGCCCGGCGGGCAATGGGGGACTTCCCGCTGGGGGACTTCGCTCCCCGGATTTCACCCTTCGGGATTTCCCCTTGCCGAACTTCGAAGTTCTGGACTTCAACCTTCCGGGTTTCTTCGTCGAACGGAGGGATGGAGTCGCTCATCCCTTCCAGACTCCCGCGGTCTCGGCCGCGAACGCCTCGAAGGCCCGCGGCGGACGGCCGAGGACCCCGCTGATGCGGTCGACGTCCGCCGGCTTCGACCGCAAGCCGTGCTGCCCGAACTGCTCGTACATCAGCCGGATGTCGTACACCATCCAGTCGGGCAGCATCTGCGCGGCCTGCTTCTCCCACGCGTCGAGGTCGTTGCCGGCGTACTGGATGGGTTTGCCGAGCGCGCGCGACCAGACCTCCGCGGCGGATTTTCCGGTGTAGTCCGCCGGCCCCACGACCGGAATCGTCTCGCCCTCGAGGCCGCTCGTCGTCAGCGCGATCGCGGCCGCCTCGCCGATGTCGCGCACGTCGGTCCGCGAGCAGCCCACGTCCCCGAGCGGCTGGGGATACACGCCGTAGCCGAGCAGCGCGTCCTTGAGCCAGTAGTCGTTCTGGTAGTAGTGGCTCGGGCGCAGGATCGTCCATGCGAAGTCCGACGCCTCCAGGGCCGCCTCGATCCCGACCTTGCTTCCGAAGTGCGGCAGGTGCGGGGCTTCGTCCAACCGGAAGACCGAGAGGTAGACCAGCTTACGGACCTTCGCGGCGCGCGCGCCGTTGATCGCCATGAGGCCCTGGTGCGATTCGGACTCCGACACGGCGTTCAGCAGGAAGACGCCGTCCATCCCGTCGAATGCCGAGCGAATGGTCGCGGGGCTCATGAGATTCCCCTGGATGACCCGCGTCCCCTTGGGAAGGTCCTTGGCCTTCGCCGGATCGCGCGTGAGGACGGTGACCTCCGCCCCGCGCCCGGAGAGCTCGCGCACCACGTGCGAGCCCACGGTCCCGGTGCCACCCAGAACGAGCATCTTCATGGGGCCTCCTCTGGAGCCGATCTTATCGGCAGGCGATAGGATCTGACCTGCATGTCTGGTCCCTTCGTCGAAACCAGGTCGAGCTCCCGCGTCGCCCTCGTGACCGGCGGCACCCGAGGAATCGGCGAGGCGATCGCGCGCCGGCTGGCCGATGACGGCTTCGCGGTCTTCATCTCCGGAAGCTCCGAGGATTCGACCCGCGAAGCTCTGGCGCGGTTCGCGAAGGAGAAGCGCGCCATCGCGATCCGGGGCTTTGCCGCCGACGCGCGCCGGGAGGCCGACCAGAAGCGTCTCGTCGAATCGGCCGCGCGCGAGGGCGGCCGGCTGGACGTGCTCGTCAACAACGCGGGGCTGGGGCACTTCGGCCCGGTCGACGAGCTCTCGCCGGAGCAGTTCCGGGAGGTCGTGGAGACCAACCTCTTCGGCGTGTACTACGCCGTGCACTTCGCGGCCCCGCTCATGAAGGCGAACGGCGGCGGGTTCATCGTGAACATCGCCTCGCTCGCGTCGGTCAACGCGTTCGCGGGCGGCTGTGCCTACAACGCGTCGAAGTTCGGCCTGCTCGGCTTCTCCGAGGCGGCGATGCTGGATCTGCGCCATGCCGGAATCCGGATGGCGTCGGTCCTGCCGGGCTCCGTGGACACCGAGTTCGGCCACCCGAGCGCGAGCCGCGAAGCATCGTGGATGCTGCGCCCCGAGGACGTCGCCGAGGCCGTCGCGGATCTCGTGCGCTTCCCCGAGCGCGCGATCCCGTCACGCATCGACCTGAGGCCCGCGAAGCCGCCTCGGAAATGACCGGGTGCGCGGCGATATAGTCGCCCGCTCAGGAGGTCGTATGGCTACTCCGTCCGTTCCGACCGCCCTGCCTCTTCCGAGGCGCAGCGTCCGCGACGAGTTCCTCGGCGTCTACGACCAGGAGCACGCGCGGACGATGAAGATCCTGCGCGCCTATCCCCGGGAGAAGGTCGAGCTCCGGCCTCATCCCAAGTCGAGGAGCGCGCGGGAGCTCGCGTGGATCTTCGTGATCGAACAGTTCTCCGTCGAGAAGGCTCTGACCACCGGATTCGACTGGACCAAGCCGCCGAAGTTTCCGAATCCTCCCGACAGCTTCGACGCGATCCTCGACGCGTTCCAGAAGGGCCACGAGCACATCCGCGGACTCATCAGCGTCCAGCGGGACGACGAGCTCATCGAAACGATCGAGTTCCCGGTGGGACCGGGCAGGCTCGCCGACTGGACGAAGATCGACTTCCTCCGGCAGGTGCTCCACGACCAGATCCACCACCGCGGGCAGTTCTCGGTCTACCTGCGGATGGCGGATGGGAAGGTGCCGTCGATCTACGGACCCTCTTCCGACGAGCCCTGGTTTTAATGTTCTGAGTCGCTCCGCCCGTCGGGATTACCCGTCGAGCGTGTCCTCGTCGTCGTCTCTCGTCTTGCCCGCGGCGTCGTTGCGCGTGCGCTCCGTCAAGATGCCGGAGCTTCCGGGTGGGCCGCTCATCGACCCGATGCCCGCGAAGCCGCTGCCCCAGTGGATGTCGCCGCCGACCGAAGCGCCGTTGGGATAGCCGCGGTAACCGTGCTTTCGGTGCCTTCGCTGGGGCTCTTGCTCCGCCATCGAAGTCGAGGAGGCGTCCTTCATCGAGGACGTTTCCGGTTTCGCCATCGTCAGCTCCTTTCCCCTCTTCTAACGTGCAAACGCCGCGGCGGTTGCGAAGGTTCCCGGACTGAGTACCGTGCAAATGCCGCGCCGGTTGCCAATTGGCTCGGTAGGCTCCGAGAGTTTCGGTAAGCATCGCCTTTCCAGGGAGAGGGAGCTGGGGAGACTCCCCCTCTCCCTTCGGTTGGGCCGCGAAGCGGCCCGCTCAGGTCCGAGACGCCGCCGGCGGATCTCTCCCATGTCGACGAACTCGGCATCGAACGCGACGACGCGCCAGCCCTCCGCGGTCTTACGCACGGTGGCGGTGTGGCGAAAGTGCGCATACATCGCGCCGCCGATTCCCGTCGTCACGCCGGGCGGATCGAAGTGGACGGTCTGCTCGACGACGAGCTTCTGGTCGCCCTCCGGCGTGCGCGCGCGCGACTCGAGCTCGTAGCGGTCCCCGCGCAGGGCCTCGATCGCCGCCCCGCCCCGCGTGCCGCGGATCGCGCGCTCCTCGAGCGCGTGCTTGACGGTGGCGGCGTCGCCGTAACGCGCGGCGGCGATCCGGTCCTCGTGCACCCAGGCCTCGGCGAAACCCTCGTACGCCTGGAACGCGGAGTAGTCCCGGTACCAGCCGACCCCGAAGTACGCGGCGGCGGCGAGCAGGAGGACCCCGATGAGTGCCTTCATGCGTGTCTGATGAGGAGAGTCTGGGTAAAGAATAGCCCCGGCCACGGCGCCGCGAAACCTCGCCCCGCGGGGAACGTACGAGAATTGGCGACGGACGAGCGCCCGTGAACCCATGAAAAATTTGCCGCAGGACCTCCGCTACGCGATCCGCGCACTGCGCAGGAGTCCGGCCTTCACCGCCGTGGCCCTCGCGACCCTGGCGCTCGGGATCGGCGCGAACACGGCGATCTTCTCGGTCGTCAACGCGGTGCTGCTCCAGCCGCTGCCGTTCCCCGATTCCGACCGGCTCGTCGCCTTCTACCAGACCCTGCCCGCGAAGGGCGTCACGACCGCGGGCGTCTCGTTCCCGAACTACTCGGACTTCGCGAGCCGCTCGCGCTCCTTCGAGCAGCTCGGCGCGATCCGCATGCACGACTACACGCTCACCGGCCAGGGCGAGCCCGCGCTCGTCGTCGGTGGGACGGTCACGGGCAACGTCTTCGCGATGCTGCGCACCCGGCCTCTGCTCGGACGCGGGCTCGCGGCCTCCGACGGGGCGCCCGACGCGGCGCCGGTCGCGGTCCTCTCCGAGCGGCTCTGGCGGGAACGCTTCGGCGGCGATCCCGCGGCCGTGGGCAGGACCGTCCGGCTCGACGAGCGCGTCTTCACCGTCGTCGGCGTCATGCCCGGCTCCTTCCACAGCCCCCCGGACCGCCCGCCCGCCGAGCTGTGGGCCGCGCTCGTTCAGGATCCCGTCTTCGGGGACCTGCGCCAGAAGCGCGGCGGCCACTACCTGACCGTGGTCGGGCGGCTTCGCCCGAACGTCACCATCGGCGCGGCGGAAGCCGAGCTCGCGACGATCGCCCGCGGACTCTCGCAGCAGTATCCCAAGGACAACGAAAGCTGGGGCGTTCGTCTCCTTCCTCTCGCCGAGAGCCTGATCGCCGGTGTCCGCACGGCCCTTTGGGTCCTCCTCGGCGCGGTCTCCCTCGTGTTTCTGATCGCGTGCGTCAACGTCGCGAACCTCATGCTCGTGCGCTCGTCGGCGCGATCGCGCGAGCTCGCGGTGCGCACGGCGCTCGGCGCGGGGCGCGGGCGTCTCGCGCGCCAGCTCCTCACCGAGGCGCTCGTGCTGGGTCTCACGGGCGGCGCGCTCGGCGTGGCGCTGGCCGTGGCCGGCATGAAGGCGCTGCGCGCGTGGCTGCCCGCCGACCTCCCCCGCGTGAGCGAGGTCGGAATCGACGGGCGCGTGCTCGTCTTCTCGCTGCTCGCCTCGCTCGCCGCCTCGGTCGTCTTCGGCGTCGGGCCTGCGTTCGCGGCCGGCCGCGCGAACCTCTCCGCGGCGCTGCGCGAAGGGTCCGCGGGGGCGGGAGAGAGCGGGAAGCGCCGCCGGCTGCGGAGCCTGCTCATCGCCGGCGAGACGGCCTTCTCGTTCGTGCTCCTGGTCGGCGCGGCGCTCCTGATCCGCAGCTTCCTCAGACTCCAGGAGGTGCCGCTCGGGTTTCGGCCCGACGGCGTCCTGACCGCGGGCATGTCCCTGCCGCGCGCTCAGTACGCGAAGCCCGAACAGTGGCGGGGCTTCTACGGAAGCCTCGTGGAACGCCTCCGCTCCGAGCCGGGCGTCGAGAGCGCGGCGGCCGCTCTGCCGCTCCCGCTCGCCGGCGCCGGACTGAACTTCGCCTTCTCGATCGAGGGAAGGGCGAACGAGGGCGAAGGCGCGAACGACAAGACGGCGAACTACACCGCGGCTACTCCCGACTATTTCCGCGTGATGGGCGTGCCGCTCGCCGCCGGCCGGACCTTCGACGACCGCGACGCGCCGGGCGCGCCGCAGATCTGCGTCGTCTCCTCCGCCTTCGCGCGCCGCTACTTCCCGGGCGAGGAGCCGATCGGCAAGCGGCTCGTCTTCGGCTTCCAGACGCCCGTCGCGCGCGAGATCGTGGGCGTGGTCGGCGACGTCAAGCGCGACGGGCTCGCGATGCCGTCGCAGCCCGAGATGTACGTCCCCTTCGCGCAGGAGCCGTGGTGGGCGGCGTACGCCGTCGTCCGGACGGCCTCGGGCGGCGACCCCGCGAGGCTGTCCTCGGCCTTGCGCGCCGACGTCCGGGCGCTCGACCCGACCCTCCCCATCGAAAACGTCGCGCCGATGCGCTCGTTCATCGACGACTCGGTCGCGCAGCCCCGTTTCCGCACGACGCTGCTCGGCCTCTTCGGCGCCTCCGCGCTGCTCCTGGCGGTGCTCGGGATCTACGGCGTGATCTCGTACAGCGTGGGGCGCCGGACGCGCGAGGTCGGCATCCGGCTCGCGCTCGGCGCCGCGCCGGCCGACGTTCTCCGCATGGTGCTCTTCGAGGGGCTCGCGCTCGTCGGCGTCGGCCTGGCGCTCGGTCTCGCCGGAGCATTCCTCGCGACGCGCGCTCTCTCGAGCCTGCTCTTCGAGGTGAGCCGCCTCGACGCCGGCTCCTGGATCGGCGTGGCCGCGCTGCTCCTGCTCGCCGGCCTCGCCGCCTCCTGGCTTCCGGCCCGGCGGGCCACGCGCGTCGACCCCGTCTCCGCCCTGCGCGCCGAGTAGGACGCCTCGAGACGCGGCGGCTGACTGTCCGCCGGTTAGACTGGCGCCAGTTGGTTTCCCACACCGAATTCAGGCACGTCTTCGAGTCTCTCGGCGAGTTCCTGCGCCGCTATGGCATCTTTCTCGCCTTCTGGCTGCTCGCCGTCGTCCTCCAGATTCGGAGGTACCGACAATGGCGCGCGCGTATACGTCGGATCTCGGACCCGGCGCTGACGCCCGAGTGGTCGGACCGCCGGAGCGCGTTCGGGGGCGAGCTGCGGGGAACCTGGCAGGGCCGCGCCGCGTCGCTGCGTTGGTACCCGAGCGGCGACAAGAATCGCCGCGTCATCGAGGCAGCCCTCGCGACGTCGACCCCAGGACGCTTTCTGATCGAGCGCGCCGAGACCGACTTTCTGACGCGGCAATTGCATTTCGGGGCTCCGCCCGTGGTCGCGCCGATCGACCCGACCGACCGCCGTTTCCGGATCCGCTCCACGGATCGCACGCTGACGGACAGGCTCCTGTCCGACCCCGGAGCAGGGAACGCCATCGCCGGCGCTCTCGCCGGTCCCAGCGATCGGGTGTCCCTGAGCAGGGGCCGCTTCGTGGTCCGGCGAGGGCTCGAACTGACGAACGCGGACGCGCCCGAGTCCGCGGTCGCTCAGTCGCTCACCGCGCTCCGGGAGATGGCGCGGGTCCTGGGCTAGCCGGTCCGGAGTTCTAGGGCGTCTCGGCCGGCTTTGCCACTCCGCTTCGGATGGCGGCGTCCATCAGCTCCCACAGCCGAGACTCGGCCGCGCGCTCGAGCTTCTCCTCCCGCGCGTCGAGGGCGCGTTCCTCTGCGTCGAGCTCATGGTTCTTCGCCTCGAGCTCGTGCTGGCGCGGGCGCAGCGCGTCCTGCTGATTCCTGAGCTCTCCGAGCTCGCGGTCGACCTCGGCGCGCTCCTCGTCGGTCGGCGTCTCCGCCTCCGTCTCGTCCGAGACCGAGAACTCGTCGTCCGAGTCTCCTCCGCCTTCGCCGGTCTCCTCGGTCAGGCGGTCGATCTCCGAGTCGAGGGCGTCCTGCTCCCGATCGAGCGCCTCCTCCTTCTCGGAAAGCGCCTCCTGGCGGCGGCTCAGATCCTTCTGCTCGGGCTCGAGCGCCCGGAGCGGAGCGAAGAGCTCCTGCGCCTGGCGCAGCGTCGCCGGATCCTCGATCAGGTAGCCGGCTCCGCCCCGCCGGAACCACAGGAAATCGCCGGAGTGCCTCTGGCGCATGCGCTCGAAGGAGTCGAGGTCGAGGTTCGTGCTCAACGAGTCCTTGCCGAGCGTCAGCACGTAGGCGTCCTGTTTCGAGCCGTCTTCGGCGTGGCGCGGACCCGATTCGGGCGGAGCCGCAAGGGCCGCCGCGGCGAGCGCCGCCGAGGCGAGGCCCGGAAGGAGGGCGGCCGATAGGGCTTTCGCGAGAAATCCATTCCGGGAGCGTCGGAGAGACCGAACCATCGCGCACCTCCAGCTTTTCGAGGATACGCGCACCGGGGACGAGAGTTACGGGGATCGCGAGAAATCGGCGGGAGTCTAGGTTTTCCAGAGAGCCAGCTGCTCGGCGAGGTGCTGGTCGACGCCAGCCAGGGTCAGCGGGCGGCTGACCCAGTAGCCCTGCATTTCGTCGCACCCGGCCTCCTGAAGGCGGACGAATTGCTCCTTCGTCTCGACCCCCTCCGCCGTGACGTGGAGCCGCGAGCCGTGCGCCATCTCGATGATGGCGCGCACGATCCCGGCGTCGGCGGGGTTGATCGGCAAGTCCGTCACGAAGGAACGGTCGATCTTCAGCGAGGTGATCGGATACCGCTTCAGGTAGCTCATGGAGGAGTAGCCGGTCCCGAAATCGTCGATGGCGATGCCCACGCCCATGCTCCGCAGCATGTTGAGGTTCGCGACGACGACCTCCGCGCCCTCCATCGCGACCGACTCGGTGATCTCGATCTCGAGATGCCTGGGCTCGAGACCGGAATCCGACAGCACTCGCGAGACGGTGTGGGTCAGGTGCCGCTCCTGGAATTGCCGCGCCGAAAAGTTCACCGCGATCCGCAGCGACTCGAGGCCCTTCTGGTGCCAGAGCTTGAGCTGCCGGCACGAGGTCTCGAGCACCCACTCGCCGAGCCCGATGATCAGGCCCGTCTCCTCGGCCACCGGGATGAACGTTCCCGGCATCACGAGGCCCTTCTCCGGATGCTGCCAGCGGACGAGCGCCTCGAACCCGACGGTGCGCCCGGTGAGGAGCGAGACGAGCGGCTGGTAGTGGACGACGAACTCGTTCTGCCGCAGCGCGAGCTGTAGTCCGCTCTGGAGCGAGAGCCTCTCGATCGCGAGGTTCGTGAGCTCCGGCGTGCAGAGCTGGAAGGTGTTCCGACCGACGGCCTTCGCGCGGTCGGTGGCGGCGTCCGCGTTGCGCAGCAGAGTCTCCGCGTCTTCGCCGTCGGCGGGATACATCGCGATGCCGACGCTCGCGGTGACCTGCAGCGTCCGGCCGTCGAGCTGGAACGGGTTGCGGACGATCGAGAGCAGTTTCTGCGCGATCCCGGTGGCGTCGTCCGCGTCGCGCACCTCCGGCATCAGGATGACGAATTCGTCGCCCGCCACGCGCGCGATCGTGTCGAACTGCCGGAGGCGGCGCTTCAGGCGCAGCGCGAGCGACTGCAGGAGCCGGTCGCCGGTCGCGTGTCCCCAGCTGTCGTTGATGAACTTGAAGGAGTCGAGGTCGATGTAGACGACGGCCACCTTGCGCTTGTAGCGCCGGGCCTGGGCGAGCTCGAGCTCGAGGCGCTCGTTGAAGCGAAGGAGGTTCGGCAGCTTCGTCAGCGGATCGGAGAAGGACCGCTCCTCCGCGGGGCGATCGTCGCGCTGGCGGTTGGTGACGTCCACGAGCGTGCCGATCGCCGCGGGCCTGCCCTCGAACTCCGTGGCCGAGCCGTAGATCTCGACGTCGATCCTCTCGCCGTCCTTCCGGACCACGCCGACCTTGTGGCGGGTGGGCTCCCGTTCCCCGTCGACCCAGCGCGAGAGGGCGGTGAGGACCGTCGGCCGGTCCTCGTCGACGACCCCGTGGAGCACGGAATCGATCGCGAGCAGCTCCTCCTGGGTGTATCCCAGAATCGTCGCGAGCTTCGGATTGACGTAGCGATAGCGCCCGTCCTGGATCAGGAAGACGCCGGAGAGGGATTGCTCGACGAGTGCCCGCAGCTCGTGGGCGGCGGCCGGCAGTGCGCCCTCGGCGTGGCGGCGCGCCGTGACGTCGCGCAGGAGTCCGACGACGCCCTTGATCCGCCCGGCGGCGTCTCTGTGCGGGGAAAAGGTCGCGGCGATCCAGCGGGATGGACCGTGGGAGGACGAGGGCCAGGAGACGTCGTGAGACCGGACGGTCTCCCCCGCGAGGGCGCGCTCGAGCAGCGGCATGACGGCCTGATCGCGCAGATGCGGGAACGCTTCGGCGGCCGCGCGCCCGAGCACCTCCGGCGCCGAGAGGCCGGTCCAGCTCTCGAGCACGGGGTTCCAGGCGACGTGGCGCAGCTTCTCGTCGTACGCGACCAGCCCCTCGCCGCAGCTCGCGATGAGCTCCGCGGAAAGGTCCGAAGTCAGCGGTTCCTCGTCGGGAATGAGCGGCGAGGAATCGTCGTGTGGCGACTGGCTCATCGGGGTTTCGGCCTCCCCGAAAGCCTGCCGAGAGTCGGCCTGTTCATGTTTGTAGCGGAAGGTCCGAGACATTGTAGCAGGGAGCGGGGAGGCCGCCGGACTATTCGCGGCGGGTGTGGCCGAACTCGATCTTTTCGCGGGCGTTGAACTTCACGACGTCGAAGTAGGGCGAGAGGTCGAAGTCCTGGGGGACGCACAGGCTCGGATGGCGGGTGCGCAGCATGCCGCTGTAGACGCGCCGGGTGGGCCGGCCGAGGATCGCCTGGCGCAGGCGGCTTCGCGTCTCGCGATGGCGCCGGATGTTCTCCGGCAGGATCGGAAAGTGGACCCGCCCGAAGGCCTCGGCGAGCAGCGAGGAGCAGATCGTCTCGGTCTCCTTGCCGCTCCCGAAGTGGAGCGCCTCCTCGCGCAGCCGGGACGGGATCAGAGTGATCGGCAGGAGGTAACGGAAGAGGTCGAAGATGTTGCGCCGGTCGTAGGTGAACCCGACGCGGGAGAGGACGTAGTCGAGGACCAGGGCGATCTGCGCCTTGTCCAGCCCGTACGGCCGGCAGACGCGGAGGTTGTAGTCGATGTACTTCACGAGCGGCGACACGACGACGCCCTCGTCGAGCAGCGCCTCGACGATCAGGTAGCGCGCCTCCTTTCCGAAGCGCCGCTGGATGTCCAGGCGCAGGACCGGATTGCGCACGAGGGCGCTGCCGACGTAGATGGCGGAGTGCGACCAGTTGGACATCGTGAGGTACTTGATGACCTGCGACACGCGCTGGTCTCCGTCGACGAGCACGACGTCGCCGGGCCGGATGCGGCTCTTGAGCCGCGCCGGATCGTTCAACGCGAAGCGGCGGTACTCGTTCCGCGGCCGGGTAATCTGGCGAACAAACCACTTCGCCAGGGCCTGGTGCGGGGAGCGCACGGGTCCCATTGTGCGCCCATCCGGCCTGCGCGGGGTCTCGTGAGACGCGCGCTCCCTTCATGGCGTCGCGAGGGCCTGCTAGCATCGCGAGTCGTGAGCACCCCTCGCGCCGAGGCGGCGCAACCGCCGGGCCCGCCGGCGTCCCCGAGCGGCCGCCGCCGCCCGCCCGGACCGCGCGGAGAGCTCTTCTTCGGCAACCTCCGCCCCTTCGCGGCCGACATCCTGGGCTACCTCACGTTCTGCGTGCGCGAGTTCGGCGACACCGTCTTCCTGCGGCTGCCGGGGCGCGACGTGCTCGTCCTCAACCGCCCCGAGGACATCGAATCGGTGCTTCTGACTCAGCGAACCAACTTCATCAAGCACACCTTCTTCTGGCGCCACGTGACGGCGATTTTCGGCAATGGCCTGCTGACGAGCGAGGGCGAGTTCTGGCTGCGCCAGCGGCGGCTGGCGGCCCCGGCGTTCCATCCCGACCGCATCGCGGCGTATGCCGACGTCATGGCCGCGTATGCGGATCGCCAGGCCGACGCGTGGGCCGATGGCGACGGCGACGGCGAGCCGCGCGACGTCCACAAAGACATGATGCGGGTGACGATGGAGATCGTCTCGAAGACCCTCTTCGACGTCGAGGTCGAGGAGGACGTGGAGGCGATCGGACGCTCCTTCGACCTGGTCATCCGCGAGATCGCCAAGCGCTTCCGGCGCCCGATCAAGATCGCCGATTGGATCCCGCTGCCCGGCAACCTGCGGTACCGGCGCGGGGTCGCCCTGCTCGACCGGCTCGTCGCGCGCGTCCTGGCGGAGCGCCGCGCGCGCCCTGGCGACCGGGGAGACCTGCTCTCGATGCTCATGGCCGCCCGCGACGACGACGGGAAACCGATGTCGGACCGCCAGCTGCGCGACGAGCTGATCACGCTCTTCCTCGCCGGCCACGAGACGACCGCGATCGCGCTGTCCTGGACGCTCTTCCTGCTGGCCCGGAATCCGTCCGTCGAGGAGCGGCTGTCTCGCGAAATTGGCGAGGCGCTCGGCGCCCGCCTGCCGCGGGCCGCGGATCTGCCGAGCCTGCGATACGCCGAAGCCGTGGTGCGCGAATCCCTCCGCCTCTTCCCGCCGGCCTACGTCATCGGCCGCGAGGCGATCGCGGACTGCGTGATCGGCGGCTACGACGTTTCCGCGGGCACGACGATCTACTTCGCTCCCTGGGTCCTCCACCGCGATTCGCGGCACTTCCCGGACCCCGAGACCTTTCGGCCCGAGCGCTGGCTCGATGGCTCGACCGCGAAGCTCCCCAGGTACGCCTACATTCCCTTCGGCGGAGGTCCGAGGGTCTGCATCGGCGAGCGCTTCGCGATGATGGAGGGCGTTCTGGTCCTCGTGACGCTCCTGCGGCGCTTCCGCCTCGAGATGGATGGGCCCGACCCCACGCCGTTTCCGTCGATCACGCTGCGGCCCGAGGGCGGGCCGGTGATGCGGGTGAAGAAGAGGGCGGAAGCCTAATCCGCGCCGATGTCGCGCGGCGCCTTGCCCCGGTTGGAGGGATCGCGCCGCGCGTGGCGCCGCGGGTCGAAGGGCTCGACCGCGTAGCAGATCGGACACTTGAGGCGCCCATCCGCCGGGATCGGCGAGAACCGGAACGTGTGGCAGTCCTTGCAGATCCAGCGCGCGAAACGGCGCTCCTCGCGGGGCTCGTCCATCAGGTCTTCCGGAACGAATCCTATCGCTCAACGTCTCAAGGGTTGAGTCTTAAGCACCGGGGAAAGAAAAAGGGAGGTTCGATGCGACGTCTTCGCGTTTTCGGAGTCGGTCTCTCCTGCGGTCTCGTGTGGGCCGCCGCCGGTCGACGAGAAGGGCCAACGCGCGCGGTGCTCGGCGGCAATCCCCAGACCGGGCCCTTCTACGTAGAGGGGGCGATGCCCGGCGACGCGCTCGTGGTGCACGTCCGGAAGCTGCGGCTCAATCGCGAGGACCGCCATCTCCGACGACGGCCTCGTTGACCGCGCGGTGACGACGACTACGCCTCCGATCACAAGGACGACGGCTTCAAGGATGTCGTCTGGAAGACTCGACGCCGAACGCGGCATCGCCACGCTGACGAAGCCCGACGCCGCGTTTGAAGGAACTCTCCGTGCCGCTGCGGCCGATGCTCGGCTGCGTCGCCGTGGCTCCGGGCTTCGGCGCCGCCGAGGTTAGTCGAGACCGGAGACTCCGGACGATTCGGCGGCAACATGGACTTCTCGGAGATCCGCGAGGGCGCGACCGTCTACCTGCCCGTCGCGCAGCCGGGCGCTCTCCTCTACATCGGCTTCGCCGACGCTCCCCTCGATCGCTTCGCGCGCGGACACCGGAACGCCCTGACCGAGCCCCAGCAGCGCGGCGCTCTGCTGTTCTTCACGCGCGGCGGGTACGTCTCCTGCCACGCGGTCGCCGGGGCCTCGAGCGAGATGTTCACCGACTTCGCGAACCACGTCTCCGGCGTCCCGCAGGTCGCGCCCCGGGCCTACGGCCTGCGGCCGGGCGGCGATCCGCTCGATCCCGAGGCCTTCCCCGGAAACTTCGACTTCTCGGGGGAGAACCACGACGAGGACTTCGGGCGCGAGGAGGTCAGCGGAGATCCCGCGGACCGCTACAAGTTCCGCTCCTCGCCGCTGCGCAACATCGCGCTCCAGCCGGCGTTCTTCCACAACGGTTCCTTCGCCCGGCTGGAGGACGCGCTGCGCTATCACCTCGATACGGTCCAGCTCGCGCCGCGCTACGATCCGGCCGCGGCGGGCATCGCCGCCGACCTGAGGGTGCGCCGCGGCCCCATCGATCCGGTGCTGGCGCGGCTCGATCCGGGAATCGCAGCCCTCGCGGATCTTCGGCTGACGCGGCGGGAGTTCGAGGACCTCGTCGCGTTCCTGCGCGACGGACTGCTCGATCCGCAGGCGCGGCCCGAGAACCTCTGCAAGGCGATCCCGAAGCGGGTGCCGAGCGGCCTGGAGGTTCTCCGTTTCGAAGGGTGTCCCGGAAACACCGGGAGCAATGGGCGCTAATCGCTGACGCGAGTCGCGAATCGGAAGCCGAACCCAGAAGCGAGACGAGCTCGGCGAGCTCAGCGGACTCGGGAGGGCCGACGGCTCAGGCGATCCCTCGCATCGGACGCTCCGCGCTCACCGCAGGATTCTGGTTGCGCCAGAAGTCGAACCGCTCGTTTGCAGCGCCGAGCAGCTCGTCGAGAGTCTCGAGCATGTCCAGGACGTGGACGGCGCCGTCGACCTCCCGGCAAGTGAATCCGATGCTCGACGTCGCCCGATTCAGCCGGAAACGCTGGTACGCCGGCGACCCGGCCTGCGAGAGCCGAAACGCCTCGGCCCACCGGTCGTCGACGAATCCCTTGAGGACGATCATGTAGCGGCTCTCGTTGCCGGCGTGATCGCCCCGCAGGGTCGCGTGATCGGCCTCCGGCAACTGTCGTGACTCCAGCGCTCCGTTCATAGTCATCCCCTTCGCCTGTACCAAAGGAGGCAATTCCGAGGCCAGTCTGGAAGTTGCTTATTTATAGAGGGTTCCGGGTGTGTCGCACAAAAACGGTAAGCCGAAACGTTACCGCCGGTAACAGAGGACCTGTCCGTTCGGACAGCCGGTCTCCCGCACCGCATCGAGGGACAGGAACTGGCATCCCCCGGACCCGCGCGCGGGCGGGCCGGGGGATGCCGAGAAATCGCGAGGCTTATTGAACGGTCGACTTCTTGGTGGTCGTGGTTGTGGTGATCTTGCGGACGACCAGCGGGCCGTTCGCGCTGGTGCGGGTCGTCTGGACCACGTAGGTCTTTCCGACCGCGATGTCGGAGGGCACGACGGACGAGTTGTCGATCGTATAGACGACGGTCTTCTTGTCGGGGAGCTGGAACGTGACCGACTTACCCGGCTCGAACGCCGAGACCGTGCCGGTGACGTTGGTCGTGTTCGTCGTGCTCTGGTTACCATTCGCATCCATGGTGCGCGTCTGGGTGTCCGTCTTGATCTGGCCGTCCGACGTGACCGAGCGCGTGGTGATCCGGTGGACCATGACCGCGCCGTTCTCGCCAGGCTCCGTGCTCAGCGAGACTTCCTTGCCGATCTGAACGTCGGCAGGAGCGTTGACCCCGGTGGCCAACGTGTAGGTCACTTCCTTCTGGTCCGGTCCGAGAACGACGATGGTCTTGCCCGGCTCATAACGGACGACCTTGCCCTCGACGGTGGTGGTCTTCGTTGTCCGTGCAACACCATCGTCGGTCACCTGGGTGGACTGACTGGTGGTCGTTGTCTGCTGACTGGATGACGACGACGTATCCTGCGCGAGCGCCGCAGTGCCGAGCGCTAAGCCCCCGGCCACGCAGAGCGCGCCAAACCGAGTAGTTCGTTTCATAACCTCTCCTTTGTTGGTCCCATCGAGGTTCGGTGGGACTCTGCCCACTGATGGACCTGGATGAACTCCAAGCCCTGCCCTAGAGACTGCAAGGGGAATGCCACCGCGCGATCCGGGTCGGCTCCTCGTCTTCTCTGCTAATCCCTCGCGAGGAGCGCTCCGATCGCCGCTCCGGCGATGAGGCCTATTGCCAACGCCCCGAGAGCCGTCCCCGTCGGGTTCTTCTTCGCGGTCTCTTCGGCTGCCGCGGACAGCTTCCTCCAGGACTCGCCCGCGGAGCGGCCGAACTCGCGAATGCCTGCCGTCGCTCGGCGCTCTCCGTCCCCGATCGCAATGGACGATCCATCCGCGGCGAGAAGACCGCTCCCCTGCGCCCTCGGCTCCTCCCGGGTCGACGGGGACGGTTTCGGTTCGTTTCGGTCGGTTGGGACTCCCGCGCGCTTGGAGACGCTGCCCTCTCCGCGGCCGTCCCCAGGCGAGGTCGGCGGCTTCTGCGTCGTCGTTTCCATTTTTCCTCCTTGATTTCGAAGCTCGTGAGACGACAACGCCCGCTGCAATCCCTATGCCGCGCATCCGCGCGAGCCCTCAGGACGCCGGTTCACGCTCGGTTCATCCGGCTCGCCGTACGGTGTCGGATGTCGGCGCGATGGTGCGCCGGTACTTTTCAAGGTGAGGTTCCATGAAGAAGGCATTGGCTCTCGCGGTGGTGATGGTGTTTTGCGCGGCGATCGGGTTCGCCGCTCACGGTGAGCACGGCACGGCGACGGAGGCGACGATCACGAAGGTCGACATGGCCGGCAAGTCCATGGACGTCAAGACCGCCGACGGCAAGGACATGACGATCTACTGGAACGACACGACCAAGCTGCAGGGCACGCCCGAAGGAGGGCGAGACGGTCCACTTCAAGGCGTCCGAGAAGGACGGCAAGAGCTGGGCGAGCTGGGTGCACGTCGGCGCAATGCAGCCGAAGACGAAGTAACGATTTCGCCGGTCGGTTCGTAGGGCGGGGCCTCGCGGCTTCGCCCTATTTTTTTTCGCCTCGGAATTTCCGCGCACGGGGCGCTCTTTGCACAACCGAACGCAGGACGCGTCCGGCGTTCGGAGGTGTTCGACGTGCTCTCCCGCCTCGTATCGATCGCCGCCGTGCTGCTCGCCGCCTCCGCACCTCCGCTCGAGGCCCAGAGATCCCTGGCGATCACGGCGCTCGCCGATCCCGCCGATTCGCGCGTCGGGGCTCTGGAAGAGGCGGTGGCGTTCTGGAACGCGCGGCTCGAGGAGATCGGCGCCAACGTCCGCTTCGGACCCGTCCGGGTCGTCGAGGCCTCGATCCCCGACGGTCTGCTCCGAAGGATGAGCCGGCAGGTCGTGGACGGCTCCGGCACCTCTCTCCCCGATCAGATCGACGATTTTCCGGGAGACGTCGTGGTCGCGCTCTCGGACGCGGACCTCGCCTCCTTCGGCATTCCCCGCACGCGCCGCAACAAGGGCTTCGCCGCCATCCGCAGGGCCGACGTGCCGCCGCTGTCTCTGCCGAACGTCGCGCGCAACGCGATCGCGCACGAGCTCGGCCACGTCCTCGGTCTCGAGCACAACGAGGACCCGTCCACGCTGATGTGCGGGCGCCCCGCGCCCTGCCGGCCAGACGCGTTCGCCTCGCGCACCGACCGCTTCTTCCCTCTCACGGACGCCGAACAGCGCGAGCTGCGCGCCCGCTGGCGCTGAGGCGGCCTCGGTCCGACTACCCTCGTTTCGCCGCGGCGGCTCCGAACACCAGGCGCGCGGCCTCGACCACGTCGCGGTCCCACCAGCCTCGCGCGACGCCGTCATGGAGGATCTCGAAGGCCGTCTCGATGCTGCGGGCGCCGCGGTAGGAGCGTTCGCTTCGCAAGGCGTCGAAGACGTCCGCGACCGTCACGATGCGGATGGACATCGGAATCGCGGCCCCCGAGATGCCGTCGGGATACCCGGAGCCGTCGAGCCGCTCGTGGTGGTGGTAGACGATCGGCAGGCTCTGCCGCATCGTCTTCATCGCCGAGAGGAGATCGTGCCCGACGACCGGATGCTCCTGGACGACGTCGCGTTCTTCCGTCGTCAGCTGTCCGGGCTTGCGCAGGATGGCGTCCGGGATCACGATCTTGCCGAGGTCGTGGAAGAGGGCGCCGCGGCGCATCTCGTAGCGGGTTTGTCCGTCGAGGCCCAGATGCTCCGCGAGCCGGTCCGCGTAGTCGGCGACCCGGCCGCTGTGGCCGGCGGTGTGTGGATCCCGCGCGTCGATCATCTTCGCGAGCGTGAGGATCACCTTCTCCGCGTGCTCGTGCTCGTCCGCGAACTGCTTGAGCGCGACGAGGGCGCGGAATCGGGGAAGGAGCTCGCCCGGCGAGAAAGGCTTGTGCACGAAGTCGGTCACGCCCGCCGACTGGGCGCGCAGCCGGTCGGCCTCGGTCGCCTGTCCCGTGAGCATGACGACCGGCAGGAGCCGAGTTAAGGGGTCGGCGCGAATGCTCTCGAGGACGTCGAGCCCGCTCTGGTCCGGCAACTTGAGGTCGAGCAGGACGAGGTCCGCCTCGCCCGCGCGCACACGGTCGAGCCCCGCCTCGCCGCTCGAGAAGCTCTCGGCGGAAAAGCCCGCCGAGGTGAGGATCTTCTCGAGCAGGCGCCGGGTCTGCTCGTCGTCGTCGACGACGAGCACCAGCGGGCCCGGCCTGTCCTTCACCGGCGGCACGGTCGGCCGCCCGGCGAGAGGAGCGTCAGCGCTCATCTTCCATTTTCCGCCCTCGAGAGTCGTGAAGAGTCGAATCGAGTCTAGCCGACAGTGAAGGACGCGAGCGGTGCGGAGGGTCACGGGAAGCAAGGACTCCCCATCGAGTTCCCGGTTGGAATTCTCTTCGGGGCTGGCTGCGCGATTTGGCGGGCCTCGGGCTGTCGCACAGGCCGAAGGATCAGCCGGCTACGAGCTTCGGAAACCGGGGGTTCTCGCGCAGCGGCTCGAAGCGGGGGTCGATCTCGAGCCAGCCAGGCGAGAGGAAGTACGGGATCTTCAGGAGCGGCTCGTCAGGATCGTGCCGAGATGAGCAACGCCTTCGCCTCGGTCGTAGCCCTGAAGAATTGTTCGTCCTCGATCGCCCGCTCGAGGACGAACGCGTACGCTGATTGCTTGACCGCGAGAGGAAGCAGAAGCCCCACGGCCAGGACGATCAGGGCGATCCACTATTTGCCCCAGACGAGGCAAGCGATCGCGAAGGGAATGCTCAGAAGCCAGAGCCAGGCCCAGAACCGATGGCTCGCGCGGTACCGCGTTGCGACGACCCCGGTCTTCACCAGCTTCCTGGCCATCGCCTTGTCCACACGAGCCTCCAGCTGACCCGATCGGTATCTCTCCACGAATTCCGAGTGCGTCATGCTGCCTCCGGTGTCGAGGACGCTTCCGAGTCTCGCCGCCCTTACTTGCCAAACACCTTCTTCAGCAGGTCCGTCACCTGCGCGGCCGGATTCGTGCGGATCTTCTTCTCCTGCTCGCCGAGCACGAGGAACAGGCCATCGAGGGCTTTCGAGACGACGTAGGACTCGATGTCCACGGAGGGCAGGCTCGACGCGAACGGGACCGATTGGTACGCACTCTGAAGCTGGTTGTACTGCTGGATCACGCCGACGTCCTTCATCGCGTCCGTGACGACCGGCCGGAACGCGGCCGTCAGCGTGTCGGAGGTCTTCGCGCGAAAGTACTCGGTCGCTGCCGTGTCTCCGCCGGTCAGAATCTTGCGAGCATCGTCGAAGCTCATGCTCTTGATGGCGCCCCAGAAGATGTCCTTGGCCGCGGGCGCCGCCTTCTCGGCGGCCCGGTTCATGCTGAGGACGAACTCGTCGACCTTCGCCCCCTGGCCGATCATGCGAAGCCCCTGCTCCACCGATTGGAGCTGTTTGGGCATCAGGATCTTGATGGCCTGGTTGCTGAAGTACCCGTCGACCTTGCCGGTCAGGTCGACCGTGTTCGTCGCGCCGACCTGCAGGGCCTCCTTGAGGCCGGCGACGATGTCGCCGTTGCTCAGCTGCTTGTCGGGTCCGGACTTGAACAACTGGGACGTGTCGATTTGGGCGTACGACGACGAGGCCAGAATGAGAAGCATCGCGCCGACGAGAGTCGATCGGATACGCATGGGAACCTCCCAGCGCCTACTATCGGCCTGTTCAGAAACCGTCGCCTGATGAGATTGCATCACCGGACGGCCACCGCCACAGGACCAGACCCGAAGGATCGCCTCCTGCCTGCGCGTCACGACTCTTGCCCGCCGCTTCGGCAGACCGAGCGACCTCGCGCCGGCGACGAGCTTCTGGACCGCGATGCCGAGCGCCGTGCGATCGGGGAGGAATGGCTCCCCACGTAGTTCCCAGTTGGAACCTTTTCGGGGGTTGGCTGCGACAAGTGGCACGTCTGCGCGCCGCTCCCTGAGGCGGGACTACTTCCCGCCCCAGACGAGCTTCTGGAACCTCGGGTTCGTGCGCAGCGGGTCGAAGTTGGGGTCGATCTTCGGTCCGCCGGGCCGCTCTCGAGCGGGCGCAAGAAGTCGTTTCAACGCCGGGCGGCGAAGTCCCGGACCCGATTCGCGATGCTGCGGAGCATGCCGGCGAAGACGAAGCGGTGAAAGGGATAGAGGGCGTACCAGTACGCGAGACCGAGGAGCCCCGAGGCGTCGAAGATCGCGGTCTGCCGGATCTCGGTGCCGCCGCGCGACCGGAGTGACTTCGAACTGCAGCCAGGCGCGGCCCGGAACTTTCATCTCGGCGCGCAGGCGCAGCAGGCGGTCGGGCTCGAAGCGATTCGACGCGCCAGAAATCGAGCGCGTCGCCCGGGCCGAGCTCCTCGGCGCGGCGCCGCCCGCGGCGAAGGCCGACGCCTCCGGCGAGCAGGTCGAGGAACCCGCGCAGGCGCCAGAGAAGGTTGCCGTAGTACCAGCCGGTGTCGCCGCCGATGCGACGGATCGGCGCGAAGGCCGCGGCCGGCGGAAACGGCAACGACGGCCGTGCGGCTGTCGACGAGGCGCGTGCCGACGAGCATCGCCGCCGTAGCGCTCGGTCAGACCGGAGGACGAGACGCGCGTCCGACCAGCGTGTCCGGGCGAAGGCCTCGTCCTCGTTGGCGAGGGCGCGCGCGATCGCTTCGCGCACGCCCCGCGGCGGACCGGGAAGGCTGTCGAGCGCCGCCGGAGTCGCGGACGACCGTCGGGTTGCGGAGGCTGTCCACGAGCTTTCGGCCGACGCGCGCGTAGAGCGGCGTCACGAGCCCGAGCCAGAGACTCGAGAGTCGGGGCGTCAGCAGCGGCACCGGGATCAGGAGCCGCTTCAGGCCGCGCTGGCGCGCGTACTCGCGCATCAGGTCGCCGTAGGTCACGCGGTCGGGGCCGCCGATCTCGTAGATCCGCTCGGCGCCGCGGGCAGGTCGAGCGCCGCGACCAGGTACGCGATCACGTCCTCGACCGCGATCGGCTGGGCTTGGACGCGACCCAGCGCGGGCAGATCATGACCGGCAGCCGCTCGACCAGCGCCCGGATCATCTCGAAGGAGAGGCTGCCGGAGCCGAGCACGATCGAGGCGCGCAGCTCGACGACGGGCACGCCGGACTCGCGCAGGATCTCGCCCGTCTCCTGCCGGCTGCGCAGGTGCTCGGAGAGGCCGTCCGCCGCCCTCCCCGAGCCCGCCGAGGTAGATGATCCGCCGAACGCCCGCCTCGCGCGCGGCCTCGCCGAAGATCCGCGCCGCCTCGCGGTCGCGCGCGGCGAAGTCCTCGCCGCCCATCGAGTGGATCAGGTAGTACGCGGCCGAGACGCCTTCGAGGGCCCGCCGCACCGCCGCCGCGTCGAGCGCGTCGCCCGCGGCGATCTCCGTCGAAGGCGCCGACGCGTCCGCGCAACGCTCCGGGCCGGCGCGCCGAGGCAACGCACCGATACGCCGCGCCGCTCGAGCTCGGCGAGCAGTCTCCCGCCGACGTAGCCCGTCGCGCCGGTCAGGAGGACGCGCGGGGCCGTCACGGCACGGACACGACGAGGGCCGAGCAGGGCTTGGCGCCGATTCTCCGGTAACTGTGCGGCCGCGTCGAGTTGAAGTAGACCGAATCGCCGCCGTCGAGGAGGTGGTCCTCGTCCGCCACGCGCAGCGCGAGTTGTCCCTTGAGGACGTACAGGAACTCCACGCCGGCATGCTGGTGCGGGCGCGCCTTTTCGGCGGCCACGTGCTCGAACTCGGCGTAGTAGGCGTTGAGCCGACGCTCGACGGCGGTGAATTCCAGGGACTCGAAGAAGAAGGAGACGTCCTTCGCCGCCCGGCCTCTCGGGAAAGCGCTGGCGCTCCCGGCGGCGCACGATGGCGACGGCGTTGCGCTTGCTCGTTGTCGGCGATGAAGAACTCGAGCCCCACGCCGAAGACGAGAGCGATCCGCAGGAGCGTCGGGAGTGTGGGAAAAAGCCTGCCTCGCTCGATCTTCGAAAGGAGAGCGGCGGAGAGTCCGGTGTGACGGCCGAGCTCGACCAGCCCCATGCTTCTTCGAGAGTCGCAGGGCGCGCAGCTTCTCGCCGATTTCGTAGGTCCGAAGGCCGTGTTCGAGAGTCGTCGAGAGCACCTTTTCCCTCCTCGTTTTGAGCCGCAGTCAAAAGAACGGACTTCGTTTTGACCGCCGCGCACACGAGTTTCATCATCGGCGCTGATTTTTCATTTAAGTCAAACTAATTTGCACTATGGTCACACGCGGAGGTTACGAGAAGTCATGAAGAAACTCGACGTGCTGGCGGCGGTTCTGGTGGTGGTCGGCGCTCTCAACTGGGGATTGGTCGCGGTGGCGCGGTTCGACCTGGTGGCGGCGCTCTTCGGGATGCGGTTCGGCGAAGTCTCGGCGGCGAGCGCCGTGGTCTACGCGCTGGTCGGTCTGGCGGGCGCCTACCAGGCGATTCTCTGGAAGGGAATCCAGCGCCGCTGGCACGGCGGGCCGGTCATGACGAGCGCCCGGTAGACGGCCCATGCGTCACACGAATCTCAACACGAAAGCGAAAGGAAGAGGACAAATGAAAACCAAAGTCGCGCACGCAAGCGTTTGATGTGGGCCGTCACGCTGTCGGTTCTCGCCGCGGGGTCGGGTCCCGCCGCCGCGGCCCAGCAAGCGTCGCAGAAAGACATCGTGGACACGGCGGTCGCCGCGGGCTCATTCAAGACACTCGTGGCCGCCCTTCAGGCGGCGGGGCTGGTGGATACGCTGAAGGGCACAGGCCCGTTCACGGTCTTCGCGCCGACCGACGCGGCCTTCGCGAAGCTCCCCGCGGGCACGATCGAGAGCCTCTTGAAGCCGGAGAACAAGGCCAAGCTCACCGCGATCCTCGACCTACCACGTCGTGCCGGGCCGGGTCCTGGCGCCAAGGTAGCGAGATGAGCTCGGCCTCGACGGTCAATGGACAGCCGCTCACCATCCAGTCCGAGAACGGAATGGTGACGGTCGGCGGAGCTCACATCGCCAAGGCAGACATTGTCTGCAGCAACGGAGTGATCTACGTGATCGACACCGTGCTGCTCCCGAACTAGCCGCAACTTCTACGGAAGGAAAGATCATGGAAAACATCGTTCAGACCGCGATTCAGGCCGGAAGCTTCGGAACTCTCGTCAAGGCCGTGCAGGCGGCGGGTCTCGTAGAGACGCTCTCCTCGCCGGGGCCCTTCACCGTGTTTGCCCCGACCGACGGCGCCTTCGCGAAGCTTCCCGCCGGCGTCCTCGAACAGCTGCTCAAGCCTGAGAGCAAGGAAAAGCTCACGGCGATCCTGACCTATCACGTGATCCCCGGCAAGAAGAGCGCGGCACAGGTGACCGGACTGTCGTCGGCGGACACCGTCAATGGCAAGCCGCTTTCCTTCGGTATGAAAGAGGGCGCGGTCACGGTCGGCGGTGCGAAGGTCGTGCAGGCGGACATCCCCGCGAGCAACGGCGTCATCCACGTCATCGACTCGGTCGTCGTTCCCGCCTAGGGAGAGGGCCGAACGGTGTGGTGCCCCGCCGGTGCCCCCGCCGGCGGGGTTTTTCGCGCGGATCGCTCGGTGTCTCGCCGCCGAGATTGGAGAGCGGAATGAAGTTGAGCGAAGCCGGACTCGGCCGGCGAATCGGAGTGTTCGGACGTTTCGGTTCTCCGGAGATCCTGGCTCTCGCTGGTTTCCTGGGCGCGAACGGCGTCGTCGCCCTGCTCTCGGGGCTCGCAACCGCCGGTTCCGTGCGGAGCTGGTACCCGGCGCTGGCGAAGCCTTCGTGGACTCCGCCGCCCTGGGTCTTCGGTCCGGCCTGGACGCTTCTCTACGCGCTGACCGCGGTGGCGGGCTGGCTGGTGTGGCGGCGAGCGGGCTGGGGCGTGGCGCTCGCGGCATTCGGCGTCCAGCTCTTGCTGAATGCGGCATGGTCTTTCTGCTTTTTCGGCGCCCGCAGTCCTTTGGCCGGCCTCCTCGACATCGTCCTGCTCTGGACCGCGATCGTCGTGACCCTCGAGCGGTTCCGCCGCGTGGACCGCGCGGCGGCCTGGCTCCTCGCGCCCTACCTTATGTGGGTCACATTCGCCGCCGCACTCAACCTCGAGATCTGGCGTTTGAATCGCTGATTCGAGGCCGTGTCGGCTGTGCTCGCGCGAGAGGCCGGCGGGCCGGCCGCGGGTCGTAAGCCGCCCATTCAAGGACACCCTCGATGCGCATTTTCGTCGTCGGGGCGACCGGCACGATTAGTCGACCCACGCGGTCGAAAACGTCGGCGCAACGGAGGCCCGGGCCCAGCCATCGAGTTGAAGCCGTGCACGAGGTAGACGTGGCAGTCGGTGCGAAGACTAGTGGCTCCCCATCGAGTTCCCAGTTGGAACCTTTCGGGGGATGGCTGCGGGATCTGGCGGAGCTTCAGACTGCTCCGTAGCGTGAGGCTACTGCCCACCAGCGACGAGCCTCTGGACCGCAGGTCCTTTCGCGGCGGGTCGAAGTTGGGGTCGATGTTGAGCCAGCCCGGCGAGAGCCAGTACGGGATCTCCAGCAGCCGCTGAGCTGATCGAGCGTTGGTTGCGGGGGAGGATTTGAACCTCCGACCTTTGGGTTATGAACCCTCGTCAGCGGAGCGGCCTCCTGGCGAAGCGCACCTCACTTGAAGGCCTCGGCTCCGTTTGCAACAGGGATCACGAAAAAACCCTCGGATTCGAGGAACGCCTTCAAGGACGTCCGAGTCTCGGCGTAATCCCGGCGAGTAGGATCAGAGGCTTCGGCGACGACACCCTCTCCTCCCCGACACGAACCCTATTTCCCGAGCACAATCCGTGCCCTATTTCGAGGAGAGGCTAAGACTCCACCGTAACCTGACCCCCTCCTTCTCGCCGGATTCGCACAGGAAGGTCAGGCATCGGCATCGGGCGGGCCGTCTGCGCATTGTCCCGTAAACGGGTTGGACCCGACCTGCCCTGATCTTCCCAACACCTTCTCCGCCTCCGGCCCCCCCGCATTCTTCAGAGGGGTGAAACGATGCATCGCGTGGTTGTTGATGATCTTCATGCTTCCCCCTGACAGTGGGGTGCCAGCATTACCAAGGACATCCATCTCACCGAAAGAATTGATTTGCAATTCCGGTGGGAGGTCTTCAATCTATTGAATCGCGCTCACTTCGGTGCGCCCCGCAATTTTCTGATCCCGTGGGCAACTTCAGCCAGATGACCTCGACTCCGGATGTAGCAGTCGGCAACCCGGTTTTGGGCCACGGCGATGCTCGGAACATGGACTTCGTCCGTGAAACTCACTTTTCAGGATGGAGCCTTACGGCACTACAACAATGCAGCCGCGAAAAGTCGCCTGCCACAAACCTATATCAACCAAGAATACAGTTTTTTTGGAGGAACGGATCCATGAGGTCAAGACTTGCGGTGGCACTTCTCTTACTACTGGGTGAGGGCGTTTTTAACTGGACGGTGGCAGTGCAAGCAACGTCTCCCGCTGACACGGTTGTGTTGCACGGGAAAATCTACACCGTCAATAGCAAGCACCCGTGGGCTGAAGCGCTCGCAATTCGAGGAGGAACAATCATCGCAGTCGGGTCAAATAAGGAAATCGAACAATATCGTGCTGCCTCCACGCGCATGATTGATGCACAGGCTCATCTCGTTCTGCCAGGGTTTGAAGATACGCATGTACACTTTGTCGGCGGCGCATTCAGCTTGCAGCAGGTCAAGCTGGATGACGCTGGCAGCATCGCCGAAATCCAAAAACGGGTTAAAGAGTATGCCGCCGCACACCCGGGCAACTCCTTCATCCAGGGATTCGGGTGGATGTACCCTGTGTTCGGCGAAGCGGCGTTGCCTGACAAACATTATCTGGACGAAGTTGTGCCGGACCGCCCGGTATTGATGACCGCCTACGACTACCATACTTCCTGGGCGAACAGTAAGGCCCTGCAAATGGCCGGGATAACCCGCGACACGCCGGATCCCTTGAACGGCATCATTGTCCACGATCCCAAGACCGGCGAGCCGACAGGCGCATTGAAAGAAGCGGCGGGCGAACTGGTTGGAAGGTTGATTCCGAAGCCCTCGCCAAAAGAAACGCGAGCGGCACTTCTTCAAGGCATTCACTACGCCAATCAGCTTGGATTGACGCGTGTCCACAGTGCGGGAGGGGACGACGTTTACCTGGATCTGCTTGATGAATTACGCAAGCAGGGCCAGCTCACGCTGCGTTTTTATGTGGCGTCTTTCCTCGACCCGCCGACACTCACTCCAGAGACAATCGATCGAATCGAGAAGTTGCGTAGCACTTACGCTGACGAGTGGATCGATGCTGGGGCGGTCAAGTTTCTAGGAGACGGCGTGATAGAAGCTCACACAGCCGCCATGCTCCAACCCTATACAGATGATCCGACATTGATCGGGCAGCCAAACTGGAGCGCAGAGGAATATACGAAGGCGGTGACTTCGCTCGATCGGCGCGGCTTTCAGATTTTTACACACGCGATTGGAGACCGCACGATCCAACAGACGCTGGATGGCTACACCGCCGCTCGCAAGGCCAACGGCACGACGGATTCACGTCACCGCATAGAGCATATAGAAGATCCCAGCGCCGACGAGATTCCCCGCTTTGGACGCGAAGGCGTAATCGCCAGTATGCAGCCGCTGCATGCTTATCCTAACGAAGACATCCTACAGGTGTGGGTGCGCAACGTTGGTTCGGAGCGCGCCAAGCGGGCCTGGCCTTGGCATGATATTGCCGCGGCGGGCGGTCATTTGGCTTTTGGCAGCGACTGGTCGGTCGTCACCTTGAATCCTTGGCCCGGAGTACAGAACCTTCTGACACGGCAGACGACTGAGGGCAATCCGCCTGGAGGATGGAACACTTACGAGTGCATTACGCTCGAACAAGCCATTGAAGGCTACACGCTCGGGGCGGCGTATGCCGGTCGGCGGGAGAAAACTGAAGGCTCGCTGGAGCCGGGAAAGTTGGCGGACTTGATTATCGTGTCGCAGGATCTGTTCCGCACCGATCCGCACAAGGTCGGCAAAACCGAGGTCCTCCTTACGGTGGTTGGGGGAAAGATCGTTTACGAATCGGCCGAGTGGGCGAAGAAGTCTCAACTAAAGGGCGGCAAGTAACAGGATGACTACCGCATCTCTCCAGCCCGTTGCGGGTTCACCCCATCACCCGGAGACTGGGTATACCTCGGAAACTGGTCCCGTTTCAGGTGCTGTCGACCACGGCCAACATCTACATGCAGCCAATTCCGGCGAGTGTGGTGGCGGCAATTACTTCGCGGACTCGGGCTATATTCCGAGCCGTAGTGGCGGGAATTCTCTCAAGGTCCCGCACACGATGGTTCCAAACGGTTCCAAGTGGAAAGATGCGGCCGCTAAGTGCTTGAAAAGAATGGCTCCCCACATAGTTCCCAGTTGGAACCCTTTCGGGAGGTGGCTGAGGGAGATGGAAAGCCTTCGTGCAGCGGCCTGAGGTAGAACTACGTCACGCCAGCGCCGAGAGGCGAACGGACGCCATAGCCGTCCAGCCTCGATTCCGTGGCGAGCGTCATTTCTTATTCAGCAGAGAAGCCCAATTGCTCACGACCTCGAGTTGAGGAGCAGCCTTGTCGTCCACCGGGACGGCGACGAGCAGCCTCTTTCCGTCGCGGGTCACTGCAAGGGGGCCCTTCGGCACAGGCCGTCCGCCGAAGGCAGTGCGGGAAGCGCCGATCTCGAGCGACGGGCCCCGGGTATTGAGGTCCACGACGACGAGCTTTCGATCGCCAGACTGGACGTAGACGATCTGGTGGCCGTCGCCGAGCCAACCTGCGGTCTCAGCGCCGCCCTTGGAGACTTGCCGCTTCGCTCCGGGTCCCGGAAAAGGCGCGATGAAAAGCTCCTCCCGGCCCGACTCGTCCGACAGAAAGGCCAGCCACCGGCCATCCGGCGAGAACTTGTCCGGAACCTCCCTCGCAGGCGTTGCAATGAACGGGTAGGGCTTGCTCCCGTCGACCGGCACGACCCAGATGTCCATGCTCCCTGTCTTGACGTCCTGGATGCGGATTGCAATGAACCGTCCGTCCGGGGACCAATCCGTCGGTGCCGGATTCGGAAGCCCCGAGGCGATGACCTTGCCCTCGGCGGAACCGTCCGCCGGCTTGACCAGAATGGATCCATCGGTCCGACTGTAGGCGATCTGGCGACCATCAGGCGACCACGCGGTCCAGGGTAATGCTTCATTTCCGGGAGTGAAGGGGCTGAACACGCCCCGAACGAGGTCGAGACTCCAGAGGCTGCCCAACGGACCCGACGCCGAGGTCACGACGTTGGCCGCTGCTCGGCGGTCGCCGGGGGCAATCTCGATTTCCCGAATCGCGGCGAGATCGCCCACCGTTCCGAGATTCTTTCCATCGAGGTCGAACCAGGTCAGCTGATTCTTCGCGTCAGAGCCCGAGGTCCGATAAACGAGCAACCCGTTGCTCGAAAAGGTGAAGCTGCCCGTCGAGCGAAGGGGCCTGAACGCCACCTTCTCCGCGACCGGGGCGGCTTCTCCGGTCAGGCGCCGGCTCGCGGGGTCCATGGGCTCAACCATCAGGTTTCCCTCGCGGACGAACGCGAGATAACCCGGCTCCACGTAGCGCCCCTCGCTGTTCTCGCGCGCGAGAGTCTCCAATTTCCTTGATTCCAGGTCGAGCACGTAAATCGTCGCGTCGAATGCTGGTGCATTGACGGTTCCGGCGACGAACAGCACGTGCCTCCCGTCCGGCAGGAAGGACGGCAGACGATGGGTGATCCCCTCCCGGACCTCCGTCAGCGGAGACGGGGTGCCGCCGGAGGCCGGCACGCGAAACAGGCCGCCGAAGGTCTTGGGCGCGAAGACGATCACATCGCCAGGTCCCCAGGCCGCGCCGCGGCCTTCGGGCGCGTCACAAATCGCCACGACAGTGCCACCGGACGCGGGAACCTTTTTCAGCTTGCGGTCCGCGAAAAAGCCGACGAAGCGCCCGTCCGAAGACCAGAACGGAGACGTCGCGCCTTCGGTACCCGCCAGGAGCTGAACGTCCGTGCTGTCGAGGGGCCGGATCCAGATGCCCTTCCTTCCGTCCCCGGCCTGGGCCGCAAATGCCAAACGGCTGCCGTCCGGCGAAAGCGCGAGGGGGTTGTTGACCGGATCGAGAATCGTCCCGGCGGGGAGGCTGATGGAAAGGCGCATGACGGCGGCTGGCGTCGAGACCCGCGAGCCCCGTCCGAGCACGAACGCGAGGGCGGCCAGAACGAGCCCGGCGAGCCAGGGAAGCCAGGAGAGACGAGGCCGGCCCACAGCGACGGGCACCACGATCCCACTCTGTGATCCCCCTTGCACGACCCACTTGAGCTCGTTGCGCAGATCGCCTGCGTTCTGCCATCGGTCCTCTGGATCCTTGGCGAGGCACGTCTTGACGACGCGGTCGAGAGAAGCGGGAGACATCGGCTGAACCGACGAGATCGGAGGAGGTTCTCTCTCGAGAATGGCCGCGATCAAAGACGCCTGACTCGCGCCCGAGAACGCCTTCTTCCCCGTCGCCATCTCGTAGAGCACGGCGCCGAACGCGAAGATGTCCGTCCGGGCGTCGGCCTCCTTGCCCTCGAGCTGTTCAGGCGCCATGTATTGGAAGGTTCCTAGGATCGTGCCTTCCTGCGTCAGCCCTTGCTGCGTGGGAAGGGCCGTTAGGCTCCCGGCGGGTGTTGTTGGCGCCATCGCCTTCGCCAGTCCGAAATCGAGCAGCTTCACGCCGGACTTGGTGATCATCACGTTGCCGGGCTTCAGGTCTCGGTGCACGATCCCTTGCCGGTGTGCCTTGTCCAGCGCGTCCGCGATCTCCATCCCGTACCGCAGCGTCTGCTCGAGGGACAGGGGCCCCTTCACGAGACGATCCGAGAGCGTCTCGCCCTCGAGCAGCTCCATCACCAGGTATTCGGTCTCCCCCTCGCGCCCGACGTCGTACAGGGCACATATATGAGGATGCGAAAGCTGCGAGACCGTCTTGGCCTCCCGCTCGAAGCGCTGCCGCACCTCGGCCGACGCCGACATGTGCGACGGGAGCACCTTCACCGCCACCGTCCGCTCCAGCCGCGTGTCCCGCGCCTTGTAGACCTCCCCCATACCGCCTGCGCCCAACGGCGACAGGATCTCGTAGGGGCCGAGACGAGTCCCGGCTGAGAGTGTCATCGAACTGCCGAAAGACTACACCGCGACTCTCGGGGCGAAGGCGAAGAGAGGAGTGGCTCCTCAGAGAGGATTTGAACCTCTAACCCTCCGGTTAACAGCCGGATGCTCTACCGTTGAGCTACTGAGGAAAAGAGCGGACCGGGAAGGGTAGCGGACGAGGGCACGGCTGTCAACCGAGCCTCCTCCCGCGGTTTCTACTCAGCCGGAGCCCACGACGCCCACGCGACCTTCCAGCTCTTGCCGTCGCGGGTCATCCGGAAATCGAAGTCGTACTTCGCGGAGGACGGAAGAAGCCCGGTCAGGCCGGCCACGTCCCGCGGCCGGCCCGTCATGACGACGCGAAGCCGCACGCGCGCCGTGCCCTCCGAGCGCTCGATGCGAACGTCCTCGAGCCGGACATCGAGGCTCTCGTAGGCGGCGAAGGAGCGCCGCAGGAGCTCCTCGGCGTCGGCGCGAGAGCTGCCGTCGGCCGCCTGGAAGTCGGCGGCGAGATTCGCCATCACATCGGCCGCGTCGCGCGCGTGAGCCGCCGCGGCCATCCGGTCGAGCGCCGACCGCACCGGGTCCCGCGCGGGGCCGCAGCCGCCGGCGAGGATCAGGGCGGCGGCGAAAAAAGCGTTCACCCGGCGGCGCATGGCCTCCATTGTGCGCCAGGACGCGTCCATTCCTGAGAGGATGAAGCCGTGCCGGACGAGCCGCTGCCCGATTTCCTGCGCCGAGAGCACGACCGTCTCGATGATCTTCTCGGGCGCTTCTTCGGCGCGGCCCATGCGGGAGCGCTGGATGCCGCGCGCGATTCGCTGTTCGCCTTCGACGACGCGCTGCGGCGGCACACGGCCGACGAGGAGGAGCGGATCCTGCCCCCTGTGGCGGTTCCGGGCCGCAAGCTCCTGCCCGGCGAGGAAGAGCCGGAATCCGAGCGGCTGGGGCGAGAGTTGCGCCTCGAACACGTGCAGATCCGCGAGCTCTCGGCCATGATGCGCCGGCTGCTCGAGCAGCACGACCTCGCGGGCGCCGAACGGCTCGCCGCGAACCTGGCGCGCCGATGGGACGCGCACACGGCTCGCGAGGAGAAGATGCTCGCCGGCGCCGACGCGTCTCCCTCCCAATAGATAGAGAGAGTCGGGCCGGCCAGGCGAAGAGCAGAGAGCGCGTTGAGCGCGACGTTCAGCGCGCGGCGTTGAGCGCGCGACATTCAGCGCGCGGCGTTGAGCGCGACGTTCAGCGCGCGGCGTTGAGCGCCGCGACATTCAGCGCGCGGCGTTGAGCGCGACGTTCAGCGCGCGGCGTTGAGCGCCGCGACCCGCACCGTTCGCTCCCGCGGCCCATCGAGCTCGATCAGGAAGATCCCCTGCCAGCGGCCCAGGAGCGGCTCGCCGCGCGAGAGCGGCACGAGCCGTGCAGTGCCCATCGCCTCGGAGAGGAAATGCGCGGCCGAGTTGCCTTCCGCGTGGTCGAACCGGACGTCCGGAACCCAGGCCGCGAGCGCTCGCTCGACGTCGCCGGTGACGTCCGGATCCCAGGCCTCCCCGACCACCACGGAGGCCGTGGTGTGGGGCACCGAGACGAGCAGCGCGCCCTCCTTCGCGCCGATGGCGTCCGACGCCTTGCGCACGCGGTCCGTGATGTCGATGCGCTCGATCTTGCGCGTGGTCTTGACGTGGAACTCGTGGGCCGACGCCGCCGCCATCGTCGCAGTCTAAGACGATATTCTTCGCCGATCGCATGAGACGAGGCGGTCGCATCCTTCCCCGCGGGTTGGTGCCCGTGGTGTTCTTCGGAGCGCTGCTGCTGTACGCGGCGTGGCCCTGGCTGCCCTTCGGGCGGACCGCCGCATCGCCGGCGATCGTCTTCTACGGCTTCAGCATTCTCGGCGACGCGATGAACAAAGGCGTCTTCCCCGCGTTCCGGCAGCGCTGGGCCGCCGAGGGACACGGCGACGTCGTGTTCCGGAGCTCCTTCGCGGGCTCGGGCACGATCACCAACCAGATCGTCCTCGGCGCGCCGGCGGAGCTCGCGCTGCTCTCGCTCGAGAGCGACGCGGATCGGCTGGCGGATGCCGGCGTGATTCCCGCGGGCAGCTGGAAGCGTCTGCCCGAGGGTGGCGTCGTGAACCGGACGCCGTTCGTCATCTTCGTGCGCCCGGGCAACCCGCTCGGGATCGCCGACTTCGCGGACCTGACGCGCGACGGAGTCCGCGTCGTCCATCCGGATCCGCTGACCTCGGGCGGCGCGAACTGGGCCATCGTCGCCGAATACGGCGCGGGCTACCGCGAGGCGGGCGGCGACCCGGCCGCGGGAGAGGCCCTGCTCGCGGGGGTGTGGAACAACGTGGCGGCTCAGGCCGCCTCGGCGCGCGCTGCCCGCACACAGTTCGAAAACGGATTCGGGGACGCGCTCATCACCTACGAGCAGGAGGCGGTCTACGACAAGAGCCGCGGCCGGCTGAAGGCCGACATCGTGATCCCGCGGCGCACCATCCTGTCGGAGCACACGCTCGTCGTCATCGACCGCAACGTCCCGAAGAAGGACCGCGCCCTGATCGACCGCTTCGCGCAATTTCTGTGGAGCGAGGAGGCGCAGCGGATCTTCGTGCGGTACGGGTTTCGCAGCGTCCGCGACGACCTGAACGCCGGACATCCGGAGTTCGGAACCATCGAGGATCCCTTCCGGATCTCGGACTTCGGGGGTTGGCGCCGCGCGAAGAAGGAGATCGTCGAGAACGTCTGGAAACGGCGCGTCATGAAGATCCCCGAGAAGAAATGAGCGCCCGAGCCGACGCCGTGACCCGAGCCGGAAGGCGCGCCGCCGTGCCGGCGAGCCTGGTCGTGATCTTTCTCCTGCCGCTCATCCTGATGCCGCTCGCGGCGGTCTTCCTGTTCGCGTTTCGTGGCGGTCCCCTCGCCTTCTGGAACGCGCTGAAGACCCCCGAGGCGCAGTTCGCGCTGCGGTTCTCGCTCCTCGTGGCGTTCGCGACGGCCGCGGTCAACGCGGTGCTGGGCACGTTCACGGCCTACGTCCTGTCGCGCTACCGCTTCCGCGGGCAACGCATCCTCGGCATCATCGTCAACCTCCCGGTCGCGATTCCCACCGTCGTGGTGGGCACCTCGCTCCTGCTCCTGTGGGGGCCGATCGGACTCCTGGGCCGGTCGCTGCCGCCCGGGCTGCAGCCCATGTTCGCGCCCGCCGGGGTCCTGCTCGCACACCTCTTCGTGACGTTCCCGTACATGCTCGGCGCGGTCAAGCCCGTCCTCGACGAGCTCGAGGAGACCTACGAGGAGGCGGCCTACACGATCGGCGCGTCGACCTGGCAGACGTTCCGCTACGTCATCCTGCCGACTCTCAAGGGAGGTCTCTTCGCCGGCGCGCTCCTCACGTTCGCGCATTCGCTCGGCGAGTTCGGCGCCACCGTGATGGTGTCGGGGAACCTGCGCCTCAAGACGCAGACCGCGCCCCTCTACATCTTCGCGCAGTTCGAGGCGGGCAACATCGAGGCCGCGAACGCCGTCGCCGCGGTCCTCGCGCTGCTCTCGTTCTTCATCTTCTTCGTGCTGCTGCGCTACACGGGACACGAGGACGACTAGTGCTCCACAAGAAGTGTCCTGCGTTGCCTTGGATTCGTAGGGGCGGCCCTTGCGGCCGCCCGCGGGCGGGGACAAGCCCCGCCCCTACGACCGATTTCGCCACCGTGGAATTCGCGAAGGGCGATTGACGATGTCGATCACGCTCGAGAACATCACGAAGCGTTACGGCAGCGGCCAGGTCGTGGTCGACCGCGTCTCGCTCGACGTCCAGACGGGCGAGCTGTTCGTCCTGCTCGGCGCCTCGGGCAGCGGCAAGAGCACGATCCTTCGCATGCTCGCCGGGCTCACCGCGCCGGACGAAGGGACGATCCGGTTCGCCGATCGCGACGTCACGCGCGTGGCGCCGCAGAAGCGCGACGTCGGCCTCGTGTTCCAGAACTATTCGATCTTCCGGCACATGACCGTCGGCGAGAACATCGAGTTCGGTCTCCGCATCCGAGGCGTCCCCGCCGCCGAGCGCGAGCAGCGCCGCGAGGAACTCCTCGAGCTGGTGGGCCTCGGCGGGCTCGCGGCGCGCTACGACAGCCAGCTCTCGGGCGGTCAGCGCCAGAGGGTCGCCCTCGCGCGCGCTCTCGCCTACAAGCCCGCCGTGCTGCTGCTCGACGAGCCGTTCGGCGCGCTCGACGTCAAGATCCGACTGCAGCTGCGCCAGAACCTGAAGGAGATCCAGAAGACCCTCGGCGTGACGACCGTCCTCGTGACGCACGACCAGGAGGAGGCGTTCGAGCTCGGCCAGCGCATCGGCGTCATGGAGCGCGGCCGGCTGCTCGAGGTCAACACGCCGGAGCGTCTGTACGCCCAGCCGCGCTCGCTGTTCGTGGCGACGTTCCTCGGGGGCGGCACGGTCCTCGTCGGCCGCTGCCGGGAACACCAGGTCGCGCTGGGGAGCCTGAGCCTTCCGATCCCCGCCGAGGTCTCGCACGACGAGGGCGACCGCGTGCGCGTGCTCATCCGACCCGAGCAGATCCGGCTGACGGCGGAGCCACCGCCGCCGGGAGCCGCCGTGCTCGGGCAGGGCGAGGTGATCGAGCAGAACTTCTCGGGCGCGACGCGCCGCACGCGCGTCCGGCTTCCGCCGCTGCAGGGCGTACGCCAGGTCGTGCCGCCGCTGCCCTTCGGAGAGGAGAATCCCATCCTCGACGCCGTCGTGCCGGCGCACGATCCGCCCACGCCGCAGACGCCGTGGGTCACGCTCGAGGCGTGGCACATCCTCCGGCAGCCGACTCCCCGGCTCCTCGTCTGTGACGAGGGCGAGGGGATCGCGCCCGCGCTCGAGCTCGCGAAGCCTCTCGTCGACGCGCTGGACGGAATCCCGACGGTCCTCGGCGTCGCCCCGGATACGCGCCGGCAGGAGGCCCTCCGCGAGGCGCTGACCGAGCGCGCCGCCGCCGCCGGGCTCGACAAGCCCGCGATTCGCGTGCGGCGCGGCGACCTCGCGGAGCAGATCGCGCTCGAGGAGCGCGAGGCGCCGTACGACTTCGTGATCGTCGGCGCGGGCGATTCCGATCCGCGTCCCGCGCTGCGCCGCACGAACCTCTCCGAAGAGCTGCTCCCGCGGATCATCACGCCCCTGCTGCTGGTGCGCGGGCGCCCGCGGCGGCTCGAGCGGATCCTGATCTGCACCGCGGTCGGCGAGCCCGGCAAGGCGGACATCCGCGCGGGAGGCTGGCTCGCGCGCCGCCTCAACGCGACCGTGACGCTGCTGCACGTCATGACGCCCGGCCGCACCATGCCCGGCCTCGTCCACGCCCACCTGACGCGCGGCGTCGCCACGCTGCGCGAGCTCGAGGTCAAGGGGCGCCCCTCGCTGCGCGAGGCCGCGACCCCGCTCGAGGGGATCCTGGCCGAGCTCCGCCACGAGCCCTATGACCTGATCGTCACCGGCGCTCCCCCTCCGTTCGCCCGCGCGACGACCCGCGGCGGCGCGATCACGCCGATGATCGTGCGCCAGGCGGGGTGCTCGATCCTGGTGGTCCCGGCGGGAACGTGGTGATGGAATTTGAGATTTTAGATTTAGATTTTAAATTTGGGGCGAGCTCGGTAATCTAAAATCTAAAACCTAAAATCTAAAATGTTCTAGGGATAGAGCTCTCGATAGCTCTCCGCGTATAAAAGAACCCTCCTCACGTAGTCCCTCGTCTCGTATAGCGGAATCGACTCGAAGAGCTCGTCCTCGGGCTTGCCGGGACTCTCCCGCACGAGGCGCGCGATGCGCGTCGGGCCGCCGTTGTAGGCCGCGAGCGCGAGCACCGGGGAGTTGCCGAACTGATCGAGCAGCCGGCGCAGGTACGCCGCGCCGAGCTGGGCGTTGACTCCGGGATCGTAGAGGAACGCGCGGCGGTAGCGCTGCCGCAGCACCGACTTCGCGAGGCTCTTCGCGGTCGCCGGCATCAGCTGCGTCAGCCCCATGGCGCCGGCGCGCGACTTCGCGGTCGCGTCGAACACGCTCTCCTGCCGCACGAGACCGCGGAGGATGCCGGTGTCCAGGTCGAACTCCTTCGCGCGCGCGGCGAGGAAACCGCCCTCCTCGATCGGATAGTAGAGCCGCCGCCAGCCGTCCGGCACGCGTCCCTCCTCGGCGGTGCCGATCTCGGGAAGCGCGCGCTTGATCGCCGCGGCCGCGGGCAGGAAGCGGCCGAGCCCGAAGTCGGACTGCGCGAGGCGGAGGTCCCGTCCGCGCGAGGGAGGGAGGGCGCGGCCCTCGGCGGAGGCCTCTTCGAAGAGCCGCAGGCGGAGGAGCTCGTCGACGCGGGCGAACGCG
Source organism: uncultured Acidobacteriota bacterium (assembly GCA_963773905.1). Lineage (GTDB taxonomy): Bacteria > Acidobacteriota > Thermoanaerobaculia > UBA5066 > Gp7-AA6 > DAHUXD01. The sequence continues at coordinate 104,310 of CAVZDB010000004.1, forward strand.
GCCGTCGCGGTCGAGGGGTCGGCGAGCGGAGGCCCCTCCTTCGCGGGCGGACCCGGCGCGTAGTTGCGCGCGAACCGGGCGTAGAGGTCCGGGGTCGACGCCTGGGCCAGCTCCGCGAAGATCGCGTGCGCCTCCTTCGCGTGCCCCTCGGCCTCGAGGCAGCGCGCGCGCCAGTAGCGCAGCCGCCGCGATCGCGAGACGTCGTCATAGAGCGGCGCGATCGCGTCGAAGCGCGTGCGCGCGCCGGCGGCGTCGCCGACCGCGTACCGGGCCCAGGCCAGCCTCCACAGCGGCTCGAAGCCGTCCGAGGAGCCCGGTGCGATGCGGGCGATCTCGCGGGCGTGCTCGAGCGCCGCGTCGAAACGGTCGGCGTCGGCGTCCAGGCGCAGCAGCCGGCCATGAGCGTCGCGGCGAACGGACGCGGGGGCGTCGGCGTCGGTCAGCGCCTCCAGCGCGCGGCGCACGGGCTCGAAGCGCGGAGAGTCCGTGTCGACCGCCGGGCCGTTCTTGCCGCGCAGGCGCGCGAGCACGCGGTCGCAGCGGAAGAGGCGCGCCTCGTAAGCCGACGGGAGGCCGTCGTCGGGAACGCGCGCGGCCGTCGCCTCCGCGTCCTTCTCCCTTTTCAGCGCGAGCTGGCCGCGGGCGAGGGCCAGAAGGTTCGTCCCTCGTTCGGCCGCGGGCCAGGACTCCGGCCGGTCGCGCGCCAGGAGGACGACGCCGCGATGCGCATCTCCGGCGGCCACGAGCGCGCGGCCCCGCGCGGCGCGCTCCGCGGGAGTGAGCGCCGCCTCCTCCTGACGGGCCGCGGACTTCACCGCCGCCGGCGCCGACTTCGACGCGTCGAAGGTGGGCGCCTTGAGGATCAGTTCGCGCGCGGCGCTCCGCACGGAGGCCGAGTCCCCCGCGGGCGCCCCGAGGCGAATGCGTTCGAAGGCCACCTCGGCGATCTCCGATTGGTTCGTTGCGGCGGGGGCGGCCTGCGCCAGCACCCGAAGCGCCTCGCGCGCCTGCCGCGTCCTCTCGAGCAGGCGGGCGAGCGTCATTCCGGCGTGCAGGCGGAACGCGAAGGGGCCGTCCCACGCGAAGGCGGCCCTGGCCGCCGCGATCGCCTCGGGCAGCGATCCCGCCCGTTCGAGGGCGCGCGCGCTCAGGAGGAGCCGGTAGGGCTCGAGCCCGATCGGCGCCGCGGACACGTCGCGAAGCCGCGCCGCCGCACCCGCATCGTCACCGCGCCGCGCGTCGTCGGCGGCGAGGAGCAACGCCACGCGCGCGTCCCAGGCGGGCCGCTGCGCGCTCTTGCGCATCGTCTCGAGGATGGCCTCCGCCTCGGCGCGCTTGCCCTCCTCCAGCAGATCCGCGGCTCGCGCGAACTCGGCGTCGTAGTCCGTGGAGACCTGGATGTCGGCGAGGGCCCAGCCCGGCGTGACGACAAGGAGAAGGACGAGGAGGAGTGCCGACTGGCGATTGCCGATGGGCGATTGGGAAAACCGAATAGCTGCCTCTTAGCGCTTCGTCATTCTCTCAATCGGCAATCTTCAATCGGCAATCGCCAATTCTCAGAGTCCCAGGGCCTCGGCGCGCCCCTCGGCCAGGATGCGCACCAGCTCCTCGTAGAAGAAGTTGCTCGAGCCGCGGACGTCCTCGGGAATCCGGTCGTTGTACATCTGCCGGCTCCGGTCGATGTCTTCCTTGAGCCGCGCGTAGAGGTTCCCGCCCTCGCGTCCCTCGAGGACGGCGCGCTCGTTGTAGAGCTTGATCTCGGAGACCAGCAGCTGCGCGAACCGGCGGGCCTCCTCGCGCCGCTCGTCTCCCGTCGCGATGGCCAGCGGCCCGGTCAGGCGACGCGACTCGAACGCGATGCCGCTTCCCGTCGACTCGACCGAGGGCGCGGAGGAGCTCGATGGCGGCGGGGTCGGCCGGACGGGCCTCCATTCGGCCGCCGTCTCCGCCGGGGAGGCGCTCCCATCGGACTTCCCCTGTCCGCGCGCGATGCCGTCGGACTCGGAGACGCCCGGCGGTGCCGGCTCGGCCGCGGGCGGCGCGGCGGGCTCCGACGCCTCCGCCGCCTCTTCGACCGCCGCCGAATCCTCCATCCACATCCCGGCGGACTCCGGCTTCTTGAGAGCCTCGAGCGCCTTGAGCGCGGGCGCGGGTTTGAGCTTGCGCGCCGCGAGACGGTCGACGACGACTCCGGCGACGAAGGTCAGCAAGCCGAGGGCGTCCGGATCGAAGCGGTTCTCCTCGCCGAGCACGCAGTCGGCGTAGAGCGTGCCCGAGATCTTCTCGCGCACCACCATCGGGATGACCACCGCCTCGGAGACCCGGGCCGCGTGGAGCAGCGAGCTGATCTCGTTCGCGCTGGTCAGCCGGATCGCCGTCCCCCCCATGACTCTCGCAAGCAGCCCGCCCTCGCTCTGTGGCAGCGCGATGCGTCGGACGGCCTCGTCGTCGCCGCCGTGTTCCGAAAACCCGGCGGCCTTCCACGCGCCAATCGTCCCTCCGCGGGCGACCAGGAGCGCGGCGCGGGAGCAGTAGCGCCGGCACTCGTCCAGAAAGCGGTGGAGGACGTCGACCTGGGTGCCGGCCTGGTCGAGGGCGCGCACCGTGCCAGCGGAGAGGAATCCCTTGGGCGGGCCAGGGGCCTTCTCCCCGGGGGGGCTCAGCAGCTCGCCCGGCACGACGCCCTTCAGGTCCTGGTTGAAGCGCTCGAGAAAGCCGAACCATCGCCGGTCGGTTTCCAGACGCAGCCGGTCGAACTCGTCCCGCAAGGCGGCGAACCGCTCCGCGAGACGGCGTTCGATTTCCGTTTCGAGGAGGCGGAGTCGATCCTCCGCCTCGGAATTGGCCATGAGTTCCATTATCGGGGGAGTCGCGCGAGACGTAAAGCATTCTGGTATCAGCCCTCCGCGACCGGCCGCACCGCGTGAGTCTCGAGCGCGAACCGGAAGGACTCGAAGACGGGCTCTCCGGAGATTCGCCGAGCGATTTCATGCCTCAAGTGATTGTGGCAATTGAAGATATTGCCTGGAGCGTTGACACCCCGAGAGGCGGCTAATAAGATGTAAGGCTCTCTGGATATCTGCGGGTAAGGGGGTGAGTCTCAGTGCCCTTGGTCCACGTCAAGGAAGACGAATCTTTCGAAAACGCCATGCGGCGTTTCAAACGCAAGTGCGAGAAATCCGGAATTCTTTCCGAGCTGAAGAAGAGACAGCACTACGAGAAGCCGAGCGCGAAGCGCAAGCGCAAGATGATTCAGGCGCGCAAGAAAATGCTTCGGAAGCTCTCGGAGGAGCGGCGGGCGACGCCGTAGCCTCCACCTCGGGAGACGGCGGCGACCGCGAAGCGCTGGAGCTTCCGGTCGTCCTCCGGCTCATCGCATCCCTGGCTCGAACGCCGCCCGGAAGGGCGGCGGTTCTGTCTCTGGAACCCGCCTTCGAGGAACCCGAGGTCCGCCGGCGGCTGGAGGAAACGGGCGAGGCGACCGCGTTTCAGATTCGCCACGGCCGGCTCCCCCTCGCCGGGCTCGAGGAGCTCTCGCCCGTCCTCGACGAGCTCGCGCACGCGGGCGGCGTCGGCTCGCCCGAGCAGTTTCGTCCGATCGTGCGCGCCGCGCGCGCGGCCCAGGCCGCGCGACGGAGCCTCGAGCGCGCCGAGGGGCCGCACCTCGCCGCGCGCCGTCTGCGCCTGCCCGCGCTCGATGCGCTGCTGGCCGAGGCCGCGAAGCTGTTCGGCGCCGACGGCTTCCTCCGCGACGACGCGTCGCCCGAGCTCGCGGCGATCCGCGCGAAGCTGCGGCGGCGCCGCGGCGAGATTTCGCGCGCGCTCGAGAAGCTCCTGGACTCTCGCCGCGACGCCTTCGGCGACGCGCTCGTCGTTCTCCGCAACGACCGCTACTGCCTGCCCGTACTCGCGTCCGCGCGCGGCCGCGTTCCCGGGATCGTGCACGACCGCTCCGGCTCGGGCCAGACCGTCTTCGTCGAGCCGCTCGAGGTCATCGAGCCCAACAACGACCTCGCGCTGCTCGCCGCCGAGGAGCGCCGCGAAGTCGAGCGGCTGCTGCGGACATTCGGCACTCTCGTGCTCTCGCGGGAGGAGGAGCTCCGCGCGGCCTCTCGCGAGCTCGCGGAGCTCGATGCGCTCGAGGCCAAGGCCGCCTTCGGCGAGATGGGCGAGGGCCGGCTGCCCGAGATCGCCGAGGACGGGAGCTGGACGCTCGTGGCCGCCCGCCATCCCCTGCTCGACCGCCGGTTCGAGAAGCTGCGGCGCCGGGTGCTCGAGTCCGCGCGGGACGGCCGGGACGCCGTGCCCCTAGACCTCGAGCTGCCGGCCGACCGGCGGCTCCTGGTCGTGTCGGGCCCAAACGCCGGCGGCAAGACGGTCGTTCTCAAGACCGCGGGTCTCTTCGCGATGCTCGCCCAGTGCGGCGTCCCGCTCCCCGCGGCCGCCGGCACGCGCGTTCCCGTCTTCCGTTCGATCCGCACCGAGATCGGCGACGCGCAGGCGATCCTCACGGACCGCTCGACCTTCTCGTCGTCCATGGAGATCCTGGCCGGAATCCTCGGCGCGGCGCGGCCCGGCGCGCTCGCGTTGATCGACGAGATCGGCGGCGCGACCGATCCCGAGGAAGGCGGCGCGCTCGCGGTGGCGTTTCTCGAGGCGTACCTCGAGAGCGGCGGGCGCGTGATCGCGACGACGCACCTCGGCGCCATCAAGACGTTCGCCTCCTCGCGGCCGGATGCGCTCTGCGCGGCCATGGAGTTCGACGAGGAGACCGGCCGCCCGAACTTTCGCCTGCACCCCGGGCTCGCGGGACGCAGCCGCGCGCTCTCGGTCGCGGAGGACCGCGGCATCCCGACGCGGGTCCTGGAGCGCGCCCGCGCGATCCTGGGAGAGGCGTGGGAGCGCCGCGAGCGCGCCGAGACCGAGGCCGAGCAGGCCCTCGAGCGGCTGCGCCAGGCCGAGCGGAACCTCGCGGCCGACCGCGACGCCGCGCGCCGGGAGGCGGCGTCCCTCCAGGAGGAGAGGCGGCGGCTCGAGGCGGAGCGCTCGCGGATGCTGGACGACGGGTTGGCGAGCTTCGAGCGGGCGCGCGAGGAGCTCGCGCGTCGCGTCCAGCAGGAGCTCGACGAGGGCCGCGCCGACTCGGCGCGCAGGGCCCAGGCGTCCGCCGCGCGGGTCCTCGAGGAGGCCGAGCGCGCCGTCGCGGAGGAGAGCGCGCTCGCCGACGCGCGCGAGGCGAGGGAGGCGCGCGCCCAGACCGTGGAGCCGGGGCACCCCGCGCGCGTACGCGGGCTCGGCGTCCAGGGCCGCGTGCTCTCCTTCGACGGCGACTGGGCGCACATGGAGATCCAGGGCAAGCGGCTGAGGGTGCGGCGCGCGGAGCTCGAACCGGTCCAGGCCGCGACGAGCAAGGCCGGCAAGGCGAAGGCCCCCTCGAAAGGCATCGTCTCGACTCCCTCGCGGTCGCCCGATGCCGGCGGCGCCATTCCGGAAGTCCACGTCATCGGCCAGCGCCTCGAGGAGGCCCTCGAGGCAATCGAGAAGGCGCTCGATCAGGCGATCCTCTCGGGCGCGTCGAGTCTCCGGGTCGTGCACGGGCACGGCACGGGCCGGCTCCGGGAGGGAATTCGAAAGCAATTCCGGGAGCACCGCGCGATCGAGCGGCTTCGGGCGGGCGATCGATCCGAGGGCGGGAACGGGGCGACCATCCTCGAGCTGCGGTAGGCCTCCAACGGCGACGGGCCTCGAACTGCGATAGGTTTTGGCTTTGGCCTCCGACCTCGACATCAACGATCACGTCCTCGCGGAGCTGCGGTCCGCCGCCGACATCGTGGACGTCATCGGGGATCACACGAAGCTTCGCAAGGCGGGCCGCTCCTGGAAGGGACTCTGTCCGTTCCACAACGAGCGCACGCCGTCGTTCACGGTGGACCGGGACAAGGGCCTTTACCATTGCTTCGGCTGCGGGGTCGGCGGCGACGTCATCCATTTCGTCCGCCAGATCGACCGGCTCGACTTCCCCGAGGCGGTCGAGGCGCTCGCGTCGCGTTTCGGCGTCACCATTCCGCGGCGCGAGCGCCGCGGGCCGCACCAGGAGCGGCGGGACCGCCTCTTCGAGGCCGTCGCGGCCGCGCAGCGCCTCTACGCCGAGAGGCTGTCGCGCCCCGGCAACGCCGCCGCGAAATACCTCGACTCGCGCAACGTTCCGCCGGAGCTGCGCCAGTCCCTCGGCCTCGGCCACGCGCCCGATGCGTGGGACACGCTCGCGAAGACTCTCTCGGGCGCCTTTCCGGAAGACCTCCTGATCGAGGCGGGCCTGCTCCAGCCTCGCGGCGAGGGGAAGGCCGGCTCCTATGATCGCTTCCGCGATCGCCTCCTCTTCGTCGTCAAGGACGAGCGGGGACGGCCGGTCGGCTTCGGCGGCCGCGCGCTGTCGCCGGAGGGCGAGCCCAAGTACCTGAACTCCCCGGAGTCCCCAATCTTCTCCAAGAAGCGGCTGCTCTACGGCCTGTTCGAGGCGCGCGAGGCAATTCGCAAGAACGACCGCGTGGTCCTCGTCGAGGGTTACTTCGACCACCTCGCGCTCCTGCGCGCCGGCATCCAGGAGACGGTGGCGTCGATGGGCACCGCGTTGACGCCGGAGCAGGCGGAGAGACTGCGGCGGCTGTGCCCGCGCGCCATCGTCTGCTACGACGGCGACACGGCCGGCCGCCACGCGACGCGCGGCGCCCTGTCGCATCTGCTGGCTCTCGGGTTCGAGGCCGCGGTCGCGAGGCTGCCCGGCGGCGAGGATCCCGACGACGTCCTCCAGCGGGAGGGACCGGAGGCGCTCGCGCGGGCGATCGAGGAGGCGCCGGACTCCCTGACGTGGCTGCTGGAGGACGTTCGCCCGCAGGAGCCCGGGCTCTCGTCGACCGAGAAGCGCGAGCGCGTGGGCGCGATCCTCTCGATCCTGACGGCGATCCCGGACCGGATCCTGCGCTACGAGGAGTACCGCAAGGTCTCCGCCGCCGTCTCCGTTCCCGTGGACGTGCTGTGGGGGGCCGACAAGGCGAATCTCGAGGCCCGCAAGGAGCGTTCTTCAGGGGTGGGAACGCCCGGGAATTCCGGCGCGTTAACAGCTCCGGAGGCGCCGTCGGCGGAAAAGCGGCTCCTTCGGGCCCTGACGACGGGTGGCGGGCATATCCCTTTCATTCTCAGCAATTTGAATGATGAGTTCCTCACCGACCCCAGGGTCAAGCGGGTGGTTGCCGCCTTTCGGGTGTCCTCTGGAGCGTCGGAAGTGGTTGATTTTCAAGGCCAAATCGCAGACCTTACTGAGGAAGAGCGGACGTTTCTCTCAGGCATCGCGCTGGATGAATCTCCTGAGCCGACCGAGAAGGGCGTCGATCAGCTCCTCAAGGACCTCGAAATCAGCCACTTGAAGGGAGAGAGCGCTGCGCTCCAGCAGGCCATCAAGCGCGCGGAGGACGAGGGCTCCGGAGTCGACGAGCTGGTACGTCGGAAAGAAGGCATCGACAAACGCATCGCGCACCTACGGTCGCGGAAAGGATGACGAAGTTGGCGATTGAGGAAAAGTTCCCCGAAGTCCAGCTCCTCATGAAGGGCGGGCGGGAGAAGGGCTATCTGCTCTACGAGGAGATCCACACGATCCTCTCGGATGAGGCGACGGCCGTCCCCAAGGATCTCGAGCTGATCTACGCGCGATTCTTCGAGCTGGGCATCGAAATCGTCACGGATCCGGACCGGGCGGCGCGCCGCCGCGCGGCCGACGCCGCCGAGTCCGCGGACGAGGCCCGCGACGCCGTCGAGAAGACCAACGACCCGGTGCGCATGTACCTGCGCGAGATGGGCACGGTCAAGCTGCTCGACCGCGAGGGCGAGGTCCGCATCGCGAAGCGCATCGAGCAGGGCGAGGCCAAGATCTACCAGGCCCTCGCGAACAACCCGGTCGTGCTCGAGGAGATCCTCAAGCTCCTCGAGAACGCCGGCCGCGACTCTCGCATCGTCCAGGAGATCGTCAACGTCTCCGAGGAGGACGACGAGGACGAGGAGGTGCAGGAGAACCTCGACGACCGCGCGACGCGGCGGATCGAGGGGATCCTCGGCAGCTTCCGCAAGATCGGCGCGCTCGACAAGGACATCAAGCGGATGAAGTTCAAGGCGCGCACGATCAAGAAGGGCACGAAGGCCCTCGCGCGCATCGAGGCCTCGATCGACCGCAAGATCGCCGAGATGGCCAAGCTCATCCGCGCCGCCGACTTCACTCCCGCGGTCCTGAACCGCGCGATCGGGATCCTGAAGGACATCGACCGCCAGATGGCGGTGCCCGAGGTCACGATCCGGCAGGACACCAACACGCTGAAGAAGGAGACCAACCCGACGCGCGTCGACTTCTACAAGCGCCGGATCACGAAGTACAAGAAGTCGCTGCGCGAGCTCGAGCAGAAGTTCGGCGTCTCGCACGAGGACGTCAAGAAGACGCTCCGCATGGTGCGCGAGGGCGAGGAGGAGGCCGACCAGGCCAAGCACGAGCTGATCGTGGCCAACCTCCGCCTGGTCGTCTCGATCGCGAAGAAGTACACCAACCGCGGGCTGCAGTTCCTGGACCTGATCCAGGAGGGCAACATCGGGTTGATGAAGGCGGTCGAGAAGTTCGAGCACCGGCGAGGATACAAGTTCTCGACGTACGCGACCTGGTGGATCCGGCAGGCCATCACCCGCGCGATCGCCGACCAGGCCCGCACGATCCGCATCCCGGTCCACATGATCGAGACGATCAACAAGCTCACCCGCACCTCCCGCTCGCTCGTCCAGGAGCTCGGGCGCGAGCCCAACGCCGAGGAGATCGCGAAGCGGATGGACATGCCGGTCTCGAAGGTCCGCAAGATCATGAAGATCGCGCAGGAGCCGATCTCGCTCGAGACGCCGATCGGGGAGGAAGAGGATTCGCATCTGGGGGACTTCATCGAGGACCGCCAGGTGCTCTCGCCGATCGACGCGGTCCTGGTGTCGAACCTCCAGGATCAGACGCGCCGGGTTTTGAAGTCCCTGACCCCCCGCGAGGAGCAGGTGCTGAAGATGCGCTTCGGCGTCGGCGACGGCTCCGAGCACACCCTCGAGGAGGTCGGCCGGTCCTTCAACGTGACCCGCGAGCGGATCCGGCAGATCGAGAGCAAGGCCCTGCGCAAGCTCAGGCACCCCTCGCGGGCCAAGAAGTTGAAGCCGTTCCTGGAGACCATCAGGTGACAGGTGACAGGTGGAAGGTGACAGGGAAATACGAAACACCCCCTGACACCCGTAACCTGTCACCTGACACCTCAAACGGGCACGCTTGGCAAGCGCGCCCGTTTGTTATATTCAGAGGGGTCCATAGCTCAGCGGTCCAGAGCCACCGGCTCATAACCGGTCAGACCCCGGTTCGAATCCGGGTGGACCCACCAGGCAAGAGGTAAATTTGAGGCTTCTGATTCGAACCTGTTACCGCCAATTGGGCCTGAAACGAGGGTGTTCCACAACCGGAACACCCTTTTCCATCTCCGGGGACAGGGGTTGAGCGACCTGCTCGCTCAGCTCTACCGCCTCCAGAGCCGGATCCGGTTCGTCCAGGAACGCGAACGCAAGCGCGACACCGTCCCGCCCGAGCTCGTCGAGGTCGATCGCGAGTTTCAGGAGAAGGTCCAGGCCGCCGCGGCCCTGAAGCAGCGCCTCACCCAGGCCGAGCTCGAGAAGCGCAAGGCGGAAGGCGAGCTCGCCGATCACCGCGAGAAGCTCAAGAAATACCAGACGCAGCTGCGCAGCGTGCAGTCCAGCCGCGAGTACAGCGCCGCGCTGAACGAGATCGACGCCGTCGAGAAGGCGATCCGCGCGACCGAGGACCGCTTCCTGGATCTCGAGGAGGAGATCGAGACGGCGAAGAAGGACCTCGACGCGCGCGAGGCGAGCCTTCCCGCCGAGACCGAGCAGCACGAGGAGCGCCTCAAAGACTGGCGCAGGGAGCAGCGCGAGATCAACGACGAGCTCGTCGGAGCCCGCGAGGAGATCGGCCAGCTCGAGTCCGCGATCGCCCCCCGCGAGCGCGCCGAGTTCCGCCGCCTGATCGAGAAGAAGCAGGGCCTCGCCGTCGCGCTGGTGATAAGCGGCTCCTGCTCCGCCTGCCACGTGCGCATCCGCCCCGCCGCCATGCAGGTCCTCAAGAACGCGCGCGAGATCGTGTACTGCGATACGTGCAAGCGGATCCTCTACTACGACCCCCAGACGTCGTGACGAGCTCTCGGCCTTCGGCTGTGAGCTGAGAGCTGTGCGATTCCGCGCGCACATCGACGGCGCCGCGCGAGGTAACCCGGGTCCCGCCGGCGCGGGCGTCTTCGTCGAGGCGGAGGACGGCCTGCCGGCGGAGGAACACTTCGAGGCCCTCGGCCGGCAGACGAACAACGTCGCCGAGTACCGCGCCCTGCTGCTGGCTCTCCGGCGGGCGCACGAGCGCGGCGCCTCGGAGGTCGCGATCGCGTCCGACAGCCTCCTGCTGGTCGAGCAGATGCGCGGCCGGTTCCGAGTCAAGGCGCCGCATCTCCAGCCGCTCTTCGCGGAGGCCCTCGTGCGCGCGAAGGCATTTCCGCGGTTCTCGATCCGGCACGTCCGCCGCGAGCAGAACGTGGACGCCGACCGGCTCGCCAATCTCGGAGCCGACGCAAACGGTTGATGGTCCATGGACGTCGAGCGTCGCGCCCGAGAGGCGCGCGATCAGCGTCGTACGAGGGAGCGCCATGAGCGTCGTCCCGGAGGCCGCCTCATGAACCTCGTCGCGGCGGGCGCGCGATGAACGTCGTCCCGGTCGACGCGATCGCCCGGCGCCGCGCCGCCATCCTCGAGGACATCGCTCGCGCGGAGGCGGTACGGGAACGGGTACGGGGGATCGGGCGCGATCGCTTGCCCGTCGCTCTGATGGCGGTCACGAAGGGCCAGTCCGCCGAGGCCATCGCCCATGCCGCCGAGGCGGGGCTCACGCTCTTCGGCGAGAACCGCGTGCAGGAGGGGAGCGCCAAGATCGACCGGCTCCGGTCGGCCTGGCCGAGCCTCGAGTGGCGCCTGATCGGTCCTCTCCAGACCAACAAGGCCAGGACGGCGCTACAATACTTCCAGGTGCTGGAAAGCCTAGATCGGGAACGACTTGCGACGCGACTCGAGTCGCTGCTCGCCGGGGAGGATCCCGCCCGCGTCTGGCCGGTTCTCCTCGAGGTGAACCTCGGGGGCGAGTCGACCAAGTCGGGCGTGGCCGTCGAGGACGCCCCGCGACTCCTCGAGGCCGCCCTCGGTTGCCCGCACCTGGCCGTTCGCGGCCTCATGGCCGTGCCGCCCTTCGACGAGGACCCCGAGGCCTCTCGCCCGTACTTCCGCACGCTCGCGCGGCTGCGCGAGGAGCTCTCGGCCCGCTTCGCGCTGGCCCTCCCCGAGCTCTCGATGGGGATGAGCCACGATTACGCGGTCGCCGTCGAGGAGGGCGCCACCGAGGTCCGCGTCGGGACGGCGCTCTTCGGTCCCCGGGAGCCTCAGCCGTGAACGTCGGAGGGTCGGCCGCCGGCGCGTTTGTCGACGTGATCCTCTATGCGCTCCAGGGGCTCCAGTGGATCGTGATCATCGCGGCGCTCATCTCCTGGGTCAACCCGGATCCGCGCAACCCGATCGTGCGGTTCCTTCACGGCGTGACCGAGCCGCTCTTCCGTCCGTTTCGCAAACTCGTCCCGCCCTACCGGACGGGGAACATCGACCTCTCTCCCCTCTTCGTGATCCTGATCATCTTCCTGCTCTCACGTTTCCTGATCCGACTCGCCTCGGGGATCTGACCCAACTCTCAGGAGGTTCCATGCGGCCCAGAACGACCCCGCTCGAGATTCAGAAGCGCGAGTTCTCGCGCTCGTGGAAGGGCCTCGATCCCGTGGAGGTGCAGACGTTCCTGACCGACGTGGCCGAGGACATGGAGTCGCTGGCCCGCGCGAACGCCGACCTCGAGACGCGCATGCGGGCGCTCGAGCAGGAGAACGACGAGCATCGCGAGCGCGAGCGCATCCTCAAGCAGACGCTCGTCTCGGCGCAGCAGGCCTCCGAGGACATCCGCAACGCCGCGCGCCACGAGGCCGAGCTGGTCGTCCGCGAGGCGCATGATTCCTCCGAGCAGCTGACGCACCACGCGCTCCAGCGCTCGGCGGAGATCGAGAAGGCGATCCACGAGCTGAAGATCCAGCGCAAGAACTTCCGGCTGACGCTACAGAAGTCCCTCGAGCTCTTCCAGCAGGTCCTCGACTTCGACCGCGAAGAGGACGAGAAGGACAAGCCGCTGGCGTACCTGACGCGGAAGGCGGAGCCTGGCGAGGGGCGGTGATTCGTGTCTGTCATCCCGAGGAGCGCAGCGACGAGGGATCCCGCGCTCGATTGAGACGGTGACGATCGAGTCCGGGATCCCTCGCTCCGCTCGGGATGAGTCGGTGAGCTCCTCCCTCGAGGTCCGCGACATCGGAATGCTGGCGACGCCGCTCGGGGCGTCGGCCCGGCGCGGCGCGGACCAGGGTGAAGTCCTCCGGCTTGCGAACGCCGCGATCCGCGCCGAGGACGGGCGGCTCGTCTTCGTGGGCACGGAGACCGAATACGCGAAGGCGTTCGCGGGGCGGCCCGCCGCGACCACGCTCGACGCGGCCGGCCGCGCCGTGATTCCCGGACTCGTGGACGCGCACACCCACCCGGTGTGGCTCGGCGACCGCGGCCCCGAGATCGCTCGCCGGCTCGCCGGGGTCCCCTACGCCACGATCGCGGCCGAGGGCGGCGGCATCAACGCCACCGTGAGGGCCACCCGGGCGGCAAGCGACGCCGAGCTCCGAGGTGCGGTCACCGGGCGGCTCGCCGCGATGCTCGCGCACGGGACGACGACGGCCGAGGCGAAGTCGGGCTATGGGCTGACCGAGAAGGACGAGCTCGCGGCGCTCCGCCTGCTGCGGTCGCTCGCGCTCTCGCCCGAAGGAGTCGAGCGGCTTCCCCGCATCGTGCCCACCCTCCTCGCCGCGCACGAGGTCCCGCCCGAGCTTCAGGACGACCGGCGCGAGTGGGTCCGGTGCATCGCCGAGGAGATCGTCCCGGCGGCGGCGCGCGAGGGGCTCGCGCGGTACTGCGACGTCTTCTGCGAGCGGGGCGTCTTCACGGTGGAGGAATCCCGGCGCATCCTGGAGGCGGCGCGGCGAGCCGGCCTCGGCCTCCGCGTCCACGCCGACGAGCTCGCCCTGTCCGGCGGCGCGCGCCTCGCCGCGGAGCTCGGGGCCGCATCCGCCGACCATTTGCTGTTCATCGAGGCCGGCGAGATCGCCGCGCTCGCGGCGTCGGGGACGGTGGCGGTCATCCTGCCCGGGACCGCCTGGTGGATGCGCTCTCGGCGCGCCCCCGCCCGCGCCCTCATCGAGGCCGGCGTTCCGGTCGCGGTGGCCTCGGACTCCAACCCCGGCACGTGCTTCACGGAGTCGCTCGCCTCGGTGGCGGTGCACGCGTGCCTGGACTCCTCCCTCACGGTCGAGGAGACGCTGACCGGAATGACGCTCAATGCGGCGGCGTCCCTGGGCCTGGCGCACGAGATCGGCTCGCTCGAGGTCGGAAAGTCGGCGGACCTCGTCCTGCTCGACGCGCCCGACGATCGGCACCTCATCTATCATTGGGGCGTCAACCTGACGGCCGCCGTGGTGTCCCGCGGCCGTCTCGCCTGGAGACGCGCATGACGGACTTCGGCAAGCTCTCGCTCGAGCAGTTTCTCGACGCGCTCGCGTCGAACGCTCCCACGCCGGGAGGCGGGACCGCCGCGGCGGTGGGAGGCGCAATGGGGGCGTCGCTCGCCGAGATGGTCGCGGCGCTGACCCTTTCCAAGGAGAAGTACGCCGCCTCGCATGATGCCCTCCGGCCGATCGCCGAGGCGGCGCGGCTCGCCCGCAGGGAGTTCGTGAGCCTCGCTCGCGAGGACTCCGAGGCCTACGAGTCGGTCGTCGCCGCGCGCCGGCTCCCGAAGGAGACCGATGAGCAGAAGGCCGACCGCGCGCAGAAGATCGCGGTCGCGAACAGGCTCGCCGCGGAGGTGCCGATGCGGACCGCGCGGGCGGCGGTACGGCTCCTGGCGGCCCTGCCCGAACTCGCCGCGAAGGGGAATCCCAACGCCATCTCGGACGCCGGCGCCGCGGCCCTGCTGCTCGACGCCTGCGTCGAGGCGGCCCTCCTGAACGTCGGGATCAATCTCCCCGGCATCGAGGACGCGCGCTTCGTGGCCGAGATGCAGAAGGAGACGGCCGATCTTCAGGGCGAGTCTCAGCGGCTGCGCTCGCAGGTGGTCGCGCTGGTCCGCAAGAGCTTCTGATCCGCACTCGCATCTGACTCAACCCGCGTCGTTTAGCACGCGGAGGAGTCGACGGCAGAATTCCCTTGACAGCCTCGTGCCCGTTTGTTAGACTTCTCTCTATTGGATCGCGCGACACCGGCAACGGGTCGCGCGTTTTTGTTTCTAGGCCCCCCCGACCTTCCCCAACCCCCACAGCCGTTTTCACTTCGCGGATCGCGCCGAGGAGAGCAAGCGCTCTCGTAGGGCGGGCCCCGAGCGGATCACCGCGCCAAAGGGCCCTTTCGTGATCCACCGGGCCGTTCCTGAGTCTGCCGAACCCGCGCCATAGAATCCGGCTCTGATGCCGGAAGCCCCACAGACCAAGCCGAAGACTGAGCGACCGACCCTCTACCTGGTGGACTCGATGTCGAACATCCACCGGGCGTACCACGCGATCCAGCGACTCTCCACGACGGCGGGCAAGCCCACCAACGCCGTCTACGGATTCGTGACGATGCTGCGGAAGCTCCTGCGCGAGCACGGTCCGGACCTCGTGGCCGCGGCCTGGGACGGTCCCCACCGCACGCAGCGCCACGAGGCTTATGCCGAGTACAAGGCGAACCGCAAGCCGATGGCGGACGATCTGGCGTCGCAGATTCCGGACATCCGGGAGCTGCTCGACGCGTACCGGATCCCGGTCCTCGAGCTTCCGGGATTCGAGGCGGACGACGTGATCGGCACGCTGGCGACCAGGGCGGCCGCGGCGGGTTCCGACGTCGTCATCGTGACGGCCGACAAGGACATGCTGCAGCTGGTCGGCCCGCACATCCGCGTCTTCCACACGGGGAAGGAGATCTTCCTCGACGAGTCCGGTGTCGAGGCGTTCTTCGGGGTACGGCCCGGGCAGGTCGCCGACGTCCTGGCGCTCATGGGCGACAGCGTCGACAACATCCCCGGGGTGCCGGGAGTCGGACAGGTCACGGCCAAGAAGTGGATCGCGCAATACGGCAGCCTTCCGGTTCTGCTGGAGCGCGCCGCCGAGATCAAGGGGAAGGTCGGCGAGAGCCTTCGGGAGAACGTGGAGTCGGCCCGGCTGTCGCGGCGCCTCGTCGAGATCCCGACGGACCTCCCCGTCCCCTTCGACCCCAACGCCCTGCGGCTCTCCGAGCCCGACTACGCTCGCCTCAAGGAGATCTTCGTCCGGCTCGAGTTCCACTCCCTCGCGGCGGAGATCCAGGGCGACTCGGCGCGGCCTCCCGAGCTCGTCTCGCGGCGCCTCGCGGCCGGCGAGGCTTTCGGCCCGGCGTCGGCGACGGACCGCGTGGGCGTCGCGTTCCTGAAGCGAGGCGACCAGGCCCTGCTCGCGATCGCCGACGCGCGCGAGACCCGGATCGCGGAGGAGAACTCGGCCGCGATCCTCCGCCGCTGGAAGGACCTCGACCATCCCGGCGCCCGCTTCGCGATGGCCGACGCCAAGCCCCTCGAGACGCTCCTCGTGCGGGAGGGCGCGGCGGTCGCCGGCGACCTCTTCGACGTCTGCCTCGCGCAGTACGTTCTGTCTCCCGGCGTCGGCAGCTCCGAGATCGAGCCGATGGCCTTCCAACGCCTGGGCCAGCAGCTCCTGCCCGACAAGGACGCCGGCATCACCGGCTGCGCACTGCCCGAGTCTTATCCGATCGCCCACGCCGACCGCTGGCTGGCGGAGCGCGCGTCGTCGGCGCGCGGGCTCGCGGAGCCGCTCGCCGCCGAGCTCGCCGCACGTCCCCAGCTCGAGAAGATCTATCGCGAGATCGAACGGCCGCTCACGCCGGTGCTCGCCCGGATGGAGCTCGCCGGTGTCGCGATCGACCGGCCCCTCCTGGGCGCGATCTCGACGCGCATGGAGAAGACGCTGCGGGAGCTCGAGCAGAAGATCTGGGCCGAGGCCGGCGAGGAATTCAACATCAACTCGCCGGTGAAGCTGGGGCAGATCCTGTTCGAGAAGCTGGGCTACCCCGTCCTCAAGAAGACCGCCAAGACGCGGTCCTCGTCCACCGGCTTCGAGGTCCTGAACGAGCTCGCGGAGCGCGGGCTCCCCATGCCGAAGCTCGTGCTCGAGTTTCGCGAGATCTCGAAGCTCAAGGGCACCTATGTCGACGCGCTTCCCCTGATCGCCGATGACGAGGGGCGCGTCCACACCTCGTTTCGGCAAACCGTCGCGGCCACCGGACGCCTGTCCTCCTCCGATCCGAACCTGCAGAACATTCCGATCCGCACCGAGACGGGCCGGGAGATCCGCAAGGCGTTCGTGGCGCCGCCGGGGCGCGCGCTGGTCGTCGCGGACTACTCGCAGATCGAGTTGCGCATCCTCGCGCACATGTCCGGAGACGAGGCGCTCATCCAGGCGTTCGAGGAGGAGCAAGACATCCACCGCGCCACCGCCGCGAAGATCTTCGGGGTCGCTCCGGACCTGGTCAGCCAGGAGATGCGCTACGCCTCCAAGAGAATCAACTTCGCCCTGCTGTACGGCATGGCCGCCTTCACCCTCGGCAAGGAGCTCGGAGTTTCGACTTCCGAGGCCAAGAGCTACGTCGACTCCTACTTCGCCCAGTTCCCGCGGGTCCGCGCGACACTCGACGGCATCGTCGAGGAGGCCCGGAGCACGCGGGAGGTAACGACCCTCTTCGGCCGCGTCCGGCCGATCCCGGACATCGTGGCGTCGAACCCGATGGTCCGCGGCAACGCCGAACGGATGGCCCTGAACGCGCCGTTTCAGGGAACCGCCGCCGACGTCATCAAGATCGCGATGATCCGGCTCGCCGCCGCGCTGCGGGACGCCGGCCACTCTGCCCGGCTCGTCCTGCAGGTCCATGACGAGCTCGTCCTCGAGGCTCCCGCCGAGGAGGTGCCGGAGCTCGAGCGGCTGATCCGGGAGGTCATGGAGGGCGCCGCGCAGCTGAGGGTGCGCCTGGCCGTGGACGTCGGATCCGGCCCGAACTGGCTCGCGGCGAAGTGACCTCGCGCCGGCACAGCTGGGCGCGAGGTCATCCCGAGGGCCGGCGGCCCGAGGGATCCCGTCACCATAGCCGCGAGACCCCGACGCGCGAAGCCCCGCCGCCGGTCATCCCGAGGCCGAAGGCCGAGGGATCCCGTCACCATCGCCGTGAGACCCCGGCGCGCGAAGCGCCGGCAGTCGATCCCGGGATCCCTCGTCGTTCGCGCTCCTCGGGATGACCGGCAGATCCGGTGGTTATGGTCTTGAATCACCGCCAGATCCGACGATCGCCGTCTTAGGGCCCCGTGGAGAGGTCTCGCGGAAAAGTCCTCGCCTCCTCCGCTATACTTCCCGCGCAACTTCATGAGATTCGCCAATCGAGTGCTCTCTCTGGCGGGTCTGCTCGCCGGATCGATCGCCGCGACGGTGATCGGGCAGGCTCCGGCTCCCGAGCCGGCGCCGACGTCGCCCGCTCCCGTCGTCACGGCGTCCGCACCGCCTGCTCCCGTCACGACTCCGGCTCCCGGCGAGGCGGCCGCACCCGCAGCGGCCGCCGCTTCGGCCGCGCCCCCGCCGTCCCCGACGCTGGCGCCCGCGATGCGGATCACGGATCCCGCGACGATCGCGATCGCCAGGCTCCCGGGCGACAACCCGTACGGAAGCACGGCGCAGGTCCCGGCCGCGCTCCCCACCAAGCTCCCCTTTGCCGATTCCGTGGGCTCGAGCACGTATTACGCGTCCGTGCGCGTCGACCCGACCGGCAAGGCCGGTCAGGCGCGGCGCGAACGCGACCCGATTCCGTCGCTCTCGGCCGAGGCCTTGAAGTCGTTCGCGCGCTGGACCTTCACGCCGGCTCGCCGCGGCGGCCAGGCCGTAGACACGTGGGGCGCCTACAAGATCGACCTCTCCGTCGAGGTCCGCGCTCCCAAGATCCTCCAGCAGTCCTTCGTCCCGGTCCTGCCCTCGACTGCGATTCCCAAGCCGCTCGCCTGGGGAAACGACGCCGACTGGCTCGAGTCCCGCAAGCCCGCTCCGCCCTCCGACGGATCGGTCCCCCTCGATCAGGTCGACACCGCGCCGATCCCGCAGAAGACCCCGTGGTCCGCCGACTCGTACAAGGGGCCCTTCTCGGTGAAGTTCTGGGTCCACGTCGACAAGTCCGGCCACGTCGACCGCTCGATCGTGCTCGAGGCGAGCGACCCGGTCCTGATCCCCTACTTCCGAAAATCCATGAGCGCGCTGATCCTGCGTCCCGCGCAGGCCAACGGCGCGCCCGTCGAGAGCTGGAACGAGTTCAGCCTGAGCGGACAGATCTCCTACTCGGTCGACATCAAGCAGATCGCCGCCCTGCGTCGGCCGCTCGGGCCGTAGGGCGGGCGGGGGCGAGCCCCGCCCCTACGAGCCCACGATCTCGCGCCGGTCCCCGACGCGCCGCGTCACCTTCGCGCCGTCGAGATGCTCGAGCAGCGGAATCGCGAGCTTCCGCGTCAGTCCGAAGAGGGTCTTGAACTCGCCCACGTCGAGCGAGCCGCCGGCCCGTCCGCGCAGCCGCGACACGACGTCGTCCACCGCGGCCCGCGCCATGATCCAGCCGCCCGGCAGCTTCACGAGATCGCCCTTTTTGACCAGGTAGCCGATCAGGCCCTCGACGATCTTCGTGTGCCGCCCGAGCGCGGTCGCCACCTCCGAGGGAGCCGGAGGATCCAGACCCCGTTCGCGGAAGATGTCGACGATGCGCTCGGAGAGCTCGCGCTCCGGTTTCGGCAGGTCCTCGCGCCCCGGCGCCCGCGCCTCCTCGCCGGCGATCACGAGCACGCCGCGCGCGGCGAGCGCCGTCTCGATCGCCTCCGCCCATCGCGGCTCAGCCCCCGGAAGCAGACGCTGCAGGAGCGTGCTGCGCGGCGCGCCGACCGCGGCCGCATCGGCCGCGAGCAGCTTCTGCAGCAGCCCGCCGGCCTTCGCCGCGAGCGCGGCGAGCGACGGCTCCGCGATGTAGCGGTCCGGCGAGCGCCGGAGCGCGTGGACGCGGCCCTGCGCGAGCGAAGGCGCGAGCGCGGCGCGCACGGCGGAGGCCGAGACTCCGCCGCGCTGCGCGAGAGCCTCCTCTCCGATTCCCCGCTCTCGCGCCGCGGCGATCCACAGCTCGAGCCGCTCCGCGAGCGTCCCCGACTCCAGGCGGTCGAGCGCGGCGATCTCGCCGTCGCTCAGCCGGCCGCGGGGCGCCGCCGGCAGCGGGTCGAGGACCACGCCCCCGCCGATCGTCTGAACGGGAGAGAGCCGCCGGACGATGAACCGGTCTCCGGGGGCGGCGGCCAGGCGGTGCGGATCGTACAGCCGCAACTGCACGCGCGCGGAGGAGCCGGGCGCGAGCTCCTGGGACCGTCCCGACGGCGCCGCCTCGAGCAGGCGCACGCGCGCCCGGGTCTCGGTGGAGTAGTGGTGCAGCGAGACGCGGTCGCCGCTCTTGAGCGGCGGAGCGTCGGGCAGAAGGTCGAGCCGCACCAGAAGGCGCGACGTCACCGCCAGGGCGCCGGGCGAGGCGAGAACGAGTCCCCGACGCAGCTCCGGCAGCTCGACTCCGGCGAGGTTGGCACTGACGCGCTCGCCGGCGTGGGCGACCTCCTCCTCGTGGCCATGAACCTCGAGGCGCCGCACCCGCACGAGCCGCCGCTCCGGAAGCAGCTCGAGCTTCTGCTCGCGGCTGATCGTCCCGGAGACGAGGCTGCCCGTGACGACCGGGCCGAATCCGGCGATCAGGAACGCGCGGTCGATCGGGAGCCGCACCGCCCCGCTCTCCCATTGCTCCGCGCGCGCCGAACGGGCCAGGTCGACGAGCGTCCGCCGCAGCGCCTCGAGGCCCTCGCCGGTCTTCGCCGAGACCGGAACGATCGGGGCGTCTTCCAGGAAGGAGCCGCGCGTCAGGTCCCGCACGTCCGACCGCGTGACCTCGACGAGCTCGGGCGAGGCGCGGTCGATCTTCGTGACGGCGACGACCCCGCGCGAGAGGCCCAGCATCCGGACGATCTCGAAGTGCTCGCGCGTCTGCGGCATCACCGATTCGTCCGCGGCCACGACCAGCAAGACCGCCCGCGTTCCACCGGCTCCCGCCAGCATGTTGCGAACGAACCGCTCGTGTCCCGGCACGTCGACGAAGGAAACGCGGACGCCGTCCCACTCCGCATGCGCGAAGCCCAGGTCGATCGTGATGCCACGGCGCTTCTCCTCGGGCAGTCGGTCGGCATCGATGCCCGTCAGCGCCTTGACCAGGGCGGTCTTTCCATGGTCGATGTGGCCGGCGGTGCCGATCAGGAATCGGTCCACGACTCCAAGGCTATCTCTTCGCGCGCGGTGGTTCGCGCCCCGCGGGGTCGCCGTCCGCCAGTGATAGCCTCCGGCCGTGCAGCCGCGGATCGAGGGAGACCTCAAGGCCGCCATGAAGAGCGGCGACAAGCGCCGCGTCGCCACGCTCCGGCTCCTTCTCTCGGCGCTCAAGAACGAGAAGATCCAGGCCCAGCGCGAGCTGACCGGCGAGGAAGTCGAGGCTGTCCTGCGGCGCGCGGTCAAACAGCGGCGCGATTCGATCGAGCAGTACGCTCGCGGCGGGCGCCAGGACCTCGTCGACGCCGAGACCGCCGAGCTCGCGATCCTCGAGGAGTACCTGCCGAAGGGCCTCACCGAGGCCGAGACCGAGGCCGAGCTGCGCAGCATCATTCAGGAGAAGGGATTCACGTCGGCGAAGGACGTCGGCCTGGCGATGAAGGAAGTCATGGCGCGCCATCGCGGCCGCTTGGACGGCAAGAAGGCCCAGGAGATCGCGCGCCGCCTGCTGCCGTGAGCGGCGGCTCCGACTCCGCCCGGCCCGGTCCCGGCTTCCATGAGGAGATCGAGGTCAAGCTCGCCGCGAAGGACCTGGGCGCCCTTCGCGAGAGCCTCCGCGGCCTGGGCGCGCGGCTCATCGCGGGCCTGCACGACGAGGTCAACGACCTCTACGACTACGACGACGCGACGCGCAGCCTCGCCGGCGGCGGGCGGACCGTCCGCCTGCGAGCCGCGGCCGGGAAGACGATCCTGACCTACAAGGGAAAGGCCCGCTTCCAGAACGGCGTCAAGACGCGCGAGGAGCGGGAGGTCGAGGTCTCCGACGGCGGCGAAGCCGAGGGAATCCTCGCCGGGCTCGGCCTCTCGCGGCGGTTCCGTTACGAGAAGCGGCGCGAGGAGTGGAGCCTCGAGGACTGCGCCGTCGCTCTCGATGAGACGCCGATCGGCGACTTCGTCGAGGTCGAGGGCGATCCGGTTTCCATCCGGAAGGTCTTCGTTCGTCTCGGCCTCGACTTCGGCGAGGCGATTCCGTACTCCTATGCCGAGCTCTATCAGCGGCGCCGGAAGGAGCAGCCGGGGCTGCCTGCGGACATGGTCTGGCCGTAGGGTCATTGAGCGGCGCGATCAACCTCGAGACGCGAGTCATGAGAGCCATCCTTCTCTGCGCCGGCAAGGGAGTTCGCTTCCGGCCCGTCACCGACGCTCTGCCCAAGCCGCTGCTACCGTTTCTGAACGTCGCGATGGCTCGGGCGCACCTGCGCCGCCTCCACCAGGCCGGCCTCCGCGAAGTAGCGATTAATCTGCATCACCTCCCGGACCAGATCCAGCGCGACCTGAGCCAGCAGCCGGCGGACCTTCCGAAGCTCGCGTTTTTCCACGAGCCCGAGATCCTGGGGACCGCCGGCGCGCTCCGCAACGCGGCCGCTTTCCTGGACGGCGGCGACTTCCTGGTCGTCAACGCCGACGCCGCCATCACCCCCGACTTCGCCGGGCTGATCGCCCGACACCGTGACTCGCGGCGCGCGGCGACGCTCCTCGTCACCGAGAACCGGCAGCCGGATCTGTACACGCCGCTTCAGTCCGAAGGGGACCGCATCACGGGCTTCGGGATCGACGGCCCACGACCGCTGCTCTACACCGGGGTCTGCGTGCTCTCCCCGCGGCTGCTGAGCGCATCCCCCCCGGCGAGACGTCCCTCGTCCGCGACCTCTGGCAGCCCCTGCTCCACGAGGGGCGGGAAGAGCTTGGCTTCGTTCGCCATCATGGCCCGTACGCCGACCTCGGCCGCCCGGGCGATTTCCTCGGCGCGTCGCTCGAAGCGCTCGCGCGCGGCGGACCCTTTCCCGCCGGCGGCGGAACGTTCGACGGCGCCTCGCGGGTCCTCGCCCTCGCGAAGCCCGCCGGGTTCGAAGCCGCCGACTGCGTCCTCGGCCGCGCCTCGATCGGCGCCGGCGCCACGCTCTCGCGTTCCGTCGTCTGGGACGGTGCCTGGATCGGTGAGGGCGCCCGGCTGACCGACTGTCTCGTCGCTCGCGGACGCGTCGCCGCCGGTTCCCACCATGCGAAAGCCCTTCTCTGGTCTCCCGCGGTCGACACCGACGTTGCCGTCTGGCCTCTTTCCGGGCTCGATCGTCACGATCATCGTGTCCAGCCTCTCTCTCCCCGCCGGTAGTAGAGAACGCGCACGCGGGCCGTCCCTCCGAAGACGCGCACGACGGCCATTCGGTTCCGGCCGTCCCAGAGGTACACGGATCCCGGCGTGCTCTCGCCGATCCCGGAGAAGGAGCAAATGTCGGAGTTGTTGAAGCGGATCGGATCGTCGATCCGATCGAGATAGCCGCCGGGGTTCCCCGGGTCCGGCACCCGGATCCCGGTCATGATTCCCGGCAGCACGTCGTTTCGCGACCAGGGAACGTAGACGCCCAACGCCGGATCCACGCCGCTCGTGATCTCGCTCGACCGCACGCCATTGCCGTTGCCGTCGGCGTAGAGGGTCCACTCGTGCCGTGGTCCGTTCAGGCGAAACTTGAGGCCGACGTTGCGGTTGCGCGCGATCGCTGACGAGCGCGCGCGGTAGAAGGCCACCGTCGTCTCGTGGACCGCGGAGCGGATCGCGACCGCCTCCTCGAGCCGCGAGTAGCCCTCCGTCAGCATCACGGCGATCCACGAGACCACCATCAGCCAGAAGAGCAGCTCGACGAGCGTGATCCCGGCGGAGGAAGGGAACCCGGGGCCTCGACGGCCCCGGGGGGCGAAGAGAGTCACCGTCCTTTGCCCGAGGGGACGGTGTTGGAGGACTTCTCCTTCGCCGAGGTGGGGGCGGATCGGCGAGAAGAAGAGGAGGCCGAACGAACCTTGGCGTTGAGGGTGGTGGGACCGCTGACGGTAATGTAGGGCTTCAGGGTGACGAAGAGCTTCTCTCCGATCCCCTTGACCTCCATGAGCTCCTCGGGTCGAGCAAAGGGTTTCTCCTTGCGGTGCTCGACGATCCGGGCCGCGACCTTGGTGCCCAGACGCGGCAGGTAGGCAAGCTCGGCGACCGTGGCGGTGTTGATGTTGACCTTCGGGGAAGACGCGGGGGGTTCGCTGGTCTCCGCGTAGAGAACCAGGCCCGTCCCCAGGACGAGCAGTACGGCGAGGGCCGAAGCACGAAGTCGGGATGGTTGCATCGAAGACTCCTTCTCGAGCGTCAGAAGAACCGGGGCCGAAACGATTCGTCGGTTTGTCCTCATCGAGTCCGCGGGATCAGGCGTTCTCCATCGGCGCCTCCTTTCTTTGGGAGGGGCCCATTCGCGAACGCCGTGCCCGGACCCGCCGACGAGCCCAAGTCGCCGCGCTGCAGCGCGTTAGTTCTCGGAGGGCGGAAATCGCCGAGCCGGAAAAGCGTCAGAGAGTTCGTCGCTTCAAACGGCCGAGGCGCCCGAACGCGCCGCCCGCCTCGCCGCCGCGAGCCGTCAAATGGACTTGGCGCCTGTCCAGATTCCGGTCGGAGCCGCCCGTATAGACTCGCGGCCGTGGCGGGAAGCGAGATCATCGTCGGCGTCTCCGGCGGCTCGGGCGCCCGACTCGCGACCCGCTTCGTCCAGCTCGCCCTCGCCTCGGCCGGCAGCCCGCGTCTTCAACTGGTCGTGACGAACTCGGCCCTCGAAGTCGCGCGCGGGGAGTTGTCGCCCGAGATCGACTCGGCCGCGGCGTGGCTCGCGCACCTCCGGCTCCCCCGGCCGGACGGGCGCCGCGTCGCGCTGCACGACAACGCCGACATCGGCGCGTCGATCGCCTCCGGCTCCCATCCGGCGGACGCGATGATCGTGATTCCCTGCAGCGGCGGGACTCTCGGCTCGATCGCGAACGGCGTCTCCCGCGACCTTCTCCAGCGCGCCGCGGACGTCTGCCTCAAGGAGCGGCGCCCGCTCGTGCTGGCGTTTCGCGAGTCCCCCTACTCGCTCGTCCACATCGAGAACATGCGGCGCGTGACGCTCGCCGGGGCGATCGTGGCGCCGCCGTCGCCCGCGTTCTACGTCGACTCCCCTTCGATGGACCGCTTCCTCGATGCCTATTGCGTCCGCGCCGCTCGCCTGCTCGGACTCTCGCCGCGCGGCGAGCAGTTCCGCTGGAAGGGGGGAGCGGAGGGCGCGGCGTCGAAGCCCCGGCGACGGCGCTCGTGAGCACCGCAGCCGAGCCGGCCGGCGCGACGGGGATGGAAGCGGCCGGGCGCCTCCGGACGACGCTCACGATGATCAAGTTCTCGCACACGCTCTTCGCGCTTCCCTTCGCGCTCCTCTCGGCGTTCCTGGCGGCCGGCGGCTGGCCGCGCCTCTCGACGCTTCTCAAGATCCTCCTCGCGATGGTGGGCGCCCGCAGCGCCGCCATGGCGCACAACCGGCTGGCCGACCGCCGCCTCGATGCCGAGAACCCGCGCACCGCCTCGCGCGCCCTCCCCTCCGGGGCTCTCTCGGTGCGCTACGTCTGGGGCTTTCTCGCGGCGTCGGTCGCGCTCTTCCTCGGGGCCGCCGCGAGCCTCAACAGCCTGACGCTGCTCCTCTCGCCCGTCGCCCTCGCCTTGCTCTTCACGTACGCGTATACCAAGCGCTTCACGGCGTTCTCGCACCTCGTGCTCGGCCTGTGTCTCGCGCTCGCCCCGATCGGGGCCTGGATCGCGGTGACCGGGTCGATCGCGCGGCTCCCGATCCTCCTGGGCCTCGCGGTCCTCTTCTGGACGGCCGGCTTCGACGTGATCTACGCGCTCCAGGACGAGGCCTTCGACCGGCGCGCCGGGCTGAAATCCATCCCCGCCCGCCTCGGCGCCCGCAACGCGCTTCTCCTCTCGTCGCTCTTCCACGCGATCATGGTCGCGCTGCTTCTCGCCGTCTGGCGGCTCTCGGGAGGCGGCTGGATCTTCCTCGCCGGCATCGCCGCCACGTTGCTCGCGCTCGTCTACCAGCACGCGATCGTGAAGCCCGGCGACCTCTCGCGCGTCGACGCGGCGTTCTTCACGGCCAACGGCTTCGTCTCCGTCGTCCTCGCGGTCTGCGGCATTACAGATTTGCTGACGCGCTGACGCGGTGACGCCGTGACGCCGTGACGCCGTAGGCTAGAATTCGGCCCGTGATCCCCTCCGAAGGCGACGTCAAGCTCCGCCACGTCGCGGTCGACGGTCCGATCGGCGTGGGCAAGACCTCGCTCGTCGAGATGCTGGCGCGCCGCTTCCACGGCACGAAGATCCTCGAGGACGTCGACAACCCGTTCCTGCCCGACTTCTACAAGAAGAAGAAGGGCGCCGCGTTCCAAACGCAGCTGTTCTTTTTGCTTGCTCGATATCAACAGCAACAGGAGATCGCCCAGATCGACATGTTCTCGACCCTGGTCGTCGCCGACTACCACTTCCCCAAGGACAAGATCTTCGCCTGCCTGAACCTCGACGACTCGGAGCTTCTGATCTACGACAAGCTCTACACCCTGCTGTCGGAGTCGGTGCGCAAGCCCGATCTCGTCATCTTCCTGCAGGGCTCGATCGAGACCTGCCTCAAGCGGATCAAGAAGAAGGCACGGTCCCTCGAGAAGGCGGTGACGCCCGAGTACCTCGCGCAGTTGATCGAGGCCTACAACTACTACTTCTACCACTACGAGGAGACGCCGCTCCTCGTCGTCGACACCAACGAGATCGACTTCGTCAACCGCCCCGCCGACTTCGACGACCTCGTGTCCCAGATCCAGAAGGCGAAGCGCGGCGTCCAGTACTACGTCCCGGCGGGCAGCGCGCGGTAGGGGTAGAGGGTCGCGACCCGTCATATAATCCTCCCGTCGCCCTGATCGGCGGCGATCCCCAGCATCGGGGACGTCGACCGAGAGGCAAGGAGCGCTGCGATGGATCTCCTTCCGGAGAACGAACCTCTCTCCATTCCCCAGCTGATCGCCGCCAAGGGGCGGGAGCGCATCGCGATGCTGACGGTCTACGACGCACCGAGCGCCGGGCTGCTCGACGCCGCGGGCGTCGACGTGCTGCTCGTCGGCGACTCGGTCGAGATGACGGTCTACGGCGAGCCGAACACGCTCACCGCGACGATGGACACGATGATCCGCCACACGCGCGCGGTGTCGCGGGCGGTGAAGCGGGCGGTGGTCGTCGGCGACATGCCGTTCCTCTCCTACCAGGCCGAGCCGGGCCGCGCCGTGGAGAACGCCGGGCGGTTTCTGTCCGAGGGCGGCGCCGCGGCAGTCAAGGTCGAGGGAGGCCGGCGCATCCTTCCCGCCGTCGAGGCGATCCTGGCGGCCGACATCCCCGTGATGGGGCACGTCGGCCTGACGCCGCAGTCCTACCGCAAGCTCGGCGGCTTCAAGGTCCAGGGCCGCGAGGCAGACTCCGCGCGCGAGATCGTCGAGGACGCGAAGGCGCTGGCGCAGGCGGGCTGCTTCGCGGTGGTGCTCGAGTGCGTGCCCGAGTCCCTGGCCGCCGAGATCACGCGGGAGATCCCGGTCCCCACGCTCGGCATCGGCGCCGGCGCTTCGTGCGACGGACAGGTGCTGGTCTTCCACGACGTCGTCGGGCTCTCGCCCAACCTCCGGCCCAAGTTCGTGCGCCGCTACGCGGATCTCTCCGCGGCGATCGAGCAGGCCGCCCGCGCGTTCACGGCGGACGTGAAGAGCGGCTCCTTCCCGTCGAAGGAGGAGTCGTACACGGGCGCCAAGCCGACCACGCTGCGCCGGGTGCATTGAGGCCGACCTGTCATCCCGATCCCGAGCACGGCGAGGGAGAGGGACCCCTTTCCAGGTCGCGCTATCTCGTAGAAAGGGGTCCCTCGTCGCGTCGCTCCTCGGGATGACAGATTAGGCTGGCATCCGACAATCGCCTCATGATCATCGTCCGCGATCTTTCTTCCCTGCGCGGGGCCATCCAGGGCGCCCGCGGGCAGGGCCGCACCATCGGCTTCGTCCCCACGATGGGCGCGCTCCACGAGGGGCACCTCTCCCTCGTGCGGATCGCGAAGGGCGAGAGCGCGTTCGTCGTGGTCTCGGTCTTCGTGAACCCGCTGCAGTTCGGGCCGAACGAGGACCTCGCGCGCTATCCGCGCGACGAGGAGAAGGACGCGCGCCTCCTCGCCCACGAGGGCGTCGACCTCCTCTATCTCCCGGACCCGTCCCGGTTCTATCCGCCCGACTTCTCCACCGCGGTCGAGGTCTCGGGCGTCTCGGAGGGCGGCGAGGGCGCGCGCCGGCCCGGACACTTCCGCGGCGTCGCGACCGTCGTCGCGAAGCTCTTCCTCCAGGTCCAGCCGGACTTCGCCGTCTTCGGCCGCAAGGACCTGCAGCAGCTCGCGGTCGTTCGGCGGCTCGTGCGCGACCTCGACTTCCCCATCCGCGTCCGCGTCGGCGAAACCGTTCGCGAGAAGGACGGCCTCGCGATGTCGTCGCGCAACGCCTACCTCTCTCCGGAGGAGCGGCGGCAGGCGGCGGACCTGTCGCGCACGCTGTTCGCAGCGCGCGCGCGCGCCCAGCACGGCGAGACCGAAACCGCGAAGCTCGAGGACGAGGCAGGCTCGCAGCTCGCGGCCGCGGGGCTCGCGGTCGACTACGTCGAGGCCGTGGACGCCGACACCATGAACCGGGTCGCGATCGTGGCCCCCGGAGTCGCCCTGGCCGCGGCCGTCCGGATCGGGAAGACGCGGCTCATCGACAACGTTTTCCTCCGGGACCCGCCGGGATCAGGATTCGCCCCCCGGGATTAGGATTTGCCCGAAGGAATAGGATTCCCCCATGGCCACGACCCTCGAGACACGGACCCCCGCGGCGACGCCGGCCCCGACGCCGTCTCCCGTCGAAGACCCCTTCGTCTTCGGCGGGCGCCCCTTCCGCTCCCGGCTGATCGTCGGGACCGGCAAGTACGCGACGTTTCCTTTGATGCGCGAGGCGCTCGAGGCCTCGGGCGCCGAGATCGTGACCGTGGCCGTGCGGCGGATCAACCTGACCGACCGCAGCAAGGAGTCGCTGCTCGACTTCATCCCGCGCACGATGACGCTCCTGCCCAACACCGCCGGGTGCTACAACGCCGACGACGCCATCCGCGCCGCGCGGCTCGGCCGCGAGGTCGGCCTGTCCAACTGGGTCAAGCTCGAAGTGCTCGGCGACGAGCAGACCCTCTGGCCGGACAACGCGGCGCTCCTCGAGGCGACGAGGACGCTCGTCGCGGAGGGCTTCGTCGTGTTCCCGTACACCTCCGACGATCCGATCGTCTGCCGCCGGCTCGAAGATGCCGGCGCCGCGGCGGTCATGCCGCTCGGAGCGCCCATCGGCTCGGGTCTGGGAATCCAGAATCCCAACACCATCGCGATCATCCTGGAGCGCGCGAAGGTTCCGGTGATCGTGGACGCGGGGGTGGGAACGGCGTCGGACGCGTGCGTGGCGATGGAGCTCGGCGCGGCGGGCGTGCTGATGAACACCGGCATCGCCGGCGCGAAAGAGCCCGTCCGCATGGCCGCCGCGATGCGCGACGCGGTCCGGGCCGGGCGGGAGGCCTACCTGGCGGGCCGCATTCCCCGGAAGCGGTATGCCACCGCCTCCTCACCGGTTGAAGGAGTCATCGGGTCGTAGGTTATCCCGTTGCAGGGGCGGGGGTAACCGCCTGCATTCGCAGGCGTTGCCTACTGGCGCGGGCCTGCCTTTGGTGGCCGGCTGTCCCCGCCCGCGGGCGGCCGCAAGGGCCGCCCCTACGCGTCACCTGTCCATCCGTACAGATTCCGCTTGCAAGAATTTCCATCTCCTTGTAACGTTCCGCCAGCTTTTACAAGACCCCGCACATCCCAATCGCCACCTTTATGTTTATCCATCCCCCATCCGTACGCCGTTGCGGGCAGGCGTTCGCGCGTTCGAAAGGGGGTCGGTCCTAGAGAAGGCTTTGATCCGGCGCGTGTGGCGCCGGAGTTTTCAGCGTGTGCATTCGATTCACCATTTTTTTGCCGGAGCGGACAACCGCCCGGTCAGGGGATTAAACCCAGGAGATCGCGAAATTCCATGATGCAGCAATACACGGACAAGAACCTCACTTGCGTCGACTGCGGATCCACTTTCCTTTTCTCGGCGGATGATCAGGAGTTCTACGCGCGCAAGGGATTCACCAACGAGCCCAAGCGTTGCAAACTGTGCCGCGACAAGCGTAAGTCCGCGTCGGGAGAGGGCCGCGAGCGCACTTTCTACGACGTGACCTGCGACGGCTGCGGCAAGCAGACCCAGGTCCCG
Organism: uncultured Acidobacteriota bacterium; assembly: GCA_963773905.1. Taxonomy (GTDB): domain Bacteria; phylum Acidobacteriota; class Thermoanaerobaculia; order UBA5066; family Gp7-AA6; genus DAHUXD01. Next base: position 134,174 of record CAVZDB010000004.1, read on the forward strand.
TTCAACCCGACCAATGGCAAGCCGGTCTACTGCCGTGAGTGCTACTCGGCGCGGCGGTCGCAGCAGGCGTACTGAGTCCAGGTCCCGTGAGTTCCGAAGCCCCGGCCTCGCCGGGGCTTTTTTGTTATCGTTCAAGCCTCTCCGTGACCACGAAGACGACCCCCGAAGTCTCCGGAACGCGCACCGCCGCCAACGCGGTGGAGCTGATCGGGTCCACCCCGATGGTCGAGCTCGCGCGCTTCGCCCCTGGGGCGGCGCGCCTCTTCGCCAAGCTCGAGGGCTGCAACCCGGGCGGAAGCGTCAAGGACCGGATCGCCCGCTGCATGGTCGACGACGCCGAGCGAGGCGGCCTCCTGAAGAAGGGCGGCACGATCGTCGAGGCGACCTCGGGTAACACGGGCGTCGCGCTCGCGCTGGTCGCCGCCGCTCGCGGCTACCGCTGCGTGATCGTGATGCCGGAGGGGTACGGCCCCGTGAAGGCGAGCCTCATTGCCGCGGCCGGCGGCGAGGTCGTGCGCACTCCGGCCGACGCCAAGATCATGGGCGCGATCGCGCGCGCGGAGGAGATCGTGCGCGCGACTCCCGGCGGATACCAGCCCAGCCAGTTCCACAACCCGGCCAACCCGCGCGCGCACTACGAGACGACGGGGCCCGAGATCGCCGAGCAGGTTCCCGGCCGCATCGACGCGTGGGTCGCGGGCGTGGGAACGACGGGCACGTTCACCGGCGTCGCGCGCTATCTGACCGAGCGGCAGCCCGGGCTCCTGCGCGTCGCGGTCGAACCGGTCGGCTCGATCCTCGGCGGCGGCGAGGCCGGCCCGCACGCGGTCGAGGGCATCGGCCTCTCCCAGCTGTGGCCGATCCTCGACCAGAGCCTGATCGACGAGGTCCTGACGATCCCGGACGAGGACTCCTTCGCGACGTGCCGCGAGCTCGCGCGAACGGAGGGCCTGTTCGTCGGAGGATCCTCGGGCGCGGCGGCCTTCGGCGCGCTGGCGGTCGCGCGGCGGCTCGGACCGGGCAAGACGGTCGTCACGCTCTTCCCCGACGGGGCCGAGCGGTACCCCGGGCAGGGCGTCTTCCAGAAGCAGAAGGAGTAGTCGTGGCGAGCATGGTCGAGAGTCCCGAGTCGAAGGTCGCGAGCCCCGAGTCGAAGGAGCACCCCGGCTTCTCCACGCTGTGCATCCACGCCGGCAATGCGCCGGACCCGACCACGGGCTCGGTCACTGTCCCCATCTACCAGACCTCGACCTACGTCCAGCAGGGGATCGGCAAGAACAAGGGCTACGAGTACGCGCGCACCCAGAACCCGACGCGCTCCGCGCTCGAGGAGAACCTCACCGCGCTCGAGGGCGGCGCGGGCGCCCGCGCGTTCGCCTCGGGCATGGCCGCGATCACGGCCGTCTCGACCCTCGTGAAGAAGGGCGACCACGTCGTCTGCTCCAACATGACCTACGGCGGGACCTACCGCTACTACACGAAGATCCTGGCGCGCTACGGCGTCGACTTCTCCTTCGTGGACACCGCGAAGCCCGCGGAGGTCGAGCGCGCGATCCGCCCCGAGACGCGGCTGCTGCACCTCGAGTCGCCGACCAACCCGACCATGCAGCTCTGCGACATCGAGGCGCTGTCCCTGCTCGCGCACCGCGTGGGCGCGGTCGTGGTCGTGGACAACACCTTCGCCTCGCCCTTCCTCCAGAAACCCCTCGCGCTCGGCGCGGATATCGTCGTCCACTCGACCACCAAGTTTCTCGGCGGCCACTCCGACTCGGTCGGCGGAATCGCCGTCGCGAAGAGCAAGGACCACGTCGAGTGGCTGGGGTTCGTCCAGAACAGCTCCGGCGCGATCCTCTCGCCCATGGACTCCTGGCTCGTGCTTCGCGGCATCAAGACGCTCGTCGTCCGGATGGAGCGCCACGAGCAGAACGGGCGCGAGATCGCGCGGCACCTCGCGGCGCACCCGAAGGTCCGCAAGGTCCACTACCCCGGCCTCGCCGACCATCCTCAACACGCCCTCGCGAAGAAGCAGATGTCGGGCTTCGGAGCGATGATTTCCTTCGAGCTCGGCTCCTTCGAAAACGCCAACGCGTTCCTCGAGAAGCTGCGCCTGTGCTCGCTCGGCGAGAGCCTCGGAGGAGTCGAGACGCTCATCTCGCATCCGGCGACGATGACGCACGCCTCGATCCCCGAGGAGGAACGCACGCGGCTCGGCGTGACGCCGGGTCTCGTGCGGATCTCGGTCGGCATCGAGGACGCGTCGGATCTGATCGCCGACCTCGACCAGGCGCTGGAGGCCGTGCGCTAACTCTCCTCCTGACGGCCGCCCTGGGGCTTGGTCAGGGCGCGCCGGGAGCGGACCCGTCCGGCCTCGCGGCGCTGCGCCGGGAGTTCCTCGCCGAGATCAATCGCCTCCGCGCCGACGCCGGCCGCGACCCGGTCGCGCTGTCCGCGGACCTCACCCGCGCCGCCCAGGCCCGCGCCGACGAGCTCGCCGCCGCCGGCAACCTCGACTCGGTCGGCGTCGTCGGCGAGAACCTCCTGGGCAAGGCCCGGGAGCACGGATACCCGGCCGTCTCGATCTCGCAGGTCGTGGCGCAGGGGGACGGCGACCCCGGGGCGCTGATCGCCGGGTGGCGCCGGCAGTCCGAGTCGATCCTGAAGGACCTCGTCCACGAGAACCACCGCGACCTCGGCGTCGGCGTCGCGTGGCTGGACGAGATGCCCCTCTACGTCCTCTACCTCGGCGTCACCGCTCCCGACGACTTCGCGCGCGACACGCGCGAGCTGCGGGATCGGGCCCGGGTCCGCCGCGAGCTGTTCGAGGCGGTCAACCGCGAGCGGACGGCGCACCGGCTCGCTCCCCTCCGCCTCAGCCCGGAGCTGGAGAAGGCCGCGCAGGGACACGCCGACGACATGCTCGCCCGCGGCTACTACGGGCACGCCACGCCGGAGCACACGATGGTCCTCGGGCGAACCCGCGAGGCGGGCTACGTCGCCGAGAGCGTCGGCGAGAACATCGCCAAGGGGCAGCGCTCGGTCGACGAGGTCATGAAGGCCTGGATGGCGAGCCCGGAGCACCGCAAGAACATCCTGAACCCGATGTTCACCGAAGCCGGTTACGGCGTCGCGCTCGGCCGGATGCCGCAGGGAGACGAGGTCCTGTGGGTGCAGGTGTTCGGACGGCCACGGGCTGGCGCGCGCTGAGGCCGCGGAGCACCGCTGAAGGCGCTGTCATCCTGAGCGGAGCGAGGGATCCCGTCATCGTCGCCACCGTCGCGGTTACGCCCGGGATCCTTCGTCGCTCGCTCGCAGGCTCGCGCCGCTCCTCAGGATGACGGCATTCCGGACCTCGGGACGACGGCATAACCTCTGACTGTCCCCAACCCTACGGCACGAGCTCGATCCCGCCCGTGGATGCTCCGGGCGCCAGCGTGACCTCCTGCGGAAGCACCTTGCCCTCGACCCAGACGATCCACTGTCCGTCGAGCTCGCTCTTGAGCCTCTTGAATGAGTCGCGCAGCGCGTTCTCCGACGTCACGTCGACGGCGCCGTCCCACGCCGCGGTGGGCCCGACGGGCGCGCCGATCGACCACACGAAGAGCGGGACCCGCAGGCTCTCGAGGAACCGGCGGGCGCCGTCGCCGGACAGCTCGCTCGCGTCGATCGTGTTCCCGTCCATGACGAGCAGGACCGCGCGGCGCCGGAACGTGCCGAACGCGTGGAGCCCCGCCACGGCGACCGCGTCGGCGTAGCGCGGCGCGCGAGGCTCCGGGACCGGATCGCCGACGCGCGTCAGGATCCAGCGGAGCCCTCCGAAGCCGTGCTCGAACTCGCCGGAGACCGGGAAGAGATCCACGACCGAGTCGGTCCGGCGGTGAGACTTCGGACGCGGCCAGAGGAACCGGACGACCGACTTCGGGTCGAGCGCGAGGTCGTTGCGGAACTGCACGGGCATGGCGACGTTGGTCCAGCGGCCGAGCCCCTTCAGGCGGTTTTCGTCGCGAACCACGACGAGGATGCCGCTCTGCTGCTCGACCGCGGCGACCGCGAGCGGCTCGCCGCGACGGAGGAGCCGGCCCCGCAGGTCGGCGGCCGACGGCTTCGCGGCGCCCTCGGCGAGGCGGATCGGGATCGCCGAGAGCTCGGTCTCGGCGTGCTCGCCCGTGCGGCCGCCCAGCACGAGGTCCTTGCGCGCCCGCACGCCATCCTCGAACTCTAGCTCGACCGAGAGGAGCTGGACCTGCTCCGGGTCGTAGGCCGGAATCGGCGCGGACCGGTCCTTCGAAACCGGAAGCGGAGCGCCGTTGAACGTCGCGCGGATCGCCATCGGGCCGTGGGGCGTCAGGCTCTCCCAGGAGAACGTCGCGCGCCTCGCCATGCCGGCCGCGTTGCGTTCGACCAGGACCTCCACCTCCGCCGGCGGCCGCGGCAGGTTGATCCACTGCCGCGCGCTCGCGAGCTCCTTCCCGTCCGCGCCGAGCGCGCGGGCCACGAGCTCGTGCGGCGCGAGCTCGGGTCCGATTTGGAGATCCCCCGTCCAGAAGGGTCCCTCCAGGACGCCCGTGGACTTCCCGTCGAGCACGAGCTCGACCGAGGACACCGGTCCGCCGACGACGACGCGGACGGGCACCGTGCCCACCACCAGACCGAGAAACAGAGACGCGAAGGCGATGGAGGCCTGGTTCGTAGAGTCAGCTCGCGCGGGCGCGCTTCTTGACGGCTCCCGCCGTTCGCGCGGCCGCGGGACTGAGCTTACGCGCGCTTGCGGCGCGACGCTTGCGCGCGCCTGGGCCGCGAGGCTTGCGCGCGGCCACGCGCCTGGACCCCACAGTCATCTTCTCGATCCAGGCCGAGAAGCCGGGCGAGGCCCAGTCCACGCGGTAGCCCAGCACCTCCGGCAGCTCGTAGGTGTTGACCTTGTGGATCGTCTCCCGCACGGCCTCGAAGTAGGCGGCGCGCGTCTTGACGAAGAGCAGCATCTCGCCGTCGTCGCAGACCCGGCCCTTCCAGCGGTACACCGAGTGGACGTTCGGGATGATGTTGACGCAGGCTGCGCGGCGGCTGCGCACCAGCGCGTGCGCCACGTCGAGCGCCTGCTCCTCGGTGCCCACCGAGGTGACGACCACCATCAGATCCGCCTTTGCCACGCGGCGCATTCTATCGCCCCTGGAATGTCCTCGCCGGATCACCTGTTAGAATCCGTTTCCGATCTTTGAGTCGCGCGACACACGTGGGGGCGAAACGGCTTCGACGGGGACGATTGCGCGAGAGGTTGCATGCCGAGGTCTCACCCCTCCTCGTAAAAGCAGGGTGAAAAATAGTAGCTGCGAACAACAGCAACTTCGCTCTGGCTGCTTAATTAAGTAGCCTCGTTTGCCGGATAGCGCACCCGCCGCGCTTCGGCTGACGTCGCGAAATGCGGGTGTAGCGGCTCCGGACCCCCGGACGGAGCCGCGAAACACATTCGGGGTTGTCCCTCCGCCGTTTTGCCTCTTCTCGAGGCGTCGGGACGAGAACCAAGAAGAGGCTGAGCATGGAGTAGCCTCTCCCGCAGCGCTTCCGGACGCGGGTTCAACTCCCGCCGCCTCCACCATCTCCCTCCTTCAGAACGGGCGCGCTCTTTGGCCGGGCAGCCCACTGGTCCTTTTTGCCTCGCATGCCCAACGGCAGCGCGAGGCCAACCCTGTGGTGGGACATTTCGCCTCCCCGGGCCAGGTTTGCGAGCATCAGAGCAGCGGCGTCGGCGTAGGAGATGATCATCTCCGGAACGAGGTGCGCGAACACGGGCAGGAAAAAGGCGCCCGGCAGGGCTCGGCCGAAAGCAGGGACTCGAACGGGTAGTCGGTCGAGCGACACCCGGAGCCTAGCCAGGCCAAGGGGAGGCTGTTCAACCATCGGGCCGGGACACAGCAGCCGCCAATCCAGATCGGAACTGCGGATGCGTTCGAAGTTCACGCGATGCGGCCAATAAGTGGAGCTGATGCGAGGGAGGTCGACTCCTCTCCGGCCGGAAGCATCGATATCCAGTAGCCCTGCACCTGCGAGGAACCAGCAAGCGGGGCGATCGGAAGTCGATACTGCCTCGAGACTGGTGACCACCCGATCGACGAGGTTCACGAATGCCTGACCCTCGGTGACAAGACCGGCGGTGTTGATGACTGCATCGTGGCCGCGAAGCACTGCGGTCAGATCGCCAATCGAAACCGAACTCAGGTCGCACTGGTGGACCGACACCTTGTCGCGTACCTCCGCGGTCAGCTTCGACGGTGTGCGGACCACGACTGCAACATCATGCCTGGCGGATAGGGCTTGTTGAACAACATGCCTTCCGAGCGAGCCAGTTGCGCCGAGGATCACGACTCTTGAGATTGAGGGGTTCTCCTATGTAAGACGGCGAGAGCCGCCAGTCAGCGGCCCTCGCCGATCCCTTCCAGAGCGCACGGATGCTCTTCTGCGCCCTCTTGACCCTTCCTAGGCAACTGCGGCCGAGAACGCGCGGGCGTCATGGCGGATCCTGCCCGAGATCACCGCGCGCGTGACTCCGTTGAAGAGGACGGCCACACCGACGAGCGTCCCGATCGCCCAGATCGAGCTGCTCGGCCACCGCGCGAGAATCATCACGCCGAGCAGCAGACTGAACAGAGCGTTGAGAAGAAACCCACCACGACTCGATCCCGCCGGGAGTGAAAATGCGATCACGGCTTCCATGACGGCCTCGGCGATGAGCATCGCCCCGAGGATGGCGGTGAGGGTCACGACACCGATGCCCGGAACTGCAACCAGGGAAACTCCGGCGATGCCGTAGAGGATGCCGAGCAGGAGTTTGAGAAAGAATTGTCCCGCCGTCTGAGAGCTGAACGCGAAGACGAGCTGCGCGACCGCAGCGATGATGAGCGCCGAACCGATGAGCACCGTGGAAGCGGCGGCGGTCGCCAGGGGATAAGTGATCATGGCGACGCCGACGGCCGCGGTGAGGATGCCCATGAAGATGCTCCAGCCGGCGCGCTTGGAGATTTCTTTGGAGATCGTGTCGCTAACCATTTCGAATTCCTCCTCCTGCAAAGTGCGGCGCTTCAGATCTGGGTCTGAGCGAGCTTCTTGAGTGCCTGTCCTGCGGTGGCGGCGTTCTTCTTGAGAATTGCCTTCTTCGCCTTCTGGCGCGCCTCGAACGCTTCATGCCGCTCTGTGGTCTTCTTCTGCTGCGCCTCGACCCTCGCCTCGAGCTGGTCGATCTTCTCTTGAAGCTTTGCCTTACGGTCGGCATGAGCCTTCGAGATTTCGCTCTTGAGCTGCGCGAGATCCGCTTTCATCGCGGCCGCATCCTCGTCATCGATCTTCTCCCGCACTTCCCACAGAGCGCGGCGGAACACGACTCCTCCGAGCGCCTCCATCCGGGTGTCGACCGGCGTCGTCCACTCCTCGTCGATTTCCGCGATGACCGCGACCTTGTTGGGCGTCAGCGATTTCGACACTTCGTCGACGAAATCCTCGCCGACGCGGGCGGTGTCGATATCGTAGAACGCACCGAACGTCAGGCCCGACAGGGCGCCGACGGCCAGCCCCACCGGCCCACCCAGCAGCCCGATCAGACTGCCCACGGCCGTCCCGGTGAGCGTGCCGATCGGCACGTCGTCGTCGAGCTGCTTGACGCTGACGGTGCCGTCCGCATGCTTGAGGACCACTGCCCCCGCGTAAATGCTGATGCTGTCTTCCACCTCCAGCTGCCGAAGGGCCGATCTGCCTTCAAAGGCCTTCTTCTCGTTGTCGAAAACCGCCACTATCATCCGTTCCATAATCCGATCCTCCTTTCGAATTCGTTCAAGCGACGCATCACTCCAGGTCACCGAGTCCCGGTTGTCATGCAAAAATCCGAATCCCTCCTCCGGGCAAATGCGGCGCCTCAGACCTGGGTCTGAGCGAGCTTCTTGAGCGCCTGTCCGGCGGCGGCGGCGTTCTTCTTGAGAATTGCCTTCTTCGCCTTCTGGCGCGCCTCGAACGCTTCGCGCCGGTCGATCGCCTTCTTCTCCTGGGCGTCGATCTTCGCCTCGAGCTCGCCGATCTTCTTTTGAAGCTTTGCCTTGCGGTCGGCATGAGCCTTCGAGAGTTCGCTCTTGAACTGCGTGAGATCCGCCTTCATCGCGGCGTTCTCCTCGCGGCGAACCTGCTCCTGCACCGCCCACAGCGCACGGCGGAAGACGGTCCCGCCGAGGGCCTCCATCCGCGCGTCCACCGGGATGGTCCACGCTTCCTCGACTTCCGCAACGACCGCCACTTTGTTCGGCGTCAGGGATTTCGAGACGTCATCCACGAAATCCTCGCCGAGGCGGAGGGTGTCGGCGTCGTAAAACGCGCCGACCGTGAGGCCCGACGCGGCGCCGATGGCCAGCCCCACCGGTCCGCCCAGCAGCCCGATCAAACCGCCCACGGCCGTCCCGGTGAGCATGCCAATCGGCCCGGAGTCGTCGAGCTGCTTGACGCTGACGGTTCCGTCCGCATGCTTGACGATCACCGCCCCTTCGTAAATCGTGAGGCTGTTTTCCGCCTCCAGCTGCCGAAGAGCCGAGCGTCCTTCAAAGGCCTTCTTCTCGTTGTCGAACACCACCACCAACATGCGTTCCATTGTCCAATCCTCCTTTCGAATCGTTCGAGAGACTCATCACTCCAGATCACCGAGTCTCGGTTTCTCTACGAAGATCCACTCGCGGACGTACTGTGGAAGGTTGCGGAGCTCGACGCCCCTTCGCTCGGCTGCCGCCAGGAAGTGGACTGCGTCGAGATCGACGAGCCGCACCTGCTGAAGGTCGAGGGCGACGGGATTCGGTTCCTCGGCAACCCGTGCCTTCAAGTCCTGGACGTCCGGCGAGGTGATCCTCCCGATGAGCAGGAAAGTCGTCCCGGAGTCACCGCGGACGTGTTCGATTCTCAGTACCATCGACACACTGGTAGGGCAACCGCCGTGCCACGGCCAAGTCTCAGTGTTTCCAATGGATTACGCGACCGGTTCCGTGGCGAATCTCGACAAATGGCGAGTTTCGACACGCCGGCTCGCCCGGGCCGCGGACTTATCCGGCCGCGGACTTATCCGGTCTGGAAGCGGTGCTTGTCGATGCGCAGGGATCGAATCTTGGATTCGAGCGTGGAGCGCGGGATACCGAGCTTCACGGCCGCGCCGTCCGGACCGGCCACGCGACCGCGCGAGCCGGCCAGTGCGCGTTCGATCAGTTCCTTCTCCTCGTGGCCTTTCAGGCGCCCCAGGCTCTTTGCGTCGGCCCCCCGCCCGGTCGATCGCTTCTCGAACCACGTTTCATCGACGGACAGAGTGCCCTCGCAGAGGATCACCGCCCGCTGGATCACGTTCTGCAGTTCGCGAACGTTGCCCGGCCAGTCGTACGACGTGAGCAGATCGATCGTCCTGTGACTCACGCTCGTGATCCTTTTCCCCATTTTTACCGCATACCGTTGCGTCAGATATTCGACGAGCAGCGGAATGTCCTCGGGGCGCTCGCGCAGCGGCGGCACCTGCAGTGGAAAGACACTCAAGCGGTAATAAAGATCGCGTCGAAACGAACCTTCCGCGATTGCCTGGTCGAGGTCGCGGTTCGTCGCGGCGATGACCCGCACGTCCGCGGGAATCAATTTGTTGCCGCCGACACGCTCGAATGCCCGCTCCTGCAGGACCCGGAGCAGTGCAATCTGGGTCTCCTGAGGGAGCTCGCCCACTTCGTCGAGGAAAATGGTCCCCCCTTCGGCCAGCTCGAAGCGGCCGAGCTGGCGCTGCACGGCGCCGGTGAAGGACCCTTTTTCGTGGCCAAACAGCTCCGAGGTGGTCAGCGACGGGGGAATGGCGCCGCAGTTCACGGACACGAAGGGCCGTGAGCCGCGGGGCGACCGCCGGTGAATCGCGCGGGCGATCAGCTCCTTTCCGGTGCCGGTCTCGCCGGTAATCAGCACCGTCGAATCGGTGCTCGCTACCTTTGCCACGAGCACCAGAAGCCGACGGAGCGGCGCCGAAGAGCCGACGATCTCCTCGAACATCGAGGTCTGAGTGATCTCGTCTCGGAGGGCGATGTTTTCCTTGTGGAGCTGCTCCTTCAGGTCGTGCAGCTCCTGCTCCGCCCGTTTGCGATCATCGATGTCCGTGAGCGTTCCATACCATCGGATGACCGCGCCCGTTTCGTTTCGCAGTGGAACGGCGCGCGTCAGGAACCATCGATACCTCGCTTCTGCGTCACGGCCACGCATTTCCAGCTCAAGGGGATGTCCCTCGGCGATCGCCTCCCGCCATTTCTGCACGACGCGGTCGCAATCATCCGGATGAACCATGCTCGCCCACTTCCAGCCGAGGACTTCGTCTCGGGCGTGATGCATCCTCCGGAACCAGCTCTCCGTCAGAAACTCGAGAGCGCCATCGGGCCCGGCCGTCCAGACGAAGGCCGGGATCGTCTCGAGAATCGTCCGAAGCTCCTGCTCCGCGTCTCGGATCGTCTCCTCGGCGCGCTTGAGATCTTCGATGTCGATGCTCGAGCCAAACCACCGAACGAGGTTGCCGAGTTCATCGCGTAGCGGCTCGGTGTGATGCAGCAACCACCGGTACTCGCCGTTCGCTTTGCGGACGCGAGCCTGGGATACGGCCGGCTCGCCGCTGGCGATCGACGTACGCCAGCGCCGCAGATGCGCCTCCAGATCGTCGGGGTGGATGAAGCTCGTCCACCCTCCACCTTCGAGCGCATCAGGGGAAACGCCGAGGTAATCGAGGCAGCGCTGGTTGAAGTAGTCGATGTAGCCATCAGGACGCGCGCTGAAAATCAACACCGGCGTCGTATCGAGCATCAGGCGGGGATCGATGTCCTGTTGTTTCATCGCCTCGGGCAAGTTCTCAGCCGGCCCATGTTCCTTCCATCACGGCTGGCGTCGCCAGGATGCGACATCATGCTTCTGATCGGTTCCAGCGTAAAGGGATGCGCGGCGGATCTCTCGGGGAAGGCCCTTGAAGGTGAAGAGCTTAGTCGACGAGAATCGGTTTCCGGGCCCTCCGTTGGAGCGGCAAGGCCCGCCCAACAAAGTCGCCGCGTGGTCGGCGCCTACCGATATCCTCCCGAGATGCTGCGCATCGCGCACGTCTCCGACCTGCACGTCCTCTCGTCGGCGGGCGTTGAGTGGCGAAAGATACTTTTCAACAAGCGCATCACCGGTTTTGCAAATCTCGTCCTCCACCGCGGCCGCGTGCATCGCCGCGAGTATCTGCTCGCGGTACTCGCAGCCGCCGCGGCGAGCGCAGATCACTTGTCGTCACCGGCGACATCACGAACCTCGCGCTCGAGAGCGAGTACGAGGAGTCGCGAAGACTGCTCGACAGCGTCGCGCGCTCGGTCGAGGTGACAGTCGTACCCGGCAACCACGACATCTATCTACCGCCGGTCCAGCGCGAGCGTCGCTTTCCTTCTCACTTCGGCACGTTCCTGCGAAGCGACCTCCCGGAGTTTGCGCTCGACCTGCCCGCCGGCCCGTATCCCGTCGTGAAGCTCCGCGGGGCCGTGGCGATCATCGCGCTGTCGAGCGCCGTGCCGCGGCCTCCATTCATCGCGGCGGGCTTCGTCGGCGCGGCCCAGCTCGCGGCCCTGGGACGGCTGCTGGCGCACCCCGAAGTGGCCCGGCGAACGCCCGTGATCCTGATCCATCACCCGCCGGTCGACACGCGCATCCGCCTCAGGCAACTGCGCGATGGCCTGGTCGACGCGGCGTCGCTTCGCAATGCCCTCGCGCCGCTGGCGCGAGGACTGGTGCTCTTCGGCCATCTGCATGTGCGAGTGCGCTGTGTGCTGCGAACGGCGGCAGGCGCAGTCGATGTCATCGGCGCCAGCGGCGCCGCACTCGATCACCCGGACTCCTCGGTTCGGGCCGGCTTCAATCTGTACGAATTCGACGAGGACGGAACGATCGCAACGGTCGAGGCACGAGTCATCGACCCCGCGGGCGGAGCTCTGCGACAAACGACGATCACCGCACGGCCAGGCTGCGCATGAACTATCGCCGCGTCCTCCTCGTCACCGAGCTCGGAGCCGACGCCCGCGGGCAAGTCGCGACGATCCGTCGGGTGGCGCCCGAGGCTGACCTACTGGTCGTCATCGCTCGTCTTCCCGCGCGCAAATTCGCCTGGTTTTCCGGCGAGGCCCCCGGCGACCTGAATGAGGCGGCGGCCGCGTCGCTCGAGGAGCTGCGTAACGCGACCGCGGGCGCCGCGAAGACGGTGGAGGTGAAGCTCGCGCCGGAGCTGACGACCGGCGATCTGGTCGAGGTCGCGACCGCGTCGGAGATCGACCTTCTCGCGACCGGGCGACTGCCGCCGACGAGCGTTGCGATCGCCGCCGAGTTGCGCAAGAGGCGATCCCTGCCCGTGCTGTGGATCGCGGGAGCGCCTGCAAGCGATCGCCCGATCACCGATCTCCTCTGCGTGGCGCTGGGGGGGCGCGCTCGCACCGCGGTCGCCGAATTCCTGCGCGACCATGGCACGCCCGACCTTCACGCCAGCGTCCTGCTGACCGAGGCCCGGTTCCCGGCGATCTCGCCGCCACGTTGAATGTGGCAGGCATCGAGGCGGTAGTGGATCTCATGACGCCGCCGGAAGCGGCACGACGCCGGTGGAGAGGTGAGGGGGCGTCGGATGGCGCTCTCGACCTGCTGGTGCTCGCCCGATTTCCCCGTGCCTCGCTGCCGTCGGCGCCATGGCCGGCGCCGATTCTCATTCTGCCTCCGCCGAATGCGGCCGGGCCGGCGCTCCGGCGCGCGATCGACCTGTCGGACCTCGTGGATGAAGGCGGCGTGATTCGCGCGCGCTTCGACTACGCTCTGGGCGTGGGACGGCGCGAACCGATCCCCGATCAGCAGGTTGCATTCGTCTCCGGCGGCCGAATCATCGCCGACGTCGCGACGAGCGACGGCGACGCCGAGCTGTCTCCGAGCCCCGGGGTGGACTCACTCGGCGTGTTTCGTGTGGAAGCGAGTGCGGCGGCCGATCCACTCACCGCCATCGAGGAGCAGGTCGCGGTGATTCGGCCCGGCTCCCGCCCGCTGCTGCTCTTCGACGCCGACCTCGCGGCCAACGGGCTGTCCGCCATTGCGGGCCTTGGCGGCCCGGAGGCGCCCGACGCGCTCGCGGTGCGGCTGCGGCCGATGCAAAGTTGCAAAGCGATCCGCGCGCGGTTGCGCCTGGCCGGCCTCGCCGCACGCGTCGTCGACGCCAGTGCCGTGCTGGATGAGGGCGAGGCGCTCGACGTGCCGGTGGCCGTGGATCCTGTGCGGCTCGCGCGCGTGGGCGCAAGATGCGGGCAGCGGGATTTCCGGTCGCGGCGATCGTTCACAAAGGCGAGCACACGCCGCCCACCATCGGCTTCGCGGCCTTGAGAGCGGAGGATCTTGCGTCGACGCCATTGCGATTTCAGCCGCCCGCGCCCGGACCGCCCTCCCTCGCCAGCCGCCTCGAGGCGACGACCGGCGCTGCGCTGATGGCCGGCAACCGCGTCGAGGTCGAGATGGACAACGCGAAGGCGCGCCGCTGGCTGCTCGATGCGATCGCAGCGAGCAGCGGCGCGTCCATCTGCAGGTTTACATGGCGCTGGACGACGACGTGGGCGGTGCAGGTCGAGGCGGCGCTGGCCGCGGCGGGCGCGCGCGGCGTCACGGTGCGCGTGGTCGTCGACTCGCTGCACGGTCTTCACGGCTCGTTCGGCATGCGCAATCCGCTGCTCGAGCGGCTCGGAAACCGCCCGGGCGTCGAGCTTCGCGTCGTCGCGGCCGGTCACGGGAGCCCCCTCGCTGGAGGACCTGAAGCAGCGGGACCATCGCAAGATCGCCATCGTCGACGGCGCGCTGGCTCTGATCGGCGGGCGCAATCTCTCGCACGAGTACTACACCGGCTTCGAGGAGGTGAACCTCACGCCCGGTCGATGTGGCGCGAGGTGCCGTGGCTCGATGCCGGTGCGCGCGTGGAGGGTCCGGCCGTCGCGGCGCTGGAGCGCTCGTTCCTCCAGGCCTGGACCGAGGCGGGCGGCCGCCTTCGACATCGCCGAGATCCGGCGTGCGGCCCCACGCCAGCGCGCGTGGTGGTCCACCACGGGCTGCGCGACGCGTCCACGCTCGAGGCCTATCTCGCGCTCATCGAGACCGCGAAGTCGCACGTCTACGCCGTGAACGGGTTTCCCCTGATCCTGGAGATCCAGCATGCCTTCCTGCGCGCGCTCCGCCGCGGCGTCCGCGTGCGCGCGCTCTTCGGCAACCTCACGCCCACGCACGACGGCACGCCATTCGAGGGGCCCTGGGGCACCGCGCGGATCGCCGCGACGGAGCTGGTGCTTCCCGCATCGACACGCTCGTCGCGGCCGGCGGCGAGTGCTATCAGCTCGCGATGCCCGAGCAGCCTGGCTGGACGGGTCTCGGCGTCGTGAGGCCTCACGTCCACGCGAAGGTGATGAGCGTGGACGGCCGCGTCTGCTCCGTCGGCAGCGCGAACCTGGACATCACCGCCGGCTACTGGGAGAACGAGCTGGTGCTCGTCGTGGAGGACCCGACGATCGCGCGCGCGCTCGAGGCGCGCATCGAGCAGCTGATCGCGGGCTCGGCGCGCGTCGATCGCGACGATCCGGCCTGGCGGCAGACCGCGCGGCGCCGCGACTGGATGCGGCACTGGCCGGGCGTGCTGTCGGTCTGAGCACCGGCCGGGAGCGCCGATCAGCCCGGATCGCCAAACTCGTCGACGCGGCCCTTCGGCCGAAGCGCCGCGATGTAGTGATGCGGGCCGTGCTCGTCCATCGTGTAGCGGGAAGAGTCCCGGCGCTTCGCGGTGCCGAAAAAGGCCAGGAGCGCGCGTGGAACCTCTCGGAGATTCACGAGCTGGGTGACGGGAGTCTCCGACTGCTGCCACTCGCCGTTCCGCGTACCGATATTCCCGCCCGAAATGCGCCAGGCGTCCCCACGCCGCAGGGGGCAGACTCGGAATGAGATCGCGGGCGTTGACGTGCCGGTACAGCTTCCGTCCCACTTCGCGCGCCGCTTCGGGCAAGGGCTCGCCGGTGACCAACGGCTGGCCGAACGTATAGATCGCCCGCAGCTTGCCGGCGATCTCGCGGTGTTCCGCCGTCCCGGCGAGGGAGAGCGCGAAGAGCACGGCCATGGCGCCGCCGAGGCTGTGGCCTGCCACGTACAGCGCCTCCAGCGGATGTTCGACGCTCTGCCGGGGATCCCGCAGCGACCTCCCCTGCAGCGCGAGATTCAACTCGTCGAGGACGGCCCGGAGCGTGGACCGGACGTTGCGAAGGATCCCGGCATGAACGACCAGCACATGGCCGCCGAGAGTGATCGAGCCTGATCCGACATCCGCGTCTGTGAGCCAGTTGCCGAGATTCGCCGGTTCGGTGCCCCGATAGCAGAGGATCGCCGCGCGGCCGCAGCGGCTCTGCACGAGATACGCGGTGGAGAAGATGTGCATCGCGTCCACGACTTGCGCGACGCGCACGCAGGCGCCGGCCTCGAGCCCGAGCCTGGCCATGATCATGGCCACCGTTTCGAGGTCCGCATAGGCGTAGCCGGAACATGTCCCGAGGACATGTGCGACAACGGCGTCGCGCCCGGCATCTGGCGATCCGTGCGCCGCAAGGAGGTTCCCGACGAGATCCTCGTAAACAGGGAATGGGCGACCGCACGCTCCACCCGCCAGCCGTTCGACGTCCATCGATCTCGCATGACGATATCAAGCCGCGGCGAGCGACTTGCGCGGCGGAGGGTGCGGTCCGCCCAGCCCCGCGGCCGGGCAACGCGGACAACGACACGGACAAACCGGGCAACAAACTCGAAATCACTCAGAAATTGGCAGGAATCCATGGGTTCAACTCCCGCCGCCTCCACCATTTCACGTCTACACTGGTAAGGGCCGGAAGATCTGGATTCGGGGTGCGTGCGACTCGGATACGCGGCAGCTCTCTGTTCGCGGCGAGGCCGTTCACCTCTCGACCTCGACGCCGGCGAGAACGTGCTCGGGCGGGACCGCGGCGTGGTCGCCTGTATCGATGAAGAGTCGGGCTCGTGGCGGCACGCGGAGATAATGGTCGATGACCATGGCGCGATCCTCGAGGACCTCGGCAGCAAGAACGGGACGACGCTTCGCGGCAGGAAGATCCGCGAGCCGGTCGAGCTGCGGGACGGAGACGTGATCAAGATCGGGCCCGCGTCGCTTGTCTTCCGCATCTTTCATCGGGCAGGCTCGAGCGCCTCGACGGTCGAAAAACGGGCGCGTCGCTGACGCCTGATCCAGGCGAAACGAGGAGAGGGAAAACTGGTTCTCGCCGCTCACTCCCGTCTCGGTCCCTACGAGGTGCTCGCGCCGCTCGGCGCGGGAGGGATGGGAGAGGTTTACCGGGCCCTGGACTCGAAACTCGGCCGCCAGGTGGCCATCAAGGTCCTGCCGGGCGAGTTTTCCTCGGACCGCGCCCGCCTTGATCGCCTCGAGAAGGAAGCCCGCGCCGCCTCCTCTCTGAATCACCCCAACATCGTGACGATCTACGAGATCGAGCGCACCGACTCGGGCGCCTGGATCGTGATGGAGCTCATCGAAGGCAACACCCTGCGCGACTTGCTCGGGGACGGGCCGCTTCCGGTCCGCAGGCTGCTTTCCCTCGCCGCGCAGATGGGCGCCGGCCTGGCCAAGGCGCACAGCGCCGGGATCGTCCACCGGGACCTGAAGCCAGAGAACCTGATGGTGACGAAGGACGGTTTCGTCAAGATCGTCGATTTCGGCCTCGCCAGACTCGTCCCATCAAATTTCGAAGAGGCCCAGGGAACGGCTCTTCCGACTGTGACGCGCGCTACGGAACCGGGGACGGTTCTCGGAACGGTCGGCTACATGTCGCCGGAGCAGGCGAACGGCCGGCCGCTCGATTTCCGCTCGGACCAGTTCTCGCTCGGCGCGATTCTCTATGAGATGGCCGCAGGCAAGCGTGCGTTCGAGCGTCCGACGGCGGTGCAGACTCTTTCCGCGGTCATCGAGGACGAGCCCGAGCCGCTCTCCGCCGCCGCGCCGAAGCTCCCCGCGAGCCTGGTCTGGATCATCGAGCGATGCCTCGCCAAGGACCCGGAGGAACGGTACGCGTCCTCGAAGGACCTCGCGCGCGATCTGGCCGACCTGCGCGATCACGTTTCCGGGACGGCGGCGCGCCTGGAAGCCCCGACGCTCCCCGTTTGGGGCCGGGTCCCCCCGCTGGCGGTCCTCGCGGCCCTTCTCGCGACGCTCGCGATCGGGCTCTTCGCCGGCCATCTGATCTGGAAGACCGGTCCGGTCTCCCACCCCTCCTATCGCAGGCTCACGTACCGTCGCGGCTCAGTCGAATCCGCCCGCTTCGCTCCCGACGGGCAGATGATCGTCTACGCGGCCGCCTGGGACGGCGCCCGGAAGCCGGCGCTCTTTTCGGTGCGGGTGGAAAGCCCCGAATCGCTCCGGCTGACGCTGCCTGCCGGACAGATCGAATCGATCTCGCGCGGCGGCGAGATGCTCCTCCTCGATTTTCTGCATTTTTCGATAGGCTTTACGAGGACAGGCACGCTGTCGCAGACTCCGCTCTCCGGCAGCGCGCCGCGCGACCTGCTGGAAGACATCGGCGACGCGGACTGGTCCCCCGACGGGAGCGCCCTGGCGGTCGTGCGCGCGCCCAACTGGCGCTACCGGCTGGAGTTCCCCGTCGGCAAGGTGCTCTACGACACGACCGGATGGATCAGCGATCCACGGGTCTCTCCGAAGGGAGACTCGGTGGCGTTTCTCGACCATCCCGTCTTCGGCGACGATCTCGGCTCCGTCGCGATCGTGGATCGATCAGGAAAGAAGAGGACCCTTTCCACGGGATGGGAAGGTGTCCAGGGCCTCGCCTGGTCCGCTTCCGGAGAAGAGATCTTGTTCACGGCGCAGGGGATGACCTCTACGCCGTCTCCCCTTCGGGAAAGCAGCGCAAGGTGGCGACGGCGCCGGGGAACATGATGCTCCAGGACGTCTCGCGAGACGGGCGGGTTCTCCTCACCCAAACCAACTCGCGGCACGGATTCCTTGGCCTGCTGCCTGGGGAGATTAAGGAGCGGGACTTCTCGGGTCTCGACCTCTCCATTGAACCTTTACTGTCCGAGGAGGCAAAGACGGTCGTCTACACCGAGGGGGGAGCGGGCGGCGAGTCGATCCGGGGCTACTCCGTCTATCTGCGCAGGCTGGACGATTCGCCGGCCGTGCGGCTCGGCGACGGACTGGCTCTGGCGATCTCTCCGGACGGGAAATGGGTCCTGACCTGCCTCCTTCGTCCGACGCCCGCGCAGGTCATGCTCCTGCCGACGGGAGCCGGTGAGCCGAAGACGTTTCCGAAGGACTCGATCGATCATGCCAACGGGGGCTTCGCAGCCTTTCTCCCTGACGGCAAGCGCATCGTGTTCGTCGGCAAAGAGCCGGGACGCCCGGCGCGCGTCTTCATCCAGGACCTCGCGGGGGGAGCCGCGCGGCCCGTTACCCCGGAAGGGGTCGTGGCGAGCCTTCTCTCTCCGAATGGCGAGTCGCTCTTGATCCGCACCGAGCAGGGGTTCGCCCTGACTCCGCTGGACGGCGGCCCATCCCGCGCCATCTTCGGCCTCGAAGCGGAAGACCGGCCGTTGCGATGGGCGTCGGGCGGCCGGGGGTTGTTCGTCCGTCATAGCCTGAGGGAACTCCCCGCGCGGGTCTTGCTCGTTGACACCGAGACGGGGCATCGGGAAGTCTGGAAAGAATTCATGCCGGCCGATCCGGCGGGGATCACAGTGGTCGGGCCGCGGGCGATCTCGGCGGATGGGAAGACCATTCTCTTTGTCTACGGACGGGACCTTTCCGAGCTTTACCTCGCGGAGGGACTGAAGTAAGGATTGGTGATCCGGGGTCACTGCTGTCCAAGATCGTCGCGGATCCACTTTCACCGCGCCTAAGCCATCCCGAGGCGCACCGCCGGCCGTCCAACGCGGACAACGACACGGACAAACCAGGGGAGTAGCTCGAAATCATTCAGGAATTCGCAAGAATCCCATGGGTTCAACTCCCGCCGCCTCCACCAATTCAGGTACATCGAGCTGAGGGCCGAGCTTCTCGGCCCGGTTTTGCTAAGGTCGACGCCATGTCCGAGCGATCCACCGAGCCGATGCGCGAGATGCGCGACTCCCTTCATCGCGCGGATTCGGGACGAACCCGGGCCGCTCTGATTCACAAAATTTTCTCGTACGTGTTGTCGAATGACGGCCCGGCCGCCCGTCTATCTCGTGAAGGCAGGGCAACCGCCCGAAGACCGTTACACCGGCGGCGGCGAACGGAACCTCCCGATGAGGGTGGGAGACTGACTTCCGGAGAGGCAAGACCATGTCCTTCGTCGACGATCTGAGAGTTGCATTGCGCTCGTTGATCCGGACGCCCGGGCTGGCGATCGCCGTGGTTCTTACGCTGGCGCTCGGCATCGGCGCCAACGCCGCCATCTTCACGCTGGTGCGCGGCGTGCTGCTCAAGCCCCTCGTCAATCGCGACGAGGACCGGCTGATCTACATCCGGCAAAGCGCCCCCGGCATCGGCAGCGACAACGCGACGTTCTCCGTGCCCGAGCTCCAGGACCTGCGCGGGAGCGTGAAAACCCTGAGCGCGTTCGGCGACTTCTCGACCATGGACTTCACGATGGTCGGCCTTGGTGAGCCTCGTTCCATTCGCGGCGGCGTCGTCGGCGGAACGTTTTTCGACGTGATGGGCCTTCATCCCGTGCTCGGCCGCCTCATCGGACCGGAAGACGACGGTCCCAAGGCGGCCGGCGTCGTCGTTCTCACCTACCGTTTCTGGGCGACCGCCCTTCACAAGGATCCGTCGGTCATCGGCAAGACCGTTCGCCTCGGCAGCACCGGCGATCGCGACGCGACCGTCATCGGCGTCCTCGAGCCCTGCGTCCCCTATCCCCAGGACACCGAGATCATCGCCAACGTCGTCACCAGCCCGCATCATCTTTCCGCGACGATGGTCACCGGCCGCATCCACCGCATGACCGAGCTGTTCGGCCGCCTGGCACCCGGAGCCACTCTCGAGCAGGCCCGCGCCGAGCTGCGCACCGCCTACTCCGCGATGAAGAAGGACCACCCCGAGGGTTATGCGAAGGAAGCCGACTTCCAGATCGGGGCCAGATTGCTTCGCGACGAGATCACTTCGGGCGCCCGGACCGTGCTGCTGGTGCTGCTCGCCGCGTCGGCGCTGGTCTTCATCATCGCGTGCTCCAACGTCGCCAACCTGATCCTGGCGCGGACGGTTCGCCGGGAAGGCGAGCTGGCGGTCCGCGTGGCGCTCGGCGCCAGTCAGGGCGCGTTGCGCCGCATGCTGCTGGCCGAGAGCCTTCTGCTCTGCGGCGCGGGCGCCGCACTCGGCGTCGTCGAGCGCGCAGCCGTTGGTGGCCATCCTGGCCCGCTACGCCGCGCGCTTCTCCGTCCGGGCTCTCGATTTCCGGGTCGATGCGAGCCTGCTCTGGGTCGGCGCGGCGCTGGCGATCGTCGCCGCCGTGATTCTCGCCTTCGTCCCGCGCCTGCCCTCCACCGCCACGCCGAACGGACTGAGCCTCTCCGGCGGAAGTGCGCGAATCACCGGCAGCACGAGCCGCCGCCAGCGGATCTTCGCCGTGATCCAGATCGCCGCCTCGTTCGTGCTGCTGGCCGGCGCCAGCGCGTTGATCACGACGCTGATCGCGCTGCAAAAGACTCAGACGGGACTGGACACGCAGCAGGTCCTCGCGATCGATGTCCCGGCCATGTCCTACGGGAAGACTCCCCGGGAGGTGGTCGACTTCTACGAGGAAGCGATCCGCCGCGTCGATGCCCTGCCGGGCGTGAGTCGGACCGCGTTCGGCAACGTCGTTCCCTGGCGGGATACCACCTTCGCCCAGTATGGTCTGCAATTCTCCGCCGACGGACACGTCCATGCCGCCGGTGTCGAGGATCCGCGGGCGAAGTGGCGCGTCATCTCTCCCGGATTCTTCGCCGCGCTGGGCGTTCCCGTCATTGCCGGCCGCGATTTCAACGCGCTGGACAACCGCAACGATTCGGAGCCGGTCGTCATCGTCAGCCAGAGTCTCGCGCGGCGCATGTTCCCCAATCAGGATGCGGTCAATCGGCACGTCTACTGGACCGATCCGGTGTTGGAATTCTTCGACGGGACCGATCTCCAAAAGTCGCGTTTTCTCGCGCCGCGCCGCATCGTCGGTGTCACGGCCGACATCGACGACGGGCACGTCGTTCCGGAGCCCACCGTCACGATCTACACCCCTTTCGAAGAAGGTTTGATGTTTGGCGGGCGCCTCTTCGTTCACACGGATGCGGATCCCTATGCCCTGGTCCCATCGATCACGCGGATCCTTCGCGACATGTCCGCCGATCAACCCGTCGAGCACGCCGCCACTCTCGAAGACATTCGGGCGGAAGTCCTCACGCCGGACCGCTTGAACTCACTGGTGTTCGGCGTCTTCGCAGCCGTCGCGCTGGCGATCGCTGTCGTGGGCGTCGCCGGCGTGCTGGCGTTTTCGGTCAGCTCACGGACGCGCGAATTCGGCATCCGGCTGGCGCTCGGATCGCAGCCACGGGATCTCCTGCGCGGCGTCATCGCGGAGGGCGTCGTGATGGCTGCGGCCGGTGTCCTCGCGGGCGCGGCATTCGGATTCCTGATCGCGCGGGTGGCGCGCAGCTATTTCCTCGACATGAAGATGCCGGGGGCCTGGCCCGTAGTCCTTTCCGCGTTCGTGCTGCTGACGGCCGCGGTCGTCGCGTCCTGGGTGCCGGCCGCGCGCGCCGCGCGCATCGACGTCCTGAAGGCCCTTCGCGCCGAGTGAAATGGAAAGGGCGAGACTCCGGGATCACTCAGGCATTCGCGAGAAGAAGCGTGGTCTGGCCTGAGGAGTTGTCGCTGAATACCGGCGCTCGCGTCGCCGACTCCCAACCCACGTTCCCGAGTCGCCGCTATGGACCTTCTCGTCGGAAGCGCTTCCGGGCCTCGGCCGCGATCTGATGGTCGGTCATCTTGTCAACGGTTTCAACGCCGACGATGCGTTCACCGAGCCCCCGATCCTTCAGCCGCTTCTCGATCTCGTGCTTCGCTTCGCCGGGACCAAGGATCAGGACGGACTTCGCATCGCGAATTGCCGATATCACGTCGTCATAGTATCGGTTGAGGTGGCCTTCGAAGCGCCGGTCTCGCCCGTCCTCGGAGCCACCCTCACTCGCAGAGAATCGAACGTGCTTCTCAACGCCCGACACGACGTGGCTCAACTGTTCGGTATCACCGGACATCGTCGCAATCACCGCCTGCCGATGATCGATCCACAGGGCGACGTGACTCTCCATCTCCTGGTCCTCCTTCGGGCCTGAAACTCATCGGATACACGACCACCGGCTTCTGCACTCCAGTCCGTTTCCCCGCCGGAAGCCCGATCATATGGCGGCTCCCGTGCCGCCTCTGGAGAGGGAAACATCTAAGACGGCCAGCGCCAATTCAGGACCTCCGGCATGTCTTGTCCGTGCTCGCGGATATAGCCGTGGTGTTCATGGAGCTTGTCCTCGAGTCCGCGAAGGAGCCGTTCGGCTTCGGATCCGAGCCGAGGCAGTCTCCGAATCACATCCTGGGCGAGGTGGAATCGGTCGAGATCGTTGAGCACCGCCATGTCGAAGGGCGTCGTGATCGTGCCCTCCTCCTTGTAGCCGCGCACGTGAATATTCCTGTGGTTCGTTCGCCGGTAGGTGAGGCGGTGTATCAGCCACGGGTACCCGTGGTAGGCGAAGATGACCGGCTTGTCGGCGGTGAACAGCGCGTCGAAGCCCGCGTCCGACAGGCCGTGCGGATGTTCGCTCGAGGGTTGAAGCTTCATCAGATCAACGACGTTGATCACGCGAATCTTGAGCTTCGGCAGGAGCCCGCGCAGGATGGAGACGGCCGCCAAGATCTCGAGCGTCGGCACGTCACCCGCCGCCGCCAACACGACGTCGGGCTCTCCCCCGCCGTCGCTGCTCGCCCAGCTCCAGATACCGATGCCCTCGGCGCAGTGCCGCACGGCCTCATCCATGGAAAGCCACTGAGGCGCCGGGTGTTTCCCGGCGACGACGATGTTCACGTAGTGCCGGCTTCGCAGACAGTGATCCATCACCGAGAGCAGGCAGTTGGCGTCCGGCGGCAGATAGACGCGGACGATCTCCGCCTTCTTGTTGCAGGCCAGGTCGATGAATCCGGGATCCTGGTGCGTGAAACCGTTGTGATCCTGACGCCAGACGTGGGACGAAAGAAGGTAATTCAGGGATGCGATCTTCGCGCGCCATGGAAGCTGTCGCGTCACCTTGAGCCACTTGGCGTGCTGATTGAACATCGAATCGACGATGTGGATGAACGCCTCGTAACTGTTGAAGAGGCCATGCCGGCCGGTGAGCAAGTACCCTTCCAGCCAGCCCTGGCACTGGTGCTCGCTCAGGACCTCCATCACCCGCCCTTCCGTGGCCAGGAACTCGTCGTCGGGCGTCCTGAGCGCCTCCCACTGCCGATTGGTCGCCTCGAACACCGCGTTGAGCCGGTTCGAGAGTGTTTCGTCGGGGCCGAAGATACGGAAGTTCCGCTGATCCCGGTTGAGCTCGACGACGTCACGGAGAAATCCTCCCAGCACGCGGGTGTCCTCGACCTCGGCGGCGCCCGGAGTGGGCACGTCGACGGCGTAGCCGCGAAAGTCCGGTAGCCGAAGATCGCGCAGGAGCACCCCTCCGTTGGCGTGCGGGTTTGCCCCCATTCGGCGATCGCCCACCGGCGCGAGCTCCTGCAGCTCCGCGATCAACCGGCCCTGCGCGTCGAACAACTCCGCCGGCCGGTAACTCCGCAGCCAGTCCTCGAGTTGTCGCAGGTGCGCGGGATTGGTTCTCGGGTTGGAGAGCGGGACCTGGTGGGCTCGGAAGGTGCCTTCGACTCGCAGTCCGTCGACGATCTTCGGACCGGTCCATCCCTTGGGCGTCTCCAGGACGATCATTGGCCAGCAGGGCCGGTCCGTCTTCCCGTTTGCTCGAGCCTCCCGTTGGATGTCCTGGATCCGGGCCACGGCCTCGTCGAGGGCCGACGCCATCCGAGGATGCACGTCCTGTGGATCGTCGCCGGTGACGAAGAAGGGATCCCATCCGAGGCCGCGCAGCATCTGGTCGAGCTCGGCGCGAGGGATGCGCGCGAAGATCGTCGGGTTCGCGATCTTGTAGCCATTGAGATGCAGGATCGGCAGGACCGCCCCGTCCCGCGCGGGATTCAGAAACTTGTTGGAATGCCAGGCGGTCGCCAGCGGGCCCGTCTCCGCCTCTCCGTCGCCGATCACGCAGGCGACGAAC
This sequence comes from uncultured Acidobacteriota bacterium, assembly GCA_963773905.1. Lineage (GTDB taxonomy): Bacteria > Acidobacteriota > Thermoanaerobaculia > UBA5066 > Gp7-AA6 > DAHUXD01. Next base: position 158,576 of record CAVZDB010000004.1, read on the forward strand.
AGGTCGGGATTGTCGAGCACCGCGCCGGTCGCGTGGCTCAGCGAATACCCCAGCTCGCCTCCCTCGTGAATCGACCCGGGAGTCTCCGGCGCCACGTGGCTCGGAATGCCGCCCGGAAAGGAAAACTGCCTGAAGAGCTTCTTCAGACCGGCCTCGTCTCGCGTGACGTGGGGATAGATCTCGCTGTACGTGCCTTCGAGATAGACGTTGGACACCAGTGCCGGCCCGCCGTGGCCGGGGCCGGAAACGTAGATCGCGTTCAGGCCATACTGACGGATGATCCGGTTCAAGTGAACGTAGATGAGATTCTGGCCGGGTGACGTCCCCCAGTGACCCAACAAACGCGGCTTGATGTGCCGGGGCTGGAGCGGCTCTCGCAACAGGGGGTTGTCGAGAAGATAGATCTGCCCGACGGAAAGGTAGTTCGCCGCTCTCCAATAGGCATCCATTTTCGAGACCAGCGTCTCGGGAAAGCGGACGATGGCTTGGGAACGCGTCATTCTTCCTCCAGGACCGATCGGACGGAGCGGGCGATCATGATCTCCTCGTCCGTCGCCATGACGCGTACCGTGACCGCGCTCGCGTCGGTGGAGATGACCGGCGCATGGCGGTCGTTTCGCTGTGCATCGAGGCGCAAGTTCAAGAACTCCAGGCCGTCGCAGATCGACCGCCGGACCCGTGCCGAATGTTCGCCGATTCCGCCGCTGAACAGGAGCGTGTCGAGACCGCCGAGGGCGGCCGCGAAGGCCCCGACCCACTTCCTCGCCTGATAGCAGAACACGTCGACGGCCTCCGCCGCCTGGAGATCGTTCCCGAGCCGGGCCAGCAGGTTGCTCATGTCGGCTGTAGTCCCCGAGATTCCGAGGAGACCGCAGCGGTTGCTGATGAGATCGTCCGCGTCCGCCGGCGAAAGCTTCGAGAGCCGCATGAGATGAACCACCAATCCCGGATCCAGATCCCCCGGCCGCGTCCCCATCACGAGACCCGCCGTGGGCGTGAAGGCCATCGTCGTATCGATCGGCTTGCCACGATGCACGGCCGCCAGGCTCGCGCCCGAGCCGAGGTGCGCCAAAACGAGACGTCCGGCCGCAGCGTCGTGGCCCGCCACGCGGCCCAACTCGGCCAGGAGGTACGCGTAGGACAAGCCGTGAAATCCCAGACGGCGGATCCCTGCGTCGGTGTAAGCGCGAGGGATCGGGAGCACCTGAGCCACCCGGGGCAGGTCACGGTGAAACGCCGTATCGAAGCAGGCCACTTGTGGCACGTCCGGCAATCTCTCGCGCATGAGCTCGATCAGGGCAATTTCCCGCGGCAGATGCGACAGATCGAGCAGTTGATTTCGCTTCAGTTCCGCTATCAGCTCAGGAGAGATGCGCCGATGGTCTGTGAGATCGGCGCCTCCATGGACGATGCGGTGTCCGATGGCCGTCAGATCGGGTGTTCCCGCCCGCATCAGCCAATCGACGAGTTGCTCGGCGGCTCGCGCATGATCCGGCGCCGAAGTGGGAACGCGGGTGGCGGGACTTCCGGGACGCATCACGACGAGCGACGAGTCCGCCTCGCCGATCCGTTCGATCCGTCCGGACATCGTTCGCTCGAGCAAGGCTTCGGCGAACAGGGCGAATTTGATGCTCGAAGAACCGCCGTTGATTGTGAGAATGCTCCGCATGACGTTCTCCCGAAGACCCGAACGTGGGAAGGCCGGCAAGGCCGACCGCGCGCGGCACGGAGGGCCACGATACCGAAATCCGACGAACCCGGTCTCGGGCGAAGGAAGCGGAGTCGCTGGGCCGGTCGCCGTGAGCAAGGCCGCGGTCACGCGGGTCGAGGCGCGGCGTAGCGCCCGGTCGATTTTGCATCCCTCCTTCGGAGATGGCCACAGGCCGGTCACCGAAGGGCCGTATGATCCGTTCGCCTTGAGAATGGCGCAGGAGACACGCCGATCCTCCGCGCAGAGGTGTGATGACGGTCAACCCATATCCCTCCTTCGAAGAGAGGGACGTCGTGCTTCGGACAGGCTCGACGCTGCGCCTTCGGCCGATCCGGCCCGACGACGCCGGGGCGTTGCTCGCGCTCTATGAGCGGCTCTCGCCCGACAGCCTCTATTTCCGGTTTTTCTCGCTGCGTCACGTGGACACCGCAGCCGCCGCGCGCTTCTGCAACGTCGACTACGACGGACAGTTCGCACTCGTCGGGGACGCGGGCGGGCGAATCGTGGCGATCGCGCATTACTTTCGGCTTCCCAAGCATCCCGGGAGGGCCGAGGTCGCTTTCGCCGTCGAGGATGCTCTGCAGGGACAGGGAGTCGGCACCCGCTTGCTTGAACGGCTCGCCGAGGTCGCGAGAAGTCATGGGATCCGGAGCTTCGAAGCCGACGTCATGACGGAAAACCTGCGGATGATCGACGTCTTCCGCAAATGCGGGTTCGCGGCCGAGGAACGGCGGTTCGAGGGCGGAGTCGAGAAAATTCTCCTCGACATCGCGCCGACGCCGGCTTACGAGACACACGTCGCGGACCGCTCGGAAAAGGCCGCCTTCGCCTCGATGAAGCGTCTCTTCGAGCCTAACGTCGTCGCGGTTATCGGGGCGAGCGCGGAACGCGGAAAGATCGGCGCCGAGATTCTCCACAACCTGCAGAGTCGTTTCCGAGGAACGGTCGTGCCCGTCAACCCGAAGCATCGCGAGATCCTGGGCGCTCCGTGCTACGCGCGACTCGCCGACGTGCCTGGCCCCGTGGACCTCGCGATCATCGCGATCCCGGCGGCCCGCGTCGAGGAGGCCGTCGAAGACTGCGTGGCCAAGGGAGTCTCGGGGGTCGTCGTCATCACCGCGGGATTTTCGGAGACGGGAGAGGAGGGACGCGGCCGCGAATCGGCTCTGGTCGACAAGATGCGGGCCGCCGGCATCCGTCTCGTTGGGCCCAACTGCATGGGCCTGGTCAACACCGATCCGAAGTTTTGCCTCGACGCCACCTTCGCTCCCGTCTATCCCCCCGCAGGCCGCGTCGGGCTGTCTTCCCAGAGCGGCGCCCTGGGACTCGCCCTGCTCGACTTCGCAGAGAAGCTCAACCTCGGGATCTCGACGTTCATCTCCGTCGGCAACAAGGCCGACGTCTCGGGCAACGACCTGATTCAGTATTGGGCCGAAGACCCGCGAACCGACGTGATCCTCCTGTACCTGGAGAGCTTCGGAAACCCGATCCGGTTCTCACAAATCGCGCGCCGTATCGCGCGCCGCAAGCCGATCGTGGCCGTGAAGTCCGGCCGCTCCCGGGCCGGCTCGCGAGCGGCCTCCTCGCACACGGGAGCTCTTGCGGAGTCCGACCGGGTCGTCGACGCGTTGTTTCGCCAGGCTGGCGTGATTCGAACGGAAACGCTCGAAGAGCTCTTCGACGCCGCGATGCTTCTGGCGCACCAGCCGATTCCGAAGGGACGCCGGGTCGGCATCCTGACCAACGCCGGAGGACCCGGTATCCTCGCGGCCGACGCCTGCGAGGCGCGCGGCCTGGAGCTGCCGTCCCTCTCTCCCGAGACAAGCGCCCGACTGCGCGCATTCCTTCCCGCGGCCGCAAGCGTCGGGAATCCGGTGGACATGCTCGCCGCGGCAGGCCCCGAGCAGTACCGGCGCGCCGAACAGATCCTGCTCGCGGATGAAGGGCTCGACAGCCTTCTGGTGATCTTCATCCCCCCGATCGCGGCGAACTCCGAGGCCGTCGCCGCGGCGATCGTCGAGGGATCGGCGGGCTCTCGAAAGCCCGTGCTCGCGACCTTCATGAGCTCTCGCGGTGTGCCGCCCGTCCTCGCGCCCATACCCTGCTATCCCTTTCCGGAGTCGGCGGCCATCGCACTCGCGCGGGCGACGGCGTATGGAGAGTGGCGCAGCCAGCCGCCCTCCCACGTTCCCGCTCTTCCGGGCCTTGCCGTCGATTCTGCCCGCGCTCTGATCGCGCGCGCGCTCGAACGCGGCGGCGGCTGGCTCTCGCCGACGGAGGCCGAGGAGCTGCTCGTCGCGTTCGGAATCCCGGTGGCTCCGACCCGCGTGGCCCGAACCGACGCCGAGGCTGCCGCGTTGGCCCGGACGCTCGGCTTCCCGGTCGCCTTGAAGGCGGTCGGACCCGCCATCCTCCACAAGACCGAGGTCGGCGGCGTGCGGCTCGGACTCTCAGACGAAGCGGCTGTCGTCGGCGCCTGCCGCGAACTCAAGGAACACCTCGGCGCCGGCCTGACCCAGTTCCTGATCCAGACGATGGTGCCCGGTGGCGTGGAGGTGATTGCCGGGGTCACCCTCGACCCGACGTTTGGCCCGTTGGTTCTGTACGGCAGCGGCGGTACGCTGGTCGAGCTGCTGGCCGACGTGGCCTTCCGCCTCCACCCGCTGACCGAGACGGACGTCGCGGCGATGCTCGACGAGGTCCGGGGCACGGCGCTCCTGCGGGGTTACCGCGGGGCCGCGCCGAAGGACGAATCCGCGTTGAAGGACCTGCTCCTTCGACTCTCGGCTCTGGTGGGGGCTTGCCCGGAGGTTCGAGAAATGGACCTGAATCCCGTCAAGGTCCTGGAACGGGGCGTTCGGGTCGTGGACGCGCGTGTCCGAGTGGAGAGAAAGCCGGTCCTACCGCCGTCGCGGCGGATCGCCTATTAGGCTCCCCGCGGCGACGAACAAGACCGATGCCGCGACCTGGTTCGTGCCGACCGGGGCGCCTTCACTTCGGCCACGGCAGACCACCCCAACAAGGAAAAACGCCGCGAGTGTTCGGGGCTCGCGGCGTTTGCTGAATCACACGGCGCCGACGGCGTCAGGGCCTGGGCTGACTGCGGCCCCGCTCGGGTCGGGTGGTCTTCTTGAGAGTCTTCTTGCGATCTTCCTCGGTCTTCGCGGCCTCAGACGCGCTCTTGACGTCCTTCTTCTCCTCGGGAGGAGGCAATTGCGCGGCCAGGCCGATGGCATCCAACCAGAGCTCCCGACACCAACCCTTGGTGTGGTACAGGTGCTCGTCCTCCTCGTCCTCGACCTCGTCGTAGGCCTTCTTCAGGGCCGCCTTGAAGTCACCGCTCGACTTATCCGCGAGCGCTCCGATCAGCTGCCAGTTGCCGTGGTCCTTGGTCTCGGCGTCGACGACGCATTCGGCCGCCACGATCTGCGCGGCATCGGGGGCATCCTTCAGGGCCTTCTGCATTGCGGCGAGAAGAGATTTCCCCTTGTCTCGAACGATTTGGCGGCCCGGCGTCGTCGCTTCCGGATCGAGGCCCGCGACCTCGAAGACCTCGCGAACGATCTCGACGTGCCGCTTGGTCTGCTCGAGATATTCCTTCCATTCCTTTTTGAGGTCGCCATTCTTCGCACACTGAATCGCCAGCGTGTAGATCTGCACCCCACCCATCTCGGTCTCGAGGGCCTGGTACAACAAGTCCTCGATCTGCTTTGCCTTCGGATCTCCTGTTTTCATGAATGTCCTCCGGAAGGTCGTGCTGCAAGGGCCATACCCGGTCCGGCCCGTCTCGCACGGCCGACGCTCCCGGGGCGCACGGTGCACGAGGTGCCCAGAGCCCGGGACACCCGAAGACGCGAAAAGGCCCGATCGCCCCAACACGCCGAGACCGCACACCGAAGGCGCCCCGCCGCGACCGTCCGCAGACCGTTCAGCCTGCGGCGCCTACCTCCGCAAGCGGTTCTCGAGCGCCTCCGCGCGCCTCTGCGCCTCCGCGAGCGCCTGCTCGGCGGGCGTGTGCTCCCGGCGCCCGAACTCCGCGTTCGCGAACGCGACCCACTCGGGCATCTCGACGGCGAAGGCCTCGATGTCGGGCTCGCTCAGCAGCTCGACCGAGAAGCTGCGGCCGTTCCAGTGGAGATCCCTGGCGCGGACCGCCTGCGTGCCGAACGGCGCCTCGCGCAGGAGCTCGATCCAGTGCGCCGGCGGCGTCGGCGACGGCTCCCACGCGACGAGGAAGCTCGTGACGAAGTCGTCCTTGCCCGGCTGACCCGTGCCCTTCGTCATCGGCACGACATGAGGCCGAACTCGAGGATGTCCCACCCGGACGTGCACCTGCACGGGCTCTCCGGGCTCGTCCTCCGAGCGAAACGGTTTTTCATCGAGCGGCATCGCCGTCCTCCTTCCCCTTCCGGTCGTTCTGGAGCAGTCTATCGAGGGTCGAGGCGTCCCCGCGCTCCATGGCGAGCTCCGCCCGGAGGGAGTCCACGTCCCGGCCGACGGTGACGACGGCCAGGATCCGGCCGGCCTTGCGATAGCCGACCAGGGCGTCCCGCTTGCCGAGGTCGCCCGCGATCTCGATCGCGTCCCACTCCTCCGCGTGGCCAACAGAATTGAGCGCGACGTCGTAGTGCTGGCTCCAGAAGAACGGCACGGCGGCGTACCGTTCGCCGGCTCCCAGGATGTTCCGGGCGGCGGTCTGCCCCTGCCTTTCCGCGACGACCCAGTGCTCGACCCGGATCGTTTGGCCCGAGTACGGATCGGGCCAGCGCGCGATGTCGCCGGCCGCCCAGATCCCCTCCGCGCTCGTCCGGAGCTGCTCGTCGACCAGGACGCCGCGTTCGGTTCGAAGGCCCGCCTTCTCCGCCAGGGAGACCTCGGGACGCACGCCAATGCCGAAGACCACGAGCCCGGCCTCGATGCGGCTCTCGTCGTTCAGGACGACGGCGTCCTCGCGGATCTGTGCGACGGTCTTTCCGAGATGGAACCGGACGCCCTTCTCCTCGTGCAGGCCCCGGACGAAGAGGCCGACCTCGCGCCCGAGGACGCGCTCCATCGGCACGGAATCCGGAGCCACGACGTGGACCCGGAGCTTGCGCTGAACGAGCGCGGCCGCCACCTCGAGACCGATGAAGCTCGCCCCCACGACGACGGCCGTCCCTGCGGACGCCGCCCGCGCGATGATGGCCCGGCTGTCCGCGAGCGTGCGCAGCGGCCGGACGTGCGGCAGCCCCGCGCCCGGAACGCCGAGCGGCACCGGCGACGCGCCCGTCGCGAGGAGCAGGGCGCCGTATCGGAGCGTGCCGCCCTCCTCCAGGTCCACGCGGCGCTCCGACGGAGCGAGCGCGCGCACCCGCCCCTTCGAGCCCAGCCGGAGCTCGATCTCGTGGTCGCGGTACCAGTCCTCGCCGCGCAGGGGCATCCATTCCTCGGGCGCCGAGCCGGCGAGGTAGTCCTTGGACGCATTGGGCCGGTCGTACGGGCGCATGTCGTCGGCGGAGAGAAGCGTGATTGGCCGGTCGTAGCCCTCGCGGCGGAGCCTCTCGGCCGCAGCGAAGCCCGCCGCGCCGCCGCCGACGAGGACGACCGACTCCGGCTGCGATGCGCGCGCGGACGGATGCGCGACCTCCGCTGCGGGAGCCTCGCCGGTCACGTAGACGCGGCTCGCCGCGAACCTCGACCGCGTAGCGGGCCACGGGGTCGAAGGCCGGAGCGTGAACGGCCTCCCCCGTCTCGGCGCGGAAACAGGCGTGGTGCCACGGGCAGCGCACGAGCTCGCCGTCGAAGGCGCCCTTCCCCAGAGGGCCGCCGTAGTGCGTGCATTTCGCGCCGATCGCCTGAATGGAGCCGGTGGCGGATTCGCCGCCCCGCCGCAGGAGCAGCACCGGCGCGCCCTCGAAGTGACCCTCGAGCATGCCGTCGCGAAAGTCGGACAGCGCGGCGCCGTCGCGGGAGAGGTCCGGGCCGGGGAGGGTCTCAGTCGTTTCCATAGACCGGAATCGCGGCGCCGTGAATCAGGCGGGCCGCGTCGCTGCAGAGAAACACGATGACGCGAGCGATGTCCTCGGGCCTGGGCCACTTCGAGAAGTCCGCCTTCGGCATCGCCCGGCGGTTTGGCTCGGTGTCGATGATGCTCGGCAGGACGGCGTTCGCGCGCACGCCCGTGCCCCGCAGGTCGGCGGCGAGCGAATCCGTGAGCGCGAGCGCCGCGGCCTTGGAGGCCGCGTAGGCCGCCTGGCCAGCCGCGTGCTCGACCGCGGCGCGCGAGACGACGTGCACGATCGAACCGCGCTTCTGCTCGACCATCCGAGGCACCGCGGCCCGCGAGAGCGCCCAGCAGGGCAGCAGGTTCACGCCCAGCATCTTCTCGAGCTCTCCGGAGTCCGCCTCCCAGAGCTTCGCCCCGCCGGCGTAGGCGCCCACGGCGTTGACGAGGACGTCGAGCTTCCCGCGGCGCGCCGCGATTCCGGAGACGAGATCCCTCGCGGCGCTCTCGTCGGTCACGTCGGCCGCCGCGCCCTCCAGGCGGACGGCATCCGGCGCTTCGTTTTGCAAGCGGTCCAGCTCCTCTTTCCGGCGGTACGTGACGACGACCTCCGCGCCCTCGGCGAGGAACGCGAGGCTCACCGCGCGGCCGAGCCCTCCCGTGCCGCCCGCGACGAGCACCACCCTGCCCTCGAGCCCGCTCATCCGCTCACCGCCGCCTCCCGAAGCGCCGCCCGAGCCAGGAGACGCGTCGAGTCGAGGATGGGAAGGGACGAGTCCGCCTCGCCGACGAGGATCGGAATCTCGGTGCAGCACAAGGCCGCGGCGTCGCAGCCGTTCGCCCGGCCGCGGTCGATCACCCCACGAAAGAACGCCCGGGCCGGCTCCTCGAAGCGGCCGTTCACGAGCTCGTCGAAGATGATCGTGTGGATCCGCTCCCGATCCTCGGGCGAAGGAATCTCGAACGCGATGTTCCGCGCTCCGAGTTTCGGCGGGTAGACGGGGCCCTCCATCAGGTAGCGCGTGCCAAGCAGGAGGAGCCGCCGGAGCCCGCGCTCGGCGGCGGCCGCCGCGACCACCTCGGCGATGTGCAGCCATGGCAGCGGCGAGCGGCCGCGCACGAGGTCGATCGCCTGGTGCGCGGTGTTGTCCGGGCAGATCACGAAGTCCGCGCCCACGCTCCGGAGCCTCGCCGCGGAGCACAGCACGAGCTCCCCGACCGCCGCCCAGTCGCCCGCCTCGATCGGCCGCATGTAGTCGGCGAGTGGAATCGTGTGAAGGGTCACCTCGGGATGACCGTGCCTTCCGAAGAGCGACGACCCCTCGACGCACAGCGTGCGGTAGCAGAGCGCCGCGCCCTCGGCGCTCACGCCCACGATGCCGACGTGCTTCGACATGGCCGGGCGGTCCTGTGCCCTACGCCATCCGGCGCGGCCCCGGGGCCGCGTCCGGGAACTCGAGCCAGACTTCCGCGTCGTCCGTCGTCGCGAAGACCCGGCTCCGAGTGAAGACCCGCCGCGTGAACATCTCGAAGAGCCGCGCGATGCCGAACAGGTCCTCGTTTTGGGCGACCACCGCGAGTGCGCCGAAGCGCACCTTCCGCGCGGCATCGCCCGCCCGCTCCGCCGCCGATCGGATCTGGCCGACGTTCGGCAGCGATGTGATCCTCGTGAGGTCGAGGAGGACGTCCGCCCCCTGAGGACACTTCGGGTCCTGCTCCAGCTCGTCGAAGTGGCCGAGGACCTCACGGAGCGTGGTCTCGCCCTCGCAGCGCGTGAGGATGCGTTTGCGATTCGGGTCGATGCGATAGGTCACGGGCACCGCGCGATGATATCGAGCGTCAGGACGACGCGAGCAGCCGCCGCACCAGCCGGCTCGCCGAGACCCCTTCCTCGACGCCCTCGAGGCCCGGCAGCGTCCGCCGGAGCGCCTCCAAACGCTCCGGATCGCCCGTGAAGTCGTAGGCCAGAAGGACGAGGATCCCCGGGGAGAGGACGGGCGCGAGGTCGGCGGCCACGTAGAAGCCCTGGTGCGCGGCGAGGTGGGCGAGGGCCCGGCTCCGGTCCCCGGCGAACCGCGCGGCCAGGGCCTCGCGATCCCCGACGAGGTCCTCCGGCGGCGTCCGGTCGAAGACGACGTCCAGGAAGACCGCGTCGACCTCCCGCTGTGCGAGGAGCCGCCGCGCCGCCGCGGCATCCGAAGCGTGCAGCCACTCGACCGTCGCGCCCTCGGGCGAGAGACGGTGGAAGGCGTCCCGATACTCCGTGCCGTCCTCGACGATCAAAACGACTCGTGGATGCGGGCGCGCGCGCGTCGTCACGCGGTCTCCTCGGCCGCCGGCAGGTCGATCGCGATCCCCTTGGTGAATCCGGCGCCCGGAGCCGGCACGACCTCGACCGATCCTTCGCTCTTGCGCAACAGCTCGACGACCACGCCGAGGCCGCGCTCGGCGGCGCGCTCCCGGAGGCTCGCCGAATCGATCCCGCCCGCGAGATCGTCCGCGAGGACGAGGCGCAGGCGGGACTCGCCCGTGACCGGATCGCGCCGCTTCTCGGCGCAGAGGCCGAGCCGGACGCTCGCCGCGCCGCGCCTTTGCGCCTCCTCGAGCGCGTTGGCGAACAGGTTGCGCCAGACCGTCTCCCAGTCCAGGGCCGAGATGCGCACGCCGGGAAGCCCGCCCTCCGCCAGCCCGCCGACCAGCTCGAGCTCCGGGGCCGGCGCGCCCCGTTCCTCGGCGACCCCGGTGAGGAGCGCTCGCAGCGCGTCCGCGCGGACCGGAAGGACCGCCGCCCGCTCGACCGTACGCGCGAGCTCGGGCCCCGAGGAGACCGCGAAGCACGCGGCGGCGCGGCGCAGGAGCCGACGCGCCAGCGCGGCGTCCCAGAGGCGCGTCGGGCGCTCCGCCACGCGCCGCAGGCTGCGCCGCGTTCCCCGGAGAACGGCGAGGCCGCGCAGGAGCCACGAGAAGACGGGATCGCGGTGGCGCAGGTTGAGCCGCACCCCGCTCGCCCGCGCCAGGGCGCGCAGCTGCGCGACCGCGGCGTCGGCCTCTGCGAGGAGCCCGCGCGCGCCGGACTCTCCGTAGAGACGCGCCGACAGGAACTGCGCCGTCGCCCGGCGGATCTCCGCATCGTCCTCCTCGAGCCGCGCCGCCGCGTCCGAGAGCAGCATGCCCCCGTGCTTGAGCACCTCGTGGCGCAGACGCCCCACGACGGGGCGCGCCTCGTGCGCCTTGGCCGGATCCCGCGCGAGCCATTCGGCGAAGGTCAGGCCGAAGCGCCGGCGCCACAGGAGCCACAGCGCGGCCGCCAGCGCGAGCGCGCCGACGGAGCCGGCGGCGAGCATCTTCTCCCGCTGTTCCGCCGCAAGCCGCGCGGCGGACGCCGCGGCCTCCTCCGCTCCGGGCCCCGCCGGCGCCTCGTTTCCGTAACGGCGGTACAGGCGAAGGGCGTCGCGGAAAGATCCCGCGCGCTCCGCGGCGCGCGCCAGCCGGATCAGGGCCTCGGTCGAGCCCACGGCCTCGGCCTTCCGCCAGGCCTCGAGCGCCTCCGCCTCGCGGCCCGGAAGGCGGTCGAGCAGCCGCGCGAGCTGCTCGTGGTTGGCGACCCGGGACGGATCGAGCCGGATCGCGCGCCGCAGCGCGTCCTCCGCCTCGCGCCAGCGCTCCTCGCGCAGGTAGATCGAGGCCGCCAGCTCGGGCGCGCCGGCGAAGGCGGGGTCGAGCCGCTCGGACTCCGCGAGGAGACGGAGGGCCTCCGCGTCGGCGTCCCCGCCCGCCTCATTCACGCCCCGCTCGAGGTAGACCTGCGCCTTCCTCCAGCGGTCGACCGCCGCAGAGGTGGGTTCCTCGGGCGTCGCGGCGCCCGGCGTCGGCTCCTCGGCCGCGCCCCGCACACGCCGCGAGAGCGTGTCGCGCAGCGCCGCGGCGTCGGCCCGCTCCTGCGCGGACGCCTGCTCGAGGAATCGGTCCAGCCGCTCGAGCGCCTTCGGCGCGTCGCCGAACTCCGCCCAGCGGCTGGCCGAGAGGCGCAGCAGGCCGCGCAGGTCCGGCCGCAGATTCGCGGCGCGGTCCAGCAGCCGCAGCGACTCCTCCTTCGTCCGCCGGTCGGGCTCCTCCCACAGGAGATTCGCGAGCGCGGTCAGCGCCTCGATGCGGTCGGGCTCGGAGGCGAGGGCGCCGCGGTACGCGCGGATCGCCGCCGCGGGCCGGCGCGCGCGCGTCTCGACCGCGCCGAGCGCGAGCAGCGCCTCCGTGTAGTCCGGCGCGAGATCGAGCGCGGCCCGCAGGCGGTCCCGCGCCTCCTGGAGCCGGCCGGAGGCGAGCGCGCGCCGGGCGTCCGCGAGGGCGAGACGCGCCTCGACCGGCGGTCCGGCCGCGGGAGGAGCGATCGCGTCGGCGCGGGCCTCGAGCTCGAGCTCCCGGACGCGGCCGGGGATCCAGTCCGCGATCTCGCCGTCCCGCTCCAGCGCGCGGCCGAGGTCCTGGTAGCGAGCGATCGCCTCGCGCCAGCGGCGGCGCGCCTGCGCCCGGCGGGCGAGGAGCAGCAGCTCCGGCGGCGACAGCCGCGCGGGGTCCCGCTCCGCGGCGGCGGCGAGCAGATCCGCGCCCTCCTCCTCATCGCCCGCGGCGAACGCGAGATCGGCCGCCGCGAGATCGAGGCCACCGTTCGGCGATCCCTTCCGCGCGCGCCGCAGGAGGTCGCGGGCGTGCCGGAGCGTGCCGGCGTCGGGCGCATGGCCGCCATCGCCGCCCGCGAGCAATCCGCGCGCCTCGGTGACCAGCGTGGCGGGATCCGTAGAGCAGTCGCCCGAGACGGGAGTCTCCGGCGAGGCGGCGGCCTCCTGGGAGATGGCCGAGAGCGCCGCGAGCAGGATCGTCTCGAGAATCACTTCTCGCCGCGCGCGGAGAGGCCGAGCTTGTTGAAACGCAGCCTCACCGCGCGCGCCTCCTTCGGAGAGGCCGAGCCCGTCATCCGCTCCGCCATGCGCGCGAAGTCGCCGCCCGCCTCCCGGAACAGCGCGCGCAGGGTCGACCGCTCGAGCTCGCGGCGAAAGCCCGCGACGGTCGAAGCGCGCGGACGGTTCATGGAGCCGAAGCCGGGCCCCGGAGCGGCCGGCGCCGGCTCGGACGCGCGCGCCCCGGCGAGCAGGTCGAAGAGCAAACGCGGGTCGAGCGCGATCCGCACTCGTCCGTCGCGCTGCGGCGAGGCGCCGGTCCCGGCGTAGACGGCGGCCGCGAGCGCGTCGGTCAGGATCATGTCGAACTGCCGGAGGTTCCCGGGCCACGGGTGGCGCAGCATCGCCGCCCACGCCTTCCCGGGCACCACGAAGACGACCGGGGAGGACGACGCGCGCGACTCCTGCTCCGACACGGCCAGCGCGAAGGCGACCGCGGGCTCCGGGTCGGGGCCTCCGGCGGCGCGGACCAGCGACGCGATCGCGCGCCGGTGCCGCGGGTTCTCCCAGAAGGCGGACGCGGTGAGGCGGGCGAGCTCGGGCAGGTCCTCGCGCCGCTGCGACAAGGACGGCAGCTCGAGCGCGAGGGACGGGTTGAGCCGCATCCAGAGGTCGGCGCGGAAGCTCCCCTCCGCCGCGCGCCGCGCGAGCGCGGCGTTGGAGGCGGCAATCACGCGCGCGGTGTGCGGCGTCTCCGCCGTGCTGCCGAGCCGGCGGATCGTCCCGTCATTGAGCGCCGTGAGCAGCATCTTCTGAGCGTCCGGCGCCAGGTTCTCGATCTCGTCGAGGAAAAGCGTCCCTTCCGCCGCGGCCTCGAAGACGCCGGGCCGGTCCATGACGGCTCCGGTGAAGGCGCCGCGCAGCGCTCCGAACAGCGCCGCCTGGAGCAGCCCCTCGGGCACGGTCGCGCAGTCGAAGGGGACGAAGGCGCCTCCGCGCCCCGAGAGCGGGTGGATCACGTCGCGGACGAGGAGGCTCTTGCCCGTCCCCGTCGGACCTGTGACGAGCAGCGGCATCGGGGTCGGCGCGAGGGCGGAGACCTTGCGGCGGAGCTCCCGCATCGCGGCGCTCGTGCCCCAGAAGAACCGGCCCGTGCGCTGCGGCGCCGCGCGCTCCTCCAGGATCCGGCGCAGGCGAGAGACGAGGAGGTGACCCGAGCCCGACTCCTCCTCGGCGGCGGCATACGTGAAGGCGTCCGCCTTGAGCTCCAGCGCCTCCTGCTCGAACGGGATCTCTTCGTACGCGGTCGTCAGCAGGACCGCGACCTCGGGACGGCGCCGGCGCAAACGCTCGAGGATGAAGAGGCCCTGGCGGTCCCGTCGCTCCCGCCGCAGCCGCCGCGCCGCGGCGGACTCGCCGAGCGGCCGCTCGTCGGGAAGCAGCTCCTCGTCGGGAAGGTCGAAGCGCAGGTCGAGGACCACGACGTCGGGAGGGCGGCGACCCTCGAGGAGCGGCGCCGCCTCGCGCCAGGAGCGCGCGTGCAGCCGCGCCTCGCCACCGCCGCGGCTGCGGACCGTCTGTATCTCGAGCTCCGGCGCCACCCTCGCGAGGAGCTCCGCGGTCCTCGGCTGGTCGTCGATCACCAGCACGCGGGCGCGCTTGCGGCCCCGGTTGGAGCTCTGCGGGCTCATCGGCGCGAGTCCCGGCGCGCCTCGCTCGCGAGGGCGCGGCACTCCGTCGCGACCGCTCGCGTCAGGGCGTCGAGCCGGTCGAGCTCCGGCCGCGCGAGCGACGGCAGCCGGACGGTCAACCCGCGGATCTCCTCGATCGCGCGCGCGATGTCGTCGATCCGCCGGGCGAGCGCGCCGCGGAAGTGCCGGGCCTCCTGGTCCCGCCAGGCGTCGAAGACCTCCGCGGCCGACTGCGGCGGAATGCCCGAGGCGCCCCGCCGGGTCGTCGCGACGTCGGCGAGGAGGCGCGCCCGAAGCGCCTCGTCGTCCGTCTCCGGAACCTCCGGCGCCGAGAAGCGGATCGCCTTCGCCAGATCGTGCCTGAGACGCTCCGCCGCCTCCGAGACCCCCATGAGGCCAGCATACGGCGCGGGCGGCCCGGTCGCAAACTCGATTCTTCGATTTGGGACTCAATGCTCTGAATCGAAGCATCCCGGGCGCGAAACCGGCCGATTTTCCGGGCACGCGGCTTGAAGTGGGAGACGGCTCGAGGGCCGCCCCAACGGCGGACCCGAGCCGAAAGCGAGGACGCCATGGTCATGGAGAGCCTGAATCTCAACTTCCCCGAGGAGCCCGACGAGGAGTCCCGTTCCAACGGCGAGTCCAACGAGGAGTCGGGAGGGATCGAGCCCGAGCGGGATCCGGAGCCGGCCTGGTGGCGAGCGCTGCACGCGCGACTGCCGGGGCTCGGCGTCCGTGAGCGGATCCCATGGCGGCCGCTGCGCCGGCTCTCTCTGCTCGCGCTCCTCGTGCTGGGCGCGATCCTCCTCTGGCGCGGCGTGGAGAGGAGCCTCCGGAGCGTCCCCCAGGGCTTCGTGGGCGTGAGCGTCAACCGCTTCACCGGTTCGGTCGAGATCCTCGACCCGGGTACGCATCTGCGGCCCCCGGCGCTCTACCAGATCCATCCCATCCGCATCTCCGACCAGCTGCTCTCCGGGGAGGAGGGTCAGTTCAACGTGACGACGAAGGAGGGTGTCGACGCGCGGGTGACCGTCCAGGCGCGCTGGGCGATCAGCCGCAAGAGCCTGCTCGCGACGTGGTCCGCCCTGCCGGAGCGGCCCGGCGAGGAGCTCGTCGCCCCGGTGCTCTTCGCGGCGTTCCGAACGGCCGCGCCCCGCTACGAGGTCCTGCGTCTCATCGCCGAGCAACGCGAGGAGCTCTCCTCCGTCGCGGCCGCGACCGCGCGCGAGCGACTGGCGGAGAGCGGGATCGTCCTGAAGGAGGTCCTCATCGGAGACCTCGTGCTCCCCGAGGAGTTCGAGAAGGGCCGGCTCGCGATGGTCGACGAGGTCCAGACGACCGAGCGCCTCGACGTGACGCTCAAGAAGAAGGCCAAGCAGATCGAGGAGACCCGGCTGACGGCGGAGGCGCAGAAGGCGAGGCAGATCCAGGAGGCCGAGGCCGCGGCGGCACAGAAGGTGATCGCCGCGCGCTCCGAGGCCGACGCGATGAAGCACGTCCTCGCGCTCAAGGAGAAGCAGATCGAACAACGCAGGCTCGAAGCGCAGGCGGAGCGGGAGTCGATCGTGGAGCGCGCGCACGCCGCGGCCGACGCCGCGAAGATCCAGGCGATCGCGGCCGCCGAGGCCACGCGGATCCAGACCGAGGCCGAAGCCGAGCGGCGACGCACGATGGCGGACGCCGAGGCCTACGCGACGCGCACGAACTCGCTCGCCGAGTTCGAGGGCCTCGAGCGCGAGGCGAGGCTCGTGACGGCCAACCCGCTCCTGATCCCCAAGACCTTCGCCGACCGCCTCTCCGACCGCGTGCAGGTGATCCTGACGCCGTCGATCGGCGGCGAGTCGCTCACGGGCGAGATCTTCAAGCGCGTCGCCAATGGGCAGCCCGCTCTCGCGGAGCCTCCGGCTCCGGCCTCGGCGGCCAGGGTCGCCGCGCGGGGCAAGACCAAAAAGGAATCGTCCTCGCAGGTCCAGTGAAACCCACGGATAGAACGCAAAGGAGAACGCCATGAAGGAGCTCGCCCGGACCCTGATCCCCCGCTTCGCGCTCGCGCTGCTGATGTCTCTGGGATTCGCGATCGCCTGCTCCGTGGCGCTCGGCGAGGAGGGCGCCGAGCCGCCCGGGTCGGACGTCTTCACCTCTCCCCGCGAGGCCCTCCTGCGGGAGAAGCCCTCGACGCAGGGCCGCGTCGTGAGCCGCCTCCCGCAGGGCACGCGCCTGACCCTGGTCGAGGCGCGTCCGACGTTCCTTCACGTCCAGGGAGGTTGGATCTCGCGCGAGGTAGTCGTCGTCTTCGCGCCGGACGCCGCCGGCACCCGCGAGCTCGTGACGGTCGGACGGTCGCTGTCGAAGACCGACGCGCAACGGCGCCTCGCCGCCGCGCTGCTGCTGCGCGCGACCGACCGGCTGCGCGAGGCGAAGACCCCGGATCCGGAGGTCGAGCTGTTCCTCGGCGAGACCGCCGAGGGCCTCGCGGCCGCGGGAGGGCCCTTCCCGCCCGAGCTCGTCTCGCAGTTCGTCGAGAAGGCCGGCGCGTCGGGTCCGCGCACGGTCTACGGAGGCGCGGCGTTCCAGCGCGCGCTCGAGCTGCTCGGGAAGGACGCGAGCCCGGAGTGCGGTCGTCTGCGCGAGCGCGCGACCGCGGGCCTCCTGCGCGCGCAGTTCCCCGAGCGCTCCGCGAACCTCACGACGCTGACCCAGGAGTCCGCGGCGTGGCTCACCCTGGCCGAGTCCGCCGAGGACCCCGGCGTCCTGCGCTCCGCGGCCGAGCGGGCCGGCACCGCCTCGCTCGCGCTGGGCCGCTACCTTCTGGCGCTCGGGAAGGCCGACGAGATCACGCGGCTCCAGGAGCGCGTGCGCTTCGCGGGCGCGCGCGTCCAGACCCTGGTGCCCGGCGGCACCGAGGGCCGCCGGCTCAACTCCCGCGGCGTCATTCTGCGCGCCATGGCCGGGAACGGCACCGCCACCTTCCCGCAGGAGGCCAGGGTCTCCGGACCCGTGCGCGAGCGCACGGTCCGCATCGAGGGCAAGCTCGGCGCGTTGCAGCTTCTCGTCGAGACCCGCGTCGGCAACGCGCGCGACGTCGCGGTCCGCAAGGCGGCGATTCCGATCCTCCCCGTGCCGGGCTCGCTCCGGATCGCTCCCGACGGAAAGGCCGCCGCGTGGGTGGAGGTCGTGGGCCCGTCCCTCCTGGTGCCGGTGATCACCTCGCTCGAGCGCGACGAGCCGGCGCGCGAAATTGCGTTCCTCTCCGACGGCCGCCCCCTGCGCGACCGCGCGCTCGCGCACTGCATGGCGTCGCTGGCCGGGTACTCGAGCGACGGCCAGCGGCTCGGCATGGAGATCGAGGCCTGGAACGACACGCCCGGACCGGCCCCGCGCTACTCGGTCGTCTCGGTCGCGACCGGCGAGCTTCTCTTCGAGACCTCCAAGGACATGAAGGGCTTCCAGCGGCTCCTGCAGTAGGTCCCCGACTTCCCGCCTTCCGCTCCCTCGGTCAGACCGGGGGAGCGGGTTTTTTTCGGCGTCCGCCGGGCGGCGCGGACTCGAAAGGACGCCCGCTATCCCAGCTGGTTGAGCTCGAGAGGAGGAGACGAATCGACGGGACGCAGCGCGAAGTAGGCCGTTTCGAGGCGCTCGCGCGGCCAGCCGAGGAAAACGCCCTCTCCGCGGTAATGCGCAGGTCCGGTCGCGGCGTCGACGCAGACGATCGCGCCCGGTCCCTCGGCGCAGGCGACCTCGAGGCGCCAGCCGGCGCTGGTCACACCGGCCTCCCTCGTCCGGATCGCGAATCGCTCGAGCGAGAGTGCACGCGCGTCGGTCAGGCCCGCCACGGGCTGGGCGGACGTAGGCGAAGAAGTAACCGCAAGCGGCGGCATCGCCGCCGGCGTCCCTCGATCGTCTTCCGGGCCCCCCATGAGCCCCTCAGTCTACGACTTGAGACTGAACGACGAGCGGGACTGGTAGGGGCCGCGGAAGAGGTGGATGCCCTCGCGGTGGTCGGCCACCTCGTGGAGCCGACGCTCGCGAAGCCGGCGCGCCTCCTCGGGATCGCTCGTTCTGGCCGATTCACAGATCTGGCCCCAGGTACCGTTGCGGCGGGGGCCATGGTAGCGAATCCAGAACGTCTTTCCCCGGAGGTAGATGCCGGTTCCGGCGAGGTGATCGGCAGTCGCAGACGCGGGGACACTGGCGGTTTCGGCTGTTGCCGTGCGCATGCCCGGCGGTTCCTGCAAAACAAGTGCCGCCGTCCGGGACGCGGGCGCCCGGGTTTAGGCGTCCGCCAGCGGCCGGGAGGGGGCTCCGTCGCGGCTGGAGAGCCGCCGGCGCATCCGCAGCAGGCGTCCGCCGAGGTACCGGCGGTCGAGGCGGCGCAGGCTCCCCTTCCAGCCCGTGTCGGCGGACCAGCGGACGAGGAGGCGGCACTCCTCGAGCTTCTCCCGGATGGCCTGGACCAGGTCGGCGCGGCTCCGCTCGGCGAGGACTGGGAGCAGGTCCCTCCAGTAGTCGGCGTCGTGCTCTCCGATCGTGACCGCGCGCACCCTCTCGGGCGTGACGTCGCGGTGCGGGAAGCGCCGCGCCCGACCCAGCGCCCCGATCGCGAGCAGGCTCGTCATCGTGCGGACGCACTTCTCGCACTCTCCGCAGTTGATCTCGGGCGGCGTCGGGAAGGCGAGGCACACGATCAGATCCTCGAGGAGGCCGCGCGGCGAGGCCGCGATCGCCCGCAGCCGCTCAAGCCGCGTGGCGGGGCTCGAGTCGTAGCGCAGCTCGAGCGCGCCGCTGCAGTAGAGCGGGTCGATCAGGGGGCTGGTCCCGCGCAAGCGCTCGCGCGCCGCGTCGCGGCTCGAGGCGATCGTGATCGCGCTCCAGCGGCTGCGGAAGGCGTGCGCCGACGCCGCGAGGGCGGAGGCCAGGCTCTCCTCGGCGAGGAATCCGACGTCGGGGGCGAGCTCCCAGACGTTTGTGCGGATGCGCGTGAGCGCGAACTCCTGTCTCTCCGCGATCGACGCGAGAACCGCACCGCTCGCCTCGTTCCACCGCATCGTGCGCGCGTCGGTCGGGCAGAGGTGGCCGAACGTCGACAGGCCGTCGGCGAACGACCGGGGATGGCCGACCGGATGCGCGAGCCGGTTGCGCCGGAAGAGGTCGGAGGAATCGACTCCACCGGTGAAGAAGAACGCGCTGCGCTCGGGTCGGCGGGGCACGATCGCACGCCACCCCTCCGTGGGCTCGACCGTCACCGGTTCTCGCGGGGGACCGTGGAGACGGCGGAGGATGCCGATGGCCTGCGTGACGCCGGCCGCCAGGCGCGGGCAGACCGCGCCCTCGATGCGGACGCGCCGCTCCCGCGCGCGCATCGCCGGAAGGATGCAGGCCGCGAGGAACGCCTCCGGCTCCGGCGCGAGGTCGGCGGCCCCGATCGCGTCGGTCTCGAAGAACAGCTCGAGAGGCGCTCGGTCGGAGTCCTCCCAGGTCACGCGCGCGCTCACCCGCGCGCCCCCGCCGCTGCCGCCGGCGGAGGTCAGGCTCTTCTTCGGCTCCGAAATTCGCAGATCGCGCTCCCGAGGGCGGGATTCTGGCACGACCCGAGACCCGCGGCGGTTTGTATACTCGCCGCGCGTGACGGTCGATCGAGCCCGGCTTCGCAGCCTTCTCGCCGAGGAGCGGGAGCGGTTCCGGGCCCGGCACCCGCGCTCCCGGGATCTCTTCGAGCGCGCCCGCGCGAGCCTCCTCGGCGGCGTGCCGATGAACTGGATGGTGCGGTCCCCGGGCGACTTCCCGATCTTCGTGGCGGAGGGCTCGGGCGCGCACTTCACCGACGTCGACGGCCACCGCTATCTGGACCTCTGCCTCGGCGACACGGGCGCGATGACCGGACACGCGCCGGCGCCCGTCGTCGAGGCGATCGCCGAGCGCTCGCGCCGCGGCGTCACGTTCATGCTGCCGACGGAGGACGCGGTCTGGGTCGGCGAGGAGCTCTCTCGACGCTTCGGACTGCCCCTCTGGCAAATGGCGCTCACGGCCACCGACGCCAACCGGTTCGCGATCCGCCTCGCGCGGCACGTGACCGGGCGGCCTCGAATCCTCGTCTTCGACTGGTGCTACCACGGCTCGGTCGACGAGACGTTCATCACGCTGCGGGACGGCGTGGCCGCTTCCCGGAGCGGCAACCTGGGCCCTCCGGTCGACCCGGCGGTCACGACGCGCGTCGTGGAGTTCAACGACGTCGAGGCGCTCGAGGCGGCGCTCGCCCCGCGCGACGTGGCGTGCGTGCTGGCTGAGCCCGCGATGACGAACATCGGGATCGTGCACCCGGCTCCCGGCTTCCACGAGGCGCTGCGGGAGGCGACGCGGCGCACGGGAACGCTCCTCATCCTGGACGAGACCCACACGATCTGCACCGGCCCGGGCGGCTACACACGCGCGCACGGCCTGCGGCCGGACGTGCTCACGCTCGGCAAGCCGATCGCGGGCGGCGTTCCGGCCGCGGTGTACGGGCTGTCGGCCGAGCTCGCCGAGCGCGTGCGAGGATCCATCCGCATGGAGGAATCGGACACGGGCGGCATCGGCGGCACGCTCGCCGGAAACGCGCTGTCTCTCGCGGCGATGCGCGCGACTCTCGCCGACGTCCTCACCGAGGCCGCGTACGCACGGACGATCCCGCTCGCACAGCGGTTCGTCGAGGGCGTCGAGGGAGTCCTCACCGCGCGGCGCCTGCCCTGGCACGTGACGCGGCTCGGCTGCCGCGCCGAGTACTGGTTCTCCGAGCGGCCTCCGAAGAACGGCGCGGAGGCCGCCGCCGCAGTCGACGCGGAGCTCGATCGCTACATGCACCTCGCGGCGCTCAATCGCGGCATCCTGCTGACGCCGTTTCACAACATGGCGCTCCTCTGTCCACAGACCTCGGAAGAGGACATCGACCTCCACACCCGTGTCTTCGAGGAGAGCGTCGCGCCCCTCTTCTCCTGACCCGGCATCCGAATTGCTCCTTGCTCTCCGGCGATGCGAAAGCCGCAGGCATCCGTGCATGCCCACGCCGCTCCCCCGGCGCGGCCGGGCGGAGAGGGAGGAGCCGAAGGAGCGGGAGGAGCGAAGGTTCGGCGGCTTCAGTCGACGGGGTTCCGGCGGCGGGGCGCCGCCAGGCGCTTCACGTATGCGACCGCCGACGGGAGAAGGCCGAGCTTCGCCGACCGGACTCGCATCCGCGGGCTCGCGCTTCCTCCGGCCTGGACCGACGTCGCGATCGCGGCCTCCGCGGCGAGCGCGCTGCAGGCGGTCGGCCGCGACCGGGCGGGCCGCTGGCAGTACGTCTACCATCCCGCGCGCGTGCGGGCGCGCGAGCGCGCCAAGCGCGAGCGGTTGATCCGCTTCATCCAGGCGTTGCCCGGGCTCCGGGCCGCGGTGCGGCGCGGGCTGCGCGGCACGGAGCTCTCGCGCGAGCGCGTCCTCTGCGCCATCGTGCGGATCCTCTCCGTCAGCTTCCTGCGGCCGGGAAGCGCGGTCTACGCGCGGGAGAACGACACCTACGGGCTCGCGACGCTGCGCCCGCGGCACGTGTCGGTGCACGGCGACCGCGTCGTCTTCGACTTTCCGGGCAAGGGCGGAAAGCGGCAGCGGCACGAGCTCGCGGACCGGCAGGTCGCCTCGGTCGTCCGCGGCCTGCTGCGGATTCCCTCGCGCGAGGTCTTCCAGTACCGCGCCGAGGACGGAGCACTCGTGAACGTGCGGCGGCGCGACATCAACGCGTACCTGCGCGAGGTCACCGGCCGCGGCTTCACCGCCAAGGACTTCCGGACCTGGGCGGGGACGCTCCTCTGCGCCGTCCGCCTCGCCCGCGGCGGCGGGGATTCCGTCGCGACGGCTCCGGAGCGCAAGCGCCGCATCCGCGAAGAGCTGCGCGAGGTCGCGGCCGCGCTCGGCAACACGCCGGCCGTCTGCCGCGCGTCCTACGTCTGCCCGGTGGTGCTCCGGGAGTTCGAGCGGGGCCGCCTTGCGGCGCGCCGGGGGCCCGCCGACCTCTCGAGGCTGGCGCATCGGAACCGGCTCTCCGCCGACGAGCGCGCGCTGCTGCGCCTTCTCCGGGGCTGAACCCGGTCGATTCCGGCACCGGTCTTGCTCCAGGACGGGGCATGCAACCGCCTCGACGCCTCGCGACTGCCCTTCGCTGCGCGCTTCTGCTGTGCGCCTGGGCACTCCGGGCTCCGTTTCTCGGCGCCCAGGCCGCCGCGCCGGAACCCTCGCAGCCTCCTGCGGAGAAGCCGCCTCAGCAGCTGACGCTGGGGCTCGACAAGCAGCCCAAGCGCTTCTGGCTGGCGGCCGGGGAGGTCGGGCTCCTCGAGTTTCTCCCGTGGGCGTACAACCGATACGTCACCGACGAGGACTTCGCGCGGATCTCCTGGCACACGGTCAGCGAGAACTGGCACGCCGGGTTCGTCTACGACCACGATGACTTCAACACCAATCAGTTCGCCCATCCGTACCACGGCAGCCTGTATTTCGACGCCGCGCGCGCGAACGGCTACAACTTCTGGGAGTCCGGCGCGTTCACCCTCGCCGGAAGCCTGATCTGGGAATGCTGCATGGAGAACACCGCGCCCTCCATCAACGATCTGATCAACACGACGCTCGGCGGCATGACGCGCGGCGAGATCTCCTACCGGCTCGCGACCATGATCCTCGACAACACCGCGAGCGGAGGAGAGCGCTTCTGGCGCGAGCTCGGCGCCGCCCTCGTCAACCCGGTCGGCGCCTTCACGCGGCTCGTGACGGGCGACATGAGCCGCGACTTCCCGAACCCCGACGAGCGTTTTCCGAGCGGGTTCTCGATCTCGGCGGACCTCGGCTACCGGAACGTCTCGGGCACCGGCGTCCCGCGCGAGAACCAGGCGCTCTTCTCGTTCTCGGCCCTCTACGGCGACCCCTTCAACGGGGACATCCGAAAGCCCTTCGACACCTTCTCGGTCGGGCTCGACGTGACCTTCCCCGGCGGCACGGCGATCTCCCGGTTCGAGGAGCGCGGCATCCTGAAGGGATGGGAGCTCGGCGACGCGACGGGATCCGTCCGCCACGTCTTCGGCCTCTCCCAGGAGTACGAGTACATCCACAACGCGTCGCAGGTCTTCGGCGCGGAGATGTTCGGCGCGGGTCTTCTCTCCCGGTACGACCTCTCGGAGAAGGTCCGCGCGGTCACGGACCTGAGCGCGATCGCGATTCCGCTGGCGGGCATCCAGACGATCGACGTCACGAGCCCCGAGACCGGCCGCAACTACGACTACGCGCCGGGCGGCGGCGTGCGCGTCGCGGCCCGGCTGTACGCCGGCGCCCGCGAGGTGGTCGCGGCGGGCTACGGCGTCGTCTGGGCCCACACCGTCGACGGCGTCTCCCGGAACAACACGCTGCAGTTCCTCCGCGTCACGGGCCGAATCCCCCTCTGGGGGCCGCTCGGCGTCGGCGGTGGCTACTGGTGGTACAGCCGCAAGACCTCCTACACGGGCTTCTTCGAGCGACAGCGGACGCAGTCCGAGTGGCGCGCCTTCTTCAACTTCGCTTTCGGCGGATCGCAGCTGCGGCCGAAGACGGAATAGGGCCCGTCGGCGTCTCGCTATAGTAACCGTTACCATAGCAGCGGCGCGGCCTTCTTCGGCACACTGACCACGCGTCCAGGAGGCGCGACCTGTTCTCCGGTGCCGCGTGGTCCCCGGTCCCCTGTTCCCGACCGGCCGCCTCTCCTGTTCCAGCCTGACCTCGTCCTCGCCTCGCGGCCGAGGCCCTCCTGTCGAACGGGACCTGACCTTCGTTTGGACCCCGCGGCCAATTGTCTGCGGCGGGGGTCGCTCCATAGAGTGGCGGCCAAGGTCTCCCGAATTCCGGACTACTCCCCAGTCCGCCAGATCCGGCGGCCGAACGAAAGGAGGGCCCCATGGGCTCGAGAGTTTCGTTTCGGATGAGTGTCGTCGGTCTCGCGCTTCTCGTCCTCGTCTCGTCTCTCGCCTTCACCTCGGACACCAACGTCGGCGCGCCCAATTTCGGCGATCCCCTCCAGGGGCTGACCGCGGATCAGCTCGCGCGGTTCAACCAGGGCAAGAACGAGTTTTCGGAGGTCGAGACCGTCGAGGAGGGGCTGGGGCCCGTTTTCAACGATTCCTCCTGCGCCAACTGCCACAACATCGCGGCGGTGGGCGGAGGAGGCACGGTTCTCGAGACGCGATTCGGCAGGATGCGGTCGGACGGAACGTTCGACCCGATGAGCGAGTTCGGCGGCTCGCTCATCCAGAAGTTCGGAATCGGGGCGGAGAACGACTGTAACTACGTCCCGGAGGTCGTCCCCGACGGCGCCACGGTCCGCGCGGACCGCCGCACGACCGCGCTCTTCGGCCTCGGGCTCGTGGACGCCGTCCCCGATTCGACGTTCTACGCGCTCGCGGCGATCGAGCGCGCCCTTCCCGACAAGACCGCCGGCACGGTCAGCGTCGTCACGAACCTGTCGACGGGCCATCCCGCCGTCGGCAAGTTCGGCTGGAAGGGTCAGAACCCGACGCTCTTCCAGTTCTCCGGCGACGCCTACGTGAACGAGATGGGAATCACCAATCCGCAGTTCCCGGACGAGAATTGCCCGGCCGGCAACTGCGACTACCTCAGCTGCAATCCCGATTCGGGCATGAACGACGATGGCAGCGGGGTCGCAGCGTTCGCGGACTTCATGACGTTTCTCGCGCCGCCCCCGCGCGGACCCATCACCGGGCAGGCGCTGCTCGGCCAGGCGACGTTCCTCGCGATCGGCTGCGCGAACTGCCACACGCCGCTGCTCCAGACCGGCCCGAACCCGGTCGCCGCGCTCAACCGCAAGACCTTCGCGCCGTACTCCGACTTCCTCCTGCACGACATGGGCTCGCTCGGCGACGGCATCACGCAGAACCTCGCGACCGGGAAGCTGATGCGCACGGCGCCGCTGTGGGGAGTGCGCAAGCAGCTCCCGCTGCTGCACGACGGACGCGCCGCGAGCCTGAACGACGCGATCCTCGCGCACGCGGGCCAGGGCCAGAAGTCCCGCGATCGCTACGCCGGTCTGCCCCAGTCGCAGAAGAACAACGTGGTCGCGTTTCTGAACTCGCTCTAGCGATTTCGCGGCTGTCCTCCGGGGCCGGCGGAGGGGGAGTCCCCGCCGGCCCGATTTTTCAGCCGCCGAGTGGCACGAAACCTGCTCCCTCCTTCTCGTGAGTGGCGAGGGTGGTCAAGCCTCCCGACGCTGCGAAGGGAACCGAGGCCCGCGCAGGGGCCTCACCAAGAAGGAAGGAGACGACAATGAGATACCTGTGTCGGATTTCGGTGGCGGCCATGATCTTCGCCGCTGCCACCATGACTGCGGTCGCGCAAGATCAGAGCGCGGACCAATCGGCGCAGCCCGCGCCGGTCGCAACTCCGGTCCCGGAGCAGCCGGCCGCGCCGGTCGAGGCCCCGCCGCCTCCGTCTGCCCAGCAGCCCGAGAGCGCGCCGTCCGCCGTCCAGCCCGTCCCGGTCCAGGAGCCGGCCGTCGCGCCGCCTCCGGCGTCCGAGCAGCCGGCTGCGCAGGCGCCGCAGGTTCAGTCGAATGAGACGAAGAGCAAGAGCACGACTTCAAAGAGGACCCGCGTGACGGAATCCAAGGCGAAGCCCAAGACGGCTGAGCCCAAGGCTCCGACGCAGGTCGAGAAGAAGGATGAAGCCGCTGCGGCAGCCGCCGCCGGCACGGCCGCGGCCGCGCCGAGCGATAACGCTCCGCCTCCGCCACCGGCCGGTGGTGAGCCGGCTTCTCCCGAAGCGGCTCCAAGCGCGGCGAATCCGGCGCCTCCCGCGCCCGCCCCTGCGGACGCCCAGGCGCTCGCCGCCAAGAAGGAGCAGGCCGACACGACGACGAAGACGGACTCCGGCTTCAGCGGCTGGATCGTTCTCGCGATCGTCGCCCTCGCGGGCGTCGGCATCTACCTCCTGATGTCGCGCCGCCGGAACGAGGAGAGCCTCTCGATCCTCGACCGCGACCCCGTGATCGTGGACCGGGACCGGACGATCACCGGATCGGTCCGCATCCAGCCTCGGCCCGGTCCTCCGGTCGTTCACCGGCCGTAGGGAGTCCCACAGACCTCTTTCGCCAAGGGCGGGTTCGACCCGCCCTTTTTTTATCTCGAGAGCCGCCGCCCCGAGCCCGGATGGAACGCAGGCCAGCGATCCGCGGCGGCGCATGCTTCGCACCGGAAGAAGCACGCGGGATGTTCGACCATCTCGCGCGCGCTGTGGCCGCAGGCGCGGCAGAAGAAAGGGGACAGACGCGCCGCCTGCGCGGTCAGCGTGATCCGGCGAGGCTCCCCGGCGAGCTCGTCGCCGTGCGCATCGCAGCTGCAGCCGTCGCCCAGCCGGTGCTCGGCATCCGCATCGGCGCGGCACCAGGCCTCCCTGCACCATACCCCCGGAGCGAGCAGCTGTCCCATGGCGACCTCCCGAGAACGAGGATCCGCCCATCCCATGGACACTTGATGTCCGGGCTCGGGCTCTGAGCGGGCCGCTTCGCGGCCCAACGGACAGAAG
The DNA here is from genome assembly GCA_963773905.1 of uncultured Acidobacteriota bacterium. Lineage (GTDB taxonomy): Bacteria > Acidobacteriota > Thermoanaerobaculia > UBA5066 > Gp7-AA6 > DAHUXD01. Next base: position 185,417 of record CAVZDB010000004.1, read on the forward strand.
AGGCAAGTCGCGACAGCCCCTTTCCCGGAAGCGGCTCAAGCCGCGGGGCTCCAAGCGGGGGGCTCGGGTGTCCGATGGAGCCAACCTTGCGGCGAACGAGCCCCCAGATCCAGAGCGTCGCCGACCTGTCGTGCTACCCTCTTTGTCGTATCTCGAAGCGAGACCATCTCCGGTTGATCAACCGACGCGCCGCCGCGATCGCGGCCTTCGCCCTCGCCATCGCACTCCTCGAGCCTCTCCGGGCGGAGGAGCGCGTCACACTGATCTGGAAGGGCGAGTCGCACCCCATCGCGACGATCGCCGGCAAGGAGTTTCTCGTCTCCGACGCCGCCCGCGCCCTGGGCTACTCGGTGGCGGCGGACGCGGGGACAGGCGTCCTCACCGTGGCCGGTTACGGCCACCAGATCCTGCTCGGCCCGGGCACCGCGCAGGTCCCCGTCGACCGGCGGATCGTGCCGATCTCGGCCCCGGCCCGGACCGTGTCCGGCGCCCTCTACGCCCCGATCGATTTCTTCGACAAGATCCTCTTCCCGCTGGCAGGCGCCGCCGGAGGATGGGACTCCGCCCGCAAGACCTGGACGCTGACCGCATCGGGGCCTCCGCCCATCTCGGTGGAGGTCGCGGTCGTTCACGTCGCGCCGACGACGCAGGTCGTGCTGCGGCTGTCCTCGGCAGCGCCGACCTCGACGACCGCGTCCGAGAAGAGCTACCAGGTCCGCTTTCCCGAGACCCGCCTCGATCCGCCCTTCGCCGAGCGCAAGTTCGACGATCCGCTGGTCTCGGCGGTGCGCTTCACCTCGGACACGGTGACGATCGAGTTCCGCGAGCCCAATGCCACGGCCCGCTCCTATCCCCTGACCTCGCCCGACCGGATCGTCGTCGAGATCGGCCGCCGGGCCGCGGGCGCCGCGGCTCCTCCGATCGAGTCGGCGGGGCCGGCGGCGGCTTCCGCCACGCCGCTCACGATCGTGGTCGACCCCGGGCACGGCGGGACGGAGACCGGAGCGATCGGACCCGGTGGCCTGCAGGAGAAGGACGTGACGCTCGAGATCGCGAAGCGCGTCGCCGCCGCGCTTCCCCGAGTGCTCGCCTGCCGCACCGTGCTCACCCGCGACACCGATCTGCTCATCTCGCTGGACGACCGGACCTCGATCGCCAACCACGAGAAGGCCGACCTCTTCCTCTCGATCCACGCAAACTCCTCGCGCGCCGCCTCCGCCCAGGGCTCCGAGACCTACTATCTGTCGCTGGAGGCGTCGGACAAGATCGCGCAGGAGGTCGCGAGCCGTGAGAACGCGGCGCCGGGAGCGCCGACCCCCGGTCCGAACGCGTCCGCCAACCCCGACCTCGACTTCGTCCTCTGGGACCTCGCCCAGAGCGCGCACCTGAAGGAATCGAGCGAGCTCGCGGACGCGATCCAGGCCGAGCTCAACGGCGTTTCGCAGACGGGCAACCGCGGCATCAAGCAGGCGCCCTTCCGGGTGCTCGTCGGGGCGACGATGCCCGCGGTGCTGGTCGAGGTCGCGTTCATCTCGAACGCCGAGGGGGAGAAGAAGCTCAAGACTCCCGAGTTCCAGCAGACGATCGCCGACGCCGTGGCTCGCGCCGTCGCCCGGTTCTTTGCGAAGCGGCTCCCCTCCGCCCTGCGCGCGACGCCGAACCCGTCGGTTTCTTCCTCCACGCCTCCGGCGTCCCCATGAGCCGGCGCGCCGCCGCGATCCTTCTCGCGGTCCTCGCCGTCGCGGTCGCGGCACTGCTCCTGCTCTCGCGGGGCGATCTGTCGAGCCTGCGCCGCCGCGCGCCGCGACCGTTCCTGCGCGTGACGCCCGCGAGCGCTCCAACCGTCTCCCCGGCGCCGGGCACGACTCCCGCGCCGGCCGTCGAGACCGTCCGGGTGACGCTCTACTTCCCCGACGCCGAGGGCGCCCTGCTCCACCCGGAGGAGCGGGACATTCCCAAGCCGGCGACCGGCGCGCTGTTCCTCCAGGCGCTCTTCTCCGAGCTGCAGAAGGGCCCGACGCGGGAGGGACTCATGGCCGTCATCCCGCCCAAGATGCAGCTGCGCAACGCGTTCCTGCTCCACGAGGGCGAGGCGGTCCTCGACCTCGCGGTCGACTCGGGCCTGACCTTCGGTTCCGACGAGGAGCTCGCGATCGTGGCCGCCCTCGTCGACACGACGCTGCAGAACGTCGCGGAGACCTCCCGTGTGAGAATCCTGGTCAATGGAGAGCCGGCCGAGACCCTGGGAGGCCACGTGGACCTGACGCGTCCTCTTCTCTTCCTGCGCAACGCGATCGAGCCGCCGGCCGCGCCGCCCGACTCGACCCCCGTTCCCACGCCATGAGCCCTACTCCATGAGCCAGAGCTCGACGCCGCGGCCGGACGGACGCAAGCCCGGCGAGATGCGGCCGGTCTCGATCGAGACCGGCGTCGCCCGCCATGCGGAGGGCTCGGCCCTCATTACGCTCGGCGACACGCGCGTGCTCTGCGCGGCCTCGGTCGAGGAGCGCGTGCCCCCGTTTCTGAAGGGCAGCGGCAGCGGGTGGGTTACCGCCGAGTACGGCATGCTCCCGCGCGCCACGCACACGCGCTCCGCGCGCGAGGCGGCGCAGGGAAAGCAGGGCGGGCGCACGCTCGAGATCCAGCGGCTGATCGGCCGCTCGCTGCGCGCCGTCACGGAGCTGCGCGGCCTCGGCGAGCGAACGATCACGCTCGACTGCGACGTCCTGCAGGCCGACGGCGGGACGCGCTGCGCCGGCATCACCGGCGCGTGCGTCGCTTTGACGATGGCCCTGGCGAAGCTGACCCGCGAGGGCCGCCTGGGGCGCTGGCCGCTGCGCGAGACCGTCGCCGCGGTCTCCGTCGGCATCTGCGCCGGGCAGCCGGTGCTGGACCTGGCCTACGTGGAAGACGCGGAGGCGGACGTCGACTGCAACGTCGTGGGAACCGCGGGCGGGGCCTTCGTCGAGATCCAGGGCACCGCCGAGCGGCGGCCCTTCTCCGAGGATCAGCTCGCCGAGCTGCTGTCGCTGGCGAAGAAGGGGCTCAAGAAGCTGCGGGAGATCCAGGCGGACGCGCTCAAGCCGATCGTGGAGGGGATCGACTTTACGTAGTCATTTTGGATTTTGGATTTTGGATTTTGGATTGAGCGACGTGGGACATCCGTAATCCAAAATCCAAAATCGCAAATCCAAAATCAGACCAGCCGCGTCACGATCTCCTTCTGCCCCAGTAGGGTCCGGTGGACCGGACAGCGCTCCGCGATCTCGACGAGCCTCTTCTTCTGCTCCGCGGTGAGCGGTCCGGACAGCTCGAGCTCGCGCGTGATCCTCGTGACCCGCGCATCGTCGTTGTCCTCGCAATCGACGCAGTCGCGCGCATGGACCTTCTGCTGGGAAAGGCGGACCACGATGCGCTCGAGCGGCCACTGCTTGCGGTCGGCGTACATCCGCAGCGTCATCGACGTGCACGCGCCGAGCGCCGCGAGCAGCAGCGAGTAGGGGTCCGGACCCGAGTCGGCGCCTCCCGAGGGCACGGGCTCGTCGGCCCGGAGCTCGTGGCGCCCGGCCTGGATCCGCTGCGCGAGGCTCCGGCCGACGGAGGTGACGACGACTTCGTGCGGAGAAGGGCTCATGCGGATCCTCCTCGGCTATTCTCACGCGCGGGAGGCGAATCCATGCCGCTCAAAGTCGGATTCCTCGGCCTCGGCACGATGGGCGCTCCCATGGCGCGCAATCTCGCCAGGGCGGGTTTCGAGCTCGCTCTGGCGACGCGCACCGCCGGCAAGGCGCAGGCCCTCGCGTCGGAGCTTGCCGCGGCGCCTACGCGGCCGGGGCGTTCGGAGGCGTCGGCGCCGTCTGCCCCTTCGGTCCGCGCCTGCGAATCGCCGGAGGAGCTCGCGCGGCTCTGCGACGTCGTGGTCTCCTGCCTCCCCGACTCCCCCGAGGTCGAGCAGGTCCACCTCGGAGAGCGGGGAACCGTCCGCGGCGCGCGGCCCGGGACGGTCGTCGTCGATTGCTCCACGATCGCCGCGGAGGCGGCCCGGGGGATCGCGGCCGCGCTCGCGGGATCCGGACTCCTCTGGCTGGATGCACCCGTGTCGGGAGGCCAGAAGGGCGCGATCGAGGGCACGCTGACGTTCTTCGTCGGCGGCGAGGAGGCGGCGCTCGCGAAGGCGCGCCCGGTTCTCGAGGCGATGGGCAAGCGCATCACCCTCCTCGGCGGCGCCGGCGCCGGCCAGCTCGGCAAGGCCACCAACCAGATCATCGTCGCGGGCAATCTCGATTGCCGTCGCCGAAGGCATCGCGTTCGCTCGCAAGGCCGGGCTCCCCCTCGACGCGCTGCACGCCGCGCTGACCGCGGGCGCGGCGAACTCCTGGGCGCTCGAGGTGCTCGGCCGCAAGATGATCGACCGCGACTTCAAGCCGGCCTTCGCGATCCGGCATCAACAGAAGGACCTCGCGATCGTGCTCCAGACGGCCCGCGCGAAGGGCGTGCCGCTGCCCGCGGTCGCGCTCGTCCACCAACTCCTCTCGGCCCTCGAGGCGCAGGGCCGGGGCGACGACGGGACGCAGGCGCTCCTGACGCTCTACGAGACGATGAGCGAGAAGCCCTCCGCGTGAGCGCCCTCTCGGGAATCCGCGCGCTCCTCGTGGACCTGGAGGGGACCGTCTTCCAGGACGGGTCCCTGATCCCGGAGCCGCGCGGGCGCTGGGCGAGGCGGCCGCGCGCGGACTCGACCTCGCCTTCGTCGACCAACACGACGAGCCGGCCCCGCTCGGTCCTGGTCCGCGAGCTCGCCGCGACGGGCGTGGCGATCGACGCGGACGCGGTCTTCTCGGCCGCCCGCGTCGCGCGCGAGTACCTGCTCCGCAAGGGGCTCGAGCGCTGCTATCTGCTGACGCGCCCCGCGCTCGCGGAGGACTTCGCGGGAATCGTGCCGAGCGACGTGGAGGCGGACGCGGTCGTGCTGGGCGACCTGGGCGACACCCTGAGCTTCGAGCGGCTGAACCGCGGCCTTCGCCTGCTCCTCGGCGACGCGGAGCTCGTGGCGCTCGCCCGAAACCGGTTCTGGATGGGCAGGGACGGGATCCAGCTCGACGCGGGAGCCCTCGTCGCCGCGCTCGAGTACGCCGCCGGCACGACCGCGACGCTCGTCGGCAAGCCCTCGCCGCAATTCTACGGGACGGTCCTGCGCGCGCTGTCGGTCTCCTTCGAGGAGGCCGCCGTGATCGGCGACGATCCCGAGTCGGACGTGGCCGGGGCGCAGGCCCTCGGAATGCGGGGCCTGCTGGTGCGCACCGGGAAGTCCCGGAAGTACGACCTCGAGCAGGCGGCGATCCGGCCCGACGCCATCCTCGACTCGATCGCGGATCTGCCGGGACTGCTCTGATAGGCTGAATCCGTGCCTGAATCCGGCGACTCCAACCATCGCACCCGCGTCTCGGAGTCCTTCGACGACCTCCAGACGAAGGTCGGAGGCCGCCTCGACGACGCGGGCCGCGACGCGATCGAGCGCATCCAGGCGGCGGCCGCCGCCCGCGACACCGCGGCGCTGAAGACCCATCTCGCCGACCTGCGCGAGCGCCACGGCTGGCTCTACAAGGAGCTCGCCGAGCACCCCCGCGTCGCCCAGCTCTTCGACGAGCTCGCGCTGTTCGGGCTCTGATCGCGCCTCACCCCGGAGCGCGGATCGGAAATAATGCCGCCCCATGCCGTCGGGCCGGGACTGGGGACAGCTGCTCAAGTCGACGTTTCACTCGGTCGGGAAGAAGGACCTCTCGGGCCTCTACTCGCTCGAGTGGAAGCGCGCAAAGGAAAAGCTGCTCGCCGGGGACCGCGAGCGCATCGAGCGCGAACGGCGCCGACTCCGGCGATGGCTCAAGACCGCCAACGGCATCCTCTTCGGCCTCGCGCAGCGGCTCGCGCCCGCGCGGCGGGTCGTGTTTCTGGCGGTGCTCCTCTTCCTGATCTTCTCGATTCAGGGACCCTCCTACAGCCACGACTCCGAGGACCTCGAGCACGGCGTGCGGAGGACATCCGAGTACCACTTCTATTTCGACAACTTCTACCTGACCGCCTCGTGCCTGCTGCTCGGTCTCCTGCTCGCGATGGAGCTCGTCGACAAGATCAACTACCGCGACGAGCTCGAGCTCGCGCGCGATCTCCAGGCCAGCCTGATCCCGAAGGAGCTGCCCGGAAGCGACGCCTGGGAGCTCGGCGCACACAACGAGATCGCCAACACCGTCGGCGGCGACATCTACGACTTCGTGCCCCTGGCCGGTGGCCGGCTCGCGGTGCTCTTCGGCGACGCCTCCGGACACGGAATGGCCGCGGGCCTGGTCATGGCCGTCGCGCATGCCGCCTTTCGCACGCAGCTCGACGTGGATCCCTCGCCGCCCGCGATGTTCGCGACGCTCAATCGGATCCTCTGCCGCACGGGCGGGGCCCGGGCGTTCTTCGGCTGCGTCTACCTGCTCCTCGCGGAGGACGGCACCTTCTCCGCGTGCATCGCCGGGCACCCGCCGGTCCTCCTGTGCGAGCCGGACGGCGCGGTGAAGGAGCGGATCGGGGCCGGCGCCTACCCGCTCGGGATCAAGGGCGGCCTCACCTGGCCCGTCGAGACCGGAACGCTCGCGCCGCGGCAGTTCCTGTTCCTCCACTCCGACGGGCTCTCCGAGGCGCGCGACGGCCTCGGCAGGGAATTCGGCGACGCGCGCATCGAGTCCGTCCTGCACCGTTTCGCCGTGCTTCCCCCGCCGACGCTCGCCTCCCAGATGGCAGCCGAAATGCATAGGTTCCTGGGTACAGCGACGGCCGAGGACGACGTCTCGGTCGCCGTCATCCGGCGCGCATAGGCGCGCGATCCGGAGTGGCGCGTCAGCGCGCGAGCCGGCGGCGTCCGTAGCGGCCTGGGGCCGGGAATCCTGTCGGCGCGTCCCTCGTTTCCGGGTCTGCAGATCTTTGCCCATGCGGGCCCCGTCGGCCGCCTGAACCCGGCCGCCCGCTTTTCGCGTACTTCGCACTGCCGGTTTCGCGACCAAGAGGGCGCGCCCGCCGGCGTCAGCAGGAAGAAAGAGGTTTCCCGATGCCCGAATCTACGGCTCTTCCGGTCGTTCCGCTGAGGAACGCCGTTCTGTTTCCCGGCGTGTCGTTCCCGATCTCGGCCGGACGCGCGGCGACGCTGCGCGCGATCGAGGCGGCGCTCAACACGCCCGGCCGCCAGGTCTTCGCGGTGGCGCAGCGCGCCGACACCGAGGACGTGGTCGCCTCGGAGCTCCACGCGATCGGCGCGATCGCGACGATCGGCTCCGTCCAGCGAGGCCTGGGCGGCATCCGCCTGGTCCTCGAGGGCAAGGCGAGGGGCATCGCCCTGCGCTACGCACCCGACAAGAAGGGCTTCCTCGAGGCGACGGTCCAGGAGGCGCGCGACATGCTGCCCCTCGACCCGAACGACGCGGCGTTCCAGGGCCTCCACCGCGAGGCGCGCGAGCGCGCGGCGGAGCTCGGCAAGAAGCTCGGCCTTCCCGACGAGGCGGTCGAACAGATCCTGGCGGAGGTCGACGAGCCCGGCCGGCTCGCGGACCTCGTCGCGGGATACCTGGACGTCTCGGTCTCCGAGAAGCAGACGCTGCTCGAGACGCTCTCGGTGGAGGACCGCCTGCGGCGCGTCCTCGTGCACGTGCAGCGCCAGATCGACGTGCTCTCGGCGCAGGAGGACATCCAGTCCAAGGTCAAGGAGGAGATCGGCAGCCGCCAGCGCGAGATGTACCTGCGCGAGCAGCTCAAGGCCATCCAGAAGGAGCTCGGCGAGGGCGACGGCGCCACCGACGACGGGCTGAAGGAGCTCAAGGCGAAACTCGACGCGCTCGAGCTCCCGGAGGACGCCCGCAAGGAGGCCGACCGGGAGTGGAACCGCCTCACCCGCATCGGCCGCGAGTCGATGGAGTCGCAGGTGATCCGCACGTACCTCGAGACGATCGCCGAGCTGCCGTGGAACACGCGCACCGACGAGAAGCTGGACGTCCCCGAGGCCGCGCGCATCCTCGACGAGGACCACTTCGGCCTGAAGGACGTCAAGGACCGCATCCTCGAGTTCCTCGCGGTGCGGCAGCTCTCGCAGGCCGCCGGTAAACAGTCGGAGAAGGAGCAGGCGGAGAAGATGGCCGAGAAGGCCGGCACGGTCGACGGCGAGCCCCAGCCGGGCGCCGTCAAGGAGGAGACGAGCAAGTCGGCGAGGGCCCGCGGCCGCATCCTCCTCTTCGCCGGACCGCCGGGCGTCGGCAAGACGTCGATCGCGAAATCCATCGCGCGCGCGATGGGGCGCAAGTACGTCCGCATCTCGCTCGGCGGAGCCCGCGACGAGGCGGACATCCGCGGCCACCGGCGCACCTACATCGGGGCGCTGCCGGGACGCATCCTCCAGGGCATGAAGCAGGCCGGGACGAAGAACCCGGTCTTTCTGCTCGACGAGGTCGACAAGCTCGGCGTCTCCTTCCAGGGCGACCCCGCGAGCGCGCTGCTCGAGGTGCTCGACCCCGCGCAGAACGACAGCTTCACCGATCACTACCTGTCGGTGCCGTTCGACCTCTCCGAGGTCTTGTTCATCGCGACGGCCAACTTCCTGCAGAGCATCCCGGGGCCGCTGATCGACCGCATGGAGGTCGTGAACTTCGCGGGCTACACCGAGGCGGAGAAGCTCCAGATCGCCAAGAGCTACCTCGTGCCGCGCCAGGTCGAGGAGAACGGCCTGCGGCCCGAGCAGCTCACGCTGACCGACGGAGCCATCCAGGAAGTCATCGCGAGCTACACGCGCGAATCCGGCGTCCGCCAGCTCGAGCGCGAGCTCGGGCGGCTGGCGCGCAAGGTCGCGCGGCGGATCGCCGCCCGTGAGATCGAGCGGGAGACGGTCGAGCAGAAGGGCGTGCATCCCCTGCTGGGCCGCCCGCGCGTTCATCCCGAGAAGAAGTCGGGCGAGGACCAGGTCGGCATCGCGACCGGCATGTACTACACGCCGGCCGGCGGCGACATCATGTTCGTCGAGGCTTCGCTGATGCGGGGCAAGGGCGAGCTGATCCTGACGGGCCAGCTGGGGGACGTCATGAAGGAGTCGGGCCGGGCGGCCTGGACCTTCGCGCGCTCCCACGCCGCGTGGCTCGGGATCGACGAGAGCAAGTTCGAGCGCGACGTGCACATCCACGTTCCCGCGGGCGCGATTCCGAAGGACGGGCCGTCCGCCGGCATCGCGATGGCCTCGGCCGTGGTGTCCGCGCTCTCGAAGCGCCCCGTCCGCAACGACGTCGCGATGACGGGCGAGATCACGATCTCGGGCCGCGTGCTGCCGATCGGCGGGCTGAAGGAGAAGATCCTCGGCGCCGTTCGCGCGGGGATCACCCAGATCGTCATCCCGAAGGACAACGAACCCGACCTCGAGGATCTGTCCGAAGAGGTGCGGGCGAAGATCGAGGTCTCCCCCGTCACGACGCTCGCCGAGGCGCTCTCCGTGACCCTGCGGGACACGGACCTCCAGGAGGGACGCCTCCACTTCGGCGGCTCCTCCGAGTCCGAGGGCCGCGCGACGCCGCAGTAGAGCCGGGCCGGGGTTCCCTCAGAGCACCGCGAACACGACCCGGGCGTACTGGAGGCTCGGGTCGTTGGTCGTGTTGTCGGTCGTCGCACCGTAGACCACGGCGCTCCCGCTGCTCACGCTGATCTCGATCGTGTCGTTCGGCTGCAGGACGTAGCCGAGGAACGTGTCCGAGGACTGCTGCTCGAAGTACGTGGGCTGGTAGGTCTTCGTGACCGTGTGGACGACCGCGCCCGTCGCGTCGTGCACCTTCAGCGTGATGAAGGCGCCCGAGAGGAAGGTCCGCACGCCCATGTTGAAGCGGAAGTGGGCGGTGTCGGTCGGCGCGATCAGGAAGCCGGTCGACCCGGCGAACATCAGGGCGGTCTCGCCGGTTCCTCCGTCGGGACTGACCGCCTCCTCGGTGAAGCCGGACGTCCCCGAGGCCCCGGCGTCGTTGAAGACGCGCGTGACGATCACGGGCGGCTGGTTGGCCTGGCTCATCACGATGTCGATCGAGCCGAGCCCCGAGGCGCCCATCGTCCCGACGATGTCGGGATACGAAACGCTCTGGCCCACTCCGATCGTGAAGGTCAGGATGGGATCCGTCGAGGATCCCGGGACCCCCGCCGGGTGATACACGAAGCGCCCGGAGAGCGGCTCGCTCCACGGGTTGTACATCTGCACGCTCGTCCGGAAGAACGAGCCGAAGTTGCCGGGCGTCGATGCGGCCGCCGGGATGACGCGCGCGACCGACTCCGTGGCCGTCCCCGTGGCGTGGACCGCGAGCGTGTCGCCCGCGGTGACCTGCGCCGCAGAGAGCGAGACGTCGCCGGTCACGTCGCCCGAGTAGCCCACGTAGCCCGCGCTGACGATGCCCGACAGGGTGGACGGGTTTCCGCAGTTCGCGATGCGCGCGATGCCGATCAAGTCGCCCTCCTGGACCTGGACCGGCGGCGACAGGGTGACCTGGGTCGGCGTCCCGACCGTGTCGAAGGGCCCCCGCTCCTCGAGGAAGACCAGCGTGTCGACCTGGCGGCGGAAGAACTTGAGCTTCACGGCCGCGGTGCACCCGAGATCCGACCACTGGAAGGTCGCGGTGTCGAGCGTGCCGGTGGCGGTCGCCGGGGTGGTCAGGTCGATGTCGGTTCGGATCTCCGAGACCGGGACGTCGACGGAGTTGGGAGCCGCGACGTTGGCGCCGATCTCGAGGGTCTGCGCGCGCGCGCCGGAAGCCGCGGCGGAGAGGAGGAGCGCCGAGGAGAGGAGGACGCCGAGGAGAAGGACCCTGTTGTGCAGCATGGTTACCTCCGGGCGGCAGACCATGCAATTCGGATACCCGGGGACGGAACTCCCTCGGCGCAGGTATGATCCGGGCTTCCGCGAACCGCGAACCGCGAACCGCGAACCGCGAACCTGCGGGACGGGGCGCCGTACTTACGCATAGCGCACGGCGGGCAGCCCGCGGTCCGCAGTGAAAACGATCCCGAACGAGGAGGATTTGTGAAGCTCCGCTCCAAGACCCCCACGGCCCTCACGGCCGCCGCTCTCGCCCTCGCCTTCTTCTCTCCCTCTCTCCGCGGCGCGTGCCCCGGCGGCGATTCGCCGGCGGCGGCGGCCCCTGCCTCGGCCGCGGCCCCGGTCCACGGCCTGAACCCCGCGGACATGGATCCCTCCGTCTCCGCATGCAAGGACTTCAACGCGTACGCCAGCGGCGGCTGGCTCAAGGCGAATCCGATCCCGCCGGACCAGTCCGACTGGGGCTCCTTCACGATCCTCGACGAAACCAACCGCGCCAACCTCCGCAAGGTCCTCGAGAAGGCGGCGGCCGACAAGAGCGCGGCGGCGGGGTCCGACCCGAAGAAGGTCGGCGATTTCTGGGCGAGCTGCATGGACGAGGCCGCCATCGAGTCGGCGGGCCTGACGCCGCTCAAGCCGGAGCTCGCGCGCATCGACAAGATCGCCAGCCTCGCGGACCTCCAGGCCGAGATCGCGCGGCTGCAATCCTTCGGCGTCGGCGCCGGCTTTCGGTTCGCCTCCGAGCAGGACCGCCGCAAGTCGACCGAGGTCATCGCCTACGCGGGACAGGGCGGTCTCGGGCTGCCCGACCGCGACTATTACCTGAAGAGCGACGAGGAGTCGAAGACGATCCGCGAGAAGTACCTCGCGCACGTCCAGAAGATGTTCGCGCTGATGGGCGAGAACGGAACGAAGGCCGCGGCCGACGCCAAGACGGTCATGGACCTCGAGACGAGGCTCGCGGAGGCGTCCATGACGCGCGTCGAGCGCCGCGATCCCGAGGCCACGTACAACCGCAAGACCGCCGAGGACCTCGCGAAGCTGACGCCGCACTTCTCCTGGCCCGCGTACTTCAGGCTCTTCGACGTCCAGCCGGCCGCTGTCAACGTCGCCCAGCCCAAGTTCTTCGAGGCCCTCGACCAGCAGCTGCAGGCGACGCCGCTCGACGCCTGGAAGACCTACCTGAAGTGGCACCTCGTCAGCGCGTCCGCGCCACAGCTCTCGAAGGCGTTCGTCGACGAGAACTTCGACTTCTACGGCAAGACCCTCACCGGGACTCCCGAGAACGAGCCGCGCTGGAAGCGCTGCGTCACGGCGGCCGACGGCGAGCTCGGCTTCGCGCTCGGAAAGGCCTTCGTCAAGGACTACTTCCCGCCCGAGTCCAAGGCCCGCGCCGACGCGATGGTCAAGAACCTGATCGCCGCGCTCCGCGAAGACTTGAAGACCCTGCCGTGGATGGGCGAGGCGACCAAGCAGCAGGCGCTCACGAAGCTCGACAAGTTCAATCCGAAGATCGGCTATCCCACGCAGTGGCGCGACTATGCGACGCTCTCGATCGACCGCGGGCCCTACGTGCTGAACACCCAGCGCGGCGAGGAGTTCGAGTTTCGCCGCCAGCTCTCGAAGATCGGCAAGCCCGTCGACCGCCAGGACTGGCAGATGACGCCGCCGGAGGTCAACGCCTACTACGATCCGCTCCTGAACGAGATCGTCTTCCCCGCCGGCATCCTGCAGCCGCCGTTCTTCGACGGCGCGGCGGATGACGCGGTCAACTACGGCGCGATCGGGGCGGTCATCGGACACGAGATGACCCACGGCTTCGACGACCAGGGGCGAAAGTTCGATGCGGACGGCAACCTGCGCGACTGGTGGACTCCGGAGGACGCGAAGAACTACGAGGAGCGCTCCAAGTGCGTCGAGCAGCAATACGACTCCTACGTGTTCGACGGCCAGCACGTCAACGGCAAGCTCGTGCTCGGCGAGGCCACCGCGGACCTGGGCGGCCTGGGCATCGCGTACAAGGCGTACCGGAAGACTCTCGAGGGCAAGCCGGAGCCGGCCAAGATCGACGGTCTCACGGCGGACCAGCGCTTCTTCCTGGCCTGGGCGCGAGGCTGGGCCGCGAACGTCCGGCCCGAGCTCTCGAAGCTCCTCATGAACACGAACCCGCACCCGCTGTCCGAGTTCCGGGCCTACGGTCCGCCGTCCACGCTGCCGCCTTTCGTCAAGGCCTTCGGGTGCGCCGCGGGCGATCCGATGGTGCGCAAGGAGCCCTGCCAGATCTGGTGAGGCCCGGACTCCGAGCGGGCCGCTGCGGCCCAACCGACGGGAGAGGCGAAAGTCGCCCGGGCTTCCTCTCCCGGTAGCGGAAGTCCCGCTATCCGGACGGAAGCTCGACCAGCAGCCGCTTGGTGTATTGCCTGTCGATCGATTGCGCGACGGCGATCGATCCCCGGTGGGCGCGGACGATCTCCTCGACGGCCGCCCATTCCGCCCCGGCGGAGCGGCCGCGGATCATCTCGGTCGTGAGCACTCCCGGGGCGTTGTCGGCCAGCGCGAAGCGGACGGATGCCGCGTGCGTGTTGGCGTCCCGCACGAGGGCGCCGGAAATCGCGAGCCTCGGCGCCGTCGACGGCGACGGAGTAGCGGCGGATCGTCCGGGAAGAGGCGCCGGGTGCGCGGACAGCGCCGCTCCGAAGACCGTGCGCCACAGCCTCTCCCAGTCGGGCGGCGGCAAGCGAACGACCCAGGCGGGCTGGCCCTCTTCGGGAAAGCCCCGGCTGGAAAGCGGCGGCGGCGCCACCTGGCGCTCCTCGGCGGCGCTGCGAAGGAGGCGGACGAGATCCTCGAGGCTGACCGTCGTGATCGGCGGCACGGGTGCCTCCGGCGGCGACGGCGCGGTCTCCGGTTCGGGCGCGGATTCCGCCGCGGCCGCGGCGCTCCGGCGGCGGGCGAATGCCGCGGCCCCGACGAGGACCAGCAAGGCCACCGACGCCGCCCAGATCCACACGCCCGTGCCCGGGGCGGCGCCCCCCGCCGGATGGGCCGCGGGGAGATCGAGCCTCGGCCGCGGGCTCACGGCGGGCGGGACCGAACCGGACGACGACGGATCCGCGGAACCCGACGGCGACGAGGCCGCACGCGCCACGAGCTCGGCGTGCAGCGCGTCGGTCTGCCTGCGCTCCGCGTCGGAGGCGGCCGAGCGCCACGCGTCCAGACGCTGGAGCGCGGCCACGGGATCGCCCCACTGCGCCCAGCGCTCGGCCGATCGCCGGCGCAGGCTCGGCAGATCCGGACGCGCCGCCGCCACGCGATCCAGCAGCAGAAGCGACTCCGCCTTGCTCGCCCGGTCGGGATGCGCCCAGAGGAGGTTGGCCAGCGGCACCGCCGCCTCGTCGCGCTCGGGGTCTGCGGCGAGCGCCACGCGGTATTCGCGAATCGCCTCGGAGGTGCGGCCCGTCTGCGCGTCGAGCGCGGCCGCGGCGATGGCCGCGTCGGCGTACCGCGGGTCGAGGCGCATCGCGTAACCGAGTTTCTCGCGCGCGGCGCTCTTGTCGCCGCGCGCCAGCGTCCCGCGGGCGTCGGCGAGCGCGAGGCGTGCCTCGGGGTCGGCGGCGTAGGCGGATGCGGGCGCGCCGGATGCGGCGGATCCCGTCCGCGCCGCGAGCTCCAGGACCTTGACGCGCGGCTCGACCCAGCGCGTGTCCTCGCCCGAGCCTTCCAGGCTCGCCTCGTAGCGGCGGTAGCGCGCGGCCGCGGAGGGAAAGTCGCCGCGGGACTCGCCGTGGCGCGCCAGGACGAGCCAGTCCGTCGGCCAAAGAAGGAGCGGGGTCCGAGCGGACTCGCCTCCTGCGGCCGCCTTGGCGAGCAGCTCGGCCGCCCGGGCCTCGTCCCGCGAGGCCGCGTTCAGATCCGACGCCAGCAGGGCGTCGCGGTCCGAATCCGGAGGACACGGCACAGGAAGCGGAGCCGGCCCCTGCCCGGCAGCCTCCGCCGTCGAAAGAAGGAGCGCGGCGACTAAGGCTCCTGGGGCTCCTCGAGCCCGCAGCGGAACGCGAACCCAGGGCCGATGGCCTTCCGGCACGAAGACATTATCGTCCACCCAAGTCAAACCGCTGAGCCGGCGTGGGTTGACGCGAACTCCGAAAGCGGAGCATCGTGAGATAATCCCCGGTTCTCCGGGGAAGACCCCGGAGCTCCGAACTCCCCACAGCGAGGGCAAACGTATGAAACGCATCGGCATTCTCTACGGACAGGAGCGCTCCTTTCCGCTGGCGCTCGTGGACCGCATCAATCGCGCGAGCACGGAGATCGTCGCCGAGCCCGTCCAGGTCGGCGGGGTGGCGCTCGAGACTCCCAAGAAATACGACCTGATCCTCGATCGGATCAGCCAGGACATCCCCTTCTACCGCGCAATCCTGAAGAAGGCCGTCATGGACGGCACGATCGTGGTCAACAACCCCTTCTGGTGGTCGGCCGACGACAAGTTCTTCAACAACGTGCTGGCGAGCCGGATCGGCGTCGCGGTGCCGAAGACCGTGATCCTGCCTTCCAACCAGCATCCGCCCGACACGACGGGCGACTCCATGTCGAACCTCATCTTCCCGCTCGAGTGGGACGAGATCTTCCATCACATCGGCTTCCCCGCGTTCTTCAAGCCCTACTCGGGCGGCGGCTGGAAGAGCGTCTACCGCGTCGCCAACCCCGACGAGTTCTTCGATGCCTACCGCGAGTCCGGCCAGACCGTGATGACGCTCCAGGAGGAGATCGTCTTCGACCAGTACTTCCGCTGCTACGCCATCGGGCGCAAGCACGTCCACCTCATGCACTACGACCCCAGGTCGCCGCACCACGAGCGCTACATCAAGAACCCTCCGCCGATCGAGCCCGCGCTCGAGGAGCGGCTGCGCGGCGACTGCCTCAAGCTCATGGGCGCCCTCGGCTACGACTTCGGCACGCTCGAGTTCGCCGTGCGCGACGGCATCCCCTACGCGATCGACTTTCTCAATCCCGCGCCCGACGCCGACGTCAACTCGGTCGGGGCGGAGAACTTCGAGTGGGTCCTGGACACGGCCACCCGCTGGCTGGTCGAGCGCGTGGCCCAGGGACCCGAGCCGATCACCGATTACCACTGGTCGACGTTCCTGGCCGGACGCGACGTTCCGGCGGGACCCGTCAAGACTCGCTCCAAGAAACCGACGGTCACCGCCCGGGGCTCCACCCCCCCGCGCCCGCGAGGGAACGCCTGATCGCGGCCTCGATGGAGAAGCCCGCGTTCACGCTCGGCGTCGAGGAGGAGTTCCAGATCATCGATCCGGACACGCGCGAGCTGCGCTCGCACGTGCAGGAGATCCTCGACGAGGGCAAGCTCGTCCTGAAGGAGCGGGTCAAGCCCGAGATGCACCAGTCGGTCATCGAGATCGGCACGGGCATCTGCAAGAACATCGCCGAGGTCCGACAGGACGTCGGCGAGATGCGCGCCGAGATCATCCGCCTGGCGCGCAAGAACGGCATGCGGGTGGCCTCGGCGGGCACGCACCCCTTCTCGAACTGGGCCGACCAGAAGATCTTCCCGGATCCGCGCTACGACTCGGTCGTGCAGGAGATGCAGCAGCTCGCGCGCGCGAATTTGATCTTCGGCCTGCACGTGCACGTCGGCATCAAGGACCGCGCGCTCGCCATCCAGATCATGAACGAGGCGCTCTACTTCCTGCCGCACATGCTGGCGCTGTCGACGAACTCGCCGTTCTGGCTGGGCCGGAACACCGGTCTGAAGAGCTTCCGCACCAAGGTGTTCGACCGCTTCCCGCGGACCGGGATGCCGGAGTATTTCGAGAGCCCGGCGGAGTTCGACGAGTACGTGCGCATCCTCGTCTCCACCAACTGCATCGACAACGGCAAGAAGATCTGGTGGGACGTCCGCCCGCACCCGTTCTTCGAGACGATCGAGTTCCGCGTCTGCGACGTGCCCATGCGTCTCGACGAGACGGTCACTCTGGCCGCGCTCTTCCAGGCCATCTGCGTCAAGCTCTACCGGCTGCGCCTGCAGAACCTGGGCTGGCGGCGGTATCGCCGCGCCCTGCTCCTCGAGAACAAGTGGCGCGCCAGCCGCTGGGGCATAGACGGCAAATTGATCGACTTTGGCAAACAGATCGAAGTGCCTTTCCGCGACCTGATCGCCGAGCTGCTCGGGTTCGTGGACGACGTCGTCGATGACCTCGGGTCGCGCCGGGAAGTCGAGGCCGTGAACTGGATTCTCCAGAACGGGACCGGCGCCGACCGCCAGCTGCGGGTCTACGAGACCTCGGGCGGCGACCTCAAGAAGGTCGTGGACTTCATCTGCGACGAGACGAGCCACGGCCTCGCGCTCGAAACCGTGTATTCTCGTTCGGCATCCTAATTGCTCAGGACAATCCACTCGAGGAGCGACGCATCACGATGCCGAACAGCGGAACCCTGACCACCTACGCCGAAGACCTGATCCCCGGCGCCCGCAACGCCATCCGCACCTGCCTCCGCGTGCGGCCCGACGAGCGCGTCGTGATCGTCACCGACCGTGAGACCGACGAGATCGCGTCGTCGCTGGCGGACCAGGTGCGCGAGGTCGGCGCCCCGGTCGACGTCCTCATCATGGAAGACTACGGATCGCGGCCGATGCTCGCGCTGCCTCCGGCGGTCGAGGCGGCCCTGGAGCGCGCTCACGTTTCCATCTACGCCGGGCAGCCAAAGGAGGGCGAGCTCGCGTTCCGTCGAGCGCTCACGGCGATCATCGACCGGCGGAAGATCCGCCACGCCCACATGGTGTCGATCTCGCACCGGATCATGGTCGAGGCCATGCGCGCCAACTTCGACGAGGTGGACGCGATCTCCTGCCGCCTGCGCGACCTCGCCGAGAAGGCGAAGCGGATCGTCGCGACCTCGCCGGCCGGCTCGCGTCTGGAGGCGACTTTCGACCCGAGCATCAAGTGGCTCAAGACCTCCGGGATCATCTCGTCGACGAAGTGGGGCAATCTGCCCGGCGGCGAGGTCCTGACCGCGCCGGCGCGCGTCGACGGCGTCTACGTCGCGGATGGGGTCGTCGGCGACTACCTCTGCGCGCGCTACGGGGACCTCCAGAACAACCCGCTGACCGTCACGATCGAGAACAGCCGCATCGTGGACGTCGAGTGCGACCGTCGCGATCTCGTGGACGACTTCCGCGCGTACACCTCCACCGACGAAAACTCCAACCGCGTCGGCGAGTTCGCGATGGGCACGAACATCGCGCTGACCGACGTCATCGGCAACATCCTTCAGGACGAGAAGCTCCCCACGCTCCACATCGCGTTCGGCCATCCCTACGCCGAGCACACCGGCGCGAAGTGGAAGAGTACGACGCACATCGACATCGTCGGCCGCCGCTTCGACATCTGGTTCGACGACGACCAGATCATGCGGGACGGGAAGTTCCTGATCTGACTCGTCGCGCGATTCGCGCGCCGACGAGTCATCCCGAGGGCCTTAGGCCTGAGGGATCCCGAGCTCGATCGCCACTCCGTCAATAGAGGACGGAATCCCTCGTCGCTCCGATCCTCGGGATGACAAGACGGGAGGGGGCCGATAGACTCCCGTCGATCCAATGACACTGGCGGCTGGAATGCGCCTGGGCCCCTACGAGATCCTGGCGCCCCTCGGCGCAGGAGGGATGGGCGAGGTCTACCGGGCTCGCGACACGCGGCTCGATCGCGACGTTGCGGTCAAGGTGCTGCCCTCCGCTCTCGCCAGCGACCCGGCTGCGCTCGCGCGCTTCGAGCGCGAGGCGAAGGCGGTCGCCGCGCTCTCGCACCCCAACATCCTCGCCGTCCACGACGTCGGAGTCGAGGGCGGGACGAGCTATGCGGTCATGGAACTGCTGGAGGGCGAGTCGCTGCGCGAGCGGCTCGCGGAGGGGCAGATGCCCGCTGCGCAAGGCCACCGAGATCGCGCGCGAGATCGCGCTGGGGCTCGCCGCCGCGCACGAGAAGGGCATCGTCCATCGCGACCTGAAGCCCGAGAACCTCTTCCTCACGAAGGACGGCCGCGTCAAGATCCTCGACTTCGGCCTGGCGCGCCAGCTTCGCTCCCCGCGCCCGGCGACACGCAGTCGCCGACGCACGACGCCGGGACCGAGCCCGGGACCGTGCTCGGCACCGTCGGCTACATGGCGCCCGAGCAGCTGCGCGGGCAGCCGGCGGACCACCGCTCCGACATCTTCTCCTTCGGCGCCGTGCTCTACGAGATGCTCACCGGCCGGCGCGCGTTTCCGCGGAGACTCGGCGATCGAGACGATGAACGCGATCCTCAAGGAGGAGCCGGCGGAGCTCTCCGGGTCGGGCCGCGCGATTCCGCCGGGCTCGAGAGAATCGTCGCGCACTGCCTCGAGAAGCGTCCCGAGGAGCGGTTCCAGTCGGCGCGCGACCTCGCGTTCGACCTCGGATCGCTTTCGACCCCTCCACCCCGATCCCCGCTCCCGGAGCCGGCGTCGACCGGGCGCTCGACCCGGCGCCGCCTCGCCTTCGCGGCCATCGGCACCCTCGGCCTGGTCGCCGCCTTCTGGGCGGGAAGCCGCGTCGCCCGCCGGCCGCCGGCGGCGAGGTCACGTTCCGGCGGCTGACCTTTCGCCGCGGCAACATCCTCTCCGCGCGCTTCGCGCCGGACGGCCAAACCGTGGTCTACGGCGCGCCTGGGAGGCAAGCCCTCCGAGCTCTACTCCGTACGCACCGATTCCGTCGAGTCGCGAGCCCTGGGGCTCGAACACGCGACATCCTCTCGATCTCCGCGAAAGGCGAGCTCGCGATCAAGCTCCACAAGGGAAGCTTCCAGGTGCCCGAGTCGCTCGGAACACTGGCGCGCATGCCGCTCGGCGGCGGAGCGCCGCGCGAGCTCGTCGAGGACGTCGCTCGCCGCGACGTGGGCGCCGGCGGCGAGGAGCTCGCGGTCCTCCGCCTCGCGCCCGAGGGGAAGGACCGGATCGAGTGGCCGATCGGCCATCTCCTGTACGAGTCCTAGTTCCTGAGCTCGACCTGCGGTGTCGGCCGGCGGGCGTCGGGTGCCTTCGTCGAAACGGACAACGCGGGCGCAGCGCGATCGGCGATGGACCGAAACGGCCGGCGCGCGCGTTGACCCAGGGCTGGCGCGGGAAGGACCTCCCGGGCTCGTCTGGTCGCGCCGCACGGGAGAGGTGCTGTTCGTCGGCGGCCGGGCGGACGGGACCAGGCCCTCCGCGCCGTGTCTGCGGCCGGAGCGGAGCGCGTTCTCTGGCGAGCGCCGCCCGGTTTCCCCTGCACGACGATCGCGCCGGATGGCCGGCTTCTGGTCGAGCGGGCGTAGGCCGTCGAGCGTCCTCTTCAAGGCGCCCGGGATCCCCGAGAGAGACTCGGCTGGCTGGACGGACGCAGTTCAGCCAGCATCTCGCCCGATGGTAAGACGATTCTCTTCGAGGAGATCGGCGAGGGCGGGGCCCGCGCGAGGGCGTCTCCTCATCGGCCGACCGACGGGGGGCCCGCGCTCCGGCTCGGCGACGGCTACCCCGCAAGGTTTTTCGCCGGACGGCAAGTGGATCCTGACGATCACGGCCGTCTCGCCGCCGGAGCTCGTCATGTTGCCGGTCGGCGCCGGGAACGCCGCGAAAGATCCCGAGCCCCGGCCTCAATCCGATCTGGCGTTCATCGGGTCGGACAAGTCGGTGACGGTCCTGAGCTCTGCTCCCGGCCAGCCGACGAAGTCCTACATTCTCGATCTCAACGGCGCGTCGAAGCCCGCGCTCGTCGATCTGCCCAGGGATCAACTGGGATGCGCACGGCGAAGTGAGCCCCCGACCGAAGGCTCGTCGCGTATTCCACACGGATCGCAAGATCCTGCTCACGGTCGACGGCGGCAAGCCCGCGCCGATCCCGAACGCGTACTCGCCCCCGGCGGAATACATCACGGTCTTCAGCCCCGACCAGCAATTCTTCCAGACGCAGACCCAGGCGGAGATTCCCGCGCGAAGATCTATCGCACCGACCTGAAGACCGGAGCGAAGACGCTCTGGAAGGAGATCCAGCCCGCGGATCGTTCGGGCGTCATCGGGATCGACGAGGTGCACTTCACGCCGGACCAGACGGCGTACGCGTACACGTACGGCGGGTCGAGGACTCGGATCTCTACGTCGTCGAGGGGCTGAGATAGCCCTATGCCGGCGATTCAGAATTCTCGCCGATCCATGGCCCTGACACCGGGCTCACGCCTCGGGCCCTACGAGATCCTCGCGCCGCTCGGCGCGGGTGGAATGGGAGAGGTTTACAAAGCGCGGGACACGAAGCTGGATCGCGACGTGGCCGTCAAGGTGTTGCCGTCGTCGCTGGCCCGGGATCCGGCCGCGCTGGCTCGCTTCGAGCGCGAGGCAAAGGCCGTCGCCGCACTTTCGCATCCCAACATCCTCGCGGTGCACGACTTCGGCAGCTCTGGCGACACAACGTACGCCGTCATGGAGCTGCTCGAGGGCGAGTCGTTGCGTCAGCGCCTGGCCGAGGGGGCGCTCCCGCCGCGCAAGGCCGCGGAGATCGCGCGCGAGATCGCGCTGGGGCTCGCCGCCGCGCACGAGAAGGGCATCGTCCACCGCGACCTGAAGCCCGAGAATCTCTTCCTCACCAGGGACGGGCGCGTCAAGATCCTCGACTTCGGCCTGGCGAGGCAACTCGCGCTCCCGTCGGCCGGCGACACGCACTCCCCGACCGCGGCGCCCGGCACCGAACCCGGCACCGTCCTCGGCACGGTCGGCTACATGGCGCCCGAACAGCTCCGCGGCCAGCCGGCCGATCCCCGCACCGACATCTTCTCGTTCGGCGCCGTGCTCTACGAGATGCTCTCGGGTCGCCGCGCGTTCCTCGCAGACACAGGGATCGAGACGATGAACGCGATCCTGAAGGAGGACCCGCCGGAGATCTCACAGTCGGGTCGGCAGATCCCGCCGGCCCTCGAGCGCATCGTCTCGCACTGTCTCGAGAAGAAGCCCGAGGAGCGGTTTCAGTCGGCCCGCGACCTGGCCTTCGACCTGGGCAGTCTCTCCACGGTCGCCGCCCAGCGGAGTACGGTCGAAGCGCCGCCGATGGCGTCGCACTGGCCGCTGCGGCTCGGTCTGTCACTCGGAGGACTCCTCGCCCTCGTGCTCGCGTTCTGGGCCGGATCCCGCTTCGCCCACGGAGGGTCACTCGGGGAGGTTCGATTCAAGCGTCTGACCTTCCGCCGCGGCAACCTCCTCACCGCGCGCTTCGCTCCCGACGGCCAGACCGTCGTCTACGGAGCCGCCTGGGAGGGCCGGCCCGCCGAGCTCTTCTCGGTCCGCACCGACTCGGCCGAGTCGCGGCCGCTCGGCATCGATCACGCGAACATCCTCTCGATGTCTCCGAAAGGCGACCTCGCGGTTCTCCTCCGCAAGGGAAGCTTTCAGGCGGTCTACAACGAGGGCATGCTCGCGCGGCTGCCGCTGGGGGGCGGGGCGCCCCGGGAGCTCCAGGAGAACGTCTTCGCCGCCGCCTGGGCCCCCGACGGGGAGAACCTGGCCATCGCGCGGCGGGTGCCCTCCGGGAAAGCCGTGCTCGAGTACCCCATCGGTCACGTGATCGAGGAGTCGTTCTATCTCCGAGGCGAACTCGCGATGTCGCCTCGCGGAGAGCTCGCATTCCTCGAATCAGACTCCGACGGCGCGTCGACGATCTGGGTCGCAGAGGCGGGCGGCCGAAAACGGCCGCTCGTCCGAGGCCTCGCCGGCGCCGTCTGGGGCCTCGGCTGGATGCGGCAAACGCAAGAGCTCCTGTTCCTGGGCAGCCGCGGCTCCGACAGTCCGGCCCTTCGCGCGGTCTCCCCTACGGGACATGAGCGCATCGTCTGGCCGTCGGGAGACGGCTA
This sequence comes from uncultured Acidobacteriota bacterium, assembly GCA_963773905.1. Classification (GTDB taxonomy): domain Bacteria; phylum Acidobacteriota; class Thermoanaerobaculia; order UBA5066; family Gp7-AA6; genus DAHUXD01. The sequence goes on from CAVZDB010000004.1 coordinate 208,188, forward strand.
CGCCTTGCACGACGTCGCTCCCGACGGCCGGTTGCTCATCGAGCGGGCGACCGAACGGGACGGCATCGTCTGGGTGTCCGCCGAGGGCAGCCCGGAACGCGACCTCGCCTGGCTCGACGGCACCCAACTTCAAGACCTCGCGCTCGACGGCTCGCAGATTCTCTTCTCGGAAGCCTCCGAACGAGACGTGTCGAAGGGCGGCGTGTACGTCCGGCATACCGACGGCTCGCCGGCGGTCCGACTCGGCGACGGCTTTCCGATGAGCCTCTCGCCCGACGGCAAATGGGCTCTCGCGATCGTGGCCGGCTCGACCCCGCCGATCGTTCTCCTGCCCACCGGCCCGGGATCGCCCAGGCGAGTTCCCGTCGAGGGAGTCACGCCCCTTTCGGCCCGATTCATCGGGGAGGGCAACCGAATCGCGGTCTTCCACTCCGCTCCGGACGGGCAGACGCTTCTCTCCATCGTCGGCCCGGAAGGAGGCCGCCCGAAGCCCCTTCCGCTCACCGGAATGGACGCCTACGCCGGCCTCGCGTTCTCTCCGGACGTCACGCGAGCCGCCTACGTCGGCGCCGCGCGTCGCCTCGTGATCGTCCCTCTCGCCGGCGGCGCTTCGGAGACGGTCCCTGATGCCGCCATCGGCGACTGCGAGCACCTCTCGCGCTGGAGTCGCGATGGCCGATCTCTGATCGTCCAGAACCTCTGCGAGGTTCCGAGCCGCGTGGATCGAATCGACGTCCGAACCGGGGAGCGAACGTCCTGGAAGGATCTCGCGCCGAATGACCGCGCGGGTGTCGTCCGGATCGGCGCAGTGCACTCCACTGCCGACGGAATCGGCTACGCGTACGGCTACAAGCGGATCATCGCCTCGGATCTTTACGTTGTCGAGGGCCCGAGGTGAGGCCGTGATCCCCTCGCTCCGCCAGGCCTACAACGCGAGCTATACCGATGAACGGTATAGCGAGTACCGCCGCCGGCTGGCCGAGCGCGGCGGCCTGGCGATCCCGTTCCGGCTGGCCGAGTCGCCCGTGTTCCTGCCGGCGAACCTGCGCGACGAGATGGTGGACGCCTCACTCGAGATCTTCCGCCAGCTCTCGAACCCCGAGGCGCTATGGCGCTCCGAGGCCGCCGTTCCGCCCGAATTCAACGTGCCGGGCTGCGATCCGCTGCCGACCTTCGCGGTGACCGACTTCGCCGTGACGCGCGAGCCGGACGGGCGCCTCGCCCCGAAGCTCATCGAGCTCCAGGCCTTCCCCACGCTCTACGCCTTCCAGGCGGTCCAGTGCGAGGAGCTCGCGCGACTCACGCCGGGAGGCGAGAAGCTGGGCTGGTATCTCTCGGGTCTCGACGCGGACGGCTACAAGCGCGTCGTCGGCGAGGCCATCCTTTCGGGGCTTCCTCCCGAGGAGGTCGTGCTCCTCGACCTCGACCCGCCGCGGCAGAAGACGGCGATCGACTTCGCCTTCACCGAGCAGTTCTGGGACGTGCGCGCCATCGACCCGCGGCAGATCGACAAGCGCGGCCGCGAGCTGTACTACGAGCGCGACGGCAAACGCACGCGCATCCGACGCATCTACAACCGCCTGATTTTCGACGAGCTCGCGGCGAGCCGAAGGACTCTCCCCTTCGACCTCACCTCGCGCATCGACGTCTCCTGGGCGGGGCATCCCAACTGGTACTTCCGCTGGAGCAAGCACTGCCTCCCGCTGCTGCGCCATCCCACGGTCCCCGAGGCGCACTTCCTCTCCGACCTGCGCGAGCCGCCTCCCGACCTCGAGAACTGGGTGCTGAAGCCGCTCTTCTCGTTCGCGGGGTCGGGTGTCAAGGTCGAGGTGACGCGGGCCGACCTCGCGGCGGTGCCGGACGAACAGCGGCCGCACACCCTCCTGATGCGGAAGGTCGACTACGCACCCGTCATCGAGACGACGGACGGGCAGCGCTCCAAGGTCGAGATCCGCGTCATGTTCGTCTGGAAGAACGGGGCGCCCTTCCCCGTCATCACGCTCGCGAGGCTCTCGCAGGGCCAGATGATGGGCGTCAACTACAACAAGGACAAGACGTGGGTCGGATCCTCGGCGAACCTCTGGCCGGCGTAGGCGCCGGCGCTCAGGCCGATTGCACCCTCGCATGTAGGGGCGGCCTGGCCGTCCGGGGAGACAGCAGCCGGAGCACCATCGTCTCGGGAGCCTCCATCCCGGCGGCCGTTTTTCTTCAGGGGACGTAGCTGCGGATCTGCGCCTTCCACCAGGGCCAGTCGTGGCCGTACGGAGCGGACCAGATGTCGCCGCGGTGGCGGATGCCCTTCGCCGCGAGGATGTCGATCAACGTCTTGGAGCCCTCGAGGATGTTGTCCGTCTCGCCCGTGACGATGCAGATGTCCATCGAGGAGAGCTTCCACACCCACTCGGCGTCCATGTTGGGGACGTTGGCGGTCGGGCAGTGGAAGTAGCAGAGGTCGTCCCAGTAGCCGTCCAGGAAGGAGTAGATGTCGTACTTGCCGGAGAAGCCGACGCACTTGTCGCACAGGTCGGGATGGCGGAAGGCAAAGTTCACCGCGTGGTAGGCGCCGAACGAGGCGCCGAGAGTTCCGATGCGGCCGGAGGTCCGCGACTTGCTGCGCACGAACGGCACGACCTCGTTGGCGATGTACTGCTCGTACTGGTCGTGGCGGCGAATGCGTTCCGCGGGAGGGCGGTTCTTCGCATAGAAGCTCTCGGAATCGACGCTGTCGACGCAGCAGATCTGGATCGTGCCGTTCTCGACGAGGTCGCCGACGGCGCCGACCAGGCCGAAGTCCTCGTTCTGGTAGAAGCGGCCGGCCGAGGTCGGGAACCAGATCATGGGCTTGCCGGCGTGGCCGAACCAGAGCATCTCCATGCGCCGTCCGAGCGTAGGCGAATCCCAGGCGATGTACTCGCGGTCCATGGATCTCCCTTCGGAATGCGGCCGGGATAATCGCACGTTTCACCGGGAAGCCAAAGGGCGGCCGGCGGCCGGGCGCGCAAGAGAAGCGCCGCGCGAGGCCTCTCGAGGTCCAACGCGCGGCGCGGAGAAGCGTTCAGTTGGCGGGCGTGTAGGCGAGCCACATGGCGCTGGTGCCCGTCTGGATCTCGACCTGGAACGTGGAATCCTGGATGCCGAAGACGCGGCAGGGAATCTGCTCGTCGGACACGCGGGTCTTGTACGTGCACTGGATGTTGCTGTTGGCCCGAATGGCGCCGTTGTTGACCGTCACCACGCACTTCGCCCAGTTCGGCGAGGTCGGCGTCGAGCCGCCACAGTCCACGACTCCGACGGTGATCGGGCAGGTGCAGGTCCCCGGCTCACCCTGAGGACCCTGTGGTCCGACCGGTCCGGGAATGCCCTGAGGACCGGGTGCTCCTGGAGCTCCCGGAGGTCCCTGTGCGCCCGGAGTTCCCTGAGGCCCTCTGGGCCCGACCGGCCCCGGAGGCCCGTTGAATCCTCGAGGGCCGATCGGCCCCTGTTGGCCCTGCGCCCCGCGCGGACCAGCGACGCCCGGAGGTCCCGGAGCGCCGGCCGCGCCCTGAGCACCCTGGGGCCCCTTCGGCCCCACTGCGCCCTGGTCACCCTTGGCGCCGGTGAGACCGGGAGGGCCAGCGGGCCCTTCGGGAGCGGGATCTGAAACGAAAAATCCGAGGACGTCGACCGCGAAATCGGTCGCCGGTCCCGGAGCGTCTGCGAACCCGGGGGACAGGGACAGCGTGAAGGATGTCCCGTCCGGCGCTCCCATTTTCACGACGCCCTGCTGATACTCGGCGAAGTCCGTGCCGCCCCAACCGAACCAGGCTGCGATCGCGCCGTGCCGCTCCAGCAAGGCCGCGTCGCCGGCCAGCATGATGCCCGCAGCGGGGGTCCCTCCACCGTCGCCCGAACGGTTGTACCAGGTGACTCTCAGCACGACGGCGACCATCGAATCGTAGAAATCTTCGTAGATCGGGTTGAGCGCTCGCCGGTTTGCGAGGGAGCACGGGTTGGTTTCCGGCAGGTTCTGCAGCGAGTAGATCCGCGACTCACCGGGTTGAAAAGTCGGGCCCCCGTACGGAGCCGCGAACGCCGATGCTTCGCGCGTATCGACCAGACGACAGGGAATGATCTCCTGATACACCGGCCAGTCCTTCGCATCCACGAACTCGAGCATCGTCTTCACCCAGAGCCCTTCGCTCTGGAAAGGAACCGTGGACCGATCCGATGCCTTCGGACGGACATCCGCCGCGCCGAGACTTACCGCGCAGCCGGCGAGCACCACCGCCAACAGGATCCCCTTCGCCATGCACTTCATTTGGGCCTCCAAGCCCAACGCTAGAAGAGCTCACCCGCGACTCCGAGATGCGTTTGCATCAGCGAGTGACAAGAGAAAGCCGTTCCGGTCAGACGCGACCCCGAGGCGCGCAATGAACCGCTCGGGCGATTTGGTTCGTCCGCGGCGCCTGCTGGGAGAGGCGGAGCCGGCTGGCCGCTGCGGCTCACGGAGAAGCGCCTGGCCGGGGCGGGTGCGATAATCCGCGTTTGCGGGGCGTAGCGCAGCGGTAGCGTACCTGCTTTGGGAGCAGGTGGTCGCCAGTTCGATCCTGGCCGCCCCGACCAATCTGCCGAGCCGTTCGACACTCGCCGCTCTCTCATGGTGTCGTGCTGGCGAGGATCGAACTGGCGACCACCGTGGGGGACTCGGGGGGCGCCGTGCGCCCCCCGCCTGAGACGTTGCCGCGAATTTGGACGCCGAGCGCAGCGAGCGCGGCCGGTTCGATCCCGGCCGCCCCGACCAAGATTCGGATCCGAGCGGCCCGTTGCGCGGGCCAACCGACAGACGTACGGGCAGTCTCTCCCGCTTCCTCTCCCTCGACATGCATCCCCCGAAGCACGCGGCGCGACGGGAATCTCTCCTGTTTCGTAAGATGGGGATGAGGACTGCCATGCCTCTCTTCTTCTGGCTCGCCGTGACCGTGGCCGGCTCGTCCTGGTCGGGCCCGTCGCCCGATCTCCCGAACGCGCTCGAGATTCTCGTAGGCGCGGAGGGCGACCAGGCGCTCTATGCGTTCGGCAGCGCAGGCGGAGACATCGGCGCGTTCCGAAGCTCCGACCGAGGCGGCTCCTGGCAGAGGATCCAAGGACCGCACAGTGCAGACTTGCTCTCCGTGAGCAACATCTGGACCGATCCCTACCGCCCGCGCCGCCTCTTCACCGCGGTTCTCATCCAGAGGATTCCCTCCTTCTTCAACTCGACTGCGCTGTATCGGTCCGACAACGGCGGGATCGGCTGGACCGAGCTCCCGTTGGTGACGCCCCCAGCCTCTCTCTCGGTCGCCTTCGACCCGAGCGTGCCGGATCTGCTCTATGTCGTTGCGGGAGGCGCGTACCCGACCTTCTTCCGGAGCCAGACCGGCGGAGACTCCTTCGGCGAGCTTTCCGTTCCGTTCTCGACGGCGCTCCTGGGGGTCGCGCCCGATGGCTCGGTCTTCGCGGCCGCGCCGCAACAGTTGTACGTCAGCCACGATCGAGGGGGCAGCTGGACCCGACTGCCCACTCCTCTCCAGCTTCCGTGCCCCGGGTTCACGGCGATGGCGATCGATCCCTCGAACTCCGCCCGCATCGTTCTCGGGACCTGGAATGCGACCGCGGCGTGCGGAGAAGTCCTCCGCAGCCTCGACGGGGGATTCACGTGGTCCGAGACGGCTCCCCTCGGCCACGTCACCGACCTCGTGATCGATCCGACCCATCCCGCGTTGGTCTACTTGGCGACGACCGAGTCCCGCCCCTCGGCTCACGACGGGCGCATCCTTCTCACCGGCGACGACGGCGCGCATTTCGTCGACCTGAGCCTCCCGGCCGCTACCGGCGCGAACCGGCTCGCGCTGGCGGAGCAGGGGCGCCGCCTCTACGCGGCGACGTCCAGCGGCGTCTTAGCGCACGACTTCCAACGGCCGCGAGCGCTTCCGCCCAGACCCTGACCGGCCCGCACCTGCCGGCTACCGCGCCGCAGGCGCCACGACGATCTTCCGCTCGAGCACGGTTTTTCCGCCGTCCTTTCCGACGAGGGTGACCTTCAGCGTGTGAGGTCCGGGCGGGACCGGCGGAACCGGGAAGCCCCAGCCGCCGCGGTCGGCGCCGGGTAGAGTCGGAAAGAAAGTCGTGAGGCCGGGCCACGTCGTGCCGAGCATCGCGTCGCCGGCGGGACCGAGCTCGGTCGCGCCCTCGACGCGCGCGATGCCGGAGTCGTCGACGGCCCAGCCGTGGACCCAGAATCCCGGCGGGACGGTCTGGCTCTCCGTGGGCAAGTGGATCATTCCGGTGGGCGGCGCGTAGTCGGCGTCGGAGATCGCCATCAGGGCATCGAAGTCCCGCCGCGAATCGAGATCGGCCGGCGATGGCGCCGACGTCTCGTGTGGGCCGGCCCGGAGGGTGAACACGAACGCCTTGCCGTCGGCGTCGTCGGCGCTCTTCCAGAGACGCAGCCGGCCCTGCTCGAGGCCCTCGCGCAGGAAATGGCGGAAGAACGGACGCTCGTAGAGCGGCGCGCGGCCGGAGTGGAAGATGAGGGTCCCGGCGTCGAAGCGCGCGATCTCATCCCAGATGATTTCAGGCGGCGCGATGGGCTGGCCGCGCAGGTCTCCCACCAGCTTCTGGTAGGCCGGCGGATAGTAGCTCTGGTGGCCGTTGACCAGGACCTTCCGGTGCGCCGCCTGCCGCAGCATGGTGTCCGAGTCGTAGGGCATCCCGATCGGCCACTCCAGGAGGGCGCCCGTGTCCTCCGGCGATTGCGCTCTGAGCCAGCGATCGACCGCGCTCGGGGCCGGGTCGTACGGGTACAGGTCGAGCGGAAACGCGCGGTACTCGAAGCCGACGAGCGCGAGGACGAGGCCCACGGCGGCGACCCGAGCACCGTTCCCGAGGCGTCGCGTCGCGAGCGAGAGGCCCCACGCCGCGAGCACGCCGAGCGCGATGTGACAGAGGACGATCGCGCGGATCGGCGCGCGGATCGCCCGGAACACGGAGCCGACGTGCAGGAAGAGGAATCGATAGACGGGCGTGTGGCTCCCGAAACAAACGATCAGGCCCGTGACGCCGATGCACAGGAACAGCACGGCGCGGCGATCCCGCCGGCGCGCGACCGCGCCCATGAGGCCTCCCGCGGCGAGGAGGACCGGCAGGATCCCCGGGAAGAGGTCGCCCTCCCCGCGCATCCAGCGTTTCGTCGCCGCTCCGTAGAGCTTGTTCAGCGACCCAGCCGAAAGAAAGTCGTGGGCCGTTGCCGAGTAGAAATCCGCCTCGCCGATCGACCGCTTCATCCCGTAGAGCCTCGAGGTGATCGTGTATGGGATGAGAAAGGGCGCGCAGGCCAGGGTCGCCGCGGCCGCCGCGAAGACCACCATCGGCATCCGCCGCCTCTCCTCGCGCCCTCCGGAGATCGCCTCGCACACGAGCACGGCCGCGATCAGGAATCCCGAGAAGAGGCCGTAGTGGAACGTCGAGAGCAGGTTTCCCGCGAAGCAGACGCCGAAGAGCACGAGGTCCCGCCTCCGCCCGTGGTCGAGGTACTTCAGCAGGAAGAAGAGCAGCAGGCAGAGGAAGCCGCCGAGCTGCATGTTGAGGTGCGGCAGCTGGGCGAACCTCCAGGGCACGAAGGCGTACACCAGCCCCGCGAGGAGAGCCGCGAGGCCGTCGCCGATGACGGAGCGGGCGAGGAGCCACGCCGCCCACGCCGAGAACGCCATCGAGAAGAGGAAGACCGCGTTGTAGCTGGCGACGACGGGCGCCCCCAACGCGAGCAGCGGAAAGCCGAAGATCGCCCCGCCGTAGAGGTTCTCGGAGAAGGCGAGCGCGTAGCGCGCGGGATGGAGGATCGGCGCCTGGAAGAGGTTCACCGGATCGTGGAACGTCTGCCAGAAGTCCCAGTGGAGGATCCAGGCGTTCTGCTTGGCGTCCCAGAGGTCGTTCATCCGGTCGGAGAGGTGCGCGGCGTGCGGCCACGTCATGAGCACCGTGACGGCGAGGAAGAAGAGGCCCGCGAGGAGCGGCGCGGCGGGCGTGGCGGCCCGAGGTCTGTCGGTCGAAGGGCCAGCCACGGAGGGGGATCCTACGACACCCGTCGCTGCAGCCCTCCGACCCGCAGGAGAAAGCCGGGGGGACGGTCCTACGCGCCGGCGCGCGTCAGCCAGTCCTTCATCTGGGCGCTCGCGACTGCGCCCGCGTGCTGGGAGACGAGGATCCCGCCCCGCAGCACGACGAAGTTGGGGATTCCGCGCACGCCGTACTCCGCGGCGAGCTCGGGATGCCGCTCGGTGTCGACCTTGAGGACGAGCGCCCGGCCGGCCAGGTCGGCGGCCGTCTTCGCGACCTCCGGCGCCGCGACCTTGCACGGGCCGCACCAGTCGGCCCAGAAGTCGACGAGGACCGGCACGCGAGCGTTCTTCACGACCTCGCGAAAGCTTTCCAAGTCCACCGCCAGGGGGTCGCGCACGGGTGAGATCTCCGTCTTGCACGATCCGCAGCGCCCGGTCTCCGCCAGACGTTCCGCGGGAGAGCGGTTCTTCTTTCCACAGGAGGGGCAGGTCAGGATCACGTCTTGCTCCGTCGCTCCGCCGAGCTCACTCTCAGCCTCTCAACCGCTTCATCACGCGCCTCGAGCGCCGGAGTCTAGCGCGGCGTCGGAGGGCAAGGGCGTTTTCTCCTCGCGACGTGGCCCGCTCCTTGCGAGACTGAGGGCATGCTCGAGAAGCTCTTCGACCTCTTCCGGTCGATTCCGGCGCCGATCGTGCTGCTGGCGGCGCTGCTCCTGCCCGCGGCCGAGACCGCCCTGCTCCTGGGACTCCTCATCCCGGGCGAGCTCGTGGTGGTCGCGGCCGGGATCCGTGCCGCGGAGGGCGGGGTCCCGATCGCGGCCGTCGCCGGGGCGGCGGTGGCCGGCGCGATCCTGGGAGACTCGATCGGCTTCCTCGTGGGGCACCGCTTCCGCAGCGCCATCGCGCACCGGCTCGAGAAGAAACACTGGAAGAAGGCGCAGGACTGGCTCAAGCGGCGCGGCGCGCCGGCGATCTTCCTCGCCCGATTCACCGCGTTCGTGCGCTCGGTGATGCCGGCCGCGGTCGGGGCCTCGAAGATGAAGTACCGCGTCTTCGTTCTCTGGAGCATTCCGGCCGGTGTGATCTGGGGCATCGGCTCCGCGCTCCTCGGCTACTACGCCGCGAAACAGTCCGCGTCGGTGCTGCACTGGGTGGGCGGCGCCGCCGTCGTCCTCATCGCGGCGTTCTTCGCGTACACCCGGTTCACCCGCCGCTCGCGCGGGCGGCACGCACGGAAGGCGCGCGCGGGATGACTCGGGTTCGGCGAAGAGCCGGTTCGTGACCTGCAGAACCTCGGATTGCGCTCCCGGAACGCGTGAAACCCTTCGTATCCCGACCCGTACGAGATCCCATGCGCAAGCGTCCATTCGGAGTCGGATTCGGCTTCGGCTATCCATCGTCCCTCGTCCTCGCCGCCCTGCTTGTGCTGGGGGCTGCCGGCGCGATCGCCCAGACCGCATCCGACGCCACGGCGCGGCCGCAGCCGCAACTGCTCGCGCCGGGAGTGATCAGCACGGGCGACTCGAGTTCGGTCCGGCGCTCGAGCCCGACGGACGGACGCTTTACTTCACCAAGGGAAGCCCGGGCACGAAGCGCGCGATGTGGATCCTGGTCTCTCACCTTCGCAACGGCGCCTGGACGACGCCCGAGATCGCGGCCCTGTCCCTAGTCGTCGGACGGCTGCGCGAGCAGGGTCAGCGTGGGGTTGCGGACCGGATCGTTCACGGCGTCGAGCGCGGCGAACACGATGCCGTTGTGAAAGAAGGTGCGCTTCGTCTCCGGCAGCTCGAGCGCGACGGCTCCGTCCTCATCGACGACGAAGCGGCCGTCGAGGGAGTTCTCGCGCAGCAGCACGTCGGCGACGCGGGCGACCCGCTCGAGCGCCTCGGGCGGCGCGGGTCCGTCGTCGAGGACGATGCGGAAGAGGCCGCGCTCGGGCCGGCTCTCGATTCCCGTACAGCGGAGCTGGCCCATGCGTTCCCCGGGCTACTTGCCGGGACTGCCCGCCGGAACCGAGGGGACCATGCCCCGCAGCGCCGCGACGTACCAGCGGGTCCCCTTCTTCGCGGCGACGATCGTCGACAGGCCGCTGCGCGAGCCGACCACCTTCCCCGACGCGTCGCGCATGCCGCTGACCTCGAAGGCGCCGTCGGCGATGGCCACGTCCTTGCGCAGGAAGCGCACGTTGGTCAGTGTGTGCGCGATCTTCGTCCCCTTGTAGACCCCGCCCCACTGCTCCGCGAACGCCTTCTCGACCTCGTCGCGCCCGCGCGCGCTCCGCCCGGTCGAGCTGATGTAGTCGCCGTCGGTCAGCCACAGGGCCGCGAGCAGTTTGGCGTCGCTCTTGTTCCACGCCTCCTGGACCTGCGCGCCGAGCTCGCGGATGTCGCGGTCGTCCTGCGCGGACTGAGCGAGGAGGCCGGCGGCCAGTAAGAAGAAGAAGAAGAGGGAGAGCGAAGAAGCACGAGCTCGGCGTTCGAAGGTCCTCATGGCACGCCTCCCTATAAAGAGGCCCGAAGCACTTCCGCCTTACGACTCACTTGTACGCCGACGGAACGGGAGCGTCAAGGCTGCGATAATTGACCCGGCTGCCCGTAGCTCAGCCCGGAGAGAGCATCAGCCTTCTAAGCTGAGGGTCGCTGGTTCGAATCCAGCCGGGCAGACCATTTGCCACTGCGAGACCTTGGGAACCTGGCTCGCTGGTTCGAGCCGTCCACCAGAGGCAGACCCTCAGCAGTAGGCAACGCTGCGCGAAGCGCGGCGGTAATCCAGCCGGGCAGACCATTTGCCACTGCGAGACCTTGGGAACGTGGCTCGCTGGTTCGAGCCGTCCAGGCAGACCCTCACCAAGGCAACGCTGCGCGAAGCGCGGCGGTAATCCAGCCGGGCAGACCAACCTTACGCTGTCATCCTGAGCGCAGCGAAGGATCCCGTGCTTGATAGCGATCCTCGCAACCGAGTCCGGGATCCTTCGTCGCGCTTCGCGCTCCTCAGGATGACAGCGTTAAGATTCTCCCCTCGGGATGACGGCGTAAGCGGCTCCGCTCCTCGGGATGACAGCGCAAGATGCTCCGCTCCTCGGGATGACGCCTAAGAGGCTTCGCTCCTCGGGATGACGAAGGAGGCTTCGCTCCTCGGGATGACGGCGTAAGCGGCTCCGCTCCGCGGACCTCTCGTCTCCTTGGCGTCTCCCCCGTCCCCTACTCAATCTCGACGCCCGCGCCCTCGCTCTCCTCCGGCGCCTCGCGTTGGATCTCCTCGGCGGTCAGCGCCTCGAGGCCCTTCGCGCGCAGGGCCGCGTTGACCTTCGCGAGCCCCTTCTCCGACAGGTGCTTCCACGACGCCCGGAGCTCGTCGAGCTTCGCCTTCGCGGAGTCGTAGCCTTCGCGCTGGACCGCGGTCGGCGGCGCGTCGGAGAGATCGAGCGCCTTGACGATCGCGGCGAGGGTCGCATTGACGCCGGCGAGGCCGCCCGTCCCTCCCCGACGCCGGCCTCCGGGGGTCTCCCCGGCCTCGATCGCGTGGGCTTCACGATCCGCCTGAGCGATCGCGTCCGCGACGGCACCCGTCGGGCCCGACGCGCCCGCCTTTTCGCGGCGCTTCTCGAGGCCGGCGCGGAACCCCCGCACGGTCTGCAGCGCGTCGGCAGAGGCGTCCAGCGCATCGATCACCCGGCGCTGGAACTCGAGCTGAGCGGAAAGCGCGTCGGCGGCGACCGTGACGCGCGGGTCCATCGTCACGCGCAGCGGCTGCTCCGTGCGCTGGCCATCGACGGTCAGCCGCACCGTGTAGCGTCCCGGGAGGACGAGCGGACCCCGCGGCTCGAGCGGCGTGTCCCGGCCCCACACCGCAGCGATCATGTACTCGTACCGATCCGCCCGCGGGCGCGCGTAGCGCAGGTCCCAGACGAAGCGGTGGTGACCCGCGCCCGTCGCGGGAGGCTCCTGCGGACGCACCCATCCCTCCGGAAAGTAGCGGTTCGCGTTGAGCTTCTCGGGAGGCGCGTCGCTCGCGAAGCTCCGGACCGTCTCGCCCTTCTCCGTCAGGATGTCCAGGCGCACGGAACGCGCCGGCTTCGCGAGGACGTAATCGAGCGCCGCGCCTGCGGGCGGGTTCGGCGTGATCGGGAAGTCGGCCGGAAGCGGCGTGTCGCGGTTCATGTCCGACCGCACGCGCACGGCGTCCGCGGGCGCGATCAGCGTCGCCGGGGAGGATCCCGAGGAGGAATTTCCGACCTGGCGCAGCGGCGCGACGTCGTCCAGGATCCAGATCCCGCGCCCCTGGGTCGCGATGACAGGTCGTCGCCGTGCACCGGCAGGTCGCTTGACCCAGCGCGTCGGCAGGTTGAACTGAGCGGCTGCCAGTCGTCGCCGTCGTCGAACGAGACGTACACGCCGCGGTCGGTGCCCGCGTAGAGGAGCCCGCGCTGCACCGGGTCGGCGCGCACCGACGCCACGTACGCGCGGCCGGCAGGCCGGTGGTGATCCCGGTCCAGGTCTCGCCGCAGTCGTGCGTGCGGTAGGCAAGCGGCGCGAAGTCGTCCAGCCGGTGGTGGTCCACCGCGGCGTAGGCGATGATCGGCGTCGAGCGCGCGAGGGGTCGACGTCGATGACCGTGCCCCAGGCCGGGAGACTTGGCGGCGTGACGTTGTTCCAGCGTCCGCCGCCGTCGCGCGTCAGCTGGATCAGCCCGTCGTCGGTGCCCACCCAGATGATCCCGTCGCCCGGCGGCGACGGGCGCGATCGCGAAGATCGACGCCGAAGCCGCAGGCCGCGCGCGTTGGCCAGCCGGGATCTCGCCGTCGCAGCCGGCCGTCGCCCGGCTCGGCGCCGGTCAGGTCGGGGCTGATCGCTCGCCAGTGCGCGCCGTCGTCGAGCGAGCGGAAGCAGATACTGCGCGCCCAGGTAGAGCGCATGGGGCGGGCGCGGCGAGATCGCGAGCGGCGTGATCCAGGTGTAGCGGTAGCTTGACCGTGGTGGGGCGCGCGCCGTAGCTCCGACCGGCCAGGGCGAGACGTTCTGCGACCTGTCCGGTTCGTCCGTCCCAGCGCGTGACGTGCCGCCCAGCCCGGTGCCGTAGACGATGCTCGGGATCGCTCGGGTTCGGGCACGTCGTGCCGCGCTCGTCGCCGCCGACCGGATGCCAGTCGCGGTACGTCGAGCGACGCCGTAGTCGCTGCGGCTGGCGACGCCGACCGTGCCGTTGTCCTGCTGGCCGCTGTAGATCCGGTAGGGGAACCGGTCGTCCGTCGGCGAGGTGGTAGAACTGGCCGGTGGGCTGGTTGTACCAGCTGCTCCAGGTCTGGCCGCCGTTCAGGCTCACCGCCGCGCCCTGGTCGGCGCCGGCGATCATGAACCGCGGGTCCTTCGGGTTGATCCAGAGGAAGTGGTAGTCGTCTCCGCCGGGCGCGCCCTTGAAGAACTCGAAGGTCTTGCCGCCGTCGGTGGACCGCCGGATCGACTGCCCCATCGACGTAGATGGTGTCGGATTCGTCGGGTCGCGACGGTGAGCCGCGATCGATGTAGCTCGCCCGAGAGCGACGGTGGCGTTGATGCGCGCCCAGGTGGCGCCGCCGTCGTCCGAGCGGTAGAGGCCCGCCCGGGTCTCCGGGCCCGGTCGATCGCCCGCGTCGATCAGCGCCGCAGACGCGCTCCCGCCCCGCGCGCCACGGCCAGCCCGATCCGGCCGATCGATCCGGCCGGGAAGACCGGTGCCCTCGAGCCGGCGCCCAGTGCGCCCGCCGTCGTCGATTTGTAGATGCCGCTGCCCGGGCCCGCCGCGGGCTGGAAGTAGTCGAGCCAGGGAAGCTCCGCATCTGCCACGCGCGGCGTACACCACGTCGGGGCTCTCCGGGATCGCCAGCCAGGTCCACGGCGCCGGTCTCGTCGCTGACGGGAGAACGTGCTGCCAGCTCTCCCGCCGTCGGCGGTGCGGTAGACGCCGCGCTCCGGGTTCGGCCCGAAGACGTGGCCCAGCGCCGCCACCAGCACCACGTTCGGGTCGCGCGGGTCCACCAGGATGCGGCCGATGTGCGGGTGGCGTCGAGGCCCAGCGTGGGCCCAGGTCTCGCCGCCGTCGTCGGAGCGGTAGACGCCGTCGCCCGCCTGCGATGTCCTAGCGCGCGTGGATCTGGCCCGTGCCCGACGTAGATGACGTTCGGGTCGCGAGGGCGCGATGGCGAGCGCGCCGATGGACGACGCGGCCTCGTGCTCGAAGAGCGGCGTCCAGGTGCCGCCGGCGTCGTCGGTCTTCCAGACCCCGCCGTCCGCGGCGCCGAAGTAGTAGGTCGCCGGCGCGTCCGGGAACGCCCGCCGGCACCGTCGCCCATCCGCCGCGCAGCGGACCGACGAGCCGCCAGCGCATGTCCTGGTACAGGGCCGGGTCGAGCGGCTGGGCGAGAGCGAGCTCGCCGGCGGCCGCAAGCGCGAGCCCGAGGAGCCCGAACGCCGAGGCGATCCGACGCACCCGAACCGACTGCCCTTTTTCGAGGCCCATTCCCGCCCTCCTTGCTACGAGCCTGTCATCCCGAGGAGCATGACGCAGTCAGCGACGAGGGATTCCGGACTCGATGGGGATCGTCGGCAATCGAGACGGGATCCCTGACATTCTGACGCGCTCGCGATGACGGCTACGGCTTCTTCGAGTAGTGCTCCAGCGTGAGGATCTCGTCGAGCTCGCCGATTCCGACGAACACGTACGCCCATTTCCCGTTTCGCTTCTCCGCAATCGACGAGAAGCGGCCCTCGATCGTCTTGGGTTCCTTCTTGCCGTTTTTCGGCGAGAGCTTCATCGAAACGTTCCCCCATCCCGCGGAGATCGTGGGCGAGCCGACGTATTTCGCGTCCTTCAGGCCCGTCTCGCTGATCTTGTTCGCCTCGATCAGGTTGTTCCACTTGAAGCGGATCTCCTCCTGACCCTTGGCGACCTTCTCGCCCGGGGGGAAGAGGACCGCGTCCGCGGCATAGAGCTTCATGATGCCGTCGATGTCGCCCGCCGCCAGCGCCTTGAGGAAGGCATCGTTCAGCTGCTGGACTCCGCCGGCGCTCGCGCCGGCGGCGGCGGGAGCGTTGCCGGCGTTGCCTGTCGCGGCCAGCGGCCACGCGGCGAGGAGGAGGATCAGAAAAGCCCCGAACCGTTTCATGACAGCACGTCCTTTGATCTCTTGGGCCGGAGTCGGCTCTCCCCCGGCCACCAGTTCCACTTGCCGGCCAGCCGCAGGAGGGCCGGACCGATCACCATGCGCACGACCGTCGCATCCAGAAGGACGGCCACCGTCAACACGAACCCGAGCATCTGAATCGGCAGAAACGCGCCCATCGCGAAGGACGCGAAGACCGCGATCATGATCGAGCCCGCGCTCGTGATCACGCTGCCGGTCCGGGCCAATCCTTCCACAATCGCCTCGTCCTCCGAAAGCCCCGAGCGGCGCGCCTCGGCCACCCGGGATACGAGAAACACCTCGTAGTCCATGGAAAGTCCGAAGACGATGCAGAAGGCGAGGATCGGGACGATCGTGAAGACGCGGCCCGTCCCCGCCTCGAGGCCGAACAGCTCGATCCCATGGCCGTCCTGGAAGACCAGCACGAGCGCCCCGAAGGCGGCGGCCACCGTCAGGAGGTTGAGGGCGACGGCCTTCGCCGCGACCAGGACCGAGCGGAAACCGAAGAAGAGCGCGAAGAAGGTGATCACCATGACCAACCCGACGACCGACTCGAGGCGGCCCGAGATCGCGTCCTCGAACTGCGAGTTGATCGCCGGCAGTCCTCCGACCGAGAGCATGCTCCCCGGCACACCCGTGAGCAGCGCGGCGTCGGAGGCCTGGATCGACCGCGACAGCGCCTCCGCGTCGGCGCGCAGTTTCATCGGATCGTTCCCGATGACGGCGGGAAGCAGCTCGTAGAGGACGGACCGCTCGTCTTTCGAGATCGACCCATCGTCCACGAGCTCGCGGACGCGGGCACGCGTGATCCCGACCGCGGCCTCCTTCGCCGCCGAGTGCACGCGCGCGATCCGCGGGTCGTGCTCGAAGGCCTGGGCCAGACGGCGCGCGGCCGTCCAGCCCTCGGCACTCCCGACCGGCGCGGTCTTGGGCAGCGTCAGCATCACGCGGAGCGTCTGCACGATGTTGCCTCGGCCCATGTCCTCGAGCCTCTGCACGGCGCGCACCGACTCCGGGTTCGAGGGCAGCCAGTCGCCGCGCACGGGACCGGTCCGCAGGTGCCACGCCTGCAGCGCGAGGAGGACCATGGGCACCCCCCCGAGCAGGAGGGCGAGCCAGGGATGGCGGACCACGCGCGTTCCCCAGCGGCGCCAGCGCCGCGAGCCCTCTTCGTGGGCGGCCGCGCTGCGGCTCATGATCCGGCCCGCGTCGACGCGCTTTCCGAGCGCGGCGAGGAGGGCGGGGAGCAGGGTCAGCGCCAGCAGAAGCGTGAAGAACGTGACGAGCATTCCGCCGAAGCCGATCGAGCGGAAATCCCCCGGCATCGTCAGGAGCGCCGCGAAGCCGATCCCCACGGGCAGCGCCGAGAGAAGGAGCGTCTGGCCGGCCCGCGGGCAGCTGTCCTCCATGGCGAGCCCGGGCGAGTGCTTGCGGGCGAGCGATTCGCGGAACCGGCTGACCATCAGGAGCGCGTAGTCGATCCCGATCCCGAGACCGATCATCGACGCGATGTTCTGCACGAAGATCGACAGATGAAACCAGCGCGCCGCGAGGGCGGCGACGCCCAGGGTCAGGAGGACGCCGAGGACGCCCACGGCGACCGGCAGGATTGCGGCGACCACGGAGCCGAACGCCGCGAGCAGCAGGAGAAGCGCGATCGGAAGGGCGCGGCGTTCGGCCGAGCGCGCGTCATCGGAGGAGGCCTGCCGGACGTCCAGGTTGAGCGGGATCTCGCCCGTCCAGAGCAGCGTCACCTGAGGGAACCGGCCGGCGAGCCGCGCGGAGACCGCGCGGGACGCCTCGCGCAGCGGCGCCATCCGCGCCTCGGGCCCCACGTCGCGCGCGTCGAGCCCGACGACGAGGAAGCTTCCCTCCCGGCCCAGGAAGATCTCGTCTTTGGAATCCAGGTAGGAGAGCGCTCCCGCGACGCCGGGCACGGCGCGCACCGCGGCGACGATCTCGGAGAGCGCCTCGCGGCCCTCCGGGAGATCGGGGCCCGGAAGCCCGCGGAGGACCAGCACCAGCCGGTGGACGAAGCGCGAATGGAAGTCGCGCGCCAGCGCCGCGTCGACGCGTGCGGCCGGAGAGCCGTCCATGCGCACCGCGGCCTCGAGCCGGTTGCCGACCGTGCAGGCCTGCGGCACGAGAAGCGCCACGGCGATCGCCCACACCGCCAGGACGGCGTAGCGGCGCCGCCGGATCAGCCGGGCGAGCTGCGCGAGCGCCGCGGTGACGGCGTTGTCCCCGATCACCCCGTCCTACCCCGTGTTCCCGACGGAGATCAGAGGTCCTCGATCCGGAGGGGGACGTCGGCGTCCTTGGCGGCCGTGTCGAACTGGGCGCGGGCGAAGGCAGCGTCGGCGGTCTTGCCCTGGGCCTGGAGACTCTCGGCGAGCCCCAGGAGGGAGCGCGGGTTGCGGGGATTGCGGTCGAGATCGGCGCGGAAGACCTTCTCGGCCTCGGCGGCCCGCGCGGCCCGAAGGAGCGCCGCGCCGTGCGACTCGCGGACCGGGTAGTACCAGGCGGGCGGCTCGTCGTAGGCCAGCGCGTCCTCGGCGGCGACGGCCTTCTCCCAGCTCGCCAGGGCCGCCGCGCGGTCGCCCGCGGCCTCGGCGAGGCGCGCATCGAGCACGGCGGTCGCCACGGCGAGCACCGCCGCCCCGCTGTTCTGCGGGCCCGCCATCTGCGTCGGCGGCACGGCGTCGCGGGCAATGCCGTACGCCACGCGCAGCGCCTCGGCGCCCTGGGTGTCCTTTGCGGCGGCTGCGGCGAGACCGCGCGCGTAGAGCCAGGTCGCGCGCAGAAGCGGGAGCCTGGGCCCCGGGTCCTCGGTCCTGCGCACGTCGTCCCACTTCTGGAACCTCAGCGCGACGAAGAGCGGCTGCGTCAGCAAGCCCTCCATCATCGGCTCGTGGACCACGCCGGGGAGCGCGTCGGCGAAGAGCACGTCCGCCGCCTTCTTCGCCTCGCCGTGGCGGCCGGCCATCGCCGCGGCCGCCGACTGAAAGTGGACGTTGTGCGTGTAGTACATCATCGGGTACATCCCGTTCGCCCCCGTTTCGCGGATGTACTTGCGGTCCGCCTCGGCGGCGGCGGCGTTGCTCTTCTCCGCCTCGAGGTAGCTGCCCGTCCGGATGTAGATGTGCGACGGCATGTGGACCAGGTGCCCGGCCGAGGGCACCAGCGTCTCGAGGCGCGCGGCGGACGGCAGCCCGCGCTCCGGATGCCGCGAGGCCTCCACCGCGTGGATGTAGAAGTGGTTGGCGCCCGGATGGCTCGGATCGCGCTTCAACACCGACTCGAGCACGGCGACGATCTCCTCGGTGCCCTCCTCGGGCGTCCCGTCCGGACGGTAGAGCTTCCAGGGGCGCAGGTTCATGCCGCTCTCCGCGAAGAGCGTGGCCGCGTCCAGGTCGTCCGGATACTTCCGGGACAGCTCGCGCATCGCCGCGTTGTAGTCGCGCAGCAGCGCGGCCTTGTCCGCCGCCGCCGGGTCGTTTGCGTAGCGCTTCGACAGCGCGTGCACGTACGCGCGCTCGTTCTCGGGTGCGGAGGCGGCGAGAGCGAGGGCCCTGTCGACCTCGGCGCGCGCGCGTTCGAGGCGGCTCGTCTCGGGCTCGGGGTCGTTGTAGTTCGAGCCCGTCGCGAGGGCCATGCCCCAGTGCGGCATGGGAGATTTGGGATCGAGCTGCGACGCCCTCTCGAAGGAACGGAACGCCTCCTCGTGGTTGAACCCGAAGAGCATCACCATTCCCTGGTCGAAGAACTTCTGCGCTTCCGGCGAAGAGGTCGCGATGGGATGGCGATGCGAGCCGAGGCCCGAGAGCAACACCGGCGGCTTGGGGGCCGCGGCCCCGGGATCGGCGCCGTGCTGGGCGCGAACCACCGAGGCCCCAGCGAAGGCCGAGAGCCCGAGGACTACGGCCACCGGCAGGAACGGCTTTTTCATCGAAGACCCTCCCCCTCTCCCGGACGGAGGGTCGGATTCTACTCAGGCGGGGGCCGCATGCGATGCCCCCCGGAGACTATTCCGGCGGGGGCCGCATGGCGCCGCCGACTTTTTCTCCCGTTTCACGGGGTCGAAGGGTTCGAGGCCGCCTGAAGCCGGGCGATCCGCTTGCGGAGCTCCTCGGGCGTGAACGCTGGCAGCGAGCATCGGCCGTTGGCGCAGACGAACGCGGCCGGGCGATCGAGCCGTGGGAACTCGACGTCGAGGTTCGGCAGGGCGCCGTCCCGCTCGTCGAAGAGCTCGACCCGCCTGTAGAAACCGAAGCCGGAGCCGGAATCCCCGACGGCGGCCGCCAGGAGCCGGCGCGTCCCCGCGTCTTCGCGCGAGCCCACGACGGTCAGGTGCGGCGGCTCGGAGGAGCGCTCCGCGTCCGCCAGGAGGACCGACGCCGTCGAAAACTTCTCCGCGATCTCAGGGATCACGAGGAAGGCCATGGCGGAGTCGGCGAGGCGGCGATGGGCCTCCTCGCCGGTATGGCGAAAGAGGAGATTGGCCCAGCGGGCGACCGCCACGTTCTCGTCGCGCTGCGGCTGCGGCGGGGCGAAGCGGCTGTGCGAGACGGCCGAGACGAGGCCGGGCGCCCGGGCGGCGTCGCCCTCGGCGGCGAAGGTCTTCGCGACGTAGGCCGCCGCCTCGCGCGAGCGGGAGAGCCACGCGCGGTCGCCCGTGACCGCCCACAGCGCGAGGAACGCGCGGCCGGCGGCGACGGAATCGCCGAGGTACGGACCCCCCGTCGACGACGACGGCTCGGGGAACGTCGCGTCATGACGGAATCCGCCGCCCGGCAAAGCTCGCTGCGCCACGATCCAGCGAGCGGCGGTCTCGGCCTCGTCGAGCAGCTCCGGTTCGTTCGTCACCGCGTAGAGCGACACCAGGGCCCGGACCATCCACGCGCTTTCGCGTGCATACAGGTGCGTGTCGACCCGCGGAATCCCCCGCCGCCGCCGGGCAGCGTCGTCGAGCGCGTAGTACTCGGCCGAGTGCTCGCCGGCCACCACGTCCGCGTCCTGGCTGACGTAGAACGCACCCTCGGGACTCTTCAGGAAGGCGCGCACGTAGCGAAGGATGTCGCGCGCGGCCTGCAGGTCCCGCTCGTCCTTCCACCGCGCGTACGCGGCCGCGTAGAGCCGGATCCCCTCCGCCTGGAACTGCAGGAGCTTCTCGAAGTGCGGATGATCCCAGTCGCCGCTGTCGGAGTACTGGTAGAGGCCGCCCCACACGGGATCGATGAGCTTGCGCGAGAGGGTCAGCGTCTCGCGGGCCATCCGCTCCGCAGCCTCGGAATCGGCGTCGCCACTCGGGGAGCCGGCGCCCGCGCGCGCGAGGCCGTACTCGACGCCGTCGAAGTCCAGGAACTTCTTCGAGAAGCCCCACCCGCCCTGGTCCTTGTCGTAGCGCTGCGAGAGCAGGGCGATCAGATCCTTGCGCTGCCGCTCTGACAGCGCCGTGCCTGCGAGCGAGTCGGAGCGCGGCGCCTCCGGACGGACCGAGGGCCCCGGCGTCGGATCGGCGACGACGCCCTCGAGCAGCCCCCGCATCCGCTGCGGCGGGATGTACCCGGCAAACTTGACGAGCTCCTTCCCGTTCGCGTCGAAGATGACGGTCGCCGGCCAGCCGTAATCCTCGTAGCGGTTGGAGAGGTCGGGCCGGGAATCCTGATCGACGCGCAGCGCCACGAAGTGCGCACGGATCTGCCGGACCACCTCGGCATCCTGGTACGTCGTCTCCTCCATCACGTGGCACCAGTGGCACCACACCGCCACGAGGTCGAGGATGACGAGCCGCTTCTCGGCGCGGGCGCGGTCGAAGGCCGCGTCCGACCAGCCTTCCCACGTGATCGCCTTCTGCGCCGGGACCTCGACCCGTACACCGGCCGTCGCGGCGATCCCGGGCCTCGCGGCCGTTGCCGCGACGAAGAGCATACCGATCAACAACTTGCCCCGAGCCGGGGATTTCATGATGGCCTCCCGCCGAGTACGGAGCCCGCCCGCCGCCGGATCTGCGTGGAATCGGCCCACTGTAGTATGCGTTGCGACTTTGCCGACGCCGGAGCGGCGCTCGGCGACTCTCGGAGGCTCACCCATGAAAGCGTCGTACAAGGCGACCCTTGCCTCGATCCTCGTCCTCGTCCTCGCCGGCTTCCTGACCCCGGCCGCCGCTCAGTCACAGCAACCCGCGAAGCCGAAGCCCGCACCGAAGACCGCCCCGAAGGCGGCGCCCGCGGCGGCCGCCTCGCACGCCGCCGCTCCGGTCAGGGTCACGTCGGTCGAAGGCATTACCGAGTACCGCCTCGCCAACGGCCTCACCGTGCTGCTCTTCCCGGACCCGACCAAGCCCACGATCACGGTCAACGTCACGTACAAGGTGGGCTCGCGCAACGAGAACTACGGCGAGACCGGAATGGCGCACCTCCTCGAGCACATGCTCTTCAAGGGCACGCCCAACCACAAGAACATCCCCCAGGAGCTGACCGCGCACGGCGCGAGGCCCAACGGATCCACCTGGTTCGACCGGACCAACTACTTCGAGACGTTTCAGTCGAGCGAGGAGAACCTCAAGTGGGCGCTCGATCTCGAGGCCGACCGGATGGTGAACTCGTACGTCGCCAAGAAGGACCTCGACACCGAGATGACGGTCGTCCGCAACGAGTTCGAGATGGGCGAAAACGATCCGGCCGGCATCCTGGAGGAGCGCGTCCTCTCGACGGCGTTCCTCTGGCACAACTACGGCAAGTCGACGATCGGAGCGAAGTCGGACCTCGAGCACGTCCCCATCGAGCGGCTGCAGGGGTTCTACCGCACGTTCTACCAGCCCGACAACGCCGTGCTCCTCGTCGCCGGCCGCTTCGACGAGGCGAAGACGCTCGCCCTCGTCAACCAGACCTTCGGCAGGATCCCGAAGCCGACGCGCCCGATCCCGACCTTCTACACCCTCGATCCCACGCAGGACGGCGAGCGCTCCGTCACGCTGCAGCGCGTCGGCGACGTCCAGGCGATCGCCGCCGCGTACCACGTGCCGTCGGGGACGGACCCCTCCGCCGGCGCGGTCAACCTCCTCGCGCAGGTCCTGACCGACACGCCGTCGGGCCGTCTCTACAAGGCGCTCGTCGAGACGAAGAAGGCGACGTCGGTCGGCGGCTACTTCATGGAGCTGCACGATCCCGGGTTCCTGATGTTCAACGCGGAGGTGCGGCAGGACCAGAACGTCCAGGACGCGAAGGCGGCGCTGGTCAAGACGCTGGACGACGCCGCGGGAGCCGCGCCGGTCACGAAGGAGGAGGTCGACCGCGCCCGCGCGACGATCCTGAAGAACGTCGACCTCATGCTCAACAACGCGGACCGGGTCGGCCTGAATCTCTCCGAGTACATCGGACAGGGCGACTGGCGGCTCTTCTTCCTGACGCGCGACCGCGTCCGGTCGGCCACCGTCGAGGACGTGCAGAAGGCGGCCGCGGCGTACCTGAAGCCCTCCAACCGCACGATCGGCGTGTTCCTTCCGACGCCCAAACCCGACCGCTCCGAGATCCCGCCGCCCGTGCTCGCGGCGGACGCCGTCAAGGACTACAAGGGCGACGCGGCGATCGCGGCGGGAGAGGCGTTCGATTCCTCGCCCGCCAACATCGAATCGCGCACGAAGCGCTCCACGCTCGGCAACGGCGCCCAGGTCGCGCTGCTGTCGAAGAAGACCCGCGGCGGGACCGTCGTCACGACGATCACCCTGCGGTTCGGCGACGAGAAGAGCCTGGTCGGCAAGTCCACGGCGGCGGACCTGGCGGCGGACATGCTCATGCGCGGAACCAGCCAAGCACACGCGCCAGCAGATCAAGGACGAGCTCGATCGCCTGAAGGCGCGGATGATCGTGGGCGGAGGCCCGACGCAGGCGTCGCTCTCGGTGGAGACGATCCGCGGGAACCTGCCTCAGGTTCTCCGTCTCGCCGCCGAGATCCTGCGCGAGCCTGCGTTTCCCGCCAAGGAGTTCGACGAGCTCCAGCAGGAGAACCTGGCGACGATCGAGCAGCAGAGGAGCGAGCCCGACGCGCTCGCGCCCAACCTCTACCAGCGGCACATGAACCCGTACCCGAAGGACGACGTGCGCTACACGGAGACCTTCGACGAGGAGATCGCGAACTACAAGGCCGCGACGCTGGAAGACGCGAAGAAGTTCTATGGGGGCTACTTCGGCTCCTCCAACGCGCAGCTCGCGGTCGTGGGCGACTTCGACGAGGGCGAGATCGGGAAGCTGATCGGCGAGCTCTTCGGCGACTGGAAGAGCCCGGCGCCCTACGCCCGGGTGCCGAACCTCTACCAGGACGTCCCGCCGCTCAACCAGGGCCTGGAGACGCCCGACAAGGCGAACGCCTTCTTCATCGCGGGCCAGAACCTGGCGCTGCGCGACGACGACCCTGACTACCCCGCCCTGGTCCTCGGCAATTACATGCTCGGAGGCGGGTTCCTGAACTCCCGGCTGGCGGTCCGCATCCGCCAGAAGGACGGGCTCTCCTATGGCGTCGGCTCGCAGCTCGCGGCGTCGCCGCTCGACAAGTCGGGCGCCTTCACGACCTTCGCGATCTACGCGCCGCAGAACGAGGCAAAGCTCGAGGCGGCGTTCCTCGAGGAGCTCGGCCGCGTGCTCAAGGACGGCTTCGACGCGAAGGAGATCGCCGAGGCCAAGTCCGGCTGGCTGCAGTCGCGCCAGGTCACGCGCGCCCAGGACTCCGCGCTGGCCCGGACGCTGGCCACCGACCTGTACCTGAAGCGGACGCTCGCCTGGGACGCGGACTTCGAGAAGAAGGTCTCGTCGTTGACCGCCGAGCAGATCGCGTCCGCGATGCGCAAGTACCTGGATCCCTCGAAGATGACGATCGTCAAGGCGGGAGATTTCGCGAACGCCGCGAAGGACAAGGGGAAGGGAGGGGCGACTCCATGAGCATGAGTAAGGGATCCACCCAGGGGGCCTGGGCGCTCGCCCTGGCCGTCACCATCGCTACGCCGGCGGTCACGCCGCCGGCCGCCAAGAAGGCCACACACATGCAGACGTTGCACGGCGACCAGCTCCAGGACGATTACTTCTGGCTCGCGGGAGCGCGACAACCCGGAGGTCAAGGCGTACCTCGAGAAGGAGAACGCATACACCGCCGAGTTCATGAAGCCGACCGAGGCGCTCCAGAAGACGCTCTACGACGAGATGCTCGGCCGCATCAAGGAGACCGACCTCTCGGTCCCCTACCGCGACCGCGGCTGGTACTACTACTCGCGCACCGAGAAGGGGAAGCAGTACCCGATCTGGTGCCGCAAGAAGGGTTCGCTCGAAGCGCCCGAGGAGGTCTACCTCGACGTCAACGAGCTCGCGAAGGGCGAGCGCTTCATGAACGTGCAGGCGCGCGTCTTCACCGACGATGGCAAGCTCCTCGCCTACACCACCGACAACACGGGCTTCCGCGACTACACCCTCCACGTCAAGGACATGGCGACGGGCAAGCTGCTCACCGAGAACGTCGAGCGGGTGACGTCGGTGGCCTGGGCGCCGGACAACAAGACCCTCTTCTACGCGACGACGGACATGGCGAAGCGGCCGTTCAAGCTCTTCCGCCACACGCTCGGAACGGACACCGCGAAGGACGCGCTGCTCTACGAGGAGAAGGACGAGCGATTCCGTGTCGGCGTGTTCCGCTCGCGCAGCGGCGAGTACCTCATGTTCCCGGTCGGCAGCCACACGAGCTCGGAGTGGCGATTCATCCCCGCGGCGACCCCCACGGCGGAGTTGAAGATGATCGCTCCGCGCGAGGTCGAGCACGAGTACTCGGTGGACCAGCGGGGAGACCGCTTCTTCATCCTGACCAACGACAAGGGCCGCAACAACCGGCTCGTGATGGCTCCGGTCTCCGCTCCCGGCCGCGAGAACTGGAAGGAGCTCATCGCGCACCGCGACGACGTGATGCTCGAGGACTTCGACACGTTCAAGAATTGGACCGTGCTCTACGAGCGCGAGGACGCGCTGCCGCGCATCCGGATCATCGGCGAGAAGGGCGGGCCCGACTACCGCATCGACTTCCCGGAGGCGATCTACTCCGCCGGCCCGGGCCCCAACCGCGAGTTCGACACGGGCGTCCTGCGCTTCGAGTTCGAGTCCTACACGACGCCGCCGTCGGTCTACGACTTCGACATGGCGACGAAGGAGCGCAAGCTCCTGAAGCGGCAGGAGGTCCTGGGCGGCTACAACCCCGACCTCTACACCTCGGAGCGGCGCTACGCGACGGCCTCCGACGGGACGAGGGTCCCGATCTCGCTCGTCTACAAGAAGGGCTTCGTCGCCGACGGCAAGGCCCCGATGCTGCTCACGGCCTACGGCTCCTACGGCGCGCCGAACGACGCGGGCTTCGACTCCACCGTGGTCAGCCTGCTCGATCGCGGTGTCGTCTACGCCATCGGCCATATCCGCGGCGGCGGCGACCTCGGCAAGAAGTGGCACGACCAGGGAAAGATGTTCAACAAGAAGAACACCTTCACCGACTTCATCGCCTGCGCCGAGGCGGTCATCGCGGACAAGTACACCTCGAAGGACCGCCTCGTCATCGAGGGCGGCAGCGCCGGCGGGCTGCTGATGGGCGCGGTCACGAACATGCGGCCGGACCTCTTCAAGGCCGTCGTCGCGCGCGTGCCCTTCGTCGACGTGATCAACACCATGCTCGACGAGTCCCTGCCGCTGACCGTCGGCGAGTTCGAGGAGTGGGGCAACCCGAAGATCAAGGAGCAGTACGTCTACATGAAGTCGTACAGCCCCTACGACAACCTCGAGGCGAAGGCGTATCCCGCGATGCTGGTCAAGACGTCGTTCGACGACTCGCAGGTCATGTACTGGGAGCCGGCCAAGTACGTCGCCAAGCTGCGGACGCTCAAGACCGACCAGAACCCGCTCATCTTCAAGATCAACATGGCGGGCGGCCACGGCGGCTCGTCTGGCCGCTACGACCGGCTGCACGAGCTCGCGTTCGACTACGCGTTCGAACTGACGCAGATGGGGATCAGCAAATAGCGCTTCTCCGTACCGTGTCTGCGTAGGGGCGGCGGCCGGGGGCTTGCCTTCGGGGCTCGCAGCCGCCCGTCTCGGAGCGGGAGGGGGCGAGCCCCTCCCCTACGACGACTCCTCGACTACTTCGAAGCGGCGACCGCGCCGGGACCCTTGAGCGCGCGGCCGGCCGGGGACCCCGTGGGCTCGCCGCCCTTCAGGACGTGGACGCCGTTGACGAACACGTCGCGGACTCCCACGGCGTACTGCTGCGGCTTCTCGTAGGTCGCCTTCGCGGCGATCGTGGCGGGGTCGAAGACGACGACGTCGGCGTACATGCCCTGCATCAGGAAGCCGCGGTGGTCGAGCCCGAGGTTCGTCGCGGGCAGGCTCGAGAGCTTGCGGATCGCATCGGTCAGGGTGAGCGCCTTCTCTTCGCGGACGTACTTGCCGAGCACGTTGGCGAAGTTCCCGTAGGCGCGCGGGTGCGGCTGGGACTTCAGGAAGACGCCCTCGGGCGCCTCCGATCCGGCGTCCGAGCCGAACGAGACCCAGGGCAGCCGGATCTGTTTCTTGACGTTGTCCTCCGACATGAGGAAGAAGATCGACCCGATCGACACGTCGGACTCGACGAGGAGGTCGAGCGCGGCGTCGACCCAGTCCTTGCCCCGCATCTTCGCCACCTCGGCGAGCGTCTTGCCCGTCAGCGGCTTCATCGCCTCCGGACCGAACCCCACGAGCAGGACGCGGTCGGGAGAGCCGGTCAGCAGGCAGAGGTTCTCCCAGTCCTTTCCGGGCTCGTGCATCTGCGCGGCGATCTTGGCGCGCGTCGCCGGGTCCTGGATGCGCTTGACCAGCGCCTCCTGCCCTCCGTCGTGCGCCCACGGCGGAACGCAGGCGTCGAGCGACGTCGCCCCCGCCGTGTACGTGTACATGTCCGCCGTGATCTTGAGGCCCTCGCGGCGCGCGGCCTCGACCCTGGCGATCACCTGGTCCATCTTGGGCCAGTTCTTCTCGCCCGCGGCCTTCAGGTGGTAGATCTCCGCCGGCAGTCCCGCCTCGCGGCTGATCCGGATGAGCTCGTCCACCGCCTCGAGCAGCGCGTCACCCTCGCTGCGCATGTGGGAGATGTACTTGCCCTTGTATTTCGCGGCGACCTTGCAGAGCTCGATCAGCTCCTCGGTCGACGCGTAGTTGGCGGGCGCGTAGATGAGCGACGACCCGATGCCGAGGGCGCCCGCCTCCATCTCCTTGCGGACGAGGTCCCGCATCGTGTCGAGCTCCGCCGCCGTCGGCGCGCGCTTGTCGAAGCCGATGACGTAGGCGCGCAGCGTCGTCGCTCCGACGTAGGATGCGACGTTCTGGGAAATCCCCCGCTTCTCCAGGAAGGCGAGGTACTCGGCGAGTGTCGTCCACGGCATCTCGTAGTGGAAGTCGGACTGCTGCGACTCGAGGAACTTCCGGAGCTTGTCGTTCAGCGGCCCCATCGAGAAGCCCTCGCCGAAGATCTGCGTCGTCACTCCCTGGCGCAGCTCGCTCTGCGAGCGGCCGTCGACGATCAGCGAGTCGGTCGACCAGGAGAGCATGTTGATGAACCCGGGGGCCACGGCGAGTCCCGCCGCGTCGACCGTTTTCCCCGCGGAGGCCTTCGAGAGGTCGCCGACCGCCTCGATCCGGTCGCCCCGAATGCCGACGTCGGCGCGGCGGCCCTCCGTTCCCGTTCCGTCGTACACCGTGCCGCCGCGGATCACGACGTCGTAGGCGGGCGCGGGCTCGGCGGCGGAGGCTGCGCCCGTGGCTGCGGAGAGTGCGCCCCGAAGGGCGAACAGTGCGGCGGCGGCCGCCAGAAAAGACGCCGCGAGGGATCTTGCGCGCATCAGTACGAGGGTCCCACGTGGAGGAGGCGGCCCGCCAGGATGAGCCACGCGAGGCCGACGCAGGAGAGGAAGATCAGAGTCTCCCCAAGCTTGCTCCACACGCCGCGGTGCGCGCTGCCCCAGGCGAGGACGGCATTGACGAGCGCGACCAGCGTGCCCACCAGGGCGAGCGCCGCGAGCGCCTGCAGGACGTGGAGCCAGGGGTCCAGCTTCGCGGTCAGGAGGTCGAGGTCCGAGAGTCCCTTGATGACGACGATCGCGTACCCCGCGATCATCACCGCATCGAGGAGCAGCACGAGGCGGGTCCAGAGGCGGAGGCGGCGCTCGCCGGGCGGCAGGTCGAGCCGCCGCGCGTAGTGCCGGCGCACCAGCGCGCCCACGGGCCACAGGATCAGGGCGAGCACGAGGATGCAGAGGCTCACGATCGCGGCCGGCAGGACGAGCTTCGCGTCGAGATAGGCCGGCGGCCGGAAGAAGTCGAAGAACGGATACTCCGTCACGAGCTCGGCGCGCCCGAGCGGATCCTTCTGGAAGACCACCTTCTCCTGGCCGTGGACCTCCCGGAAGACGCCGTTGCCGATCGGCTCCCACCTCTTCGGCTTCTGGTTGAAGCCGGTGAGCGCGGAGATCTCGATCGTCCCCGCGTCGGTGGGGGACGGGTAGACCTTGGTCTGCTCCAGGAGATAGAGGAGCCGGAGGAACTTCCGGTCGTCGCGGCGGCTCACGAGATAGTTGCCGGCGACGCGGCGGCCCTGCTCGGCCGCGTCCGCGGAACGCGTCACGGCCGGCGGCGTGTACGGGAAGTAGCGATCCAGGAACCGTTCCCAGAGGAGCGTCCGGCCGGAGCCCTTGCCGTTGCCGCCGCTGTTGTAGGAGACGAAGAAGCCGACGTTCGCGTCGGGAATCAGGTGCAGGTCGCTGTGAAACCAGTTGGTGTCGCCGCCGTGGCCGATGATCCGGTGGCCGTTGCGCGACTCCTCGTAGAAGCCGAGCGCCATGCCGTCCGTCTCGGGCGACTTCCCGCGTTGGCGCGCGTGCATGAGCTTCGCGGTCTCGGGCTGGAGGATCTGCGCCCCCTCGTAGGTGCCGTCCTGCAGGTGCGCGATCATGAAGCGCGCCATGTCGGCGGCCGACGCGGAGAGCGCGCCGGCGGGCGACGGGACCACGATCTCGAAGGGCTGCGCCTTGTCCGAGGCGACCTTGTAGCCCTTCGACATCAGCGGCTCGAGCTCCTTGGGAAGCGGCTGGCGGAACGTCGAGTGCGCCATCCCGAGGGGCCCCAGGATGTGCTGCTCGACGTACTCCGCGAACGGCTTGCCGGAGACGCGCTCCACGATGTAGCCCGCCATCGACGTCGCGTAGTTGGAGTACGCGGGGGTCGATCCGGGCGGGAAGATGCGCTCCGGCTGGTGCGTCCGGAGGTGTTGTCCGAGGGGAACCAGGAGGCTCGCGTCGGCGACGATGAGGTCCTTGGCGTAGTCCTCGTAGCCGGCCGTGTGCGTCATGATGTCGCGGAGCGTGATCGGCTTGCCGAACGCCTCCGGGACCTGGAAGTCGAGGTACTTGTTGACGTCTGCATCCAGGTCGAGCTTGCCCTTCTCGACCTGCTGCATGACCGAGGTCCAGGTGAAGAGCTTGGAGATCGAGCCCGGGCGGAAGAGCGTGGTCTCCCACGACGACGGGCGTGCGCTTCTCGACGTCCGAAAAGCCGTAGCCGCTCCCGTAGAGCACCTTTCCGTCCTTGACCACGACGACGACCGCGCCCGCGACGTCGGCCGGACCGATCTGCGCCGGCACGAGCCCGTCGAGGAAGGCCGCGACGTCGGCCGCGGTCATGGCGGGCGTTTGAGGGCCGGCCTCGGGAGCGGGAGCGGGCGCGGCGGCGGGCGCCGGAGCGGCCGAAGGCTTCTTCGCCGCGGGGGATTTCGGCGCGGGCCCCTGAGCAAGGAGCGATGCGGCGACGAACGGAAGCAGCGCGCCGAGGAGGGCGGCCCTGGCGAGAGATCTCATCGGTTGTCTTCCTTTAAGGCTTACAGGTCGAGGCGGATGCCGAACTGTATCTGACGAGGCCCGAACGCTCCCGGCGCGCTGGCCGTGGGTCTGCCGAAGTTCGACGACTGCATGTTGCCGATGTAGCCAGTCGGGTTGGTGTGGTTGAACACGTTGAACGCTTCCATGACGAGCTGGAGGCTCGTCGGGCCGAGGGCGATCGTCTTCGCGAGGCGCAGGTTCACGGTCCAGAGCGTCGCGCCGCGGCCGGAGTTGCGCTTGGAGTCATCCGGCCGGTCGCTGACGTACGTGTCCCCGTTGTCGTCGTTTCCCGTGATGATGTTGAACGGCGGCGACGAGAGCAGGCTCCCGCTCGTCCCGATCTCGATCCCCCACGGGCCTCTCCAGTCGATCGCCGCATTCAGGGTGTGGCGGATGTCGTTGCTGCTCGGACCGTAGTCGAGGTCGATGTTGAAGTTGTCGCTCGGCGTGTACTGCGAGCCGTCGGTGTTGTCCCGGTTTCGCGCGAGCGTGTAGGCGAGCTGGGCGCCGAGGGACTGCCCGAAGCGCTTCGTGACGCCCAGCTGGAAGGCCATGTACTCGCCCCGGCCGCGCGTCTGCGGCTCGTAGGCGACGCCGATATTGGGATCGGGATAGACGCCCTGGGTCGGCGCGTTGTTGTCGCGCAGCATCAGCAGGTGGTACGAGCGCGCGTAGACGAGGTCGGCGCTCACCGCCATGTCGGGCAGGAGCTCGCGCTGGATGCCGAGGCTGCCGACGTTCTTGTAGGGAGTCTGGTTGTTGCGGTCGAGGATCGAGATGTTGGGCGGAAGCGGGATGGGGATCTGCGCACCGCCCACGAGGGGATCCGGATAGCCGGGGAACAGGATCGTCTGGAAGTTGAAGCGGCCCGGCTCGAAGATCGTGGCGAGCAGCGGCACGTTCAGAAGGACCTGGTCGTAGTAAGTGCCGAAGCCGCCCCGCACCGACGTCTTGCCGTCGTAGAAGGGGTCCCACGCGAAGTGGATGCGCGGACCGAAGTTGTTCCAATCGTGCTTCGTGTAGACCTGGTCCTCGTAGTCCCAGCGCAGGCCGATGTTGAACGTGAGGTTGCACGCGGCCCGCCACTGGTCCTGGACGAAGAGCCCCACGATGTTGTTTCGGAGGGCGATGTTCGGGTCGCCGGAGCCGACCTGGTAGATGAAGGGATAGGTCGTCTGGTCATTCGGATTGAACGGCGTATCGGTTGTGAAGATGAAAGCGCCGTCGAAGTTCTGCGGAACGAACGCGTCGATGTTGACGCGGCTGTAGTCGAAGCCGGCCTTGACGAAGTGATCGCCGCCGCCCAGGGTGAAACTCGCCGTGTCCAGGAACTGGTAGCGATCCTCGCGGAAGCTCTGCGGCATGTTCGGAAGCTTTCCCGAGATCACCGAAGGACGCTGGATGAATGCGCAGCCCGGGCAGTTCTGCTGGAGCGCGTCGTTGTCCTGACGGGCGAACTGGAAACGGGCCTCGTTCAACGTGTTGGGTGTGATCACCCAGGAGTCCGACGCGACGTAGTCGGTGTTCGTGGTGTCCAGCGTGAAGCCGGCCTGGCTCGTCACGACGGCTCCCGCGGCGATCAGTCCGACCTCGTCGTTGGTCGTCTTCGGCTCGTCGTACCGGAAGCGCGCCATGAGCGAATTGCTGTTCGTGAGGTGGAAGTCAAACTTCGCGACGACGCGCGGTTCCCTGACGGAGCGGGGAACGGCCGTGTCCGTCGGGAGCCCGAGCGACTCGAGGAGCGCCGGGTCGATGCCGACGACCGCGGTCTCGTCGCGCCAGGTCTGCTCGTAGGATCCGAAGAAGAAGGCCCTGTCCTTGACGATCGGGCCGCCCGCCGAGAGGCTCATGACCCACTGGGTAAACGGCGTCTTCTCCCTCTCACCGGTGTTGATGTCTTTCTGGGCGAACGGATCGGTCGCCGCGAGGCCGTCGGCGCGGTAGTAGCCCGCGGCCCGTGCGTGGAAGTCGTTGGTTCCCGAGCGCGTGACGACGTTGACGATCGCGCCCGACGCCTGGCCGTACTCGGCGGCGTACTGGCTCGACAGCACCTCGAACTCGCCGATGGCGTCCGGGGAGTAGTCGCCGCGGATGTCGCCGAGCGCGTCCTGGTCGTTGCTCACGCCGTCGATCAGGAAGGTGTTGGCGCTTCCGTTGCTGCCGGCGGCCGAGATGTTGGTCGTCTCGGTCACGCTCTGCGTGATGCCGGGCGCCAGGAAGACGAGGCTCCTGAAGTTCCGGTCCGTCAGCGGCAGCTCGTCGATCTGCCGGGTCGTGATGTTCGCGCCGATGGCGCTCTTCGTCGACTCGACAATCGGAGCCTCACCGCTGACCGACACGGTCTCGGCCACGCCGGCGACCTTCAGCGCGAAGTTGAGCTCGGACTGCTGGCCGATCATCACGCGCACGCCCGTCCGCACCTCGGTGGCGAACCCGGCGGCTACGATCGTGATCTCGTACGTCCCGACGGGCAGTGCGACCAACCGGTACAACCCCGCCGCGTCCGTGGGCGACACGCGCGTCAGGCCGGTGTTCACGTTGCGCGCGGACACCCTCGCGGAGGCGAGCGCCTTGCCCGACTCGTCGCCGACCCGGCCGAAGATGGTGCCCCCGACGTCCTGCGCCGCGAGGCTCGACGCGAGGAGCAACGCGACGACTCCAAGCGCCACTCCCGAGATTCTTGGAAACCGGCCCATGAAACCTCCTCCCCGCCCGGCACGGGTTCGCCCGTACTTCGGAACGGCCCACCCAATATTGCGCGGAGAATGCATCATCCGTTGCCACCGTGTCAATACGCGGACTGACGGACCTAAATGCGGCAAGAGGGCGTTCAAAACCGAGGGTTTTCGGGGCCGTACGCATCAAGTATTGCAGCGCGCGAGCGGCGGCCGCTCGCCGCCCTCGGCGCTCGGAGCCTTCAGCGTTCGACGGAGCCTTCAGCACTCGACGGAGCCTTCAGCGCTCGACGGAGCCTTCAGCGCTCGAAGGAGCCTTAAGTCCTCAAGTTTCGAAAGAGCCCTCAGCGCTCACGTTCAAAAACGTAGAGCGCCGCTGTTTCGCAGCTCGGCACCAGCGCCACGGCCTCGTAGCCACGGTCGAAGAGCGCTTCCGCGACGCGGCGCAGCCGCAGCCGGGCCCGCAGCGCGGCCGGTGGGTCGTCGGTGAACAGGGCCGGTGCGCCGGCCGGGATCTCGACCGCGAGGCGATCGGCGCGCGGAAGAAGGCGCGGCGTGGCGCGCGGAAGGCGCTCCCCATCGCCCGGCTCGAGAGCGCCGTCATGCGCGGACCTCGCGGACTTCGCGACCTTCCCCACGGCGGCCGACCCGAGGTTCCAGAACACCTCGAAGCGATCGGTCGGCAACGGACCGTAGAGGCCGCCGAGCTTTCCGTACACGTTCCGCAGATAGATCCGCGCGCGCGCGCGGAGGCGAACCAGGTTCAGCCGGGCGTTGGCCACGAGGAGCGGGTCGTAGGTCCATGTGACGAGCCGGATCCCGCGCGCGAGGCACCAGCGGCGCTGAAAGAGCTTGAGCCGGACGGACAGGCCGCGTCCGCGGAACTTCGGGAGCACCGCCAGGAGGTGCGAGTGATGACAGGGCCTCCCGAGATCGGTCCGAGGGAATCCGTGGACGAAGCCCGCGAGCACGCCGTCGCAGAAGGCTCCCGCGGTCATTCCGCCGATGTGCCCGGCGACCTGCAGGTCGAAGGTCGATGGGACCTGCAGCTCCTCCATCTTCCAGACCCGCTGCGCGACGCGCTGCGCCGCGACGTAATCCGCGAGGTCTCTCAGCTCGCGGACGACGATACGGCTCACACGTCCGCCACGAGAGACGCGACGAGCGCTGCGCGCGCCGGGAGATCCGAGAGCGCCACGAACTCGTCGCGGGCGTGGGCGCCGCCGCCCCTCGGCCCGAGGCCGTCGAGCGTCGGAATGCCGGCCGCGGCGGTGAAGTTGCCGTCCGAGGCGCCCCCGACGCGCGCCGCCTCGAGCGGAAATCCGAGGTCGTCGGCATAGCGCCGCGCGCGGTCGTAGAGCGCGAGGGACGCGGGGGTCGGCTCGAGCGGCGGGCGATCGACGCCCCCCTCCACCTCGACCTCGACGCGCTCGTCCGATGGTCGGTACGCGCGAATCGCCCGCTCGACGCGCTCGCCTTCTTCCGCCGTCCACACGCGCGCGTCGACGAAGAGCTCACCGGATTCCGGGATGACGTTGGTCCGCGAGCCGCTCTGCGCGACCGTGGCGGCGACGGTGGTCCCGCGCGCGGCGTCGGAGAGCGCCTCGAGGTAGAGGACGCAGCGGGCCAGCTCCGCGAGGGCCGACGCGCCGCGCTCGGGCTCGAGGCCGGCGTGTGCCGCCTTGCCGCGGAAGCTCAGCCGCAGCATCCCATGGCCCTTGCGCGCGATCTTGGCGGCCCCGTCGAGCGAGGGCTCCAGGACGAGGACGCAGCGATGGCGCTCGGCGAGCTCCAGGATCATCGGGCGCGACGCCGCGCTGCCGACTTCCTCGTCCGGCACGAGCAGCAGCGAGGCCTCGCCGGCTCCCTGGGCGGCGAGCTCGGAGAGCACGGCCATCGCCACGGCGATCCCGGCCTTCATGTCGAACACCCCGGGACCGCCGGCGAGATCTCCGTCGACGCGAAACGGAAAGTCCCTCAACGTTCCGGTGGCCCAAACCGTGTCGAGGTGCCCCAGGATCAACGCGCCTCCGCTCCCGGCGCCCGCACGCGCGACGAGCGCGTCTCCGCGGCTGGCGCACGGGCGCGTCTCCGCCCGCACACCCGCGCCCCGCAGCCGGTCGCGCACCCAGCGGGCGAGCGAGGAGACGCGCGCGGCGTCGTCCGAAGGGCTCTCCTGCAGGACGAGGGCCTCCAGGTCCGCGGCGAGCCCCTCTCCGCGCGCCGCGAAGCGCTCGAGCCAGTCTCGCGGCCTCACGTCAGTGCTTCCGCGGCCGCGTCCGGCTCGAGGCCTCGTCGTCGGGCGCCTGGTCGTACCAGCGCGGCCCCGACAGGTATTCCTTCTCGGTTCGCCGCAGCAGAGCGAGGGATCGCCGCGGCTTCAGCTGCGCGCAGGCCACGAGGACGGCGTTCAGCACCGCCATCGGCGCCGCGTAGGACCCGGAGAGCGTCGACGCCGAGATGGGAGCCAGGAGATAGGCGTCGCAGGTGCGCGCGATCGGCGTCGTGTCGCTGTCGGTGATGCCGAAGGTCGGGATGCCGCGGGATTTCGCCTCCAGCGCGGCGTCGATCGTCACGCGGAGGCAGCGCCCGAAGCTGATCGCGATGACGAGGTCGCGCTCCGTGAGGGCTCGGACCTTGTGCTGCAGGATTCCGGCGCTGCCCACGGGCGCCTCGGCCTGGAAGCCGAGCGCGTCCATCCCGTACGCGAAGAACCACGCGAGCGAGGCCGCGAGGTCCACGCCCACGACGAGCACGGAACGGGCCCTGTGGATCCGCCGCGCGAGGTCCACCGCTCGCGTCGGGTCGAGCCCCGATCGCACGGCGTCCAGGTTGAGCAGGTCCCGTTCCAGGCTGTGGCGCACGTGGTCGGCGACGCTGCGCTTCTCCCGCGCCGTGGCCTCGACGATCCGGTACGGCGTGACCCGCTGGATGAAGTGCTCCCGCAGGTCCTTCAGGAAGTCGGCGTACTGGCGATAGCCGAGCACCTGGATGGTGCGCACGATGGTCGCGGGATCGACGCGGTACCGGCGTGCCAGCGCGCGCGAGGAGAGGAAGAAGGTCTCGTCCGGGTTCTCGAGAACCGCCTGGATGATCCGGCGCCGCCGCGGGTTGAGCCGAACCTGCGCGTCGGACAGCCGCTGCTCGATCGCGGTGCGTGTCGGCATTTCGATCCCCTCCGCCCGGGTCGCCGCCCGAGCGGTGTCCCGAGCCCGCGTAGAATCTCACGACACCGCGACGGTCTCGCCGCGCAACGTGAAGCGCTCGACGGACTCGGTCGCGGCGGCCACAGAGTCCCGGTCGACCTCGAACCCCAGGCCGGCGCCGCGCGGCACCTCCACCATCCCGTCCGCGCTGACCTCGACCTCGGGGATGATGATGTCCCGGGCGAAGTAGCGGCGGCTGGCGGAGATGTCGCCCGGCATCGTGAAGCCGGGAAGGCTCGCGAGCGCGATGTTGTGGGCGCGGCCGACGCCCGATTCGAGCATGCCGCCGCACCAGAGCGGAACGCCCCGTGAAAGACAGAGCTCGTGGATGGCCAGCGCCTCCGCGTAACCGCCGACCCGGCCTACCTTCAGGTTGACGATGCCGCAGCTTCCGAGAGCGATCGCCTGCCGCGCCGCGCGCACGCCCGAGATGCTCTCGTCGAGGCAGAGGACCGTTTCGAGCGTCCGCTGGAGCTCCGCGTGATCCAGGAGGTCGTCGTGATCGAGCGGCTGCTCGATCATGAGGAGCGAGAAGCCGTCGAGCCTCTTCAGGTGGTCCCGATCGGCCAGCGTGTACGCCGCGTTGGCGTCCACCGAGAGCGGGATTCCCGGAAAGCGCCGCCGCACCTCCGCGACGACGTCCACGTCCCAGCCCGGCTTGATCTTGAGCTTGATCCGCCGATAGCCGAGGCCCAGGTAGCGCTCGATGCGCTCGAGGAGATCCGCCACCCGGCTCTGGATTCCCAGGCTGACGCCCGCCGCGATCCGCTCGCGCACTCCGCCGAGAACGCTCGCGACGGACTCTCCGCGCGAGCGCGCCAGGAGGTCCACGAACGCGAGCTCGAGGCCGGCGCGGGCCATCGGGTGCCCGCGGTAGACGGAGAGACGTTGCGCGAGCTCCGCGAGGCCGGAGAGCGGTGCGCGCAGGAGGGCCGGTGCGAAGTACTCGCGGACGACGTGCAGGGCGGTGCCGACGGTCTCGTAGCTGTAGAGCGGGCGCTCGCCGGCGACGATCTCTCCCCAGCCTTCCAGGCCTTCGCCCTCGAGCTTCACGAGGACGATCAGGCGCGAGCCGACCCTCCCGAAGCTCGTCTCGAAGGGTTCGACGAGGTCGAGCCGCAGAAGACGAATCTCGACGGCGTGGACCCGGAGCGGCGCCGAGGCCGTCACGGCGAGGTCCGGGCTCAAGGACGAGTCTCCGGCGCGGCGCGCCGCCCCGCGTCGAGTGCCCGCGGGCTGCGGACCTGGTACAACATTTGTTGCCGGACGCTAGCAGAGCGTGTCCGGAACCGTCAAGACGAAACCCTTCCGATCAACGCAGGCTGGGGCTCAGGCGGCATGCACCACGTGTTGCACCTAAAGCGGACCGTCCGGCCGACCCCGGCCGACCCCTAGATCCAGTCCACCCTGATCGGCGGAGGGGTCCGCAGAGTCTGCATGACGACGCAGTACTGCTCGGTCTTCGCGTGCAGCGCCGCGAGCTGCTCCGCCGTCGCGTCGGGCGCGTCCAGCGCGACACGCACCCGGATCTCCTCGAAGCCGACCGGCACCTCCCGCGACAGGCCGAGCGTGCCGCGCAGGTCGAGGCTCCCCTCCACGGACACTCGGATCTCCCGAGTCGGAATCCCCATGGCCGCCGCCACCATCTGGCAGGTGATCTGGGCGCACGCCGCGAGCGCTCCCAGAAGCAGATCGCCCGAGCATCCGGCCGTCCCGGGCCCGCCCACTCCCGCGTGCGCCTGGGCCTCGTAGGCCGCGCGGCCGATGTCCACCGAGCAGGAAACCGGCACACCGGCCGAGCCGGCCGCCGAGCTGCCCTCCGCGCGCAGCGTGATCCTGGAGGCGGAGGGGTCTGCGCGGTAGCGATCCTTCAGCGGTTTCTGCAGCGTTTTCAGATCCATCGGTACCTCCCCAGGCTCGGACATCGGCGCTCGCGGCTCCCCGGGCGGATCTTATGGCCCGGCGGGACGTAGAATGCGGCTCTCGAGGCGGGAGCTCGGAAACCCTTGGCGCTCAGGCAGACAGTCCTCCTCGTCGGCGAGGACGGAGACGCGCGGCGGGGCCTTCAGAAGGTTCTGACGGCGGACGGCTACGACGTCGAACAGGCCGACACCTGCCGCGCCGCACTCGACCGTCTGCGATCCTCCCGGCCCGCCGCGGTCATCGCGCGGTGCCGGCTGGGCGATGGAGGCGCGCTCGAACTGCTTCCCCTCGCGCGGGAGGTCGGCGCGGGCATCCCCTGCATCGTCCTCGCGCGGCCCGACGAGCTCGACCTCGCGGCGAAGGCCCTCGAGGAGGGAGCGGACCAGTTCCTGATCGAACCGATCAACCGGGCGGCGCTCCTCCTCGTCCTCCAGCGCGCGCTCGAGAACCGGCGCAACCGGCGGCGGCTGCTGCGGGAGGAGTCCGTGCGGGGCCGGGAGCCCGCCGACCCGTTCCTCGGCGGAGGAGCCGCGATCCGGGACCTCTCCGAGAAGGCGCGGCGCGTGCTGGAGTCCGAGCGTCCCGTGCTCATCCAGGGCGAGACCGGCACCGGCAAGGGCGTGCTCGCCGCCTGGTTGCACGCGAACGGCCCGCGAAGCGAAGAGGTCTTCCTGGACCTGAACTGCGCCGGCCTGACGCGGGAGCTCCTCGAGACGGAGCTGTTCGGCCACGAGAAGGGGGCGTTCACCGGCGCGATCGCGTCGAAGACGGGGCTCTTCGAGACCGCGGATGGCGGAACGCTCTTCCTCGACGAGATCGGCGACGTCGACGTGCAGGTCCAGCCCAAGCTCCTCAAGGTTCTCGAGGGCGGAGCCTTCCGCCGGCTCGGCGACGTTCGGGACCGGCGGGCCGACGTCTGGCTCGTGGCGGCGACGCATCAGGACTTATCGCGGCTGGTCGAGGAGAAGCAATTCCGCAGCGACCTCTACTATCGGATCAGCACGATTCCGCTGCGGCTCCCTCCGCTGCGCGAGCGGACCGAGGACCTTCCGTCCCTCGCCGAGCAGTTTCTCCGGCGGATCGCGGGCGAGATCGGACGGCGTCCGCCGAGCCTCTCGGCCGGCGCCCTGCGACGCCTGCGCGCCCACTCCTGGCCCGGCAACATCCGCGAGTTGCGCAACGTGCTCGAGCGCGCGGTGCTCCTGACCTCCGCGGCCACTCTCGAGGCGGACGATCTCGGGTTCGATCCCTGCCTCGCGCCAGGCGATCCGGAGGCCTCGCTCTCGCCCGCCGCCGGCACCACGCTGCGGGAGGCGGAGCGCACGCTGATCGAGCGCACGCTCGGCGAGGAACGCGGGAACGTCGGCCGCGCCGCGCAGCGTCTGGGGATCTCGCGCAGCTCGCTTTACCAGCGGATCCAGAGGCACCGGATCCCGGTGACCCGCGCGTAGACCGGGACCCGGAGGCGTCCAGAATCTAGATTCCGCGCCCAGAAAATGGACGCGGCGCGCCGAGGCGCGGAGGCGCCACGGCGCAAGTCTCTGAAACGGAAAGCGCTCCGCAAGTCCCAATGGCGCAAGCTCTCTGGCCCGCGACTTGCCCTCTCAGGTATCTCGCCAAGGAGGAAGGCCATGACGGAGAGAGCGCTCAGAGTGCGGAGAGTCAAGAGAAGCGGTTGGTTTCTGGTGGCGGGGTTCCTGGTTCTCGTGGGCGTCCTGTCGGTCTTCGGCACGGCACGAGAGCAAGCGCAGGCGGCGGTCGGTCCGGTGACCTCCGCTCATGTCGCACCGACGAGCGTCGTGGAGCCGGGTACGGCGCGGGCGGAGTTCGACGTTTTCGACATGCAGCTCGACTGATCTCGACATGCAGCTCGACTGATCTCGACATGCAGCTCGACTGATTCCCGCGGCGGCGAAGGGTCCTCGAGCCTCGGGATCGAATCGGATCGGGTTCGGGAGGCGGGAGATGGCAGACGACGCCGGATCCCGCCTCCCGCCTCGTTTATGCGGCTGCCTTGCGTTCGCGGTGCGCCCGCAGGCGCAGGCAGGGGCCCCATGCGTTTGGCGGATAATCTGCCGCCATTGAGTCCCCAATCCGCCGTCCGTGACCTGACGTGAGCCTCGCCGCCGGCAGCAAGCTCGGACCTTACGAGATCCTCGCCCAGATCGGCGCCGGAGGGATGGGCGAGGTCTACCGGGCGAAGGACCCTCGCCTCTCGCGCGAGGTCGCGATCAAGGTCCTGCCGGCGTCGTTCTCGCAGGACGCGGATCGCCTGCGCCGCTTCGAGCAGGAGGCCAAGGCGGCGGGGGTCCTGAACCATCCCAACATCACCGCCGTCTACGACATCGGGACGAACGCCGAGACGGCGCGCCGTACGTCGTCCAGGAGCTGCTGGAGGGCGAGACGCTGCGCATGGCGCTCGCGGCGGGCCGGCTCCCGCAGCGCAAGGCCATCGACTACGCCCTCCAGATCGCGCACGGCCTCGCCGCCGCGCACGACAAGGGGATCGTCCATCGCGACCTGAAGCCGGAGAACATCTTCGTCACGAACGAAGGCCGCGTCAAGATCCTCGACTTCGGTCTCGCCAAGCTGACGCAGGCGGCGAGGGCTCGGGGCCGCAGACCAACCTGCCCGACCGCGCGCCGGCACCGAGCCCGGCATGGTCATGGGCACGATCGGCTACATGTCGCCCGAGCAGGTGCAAGCGGCAAGCCCGCCGACGCGCGCTCCGACATCTTCGCCTTCGGCGCCGTCTTCTACGAGATGCTCTCCGGCCAGCGCGCCTTCCACGCCGACTCCGCCGGCGAGACGATGGCGCGATCCTGAAGGAGGATCCGCCGGAGCTCACCGTCACCAACCAGACGATCGCCCCCGGCATCGAACGGATCGTCCGCCACTGCCTGGAGAAGAATCCGGAGCAGCGCTTCCACTCCGCGCACGACCTCGCTTCGACATCGAGGCGCTGTCGGGAACGTCGGGAGTCTCCGGACAGGCGGCGGTCGCCCGGGCCGTGCGCGCGTGCGGCCGATGCCGCTTCTCCTGCTCTTGATCGGCGCGCTCGCGGGCGCCCTGCTCGCGTTCCTCTTCCTACGAGGCCGGGGCGGGACCGGCGCGGCGGCCTCTACTGTTTCGAGCTTCCGGCGCATCACGAACCTCTCGGGCGCCGAGAACTCGCCGGCGCTCTCGCCCGACGGCCGGTCCGTCGCCTTCGTCCATCGCTCCGACAACCGTGTCCACCTCTGGACGCAGCGCATCGACGGCCACCGGCCCATCGACCTGACCCCGGACTGCGCCGCCCCGAGCTACTCGCCGGCCTTCTCCCCCGACGGGAGCCTCATCGCCTACGGATCGCGATGCGGCGAGGGTGGGATCTTCCTCGTCGGCGCCTCCGGGGAGAACGTCCGCCGCGTGACGAGCTTCGGGGCCGATCCCGCCTGGTCACCGGACGGACGCGAGCTCGTGTTCTCCACGGAGCCCGTCGTCAATCCCTACGGCCGCATGGGCATGAGCGAGCTCTGGAAGGTGGCGATCGGCGGGAGTGGAGAGCCGAGCAGGATCCACTCCGCCGACGCGATCCAGGCCAGCGTCTCGCCGCACGGCCTGCGGATCGCGTTCTGGGCCCTCCCCGTCGGGGGCAGCCAGAGAGACATCTGGACGATCCCGTACAGGGGACTCTCCTCGGGAGAGAAGCCGGTTCCCGTGACCCAGGATCGGGCCGTCGACTGGAACCCGGTCTGGGCGCCGGACGGCAAGTCGCTCTACTTCCTGTCCAACCGCGACGGCGCGATGAATCTCTGGAGGGTGCCGATCGACGAGGCGAGCGGCAAGACGCTGGGACCTCCGCAGCCCGAGCGCCTCCCCGCGCGAGAAGTCGGAGGGTTCGCCCTCTCGCGAGACGGCCGCAGCGTCGCCTACGTGAACCGCGAGACGACGTACGCGTTCGACCGACTGCGCTTCGACGCCCAGGGGCGCCTCGTCGGGAGTCCCGAGGAGATCTCGACGAGCTCGCAGGAGATGTCCGACTTCGACGTCTCGCCCGATGGGACGATGTTCGCGTTCGATTCGCGCGGCGGCGCGCAGGAGGACCTCTTCGTTTCGCGGTCCGACGGCAAAGGGCTCCGGCAGATCACCGACGACGACTTCCGCGACCGGCACCCCGTGTTCTCGCCCGATGGGCGCCGGCTCGCGTTCCACTCGGACCGGAGCGGCAAGTACGAGATCTGGACGATCGCGATCGACGGCAGCAACCTGACGCAGCTGACCAGGACGACGGGCGACTCCATCATCGAGCCGCTCTGGTCGCCCGACGGACGGCGGATCGCGACCAACTCGGGAACGGTGGGCTCGATCCTCGTCCTCGACGAGAAGGGTGCGGTTGCGCGGATCCAACAGGTTCCCAATCCCGACCGCCAAACGTTCGCCTTTCCGGTGGGCTGGTCGCCCGACGGAAAGCGTCTGCTCTGCTCGCTCCATCGCCTGCCCGATCGGGTCTCCGTAGGTCTCGTCTTCTATTCTCCCGAGTCGAACACGCTCTCGGAGCCGATCCGCCGCGTCGCGACCGGGGGGGTCGCCCGCCGAGGCGGCTTCCTCGGGGATCGGCTCATCCTGCTGGACTCCGACGGGGTCCACGTGATCGACCCCGCCGCCGGCACCGATCGACTCGCCGTGCCGACCACGGACGCCGGCCGCTACAGCTACATCACGTGCCGCGACGCCACGACGTGCTACGCCGCCCGCGCGAGCGACAACGCCGACATCTGGCTGCGCTCCGAGGCGGAGGCGAAGCCTTGACGCTTGGTGGAGCCGAGAATCTCTTACCCCCTCTCCCGGCGGGAGAGGGTGGGGGTGGGGGGCATCGGTCTGTCGAACGCCGCATACCGAGGTTGTTCTCGGGGGATGCCCCCCTCACCCCTCCCGATACCACCGGCCTGCGGCCGGTGTTGCCTATGGCCGGGGGCTTGCCACGGTGGGCGGCTCCCCCCGGCGGGGGGAGAGGAGGTTGGCTCGTATGACGCTCGCAGGCGGTTCCAGGCTCGGTCCCTACGAGATCCTCGGCCAGCTGGGCGCCGGCGGGATGGGCGAGGTCTACCGCGCGAAGGACCCGCGGCTCGGGCGCGAGGTCGCGATCAAGGTCCTGCCGGCGTCGTTCTCGCAGGACACCGATCGGCTGCGCCGCTTCGAGCAGGAGGCGAAGGCCGCGGGGGTTCTCAACCATCCCAACATCACCGCGGTCTACGACATCGGCCGAAGCGGACGGCGCGCCCTACGTCGTCCAGGAGCTGCTCGAGGGCGAGACGCTGCGCTCCGCGCTCGCCGGCGGCAAGCTCTCGCCCCGAAAGGCGATCGACTTCGCGCAGCAGACCGCTCAGGGACTCGCGGCCGCGCACGAGAAGGGCATCGTTCACAGGGATCTGAAGCCGGAGAACCTCTTCGTCACGCGGGACGGCCGCATCAAGATCCTCGACTTCGGCCTCGCCAAGCTCACTCAGGTCGAGGGCTCCGCCGGCAGCGGCACGAATCTGCCCACCGAGACGAGGGGGACCGAACCGGGCGTCGTGCTCGGCACGCTCGGCTACATGTCGCCCGAGCAGGTGCGCGGCAAGAGCACCGACGCGCGCAGCGACATCTTCTCCTTCGGGGCGATCCTCTACGAGATGCTCTCGGGCTGCCGCGCCTTCCAGGGCGACTCGGCGGCGGACACGATGTCGGCCATTCTCAAGGAGGATCCGCCGGATCTCTCCGTCACGAACCAGGCCATCTCGCCGGGCCTCGAGCGCGTCGTCCGCCACTGCCTGGAGAAGAACCCCGAGCAGCGCTTCCAGTCCGCACGGGACCTCGCCTTCAACCTCGACTCCCTCTCCGGCGCCTCCGCGTCGGGCCTCGCCCCGATTGCCGGCGCGCGCCGCACCCGCCGGATCTCGCCGCTCGCACTCGCCGCCGTCGCGCTCGCGCTACTCGTGCCCGTTGCGTTCTGGGCGGGCCGCGGTACGTCCGCTGCGAAGTCGCCTGCGAGCAGGCCGGCCTCGCATCATCGCGTGACGTTCCAGCGCGGCAACGTCCTCTTCGCCCGCTTCACCGCCGACGGGCAGAGCGTGGTCTACGGCGCCGCGTGGGGAGACCGCCCAGTCGAGATCTTTCTCACGCGCCTCGGGAGCCCCGAGTCGCGGCCGCTCGGATTTCCCGGAGCGAGCCTGCTCGCGGTCTCGCCGGCGGGCGAGCTCGCGATTCTCCTGAAGAAGTCGAATCTCTTCGGAGTCGTCGGAACGGGCACTCTGGCGCGCGTTCCCATGACCGGCGGCGCGCCTCGTCAGGTTCTCGACGACGCATGGTCCGCCGACTGGTCTCCCGACGGCAAGGACCTGGCGGTCCTGCGCGAGGTCGGCGGCCAGGACGTCGTCGAGTATCCGATCGGAAAGCGCGTGCTCTCCGGCAGCGCCGGCGAGTTCGGGCCTCCTCGGGTCTCGCCGGACGGCGAGCGGATCGCGATCTCGTCGTACGCCCCGGTCTCGATGGTCCTCGTCGACCGCGCCGGCAAGAAGACCGTGCTCGCCGCTCCGGACTTCATCGGCTTCGACAGCTACGCGTGGCATCCATCGGGGAAGGAGATCTGGATCTCCGGCGTTCGCCGGGAGGGCACGGGAGGCGTCCGTGGAGTCTTCGCCATGGACCTCGCAGGGCGCGTCCGGTCGGTCGCCGGGACCACGGACCTCGAGGTCCTGCACGACATCGCGCGCGACGGAACGGTGCTCGTGGAACGCGAGATCGAAGGCAGCGAACTCGACTTCGGATCCGCTGAGGAGAAGAACGAGCGAAACCTCTCGTGG
The DNA here is from genome assembly GCA_963773905.1 of uncultured Acidobacteriota bacterium. Lineage (GTDB taxonomy): Bacteria > Acidobacteriota > Thermoanaerobaculia > UBA5066 > Gp7-AA6 > DAHUXD01. The sequence continues at coordinate 252,973 of CAVZDB010000004.1, forward strand.
CTGGAGACCTCGGTGCTCGCCGTCCTCTCGGCGGACGGGAAGACGATGCTCTTTTCCGAGGCCGGCGATGGCGGAGGGCCCAACGGGTCCGTCTACCTGCGCACGACGGACGGCGCGCCGGCGGTTCGGCTGGGCGACGGACGCGCCAATGACCTCTCTCCCGACGGCAAGTGGGCGCTCGTCCGCATCCGCACCAAGGACGGTCCGAGGCTGGTGCTGCTGCCGACCGCCGCGGGAGAGGCCCGCACGCTTCCGATCGAGGGATTCGTCGAGCTCGGCGGCGTATTTTTGCCGCCGGACGGAAAGCGCATCGTGTTCGGCGGCGTGCAGGCCGGGCACGGGGTCCGGGGATACGTCATGGACCTCCCGGACGGCAAGCCACGCGCCATCACTCCCGAGGGAATGGGCGACGGAGGAGCGGTGTCGCCCGACGGAAAGCGCGTCGTGATCGCCATGTCGGACCGCCCGCCGATGATCTATCCCGTAGACGCCGATGGCGGCCAGCCCCGCCCGATTCCCGGCCTCGACGCCGACGACGTCCCGATCCAGTGGAGCGCCGACGGCGACTCGCTCTACCTCTCCCGGGAGGGGCAGATTCCGAAGCCGATCTATCGCTACAGCTTCTCGACCGGGAAGAAGACGCTCTGGAAGGAGCTGATGCCCACGGACCGCGCCGGCCTCGTGCGCTTCGAGAACGTGTGGGTGACGCCCGACGGCAAGCACTACGCCTACTCGCTCAACCGCGTGACGGATTCGGACCTCTTCGCCGTCACGGGATGGAAGTGAAGCGGATGCGGATCGTATGACGCTTGCCGCGGGCAGCCGGCTCGGTCCCTACGAGATCCTGGGCCAGATCGGCGCCGGTGGGATGGGCGAGGTCTACCGGGCGAAGGATCCGCGGCTCGGGCGCGAGGTCGCGATCAAGGTCCTGCCGGCGTCGTTCTCGCAGGACACCGATCGGCTGCGCCGCTTCGAGCAGGAGGCGAAGGCCGCGGGGGTTCTCAACCATCCCAACATCACCGCGGTCTACGACATCGGGACCGATTCGAACGACCGTGCGCCGTACGTCGTCCAGGAGCTGCTCGAGGGCGAGACGTTGCGCTCGGAGCTCGCGGGTGGCCGCTTCTCGCCGCGCAAGGCGATCGAGACCGCGACGCAGATTGCCGAGGGCCTCGCCGCCGCGCACGAGAAGGGCATCGTGCATCGGGACCTGAAGCCGGAGAACCTCTTCGTCACCAGAGACGGCCGCGTCAAGATCCTCGACTTCGGCCTGGCCAAGCTGACGCAGATCGAAGGCTCCGGCTCGAGCGGCACGAACTTGCCGACGGAGACCAGGGGCACCGAGCCGGGAGTGGTCCTCGGCACGTTGGGCTACATGTCTCCCGAGCAGGTTCGCGGCAGGAGCGCCGATGCGCGCAGCGACATCTTCTCCTTCGGCGCGATCCTGTACGAGATGCTCTCGGGCAAGCGCGCGTTCCACGGCGACTCGGCCGCGGACACGATGTCCGCGATCCTGAGAGAGGACCCGCCCGACCTCTCGGTGACCAACCAGAGCATCTCGCCCGGACTCGAGCGCGTCGTGCGTCACTGCCTGGAGAAGAACCCGGAACGCCGCTTCCAGTCCGCCCGTGACCTCGCGTTCAACCTCGGGGAGCTGTCCGGAGCCTCCGGAACGGCAGTTGCCGGTGTCGCCTCGCGCGGCCCGAGTCGGTCGTTCCCCTGGATGGCCGTCGGAGCGCTCGCCGCCATACTCGCCGCCTTCGCCGCGGGACACTTTCTCTGGAAGCCGTCCATTGCGTCGACCCCGACCTATCGCCGGCTCACGTTTCGCCGCGGCAACCTGGGCACCGCGCGGTTCGCGCCCGACGGACATGGCGTGGTCTACAGCGCCTCCTGGGAGGGCAACCCCCTCGAGATCTACACGACGCGTCCCGAGGGCCCGGAGTCGACCCCGATCGGCGTCAAGTTCGCGGACCTGATGTCCGTCTCGCCTTCGGGCGAGCTCGCGATCTCGCTGCGCGACCGCTTTCTGGCGGGCCCTGGGGGTGTGGGGACTCTCGCCACCGTTCCCATCGGCGGCGGGGCTCCGCGCTCGATCGCGGAGTTCATCGAGCGCGCGATCTGGACGCCCGATGGCAAGCAGCTCGCCGTGGTGCGTTTTCTCGAGGGGCGCAACCGGATCGAGCTCCCGCTCGGAAAGGTCATTTATGCCACGGAGCACGGCATCCGTGTTCCGCGCCTCTCGCCTCGCGGCGATCGGTTCGCCTTCACCGAGCGGATCTCCGGACGCCCGTGGATCCGCACGGTCGATCTCGCGGGCAAGAGCGCCACACTCGTGGGTCCGGTCGGCGGCCAGGGTATCGCCTTCGCCCCGAAGGGAGACGAGATCTGGTACGACGACCGCGGAGAGCGCGGCCAATATCTCTTGAAGGCCGTAGACCTCGCGGGCCGAACCCGCATTCTGACCAGCATGCCGGTCGGGCTCATCGTTCACGACATCTCCGCGGACGGGAGGGTCCTCGTCGAGAGATACGACAGCAAACCCGGAGTCATGGTGAGCGCGCCCGGCGAGACCCGCGAGCGGGACCTGACCTGGTTCGATCGATCGATTCTCATCGGGCTCTCCGACGACGGCCTCTCCGTTCTGATCAACGAGTTCGGAGATGCCTCCGGCGTCGACGGCGCCTACTACCTGCGCAAGACGGACGGCTCGCCGGCCGTCAAGCTCGGGGAGGGAGCGGCTCTGGATCTCTCCGCCGACGGGAAATGGGCACTCGCGCGCAAGACCGACTCCGAAAAGCACTTCGTCCTCACGCCGACCGGCACCGGAACTTCCCTCGCCATCGACGAGTCGGGGTTCGAGAATCTCGGGGGCATCGCGCTCTTCCCGGATGGGAAGCGCCTCCTGCTCCAGGCCGCCGAGCGCGGACAGAAGCGACGCCTCTACGTTCAGGATCTTCCGGCCGGCAAGCCGCGCGCGATCACGACGGCGAGCTATGGCTTCAGTGCGCGGCCGGTCTCTCCGGACGGAGCCTGGATCGCCGGCTACGGGGACTGGAGCGAGGACGTCTTCCTCATTCCGGTTGCCGGAGGAGAGCCGCGCACGATTCCCCACTCGAAGGAGCTCGAAATCCTCCAGTGGTCGCCCGACGGAAAGACTCTCTATGCCTCCGTCGGGGGCAGCATCCCCGCGCAAGTGGTGCGCGTGGACGTCGCCACCGGACGCCGGGAGCCGTGGAAATCCCTCGGCCCGACGGATCTCTCCGGCGTCATCGAGATCTCGCAGGCCTGCGTGACGCCGGACGGGAAGTCCTACGCCTACGGCTACGGCCGCGCGGCGACGTCGGACCTCTACGTCATCGAGGGACTGAAGTAGAAAGGGAGACCACCGCATGGCCCTGGAGCGCGCGCTCAAGACCCGGGACATCGTCCTCTTCAACGTGGCCGCGATCGTCGGCATGCGCTGGATCGCGCTCGCCGCGGCGAACGGGCCTTCCTCGCTCTTCCTGTGGGTGCTCGCCGCCGTCGTCTTCTTCATCCCCCAGGGCTTCGCGGTGACCGCACTGTCGTCGGCGATCCCGGAAGAAGGCGGCCTCTACGTCTGGACCTCGAAGGCCTTCGGCCAGCGACAGGGCTTCCTGGCGGGATGGCTCTACTGGGCGTCGAACATCACGTACTTCCCCACGCTCACGCTCTCGACCGTCGTCTTCGCGCTCTACGTCTTCGGAACGCGTTTCGCCGCGCTCGAGCAGAGCCCCGCGTATGCCGCCGGCGCCTCGCTCGTGCTCCTCGGAATCGCGCTCTTCTTCAACATCGTGGGGATGAAGACCGGTAAGTGGGTGCAGAACATCGGCGGACTCTCCCAGTGGCTCCCGTCGTGCGCGCTTCTCGTCGTCGGCCTCTTGGCGCTCTCACGCTCGGGCTCGGCGACGCCGATGCCGGCCGCCTCCTTCATCCCGAACTTCGCGGCCCTCCCGACGATCCTCTTCTTCGCGAACCTCTGCTTCGGATACGCCGGCCTGGAGCTCGCTCCGACGATGGCCGGCGAGGTCGTCGAGCCGCGAAAGACCTTCCCGCGCGCGATCACGATCTCGGGGCTCTCGATCGCCGCCGTCTACCTGACGGGAACGATCTCCCTTCTCTGGGCGCTCCCGAGGAGCGAGGTCTCGATCATCTCGGGCGTCAACCAGGCCATCACGAAGGCGGGCGCCGCGCAGGGACTCCCGTGGCTGGGCGCACCGGTCGCGCTGCTGATGACGCTGGCGGGACTCGGAGGAATCGGCGCATGGCTGATCGCGACCGCGCGCCTGCTCTTCGTGGGCGGCCTCGACCGCTACCTTCCGCCGATCTTCGCGAAGACGCATCCGAAGTGGAAGACGCCGTGGTTCGCCATGGCCTTCCAGGCGGCCTTCTCGGCGATCTTCATCGTCGCGGCCACGCAGGGCGACACCGTCAAGGGCGCGTACCTCAAGCTCGTCAACGCGACGCTGATCGTCTACTTCATTCCCTACATGTACATGTTCGCCTCGGCCATCCGCCTGCGCGAGGAGATCGCGCGCCAGCCCGGAGCGATCCCGGTGCCGGGCGGCCGCGCCGGGAGCCTCTTCTGGAACAGCCTGGGGTTCCTGACGACGGTCGTGGCGATCGTGCTCGCGCTGATTCCTCCCGCCGACACCACGGACAAGCTCGGCTTCTTCGTGCAGGTCTTCGTCGGCTCGTTCGGCTTCCTCGGCGCGGGCCTGATCCTCTACGCGATGGCGGAGCGACGCCGCCGGCGAACCGAGGCGGCGAAGGTCTGACCGTCTGACCGGGCGATAGAATCCGGCCGATCCACGGAGGGCTCTTTGCCCCTCTCAGCCGGAACTCGCCTCGGCCCGTACGAGATCCTCTCTCCGCTTGGCGCGGGCGGCATGGGAGAGGTGTATCGGGCTCGCGACACGCGGCTCGACCGGACTGTGGCGATCAAGGTGCTGCCGTCGCAGACGGCCGCATCGCCGAAGCGCGTCAGCGCTTCGAGCGAGAAGCGCGGACCATCTCGCAACTCTCCCATCCCCACATCTGCGCGCTCTTCGACGTCGGGAGAGAGAACGACAACGAGTACCTCGTGATGGAGTTGCTCGAGGGCGGGACGGAACCGGTCTTCGCATTCGACGACCCGGACGCGCGCATCGACTATCCCGTATGGTCACCGGACGGCGCGTCGATCCTCTTCGACCGGTTTCGCCCGCAGGGGGGCGACATCTGGATGCTGGAGGGAGTGGAGTGATTTTGGATTTTGGATTTTGGATTTTGGATTGGGGAACGAGATGACCCTCGCCGCCGGAACGCGCCTGGGCCCCTACGAGATCCTCGCGCCGATCGGAGCGGGCGGAATGGGCGAGGTGCAGCGCGCGCGGGACACCAGCGACGCGCGGACGCTGGGACGGCACTTCGCCGCGCGAGGACTGCGGTGAGCGTGGCGGCCGTCGGCGGGACGGCGATTCTGCTGGGGATTCTTGCGGCCCCGACGGCGTCGGCCGGCGCTCCCGGGCCGACGAAGGCGTGGACGTGGCCCGAGTCCACGCCGCAGGCGCAGGGCCTCGATGCCGCCGTTCTCGAGACCTTCGACCGCGAGCTCGCCTCGGGCAAGCAAGGCTACGTCGACTCGATGCTGGTCATCCGCCACGGGAAGATCGTCTACGACAAGAGCTACCCCCACATGCCGGACTACGACCGCCTCTACTCCGACAAGGGCAAGGGCGCGCCGGGGATCTACAACTACTACGACCCGGACTGGCACCCGTACTTCCCGGGCACGGCGCTCCACACGATGCAGTCCGTGACGAAGAGCGTGACGTCGGCCCTGATCGGGATCGCAATCGGCCAGGGCCAGATCCCGGGCGTCGACGTGAAGCTGATGCCGTACTTCTCGGGGTTCCGCGTCGCCGTCGATCCGCGGCGCGACCGCATGACGCTGCGCGATCTGCTCACGATGCGAACGGGAATCCGCTGGGACGAGGAGTCGGTCGACTACACGAACCCCGCCAACAACTGCGCCGCCATGGAGGGCCGGGAGGACTGGATCCAGTATGTGCTGGATCAGCCGATGGCGACCGAACCGGGGAAGACCTTCGTGTACAACAGCGGCGCGACGCAGCTCCTGTCGTACCTGATCCGGAAGACGACGGGTGCGTCGGTCGACGCCTACGCGAAAGAGCACCTCTTCGGCCCGCTCGGCATCGATTTCTCCTGGAAGCGCACGCCCCTCGATCTCTCCGACACGGAGGGCGGCCTCTACCTGACGCCGCAGGATCTCGCGAAGATCGGCCTCCTCTACATGAAGGACGGCGTCTGGAACGGCCAGCGGATCCTGCCGGAGGGCTGGGTGAAGGCGTCGACGACGTCCGTGACCGCGACGAACGAGAAAGGGATCGGCTATGGCTATCAGTGGTGGACGCTGCCGGCGAGCCCAGCCGCGACCCGTGGCGCCTTTCTCGCGTGGGGCTACGGAGGCCAGCTCCTCATCGTCGTGCCCGAGCTCGAGCTGATCGCGGTCTTCACCGGCTGGAACATCTACGACAAGCCGGAGCTCGATCCGCGGCTCGCGTACGCGCGCGTGCTCGCGGCGGTGAAGGACAAACCGTGACGCTCGCCGCCGGCACGAAGCTCGGTCCGTACGAGATCCTCTCGCCGCTCGGCGCCGGCGGGATGGGAGAGGTCTATCGGGCGAGGGACACGCGCCTGGGTCGCGAGGTGGCGATCAAGGTGCTGCCGGAGCGCCTCTCGGGCGACGCGGAGCTCACGCGTCGGTTCGAGCAGGAGGCGCGCTCGGTGGCCGCGCTCTCGCACCCCAACATCCTCACGCTCTACGACTTCGGCCGCGACGCGGACCGCCTCTACGCGGTGTCGGAGCTGCTCGAAGGCGAAACCCTGCGCACGCGGCTCTCCCACTCGCCGCCCGCCTGGCCGAAGGCCGTGGACATCGGCGTCGCGGTCGCGGACGGTCTCGCGGCGGCGCACGCGCGGGGCATCATCCACCGCGACCTCAAGCCGGAGAACATCTTCCTGACCTCCGACGGGCGCGTGAAGATCCTCGACTTCGGTTTGGCGAGGTGGAGGCCCGTCGCGACGGGGGTGGAGGAGACCTCGGCGCCCACGGCCGTGAGCGCGACCGAGCCCGGCTACGTCATGGGAACCGTCGGATACATGTCGCCGGAGCAGGTGCGCGGTGAGACGGCCGAGACCACGAGCGACATCTTCTCGCTGGGCTGCGTGTTGTGCGAGCTCGTCGCCGGGCGCAGGGCGTTTCCGGGCAAGACCTCCGCCGAGACGATGGCGTCGATCCTGAGGGATCCCGCCCCCGACCTCGCGGCGATCGATCCCGTGCTGCCACGGGAGCTCTGCCGAACGATCGGCCACTGCCTCGAGAAGGCGCCGGGCGAGCGCTTTCAGTCCGCGCGCGACCTCGCGTTCGCCTTGCGCGCGGTGCAGAGCGAGGCGGCGTCCCCCCGCTCCTCGTCCGGAACCGCGCGGCGGGTGATCGACTCGATCGCCGTGCTTCCGCTCGCGAGCGCGGCTGGCGACGATGACGCCGAGTTTCTCGCCGACGGCATCACGGAGGCGCTCATCATGCGCCTTTCGCGGCTCTCCGGACTCCGCGTGATCGCGCGCACCAGCGTCTTTCGCTACAAGGGCCCCGACGTCGATTCCCTCGCGGCCGGACGCACGCTCGGTGTCGGCGCGGTCGTCACCGGCCGAGTGATCCATCGCGGCGACACCATCGTCGTTCGGGTGGAGCTCGTCGACCTCGCCGATGAGTCTCAGCTTTGGGGCGAGCAGTACAGCCGGAAGGCCGACGACGTCCTCGCCATAGAGAACGAGATCGCCACCTCGATCTCGGAGAACCTTCGGGTGAAGCTCTCGGGTGAGGAGAAGGAGCGGCTCGCGCGGACGCACACCGAGAGTCCCGAGGCCAATCGTCTCTATCTCAAGGGCCGCTACTTCTGGGGCAAGCGCAACGAGGAGGCGATTCGCAAAGGCATCGACTACTTCCGGCAGGCGATCGAGATCGATCCGGAGTATGCCGTCGCCTACGTCGGCATCGCCGACAGCTACGGCGTCCTCGGTTTCCACTCCATCGCGCCTCCTGGTGAGGCCTTCCCGCGAGCCAAGGCGGCGGCGCGCAAAGCCCTCGAGCTCGATCCCTCGCTCGCCGAGGCGCGGGCGCCGCTGGCCTACGCGACGCACCATTACGACTGGAACTGGGCCGAGGCCGAGGCCGAGTATCGCAGGTGCCTCGAGGCGGTTCCGAACTACCCGACCGCCCACAACTACTACGCCAGCATGCTGACGCAGCTCGGGCGATTCGAGGAGGCGCTCCGCGAGTGGAAGCGCGGACAAGACCTCGATCCGCTCTCCCTCGTCATCCGGGCCGCCACCGGCTGGTGCTACTACTACGCCCGCCGCTACGACGAGTCGATCCGCGAGGCCAAGAAGGCGCTCGAGATGGACCCGACCTACGTCATCGCCCTCCGCGACCTCGGGCTCGTGTACGCGCAGACGTCCAGACAGGAGGAGGCGGTCCAGGAATTTCGGAAGGCCGTCGAGTTCTCAGGCGGCGGCACTGCGTACCACGCGGAGCTCGCCCAGGCTCTGGCGCTCGCGGGGCGCGAGGCCGACGCGCGGAGAGATCTCGCCGAGCTCGAGCGGGTCTCGAACAGCCGATACGTCTCGCCCTACTACCTGGGGACGGCATACCTCGCGCTCGGCGAGCGCGATCGGGCCTTCGAATATCTGGAGCGGGCCCTCGAGGAACGGTCCCACGGCCTCACGTACATGAGACTGGATCCGAACCTGGACGCCGTGCGCTCGGATCCGCGCTATACCAACCTGGTGCGGCGGGTCGGATTCCCCTGAGGCTCCCTGCAGATCACAACTTGACGAGACACCACTCCTCGCTCCACGGCAGCCGCGACATCTGGAGCGACGGCTTCCCGCCCGCCTGCACCGCGAAGCCGTCGGAGAAGTTGACGCCGAAGCCGTTCTCCGGATCGTAGAGCCCCGGCTCGACCGAGAAGATCATCCCCGCCTCCAGCATCGTGTAATCGCCCAGAGCCAGGTATGGCGGCTGGTGGCCCTCCATCCCCATCCCGTGCGCCGGGCGGTGGTAGATGTACTTCGCCATCCCCTCCTTCACCTGGTGCTGGTGGATCTGGTAGGCGACCGTCGAGCACGCGACGCCCTCGCGCGAGAGGTCCTTCTGCATCAGGCAGCAGTCGCGCGAGACGGTCCAGACCTTCTTCTGATGATCCGTCCATGGCGCGAGGAGGAACGCGCGATACAGCTCTCCCCCGCAGCCGCCGATCGAGACGCCGCCCGCGATCTGGAGCGCCTGACCCTTCTGGATCCTGTTGTAGTGCTGCTGGTTGGGGTGCGGATAGGCGGTCCCCACGCCGCAGCGCGCGTCGACCTCCATCGTGATTCCGACCGCGGTGTGCGGCTTCCCGTCGCGCTTGATCCCGGACATCAGCCGCCCCATGCCGAACTCCTGCGCCGCCATCGCGAGCTGGTAGTCCGTGAGGTCCGTCCCCTTCGCGAGCAGCAGGTCGCGCGCGAACGCGTGCGTCTCGTCGAAGACCCGGTACGCGCGCCGCCAGAGCGCCAGCTCCTCGGGCGACTTGACCATCCGCAGCTTCTCGCAGTGCTCGTCGATCGACTCGAACTTCGTGTCCTTCAGGAACACGTTGCCGGCCTTCGCGAGCTGGCGCGGGGAGAGGTCCTTGTCGGTCGCGATGCGCTTGCCATCGTAGCCGCGCTTCTTCAGACCCCTCAGGACCCACTCGAACAGATCGACCTTCGCGCCTTGCTGGACTTTTCCCTCGTTCGGATACGCGCCGTCTGCGTGCTGGAAGTCGAAGTAGTACTCCGAGTCGGTGGACCACCAGGTCTTGACGAGGTCGCGGTCGAGGCCCGGATGGAACCAGACCGTCGCGAGCTTGTCGGCCGGCAGGAAGACCGAGAACGGCCGCTCCGTCGTCGTGAAGAAGAGCCCGGTGAAGTAGATGATGTTCATCGGGTCCGACAGCCAGACCCCCGCGAAGCCGTTCTCCGTCAGGTGCGCCTGGAGGGCCTTCGCGCGCGCCTGGTGCCACTCGAGCGGGAGCCGGTCGAGGGTCGCCGGCGCGAGGCCGTCGTCCTCCTTGAGGAAGAGCGCGGCCGACCTGGAGCCGTCGACTCCGGTGGCGCCTGCCTGAGCCTGGACTCGCGCTCCCGAGGCCAATGACCCGCCCAACGCGACACTTCCGAGTGCGGCCGGGCCCGAGACGAGGAGGGATCGCCGATTGAGTGCCATCGTCAGCCTCCCGAAGAATTGCGCCGATGCTATCGCTTCGACGGCCGCCGCGGGTTCGTCCCTTCGCGGGCCGGGCTCATCCGGCTATTTGACCGCAACCGCCAGCGTGTCGTGGTGCAGCGCGATGAACGTGCGCAGGTAGGCTCCGACGAACCGGGCCCCCTCGAACCCGGCCGCCTTCGCCGCCTCGTCCTGCTTCGCGGCCGGCACGTCGGCGCTCTCGGCGTAGTGCTTGAGGTCGCGGTACGGGCCCACGGTGAAGAGGTCCCACGCGGCGCCGGAGTCCCTCACGAAGATCAGGTTCTCCGGCTCACCGAGCGCCTTCGCATACGCGTTCTCCATCTCGCGCTCCCTGTAGAGCCCGCCGCGCAGGCCGGGCAGCGCCTCGAACATCTCGATGTGGAAGAGTCCCGCGTCGCCGAGCTTCCCGCGCACCTCCTCGAGCGGCGGCCCGAGAACGAAGACATCCTCCTGCCGCGCGAGATCGCTGCGGAGCCGCTCGAGGTCCGCGCGCGCCATGGAGGCAGCCTTCTCGCGCCGCAGCACGCGATCGCGGGCGTAGAAGTGCTCGAAGCTTCCCATCGGAAACAGGAGCAGCAGGTCCCACCGGTCGCCCTGGCTGTGCCGCATGGCGACCGGTGCCTCGTCGCCCGAGTCCCGCATCCCCGGCCAGCCCGCCTTGTAGAGGTCGACGACCTCGAGGAGCTTTCCCGGCGCCGCCTGCAGGAGGGTCGCGCGGTAGAGGTATCCGTTCGCCGGCGGCTGGGGCGCGGCGAGCAGGGCCAGGGTCAGAACGGCGGAGCTGAGCATCGGACCTCCTTGGCGCGTTACGGGGCTCTTCCGAGACTCTATATCGGCCTGAAAAGACAGGACTTCTGTGCTAACCTGTTGAGGATTACACCAATGAAATTCAGCAATGTCGTTACACGCAGCTTCTCCACCGCGGAGGTGGCGAGGCTGACGGGCCTCTCCGCGCGCCAACTGGATCACTGGGATCGGCAGGGGTTCCTGCGCCCTTCGCTCCAGCAGGCCGCCGGTTATGGATCGACGCGGCGCTACTCCTTCGCGGACGTCGTGCGCCTGCGCGTGGCCGCGCGACTGCGGTCGCACGGCGTGGGCCTGTCGCGGATCCGCCGCTGCGCCGAGGCGCTCGCGCGCCTGGATCCCACGGCCGACCTGGGCCACGCGCGCCTCCTCGTCGTCGGCAGCACCGTTCTCTGGGCCCGGTCGGATCGCGAGGTGGTGGACCTGCTCAAGGATGGACAGCTCGTCCTGGTCTGTTCACTCGGTGACGCCGTGGCGGACGCCGCCGGAGCGGTCGCCCGACTCTCGCGCGACACGGAGCGAACGGATCCTCGGTCGACCGGCGGGCGACGCCGCGGCGGGAATCACTCGAGCCTCTGACGAGGCACCTCAACGCGCGATGCACGTCGAGGTGTCGAGCAGCCGAGCGGACGAGGGCGGCGAGGGGAGGATGCAGCTGACATCGCACAACGTCACCGCACACATCGGACGCCTCGCCCGCCTCGGCCGCCAGAGGGACTTCTCGCTGCCGCGCTTCGAGAAGGCGCTCTCCGCCGTCGCCAACGGAGACCGCGCCGACATCCTCCGGCAGCTGCTCACCGACTGGACGGGACTCCCGTTCGAGACCGAGGACGCGGCGCAACGCTGGGGTGAGATCGAGGAGCTGCTCCCCAGGCTGCGCGAGCGGCTGGGCGCGCCGCTCGGGCTGCAGACGGTCCTGCTCCACCACCTGCACAGCCGGGAGGGGATCCTGAAGGAGCCCCGCCTCGTGTCGGAATCCGATCTCGCGGTGCTCCGCGTGAACGCGATCACGGATCCGCTGACCGGGCTCTACAACCGGCGCTTCCTGGTCGATCACATCTGGCGGGAGATCGCGCGCGCCGAGCGCGCCGAGGGCATCGTCTCGACGGTGATGATGGACCTCCGCGGCTTCAAGTCGATCAACGACCGGCTGGGCCATCCCGTGGGCGACAGCGTCCTCGTGCGGACCGCGCGCGTCATCCGCGAATCCCTGCGCGCGATCGACGCGGGAGGGCGCTGGGGCGGCGACGAGTTCGTGCTCGTCCTCCCCGCCACCGACATGGTTTCCGCCATCGCCGTCATCGAGCGCGTGCGCAGCCGGATCGGCACGCTTCCGCTGGCGAGCCGCGGCGGTCCCACGCTCGACTTCCACTACGGCGTCGCCTCCTATCCGCACGACGGCCGCAGCCCGGACTTCCTCCTGAAGATCGCCGACCTGCGTCTCTACCAGTGCCGCTCGCAGTCGAGCTTCGCCGGGCCCGCGCACCGCCTCCACCCGCGCTTCGCGCCGGAGGACATGAGCCTGCGCATGGATTGGGATGGATCGAGCCGATCCGTCACCGCGCCGGTGATGGACATCAGCCACGGCGGCATCGCGTTCCGCGTTCGCAAGAAGGAGCGCTGGCCCAAGCGCTGGAAGGCCGAGATCCTCCAGAAGAACGACCCCGAGCGGCACACGATTCGCCTGCGCGCAATGAACATGGCCCCGCTCCCGGGGGGCGGCCTGCGCGTGGGTTGCGCCTATGTATAGCAGGCGGAGGGCCCGGGCTTGAAGGACGGCGCCTTCGCCGCCCATCGCGCCGCCGCCTCCGGCCTCTTCACGCTCTTCACCCTCTTCGCCATCGTCCTCGGCCTTGGCGACTCGCGCCTTCTGGCGCTCGCGATGGGAGGCGCGCTCGCCTCGCTCTTCGTGCTGACGCGTCCCGGGATCCGGGACTCGCTCGGACCGTTCGCGGCGCCTCTCGCCATCCTGGTGGACCTGGCGCTGCTCTTCTGCGCCATGTCGCTGACGGGCGGCCCGCTCTCCCCCTACGCGCTGCTGCTGCCGGCGGGCGCCGCGCTCTCCTGGCACTGCGAGGGGCGTGCGGCCGCGCGGTTCTTCGCGGTCGGCTCGCTCCTCGGGGTCGCCGCGCTCGTCACGCTGGGCCACCTGCCGGTCTCCGGAGCGGCGAACCTCTTTCCGCTGATCGGCGTCGCGCTCGGCGCGCCCGCCCTGCTGATCGCCCTCGAGGTGTCGGGAGCCACTCCCGCGCGCGCGGCGACGGAAGCGGCGCCGGCTCCGGCCGCCGAACTCGCGGAGGCCCCGGCGCCCCCGCGCGCCGAGCGGGCGCCGTCGCGCGCCCGCGGCGACGTCGTGCGCGATCATCAGGCCGAGATCCTGCACGACCTGCGCTCGCCGCTCTCGGTCATCCGCGTCTACACGGACCTCATCCAGGAGGCGGCGCGCCGCGGAGAGCTTCCCAACGCCGAGTACCTCGCCAACCTCGCTCGCGAAATCGAGCTCGCCGAGAGCCTCGTCGGCGCGCCCGCTCCGGAGCCCGAGCCCCCCGCGCCCGCGCCGCAGAATGCGGACCTCGTCGAGATCCTGGGCTCGCTCGCGACCGCGTACCGCCTCGCGCACGGGACGCGCATTCGGATCGAGTTCATCGCCGAGCGTCCGCAGCTCCCGGTCGCCGCGGACCCCGTCGCGCTCCAGCGCGCGTTCCGAAACGTCCTCGACAACGCCATCAAGTACACTCCGGAGGGCGGCGAGGTGCGGATCCGCGCTGGCGCCGCCGGGCCTCAAGCATTCGTCGTCGTGAAGGACACCGGCATGGGCATGAGTGCGGAAGAGAGAGCGCGCGCCTTCGACTACGCGTTCCGCGGCGCGGCCGCGCTCGCCTCCGGCCTGCGCGGCAAGGGTCTCGGCCTCGCCGTGACCAAGGAGATCCTGGAGGCGAACGGCGGAAAGATCAGCCTCTCGAGCGAGGCCGGCTACGGGTCCGAAGTGACGATCCTGCTGCCCTCACGCCGGGGACAGCGGTGAAGCGGTAGAGCGGTGACGCGATGAGAGATCAAGCGGCGAAGCGGATCGTGGTCGTGGACGACGACCGCACGGTCTCGACGGCGGTGCGCGAGCTGCTGACGCCGGACGGCTTCGCCGTCGACTGTCCGACGGACCCGAAGACGGCGCTCGTCGAGACGATCCGCGAGGCGCCGGACCTCGTGATCCTCGACGTGAACATGCCGGGAATGACCGGGTGGGAGTTCTGCGCCATCATGCGCCGCCAGACGGTGACGCGCGAGACGCCGGTGCTGTTCCTGACCGGGCGCTCCGAGGTCAAGGACCGCATCACCGCGATGCAGCTCGGCGGCTCCGACTTCCTGGCGAAGCCGTTCGGCGCCCAGGAGCTGCGCAACAAGGTGCGGTCACTGCTGCGGGAACCCGAAGTGGAGGAATGATGAGGTCGAAACGCCAGCTCGACACGGGAACGCTGCCGGAGACGATGGCCGAGACGGATGCGGGCGGCGACGCGCTCGAGCAGCTCCGCCGCGACCGCATCTTCTACGACGGCGTGACCAGCCTGCCGATACATCCCTTCGAGACGCCCGAGCGCATCGACGAGCGCATCGAGCATCTCGGCGTGATCTACCTGCAGGTCGGGAAGTTCTTCGGCTTCGAAGAGCTCTTCGGATGGGAGCACTACGACCGCGTGCTGGCGGCCGTTTCGGAGGTTCTTCAGGCCGACGTGCGCGCGTCGCGTCTGTCCTCCTTCGTTCACTCCATCCGCTTCTCCGGCGCCGACGGCTTCTTCATCCTCTACGATCTGCCGCTGCCGCCGTCCGGAAAGGGCCGGCTCCCGACGACCCTCGAGGAGGAGACGACGCGGCTGCGCACGAGCGTGGGCCGGAGGCTCCGCCAGACCTTCGAGGCGCAGACCGCCGACTTCATCACGATCCTCGGCTCCAGTCTCGCGGCCACCGACAACGCGCGCGTCCGGCCCTCGCGCCACGTCGTCCGCACGCTCCAGGAGGCCGTCAAGATCGTGGCGCAGCGGCAGACGAGCGAGAAGGCCGAGCTCTTCGCGGGCCTCAAGGGCGTCATCGGCAAGCGCCAGCTGCGCGCCGCCTTCCAGCCCGTGCGGCACCTGCCGGACGGCGCCATCATGGGCTACGAGGCGCTCATCCGAGGGCCCCAGGGTACGAACCTCGAAGGGCCCACGATGCTCTTCGCGATCGCGCACGAGAATGAGATGGGCGTCGAGCTCGAGACGCTTTGCCTCGAGACCATCTTCGCGAACCTGCCGCGGGCCGTCGGCGAGCATCGGCTGTTCGTCAACGCCTCCGCGATGCTGCTGCGTCACCCGATCTTCCTGGACGAGCGCAACCTCGCCGGGATCAACCGCAGCCACGGCGACGTCGTCGTCGAGATCTCCGAGAAGGAGATGGTCCAGGACTACGAGGCATTCCAGGACGTATTACAGCTCGTACGAAGAGCCAGGATGAAGATCGCGATCGACGACGCGGGCTCGGGCTACTCCGGCCTCGAGACGATCCTCCACCTGAAGCCCGACTACATCAAGGTCGCCGACTCGCTCGTGCGCAACATCCACAACGACCCGATCAAGCGCGAGATCATCACGAGCCTCGCCGCGATCGGGCACAGGATCGGCGCCGAGCTCATCGCGGAGGGCGTCGAGGTGGAGGCGGAGCGGAAGACGCTGGTCGACCTCGACGTGGCATTCGGGCAGGGCTACCTGCTCGGGAAGCCCGCCTTCCAGGTCAGCTCCCGGGCGCACTGAGCTCCACGCCGGCGGACGGACGAGCCCGCCGGGGCCATCCGTCGGCGCCCTACCGCGCCGCGGCGGCGGGAGCGGCCTTCTCGAACTCGACCGCGCGCGGCTTGCGGCGGCGGCGCGAGCGGCGCTGGAGGTTGTCCATCAGGATGTAGAAGACCGGCGTCACGTACAGCGTCAGCAGCTGCGAGAAGAGCAGTCCGCCGACGACCGCGAGGCCCAGCGGGCGGCGCGACTCGGCGCCCGCGCCGAAGCCGAGCGCGATCGGCAGCGTGCCCATCAGCGCCGCCATGGTGGTCATCATGATCGGCCGGAAGCGCACCAGGCAGGCCTCGTAGATCGCCTCGGTCGGCGTTCTTGCCCTCGGTCTGCTCGCGCCTCGATCGCGAAGTCGACCATCATGATGCCGTTCTTCTTGACGAGTCCCGACCAGCATGATGATGCCGACGAAGGCGTAGATCGACAGCTCCGTGCGGAAGAGCAGCAGCGTCAGCAGCGCGCCGAAGCCGGCGAACGGCAGCGCCGAGAGGATCGTCAGCGGGTGGATGAAGCTCTCGTAGAGGATGCCGAGCACCATGTAGATGACGAGGACCGCGATGAGCAGCAGCAGCCCCAGGCCCTGCGATCGAGCGACTGGAACGCCTGCGCCGTGCCCTGGAAGCTGGTGCTGATCGTCGCCGGCAGCGACGCTGCGGGCCAGCTTGTTGACCGCGGCGACGGCGTCGCCCAGCGACGACGCCGGGCGCGAGGTTGAAGGAGATCGTGACCGCCGGCAGCTGCCCGAGTGGTTGACCGTGAGCGGCCCGACGCTCTGCGTCGACCGTCGCGAGCGCGTCGAGCGGCACGAGCGTCGCCGCTTGCCGAGCGGACGTAGAGCATCGCGAGCGCCGCGGGGTCGCGCCTGGAACTCGGGCAGCGAGCTCCAGGATCACCTGGTACTGGTTGTTCGGCGCGTAGATCGTCGAGATCTGGCGCGTGCCGTAGGCGGTGTAGAGCGCGTCCTCGATCTGCTGCGCGCGTGACGCCGAGCGCGGCCGCCTGGTCGCGGTCGATCGAGTCGACACTGCGGGTTCTTGAGCTGGAGGTCGCTCGTCACGTCCTGCAGCCTCGGGCAGCTCGCGCATCTTGGCCTCGAGCATCGGCGCGTACTCGTAGAGCTCGTCGGTGTCGGTGCCCTGCAGCGTGAACTGGTACTGGCTCTTCGTCAGGCGTGCCGCCGAGGCGGATCGGCGGCGGGTTCTGCAGGAAGACCGGATGCCCGGGACGCTGGCGAGCTTGCGGCCGCAGCTCCGCGATGACCTCGTCGACCGGCGTCGCGCTCGCCGCGCGGCTTAAGACTGCATGAACACGATGCCCGGGTTGCCGACCGTGCCGCCGCGCGCGCCGACGCTCGACATGAACGTGGTCGACGTCCGGGTCGCGCCTGCACGATCGCCGCCGACCTGCCTGCTGGTGCTGCGCATCATCGCCGTCGAACGAGATGCCCTCGGCGCCCTCGGTGAAGCCGAAGATCTGGCCCGTGTCCTCGGTCGGGAGGAACCCCTTCGGGATCATCGACGAACAGCCAGCCGGTCGCCGCCAGCGTCAGCGAGCGCGAAGACCAGGACCATCGTTGCGCGGTGCCGCAGCGACCAGGCTCAGGCCGCGCGTCGTAAGCCGCAGCATCCGTCGAAGCCGCGCTCGGAGCGTCGTAGAGCCGGCCGTGCGTCGTCCTCGTCGCGGCGCGAGGAAGCGGCTGCAGAGCATCGGCGTGAGCGACAGCGAGACGAACCCCGAGACCAGGATCGCGACGCCGATGGTGACGGCGAACTCGTGGAACAGCCGCCCGAGGATGCCGCCCATGAACAGGACCGGGATGAAGACCGCCGGCCAGCGACAGCGTCATCGACAGGATGGTGAAGCCGATCTCGCGCGAGCCGTCGAGCGCCGCCTCGAGCGGCGCCTTCGCCCATCTCCATGTGGCGGACGATGTTCTCGAGCATGACGATGGCGTCGTCGACGACGAAGCCGACGGAGAGCGTAGCGCCATCAGCGACAGGTTGTCGAGGCTGTAGCCGAGCAGCGTACATGACGGCGAACGTGCCGACGATCGACAGCGGCAGCGCCAGGCTGGGGATGACCGTCGCCGAGAGCGTTGCGCAGGAACAGGAAGATCACGAGCACGACCAGCACGAGCGTCAGGAGGAGCGTGAACTTGACGTCGTTGACCGAGTCGCGGATCGACTCCGAGCGGTCGTAGAGGATGTGGAGCTGACGCGACGCCGGCAGCTGCGTCTGGAACGTCGGCAGCAGGCGCCTTGACCGCGGTCGCGACCTCGACCGTGTTCGTGCCCGGCTGGCGCTGAGATCGCGAGCGACGATCGACGCGCTGTGTCGTTGAACCAGGCGGCGGTCTTGTCGTTCTCGACGCTGTCGATGACCGTGCCGAGGTCCTCGAGGCGCACCGGCGAGCCGTTGCGGTAGCGCCACGATGACGGGCCGGTAGGCGCGCCGCGTTGTGGAGCTGCCCGTTCGCCTGGACGGTGAACGACGGTCGCGGGCCGTAGAGGATGCCGGTCGGGAGGTTGACGTTGGCGTTGCGGACTGCGTCGGCGACCTCGTCGATGCCGATGCCGCGCGCGGCGAGCTGCGCGCGGGTCGAGCTGGACGCGCACCGCGTACTTCTGCGAGCCGTAGACCTGCACCTGCGCGACGCCCGAGACCGTCGAGATCCGCTGCGCCATCATGCGTCTCGCCG
This sequence comes from uncultured Acidobacteriota bacterium, assembly GCA_963773905.1. GTDB lineage: Bacteria > Acidobacteriota > Thermoanaerobaculia > UBA5066 > Gp7-AA6 > DAHUXD01. The sequence continues at coordinate 271,640 of CAVZDB010000004.1, forward strand.
TACTCGTCGAGCTCCGAGCAGCGGCAGCGTCGGCGAGGTCAGCGCCAGGTAGAGGATCGGCTGGTCGGCCGGGTTGACCTTCTGGTAGGTCGGCGGCGTCGGCATGTCGGGCGGAAGCTGCCGCGACGCGGCCGAGATCGCCGCCTGCACGTCCTGCGCCGCGGCGTCGAGGTTGCGCGATCGAGATTGAACTGCAGCGTGATCTGCGTCGCGCCCTGAGTGCGCGGTCGAGGTCATGGTGTCGAGGCCGGCGATGGTCGAGAACTGCCGCTCGAGCGGCGTCGCGACCGAGGAGGCCATGGTCTCGGGCGTGGCGCCCGGGCAGCGCGGCCGAGACCTGGATCGTGGGGAAGTCGACGTTGGGGAGGTCGCGTCACCGGCAGCGAGCCGGTAGGCCATGACGCCGAAGATCAGGATGCCCGCCATGACCAGCGTGGTCATGACCGGCCGGCGGATGAAGAGCTCGGAGAGGTTCATGACTTCCTGGCCTCCATGGGCGCCTGGCCCTGCTCCGGCAGGATCTCGACCTTCGTCCCCGGCACGAGCCGCAGCTGGCCGTCGGTGACCACGCGCTCGCCCGGCGAGAGCCCCTTCGCGATGAGGGTCCCCTCCGGGACGGTCCGCGCGACTGGACGGGGCGCGACTCGACCGTGCCGTCGGGCTTCACGACGAAGACGTAGGAGCCCTGCTGCCCGTTCTGCACCGCCCCGGGCGGCGCGACGACCGCATTCTTCTCGGTCGAGAGCGTGAGCTCCACGTTGACGAACTGGCCGGGCCAGAGGGCCCGGTCGCCGTTCGCGAAGGTCGCCTTCAGCGTGATGGTGCCGGTCGTGCGATCCACCGTGTTGTCCAGGAACGTGAGCTCGCCGCGCGAGAGCGTCTCGCCGCTGACCGCGTCCACGGCGTCGACCGGGAGGTGGCCGGCGGTCGGCGCTGGCGGATCGCGTCGAGGTCGCGCTCCGGAACGGCGAACGACAGGTAGATCGGCGCCACCTGGTTGATCGACACGAGGATGGCGTCGTTGGCCTTGACGACGTTGCCGGCGTGGACCATCACGCTGCCGGTGCGCCCGTCGATCGGCGAGCGGATCGAGCAGTAGGCCAGATCGAGCCGCGCGCGGTCGACCGCGGCCTGGTCGGCGCGGGCGGTGGCCTGCGTCGCCTCGGATTGCGCCTTGGCGCTGTCGTACTGCTGGCGCGTGACGTAGTCCTTCTTGACCAGATCCTCGTAGCGCTTGACGTCGGCGTCGGCGTTGGTCGACATCGCCCGGTCGCGCGCGAGCGCGGCCTCCGCCTGGGCGAGCGCCGCCTCGTACGGTCGCGGATCGATCGTAAAGAGCAGGTCGCCCTTCTTCACGTCCTGGCCCTCGCGGAAATGCACCTGCAGGATCTCGCCCCCGATCAGCGCCCGGACGGCGATCGCGTTGATCGGCACCACGGTCCCCACGTTGCGCAGCTGGAGCGGAACGTCCTTCTGCACGACGGTGCCGACGCGCACCGGCACGGGCTCCGAAGGCGGTGCCGCCTTCGGGCGCGAGCAGGCGGCGGTGAACGACAGGATCGACGCGACGAGCGAGATCGAGACTCTGCGGATCATGAGCTTCCCTTCATGGACGACGAGGAGGACGAGGACGGAGCCGCCGCGTCCGGCGGGGCGGGAGGCGGAGCGGCCAACGCCGGCAGCGACCGGACCTCGGGCGAGGTCGGGTCCAGCATCCCGGTCGCATGCGCCAGCTGCGCGATCGACAGGAACCACAGCGAGCGAGCCTGCGCCTCCTGCGAGCGCGCCTCCGCCAGCGCGGACTGCGCGGTCAAGAGATCGAGGATCGAGCCGACGCCCGACTTGTAGCGGCCCTGCGTGACCTCGACGGTCTGGGTCGCGCTCGCGAGCAGGTCGCGCGTCGTCTTCACGCGCTGCGACGCCGTCTGCACCGCGTAGTAGCTGGTCCAGACGTCGAGGATGACCTGATCCTCCGTCCGCTCGGCAGTCGCGCGCGCGCTCTCGGCCTCCTCGCGCGCCTTCTGGACCTGGTAGGCGGTGTCGAATCCGCGGAAGACGGGGATGCGCAGCGTGATCGCGCCCGCCCAGTTGGTCGAGAAGGGATCGGCGACGCCCGATCGCCAGTAGAAAGTCCGGTTGCCGTTCGCGTCGAGCGTCAGCGATGGCAGCCCGTCGATCGCGGCCGCGTGGATGTGGCTCTCCGCCGCCAGCACGCGGAAGCGCTCCGCCGCGAGATCCGGGCGGCGCGCGAGGGCCGAGGCGATCAGCTCGTCGACGCTCTTCTTGACGGCGTCGAGCGGCAGCTCCTGCGGCAGCTCCCCCACGTCCACCGGGACGTTGGCGGAGACGCCGACTGCGGTCGCGAGGGCCCCGCGGATGATCTGCACCTGGCCCTGCGCGTCGAGCAGGTCGAGCTCCACCTGGGAGGCGGCGGTCCGGGCCTGTAGCTCGTCCGCGATCGTCGCGACGCCTGCGCGGTGGCGCTCCGCGGCGGCCTCGAGGTTGTTGCGCGCCTCCTCGAGGCTCGCCTGGCGCGCGATGACCTGCGCCTTCGCGTTCAGGTACTGGTAGTACGCCTGCGCGACGAGAAGCACGACGTCCTGGATCGTTGCGTTGTGGGTCCAGTCGGCGGCGTACAGCGCCCGGGTGGCCTCCGCGACGTCCGCCTCGCGGCCGCCGAAGTTGAACAGCAGCCAGGACGCGGCGATCGAGGGGCCGTAGGTCGTCTGAAGATAGGAGAACTGCCCGCCGACGGAGAGCGGCTGCTTCTCGCGCAGGATCGAGCCGTCGATCTCGACGTACGGAAAGTACAGCGAGCGCTTCGAACCGACCTCCGCCGCCGCGGCGAGGGCGGAATGCCAGGCCTCGCGGGTGGCCGGGTTGGTCGTGAGCGCGATGTCGATCAGCTGGCCGAGCGAGAGCGTCGTCCCGGGCTTCAGGTACTCCGGCGGGATCTCGACGGCCGGAGCCGCCGCGCGCTCGGGCATCTTCCCGGCCTCGGGCGGCGTCCATGGAGCGCTCGGCGCCGCGGAGACCGAGCCCGCGCGCGGAGGCACCGAGGCGCAGGCGCCCGCCAGCAGAAGAAACGCCGTCGCCGCCGCTGCCACCCTGGCGAGCGCGACCCGCGACCCCCCCTCATCGCCGCGCCACGCCTTCGGAGAACACGCTCATGATGTGCGCGACGAGCTCCTCCAGCGTGTCCTCCGGGTGCCGGAAGAGGTTCGCGGAGCGCGTCATGCCCAGGAAGAGCTCCGCGCCCAGGCGCGGGTTGATCCCCCGCAGCTCGCGCCGCTCGATGCCCGCGAGGATCGCCTCCTGCACGAGCTTCAGGATCGAATCGCGCCGCTTGAGCACCTCCGCCTCGCGGTCCGAGCGCTCGTAGCTCGAGAGCACCGTCAGCAGGTGGCGCCGGTCCCAGAAGAAGCCCAGGATCTCGCGGGCGATCCGCTCGAGCTGGCACAGCGAGGCCTCCTCCGGGGCGCGCGCCTTCTCGAGGGCCACGGCCAGGTGGTCGAGCGCATAGAGGCTGGTCGCGAAGTAGAGGTCGTCCTTGGTCTCGAAGTACCGGTAGATCGTCCCTTTGCCGATGCCCGCGTTCGACGCGATGTCGTCGATCAGGACCTCGTGGAACGGACGCAGCGCGAAGACGCGCGACGCAGCTTCGAGAATCGCGGCTTCCTTGATGGCGGTCTTGGCTCTGGGCATGGGTATGGCTATTCCGATACTGACCAGTCAGTTCCATATCACATACGTGAAAAGATCCGTCCGGGTTGCGGCCATCCGGGGGAAAGTGGGCTGTCGAACCCGGCCCTCCCCGTTCGTCGTAGTTATTGACAGCGAAGGGGAACGCCGTTTCGATTCGGAGAGGCGAGGGGGTGCAATGGTGAACAGCGAGACCGTTCGGAAGAGACTTCAATGCCGGGGGGCCGAGTCCGACTCGGCCAGGGTACCGATCGACTCCTCCGGCGAACACGACTTTCTGCGCGAGCGCGTAGCCCTCTACGCCCTCTCGACGCTGCTCGCGTCGGTCGCGTTCTTCTTCTCGGGCTTCGTGATCGAGGCGCTCTGGCCGCCGCGCCTCGGCGCCCACGCGACGCTCGGACGGCCCGACATCCTCTTTCACCTCGCGACGTGCGCCGTGCTGCTCGTCATGTGGCTGGTCGCGCGGCAACCGGGGCTCTCGACGGCCGGCCTGCATGCGACCGACGGCGGCGGCACCCTCGCGACGTTCGCCCTCTACGCGTGCATGACGGCGAGCATGCCCGCGGCCTGGCGTCCCGAGTCCCTCTACATGCTGATCGCGATCACCGTCCTGCTCTTCCGCGCCGCGATCGTGCCGAGCCATCCCTGGCGGACCGCCTGGATCTCGACGGTCTCCGTGGCGCCGGCGGTCGTGATCGCGGGGAAAATCTACGCCGGGTCTCCCCAGGCGGAGGTCTCGCGCGGCCAGTCGGTGGCCTACGCATTCCTGTGGGGCGCGCTCACCGTCCTCCTCGCGACGCTCGTCTCGCTGGTCACCTTCCGTCTCCGGCGCAGCGTCGCCCGCGCCCGCCGGCTCGGCCAGTACACGCTCGGCGAGAAGCTCGGCGAGGGCGGCATGGGCATCGTGTATCGGGCCGAGCACGAGATGCTCCGCCGGCCCACCGCGATCAAGCTGCTCCCGCCCGGGCGGGCCGGCGAGGACAACCTGAAGCGCTTCGAGCGCGAGGTGCAGCAGACCGCCCGGCTGACGAATCCGCACACGATCTCGATCTACGACTTCGGACGGACTCCGGACGGACTCTTCTATTACGTCATGGAGTATCTCGACGGCATCGACCTCGAGGACCTCGTGAAGGAGAGCGGGCCGCTCGCGCCGGGCCGCGCGGTGCGGATCCTGCGCCAGTCGTGCGCGGCGCTCGCCGAGGCGCACGGCATCGGCCTGATCCACCGCGACATCAAGCCCGCGAACATCTTCCTGTGCGAGCGAGGCGGGATCCCCGACGTCACGAAGGTGCTGGACTTCGGGCTCGTGCGCGAAATCTCGAGCTCCAACGACCCGCGCCTGACCGCGGAGGACGTCATCCACGGAACGCCGCAGTACCTGGCGCCCGAGACGATCCGCAACGCCAGCTCGATCGACGCCCGCAGCGACCTCTACGCGCTCGGCGCCGTGGGCTACTTCCTGCTGACCGGCACGCCCGTCTTCTCGGGCAAGAGCGCGCTCGAGCACATCCACCACCACCTGCAGACCGAGCCGGAGCCGCCCTCGAAGCGCCTGGGCCGTTCGCTGCCGCCGAAGCTCGAGGCCGTCGTCCTCTCGTGCCTGCAGAAGGACCCGGACCGCCGCCCGGAGAGCGCGAAGGCCCTCGCCGAGGCGCTCAAGGCCTGCGACGACGTGACCCCCTGGGACGAGCGTGACGCCCAGCGCTTCTGGCACGAGCGGGCCCAGCGGAAGACGGCCGCCAAGACGGCGTAAATCCGCGGAGTCCCCGGCCGGACTCTGCCCACCCGGGCCGGGATAGGCTCCAGACGCCGGGGCTGGTCCGCGAATTGCTCGGCTCCAGTCCCGAGCCACAAAAATGCCTCGCGACGTTTGTAAGTGGCGATCCGCCTTGAGGATGAACGCCTGGCGGAGGGCGCTCGCGGCGGCGGGGCTCTGGACGATTCTTAGCCTCAGTCTCGGTTCGTCCGGCTGGGCGCTCGCCCAGCAGAACCCCGGACTCTTCTATCGGGATGCAGGCCGCGACGCCTTTCGCGAAAAGCAGTACCGCGAAGCGGCCAAGTACCTCCGGCTCGGCCGTTTCCTGAGTCTCGAGAATCCCACGCTCTACCTCGAGATCCTGGCCCGCCTCGCTCTCGCCGAGGACGCCGCGAAGACCCCGGACGCGCGGGATCGGACCCTCGATCGCTTCTTCGAGGTCGAGAGCCGCTTCGGCGCATTCGAGAGCGCGTCACTGGAGCCCGACCTGCGGCAGGACTTCTCGAATCTCCTGCAGCACCGCTACACCCGCCCGCAGCTCATGCAGGTCCCGACGCTCGCGGCCGAGCTCGGCTTCATCGCGGCGCGCCCGCCGAGAGTACCCAGCCCGACCGCCGCACCGAAAACGGCCGCTTCCAAGGAGATTCCGCCGGAGACTCCGACACGCCTGCCCGCTACGGAACCCGTCGCGAGCCCGGCCGCGGTTCCATCGACGGCTCCCTCGGTCACACCGACCGCGGTTGTGCCGACGCCCGTCCCGCCGAGCCCGACCCATTTGGCGACTCACACGCCGACGGCCACGAGCTCGCACACTCCGATCCCGCCGACGCGGACGCTGACGCCTCCGCCTCCGACGCACACCGCCGCGGCGACCGTAACGCACACGCCGACCCGGACCCTGACCGCGACGGCGGCGCCCACGCTCACGACGACTCGCGTCCCTCCGACGGTCACCGCAACGCACACGCATACGGCCACTCCGACCCGTACGACCACGCCTCGCCCGCTCACGCAGACGCCGACGCGGACGCACACCGTAACGAGCACGCCGACGCGCGTCCCGCCGACGGCGACGCAGACGCGCACGTTCACTCCGGCGCCGACATCGACGAGCGTCCCGCCCTCGCCGACGGCCACGCCTCGTCCGCCAACGCCGACACTCACCTTCACACACACCGCGACGAGCACGCCGACGCGCGTCCCGCCGACGCCAACGCAGACGCCCACGCGCACCCCGTCGGCAACGCGGACTCCAACCCACCCGTCGGCGACGCCGACTTCGACGAACACCCCGACACCCCGGCCGGCGACGCAGACTCCAACGCGTCCGCCGGCTACGCCGACGGCCACGCACACCCCGACGCCCCGGCCGGCGACGGCGACTCCCTCTCGCCCGTCGGCTTCGCCGACTCCCTCTCGCCCGTCGGCGCCGACTGGAACGCCCTGGCCGGTGCGCTTCGTCCAGCCGGAGCAGGTCGACACGCCGCCCGTCCCGATCACGGAGATCAATCCCGTCTATCCGGAACGCGCCCTCAAGGAGCGCGTGCGCGGCCTCGTGATCCTGAGGGTTCTCGTGTCCGAGGACGGTCTGCCCGTGCGCGTCAGCATCGACAAGGCGGCGCGCGAGGACCTCACGCAGGCCGCGATCGCGGCGGCGCAGCAGTGGCGGTTCCAGCCTGCGCGCAAGGACGGCCGTCCCGTCCGCACGTTCGCCGTCCTGCGCTTTCCGTTCGAGGGCGTCGAGTTCGCGCGGACGCCGCTCGGCGGCCCCGAGACCGAAACCGAGACGCCGACGCCGACACCGGCTCCGCAGCGGGGCCGCGAGAGCTGGCGGGAGCGCACGCCCCACTCGCGCTGACGCGCGCGGGCGACGCCGCTAGAATCCCCTCTCCGTGCCGAACCCCGTCCGCAAGCCCTACCAGGCGCTCGTCTACCGCGACTACCGGCGCCTGATCGCGGCGCAGCTGCTCTCGCTGACCGGCTCGCAGATGCAGGTGGTGGCGATCAACTGGCACGTGTACGTGCTGACGAAATCGCCGCTGGCCCTCGGTTTCGTCGGGCTGACCCGCGTCGTACCGATCGTGATCTTCTCGCTCTGGGGCGGCGTCGTCGCCGACCACCTCGACCGCCGCCGGGTCATGGTCCTGACGCAGACGGCGATGACGGCCGTCGCGCTGGCGCTCTGGGCCGTGACCGCGCTCGGTCGCGAACAGCTCTGGATGCTCTACGCCCTGAACGCGCTGTCCGCGTCGGCGGTCGCCTTCGACGGGCCCTCGCGGCAGGCGCTCATCCCCCGCCTCGTGCCCCGCGAGGACCTGCCCGGCGCGCTCTCGCTCAACCTCTCGGTGTTCCAGGCCGCGCTCATCGGCGGGCCGGCGCTGGGAGGAATCGTGATCGCCCACCATCCCGGCTCCTCCCAGACGTCCGGCCTCTCGCTGATCTACCTCTTCAACGCGATCTCGTTTCTCGCGGTCATCTGGGCGCTCGTCACGATGCACACCTCCGGCGCGCCCGAGCCGACCGAGGGGAAGGTCCAGATGAGCGCGGCGCTCGCCGAGGGTCTCCGCTTCGTCTTCAAGACGCCGCTCATGGTGTGGACGATGGGGCTCGACTTCCTCGCGACGTTCTTCTCGGGCGCGACCTCGCTCCTTCCCATCTTCGCGGACCAGGTCTTGAGGGTCGGCGCCAGGGGCTATGGAATCCTCGCCGCGGCGCCCGCGGTCGGGGCGCTGGCGGGCGCGCTGTATCTCTCGGTGCGGCCGCTCCCCGCGCGGCAGGGGCGGATCTTCCTGTGGGCCGTCGTGGCCTACGGCGCCTCGACGATCGTCTTCGGGCTGTCGCGGACGTTCTGGCTCACGCTCATCGCGCTTGCGGGGACGGGCCTCGCGGATGCCATCTCGACCGTGATCCGCCAGACGATCCGGCAGTTCATCACGCCGGACCGACTGCGCGGGCGGATGACCTCGATCAACATGATCTTCTTCATGGGCGGCCCGCAGCTCGGGGAGCTCGAGGCCGGCCTCGTCGCGTCGGCCTTCGCCTCCACGGTCGTGGGAGTCACCGTCTCGGTCGTCTCGGGCGGCATCGCGACGGTCGTGATCACCGCCGCGATCGCCGCCGCCGCGCCGTTTTTGCGGCGGTACGACTTCCAGACCGCGACGGCGCCCCGATCCGGCGCGCCGAATTCCCCGTAGGGGCGGCCCTCGCGGCCGCCCGGGCGGGGACGAGCCCCGCCCCTACGGCTGGATAACCCACTCCCGGTGGCCCTCCCAGCCGTCGCTCGTCCGCACGGCGTCACGAGCGGACTCGGACAGGAACGCCGGAGTCGTCCACGTCTTCTCCTCGAAGGTCTTGTCGGAACCCGCGCTCACGAGCCAGTACTTCTGGCCGTCCGGCGAGACGACGTAGCGAAACTCGGTGCCCCAGGCGTCTTTCAACGGCATGTCCGCGACGTAGACCGCTGCACCAGGGCGCGCGGCTCCTCCATCGTCGCGACCTTGGGGTCGATCTTGTAGTCGACGGCATAGGCCGTCTGGATGGCCAGCATGTTCGTCCATGTGTCGACGCACTTCCAGAGCTGATCGACCTGGGGACGCTGCTTGCCGCGGGCGGAGGCGGCGCCGGCCGAGAGCGCGGAGAGCAGTCCGAGGAAGAGAAACAAAACAGCCTTGCGTTTCATGACCAACCTCCTTTATGCTGCGTATCAGTGTAGTAGTACACTAATACAGTAGTCAACACAGACATCGTCAAGATGCCGCTCCTCCAAATCGACCCCTCCGACGCCACGCCGATCTGGAGCCAGATCGAGGACGGCGTGCGCCGGCTGGTCGCCTCCGGAGCCTGGAAGCCGGGCGCGCCGGTGCCCTCGGTCCGGGAACTCGCGAGCGAGCTGCGCATCAATCCTGCCACCGTTGCCAAGGGCTACCAGCGGCTGGCGGAGGAAGGGATCCTGACGGTACGGCGCGGCGACGGGACCTACGTCGCCGCGCGCCGCCGGCGATGAGCAAGAGCGACAAGACCCGCATCCTGCGCGAGGGTGCAGTGCGCTCGCGAGCCTGGCCGCGACGCTCGGCATCGCAGAGGACGAGGCGGCCGACGCGCTTCGCTCCGCCTGGAAGAAGCAGAAGGGGATTCCCTCATGACGCATCCGATCCGGGTCGAGTCCCTGACCGTACGCTACGGAAAGACCGCCGCCTGCCGCGAGGTCAGCTTCGCGGTCGCGCCGGGCGCGGTCTACGCGCTCCTCGGCCGAAACGGCGCGGGGAAGTCCCCGCTGGTGCGCTGCCTGCTCGGCCAGCAGAAGGCGTCCGCGGGCCGCGCGCTGCTCTTCGAAAAGGATTCCTGGTCGACGCGGCGCCGCGCGATGGAGCGGACGGGCGTCGTGCCCGAAGAGCCGGACGCGCCGCCGGCGATGTCCGCGAAAGAGCTCTCGGCGTTCTGCCGGCGGATCTACCCGCGGTGGGACTCCGGCGCGGTCGCCGCGCGCCTCGAGCGCTTCGGCGTTCCCGCCACGACGCCGTTCGGGAAGCTCTCGAAGGGCCAGAAGGGCGAGGTCCTGCTGGCGCTCGCTCTCGGACACTTCCCCGAGGTGCTCGTCCTGGACGACCCCACGCTCGGCCTCGACGTCGTCGCGCGGCGCGCGCTCTCCGAGGAAATCGTGGGCGAGCTCGCCGACCGCGGCACGACGGTCTTCCTGACGACGCACGACCTCGCGGGCGTCGAGGGCATCGCGACGCGGGTCGGGATCCTGAAGGAGGGCAGGCTCGTGATCGACGAGGAGCTCGAGGCGCTCAAGGCGCGCTTCCGCCGCATCCGCTATGCGAACCGGATGACCGAGACCCGCACCGAGTTCGGCAACGAGCTCGACGCATTTGACGCAGTAAGGTCAAGGTGCGCGGCTGGGGCATCGACGCGGTCGTCTCGAACTTCGACGAGTCCGCGTTCGCGCGCTTTCGCGCGATGGACGGCGTCGATGACGCCACGGCGGAGGCCCTGCCGCTCGAGGAGATCTTCGTGGCGATCGTCGGAGAAGAGAAAAGGAGGGACGCGTGAAAGGACTTCTCGCGGTCGCGTGGCGAGAGATCGAGCAGCGTCGCTTCCTCTTCCTCGGCGCCGCGATCGCCGCCGCCGCTCCCTTCCTCGTGACCTGGATCCGCGGGCTCCACGACTTCGACGCGGCGGAGGTACGCAGCGCCACGGCGCTCGCGTTGTCGTTGACGTTCCTCCTGGGGACGGCCGCGGGGCTCGGCGGCACGCGCCTGCCCGGCACCCTCGCCGACCGACGGATCGGCTTCGACTTCGCGCGGCCCCTGTCGAGCTGGGCCATCTGGGGCGGCACGCTGTTTGGCACCCTCGTGCTCGCGATCGGATCCGCGTTCATCGCCTGGCTGCCCGCCGCGCTCGCTGGCGATACCGGGTTCTGGCCCAGCCTGTTCACCAGCCTGTTCAACTTCACCGAGACCCCGTTGCCCTGGCCGGTCCTGGCGCTGGCCGCGACCGTTTTCTTGTTCGCGCTCGCTCAGGCCGCAAGCGTAGTCATTAGGGCCCGCTCGGGCCTGTTCGCAGTCGACATGTTGCTCCTTCCTGTGTCCATCGCCGCCGCGGGCTACGGACTGATGCGACTGCAACGGGTGGGCGCCTCCCTCGACTTCGTGATCCGCGCCTCGGTGGCGGTCGCACTCTTCGCGACACTCGCGCTCCTTTTCGCCGGACTCGCGGCGATCGCCCGCGGACGAACCGAGATTCGCTCCGCGCATATCGCGCAGTCGCGCTTTTTCTGGGGCACGGTCGCGGGTGGGCTGTGCATCCTCTACGGCTACGGGGCGTGGTTGTTCTATGCCCCCCCGAGCGCCCTCCGATCGGTTCAAACGGTCCGGCCGGCACTACGCGGCAACTGGGTCTACGTCGATGGTCCGGCGCGAGGCGCGGAAGTGGGCTTCCTCTACGACACTTCGGATCGACGCTCGGTGCGGCTTCCCTGGCTCAGCGCGCCGACATTCTCGGAGGACGGATCGAAGGCGGCCTGGATGGAAATCTTGCTCAAGACACTTCGCCTTCGCGTCGTGGATCTGGGCAGCCGGCGGCCGTCCGCGCGCACGTTGGCCACGTTTTCCGACCAGGCCTATGGCCTCGTTCTCGACGGGGCGGGCTCGCGCGTCGCAGTTCTCGACAACACGCTGGCGTCCGTTTACGACTTTCGAACGGGACGCCTGCTCGCTTCCGCGCGAATCATTCCAGAGTTCCGCCTCGCCCGCCTCCTCTTCACCGATCCCGACCATCTCAGGATCTACATGGTTCCCTCGGGCGACACGAGCCACCTCGACATCCTCGAGCTGGACGTCGAAAACCGGCGCCTCCTCCGCACAGGAGGAATCGGCAATCTGACCGGCTGGCCGCTCCTCGCGACGGATCGCGCCGCGCACAGGCTCCTGTGTCTGGAGATGGAAGCGAAACGGATGCGTCTTTTCGAAGCCCGGACCGGCAAGCTCATCCGGCAGTTGACAGATACCTACAACTTTGGCGCCTCATTTCGATTCCTTTTTGACGGGAGGATTCTCGTCTTGACGCGCAGCGGTGCCGAACGAGTCCTCAAGGTCCTATCCCCCGACGGCGAAGACCTCCGAGACATCCTCTTCCCCGGAGGTCCGTTGAAGGGAACCCGCATCACGTCCATGGGGGGCGAGACTTCTCCCGGCAAGATCGCCGTCGCGACGGGCGGGATCGGCGATCAGACGGCGTTTCTCATCTCCCTCGACGAAGGAAAGGTGCGCCAGCTCGGCCAGCATCTGCAGCCCGTTTCCCGGTGGGCTTGGTTCTATGGCCCAATCAACTCAGTCTCCCCGCCCGGCGCTCCCGCATCGACGATGTTCCAGTCGGACGACGGATCTCTGGTTCGCGTGGATCCCGATACCGGCAAGCAGACCGTCCTCCTCGGTAAGGCGCTCACTGAAGCTCAGTAGCACCCTGCGGTATCGTCCCCACCCGTGACCGGCTTCGCGCGCGAGAAGGACGAGCTCTGCTGCGACGGCGTGTCGCTCACGCGGATCGCACGCGAGGCGGGGACGCCGGTCTACGTCTACAGCCGCGCGCTGATCGAGGAGAGCTTCCGGCGATTCGACGCTTCCTTCAAAGACTCGCCGCACCTCGTCTGCTACGCGATGAAGGCGAACGGCAATCTCGCGATCGTGAAGGCGCTCGCGGCGCTCGGCGCGGGCGTCGACGTCGTCTCGGGCGGAGAACTGCGCGCCGCCATGGAGGCGGGCGTTCCGGCCGATCGAATCGTCTTCTCCGGCGTCGGCAAGACCGACAAGGAGATCCTGCTCGGCGCGGAGCTCGGCATCCTCGCCTTCAACGTCGAGTCCGAGCGCGAGCTCGAGAAGATCGACGAGATCGCGGGGACTCTCGGCCGCACGGCCCGCGTCGCGCTGCGCGTCAACCCCGACATCGACTCCGGCTCGCACCCGTACATCGCGACGGGTCTCAAGCACAACAAGTTCGGGATCGACGTCGCGACCGCGCGGCGGCTCGCGGCGCAGGCCGCCCGCTACGCGCACGTCCGCTTCACGGGGCTCCAGGCCCACATCGGCAGCCAGATCCTGGAGCCCTCGCCGCTCGCGCAGACCGCGGCCTCGCTCGCCGCGCTGGCGAAGGAGCTTATGGGAGCCGGCGCCGGGCTGCCTCTCGAGACCCTGGATCTCGGCGGAGGCGTCGGAGTCGGCGAGACCGAGGAGAGCTCTCTCGCGCCCGAGGCCTACGCCGCGGCGGTCCTGCCGGCGCTCACGGGATTGTCCCTGCGCATCCTGATCGAGCCGGGCCGCTCGATCGTGGCGCGCGCGGGTGCCCTCGTCGCGCGGGTTCTCTACATCAAGGAGGTCGCGTCCTCGGACACGCACAAGCACTTCGTCGTGACCGACGCCGCGATGAACGACCTCCTGCGCCCCGCGCTCTACAGCGCCTCGCACCCGATCGAGCCGGTGGTCCCTCGCGGCGCGCCGTTCACGGCGGACATCGTCGGGCCGGTCTGTGAGACCGGCGACTTCTTCGTCCGCGACGGCACGATCGCGCGGCCGGACGAGGGAGATCTCCTCGCGATCCGCAACGCCGGCGCCTACGGGTTCGCGATGTCGTCCAACTACAACTTCCGCGGCCGCGCCGCCGAGGTGCTCGTCGAGAACGGATCCTTCCGCGTGGTGCGGCGGCGCGAGACGTACGACGATCTCGTGCGGCTGGAGAGGGAGTAGAATCTCTGAAACTCAGCCATTCGCAATGAGAACCCCGATCCGCGCTTCCCTGGCTACTCTTCTGCTCGCCTTCGCGGCTTCGCTTTGCGCCCAGACCGCGGCGCCGCCGGTGCTGCGAGTTCCGGGCGGGCCGGACAAGCCGATCGATCCTGCGTCGCTCCTGGGCCGGACCCAGCGCGACGTGCGCATCGAGGACTCCGGCGGCAACACGATGGTCTACCACGGCATGACGCTCCTCGAGGTGCTCGAGCGCGGCGGCCTCGACCTGAAGACGATGAACGGGCAACGCGCGTCCGCGGCGCAGGTCGTCCTCGCCACCGGACGCGAAGGCTACACGGTCGTCTTCTCGGTCGGCGAGCTCACCGCGAACCGGAGCAATCCCAAAGTCTTCCTGGTCGCGGAATCCTCCGGCGAGGGTCCCCTTCCCGAGAACGAAGGCCCGGTGCGCCTCATCGTCTACGGCGACAAGGCGCGTTCGGCCTACGGGCTCGCCCGGATCGAGCTCAAGACCCTCGCCGAGAACAAGCCGGCCGGCAAGTAGCGCCGCCTCCTTCGGCGGCCGCAGTGCTAAACTCCCCCGCCCACGGTGGGTGTAGCTCAGCTGGTTAGAGCGCCAGACTGTGGATCTGGATGTCGAGGGTTCAAATCCCTCCACTCACCCCAAGATTTCCGCTCGCTCTTTGCGCCCGTAGCTCAGTCCGGATAGAGCGTTAGCCTCCGGAGCTAAAGGTCGCGCGTTCGAATCGCGCCGGGCGCACCAACTCCTTCATCGTTCGGGCGCGGCGCCTGCCGCGCTCGTCTTTTCACCGAGCAAAGCGCCGCGTTCGGTCCTCGATCCCCTCTCCACCCGCGCGAGGGGGGGAGAGGATGGTGAGGGGGGCGAGCCGCCTTCCCCCGAGCTTGAAACAAGCCGTAGACGTTCTACGTAGAAGGTAGTAGAAGGTCTACGACAATGACCAGAACCCCCGACGATCCGCGCCTCGAGCTCCTCCAGGGCACCCTCGACATGCTCATCCTGCGGACCCTCCGGTGGGGACCTCAGCACGGCCACGGGATCGGCCAGGCCATCCGCCGGCAGTCGGAGGAGCTGCTCCGGGTCGAGACCGGCTCGCTCTACCCTGCCCTGCACCGGCTCGTGAAGCGGGGATGGCTGAAGTCCGAGTGGGGAGTGAGCGAGGCGAATCAGCGGGCGAAGTTCTACCGACTCACGTCCGCCGGCAAGGCCCAGCTGATCCGCGAGCAGGACCGCTGGTCACAGCTCGTCCGCGCGATCGGCCGAATCATGAACCCCGCATCGGCCAACGAGGAATAGCCGAGGAGTTGATGCGACCCGACGACCGCGACCTCGAGGAAGAAATCCGCAGCGCCCTGGAGATGAGCATCCAGGAACGGATCGAGCGTGGCGAGGATCCGAGATCCGCCCGGCGCGCCGCGCTCGAGGAATTCGGATCCATTGCGGCCGCTCGCGACGCGATGCATCGGGTCTGGTACAGCCGCTGGTCCGACGCCATGCTGTTGCTCTTCCAGGAAATGCGAATCGGCCTGCGTTCTCTTCTGCGCACCCGGGGACTGGCCATCACCGTGGTCGTGACGCTCGCGCTCGGCATCGGCGCCAATGCGGCGATCTTCAGCGTCGTTCGGAGCGTGCTCCTGCGTCCGCTCGTCAATCGGGATGCGGATCGGCTGCTCTACATCCGCCAGACCGCCCGGGGCATCGGCACGGAGGACCTCACCTTCTCGATGCCGGAGATCGGCGACCTCGAGTCGCGCGTGAAGTCGATCTCCGCATTCGGCGATTTCTCCACCGTCGACTTCACGCTGATCGGGTTTGGCGGGGAGCCTCGCGTCGTGACGGCAGGCGTGGTCAACGGATCGTTCTTCGACGTCATGGGGCTCCGGCCGGCGCTCGGGCGGCTGATCAATTCCGGCGACGACGGGCCCAGGGCGGCGCCGGTCGCGGTCCTGACTCACCGGTTCTGGACGACGGTGCTCCACGCCGATCCGTCCGTCGTCGGCAAGGTCATCCGTCTGGGTCCCGGCAACGCGACGGTCGTCGGCGTCCTCGAGCCCTCGGTGCCCTACCCGGCCGAGACGGAGATCATCGCGAACGTCGTGACGAGCCCGCACCACCTCGGGGCGACGATGCAGAAGGAACGCTGGCACCGCATGACCGAGCTCTTCGGGCGGCTCGCGCCGGGCGCCACGCTGGAGGGGGCCCGCGCCGAGCTGAAGGCCGTCCACGCGTCGATGGTGCACGCCCACCCGGAGTCGTACTCTCCGGGCGCCCGGGTCGGGCTCGAGGTCAAGACGCTCCGCGACCAGCTCGCGTCGCCCGCGCGGACGATCCTCCTGCTGCTTCTGGCGGCGGCGGCGGTCGTTTTCGTGATCGCTTGCTCGAACGTCGCCAACCTGATTCTGAGCCGGTCGGTCCGCCGCGAATCCGAGCTCGCCGTGCGAGCCGCGCTCGGCGCCAGCCGGGGTGCGCTCCGGCGCACCCTCCTCGCGGAGAGCCTCGTCCTCTGCGTCGCGGGTGCCGCGCTCGGCCTGCTGCTCGCGAGGCCGCTCGTGGCCGTGGCGGCCCGCTATGCGGCGCGCTTCTCCGTCCGCGCGCTGGAGGCCACGGTGGACGGCAGCGTGCTCTGGCTCGGGGGAGGACTGGCGCTGGCGGCGGCGGTGCTGCTGGCGTATGTGCCACGGCTCCCCTCCTTCGATCGGTCGAGCGCTCTGAGTCCCGCTGTCGGCGGGATTCGGATCACGCCGGGCACGAATCGCCGTCTCAAGATCTTCGCGACGACGCAGATCGCGTGCTCCTTCCTGCTGCTCGTGGGCGCCGGCATGCTGGTCGCGACGTTGAATGCGATGTCGACGGCGAATACCGGCTATGACATGCGGCAGGTCCTGGCGGTCGACGTCCCGCCGCCCGCGCAAGGCGCCGGCGGCGAAGCGACTGACAACTTCTTCCAGGAAGCCACGCGGCGGATCGGCGCGCTGCCGGGTGTGGAGGGCGTCGCGTCCGGGATGGTCGTGCCCTGGCGCGACCCGTTGAGCTCCGTCCTGAAGCTCCAGTTCGGGTTCGAGGGGTACCAGCCCGCCCGCGGCGAGGACAACCCGGCCTGCATGGTCCGGCCCGTCTCGCCTCGATTCTTCGCCGTGCTCGGTGTCCCGGTCGTCGCGGGCCGCGACTTCACGGACCACGACCGTAAAGACGCCGAGTCGGTCGCCATCGTCAGCCAGAGCGTGGCGCAGCGACTCTTCCGGAACGGCGAAGCGGTCGACCGGCACCTGTGGCTCGACAAACGCACTGGCCTCGAGACCAAGCCGAGCCGCATCGTCGGCGTCGTCGCCGACGTGGACGACGAAAACGTCGTGCAGGTGCCGACGATGACGGTGTACCTCCCGTGGCGGCAGTTCGGGGAGCCGAGCCGCCTGTTCGTCCGCGCCGCAGCCGATCCTTACGCGCTCGTCCCGGCCGTGACGCGTACCCTCCACGACATCTCCGCCGACCAGGCGGTCGAGCGGCCGGCGACGCTCGAGGACGTGCGCACCCAGGTGCTGACGCCGCAGCGGTTGAACGCGTTCGTGTTCTCGGCCTTCGGCGGCATCGCGCTGCTCATCGCGGTCGTCGGCGTCGCGGGCGTGCTGGCGTTCTCGGTGGGCGCTCGGACCCGTGAGTTCGGCATCCGGCTCGCGGTCGGATGCGAGCCGCGCCAGCTCAGGGCCGGTGTTCTCCGCGAGGGCGCCGTGATCGCCTCCGCCGGAATCCTGGCCGGCGGCCTCGGCGGAATCGCGCTGGCCTGGGTCGCGAGCCGGCTGTTCGGCGTGGCTCAGATGCCGGGCGTGCTGCCGATCGCCGGAGCGGCTGCGCTTCTGGCGGCCGCGGCGATCCTCGCGTCGCTCTTGCCCGCCGTCCGTGCGTCGCGCGTGGACGTCATCCAGGCGCTGCGATCGGAGTGAGCGGGAGCCTGGAACATCAACACCGAGCCGTAGCTATTCCGCAGGAGGTTGACATGCATGACCCAAAGGAGCGGCTGTCCCTATTTTGGCTCTTCGCGTTATTGAACTATCTGTATGCGGACGTGCTTGCCCTGTTTTATTTTGTTGGCTCGCCGAGTACGGCGCCACATCTCCCAATATGGGCTCTCCTGGGTTCAGCGGTCTTGATGGAAATACCCATCGCCATGATTCTGGCGTGTCGGCTGCTTCCGTGGAGAGCGAACCGGCTGGCGAACATCATCGCCGGTGGTTTTATGACGCTTGTCAATGCCTTCCTGACCTTCGTTCTGCCTCTGACCAACGGTGACTTTCGGGACCCCTTTTATCCAGCCTACGTGTGGTTCGCGACGATCGAAACGGTAGCCACCTCGATCATCATCTGGCGGGCGTGGACGTGGTCAAGAGTTGAGACGGCCCGCATCTCGTAACTGGTGAAACCTGGGTTTGGAAACGCGAACCCTCTGACAAGCACGATCCCGCCGGTCCGGCGACCGCTATCGGCACTCTTCCTCTCGACTCGACTTTGAGATGACGCGCGTGTTTTCTCCGTGTCTTGAAGAAAACGGACGGAGAGTACGATGCGCTAACTCGTTGAGAAATCTACTGTGAGCCCTCGTCCGGTGTCGTCGGCTCCTCTCCATTCTCCCCTCCGGAGCCAAAGGTCGCGCGTTCGAATCACGCCGGGCGCACCAGCTCCCCTTCGACACCGCCCGGCGTCTCGCGCCGAATCACGTTGCGGTAAAGTCCTTGCTCCCCTCGAGGAGGACACTTGCTCGGAGCCACGGTTTCGCATTACCGGATCGTTCGAGAGCTCGGTGCCGGAGGCATGGGTGTCGTGTACGAGGCCGAGGACACGCGTCTCCGCCGCAACGTCGCGGTGAAATTTCTCTCCTCGGCGCTCGCGCAGGACGCGCCGATGCTGGAGCGGTTCGAGCGCGAGGCGCGGGCGGCTTCGGCCCTGAGCCATCCCGGCATTTGCACCGTGCACGCCATCGAGCAGCACGAAGGACAGTCGTTCATCGTGATGGAGCTCGTCGACGGCGAATCCCTATCGACCCGGCTCGCCGCGGGGCCGATGGAAATCGGGCCGCTCGTGGAGCTGGGCATCCAGATGGCCGATGCGCTCGAGGCCGCGCACGCGAAGGGCATCGTCCATCGCGACCTGAAGCCGATGAACATGATGATCACCTCCCGCGGCCAGGTGAAGATCCTCGACTTCGGACTCGCGAAGTTCGAGCACAACGAGGCCAGCGCTCAAACGACCAGCCCCACGGCGCCCCCGCGGGGAGACCTGACGGCGGTGGGGACCGTGTTCGGCACGGTCCACTACATGTCGCCGGAGCAGGCGCGCGGGCTGACGACCGATGCGCGCACCGACCTCTTCTCGCTCGGCGCGATCCTCTATCAGATGGCCACCGGCGGTCGCGCGTTCGAGGGCGACACGCAGGCCGTGGTCTTCGATGCCATCCTGAATCGCGATCCGCGGCCGGTCGTGGACGCGAACCCGGCGATGCCGGCCGCGCTCGGGCCGATCCTGGAGAAGGCGCTCGAGAAGGACCGGAGCCTTCGCTACCAGACCGCGACGGAGCTCAAGACGGACCTCCTCCGGCTGCGGCGCAAGCTCGACGGCAGCCGCTCGGGCCCCACGGGAGCCGCGGCGATCTCCGACTCGAAGGCGCCGGCTCGGGGGCCCGAACGCTCGATCGCCGTCCTCTACTTCGAGAACCTCTCGGGAGTGAAGGAGGACGAATACCTGCGGGACGGCATCACCGAGGACATCATGACCGACCTCTCGAAGATCAAGGGCACTGAACGTCTTCCCGCGCACCACGGTGCTCTCCTTCCGCGACCAGAAGGCGACGGCGGCGGACGTCTGCCGGCAGCTGCGCGCCGACTACGCGCTCGAGGGGAGTCTGCGGCGCGCCGGGAACCGTCTGCGCATCACTGCCCAGCTCGTCGACGCCGCGAGCGGCTTCCCCGTCTGGTCGGAACGCTACGACCGAGAGATGTCCGACATCTTCGCGGTCCAGGACGAGATCGCGCACAAGATCGCCGAGGCCCTGCGCATCAAGGTCACTCCTCAGGAGCAGGCCGAGCTCGCCGCCAAGCCGACCGAGAACCTGCAGGCCTACGACCTCTACCTGCGCGGCCGCAGCTATGCGCGCCGGCGCACGACGCAGGACATGGAGTTCGCCCTGCAGATGTTCGACAACGCGGTGGCACTGGACCCCAAGTTCGCCCTCGCCTGGGCGGCGATCGCCAACGGCTGCGCCCACGCGCAGTACTGGTCGGGCGGCAAGGGCCGTGCATGGAACGCGCCCAGGCGGCCTCGCTGAGGGCGGTGGCCCTCGCGCCCGACATTCCCGAGGTTCTCGTCTCCCAGGGCTGGATTCTCTACGCGGGCGGCAAGTACGAGGACGCCGTGCGGCTGACTGCGGGCCGCGATCTCGCGCAAGCGGGATTGCGAGGGGGCGTATTACCTCCTGCTGCGGCGCTCTTCGCCTCCGGCAAGTACCACGAAGTGGCCTCGCTCGCCGAGGAAGCGCTCGAGGCCGCGGGCACCGACTACAACGTCTACATGCCGATCCTCAACGCGCTGGGCGCGCTGGGAAGAACGAAGCGGACGCAACGTCTCGTCCTGCGCGCTCGTGCAGGCCTTCGAGAGCCACCTGCGCGAGGTGCCGGAGGACGCGCGGGCGCGCATCCTCCTCGCCGGTATGTACGCCGAGGAGGGTCGCGTCGAGGATTCCGATGCGCGAGGCGAACATGGCGATGGTGCTGCGTCCGAACGAGGCGACCGTGCTCTACAACGCCGCCTGCACCTTTGCCGCTCTCGGGCAGGCGGGCCGAAGCGCTCGACGCGCTCCAGAAGGCGTGGCATGCCGGCTTCAAAGACGCCGACTGGACGCGCCGCGATCCCGATCTCTCGCCCCTCCACGGCGACCCCGAGTTCGAGCGGCTCTACCCCGCTTCGAAGGAAGAGGGCTGAGAGGCCGTCTCCGTCGGCTCCCCCTCGTTTCCCCTTTCCCGAGCCGTATACAGTTACCCACGGCATTCCGATGACACTCCCGGCCGGCGCTCGTCTGGGCGCCTACGAGATTCTTTCGCCCCTCGGCGCGGGCGGGATGGGAGAGGTCTACCGGGCCCGCGACTCCAAGCTCGATCGGGACGTCGCGATCAAGGTCCTTCCCCAATCCGTCGCCGCGGATCCCGACGCGCTCGCCCGTTTCGAGCGCGAGGCGAAGGCGGTCGCGGCGCTGTCCCACCAGAACATCCTCGCGATCTTCGACTTCGGAGATCAGGACGGCGTCGCCTACGCCGTCATGGAGCTCCTGGAGGGCGAGACTCTGCGCGCGAAGCTCGACGCGGGCGCGATTGCGCAGAAGCAGGCCGTGGACTACGCGCTCCAGGTCGCGAAGGGACTCTCCGCCGCTCACGAGAGGGGGATCGTCCATCGGGACCTGAAACCCGAGAACCTCTTCGTCTCGAAGGACGGTCATCTCAAGATCCTCGACTTCGGCCTGGCAAAGCGCGTCGACGCCGTCGCGCCGGGCCAGGAGACGAGCGCCCCGACGGGGTCCGGCCACACGCAGCCGGGGACGGTCATGGGGACGATGGGCTACATGTCGCCCGAGCAGGTGAAGGGGCTCCCGGTCGACCACCGTTCGGACATCTTTTCTTTCGGCGTGATCCTCTACGAGCTCCTCTCGGGCAGGAAGGCGTTCCGCCGCGAGACGAACGCCGAGACGATGGCCGCGATCCTGCGCGACGAGCCGCCGGATCTGTCGGCATCGGGGCGAGCCGTCTCGCCGGCTCTCGACCGCGTCGTCAGGCATTGCCTGGAGAAGGACCGGGACCATCGCTTCCAGTCGGCCCGAGACATCGCGTTCAACCTCTCGGACCCGTCCTCGCCGGCCGAGGCGAGCAGCGCGCCGAGGGTCGAGGCGCCCGCCGAACCGTCGGGATTCCGGATCGCCGTGATCCCCTTCAAGTGCGGGACCTCCGACGCCGACATGCTGGCGCTGGCCGACGGGCTCTCCGAGGAGATCGTGAGCGGCCTCTCCCGCTTTCGCTACCTGTCGGTCGTCGCGAACGCGTCGGCGGATGGCGCGCGGTATGTGGTGGAGGGAAGCCTTCGGGGGGGAGGATCCGACCTTCGCGTCGGCGTCCAGCTCGTCGACGCCCAGACGGGAGCGCGGCTCTGGTCCGAGACCTATCGCCGGGACCTTCAGGCGTCGGGCATCTTTGCGGTGCAGGACGACGTGGCCGGACGCATCGTCGCAACCGTCGCCGACGGCTACGGCGTGCTCGTGCATTCGATCCGGGCTTCGAGCCGAGAGAAGGACGACGCCGATCTCACGCCCGTCGAGTGGCAATTTCAGTACTTTGCCTACCGCGAGCAGATCTCACCCGCCTCGCACGAGGCGCTCAGGAGCCGGCTGAAGCGGGTGGCCGAGCACAGCGACCGACAGTCGGATGTGTGGGCGTGCCTCGCGCAGATCTACGTCGACGAATACTCGTTCGGCTTCGGGAGCGACGCGGGCTCTCTGGATCGAGCACTGGCCGCCGCGCGCCGCGCGGTCGAGCTCGATCGCGCGAACCAGTTCGCCCTCGTCGCCCTGGCGCAGGTGCACTTCTTCCGGCAGGACCTCGCGGCGTTTGGTCCCGCGGCCGAGCGCGCGATGGCCCTCAATCCGCTCAACACCGACGCCGTCGGGATCCTGGGCCTGCAGATCGTCCACACGGGGGAGTTCGAGAGAGGCGCCGCGATCGTGCGGCGCGCGATGGAGCTCAATCCGAACCACGCGGGCTGGATGCATTTCGCTCCCCTCTGGGAACACTTCCACAAGGGCGAGTACGAGCAGGCCCTGGAGCGCGCCAACCGGGTGGACGTGCCGGGCCACTTCTGGCCCTTTCTCGTCGTGGCGTCGGCCTGCGGCCACCTCGGGCGGAGCGCCGAGGCCCAGTCCGCGGTCCGGGACCTGCTGGCGCTCGATCCCGACTTCGCGGCGCACGTCCGCTCGAACGTCGGGACCTGGCACTTCGCGAGCGGTCTGATGGAGCCCATCCTCGAAGGGCTGCGCAAGGCGGGGCTCGCGATTCCCGCGGAAGACGGATCGGCGCCGGCGCGGGAAGCCGCGACATCCTCTGGACGGATCGCGTCGGGGGCGGTTCGCGCCGACGAGGGCTTCTGGGTCGCGGTGCTGCCGTTCAAGTACGGCGGTGGCGACGCATCACTCACGACTCTGGCGGAAGGGCTGACCGAGGAGATCGTAACCGGGTTGTCGCGCTTCTCGTATCTCAGGGTGATTTCGCGCACCTCCACCGTCGACCCGCGGTCCGCCAGCCAGCAGCTCGGCGCGCGCTATGTGATGGAAGGCAGCCTGCGTCAGGCCGGGGCCAAGCTACGGCTGGCGGTTCAGCTCGTCGATGCGATCAGCGGCGCTCATCTCTGGGCCGAAAACTTCGAACGCAGCTTTAGTCCCGAGACGGTCTTCGCGCTCCAGGACGACCTGGTCCCGCGCATCGTCTCCACGGTCGCGGACATGCATGGTGTCTTGCCCCGCAGCATGAGCGAAGTCGTGCGCCTGAAGGCTGCCGATCAAATGAGTCCCTACGAGGCGTTGCTGCGCAGCTTCGGCTACAACGAGCGCTTTACCCCGGAGGACCTCGCCGAAGTCCGGACCTGCCTGGAGCGGGCCGTTCAGCAGGCCCCGGGCAATGCCGAGTGTTGGGCCATGCTGTCGGTGATGTACGCCAACGAGTACGGGCACTGGGACAGCGCCGCGCCGGACTCTCTCGACCGGTCGCTGCGAGCCGCGCGGACCGCGGTCGAGGCGGCGCCGTTGCATTCCCTGCCGTACTACGCCCTGGCTCAGGCTCTCTTCTTCAAGCGAGAAATCCCGGCCTTCCGAGTCGCGGCGGAACGCGCGGTGTCGCTCAACCCAATGGATGGTGCCACGAGCGCTTTCATGGGATTGCTGATTGCCTACGCGGGAGATTGGGAGCGCGGCTGCGCGCTATCGGAGAAAGGTTCGCAGCTGAATCCCAACCATCCGGGATGGTATCGCTACACGGCTTGGCACGACGCCTACCGAAAGAAGGACTATCGCACGGCGCTGGACGTGGCGCTCCGTCTGAACGCTCCCCAGAACTACTACACCCATGCAGTGCTGGCCATGTGCTACGCGCAACTCGGCCAGATGAAAGAAGCGCGCAAGGCGCTCGCGGACATGCTCGCGCTGAAACCGAACTACGCCGAGGTCGCGCGTGAGTTGCACGGGAGATGGATCGAGCCGGATCTGGTGGAGCAGTTGATGGATGGGCTTCGCAAGGCGGGACTGGAAATCGACCCTGCGGGGGGAGCCGCAGGGCCCCCGAGCGGGCCCGCTCGCTCCTCTTCGACCGACGCAGGCGCCGCCCGCGCCGACGAAGGATTCTGGGTCGCGGTGCTGCCCTTCAAGCAGCGGCGCCGACGCGTCGCTCACGGCCCTCGCCGAGGGACTCACCGAGGAGATCGTGACCGGGCTCTCGCGCTTCTCGTACCTGCGAGTGATCTCGCGTCGCTCGGCCGCCGACGCGCAGTCCGCGCACAAGGACCTCGGCGCGCGTTACGTGATGGAGGGCAGCCTCCGCCAGGCTGGAACCCGGCTGCGCATCGCCGTGCAGCTCGTCGATGCGGTCTCCGGCGCGCATCTCTGGGCCGAGAACTACGAGCGCTCCTTCAGCCCGGAAGCCGTCTTCGAGCTTCAGGACGAGTTGGTTCCCCGGATCGTCTCGACGGTCGGCGACATGCACGGGGTCCTATCCCGGAGCATGAGTCAAACTGTACGCAGCCGCCCTCCCGAGCAGTTGAGCCCCTACGAAGCGGTCTTACGCAGCTTCGGCTACTTCGAGCTGGCCACCATGGAAGAGCTTGCCGCGGCGCGATCCGGCCTGGAATCGGCGGTAGGAAAAGCGCCGGCCTATGCGGAGGCCTGGGCCATGCTGTCGATCCTGTGCACCCACGAGTACGGTCAAGCATTCAATCTTCAGCCAGATCTCCTGACGACCGGGTTCAACGCCGCGCGGCGAGCCGTCGAGGCAGGGCCATCCCATCATCTCGCCTGGTTTAGCCTGGCCCAGGCGCTCTTCTTCCAAAGGGAATTCCAGAGCTTCCGCAATGCCGCGGAGCGGGCGCTCGCACTCAACCCGATGGACGGCGACTCGATCGCCACGCTGGGCGGGATGCTCACCTGTGCGGGCGACCTGGAGCGTGGCCTGGCCCTGACCGGGCGCGCCAAGCAGCTCAATCCCCATCATCCCGGATGGTACTGGTGGGTCGACTTCTGCAACGCCTACCGGCAGGGCGACTACCGCGGCGCGCTGGGCTTCGCGCTCAAGATGAATCTGCCCGGCCACTGGTTCATGCACGCGGCGATGAGCGCCGCTTACGGGCAGCTCGGGGAGCGGGCCGCGGCAAGCAGAGCCCTTCAGGATCTGCTCGAGATGCGCCCCGACTTCGCCGCCACCGTTCGCATGAACATCGAGAAATGGTGGGACGCCGAGTTCGTCGAACACCTGATGGACGGCTGGCGCAAGGCGGGGCTGGAGATTGCCGCGACACCTGCGGCCGCTGCTGCTGTTTCTTCCGACTCGGGAGTCGTTCGCGCCGACGAGGGTTTCTGGATCGCGGTGCTGCCCTTCAAGTTCGGCGGCGCCGAGGTGTCCCTCACGAACCTGGCCGAAGGGCTGACCGAGGAGATCGTCACCGGTCTGTCGCGCTTCTCCTACCTGCGGGTGATCTCGCGTCGCTCGGCCGCCGACGCTCAGTCCGCTGGCAAGGAGCTCGGCGCGCGATACGTGATGGAGGGAAGCCTTCGCCAGAGTGGGACGAAGCTACGCCTGGGGGTGCAGCTCGTGGACGCGGCCACGGGTGCTCATCTCTGGGCCGAGAGCTACGAGCGCGCCTTTAGCCCAGAGGCGGTGTTCGAGTTGCAGGACGACCTGGTTCCGCGGATTGTCTCGACCGTTGCGGACATGAACGGAGTCCTGCCGCGGAGCATGAGTGAGGCTGTGCGCAGCCGCAAACCCGAGGAGCTGAGTCCCTACGAGGCGGTGCTGCGCAGCTTCGGCTACTTCGAGCGGGTCAGCGCCGAAGAGCTCGGCGCCGCGCGGGCCGGCCTGGAGTCCGCGGTGCGGAAGGCGCCGGCCAATGCCGACGCATGGGCGATGCTCGCCTTGCTGTCCGTCCAGGAACACGCCCAGGGATTCCAGCTTCAGGCCGATCCCCTCGTGAGCGGGTCGACCGCCGCCCGCAACGCCGTCGAGGCGGCGCCGTCGAGCCCTCTGGCTCATTTCGGCCTGGCGCAGGCGCTCTTCTTCCAGAAGGAATTCCAGGGCTTTCGCAAGGCGGCGGAGCGGGCCATCGCGCTCAACCCGATGGACGGCAACTCCATCGCGTTTCTCGGCGAGCTGCTGACGTACGCGGGCGACTGGGAGCGCGGCATGGCGCTGGCGGAGCGCGCCAAGCAGCTCAATCCCAATCATCCCGGGTGGTACTGGTATGCCGACTTCTACAACGCCTACCGCCAGGGCGACGACCGAGGCGCGCTCGGTTTCGCGCAGAAGGCCGACCTGCCTGGCCATTGGGGCATGCATGCCGCGCTGGCCGCCGCCTGCGGACAGCTCGGGGAGCGCGAGGCGGCAGGAAAGGCCGTGCGCGATCTCCTCAAGCTCCGACCGGACTTCCCCACCACTGCTCGCAAGGACATCGAGAAGTGGTGGGAGCCCGCGTACGTGGAGCGCCTGATCGACGGCTGGCGCAAGGCGGGACTCGAGATCGGCGAATCGGCGGCGGACGCCCACGCGGGGGTCGCGATCGCCGTGCTGCCGTTCTCGGACATGAGCGCCGCGAAGGACCAGGAGTACCTCTGCGAGGGCATGGCCGAGGAGATCATGAACGCGCTCGTCCGGATCGACGGGATCCGCGTCGCGTCACGCAACTCGACGTTCCGCGCGCGGCACGACGGCGGCGGGCTGGAGGCGATTGCGGCGCGCTGTCGGTCGGCCACGTCCTCGAGGGCAGCGTGCGCACCGCGGGCACCCGTCTTCGCGTCACCGCCCAGCTCACCGAGGTCGCGACCGGCTACCAGCTCTGGTCGCAGCGATTCGACCGTGAGGCGGCCGATGTCTTCGCCGTCCAGGACGAGATCGCGGCCGGCGTCGTCGAAGCGGTCAAGGCGCGGCTCGGTCCCGGCGCAAGAAGCCGTGCAGGCCCGCGCGCAGGCCACGAACCTCGAGGCCTACCGCTGGTACCTCAAGGGCCGGCACCTCCGGCACGCGAAGGAGGACCACGGCGGAGCCATGCGCGCCTTCGAGGAAGCAGTCCGCCTCGATCCCGGCCATGCGCCCTCCTGGACCGGCCTTGCAGAGAGCACATTCATCGCCGCCTTCTCCGAGCTTTCTGCGCGCGAGGCCTGCGCCCGCGCGGGAAAGGCGCTGGCCAGGGCGGTGGCGCTGCAGGGAGAGTCGGCGGACAGCCTGGACGCCGAGGCGTTCGTCGCCATGCTCGAACGACGATGGCCGGCCATGGAAGCCACGTGGCGCAAGGCGCTCGAGCTGGAGCCGCACCACGTCCTGGCTCTGGGCTCGTTCGGCGTCAGCCTCTGCTTCTGCGGCAAGCCCGAAGAGGGACTGCGGTTCCTCGAGCGCGCCCGGGAGTCGGATCCGCTGGCATCCTTCCCGTACATGCTCACCGCCTGGGGAATGCTGCACGACGGAAGGCCGCATGAAGCCCTCCAGCTACGCGGAGGATGCGCTGTGGTTCGAGAAGGAGGATTGTCCGGCCCTGCAAGCGTCCGGATGGCGAACGTCGCCCTGGGCAACTTCGAAGAAGGCCATCGCGGCCGCCAGCACGCGGTCGCCGTCACGGATCAGGCGCCGCTACTTCCTGGTGTCGCTCGGATGGGCGTTCGCGACGGCGGGACGGACGGCCGAAGCCCGCGCGATCCTCGCGGAGGTGCAGACGCGGCCGACCCGAGACGTCTTCGACGTCGTCTCCGAGGCCTGGCTGCTCGGCGCGCTCGGTCAGATCGACGAAGCGTTCGCCGTGATCGCGCGCGCCGAGGAGGAGTGCCAGGGCCAGCTGTATTACACCGGAATGCCCGGCTTCGATCCGCTCCGCTCCGACCCGCGCTTCGCGGCGCTGTTGCGGAGGCTGGAATGACTCCCCGAACAGGCGCACTCCGCTGCGACCCGCCGCGTCGAGTCCGCTCGATGGCCGCTCTACGGCTGCGACGCCGCAGGCGTGCCGGCGTTCCGGACGCCGACCTTGCGCAGGATGGCCATCATCGGGCACCAGCCCGAGAAGGCGGACTGCAGGAGGTTGGCGCCGACGAATGCCGTGAAGAGGTAGAAGCCCGGGTGGACGAACCAGCCGAGGGCGAGAGAGGCGAGGACGAACGCCCCCGCGATCCCCCGCAGCCAGGTCTCGACGCTTGCCTTCGAAGTCATACGATGCTCCTTTCCGGCTCCAGGAGCGGCGCTCCGGCGTTCGCCGGCGCGCGTTTCTCCTCGGAGCGCTTGAGCAGGTAATAGAGAACGGGCACGGCGGCGCGCGACAGAAGAGTCGCCGCGACCTCGCCCGCCATCATCGACACCGCCAGCCCCTGGAAAATCGGATCGAACAGCATCACGGCCGAGCCGACGACGACCGCGGCCGCGGTGAGGAGCATGGGGCGGAACCGGACTTCGCCCGCGTCCAACACCGCCTCGGCGAGCGCCATCCCTGCCGGCGACGCAGCTCGATGAAGTCGACGAGGATGATCGAGTTGCGGACGATGATTCCCGCTCCGGCAATGAAGCCGATCATCGAGGTCGCCGTGAAGAAGACGCCGAAGAGGCCGTGCGCGGGGAGGATCCCGACGAGCGTGAGCGGGATGGGCGCCATGATCACGAGGGGCACCGTGAAGCTGCGGAACCACCCGACGACGAGCACGTAGATCAGCACCAGCACGGCGGCGAAGGCGAGGCCGAGGTCGCGGAAAACCTCGTAGGTGATCGTGCCACTCGCCGTCCCACTTGATGCCGTAGCGCGCGGTGTCGAACGGCGCCGGTGGCCGTGCGCGTCGCGATCCGGTATCCGCCCGGAACCCGGATGCCGGCGATCCCCTTCTCGAGCGCCGCGATGGCGTAGACCGGCGCCTCTCTGCGGCCCCCAACGTCGGCCGTGACGTAGACGACAGGTTTCAGATTCTTGTGATAGATCGACGTTTCCTCGGGCTCCTCGACGAAACCACCGATCGTCCGAGAGGGGGCCGAGTCGGCCGTCGGCGGACGCGATCCGAAGGGCGAGAGCGCCGCGAGGTCGTTGCGTCGCTCGGCGCCAGGGGCACGACGAGGGGAATTCGCTCGCGCACGTCGGGAAGCTGGATCTCGCCCGAGACGTCCCGCCCGAGAGCGAGGCGCAGGGTCGCGGCGACGTCGGCCTCGCGGATGCTCGCGAGCCCCGCCTTCTCCCGGTCGAGCCGGAAGACGGCCTTCGGTCGAGGGCTCTCGACGTACCAGTCCACGTCCACGACGCCCGCGGTCGGCGCGAAGACCTCCTTCACCTGGCGCGCGACGTCCCGGCGGCCCGCGTCGTCGGGGCCGTAGATCTCGGCCACGAGCGTCTCGAGCACAGGCGGCCCCGGCGGGACCTCGGCCACCTTGACGCGCGCGTCGTAGCGTCTCGCCACCGCGTCCACGAGCGGCCGGGCCGCGCGGGCGATCGCGTGGGAGGCGCGGCGTCGCTCCTTCGGGCGGGAGCGTGACCTGGACGTCGGCCTGGTGCGGCGCCGACCTCAGAAAGTAGTGGCGCACGAGGCCGTTGAAGTTGTACGGCGCGGCGGTGCCCGCGTAGACCTCCGTGCCCGTCACCTCGGGCAGCGCCGCAGAGGGCGGCCGCCATCTCCGAGAGCGCGCGGTGGGTCGTCTCGAGCGTGGTGCCCTCCGGCAGGTCCACGACGACCTGGAACTCGTTCTTGTTGTCGAACGGCAGCATCTTGACGACCACGACGCCCAGGGGCACGAGGGCGATCGCCGCCGCGAGCAGCAGCCCGATGACGGCGAAGAACACCGCGCGAGCCCGGCCTCCCTGCTCGCTCACGAGCGGCGTCATCGCCTTCCGATAGAGGACGGCGAGCCGGCCGCGCTCGCCGTTCCGGTGGCCGACATCTCCGGCGGCCGCGCCGCGGAAGAGCCGGCGCGTGGCCCACGGCGAGACGGCGAACGCCACCAGCAGCGAGAAGAGCATCGCCGCGGACGCCCCGATCGGAATCGGCCGCATGTACGGCCCCATCAGGCCGCCCACGAACCCCATCGGCACGATCGCCGCGATGACGGCGAAGGTCGCGAGGATCGTCGGGTTGCCGACCTCATCCGTCGCCTCGATGGCGACCTCGGCGAGCGAGCGGCCCCGAGAGGACGCCATCCTCAGGTGCCGGACGATGTTCTCGACGACGACGATCGCGTCGTCCACGAGGATGCCGATCGAGAAGATGAGGGCGAAGAGGGTGATGCGGTTCAGCGTGTAGCCGAGCAGCGAGAAGACGAAGAGCGTCAGGGCGAGCGTCACCGGCACCGCGAGCAGGACGACTCCGGCCTCCCGCCGGCCGAGGGCGAAGGCCATCAGGAGCGCGACCGAGAGCGTAGCCAGAGCATGTGCTTCAGGAGGTCGTTCGATTTCTCCGCGGCGGTCTCGCCGTAGTCGCGCGTGACCGTCGTGCGGATGCTCGGGCGATCAGGCGCGGCCGCAGGGCTTCGAGCTTGCGGTCGATGGCGTGGACCACCGCAATGGCGTTGGCGCCCCGGCGCTTGCTGACCGAGAGCGTGACCGCCGGATACTGCCCGGCGCCGCTTCGTTCGCCGTGCGTCACATAGGATGAGGGCTCCTCGGGGCCGTCGACGACGCGGGCCACGTCGGAGAGGTGCACGGGCCTCCCGCCGCTCACCGCTACGACGACGGCCGAGAGCTCCTCGGCGCTCCGCACGAAGCCGCCGGCCTCGACCGTCGTCTGGCGGTCACCGGAGACGATCGGCCCGGCCGCCGTACGCCGGTTCGCGGCCGCGAGCGCCCCGAGAACGGCGCCGGGTGCGAGGCCTCGCGCCGAGAGACGTGCCGGATCGAGCTCGACTCGGAACTCGCGCTTCAGTCCCCCGATGAGCGAGGTGTCCGACACGTCGGGGATGGTCTTGATCTCGTTCTCGACCTCGGCCGCGATCTGCCGAAGCGTCGACGGATCCTGCTGCGGGCTCCAGAAGGTCATCGCCCAGACGGGCACGTCGTCGATCGAGCGGGCCTTGACGAGAGGCGGCGGCAGATCCGCCGGCCATCCCGCGGGCATAGCGTCGAGCTTCGCGCGCACGCGCACGAGGGCCCGGTCGGGATCCTCGCCGACGAGGAAGCGGACGATCCACAGGGCGCGACCCGGCGAGGAGGTGGAGTAGACGTATTCGACGCCCGGAATCGACCACAGTTCCTTCTCGAGCGGCGCGACGAGCTGGCGCTCGACCTCGACCGGCCCGCGCCCCGGGAGCGGGACGAAGACGTCGATCATCGGAACCTTGATCTGCGGCTCCTCCTCCCGCGGCGTGATCACCACGGCCATCGCTCCGAGCGCCAGGGCGAAGCACACCATCAGCGGCGTCAGCTTCGAATCGATGAAGGCCGCCGCCAGGCGGCCGGCGAGGCCGAGGCGCTCGTGGGCGAGGCGCCTGCCCGGGTCGAGGGTCACGACGCGACCCTCATGCCCGCCTCGAGATCGGCCGGCGGGTCGAGCACGACGCGCTCCCCCGCTTCGAGTCCCGAGAGGATCTCGACGAGCCCCTCGCCGGCGGACGGGCCGGTGCGAACGTAGCGCAGAGCCACTGCGCCGTTCGGGCCGACGGCCCACGCGAGCTCGAGGCCGCCGCGGACCACGATCGCTCGGGAGGGCGCGACGAAGCGCGACGTTCTCTCTCCCGGCAGCCGCAACCGGGCGAAGGTCCCGACCGGTGGCTCGACCCCGGCGGGAAGGTCCACACGGACGGTGCGACGACGCGTGGCGGGGTCCACGGCGCCGACGATCTCGGCGATCCTTCCCGTCAGCGAGCGGCCCTCGAGCAGGACGACGACGTCCTCGCCCGGGGAGAGTCGCTCGGCCTCGCGCTCTCCCGGGGCCGCCTCGACGCGCCGGCCTCTCGCCGATGCGAGACGCACGAGGGGGCGGCCGGGCGCGGCCAGATCTCCCGGCGAGACCAGCTTCTCGACGACCACCGCGTCGAAGGGCGCCTCGAGGACGGCCCGGGCGCTGTCGGCTTCGGCCCTCGAGAGCATGGCCTCGGCCGCCGCGAGAGCGGCCGCCGCGGAGGCTTCGTCCTGTCGGGCCTTCTCCAGCTCGATGGTGGCCGCCGCTCCCCGGCCCTCGAGCCGCTCGAAGCGGCCGAGGTTCCTTCTCGCGAGGTCGAGAGCGCTCCGAGCCGAGTCGACCGCGGCGCGCGCGCCTGCGACGGCCCGGTAGGCCTCGTGCTCCTCGAGCCTCACGAGCACCTCACCCGCGCGCACCGACTGCCCCGGCACCACCCGAACCTCGGAAACGGGCGCGGTAAGGCGGCTCGAGAGAATGGCCTCCGTCCGTCCCACGACCGTCCCGTCCACTTCGACGGCTCCGGCCTCGTCGCGGCGCTCGACGGCCGCGGTCTCGAGCCTCCGCGCCTCGACGATCGGACGCTCGGCGGCCTTCCGTGAACAGCCGGCGACGACGACGACGGCCAACAACAACAGAGCGGCCAGGCTCCGCTTCATGGTTCGTCTCCCTCGGGCGGCAGGCCGATGGCCAGCCGCAGATTGGCGTGAGCGATCACGGCCCGCGCGGAGGCCGAGGCCGCCCCGAGGCGAGCTCGCAGTTCCACCCCCCGCGCGTCGAGCAGGTCCGTCAGGCGGGCGGCGCCCTCGCCATACCGCGCCTCGCGGATTCTCCGGGCTTCGGCGGCGGCGGTCTCCGCTTCTTTCAGGGCGGCGCTCTGCGCCATCGCCGCGGTCAGCTCCGCGCGCGCCCGGACGATCTCGCTCTGCGCGGTCCGAACCACTTCCTTCGCCGCGGCATCGGCCGCTCGTGCCTCCGCGCGGGCTTCCGCGACGCGAGCGTCGATCGCCCCGGAGGCGAAGAGGGGCACTCGCACCCCCGCGAAGACGGTGGCCATGTTGCCGTAACGGCCATCGAGTGTGGGCGCGTGCGCCTCCCAGCGGCCGGTGACGAGGAGGGTCGGCCAGCGGGAGGCCGCCGCCGCGTGTCCCGACTCCTCGGCCGCCAGGGCTGCGGCCTTCGCGGCCGCCACATCGGCGCGTTCGGAGCTGGGTTCTTCCGGCGGCGCGGAGGGGGCCGGCGGGGCCTCGAGCGGGCGGGCGGCGGCGTCCGAACCGATCATCACGGCCAGGGCCGCACGAGCGCCTTCGAGAGCCGACCGCTGTCCGGCGATTTCGGCGCGCACCTCGGCGAGCGCCGCGCGCGCCTGGGCGGGATCGGCCCGGGTCGTCAGCCCCTCGGTCGCCAGGGCCTCGGCGCTCTCGAGGTCTCTCTCGGCGTCGGCCTCCCGTTCCGAAAGCAGCACGATCGCGTCCTCGGCGCGACGGGCCTCGGCGAAGGCCGCGATCGCCTGAAACGCCGCCGCATCGCGCACGCGATCCGACCCGAGAGACGCGGAGCGGGCCGCCTCCTCGGCGGCCCGTGCTCCGGCGCGCGTCCCACCGAAGAGATCGATCGACCAGGCCGCCGACAGCGATCCGCTCCAGTCGTTCGTGAACGACGGGTCGTTCGGGTCCGAAGCGAAGAAGTCCCGCGCCGAAAAACGCTTCTGCTCGAGGGCGAGCGAGAACGCGGTCACGGGATTGTCCGAGGAGAGAAAGCCCACGTCGGCGAAGAGCGAGGGGCCGAGCTGCGCCCGGGCATAGGACTGCCGCGCGCGGGCCGCTTCGCTCTCGGCGCGGGACCGCTCGACGGCGGGCGCCCCCGCCGCGGCGAGCGCGGCCGCCTCCTTTAGCGACAGCGGCGTTGCGGCGGCCGAGGCGGCGGCGAAAAGCAGGGCGGTCAACATCGCGTAGTTGACTATATGAGTGTATAGTTATATAGTCAAGCCAGAGTGACGACCCCTCGAAATCTTTCGGCCGAAGCCCGTTGCGGCTATCATGCGCGGGTGCCGACCACCCTTTCGGAACGCGCCCGCGAGCTGATCGCCGAGCGTTTTCGGGCGCTCGGCGAGCCCATGCGCCTGAAGATTCTCGAGCGCCTCTTTCGCTCACCCGCCTCCGTCGGGGAGATCCTGGAGGCGACCGGCAGCACCCAGGCCAACGTCAGCAAGCACCTGGCCGTCCTGCACTCCGGAGGCCTCGTGCGGCGCCGCCGCCTGGGCTTGAAGACGGTCTACTCGATCGGCGACCCCACCCTGGAGCGCATCTGCGCCATCGTCTGCGACGCCGTCACCCGGGAGGCACACGACGAGGCGAGGGCGGTGGGGACCCCGGATCGAACGCGGCGCCGTTCCGCGGCGCGCTGAGCCGCCGGGACGAGCGCGGGACTGCTCGCCGCCGGCCTCAGCCGGCCGCGCGGGCGGGCTGGTCCGCCGCGCGCGCGCGTCGCGGGCCCGCGAACTCGCAGCGATCCGTGGAATTGGGAACCATGCCCGAGAGCGCCGTGGTCTCCGCGTGGATGCAGCGGCGCGAGCCGTCCCGATCGCTCTCGAGCACGCCGTGCCGGCGGCAGCTCGGGCAGCGGATGATGGTTCTCGAGAACGAGACGAGCGTTCCAAGCGGCAGCCGGGTGAAATCCTGCGTATTCATGGAGCCTCCAAGAGGCGGGCAGAATGAGGCCCCGACGTGGAGGCGGGATGGTCCCCGCGTAAACTTTCATATGGGCGAGTGCCACAAATGATCAGGGGTCAGTAAATTTGAGCACGTTCTTGTAACCTAAAGACCTGCCTAGATTTATATCTGCGGTCTGGAAGAGACCGTGAGTTCTAGAGAGTTGACTCACGAGTTCATCCAAGTGTAGTGTTCGCCGCCCCCCTTCACCGCCCTCAATGGGAAGCGGGTCGGAGACGTCGAGGGCAACGCTCAACTTTCAACTCCCCGAGGAACCATCGATGCCCGTTAGCTACGAGATCGACCGCAAGCGCAATCGCATCGCGACTCGCTGCATCGGAGACACGACGCTTTCCGAAGTCCTGGGACATTTCGACGAGCTGGAGCGCGACGCGCAGCGGCCGCCCCACCTCGACGTTCTTCTCGACCTCACCGAGCAGACGAATCTTCCCACCGCGCAGCAGATCCAGGCCGCGGCCAGCCGGATCGGCATGGCGAAGTGGATGATCGACTTTCGCGCCTGCGCGATCGTCGTCAACCGCGACGCACTCTTCGGGATGCTGCGCATGTTCGAGGTCTTCGCCCATCCGCACTTCGAGCGACTCCGCGTCTTCCGCGACATGACGCAGGCGCGGGCCTGGCTCGACGGCGGGGGCACGCCTCCCCGGGCGGCCTGAACCCTCGCGTCCCGGCACGGTTCCTGCTTCTCCATTCGGGGGAGGCCACATGCTGCTCGCGATCGGACTGATCCTGCTCGTCGCGTGGGCCCTCGGGCTCTTCGCGTTTCACGTGACCGGGGCGTTGATCCATCTCCTCGTCGTCCTCGCCCTCGTCTCTTTCATCTTCCACATCCTGCGAGGCCCGAGCCGCGCAGTCTGAGGCCGACCCCGGCGAAGACGCGTCCTCGGAATGCGACGGTCCTCCGGGACGGTTGAATCGTGGCCAGGAGGTGCAACATGCGTAAGTCTCTGTCGGCCGGGATCCTGGGCATTCTCCTCGCGGCTGCCCTGTCCGCCGCCGAGGTCCACGGAACGATCAGCGAGAACGGCAAGCCGCTCCCGAAGGGAGTGGTCGTCAAGCTGGAGTGCCCCGGCGGGGCCGCGGCGTCGGCGGCGACGGACTCCTACGGAGGCTACAGTCTCAAGACCTCCGCGACCGGCGACTGCAAGATCACCGTCGACTACAAGGGGAGCCTCTCGCTCCCGGTCACCGTCTACGAGAAGCCCAGCCGCTACGATCTGGTCGTCAAGACCGACGGCGGCAAGGCGACGCTGGCCCGCAAATGATTCCGGAGCGCGCCTCCGGTGTGGGTGCGGGTACGGATCGTCCGGCACAACCGCCGCCAAGGCGGGATCGCTGGGACAAGATTTCCATCATCCTGCAGCCCGTCGGGGGACTCCTGACGGCGATCGCGGTCGCGGTCCTCGGGTTCTGGACCTCGAGCTACCTCCGCGATCGCGAGACGCGGGAAGCGGCCTCGCGCGAGTCTGCGCAGACTCGGGACACCAACGCGCGCCTCTACTCGGAGCTGATGAGCCGCCGCGAGGAGGCCGATAGCGCGCTGCGCAAGGACATGTTCACCTCGATCATCAACTCATTTCTGCGCGAGGGCCCCGCGACGATCGACCAGAAGCTCCTGAACCTCGAGCTGCTCGTCTACAACTTCAACGATTCCCTGGATCTCAAGCCGCTCTTCGTTCAGATCGGACGCGAGATCCAGCAGAACCCGCGGCGCTCCGAATACGCCTCGCGTCTGGAGCGCGTGGCCGAGGAGATCATCAAGAAGCAGATGCTGGTGATCCAGGAGGGTGGGGACTCCTTCGACACCACCGTCAACTGGAAGACGCTCTCCTTCGACGGCGGCGCGGGCTCGGTCGCCAAGGACCTGACTTCGGACGGCATCACCCGCAACTTCAAGCTGGAGATCCTGGGCGCCGACGAGGCGAGTCGGCAGATCCAGCTGAGGGTCACCGTCCGCGGCGGCCAGAGAGAAGCGGCCGAGACGACCTCGGCGGAGTTCTGGCTCGGTCCCTTCGATTTCCCGATGATCGACAATGTCCGGCTGCCCCACGACAAGCGGATGGCGGCCGTCCTCAACAACTTCGATGCCCGCTCGGGGAGCGCCGACCTGACCCTCGCGTATTTCCCCGGAAAGTACGCGGGGCTGCGCGAGAAGCCCTACATCGACGAGGTCCTGGCCAAGCTCCTGGCCGCGAACCAGACCGCGGCCCCGGCCGCGGCGGCGCCCGCGAAGTAGGTGCCCGCGCCTGGATTCTCAAGCGAGTCTAAATGCGGTCCGCAGGCGCACGGGTACAATTCGGGAATCTCCGGCCGGGAGGCGGGTTCGGGGTACTGGGTATCCGCTAGGCGAGTGAGGTGGAGGCGGTGGACGCGGTGAAGATCGGTTCCGAAGAGCACAAAGCCTTGTTCTGTCAGGAGTTCGTGCGGACCCACAATCCTTTCGTCCCGGCACGGATCCAGTGGCCCGACCTGAACGAGGAGACCCTCGGGCGCCTGAAGGCGCTGCCGATCTGGAACGAGGCCGTTCAGACGGAGGCCGCGACCGCCCTGAAGGTCCAGACGCTCGGAAAGATCGAGCCCGATCCGGTCCTCGCCGAGGCGATCGCGCTCCAGGGGTTCGAGGAGGGCCGCCATGCCGCGGTCCTGCGGCTCCTGACGAACCACTACGGCATTCCCGTGGAGGCCTTCGACGAGCCGAAGCCTCCCGCGAAGCCGGTCTGGGCGTTTCTCTCGACCGGTTATGGCGAGTGCCTGGACTCCTTCTTCGCCTTCGGGCTCTTCGCGTTGGGGAAACGCTCGGAGTATTTCCCGCTCGAGCTCATCGACGTCTTCGACCCCATCATGCAGGAGGAGGCGCGGCACATCCTCTTCATCGTCAACTGGGCGGCGTACCTGCGCGCGCGCGCGGGTCTCGCGGGGCGTCCCGCGTTCGACGCACGGCGCGCCTGGATCGTGTGGCAGCAGCTGATCGGGCACGCGCGGCAGGCGCTGCGGGCCAGCGGAGGCAGCGCCGAATCCGACTCCTCCGGGGCAGGCTTCACGATGAACAGCCACTCGGTCTTCGGGGACGTCACCGCCCGCTCCTTCCTCGAGCTCTGCCTCTCCGAGAACGACCGCCGGCTCTCGCTGTACGACTCTCGACTGCTTCGACCGACGATGGTTCCGTCCGCGGTCCGTCTGGCATTGCGCTTTCTCCCAAAGAACGGCGCCGGCGCCCCCGGCGTCCGCAAGGGAGACGAAACGTCCGCGGAGCCCCCGCGCGCATCGGCAACCACCCCCTAGGAGGTCTGTTTGGCCAGCTACGCCCGGACCCTCTTCCTGAACCCGCCCTCCTTCGAGGGCTTCGATGGCGGCGCGGGGTCGCGCTACCAGGCCAAACGGGAGATTCGCTCCTTCTGGTACCCGACCTGGCTCGCCCAGCCGGCCGCTCTCGTTCCCGACAGCAAGTCTGATCGACGCGCCGGCGCGGGGCCTGTCGCTCGAGGACGTCCTGCCGGCCGCGTCCGACTACGAGCTTCCGTCATGCACACCAGCACGCCGTCCTTTCGGGCCGACGTGAGGTGGCGGAGGCCTTCAAGAACGCGCAACCCGAAGCTTCGGATCGGCATGGTCGGCGCGCACGTCGCCGTCTCCCCCGAGGACTCGCTGCGCGCCTCGAAGGCGATCGACTTCGTGGCACGCAACGAGTTCGACTACACGATCGAGGAGGTCGCCCTGGGTCGCCCCCTCGATCCGGATCGACGGGCTCAGTTACCGGACGAACGGGCACGTGCGTCCACAACCAGGAGCGCGCGAGCCTCGAGGACATGGACGCCTGCCCTTCGTGACCGAGGTCTACAGGCGCGACCTCGTCATCGAGGACTACTTCATCGGCTACCTGCTCCACCCCTACGTCTCGCTCTACACGGGGCGCGGGTGCCGCTCGCGCTGCACCTTCTGCCTCTGGCCGCAGACGATCGGCGGACACCGCTACCGCACGCGCAGCGCCGAGAACGTGGCCGAGGAGATCGCGGCGGGGCAAGGAGTACTTTCCGCAGGTCAAGGAGTTCTTCTTCGACGACGACACGTTCACGGACGATTTGCCGCGCGCCGCGG
Source organism: uncultured Acidobacteriota bacterium (assembly GCA_963773905.1). Lineage (GTDB taxonomy): Bacteria > Acidobacteriota > Thermoanaerobaculia > UBA5066 > Gp7-AA6 > DAHUXD01. The sequence goes on from CAVZDB010000004.1 coordinate 310,305, forward strand.
CCATCGCGCGAGAAGCTCGGCGAGATCGGCGTGACGTGGTCCTGCAACGCCAAGGCGAACGTTCCCTACGAGTCGCTCAAGATCCTCCGGGAGAACGGCCTGCGCCTGCTCCTCGTGGGCTACGAGACCGGCAGCCAGCAGATCCTGAACAACATCCGCAAGGGCACTCGCATCGATGCGGCGCGCCGCTTCACGGAGGACTGCCACAAGCTCGGCATCACCATCCACGGCACCTTCATCGTGGGGCTGCCGGGCGAGACGCACGAGACCATCCAGGACACGATCCGCTTCGCGCGCGAGATCAACCCGCACACGATCCAGGTCTCGCTCGCGGCGCCCTATCCGGGAACGGAGCTGTACCAGCAGGCGACGCAAAACGGCTGGCTCGAGGCCGACCGTCTCGTGGGCGGCAACGGCGTCCAGATCGCGGCGCTCTCCTATCCTCACCTCTCGCGCGAGGAGATCTTCTCCTCGCTCGAGGAGTTCTACAAACGCTTCTACTTCCGTCCCAAGAAAATCGCCGAGATGACCCTGGAGATGGTGCGCAGCGCCGAGATGCTCAAGCGCCGCCTGCGCGAGGGTGCGGAATTTGCGCGCTTCCTGTGGAGCCGGGAGGATCACGCCTGAGACGACTCGTGGTGACCGCCGACGATTTCGGGTTCTCGCACGGCGTCAACCAGGCGATCCTGCGGGCGCACCGCGACGGCATCGTCACGAGCACGAGCCTGATGGTCACGGGCGACGCGGCGGCGGAGGCGGTCGCGATCGCGCGGGCGAACCCGGATCTCGCGGTCGGCCTGCACCTCGTCGTCGTCTCCGGACGGGCGGCGCTCGCGCCGGAGGAGATTCCCGCTCTGGTGGACGCGCGGGGCCTCTTCCGCGGGGGCCCCGTCGGGATCGGCCTTCGCTACCAGCTCTCCCGCGCGGCGCGCACCCAGCTGCGTCGCGAAATCCGGGAGCAGCTCGTGCGGTTTCGCGAGACGGGCCTTCCCCTGGCGCACGTCGACGGCCATCTCCACATGCACCTGCATCCGGCCGTGCTGTCGTGCCTGGTCGAGGTCTCGGAGGAGTTCGGGATCCCGGCGATCCGGGTGCCGCACGAGGAGCTCGGCTGGAACCTGGCGTTCGATTCACGCTCCGCTGCACGCAAGGCCCTGTGGTCTCTGATCTTCGCCCGCCTGCGGCGCCACGCCGAGTCGAGGCTGAAGCCGGCGGGGATCGCCCTGTGCGACCGCGTCTACGGCCTGCTGCAGACTGGACGGGTCAGCGAGGACTACCTCCTCGATCTCTTCCGGCGCCTCTCCGGGGCGACGGCGGCGACGGTCGAGCTCTACGGGCATCCCGATGCATCGCTGCCGGGTGAGCCCCTGAATGGCCCGCCGGGCGCCGGCGCCCGGGAGCTCGAGGCGATGCTCTCTCCGAGAGTGCGCCGCGCGGTGGCGGAGGCCGGGTTCACGCTCGCCGCTCACGCCGCCGCGGCGTCCGCTGGCCGGCCCGGACACCGGGAGGCGGCGCTCGCGCTCTCGCCGGGGAGGCCGTCGTGATCCCGCACGGGTCGTTCCTGGGTTACGCCGAGACGGCGGTCGAGGCGGTGCTCGTGACGGTGTGCGTCACGGCCATCGCGTACTACGGGTTCGCCGTCTATGCGGCGCGCGCGTTCTTCCGCCGCCCGCCGAAACCGCTGAACGGACCGTTTCCTCCCGTCACGGTGTTCAAGCCGCTCCGCGGCCTCGATCGCGAGGCGTATCGCAACTTCGCGTCCTTTTGCCGGCAGGACTATCCCGAGTTCCAGGTCGTCTTCGGCGCCGACGACGCCGACGAGCCCGCGCTCGAAGTGGCGCGCGCCATCGCTCGCGACTTTCCGAACGTCGACGTCTCGATCACGGTGGGCAACCGGTCGCTGGCCGCCAATCCGAAGATCGGCAACCTCGCGGGCATGCTGCCGGCGGCGAAGCATCCCGTTCTGCTCATCTCCGACAGCGACATCCGCGTCGGTCCCTCGCACCTGCGGACGATGGTCCAACCGCTTTCGGATCCGCGCGTCGGGGTCGTGACCTGTCTCTACCGGTCTCAGGCGCAGGGTTTCGCCGGAGAGCTGGACGCCCTGAGCCTCTCGACGGAGTTCCAGCCTTCGGTGCTGGTGGCCCGGCAGCTCGAGGGGATCACTTTCGCGATGGGCTCCGGAATCTGCATCCGCCGCTCCGTGCTCGACGGCGTCGGCGGGTTCGACGCCGTCGCCGACTACCTGGCCGACGACTATTTCCTGGGGAACCTGCCCTCGAGAGCGGGCCACGCGGTCGAGCTCGCCAACCACGTCGTCGAGCACCATCTCGACACGGGAAGCCTGACCGGGCTGCTCCATCACCAGACCCGGTGGAATCGCGGCACGCGCGCCGCGCGCCCATGGGGCTACGCGGGCCTCCTGTTCACGCACGGCGTTCCCGCCGCGCTGCTCCTGCCGTTGGCAGCGGGCGGCGCGCCGGCCGCGTGGGCTCTCTCCGCCATGACCCTCGCCGCGCGCCTCACGATGGCCTGGTACGTCGCCGTGCGCCGCCTCCAGGATCCCGTGGCGAGGCGCACGCTGTGGCTCGTGCCGCTGCGCGACCTGCTCAGCTTCGCCCTCTGGATCGCGGCGTATCTCGGGACGACCATCGTCTGGCGCGGGCAGCGCTTCCGGCTCGGCGAGGACGGCAAGCTCTCGCCCTCGGGGCCGATGGCTCCCGCCAGTGGCACCGGCGAGGCGATCGCCACCACCCGCGCGGCCTCCTGACTCTCTCGCCATGAGCGCCCCGAAGCTGCAGCTCGCGCTCCGGGATTCCTCCGGGCCACTCGCGATCGCTGGCATCCCGGCCGGCGTGCGCGCGGCGCACGCGCTCGCGGCCCTGCCGGAGGTCACGCGATGCGTGCCGCCGGGGGCGGACTCGGGGGAGCGGCTCCGGACCGATCTCCCGACCGTGGAGCTCTCGGGCGAAGGCCTTCCGGATCCCGCCGCCTTCTCGCGCTTCGCCGCGACGGCCGCCGCCGGCGCGGGCCGCACGGCATGGACCTGGAGTGGCGAGACGGTCGCCGTGTACTTCCCCGAGGGCGACTCGCCGGGGCCGGAGTGGCCTCCCGCGAGCATCGCGTCGGAGGTCCCCGCGGCAGGAGACGACTGGATACCGGTTCGCGACGCGGCCGAGGCCCGCGTCGCCGAGGAGCGCCTCTTCGCCGCGCTCGGCAAGCCGACCGACGGATTCCTGTCCCGCTTCGACCGGCGTGTCTCGACGGCCCTGTCGCGCCGCCTGGCGCGGACCGCGGTCACGCCCAACCAGATCACGTGGGTGAGCATCGCCGTGGGGCTCGCCGGCGCCCTGGCCATCGCCGCGCCCGGCCGGGGGATCTGTCTCGCGGGAACGCTTCTCGTCTGGCTCTCCGCGGTGCTCGACGGCTGCGACGGGGAGATCGCCCGCATCAAGCTGCTCTCCTCGCCGGCCGGTGCGCGGCTGGATCTCTTCGGCGACCACGTCGTCAACTTCGCGACCCTCGCCGCGATCGCCGTCCACGTCCACCATGAGAGGCCTCAGGGCTTCGGCATCGCCGCACTTCTCCTCGCCGTCGGCGTCTCCGTGAGCGCCGCCACGGTGGCCTCCCTGTCGTCGGCGGCGGCCACCGAGCCTGGTCGTGCCGGCCGGCTCGAGCTCCTGATCGAACGTCTCGCCAGCCGCGACTTCGTCTACCTGGTGATTCCGCTCGCCGCGCTGAATCGGCTCGACTGGTTCTTCTGGGCGGCGGCGGCCGGCTCCAACCTCTTCTGGCTGTCGCTGTGGGCGCTCCACTGGAAGACGCGACGGCGACGGGGAGTCGCGCGCCCCCGCGACACGACGTCGCAGTCCCCCGCCTGATCCCGCGGCCATGAAGAGGATCGAGCGGATCGGCTTCGCGGCCGGCGTCCTGCTGCTCTGCTGGCTCCTGTGGCGTCTCGGGCCGGAGGCGCTCCTCGCGAACCTCTCCGAGGTCGGGTGGGGCTTCGTCCTGGTGCTCGCGCTGCATCTCTTCAACGTCCTCTTCAACGCGCTCGCCTGGCGGCGGCTCCTTCCCGCGGATCACGCGGTGCCGCTGCCGGCGCTGGCGAAGATGCAGATCGCCGGCGACGCCGTCAACGCGGTCAATCCGCTGGGCGTCGTGGGCGGAGAGCTGATGCGCGTGCGGCTACTGAGCCGCGTCGTTCCCGTGTCGGCGGCCACCGCGTCCGTCGGGTTGGTCGCGACCGCGCAGTTCGTCTCGCAGATCCTCTTCGTGCTGTCCGGGACGCCGCTCACGATCCACTGGATCACGGACCCCGGTCTCCGCAAGGGCCTCTGGATCCTGTGCGGGCTGCTGCTCGTCCTCTTCGCGCTCGTGCTCTGGATCGGCCTGTCCCGGTCGGCCTACCAGGGGATCCGCAACCGGCTCCGTGCCATCCTGGTCGGGGGAGACCCCCGCACCCCCCGCGAATGGCTCCGGAGGCGTTGGGCCGCGATCCCCGAGCGCTGGAAGAAGACCGAGGCGGAGACGCTGGGCGTGCTGCGCGAGAGGCCGGGCTCCTTCGTCGCCGCGGTCGCCATCACGTTTCTGGATTGGCAGCTGGGGGTGGTCGAAGCGCTCCTGATCCTGCGCTTCCTGCATCAGCCCGTGAGCTTCCCGCAGGCCTACGCGATCGAGCTGCTCTCCGTGGTCATCGAGGGGATCCTCTTCTTCGTCCCGGCGAAGATCGGGACGCAGGAGGGCGGCAAGGTGCTCATCTTCCTGGCGATGGGCCTCGACCCGGCGAAGGGCCTGACGCTCGGCATCATTCGCCGCCTCTGCGGACTCTTCTGGGCCGGCGTCGGCCTCGCGTTCCTCGGACGGTTCTCTCGCCAGGACGTCGGGGACGCGGCTTAGCGGTTCTCCGACCCCATCAGGCACGGCGGATCCGCGCCGAGCAGCGAGCGGGCGAGCTCGCCGCGCAGCGAGAGCAGCCGCGCGCGCTCGAGCAGCGAGTTGAGGGCGGCGCGGGAGGCCTCCTCGTCGGCGTCGGCGAGCACGATCTGGCGGTCGTCCAGGTCGGAGAGCTCGCTGCGGCCCTCGCGGACCAGAAGCTGCAGCGCGGAGAGCGCCTGCTCCTCGATCCCCTGCGAGCGGCGCGTGAGGCTCTTCTCGGCGGTGGTGCGCGCCACGCTCGCCTCGGCGCGCCGGACCGCCATCTCGAGGTCAGACTCGCGCGCGGCGCGCTGCGCCTCGGCCTGCTCGAGACGCGCGCGGGCGCGGTCGCGGCCATCCTCGAAGCGGCCGCCGGTGAGCACCGGGATCGCGATGGACACGCCGACCGCGACGGAGTCCGGGGTGAAGGTCACGTAGTACTTGTCGAAGTCGTTGTACTTGCCCAGCCGCTGGTACGAAGCGGACGCCTCGACGATCGGCGCGAAGCGTTTGTTCTCCAGCCTGGCGGAATGCCCGAGCAGCTCCACCTCGCGCGCAAGCGACCGCAGCTGCGGATCCGCGGCCCGCGCGGCGGTCAGGTTCTCCGACGAGGTGAGCTCCGGGAGCGCGGCGTCCGGGTCGGCCGCCAGCGTGAGCGGCGCGCTGCCCGGCCAGCCGATCAGGCGCTTCAGCTCGAGGAGGTCGAGGTCGCGGTCGGACTCCGCGTTCAGGAGCTTCTGCCGCGCCCGCGCCGCCGTCAGGCGAGCGCGCTCGAGGTCGAGCTCGGTCTGGCGGCCCTCGGCCGCGAGCGCCTCCGTGCGCTGGCGGATCGCCTCGGCCGCGTCGACGCGCCGCCTGGCCGTCTCCGTGAGCGCCTGATCGACCCAGCAGCGCGCGTAGACCTGGAGCGCCTGCTCCACCGTGTCCTGGCACGAGCGTGCGACGGTCCCGTCCATCCCCGAGGCCAGCGCCTCCGCCTGGTAGACGGCCGAGCGGCGGTAGGGGTCGTAAATCGTCTGGCGGAACTCGACGCCCACGATCGACGGCACGTGCCCCACGATGGTCGCCGGCATGCCGTAGGTGTAGCCCGGGCTCGTCGTGACCCAGGCGGAGGGGTGGTAGCCGTCCTGCGCGAGCCGGGCGGACGCCCGCTCGCCGTCCTGTTCGGCCCGGACCGCCGCGAGCTGCGGCGCCCTCTCGAGCGCGAGCTCCACCGCCCTTCGGAGCGTCAGCGGCTCGGGGGGCTCGGCCTGCCCGAGCAGGGAGGACGACGCGACGACGATTCCATAGAAGGAGGAGAGGACGATCCCGAGTAGATTTCGCGACCGGATTTCATTCATGGTGAAGCGCCTCCGCAGGATTCAGACTCGAGGCGCGATAGGCCGGCACCGCGCCGAACACCACCGCCACCCCACACGAAAAGACGAAGGCCAGAACGGCCGACAGGATCGACACGTGGATCTCGATTCCGCGCAGAAAGAGCCGGGAGAGGTACGGCAGCCCGAGCCCGAGGAGGACGCCGATCGAAGAGCCGGCCATCCCCAGCGCCAGAGCCTCGAACAGGAACTGCCCCAGGATGTCGCGGCGCCGCGCTCCGACCGACATGCGCACGCCGATCTCGCGCGTGCGCTGCTCGACCGAGGCGAGCAGGATGTTCATGATCCCCACGCCTCCGACCACGACCGAGACCGCCGCCGCCAGCACGAAGACGACGATGAGCCCTGCCGAGATGGCGTGGGCGAGGCGAACGACCGTAGTCATGCTCTCGACCTCGTAGACCGAGCCCGGCCGGTGCCGCTCCTTCAGGACCTCCCCCACCGCCTTCACCGCCGTGGGCAGCTGCGAGAAGTCCCGGACCTCGGCGTAGAGAGTCCGCACCTCGCGGGTCGGCGTGTAGTACCAGCCGACCGTGATCGGGATCAGGATCGTCTCCGGCACGATGTCGCCGCGACCCAGCGTGTCGACGGGCTCCTCGAACTCCCCGATGACCTGGAAGGTCGTGCCCAACGTGCGAATCGTCTTGCCCTCGATTCCCTGATGGCCGTCGCCGAAGAGCCGCTCGTAGAGGTCGCGCACGACCACGCAGACCCGGGCGCGCTCGAGCACGTCGTCCTCGTCGAGGAACCTTCCTCTGAGGAGCCGGGTGTTCCGACGGACGGTCGGATAGTTCGCCATCACGCCGAGCACCGTCAGGGGCAGGGTGCTCGACTGGACCGTGACGTTGCCGCGGAGGGTCATCGTGGCCGTCGCGCCCGCGATCAGGTCGCTGCGCGCCTCGACGGCCTTGACGTCCATGTCGACCATGAGATCGTCCTGGATCCGCGAGACGCCCGAGGAGACCGTGCCCCGGTAGTTGACCCAGAGGAGCCGCGAGCCCACGCCCTCGATCTGAGACAGCACGAAGCTTCGGCCCGTCAGGCCGAGTGTCACGACGAGGATGATCGCGGCGGTCCCCACGGTCAGCCCCGCGAGGGTGAGGGACGTCTGGACCGGGTGCTTGCGAAACCGCTCCACGGCCATCTCGAGGACTTCGCGGCTGAACATGGAGTCTCTAGGAGCCGCTAGCCGTCGTCGGCTGGACCCGCAGTCCCTCGGACAGGGGGACGGATCCGGGCAGGATCACCAGGTCCTTCTCGGCGAGCCCGCCGACGATCTCGACGTCGTTCAGGCCCGTCAGCCCCACCTGCACCTCGCGCCGGCGGGCCCGTCCGCCGCCGTCGACGAGGTAGACGTAGCGCCGTTCCCCGTCCTTCAGGACGCTCGCGCGCGGCACCACGAGCGTGCGGCTCTTCTCCCCGGTCACGATCTGGACCTCGACCGCGGCGTTGGTGGGGAGGCGCCCCTTCGGGTCGCCCACCTCCCCGAGCACCTCGCCGACCTCGCGGCCGCCGACCTGCGAGAGACCGGGCGAGACGAAGCTGACCTTGCCCTCCCAGCGCTCGCGCGGCAGCCCGTCGAAGGCGACCAGGATCTTCTGGCCGACGGCGATGCGGGGCAGATCCGGCTGATCCACGCGGGCGCGCAGCCGGCGCCGCTCGGGGTCGATCACGCTCGCGACGACCTGGCCCGCCGACACGGACTCGCCGGCCCGGCGCGGGAGCCCGTAGACCACGCCCGCCATCGGCGCGTGGAACGTCAGCGCGGCCACGCGTTTCATCAGCGTCTCCGCGGTCCGCTCGGCGAGCGCGCTCCGGGAATCGGGACCGACGAAGCCGGCCGCGCGCGTCTCGGCGGCTCGCTCCTTCTCCTGCGCCTCGGAGAACGCTCGCTCGCTCGCCTCGAAGGCGACCCGAGTGATCGCACCCGCCGCGAGGAGCCGCGCGTCGCCCTCGTAGGTCTCCTTCGCGAACTTGAGCTCCCGCCGCAGGTTCGAGAGATCTGCCTGCGTCTGGGCGCGCTCGGCGGAGAGGGCCAGCGCCTCCGAGCGCGCGTCGATCGCCTTCTGCGAGAGCTCGGGGTTCTCGAGGCGCAGAAGCGGAGCGTCCTTCGCGACGCGGTCGCCTTCCCGCACCATCAGCTCGGACACGGTGGCGGCCTCGGGAGAGCGCAGCTCGCCGCCCGGGGGCGGCTCGAGGGTCCCGTCGCACTGGACCGGGACGACGAGGTCCTGCCGCTGCACGGCCGCGGCCTGGACGGGGATGCGGCGCGGCCGCGCATACGCCGCGACGACCAGCAGGAGCACGGCCGCCGCGCCGAGTCCGAAGACCCAGCGCCAGAGCCGGCCGGAGCCCTTCCCCTCGTTCGCTTCGGGGGCCGTCATCGGCACAATTCTAGAGGGGGACGGACCGACACCCTACCGGGGGGTTGACGGACCTCCGGGCATCCGGACATCCACCAACCGCCCTAACGGGGCTCCAGGGTCCTCGTCGCCGGGGGCGGCTCGGGGACGGCGGAGACCGTGCGCGGGGCGGGGGCCACGGCGATCTCGGCCGGCTTCTGACGCACGGCGTCGCCGCCCGACCCCGTGACCGTCAGCCGCACGTCGAAGGCTCCCGGGGACTCGTAGACGTGGACCGGGTTCTGCTCGTTGCTCACGGCCCCGTCGCCGAATTCCCAACGCCATGCGGAGGCGCCGGGCACGTTGGAGGCATCCGTGAAGGAGACCGACTGCCCCGCGACGCAGGCGTCCACGCTGGAGGTGAAGTCCGCGACGCCGACGTAGCGGATCCGGAAGACGTGCGCGCCGCGGTCGATGGGCGAGGATTCGCCGAAGTCCTTGTAGAGGTCCCCGAAGTAGAGGCCGCCGGGGCCCGCGGCGAGTGCGGTGGCGGTCGCGCGGCCCGCGCCGATGTATTCGATGAGCGGCAGCGGACCCGAGGTGCGATTTCCGTCCAGGTCGAAGGAGAACTCCGAGATCCGCTTGCCGAGACCCTGCGGACCCGGCGCGTACGTCGGACCCGATTCGGCGACGAAGGCGTGGTCCATCTTCTCGGCGGGGAAGCCGCTTCCTCCGAAGGTTCCCGGCTGGACGAACGCGATGTTCACGGGCGCGACGGCCGGCGACCAGTTGTAGGCCGCGTAGTTGGCCATGCTCGCGTCGGTGCCGTCCCAGAGGTAGTTGCGCCCGGCGACGATCTTGGCGAGGCGGTCGACGCTCGGACCGTTCTCGACCTCCCACTGTGCGCCGTCGGCCTGCCGCCACGCGCCGCCGAACGGGTTCCGCAGGCCGTACACGTAGATGAGCTGGGTCGCCAAGACGCCGTTCGCGGTCGCGTAGAACGGGTTGTCGGTCGGCGCGGAGCCGTCCAGGTTGACCCGCAGGATCTTGCCGCGCACCGAGGTCAGATCGAGCGCCGGCGTCGTCAGGAGGCCGTCGCCGACGTGGACGTAGAGCTTTCCGTCCGGTCCGATCGTCAGGTTCGAGATCTGATGCGACGGCCCCTGCGGCTCGGTCGGGAAGTCGAGAATCGTGGTCTGGCTCGCCATCGTGTGCCCGCCGTCGCCGCTGTGGAGGCGCATGACGCGAGGGAAGTGATAGTTGACCTCGGGCGGCACGGCCTCGATGGCCGAGACGAAGAGGTCCCCGGACGCCGGCTCGACGACGATGCCGACGAGCCCCTCTTCGCCCGAGCCCGGAAAGACGCCGAGCGGATCGAAGTTGAGCAGGCCCGTGGCGTACTGGGAGACCGCGCCGCTGCGCGTGACGAGCTGGACGTTGCCGTAGAGCTCGGTGACGTAGAAGAAGGGATCGGTCGGGTTCGGGCCGGGATTCGGGAGAAAGGCGATGTTGACCGGCAGTTGCAGCTCCGACGCGACGAGGTCGATCACGAACCCCGGCTGCCGCACGGCCCACGGAATCGTCGCGCCGGCGACTTCCGTCGTGAAGTCGGGCGCGGCACCCGCGGGCGGAACGGCGGCCGCCGCAAAGGCGTCGCCGGCAACGTCCACCCAGAACCCGGCGGCCGCTCCCGCGGCGAGCGCGATCGGGGGCAGGGCGATGTCGCGATCCTGGCCGCTGCCGTCGGTGAAGAGCAGGTGCGAGGCGGGCAGGTCGAGCGGACCGCCGCCGGCGGCGACGTACACGTGCACCGGCCCGTGCGCCGCGACCGCCGGGAGGTTGAGAAGGTGGTTGCCGGACGCGCCGCCCGGAGTCACCTGGAGGAGCGTTCCCCCTCCTGACGCCTCCAGCCGCAGGACGGCCGCGGCGTCTCCCGCCGGCAGGAGCACGGGTTGCCCGGAGGCATCCAGCCAGCGCGGCGCCGGGATCGCGGCGATGTCCGAGAGGATCAGCGGCAGGATCACGCTCGCCGACGCGGTCTGGAAGGGTCGCGTGGCCCAGTCGCTCCAGTCCGTGTTGGGGGGCGGCGCGTCCCCGAGAAAGCGCACGCGCAGGGTGTAGCCGGTGCTGGGCCGCAGCTCGTGGTCGCCGGTGAGCGAGCCCGTGAACTGGCCATCGCCCAGGTGGATGTGCACCGCGAGCGTGCCCTGGACGCACGAGGCCGACCAGACGAGCTCATCCGTGGCGGTGACGCGGAGCTCCCAGTCGCTGCAGACGTGGTTCTCGCCCGGCGAGCCCACGAAGGGGCCCGCCACCATGTGGACGTCGTAGGGACTGATCACCTGGTTGGCGAACTCGGGCTCGGTGATCGCGGGAACGGCGACCGTGGCCCGCACCGCAGCCGCCGGCCACGCGATGGCGGCGAGCGCGCAAACGATCAGACGCAGGCGATTTCGCATGGGCCCGAGGATTCTATTGCCTCGGCTCCCACGCACCCCAATCCAAAATCCAAAATCCAAAATCTAAAATCCCTTGGCGCCCTTCCCCGGCAGCACGCGGCCGGGACGCGCGCCGGTCGGCTTCCCGTCCTCCCACACCGGCTGGCCGTTCACCGCGACCCAGACGATTCCCTCGGCGAGCTTGCGCGGCTCCTCGAAGGTCGAGCGGTCGATGACCGTCGCCGGATCGAACAGCACGAGGTCGGCCTTCATCCCCGGCGCGATCTTCCCGCGGTCCGAGAGACTCACGCGGCGTGCCGGCAGCGAGGTCATCTTGCGGATCGCCTCCTCGAGCGGGAAGAGTTTCTTCTCCCGCACGAACCGGCCGAGCACGCGGGGGAAGGTACCGGCCCCGCGCGGGTGGTCCGAACCGAGGCCGCCGTCGCTTGCGACCATGACCCACGGCTGGCGGTAGAAGGTCAGGACGTCGGCCTCGAGCATGGTGTGACCGATGACGTCCGCGCCTCCGTCCTTGATGATCTTCATGAAGAGCTCGGTCGCCGTGATCCCCTCCGCCGCCGCGATTTGCTCCAGGTTGCGTCCCGCGTAGGACGGGTGCGCCTGGCACGCGGTGACGGTGATGTTTGCGGGCCCACCCACGTCGTGCAGCCCGCGGTCGACACTCTCCTTGTCGAAGTACTGCTTGTTGGGAACGAGGGTGTAGAGATCCGAGTGCCAGGCCTCGTACGGATAGCAGTCCGCCGTGACGTCGTCGCCCTTCGCGCGTGCGCGCTCGATGAGGGCGACGGCGTCTGCCGCCTTGTTCCAGACGCCGACGGTCGCGAGCTTGATGTGGGAGATGTCGAGCGGAACGCCGGCGCGCTCGGCGATCGCGATCGCCTCCGCGAAGGCCTCGAAGGCCTTGTCCGCCTCGTCCCGGACGTGGGTCATGTAGAAGCCGCCGTACGGGGCGGACGCCTTGCAGAGCGCGACGAGCTCGTCGGTCGACCCGTAGCTGCCCACGTCGTACTCCAGGCCCGAGGACACCCCGAGCGCGCCCTCCTTCATCCCCTGCTCGATCAGCGCGGCCATCTTCGCGACCTCCTCGGGCCGGGCCTCGCGCTTGTAGTCCTGCCCCAGGACCAGGCTGCGCACGGTCTCGTGACCCACCATCGTCATGACGTTGACCGCGGGCGGGTCGTTACGTCGGGCCTGGAGGTATTCGCCGATGGGCCAGGGAGAGTCGCCGTCCGGCCCGAGCACCAGGGTCGTGATGCCCTGCGAGACCTGGGTCTCGGCGGCGGGATCGCGCTTGAGCCCGCCCGTCGAATGGTTGTGCACGTCGATGAAGCCGGGCGCGAGGACGAGCCCCTTGCCCGCGATCACCCGCTCGCCCGGGCGAGGAGAGAGCGAGCCCGGCTTCGCGACGGCGGCGATCGCGTCGCCCTCGATCCGCACGTCGGCGGCGAGGAGCGGCGCGCCCGTCCCGTCCGCGACCTGCGCGCCGGAGATCAGGATCGACTTCGCCGCGGCCCCCGGTGCGGGTGCGGGTGCGGAATGCTGAGTCGTGCACGCCGACAAACCCAGCAGTGCACCGATGATGAGAATTCGAAGGCTATGTCTTCTCACGCTCTTCCTTCCCCAATCTAAAATCCAAAACAAAATCTAAAATCTAAAATCCAAAATCCAAAATCGCTAGACTCCGTGTCGCTTCATGTCCTCCAGGGCCGCGCGCACCTCGACGAGGTCCTTCCTGTACTGGGCCGGCGGCGCGGTCGCGACGAAGCGCTCGAGCGCCGCACGGGCGGTCTTGAAATCTCCCAGCTGCCCCGACACCCGCCCGATGTTGTAGAGCGCGTCGAACTGCTCGGGGTTGAGCTCGACGCAGTGCTTCCAGGCGGCGATCGCCTTCTCGGGCTGGTTCAGCTGCATCCACGCGACGCCGAGCGCGTTCCAGGCCCGCGTGTGCTTCTTCCCGAGCGTGAGTGCCTGCTCGAGGTTCTGACGCGCATCCTCGGGCCGGTCGAGCTTGAGCAGAGCGATCCCGGTGTTCTGGTAGGCCTGCGAGTTGGAAGGATCGACCTCGAGCGCCCGCGCGAAGACCGGCAGGGCGTCCGCAGGGCGCCCCGCGTCCGTCAGCGCGATGCCGAGCGCGTTCATGGTCTCCGGATCGTCGCTCTCCTTGTAGACCTCGAGGACCTTGACCGCGTCCTTCGGCCGCCCGAGCTCCGAGAGGAGGAGGGCGCGGCGCCGGTCCAGGCTCTCGCCGCCCGCGTCGTGCGCGACCGCCGCCTCGTAGGTCTTCAAGGCGCCCCTCATGTCGTTCTTGGCCTGCTGCACGACGGCGAGGTGGATGTAGCCCATCTTCATCCTGGGATTCTCGGCCACGATCTGACGCGCGATGACGATCGCCTCGTCGAACTTCTTCTGTTCCTGGAGGTCGATGACCTGGTGGATCTTCTGGTCCACGCCGATCAGCGTCTTGGGATCGTCGCCGGGGCCGTAGGTGTCCTTCTTCTCGACCGATCCCGCGAGGTAGCCGAGGCTTCTCAGGCGCGCCGCCTCCTCGGAGCCGATCGTGCCCCGCTCGTTGATCGCCATCGGGAGCTCGAGCAGCCGCTTTCGCAGCCGGCGCAGCGGATCCGGGCGGCCCGGGGCGAGGTTGTTCGCCTCCTTCGGGTCGGACGGGAGGTCGTAGAGCTCGGGGATCGGCAGGTCGATGTACTTCTCGCCGCCGTTCATGAGCCCGCGCAGCGGCGCCCAGCCGCGGTTGAAGGAGGCGGAGAGCGCCTCGAAGTAGCTCTCGCCCTCGGCGCGCCTCGGGTTCAGGAGCGACTGGCCGTGCAGCTCGTCCGGCTTCGCCTCCCCGATCGCGTCGAGGATCGTGGGGAGGATGTCCACGTGCCGCGCGGGCGTCGGGTCCTCGCCGGGCGGCACGACGTCGCCCCAGATGAAGAGCGGGATGTGGAGCGTCGCCTCGTAGCAGAAGAGCCCGTGCGTCAGCTCGCCGTGGTCGCCGCGGGCCTCGCCGTGATCGCCGGTCACGACGAGGAGCGGATGCGTGGGATCCGCCCGGACCTCCGCGAGCAGAGGCGCGAGCGAGGCGTCCGCGTAGGCCACTTCGCCGAGGTAGAGGTCGTCCCTGTACTTCTCGCTGTAGGGCGCCGGCGGCTCGTACGGCGCATGCGGGTCGTAGACGTGGACCCACATGAACCGCGGCTTCCCGCTCGTCGACTGCGCGCGGAACCACTCGAGCGCCGCCTTGACGACGTCCTCCGCGCGCGCCTGCTGGATGTTGAAGTCGAGCTGTTCGTCGAGGTGCCGGTAGAGCTCGTCGTAGATGTCGAAGTCATGGTTGAGCCCGTAGCGCGAGTCGAGCACGAACGCGCCGATGAAGGCCCCCGTCACGTAGCCGCGGGCCTTCAGGCGCGTGGCGACGGTCGGCGTCTTCGGGCTCAGCCGGAAGCCCGCGTTCTCGCGGACCCCGTGTTGATACGGGAACATGCCCGTCAGGATGTTCGAGTGCGACGGCAGCGTGATGACGTTGTGCGAGTGCGCCGCTCGGAAGACGCGGCCTTCCGCGGCGAAGCGGTCGAGGTTGGGGGTCGTGCCGCGCGGGTTCCCGTCGAAGCTGGTCGCGTCGTAGCGCAGGGTGTCGATGGTGATGAGGACGACGTCGCGGGAGACCTTCGGACGGGGTGGCGGCGGGGCGGACACGCTCACGCGCGGCTCGCCCTTTCGGCACGCGGCCCCGAGCAACAGCAGGGCGGCGGCGAGAATCGCCCGGGACCTCTTCATCTCCGCCCCAAAAACGGAAGGGCCCGCCCAGAATTCCCCGGGCGGGCCCTCCGAGAAGTGGCTACGGTCAGAACGACATTCGAATGCCCAGCCGAAGGATCCGCGGGCTCTGCGCCTCCTGAACGGTCGCAAAGAGATCATCCGTGGACAGCTCGCCCGATCGGTTATCGAACGTGCCCACGCGCGAGTATCGCTGGAGCACGGTGCTCGAGTTGATGACGTTGAAGACCTCCGCCGCCGGCGTGACCGTGATCGGTCCGATCTGGAAGGCCTTCTCCAGACGCAGATCGAGCTGGTAGAGGTTGTCGAGCCGGTAATCGCCCACCTTCCCGATCAGGATCAGCGGACGACTGTCGGCGACGTCCCGTGTTCGGACGCGAACGTACGGCAGGAACGGGTACCCCTGTCGGCCGAAGAAGTTCGCGCCGAGGTTGATCCCCAGGGGAAACTGGTAGAGGCCAGTGACGTTGAACTGCCAGTGGCTGTTGATGAACAGGTACGACTTCGACGAGTAGCCGACGGCCAGCGTGTCATTGTCGTTCTGGCCGCCCAGAGCCCATTGATTGTTGGGGTCCTTGATGGACTCCGGACCGACGAATTGTCGCCAGTCGTTCCAGCCGAAGCTCGCGCGCATCATCCAATTGTGCGAGAGACGCTTGACCAGCGAGACGTCGGCCCCGAGGTATCGCTGATAAGCGCCGGGCCGGTTGTAGAGTAAGACTCCGCTCGGCGCCTCCGGAAGGTTGAGCCCGAAGTATGGCTCGCTGAAATTCTGGGTCTGCCCGTTGAACGTGAGGCTCCCGGTCGCGTTCCCAAGGAAGTCGTAAGTGGACGCGTTCGACCCTACCGGGATGGTGTCCTGCAGATCCTTCGTATATCGGTACGTGAAGGTGCCCGACACCGCGAAATCGTTGCTGATCTGATGATCCGCGCCGAGGGTGAACTCGTCGGTGAGCGGCGTCGTGTAGCCGTTCGCGACCTGGTTGGCGAGGTTTGGCAAGACGGCCGGGTCGATGCCGTTGTAGAACCGGCTCAACGGGTCGTTCTGATCGAATTCGCCCGGATCGACGTGGTGATTTCGGTTCGTGTCGGTCCAGTAGTAGTAGTAGCCGTTTGAGATCGGCGCGCCGCTGCCGTAGTAACTGACGAAGCCGAGCTGGTCCGCGAAGCGGCCATACGAGGCTCGGAGCAGCGTCTCCTTCTTTTCCCCGATCGCGTAGGTGGCGGAGGCGCGGGGCTGCCAGTTCTTGTAGACGAACTGCCAGTTCGGCGCGCCGTGATAGTCGGCCTGGGGCAGAAGATCGGGGTACGACGGGTTGGCGAAGTTCGTGCTCGGGAGGTTGCGGCCGCGCTGGAGGTCATAGCGCACGCCGGCGTTGATGGTCAGGTTGCCCATCGTCATCGTGTCGCCAATCGACCCGGTCCAGAACTCCGTCTTGAAGACCGAGCGTACCCCGCGGGAGATCAGCGCCGTCGCCGACGAGTACGAGTACTCGTAGCCCCAGACGTGATCGCCGGGAAGGCCGGTGGTCGAATCCGCGATCTGCTGCCGGTAGTTGAATCCGACCTTGAGCTCGTGGTTGAGCTTACCGGTCGTGAAGAACTTCGACACGGTCGCGTTCGCCTGCTTCTGGGGATCCTTGGCGAGGTACGTGAACCAGGAGTTGTGCCACGCCCCGTCGTAGTAGTCGAGCTGGACATTGGGGTCCTTCGGGAAGTCCGTGTAGTGCACGTCCTGGTAGTTCAGGAAGAGAGAGGCGAAGAGGTCGGAGGAGAAGACGTGGCTGTCTTCCACCTTGTAGAAGTCGGTCGGCACGAAGCGGTCCGTCCGCGTCTCCGGCGGCCGCCGCGTGACGTCGGCGCTCGAGATGTGGCCGAACTCCGACCGGTCGCTGCGCTGGTAGAAGAGGTTGAGCGCGTTCGAGTCGACGACCTGCCAGTTCAGCTTGGCGTTCCACGGCTCGAGGTTGACGGTCTGAGCGGCCGTGGCGGCCGATTCCAGCTGCACCGGGGTGGTCGAGATGTCCTGGCGCGATCCCGCGGCCCACAGCCACAGTTTGTCCTTGACGATCGGGCCTCCGGCCTCGCCGCCCCACTCGCGGATGTAGCGGATCTTGTTCGTCTCGAACCCCTGGTCGATCGCCTCCTGCGACTGATTGTTCGATTGCCAGGCGTGATCCGCGTACATGAAGCGCGCGGAACCCTTGAACTCGTTGGTCCCGCGCTTGGTCACGACGTTGATCGTGACGCCGGAGTTCTCCTGCTCGAGCAGGGAGCCTCCGGTCGCGATCTCGACGTTCTGGAAGGTGTCGAAGTCGAAGAACGTGTTCGTGCCGCCGTTCTGGCGGCCGAACGGATTGCCGTAGGTGTTGTCGGTGATCGTCGAGCCGTCGACCTTGTAGGAGACGTTGCCCGAGCCCTTGCTGATGAAGTCGGGACCGCCGGTTTGCGCGGAGCCCGCGCCCGCGACGTCGACGGTGTCGAGCTGTACGCCGGGGACCTGCTGGATCAGGTTCCAGACGTTGCGCGCGGTGGGGATCTGGGTCAGCTCATCGTGCGAGAAGGTCGCGCCCGTCTCGACCTTGCGCGTGTCGATGA
The DNA here is from genome assembly GCA_963773905.1 of uncultured Acidobacteriota bacterium. GTDB lineage: Bacteria > Acidobacteriota > Thermoanaerobaculia > UBA5066 > Gp7-AA6 > DAHUXD01. The sequence continues at coordinate 327,774 of CAVZDB010000004.1, forward strand.
GGGGCGTGGCGCCCGAGACGACGACGCTCTCCTGGACGTTCGAGATCCGCATCTTGATGTCGACGTTGGTGTTCCGAGAGAGCACGACGATGACGTTCTCCTGCGTCACGGTCGTGAAGCCCGGCATCGTCACGACGACGTTGTACTTTCCGGGGGGAACCTTGAGGAAACGGAACTGTCCGCCGGCGTCGACCGTCGTCGTCATCGGCGCGGTCGGGCCGGTCAGCGTCGCGGTGCCGCCCGGAAGCGCCGAGCCCTGTTCGTCGACGACCGTGCCGTAGACGTTACCGGTGTTGACCTGCGCGGTCGCGTAGAGTCCAAGCCCGGCGAGCGCCACGAACCAGATGAGCACTCGAGCCAAGAAGGATCTCCACATAGACAACCTCCTCAAATGAGAGTTGGGTCTCGGGGTCGCTTGAATCCTTCGATCCATTCGCGCCAAGCACCTCGATTCGAAACGGGCGAAACGAAAACGTCCGGGTGATCGTTGCCGTTATGCTATCGCGGTTTACGGCGAACGGGTCCAGGACATTCTTCTCGGCAAGTCGTTGAGCGAGCGATTCAAAATCGTGTACGCGACGACCGGATCGTGGACCGGTGACCTGGAGTCAGGAGGACGCTCATGGGAAAACTCTGGCGCGTGTCTGGGTGCATCGGCCTCGCGGCCGTGCTGCTCCTCGGGGCGATCGGATGTGCGTCGTCGTCCGCGACGCCGGCGGCGGCAACGAAGTCCGCCGCCGCCCGCGGACATCTCCTCATCGTCGGCGGCGGACCGATCCCCGACGCGATCCTGGACCGCTTCGTCGCCCTCGCCGGCGGGAGCCAGGCCCGCATCGTCATTTTCCCCATGGCTTCGGAGGATTCCGACGCGGGCCTCGAGCTGACCGAGGACTTCCGCAAGCGCGGAGCGAGCGCCGAGCGGATCGTTCTGACACACGAACAGGCCGACACGGCCGCCGCGGCGGATCGTCTCAAGGGCGTCACGGGAATCTGGTTCGGCGGCGGGGATCAGGTGCGGCTGACGGCGGCTCTGCGGGGAACCCGGACCGAGGGCGCCATCCACGAGCGGTTTCGCGCCGGCGCGGTGGTCGGCGGCACCTCGGCCGGCGCCGCGGTGATGTCCACTCCGATGATCACCGGCGACGAGAAGAAGCCGGGAGGCGACCGGCCTCTCGCGAAGGACTCGCCGGATGCGTGGATCACGATCGCGCGCGATGACGTCGTGACGGTGGAGGGGTTCGACATGCTCCCGGGGGCGATCGTCGACCAGCACTTCCTGAGGCGGCGGCGCAACAACCGACTGCTTTCCGTGGTCCTGGAGCATCCGGAGCGCGTCGGCGTAGGCATCGACGAGTCGACCGCGCTCGAGGTCCTACCCGACGGGACCTGGCAGGTGCTCGGCGCGAGCGCGGCCGTGGTCTTCGACGCCCGAAACGCCCGCATCACGCCTTCGTCGGCGAAAGTCCTGGGGGCCGCGGGCATACGCCTGAGCGTGCTGCCGGCGGGCAGCCGCTTCGACCCGAAGACGGGCGAGGCCAGGCTTCCTTAAGGAATCGCCAGGGCGGCGGTTCCGAACCGCTTAAGCCCTTCCTAAACAGCCTCCGTTCGCCCTCCGCCGAGCCATAGGCTCTCGGAGGGAGCCGGCCGGACTGCCGGATTATCAATGCGCAAAACTCTGCTCGCGGTTCTCTTCGTCTCCGTAGCGGCCTGCCTGCAGGCGGAGAAGGTGACCCTCCCGGCGGCGGCTTCGATCGTCGGGCTCAACCCCTTCTTCTCGGACGTTCGGGTGTTCAATACCTCGTACACGACCAGCCTCAACGTCACCGCCACCTACCACTGCTTCATCGCCTGCCCGGGAGGACCGGCGCCTCAGGTCGCGATCGCCCTCGCGCCGCGCCAGTCCAGGGCCTACGACGACATGGTCGCTCACGCCTTCGGGTCGCCCAACACGGCCGGGGGCGTCGAGTTCGACTTCTCCGGCAACGAGGACCAGCTCGTCGTGACGAGCCGCCTGTACTCGACGACGCCGGTGCCGACCGTCGGCATGTTCATCGCCGGCGTCAGCTCGTCGAAGGCGCAGACGACCTCCGTCATGACCTCGGTTCGCAACGGAGGAACCGGCGCGGGCTTCCGGAGCAACGTCGGCTTCTACAACCCCAACGACGCGCCCGCCTCGGTCACCTTCCAGATCTTCGACGGCGGCGCTGCGCTCGGAAACGCGGCGACGTTCTCCGTGACCGGTCACGCGGGGTTCCAGCTCAACAACATCTTCTCCGCCGTGGGCGCGAGCGCCACCACGACGGAGAACGCCACCCTCGTGGCCACCTCGGCGACGCCGGTCCTCGCGTATGCGGCGGTGATCGACAACAACACGACCGATCCCGTCTTCGTGGCGGGAGCGGCCGATCAGCCGGCTCAGGCGACCACGCCGCAGACCCGCACCGTGCACGTGGGACGGAACGGGACCAACTTCGTCGACGACGTCAGCGGCAACGGCGTCACGACGATCAACGTCGGCGACACCGTGAACTGGGTCTGGGAGGGCGACCTCCACCACGGATCGGATTCGGGCTCGTGCACGACCGGCGGCGGCAACCCCTACGGCGGCGTTCACCCCCAGGGATACAGCGGCTGCACCAGCGACGGCGTATTCTCGTCCGGAACGCACACCACGCCGTTCTCCTACTCCTTCACGTTCACGCAGAGCGGCACGTTCAAGTACTTCTGCGACGTGCACATGAGCGCGATGACCGGGCGGGTGGTGGTCAATCCGGCGGGCTCGTTGGCCACGGCCTCGGCCGCCGCGCGAAAGCGTTAAGAGGCAGTCGAAGCGCTTAGAGGCCGTCGAAGCGCTAAACGGAAGTCGACACGCTGAGAGCCGGCCGTCGCCGGACGGCTAGACGGCCAGCCGGCTAATCGGCGACCGAGAAGATCCGAGGGCTCGCCGCGACGGCCTTGCGGCGGTCCGTCCGCCGGCGCTCCCCGTGACGGCGCTCGCCGACCCGGCGGTCGTGGATGAAGAACTCGGCGGGATCGGCCAGGGCGGGGACGGGATGGATGCGGATCCGCACCTCACCGGAAGTCTCGGGACGCGGCACCAGGATCTCGCGGATGAATCCCGCCTCCAGAGCCGCGGTCGGGATCGCCAGCACGTCGTTGATCGCCGCGACGATCCGCCGGGCGTCCGCCTCGAAGATCGTCTTGCCCAGGATCCATCCACTCGCATTGATGATGGATCGTCCGTCGAAGGCCCAAGGCTCGGGCTGGTGCTGGTCTCTGCCCCGTCCCACCATGCTGAATCCTCCTACGAACCAGGACCCGCTCGGCGGAGCCGCGTCAGGTCGACAAATCTTAGCATCTCCGCGGCTCCCTGTCGCGTGTCAGCTTCACGCGCGCGCCGCGCTCGCGGAACGCGGCCGCGTTCCCCAGAAGAGCGCGCCGAGGCCGCACCAGAATGCGAATGCGATCCACTCGGAGCGGGAGAAGCTGCCCGGAACGGCCGGAAGGACCTTCATGAGGACGATCGCCGCGGAGACGGCGGCGCCGGCGGCCGCCTCGAGAACCGCCGCGCGCGACGAGGCGCGGACCGGAGCGCGCCGCTCGTGGAAGAGGAAGGCCGCGCAGGTCGCGAGCCATCCGACCGCGACCGCGAGCGAGCCCACCTCGGTCACCGGCACGAGCAGCGCGTCTCCCAGGAAGGCGGCCGCGGCGGTCAGGAGCGTCATGAGCGCGACCGCCAGGGTCGGCGTCCCGAACCGCGGGTGCACGCGCGCGAGCCACGGGTGAACCAGGCCGCGGCGGCCGATGCCGAAGAGCAGTCGTGTCGACGCCACGAAGTTCCCGTTGAAGATTTTGATCAGCGACAGAAGCGCCGCGAAGAGGATCACCCGCGCGAGGGTCCGAGAGGCGAACGCCCGCTCGAAGGCGGCCTCGGTGCCGAGGTGCCCCGCCACGAGCTCCCTCCAGGGAAACACGAGCGTCACGGCGAGGATGATCGACCCGTAGAAGAGGATGCCGCAGACCAGCGCGAGCGGGATGAGCCGCTCGAAACCCTTGGGATCGAAGCCCTTACGGGCCTCCTCGGACTCCTTCCCGATCGACTCGAAGCCGGTCAGGAAGTAGGGAACGATCTGCAGGACGAGCAGGATCGAGAGGATCGCTCCGCCCGTGCCCGGCCGGGCGAAGAGCGGGGAAAGCCGCTGCGACTCGCCTCGCAGGAGCCCCAGGCCCGTGAACGCCGCGAACAGCGCGAGCAGGCCGAAGGTCAGGACGTTCTGGAAGATCCCGGAGATCCGGATGCCGACCGTGTTGACCGCGGCGACGACGCCGGTGAGAAGGAGGCCGGCGAGGAGCCGCGGCGCCGTGATGGCCTTCCCGGCAACCGTGTAGAGCGGCGCCTCGTTCATCGCCGGAAACAATCTCGCGAGCAGGTTCCCGACCGCGACGGCCTCCCAGGGGCAGACGATCGCGTAGGCGAGCACCATCGTCCACGCCGCGGCGAACCCGACCGCCGGCGGGAAGACGCCCTCCGTGTAGGCGATCTCGGCTCCGGCGTCCTGGATCCGGACCACCATCCGGCCGTAGGTTCGCGCGACCGGGAGGAGGAGCAGGCCGCCGGCCACGAAGCCGAGAAGCGCGCCGGCCGGTCCGCCGCGCGCGAGCCAGTCGTCCATGAGGACGACCCAGCCCACGCCCACCATCGTGCCGAAGCCGAACGTGAAGTACTCGACCGCGGACAGGCCGCGATGGAGGTGGGCCCCGCGGGACGAATTCATCTGATCTAGTCTGTCATCGGTCCTGGTCCTGTCATCCCGAGGACGCCGAGCGAAGCGAGGGGGACGAGGGACGCCTTTTGAAGCGAGACGATTTCCTCGGAGGCCGCAAAGGGCTCCCTCGGGCGGCAAGCCCTCGGGAGGACAGGCGCAAGCTGCGCCTCTCCCGCCGCACGCGGCCCTTCCAGGAGTCCGTGATCCGGGAGATGACCCGGCTCCATGCGGAGGTCGGCGGCGTCAACCTCGCGCAGGGCCTGCCGGACTTCGACCCGCCGCCGGCGCTCTCCGACGCGCTCGCGGCCGCGATCGGCCGCTCGGAGAACCACCAGTACGGATTCACCTGGGGAGTCCCGGCGTTTCGCGACGCGATCGCCGAGAAGACCCGGCGCGTCAACGGCATCGCGTCGGACCCGGAGACGGAGGTCACCGTGACGTGCGGCGTCTCCGAGGGCGTCGCCTCCGCCGTCCTGGGACTGACCGAGCCCGGAGACGAGGCGATCGTGCTCGAGCCGTGGTACGAGAACTACGTTCCCGCCTGCCGGCTGGCCGGAGTCGTTCCCCGGTTCGTGCGTCTCACGAGGCCCGACTTTCGGCTGGACCCCGCGGCGCTCGCCCGCGCGATCACGCGCCGTACGCGGATCCTCTTCGTCAACAGTCCGGCCAACCCCTCCGGCCGCGTGTTCTCGCGGGAAGAGCTCTCCGAGATCGCCCGCCTCTGCCAGCGGCGCGGCCTCATCGCCGTGACCGACGAGATCTACGAGCACATCTGGTTCGACGGACACCGGCACGTGAGCCTGGGCTCGCTCCCAGGAATGGAGGACCGCACGGTCACGCTCTCGGGCCTCGGGAAGACCTACGCCGTGACCGGTTGGCGCGTCGGCTGGGCCGTCGCGGCGGCGCCCCTGACGGCGCTCGTCCGCAAGGTGCACGACTACTTGACGATCTGCGCGCCCACCGCCTTCCAGGATGCGGGCCGTGTCGCGCTCGCCCTGCCGGAGAGCTACTACGAGGATCTGAGGCGGGCCTACGACCGCCGCCGCGGGATCCTCCTCGACGCCCTCCGCGCCGCCGGGTTCGCCTTCGCGACTCCGGAGGGTGCGTACTACGTGATGGTGGACGGCGCGCCGCTCGGCTGGAAGGACGACTGGGCCCTGGTCGACTTCCTCGCGCGCGAGGTCGGGGTCACCGCCGTGCCCGGATCCAGCTTCTACGCGACGCGAAGCGGAGGTGGGCGGACCCAGATCCGCGTGAACTTCGCGAAGACCGAGGAGACGCTGCGCGAGGCCGCGCGGCGTCTGACGGGAAAGAGCCTGCGCGCCCCCGCTCGCTAGAACCCCGGCACCTTCGAGGGAGAGGGCGCCTCAGAGACTTCCCCTCTTGCCTTCGGTTGGGCCGCGGAGCGGCCCGCTAGGGATCAGGGGCACGTCTTGAACGCCTTGGTGTCCTGAACCGGCTGGAAGGCAGTGCCCTGGTCGTTGTGCTTGATGACGGTGGTGCTCGTGTTCGTGTCCAAATAGGTGATGTCCACCAGGACGTTCGTCAACCCGGCTGCGAACACCCAGATCGAGTTGTACGGATCGGCACAGAACGGCAGCACCTTCGTCACGACCTCCACGTTGGTGTCGTCGAAGAACCAGAAGTAGCCCGTGTTGCTGGTCAGCGAGACGGCGTGCGCCGGGCGCACGATGTCGTTGAGCTTCTGGAACGTCGCCGTCACCTTGAAGCGATTGGAAGAGAGACACAGCGTCGCGTCGTCGGGCGTGCACGGGCCCGCGCTGCCTCCCCCCGTACCGACGGTGATGGTCTTCGTGGCGACACCCGTTCCGCCGAAGTTTCCGGCGGAGAGCTTCACGGAGTAGCTGCCGGGCGCCGCGAAGGTGTGCGCGGGATTCTGGTCGGAGGACGATCCTCCGTCCCCGAAGTCCCAGTACCAGCCGGTCGGCGTGTTCGTCGAGGCGTCCGTGAAAACCGCCGCCGAGCCGGCGCTCGGGGCGGTCGGAGAGACGTTGAAGTTCGCGACCGGGGCGGCCCCCGCCGCCGCCGTGCCGTAGAGGTACTGCATGGCCTGGATGTCGTCGGCCTGCGGCGTCGAGGGATTCGCGGGCGGGATCGACCAGTGCATGACCGCGCTCGTCCAGTCCGCGGGCGTCGTGGTGCTGTGCAGGCTGGTGGCCTCTTTGTGGCTCGGGTCGGTGCCGGGGTGTCCCAACCCCAGCGCGTGACCGGTCTCGTGCAGCAGGGCGCTCTTGAAGACCCTGCCGGAATACTTGCCGCTGGTGCAGCCGCTCTTGCGCATGTTCACGGTGCCGTTCGTGATCTGGTAGTAGGGCGCGTCGCCCCGATAGCTCGGCGCCGAGAACGACGGGCCCGGCCCGCCGAGGCCGATGGTTCCTCCCGTGCAGGGAAACGGCGTGTTCCAGGCGACGCCGCCGTCCTGGCTCTGGGCCGCGTCCAGGTTGTACTGGAGGTTCCCCGAAGCGGAGGGCCCTGCGATCTGCACGTTCGTGGAAGGCACGCCATGCCACTGGGTCACGGCGTTCGTCACGTAGCAGGTCGAGTCCTGGAGGCAGGTGTCGTCGCTGCCCAGGTTGGACTGCGTCCCCGAGATCACTGCGGTCGCCGTTGGAGAGGGGTTGGTCGCGAGCTCCCAGTACCACCGAAACAGCCCGTCCGAGGTCGGCTCGAACCCGCCGATGTCGCCCCACTTGGTGCGCACGCTTGCGGACGAACGAGAGGGCCCCTGCCGCAGGAACCCGCCCGCCGGCGACGCATAGGCGACCGGCGGCATCGCCTCGCCCTGGCTCACCCGACGCAGCCCCGCCAGGAACGACTCGGCATCGCGCGCCCACACCGCGGTCCCGTCGCCCATCGCCGCGGCCTGGAGCGGCGCCGTCAGTCTCGAGAGCTGCACGTCCGCCTCCGGCGAGAACGCCGGGCGCACCGCGAAACGCCGGCCCCCCTCGTCGTACACCAGGTCGAACTTGGCAAGGCCAAACTCGGAGAGCCGCCGCTCGCCCGAGCCGTCCGCGAGCGTATCGAGCATCAGGACGAACTCACCGCCGCTCGCAAACACCGGCGTTCCCGACAGCGACCAGGACCAGGCCCCGACGGTCCCGCCCGGAAGCCGGACGCGGATCGTCTCCTCGCCGAGGTCCCCCTTGAAGGTCTCGAGCACGCGCAGCGTCGCGATCGTGAACGGAAGATCCATGCCCCCGACCCGATCGACTCGAACCGTCTGATCGACGAGCTCCGCGCGGACGACGATCGGCGCCTGACCCACAAGATCCGTGTCCGACATCGGCAAATACGTGGCCGCACGCACGACGTCACCGGACAGGAGGCATCCGGAGAGCACCAGGAGGCAGGCCACGCGGACGGCACGGATCATCGGATCTTCCGCAGACGCACGGGAGCATACGCCCGCCCGCGGGAGCGGTAAAGCCGCAACCGGGACGGATTCGCGACTAGGGCGTCCCGGAGCGGGCGGGCAGAAGGATCGGCCGGCTCCGGGTCGGCCCCAGCTGCGGCGGCTGCCTCGGCGGAGGCGGGGCCACCGCCGTCAGTCTCGAGAGCCCATGCCCCCGACCCGATCGACCCGAACCGTCTGATCGACGAGCTCCGCGCGGACGACGATCGGCGCCTGACCCACAAGATCCGTGTCCGACATCGGCAAATACGTGGCCGCCGGAAGCGCCGCGCTCGCGAGGGCGAGGCGGTGGAGGCTCCTCATCTTGAACTCGGTAATTGAAGTCAGAATACCCCCGGGGACCTCCGAAAGCGTCTCCGAACCTCGTACACTGCGCTTCCTCATGACCCCGACCGTGGCGCCGAAGCGACCTCCCCTCACCGCCGGGTTCCTCGGGATCATCGTCTTCAAGTACCTCAAGGCCGCGGCGTTCCTGCTGCTCGGACTCGTCGCGCTCCGGATCGCACGGCTGCCTCACCACTCCGAGCCCCTCGAGGTCGCGCGGTTTCTGGGGGTCACCGAGCACAGCCGCGTCGTGCAGGACGTCTCCAAGGTGCTCGACGCGCTGACGAGCCGCCAGGTCCGCGCGATCGGCGCGGCGTCGATCCTGATCGGTTTCGTCTTCGCGGCCGAGGGCACGCTGCTCGCCACGCGGGTGTGGTGGGCGACCTATTTCACGATCGTGCTGACGACACTCGGGATCCCGCCGGAGGTCGTGGAGATTGCGAAGCACCCGGGCAGCGCGCGGCGCTACCTGCTCCTCGCGATCAACGTCGCGATCCTGATCTACCTCTGGAGGCGGCGCAACGAGTTCAAGACCTTGAGGACGTAACCCCGCTCGGAGACGTCGACGCGGACACCGCGTCGGGGAACCGCTTCGCCAGCCACGCCTCGACCTCCTCGGGGTGGTAGCCGAACGGTCCCGGTTTGCCCTTGTAGACGATCGTGCCCGACTCGTCGACGATGTAGAAGCGCTCGGGCCAGCCGGCGTAGGCCGCGTTGGCCGGGTTCTCGATCGGGTCGACGTACAGCGGCATCGTGTAGTGGAAGCGCTTGACGAAGTCGTTGGCGATCCGGACGCGCTGCTCGAGCGTCGTGGGCTGCGGGTAGCAGACGCTCTCCTTCTCGTTGGACTCCATCTGCCACTCGTCCAGCGGATGCGCCTCCTTGATGTAGAGCGTCAGGAAGCGCGCGCGATCCCCGTAGCGTTTGCGCATCTCGTCCACGCGCTCGACCGAGCGCCGGAAGGGAGGTCAGGTGAAGCTTCCGAAGACGAGCACCGTCGGCTTGCCGCCGAGCTCCTGCGCCAGCCGGACCGGCGTCTTCCCGTCGAGCGCAAAGAGCGTGACGTCCGGCGCGCGGTCGCCGACCTTGAGCGTGCCTTCCTGCCGCTGGTCGTAGCGGAGCATCCCGATCAGGTTGCGCGGACCGCCGATCATGTAGGTCATCCCGCCGACGGCGAGGACGACGACGGCCGCGAGGCCCAGGAGGATTCGCTTGAGCAGCCGCTTGCGGGTGTCCTTCACTTTCCGGCTCCCTTCTTCGGCAGGCGGGCCTTGGGGATCTTCACGAGCACCGTGTACTCGGGATCCACCAGCTCGACGATCGGCGCCTTCGCGTTCTGCGAGACGAACTCGTACGCGTCGAGCATCTCCATCCCCGTCTGCTCCATGACCCATTGGACCATGTCCTTGTAGGCGATGCGCGCCGCGTCCTCGAGCGGGCGTGCGGCGCCGAGCGACATCATCCACTCGTCGTTCTCGATCCGCGGCCACGGCGTCGCGCGCTTCTTGATCAGGTCCACCGTGAGCTCGACGTTCATGGCGCCCTCGACCGCCGTGCCCATGATCTCCCCGTCGCCCATCGCGAAGTGGCCGTCGCCGAAGGAGAAGAGGCCGCCCGGCACGCGCACGCCCAGGTACACGGTGTTTCCCGCCCGCACCTCGGGGCAATCCATGTTCCCGCCGAAGTCGCCGGGGACGATCGTGGAGCGCACCTCGGCATTGCCCGGCGCGACGCCGAGGCAGCCGAGAAACGGCGCGAGCGGCACCTCCCACGAGAACTTCCCATCCTGCGACCGGCTTCGCGCGACGCCGCGCGCACGGTCGACCTCGTAGGCCCAGACCGTTTCGGGCAGGTCGGGGTTGAGCATCGCGGTCTTGTCGGTGCCCTTCAACGCGCCGAACCCGGGAAGGCGACCGAGAACGCGGTGTCGCGCGCGGGCTCGAGCTTCTCGATGTGGATCGCGAGCGTGTCGCCCGGCTCCGCGCCGTCCACGTAGAAGGGACCGGTCTGCGGGTTGTCGTGGCCGGGAACGAGCACGGCGCTCGGCTTCTGGCTCGCGCTCTTCAGGCCGCCGTCGTAGCAGTCTTCGCTCCAGCTGACGATGCGCGTTCCGGGCGCGACGTGGTGCGTGGGCGCCGCTCCGCCGAAGGTGTACTTGAGCTCCTCGTGCCTGGGCACGTAGCGGAGGACGGGGCGATCCGCGGCCTGGGGCGCGAAGAGCAGGACGAGAAACGAGGCGACGATCGCGGGCATGCGGCTCCTCCGGGGGCGCATTATTGCCCGGCCCCACGCGGGTGGGGACGGTCGTCCCTCGACGCCTCCGTGTCAGTCCGGCCTCGCGGGGTCTGACAAAGCGGGTCAGGTGACCGGGGTCACGCGGCGCAAGCCCTTGCCGGACCTACCCTTCCACGGACCCGCCGGCTGGCCCGACTCTTGATATCCCGGGACCGGCAGGGAGACGTCTTTCAACAGGGAGGAGCCCTCCATGAGGCACCGGAAGCGGTCGCGGTTGACTCTCGTTCTGGCAACGGTGGCCCTGGCCGCGGCGTGGTCCGCGGCCGCGGCGACCGTTTCGAGTCCCCTGCACTCGATCGTCTCGCCGCACGACGCGGCGGCGCTCGCCGCGCCCGGCCAGGAGGGCCTGCGGTTCGACGCCGGCGGGCTCGCCGCGCTTCGCGCGGAAACGGCCCGCCAGGTCTCGATCGACGAATTCCCGATCGCGCCCGGCGTGCGGGGCCGGCTGCTGCTGCGCCGCTTCGAGGTCGCGGCGCCCAACGCGCGGCTGAGCCTCTCGGGGTCCGGCGGCGAGCGCTCTCTGCCCCTTCCCTCGATCGTCCACTTCTCGGGCGTGATCGACGGCGAGCCGGACTCGCGCGTCTACGTCGCCGCCCAGCAGGGCGCCCTGGTGGCGTACCTCCAGTCGAGCGCGGGCTACACCTACGCCGGTCCGGACGAATCCGGCGCCCACTACGTGGCTCGCTCCGCGGAATCCCCGATGAACGCCTCCGCGATCTCCGGAACGTTCTCCTGCCGCACCGAGTCGCTGCCGGCCGCGCTCACGACGAGCGCCGGCGCGAGCCTCCCGGCGGCGGAGCTTCCGGAGGCGGCCGGATTCAAGCAGGCGAGCGTGCGCATCGAGACCGACAACCAGCTCTACCTCCACTTCGGCAGCGACGCGGACAAGGTCGCGGCCTACGCCCTGACGCTCTTCGGAGCCGTCAACGTCATCTACGAGCGCGACCTCGCGATGCACCTGACGATCGCCAACGTCCACGTCTGGACCTCGGCCGATCCGTACACGGGCGGCGACACGCTCACGCAGCTCCTTCAGCTGGGGGACTGGTGGCATGCGAACCGGCCCTCGGGCACCTATCCCCGCACCTACGTGCACTACCTGAGCGGCCACCCGGTCTCGGGCGGCATCGCCTGGGTCGGCGTGCTCTGCTCGGGGGACTTCGCCTACGGGAGCGACTGGGGCGGCGGATATGGGCTGACCCAGGTCTACGGCAACTATCCACTTCAGCTCTGGGACCAGTACGCCTCGGCGCACGAGATGGGCCACAACTCCGGCTCGCAGCACACCCACTGCTACTCGCCGCCGATCGACCACTGCTACAACGGCGAGGCGGGCTGCTACAGCGGTCCGGTCGAGAGCCCGGGAATCGGCGGCGGCACGATCATGAGCTACTGCCACCTGCTCGGCTGGCAGTACGTCTCCTTCGTGTTTCATGCGCGCTGCATCAACGAACAGATGATGCCGGAGATCAACTCCGCGCCCTGCCTCGTGACCATTCCCACGTTCGGCGACGTGCCCACGAGCCACACGTTCTTCCACTGGATCGAGACGCTCTACCGGGTCGGCGTCTCGGCGGGCTGCGGCAACGGCAACTACTGTCCGGACCTCTCCGTGACGCGCGCGGAGATGGCCATCTTCCTTCTCAAGTCCAAGTTCGGCGCGGATCATGTGCCGCCGCCGGCGACGGGCACCGTCTTCGGCGACGTGCACCCCGGCGACTTCGCCGCGGACTGGATCGAGGAGCTGGCGAGCCTGGGCATCACCGCGGGCTGCGGCGACGGCACCAACTACTGCCCCACCGGGACCGTGACGCGCGATCAGATGGCGGTCTTCCTCCTGAAGGCCCTGAAGGGCTCGAGCCACGTCCCACCGGCGGCCTCCTCGGTCTTCTCCGATGTCTCGAACGCAAACCCCTTCGAGCCGTGGATCATGGAGCTCTACAACATGGGGATCACGGGGGGCTGCGGCACCTCGCCCCTGCGCTACTGCCCGAGCGACCCGAACACGCGCGGCCAGATGGCGGTGTTCCTGGTCAAAACTTTCAACCTGAACTGGTAGAGCTCGCCGGCACTCACCTTTTGAGTTACCGCCGAGTCAAACGCCGGCGGCGGCCGGCGTTAAGCTCGGCGTTGCCTACTGCTGTGGGTCTGCCTTCGGTGGCCGGCTCAACCTGAACTGGTAACCGTCGCCTCGGTCTAGACTTTCCGAGGCGCTGTCGGTATCGTCCGCGGCGCGAGGAATCTCCGCGATGGAAGCGGAGGACGCCTCGCGCCGCGGGAGCCGCAGCGTAGTGAGGGGTCAGGCGGTCGGTCGAGCCCCTTGGGCGAGCCGACCACCGGTGCGGCGCGCGGCGCTCCGCGCCGCACGGCGCAGACCCCGAACGCAGCGGAGGCGACGGCGATGCGGGCCCTGGTGCTGGAGGACGACGAGCGGCTGCGCTCGATCGTCGTGCGCGCCCTGACGCGCATCGGTCTCGCCTGCGACGAGGCCTCGTCGATCGCCGAGGCGGACGAGCTGCTCTCGCTGCACGGCTACGACCTGCTCGTCCTCGACCGCCGCCTGCCCGACGGCGACGGCCTCGAGGTCTGCCGGCGCGCACGGGCGAACGCCTTCCGTAACTCGATCCTCGTGCTCACCGCCATGGACGACCCGGATCAGGAGGTCCAGGGCCTCTCGGAGGGTGCCGACGACTACCTCGGCAAGCCCTTCGAGCTGGAGGTCCTGACCGCACGCGCCCGCGCTCTCCTGCGCCGCAACGAGGTCCGCGCGCCCCGGGAGCTCAAGGCCGGCGAACTGCGTCTCGACCCCGGGACGCGCCAGGCGTGGCTCGGAGACCACGTGCTGCGGCTGACCTCCCGCGAGTTCACGATCCTCGAGCTCCTGATGCGCTTGCCGGGCGCCGTGATCTCGCGCGAGGAGATCCTGGAGCAGGCGTGGGGAGAGCGCGAAGAGCCCATGTCCAACACGATCGACGTCCTGGTCGGACGCCTGCGCCGCAAGCTCGACATCCGCGGGAAGCCCTCCCGCATCGAGACCCTCCGCGGCATGGGCTACCGGCTGCGATGAGCCTCCTGCGCTTCGAGCGCGCGCGCACCCGCCTCGCCCTCTCCGGGGCCGTCGTCTCGGCCGCGTTCCTGATCGTGCTCGCGCTCGGCGCCCGGACGCTCATCCGGCGCATGGCCTTCCGGGAGATCGACGGCGAGCTCGACACGCTCGCGATCGCGATCGGCTCGGACTACGAGCTCGTGGGGCTGCCGGAGGCGGAGCGCCAGGCCCTCCAGGCGGGCCTCGAGGCCAACGCGTTCGAGTTCCGCCTGGCCAATCACTCGGCGATCCTCTTCAACGGCGAGGTCCCCGTGGCGCTGACGGGCAACCTGCTCCCCGAGCAGGCGAAGGTGATGCTCGCGCCGTACCGCAACCGCCCCGAGATCCCCTACACCGCGGTCGAGCCCTACAGCAGCCAGAACCGCATGTGCCGCTTCCTCGTCACGCACCTCCAGGGCAAGGCGAAGGGCGCGACGCTCGTGCTGTTCCGCTGGATCGGTCCGACGCTACGCTCCCTCGCCCGCGTCGACCAGGCGCTCGCGGGGATGGTGCTCGTGGGGTTTCTCGGCACGGCGACGATCCTCGCCTTCGCGGTCCATCGCGCGATCCGTCCGGTCGAGGAGGTCACGCGCCTGGCCGAGGAGGCCGAGGCGACGGACCTCTCGCGCCGCGTCGGGGTCTCCTCCGGCGGCGAGGAGTTCCGCCGGCTCGCCAACGTCATCAACTCCCTCTTCGACCGGCTCGAGCGGGCGTTCGCGGCGCAGCGCCGCCTGATCTCCGACGCCGCGCACGAGCTGAAGACCCCGACCGCGGTCCTCCTCGGCGAGGCGAGCGACGCCCTCCGGCCGGAGGCGACCGAGGCCGAGCGCCGGCGCTCGCTGCAGACGATCGCGGAGGTCTCCCGCGGAGTCGCGCGAGAGGTCGAGGGGCTCCTCCACCTGGCCCGCGGCGACGCCGCGGCTCCCCGGCGCATGGAGCCGATCGATCTCTCGGAGATCGCGGAGGAGGCGATCTTCGCCGCCGCGGCCCTGGGCCACCAGCGCCGCGTCGCGTGCGCGTTCGCGAAGAACGGCGAGGCTCGGCTGCGGGGCGAGCGGGCGGGGCTGCTGCGCCTCGTGTCCAACCTCGTGTCCAACGCGGTGATCTACACGAAGCCCGACACCATGGTCGAGGTGCGCGTCGGCTCCGAGGACGAGAGAGTCTTCCTCGAAGTCGCCGACCGCGGACCCGGCATCGCTCCCGACGACCGCGAACGGATCTTCGAGCGGTTCGTCCGGCTGGACGACGCGCGTGCGCGGAATCCCCAGGGCTCCGGCCTCGGGCTCGCCATCGTCGAGCAGGTGGTGGAGGCGCACGGGGGATCGATCGAAGTCCGGGAGAACGCGGGCGGCGGCGCGGTGTTCCGGGTGACGCTCCCCTCCCGCGGCTAGCCCGCCGGAGCGGGGTCCGAGCTCGGGTTCGCGTTCGAAGCCGCCGGGTTGCCGATCCCCTCCGCCTGCGTCAGACTGCAGCGGTGACTGCGAGCCGGCCCGTGGCCCTCATCGCCGGCTACTACGGCTTCGGCAATACCGGCGACGAGGCGATCCTCGCGGCCATCCTGGACGGACTGCACGGGCGCTCGCCCACGGCACGCGCGGTCGTGATCTCGGGCGACCCCGCCGACACGGAGCGGAGGCACGGCGTCGAGGCGATCCCCTGGCGCGACGTCGCCGCGATCCGTCGCGCCGTGCGGGGCTGCGACCTCGTGCTCGTCGGAGGCGGCGGCCTCTTCCAGGACCACTGGGGCGTGGACCCGGGCAGCCTCCTCACGCCCAACCACTACGGCATCAGCTTCTACGCCGGCCCGGCCGTCCTGGCGGCCCTCGAGGGCAAGCCTCTCGCCCTCCTCGGGCTGGGGTTCGGCCCGCTCGTCTCTTCCGAGGCCCGACGGATGGTGCGCGGCGTCTGCGAGGCCTCCGCCTTTCTCTCGGTGCGCGACGCGGAGTCGCGCGATCTACTCGTCGCGTCGGGCGTGGAGGCGGTGCGGATCACGCTCTCCGCCGATCCCGCCTTCGCGCTCGCGCCCGCGCGCCGCTCCGGAGCGGAACTCCTGCGCGCGGCGGGGGTCGAGCCCGATTCCCCGCCGCCGCTCGTCGCCGTCGCCCTGCGGCCGTGGGCGCTCGGCGCGGATCCGGAGCGTTGGGAGGCGGAGGTCGCCGGCGCGCTCGACCGGCTGATCGAGAAGACCGGAGGGACGCTCCTCTTCGTCCCGTTCCAGAAGAGCGCGCGGGCGGACGAGGACGACGCCAGCGTCGCGGCGCGCGTGCGGCGGCGCCTCTCGCAGGGCGCTCACGCCGTGGAGGTTCCGCGGCCCCTCTCCCCTTCCGAAACGCGCGGCCTTCTCGCCTCCTGCGACCTGGTCGTCGCGATGCGGCTGCACGCCGCCGTCTTCGCCGTCTCCGGAGGGGTGCCCCTCGTCGGCATCGGCTACGACCCGAAGGTGCGCTCGCTCTTTCAACGGCTCAACCTCCTCTCTCTCCTCGAGCCGCTCGAATCGCTCTCCGGCTGGGGCCTCCAGGCCCGGATGGAGAGCGCGCTCGAGGCCGGGAAGGCACTGCGCGCCCGCCTCGCGGAGGCCGCGGCCGGGCTGACGCGCCTCGCGGAGGACGACGTGGCGGCGACGGCCTCGCTCCTCGAGCGACCCTTCGCGCCGCCTCCCGTCACGGAGGCCCAGCGCGCCCTTTTTTCGCAGGCGATCGCCGCGAGCGTCGGAACCGCCGCGGCGCTCGCGGGACAGGCCGCGGAGCTCCGTCGCGCGGTGGAAGAGCGGGAGCGGCTCCTCGAGGAGGCGCGCGCCGCGCGGGTGGCGCTGCAGGACGAGAACGACCGCGCCCGCGGCGATCGCGAGCGGCTCGCGGAGGAGCTCTCGCGCGTCCGGGGCGAGCTCCACGAGATCCACGGCTCCCGCGTGTGGAAGGCGGCGAACTGGTACTGGAGGGCTCGACGCTTTGCGGCGCGGCTCGCCCGGCCGCTGCGCGGTTCCGGGGCGGGCACGGACTGGGTCGGCCGCAACCCCGCTCCCGAGGCGGCCGCCGCCGCCCCGGCCCCGGCGCTCGAGAACCGGCACGACGTCGTCCTCTTCGCCGGAGCGGCGCGCGCGGACGGCGAGCCGCCGGCGCTGTCGAGACTCGCGGCGCGCCTCGCGGCGCGAGGGCACCGCGTCTACAGAGTCTCCCGCGAGCTCGGCGAGGCTCGCTCGGACGGCCCCGCCTATGCGATCGCGTCGCGCTCCGGCGGCCTCGCGGAGGTGACCCTGAAGACGGCCGGGGAGGCCGGAGACGACGAAGCCCTCCTTGCGGCCGTGGACGCGCTCCGCCGCGACGAGTCGCTCGGCGCCACCCTCGCGCTCGTGGAGGACCCCGCCTGGATGCCGGTCGCACAGCGGCTGCGCGAGCGGCGCGCCTGGCCGCTCCTGACTGAGCTCGAAGCGGCGCTGCCGCCGGAGGAGCTCGCCGGTCTCTTCCCGAAGCTCTCGGTCGTCGTCGTTACGTTCGACAACCGTGAGTTGAACCGCGTCTGCCTCGAGAGCCTCGCCGCGAGGACCGAGTGGCCGAACTGGGAGCTGATCGTCGTCGACAACGGTTCGACCGACGGCACCCGGGATCTCCTGGAAGAGCAGCAGAGGATCCTCCATCCCCGGATGCGCGTCCTCTTCCAGGAAAGAAACCTCGGCTTCGCGGCGGCGTGCAACGCCGGGCTCGCCGCGTCCACGGGCGATTACCTGGTTCTGCTGAACAACGACACGGTCACGACCCGCGGAGCGCTGACGGCGCTCGTGCGCCACCTCGCGGCCGATCCCTCCCTGGGGCTCGTCGGCCCCGTCACCAACGCGATCGCCAACGAGGCGCGCATCGAGGTCGGCTACGGCGGTCTCGCGGAGCTTCCGGAGTGGGCGCGCGGGTACGTGCGCGCGCACGACGGCGAGACCTTCGCGATGCCGATGCTCGCGCTCTTCTGTGCGGCGATGCCGCGGCGCGTCTACGAGAGCGTCGGCCCGCTGGACGAGCGCTTCGGCATCGGGATGTTCGAGGACGACGACTACGGCCGCCGGGTCGCCGAGAAGGGGTTCGCGATCCGGTGCGCGCGCGATGCGTTCGTGCACCACTGGCAGATGGCGTCGTTTCGCAAGATGCCGCAGGAGGAGTACCTCGCCCTCTTCGCCGCGAACAAGAAGAAATACGCCGAGAAGTGGGGCCGTGCGCCCGCGCCGCGATCCGCCGTGCCGGAAGACTCGGTCGGCGCGCAGCTCGCGCACGTGATCGACCGCGCGGCCGCGAGCCGGGGCGCCATCGTCTTCCTTCCCTCGATCGGATGGAACATCTCGCTCGTGCAGAGGCCGCATCACCTCGCGCGCGTCCTCGCCCGGCGCGGGTACGTCGTGGTCTTCGACTGCAGCAACGCGGCCGATGCGGTCGACGGCTTCCGCGAGGTCGAGAGGAATCTCTTCCTCTTCCGCGGCGAGCCGCGGTCCCTCCACGCGATCCCGAATCCGCTGCTCTGGGCCTTTCCCTACAACGTGCACGCGGCCGACGCCTTCCCCGCCGGCGCGCGCGTAATCTACGACTGGATCGACGACCTGGAGGTCTTTCCCTACGACCCGGCGATGCTCGCCCGCAACCACGAGCGCGCCCTGGAGCGCGCGGCGTTCGTCCTCTGCGTCGCGCGCGGACTGCACGAGCGAGCCCTTCCCAAGCGGCCCGACGCCCTCTACGTGCCCAACGGCGTCGAATACGAGCGGTTCGCGGCACCGGCCGCGCCGCCGAAGGATCAGGCCCTGGCGCGCTTTCTGTCGGGTGGCGGGCCCGTCGCCGGTTACTACGGCGCCCTCGCGCGCTGGTTCGATGCGCCTCTGCTCGAGGCGGTCGCGCGAGAGAACTCCGATTGGCGCTTCGTCCTGATCGGCCAGGAGCTCGACCAGAGCCTCGCGCGGGAGCCGCTCCGCAAACGCGAGAACGTCCTCTGGCTGGGGCCGCGCGACTACGAGAGCCTGCCGGGCTATCTGGCTTCCTTCGACGTTGCAACCATTCCCTTTCGGATCAACCCGATCACCCTCGCGACCTCGCCGCTGAAGCTCTTCGAGTACTTCGCCGGAGGAAAGCCGGTCGTCACGACGCCGATGCCGGAGTGCGAAGCCTTCCCGGAGGTCGAGATCGCGAAAGACGCGTCCGCGTTCTCGGAAGCGCTCGCCCGGGCGCGGGAGAAGGGAAGGGATGCCCGCTTCCGCGAACGGCTCCGCGCGCTCGGCCGCGCGAACTCCTGGGACGCCCGCGCCGACGTCATCCTCGCGGCGCTGTCCTCGGGAGGCGGGGCATTCGCTCCTGCGGCTCCCTCGTCCCCGGGCGAGTCGGGCGAGCGCGGCGTCTGCAACATCTGCGGCGAGTCCACCCGCTTCTCCTGCGACGATCCCGCCCTCGCGCGCGAGTCGTTGACCTGCGCCTACTGCCTCGCCACGAGCCGCTACCGCTCGATCGCCCGGGGCCTGCTCGAGGCGTTCCGCCGCCTGGCGGGCGTCGACGCGAAGAGCCTCGCACAGCTGCCGGTCGATGGAGTGTCCGGGGGAGGCGACGGCGGCCCCCGGCGCCGCGTCTCCGTCTACGACACGCAGACTCCCTTCTCGACCGGCGCCTCCGCGTATCCGATCCCCGAGTGGCTCGCGCGGTGTTCCTGGATCGACCTTCACCTCTCGACGCTGCGGCCCGGGCTCGAGGACGGCCAGGCGCTCGGCGAACACACGACGAACCAGAACCTCGAGCGCCTGACCTTCCCGGACGCGAGCTTCGACATCGTGGTCACGAGCGACGTCATGGAGCACGTGCGCCTGGAGGAGCGGGCGCACCGCGAGATCCGGCGCGTGCTCAAGCCCGGCGGCGTCTATCTCTTCACGGTGCCCCACTTCCGCAACCGCGAGACCGTGACGCGAGTCGAGATCGTGGATCCGGACGACCCCTCGCGCGACCGCCACCTGATGGAGCCCGAGTACCACGGCAACGCCAACTCGGAGGACGGGCGCGCGCTGGCGTACCGCGCCTACGGGATCGACCTGGACCGGCGGCTGCGCGAGCTCGGCTTCTCGGTCGAGTACACCAAGCAGGACTTCCCCGAGAACGGGATCCGAAACACCGAGCTCTTCTTCTGCCGGCTGGGGGGGACCGGGTCCCGGGCCTGACCGGGCTGCTCAGCGGCCGCCGGCGGGGGCGGCGGTAGGCGTCACGGCGGCGGCAAACACGGGCTCGACCTTCACGGACGTCGCGATCTTCTTTCCGTCCTTCTCCATGTAGCGCACGGAGACGCGATCCCCCGGCCTGAGATGGTCGCCCAGAACGCGTGTGGCACTGGTACGAACGAGCGTCGTCTCGGCTCCGGTCCCGGACTGGACGGCGAAGGTCTTCGCGACGACGTCCACGCGTACGACGACGCCCGCGAGGGAGTAACCGTGGCTCCGGGGATGCGTCGGGGTCTTGGTCGGGGCTGCGGCGCTCGAAACGGAGGCGAGGGCGAGAAGGGCGAGCCCGGCCAGAAGGCGCCGCATGACTCGAACCCTATGCGCCGGGACGTGAACGCAGCGTGAACGGAAAGACCCCGGCCGGCATAGAGTTGCCCGCATGAAGAAGCTGATCGTCTACCTGCCGCTCGCCGTGTGCCTTCTCGCCTTCGCGCCGCCCTCCGAAGCCCCGTTCGACCTGCTCCTGACGGGTGGGCACGTCGTCGACGGATCCGGCGCGCCGTGGTTCGCGGCCGACGTGGGGGTGCGAGACGGGAAAATCGCGGAGGTCGGAGTCCTCGCCGGGCGGCCGGCGAAGCGGACGATCGACGCGCGCGGGCTCGTGATCGCGCCGGGCTTCATCGACCTGCTCGGCCAGTCCGAGTACAACGTCCTGGTCGACAAGCGCGCCGCCTCGAAGATCACCCAGGGCATCACGACCGAGGTCACCGGCGAGGGCGACTCGATCGCTCCCACGGACGACAAGCTGATCGCCGAGGGAAAGGACGAGTACGCGAAGTACGGCGTGACGCCCGACTGGAAGACCCTGGACGGGTACTTTCAGACGCTCGAGCGCCGCGGCACCGCGATCAACCTCGGGACCTTCGTCGGCTCCGGAAGCCTCCGCGCGATGGTCGTCGGCCGCGAGAATCGCCCCGCGACGCCGGAGGAGCTCGCGCGCATGGAGGCGCTCGTGGACCAGGCCATGCGCGACGGCGCACTCGGCGTGTCCTCCTCGCTGCAGTACATCCCCAACATCTATTCTTCGACCGAGGAGCTGATCGCGCTCGCGAAAGTCGCCGCGCGCTACGGCGGCGCCTACTTCACGCACCAGCGCTCCGAGACCGACCGGATCGACGAGTCTCTCGACGAGGTGATCCGCATCGCGAAGGAGGCCGGGATCCGCGCGCAGGTGTGGCACCTGAAGACCGCGTACAAGTCCAACTTCGGCCGCATGCCCGAGATTCTCAAGAAGATCGAAGATGCGAGGGGCCGGGGCATCGACGTCGCCGCCAACCAGTACCCGTGGAACCGGGCCTCCAACGGCCTCGACGCCTGCCTGCCGCCGTGGGTGCGCGAGGGCGGACGCGATCCGCTCCTGAAGCGCCTCGCGGATCCGAAGACGCGGGCCCGCGTCAAGGCCGACATGGTCAAGGAGACGAAGGACTGGGAGAACCAGTGGCTCGGTTCCGGCGAGGCGGAGGGCGTCTGGGTCGCCGAGGTCCTCAACCCGAAGCTCAAGAAGTACGAGGGCCAGACCATCGCCGCGATCGCGAAGGCCGAGAAGAAGGATCCCCGCGACGTCGTCATCGACATCGTACTCGCCGACCGCGCCAACGCCTACTGCATCATCGCGATCATGGACGAGAAGGACGTCCGCACGGCGCTCGCCTCGCCCCTCGTCTCCTTCGGCACCGACTCGCAGGCGAAGGCGACGGACGGGCCGTTTGGCAGCGAGACCTCGCACCCTCGCGGCTGGGGCTCGGCGACGCGCATCCTCGGCTACTACGTGCGCGACCAGAAGGTCCTGACCCTGGAGGAGGCCGTCCGCAAGATGACCTCGTTCGCCGCCGAGGCCGCCGGCCTGAAGGAGCGCGGCCTGATCAAGGAGGGCTTCTGGGCCGACCTCGCGGTCTTCGATCCGAAGACCGTGAACGCGCGCGCGACCTTCGAGAAACCCAATCAGTACAGCGAGGGGATGCCCTACGTCGCCGTCAACGGCGTGCTCGTCGTCGACGGGGGGAAAATCACCGGCGCGGCTCCCGGCAAGGCGCTGCGCGGACCGGGCATAGAGAATTTTAGATTTTAGATTTTAGATTAGATTGGGATTTTGGATTTGGGATTTTGGATTTGACACTCAGGTCATTCGCCTAGGAGTGCCGATTTCTCGGGCGCCGCGCGGAGCCCGAAGGGCCTGACGGCGTGCTTCTCGATGTGCGCGACGGCCTCCTCGGCCGAGTCCGTCAGCAGCAGCAGGTCGAGGTCCGTGTTGGAGATGGTCCCCGCGGCCACCATCTTGGCGAGGACGGCCATGAGCGGCCGGTAGTACTCGACGCCCATCAGCACGACCGGGAAGTTCTCGATCTTGTGCGGTCTGGATCAGCGTCAGCGCCTCGAAGAGCTCGTCCATCGTGCCGATGCCTCCCGGCATGACGACGAAGGCATACGAGTACTTCACGAGCATCACCTTGCGCACGAAGAAGTGGTCGAACGTGACCGCGCGGTCGATGTACGGGTTGAGCTTCTGCTCCTCGGGCAGGACGATGTTGCAGCCGACCGTGAAGCCGCCCGCCTCCTTGGCGCCGCGGCTCGCGGCCTCCATGAGCCCGGGGCCTCCGCCGGTCATGACCGTGAAGCCCAGTGCGCGCGAGCGCCGCTCCCGACCTCTGCGGTCAGCTGGTAGTACGGATGTCCTGGAGGAAGCGCGCCGAGCCGAAGACCGTCACGCAGGGGCCCGACGAAGTGCAGCGTGCGGAAGCCCCGGATGAACTCCCGCATGAACTCCAGGACGGAGAGGAACTCCTTCCGGCGCGAGCGCGGCCCCGCGAGGAAGCGCCGCTCCGCCCATCCGGCGGAGGATTCGGACTCGGGGCGGGACGGTGTCGCCCGCTTCGGGGGTCGGATCGGTCATCGGTAGGGAGTGTCCTCCGTCCCGATCCAAAATCGGAATCTAAAATCTAAAATCTAAAATTCCTACGAGGGACGGCGGGCGACTTCCAGTCGCGCCGTGGCGAGCTCGAGGCGGCTGCGCGCGTCATCCAGGGTGTCGACGCCAGCTGTCTTCATCTCCTCCTCGGCCTTGGCGCGGTCGCGCTCCGCCGCCGCGGCGTCGATCTCGCCGGGGCCCTGCGCGGAGTCGGCCAGGACGGAGACTTTGTCGTCCACGATCTCGGCGAAGCCCGCGGAGACCGCCAGGGCGCCCGAGCGGCCGGCGCCCCGGTACGAGAGGACGCCGGTCTTCAGGAGCGTGATCAACGGCGTGTGCCCGGGGAGGATCCCGAGATAGCCCTCGGAGCCCGGCAGCTGGACCTCGTCCGCCTCGGTCTCGACGACCTTGCTCTCGGGCGTGACGACGACGAGCTGGAGGGCCATTCCTAGGCCGCCTTCGCCAGCTGCGCGGCCTTCTCGCGCGCCTCCTCGATCGTCCCGACCATGTAGAAGGCCTGCTCGGGCATGTCGTCGCACTTGCCGTCGACGATCTCGCGGAATCCCTTGATCGTGTCGGCGATCTTGACGTAGCGGCCCTCGAGGCCCGTGAACTGCTGGGCGACGAAGAAAGGCTGCGAGAGGAAGCGCTGGACCTTGCGGGCGCGCGCGACCGTCGACTTGTCTTCCTCGGAGAGCTCGTCGATGCCCAGGATCGCGATGATGTCCTGGAGATCCTTGTATTTCTGGAGCACCGCCTGGACGTCGCGGGCGCACTTGTAGTGCTCCTCGCCGACCACGCGCTCGGACAGGATCGTGGAGGTCGAGGCCAGGGGATCGACCGCGGGATAGATGCCCATCTCGGAGATCGCGCGGGAGAGAACCGTCGTGGCGTCCAGATGCGCGAACGCGGCGGCGGGCGCCGGGTCGGTCAGATCGTCCGCCGGCACGTAGATGGCCTGGACCGACGTGATCGAGCCCTTCTTGGTCGAGGTGATGCGCTCCTGCAGCTCTCCCATTTCGGTTGCGAGGTTGGGCTGGTAGCCGACGGCCGAGGGCATGCGGCCGAGCAGCGCCGACACCTCCGAGCCCGCCTGTGTGAAGCGGAAGATGTTGTCGATGAAGAGCAGAACGTCCTTGCCCTCGGTGTCGCGGAAGTACTCGGCGACCGTCAGCCCGGTCAGCCCGACGCGCAGGCGCGCGCCGGGCGGCTCGGTCATCTGCCCATAGATCAGCGAGCACTTCGATTTCGAGGGATCGCCCGGCGTGATGACGCCGGACTCGATCATCTCGTGGTAGAGGTCGTTGCCCTCGCGCGTGCGCTCGCCCACGCCGGAGAACACCGAGTACCCGCCGTGGTGCATGGCGACGTTGTTGATGAGCTCCTGGATCATGACGGTCTTGCCGACGCCGGCGCCGCCGAAGAGGCCCGTCTTGCCGCCCTTCGTGTACGGCTCGAGCAGGTCGATGACCTTGATGCCCGTCTCGAACATCTCGACCGAGGTCGCCTGCTCGTCGTAGGCGGGGGGCTCGCGGTGGATCGGCCAGCGCTCCTTGGACTTGACCGGCCCGAGGCCATCGACCTCATCGCCGATCACGTTCAGGATCCGCCCGAGGGTCTCACGCCCGACCGGGACGGAGATCGGCCCCCCGAGGTCCACGGCCTTCATGCCGCGCACCATGCCGTCGGTCGGCTTCATCGAGACGCAGCGCACCACGTTCTCGCCGAGCTGCTGCGCGACCTCCGCGATGACGTCGATCTTCTCGCCGGTCTCCTTGCCGTCGTCGGCGATCTGGACCGCGTTGTAGATGGCCGGGAGCTTGCCCTCCGGGAACTGGATGTCCAGGACCGGCCCGATGATCGCGACGACCTTGCCTTCGGTTTGTTCCGCCATGAATTTCCCCTTCTGCGCTACTCGAGCGCCGCGGCGCCCGAGACGATCTCGATCAGTTCCTTGGTAATGCGCGCCTGCCGCGCGCGGTTGTAGGTCAGCGTCAACTTGTCGATGATCTCTCCCGCGTTCTTGGAGGCCGAGTCCATCGCCGTCATGCGCGCGCCCATCTCGGCCGCGGCCGACTCCGCGAGAGCCCTGTACACGGTGAACTCGAGGTACCGCGGGAGCAGCCAGGCGAGGATCGACTGCGCGTCGGGCTCGAAGAGGTACTCCGGGCCGGAGTCCTCGGCCCTGGCCGTCTCGCTCTTCACCGCCTCCGGGCGAGCGGAAGCAGCCGCACGGTGCGTACGACCTGCGACAGGATCGAGCGGAACTCGTTGACGACGACGTAGGCCGCGTCGATGCGCTCCTGCAGGAACTCCTCCGCCAGGAACGCGGCGATCTCCCGGGCCTGCGCATAGGTCAGGTTGTTGAAGAGACCCGGATAGGTCTTCTCGGTGAACGGGATCTTGCGCCGCCGCCAATATTCGACCGCCTTCTTGCCGACCGGAAGGATGCGGACCTCGGTCCACTCCGGATGCGCGGCGAAGAGTTGCGCCGTGGCCCGATGGACGTTGGTATTGAACGCGCCGGCGAGGCCGCGGTCGCCCGCCACGACCATCACGATGACCCGCTTCTCCTCGCGCACGGCGAGCAGTGGATGCCGGATCTCGCCCACGTGCGCCACGACCGAGGACATCACCTCGCCGAGGAGCTTCGCGTAGGGGCGCGCGCCGACGACCCGGTCCTGCGCGCGGCGCAGCTTCGCCGCGGCCACCATCTTCATGGCCTTGGTGATCTGCTGCGTGCTCTTGACCGACCGCAGCCGGCGGCGGATGTCGATGAGGCTCGGCATGGGCTCCTAGTGCTTGGCTCCGGCGGCGGCCGGCGGCGCGGCCTTCTCCCTGGCGGCTTCCTTCGGCGCCTCGGCCGGCTTGCGGCGGGCGCCTTCGCCGCTCCTTGACGAACTGGTCCTTGAACTCCTGGATGGCCTTCCCGAGCGTCTCCTCGGTCGCCTTCTCGAGCTTTCCGGTCGAGACGATCGCCTGGAGGACCTCCTTGTACTTGCTCTTCAGGTGGGCGTGCAGCCCCTTCTCGAACTCGGCGACCTCCTCGACCGGCAGGGAGTCGTAGAAGCCCTTGGTGCCGGCGTAGATCGACGCGATCTGGAGCTCGACGTCCATCGGCGCAAACTGCGGCTGCTTCAAGAGCTCGACCATGCGGGCTCCGCGGGCGAGCTGCGCCTGCGACGCCTTGTCGAGATCCGAGCCGAACTGGGCGAAGGCGGCAAGGTTGCGGTACTGCGCGAGGTCGAGGCGCAGCGTGCCGGCCACCTGCTTCATCGCCTTGATCTGCGCGTTGCCGCCGACGCGCGAGACCGAGATCCCGACGTTGACCGGCGGGCGCACGCCCGAATAGAAGAGGTCGCTCTCGAGGTAGATCTGGCCGTCCGTGATCGAGATGACGTTGGTCGGAATGTACGCCGAGACGTCGCCCGCCTGCGTCTCGATGATCGGCAGCGCGGTCAGCGATCCTCCGCCGTTCTCATCCGAGAGCTTCGCCGCGCGCTCGAGCAGCCGCGAGTGCAGGTAGAAGACGTCGCCCGGGATACGCCTCGCGGCCGGGCGGCCGCCGCAGCAGCAGCGAGATCTCGCGGTACGCCGCGGCGTGCTTGGAGAGGTCGTCGTAGATCATCAGCGCGTGCTGCTTGTTGTAGAGGAACCACTCGCCCATCGCGCAGCCCGCGTACGGGGCGATGTAGAGCATCGGCGCCGGGTCCGACGCGGTCGCCGAGACGATGATCGTGTGCGCCATCGCCCCGTTCTCCTCGAGGGTCTTGGCCACCTGGGCGACCGTCGACTTCTTCTGCCCGATGACGACGTAGATGCAGACGACGCCCTTGCCCTTCTGGTTGATGATCGCGTCGAGGGCGATGGCCGTCTTGCCGGTCTGGCGGTCGCCGATGATGAGCTCGCGCTGGCCGCGGCCGATCGGAATCATGGCGTCGATCGCCTTGATGCCGGTCTGTACGGGCTCCTTGACGCCCTGCCGATCGATGACGCCCGGCGCGATGCGCTCCGTCGGATAGGACTCGGTGGACTTGATGGGTCCCTTGTCGTCGATGGGGCGTCCGAGCGCGTCCACCACGCGGCCCGACGAGCGCGGGGCCCACCGGCACCTGAATGATGCGGCGCGTCCGGCGGACCTCCTGGCCCTCCTTGACGTGCTGCGATTCGCCGAAGAGGACGACACCGACCTGGTCCTGCTCGAGGTTCAGGGCGAGGCCGTAGATGTCGTGGCCGAAGTCCACGAGCTCCCCCGCCATGACCTTGTCCAGGCCGTAGATGCGCGCGATGCCGTCTCCTACCGACAGCACCGTGCCCACCTCGGCCACGTCGATCGTCTTCTCGTAGTCGGCGAGCTGCTGCTTCAGAATCGCCGTGATCTCGTCTGCCTTGATCTCCATCTCACGCTCCCACTGTCTGGCCCGCCTGCTCCTGGAACCGGCGGATCGCCGAGGTCACCGATCCGTCGAACACGCGGGATCCCGCCCGCGCGACGAAGCCGCCGATCAGCGTCGGATCGAAGTCGATCTGCATCTTCACCGCCTTCCCGGTCCGCGCCGCGAGCGCGTCCTGGATGGCCTTCTTCTCGGTGTCGGTCAGGGGCCCCGCCACCGTAACCCGCACGCGCAGGACTCCCTGGATCTCGTCGTTCAAGTCGCGCAGCGCCCGGAAGACCGCGCCCGCTTCGAGCAGGCGGTGGTTCCGGAGCATCACGAGGAGGAATCGCGTGCCGTACGCGTCCACGCCGGCCTTCGCGGTGAGCTGCTCGATGGCGCGCTTCTTCGCCTCCTGCGGAACGTTCGGGGCGAGCATGAACGCACGCAGCGTCGGATTCGTCTCGAAGGCGTGGGCCATCGCGTCGCCGGCCTCGAGGAACGCCCCGAAATCGTAGCCCTCGGGCGCGGCCTCGACGAAAGCCCGGGCGTAGGGGCGCGTGAAGGAGCTCATCGCGGGGCCTGCTTCAGGCCGCTGACGCCGTCCTCGATGAGCCGGCGCCGGTCGTCGGCGTTGATCTCACGGGTGAGGATCTCGGAGGCGCGCCCGACGGTGAGAGCCGCCGCCGACTGCCGCAGCTCCGCCTTCGCCTCGGCGAGCCGACGGGCGATCTCCTCCTGCGCCTCCTTGCGCGTGCGCTCGACCTCGGCCTCGGCGCGCGCCACGAGCTCCGCTTTGGCGATCTCCCCGTCCCGGATGCCCTGTTTGCGGACCTCCTCGATCTCCCGCTCGAGGCGCGTCGTCCGGTCCTCGATTTCCCTGGCGAGGCGATCGACCTCCGCGCGCCGATGCTCGGCATCCCTGGCGCGCTTCTCGACCTCGAGCTGCCGGGCACGGAAGGCCGCCGACATCGGCTTGGCGACGAAATAGATCAGGACCGCCAGGAACAGGACGAGGTTCACGAGCTGCCAGACGGTCAGCGGAATCCCCAGGAACTTCTCCGGGGCGTGCCCCTCTTCCCGGAGAAAGAGGAGGATCGCGGTCGGGGACTGGGCGAGGATCACGCCGCGAGCTTCCGCCCGAGGACCTTCTCGGCGAGCTCCCGGGCGAGGCCGGCCGCGCGCTCGGGCAGCGACCGCACGGCCTCGGCCGCCTGCGCTTCGATCTCGCGGCTCCCGCGGCCGATCGCGTCGGTCGCCTCGGTGCGGGCCTCGGCGAGCCGCTTCTCCAGAGCGGCGAGGCCCTGCGCGCGCAGATCCTCGCGGGTCCTCAGGGAGTCACGCCGCGCGGAGGCGAGCTTGTCCTCTCCCGCCGCGACGGCGCGCTCGAGGCGCTTGACGCTCTCGGCATACGCCTCTTCGGCCGAACGCTCCTCGTTCTCGCGCGCCTCGAGGATCGCGGAGAGCGGAAGAAAGAGGTATCGCTTCAGGATCCAGTAACTGATCCCGAAGGCGAGAACCACGTAGAGACTCGTGACGTTCGGCAGTCCAATCATGGAGATCGTCCGATCATGGAGTTTTTGAGGCGTCGAAACCGCGGATCAATAGCACAGGACGCGGTCTTTAGTCGAGTCGGCGACCCGAGCCGGGCTCCTCAAAGGACTGGAAGACGAGGCCTCGAGAACCCGCGCGGAAGCGAGCTCCTCGTGGACTACTTCCTCTGCACCGGCATCTCGACGAGGCGCGAGGCGGGCTCGGACGTCATGTCGCAGGACCCCTGGAAGTAGGCGCCCTCTTCGATCCGCAGGAGCGGCGTCTGGAGATCGGCGGTGACCCGCGCGCGCGAATGCAGCTCGATCCGCTCCGCGGCGTGCACCGAGCCCTTGAGGGATCCGTTGATCGAGATGCGGTCCACGTGGATTTCGGCGTCGACCTCGGCGGAATCGCCCAGGATGAGCTCGCTGCCGCCGGGGATCCGGCCCTCGAAGCGGCCGTCGATGCGGAAGGTCTCCTCGAAGACGAGCTCACCCTTCAGGTGGCTGCCCTTGTCGAGAAACCCGTTGAGCGTGGCGCCTTCACCGCGTGCCTTCATGGGACCTCCTGGGGTTTGGGATGTGGGATTCGCTGCGAGCGGCCGGTGCCCAATCCCTCGACTTCTTCACCTTCCGATGAGCCTCTCGTAGAGTCCGACCAGTTCCTCTTCCGATGCGAACCCGATCTCGATGCGTCCCCCGCGGCGTTTGCGCACGATGCGCACCCGCGCGGACAGCCGGCGCGCGAGCTTCTCCTCGGCGTCGCGCGTGAAGGGGTCGCGCCGCTTCTCGTGGCGGACCTTGTCGCCCGCGGAGAGCTGAGCGACTCGCTTCTCGGTCTGACGGACGGAGAGGGCGCGCCGGAGAATCTCCTCCGCGAGTCGCTCCTGATCGTCCGGCGACGCGAGCGCAACGAGGGCCTTGGCGTGGCCGCCGCTCAGCTCCCCGGCGCGGATCTTCTCACGGACGCTAGCTGATAACTTCAGTATTCTCAATGAGTTAGCTATTGTCGCTCGATCTTTCCCGACCCGATCGGCGACCGCCTCCTGCGTCAGACCGAACTCCTCTCGGAGCCGCGCGTAGGCCTCGGCGGCCTCCAGTACGTTCAAGTCTTCGCGCTGGAGATTTTCGACCAGGGCCGCTTCGAGCATGTCGCGGTCGGAGGACTTCTGGCGCACCGTCACCGGGACGGACTGGAGCCCGGCCAGCGCCGCGGCTCGCCACCGCCGCTCGCCCGCGACGATCTCGAAGTGCTCGCCTCGCGAAACGACCACGATGGGCTGGAGAATCCCCTGCTCCTTGATCGAGCTCGCGAGCTCCGCCAGGGACGCATCCGAGAACTCGCGGCGAGGCTGGAAGCGCGACGGGCGCAGGCGCGAGATCTCGACTTCCGAGGAAGAGAGGGCGTTCCACGTGGAACATCGTCCTTGCCCGGCAAGAGCGACGAAAGACCGCGGCCCAGAACGGGCTTGCGGTTGGTCACGGGAGACTTCGCCTCTTCAGGAACTCCCGCCCCAGCTCGAGGTAGGCCTCGGCACCCCTGGACTTGATGTCGTAGGCGAGCACCGGCTTCCCGAAGGACGGCGCCTCCCCCAGACGGACGTTTCGTGGAATCACTGTTTCGAACACCTTCTCGCCGAGGTGGCTGCGTATGTCCTCGACGACCTGTTTGCCGAGGTTAGTCCGCTCGTCGTACATGGTCAAGACGACCCCTTCGATCGCGAGGAGCGGATTGAAGGAGCCGCGGATGCGTTCGACTGTCTCCAGAAGCTCCGAGAGCCCCTCGAGGGCGAAGTACTCGGTCTGAATGGGCACCAGGACCGAGTCTGCCGCGGCGAGCGCGTTGACCGTCAGGAGCGACAGCGACGGCGGGCAGTCGATGAGGATCAGGTCGTAGGCGCTGCGCACGTTGCCGAGCGAGAACCGCAGGCGCGACTCCCGGTCCGGATGCCCGACCAGCTCGATCTCGGCACCGACGAGATCCCTCCCCGACGGAGCCAGCCAGAGGTTCGCGAAGCCGGTCTCCCGAACAGACGCCGCCATGTCCCCGCTCAGTAGGCCCCGGTACGTTGTGAGCTCCTCGCGCTTCGAGAAGCCCAGGCCAGAGGTCGCATTCGCCTGGGGATCCAAGTCGAGAAGCAGGACCCGCTTGTCGAAGGCCGCGATCGCCGCCGCCAGGTTGATGGCCGTCGTCGTCTTTCCGACACCGCCCTTCTGATTCGCGACGGCAACGATGCGGCTCATGCGCGCCGGATTATGGACCAAGCAGACTGTTCCACGTGGAACACTTCAGCGAGAGCGGTACTGAGCGATGACTCGACGCGATGAGCCGGGCACCGAAAGACAGGTCTCGAGGCTGAATCGGGCAGAGAGCACCCGGTCGAGCTCCTGGGGTGCGGTGGTCCAGGCGAGAAGGCTACCGCCCAGGCGTAGGAAGTCCCATTCCCGAAGCCAGGAGCTCGGCCTCCCGACCGCTCGTATCGTCGCAACGTCGAAGGTCTGCCCGCCGACCTCCTCGGCGCGGCTCTCGAGCACGCGCGTGTTCGGCAGCCCGAGGTCGCGAACGACGTGCCGCAGAAAGGCCGCTCGCTTGGATCTCGGCTCGAGAAGACTCATCGCCACGTCTGCGCGCGCGATCCCTATGGGCAGCCCGGGGAACCCCGCCCCCGAGCCGACATCAATAACCCGTGCTCCATGAACAATTAGATTCGCTCCGAGGACCGACTCCATGGCGTGATCGGCGAGGCCCTCGGGAGAAAGATCGCCCGTGAGGTTCATCGACCGCCTCCACCGGGTCAGCTCGGAGAGATACCGGCTGAGCGAAACCCAGGAGACCTGCTCGGAGTAGCCGAACCTCCCCGCGCTATCGGCCAGGAGCTCCTGGAACTGCTCCGGGGATAGCGGTTCCAGTGCCCTTTGCGACATGCGCGGAGATTATCGCGACCGCCGCCGGGGTCACGCCCGGAATGCGCGAGGCCTCGCCGAGAGTCCGCGGTTTCCGGCGCACACACTTCTCCACGACCTCGTGGGAGAGACCCGGGATGGACGCGTAGGCGAATCCCGGCGGGATCGCGCGGCTCTCGAACGGCTTGAGCCGCGCGATGCGCTCGAGCTCCCGGCGTATGTAACCATCGTACCGTATTCTAGACAGAAGCGCCGAGATCTCTTCTCGAAGGAGATCCCGGGGAATCTCGGGAGCCAGAGACGAAAACACTGTATCGGCCTCCAAGTCGCGCCGTTGCAGTAGCTTATAGAGGCTCGTCGGTTCGCCAATCTGGACGCCCAGATCCCGGTCCAGACGCTCGAGCGATTCGCGCGAAGGCGTCACCACGCGCGCCCGAAGGCTCGCCTCAGCTCTGCGAATGCGCTCCTCGGACCGCATCGCGGCGGCGTACTCAGTCTCATCGAGCAGACCGAGCGCCCTTCCGTGCGGCGCCAGGCGGGGGAGCACCGTGTCGACTCCGAGCAGCAGCCGGTACTCGGCGCGCGAGGTGAAGAGACGGTACGGTTCGTCGAGACCCTTCTTGGTCAGGTCGTCGATCATCACCGCGGCATAGGCCTCGCTGCGATCGAGGACGAAGGGCTCCTCTCCCCGCACCGAACGTGCGGCGTTGATTCCCGCGCACAGGCCCTGCGCCGCCGCCTCCTCGTAGCCCGAGGTGCCGTTGATCTGACCGGCGAGAAAGAGCCCCGGCAGATCGAGAGCCTCGAGCGAGAGGCGCAGCTGCTCGGGAAAGACGAAGTCGTACTCGACGGCGTAGCCGGGGCGAACCATGCGCGCGCGCTCGAGTCCGCGGATTCCGGCGAGGAGGTCTCGCTGCACGTCTTCGGGGAGCGAGGTCGACAGCCCGTTGACGTAGATCTCCTCCGCGTCCCAGCCGTCGGGCTCGAGGAAGATCGTGTGCTCGTTCTTCTCGGCGAACTTCACGACCTTGTCCTCGATCGAAGGGCAGTAGCGCGGGCCGATGCCCTGGATGCGGCCCGAGTACATCGGGCTCTCGTGCAGGTTCTCGCGGATGAGGGCGTGGACCCGCGGATTGGTCGCGGTCAGCCAGCAGACGGCCTGCCGCCGCGGCAGCGCATCCGCGGGCGTCCGGAACGAGAACGGAACGGGCGGATGGTCGCCCTCCTGCACGGAACAGCGCGCGTAGTCGATCGAGTCGCGGTGGAGGCGCGGCGGCGTGCCGGTCTTGAACCGTCCCAGCCGCAGGCCCAGCCGCGAGAGCGCGGCGGAGAGGCCCTTCGCGGCGCCTTCGCCGACGCGGCCGCCCTCGGTCTGCAAAGAGCCCGTGTGCATCAGCCCATTCAGGAAGGTGCCGGCCGTGACGACGACCGCGCGCGCGCGGAGGCGTTCGCCCCGCGCCGTGACCGCGCCGCAGACGCGGCCGGACTCCGCGAGCAGCTCCTCGGCCATGCCCTCGAGGATCGTGAGGTTCGGCGTCGCGCAAAGCCGCTCGCGGGCGAGCCGCGCGTAGCCCGCTCGGTCGCACTGCGCCCGCGGCCCCCAGACGGCGGGCCCGCGCGAGCGGTTCAGCATGCGGAACTGGATGCCGGCTCCGTCCGCGAGCAGTCCCATGAGGCCGCCGAGCGCGTCGACCTCGCGGACGAGCTGGCCCTTCGCGAGGCCGCCGATCGCGGGATTGCACGACATCCGCCCGATCGCCGCGGGATCGCCGGTCAGGAGTCCCGTGTCGAGGCCCAGCCGCGCCGCGGCGTGCGCAGCCTCCAGGCCCGCATGGCCGCCGCCGATGACCAGGACGTCGAAATGCATCGAGAAAAACCTATCAGCTGCGGATCCCCTCGCCGCGCGAATTCTCAACCCTCTCTTCCGAGGCGGGTCAGCCGACGCGAGACGGTGGCAGAAGGATCCTCGCCCCGCCTCGCTACAGAACCGGCTATTTCCCTATGCAGAAGGTGGAGAACAACCTCGCGAGCACGTCCTCGGCGGTCGTCTCTCCCACGAGATCCTCCAGAGCGTCGAGCGCGGCGTCGCAGTGCGTCGCGGCGTACTCCGGGGAGAGGTTCTCGCGCAGGGCCTCGAGCGCCTCCTCTGCGGCGCGGCGCGCATCCTCGACCCGATCGCGCTGGCGCAGCGTCCCCAGGACCTCGGAGGCGTCCTCGCCGCGGATCGATTCGGAGAGCATCTCGGAAAGAAGCGCGCGCAGCCTCTCTCCCGCCTCCGGGGCGAGCCCGCAGAGGAGTCGCGCCTTCTCCGGCAGCGCCGGCGCGCCGGCGCCTCGGCGATCGGCCTTATTGGCGATCAAGAGCCGGGGCTTCCCGGCGAGACCGCCTTCGTCCCCTTCGGCGAGCCGACGGGCGTCCTCCTCGGAGAAGCCCGCGGCGGCGTCGAAGACGTAGAGCAGGCCGTCGGCGCGCCCGGCCTCGCCCAGGGCGCGGGCGACGCCGATTCTCTCGACGGGATCCTCGCTCGCACGCAGGCCCGCCGTGTCGATCAGCGTAATCGGGATGCCGCGCACATCGAGGAGAGCCTCGAGGGTGTCCCGCGTCGTTCCCGCGAGCTCGGTGACGATGGCCCGCTCGGAGCCCACCGCGGCGTTGAACAGGGTCGACTTTCCCACGTTCGGCGCTCCCAGGATCGCGATCCGACAGCCTTCGGAGAGCAGCCGCCCGGTCTCGTAGCTCGCCGAGAGCCTCGCGAGCTCGGCGATCGCCGCGGCGAGGGCGATCTCGACGCTCTTCGGAATGGCCTCGCCCACGTCGTCTGAGAAGTCGATCGCGGCGGCGAGTCCCGCGGAGGCCTCGAGGAGCCGGTCGCGGATGCGGCCGGCGGCGTTGGAGAGCGAGCCCGCGAGACGCCTCGCGCCCGCGGCGGCCGCGGCCGCCGTCTTCGCCTCGATCAGATCCCGCACCGCCTCGGCGCGCAGGAGGTCGACCTTGCCGGAGCGGAAGGCGCGTTCCGTGAACTCTCCGGGCCGCGCGAGCCGCGCTCCGCACGCGCCCGCCGCGCGCACCAGCCGCTCCACCACCGCCGGGCTCCCGTGGACGGAGATCTCCCCCACGTCCTCGCCCGTCAACGACGCGGGCGAGGCGAAGTAGGTGACGAGCGCGGTGTCGATCGGATCGCCCGCTCCGTCGACGAGGGGCAGCAGGTACGCCCGTCGCGGCGTGGGCGCGGCAGGGAGGCGCGGCGCCAGGGCCGCGAGGATGCGCAGCGCGTCGGGACCGGAGAGCCGCACGAGGGCGATCGCGGAGCGCCCCGCCGGGGTGGCGGGCGCGACGATGGTGTCGAGCGAGGCGTCGGAAGGCCGCATCGGAGCCGCGCGGCCTCTCAGCGGTTCTTGAGCCGGACCTCCACGCGTTTCAGAAACCCGTCGCCCTCGCTCTCGGTCTCGACTTCCGGATCCTCGGCGAGCGCGAGGTGGACGAGCCGGCGCTCCCAGGGAGAGAGCGGCGGCAGGAGTTGCGGGCGTCGCGTGCGGCGGACTTCCGCGGCGGACTGAGCGGCCAGGTCCTCGAGCGCGCCCTTGCGCTGCGCGCGGAATCCCTCGGCGTCGAGCCTCGGGTGCACGGGCTGTCCGATCCGCTTCGAGGCGATCCGGCCGACGAGGACCTCGAGCCCGGTCAGCCCCTCGCCCTGGTTGGCGAGCAGGGGCTCGGCGTCGTCGCCGATGAGCTCGAAGAGGATCTCGTCGCCCGACGCGTCACGGCGCCGGATCTCGAGCAGGAGTCCCGCCGCCGACAGAAGCTCCGTCAGCGTCGACTCGACGAGCGCGACCGCGTCCTGCCCCGTGGCCGCCGGCAGGGGCGCCTCTCTCGACGCGGGCATCTCTCTCGGCGCGGGCGGCGGCGCGGCTGCGGTTTCGCCGGCGGGGGCGGCTCCGTCACCGCGTCGTCTTCCGCCTTTCTCCTTCCCGCGTCCGCCGCGTCTTCGACCTCGATCTCGACCACGCGGCCGCCCCAGAACGATTTCTCATCGCGCAGCACGCGGTAGCGCAGCTCTGCGGCCGGCTTCCCGAGAGCGCGCACGGCCTGCTCCACGGCGTCCTGTTCCGACTTGCCTTCGTATCGCATGCTTTTTCCTTCGGCTCAGGCGCGAGCCTGCTTGAGAGCCTTGGCGCCGCCTCCCGACGGAGGCGCCGGATCCTCCTTGACGAGCCGGTTCATCACGAGCTGTTGCACGATCGTCAGGAGGTTGGAGAAGAACCAATAGAGCACGAGTCCCGAGGGCATGTCCTTCAGGAAGAAGGCCCACAGGATCGGCATGAACATGAAGACCTTCTTCTGCGCGGGGTCCATCGTGGACGGCGTCATCGCCTGCTGCACGTACATGGAGACGATCATCAGGACGACCAGCACGTAGCTGCCGTCGATGGCGGAGAGATCCTTGATCCAGAAGACGAACGGGGCGTGCCGCAGCTCGATCGTCTTCGAGAGCACGTTGTAGAACGCGACCAGGATGGGCAGCTGCAGCAGCACCGGGAAGCAGCCGCTCATGGGGTTGTAGCCCTCACTCTGGTACAGCGCCATCAGCTCGGTGTTCATCTTCTGGCGCTGCGCCGTGTCGGTCTTGGCCTTCTTGTACTTGTCCCGGATCGCGTTCATCTTCGGCGAGAGCTTCTGCATCTTCTTCATCGACGTGTAGCTCTTCGCGGTCAGGGGGAAGAGGAGCACGCGGATCAGGAACGTGACGATCAGGATCGCGACGCCCCAGTTGTGGATCCAGGCATAGCTCTGCTTCATGAGCCACAGGATCGGACGGGCCAGGATCCCGTACCAGCCGAAGTCGACCGTGCGCTCGAGGCCGAGTCCGTAGCTCTCGAGGATGGACACGTCCTTGGGCCCGAAGTACGCGCGCGCGTCGAGCGTGCCCTGCCCCGTCACCGCCGCCCCCATGTCGACCGACGGCTTGCCCTCGGGACGCGGCACGGAGAAGGTCAGCACGTTGGCGGTCGTGGCCGCGCGAGGCAGCAGGACCTCGAGGAAGTAGTTGTCCTCGATGCCCGCGAAGCCGCCCTGCGGCAGGGACCACGCCGCGGCCTGGGCCTTCTCGGGGCGCATGACCTTCGTGCCTTCGGTCGTCGCAGCCACGGCCGACGCGGGCATCACGTAGCGCGAGGCGCGCTCGGAGTCAGTGGGGTTGCGCAGTCCGGGGCCGACCAGGAGGCTGTATGGCGGCCCCGTCACCGAGACCTTCACGTCGAACAGATAGCCCCCCGCGATCGCGATCTCCTTCGTGACCGCGAGCTTCCCGTCGGAGTAGCTGAAGCGGACCTTCCGATCCGACTCGCGCTCGATCACGAAGAGCGCATTCGCGATGCGCCGGGTCGTCTCGGAGTCCTTGCCGAAGTCGAGGGCCAGCGGCCGCGGCAGCTCGGGGGGCAGGGAGCGGACGAGCTCGAGCGGCCGCCTCTGCTCGTCGTTGTATTTCGCCAGCACGAAGGACTCGAGCACCGCGCCCTTGTTGGAGAACGTGGCCCGGAAGACGTCGTTGGCGAGCGTGACGGTCGTCTGCTCGCCGGCGCTCGCCGGGGCAACGGCGGCCTGTTCCGCCACGGGCGATGCCGGCGATGCCGCGGGCGCGGCGGAGAGAGACGCCGGCTGGCTGGAATCCGCCGAGGCGGCCTTCGGGGTCGGGGGAGGCGCAACCGGCCGCGGCGGCTTGGGAACGATCCATTCCCAAAGCATCAGGATCGCGAGGGAGAGCGCGGCAGCGAGGAGAAGGCGTTTTTCCATGGGGCTTCGGTGGGCTCGGGCTCTTGGCTTTCGTTTAGCGGCTAGCGCTTTTCGTCGCGTGCCGAGGGCACCGGGTCGAAGCCGCCCTCGTGGAAGGGGTGGCAGCGGCACAGCCGCTTGACGGCGAGCCAGCCTCCCGCGAGAAGACCGTGCCTCGCGATCGCGTCGGAGGCGTACACGGAACAGGTGGGCTCGAACCGGCAGGCGCGCGGCAAGAGCGGCGAGATCCAGCGCTTGTAGCCCGACAGCAGCGCGACCGCCGCGCGGGCGGGCCAGCTCGGCGGACTCACTCGCGGGGCGGCCGGGCGGCCCTCGAGACGGCGCGGGCGTAGTCCTCCGAGAGCTCCTGAAACGACGCCGTCGAGGAGGACGGTCTCGCGTTCACGACGATCGCGACGCCGCGATTCCCGAGCAGGCCGCGCGAGCGCCGGAAGATCTCGCGCAGGCGCCGCCGGACGCGATTGCGCGACACCGCATCGCCGACCCGTTTCGGAATCGAAATGCCCAGACGAAGACGGTCTCGCGAGGGCTGTGCGAGGACGAAGACCTGGACGTGTCGACCGGAAACGCGCACTCCGGAGGCGTAGCACTCTTCGAATTCCCTGCGTTTTCGGAGGCGATCGTCCCGGGAGAACTTCTCGGAGACGACCGGGCTCGAGTTCACACCGTGAGTCTTTTGCGTCCCTTGCGCCGCCGCGCCGACAGAACGGCGCGCCCCGAACGCGTCCGCATACGGACCAGGAAGCCGTGGGTTCGCTTGCGGCGCCGGTTGTTGGGCTGATAGGTGCGCTTCATAAAGAGGGCGAATGCTAGGTGCAGGGGGGGCGGAAGTCAAGGATGACGCGCATTCCAGATTTTGGCTCTCAGGTTTGAGATTGGCTGCGCCGGCACGGGCTCCAATCTAAAATCTAAAATCTAAAATCTAAAATCCGGCTATATACTCCCCGCCCCCGGGCTTCCACACGCGCTTCCACAGCTGTGGAAATTCTGTGGAAATCCCGGAGGAGCGCCATGACCGAGATCTGGAGCGCGATCTTGAAGCGCCTGGAGGGCAAGCTCGACTCGAAGGAGCTGAAGACCTGGTTCGGCCCCACGCGCCAGGTCCACTTCGAGCAGCATCCGGGCGCCGGGGTCCTGCACGTCTCGGTTCCCTCGCGGGTCTTCGCCGATTGGATCGAGTCGAAGCATGGCGAGCTCCTCACGCGCGAGGGCGAGGCGGCGGGCTTCCCCGGCCTCCAGCTGCGGTTCGAGCCGGAGAACGCCGAGCCGTCTCGGGCCGGCGCCCCGCCCGGACTCGAGGTCTCCCCCAACACCTCCTCGCGGGAGTCGGTCACGAGCCCGCGGTTCACGTTCGAGAACTTCGTCGTCGGCTCCTCCAACCAGTTCGCCCACGCGGCCGCGCGCGCGGTCGCGGAGTCCCCGTCGCGCTCCTACAATCCCCTGTTCCTCTACGGCGGCGTCGGACTCGGCAAGACCCACCTGATGCACGCGATCGCGCAGGAGATCCTGCGGCGCTCGCCGCAGATGCGCGTCCTGTACCTCTCCGCGGAGCGCTTCCTGAACGACCTGATCAACGCGCTGCGCTTCGAGCGCATGCACGAGTTCAAGAGCCGCTACCGCGAGCTCGACGTTCTGCTCATGGACGACGTGCAGTTCATCGCGGGCAAGGACTCGACCCAGGAGGAGTTCTTCCATACCTTCAACGCGCTGCACGACGCGCAGAGGCAGATCGTCGTGACCTCGGACGCGCTGCCCAAGGAGATCCCGACGCTCGAGGAGCGTCTGCGCTCGCGGTTCGAGTGGGGACTGATCGCCGACATCCAGCCGCCCGATCTCGAGATGAAGGTCGCGATCATCCGCAAGAAGGCCGCGGCCGAGAAGATGGACGTACCCAATGACGTCGCCCTCTGGATCGCCGGCACCGTGAAATCCAACGTCCGCGAGCTCGAGGGCCGGCTCAACCGGGTCATGGCCTTCTCCTCCCTGACCGGCCGCCCCCTCTCGGTCGAGCTCGCCAAGGAGACGCTGCGCGACATCGTGGGGACCGAGGAGCACAGGGCCATCCCCTCGGAGATCCTGAAGGCGGTGGCCTCCCACTACGGCCTCCGCGTCTCGGACATGAAGGCCCGCTCCAACGCCAAACCGGTCGCCTTTCCCCGCCAGGTGGCGATGTACCTCTGCCGAAAGCTGACGGATCTCTCCTACCCGGACATCGGACGGCTCTTCAACGACAAGCACCACTCGACCGTCATGCACTCCGTGGAGAAGATCGGCCGGATGATCGAGGACGACGCCGATTTCCGCAGGGTCGTCGAGGGCTTCATGCAGCCCTACCGTTAGGATTTTTTGCCACGCCTCTCTTTTTCCGCCGCGGCCTTTTCCACACGGGATTTCAACGCACGCTCACGCGGCGTGCTTGTGGAGAGTGCGGGATTGGGTCCACAGGCACGACCATCATTTTGACCCCATTTTCATTGGGTTTTCTGCGCACTCTCGCTTTTCGAACTCCCCTACGAATACGGTTAAATGTGATAGACTTTTTTCTCTTTCCGGAGGTGGGCTTTTTCCATGGAATTGACCGTCAAAAGGGGTGATTTCCTGAATGAGCTGACGCTCATGCAGGGCGTCGTGGAGAGGAAGAACACGATTCCCATCCTCTCCAACATTCTGCTCAAGGCGGCCGACGGTCACCTGAGCCTCACCTCGACGGATCTCGATCTCACTCTGCTCTCCCAGGCGGACGCCAAGGTCTCCCGGAGCGGAAGCGTGACGGTCCCGGCGCGAAAGCTCTTCGACCTGATCCGCAACCTGCCGGAGGCCGAGGTCTCCCTCAAGCTGATGGACAACCACTACCTCGGCGTGACGTGCGAGCGCTCGAAGTTCCGCCTGGTGGCGCAGCCGGCCGAGGATTTCCCGACGGTGCCCAAGGTCGAGGCGAAGAAGGGAGTCTCGTTTCCGCTCGATCTCTGGAAACGACTGACTCGTAAGGTCTTATACGCCGTCTCGGCCGAGGAGACCCGGTTCCAGCTGATGGGTGTTCTCCTGAAGGACAAGGGAAAGGAATACGAGCTCGTGGCGACCGACGGGCACCGCCTCGCCCTGATCAACTTCCCCAAGGAGGACCCCAAGGCCACCCTGCCAAACGTGCTCATCCCGAAGAAGGCGCTGGCCGAGATCCTGAAGATGGACGGCGGGGCCGACGCGCGGGTGGAAATTCGCCACTCCGAGAATCATCTGCTCTTCACGGTCGGCAATCGCCAGCTGATCGCGCGCCTGCTCGACGTGAACTTCCCGGACTACGAGAAGATCCTCTCGAAGTCGAACGACCGCTCCGCGCTGGTCGCGACCTCGGCGTGCCAGGCGGCGATCCGCCGTGTCGCGCTCTTCTCCTCGGAGCGTTCGCGCGGCGTGAAGCTGACCTTCGAGAAGGATCTCCTGACGGTCGCCTCCGCCAGCCAGGAGCTGGGGGAGGGCAGCGAGACGCTCGACGCGACCTTCCAGGGCGAGGCGCTCTCGATCGGGTTGAACGCCCAGTACCTCCTGGATTTTCTCGAGGAAGCCGAAGCGCAGAACGTGAGGCTGGATCTCAAGGACGAGAACACCCAGTGTCTCTGTCAGCCGGACGGCGGCATCGAGGGCGCCTCTCGTTACACGTACGTCGTCATGCCGATGCGCCTCTGACCTTTTTCAAGGTGAGATAGGACCGCTTGCAGCTCTCGCAACTCTCGACCCAAGGCTTCCGCAACCTCTCCTCCGACCCGGTTTCCTTTCGCACCGGTGTCACGCTGATCACGGGAGAGAACGCGCAAGGCAAGACCAACCTCCTCGAGGCGGTGGCTCTCGTGTGCGGACAGCGCTCGTTCCGCGGGGCGTCGCTGTTCTCCATGGCGTCCGACGGCGAGCGATTTCGGATCGCGGCGACCGTCGAGCGCGCGGCTGGCTCCGAGCGCATCGCGCTTGCGTGGTCTCGCGAGGCGGGCCGGGAGTTCTTCCGCGGCGAGAAGGCGGCGGGCTTTCGCGAGATCTCCGGGATCTGCCCGGCCGTCTTCCTCTCGCCGGAGCACCGTGAGCTTCTCTACGGCTCCCCTTCCGTCCGCCGCCGTTTCGTCGACCGTCTGGTCCTCGGCTGGCGGCCGGCGGCCGGGGACGACCAGGGGCGCTACGCCCTCGGGCTGAAGGAGCGCAATGCGCTTCTTCTGCGGCTCAAGCAGGGGCACGCCGTCGCCGAGGGAGAGCTCGAGGCCTGGACCGAGGAGCTCTGCGTGGCCGGCGCCGCGCTGCGGCGGCACCGGCGGGCGGCGCTCGCGATCTGGCAGGCGGAGTTCGACGAGCTCGCCCGGCAGGCGGGTCCCGAGTACGCGGCGATCGAGACGCGATACGCCTTCGCGGCGTCGGGCGATTCCGAAAACGGCGGCAGCGACGAGGCCGAGGCTCTGCGCCGGGCATGCGAGCGGGTGCGGGCCCTCGAACGGCGGCGGGGATACTCGCTGGCGGGCCCGCATCGCGACGACCTGCTCTGGACGCGCCGCGGCAGGCCCCTCGCCTCGCAGGCCTCCGCGGGCGAGGCGCTGCGGACGGTGGCGCTGGCGAAGCTGGCGGAGTGGAGCGCCGTCGCGAAGGCCGGCGGAGCGCCGCCGCTCTTCGCAGCGGACGATTTCGACGCAGGCCTCTCGGAGGCGTGGGTCGAGGAGTTCTGGGATGCCCTGCCGAGGGAGGCG
This sequence comes from uncultured Acidobacteriota bacterium, assembly GCA_963773905.1. Classification (GTDB taxonomy): domain Bacteria; phylum Acidobacteriota; class Thermoanaerobaculia; order UBA5066; family Gp7-AA6; genus DAHUXD01. The sequence continues at coordinate 370,122 of CAVZDB010000004.1, forward strand.
ACCGTCCTCCTGACGACGACCTCGGCGCCGGCGCGATGGGCCCGGCGCGCGCAGGAGCTACTGGAGGTTTCGAGGGGCTCCGTGGCCGCGCGCGCGATGCTGCGCGCCGTGGAGGCCTGAGCGACATGAGCACGAATTCGAACCCGAGCACCTACACCACCGACTCGATCAAGCTCCTGAAGGGGCTGGAGGCCGTGCGCAAACGGCCCGGGATGTACATCGGCGACACCGACGACCTCTCCGGCCTCCACCACATGGTCTACGAGCTCGTCGACAACTCGATCGACGAGGCGCAGGTCGGCTATGCCGACCACGTCTCGGTCACGATCCACGCGGACAACTCCGTCACGGTCGAGGACAACGGCCGCGGCATCCCCGTCGGAATGCACAAGGAGCACAAGCGCGAGACGCTCGAGATCATCATGACGGACCTGCACTCGGGCGGGAAGTTCGACGACAACTCCTACAAGGTCTCGGGCGGACTTCACGGCGTGGGAGTCTCGGTCGTCAACGCGCTCTCCCGGAAGCTCGACGTGGAGGTGCGGCGCGACGGCAAGGTCTGGCAGCAGACCTACGAGCAGGGCAAACCCGTCGCGCCGATCAAGAACGTCGGCACCTCGAAGAAGACCGGCACGAGGGTCACCTTCTGGGCCGACCCGAAGATCTTCTCCGTCACGGAGTTCCACTTCGACAGCCTCTCGCAGCGGCTTCGCGAGCTCTCCTTCCTGAATCCGGGCGTGCGCATCTCGATTCTCGACGAGCGCACCGAGAAGAAGCACGACTTCGCCTACGAGGGCGGGATCAAGTCCTTCGTCGAGCACCTGAACAAGGCGAAGCAGCCGATCCACGACAAGGTGATCTTCTTCCAGGACATCAAGAACGGCACGAACGACCCGAAGCGCGACGCCGACAAGGAACGCGTCGAGGTGGCCCTCCAGTGGAACGAGGGCTACGCCGAGACGCTCTTCTCCTTCACGAACACGATCAACAACCGCGACGGCGGCACGCACGTCGAGGGATTCAAGACGGCGCTGACCCGCGCGATCCAGAAGTACGCCGAGGCGAACGGCCTCACGAAGGGCCTGAAGGAGACGACCCTCTCCGGCGACGACTGCCGCGAGGGCCTGACCGCCGTCATCTCCGTCAAGGTCAAGGACCCCAAGTTCTCCTCCCAGACCAAGGACAAGCTCGTCTCCTCCGAGGTCAAGACGTGGGTGCAGCAGGTCGTCTACGACAAGCTCGGCTCGTATCTCGAGGAGAACCCGCGCGTCGGCAAGAAGATCGTCGAGAAGATCGTGGAGTCGGCGCGCGCCCGCGAGGCCGCGCGCAAGGCCCGCGAGCTCGTGCGCCGCAAGGGGGCCCTCGATTCGGGCTCGCTGCCCGGCAAGCTGGCCGACTGCCAGGAGAAGGACCCGGCGTTCTCCGAGCTCTTCATCGTGGAGGGCGACTCGGCCGGCGGCTCGGCCAAGATGGGTCGCGACCGGCGCTCCCAGGCGATCCTGCCGCTGCGCGGCAAGATCCTGAACGTCGAGAAGGCGAGGCTCGACAAGATGCTCGCCTCCGCCGAGATCCGCACGCTGATCACGGCTCTCGGCGCCGGCATCTCGACCGACTTCGACGCCGAGAAAGTCCGCTACCACAAGATCGTGATCATGACCGACGCCGACGTCGACGGCTCGCACATCCGGACGCTGCTCCTGACGTTCTTCTTCCGCCACATGGCGGTCCTGATCGACAAGGGCTTCCTCTACATCGCCCAGCCGCCGCTCTACAAGGTGGCCGAGGGCAAGAAGGAGACCTACCTGAAGGACGAGAAGGAGATGTCGAAGTTCCTCCTCGGTCGTCTCGGCGAAGACCGCACGCTCTCCTCGGAGATGTCGGGCGCCAGCGTGTCCAGCGCGAAGCTCGCGAACCTCCTCGAGAAGATGGAGGAGTACCGGGTCCACGTCGCCAAGCTCGGGCAGCGGGGAATCCCGGAGGGACTCCTGCGCGCCCTGATCGACCGTGGGATGACGTCGAAGGCCGAGTTCGGAGACAAGAAGAAGCTCGAGGACTTGAGCAAGTCCGTGCGCGCCTTCGGCGTGGAGAAGGCGGAGGTCGTGGCCGACGAGGAACACTCCGGCTGGGCTCTCGAGATCTCGCGCAAGGTCAACGGCGTCCCCCGCTCGGCGCGCATCGACGCGGACTTCGTGTCGTCCTTCGAGTTCAAGCGCATCCGCGAGACCGCGAAGGCCATCGGCGGATTCCTCGACGGCCCGTACGTCGTGACGCGCGGCGAGGAGACCGCCAAGCTCGAGACTCTCGCGGCCGTCGTCGACGCCGTCTACGAGTCCGCCAAGAAGGGCCTCGTCATCAACCGCTACAAGGGCCTGGGCGAGATGAACCCGGAGCAGCTCTGGGACACGACGATGAACCCCGAGACCCGCCGGCTGCTCCAGGTGGCCGTCGAGGACGCGGTCGAGGCCAACGAGGTGTTCTCGGTGTTGATGGGGGATGCGGTGGAACCGCGGCGCGAGTTCATCGAGGAGAACGCCCTGAACGTTCGCAACCTGGACATCTGATCCCGTGGCCAATCTCCTGACCCCCGAGGAAAAAGTTCCCGTCACGATCGAGGACGAGGTCCGGCGCTCGTACCTCGACTACGCGATGTCCGTCATCATCGGGCGGGCGCTGCCGGACGTCCGCGACGGATTGAAGCCCGTTCACCGCCGGTGCCTCTACGGCATGTGGGAGCAGGGCAACCTGCACAACAAGCCCTACCGCAAGTCGGCGCGCATCGTCGGAGACGTCCTGGGCAAGTACCACCCGCACGGAGAGAGCGCCGTGTACGACTCGGTCGTGCGAATGGCGCAGGACTTCTCGCTGCGGTACCCGCTGGTCGACGGCCAGGGCAACTTCGGCTCGGTCGACGGCGACAACGCCGCCGCCATGCGTTACACGGAGGTCCGCCTGACGCGGCTGTCGGCGGAGCTGCTCGGCGACGACATCGACAAGGAGACGGTCGACTGGACGCCCAACTACGACGGCTCGCTGGTCGAGCCGGTCGTCCTGCCGGCGAAGTTTCCCAATCTCCTCGTCAACGGCTCGACCGGGATCGCCGTGGGAATGGCCACCAACATCCCGCCGCACAACCTCTCCGAGGTCATCGACGCCACGGTCGAGCTCATCAAGCATCCCGACGCCACGCTCGGGCAGCTGATGAGGCGTCTCCCGGGGCCGGACTTCCCCACCGGCGCCTTCATCCACGGCGCCCAGGGCATCAAGGACGCCTACAAGACCGGACGAGGCTCCGTGCAGGTCCGGGCCCGCGCGATGATCGAGAAGGCGGCCCGCGGCGACAAGGAATCCATCGTCGTCACCGAGATCCCGTACCAGGTCAACAAGGCGAAGCTGATCGAGCGCATCGCGGAGCTCGTCAACGACAAGAAGATCGACGGCGTGGCCGACCTGCGCGACGAATCCAACCGCGAGGGCATGCGGATCGTCGTCGAGTTGAAGCGCGGCGAGAACGCCCAGGTGGTTCTGAACAAGCTCTACGCGCTGACGCCGATGCAGAGCTCCTTCGGCATCATCTTCCTCGCGATCGTCGACAACCAGCCGCGGGTCCTGCCCCTGCACGACCTGCTGCGCCACTTCATCGACCACCGCAAGACGGTCGTCATCCGACGCACGCAGTTCGACCTCCGGAAGGCGGAGGAGCGCGCCCACCTGCTGAGGGGCCTCGCACTCGCCCTGGCGAACCTCGACCTCATCATCAAGATCATCCGGTCCTCCAAGGACCCCGCCGAGGCCAAGAAGCGGCTGTCGGCCGAGGTCTCGATGACGCGCGCCGCGCTCGAGAAGTTCATCGGCGTCTCCCTCGGCGACGAGGGCGGCAAGGGCACCCAGGTCCTGCGTCTCGACGAGGTTCAGGCGCAGGCCATCCTGGACATGCGCCTCCATCGGCTCACGGGCCTCGAGCGCGAGAAGATCGTCGCCGAGCTCAAGGAGGTCCTCGCGCTGATCGCGAAGCTCCGCGAGATCCTCGGCTCCGAGAAGCTCGTCCTCGAGATCATCGTGGACGAGCTGACGGCGATCCGCAAGCAGTTCGGGGACGAGCGGCGCACCGAGATCGTCGCCGAGGCGACCGACATCGACATCGAGGATTTGATCGTCGAGGAGGACATGGTGATCACCGTGTCCCGCGGCGGATACATCAAGCGCTCCCCGCTCTCGCTCTACCGCGCGCAGCGGCGCGGCGGGAAGGGCCGCATCGGGGCGACGACCAAAGAGGAAGACGTCGTCGAGCAGCTCTTCGTCTCCTCGACGCACGCATACATCCTGGCCTTCACCTCCACGGGCCGCATGCACTGGATCAAGGTCTACGACCTGCCGCAGCTGGGCCCGGCGACGCGCGGCAAGGCGATCGTCAACCTGCTTTCCCTGGGTCCGAACGAGCGCATCGTCGCGATGGCCGCGACCAAGGACTTCCCGGACGAGCGCTACCTCATCTTCGCGACCCGCAACGGGGTCGTGAAGAAGACCGCACTCTCGGCGTACTCGAACGTGCGCTCGGGCGGCCTGATCGCGATCAACCTCGAGGAGGGCGACTCGCTGCTCTCCGTGCGCATCACCGGAGGCGACGACCAGATCTTCATCGGGACGCGGCAGGGCATGGGCATCCGCTTCTCCGAGAAGGACGTCCGCGCGATGGGCCGCGACACGACCGGCGTCATCGGCATCACCCTGAAGAAGGGCAACGACGAGGTCGTGGAGATGGACGTCGTCAACGAGAAGGCGCACCTCCTGAGCGTCACCGAGCTCGGCTACGGCAAGCGCTCGGAGGTCACCGAGTACCGCCACCAGGGACGCGGCGGCTCCGGCGTCATCAACGTCAAGGTGACCGAGCGCAACGGCCCGGTCGTCGGGATCAAGTCCGTGACCGACGCCGATCAGCTCCTGCTGATCAGCCAGAGCGGCATGCTGATCCGCATCAAGGTCAAGGACATCCGCGAGACCGGCCGCGCCGCCCAGGGCGTGCGGGTCATCCAGCTCGAACCCGGAGACCGGCTCGTCGCAGTCGCCAAGCTCGCCGAGCCCGAAGACGGAGACGAGGAGCCGCAGGCGATATTGCCCGTCGACGGCGGATCGGTCGAGCCTTCGGAGAGCCGATCAAAAGCCTCGCCGCCCAAGACCGAGCCGGCCGCGAAGGGCAAGAAGGCGGCGGAGGAAGCCTTCCTCGACGACGAGGACGACGACAGCTAGCGGTTTTTGAGGACCAGAGCCTCCCCTTCCGGTACGACTCGATAACCGCCGCGCGCCCGCCCCGTAGCAACGGGGCATGACTCGCGCGCTCGTCGGACTCCTCGCGACCATTCTCGCCCTCGCCGCGCCGGCCGCGCGGGAGGGCTCGACCGCCCGGGCCGACTCCCGGGACACCATGTTCCGTGGCGGTCCGCGCGACTCCATGTTCCGTGGCGGTCCGCGCCACGGGGGCGTCTACGCTTCGCCGGTCGGACCCGCGCTCGCCGCCCTGCGGTGGAAGTTCGACGCGCACGGGCCGGTACGCGGGTCTCCGGCTGTTCTCGGGAACGCCCGCGCCGTGGTGTTCGGAAGCGGCGATGGAAACCTCTACTGCCTCGACGCCGCCTCCGGACGGGAGCGCTGGCGCGCCGCTCTGGGCGGAGCCGTCGTCTCGACGCCCGCGGTCTCCGGCGATCTGGTCGTCGCCACCGCGCGGGAGCGCACCGTGGCGGCCCTGGATCTCGCGACGGGGCGCCTGCGCTGGCGGTTCGAGACGGGGAAGGATCTGGCGTTCGACTGGGGGTGGGACTACTGGCTGTCCTCGCCGACGATTTTCAGCGGCGCGGTCTACGTCGGATCGGGCGACGGGAAGATTTACGCGCTCGAGCTGGCGACCGGCCGCAAGCTCTGGGAGCAGGCGACCGAAGGCCGCGTCCGCTCCTCCCCCGCCGTTTCGGACGGCGTCGTGTACGTCGGCAGCATGGACGGCAGGGTCTACGCGCTCGCCGCCGACACCGGGAAACGGCTCTGGACCTTCGAGACCGAGGGCGTCTCGATCGACCAGAAGGTGGCGGGTTACGACCGGCGCTCGATCGTCTCCTCCCCCGCGCTCTCGGACGATCTTCTCTTCGTCGGCTCGCGGGATGCGCACGTCTACGCCGTGGACCGGAAGACGGGCCGGCAGGCGTGGCGGTTCGGCCACCGGGTGGAGTCAATGGAGGGCAAGCCCGAGGTCAGCTGGGTGCTTTCCTCGCCCGGGATCTCGGGCGGCCTCGTCTACACGGGAAGCTCCGACGGCCGCTTCTTCGACGCGGTCCGCGAGAAGACCGGCGAGGAGCTGTGGCGGTTCCGGACGCCCGCCAATGTCCTCTCCTCGGGCGCGATCGCGGGCACAGCGGTGTACTTCGGGTGCGACGACGGCCACCTCTTCGCCCTGGACGTCCAGAGTGGGGTCGAACGCTGGCGCTTCCGCACCGGCGGCGCCGTCGTCTCCTCGCCCGTCGTCGACTCGGGCACGCTGTACTTCGGCAGCGACGACGGGTTCGTCTACGCCCTTTCGACCGGACCCGAGCCGGCGAGCGCGCGCCGCCGGCGCGCCGTGTACTGGAAGGACCCCTCGGGCCATGCGTGGTTCGCGGGCCACACGGCGGTCAAGGACTACTTCGTCTCCGAGGGTTACCAGCTGCTCGACGAGGCCGGGCTCGCGCGATTCCTCGCGGCGTCGGAGGGCGCGCCGCACTCCGTAGTCGTCGTGGCGATCGACACCGTTCCGGCGGAGCTCCTCGCGGGACCGCCTGAGTCCACTCCGCTGCGGACGTACCTGGCGGCCGGCGGGAGGATCGTCTGGCTGGGCCTTCCGATCGATGCGATCGAGCGGGACGCGTCCGGGAAGGCGGTCCGACTCGATCCGTCCCGCACGGGCCGCCTCCTCGGCGTCGATCACACCCTCGGCCGCTCGGACTGGATGGGTGCCCGCGCGACGGAGGCGGGGCGCCGGTGGGGGCTTCCGGAGTGGTTCATCGGCGGCTTTGCGGTGCCCCCCGGGGATGCGACCACGGTCCTCGCCCTGGACGAGTGGGGGCTCTCGAGCGCATGGGTCAAGAGCTTCGGCGGCCCTCCGGGCTCGGGGTTCGTTCGCCTCTGGGGCCGGAGCGAGCCGATTCCGGACCTCTCCTGGGTGCAGCGCGTCGCCGAGCACGCGGAATAGCTCTGAGCGGTCGGCTTTCGGGCATCAGCCGGACGTGCCGGATTCGATCTGGCTGAAAGCTGATGGCCGCCCGCTGACCGCTATAGAATCCGCCCCTTATGCGCTTCTTTCTGGACAGTGCGAGCGCCGAGGAGGCTCGGCGGATCAAGGATCTGGCGCTCCTCGACGGCGTGTGGATCTCGATCGCGGCCGCCGAGGCCGCGGGCGTCGAGTACCGCAAGGCGGTCCGCGAGCTCGCCTCGCTGACGGATGGACCGGTGCTCGTGGAGCTCTCGGCCGACGATCTCAAGGGGATGTACAAGGAGGCCCGGGAGCTCGCGAAGTTCGGCAAGGACATCATCGTGCGGCTGCCCCTGCGGCCCGAGGGTCTCCGCGTGGCGCGGCTTCTCTCCGAGGACTCCGTCGCCGCATGCGCGGCGGGCTGCTACTCGACCGCACAGGCCCTGATCGCCGCGAAGGCCAACCTGAGCTACGTCGCGCCGGCCGTTGGACCCCTCGACGACGCCGGGACGATCGGCATGGACTTAGTCGAGCAGATCATCCGCGTCTACGACAACTACGGCTTCCAGACCCAGATCGTGGTCTCGGAGGCCCGCAACCCGATCCACGTGCTGGATGCCGCCCTGATGGGCGCCGATGTCGCGGCGTTGCCCGCGGCCGTGCTCGAGCAGCTCTTCCGGCACCCGTTCTCCGCCGAGCTGCGTGCCGGGAGGCCCTCGTGAAGCCCTCGGCGGACCGGATCCTCTACCTCTCCCGGGTGGTCCTGAAGGCGCTGAAGGAAAGTCGCAACCTCGACCCCAGGACCGACGACGAGACCCTTCGCCGCGCGGTGGTCCGCGAGCTGACGGACAGCTTCGACGAGCTCGACAAGATCGAGGAGCGCGTCCGCGAGTCGCTCGCCAAGAGGCGGATTTCGGAGAAGGACCGGGAGTTTCAGTTTTCCAGGATGGTCGAGGACGAGCTCCGCAAGCACGGCGCCTGAGCCGTGCGCAGCGCTAAATAGCAGACATAAAACGGTTTATTCTGGGTCCGCAAGCTCTTGCGGACCGGCGGCCCGCGGCAGTACAATTGGCTCGATGACAGGCCAATTGGATCTGGGCCAGCTCTCGATCCGCCGCGAGGCCGGAATTCCGCTCGCGACACAGGTCTACGAGGCCATTGAGCGCCAGATCGCGGGCGGGGGTCTGCCCCACAACAGCCGGCTTCCGACCATGCGCGAGCTCGCCGCGGCCCTGGGCGTCAATCGCGGCACGGTCCAGACGGCGTACCGGAGGCTCGCCGAGAACGGCCTCGTCGCGGGCCGGGTCGGCAGCGGAACCGTGGTCGTCGGCTCCCCTTCCGATCGGCCGGAGGAGTCGTTTCGGATGGAGGAGCTGATCTCCCGCAAGGCGGCCGGCGTCCCCGACGAAACGCCGATCACGATCACTCCCCCGCTGATCGCCGATTTCTCCCGGCTCGCTCCGGATGAGCGGTTCTTCCCCCTCGAGGAGTTCACGCGGACGGTTTCCTACGCCTGGAGCCGCCGGCGCGATCTCTGGCAGTACGCTCCCCCCTCGGCCTGGAGGAATTGCGCGGGGAAATCGCGCGCCGGCTCTCCGAGAGCGGGGTCGAGCGCTGTGCCGACGAGATCCTGGTCGTCAGCGGCGCGCAGCAGGGGCTGGACCTTCTGTTTCGCACCTTCACCGACCCGGGCGATACGGTCGCGGTCGAGTCCCCCACGTACTCGGGCGCACTCGCGCTCGCGCGGTTGGCCGCGGTCTCGGTGCTGCCGCTGCCGATGTCGCCCGCCGGCGCCGATCCGCGCCCGCTGCACGGCCGGCGCGTCAAGCTCGTCTACCTGATGCCGGAGCGGCAGAACCCGACCGGCATCACGACGCCGGACGCGCGGCGCCAGGAGCTGCTCGAGGCGGCGCTCGCGTCGGGGGCCCTCATCGTCGAGGACGGCTTCGAGGAGCCGGAGTCGGGGATCGCGACGCTCTGCGCGCGGCGCCCCGATCGCGCCGTCTGGCTCGGCACGCTGTCGAAGGATCTCGTTCCGGGAATCCGGATCGGCTGGATCGCGGCGCCTCGGCCGATCGTCGAGCGGCTGGCTCGCGTCAAGCGGACCGCCGACTTCCAGACGCCGGTGCCGATCCAGGCGGCGGTCGCCGCCTTCCTGCGCGCGGGGTCCGACCGCAAGGCGCGCCGAGGGCGCGTCGAGGAGGTCGCGTTGCGGGTCGCCGCCGCCGCCAAGTCGCTCGCTCGCCACCTGCCGCAGGTTTCCTGGTGGGGCGGGGAGGAGGCGAACCCGCTCTTCTGGCTCCATCTTCCGGAGGGCGTCTCCGGCCGCCGCGTGGCCGAGGCCGCGGCGGGCAGGGGAGTCAGCGTCGCGCCGGGGCAGGACTTCGATCCGCGAGGGGAGGACCGTCCGAACGTGCGGCTCTCCGTCTCGCGCGTTGAGCGCAGGGACATCGAGCGGGGGATCGGTCTGCTCGCGGAAGCCGTTCGAGAAGTCGAGTCGAGGTCGCGCGCGGCCTATTCCGCGCCGGTGGTGTGACAGGTGACAGGTGACAGGTGACAGGAAAAGGCCCGAAGCCCCTGACACCTGTCACCTGACACCTATCACCTCTTAGAGGGAGGGAGTCGATGAACACGAACGAATCATTCCGGGTGAAGGTCGGTCTGGCCGAGATGCTGAAGGGCGGAGTCATCATGGACGTCGTCAATGCCGACCAGGCGAAGATCGCCGAGGCGGCGGGCGCCGCCGCGGTCATGGCGCTCGAACGGGTCCCCGCCGATATCCGGCGCGACGGGGGAGTGGCGCGCATGTCGCCCGTCTCCAAGATTCGCGAGATCCAGCAGGCGGTGTCGATTCCCGTCATGGCCAAGTGCCGCATCGGGCACCTGACCGAGGCGCGCGTGCTCGAGGCGCTCAAGGTCGACTTCATCGACGAGTCGGAGGTCCTGACCCCGGCCGACGCGGAGAATCACGTCTACAAGCACGACTTCCGCGTCCCGTTCGTCTGCGGCTGCCGCAACCTGGGAGAGGCGCTGCGGCGCATCGGCGAGGGCGCCGCGATGATCCGGACGAAGGGGGAGGCGGGCACGGGCGACGTAGTCCACGCCGTGAAGCACCTGCGCGAGGTGCACCGCGAGATGAAGATGCTGACGCAGCTCTCGAAGGACGAGCTCATGGCGGCCGCGAAGCGCCTGGGCGCCCCCTACGAGCTCGTGGTGGACGTGGCGGCGACCGGCAAGCTGCCGGTTCCCAACTTCGCCGCGGGCGGCATCGCGACTCCGGCCGACGCCGCGCTCTGCATGACGCTCGGCGCGGAGGCCGTCTTCGTGGGGTCCGGCATCTTCAAGTCCGACGATCCGGAGAAGCGGGCCCGCGCCATCGTGAAGGCGACCACGCACTGGCGCGACGCCGAGGCGCTGCTCGACGCCGAGGAGTCGCTCGGCAGCGGCATGAAGGGCATCGAGGCGGCGAGCCTCGCCGAAGAGGCGCAGCTCCAGACGCGCGGCTGGTGAACGTGGAACGCGACGCCTCGGCGGCCGGAAGGGGCGTCGCCGTCCTCGCCCTCCAGGGGGACTTCGAGGCGCACCGCCGGGCCCTGTCGGAGATCGAGGTCGAGAGCTTCGACGCGAAGCGTCCGAGAGACCTCGCGGACGCCGACGGCCTCATCGTGCCGGGAGGGGAGTCGACGACCCTCTGGAAGTTCTTCGAGATGGAGCCGTGGGAGGAGGCGATCGCCGCGTTCGCCGCCTCCGGCCGGCCGATCCTCGGCACCTGCGCCGGCGCGATCGTGCTGGCGCGGGAGGTTACGAATCCCCGGCAGAAGGGGATGGGCCTGATCGACATCGGCGTCGAGCGCAACGCCTATGGGCGCCAGGTGGACAGCTTCATCGGCGAGGTCGACGCGCCGGCGCTCGGTTCGGGGAACCCCCTGCCGGCGGTGTTCATCCGCGCCCCCCGCATCCGGCGCGTGGCGGCCTTCGTCGAGGTGCTGGGGACCCACGCGGGCGAGCCCGTTCTCGTGCGCCAGAACGCCGTCGTGGCGGCGACGTTCCACCCGGAGCTGACGCCGGACCGGCGCCTGCATCGTTTCCTGTTCGCGCGCCAGCCCGCGTGGAGGAGCGCGTGAGCGGGACCGGCGCGGCAGGCTCGGGAAGCCTCGTCTCGGTCGAAGTCCGCGACGAGATCGCGGTCCTGACCCTGGACCGTCCCAAGGCAAATGCGTTCAACCCCGAGCTCGTCGCCACGCTGTCGGAGGCGCTCCTGGGGCAGGCGAAGGCGAAGGCGCGGGGCGTGGTTCTCGCGTCCTCGACCCCGGGCATCTTCTCGGCGGGATGGGACCTGCCGTTTCTCGTCGACAGGAACCGCGCCGAGATGGAAAGGTTCGTCTCCTCCTACTGCGACCTCGTGCGGCGCCTGTTCGTCTTCGGGCCGCCGGTCGTGGCCGCGCTCCCCGGACACGCGATCGCCGGGGGCCTCATCTTCGCGATGGCGGCCGACGAGCGGATCGCGGCGCAGGGGCGCGGCAAGTTCGGCCTCTCCGAGGTGATCCTCGGCGTGTCGGTGCCCGCCTGTCTGATGGAGCCGTTCCGCCACGTGGTCGGCGCGCGGCACATGGAACGCCTGGCGTCGACCGGCGAGAACGTCGATCCCGAAGCGGCCCTCGCCATGGGTCTGATCGACGCCCTCGTCCCGGCGGAGGAGCTGCTCGACCGCGCCGTGACGAGGGCGCGCTTCCTCGGCGGCCTGTCCGGCGCCGCGTACGCGGCCATCAAGCTGCGCTCCCGCGCGGCGGCGATCGCGCGGTTCGACCAGGCCCGCGACCACGATCCCTTCCTCGACTTCTGGTTCTCCGAGGATGCGCGCTTCCGCATCCGCGACATGGTCGCGAGGCTGAAGAGCAAGGGTTGATTCCCGCCGATCAGATCGACGAGATCCTCGAGAGCCTGGATCTCTCACGGGCGCAACCGGGCATCGGGTTCCTCGGCGCGCTGTTCACGCGCTTCAACGCGCGCGTGCCGTTCGAGAACGCCACCAAGATCCTTCGCGATCGGGAGGTCGCGGATCCCGCCGGGAAGCCGAGGACTCCCGAGATCTTCTGGGCGGACCATCTCGAGCTCGGGAGCGGCGGCACCTGCTTCGCCCGCGTGGCAGCATTCGACGCGCTGCTCTGCGCGCTCGGGTTCCGCACGCGCCGATTGCTCGGCAAGGTGGGGCGCGACTTCGACCATGCGGGCCTCGCGGTAGAAACGCCGGCGGGGGAGGTGCTCGCCGACGTCGGCTTCCCGCTGCCCGGGCTGATTCCGCAGGGGGTCGAGCGCGTGGAAACGCCGCTCGCGGAGCTCGCCGTCGAAAGGACCGAGCGCGGAATGCGGGTCGAGTGGCTCGACGGCGTGCCGGATGGGCCGCGGGCGCTCGAGCTGTTCGGCGCGACGGTGTCCGCCGCCGAGTACGACACCCACTGGCGCCGGACGTTCGCGCCGGGCTCGAAGTTCCTGACGCTTCTCTCGATGCGCCGCGATCTCGACAACCGAACCGTTTCCTATGCGGACGCGGCGGTGCGCGTGGACGACCGACACTCGCGCCTGCGGATGCCGGTCGCACCGGCCGCGGCGCCGGCGATGCTCTCGGAGATCTTCGGGATCGAGGCCGAGATCCTGGAGCGGGCCATCGCGTTGTTCGACGAAGACCCTCCGACCTCGAGCGAGGCGACTCTAAGCGCCCCGTTGAGCGGGGCGACTGTGACGGCCTACCTCGAGGTCGCGGCGACTCCCGCCGAGGCCTACGCGCGGATCGCGACACCCGCGGGATACCGGCGACTCATCGAGGGTGTGGCGGAGGTGATCTCCGAGGAGCCGACCGCGGCGGGGTTCCGCCTCGTTCTGGGCGCGCCCGGGCGGGCCCTCGACGCCGGCAACCCGCAGCAGGCCCGGGCTCCGGAGCCGATGGTCGACGAGCTCGCGCCCGATCCGGCCGCGCTCCGGATTCGCCAGGAGCGGCGGACGGCGGCCTCCGGCGGCGACCCCAGGCGCTCCGCGTGGTCGGCGGAGTCGCGCGGCGGGAAGACGTACCTGATGCGCGAGCTCTCCCTCGCGGGCTCCCGCGAGGACCTCCTGCGCAACGATTCGATGCGCGGCCGTCTGGCGGGCGCGCTCGCGCTCGACTTGCTCGCCTGGGCGCGGATGCTGTAGGGGAGGCGATACCGCCGTGCTCCGCACGGCGTTCCCTACAGCCGAGGGCCTGCCTTTGGTGGTCGGGTCGCGGCCTCCCGCGGGAGCCGGGCGGGGGCGGTCCGTCCCCCAGCGGACGACCCACGGAAGGAGGAGGCGCCGTCCGAAGGACGACGCAACCCGGCCCCGCCCCTACTAGAACCGGAAGCTGCGCTCGGATTCGAGCAGGCGCAGGCGCGGCTCGGCGAGCGCGCGGACCTCGCGGCGGATGCGCGAGAGCGACGGCGGCTTCATGTGGTACAGGAAGACCGGCACGCGGGGAGGCGCCTTCTCGAGCTCCCCCACGAGGAGCGCCGGAGTCAGATGGCAGGAGTCGCGGGCCACGGCCGCCTGCGCGTCCGAGAAAGACACCTCGAGAAAGAGCGCCTTCAGGTCCCGCGCCCGATGCGCGGCCGCCCAGATGGCGCGCGTGGGCCGCGTGTCGCCCGAGAAGAGCACGGCGCGCCCCGGCTTGGACACCAGGTAGCCGTAGGCCGGTACGAGGTGGTCGACCGGGATCGGCGTGAAGGTCGCGTCGCCGCAGCGGATCGGACGACCCGCGCGGGCGCGGCGATAGACGAGCGTCGGGCGCGCGCGCGAGGGAAGGCGGGTGAAATCGGGCCAGGTCACGTCGTTGAAGACGTGGCGCCGGAGGGCCTGGAGGACCGGCGCCGGCGCGATCACCTCCAGCGGGCGCGTGCGGCCGTAGAGGTTCTCGGTCAGAAACGGCAGCGACACGATGTGGTCCAGGTGGGCGTGGGTGAGGATCACGCGACGGATGCGGCGCTGAGCCGCCAGGGGGAGCGCCTCGGTGATCGCGCCGGCGTCGAGCGCGGTCTCGCCGTCGATCAGAAACGTGGTGATCCGGTATCCCGGGGCGGAGCCTCCGTAGGGGCCGAGGACACGAACCGTCAGGGGGTTTCGAGGCGGCACGGTCCCCGAATTGTAAGCGAAACGGGCGCTTCTCTTAGAACTCGGGCCCGATGTAGAAGAACGTCTTGAACCCGCCGATGGAGTGCTTGATGTTCCAGAGCCGCGAGAAGTCAAAGTGCAGAGGCAGGCCGAGGAAGTTGACCGAGATGCCGAACCCGTAGTCGGAGATCGCGTTGACGAGCTGGCCGTCCTGGTAGAACGTGAAGTCCTGGTTCTTGTACGCGGCGCCGCCGATGTCGTAGAACGCCTTGCCGCGGATCTCGCGGAAACCCAGGATCGGCGTCGCGAGCAGGTCGATCAGCGGGAAGCGAAACTCGAGGTTGGCGAAGGCGGCCGTGTTGCCCGAGATGGAGTAGATCGGGAGGTTGCGCAGCGTGTCGAGGCCGCCGAACGACAGAACGTCGGGCAGCGCGCCCGTCGCGCGGAATCCGTAGAGGCGCACCGCGAGGAGCGTCCGCGGCAGGATCTTGAAGTAGTGCCGCAGGTCCGCCGTCAGATCGAGCGTCAGGGTGCCCGAGTTCTCGCCGGGAATCTTCGTGCCGGAGACGTACGGCGACCAGCTGACCCCGAGAGACATCGCGCGGCCCGAGATCGCCCCGAACGACTCGTACTGGACGGTGTCGCCCACGAGCTTGGTCCCGATGGTGGGGAAGGTGTTGCTCGTGGCGATGTACGACAGCTGCTGGGTCTCCTTGTCGACGACCGGATACCCGTCGTACTTGCGCGACAGGAACCCGACCTGGTTCTCCAGGCGCCAGTAGCGGTTCAGGGGGTAGTTCCCGAAGACGTCTCCTCCGGTGAAACGGTAGGCCAGCTGGCTCCGCACGGCCTGGCCGGTGTTGTTGTCGAGCGCCAGGAAGTAGTACCGCTGGTCGTAGGCCTCCGCGCCCCACTGGAGGCGGTGGCCCTGGTTCGTGTACGCGAGAAGGATGTTGGTGAAGGAGGAGACCGTCTGCAGCGCGGCCACGAGCTGGCGGTCTCCGAGGTTGTCTCCGAAGGTCAGGATCGTGTTGGAGAGGAAGGTCTGGTCGGACGAGAGGCCGGCGATGACCTGAGCGTTCTCCAGGTAGAGCTTGCGGCTCGGCCTCTTGTTGATCTTCTCGGGATCGAGCGAGACCTCGATCGACGGCTGGAACGGCGGGATCGTGGTCGGGCCGGCGGGCGAGGGCGCAGGATTCAGCTCCGCGAGCTTGCGGAACGGCTTCTTCGAGTCGTTGACGTAGATCCCGAAGCGCCGCTTGTAATAGGCCGAGAACACCAGACGCTCGGAGCCGTCGCGCGCGAGCAGGACCGTCGGCGAGAAGCAGCCTCCGACGACGTTGGTGTGGAGGAACGTCTCGCCGGTGTCGAGGTCGACGGAATAGATGTTGTAGATCCCGCCGTCGCGGTCCGAGGTGAAGAAAAGCCGCTTGCCGTCGGGGGAGATGTTCGCGTCCTCGTCGTCCCAGTCCCCGTAGGTGATCTGCTCGCGCGAGCCCGGCACGCCGATCTTCAGGCGGAAGATCTTCGCGTAGGAGCCCTGGAACGAGGAGTAGTAGAGCCACTGCCCGTCGGGCGAAAAGGTCGGCGCGAAATCGTACGCGTCGTCCTCGGTCAGATTCGCGAGCGTCCTGTTGTCCAGGTTGATCGAATAGATGTCGGACCGGCCGTTCTTCAGCGCGCGAAAGACGACCGTGTGTCCATCGGGGGAGAAGGCGGGATTGAGCTGCTGGTCGAGGCCCGGCATCTGGATCATGTCGCGGATGTCGCCGTCGAGGGCGTTCAGCAGGAGGAGCTCGCGCCCGCGCTCCCGGCGGACGAAGAGCGCGAGGGAGTTCCCGTCCGGCGCGACGGCGAGGTCCACCCCGCCGACCGGCCCGGTCGTCAGCCACTGCGCGACGATGTACTCGTAGTGGGTCTTGTAGCCCTTGGTGAGGTTCTTGAACAGCTTGCGCTCGCGGCTCGAGAAGACCACGACGTTGGCGTCCTCGCCGAGGGTCGAGATCGCGGCCCCGAGGTCCCCCGAGGGGAACGCGCGCACCGAGAGCTCCGCGCTCTGGTCCTCCGCCAGCCGGACGCGGTCGCCGAAGTCGATCGGCTCGCCCCTCTCGGTCAGGATCTTGATGTACTTCTGGCGCAGATAACGGCGGAACCGGACGTCGAAGTCCTCGGGGGAGATGTTGAAGGTGTGCTTGAGGGTCCGCTCGATGCTCGGGCCGATGGCGCCGCGGTAGTCGAAGACGAAGTCCCGCACGCCGTCCTTGCCCCACTCCGACTCGATGAAGTCGAACACCGCGTGGCCGAAGCGGTAGGCGAAGAAGCCGTAGATGCCGCGCTCCGCGATCTCGGGGACCTGGTCGGCCAGCACGGCGTCGCGAAGCACCATCTTGTCCTTGGCGTCCTCGTCGTTGGCGAAGTAGGAGGCCATTCCCTCCGTCAGCCACTGCGGGGCTCCCGAGGTGTATGCGCGGATGAAGCTGCCGCCGAAGAGGATCTCGAACTGAAAGACGTGCGTCAGCTCGTGCGCGATGAGCTTCTGGAGCTTCTCGTCGGACTCGTCGACGGGGAGCACCATGCGGTTGCGGGTCGGCAGCGCGAACGCGCCGATGCCCTCGGGGATGAACGAGCCGAGCGTGTTGGTCTGCTCGAACTCGGAGTGGGTCGTGTAGTAGATGATGTTGACGGGCTTCGGGATCTGGAAGTTCAGCGTGCGGGAGATGTCGTCGTACGCGCTCTCGGCGTAGGACGCGACCTTCTGCAGCTCGACCTGCCCGCGGTCGTAGAAGTAGATGACGAAGTGCGTGGAGCGGTAGGTCTGCCACGCGAACTTGTCGTACATGATCTTGTTCTGGCCGAAGTAGTCGTAGTACGGCGTGACGAACTGGGCGCTGAGGGTCGACGGGATCGCCGCGCCTACGGTGAGGGTCAGGAACAGCAGGATTTTCTTCATGGTTCTTGCTTCATGGGAGCTCGGTGGAAGAGGGGTCTAGTCCGTGAAGATGTAGCGTTCGGCTTCGCGGTCGCGAGCCACGAAGGTGTTCAGGATCTGGTTCTCGAGCGAGAACAGGTTCTCGAAGAGACCCTGGAGCTCATCGACGCTGCGCTTGCTCGCCTGGCGGAAGTCCTTGAACTCGTCCTGCAGCAGCTTCTCTCCGGTCCGGCCGTCGAGGACCAGGAAGACGATGTCGAAGAGGAATCCCGTCTGCTCGACGTAGACCTGCCGGTAGTAGGTGCGGCCGTCGATGGGGGAGACGTACTCCTCGCTCTTGTACCCGGAGCGGTCCTCGATCTTGAACTCGAGGCTTCCCGACACGATGATCTCGGCCGTCGTCGACGCACCGACGGAGGCCCAGAACTCCTGGGCCTTGGCGAGCTCGGTCAGGTTCTGGGTGGGCAGCTTGACCTCGGGCGGCGTCTCGATGACCTCGAACTTCGTCTTCTTCTCGAGCTGCTTCTTCAGGAAGCGGTGAAACTCGCCCTGGAGGTCCACGTTCGCGAGCCGCTTGTCCCGCGCCTTGTCCGCCTCTGTGACCAGGATGAAGGGGGCGAGGGCGATGCGCTCGTTGCCGCGCAGCGGGAGCTTGGGCTTGAGCGGAAGGCGCAGGTGCACCGAATCGACGCCCGCCCACGCCGGGGTGGCGAAGAGGATGACCGCCGCGATGACGATCGCGATGGCGCGCCTCGCCGGGGCGACACCGACCGCGCGCCTCGCCGGCGCGGCACAGGACGCGCGCCTCGCCGGCGCGGCCACGCTGCTACGGTGCACCGGCGGCCTTCCCCGTCGTCTTCGTGTACGAGGTGTAGAACTCCGCGAAGCGCGCGTAGTTGCGCCGGATGTAATTGTTGTTGGGCTCGAGCTCGAGGGCGCGCTTGTACTCGGCGAGCGCACGCGCGAAGTCGCCGTTGGCCTCCAGCGAGACCGCGAGGTTGTTGTGCGCGCGCGCGTTGTTCGGTTCCTTGGTGACGGCCTGCTCGTAGCGGAACGCGGCCTCGCGCCACAGTCCCTTCTTCGCCACGTTTGTGCCGAAGGCGAGCTGCGTTCCGGCCTTCTCCGTGTGGCTGTAGGAGGTGCAGGCTCCCGCGACAAGAAGAAGGAAGACGGCGATGCGGGCCTGCTTCAAGCTCTGTAACTCCTCCAGAGGGTGGCTATTATAGGTTCGGGTTGAACGGGAGATCGGGGAATTGTCGTCACGTCGAGGATGAGGGATTCGTTAAACACGTGAGCTCGCCAGCGCTCGGCCGGCAAGCCGCGCTCTCCTGGGCGCACGGCCGCGAGGTGACCCCGCAGCGGCTGTGGCCGGTCCTGCGTTCCCGTGGAGGGCTGGAAGCCCTTCTGTCCTCCAACGAAGTGGATCTGTCCCAAATTTTGGGCTCTTCCGACCGCGCCCGCGCCGTCCTGCGGGCGCCGGAGGATCGCGAGGCCTTGCGCTGGGCGGCCGACGTCGAACGCTCGGGCATCGCGATCGTCACGGCGTTCGACGAGGCCTATCCGCGGCTTCTCCTGGAGACTCCGGATCCGCCCTTCCTGCTCTTCGCGCTCGGCCGCATCGAGAGGCTGCGTCTTCCGGCGGTGGCCGTGGTCGGATCCCGGGAGGCCTCGCGCTACGGCCGCGACGTGGCCTGGCGGCTCGCGCGCGAGCTCTCGAGCGCCGGCGTCGCGGTCGTGTCGGGATTCGCCCGCGGCGTGGACGCCGCGGCCCACGAGGCCGCGCTCGAGGGAGCGGGCGGCACCATCGCGATCACCGGCTGCGGTCTCGACGTCGACTATCCCCGCGAGCACGCACGGCTGAAGGACCGGATGGCGGCGCAGCATCTGCTCCTCTCCGAATATCCTCCGGGAACCGAGCCGCGGCCCCAGAACTTCCCGATCCGCAACCGCATCATCGCGGGTCTCTCCTCCGGAGTCGTCGTCGTCGAGGCCTCGCGGCGCTCGGGGTCGTTGATCACCGCGCGCCTCGCCGCGGACTTCGGCCGCGACGTCTTCGCGGTGCCCGGATCGATCTTCGCCGAGACCTCCTTCGGGACGCACGAGCTCCTGCGCGATGGCGCGATTCTTTGCCGCGGCGCGGAGGACGTTCTCGCTGAGCTCTTCCCGGCCGTCGGTCCGGCGTCCGCCCAGGCCGCGCGCGCGAGCGCCGTGGGCGCCGCGGGCGGGGAGCTCTCCGCGGAGGCGCGGCGCGTCCTCGAGGCGCTGTCGCGCGAGGACTCCCTCTCGGCCGAGGAGCTCGCACAGGCCCTCGATCTGCCGGCCGCGGCCGTGCTCGCAAGCCTCTTCGAGCTCGAGGGGGGAGGCCTCGCGACGACCGTGGAAGGAGGACGCTACGGGATCCCGAGGCGCTGAGAAATCTCGGCTTAGTGCCGAGCGCGTACGAACTTACGCGAATCGGGAATGCGAGTGTGTTAGACAGGGTGCAAGGGCGGCGGGTTTGCGCTTTGCGTTCTCTTATGAGATTGTCCGCCGCCTTTAACGCGAATGCCTAAGTCGATCGTCATCGTCGAATCCCCGGCCAAGGCCAAGACCATCGAGAAGTTTCTCGGCAAGGACTTCAAGGTCATGGCCTCCTACGGCCACGTCCGCGACCTGCCGCGCAAGGGCCTGGGCGTGGACCGCGAGGACAAGTACAAGCCGACCTACGAGATCCTCGCCGGCAAGGAAAAGACGATCAACGAGCTCAAGAAGGCGGCCAAGACGGCCGACAACGTCTACCTGGCGGCCGACCCGGACCGCGAAGGCGAGGCCATTTCGTGGCACCTCCAGGAGACGCTGCAGCCCGGCGCGAAGAAGACCATCTTCCGCCGCGTCCGTTTCAACGAGATCACCAAGAAGGCCGTGCTGGCCGCGATGGAGGCCGCCGGCGAGATCGACGGTCGGCTCGTCGACGCGCAGCAGGCGCGCCGCATCATCGACCGCCTCGTGGGCTACGAGGTCTCGGATCTGCTGTGGAAGAAGATCTGGCGCGGCCTGTCGGCCGGCCGGGTGCAGACGGTGGCGCTGCGGATCATCTGCGAGCGCGAGACCGAGATCGAGGCCTTCGTCCCCGTCGAGTACTGGACCGTCGACGCGCAGGTCGAGGGAAGTGCTCCACCCTCCTTCGCGGCGCGGCTCTTCTCCTTCGACGGCGAGAAGCTCAAGTTTGACGGAAACGATCCCCGACTCGCGGACGAGACGGCGGCGAAACGGGTGCGCGAGGACATCGAGAAGGCGACCTGGACGGTCGCGTCGGTCGACACCTCCGAGCGCCGCAAGAATCCGGCCCCTCCCTTCATCACCTCTCAGCTCCAGCAGGCCGCGGCGCGGCGGCTGGGCTTCGCGGTCCGGCGCACGATGCAGATCGCGCAGCGCCTCTACGAGGGCCGCGAGATTCCGGGCCGCGGGACGGTCGGGCTCATCACCTACATGCGCACCGACTCGACGCGCGTCTCCGACGACGCCCTCACGGCCGTGCGCGAGCTCATCGGGCACGAGTACGGCCCGGAGTCGAAGCCCGAATCCCCGCGTTACTTCAAGAGCCGGCGCGACACGCAGGACGCGCACGAGGCGATCCGGCCGACGTACCTGGACCTCCCGCCCGAAGAGGTCGCGAAGCACGTCGAGCCCGACCAGGCGCGCCTCTACCGCCTGATCTGGGAGCGTTTCGTCGCTTCCCAGATGTCGCCGGCGGTCTACGACACGACCTCCGCCGAGATCACCGCGGGCAAGGCGGTCTACCGCGCTTCGGGCTCCACGCTGAAGTTCCCCGGCTACCTCGCGGCCTACGGCGTCTCCGCCGAGGAGGAGGAGGAGACCGACAAGGACTCGCCGAAGCTGCCGCCGCTGAAACAGGGCGAGACCCTGAAGCTGCTCGCGATCACGCCGGAGCAGAAGGCGACGCAGCCCCCGCCCCGGTTCAACGAGGCCTCGCTCGTCAAGTTCCTGGAGGAAAACGGCATCGGCCGTCCGTCCACGTACGCCGAGATCCTGCGCAAGCTCGAGGAGCGGCGGTACGTCCACAAGAAGGACCGCCGCTTCATCCCCACCGCGCTCGGGCGCACGGTCTTCGAGATGCTGATCCCTTACTTCGACGATTTCTTCCAGACCTCCTACACCGCGCGAATGGAGGAAGCCCTGGATGAGGTCGAAGACGGCAAGCTCCCCTGGACCAAGGCGCTCTCCGAATTCGACAAGACCTTCACGCGCGACCGTGATCGCGCCCTCGACAAGATGGTATCGGGCAAGGCGGGGATTCCGCTCGCCCAGGCGAAGAAGCTCAACCTCTCGGTCGTTCCCGACATGGACGAGAAGTGCCCCAACTGCGGCAAGAAGTTGAAGCTGCGCATGGGCAAGAACGGCCTCTTCGTGGCCTGCAGCGGATATCCCGACTGCACCTTCACCCAGGACATCCCCGACCCCGAGGAAGACGCCGTCGACATGTCGGAGATCGAGAAGACGACGTGCGACGAGTGCGGCTCGCCGATGAAAGTGCGGCAGAGCCGGACGGGCTCTACGTTTCTGGGATGCACCGCATTTCCGAAGTGCCGCAACGTGATCAACATCGCGGTCGCGGGCGGCAAGGCCGAGGCGCGGCCCGACGAGCCGACCGGAGTGATGTGTCCGCGGTGCGGCCACGCTCTGGTCCGCCGGCACGGCCGCTTCGGCGCCTACGTGTCCTGCTCGAACTACCCGGCGTGCAAGTACAAGCCGCCGAAGCCGATCAAGGACACCGGCGTGCGGTGTCCCAAGGACGGCGGCATCATCGCCGAGCGGCGCGGACGCTTCCGCCCGTTCTACGGCTGCGTGAACTATCCCAGCTGCGACTTCTCGCTCTCGGTGCGCCCGATTCCCGAGAAGTGCCCGCAGTGCGGGAACCCGTACCTCCTGTTTCGCGAGCGCAAGAGCGGGAACGTCTTCGCCTGCGACAAGGCGGGCTGCGGCTTCGAGAAGCCCCCCGGCGAGATTCCGCCGATCGTGGAGTTCACTCCGGAGGCACCGCCGGAGGTTCCTGGCGCGGTGATCGAGGCGGCGAAGAAGAAGGCGAAGGCCCCGCGGGCAGTGGTCGAGGCGGCGAAGAAGGCGAAGGCCCCGCGCCGGAAGGAAAAGAAGGCGTCGTAGGCCGTCTCGTCGCTAGGCCGTCATCCCGAGCGATAGCGAGGGATCCCGTTCCCGGCGGGCCTACGAGACGAGGACGGAAGTCGACGGGGCATCCAGTCCGTTCAGTGGCGGGATCCTTCGGCGCTGCGCGCCTCAGGATGACGGGCGCGGGCTACGCCACGCCCGTCAGTTCTCCCCTCCCGGAATGTTCAGGAACCGTCGGAACGGATCCTTCCACGGGAACATCTGCGCGTAGCGCCAGAGGCGGTCGGTCAGCGGCGGCTTCGCCGCGGGATTCTTGAAACACTCGGCGCAGCGGGGCAGCCGTGAGAAGTCGCCGCTGCGGAAGCCCTCCTCGATCGTCGCGAGGAAGGGCGAGGCGGCGATCTCCGGGATCGTCCGCTCGCGCACGTTGCCGAGCTTCTGGGTCCCGTCGTAGTCGTAGCAGCAGTGCGTAACGTCGCCGTTGCAGAGGATCACGAACCACTGGTATGGCGTCCCCTGGAAGCACCCGTAATAGGCCTGATGCAGCTCGGTGACTTCGGAGGTGTCGAGGCCCTCGCAGGTCTTCTGGATGACGCGGGCCTGCGGATAGCGGTCGAGGTGAAAGAACTCCCGGAAGCTCTTGACCGACTCGTCGTGGGTCTGCGTCGTGATCATGCGCTGAATCTCGACCACGATCTCCTTGCCCTTCGAGAGCTCGAGGAACCGCCGGATGTTCTCGACGACGACGTCGAACTTGCCGCCCTTGCGCACGATCGGGTAGACCTCGGGCTTCAGCGTGTCGATGCAGATGCGCAGTTTCGAGAGCGAGGTCGAAAGGATGTCCTTCGACCACTGCTCGTTGAGCAGGGTGCCGTTCGTCGAGACGCAGACGCCGGGGAAGAGGTCGATCGCCTCGGGGAGCCGCTTGTAGAGGAGCGGCTCGCCCATCTCGTGCAGGTACTTCATCGGAAGCTTCAGCTCGCGCATCTGTCGGGCGACGTCCTCGACCATGTCGAAGGGCGCGTCCTCGAACGGTCGCGTCAGGACGTCCATCGGGCACATCCCGCAGCGCAGGTTGCAGCGCGAGGTCAGCTCGAGCATGTACTTGAGCGAGTGCAGGCGCAGACCGTTCTTGCCCTTGCTCATGACGAGCCTCCGACGGGCGGAGGGCCTCCGACGAGCGGAGAGCTTTCGACGGGCGGAGGGTCCCCTGCCGGAGGGCGTTTCGCCTCGAGTCCCGCCATCGCCGCGAGGACCGGCAGGGCGTTGCCGCGGTCGAAGAGGATCATCGTCCGCGCGTTGCACTCGTGCGTGCAGCGGCACAGGCGGTCGTGCTTGTCGGCCACGAAGCGCCGCCTCTCCTCGCCTTCGCGGATCCTCGCCCAGTCGTAGCCGGCGTCGCGGACGTTGCCGAGCACGGTGGAAATCAGCTCGCAGCCGTGGATGTTCCCCTCCTCCGTCAGCACGTACTCCCGCTCGCCCGCCAGGCAGAATCCCTCGAAGCCGCCGCCCTTGGCCTGCCGCGCGATGTACTCGAAGCGCCGGCGGTTGACCTCGCGGCGGGCCCGCGTCCGCGCGCCCTTCCAGCCCGACCGGGCCTCGTCCGGAGGATAGCGCGAGTCGATTCTCCGGGAGAGCCGCTCGTAGAGGGCGACGTCGAGGTCCTCCTTGACGCGCGGATCGAACGGGTCGCCGCGGACGAAGCCGAGCGCGTGGTGATTCGGCCGGTAGGTGTCGTGGACGAACTCACAGAAGGCCTCGAGCTCCCCCTGGTTGTCGCGCATGAAGACGGTCGTGACGCCGACCGTGAGATTCGGGGTCGAGCGCGAGAGCGCAAGGAGCGCCTCGAGGGTCGCCAGCGCGCGGTCGTAGAGCCCGGGGACGGCGCGGACGCGGTCGTGGAACTCGCGGAAGCCGTCGATCGAGACCGTGACGCCGAGCGAGAGACCCGGCGAGAAGCCACAGATGCGCTCCGCGGCGCGCGCGACCTCGTCCGGGGAGAAGCCGTTGGTTGGGATCGAGGCGTTGAAGAAGCCACAGCGTTGGAAGTAGACGCGGATGAGCTCGGGCAGGTCGCGGCGGAGGAAGGGCTCGCCGCCCGAGATGAGGAGCAGGCGGATCGGCGGCAGCGTCTGCGCGAAGCGGTCGATCTCCTCGAGCGTGAGCTCGTTCTTTCCGGCGTTGATCGGGTAGAAGCAATGCGCGCAGCGCGCGTTGCAGACCGAGGTCACGAAGTGGGTCCACTGCGCGATGGCCTCGCCCGGCGCGATCCAGTCGCGAGCGAGCGCCAGGCCCTGCCGCAGGCGCGTCATGCCCGGGCCTCGCGGGCGGCCTCGGCGGCCTCGATCGCCTCCGCCGGCGCGGCGCGACGCTCGCGGCGGGCAGCGAGGAAGCCCCGGATCCGCGCGATCTCCCCGGCGAGGAGCCAGGGGAAGAGCGCCACGGCCCTCCCGCCGTAACCGGCGCGGAGCATCCGGGCGAGCGTGATCCAGAGGTGGGGAAGGAGGAGGAGGAGGATTGGCGCGCGGACCAGGATCCGGCCGGGCCGATCGAGGGTCGAGCGGGTCCAGAAGATCGTCCTTCCGCAGGCGACCTGCTTCTCCCAGAAGGAGTGGAAGTCCAGGCGCTCGTGGCGGTGCGTGACGCGGATCGTGGGCTCGTACCAAAGCCGGCCGCCGCGGGCGGCGACCGCCAGCGCGAAGGCCGTGTCCTCGCCGGAGTTGGACTCCGGGAAGCGCGCGGAGCCGACGGAATCGCGGCGGTACACGATCGCCATCGTCGGGATGCTGCGCTTCTCGCCCGCGCGGCCGCCGATCCACTCGGAGTGATTGAGGAAGTAGTCGAGCTCGCCGAAACGGCCGGCGCGACCGTTGGCGATGCTTCCGCCGACGCCCGCGAGCGAGGGATCCGACGCGAGGAGCTCCCGGGCGCGCGCGAGCCAGTCCCTCGGGGCGACGGCGTCCGCGTCGAGGAAGGCCAGGAGCTCGCCCGCGGTCGCCTCGATCCCGGCGTTTCGGGCGCCTCCCGCGTTGCGACGCGTCGGGTTGACGAGAACGCGCGCCCCGGCCTTGCGTGCGATGGCCGCCGAGGCGTCGGACGAGGCGTCGTCGACCACCAGGACCTCGAGCGGCGGCTCGCTCTGGGCGAGCGCGGAGGCCACTGCGTCCGCGACGGTTCGCTCGGCGTCCCGGCAGGGAATGATCACGCTCGCGCGCATGAACCGCTCAGTCTATCCCGGCGGATTCCGATGGAACTCATCCCGACCCCCCGCGCCTCGAGGCGCGGCGGGGACCGCAGATGTCTCGGCGGGGACCGCAGGTGACCCGGCGGGGACCGCAGGAACAGCCGTGACAAGAATCCTGTAGCGGAACAGCCGGCCGATGCCGGGAAGCGGGGCGAGGATCTTCTCGACCCAGCGCACGCCGGGAAACGGGGCCGTCGCGTAGGAGAGCTCGAGGACGCGCCAGCCCTCTTCCTCCAGGAGGCGCCGGATCTGTGCGGGCCGGCGAACCGCGATGTGCTCGGGGAACTGCTTCAGGAGGAAATCGTGCGCCTTCATCCGCTCGACGTAGTGCTCGCGGTTGGGCGTGTAGGCGACGAAGAAGCCTCCCCTCCTGAGCACCCGGCGCAGGGCCGACAGCATCTGACGGACGGTGGCGTCGTCCACGTGCTCGAGCAGGTCGAAGGCCCCGGCGACGTCGACGGAGCCGTCGGCGATGGGACCGAGCTCGGCCACGTCGCCCAGGACGAAGCGGATGTTGCCGAGGCCGCGCCGGATGCGTTCGTGCTCCGCGATCTCGAGCGCCCGGCGCGAAGCGTCGATGCCGATGGCCTCGCGGACGCGGGGCGCCAGCAGGAAGCAGACGTCGCCGCGCGCCGAGCCGAGGTCGAGCACGACGCGTTGCGCCGGTGGAGGAGCGCTCCGGGCGAGCGCCAGGGAGAGGATGTCGCGGTCCCGCTCGCGCCACTTGCGCTCCGGCGCGGCGAACCCGGTCACGCGGTGCAGGCCCTCGAAATACTCGTCGGGATAGAGCTCGGACTCGAACGTCACGAGGACATCTTAGGGGTAACTTACGTCCCCGCCGCGCCGTTTGGCGCGGGTCCTCGCGACGGGTGCATGCGGGCCCGTACAATGTCCCGCAGTGAAGGCCCCCTGGGAGAAGTTCTCCTTGCCCGGCGGCGCGGGCGCGTATGCGCAGGGCTTCTCGCGCGAGTTCACCAAGACGATTCGCGAGACCTTCGGTCCGCTGGTCGAGCGCGTGGAGAGGCTCCCGTCGGGCCGGCACCCATGGCTGATGGTCGAGGTCCCGGCCGAGGGCTCGCTCTCGGCCTTCTTTCGCGACCTGGAGGAGCGTATGGAACCGAACGGGTCGCTCTGGACCGTCTTTCCGAAGAAGCCCTTCCTCGCACAGCTCGCGTTCCCGTTCCTCTGGCTCGACGTGCAGAAGGCGGGCCTCGCCGCGGGCCTGGTCGACAACAAGATCGCGGCCTTCTCGCCGCGGCTGACGTCGATCCGGTTCGTGGTCCCGGTGGCGCGTCGGGCTCCGGATGGCGTCCGGCGGGCGCGGAGGACCGCGTGAGCGGCGCGGCTCGACGACGCCTCTCCTTCGCCGCCCGGGCTCTCGTCCTCTCGCTCCTCATCGCGACTCCCCAGCGCGCGACTGCGAAGGAGCTCCGATGGCGTGCGCTCGACGTGAAGGCCAGGCTCGACGCCTCCGGGACCCTCGCCGTCGTCGAAACGCACGCGATCGTCTTCGACGGCGACTGGAACGGGGGAGAGCGCACCTTCCGCGTCTTTCCCGGACAATCGCTCGCGCTCGAATCGGTGACGCGCATCGATCGGGACGGCACGCGGCATCCGCTGACGCAGGGCGACCTCGCGGCGATGGACGCGTGGAACTGGAGCGGCCCGTACGTCCTGCGCTGGCGCAGCCGGCTGCCGTCGGACCCGCCGTTCGACCACGCCGAGCTCGTCTACGAGATCGCCTACAGGCTCTCGGGCATCCTCGTGAAGCAGGGCGGAGCCTCCTACACGCTCGACAACGACTTCGCGTTTCCGGACCGCGACTGGCCGATCGCCGCCTTCACGCTCTCGCTCGCGCTCGATCCGGTCTGGAAGCCGCAGGTGCGAGTTCCGGAGACCTTCCGCTCCGGAGCGCTGCCGGCGCATCAGGGGTTCGTCGTCAAGATTCCCCTGACCTATACCGGCACGGGCACGCCCGAAGCCGCACACGGCATCGCGAGCCCGCGCCTGCGCCTGGCCCTGCTCCTGCTGTTCGGCGTGGCGGTCCTGGTCCTCTATTTCCGGTGGCGCGCGCGCGAGCGCGCGCTCGGCCGTCTCGCCCCGCTGACGCCGCCCGACGCGATCGACGCGGCGTGGCTGTCGA
Organism: uncultured Acidobacteriota bacterium; assembly: GCA_963773905.1. Taxonomy (GTDB): domain Bacteria; phylum Acidobacteriota; class Thermoanaerobaculia; order UBA5066; family Gp7-AA6; genus DAHUXD01. The sequence continues at coordinate 397,888 of CAVZDB010000004.1, forward strand.
AGAACCTCTTCTCGCTCTCGCCCGAGGAGGCCGGAGCGCTCTGGGACGAGAAGATCGGGCCGCCCGAGGTCTCCGCGGTCATCGCGCGCCTCGTGTCCGAGAAGAAGCTGGCGACCGAGGCCGACGGCAAGAAAATGACGATGCGGCTGCTCGTGCCGCTCGAGCGTCTCTCCGGATACGAGCACGACCTCGTCAAGGCGCTGTTCTTCGGAAAGCAGGAGACGGACACCGACGCGATCAAGGCGCACTACAAGTCGAGCGGCTTCGATCCCGCCTCCAAGATCAAGGCCGGGCTGACCGCGAAGCTCGCCGGGCATCCGGATTTCCAGGACACCTCGCCGGCGCCCTCGCGCTGGGCGACGCCGCTCCTCTTCGCCGCCGGGCTCGGCTTTCACCTCGCGGCCGTGCTGACCCGGAAGGAGGCGCCGGGAGACTTTTTCTCGATCGCGTTCATGTACCTGGTCGTGTACGGCATCGGCGCGGCCTGCGCGTGGGCGTTCCGGAAGCGCATCGTGGCCGTGGACGCGCACTCGCCCGTGTTCCTCTGGGTGCCGGCGTTCCTCTTCCTCTACGCCTGGCTGGGCGTGCGTGACCCGCGGCCGGCCCCGCTCTGGCCCGTTCTCGGATCGCTCCTCCTGCGCCTCGCCGTCGTCAACGGCATCTTCAACCTCGCGAAGACGCGCAACGGCGTCCACCGCATCGCGCGGCGCAAGACCCTGGCCTCGGCGCGGGGCTACTTCCTCCACGAGCTCGCGCAGCCCGCGCCGCGACTCCAGGATTCCTGGTTCCCCTACGTCGTCGCCTTCGGTCTGACCTCCGAAGCCGACCACTGGTTCAAGGCGTACGGAGGCGCGGCGGCGGCCTCGACGGGAACCGTCCTGGGCTCGAGCCGCAGCGGCTCCTCCTCCGGCTCCTCGTCGAGCTCCGGCGGCTGGTCCGGAGGCGGCGGGGCCTTCGGCGGCGCCGGCTCCTCGGGCTCGTGGGCGGTCGCGGCCGGAGCGCTCGCCTCCGGCGTCGCGTCGCCGTCCTCGTCGGGCGGTGGCGGCGGGGGAGGGGGCGGAGGCGGCAGCTCGGGCGGCGGCGGAGGCGGTGGCTGGTGACGCGAGCCAGCGCGTCATCCCGACCGCGGGCGGCGTGAGTTGAGGGATTCCTTTCGAGTCTCGGCGCGGCTGAAAAGGGGTCCCTCGGGCCTGCGGTCCTCGGGATGACAAGAGTGCTCCCTCAGGCCCTCGGGATGACAAACCGTACAATCCCCTCGCCATGAATTCGGCCGTCTCCATCATCGGCGCCGGCCTCGCCGGCTCGGAGTGCGCGTGGCAGCTCGCGCGACGCGGCCACAGAGTCCGCCTCTACGAGATGCGCCCGGCCGTCGGGACCTCGGCGCACCAGACCGACCGCTGCGCGGAGCTCGTCTGCTCGAACTCCTTCCGCTCGGACAACCCGCGCAACGCCGTCGGGCTGCTGAAGCGCGAGATGGAGGCGCTCGACTCCCTGATCATCCGCTGCGCGCGCGCGGCCGCCGTGCCGGCCGGAGACGCGCTCGCGATGGACCGCCACGTCTTCGCGAACCTCGTGACGGAGGCGATCGTCTCGTGTCCCGAGATCGCGCTCGTTCGCGAGGAGGTGCGCGCGATCCCCGGCGAGGAGGCGGGGTTCGTCGTCCTGGCGACCGGCCCGCTGACTTCGCCCGCGCTCGACGCCGCGATCGGCGGGCTCCTAGGTACGCAGCAGCACCTGTACTTCTACGACTCCATGGCGCCCATCGTCGAGGCCTCGTCGCTCGACCTCTCGAAGATGTACGCGCTCTCGCGTTATGGCAAGGGCGACGGCGAGGACTACTGGAACTGTCCGCTCACGCGCGAGGAGTACGAGGGATTTCTCGACGCGCTCCTCTCGGGCGAGACCGTTCCCATGAAGGACTTCGAGAAGGGCATCTACTTCGAGGGGTGCCTCCCGATCGAGGTCATGGCCGAACGGGGGCGCGAGACGCTGCGCCACGGCCCGATGAAGCCGATGGGCCTGCCGGACCCGCGGACCGGCCGCAATCCCTGGGCCGTCGTGCAGCTGCGCCAGGACGACCTCGCGAAGGAGCACTACAACCTGGTCGGATTCCAGACCAAGCTCAAGGTCGCGGAGCAGCAGCGTGTGTTTCGTCGCATTCCGGGGCTCGAGAATGCCCGCTTCGCGCGCTACGGGATGCTCCACCGCAACACCTACATCCACGCGCCCGCGCACATCGACCGCTTCTGGCGCATGCGGCGCCATCCCCGGATCTTCTTCGCGGGCCAGATCACGGGCGTCGAGGGCTACGTGGAGAGCGCGGCCACGGGTCTCGCGGTGGGCCTGACGCTCGCGCAGCTTTTGGAGGGGCGGGAGCCGAGGCCGGTGCCCTACACGACGGCGATCGGCTCCCTCGCGCGCCACTGCTCGGAGCGGCCGCCCGAGGAGAAGTTCGAGCCGATGAACGTCACCTTCGGCCTGATCGAGGACACCTCGCACTCGCCCGTGCGCGACAAACAGATCCGCCGCCAGATGATGGTGGACCGGGCGCTCGCGGCCATTGCCGAGTGGAAGCTTCAAGTCCAGCCGCAGGCGGCGGCCGGCACCGGGTCAGACCTCGTGACTCAGACGATCGGAAGCTTGGAGGGAGAGGATCCCATCGCGACTTTCCCTCCCATTTACACGGTCCGCGAAGCGGACCGCTAGAGGTCCGAGATCACATGCTGACCTGGGCGGACATCGAGAAGGCGAGGAAGCGTCTGGAGGGCGTGGCGCACCGCACCCCGGTGTTGCGCTCTCGCCAGTTCGACGCGGAGGCCGGGGCGGCGGTCTTCTTCAAGGCCGAGAACCTGCAGCGCGGCGGCGCGTTCAAGTTCCGCGGCGCCTACAACAAGATGAAGGCCGAGACGGAGAAGGCGAAGGTCGACGCCGTCGTCGCCTTCTCCTCCGGAAACCACGCGCAGGCCGTGGCGATCGTCTCGAAGCTGCTCGGCATCCGGGCCACGATCGTCATGCCGAAGGACGCTCCGCAGATGAAGGTCGACGCCACGCGCGGCTACGGGGCGGAGGTCCTGCTCTACGACCGCGAGAGCCAGTCCCGCGAGGACCTCGCCGACCGGCTCTGCCGCGAGCGCGGCGCGATCCTCGTCCCTCCGTTCGACGACGAGCTCGTGATGGCCGGCGCCGCGACGGGCGCGGTGGAGCTGCTCGAGGAGGTCCGCGACATCGACACGCTCGTCGTTCCGGTCAGCGGCGGCGGGCTCATCGGCGGCTGGGCCACGGCCGCGCGGCACCTGCGGCCGGGCATCCGGATCTACGGCGTCGAGCCCGAGGCCGCCGACGACACGAAGCGCTCGCTCGCCGCGGGTGCGCGCGTCGAGCGGTCGACGAACCCGACCATCGCCGACGGCCTGCGCGTGTCGACGCCGGGGAAGCTCACCTTCCCGATCGTGCAGGAATCCGTGGCCGACATCCTGCTCGTATCGGATGCCGAGATGATCGAGACGCTGATCTGGATGCTCGAGCGCATGAAGGTGCTGATCGAGCCCTCCGGCGTCGCCGCGGCCGCAGCCGTCCGCCACAAGAAGGCGGACTTCTCGGGGCGGCGCGTCGGCGTCGTGCTTTCCGGCGGCAACGTGGACCTCGCCCGGCTCTCGGAGTTCGTGGCCGGACGCAATGCGGTTCCCGCCGCTCGCTAGGCTCGCGGATCGATCGCTGGGACGGCGCCGGTCCCGGGCGCTCGCGCTCGCGTTCGTGCTCGCGGGGGTTTCGCCGACGCTCCTCGCGCACGACTTCTGGATCGAGCCCTCGAGCTTCCGCCCGGAGGTCGGCTCGACCGTCGGGGTTCGCCTCATGATCGGGCAGGGTTTCCAGGGCGAGCCGCTGCCGCGAAACCCGGCGCTCATCACGAGGTTCGTGCTGGTCTCGGCCGGCGGCGAGACGGAGATCGGCGGCCGGCCGGCCGACGATCCCGCGGGATTGGTCCGGGTCGACGCGCCGGGACTGCAGATCGTGGGATACCGGAGCCGAAACAGCTTCGTGGCTCTGGAGGCGGCGAAGTTCGAGGACTACCTGCGCGAGGAGGGCCTCGAGGCGATCGTGGCGGAGCGCGCGCGGCGCGGAGACTCGCAGAAGGGATCGCGCGAGCTCTTCTCCCGTTGCGCCAAGGCGCTCCTGTTCGCGGGGCCCGGCAAGCCGGGCGGCGAGGACCGCGACCTCGGATTCACGCTCGAGCTGCGCGCGGAGAAGAACCCCTACGGGCTGCGCGCCGGCTCGGAGCTGCCTGTGCGCCTGACCTACGAGGGCAAGCCGCTCGCGGGCGCGCTCGTCACGGCGATGGCGAAGAACCGGGGGGACGCCCCGGAGAAGCTCGCGCAGCGCACGGACAAGGACGGCCGGGTCCGCCTGCGGCTCCCGCGGGAGGGCGCCTGGCTGATCAAGGCCGTCCACATGGTCGCGGCCCCCGCCGATTCCGGCGCGGACTGGCAGTCCCTTTGGGCCTCGTTAACATTTGAAATGCCCGCGGTTTCTCCTGTAGGAAAGGCGCCGTGAAACGGGCGTTCCGGATCCGGCCTGGGCTCGTGGGCGCGGGGCGTCTCCGGTCCCCGGCGCTCGCGGTGCTCGCGGGGCGTCTCCGGTCCCCGGCGCTCGCGGTGCTCGCGGGCGTGCTCGCCGCGCTCGGCGGAGCCTGCCGGGGGCGGGAGGCCGCCGTGCCGGCGAACGCGCCGACGCGTCCGCCCCTCGCGATGCCGGCGCGCGTCTCGGCCGATGCGAAGCGCTACGCGTTGAAGGGCGTCATCACCGCGGTCACCCCCGGCGGAGCGCAGATCACGGTTGCCCACGAGCCCGTCGAGGGTCTCCTCGGCGCGTCGACGACGACGTTCGCGGTCCGCGACGATCCCAAGGTCGCGGCCCTGCTGCGCCCGGGCGACCGCATCGAGGCGAGGCTGGTCGTCGACGGCGAGACCCGCTTCCTCGAGGAGATTCTGACGAAAGGGTTCGTCCCGAGCCCGGCTCCTGGTGGCGGGGGTGCGCCAATGCCGCCGCGCCCGGGCGGCGCGGATGCCGCGCTTCCGGAGCCCAACAAGGGAATCGCACCCGGAGACGCCGTTCCGGACTTCGCGCTGGTGGACCAGACCGGAAGGACCGTGCGGCTCTCGCAGTTTCGCGGAACGCCGGTGGCCGTCACGTTCGCCTACACGCGCTGCCCGGTCGCCACGGCATGTCCGATGACGATGACGAAGTTCGCTAAGATCGACGCGGCGCTCGCGAAGAGGAGCTACGGCGAGCTGCTCTCGATCACGGTGGACCCCCAGAACGACACGCCCGAGGTCCTGCGGGACTTCGCGTCGCGGATCGGCGCCGATCCGAAGCGCTGGAAATTCCTGACCGGCGACCCGAAAGCCGTCGCGCGCGTCGCGGAATCCTTCGGCGTCCTCTACTACCCGGATCACGGGCAGATCGTCCACACGCAGGCGGTGGCGGTCATCGACCCGTCCGGAAAGCTCGCCACGATCTACTACGGGGAGATGTGGGACCCCGAGACGGTGTTGCGCGATTTGGAGAAAGCGAGGAACGGATGAAGGGATCGAGACTCCTGGCGGCGCTCGCGTTCGGCGGCCTGGTGGGCTGGGGCATGACCCTTTATGCAAAAGAGAGGGACGAGCATCCTTCGGACACCTTCAAGCAATACTGCGCGAAGTGCCACGGCGAGGATGGCAAGGCCGACACGCCGAAGGGCAAGCAGATGAAGGCGCGCAACTTCACGGACGCGGAGTGGCAGCAGAGCAAGAGCGACTCCGAGCTGATCAACTCCGTGACCAACGGCAAGGACGACGACATGCCTCCGTTCGGCAAGAAGCTGACGAAGGAGCAGATCGAGAGCCTGGTCAAGAACGACGTGAGGGGTTTCGCCAAGCAGTGAGTCGCGGGCTCAACGAGACCGGAGGCGCGCGAGGACGGCCTCCCAGTCGTTGGCCACGAGTGGAAGGGAAGACTCGGACGACGCGCCTTCGGGCGCGTCGCTTCTTTTCGAGAGCGGTCTCTCGTCGCGCCATTTTGGGAGCGCCTCCTCGTCGCTCCATTCTCGAGGCGTCCACTCCGCGACGATCGCGTCGAACCGCTCCTCGAGGACGCGCGAGCCCGGGTCGAGCCGCGTGACGACGGCGAGCCCCGTCGGGTAGGTCGGAATCAGGAAGACGTCGAGGTCCGGGCGATGCCGCTGCAGGATCGGCACGATCTTCCAGACGTCGCCGGTCCAGAAGCCCGTCTTCCGCGTCCGGCTCGCGGTCGCGGCGGTCAGCGGCAGGCAGTCGTGGAACAGCACGACCGACTCCCGGGCGGCATGGCGCTCGACGTGGAGGAAGTCTTTGAGCGCCTGCTCGAAGAGGTGGAGCCCGTCGACGAATGCGAGATCGATCGCGGGATTTCCGAACTCCGCCGCGACGTCCCGGGTCGCGAAGAAGACGTCGCTCTCGAGCGCGAAGAGCTTCGTCGTCGCGGGGAAGGACCCTCCCTCGCTCGCAACGGCCGGGTCGACGCCGATCGCGACCGTCGGCGGCCGAGCGAGCGAGAGGGTGCGTCCGGCGTCCACGCCGATCTCGAGGTACGTCCGGGGCCTCAGGGTCTCGTGGAAGCGCCGGAGGTATGTCAGGAAGTCGTCGCCGGGGAGCCGCGCGCGCGCCATGCCGACGTGCGCCGAGAGGCAATCGGGGTCGATCGCGAGCGCGCGCCGGCACGCCGCGATCGCGCCCGCACGGTCGCCGGCCGCGAGCCGGGCCTCTGCCTCTTCCGCGAGGGCGGCCGCGGGCGAAGCGCCCACGGCGCTAGTACACCCCGTCTTCGAGCGAGACGCCGAAGAGGCCGGTGTACATCTTGGGAAAGAAGTGGGTGGACTTCTGCGGAAGCCGGTCGCCCTCGGAGACGACGGCCTCGACGTCCGAGACGGTCGTGGGCCGCATCAGGATCGCCGCCTGGGCTTCGCCTGCCGCGCGCTTCTCGACGGCGGCGATCGCCGCGTCGGCGCTGGAGGTGAAGGAGACGGGCTCGCCCGTCGCGATCGTCTCGGGGGAGATCCCGAGGAGCTTCTGGAAGAGCGCGACCTCGAGCGCGGCGGTGTCGAGGCCCTTCCATGCAAGCGAGCGGCCCGGCGGCCACGGCAGACCGGCGGCGTCCTCCCGGAGCGTCCAGAGCGCCGTCGGCGCGGGGGGTGCGAAGACCACGAACGCGGGCTGGAGGCGCGAGTGGCTCTGGAGTGCGTCGCTCGCCTCGCGCGGCGACGCGTACTCGCGCAGGACGAAGAGCGCCCGCGCCGCCTCGAGCAGCCGGAGGGGATTCCAATCGGGAACGCCCGAGAGGAGCCGGTGGATCGGCCGCACGATCAACCCCTCCGAGGCCATGTCGACGATTGCGCAGAGCTTGTAGCGCGCGCCGGGGAGCCTGGCGGCCGCGGGGTTCTCGGAGAACGCCAGCGCCGTCTCCCAGCGGTGATGGCCATCGGCGATGATCGCCTCGGCGTTCTTGACCAGCCCCTGCAGCTCGACGTGCGCGGCGTAGTCGCCGATGCGGAAGGCGTCGTGACGCACGCCGTCGGCGTCCTCGGCGGTGAGGTCCGGCGCGCGCCGGGTGGACAGGGCCGCGGAGAGCGGGGCACGGGTCAGCAGGAACACGAGCTCGAAATCGGCGCGGGTCGCGGCCAGGAGCGAGAGCCGGTCGGCCTTCGGCTTGGCGAGCGTGAGCTCGTGCGGATGGACGACGCCGGCGGAGTACTCGGAGACGCGGACGAGACCCACGAGCGCGTTGCGGACGAAGGTCTGCCCGTCGACGGCGAAGGTCTGGCGGTAGGTCCACAGACCCGGCCGCCGCTCCTTCTCGAGCGTGCCGTCCGCGAGGAACGCGGTCAGCGTCGCGGTGGCGTCCTGGTACGGATTGCGGTTCCCGTCCTTCTTCGGGTAGCTCACGCGCACGATGTTCTCGGGCGCGCGCGCGTAGAGCGTCTCCTGCAGCGCGGGGGAGATCTGGTCGTACGGCGGAGCAAAGACGGCGGAGAGGCCCCGCTGGCGCAGGACCCGGGACGAGAAGCGCAGCGAGCGAAACGGGCGCAGCTCCATGGCGGGGCATTCTACGGCGAGGCCTGTCATCCCGAGGACGCCGAGCGAAGCGAGGAGGACGAGGGATCCCTTTCAGAGCCGCACCGTGACCGCAAAGGGGTCCCTCCCCTTCGCGGGATGACAGGGCAGCTGCGCTCGGGATGACAGCGGGGTTGCTACACTGTTCTCGAGTGATCTCGCTCTCTCGGGCCATCGATTCCTTCCAGGCGTACGTCGCCGACGAGCGGCGCTTCTCCCCCCGGACCGTGCTCGCGTACCGGACCGACCTCGGCCGATTCACGGACTTCTGGGAGACGGAGTTCGCCCACGAGAACGCGGGCAAGACCCCCCTTTCGAGGCTCGACACCCTCACGGTTCGCTCCTACCTCGCGCATCTGCACCGCGGGAGGCTCTCGAACCGCTCGCTCGCGCGGCACCTCTCGACGCTGCGCTCGTTCTTCCGCTGGGCCTGCCGCGAGGGGCACCTCGAGAAGAATCCCGCGCGCGGACTGCCCTCGCCGCGGATTCCCCGGACGCTGCCGCGGGCGCTGACGCTGCCGGACACCGAACGCCTGCTCGATGCCGAGGAGGAGGCGCTGCTTCCCGAGCGCGAGCGCGCGCTCTTCGAGCTGCTCTACGCGACCGGGCTGCGGGTCTCCGAGGCCGCGGGCCTGGACCTCGAGGACGTGGACTTCTCCTCCCGCCTCGTCCGCGTGACGGGGAAGGGCAGCCGCGAGCGCATCGTCCCCTTCGGCGAGACGGCGGCGGAGTCGCTGCGCTCGTACCTGCCGGTGCGCATCGCGCTCCGGCGCGGCGCGCTCGTTCGATCGGTTCGCCGCGATGCCCCTGTTCGCGCGGCTGGCCGCCGCGACGACAGGGACGATCCGGAATCGGGCGAGCCGCTCTTCGTCAACGCGCGCGGCGGGCGACTGACCACGCGCTCGATGGCGCGTCTCCTGAAGCGCCGGCTGCGGGCGGCGGGGCTGCCCGAGCAAATCTCGCCCCATGCGCTGCGGCACACGTTTGCCACGCACCTGCTCCAGGCGGGCGCGGACCTGCGGGCCATCCAGGAGCTCCTGGGCCACGCCTCGCTTTCGACGACCCAGAAGTACACGCACCTCGACGCGGCGAGACTGCGCGAGGTCTACCGGAATGCGCATCCGAAGGCGTAGAGAATGATTTTGGATTTTGGATTTTGGATTTTGGATTACCCATGAGAGAGCCGTCTTCAATCCAAAATCCAAAATCCAAAATCCAAAATTGGTCCGTGGCGGCGATGCTGTTTCTCAGCGCCGCGCACCTCCTCGGCCAAGCCGCGTCGCCGCCTCCGCCTCCCTTGCTCGCCGAGATCGACCGGACGGTTCGGGAGCTCTTCTACGATCCGACGCTCAAGGGCGTCGACTGGCCGGGCGCCCTGAAGAAGGCCGCGCAGGATCTCGCGCAGACCGAGAGCCGGGAGGGGCAGGACGCCGTCTACGACCGGCTCCTTGCGACTCTCGAGGACTCTCACACCTTCCGGCTGCCGGCCGGGAGGCTGCCGGAGCACGACTGGGCGACCGCCGGGCTCCGCATCGGCCAGGACGGGGACGGCTACGCCGTGAAGGGCGTCGTTCCGGGAGGCGCCGCGGATGCCGCCGGTATCCGGATCGGCGATCGCATCCTCGCGGCCGGCGGCATCACCTACGGCAAGTCGCGCGTTTCCTTCCGCGACCTGTTCTTCGTCTTCGAGGGACCGCCGGGAGGCGCCGTCGAGGTCACGTGGCAGCGCCCGGGCGAGACCGTCCGGAAGGACCGGCTCGCGCTCAAGCCCGAGGAGCCGGGCGACGCTCTGGTGTGGAAGAGCGCGCGCGTGATTCGCCGGGACGGCAGGGCCTTCGGGTACGTCCGGATCTGGGGCATGAGCGCGGAGACCGCACTCGCCGTGGTCGACCTGCTCCTCGACCGGGACGAGGTTGCGCGCTCGCGGCCGGGGCTCGCCGGCTGGAACGAGATCGAGGGCCTGGTCTTAGACGACCGCGGCAACAGCGGCGGCTACGATCCCAACATCCTTCCCACGTTCCTGCGCGGGCAGTGGAGCGCCGGGGACTACTACAAGATCTCGCGGCGAGGAAAGCGCCTCGTGCCGCCGGTCTACAAGCCGCTGCCGGTGGTGCTGCTGATCAACTCGGGAACGGCGTCGGCGGGAGAGTCGCTCGCCCTGAAGTTTCGCGCGCACGGCATCGGCCCGCTCGTGGGCGAGGCGACCTCGGGGATGGCGAGCGGCGGCGCGAGCCCCGCGCGGCTTTCCGACGGCTCGATGCTGTGGCTCACGCGCGAAGCGATCGAGACCCTGGACGGCAAGAGCTACGAGGGCCGCGGGATCGAGCCGGACGTGGCGGTCGCGGACCGGCCGGCCGCCCGTGCGGGGGAGGAGGAGGCTGCGGTCGAGGCCGGGCTGAAGACGCTCGGCGCCGGCGCTCCCCCCGCCGCCCCCGCCGCCGCGTCGCCCCGATGAGAGCCGCCGCGCGCGCGGCTGCTGTATCCTCCGCGTCGATGGAGAAGTGGCATTCGACCACGGTCGTCTGCGTGCGCCACGCCGGCCGGGTGGCGATGGCCTCGGACGGCCAGGTCACGCTGGGCAATACGATCATGAAGCAGACGGCGGCGAAGATCCGCCGTCTGAAGGGCGGCGAGGTCATCGCGGGATTCGCCGGATCCTCGGCCGATGCGTTCGCGCTCTTCTCCCGCTTCGAGTCGAAGCTCGACGAGCACCGCGGCAATCTCGAGCGCTCCGCGATCGAGCTCGCCAAGGACTGGCGCACCGACAAGATGCTGCGCCAGCTCGAGGCGCTGCTGATCGTGGCCGACAAGCAGAGCTCGCTCCTCATCTCGGGGACCGGCGACCTGATCTCGCCCGAGGAGGGCGTTCTCGCGATCGGCTCCGGCGGGGCCTTCGCGCTCGCGGCCGCGCGCGCGCTCCTGAAGCACAGGCCCGAGCTGTCCGCGGCGCAGATCGCGACGGAGGGGCTCCTGATCGCGTCGCAGATCGACATCTACACGAACGACCGGATCACGCTCGAGGAGCTCTGAGGGTTCGGTGGTCTTCATGATGCCCGGCGAGAAGGAAGCGGAGGCCCCGGCGGCGGCGGCGAGGACGCCGCGCGAGATCGTCGTCGAGCTCGACAAGTACGTCATCGGGCAGAAGCGCGCCAAGAAGGCCGTCGCGATCGCGCTGCGCAACCGCTGGCGCCGCCAGCGCCTCTCTCCCGAGATGGCGCGCGAGATCCTGCCCAAGAACATCCTGATGATCGGTCCGACCGGCGTCGGCAAGACCGAGATCGCCCGGCGCCTCGCGCGGCTCGCCGACGCGCCGTTCGTCAAGGTCGAGGCGTCCAAGTTCACCGAGGTCGGCTACGTGGGGCGCGACGTCGAGTCGATCGTGCGCGACCTGACCGAGGTCGCCGTCCAGATGGTCCGCGAGGAGAAGACCTTCGAGATCCGCGACCGCGCGCGGGCGCGCACCGAGCAGCGGCTGCTCGACCTCCTCCTGCCCGCGCTCTCCGAGGCCGACGCCGAGGAGACCCGCAACAAGCTGCGAGCGCTCCTGCGAGACGGCAAGCTCGAGGACCGGATGGTCGAGATCGAGGTCGCCGACAAGACGTTTCCCTCCTTCGAGATCGTCACGAACCAGGGCGTCGAGGAGATGGACATCAACGTCAAGGAGATGCTCCCCGGCCTCTTCGGCGGCAAGAAGAAGCGCCGCAAGACGAGCATCGGCGAGGCGCGCCAGATCCTCCAGGCCGAGGAGGAGGGCCGCCTCGTGGATCCCGGCCAGGTCGCCCGCGAGGCCGTCGAGCGCGCGCAGGCCTCGGGCATCGTGTTTCTCGACGAGATCGACAAGGTCGCGGGACGCGAGTCGGGACGCGGTCCCGACGTCTCGCGCGAAGGCGTCCAGCGGGACCTCCTTCCGATCGTCGAGGGAACCTCCGTCAACACCAAGTACGGGTTCGTCAAGACCGACCACGTGCTGTTCATCGCGGCGGGCGCGTTTCACGTCTCGAAGCCGTCCGACCTCATCCCGGAGCTGCAGGGTCGCTTTCCGATCCGCGTGGAGCTCGATTCGCTGACCGAGGCCGACTTCGTGCGCATCCTGACGGAGCCCGAGAATGCGCTGCTGAAGCAGTACCACGCACTGCTCGGCGCCGAGGGCGTCGACCTTTCGTTCTCGGACGAGGCGATCGGCGAGATCGCGCGCGACGCCGAGCGGGTGAACCGCGCGCTCGAGAACATCGGCGCGCGCCGGCTCCACACGATCCTCGAGCGCCTCCTCGAGGACCTCTCCTTCGCGGGCCCGGAGAACTCCGGCAAGGCGATCCGCATCGAGCTCGCCGACGTCCAGGCCGCGCTCGCGGATTTGGTGCAAGACGAGGACCTGTCGCGCTACGTGTTGTGAGCTCCAGGCTGTCATCCCGAGCGGAGCGAGGGATCCCGGGAGCGATTGCGATGGACGGCGATAGCGCACGGGATCCCTCGTCGCTACGCTCCTCGGGATGACAGACTCAAGATCGTTCGTCGCCGTCCTGCTCGTCTGCGGCGCGGCCTCTCTCTCCTGCGGAAAGAAAGGCGACCCCCAGCCCCCTCTGCCGCGGGGACCGCACGCGATCTCGGACCTCGCGGTCGAGCAGGAGGGCGACGACGCGGTCCTGACGTTCACGTTTCCCGACCGGCTCCTCACGGGTGCGCCGCTGACCGATCTCTCTTCGATCGAGGTCTACCGTGTGATCAAGCCGTCGGCCGCTCTGACCGAGCCGCGCCGCGGAGGAGGCGGGGGCCCCGTGTCGAGCGTCCCTTCTGCCGGCGGCGTCGGCGCGATCCACCTTCCCGGCGAGGGCGCGCGGCGCGAGGCCACGAACGAGCGCATGGCGGAGCGAGCCTTCTACCAGGAGGCCCGGCGCGCCGCGGTGCTCTCGACCTCGGCGATCGCCGAGCACACGCGGGGGGCGTCCGTCGTCTATCGCGATCCGCTCTCCGCGCTCTGGGCCCGCGGCGCGGGCAAGGACCCGATCGCCTACGCCGTCATCTCCGTGCGCCGCAACGGCGAGAAGAGCCCGGTATCCAACATCGTGACCCTCACGCCGGCCGTCGCGCCGGGCGCGCCCACGCTCACCGGCGCGTTTCCGGAGGAGGGACGCCTGTGCCTCGAGTGGCTCGCTCCCGAGACCGACGTACTCGGCCAGCCGGCCGCGATTGCGGGCTATCGGGTCTACCGCCGGTCCCTCGCCGAGGACGAGTACGGTCCGCCGTTGAACGCGGAGCCGGCGAAGGGCACGAGCTTCGTCGACGCGACCGCTCCCTACGGCGTTCCCCTCGTGTACACGGTGCGGGCGGTCCTGAAGGGCAACCCGAAGGTCGAGGGCCTCCCGGCCGAGGAGCTCCCGATCGTCTTCGCCGACGTCTACCCGCCGCCGGCGCCGACGCGTGTCGACGCCCTCTCCGAGGGGAACCTGGTCCGCCTCCTGTGGGACCCGGTCGACGCGCCGGACCTCGCGGGCTACCTGGTGTTCCGCTCGAAGGACGGCGGCGCGCCCGAGCGGCTGACCAAGGAGCCGCTGACCGATCCGTTCTTCACCGACGAGACGGCGCGTCAGGGGGCGCGCTACCGCTACACGGTGCGCGCGATCGACCGCAACGGGAACCAGAGCGCGCCGAGCCCGGAGGCGAGCGCCGAGCCGTTCTAGCGATTTTGGATTTTGGATTTTCGATTTTGGATTGAAGACGACCCGCTTCCCCAAATCCAAAATCCAAAATCCAAAATCTAAAATAGACTCCCCCCATGTCGCTTCCCACGCACTTCACCAAGATGGCCGGTGGCGGCAACGACTTCCTCGTCTTCGAGGCGGACGGCCGTTTCCTCGACATGGAGGATCGGCGCCGCCTCGCCTTGATCTGCCGCCGCGGTCTCTCGGTCGGCGCGGACGGCGCCTTCTTTCTCTCGCCCGGCGAGAGCGGTTCCATCCGGGTCGACTACTTCAACTCCGACGGCGGATACGCCACCTTCTGCGCCAACGGCACCCGCTGCGCCGCCCGCTACGCGGTTCTCCACGGCCTCGCGACGGATGTGAATCCGACGCTCGAAACCGGCTGGGGCCCGATCGAGGCCCGCGTCGACGGCGAGCGGGTGACCCTGTCGCTGCCTCCGGTGGCGCCTCCCCGCGACCCCGTTCTGATCTCGGGACGCGGTCTTCCTCCCACCGCGATCCCGCTCGAGGTCGGCGTCCCGCACCTGGTCGTCTTCCTGCGCGGAGACCTGTTCAAGCTCGCGATCGACCGGCTGGCGCCGCCGCTGCGGAACCACCCGGCGATGCCGGACGGCGCGAACGTCAACTTCGTCAAGGCGGCCGGCGAGAACCGCATCGAGGTGCGGACCTTCGAGCGGGGGGTGGAAGGGGAGACGCTCTCCTGCGGCTCGGGGGTCGTGGCCTCGGCGATCGTCGCAGGCCGGCAAGGAATGGCCGCCTCGCCCGTCGTCTGCGGCACCAAGAGCGGCGTCGATCTGCTGGTCGAGTTCGAGGACGAGGGCTCGTCGATCGCCCATGTCCGCATCACCGGCGACGCGCGGGAAATCTTCCGGGGCGAGCTGACCGAGGAGGCATGGAAGGCGTGACAGGCAATCAAGAACGTAGGGGCGGGGCTTGTCCCCGCCCGCGGGCGGCCGCAAGGGCCGCCCCTACGAACCGGAGCTGGAAGAGTTGAGCGCCGGATTCGCGCCCTCGAAGATCGTCGCGGTCGGCAAGAACTATCGCGACCACGCCGCCGAGTTCGGGAGCACGGCGCCCGAGGACGAGCCGATGCTGTTCCTCAAGGCGCCCTCCGCCCTGATTCGGGAGGGAGAGCCGATCGTGCTGCCTCCGGAGTCGCAGCGCGTCGACTACGAGGGCGAGCTCGCGCTCGTGATCGGCCGCCGGATCAAGAACTGGCCCTCCGACCGCTGGCGCGAGGCGCTCGCCGGCGTCTGCTGCGCCAACGACGTGACGGCGCGAGACCTCCAGAAGAAGGACAAGCAGTTCGCGCGCTCCAAGTCCTTCGACACGTTCTGTCCGGTGGGTCCCGCGATCGCGGCCGACGTCGACGCCTCGGACCTCGCGATCGAGACCCGCGTCAACGGCGCCGTTCGCCAGTCCTCGCGGACCTCCGCGATGGTGTTCTCGCCCGCGTTCCTCGTCGGATACGTCTCGCGGATGATGACGCTCCTGCCGGGCGACCTGATCCTTACGGGGACGCCGGCGGGCGTGGGGCCGCTCGCGCCGGGCGACGTGGTGGAGGTCGAGATCGAGAGGGTGGGCGTGCTGCGCAACCCGGTTCGCGCCGCGGCTCCCTGATTGACGCTCAGGCGGGGGGCGGACGGCGCCCCCCGACCTCTCCGGGCCGCTCGCGGGCGGCCACCGTGCCGACACCGGCGAACGCGAGGAGCGACACGAGCGCGATCCCGAGGCCCGCCGCGAATCCCGGGGGGCGATAGCGCAGACGGATCGCGTGATCGCCCGCCGGAACGGCGACCGCGAGGAACGGACCGTTGGCCGGGGCGACCGGAAGAGATCGGCCCGCTTCGTCGCGAGCCGTCCAGCCGCCGTCCTGCGTCAGGCTCGCGACGACCCAGGCGGGAGAGGACGCTCGGGTCCGAAACGCGGCGTCGTCGGTGTCCTCGGCGTAGTCGAGGACCTCGACGCGCGGGTTGTCGCGTCTCCCGGTCCCCGGCGCGGAGGCCACGTACGCCACCGCGCGCCAATCCGGCGTCGCCGCGATGCGGGCGAGCGCGTCCCGATCGCCGGCCGCGTCCCGCGGCGCGGGCACGAACGCGATCGCCGCGGGCGCGAAGACGCGCGGCAGGACGCCGTCGTTCTCGAAGACCGCGCCCTGGGCGTCCGCGTAGACCCGTCTCCACTTCGGCCCCGGCGCTGCCCGGTCGGGCGCGGTCAGCAGGTAGCGCACGTTCAGGAAGTCGAGCGCCGGCGCGTCGAGCCGCCGGAGTGTCTTGAAATAGTCGAGCGGCGGGAAACCGCACGTCGCGTCGAGAAACGCGACGTAGTCCCGGCGCTCCGCGGCGTCGTGCGTGCGGATGTCTTCGAGGCCCGCGAAGGCGGCGGAGCCCGGGTAGAGGACACCGCCCTCGCCGGCGACGCGGAAGGTGCCGGGCCGCGAGCGCACGAACTCCAGCAGAGGCGTTGGCGGATACATCCACTCCGTCGGCCACGATCCGTACAGACGCCGTCCGCCGCGCAGGAGCTCGGCGGCCGTCAGGACGGCGCAGAGCGCCGCGAGCGTTCCCGCCTTCGGACTCGTTGCGAGCGTTCCCGCCTTCGGACTTGTTGCGAGCGTTCCCGCCTTCGGACTCGTTGCGAGCGTTCCGGCCTTCGCCTCTGGGAGTCTCGCGAGGAGGAAGGCCGCCGCGGCGCCGAGCCCGAGGAGAAGACCCGCGGCCGCGAGCTCGCGACGCTGGAAGTCGAGCCCTCCGGCCGCTCGGTGCAGGGGCGCAAGCCGATGCGCGACCCCGGCGGCGGCGGCGAAGAGCAGGACGGCGGCCGCGAGAGGGGCGAAACGCGCCAGCGGATGCGCGGAGGCGGCGTCCTTCTCGAGGCGGTCGAGCTCGAGCGCGGCGAGGAGCGGGACCGCGAGGGCGAGCCAGGCGAGGAATCGCAGCGGCGAGACGTCCTCGAGGCCGGGCACCCTCGCGACGATCTCCAGGAAGGGCCACTGCCCGACGGCGAGCCCCAGGGCGAGGAGAATCAGGGCGAGGAGCACGATCGCCTCGCGGCGGCGGCGCGAGCCCGGCCGCAGGATCAGCAACGCGAAGAGCACCGGCAGGATCCCCGCGTAGCCGTAGGCCAGCTCCGGGAAGGCCGCGGGAGCGCCGGGAATGGACGGCGAGCCGACGGAGCTGCCGAAGGCGTGCGGAAAGACGCTCGTGACGAGACCCGCCGCGGAGATCGGGCCGTGCGGCCCGGGCGGAAGCCTCGACTTCAGCGGCGCGTCCTCCAGGCTCGCGAGGCGGCCCGACGCACGGATCGCGGCGAGCTCGGGCAGGAGCAGCCATGCCGTCAAAGCGGCGGCCAGCGCGCCGGCCGCGGCCGTGCGGGCGAAGAGCGGGAGACCGTCGGGGAGACTGCCGGCGACGCGCCTCCCCAGTATCCAGAGCGCCGCGAAGACGAGCCCCAGGACCAGCGTCTCGGGATGCCCCGACAGAAATGCGCCCGCGAAGACGAGCGTCAGGGCAGCGAGCGCGCGGCGCCGCGCGAGACGATTCGTATCCCTCGAGCGCTCGATAAGGAAGAGCATCCAGGGGATCAGGCAGGACACCGACGCCTGCGGGCAGAAGAGCCACGCCGTCATCCCGAAGGAGAGCGCGACCGCGACCGCGGCGAAGAGCGCGGACGCGGGCGAGATCGCGATCTCCCGCGCGAGGAGCCACGTTCCGGCGGCCGCGAGGAGGATCTTCACCGCGGCCATCAGCGTGAACGCGCGCGCCAGCGGCAGCACGAGACCGATCAGCGTGAAGGGCGAGAGCGCTCCGGAGAGGGCGTTGGCGGCGAGCGGTGCGCCGCCATTCCAGCGGTTTCGCCACGGGAGCTCTCCGGCCTTCAGCGCCACGCGCGAGGCCTTGGCCCACGGCAGGATCTGGAGCGCGACGTCGTTCAGGTCGGGGTTCGTGGGCGCGGGCGTCGCCACCGTGCGCCAGGGAGCGATCGCGCGGGCGTGGTCGAGCGGCAGCGCCGTCCGGTCCGAGAAGAAGGACCCGGGGAAGAGCAGGACCGGAAGGAGGGCGGCGGCCGCGAGCACCCAGGCCGGGAGAGGCCGCGCGAGCCCGCGCGCGACGAGCGCGACCGCGGCGACGGCGCAGGCATAGAGCCCGAGCAGAGCCGTCGTCGCGCCCACGGGAGTCAGCGTACTACCATCTCTCCGTGACATCCGACGGGGCTCGCGACGCGGGGGCGAACCCGCGCACGTTCGACGCGAAGCGACGCGTGCGCGCGACGCGTTCCGTCCTCGCCGCGATCTCTCTCGCGGTCCTCGGCGTCTCGCTCCTCTCTCCCTTCCAGCCCGCCCAGACGAAGGCGCGGCTCGAGCGGCTCCGGAGCGCGCTCCGCGCAGATCCGGCCTATCGCTCCGAGAACATGGGGTTCTGGTTCGACTACTCGTACCTCGCGTTTCTCGACGAGGTGGAGCGGAGGGTGCCGAAGGACGCGGCCGTGACGGTGGCCGTCCTCGTGCCGCGCACTCCGGACCTCTATCGGTTCCAGGCCAACTACCGGCTGGCGCCGCGGCGCGTCGTCGAGGAGCGCTGGAAGGACGAGGCGGACGTGATCGCGACCTACAAGACCGAGGCCGGCCGCGGTCCCGGCGGCGAGGCAATCCCCGGCGGGTGGCTGTGGGTCCGGCCGGCGAGATGACGCCGGCGACTCTTCCCGAAGCGCTCGCGCGGATCCTCGTGGGCCTCGCCGGCGCGACCGCCGCCGGTTGGGCCGTCAGCCGGCCGGCGGTCTCCGGATTGACGCGGCGCGAACGGGTCGCCGCGCCGACGCGGCGCGAACGGGTTGCCGCGCCGACGCGGCGCGAAGGGTGCCGCGCCGACGCGGCGCGAACAATTCGCCTGGGCGCTCGCCTGCGGCCTGCTGCTGCAGGCGGCCGCGCTCCTGCTGCTGCTCGCGGTCCGGTCCCGGCCGAGCGGCGCGAAGCTGGTGCTCCTCGAGGCGCTTGCCGCCGGGCTCGCGCTGCTCGCGTACCGGCACGGGCCGAAAGCCGCGGCGGCGCCGGCCCCGGCCCCTGCGAGGCCTCACCGAGGCGGATCCTCCCTCGTCCCGTGGTTGCTCTTCGGCGTGGCCGCCGCGGCGTGGCTCGTCTTCCTGGGCGAGTCGCTCGCCGACGGGATGTGGGGGACGGACTTCCTGGCGTTCTGGGGGTACAAGGGCAAGATCGTCTACCTCACCTCGGAGCTGCCGCGGCGGCTGTTCCAGGATCCGGCTCTCTACTTCGCGCACCGCGAGTACCCGCTGCTCGTCTCGCTGTCGCTCGCGTCGCTCGCCGCCTTCGTCGGGAGCTGGAACGACGAGGCGCTCGCGCTGCTCTATCCGGTCTGCGCGCTGGCGACGCTCTGCGGGATCTCGGGCTTCCTGGAGCGGCGCGTCTCGCGCCTGGCGGGCGCGGCCGCGGCGGCCCTCGCGGCGCTGTGCGCCTTCCTCTACAAGGCCGGCAACGCGGGCACGGCCGAGATCCCCTTCGCGCTCTCGCTCGTGCTCGCGGCCTCCGCGGCGATCGACTGGCTGGCGCCGGAGGGCGTCGCGCGCGGCGTCGTCTGGCGCCTCGCCCTCGCGTCGCTCTTCTGCGCGTCGCTCAAGCAGGAGGGGACCCTCTTCGTTTTGCTGCTCGCCGCCGTGGTCTGGCTGAGGACGCCCGGCGCGCGCGACGCGCGGGACGCGGCCGAGGGCGCCGCACCCGACGACCTGTCGCGGGCGCCGTCGGCGCCGCGGCGCTCGCGCTGCCAGCGCTCGCACACTGGCTCCTGCTTTTCGCGCTCCGGGGGAACGAGACCCGGCGCGACTTCGACTTCACGCTCTTCGAGCCGGCCCGCTGGGCGAAGCTGCCCGCGCTGTTCGCGCTCGTGATCGGCCGATTCGCCCGCATCGGCTGGGCCGAGGCGCTCGTGCCGATCCTCGCGATCGCCGTCTTCTTCCTGGTCACGCGGCGCGGGGTGGGCGATCCGCTCCTGCCGGTGTTTCCGGCGCAGGTCTTCTTCTACGCCGTCGCGTTCACCGTCTCCTCTTTCGATCCGCTCTACGCGATCGACGGCGCGTTTCGCCGGATCACGATGACCCTCTTCCCGGCCTTCGCGCTCGTCTTGTGCTCGCGCGAGATTCGGTGAGGCCCGTCCGCGCGGCGGCCGCCGCCGTCGGCGTCTCGACACTCGTGGCCGCCGTCGTGCGGGCCATCTCCCTGCGGGCGCTTCCGATCTTCGGCGACGAGGCGATCTTCCTGCGGCAGGCGGTCCTCGCAGAGCGGGATCTCGCCGGACGGCTCTGGATCTCACTCCAGGAGGCACAGCCGCCGCTGCACGTCTGGCTCCTCGCGCTCTTCCTGCCGGTCTCGCGCGATCCGGTCTTCGCGGGGAGACTGCTCTCGGTCCTGGCCGGAGTCCTCTGCGTTCCGGCGGCGGCATGGACGGCGCGGCGGACGCTCGAGGCGTTCGGCACGGACTCGAGCGGCGGGCGCGGACTCTCCCGAGACGCGGACGGCTTCGTGGATGACGGCGGCTCTCCTGGCGGTGTGTCCGTTCTTCGTCTTCGCGGAGCGGCTCGCGCGCGTCGACGGCTTGTTCCTCCTCGAGACCATCCTGGCCGCGGGACTCGCTGTCGCCGTCGCCGTCGCGGCCGCCGATGCCCCGCTCGGCGGCGAGTCGTCCCGTGGGCGCTGGCTCTCGCTCGGGGCGGTCTACGGCGCCGTCATGGGACTCACCATGCTCACGCGGCAGGCCGTCAGCTATCCGCTGTGGCTCGTCGCTCCGGTCGCGTGGCTGCTGCTTCCCGCAAAGCGCCGGAACCGTGCGAGAGGGTGGAGTCGATTTCTTTCGGCTTGCGCGCTCGCCGCCGCCGTCGCGTTCGCGCTGTGGCTCCCGATGCTCCTCGCGCCCGGATCTCCGGACACGATGACGCGGATCTTCCATTCCGCGGACTATCGGCCGGCCATGACTGCGGGCGCGCGGCTCCGGATGACGCTCGAGAGCACCCGCCTCGCGGTCGAGTCGTTCTGGGTCTACCTGACACCGCCGGTCCTCGTCCTCGCGTGTCTCGGCGCCGCGTCTCTGCTCGCGGCGGCCCGCGGACGCCTGCTCGCGTACGTGCTCTTCTGGGAGGCGCTCCTGCTCGCACCGGCGGCGGCCTTCGCCGCGAGCTACTTCCCGCGGTACGCCCTGCCCGCCGCGGTCCCGGTCTGCCTGCTCGCGGCGCTCGGGGCCACGCGTCTCTGGACGCTTCTCGTACGCCGAACCGCCCCTGCGGCGGTACGGGCGGCGTGGGGAATCGCATTGCTGGCCGCTCTCCTCGGCCCCTCCCTCCTCGAGCTCGCGCGCGGCGAGCGCGACTGGCGCGACTGGCGGCTTCTCCCGATCGACCGCGTGCAGTTCGTGAGCGGATCTCCGGCCGGCTCCGCGAGCGAGGCCGCCGCCGGCGCGCTGCGGCGCATCGCGGCAGAAGGGCCGACGCAGATCGCCGTCGTCACACCCGGAATCTCGGGGAACCCGACCGACGCGGTCTGGCTCCTTCTGGGCCGCGATCCGGGGATCCGGCTCTCCTACGCGCCCGACGCGCTCGCGCGGCCGCTGCTGCCGGAACCCGATCCCGACGGCACGCTTCGCCTGCCGGGAGACGCGCGCGACCCGCTTCCCCGCGGGGAGTCGATCCCGCCGGGGATGCCCGTCTTCGCGGTCGTCCCCGATCCTCTGCTCACGCGGTCGGGCTGGGTCGATGCGGTGCCGTTTCTCTTGCGCCTGAACCCGGGAATGACCGAGGCGGCGCGTTTTCGGAATCCGGCAGAGCCGGGGAGCCCCGTGAACGCGGTCGTCGTGCTGAGGCTGCGCTAATGCGCGGCCGCCCGCCGGCTGACGATCAGGGAAGTCCGGGATGGGCCCACCAGTCGAGCGCGCCCCGGTCGATTCCGGTCTCGGGCGAGAGCGAGGCGCTGCCCACGCGCGTGCTCTCCGCGGACCATGGAGGCGGGATGACCGGGAAGAGGAGGAAGTGCGTGGCGTCGTACGTGCCGACCGCGACGAGCGTCAGCGTGACGTCCCTCTGCCGGTTCGCGCCGAGGATCGCCTCGGGAAGCAGTACGGAGAGAAACGGGTCGTCCGGATCGTAGTCGTCTTCCGAGGACGCGAAGAGGCGCGCGCCGCTCTCCGATCGGATCTCGAGTCCCGCGCCGGTGGGGAGCATCAGGGGCGCGATCCGCACGTGCAGGGTCGCGGGTCCACGTTCGGGGAGGGGCACGGGAAGCCGGCCGCGCGGGATCACGAGCCGCAAGCGGACGCCCGCGGCTTCGATGCGCCCCCACTCCCAGTCGAGGACCTGGCGCTGCCACGCCACGAAGGCGACGAGCAGCACGAACGCCCCGGCGGCGGCGGCGACGCCACGGCGGCCTCCGTGTAACCCGGAGAGTCCGGCGATCCCGTAGAGGAGAAGCGCGGGCAGAAACGGGAGCGCCAGCCGGGGAAGTCCGCCGAGGACCAGGCTCTGGGCGACGAGAAAGAACAGCAGCGTCAGCCCGAGGAGCTTCGCGAGGCGCGCGCGGCCGCGGAGCGGCACGACGAGGAGCACCGCGAGCGCGCCGAGCGTGGCGAGCGGCGCGAGGATGCGCGACACCGTGGTCGCGCCGCGGTACGCGTCCGACCAGCGGGCGTCGTAGTAGTCGGTCCCGAGGACGCCGTGGAGGGCGCGCCAGACGAGCTGCCGGCTGCGATCGCTGGAGCGCTCGGTGAACGTCGTCTGCCAGTTGGCGAGGGCCGTCCGGACCTGCTCGAAGGGAGGGGGCTCCGGAGGCGGATGCGGAGGAGTCCAGCTGTAATCCAGGCTTCCCGAGACGAACGCGGGCGCCATGCCTCGGAACGGATCTCCGGGGACCCGGGTGAGGTACCAGAACGGTGCCCACACGATCGCGAATCCGAACAAGAGCGACAGAGTCAGTTTGAGCCGTCCGTGTCGCCTCTCCCCCCCTACGACGGAAAGCGTCCCGAGGAGCAGGATCGCCGCTCCCGCGTTGGGCCGCACGAGGAAGAGCACGGCCCCCGCGGCGCCGAAGAGGGCGGAGGTCCGCATCCGCGCGGGCGGATCGAGCAGGAGAGCGGCGAGCGGCAAGAGGAGCGCCGCGGTCACCGCCTCGGACATGATCGTGCTCGCGCAGTCTCGGAGCCGCAGCGTGAGAACGAGAGAGACGTAGAGCAGGACGCCGTAGCGCGCGCCGAGGCGACGTCCCAGAATCCACGAGGCGGTTGCGATGCCGAGCCAGAGGAGGAGGGACTGGAGGACGACGATTCGGCGCTCGGCGTTTGCCGCCGGACCCGCCGCGAGGACTCCGCGCAGAAAGAGGATGTACCCAGGCTTCGGCGGGTGGTGCGGCGAGACGACCGGCGTCACGATCCCCTCGCCCCGGCGGGCCCAGTCCAGGTCGAGCGCGCTGTCGGACCAGGAGACGACCGGCGCCACGATGGCCGGAACGAGATAGACCGCGAGGCCGAACGAGGCGAGGGCGACGTAGAGCAGAACCCGGAGCGGCCTCACAGGCTCTCGAGCAGCGTCTCGGGCAGCCCGCCGAAGGCGCCCGAGGACATCAGGAGCAGAACGTCGCCCGGCCTCGCCTCGCGCCGCAGGATCTCCGGAATCTCCGCGATCGTCTCCGGGGCGAACGCGGGCTTACCCGCCGCGTGGAAGCGCCGGACGAGCGCGTCGCGATCGAGGCGCGCGTCTTGCGCCAGGCGCCGCGCATGGTAGACGGGGGCGATCACGAGCGCGCCGGCTCCGGCGAACGCCTCCCCGTACTCCTCCTCGAACATCTTGCGGCCGGCGGTGTTCGAGCGGGGCTCGAAGAGCGCCCAGATCCGGCGGCCCGGGAAGCGCGAGCGCGCCGCCTCGAGCGTGCTCGACACGGCCGTCGGGTGGTGCGCGAAGTCGTCCACGACGAGGATGCCGTTCTTCTCGCCCTTCACCTCGAGCCGGCGCCGGACGCCGGCGAAGCGGGGGAGCGCGCGCGCGATCTCGGATGCCGAGAGGCCGGCGCCCCGGGCGAGCGCGATCGCGCCCAGCGCATTGCGGACATTGTGCTTCCCGAGAAGCGGCGAGGTGAGCCGCGCGGTCGGGAGGCCCGCCTCGAGCAGAGTGAAGTCGGTTCCCTCACCGTGGAAGGCGAGCTCGCGCGCCGAGAAGTCCGCGCCGGGGTCCGCGAGCGAGATGCGGACGACATTCGCCCGCGCGTCCCGGCACTTGTGAGCGCGCGTCTCGCGCGACTCCCACGACTCGCGGATCGTCGGCGTTGATCACGACGGCGCCGTCTGGCGGCACGAGGGCGACGACCTTGCGGAAGGCCTCCTCGATCGACTCGATGTCCGGGTAGAGGTCCGCGTGGTCGTACTCGATGTTGCCGATGAACAGCTGCCTCGGTTCGTAGTGGAGGAACTTCGGGCCCCGGTCGAAGAACGCCGCGTTGTACTCGTCGCCCTCGAGCACGAAGTGGGGCCCGGCTCCCTGGCGATAGCCCCGGCCCAGGTTCTTCAGCTCGCCGCCCACGAGGAACCCGGGATCGCGGCCCGCGTCGAGCAGGAGCCACGCGGTCAGGGCCGAGGTCGTGGTCTTGCCGTGCGTGCCGGTAATCACGATGGAGGTCTTGCCGGGCAGCAGGTATTGCCTCACCGCCTGGGGCAGGGAGAGGACGGGGAGCCCGCGGCGCTTCGCCTCGGCCGCCTCGACGTTGTCCGAGAGGGCCGCGTTGCCGACGACGACGACGTCGCAGTCCGCCGGAACGTGCTCCGCGGCGAAACCCGGGGCGACGGGCACGCCCAGCCGTTCCAGGGTGGTGGACATCGGCGGGTAGAGCGGCCCGTCGCTGCCGGTCACCCGGTGGCCCCGCTCGATCAGGAGGGCCGCGAGCGGGACCATGGCCGTCCCGCCGATCGGAACGAAGTGAAAATGGAGGTCCCGGATTTTCGTCATCTTTCCGAGAGGAGTCTGGTCTAATAGAGGCGTTTTCGGAAATATCCCGTGATTTCCGCGCGTTTCGCCGCTTTGGCATCCCTTACAGGAGGAAACGGAAGATGCGTGACGTTTTGAGAACCAGCCAGCTCGCGTTCGCCGCGATTCTGGCGTCCGGGGTGGCCCTGGGCCAGAAACCCGCCGATGCGAAGCCGGCGGCCGCGGGCCAGACGGCCAAGGCCCCAGCCGCCGCGGGCAAGGCCGTTGCCGCCCCCAAGATCGAGATCGCCCAGGAGACCAAGGAGATGGGGACGGTCCCCAAGGGACAGCTCATCGAGACCGACTTCCTCATCAAGAACGTCGGCGGCTCGGATCTGGTCATCACGGACGCCCGTCCCTCCTGCGGCTGCACGGTGTCCTCGTTCGACAAGCTCATCAAGCCCGGCGCCGAGGGCAAGGTCCACACGAGCGTCGACACGAAGAGCTTCTCGGGCCCGATCTCGAAGTCGGTCCTGGTCGTCTCGAACGACCCCGACCGGCCGCAGATGAACCTGTTCGTCAAGGCGCTCGTGAAGCCTTTCGTGGACGTCGCCCCGCAAGCCTACGTCCGCTTCTCGGTCGTCAAGGGCGACCCGGCGTCGCAGGACGTGGTCCTGATCTCCGAGGAGAAGGGGTTCAAGCCCGTGGTCGCCGAGACGGCCCAGCCGTACGTCAAGGCCGAGGTCTCGCCGGCCGGCGACAAGGACAAGATCGCCGGGCGGCCGGGCGAGCAATACAAGCTGGCGATCTCCGTCACGCCCGACGCCCCGGAGGGCCTCCTGAACGCGCCGGTGCGGCTGTCGACGGGCGTCTCCCAGCAGCCGACCCTCGAGATCCCGGTCTCCGGCATCGTGCGCCCGCGGGTCTCCGTCACGCCGATCACGGTCAATTTCGGAAACTTCACCCCCAGCAAGGACCCCATCACGCGCAACATCGTGGTCACGAACAACAAGCCGGGGACTCCGGTCAAGGTCACCAAGGCCGAGGTCTCCGTGCCGGGCTTCGTGACCGACGTGGTGCCCACGCAGGAGGGCGTCTCCTACACCGTCGTCGTCAAGGCGAGCGACAAGGTCAAGAAGGGCGCGGTCGACGGAAAGGTCACGCTCTACACCTCGGACAAGGAGAAGGGCATCATCGAGATCCCGCTGAAGGGCGAAGCGCTCTAGGGGATTTTAGATTTTAGAATTTAGATTTTAGATTGGACGCCCCGGGGAACCGGGGCGTTTTCATTTGGGCCCTGACTCGAGGCGAAGCGCTCCAGGGGATTTTAGGTTTTAGATTTTAGATTTGAGATTGGGCGCCCCGGGCAACCGGGGCGGTTTCATTTGGGCCCTGACTCGAGTCGCGGCGACTGCGAAGCCTAGTCGGGCGGCGGCGCGGTCGTGATCGCGAGGCCGTCGCGCACGGGGACGACCGCCGGTCCGACGTTCGTCGGACGCACCGCGGACCCAGGGGACGCCGTCGCGGGATGCGCCGCGCCGGCCGGACCGGCGTGACCCGTGCCCGTCGCCGGCGCTCCGCTTCCGCCCTGCATCGGAAGGTCGCGGATCGAAACGAGGTCCTTCTTCGCGGGCGCGGCCGCTTCCCGCGCGGTGATCGGAGAGACCTTACGGATGTCGGTCTTGCGGAGGCTCATCACATTGCCGTCCGGATAGGCATGGAAGATCACCGCGTTGCCCTTGTAGACGAGCGTGCCGACGGCGATGTAGCTGCCAGAAGGCGCGAGCTCGATGCGGTAGTACGCCGGCTCGTGTGAGGCCGGAGTTGCGGCTCCGGCGGGTTGGCCCGGCGTTGCGGCTCCGGCGGCCGCGGCAGGGGCTCCGCCGGCCGGGGCGGTGGCTTTTTCACCGGCGGCGGCCGCGATAGAAGCGACGGCGACCGCGACCATGGCCAGGAACAGAACGACCGTGTTCAGGATGCGCACGACTTGTCCTCCGAGGATTCCGGTTGGATTGATGGTACCCCTTCTCCCAGCCTCGGCTCGTGATCCGGCTCACGGAGTCGGCGGAGGAGTCGGCTCGGCGCCCCGGGCGGAGTTGACCTCGACCTTCCAGCCGAACGCCTCCGCGGTCCCGGAGAGCATCTCCCGCGCCTGCTCGACCGCGCGCGCCTCGATGCCCGAGTCCTTGGCGGCGCGGGCGAGCTGGCCGCGCGCCCAGAGCATCCAGCGGGTACGGTCCTGCGGCGTGATCGGGTTGAAGATGCCGCTCGTCTCGTCGAACCACTCGAGGCGAGGATCGATGGCCAGGATGCGGGGAGCCGGAAGCGTCACGCGGATTCTCCGGCTCGCGGCGTCGGGCTCGACGCGGAACTCGGACGCCGTCAGGTCGAACCCGGCGATGACCCGGCCGCGCATGCGGATGGTCGCGGTCTTCGGGAAGTCGAAAATCAGGAAGGACTTGACCTCCTCGAACCGCAGGACGTCCGAGATCTGGGCCTCGACGGTGGCGAGCTGTGCGATCTTCCGGATGGCGCTCACGATCGGGGCCGCGCTCACCGACCGACTCTCGCTGCGCGCCCGGGAGAGCTGCGAGAGGAGGATGCCGCAGAGAACCGCGAGGAGGAGGGCGAGAGTCCAGGGAAGGAGAGAGCGGGAGGCGCCTCGCATCGGAGGCTAGCCGAGAAGCAGGAGCCGGTCTCCGACCGCGATCTCGCCCTCGTCCTCGGGAGTGAAGACGTACCCACGGGTGCCCTCGCCCAGGAACTGCAGCACCGGCTTGATCTCCTGTGGGGACGCCTGCGGGTTGCGAATCGAGTAACGCGAGAACTCCACGCAGGGATCGGCGACGGTGACGCAGGTGAGCTTGAGCAGCGCGTTTCCGGGTGCACTCTGGAAGGCGAGACCGGCGGAGAAGTTCTCGAGCCGCCAGATCGCCGTGCTCTCGAGGAGCACGTTTTCGCCGGCGCACCCGTCGACGAGATGGCCTCCGTACTCGCCCCGCATCCGGGCGTAGTGACTGGTGAATCCGAACGACGCCTCGCGCCCGGGCTCGTGCTTGCTCGCCGGGTGCTCGGCGTGATGGACGTCGAGGAGGACCTCTCCCTCGCGCAGCCCGGCGGCCCCGCGGGGCGAGAGCCGAAGGAGCGGCACCTCGGAGAGGGGCGAGGGATCGTAGATTCGATCGGGCCGTTCGCCGCGCTTCAACGATCCCGTCTGGACCTGGAGCCGGACGATTTTGCCGATCTGCCTCATGGCCTGCCGATCTGCCTCATGCCGTGCTCATCTCCTCACACGCGGTGGATCGACTTCAGGATGTCGCCGTCCCAGTCGTAGCGCAAGCGGCGGCGTCCCTTCGCCGAGTTCTTCTGCAGGGCGTAGCCGTAGAGCATCGGCAGCGCGACCGAGGTCTCGATGAACGCCATCTCGTGCGTCGCCTTCTTCGAGACCTTTCCCCAGGAGGTGGCCTCCGAGAGCGTGGACCCCCCGAGCCCGCCCCAGTGCGGCGCATCGGTCGTGATCTGGAGCGCGTACTTGTGGCCGCCCGTGTCGAGGCCGAAGATGTAGGACATCACGATCGAGTCGTTGATGTAGTTCTTGGGCACGCCGCCCGAGATGTAGAGCGCGGCCGACGCCGGGCTCTGCACGACGATCTGGGTGAGCTCGTAGTTGTCGGAGATCGAGCTGATCTTGAAGGGCCGCCGGCCGTCGGTGCGGGACCGGTGGTAGTGCTCCGTGAGTCCGATGCCGATCGAGGAGTCGTTCAGCGCAGGCACGAAGAGCGGAACGCCGCGGCGCGCGCACGCTCCCAGGATCGAACCCGCATCGCCCCGCGCGCGCTCGGCGAGCAGCGCGAGGAACTGGCGCGAGGACATGATCTGCCCCTGCAGCGAATCCGCGAACTTCGAGATGTCGAGGTCGGTGGCCCAGTACTTCTCCTCGTCGATGTAGGTGTCGTAGAGCCGGTCGATGTAGAGGTCGCGGAGCTCCTTGTCGTCGGCGTCGACGGACCCGTGGAAGTGCTTCCCGCCCCGCACCTGGTAGAAGTCCTGGGAGATGATCGCGCCCGTCGAGACGACGACGTCCACCATGTTGTTCTCGATCAGGTCCACGATGACCTGGCGCATGCCGGCCGCGATGAGCGAGCCCGCCATGCCGAGAAAGATCGTCGGCCGCTGCCGGTCGCGAAGCATCGCGTCGAAGACGCCGGCGGCCTTTCCCAGAGCCCGCGCCTGGAAGGAGGCCTCGCGGTAGGAGTCCAGGAGCTGCGAGACCGTCGTCGACTTTTCGACCTTTACGGCCGTCGTCGGCTTGCCGAGGAGCGCCTTCTTCCTCTTGCGGTCGACGCCGACCGCGGCGGCGTGGATGTACTCCTTGGCGGTGCGGGTGCTGTGGTCGCGTCTTTTCGATCCCATCGGCGAGGCCCTCCGGAAAGAATCCGATACGCGGCCATCGCGGCGGCGTATCCGGAGTCGATGTTGACCACGGTGATTCCGTTCGCGCAGGAATTCACCGCGGAGAGGAGCGAGGCCAATCCCTGGAACGCGGCGCCATAGCCGCGCGAGGTGGGGACGGCGATGATCGGACGGCCGACCAGTCCGCCCAGGACCGAGAAGATCGAAGCCTCCATGCCCGCCAGCGCGATGACGACGTCGGCGCGCTCGATCTCTTCGAGACGCGACAGCAGGCGCAGAACTCCGGCCACTCCGACGTCGGGGACGTCCGTCGACGGCACTCCGAGGTAGTCGAGCGAGCGGCGGGCCTCCGCGGCGATGGGCGCGTCCGAGGTGCCGGCCGTCACGATCGCGACGGATCCCTCGACGTGCTTCATGGGCTTTCCCACCGAGAGCTGCAGCGTCTCCGAGTGGGGGTCGTAGTCCGCTCGCCCCGGCAGAGCGGAAACGGAGACTTCCTCCCACGCCTCGGGCGTCAGCCGCGTCACCAGCACGTCGTGCGCGCGCGAGAGCTGGCGGCAGATCTCCACGATCTGCTCCGCGCTCTTGCCCTGGGCGAGGACGACCTCCGGAAACCCGACGCGCCGGAGGCGGTCGAGGTCGAGCGTGTAGTCTGCGCCGCGCATTTTTCCCGATCATATCCGCCCGGGCCTCTTGAAGGGGTTCGGCAATCGCGCTATCGTTCCCGCTCTTCGACGCTCTTTGAGTTCGTTCGGTTGGCCCGGACTCGCGCGATGAAAAGCGCGCGGCCGGGCCAGGGAAGCGGGTGAAAATCCCGCGCGGCCCCCGCCACTGTCACCGGGGACGCCTCGGGCGGCAATCCACTGGACGCGAGTGATCGGTCGAGCAAGACCGGTCGCGCGCCCGGGAAGGAGCCCGACGGCGGTCGATCCGGAAGCCAGGAGACCTGCCGGACGCAACGCTCTCTCGGACGGGGCCCCACGAGACCGACGCGACTTCGAATTCCCGGAGCGCGGGATGCGGTTTCGCCCGTTCGCGAGATCCGTCCTGTCGAACGGGAGGTTCGAATGGCGACACCGGTCCTGCTGGTATTCCTCGGCGCCCTTTCCCGTCTGATCCCCCATCCTCCCAATTTCGCGGCCCTGGGCGCGTTGGCGCTCTACTCGGGTGCGCGGCTCCCTCGGCGTTTCGCGTGGGCGCTGCCGCTCGCGGCGATGGCGCTCTCGGATTTCGTGCTGGACTTCGGCACCGGACGCCGCGCGATCTCGCTCATGCGTCTGACGGTCTACGCGACGTTCGCGGCGATCGTCTTCGCCGGCCGCTTCCTGCGCGTGAACCCGTCGCCGGCGCGCCTCGCGGCGCTCTCGGTCTTCTCATCGATGCTCTTCTTCTCGACCTCGAATCTGGCCGAGTGGGCGCGCGATCCGATGTATCCGAAGACCGCGGCGGGACTCCTGCTCTGCTACGCCGCGGCGATCCCGTTCTTCTGGAACACGCTGGCGGGGGACCTGCTGGGGACGGCGGTGTTCTTCTCGGTCGACGCGCTGGCGCGTCGCAGAACCGAGATCGACGCGCTGGCGCGCAGACGCCAGGCCGCGCTGGCGGCCACGATGACGTTCGCCCTCGTGAGCCTCCTCCCCGCCGGCACACTGTCCGCCCAGAACGCGCCTCCCGCCTCCGAGTCCGTCGTCGTGACGGCGACCTCGGTCGCGGCGGACGAGAAGGAGATCGGCTCCGCGGTCACCGTCATCACCCGGCAGGAGATCGAGAAGCGCGAGACCCCGGTCGTCTCCGACCTGCTGCGCTCCGTGGCCGGCCTCGACGTCGTCACGCTGGGGTCGCCCGGCTCCCAGACCTCGCTCTTCACGCGCGGGACGAACTCGACGCAGACGCTCGTGCTGGTGGACGGCGCGCGAATGAACTCGCCTTTCTTCGCGGGCTACGACTGGTCCGCGATGACCACCGAGAACGTCGAACGCATCGAGATCGTGCGCGGGCCCTTCTCCGCGCTCTACGGGTCCGACGCGATCGGCGGCGTCGTGCAGGTCTTCACGCGCTCGCCGGAGCAGGGCGTTTCCGGCCGGGCGACCGGCGAGGTCGGGAACCTGGGCCAGGGGCGGGGCTCGGGCTCGTTCTCCATCGGAGAAGGCGTTTTCGGCGCGTCCGGCAGCTACAGCTACAACGCGTACGACGGCGACCGCCCCAACACGGACTGGCGTGAGCGCAACGGCTCGGCGCGACTGGAGGCGCGGCTCTCCGAGGGCAGCCGGATCGCGGTCGAGGGGTCGATCCTCGACGGGGAGGTCGGCAGTCCGGGAGCGATCGGTTCGCCGTTCGCCTCGCCCACGGCGCGAGGGCTGTTCCGCGAGGAGCGCATCGCCGTGCCGGGGAACTTTGCGCTCTCCGACACGAATCATCTGGACGTGCTCTTCGCGAACGTGCGTTCGAAGCCCGGGTTCGTCGACGTCGGGTTCGAGTCGCAGACCGACGCGGAAACGCTGCAGGCCCGCGTTGCCGACACGGCGAAGCTCGGCGACCACCAGCTCACGGCGTTTGGAAACTGGGAGCGCTGGAAGGTCGACGACGGCTCCAACTTCGGAGCCAACCTCACGGACCAGCGCACGGAGATCTGGGGACTCGGCGCGCAGGACGCCTGGACCCTGGGCGCGTTCATCGTGACCGCGGGCCTCCGCTACGACCGCCACTCGGTGTTCGGGGAGGCCTGGAGCCCGCGCGGCACGATCTCGTGGGTGTCGACGGACGCCCTGTGGAAGGTGCGCGCCTCCGGAGGGACCGGCTTCCGCGCGCCGACGGTCGGCGAGCTCTACTATCCCTTCAGCGGCAACCCGGACCTGAAGCCGGAGCACTCGGTCTCCTACGAGGTGGGCGCCGAGCGCTACGTCGGAGATGGGCGTGCCGAGGTCTCCCTCTTCTGGAACGACCTGAAGGACCTGATCGTCTACGACTTCAACCAGCAGCTCAACCTGAACATCGGCAAGGCGCGCACGCGCGGCGTCGAGATCGGGTGGCACCAGTCCGTGCTCCCGAACCTGGCGTTCGACGCGAACTACACCTACCTGGACGCCCAGAATCTCGTGGACGACTCGCGGCTCCTCCGGCGGCCGCACCACGCCGCCAGCCTCGGCGTCGACTGGCATCCGATTCCCTGCCTGGACCTGTATCCGCGGTTGATCTTCGTCGGCTCGCGCCCGGACGTGTCCGAGGTCAGCGGCCCCGTGACCGATCCCTCCTACCTGCGCGTCGACTTCACGGGCCGCTGGCAGGCGATGACGGATCTCGCGCCCTATCTCCGGCTGACCAATGCCTTCAATCACCAGTACGATGAGGCCGCCGGCTACCCGAACCCGGGCCTGCTCGTGGCCGGCGGGGTGGACGTGAGGTTCTAGACTGCCGATGAGATCGTAGGGGCGGGGCTTGTCCCCGCCCGCGGGCGGCCGCGAGGGCCGCCCCTACGAAGAGGGGGACGCAGAGGACCATGCCGCGCATCACGAAGGTCTACACGCGCACCGGCGACGACGGGACGACGGGCCTGGGCGGCGGGCAGCGCGTCGCCAAGGATTCGCCCCGCATCGAGGCCTACGGGACGGTCGACGAGCTCAACAGCGTCATCGGCGTGGCGCTGGCGACCGAGGGCGGATTGAACGATGCGATCGCCGGCCCCCTCGGCACGATCCAGAACGAGCTCTTCCACCTCGGCTCGGACCTCTGCATCCTCGAGGAGGACAAGACGAAGCGGCCGGTCCCCCGAATCGAGGAGCGCCACGTCGTGGCGCTCGAGAAGCTCATGGACCGCCTCTCCGAGGAACTGACGCCGCTCGAGAACTTCATCCTGCCGGGCGGCACTGCCGGCGCGGCGCAGCTGCACGTGGCACGCACGGTATGCCGCCGTGCCGAGCGGCTGGTCCTCGCGCTCTCCCGGAAGGAGTCCGTCGGCGCCTTCACCGTCACATACCTCAACCGGCTCTCGGACGCGCTCTTCGTGATGGCGCGGCACGAGAACAAGCGCCGCGGCGCGCCCGACGTCCTCTGGGACAGCCGGGCGTGACGGCGCGCGGCCCGAAGGCGCGTCAGCGGCCCCGGGCGCTGGTCGCTTGGAGCACGGGCAAGGACAGCGCCTGGGCGCTGCACGAGGTCCGCTGTGCCGGGGAGCTCGAGGTGGTCGGCCTGCTCACGACGGTGACCGAGGCCTACGGGCGCGTGTCGATGCACGGCGTGCGGGAGGAGGTCCTGGACTCCCAGGCGGACTCCCTCGGCCTGCCCTGCCGGAAGGTTCGCATCCCGGCCGCGTGCGTCAACGCCGACTACGAGGCAGCGATGGCGGAGGCCATGGCCGAGGCCGCCGCGGCCGGCGTGTCGCGGATCGTCTTCGGCGATTTGTTTCTCGAGGAGATTCGCGCGTACCGCGAGCGCATGCTGGCGGGGACCGGTCTCGCGCCGGTCTTTCCGCTCTGGGGACAGGACACGGCGGCGCTCGCCAGACGCATGGTTCGGATGGGACTGCGCGCCACCGTGGTCTGCGTCGATCCGCGCCGGCTCGATCCGTCCTTCGCGAGCCGCGTCTTCGACGAGGCCTTCCTCCGCGACCTTCCGGGCGGCGTCGACCCGTGCGGCGAGAACGGCGAGTTTCACACTTGCGTGACGGCGGGACCGATGTTCGCCGGGCCACTCGCCACGGTGGCGGGCGAAGTCGTCCAACGCGACGGCTTCGTGTTCGCCGATCTGAGCCTCGCCCGCGGCGATGCCGTGTCCGCATGAGCGGGCCCCGCGTCG
This sequence comes from uncultured Acidobacteriota bacterium, assembly GCA_963773905.1. Classification (GTDB taxonomy): domain Bacteria; phylum Acidobacteriota; class Thermoanaerobaculia; order UBA5066; family Gp7-AA6; genus DAHUXD01. Next base: position 431,858 of record CAVZDB010000004.1, read on the forward strand.
TTTCCCTCCTGCCCTCCGCGACGGAGATCGTCGCGGCGCTCGGCTTCGCGGACACGCTCATGGGCCGCTCGCACGAGTGCGACTTCCCCGAGGAGGTCCTCGAGCTCCCGGTCTGCACCGAGCCGAAGGTCGACGCCGGGCGGCCCTCCGACGAGATTCACCGCTCGGTCAGCGCGCTCCTCGCCGAGAGCCTGTCGGTCTATCGCGTCGATGCGCGCGCCCTGCGCGAGCTCGCGCCGACGCACGTCGTGACGCAGGTGCAGTGCGAGGTCTGTGCCGTTTCGCTCGAGGAGGTGGAGGAGGCGCTCTCGGAGTGGTCGGGTGAGAGGCCGAGGCTTGTCGCGCTGAACCCGGCAAGCCTGGAGGACGTCTTCGCGGACATCGCCCGTGTCGCTTCGGCTCTGGGCGCTCCGGGGCGCGGAGCCCGCCTGGTGGCGAGCCTCCGCGCCCGCATGGACGCCATCACCGCGGCCCTGCGCGGAATTCCGTTCCGACCGACCGTCGCCACCATCGAATGGCTTTCGCCGCTCATGACCGCGGGCAACTGGATGCCGGAGCTCATCGCGATGGCCGGCGGTACGGACGTCCTCGGCGTCTCGGGCGCGCACTCGCGCGGGATCGAGTGGGAGGAGCTCTGCGCCGCCGATCCGGAGGTCCTCCTCGTCTTCCCGTGCGGCTTCCCGCTCGCGCGGGTCGAGCGCGAGATCGGGCTGCTCACGGAGCGTCCCGGCTGGGCCGCTCTGCGCGCCGTGCGGGACGGCCGCGTCTACCTGGCCGAATCCAACCAGTACTTCAACCGGCCCGGGCCCCGGCTCCTCGAGACGCTCGAAATCGTCGCCGAGGTCCTTCATCCGGAGGCGTTTGCGTTCGGACACGAAGGTGAGGGCTGGCTAAGGCTGAGAGCACGCGCGGCCCGCGACTTGAATAGAATCGGCCCCGTGCGACGCCTCTCGTGCGCCCTCGCGGCTTTCCTGCTGATCGCTCCGGCGGTCCTCAGGCTGGCCGGGACCGACCCCGACGCGGACGCGCGGCGGTGCGCGATGGTGTGCGGCCACGCCGCGAAGGTGGCCGCCGGCGCGGCCTGCTGTCCGATGTCGGGCGCGGTGCAGGGCGTCGTCCTCTCCTCGTGCCCTGCGGGCGACTCGCCCGCCGCGGCCCCGCTGCCGTCGTCGCAGCCTGCCGTCCTCGCGTTTCTTCCGCCGCTCGCCCCGCCCGAGAGCGGCGTCTCGCCCACCACGCTTCCTTCGGGCGCGCTCTGCGACGCCCTGGCCCGGCCTCCCGACCACGTCCCGCTTCCGCTCTCCTGACGTCTGCGAGCCGTCGGCTTTCGCCGCCGGCATCCCGTTCGAAAGGAGACTCGGATGCCTCGTCTCCGCGTCCTCGCGGTTTGCTTTCTCTTCGCGGCCGGTCTGCTTCTCGCGCCGGCGCGCGCGAGCGCCTGCTCGATCTGCCGGTGCAGCGATCCGACCTTCAACGCGCTCGGCACCAACGTCTACTCGGCCGGCGAGTTTCATCTCGCGCTCGACTGGGAACGATTCTCAAAATCGCAGGCGACGGAGGAGGGCGGCACGGACGCCGAGATCGAGAACCGCTTCACGGCGACGTTCTCGTACTCGTTCGGCGAACGGTTCCTCCTGGTCGCGCGGCTTCCGTTCTCCCACCGCGATCTGACCGAGACCAACGGCGACGACGTCGAGGTCACCAAGACCTTCGGCCTCTCGGATCCGGAGTTCTACGGACTCGTCAGCCTCTGGTCCTCCCCGTTCGGCCCGGGCCTCGGCCGGCGCGCGTGGGTCTCGGCGGTCTTCGGGGTCAAGACCCCGTGGGGATTGAACGACGTCCGGAAGGACGGCGTGCGCGTCGACGAGCATGCCCAGCCCGGGACCGGCTCGACCGATCTCTTCGGCGGCTTCTCGGGGTTCTATCTGTTCGACCTCGATTCGTCGATCTTCCTCTCGGCGCAGTACCGCGGCACGGGGCGCAACGACTTCGGGTACAAGTACGGCAACATCGCGATGGCCAGCGTCGCCTACGAGCGCAAGCTCTCCGAGGTCTTCGATGCGGTCGTCGAGATGAACTTCCGTCACGCCGGACGCGACCAGGTCGATTTCTCGGGCGAGCTCGATCCGAACACCGGCGGGAGCGTCCTCTACATCACGCCGCGCGTGCTCGTGAACGTGGCCAAGGGGATCGTCCTGCGCCTGGGAGCCCAGTTTCCCGTCGGAGAGTGGCTGTACGGGATCCAGGACGAGAAGCCCAACTTCAACGCGGGGATGACGTTCCTGTTTTAGGTCATAAGCCGCAGATTCGGTGGAGGTGAGACCCGCCTACTCATCCGTTCCCGTATCCGCTTGAGTCCGGCGTTTGGGATGGACGGCGTATCCGAGCAGGAACAGCAGGCCCAACGCCGCATGCGTGTATCCGGCAGCCCGCATGCCGGCGGGCTCGACGAGGACCTGGATCAGATATCCCGTGAGCGCGAGCGGCGCGAAGATCCAGAGCATCGCGATGCCCGTGCGCCGACCGTTCTTCTCCCCGCTGCGAATCCGCGCGAGCGCGTGGCGGCGCAGAAGCAACCCGACGCCGAGGACCGCGAACGGGGCGACGAGAAGGTGCGACTTGAGCCAGAGGGGCTGGAGCGGATGGCCGGCGCGCGAATCGGGGTCCGAGCCCGGCACCCAGTACTTGAAGACCCCGTAGAGGAGGCCCGTCACGGAGATCGCGGTGAGCGCGGCGTGATTCCACCAGGCCTCCCAGCGCTTCATCGCGGAGGGGTCCGTGTCGGCGCGCTCATCGGAGTCTGAGGCGGAGTCGGAGCCGGAGCGGCGTTCGCGTGGAGGATCCGATGGAGCGACGAGCACGCGCCGCGCGGCGTCTGTCGTCGCGCGTACGGTGAGTGTCGCGCCGGTGACGGGATGGATGCCGCGCTTGGTCGACAGCTCTTCGTTCAGGGACTTCCCGGCGAACTGCTCGTACCAGCGCGCGCGGGGCATGTATTCCTCCGGCTCCAGAAACGAGAGCACCTCGATGCGCACGATCGCGCCCGCCGGGTCGACGACGACCATGATGGTTTCCGGCATCGTCCGCACGAGGTGCGTGTCGAAGTAGGCCGTGCCGGCGGGTGCGCCGTCCTTCGTCGCGACGTAGAGGTTGACCAGCGCGGACGGCGGCTCCTCGTCGCCCGAGAGCCTCTGCGCCGCCTTCTGCTGCTCGGGAGTGAGGAACGCGGTTTCGTGCGCGACGGACGCGCCCGGGAAGGCCAGCTTCAGGGCCTCCTCCTGTGTGAGGAAGACCTTGGCCTGAAGCGTCGCGGCCGCGCCCGCGAAAAGCATCGCGAGCGCGGCCGAAACGGAAGCGAGGAGAAGGACGCGGCGTCGTCGCACGTTAGAAAATGTATCCGAGTCCGACGTTGAACTGATTCACCCCGGTCTGCGCGGCGTTGTGTCTCTGCTGCCAGTCCGCCTTGAGGACGAGCCGGCTGATCGGGTAGTAGGAGAGGCCCAGCGTCAGCTCGTGGATGTGGTTCTCGGGATTGCGCTCGTAGCCGGCGGGAACCTCGTGCTGCGTGTCGTACTCCTCGTAGCGCACGAAGGGGAGAAGGGCCGCCTTCGAGTTGCCCGAGCCGATCGACAGCAGGTCGAACGCTCCCTGCAGATACCAGCCGTACTGGGTCTTGCCGATCGACTCGTCGCCCTCGAAGTTGTTGAGCTGGTTGATGAGCGCCGCGTCGTCGATCGTGGTGTGGGCGTAGAGGCCGCGCAGCCAGAGCCCTCGCCAGCGCCAGTCCGCGTGCGCGTCGACGACGGTGGTCAGGCCGTGAACCTCCTGACCCGAGGGCGTGAAGCGCCCCTGGCCCGAATTGCCGGTGAACAGCGACGCCCCCACCGTGAGCCCCGGCACCCCGACGAAATCGAAGCGCCCGGTGAAGGCCCAGTTCTCGGCCAGCGCGTTCGAGCCCTCCTGCGATCCCTCGTGGATTCCCTCGTCGGCGGAGTAGCCCGCGGCGTTCAGGCCGTTGACCATGTAGCCGCGGTACGTGAACGGGCCGGCCTCGCCGTAGACGCCGAGCCCGATCTCGCGCCACGTGGACGGGATGATGACGTCCTCGACGTCGGGCCGCCGAACGCCGAGAAAGGCCGTCGGCTCGTGCTGCTCGTTGACCAGGCCCATCGGGATCAGCATGAGGCCGGCGCGCGCGTTGAAGGCCCGCGAGTTCATGTAGTCGATGTACGCGAACTCCACCTCCGCCTCGCCGCCCTTGTCGGAGGCCACCACGGCGTTCTCGTACTCGATCTCGGTGTTGAGCACGAAGTGGCGGTCGAACTTGTAGCCGAGATACACGACGGCGCGGGCCACCGTGGTCTGGTCCTCGCCGCCCGAGGGTTCGCCGCTCTGGTTGCTCGTGGCGAAGTGGTTGTACGTGACCTCTCCGTAGCCGCCGATCGAGACGCCGCTCTGGCGGTTGTAGACCTTGGCGGCGGAGAGTCCCAGACCGAAGCGCTGAGCGGTCTCCTGCGCGGTCATGCGCTGAGCGACAGCGGAGGCCTCGGATCCGGCGGGCGGAGCCAGCACGCCCGCGGCCGTCTCGCCCGCCGGCGGCGCGGCGGCGGTTGCCTGCGCGGCCTCGCCCATCTTCATCGCCTCGATCTCCTGCGCCAGGATGTCGATGCGCCGCTGGATCTCGGCCAGCTTCGCGTCGGTTGCGCCGCCGGCGGAGGCCGCCTGGAGCGCCGCGATCTCCGCGCGCGTGTCGTTCAGCAGCTTTTCGAGCCTCTGGATGCGCTCATCGACGGAGCCGGAGCCGGGAACCGGCGTGGGCGTCGGGGCTTGAGCGGTTGCCGCCGCGGCGACGAGCAGCCACGCGCAGACGGTCAGCCCTCTCGGAATGAGAGACATGGGACTTCCTCCTCTAAGGTCTGTGATTCGTGAGGCCGGGCGTCCTTTCGACGGTCGCCGGGTCGGCCGAGAGAAGGTGAGCCGAGAATCCCGGAGAGGCGAGCGCGTCGAGGCGCGCGCCGTCGCCGCGGTCGACCAGGAAGAGAACCTCCTGCGCGACGCCCTCGCGGCGCAGCCGCTCCGAGAGCGCGAGACCCTTCTCGGGGCCCAGCACGAAGAAGGCGGTCGAGAGGACGTCGGCGATCAGAGCCGACGGCGCGAGCACGGTGGCGGATCCGAAATCCGGCGCGGGCCTGCCGGTGCGGGGGTCGAGCTCGTGGCCGATCCGGCGCCCGCCGACGGTGCGTCCGCGCTCCGAGTTGCCGGAGGTGGAAACCGAAAGATCCGTCACCGAGAGCATGACGATGGGCCTCTCGCGGTCGCGGGGGTGGGCGACGGCGATCTCCCAGTCGGTGAAAGAGGCGTCGTGGCCGAGCGCCAGCGCCTGGCCGCCCAGGTCGATGAGCGCGTCATGGACGCCGGCGGCGCGGAGCAAATCGGCCGCGCGGTCCAGCGCGTAGCCCTTCCCCCAGGCTCCCTCGTCGATCCCGGCCTGCGGGTGAAGGCGCGCCGCGCGTCCCGCGCCGGGCTCCACGCGAAAGTGTCCTGGCCCGGTCGCCGCGACCGCCTCGGCGAGTTCGGCAGGAGAGGGAATCCGCCCCGCTCCGCGCAGGTCCCAGGCGCGCATGAGCGGAGCGACGGTGGGATCGAAGGCGTCGTCGGTGCGCGCGGCCCAGCGCAGGACCTCCGCCAGGACCGCCGCGAGCTCGGGGCCGACCGCCGCCTCCTCGTCCACGGCTGCGGCGTTGAGGCGGGCGAGCGGGCTCGGGCGCCACGTCGTCAGGAGATCCTCGACGCGCCGCGCCTCCGCGACGACCCGCTCCGACGCCTCGAGGCCCGCATCGCGGCTCTGCGCGACGATCGCGATGTCCAGGCTCGTGCCCATGGAGGCGACGCGGCGCTCGACCAGCTCGCGAGGCGGCGGTGTCCCTTGCGCCGCGACGACCTCTTGCGGCGTCGCCAGGCTTCCGCAGAGGGCCAGGGCCGCGAACATTAGTCGTAGTCCTCGTTGAGCGCGCGCAGGAACGCGGCGAGAGGATCGACGTCCCCGTCTCCGAGGACCATTCCGGAGAGCTCCTCGGCGCCGTTGCGCAGGGCGCCCGCGCGCTGCTTCGTCGAGGAGGAGACGTAGAGCTCGAAAACGGAGCTCGCGAGCGTGAAGCCGTAGAGCGCGATCGCGCCGCACGCCAGCCCCACGCTCGCCAGCCACCGGCCTCGGAAAACCCGCCGCATCCGCTCCTCCAATTTGGACTGAGATTCAGTCTCAATCGCAAACATATGGTCGGGCGGACGGCGGAGTCAAGACCGTTTTGCGTGGTGCTAGATTGCCCCACGACGCGGAGGCCGCGATGGGCGAGCCCAGCGCCGGGAGGGATGATTTCGCAAATGCGGCGAGCGGGCGCATCGGGGGAGACCGTCGGAATGGCGATCGCCGTGGCGGGAGCACTGGCGGTGCTCGTCGCTGCCTGTGCGACCCGCGGGACGACGCCGGCGACTTCGGCCGGGCCGTCCGAGCCGACCGCCGCGCCCGCGGCGCCGACGCCGAAGCCGCCCGTTCCCGCGGCCCGAGTCCCCGATCAGCCCTACGTCGGAACGCCCCGGCCCGTCGAGCAGCCGTACCTCGAGATCATGCGCCTCAAGAGCCGGGGAGCCACGAACGACGAGCTGCTCGCGAAGGTGCAGCGGGAGAACGTGGCCTACTCGCTCTCGACCTACGACATCCAGAAACTCCGCGCGTCCGGGATCTCGGAGGAGGTTATCGCGGCGATGCTCTCCTCGGGCCGCGGCGGCCGGACGGTGACTCCGGTGTCGACCTCGGCGAAATCTGTGTCGGCGCCGACGCCGACGCCTACGCCGCGTGGGTCTTGACCGAGGCCCGTCCCGCCGCGCCTTGGCGGCGCTTCCACCACAGCCGCACCAACCACAACGACGGGATCACCGCGAGCGCGTAGGCCAGCAGGTGGCCGATGACGCCGTCGGGCCCGAGGATCTCGGTCGCGTCGTGGATCGCCTGGGACGACGGGAAGACCCGCGCCTCGGCGAGCTCGTGGATACCGTAGAGGATCAGCTGGACGAGGAAGATCGCGAGGAAGACTGCCGACACGTTCAGGATCGCCTTCAGGTCCACGTCCTTGCCCAGGCGGGTCCAGAGCACGCCGATCGCGCCCGCCGCGAGGAGCCCCAGCCCGAGGCCCGTCAGGACCGCGGTTGACTTGAGCTGGAAGAAGGCGGTCGCGATCAGGAGCGCCGTCTCCATGCCCTCGCGCGTGATCATCAGGAGGGAGAACGCGAAGATGCCCCAGAAGGCCTGGCTGCTGCCGAGCGCGGCGCGCGACTCGAGCCGCTCCTCGAGGTCGCGCTTCAAGTGCTTCGAGATCCGCTTCATGTAGACGAGCAGGCTCCCGACCAGTGCCGCGGCCGCGAGCGCCAGCACGCCCTCCCAGAGCGACTGGTTGGCCGCCTTCGAGAAGAGCCAGCCGGCGGCCGCGCAGGTCAGCACCGAGACGCCGACGGCCGCGTAGACGGCGCGGGCGAGCTCCGCGCGGCCGGTCCGCCGCAGGTAGGAGAGCGTGAGGGCGACGATGAGGAACGCCTCGATGCCTTCCCGCAGCGCGATGGTGAATCCCTGCCACATGCCAAGCTCCTCGTCGGCCCCGCTTGACTCCCGGCGGGGGGACGGAGAGAATACCGCAACTGAGACGCAGTCGCAATCACTGCGTCCGGGAGTCGATCGACATGGAAAAGCGCGAGCTCACGATCTTCCGTAAGTACCTGGAGCGGCGGGACCTCAAGCTCACCTCCGAGCGCCGTGCGCTCTTCGACGAGCTGTTCTCGCGCCACGAGCACGTGGAGGCGGACGAGCTGCTGGTGCGCCTGCGCGCCAAGCACAAGAAGATCTCGCGGGCGACGATCTACCGGACGCTCGAGCTGATGGTCGACTCGGGGATCGTGGGCCGGCTGCGGATGGGGGAGGCGGGCTATCGCTACGAGCGGCTGCGCGCCGGCGACCACCACGACCATCTGATCTGCGACCACTGCGGCAAGGTGATCGAATTCTTCGAGCCTCAGATCGAGGCGCTGCAGGACGAGGTCGCGCTGCGGCACGGGTTCGTCCTCCTGTCGCACACGCACCAGATGCGCGGCATCTGCCGCTCCTGCCGGCCCCGGGCCAAGTCCCCGGCGTCCTCGGCGTCGGCGGCCGCGTCGGACGCCTCGGGCGATGCGAAGGCGCCGACGCGCCCGGTGCCTATCGCTTCCAGGTCGCGCGAATGAAGCGGCGCCCCAGGCGCAGGACGAGACTCTCGCCCGCGTCGGGGCCCGCCAGCTTCTCCTCGGGATCGCGGACCTCCCGCGGCTCGCCCGAGGGGCCGTAGACCCGCAGCGCGCCCTCGTCGATCTTCCGCCGCGCCTCGCGCATGGAGGCGGCGAGGCCGACCGCGACGAGCGTCCGAGCCGCGGGCGCGCCCCCCTCGGCGGACACCTCCTGCGTCTCGACGTCGGCCGGCACTTCGCCGCGCGAGAACGCCTTCCGGAAGTCCTCCTCCGCGCGGGCGGCCGCGCTCGCGTCGTGGAACTGGGCCGTGATCGTCCGCGCGAGCTCGGCCTTCGCGTCCCGCGGGTTCGCGCCGGCCTCGATCGCCTTCCGCTTCGCCGCGATCTCGGAGACCGGCGCGTCGGTCAAAAGCTCGAACCAGCTCCAGAGCAGCGCATCGGGAATCGACATGACCTTGCCGTACATCTCGGTCGGCGAATCCAGAACGCCGATGGCGTTGTTGAGCGACTTCGACATCTTCTCGACGCCGTCGGTGCCGACGAGCAGCGGCAGCGTCATCACGACCTGCGGATCGAGCCCCTCCGCGCGCATCAGGTCGCGGCCTACCAGGAGGTTGAAGAGCTGATCCGTCCCGCCGAGCTCCACGTCCGCCTTGAGCGCCACCGAGTCGTACCCCTGGGCGAGCGGGTAGAGCAGCTCGTGGAGCGCGATCGGCTGCCGGGCGTTCCAGCGCTTCTGGAAGTCGTCGCGCTCGAGGATGCGCGCGACGGTGACGCGCGCGGCGAGCCGCACGAGTCCGGCCGCGCCGAGCGCATTCAGCCAGCGTCCGTTGAACTCGATGACGGTCTTCTCCTCGTCGAGGATCTTGAAGGCCTGCTTCGTGTAGGTGCGGGCGTTCTCCTCGATCTCCTCGCGCGTCAGCTGCGGCCGCGTGGTCTTCTTTCCGGAGGGGTCCCCGATCATCCCGGTGAAGTCGCCGATGACGAACACGACGCGGTGCCCGGCGTCCTGAAAATGACGCATCTTGCGGAGGACCACGGTGTGTCCGAGGTGGATGTCGGGGGCGGAGGGGTCGAATCCGACCTTGACGGTGAGCGGCCCCTTCGCGATCTTGCGCGCCAGGTCGGCCTCGTCGATGAGGTCGACGGCCCCGCGCCGGAGCGGCTCGAGCGCGTCGTGGGCAGAGGGGCGGGGCGGCACGGTGGGCGGGGATTATATGGTTTGGTTCTTGCAGGCTAAAGGCTTCTTAAATTGGGGGGTTCCGATTCGCGCGGGGACTACGCTGCGGGGTCTGAACTGGAGAGGTGGAACCATGCGCAGGGCTCTCGTCATCATTGCTTCGCTCCTCGCGTCCGCGGCGCTTCGCGCGGACGTCATCACGCTGCCCGCGGCGGCGTCGATTCAGGGTGGGAATCCGTTCTTCTCGGACGTGCGGGTGTTCAACACGTCGTACACGGCGGCGCTGGATGTGACGGCGACGTATCGGTGCTTCATCGGGAACCCGTGCCCCGGCACGGCGCCGGTTCTGCAGATTCACCTCGCGCCGCGCGAATCGCAGGCGTTCGACGACATGGTCGCGGATGCGGCGGCGTTCAATGCCCACGACACGGCCGGAGGAGTCGAGTTCGCGTTCACGGGGAGTGAGGGTCAGCTCGTCGTGACGAGTCGGCTGTTCTCGACCTCTCCGCAGAATTCGGTCGGAATGTTCATCCCGGGTCTGGACGAGTCCGACGCGCACGTGACGACGGTGCTGACGTCGATCAGGCATACCCAGGCGACCGGCGGAGTGGGGACGTTCCGGACCAACGTCGGGGTCTTCAATCCCGAGGACAACCCGGCCAACGTGACCTTCACGATCTTCGACGGTGGAACCAACCAGCTGGGTAACCCCGTGACGAAGACGGTGGGCGGGCACACGGGCCTACAGGTGTCGGGCATCTTCGACGCGGCCGGCGCGGGCTCGGCGACCACGGAGAACGCGGTCATCGTGGTCTCTGCGGACTCCGAGGTCTTCAGCTACGGAGTGGTGATCGACAACAACACGGCCGATCCGATCTTCGTGGTCGGCGCCGCGGACCAGCCGCAGCAGCCCATCACGCCGGTCCCGGTCACGGCCGTCGCGACTCCCACGCCGACGCCGCCCGGCGCCGCTACGCCGACGCCGACGGCGCCTGCCGGCATCACCGCCACGGTCAACGTGGGGGGTGACGGCCTCGTCTACACGGACGTGGCCACCGGTACGCACACGACGACCATCCACGTGGGAGACACGGTGCACTGGGTCTGGCAGGGAAGTCCTCACTCGACGACGTCGGATACGCTCGTCTGGGACTCGGGCATCAACAATCAGGGTCACACGTTCGATTTTCATTTCACTGCCGCCGGAAGCTTCCCCTATCACTGCCTGGTGCACGGAACCATGATGGCTGGAACGGTCGTGGTCAACCCCTAGGATCGCTTGATTCCATCGGGCCGCTCGCGAGAGCGGCCCTTTTCATTTCGGAGGTTCGCGATGTCCAGGATTCGGGTTCGGCCCTCGCTTGGGGCCGTCGCGCTCGCCCTCATCCTGGGCGCGGCCGCCGCCTCGCTCACGGCCGAGGTGGTGACGCTGCCCGCGGCGGCGTCGATCCAGGGAGGCAACCCGTTCTTCTCGGACGTCCGCGTCTTCAACACCTCCTATGACGCCGCGCTCGACGTGACGGCGACGTATCGGTGCTTCATCGGGAACCCGTGTCCCGGGGCGGCGCCGGTGCTGCAGATTCACCTGGAGCCGCGGCAGTCCAAGGCGTTCGACGACATGGTGGCGAATGCCGCGGCGTTCAATGCGCACGACACCGCCGGCGGCGTCGAGTTCGAGGCCTCGGGTGCGGACGGCCAGCTCGTCGTCACGAGCCGCCTGTACTCCACCTCGCCGCAAAACACCGTCGGCATGTTCATCCCGGGCCTGCGGGCTCCGAAGGCCTTCACGGCGTCGGTCCTGACGTCCATCCGCCACGATCCCTTGAACGGCATCACCGCGGGCTTCCGCACGAACGCCGGCGCGTTCAACCCCGGGGACGCCGACGCCTCCGCGAGCTTTACGATCTTCAACGCGGGCGAACAGATCACACCGCCGATCGTCCGCACCGTGCCGGCGCACTCGGGCGTCCAGATCTCGGGAATCTTCGAGGCCGGCGGCCAGGCTGAGCTCGCGACGGAGAACGCCGCGATCGTCGTCACCGCGAATGTGCCGATCTTCACCTACGCGGTCGTTCTCGACAACCGCACCGCCGATCCGATCTTCGTCCAGGGAGCCCGGAATCAGCCGCCGGAAGCCGCGACGCCGACTCCCACGCAGTCCGGGCCGGCGCTCACGGCGACGCCGACCCCGCCCGGCCCCTCCCCGACGCGGACGCCGACGGCGCCCATGGGTGCGACCGCGACGCGCACGTCCACCCGGACGCCGACGCCGCCTGGCCTGACTGCGACGCCGACGATTACAGTCCCGCCGACGATCACCCCGACCCAGGCCGGACCGACGGCGACGGTCACGCCGACGGTCTCGAGCGTGACGTCCACGCGGACCTTCACGATCACGGTCCCTCCGACCATCACGCACACACCGACGCCGACGACGCCTCCTGGAGTGCATACGGTCACCGTCGCTCCGGGTGGCGTACACACGTTCCAGGATTCGACGAGCGGCACCATCACGACGACGATCACCGCCGGGACGACCGTGGAGTGGCAGTGGGCGGCCTCGGGGCACTCGGTGACCTCGGACACGAACGTGTGGACGGACTCCGGTCTTCTCAACACGGGGGCCCATTTCGACGTCACGTTCAACACTCCTGGGACCTTCCCGTACTACTGCACGCAGCATGGCGCGCCGGGTGGCTCTGGCATGCACGGCACGGTGATCGTCAATCCGTAGATCCTCCGAGGGGCGCCGTCCCTCCGGAACGGACGGCGCCTCGTGGTACGTCTTGCATTGCCCCGGGCAAAGGTGTTTGGCTAGCCTCCGGGTGATGGGTATTCGCGCGCGCATCCTGACCGTCTTCGCGCTTGGGCACGTACTCACTCTCGTGTCCGCCGGCGCGCCCGTGCTGTCGGCCGAGGTCGTGACGCTGCCCGCCGCGGCGTCGCTCGTCGGGCTGAACCCGTTCTTCTCCGACGTGCGCGCGTTCAACACCTCCTACACCTCGAGCGTGCAGGTGACCGCGACCTACCGGTGCTTCATCGGCAGCTGTCCGGCGCCGGCTCCCACGATCCAATTCACGCTCGCTCCGCGCCAGTCGCGGGCGTTCGACGACATGGTGGCGGATCCGGCGGCCTTCAACGCGCACGACACGGGCGGAGGCGTCGAGTTCGACAGCTCGGGCGATCCCGGACAGCTCGTCGTGACGAGCCGGCTCTACTCGACGGCGCCGCTCAACAGCGTCGGCATGTTCATCCCGGGGCAGCCGCCCGCCCGGGCGCTGACGCTGTCGGTTTTGACCTCCATCCGGCACGATCCGTTGACGACCCCGCCGACCGGCTTCCGCACCAATGTCGGGCTCTTCAACCCCGGCGACGCCGCCGCGCTCGCGACCTTCACCCTGTACGACGCGGTCCGCAACCGCCTCGGGGTGCCTGTGTCGCGCTCGGTCCCGGGGCACTCGGGGGTCCAGGTCAACGGCCTCTTCGAGACCGCCGGCGTCGGCAACCTCTCGATCGAGAACGCGGTGATCGTCGTGCTCTCGACGCAGCCCGTCTTCACCTACGCGGCCGTGATCGACAACCGGACGGCCGATCCGATCTTCGTCCAGGGGGCGCCGGACCAGTTCTCCCCCTTCGTGACACCGACCTCCACGGCGATCGCCGGAACACCGACCCGGACCAATACGCCCGGCGGACCGACGCCGACCAACACGTCCACGCCGACGCTGGGGACTCCCACGGCGTCGCCGACGACCACGCTGTCCCCGACGATCACGCTCTCGCCGACCATTACGCTCTCACCGACGATCACTCTTTCGCCGACCATCACGTTGACGCCCACGATCACGCTCACGCCGACGATCACCCAGACACCGTCGATCACGCAGACGCCGTCGATCACACCGACGATGTCCAACACTTCCTCACCGACGGCGACGTTCACTGTGACGAAGACGGCGACCATCACGCCGACGTTCACGAAGTCGGCCACTCCGACAATTACGCCGACGGCCACGACACCGACGCGCACCCAGACGCCTACTAAGACGACAACGGCGACCCAGGTGCCGCCAACGGCGACGCGTACGGGCACTAAGACTCCGACGCCGAATCCGAATCACATCGTGCAGGTGGGAATCATCGACTCGATGGGCAACCCCATGTTCCTGGACCAAGACGGTGGAACCACCTCGAACATCACCGCGGGACAGACGGTTGAGTGGCAATGGGCTCCGGGAGTGACCTTCCATTCCACGACCTCAGGAACCTGCTCGAATGTCTGTGTTCCGGGTCCGGTCGGCCCTCCCAATCTGGTTTGGAACTCAGGCACTATGCAGGGTGGGTCAAGCGGCGCGAGCTTCACCCAAATCTTCGCGAGCCAGGGTGTCTATACATATTTCTGCCTGGTTCACGGAGTGATGATGCAGGGGACCGTCAACGTAACGCCGTAGCCTGTCAACGCATCCCCTCCGTCCCTCGTCCAATCCGCGAGGGTGAGGCATGTCCCTGCGCGGAAGGGTCCGGATCGTCGCGACGGTGCTGGCGTTGCTGGCCGGCAGCGCGTCCGCCGAGACCGTCTACCTGACCGCCGCATCCTCCGTGGTCGGCCTCGCGCCGTTCTACTCGGACGTCCGCGCGTTCAACACCTCCTACTCCGATTCCCTGCCCGTGACCGCCGACTACCGCTGCTTCATCGGCGCGTGCGCCCCTTCCGTCCAGACCTTCACCCTCGCGCCGCGCGAGTCGAAGGCCTTCGACGACGTCTGCGCCTCGCTCTTCGGAGAGCCGAACACGGCTGGAGCGATCGAGTTCAGCCACTCGGGCACCGCGGGACAGCTCGTCGTCAGCAGCCGGCTCTACTCGACGATGCCCCAGCCGACCGTCGGCATGTTCGTGCCGGGCCTGCCCCTCGCGGCGGCGTTCCCCGCGACCGTGCTGACGGCGATCCGGAACGGCGGTGCCGGCGCCGGCTTCCGCACCAACGTCGGCGTGTACAACCCCGGCGACGCACCCGCGACGCCGACACTTCGTGTGTACGATGGAGGGACTCTGCTCGGCTCCACGCAGCTCGCGGCGCCGCTCGCGCCGCGCACGGGCGCCCAGATCAACGACGTCTTCGCCGCGGTCGGCGCCTCCTCCACGGCCACGGAGAACGCGGTGGTCCTCGTGTCCGCCGACGGCGGTGGCCCCGCGCTCTTCAGCTATGCCGCGGTCATCGACAACGCGACCACCGATCCCATCTTCGTGGTCGGCGCCGAGGACCCGGCGCCGCCGGGCGGACCGCAGACGGTGATGGTCTCGGTCCGCGCCTGGAACTTCGATCCCGGCGGCCCCATTTCCCCGCCCCTGGTCCTCAAGGTCGGCGTGACCTACACGCTCATCTTCCACAACGTGGACGTGGCGGGCACGCCGAACCCGAAGCACGGCTTCTCCGGCGTGAGCGACCTGGGGCTGCCCTCGACCGACGACATCTCGCCCGGCCACGATTTCCAGATCACGGGCTTCACGCCGCAGGACTATCAGCGCGGCACCTATCCCTTCGTCTGCACGCAGAACGACTGCGGCGGGGATCCCGAGCAGCACAGCGGGATGATCGGAAGCCTGATCATCGAGTAGACGAGTGCGTCTCGCGGCGGATGGGTACGGGAGGCCCGTCCCGCCCGAGGGCTATCGTAGGGCGGGCTCGCCCCCGCCTGCGTACGGCCCCAGGGGTCCGCCCCTACGCCCGCGAGACGCTAGAATTGTCGGCCGTGACGGAAACCGAGACGAAGGAACCCGAGAGCGCCCCCGAGACTCCGGATCCCGAACCCGCCTCGCCGCCTTCTCCGAGTGAGGACGACCGGCGCGCCGAAGCGGCCGCCGTCAACCGGAAGCGCGCCGAGAAGGAGTGGGAGGAGAACAAGAAGCGGTGGCGCGCGATGGGAGTGCCCAAGGCCCTGCCCGCCAAGAAGTGAGACCTGATCCGGAGGATCCGGCCATGAAGCTCCAGAGCTCCGCCTTCGCTGAAGGCAAACCCATTCCCGACAAGAACGCGCGCGATCACGCCGACGACTCGCCGGCACTCTCCTGGTCCGGCGCTCCCCAGGGCACGAAGAGCTTCGCGCTCGTCTGCGACGACCCCGACGCGCCGCGCGAGACGCCGTGGGTGCACTGGGTGTACTTCGACATCCCCGCGTCCCTCGCCGGGCTGCCGGAGGGTGTCGACAAGGGCGAGCGGCCCAAGACGGGCGGAGTCCAGGGCAAGAACGACTACGGCGACGTCGGCTGGGGCGGTCCGCAGCCGCCGCGCGGGCACGGCGTCCATCACTACGAGTTCCGTCTCTCCGCACTCGACACGCTCCTGAACCTGCCGCCCGGCTCGACGAAGGCTCAGGTCGAGACGTCGATGCAGGGCCACGTCCTCGCCCAGGCGAACACGATGGGGACGTATCGGCGGGACTAACGACGGCGCGCGCCGGCTCGCGCGCATCGAGCGCGAGGTCGTCGCCTGCCGGCGCTGTCCCCGCCTCGTCGCCTGGCGCGAGGAAGCCGCCGCGAACCCGCCGCGGAGATTCGCGGGCCAGCGCTACTGGGCGCGCCCGGTGCCCGCGTTCGGGGATCCCGCCGCGCGGATCCTAATGGTGGGCCTCGCCCCGGCGGCGCACGGCGGCAACCGCACGGGCCGGGTCTTCACCGGGGACGAGTCGGGCAACTTCCTCTTCGACGCGCTCCATGCCGTGGGCCTCGCGAATCAGCCGAGGTCGGTCTCGCGGGACGACGGCCTCAGACTCTCGGGTCTGCTGGTCTCGGCCGCGTGCCGCTGCGCGCCTCCGGACAATCGCCCCACGCCCGAGGAATTCGACGCCTGTCGAGAGTACCTGGCTCGCGAGGCCGCGCTCCTCCCGCGCCCGCGCGTCTTCGTGGCGCTCGGCGCGCTCGCCTTCGACGCGTGCCTGCGGGTGCTGGCGGAGGAGGGCGCGGCGATCCCGAAGCCGCGGCCGCGTTTCGCGCACGGGAGCGTGAGCGTCGTCGGCGAGGATCGGATCGTCTGCACCTATCACCCGAGCCAGCAGAACACCTTCACGGGAAAGCTGACGCAGCGCATGCTGCGGGATGTGCTGAGGAAGGCGAAGAGGATGGCGGAGAGGGCCTGACGTCAGGGCTCGAGCCGCTTGGCCGTCATCCTGAGCGAAGCGAAGGATCCCGAGCTCGAAGCACCGCCCTCTCGATCAGGCGCGGGATCCTTCGGCGCTCACGCGCCTAAAGATGACGGCTCCAGGTCCGGGACTCCTCGCGCGCTCAGTCAGCTTTTCTTGAACAGCGCGTCGAACGCGGATCTTGCGTCGTCGGGCGTCGCGACGGCGCGGCTGCCGGTCAGGTCGAAGGTCTTCGCCGGCGCGAAGAAGGTGCAGTCGTTCTTCGCCTTCTTCGAGGCGATGCGCGCGGGAATGGGTTTCGCGCACTCGAAACGCGCGGAGGTGTCGAAGTTCGCGCACTGGCTGCAGGAGTGCAGCGACGCGCCGCACTTGCGGCAGACGGCCTCGAGGCCGATCGAGTCGAGGTCCAGGACGCGCTCGCCGCAGTGCTTGCAGCGGAAGACCACGGGCTTGTCCTGATCGATTCCGCGCCCCCGCGGTGCGCCGTCGTCGTTGCGCGGCGGCCGCGGGCCCGAAGGGCGACGCCCCGAGGAATCCGAGCCGGAATCCTGGTAGCCGCGATGGCGGTACTTGCGTTCGTCGCTCAAGAGGTCTCGAGCGAAATTGTATTGGATAATCGGAGAGCGATGGGGGAAGGATCCGAGCGCGCGCTGGAATTGTGGCGGGAGGGCACCGCGCGCCTTCTGGCGGGCGAGTTGGAGGAGGCGATCGGTCTCTTCACGCTCTCACTCGAGACGGAACCGACTGCCGAGGCCTACACGTTCCGAGGCTGGGCGTACTCGTTCGCGGGGAGGCACGAGGAGGCGATCGAGGAGTGCCGCAAAGCGATCGCAACCGACCCGAGCTTCGGCAACCCCTACAACGACATCGGCTGCTACCTCATGGAGCAGGGCGAATGGGACGAGGCGATCCCGTGGTTCGAGAAGGCCAAGGTCGCGCCGCGCTACGACCCCCGGCACTTCCCGTACCTCAACCTCGGACGCCTGCGCGCCGCCCGCGGCCAGATCGCGGAGGCGCTCGCGGAGTTCGAGGGCGCCCTGCGCGAGAACCCCGGGGACCCCATGGCCCTCGCCGCGCTCCAGAGGCTGCGGCTGAAGGTCAATTAACGTCGCCTGCGCCCATTCCTGTCATCCCGAGGAGCGGAGCGACGAGGACCCCTTTCAACCGATGCATTGACTGGAGAGGGGTCCCTCCCTTCGCTTCGCTCAGGTTCGGGATGACAGGGTGGGCGAGCGTTCCGGGTCGCCTTCCTGTCATCCTGAGGAGCGGAGCGACGATGACCCCTTTCAACCGATGCATTGACTGGAAAAGGGGCTCCCTTCGCTTCGCTCAGGTTCGGGATGACAGCGGGGTGAAGTCTCGGGTCGCCTTGCTGTCATCCCGAGCGCAGCGAGGGACCCCTTGCAACCGATGCATTGACTGGAGAGGGGTCCCTCCCTTCGCTTCGCTCAGGTTCGGGATGACAGGGTGGGGGAGCGTTCCGGGTCGCCGCGCGGAATTCCCATCCCCCGCCTGCCGTTTCCATCCCGGATAAGATCGGCACTTCGGGAGGAGTGCAATCATGGACAACTTTCAGATGACGCCGGCTTCCGCCTTCACCTCCGCCGGAGCCCTGTCGCCCGAGCGCGCCACCGCGTTTCTGCGCAGGGTCTACGGCTGGATGTTCGTGGGGCTCGGCATCACGGCCGCGATCGCGATGGCCGTGGCGAGCTCGCCCTCCATCGTGCAGGGGCTCGTGACGAACCGGTTCCTCTTCTTCGCCCTGGCCATCGGCCAGCTCGGTCTCGTGTTCTTCCTGTCGGCTCGGGTCCACAAGCTCTCGCCGGCGGCGGCGTCGGGCCTGTTTCTCCTCTACTCCGCGCTGAACGGCGTGTTGTTCTCCTTCCTCTTCCTGGCGTACAGCGGGACTTCGATCGCGACGACGTTCCTCGTCACGGCCGGGATGTTCGGCGCGCTGGCGCTCTACGGCTCCACAACCAAGCGGAGCCTCGCCGGGGTCGGGCAGTTCGCCTTCATGGGGCTGATCGGCGTCGTGCTGGCGTCGGTCGTGGGCATGTTCTGGCACTCTCCCGGACTCCAGTTCGGGATTTCGATCATCGGCGTGATCGTGTTCACCGGCCTGACGGCCTGGGACTCGCAGCGGCTGAAGGTGATGGCGGCGCAGCTTCCCGAGGGCCAGTACGGCGCCTACGCGGTCGTGGGCGCGCTTTCGCTATACCTCGACTTCATCAACCTGTTCCTGTTCATGCTCCGGTTCATGGGGGGCGCAGAGACTGACGGGGCCGACGGGGCGAAAGCCCTTCGTCACTGTCTGAGCCTGTCATCCCGAGGCGCGTGAGCGCCGAGGGACCCCTTTCTCAGGGCCGGGGTGACTCGAGAGGGTCCCTCGGGGTTACCGCCGGCAGGCCCCGGCGTTGCGTACTGGCGGGGGTTTGCCGATGGTGGTCGCCTTCGGCCCTCCGGATGACAAACCCCTCTCGGCCTTTGGAATGACAGAGCGGCTCGCTACCCGCTTCCCCCGCCTCCTCCGACCAGCGGCAGCCTTCCCACCGCGCCCGCGTCCGCCGCGGCGACGGGGACCTTCTCGTCGTCCTCGACCTGGATGGCCTCTCCCGGGTTCAGGAAGAGGTTGCTCTCGAGCCCGTACTGCCGGTTGTACAAGTCCGCGTAGCGCCCGCCCCGCGCGAGCAGCTCCTCGTGCCGCCCCCGCTCCACGATCCGCCCGTCCTCGACCACCAGGATCGTGTCGGCGCGGCGGATCGTCGAGAGACGGTGCGCGATGACGAACGTCGTGCGTCCCTTCATCAGCTGGGCGAGGCCCTCCTGGATGAGCGCCTCGCTCTCGCTGTCGAGCGAGGAGGTCGCCTCGTCGAGGATGAGGATGCGCGGGTCGGCGAGGATGGCGCGAGCGATCGCGACGCGCTGGCGCTGGCCGCCCGAGAGCTTGACCCCGCGTTCGCCCACGATCGTGTCGAACTTCTGCGGGAGCTTCTCGACGAACTCATCGCAATGCGCGATGGCGGCCGCGCGGAGCACCTCCTCGCGGGTCGCGTCGGGCCGCGAATAGGCGATGTTCTCGAAGACCGTGCCGTCGAAGAGGAAGTTGTCCTGGAAGACCACGCCGATCTGGGAGCGGTAGTCGGAGAGGCGCACCTTCGCGAGGTCCCGGCCGTCCACCAGGATCGTGCCCGACGTCGGCCGGTAGAAGGCCGCGACGAGCCCGATGATCGTGCTCTTTCCGGCACCCGACGGCCCGACCAGCGCCGTCGCCGTGTCGGGCCGGGCCGCGAAGGAGATCCCCTGGAGAACCGGTGTGCCCTTCTCGTACTCGAAGACGACGTCCCGGAACTCGACGTGCCCCTCCAGGCGCGGCAGCGGTTCGCGCAGACGGTCCCCGGCGTCTTCGGCGAGCTCGTTGCGCAGCTCGCGGATCCGCTCGAGCCCGGCGAACGCCTCCGTGACCTGGCTGCCGATCGAGACGATCTGGACGACGGGCCCGACCAGGAGCCCCAGGTAGAGCGTGAAGGAGACGAACGATCCCACGGTCATGCGGCCGGCCTCGATCTCGTGCGCCCCGACCCACATGATCGAGACGCCGACGACCCCCAGGAGCAGGGTCGAGAACGCCGAGACCGCCGAGAAGCCCGTCATCGTCCGCGCGACGTTGCGGAAGAGCCGGTGGGCGCCCTCCGTGAACACGAGGGCCTCACGCCGTTCGGCGCGGTAGGCCTTGACCACGCGCACGCCCGAGAACGACTCGGTCAGGCGTCCGGAGACCTCCGCGTTGATCTTGGAGCGCTCCCGGAAGAGCGGGCGGAGGGTCTTGAAGGCGTAGAGCAGCACCAGGCCGAAGAGCGAAAGGACCGCCAGCGCGATGAGCGTGAGCTTGGCCGAGTAAGTAGAAGAGGATCGCGAGGGCGAAGATCGCCGTCAGCGAGCCGCCGGCGAGCTCGACGAGTCCGGTCCCGACGAGGTTGCGGATGCCTTCGGCGTCCGTCATGACGCGCGACAGGAGGACCCCCGTCTTCGTCTGGTCGAAGAAGGCCACCTGGAGGCGTCCCACGTGCGCTTGGACGGCCCGGCGCATCTCCGTGATCGAGCGCTGGGCGGCCTTGCCGAGGACCTGCGAAAGGGAGAAGCCGGCGATTCCCTGGATGAGCGTCGCCGCGGCCGCCGCCAGCACGATCGGGACGAGGAGCTCCTTGCGGTGCTTTCCGATGACGTCGTCGAGGAGCACCTTGGTGACGCCCGGGAGGACCAGGCCGCAGAGCCGGCTGACGACCATCAGGCCGAAGCCCAGCGCGAGCCGGCCCCTCCGAGCGCGGACGAGCTCCATGGCGTCCCGGGCGAGGACGGAGAGGGGGAGCGACTTCGACTTCTTGTTGTCCTTATCGGAGCCCTCCTCGGGCCTCAGCCGGCCGCCGCCCCGGGGGCGCTCGGCCTTCGCCGCACGCGAGGAAAATCCGCCTCCGGTCAGGCCAATTCGTGCCATGGTCTAGATCTCTCCGGAAGCGCCTGGGGTCGTCATGGGCATTGTCCGATTGTAGCGACGCGGCTCTGCCGAGCCGTGGTTTTGCTGTGCATGGCAGGAAATACGCGGTTTGTGAGGGCTTGGGATCATTCGGCTTCCATTATTGACAAGTTTAACTTTCTAGACAAATAATATTGTCATGTCAGCCGCCGCGCCCGGCGCCGCCCGTACCGCGCTCGAGAGCATCGACAGCCCACGCCGTGCGACCGCGTTGCTGAATCCTCTGCGGCTGCGATTGGTGCGGATGGCCCAGGAGCCGGCCTCCGCTACGGAGCTCGCCCGCCGGCTGGGTCTGCCCCGTCAACGAGTCAACTACCACGTCCGTGAGCTCGCCCGCGCCGGGTTCCTGCGACCGGCCGGACGGCGGCGCAGGCGCAACCTGCTCGAGCAGCGCTACGTGGCGACCGCGCGGTCCTACATTCTCTCCCCGGAGATCCTGGGGGGCCTCTCTCCCGACTGGCGCGCCATCGAGGACACCGCCTCGGCGGACTACCTGCTGGCCCTGTCCGAGCAGGTACGGCTGGACGTCTCGAGGGTCGAGAAGGAGGCCCGCAGCCGCGGCCAGCGAGTCAGCACGGTCTCGATCAAGTCCCAGTTCCGGTTCGACTCGCCGGAGCAGCGCGCCGGGTTCGTCGACGCGCTGAGGCAGGCGGTCGTCGAGGTCATCGCGCGACACACCTCGCCCGAGCGGCCGGCGTCCGCTTCGAGCCGTCCGGGCCGGGGCCGCTCCCATCGGCTCGTCCTCGGCTGCTACCCGGTTCCGCAAAACCAGGAGGCCCCCGGCGAGACGCCCGGGCCGGAAGGAGATTGACGATGATTGGCCAGGCCGTCTCGCTCATTGGCGCCGCGATGATCCTGGCGGCGTTCGGAATGCAGCAGGCGGGCAAGCTCGGACCGGAGGCGCCGGCGTACCTGGTGCTGAACCTCCTCGGATCGCTGATCCTGACCTACTTCGCGGTCGAGGCGCGCAACCTGGGGCTGATCGCGCTCGAGGGAAGCTGGGCCGCGATCAGCGTCGTCTCGCTGGTGCGCGTCCTCGCGTCCCCCTCCGCGCGGCCGTGAGGCGGCGCTTCGCGCCGGGCGCGCGCTTCCGGGCAGCCTTGAGCGCGCGTTTGCGGGCGACGCTGAGCAACCGGTGCGCGCCGAGCGCGTACGGCTCCCCGGCGGAGGAGCCGAAGGCGGCGACGACTTCCAAGCCCGCCTCCTCGAGCAGCCGCCAGACGTCGCTCGCGAGGTAGACGCGCTGCGACGCGAGCTTCCTCTCGGATTTCCCGCCCTTCGCGATCATGTAGACGTTCTCGATGCGCGCCGCCGGAATGTCGTAGCGCGTCTCCTCCGCGAAGCGGAACCCGCCCGTCTCCATCTCGAGGTGCGGCTCGAGCCTCGGGAAGATCGACTCGGCCGCCTGCCCGAAGTCGAGGACGAAGCGGCCTCCGGGAACGAGCGCGCGCGCCACGGCCGCGAGGAAGGCCGCGTTGCCCGCGTCGTCCAGGTATCCGAAGCTGTTGCCCATGCAGAAGGCCGCGTCGAAGCGCGCGCGCCACGGAAGGCTTCGCATGTCGGAGCGCCGCCAGGCGACGACGAGGCCCGCGCGGCGGGACGCGTCCTCCGCGGCCTTCAGGAACTCGGGGGAGAGGTCGACGCCCGTCACCGCGCAGCCCCGCGCGGAGAGCGGGAGCGACAGCCGTCCGTGCCCGCACGGCACGTCGAGGACGCGGCCGCCCGGGGAGAGCGCGAGGTGCTTCCAGAGAAACGCGGCCTCCTCCGCCGTCACCGCCTCCGGAACGACGACACGCCAGAACTCGACGGCGAGGCCCGAGAAGAAGCCCTCGAACCAGTTGGAGGGGGCCTTGTCGTTCCCGTCCTTCGCGTCCGTCATCGCCGGTACACGTCCCGGTCCAGGATCTCCATGTAGTGGCCCGGTTCCGCCAGCGCGGTAAACCCCGTCTTGCGGTAGAGCCCGTGCGCATCCTTCGTCGCGAGAACCCAGCGGCGCAGGCCCTGGAGCCTCGGGTGCGCGCGGATGACCTCCATCAGCCAGACGGCGAGACCGAGGCCGCGGTGGGAGGGAAGGACGAAGACGTCGGCGACGTAGGCGAACGTCGCAAAATCGGTGACCACCCGCGCGAAGCCGATCTGGCCGCTAGAGTCGTACAGGCCAAACGGAAGCGAGTTCCGGATCGCCGCGTCGACGATCTCGCGCGGCATGCCGCTCGCCCAGTAGGACTCGCGGAGATAGCCGTGAATGACGGAACGATCGAGTCGATCCGGATCCGTGGAGATCGTGTGCTCGCCGCGCTTCCACTCGCGCACCGATACGCCGGCCGGGTTCATGCCGCGCATGCTATCGCCCGGGCATGCGAAGGGATTAGGGTTGGCTTAAACGACCGGAACCCTTCCGGCGCCGGGAAAGAATGCCGCCTTCTGAACGCGCACGAGCGCGAACGAAGGAGTCGCCTCATGTCACGTCCCCGATGGTCCTCTGCGGCGTACCCGGTGCTCTGCCTCGTCTTCCTCCTGATCTTTCCCGCCTTCGTCTCCGCGCAGCAGCCGCACTTCGGCTACTCGCCGCATTTCTGTTCGATCTGGAACACGTTCCCGAGCGCGAACCTCGAGTCGGGCGACAGCACCCTCGGCGCGATCACGGCGATCTCCGCGAGCGACCATGTGGTCCGTCGGCAGCTCGTTCGACGGGACCGACCGGCACACCCTCGCCGAGCGTTGGACCGGCGGAAGCTGGAACATCGTCGCGACGCCCGACGGGCCCCAGCCCAACAGCTTCCTGACCGCCGTCGACTCGAAGGGAGCCGGCAACGTCTGGGCGGTGGGCTTCTCGGCGAGCGCCAACCCGTTCGACCCTCAGAGCACGACGCTCGTCGAGACGTGGAGCGGCACGAGCTGGAGCGTCGTGGACAGCCCCAATCCCACGATGCCGGGCGGCGGCGAGTCGACCGACGAGCTCTTCGGCGTCGCCGTGGCGGGGCCCGGCGACGTCTGGGCGGTCGGGAAGACGGCCGACTTCTCCGACAGCCAGAGCCTCATCCTTCACTGGGACGGCGTCCAGTGGACCGACATGTCGACGGCGGACGACGGGCCGGCCGGATGGCTCACCGCGATCGAGGTCGTGGCTCCCGACGACATCTGGGCCGTCGGCTTCGACTCGGTCGACTTCGTCCAGGTGAACCTGATCAAGCACTGGGACGGCCAGCACTGGACCAACGTCGAAGCGCCCAACGTCGGCTCGTTCGTCAACCAGCTGCAGTCGGTCTCGGCCACCTCGAAGGACGACGTCTGGGCCGTGGGCTTCCACCTCGCCCTCTTCGGCGTCGACCAGGTCAACCAGACCTCGATCCTGCACTGGAACGGCAGCGTCTGGAGCGTCGTCGACAGCCCCAACCGCAGCCAGAAGAACAACGAGCTCTTCGGCGTCGTGGGGACGGCCGCGGGCAGCGCGTGGGCCGTGGGATTCTGGGACAACGGAGTCCAGATCCTGACGTTGATCCAGCACTGGGACGGTCTCACCTGGAACGTGATCTCCGGGAGCCCCAATGCGAGCGACGCGATCAACCAGCTGACCGGCGTCGTCTCCGTCGGGCCGAACGAGGCGTGGGCGGTGGGTCAGGACGCCGAGGGTCCAACTTCGAAACCTTCGTCGCGCACCTCGCGTGTCCGGGGATGGTCGGGCCGCGGACGGTCACGCGGTAGGAGAAGCCTCCGGCGCGAGAGACGCTGCCCGGATCTCCGGCACCTCGACGACGCGACGCGCGGCGACCGCGGCCGGCGGCGATGCGGCCTCTACCGCGGCGACGAGCGCGCGGACCATCTGCGCGAGTGTGACGAGGCCGAGGCGCCTCGCGCCCTCGCGCGTCGGCGGGAGCCGCTCGAGAATCCAGTAGAACGGGATCAGCGCATAGGGCCAGCGGTGGCCCGGCCCGAGCACGTACCACGGGCGCAGGATGGTGGCCGGGAGGCCGCTCGCGCGCAGGATCTCCTCTCCCTCCGCGCGCGCCTGCCAGTACGCCTTCATGGCCGGCGCCGGATGCGCCACGCTGACGTAGACGAAGTGCGAGATCCCCGACGCGGCCGCCGCCTCGACGGACGCCCGCAGGGAGGCCAAGTCGACCGTGCGGAAGAGCGGAGCCTTCGCCGGGCTCGGGTGCGCCACGCCGACGAGCTGGAGGAGCGTGTCGCACGGCGGGATGCGGGCGGCAAAGCTCCCCGCGTCGAGCGCGTTCCCCGACACCGCCTCGCAGCCGGCGGCTACGGGGAGCCGCGAAGCGGACTTGGGCCGCGCCAGCGCGCGCACGGCATGGCCGCGCGCGAGGAGCCGCGGGATCACCCGGCGGCCGAGGTAGCCCGTGGCTCCCGTGACGAAGACGTGGCGTCTCCGCATCGGTCTCATCCTATGCTTCTGCTTTCCTAAAGGACGTCGAGGACTCCGATCCACTCCACGATCTCGCTCCCGCTCTGGCTCGCGCTGCTGCTCGCGCTGCTCGCGGCGTGGGCGGCCGTGGACCGGCTCCTCCTCCCGAGCGTGCGCTGGATCCTGCGCCGGCGCGTCAACCGCGTTCTCGAGGAGCTCAACACGCGCCTCAAGATCCGGATCCAGTCCTTCAAGCTGACGAAGCGCGAGGTCCTGATCGACCGATTGCTCTACGACTCCCAGGTCCAGCAGGCCGCCGAGGCGGTCGCGCGCGAGACCGACATGCCCCGGGCGGCCGCGATGGCGCGGGCGCAGCGTTACGCGCGCGAGATCGTCCCGGCGTTCAACGCGTACCTCTACTTCCGTGTGGGCTACGCGATCGCGCGCACCGTCGCGCGCTCGCTCTACCGGGTCCGCCTGGGCTATGCCGACGAGGCGGCGCTCGCGGCGATTCCTCCGGACTCGACCGTGGTGTTCGTGATGAACCACCGCTCCAACATGGACTACGTCCTCATCGGCTACCTCGCCGCCGAGCGGACCGCGCTCTCCTACGCGGTCGGCGAGTGGGCGCGCATCTGGCCGCTCCAGACCCTGATCCGGGCGATGGGCGCCTATTTCGTGCGCCGCAACTCGCGCGACGCGCTGTACCGGAAGGTGCTGGAGCGCTACGTCGCGATGGCAACGGCCGCGGGCGTCACGCAGGCGGTCTTTCCCGAGGGCGGCCTCTCGCGCGACGGACGGCTGCGGCCGCCGAAGTTGGGCATCCTCGATTACATGCTGCGCGCGTTCGATCCGGCCGGGCCCCGAGACATCGTGTTCGTGCCCGTGGGGATCAACTACGACCGTACCTTCGAGGATCGCAGCCTGCTGCTCGGCCTCGACCCGTCCGCCGACCGCCCCGGAACGGCCGGCGCGCTCGGCCACAGCCTGCGCTTCCTCGGCCGCAACGCATGGCTGCGCGCGCGCAACCGCTGGCACCGCTTCGGCTACGCCTGCGTCAACTTCGGCTCACCGGTCTCGCTCGCCGGCTGGCTGCGGCGGCGGGGTGCGGACCTTCCGGCCCTATCGAAGGAGGAGCACTCCCGCCGGCTCGAGGAGCTGGCCCGCGAGCTGATGGCCGAGGTCGCGCGCGTGATCCCCGTCGTCCCGGTGGCGCTCGTCGCGACCATTTTCGTGCGCGAGCCGCAGCGCCGCTGGAGCGAGCTCGAGCTGAAGGGCCGGGTGCTCGAGGAGATCGAGGGGCTCGAGCAGCGCGGCGCCCACGTCTACGTCCCGCGCGGAGACCAGGACTACGCGATCGCGGTGGGACTCCGCATGCTGACGCTGCGCCGCCTGGTCGAGGCGGACGCGCAGGGACTCTACGGCGCGGTCCCCGAGGAGCTTCCGCTCCTGCGCTACTACGCGCGGTCGATCGAGCACCTGTTCGGTTAGAAGGATGTAGGATCTGCGCGATCATTCCCGTCCGGTCGCGGTGGAGGGACCATGGCGCGTCTGAGGGCCGCGGGGCTCATCGCCGTGTTGTGCGTGGCGGTCCTGGCGGCGACGCCGGGAGGAGAGTCCCGGACGCCGTCGTTCGCCACGGTCGGCGAGGCTTTTGCGGCGGGCCTCCGAGCGCAGAAGTTCGTGATCGTCTTCTTCCACACGCAGGGCAGGCTCACGGATGCGCTGCACACGATTCTCGTGGGAGAGGTGCTGCATGACCCCTTCGTCGCCGGGCGCTGCGTCTACGGAGACGGCAACGTGGAGATCGAGCGCGCCGCCTATGAGCTGGCCAAGCACGTCTCCGTGCAACGGCTCCCGAGCGTTTCGATCGTCTTCCCGGATCCGTCCGACCCGCGGGAGCTCGAGCACATCGAGGGCTTTCACGACCCGGCAGACCTGAGAGCCCGCATCGTGCAGGGAGTCTGCGCCGCCTATGCCCGGCATCTCCTTCCGAAGCCGATGCTGGACCTCGAGCTGCAGAGCGAATGCGGAAACTCGCGGCCGCTCGGCGAGATCTCGGCCGTCCGCGTGACGCCTGCTTTCGGAGCCGCCGCGCCGGCGCCGATGCCCACGGCTCCGCCTCCCGTAGTGACGCGGGCTTCCAGCGCTCGCAAAGACACGCCTGTGCTGAAGGGAATCTGGGAAGGAACGGGCTCGAGGACGGTTTGCGGGACTCCGGGAGGAACCGCACGAATCCACCTGACGCTCGAGGACCACGGTTATCGACTGGGCGGAGGAAACGAGGCGATGGGCGAGGTCTCGGGTACCCTGACGGTGGACGGGGAAACGCGGGGGGTGATCGTCTGCGGGTATGAAGGCGCGAGGCTGCAGACTCTTCCGCTCGCAATGCTCTGGACGCCGATCGGGCCTCGCGATCGGAGTCCCTACGCGGACTTCTTCGTCGACCTGTCGGCCGGCGCCGATGGCAAGACTCTGACGGGAGAGCTTTACCGCCGGGATCCGAATTGTGTAGAGCGCGGTGCCCGGGCCGAGGTCCTCGCCGCGACGCTGATCCGACGCTGAGGAGGCGAGCGGCGACCTCATGCGGTCGCGTTTTCGCGGCGACTTCAGGCGCTTCGCGTCGTCGCGACGACTTCAGGCGCTTCGCGTCGTCGCGACGACCTCAGGACGGCGTCTTCGCCGTCACGTAGATCTCGGCGTTGCCCTCGCGGCCGCCCTCGATGGACAGCTCGACGATCTCGAAGCCGAGCACGGCGAGGGTCCGGCGGACCTCGGCCTCGGTGTAGGGCCGCACCCGGCCGGGGCTGCGGTCGGCGACGTCGCTCTCGTCGAGCAGGATCTTCTCGTACTCCGGTGAAAGGTAATTGGGGAACTGCGTCACGAAGAAGCCGCCGGGCTTGAGCACGCGCGCAGCCTCGCGCATGTACTTCACCGCGTCCGCCTTCTCGAGATGCTGCAGCACGAGGTAGGAAAAGACGAGGTCCATGGTTCCGTCCGCGAACCCGGCGAGGTAGTCGCAGTTTCCGACCTCGAGGAAGCGGACGTTCGGGCAGCCGCGCAGCCGCTCCTTCGCGCGCGCGAGCATCTCGCCGCTGACGTCGATCGCGCAAAGCTCGCGGACGTGCGGCGCCACATAGAGGTCGACGCGGCCGATGCCGCAGCCGATGTTGAGCACGCTGCCGTCCTTCCGTCCGCCCAGGTGCTTCCGGACTCTCTCGGCGTCTCTTCGGGCCGTTCCTTCGAAGTACTCCGGCGTCGCTCCCGTGAGGACCGCGTCCTGCGCGTCGATGCGGGCCTCGTGGTTCCAGGTCGCCTTGTAGTCGTTGGCCCCTCCCGGGAGCGGGTCGGTGGCCGCAGCCGCCCGCCGGAGTCCTCGGGAGAGTCGTTGCCGGAGGCTCACCGGCGCCTCCGGAGCGAGGGCGCGCACGCGAGAGATGCGCCGTCCGTGTCGCTGCCAACGCCGCGCGATCCAACGGTCTTCATCAGGCTCTCCATTCAACCATGGCATCTTTCCACGGAGAGACCGTCGGCCGCCCAAGGAGCCCTGGGCCGGCGCGTCCTATTCTTGTATGTGATGCACTCCGTCCGAAGCGATGCCACCCTGCCGAGGCTCCCGGCGACCTTGATTCTGGCCGCGGCGCTCTCGCTGCGCTGTCTGGCCCTCGGGCGGTTCTCACTGAGCAACGACGAGATCCAGGAGGTGCGCTTTGCGCGGTTGCCGGTCGGCCAGATGCTGGTCGAAGTCTTCCACGAGGGCGTTCATCCGCCGCTCGACTATCTGGCTCAAGCGCTCCTCACGCGGCTGGGGGCGACGGAGTGGGTCCGTCGGCTGCCGAGCGTCCTCGCCGGGACCGCCGGCATCGGGCTGCTCATGTTCCTCGCCGGCCGCTGGTTCGGCGCACCGGCAGGCCTCGCTTCGGGACTGCTCTTGTGTGCCTCGCCGATCCACGTTCGCTTCTCGCAGGAGGTCCGGCCCTACGCCCTGGGACTCTTCTTCCTGACCGCGAGCGTCGCCGCACTCGAGTCCTACCGCGAGAGACCGCGCAAGGAAGCCGCCGCGGTCTGGTTCCTGTCGGTCCTCGCGGCCATGTACACGCTGTACTTCGCCGGGCTCGTCGCCATGCTCGTCGGCGTCAGCTTTGTCTTCGTGGAGCGAGGCGAGTCCCTGGGAACGTTGTGGCGTCGGATGCCGATGATCCTGACGGGCTGGGTCCTCGGGTACCTTCCGTGGCTGGCCTCCGTCGTCGTGGTCGCGCGGAAGCCTCCTCCGATGCCGGCGGAGAGACTCGATGGGGCATGGCTGATCGAGCACCTCCAGGATTTCGGCACCGGGGACTGGAAGATCGAGCCGCTCTCCTTGGGATCGATGCTCTTCTGGCTCCTCGTGGTCCTCGGCCTGAGCCGCGTGCGAACCTCGCGGTCCGCCCTGGTGGCGAGCTGCTGGTTCCTGGTCGGGAGCATCGCTTCGATCGTGGTGATGCGGCTGCGGCCGCACTACCCGGCCGTGCGCCATTTCCTGCCGAGCTGGCTTGGCGCGGTGCTCCTCGCGAGCCTTGCGATCTCGCTTCTCGCGCGATCCGCGGCCGGCCGCTGGCTGGCGGTCCTGGCGCTTTGCGGGATCGTGGGTTATGACGCGCGCACGCTCGTGGAGTACTACGACCATGGCCGGCCGCGCTGGGACGCGGTCGCGAAGTACCTTCGGGACCACGTGCGGCCCGGCGAGCGCCTCATCGCGGCCAACGGCTGGGCCTTTCGAAACCTCGGCTACTACTGGACGGACGAACACCAGGGAGCGCCGGGCGTGGCGCTCGAGCGGACGGGCGCCGCCGTTCACGGCCCCGCGTGGCTGGTCGTCGCTTCGTGTCCCGTGTGGCCCGAGCTGGAGCACGAGATCGACGCCCTCGAGGTCAGGGCGACTTTCGCGATGACGAACCACTGTGTGATCCGATTCTTGCCGGAGAGCGCCGCGCTGGAGACCCCACGCGGCGTCTGCGAGAACGGCCTCTAGCCGTGCGTGAGAGGAATATCCGACGCGTCAGCGACGCCTGGAGACCGCAGCCGCGACCCCAAGGACTCCGAGAAGAATCGCCGCCGATGCGGCGCTGATCCATGCTCCCGCGCGCAGCCCGGGCGGAACATAGCGGCAGACGACCTCCGCCTCGCCGGCCGGCACGCGCACCGCGAGGAACGCTCCATTCGCGCGGAAGACGGGCAGCCTCGCTCCGCCGCTCTCCGCCGTCCAGCCGCCGTCGGTCGTCTCGGGCACGACCAGGACGCGCGGCGCGTTGGCCCGCAGACGCACGCGGATCTCCTCGGGCCGCGGCCGGACGACGGAGAGGATCTCGGCGCGGCCGGCGAAGGACTCGTCGGGTCCGACGACGAGAGCACGTCCCACGAAGTCCGGGTTATCGCGCAGGCGCGCGAGGAGATCGCCGTCGTCGGCCGCTCCGACGAGCCGCGAGGGGAGAATCGCGGCCGGCATCTCGCGGCGGACGGGTACGACTCCGTAGCCCGCGTCAGCGCGCACGTTCAGGAAGTCGAGGATCGGTGCGTCCAGACGCGTCACACGCGGCGTGTTCTGGAGCGGTCCCGTATAGCCCGCAGCCGCGGTGAGCGCGTCCTCGTAATCGGCAGGGCCCGCGGGATTGAGGATCCGGACGTCCTGCATCCCGTAGGCCGAGGCCATCCCGGTCAGCACGGCGTCCGCGGCCGCGAAGCGCCCCCCGAGCGAGGCGTCGCGCAAGGCGCGAACTGCCGGCGTGAGCGGGTACTCCTCGTCGGGAAGCGTGCCGGGATTGATGCGGGCACCGATGCGCAGCAGATCGAGGGCGGTGCCCGCGACGACGAGCAGCGCGAGCGCGCGGGCGCGCCCGGGCGTGAGTGTCCTCGACAGGAGCGCGATCGCTCCCGCGAGCAGGAGCGCGGGAAGCGCGAACGAGACCATGCGCCAGGGCGTGACCGGCGGACGCTCCGCGGCTCGCGCGAACTCCACCGCGACGACCGCGAGCGCGGCGAGCACGATCCCGCAGGCCGCGATCGTACGGGCGGAGCGTCCCCCGCGGATGAGCCGGTCCAGCTCGCAGGCCGCGAGGAGGGCGAGGAGGAGGACGAGGATCGTGCACGCCCGATTGGTGGTCAGGCGCGCGGCGATGTCCCGGACGCCGGGCACCCGATGCAGGAGCCACACGAGCGGCGGGTACCAGAGGACGTAGGCCGCGGTGAGCAGTGCGCCAACCCGCGCGCCGGCGACGAGTCGGGGGGCGCGCCGCCAACCGAACGTCGCGAGCGCGAAGGCGAGAACCAGGATGCCCGCGTAGCCCGACGTGCGGCCCGCGAAGGAGTACGGTCCGAACATGTCCCCGTCGCGCGGATTCCCCTGCGCCTCCGGAACCACCCAGAACCGCGCGATCTCCCAGTACTCGGGCGGGCGCACGACGTCGCCGACCCGGAGCGGCGCCGGAGGCGCCTGGGTGCGCGAGACCCGTGCGGATCTCTCGCTGCGCGCGAGCGCCTGCGCCGCGGGCAGCGTGTACGCGGCGGTGAGTCCCAGCGCGAGCAGCGAAGCCCCGGCGGCGCGGCCGAGCCGCCGGAGGCGCTCACGCGGCGCGACGCGCTGCGATGTTGCGACCGCCGCGAAGTACGCCGCGCCGAACACCGCCGCGAGCAATTCG
Organism: uncultured Acidobacteriota bacterium; assembly: GCA_963773905.1. Lineage (GTDB taxonomy): Bacteria > Acidobacteriota > Thermoanaerobaculia > UBA5066 > Gp7-AA6 > DAHUXD01. The sequence goes on from CAVZDB010000004.1 coordinate 464,010, forward strand.
GTCTCCGGATAGCCGCCGAGAAGGAGCAGCAGAACCGAGATCCACGTCGCGCGGAATCCGCCGGCCTCGCCGCGCGCCGTGCGATCGAGCGCCGAGAGGGTGAAAGGCAGCATCGCGACGGGCCACGTGTGGGGGAAGTGCATCCACGTGGCCGCGTGGAGCGCAAAGCCGTAGGAGATCGCCGCCCAGAGCGAGGCCTCGCGGCCGAGCCCCCGCCGCCGTGCGAAGAGGAACGTGCCCGCGGCCCCCGCGAGGAGCTTGACCGCGGCTCCGGCGGCCGAGGCCCAGGCGATCGGCAAAAAGAGAAAGAAGACCGTCGTCGGCGTGACGGCCTGCGCCTGCGGGTTGGCCCAGAGCGGCGCCCCGCAGCCATTCGCCGGAAACCAGGCCGGAAGGGTCCCCCTCCGATACGCGGCGGCGACGGCGCGGCTCCACGGCACGAACTGCGTCACGACGTCGGAGAGCTCGCCGTTGCGGTTGTGCGGCTCTCGGGGATCCGGCACGAGGAGGACCGACGACTGCAGTGGCGCCGGCCGCTCGCCGAAGAGCGCCGGGTAGAAGGCGCAGAGCGCGGCGAGCGCCGCGATGAGGAGCAGGCAACGGCGGTCGGACAAGTTGCGGCGATGGTAGTGGGAACTTCCCCGGCTGTCACGGAGGAGCGCCCCGGCGTGATATTCCTTCCGCACGCTTTCGGAGGTGACCATGGCCGGCGAGCTCGACAGGCGATCCCTACTGCGTCTCACGGCGATCGGCGGCGCGGCTGCGCTCACCCGCCCATTGCACGCGGCGGCTTCCTCCGCGCCGGCGGTCCCGGGCGCCTCCGTGCCCGCCTTCGCGCTGGAGGAGGCCACCGTCGCGGACCTGCAGAAGCGGATGGAGTCGGGCGAGGAGTCTGCGCGCTCGCTCGTCGAGAAGTACATGGCCCGGATCGAGGCGGTCGACGGCGGCGGCGGAAACGGTCCGGCTCTTCGATCCGTTCTCGAGATCAACCCCGACGCGCTGTCGATCGCGCAGGCGCTCGACGCCGAGCGCAAGGCGGGCAAGGTGCGCGGCCCGCTCCATGGGATCCCGGTGCTCGTGAAGGACAACATCGGCACCGCGGACCGCATGCAGACGACCGCGGGCTCGCTCGCCCTCGTCGACGCGCAGCCCTCGGCCGACTCCCACGTCGTGAAGCGCCTGCGCGAGGCGGGGGCCGTCCTCCTCGGCAAGACCAACCTCTCCGAGTGGGCCAACTTCCGCTCGACGCACTCCTCGAGCGGCTGGAGCGGCCGCGGCGGCCAGACGCGAAACCCCTACGCGCTCGATCGCAATCCGTCGGGATCGAGCTCCGGCTCCGGGGCGGCCGCGGCGGCGAGCCTCTGCGCGGTCGCGGTCGGCACCGAGACGGACGGCTCGATCGTCTCGCCGTCCAACAACTGCGGCCTCGTCGGCATCAAGCCGACCGTCGGGCTCGTCAGCCGCGCCGGCATCATCCCGATCTCGCACACGCAGGACACGGCGGGGCCGATGGCCGCACCGTGGCCGACGCGGCGATCCTGCTGACCGCGCTGGCCGGCCCCGACGCGGCCGACGCGGCGACCAAGGCGGCGGCGGCGACGGGTCGCTCGGCGCTCGACTACACGAAGGTCGCTCGGCGAGGGCATCCAGGGGCTGCGCATCGGCGTGCCTCGCAAGAAGCTCTATGGGCAGTCGCCCGCGGCCGACGCGCTCGTCGAGCAGGCGCTCGTCGAGCTCCGGAAGCTCGGCGCAGTCATCGTGGATCCGGCCGACGTCGAGACGGTCGGCGAGTTCGACGACAGCGAGTTCGAGGTCCTCCTCTACGAGTTCAAGGCCGGCCTGAACGCGCTACCTCGCCGGACTCCCTGCGGCTCTGCGGCATCGAACGCTCGCGGATCTGATCCGATTCAACCAGGAGAATCGCGCGCGCGAGATGCCCTACTTCGCGCAGGAGATCTTCGAGAAGGCGGAGGCCAAGGGCCCTCTCACGGAAAAGAAGTACCGCGATGCGCTCGCGAAGGACGGCCGTCTCTCGCGCAAGGAGGGCATCGACAAGACGATGGACAAGCACAAGCTCGACGCGCTCATCGCGCCGACGAGCGGCCCGGCGACGCTGATCGACCTGGTCAACGGCGACTACGGCGTCGGCGGGAGCTCCTCGCTGCCGGCGGTCGCGGGGTACCCGGATCTCTCCCTTCCGTGCGGCTCCTATCTGGGGCTGCCGGTCGGGATGTCCATCTTCGGGCGAGCCTGGAGCGAGCCCACGCTGATCCGCATCGCGCACGCCTACGAGCAGGCCACGAGGTGGCGGACGCCGCCGAAGTTCCTGTTGACGGCAGAGCTGACTTGAGCGGTCGTCTCCCGGTCTAGGAGCAATTTTAGATTTTGGATTTTCGATTTTGGATTGCGGCGAGCCGTTGGGGAGATTCAAATCCAAAAATCTGAAATCTGAAAATCGAAACCGGAAAGATCTCCGGCTCCTGGATCGCGCGCAGGTACAAGGCGTCGTCGATGTTGCGGCCCGTGACGAGAAGGACGATCGGTCCGTCGACGTCGGAGAGCTGCGGCAGCGCGGCGAGCGCTGCACCCGCGGCGCCCTCGACGCGCAGGCCGGCCCTCGCGTAGTCGCCGACGGCGGCGGCCATCTGCCGCTCCGAGACCCGGAGCATGCGGTCGGTCACGCCGTTGACGAGCTCCACCGCGCCGGGGATCGCGACGCGGACCGCGAGTCCGTCGGCGAACGTGGCCATCGTCTCGCAAGCCACCGGCGCGCCCGCGTCGAAGGACAGCGCCATGACCGGAGCGTCCTTCGCGACGACGCCGACGACCTGAGTCTCCGGCGCGCGGCGGCGCAGCGTCCGGCCGATGCCGCCGATCAATGCGCCGTTGCCGACCGGGACCACGACGGCGGCGGGGTGGCCGGCGAGCTGGTCCAGGATCTCGTCGGCGATGACGCCGTACCCTTCGAACTGGGTCGGCTCCACGCCGTCCTCGAAGAACGGAAGACGCGACTCCGCGGCGAAGCGCTTGCCCTCGTCCTTGGCGAAGTCGAGATCCGTGCCGATCAGACGGATCTCGGCGCCGAGACGGTCGATCATTGCGAGCTTGGCGAGCGAGGCGCCGGCGGGCGCGTAGACCATGGCGCGCAGGCCCAGCTCCTTGCACGACCAGGCCACGGCCGCGCCGTGGTTTCCGGTGGACGCCGTGACGACCGCCGACGCGCCGTTCTCCTTGTAGGCCCGCGCGGTCGGCAGCGCGCCGCGCCACTTGAACGCGCCGAGCTCGTGCACGTCCTCGCGCTTGCAGTACAGCGCGCGCCCGCCGCCGCCGGGGAGAGTCTCGGGCGCCGGTTCGAGCGGCGTCGGGAGCTCCATGCCTCCAGTGTACGGCAGGGTGCGGCGGCCGATCCCCTCGGAGTCACGCCGCGCCGTCGGCGTCCGTCCTCGCCGCGGCGAGCCGGAGCCGGAGCACCAGCGCCCGCAGGATCGGACGGGCGGTCAAGAAGGTGATCGCGCCGACGAAGGGGATCACGAGGAGCCAGGCGACGACGGCATGGCCGAACGTCGTCGAGAGTCCCGCGAGCGCGCCCCACGGGTCGGCCTTCACGAGCGCGACCATCTGATCGAGGGACAGCCTCAGCCGGGGCGCCCGGAAGATCCACTCGCCCAGGCGGATGAACGGGAAGATCAGCAGGAGCTGCAGCGCGTAGGACGACCAGTTGATCGTCTGGATGATGGGCTGGTTCAGCCGCAGCGCCCACGCGGCGGCGAAGCTCAGGATCGTCGTCAGCCCCACGATCGGGATGATCGCGATGCAGAGGCCGACGGCGATCGTCAGCGCGATCTTCTCCGCCGACAGCCCCTGCGTGAGCTGCTGGACGATGACCGCATCGACTTTCTTCTTCGTCGCAGACTTCCTCAGGGATTCGAGGGGGTTCATGCGGAGTGGGACGCCACCTCCGACGGCATTCTCCGCGCGGCCACGCCCGCCTTGCTCAGGAGCAGCTGCGCGTCGCCGATGTAGCCCTCCGCGAAGCCGCCCTCGCAGTAGGAGAGGTAATAGACCCACAGGCGCAGGAAGGACTCGGGGAACCCGAGCGCGCGCACGCGATCGGCATTGGCCAGGAAGCGCTCCCGCCAGGCGGCGAGCGTGCGGACGTAGTGCGGGCCGATCTCCTCGAGGCCCTCGACCTCCATCCGGGTCACGCGGGCGAGCGATTGGCGGATCTCCTCGACCGACGCGAGCTCGCCGCCCGGGAAGATGTGCTTGCGCAGGAAGTCGGAGTTCCGCCGATAGGCGTGGAACTGTGCCTCGTTCATCGTGATCGTCTGCAGAAGCATCGCGCCGCCGGGCACGAGCAGCCGGTCAACGGTCGCGAAGAAACGGTCGTAGAAGGCGAGGCCAACCGCCTCGAACATCTCGATCGAGACGACCTTGTCGTAGCGGCCGGAGAGGCGGCGGTAGTCCTCGAGCCGCAGGTCGATGCGAGCGGAGAGTCCCTCCCGCCGGAGCCGCTCGCGGACGAAGTCGTGCTGCGCGCGGCTGATCGTGGTCGTCGTGACCCGCGCGCCATAGCGCGTCGCCGCGTGGATCGCGAGGGCGCCCCAGCCCGTGCCGATCTCGAGGAGCCGGTCGCCCGGCGCGAGCTCGAGCTTGCGGCAGATCGCCTCGCACTTGGCGAACTGGGCCTCCTCGAGCGTGGCACCGGGAGGCTCGAAGAGCGCGCACGAGTAGGTGAGGCTCGGATCCAGAAAGAGCGAATAGAAGTCGGTGCCCAGGTCGTAGTGGTATCGGATGTTCTGGCGGCTCCCGTGGATCGAGTTGCGCCGCAGCGCGTGGCGCAGCCGCTCGACCCACCGGGACACCGTCGCGGGCAGGCGAGCGCCCGCGTCGAACACGTCCCTGTTGCGGACGGCCACGCGGACCAGCGACACGAGATCCGGCGAGGTCCAGAGACCGTCGACATAGGCCTCTCCGATGCCGATGTCCCCGCCGAAGACGGCGCGCGAGAAGAGCCGCTCGTCCTCGACGGCGACCGCGGCCTGGAGGTCCGAGGCGGGGTCGCCGAAGCGATGGACCTCGCCTCCCGGCAGGCGCAGCTCGAGTCCCCCGTGACGAATCCCTCGAAGGGCCTTCAGCAGCAGGACTCGCGAGAGCGGGCGCATGGGAAGCCTCCCCTAGCCGGGCTCGGGCTCCGGTTCCGGCACCCCCAGCTCGTCGGCCAGGGCCACCAGCCTTTCGAGGATGTGCACGAGCTGTGCCCGCGCGCGCTCGATCTCGCCGTGGATTTCCTCGAGCCGGTCGCCCGCGCGCACGCCCAGGGCCGCGGCCTCCCCGTGCAGCTGCTCGAGGCGCGCGACGGCGCGGCAGCGCGCCGCCTCGAGCTCCTCGATGGCCTCGTGGGCGGTGGCGCGCACGCTCTCGCGCGCGCTGGCCCAGCGCCAGGAGAGCCTCTGGACGCGTCGGTGGAGCCGCGCCGAAGAGAAGGCGCGGCCCGAGCGCGCGGCCTCGATCGCCGCGTCTCGCCAGTGGCGGGGCCGCCGGTGAAGATCGCGCACGAGCCCCACGCGCTCGAGGAGCCAGAGCAGGAAGAAGCTCGGATCGACCTCCCACCAGCGAAAGCCCTGCGCCGCGGATCCGGGCGCCCAGTGATGGTTGTTGTGCCAGCCCTCGCCCATCGTCAACAGCGCGAAGGCGAAGCTGTTGCGCGAATCGTCGGTCGTCGCATACGCCCGGCGGCCGACCAGGTGCATGACGCTGTTGATGCAAAAGGTGCCGTGCCAGAGCAGGACGGTCGAGAGGAAGTATCCGTAGACGAGTCCGGTCCAGCCGAACGCGAGGAAGAGGCCCACCCCGTAGAGAGTGGTCGGCAGGAACTCGTTGCGGTCGAGCCAGCGAAGCTCCGGATACTCGGGCGAGGTCCGGGATGCGCGAGTAGTCCGTCCCCGCACAGTCGCGCGAGAGGATCCAGCCGATGTGGCTCCACCAGAAGCCGCCCTGGATCGGGCTGTGGACGTCCTCCGGACGATCCGAGTACTTGTGGTGGTGCCGGTGGTTCGACGCCCACCAGAGGACGCCCTTCTGGGCGGCCGTCTGGCCCAGCAGGGCCATCAGGAACTGGGGGAAGCGCGCGAGGCGGTACGCACGGTGGCTGAAGTAACGGTGGAATCCGGCCGTGATCGCGAACATGCGGAGGTAGTACGAGGCGACGCAGAGTCCCGCGCCCGGCCAGGAGAACCCGAGCCTCCAGACGCCGACCGCTGCGACGAGGTGGACGATCCCGAAGCCGGCCGCGGACGAGAGGCGGATCCTCCGGCGCGGCAGTCCATCGGCGCCGGCGTCGGCCCGGGCTTCCGGCGCCGGGGCGGACGCGGCGATCGCCCGGGTCACCGAGCGCGCCGGGCTCACTTCGAAGCGGCCTCGGGCTTCTTCTTGACGGTCTCGAGGGAGATCGTGACGTCGACGTCGTCGCTCAGCATGAAGCCGCCGTTGTCGAGGGCCTTGTTCCAGTTGATGCCGTAGTCCTTGCGGTTCAACTTGGTCGACAGCTCGAAGCTCGCCCGGTCGTTGCCGCCGGGGTCCTTCATGGAGCCCAGGTACGCGACGGGGATGGTGACTTCCTTGGAGACGCCGCGCATCGTGAGCATGCCGGTGACGTCGTACTTGTCCTTGCCGGTCGGCGTCATCTTGGTGCTCTTGAAGGTGATCTCGGGGTTCTTCGCCGCGTCGAAGAAATCGGGGGTGCGGAGGTGGTTGTCCCGGTCGGCGTTGTTCGTGTCGATCGAGGCGGTCTTGATCGTGAACGTCACGGACGAGGCGTCGGGCTTGGCCGGGTCCACCTGGACGGCGCCCGAGAAGTCCGCGAAGCGCCCGTGCACCTTGGAGGCGAAGTGGCGGATCGTGAAGCTCACGTCGGAATGGTTCTTGTCGATCGCGTAGGTGTCGGCGGCGAAGGCGGGTGCGGCAGAGGCCGCCCAGAAAGCGCCGGCCGCGGCGAGGGAGAGGAGCGCGATTCGGAGTCCTCGGAACATGGAATCTCCTTTCACGGATTGGGTCGCTCCCTGGACGTCTGAATCACCAGGGGCTCGGGAGACTATATCGGCTCGGAAAGCGGCTGCACGCCGCGCCCATTGCGGCTATTGAACGCCCGCGGCCATTGCGGCTATTGGACACAGCCCCGCGCAGACACTTCGATCTCCTCCTCGACCCGCTCCCCCCGAATCCCGATCAGCCGGTCGTGCAGGTTCGAGACCACACAGGCGTGGTTGGGCAGGATGCGGACCCGCTCCCCGACGCGGAAGGACTCGCCGGGCTCGGTCTCGAGAACGCCGTGCTCCTCGGAGAGCCGCGCGACACGGGTCCTTCGCCCGAGCACGAGCCCATGCCCGCCGGCGCGGGGCCGGAGCGGGTCGGCCGAGAGCGTCTTGGATCCCGCGTCGACCACGGCGCGATCGGGAGCGGGAACGCTGACGACGGTCGCGAGCACGGTCAGGGCGCAGTCCTCGAAGCCGCAGCTTCCGAGCGAGACCTGCGAGAAGTCGTTGTAGACGTAGGTTCCCGGCCGGCACTCCGTCACGCCCCGCTGCGTCACCGCCGAGGCGACCGTGGGCGTCGATCCGAGCGACACCTCCCCGATGGGAATCCCCGCCGCGCGAAGCGCCTCCGCGGTCTCGGCGACGATGCGGCCCTCGTCCCGTCCGATCCGCGCGACCTCCTCGGGCGTCGCCCCGCCGTAGCCCTGGCCGCCGTGCGTGAAGAGCCCGTCCAGGGAGATTCCGGGGAGTCCTGCGATGCGCCGCGCCATCTCGAGCGCCTTCTCGGGCGGGACGCCGACGCGGTGGTATCCGCAGTCGATCTTGAGCCGGACGGAAAGGCGGCGTCCCGCGGCGTGAAAGACGTCGCCGAGGCTCCGCGCCCCCTCCTCGCTGTCGGCGCCGACGACGATGCGGATTCGCTCCGCGAGCGGGAGGAGCCGCCGGGCCTTGTCGGCGCCGAAGATCGGATAGCCGAGGAAGATGTCGTCGAAGCCCTCGCGCACGAAAACCTCCGCCTCGGAGACCTTCGCGAGGGTCAGCCCCCTGGCGCCGGCCGCGATCTGCATCCGGCCGATCCGCGGCGCCTTGTGCGTCTTGGCGTGCGGCCGCAGCTTCACACCCGAGGCGTTCGCCCGCGCCTGCATCGCGGCGAGGTTGCGCGCGACGACGTCCAGGTCGATCAGCACCGCGGGCGTCGGGAGGTCGTGGATGGGGATGGCCCGGGCCGTCATTTTCCGGCCTTGCGGAAGACCCAGAACACGAGCGCCGACGGGACGAGCGCGACCATGGCGAGGAACAGCGTACCGTTGATGACGGCCGACCGGCCGGCGGGGTCCGGAATCAGCGCCGCCGCCCGAGCGCCGGTGAAGTGGAGAAGGACGACGAGCGCCCACACCCCGACGGTCACGAGCATCGAGAGCGCCACCCTGCGGATGAGCACGGCGGCGGCGGCATCGCTCTGCTTGAGCCTCCACGCGCCGTAGAGGAGCGCCGCGTTCTGCGCGAGCCCGAGCAGGTTCACGAGGACGTTGGCGAGCTTCAGCGTGGGGAAGTTCTTGGCGAGCCATGCCTCGGGCCCCGGAGGAGGCGAGAAGACGCGGCTCATGGAGAAGAGGCAATAGATGAGCCCGAGGGCGCCGACCGCGCCGGCGATCGCGGCGCCGGCGGACGGAATCCTCTGCCCCGACACGGATCCCGCGCTCTTCACCGGCGGGCGGTCGGAACGGCGCGGCGCGGCGGCCGTCGTCCGTCGGGTGGCCTGCAGTCCGGCGAGCACCGCCTCGAGAACCTGCTGGGGGTCGCGCCCGTCGATCTGAATCGAGACCTTCGTCCCGATGCGATCAGCCCAACGCTTGCCCTTCTTGTCGGACTTCAGCTGCTCGAAGGTGATCCCACACAGCAGGGGGATGACTTCCTTGCTCTCCTCCCACGCGATTTGAGCCTCGGAGTTGCACTGTGGAGACACGACCGAGCTGGGCGACACGAACAACACCACGACACGCGCCTGTCGGACTCCCTCGCCAATGTTGTCGAGGTAGTCCGCACCGGGCGTCTGGCCATCCTGCTGATAATCCCAGACGTCGTAGTCCGCCTGCTTGAGGCCCCGGGCCACGTAACGCGCGATCTCGGCATCCCTGGAGGCATAACTGACGAAGACGTCGGCCATCGCGCGAAGAAACTCCTATCCGATCCACTCCGCCTCGAGCATGAGGCGGAGCCATTCGCGCTGTTCCGATTCGAGGAGAGTCTCCGAGAGGGCGAGTCTCGTGAAGAGGAACCAGATCCGGTCCTCGGGCCTGGGCTTCTCCTCGTGGTCCTCGCCGTGGAGCGGTCCGAGTACCGGCTCAGCGCGACGAGGCGCGCCGCGGCGCGGGCCGCGTTGCGCGAGGTCTCCCGCGCGGAACGGTAAGTCCGCAGCGAGGTGAAGAGTGCGGGGACCGAGGGCCGACAGCATGAGGAAGAAGCGCGATCCGTTGGGACGCTGCGCGAAGTCGAGCGTGATGTGAATGAGGACCAGCGCGATGCTGACCGCGAAGGCGACGTTGACGAGTCCCGCGCTGTCCAGGACGCGTCCCTCCTCCTTGCGGACCTTGTTCTGGAAATACTCGAGCTGAGAGTCGAGCCACGTCGCGCTGTAGAAGTCGACCAGGGCAGCGATCGACTCCGTGGAGACTCCCACGCACGCGGAGGGCGCCGGAAGGGCGACCCGGGTGTCGCGCTCCGCCTCGTGGGCGAGGGTATGCACGTTCAGTCCCTCGATGCGGGCGATCTTCGGCTTGAGCCAGTGCGGCCAGTCGCCGTGCCGAGGCTCCTCGTCGCGCCACAGACCGGGGTCGATCGCCATCCGAAAGATCAGGAGCCGCAGGCGCTCGGCCTGGTAGCGGGCGAGGAGCCAGCGTTTGTGCCAGTTCCACAGCAGACCCTGCAGAACGGCCACCACGCTGACGCCGATCAGCACGACCTCGACCCAGAGCGAGTGGAACCACTCCGGCGGCTCCTTGTACAGCTGAAGGATCGCGAGACCGAGTGCGATACCGCCGGGAAAGACCGCGAAACCGACGGTCCGGTAATGCTTCTTCTGAAGGTGATTCGCCTCGTGGTCGGCCTCGATGAACTTCGTGAACAGCCCCAGGGACTCGCACCGATCGATCAGGACGGCGATCCGCCGGTGCTTGGGCTGCCAGGCCTTCAGAGTCGCGACGAAGGTTTCCGCGGGATCCGAGGAGCCTGAGGACGCAGCGTCGCGAGAAGCGGGTTCGGCCACGGTTCGGTCTCCACCTATCCCTTCTCGATCCTGTATCCGAGCGCGAGGATCGTCTTGACCGTCTCCATCGCGGTGGTCCGGTCGTATTCCTTCTCGGACTCCGAGAGCTGCTCGTAGGGGATGAGGGACGGATGCTCCTTCTTCGCGTCGTCGCGCCGGGGACCGTAGCGCCAGCCCTCGGCCATTCGCTGCCTGGACCAGTTCTCGTGCGTGTTTTTCGCGAGCAACTCGGTCAGCTCGCGAATCTCCCGGGGAAGCTCCACTCCCGAGGTGTCGCGGGGTGATGGCTTGTAGTCCACGCGAACCCTCCCTGGCGAACGATTCGGAGGCAAAGCTTACAGCCGGTTTCCCCTGGGTTAGAGTCTCTCGATGCGATTCGCAAAGGGCGTTCTGGCGGGCCTGATTCTCGTCCTCGCGCCGCCGCTTTCGGCGCAGCAGCCCCTTCGGGTCTACATCTCGGCCGACATGGAAGGCATCGCCGGCGTCGTGACGGGCGACCAGCTCGGGCCGCCGGGATTCGAGTACGAACGGTTCCGCGGCTTCATGACCGACGAGGTCCTCGCGGCGATCGAGGGGGCCCGGGCGGCGGGCGCGACCGAGTTCGTCGTCTCCGACTCGCACGGCAACGGCGAGAGCCTGCTGATCGACAAGTTCCCGAAGGACGTCCAGATCGTGCGCGCGTGGCCTCGGCCGCTCGCGATGATGGAGGGGATCGACGCCACCTTCGCCGCGGTTCTGTTCATCGGCTACCACGCGTCGACCACGAACCCGTCGGGCGTGCGCGCGCACACGATGTCCTCCGCCGAGCTCGCGGACGTGCGCGTCAACGGCGCCTCGGTGCCGGAGGCGGGCTTCAACGCCGCCATCGCCGGCCACTTCGGCGTGCCCGTCGTAATGATCACGGGCGACGACGCGATCGCCAAGGAGGCGCAGGCGCTGCTCGGCCCCATCGAGGCCGTGGTCGTGAAGTGGGCGCTCGGCTTCCACTCCGCGAAGACGCTGACCCCCGAGGCGAGCTGCGAGAAGATCCGCGAGGGCGCGCGGCGCGCCATCGGGCGGATCCGAGAGCTGAAGCCCTACCGTGTCGCCACGCCGGTCACCCTCGACGTGCGCTTCAAGAACTACCGCCCGGCGGAGCTGCTCGCGTACCTGCCGGCCATCCAGCGGACGGACGCGCACGCGATTCGCTATCAGGCGAAGGACATGCTCGAGGCGTCGCGGTTTTTAGAGTTCGTCCTCAACTACGAGCCGGGGCTGTCGCCGTAGGGCCGCATCCGGAGATACGGTGGCAGAAGCGGGCGAGGGCGAGCCCCGCCCCTACGACTACTTCTTCTTGTCGGCCTTGGCGTTCTTCTCGAAGAGCGGCAGATACTTCCCGTAGCCCTCTTCCTTGAGCTTGTCGACCGGGATGAAGCGCAGCGCCGCGGAGTTGATGCAGTAGCGAAGCCCTTCCGGCTGCGGTCCGTCGGCGAAGACGTGCCCGAGGTGCGAGTCGGCCTTGAGCGAGCGAACCTCCTTGCCGTACATCGCGTTCGGAGAGCCCGCGCCTGCCTTGATGTTGCCGGGCTCCAAAGGCTTGCTGAAGCTCGGCCAGCCCGTGCCGGAGTCGTACTTGTCGATCGAGGCGAACAGCGGCTCGCCCGAGACCACATCGACGTAGATGCCCGCCGCATGGTTGTCCCAGTACTCGTTCGCGAACGCGCGCTCGGTGCCGCCCTCCTGCGTGCAGATGAACTGCTGCGTCGAGAGCTTCTTCTTCAGCTCCGCCTCCGAGGGCTTCTGGTAGGCGCCGTCGGCGCCTTTCGTGGTCGTCTGAGCATTCGGGGTCGGCACGGGCTTCTTCTCCTTGGAGTCCTGCGCCCGCGAAATGGCGAGCGTGGCGACGAGTCCGGCGGCGGTGAGCGTCAATACGGTGGCAGTGCGTTTCACGAGTGTCCTCCCGCGGACGCGCCCCACAACTCCTTGAGCCTCGCGTCGCGTCCGCATCCCTTGCGATAGAGACCGTAGTGCACGGGTTCCTTCTTGCAGAACCCCTGGTGATGCTCCTCGGCCCGATAGAACGTCGAGGCCGGGAGGATCTGGGTGACGATCTTGCCCGCGAACCGAGGATCCTTCTCGAGCGCGGCCTTCGAGGCCTCGGCCTCCCGGTGCTGGTCCTCGTCGGTGTAATAGATCCCCGAGCGGTACTGGCTTCCCCGGTCGCAGAACTGGCCGCCCGCATCGAGCGGATCCACGTTGTGCCAGAAGAGGTCCAGGAGCTTCGCGTACGAGACCTTCGAGGGGTCGTAGATCACCTGGATCGACTCGGCGTGGCCCGTCGTTCCCGTCGAGACCTCCTCGTAGGTCGGGTTCTTCTTCTGGCCGCCGGTGTAGCCCGATGTCACCGAGATCACTCCCGGCAGGTCCATGTACGCCGCCTCCTCGCACCAGAAGCATCCGCCGGCGAAGATCGCGGTCGCCTTGCCGGCCGGCGGCGCCTGTCCCGCGGCGGCGACGGCGACCGCCGCGAGCGCCAGGGAGAAGCCGAAACCGAAAACCTTCATCCACTTCAGTCGCAAGGGTTCTCCTCCTCCGACCTCGAAACCCGGCCGGAAGGGCTTTGATTCCGCGGACACGGCGAGGTTACGCGCTTGATGTAGTCTCGGAGCCGTCGGCCGCGCGCTTGAGAAATTTCGTCGACGGCGTAAGTCGCTCCTCTTCCAAGTACGACGAGGGAAGACCATGAGATTCCAGACTCGGGCCGTTCACGCGGGCGGAAAGCCGGATCCGGCGACCGGCGCCATCGCGCCCCCGATCCACCTGTCGACCACCTTCGAGCACGGCCCCGCGGCCGAGACGCCCCTCGGCTACCTGTACATACGCGAGAGCAATCCGACCCAGTCGAGGCTCGAGCAGGCGCTCGCCGAGATCGAGGGCGGGGAGGCCGCGCTCGTGTTCGGATCGGGGCTGGCCGCGGGCGCGGCCTATCTGCAGGCTCTGCCCGCCGGATCGCACGTGATCTTCCCGGACGACATCTATTACGGCTTCCGCACGATCGCGCAGGAGTTCCTGCCGCGCTGGGGGATGGAGTCGACCGCGCTCGACATGGCGGACCTCGCGCGCGTGCGCGCCGCCATCCGTCCGAACACGCGACTGATCTGGGCGGAAACGCCCTCGAATCCGCTCATGAAGATCGTGGATCTCGCCGCGCTCGCGTCGATCGCCCACGACGCCGGCGCGCAGCTGGTCGTCGACGGGACCTTCGCGACCCCGGCGCTGCAGCGCCCGCTCGAGCTCGGCGCCGACGCGGTGCTCCACGCGACGACGAAGTATCTCGGCGGACACAGCGACGTCCAGGGCGGCGCGGTGATCCTCCGCGCCCGCGGCGAGACGGCCGAGAAGATCCAGCACGTCCGCCACATCCTGGGCGCCGTCTCGTCGCCCTTCAATTCCTGGCTCGTGCTGCGCGGACTGCGCTCGCTCCCGTGCCGGATGGAGCGGCACAGCGCCAACGGCCTCGCGGTCGCGCGAGCGCTCGCGGCGCACCCGAACGTCGAGGCGGTGCACTATCCCGGCCTCGAGTCCCACCCGGGCCACGCGGTGGCGGCGCGTCAGATGAGCGGCTTCGGCGGGATGCTCTCGTTCCGGGTGCGCGGCGGACGCGACGCCGCGATCCGCGTCGCCTCGCGCGTGAGGCTCCTGACCAACGCGACGAGTCTCGGCGGGACCGAGACCCTCATCGAGCACCGCGCCTCGAGCGAGGGCCCGTCTTCGCCGACGCCGCAGAACCTCCTCCGGGTGTCCGTCGGCCTCGAGCATCCGGACGACCTCATCGACGACATCCGGAACGCGCTCGCATAGGATCCCTTCGCACGGCGGGGACGGCCCGCGCCGGAGGAGGTGTCATGCGATTCCTGTCGGCTCTCCTGCTCCTCGGGCTGACGTCAACGCCCGCTCCGGCTCCGGAACAGACGCCGGCGCCCGCCGGCGCCACGGCGTCCGCCCCCGTTTACGCGACCCGGACGGACTTCAACCTGCGCGTGAAGATGCGCGACGGCGTGGAGCTGTCCGCCGACGTGACGAGACCCGCGGCCGAGGGACGCTTTCCGGTGATCCTCGCGCGGACGCCCTACAACAAGGCGAGCGGCGGGAAGGATCGGGTCGAGCTCGTGCGCTACTTCGCCTCTCGCGGCTACGTCTTCGTGGCGATGGACGTGCGGGGCCGCGGCGACTCGGACGGGGAGTGGCTGCCCTATCGCCACGACGGCGCGGACGGCTACGACGCGATCGAGTGGTGCGCCGCTCAGGCCTGGTCGAGCGGCAAGGTCGGCACGATCGGAGGCTCCTACAACGGGAAGATCCAATGGCTCACGGCGATCCTCCGTCCGCCGCACCTCGCGGCGATGATCGCGATGACCTCGCCGTCCGACCCCTTCGTCGAGTTCCCGACCGGCGTGCCCATCCCCCCGGACATCAGCTGGTATCACTACACCGCCGGCCACGTCGTGCAGAACGAGGAGGCCGTCGACTGGCCTTCCCTCTACGACCACCTGCCGCTCGTGACGATGGACGAGGCGGCCGGACGCCCGAGCGCCGTCTGGAAGGATCAGTTCGACCACGCGCGGCTCGACTCCTGGTGGGATGCCGAGCGCTACCAGAACAAGCTGGACCAGGTCCAGGTTCCGGTGCTCCACATCTCCGGCTGGTACGACGACGAGCAGATCGGCACGCCGCTCAACTACGTCGGGGTGTCGACGAAGGGGGCGCCTGACGCGCGCAGGGCGCAGCGGCTCCTCATGGGGCCGTGGCCGCACGCCCTCAACTCGGGGACGAAGCTGGGAGAGGTGGAGTTCGGACCGACCGCCAAGATCGACATCAACGCGGTCTGGCTGCGGTTCTTCGATCGGTGGCTGAAGGGCGTCGACGACGGCCTGGATCGGGAGCCGCCCGTCCGGATCTTCGTCATGGGCGAGAACGCCTGGCGCGACGAGGCCGAGTGGCCTCTCGCACGCGCGCGCTACACGAAGTACTACCTGCACGGCCAGGGCCGGAGCAACAGCCTCAACGGGGACGGCGCGCTCTCGACGAGCGAGCCGAAGTCGGAGAAGCCCGACACCTACACGCACGATCCGACGCGTCCCGTTCCCTTCCTCACGGATCCGACGTTCGCCCAGCTCGGCGGGCCCGACGACTACCGCTCCGTCGAGCGCCGCGACGACGTTCTGGTCTACTCGACGGAGCCGCTCTCCCAGGACACGGAAGTCTGCGGGCCGATCAAGGCCAGGCTCTGGGCCTCGACCTCCGGGCACGATGCCGACTTCATGGCCATGCTCCTCGACGTGTGGCCCGACGGTTTCGCGCAGAGGCTGTCCGACGGAATGGTGCGGGCCCGCTTTCGCGACGGGATGGAGAAGCCCGCGCCGGTCGAGCCGGGCCGCGTTTACCCTCTCGACGTCGACGTCTGGAACACCTGCCAGCTCTTCCGGTCCGGCCACCGCATCCGAGTGGAGATTGCCTCGAGCGCATTTCCGAAGTACGACCGCAACCCCTCGACCGGCGAGCCCCTGGGGAAGACGGAGCGGCTCGAGCGCAGCGAGCAGAGGATCCTGCACGACCGGGAGCATCCGTCCCACGTCGTGCTCCCGATCGTGCCGCGGAAACCGTCATGAACCAGGTACTCGAGGATGTTGATGAGAATGCCTGCGACGATTGCGCCCAGGATCACGCGAGAATGGTGGATCTTTCCCGTGGGGACCTCCTCGGCCGCCTCGCGGCGGCGTGTTGGAGAAACGGTCAAACGTGAACGGTTGAACGCTTGAACGCTTGAACGGTTGACGAGAGCCTGGGGCGAGGAACCCCTCGCTGCGCTCCGGGATGACGAAGCGCGCGATATCGCGCGCTTCGTCAATTCTTCTTGAGGTACTCCTGCGGCACCGTGGTCTTCTGGTACTCCGCCGGGATCGGGTTGTCGGGGCGCTCGGTGTCCCAGACGACCGAGGCGATCCACCACCGCCTTCCGTCGCGGACGAGCTGGATGCTGTTGATCCCGCGGACGAAGGGCTTCTCGTCGGTCGCCAGGCGGCGGCCCTCGTAGGTCGAGAAGATCTGACAGACGTTGCCGAAGCAGTCGGTGTGCCGGGAGGCCTCGCGCTCGCTGAACGCGGTCGACTCGCCCTTGGCCTTCATCGCCGCGGCGCCCTTGCGGACCCGCTCCTGGAACGCGTCGACGTCGAGGACCGTGAAGATGTCCTCGGTCGGCTTCTTCGGCGGGATGAACATGCCGACCGGCAGCGTGATCGCGCGCAGCCGGTCCCAATCCGGCTCCGCGTCCGGTCCGTGGGAGACCGAGGCGTAGAGCGCGGAGACGATCGCGTCGACCGAGGCGCCGTCGGCGGCGCCCGCGGCCGCGGCGGCGGACTTGCCCTGCGCGGCGAGCGCGACGGCACCCGTGGCGAGCAGGAGGCAAAGGCAGGAGGCGGCGGTGGCGATTCTGGTCACGGAGGGTCTCCTTTCAGGCCATTTGTGGCGCGCCGCTGCGGCGCGCCAGCCAGGCGTCCATCGAGAAACGGTCGTCCTCGCGGGGACACATCAGCACGAACAGAAGCAGCGCGAGCCGGGGAATCACGTGCGTGTGGAACTCGTAGAGCGGCTCCTTGAGGAGGTGCCCGAAGGTCACGATCAGGAGCACGAAGCCGAGAGCGATCAGCGCCTCGCGCACGCGCCAGCCGGCGAGGAGGAGCGCGCCCCCGAAGAGCTCCACGAAGGGGATCGAGAGGCCCGTGACCCAGAGAGACCAGCTCGGCAGGAAGGTGTCGGCGTAGGGATCCACGAACCATCGGTGTGCGTGTCCGGCCGGGGTCATGACGAAGACCTTCCAGCGGCCGGCCATGAAGAAGATGAGGCCGAGCACTCCCCGGGCGAAGAGGATCGCCCAGGCCCTGCCGCCGCCCTCGGAATGCCGCATCGTCCTCCCTTCGCCGAGCCGCGCGTCATGGACGACCGACCGCGCGGTAGACTCCGCCCCGATTCGAGCGAGCGGGCGGCCCCGACAACGATACGCCCCGTTGCCACGGGAGGTTTCAGTGGATCAGCTCGAGACCCATTCGCTTCCCGAGAGCGCCTACCGGCCGCTCAAGCCCGGAGAAGTCTACAGGCCCGTCGTTCCGCCCTCGGTCCAGCTGCCCGAGGCGACCGGGCGGTCCGTGCTGTGGGGGATCTTCCTGTGCGCGATCTTCACGGCGGCGTCGGCCTACTCCGGCCTCAAGGTCGGGCAGGTCATGGAGGCGGCGATCCCGATCTCGATCCTCGCGATCGGCCTGGCCCGCGTCTACCGCCGGCGCTCGACCCTCCTCGAGAACGTCATCATCACCGGCGTCGGCGGCGTCTCCGGCTCCGTGGTCGCGGGCGCGATCTTCACCCTGCCCGCGCTCTACATCCTGAAGCTCGATCCGCATCCCTGGCAGACGATCTTCATCTGCATGGCCGGCGGCTGCCTGGGCGTCCTGTTTCTCATTCCTCTCCGCCGCTACTTCGTCCGCGATATGCACGGGCAGCTTCCGTATCCCGAGGCGACTGCGATCACGGAGGTCCTCGTCACTGGCGAGAAGGGCGGCTCGCAGGCCAAGCTGCTCCTGCAGGCGACGGGGATCTCGGCCGTCTACGACTTCTTCGTGACGACCTTCCAGATCTGGAAGGAGATGCTGGACTTCCAGTTCGTGCCGGCCCTCGCCGCGGTCAACGAGAAGGCGCGGATCCTCCTGCGCTTCGACGCGATCGCCTTCATCCTCGGCCTGGGCTACGTGATGGGCCTGCGGGCGTCGACCCTCCTGTGCGCCGGCGGCGTCCTCTCGAACCTCGTCCTCGTTCCGCTCATCTGGTTCATCGGCCAGCATTTCCCGGACACGGCGGTCTATCCCGCGACGGTGCCGATCGCGAAGATGACGGCGAACGAGATCTTCCGCAACTACGTCCGGTTCATGGGCGTCGGCGCGATCGCGACGGCCGGGATCTTCGGCATCGTCAAGTCGCTCAAGGTCGTGGTCGGCTCCTTCTCGATCGCGGCGAAGGCGTTCCAGAAGGGCGACCACGCCGGCCTGGAGCGCACCGACCGGGACATGTCCATTGGCAAGATCCTGATCGGTGTGATCGTGTCGACCCTCGCGATCGCCATCTTCCTGGGCAACCTGGGAGCCACGGCCGTCGTCGCGCTGATCGGCCTCGCGCTGATCCTGGTGTTCTCCTTCTTCTTCACCTCGGTGGCCGCCAACGCCATCGCGACGACCGCGCGCAATCCGGTCTCCGGCATGACGATGCTGACGATCATCATCTCCTCCGTCGTGCTGCTCGAGTTCGGCGTCTCCGGCCGCACGGGCATGTTCTTCGTCATGGCGATCGCCGGCATGGTCTGCACCGCCCTCTCGGTCTCGGGCCAGACGATCACCGACCTGAAGACGGGCTACTGGCTGGGCAACACGCCCGCCGTTCAGGAGCGCGTGAAGTTCCTCGGAGTGGTCTGCTCGTCGGTGGTCGTCGGGCTGGTGATCGTCGCGCTGGCCCAGGGCTTCCAGTTCGGGGAGGCCGCGCCCGGTGACAACCGCCTCGTGCTCGCCTCGCCCCAGGCGTCGATCATGAAGGCGCTCGTCGAGGGGTTCATGTCGCGCCAGCCGGTCGCGTACGTCCTCTTCGCGGCCGGAGGCTTCATCGCGGTGGCCATGGAGATGCTGCAGGTGCCGCCGCTCATCGTCGCCCTGGGGATGTACCTCCCGCTCGAGCTCAACACGCCCGCGCTCGTGGGGGGAGTGATCGCCCACTACGTCCAGAAGCGCTCGGAGAAGACGGGCGGCGACACGGGCCGGGCGATGCGGGAGCGCGCCGTCATCATCGCCTCGGGGCTCATGGCGGGCGGAGCGCTCGGCGGCGTCTTCGGCGCGGGGCTTCGACTCTTCGGCTGGTATCGGGAGGATCTGGTCAAGCTGCCGTTCTACGGCAACGACGCGGTCTCGCAGATCGTGAGCGCGGTCGGGTTTCTGCTCCTGTGTATCTACCTCTGGCGCGGGTCGATGAAGGCGGAAAAAGCGGCCTGATGGATCGGCTCGGCGGCCTGACCGCGACCGCGCTTCTCGGCCTCGACACGCTGTGGGGCGGAGACGTCATGAATCCGTCCGGGACGGCTCGCGCGATCGTGGACTCCTGGTTCTCGGACGAGCTGCTGCCGCTGGCGTACACGCATCCCACCGCCGCCCGTGCGCGAAGGAGCGGAGGGGTGGGGGCGAAGGAGCCGGACGTCTCGGCGATCGACGCGTTCCTCGGGGCCGTCGACGTGAAGGGCGCGATCGACGCGCTCGCGGTGGAGACGAAGGCGCTCGACGGGCTGCGGCGCGGCTTCTTCGACGGGCTCGTCGAGTGCCTCCGGGTGATGTGGGACCTCTCGATGGAGATCCTGGGACGCGGCCCCGCGGTTCCCTACGAGCGCTGCGTGATCGCGGCCACGGGTAAGCCGCCGGAGCCGTCCCGGCTCGACGACAAGCGCCGCCGCCTCGTCGAGCTCCTCGGCCGCTCGGGGCATCCCGCCAAGACGGGCGACGAGGTGCTGGCGGCGGTCGACGCCTGGCGCCGGGAACGGATGGTCCCCGCGAAGTCGATCGCGGCGCTCGCCGACGCGTTCATCGCACAGTTCGACGCGGGAACGACGCGGCACCTCGAGCCGCTCCTCCCGGAGGACCTCCGCGGCGTCCCGCGGGCCAACATGAAGTTCATCCCGATCCAGGACGCGTTCTTCTCGGGCTTCATGAGCTACGTGGGGCGCGCGCGCAGGCCCGACGGCACGCCCGAGTACGAGGCGACCTACGAGATCAATGCGTCGCTCCAGATCAGCGTGCCGGAGTTCGCGCAGCTCGTCGCCCACGAGGTCGTGCCCGGCCACGTCACGACGGCGGCGCTGCTCCAGGGCCTCTCCGTGCGGGGGCGCCTCGGCTTCGAGGCGACCGTGCTCGCGATGAACACGCGCTACGGCACCCTCGCCGAGGGCATCGGCAACAACGCGGTCCTGATCGCGATGGGGCTGACCGAGGTCGAGCAGGTGACCGACGTCGACCTCCAGATCGGGCTCTGGCTCGCGCACCTCCAGGACGACGCGAAGAACCAGGCCTCGTACCGGACGTGGGGCGAGAAGGCGCCGCAGGACGCGGTCGCCGCGTCGCTGCGGCGCGACTACCTGGTTTCGGAGGAGCGCGCCGGGAAGTTCGCCGG
This sequence comes from uncultured Acidobacteriota bacterium, assembly GCA_963773905.1. Lineage (GTDB taxonomy): Bacteria > Acidobacteriota > Thermoanaerobaculia > UBA5066 > Gp7-AA6 > DAHUXD01. Next base: position 484,536 of record CAVZDB010000004.1, read on the forward strand.
GGCGTGGGGAAGACATCCCCTCTTCGGCCGCATGAACCTCCCCGCGTACCGCGCCGGGACGAAGGTCGTGGCGGACCTGCGCCGCCGGTACCCCGACGCGAAGGTGCTGCCCGCGCTCTACGGCTGCGCGGGCCTCGTCGACGTCGTGACGGTGCCGCAGGCGGTGGCTAGCCGCTCGACGCCGTAGGCGGTCGAGGGGCCGTCCGATCCAGCGTCCGGTCGTCCCACGACACGGGATCCTCGCGCGGCTCGAGGTGCGTGATGACGTGGGACTCCGGCAGCGCGTCGCGCACCGCTGCCTCGATCCGTTCGCAGAGGTCGTGGCCCTTCTGGACGCTCCAGCTACCGGGCACGAGAACGTGCATGGTCACGAATCTCCGCCGGCCCGCCACGCGCGAGAGGATCGCGTGGAAGAGGATGCCCTGCTCCTGGAACGGGGCGAGCGCCTCCGTGACCAGGCGCCGCTCGTCCTCGGGTAGCCCGCGGTCGAGCAGCCCGAGCCCCGTCTCGTGCACCAGGCGCCAGCCCGTCCAGACGATGTTGACGGCGACCGCGGCGGCGATCAGCGGATCGAGACGCTGCCATCCCGTCAGCGCGACGAGCGCGATTCCCACGATCACACCCGCGGAGGTCCAGACGTCCGTCATCAGGTGGCGCCCGTCGGCTGTCAGCGTGATCGAGCGCAGGCGCTTCCCGGCGCGCAGCAGAGCGAGGCCCACGGAGCCGTTGATGAGGGACGCCGCAATCGAGACGCCGACTCCGAGCCACGGATCCACGATCGGTCGCGGCGACTGCCAGCGGTCCCAGGCGGCCACGACGATGCCGATGGCCGCTGCGATGATGAGAAACCCCTCGGCGCCGCTCGAGAAGTATTCGGCCTTCGTGTAGCCGAACGCGTGTTTGGTGTCGGGCGGGCGCTCGGCGACGGCCAGCGCCCAGAGCGCCACGATCGCGGCCGCGAGATTGACGGCGGACTCGGCCGCGTCGGAGAGGAGCCCGACGGAACCGGTCAGCCTCCAGGCCGCGAGCTTGAGGGCGATCGTCACGACGGCCGCGCCGATCGAGAGACGCGCGTAGAAGTGCCGCGAGCGCGCGCGGGGCGGAGCGGGGGAGGCCACGCCCGGATCTTAGTGCCGGGCGATTGATGGGTCGGCCTCGCATAGACTGCGCCGCGTGATCGCGAAGAACGGCCGGGGGAGCCACGACCGGGCGGACTTGAAGCAGATCGCCCGCAAGGCGATGGTGGAGAAGGGGCTCGAGCCGGACTTCTCGCGCGATGCGCTCGGGGAGCTCGCGGCGATCCGGGGGCCGGCGACGACGGCTGCAGCGGCCGCCGCGGGCCCGGGCGTGCGCGATCTGCGCGACCGGCTCTGGGTCTCGATCGACAACGACGACTCGCGCGACCTCGATCAGCTGACCGTCTCCGAGCCGCTTCCCGGCGGAGGCGTCAAGGTCTTCGTCGCGATCGCGGACGTGGACGCGCTCGTGCCGAAGGGCGGCGCGCTCGACGCGCACGCCGCGCGCAACACGACCTCGGTCTACACGGCGGCCGAGATTTTTCCGATGCTGCCGGAGAAGCTCTCGACCGACTGGACGTCGCTGAACGAGAACGAGGACCGGCTCGCGGTCGTCGTCGAGATGTCGTTCCGGCAGGACGCCACGCTCGACGCCTCGGACGTCTACCGCGCCGCCGTCCGCAACAAATCCAAGCTCGCCTACGACTCCGTCTCGGTCGGTCTGGCCGGCGGAGCCATGCCGGAGAAGGCGGCGGCGACCGCCGGCGTGCCGGAGCAGCTGCGCGCCCAGGACGCCATCGCCCAGTCGCTGCGAGCGAGGCGGCACGAGGAAGGCGCTCTCGACCTCGAGACGATCGAGCCGAAGGCCGTATTCGTGGGCGACGCGATCGTCGATCTGCGGATCCAGGAGAAGAACCGGGCGCGGCAATTGATCGAGGACTTCATGATCGCCGCGAACGGCGTCACCGCGCGCTTCCTCGCCGCGCGGGGCTTCTCGTCGCTGCGCCGCGTGGTCCGGTCGCCGGAGCGTTGGGCCAAGATCGTCGCGGTGGCCGCGGAGAGCGGGGCGAAGCTGCCCCCCGAACCCGACTCGAAGGCGCTCGAGGACTTCCTGTCGGCACAGCGCCGCAAGGACCCGTTGCGCTTCCCGGATCTCTCGCTCGTCATCGTCAAGTTGATGGGCGCGGGCGAATACGTCGTGGAGAACCCCGGAGCGCCGGCGATCGGCCACTTCGGGCTGGCCGTGCGCGACTACACGCACTCGACCGCGCCCAACCGGCGCTATCCCGACCTCGTCACGCAGCGCCTCCTGAAGGCCGCGCTCGCCTCGCAGCCGACGCCCTACCCGGCCGCGGAGCTCGCGCCGCTCGCGGCCCACTGCACCGAGCAGGAGGACGACGCCGACAAGGTCGAGCGCCTCGTGCGCAAGTCCGCGGCGGCGCTCCTGCTCGAGTCGCGTCTCGGTCAGCGGTTCGACGGGGTCGTGACGGGCGCCTCGGAGAAGGGGACGTGGGTGCGCATCTTCCAACCGCCTGCCGAGGGCAAGCTCGTCCACGGCTTCGACGGGCTGGAGGTCGGCGACAAACTGCGGGTCAAGCTGATCTCGACCGACGTCGAGAGGGGCTTCATCGACTTCGTCCGGGTCGGATAAAGTTCCTGACCCTATGGGAGGATCCCATGCGATGCATTCTCGTTCTGTGCGGACTCCTGGCCGCCGTCTCCGCCGCGGAGGCCGCTGAGGTGGCCGAGACGAAAGCCTCCATGCCGCCGCAAGCCCCTCCGACGGCCGCGGAGGCCAGGAAGTTCGCGGACGACGCGGAGCAACACCTCCTGAAGCTCTGGGTCGACCAGGGCCGGGCCGACTGGGTCAAGTCGACCTTCATCACCGACGACACCGAGATCCTCGCCGCGCAGTTCGCGGACCGCTCGATCTCCGCCGCCGTGAAGTACGCCAAGGAGGCGGCGCGGTTCGACGGCGTCCAGACGGACGCAGGCGACGGCCCGCAAGCTCCGGCTCCTCAAGCTCTCGCTGACCCTCGCGGCGCCGGCCGATCCGGCCGAGTCGGCGGAGCTGACCCGGATCGCCACCGCCATGGAGGGCGCCTACGGCAAGGGCAAGTACTGTCCCGAGAGAAGATCGCTGTCTCGATCTCGAGGACATCACGAAGATCATGGCGACGTCGCGCGACGCGAAGGAGCTGCTCGACGTCTGGACCGGCTGGCACAGCGATCTCGCGGCCGATCCGGAAGGACTACGTTCGCTTCGTCGAGCTCGCCAACAAGGGGGCGCGGGAGCTCGGCTTCGCCGACACCGGGGCGATGTGGCGGTCGAAGTACGACATGCCGCCCGACGCAGTTCGCGGCCGAGATCGACCGGCTCTGGGAGCAGGTGCGAGCCGCTCTACGTCTCGCTCCACGCCTACGTGCGCTGGAAGCTGCGCGAGAAGTACGGCGACGTCGTGCCGGCGACGGGCCCGATTCCGGCGCACCTCCTCGGCAACATGTGGGCGCAGAAGTGGGACAACATCTACCCCTGGTGGCGCCCGCCGAGCGCCGACCCGGGCTACGACCTCACGCAGATCCTCAAGGCGCGCAAGACCGAGCCGATCCAGATGGTGAAGTACGGCGAGGGCTTCTTCACCTCGCTCGGCTTCGACCCGCTGCCGCAGACGCTTCTGGGAGCGCTCGCTGTTCGTCAAGCCGCAGGACCGCGAAGTCGTCTGCCACGCCAGCGCGTGGGACATCGACTACGTCGACGACCTGCGCATCAAGATGTGCATCGAGATCAACGGCGAGGACTTCGTCACCGTCCACCACGAGCTCGGGCACAACTTCTACCAGCGCGCCTACAACAAGCAGCCGCCGCTGTTCCGCGACAGCGCGAACGACGGCTTCCACGAGGCGATCGGCGACACGATCGCGCTCTCGGTCACGCCCGCGTACCTGAAGAAGCTCGGCCTCCTCGACAAGGTGCCGGACGCGTCCAAGGACATCGGGCTCCTCCTGAAGCAAGGCGCTCGACAAGGTCGCGTTCCTGCCGTTCGGGCTCGCTGATCGACCAGTGGCGCTGGAAGGTCTTCGCGGGCGAGATCAAGCCCGCCGACTACAACAAGGCCTGGTGGGAGCTGCGGCGGAAGTACCAGGGCGTCGCCCCGCCGGTGCGCGCGGACCGAGGCGGACTTCGATCCGGGCGCGAAGTACCACGTCCCGGCGAACGTGCCCTACACGCGCTACTTCCTCGCGCGCATCCTCCAGTTCCAGTTCCACCGCGCGCTCGCGAAGGCCGCCGGCTGCACGGGCCCGCTCCACCGCTGCTCGATCTACGGCAACAAGGCGGCCGGCGCAGAAGCTCGCGGAGATGCTCGCGATGGGCAGCTCGCGGCCCTGGCCCGATGCGCTCGAGGCGCTGACCGGCGAGCGGCAGATGGACGCCACCGCGATCCTCGACTACTTCGCGCCGCTCAAGAAGTGGCTCGACGAGCAGAACAAGGGCAAGCCGGTGGGGTGGTGAGTCTGGACCCGTCGTAGGGGCGGCCCTCGCGGCCGCCCGCGGGCGGGGGCAAGCCCCGCCCCTACGAAGATTTGCCGTGGCGCGGCTTCTCCTCAGTACCGCAGCCTGACGAGCGACGCCGTCTTTCCGTGCGGAATGACGATGAAGAGGTTGTCGTATTCGTCCGGGCCGATCGTCACGGTCTCCTGGCAGCCCAACGCCCGGATGAGCGCGGGCACGGTGTTGCTGTGGCCGACGATCAGCACGATCTGGTCGAGGTGCTGCTGGCGCATCCGCAGCGCGAAGCCCTTCGCGTCGACCTTCTGGCTTCCGACGTCGTAGATCTGGACCGGCAGCTTCAGGAGGTCGGCGAGGGGCTTCACCGTGTCGCGCGTCCGCTCGGTGTCGGTGGAGTAGATCGCCGTGACCCCTGCGTCCTTGAGCATCGCCGCCAACCGCGCGGCGCGCGCGTGTCCCGCGTCGCTCAACCGCTCGTCGCTGCCCGAGATCTTCTCCGCGTGCCGGATCACGATCACCGCGCGCTGCGCGAGGGCGGAGCCCGAGAGTCCGAGCGCCAGCACGCCAACCAGGAAAACGGTCCGCATCCGCATCGTTCGCATGACATCCGCCTCCGTCTTCGATTCCGGTTTAGGCTGCCAAGCCTATAATCCCCGGCCATGTCCGCGCTGCTGGCGGCCGTGCTCGCGCTGACGGTCGCGACGCTCTCGGACGCGCCGTCGCGATTTGCCACGCTCGACGGCCACCGCGTGCACTACAAGGTCCTGGGCACGGGGCCGCGGGCGCTCGTGCTCGTCCACGGCTGGACCGGCAGCCTCGCGATGTGGCGCCTGCAGGCGCCGGTCTTCGCGGCGAAGGGGTATCGCGTGATCGCCCTGGACCTGCCGGGACACGGCGGAAGCGACGCGCCGGAGCTCTCCTACACGATGGCCCTGTTCGCGCGCGCCGTCGACGCCGTGATGCGGGATGCCGGCGTCGAGCACGCGGTGCTCGTGGGTCACAGCATGGGCACGCCGGTCGTGCGGGAGTTCTACCGCCGGTACCCGGAGAAGACGGACGCGCTCGTCGCCGTGGACGGATCGCTGCGCGCGCTCTTCACGCCCGCGGACGCCGAGCGCATCCTCGTGCCGTACCGCGGCCCGGGTTACACGCAGCAGCTCGAGAAGTTCGCGGACTTCATGATCCCGGCCGATCAGGCGGCGCTGCGCGCGGAGGCGAAGGCGATCATGACGAAGACGCCGCAGCGCGTCGCGATCAGCGCCTTCGAGAACCTCGCCGACCCGGCCAACTTCCGCGAGGACCCGATCCGTGTCCCGCTCCTCTGCGTGCTCGCGAAGAGCTCGCACTGGCCCGCGGACTACGAGGCCTTCGTGCGCCGCCTCGCCCCGCGCTCCGAGTACCGCGTGCTGGAGGGAGCCGGCGTCGGGCACTTCCTGATGCTGCAGAGGCCCGAGGAATTCAACGCGATCCTGTCCGGGTTTCTGGACTCGCTTAGCGAAGGCACGGATTCGGTTCGTCCATAACGAAACGCCGCCCCCCGGCGTCTAACTCTTTCGAACACGGCCGCCATCGAGGCGGGCCCGGGAGGGGGGCGAGCTGGAGCCAGCCCGGATCGGATTGAGGGGAAAGGGGTTCTGCCTGACGGGGACGGGAGATCCGGCCGTGGGAGGGATCGAGAGGAGCGACCAGCTGCTCGAGGGCTGCCGGCAGGGGTCTCTGCCGTCCTTCGAGCGGTTTTACGAGGAGCACGGCGCACGAATGAAGTCGATCGCGAGAAACCTGCTGGGCAGCGTGCCGGAGGCCGAGGACGCCGTCCAGGACGCGTTCCTGAAGGTCTACCGCGGCCTCGGGCGCTTCCACGGCGGCTGTGCGTTCTCGACCTGGGTCTACCGGATCCTGGTGAACGTCTGCTACGACCGGCTCCGCGGCCGCCGGCGCCGACAGATCGTCGAGCGCCCGATGCCCGCCCGCATCGCGCTCGCTCCGGCGGGAGAAACGGACCATCCGCTGCGCCTCTCGATCGAGGCGGCGCTCTTGCGGCTGGAGGAGCGCCAGCGCGCGGCGTTCCTGCTGTGCGAGGTGGAGGGCTTCTCGCACAGGGAGGCGAGCGAGATCCTCGAAGTCTCCGAGGGCTCCTCCCGGGCCCTGCTCTTCAAGGCGCGGCGCCGTCTGCAGCAGGAGCTGCGCGCGGGCGGCGCCTTCGCGACGGCGGAGGCCTCGTGAAGACCGATACGGGCTGCCGCGGTCTCGAGGAGGCGCTCCGGACAGAGGACCCGCGGCTTCTCGCCGCGGCAGAGGAGCACGCTCGGACCTGCGCGGACTGCCGCCGCGAGCTCTCCGAGTGGAACGCCCTGCGCTCCGCGGCCCCTTCGCTGCGAAAGTCCTGGGAGTCGACCCGGCTATGGCCGCGGATCGAGCAGGCGCTGGAGGAGGAGTCGCGGAAGGCTTCGTCCGGCGCGGGCGCTCCGTCCGCTACGCCCTCCGGAGCGGCGCCGCGAAGCGCGGCGCGCTGGCTTCCGATCGCGGCGATGGTGGCGCTCTTCTCGATCGCCACCGCCGGCCTGTGGGTGTTTCGGAACAGCGGCGGCCGCGAGCCGCTGACGAGCGGATGGCAGACCACGCAGCGTCCGCTGCTGACGGACCGGGCCGTAGACGAGGTCGACGCGGCGGAGAAGACGTACGTCGCCTCGATCGAGAAGCTCTCGAAGCTGGCCGAGCCGCGCCTCGCCGACGCCGCCTCGCCCTTGATGCTGAACTACAAGGAGAAGCTGCAGCTGCTGGATTCCGCGATCGCCGACCTGAAGACGTCGATCGACCAGAACCGCTACAACACGCACCTCCGCAAGGAGCTGATCGCCATGTACCAGGAGAAGCAGCGCACGCTTCAAAGTCTGACGAGCCTGATGAAAATAGAGGTCAAATCATGATTCTGTCCCGCCTGCGCATCGCCGCTCCGGGTCTCGCCCTGATCGCGGCGCTCTCGGTGCCCGCCGCCGCGTCCGCCGAAACGGGAGACCGCCCCGAGTACGAGCGGACCTTCAGCAAGACGGTCGCCGTGAAGGGCGACAAGCCCCTCGAGATCGAGCACAGCATGGGCGCGCTGCGCGTGAAGACCCACAAGCTGCCGGAGATTCGAATCGAGGCGCGGATCCACGTCTCCTCCTCGGACGACGCGGGTGCGCGCGCGTTCGGCGAGGCGATCGCCATCGAGGTCGAGGACACCGCGACCGCCGTGCGCGTGCGGACGAAGTACCCGGAGAAGAACTGGAGCTTCCGGGGCAGCGGACACGTGTCGTACTCGGTGGACTACGACATCCTGATGCCCGAGTCCTCGCCGCTCTCCGCTCGCGACAAGTTCGGAGACATCTCCGTCGAGGGCCTCAAGGCCGCCGGCGAGATCGTCAACGCCAACGGCCGCGTCTCCTTCCGCGACGGCAAGGGGACCCAGAAGATCGAAAACGCCTTCGGGCCCATCGAGCTGCTCCGCAACGCCGGCGAGGTCGCCGTCAGCGGGAGCAACGGGTCGGTGGCCGTGACGGACGTGGACGGGCCGCTCGACGTGCGCAATCGCTTCGGTTCCGTCACGATCGCGAAGGTCCGCGGAAAGACGACCGTCGTCAGCTCGAACGGGACCGTCGCCGTGGACGACGTGACCGGCTCCGCCGCGATCACGGGTTCCTTCGGCAAGGTCTCGGTCCACAACGTGAGCGGATCGCTCGAGGTCGAGAACTCCAACGGCGGCGTCGAGATCATGAAGGTCGGCGGCAGCCTGCGGGTGCGCGGCTCCTTCGGCAAGGTCGACGTCACGGGCGTCGGCGGCGACGCCACGATCGACAACAGCAACTCCGGCGTCACGCTCGCCGACGTGACGGGCTCCGCGCAGGTGCACGCGTCCTTCGGCGCGATTCGCGTCACGAACGTGGCGAAGGGCACCCGGATCACGGCGGAGAACGGCGGCGTCTCGATCGGTGACCTCGGCGGGACCGTGTTCGTGAAGACGAGCTTCGGCGTGGTCGACGCGACCAAGCTCGACGGCGAGCTGACCGTCGAGAACGCCAACGGGGCCGTCAAGGCCACGGACGTCAAGGGCGGGGCGAGTGTGCGGACCTCGTTCGCGCCGGTCACGCTCGACGCGATCGGCGGGAAGGTCGACGTCGAAAACCAGAACGGCTCGGTCGAGGTCCGCGCCGTGCGCACGGCGCCCGGCAAGTGCTTCCCGCTCACGATCCGCAGCTCCTTCGGCGCGATTCGCGTCTATCTGCCGGACGGCGCCGGGTTCCGCGTGGACGCGCGCACCTCCTTCGGCAAGATCCGCAGCGAGATGCCGCTCTCGGTGGCCGGAGGGCTCGGCGGGGACGAGGTCTCGGGCGTCATCGGCGACGGCAAGTGCGCGCTGACCCTGGCCAACAGCAACGGGAGCATCGACCTGCTGAAGGGCAAGTGATCAGAAGTCGGCCGAGGAGCCTCCGCCGCCAAACCGACCGCCGCCGGGGGTGAAACCGCCGTCCCGCGGCGGCGAAGCGGAAACCGCCGCGGGCGGGGCGGTGAAGGCCGCGAGCACGGCTGCGGCCTGGAGCGTCTCGCCGCGGCCCGAGAAGAGAGGTGCCGCGGTGAACCCGTTGCGTTCCCCCGCGCCTCCCGGAGCGCCCCGGAGCCAGCGGTTGAGCCAGAGCGAGCCGAGGATCAACGCCCCGCCGGCCAGCGTCACGAGCAGCCAAAGCGGCGCGAGGTGCACGTAGTAGCGGAGCGTGACGAGCGAAGCGGCCGCGAACGCGAGGCCGAGGTCCAGGATGAGCGTGCGCCGTGTCCGGATCCCCCATGCGACGAAGGCGGGCGGCAGCAGGGCGGTGGCCGCCGTCGATAGCACGCGCCAGCAGGCCGCGCGCCGGACCAGGCTCGTGCGAGTGGGCCCGCAGCAGGGACTCGACCCAGTGCTGGTCGACCGAGACGCGGTTGAGCGCCACGTAGAGCGCGATGGCCGCGATCGCGAAGACGCCGGCTACGGCGTTGCGGTGCGGAGGGGCGAGCGCGGCGCGGTCCAGGTTCCGGAAGGCGAGCGCCAGGAGGACGACGGCCCCGGCGACCCACCACAGCCGCCCGGCGGCGAAGCGGCCCAGCAGCCCGAAGAGCGCGGCGGCGGCGAAGATCCCGTAGACGGCGAATCCCCAGCGGAGGCAGGCCGCGGCGAAGAGCACGACCGCGGCGACGAGGATCAGCGTGATCGTCGCCGCCTCGTCGTGCGAGTCCTCACCGAGTAACCATCCGAACCCGACCAGCAGGAAGGCGATCGCCCAGAACGACGATGCCGCGTCGCTGCCGTTGCCGGCGAACCGGGAATCGCGCAGGAACTCGGTGGCGGCCACCAACACGACGCCGAAGAAGAGGACGAGCCAGGGAGACTCGATCCGCGTCAGCTCGAAGACGCCGAAGAAGACCGTCTGCAGGGCCATGGTGAGGAGGAAGAAGATCAGCACCTTCCAGGCCATCGACAGCGCCGGCCGGGACTCCGGATAAGAGGCGCGGATGGCCTCGAGCGTCGGCGCGTCGATCGCGTTGGCGTCGCGCCAGGCGTCTGCGGCCTCGCGCACCTCCGCGGTCCGCGCGGCTCTCCGCCCATGGGCTCTCCTTTCATGCCGCCGCCCTCGGGGGCGTCCGTTTCATGCCGCCGCCCTCGGGGGCGTCCGTTTCATGTCGCCGCCCTCATGCGTCTCTGCGCGCGGATCAGGAACCCGAGGACCGCCAGGCTGGAGAACGCGATCGTGAACAAGAGGAACGACCCGCCGAGCACGTGCGAGATCACGCGAATCCCGCCGAGGTACGCCGCGAACACTCCGAGCGCGAAGTCGAGCGAGCGCCGCAGGCGGTAGGCGATGGAGACGGTCGCTCCCGCGCATGCGAGGAGGGCGGGCAGCCACAGCATCCACTCCTCGCCGGACTCGAAGGCGCCCGAGACGAGACCGCCGAGAAGCAAGATGAGGCCCACCGTGACGAAGACGGGCTCGAAGTGGGCCTTCCGCCGCAGGCGGACCGAGAGGTACCCGAGCGCGATGAAGAGCACGCCGCAGGCGAGCGCATTGGCGCGGACGATCGCCTCCGCCGCGAATCCGCGTCCGGAGAAGGCGCGAGGAAGTCCCGCCGAAACGCCCCGCCATGCCGCGAAGGTCGAGAGCGCCAGGGACAGGACGATGCGCGAGTCGAAGCGGTACGCGGCGAGGAAGTACAGGATCGAGACGATCAGGAGGTGCAGCGGCCAGTTCGCTCCGAGCCAGCGGAACTGCGTCTCCAGATAGGCGAGGTCGGAGCCGAAGAGCAGGACGCCCAGGAGCAGGACGTAGTCGGCGGCGATGTGCGGTGTTTTCGTGGCCTCCCACGAGAAGAGCGGCGAGCGCCGCCAGACGAAGAAGAGGCAGGCCGCCGCGGCGAGCCCGAGGAGCGTCGCGAGCGCGGTCGGGCCGAGACGCTCGTTGTTCTCCTTGAGAAAGAGGCCCACGCCGCTCGTGGCGAGAAGGACACCGGCGTAGAGGAGCGTGCGCAGCTCCCAGTGGATCGAAACGAGCTCGCCGCGGGCGGGGCGGGACAGCGTCGCCGCCTGATCGGCCGAGAGCACGCCCCTGGACCGAAGGGCCTCGATGGCGTCGACGAGGTCGGGGTTCAACTGATTTTGGATTTTAGATTTTGGATTTTGGATTGGGAAGCCCGATCCGCTCCTCTGAATCCAAAATCCAAAATCCGCAATCCAAAATCAGCAGTTTGAGCCCGGCGCTCCCATGAACCCGAGGTCGGTCGCCGCGAAGTTGCCGATCAGCGGAAAGACCGTGGGCAGGTCGCCCGGCGCCACCCCGAACCAGCTCGCGAGCGTGGCTCCGTATTGCTCGACGGCGGAGGTCGGGATCCAGCGGCCCCGGTCGTCCGGCGAGGTGTCGTCGATGCCCCCCGCGACCAGCTTCGGGAAGATCGATCCGCTTCCGCCCGGCGTGCCGTAGAAGTTGCCGCCGTTCACGCTCCCCCCCACGACGATCTGATGGCTGCCCCAGCCGTGGTCCGTGCCGACGGATCCGGGATCCCCCGACGGCTCGAGCGTCCGGCCGAAGTCCGAGTGCGTGAAGGCGGCGACGTTGTCCTGGACTCCGAGCTCGACCAGGGCGGCGTAGAACGCGCCGAGCGCCTGCGAGAGCTCGAGGAAGTTGTTGCCCTGGTCCGAGGCCTGGTCCTGGTGCGTGTCGTAGCCGCCCGTCTCGACGTAGAAGATCTGGCGGTTCAGGTTCAGGGCGGTCTGGTTGAGCTTGATGATCTTGGCGACCTGGAGGAGCTGCTGGCCCAGGCCGGTGTCGGGGAAGACCGTGTTGATCGTGGGATCGACGTCGAGGGCCGCGCTGATGTCGACCGCCTGCTGCGTGACGTCGCTCGCGGCGGCCATCAGGACCGCGGTGCGGTCGATCGTCCGCGCGAAGTCCATGGCGTTCTTCCGCGCGACGTCCTCGGGAGAGCCGTTGTAGCCATTGAGCACGAGGATCTCGTTCAGGGCGCCGGTGTCGATCGCGAGCGGCGTCGTCTCGATCCCCACGCAGAACGTCGCGGAGCCGGAGATCGACGTGACGGTGGGGAAGCTCGAGGCGCTGTTGCAGCCGGTCGTGGCGTCCGCGATGCGCCCGCCCCAGCCGGTCGGGATCCGCAGAGAGGCCTGCGAGGTCTGCCAGCAGTCGATCTGGTCCGAGTGCGAGAAGAGCGAGTAGGGCGTGGGCTTGGTCCCGTGGACGTAGTCGTCCTGCGTCAGCGGCTCGACCAGCGGCCCGACGTTGCACACCACCGCGAGCTTGTTCTGCGTGTAGAGCGACTGGATCTCGGACAGGCTGGGATGGAAGCCGAAGGTGCGCCCGGTGCCGTTGAAGATCGGCGGAGTCCCGATCTGCAGGAGGGTCGAGGCGTCGAGTCCGATCCCGGAGGAGAGCGGACGCGCCGCGAGGTACTCGTTGTAGTGCGCCGAATCGGTCGGCACGATCAGGTTGTTCGAGTCGTTGCCGCCGTCCAGGAAGATGCAGACGAGCGCGCGGTAGTCGGAGCCAACGGGCCTCGCGTACAGGCTCATGAGCCCGAGCCGGCGGAGGCTCGCCTGGGCCGCGGCCGCGGAGAGCGCCGCGCAGGTCGTCCGACGCAGGAAGTCCCTTCGCGAGTGCGCCATGGCTTACCTCTCGATCTGGTATTGCGAGGACACGGTGACCAGGTAGAGCGCCTGCTGGGCGCGCCCGAACGGGTCGCTCGCGTCCACCGCGTTGACGGCGTCGATGATCGAGCCGCGGAGCGCATCGGACATCGTTCCGTGCAGGAGGAGCCGGCTCAAGCGGTCCACGAGCTCGGCGGGATTCGGCGCGAGCGCCTGGAGCTCGGAGAGGTTGATCGACGTCCCGAGCGGCGAGTCGTCGTCCGGATCCGCGGCGATGCCGCCCCAGAAGACCATGTCGTTGATCCAGTTCGCCCGCTTCAACGACGTGTTCGCATTCATGATCCCGAACTCGGGGCCGAGCACGCCGGCCGACGCGGGCGGCGCGATGTAGGCCTGCGGGAAGTACGAGAAGACCGTCGGCGGCCGGAACACGCTCTGGCCGAGGTCGCGCACGTAGTGGTTGATGTGGCCGTCGCTCTGCTGCGAGCCGTCGGCCGACATGGCGTGGAACGCCCGCAGGAGGTTCGTTGCGTACAGCACGGGCTCGCGCAGGTGTCCGTAGATCGGATCGCTCGGCTCGGTCCGCGCCTCGGGGTCGAGCACGATCGCCTTGACCACGGCCCAGAGGCTGCCGCGCACGCCCGAGCCGTCGTCGTTGAAGAAGCTCGCGACGCGCTCGACGTATGCCGGGCTCGGGTTGGAGGTCACGAGGCTGTGGATGAGCTCGCGGGCGACGTACGGGCCGACGTTGGGGTGGTTGAACGTGGCGTCGATCGCGCCGTTCAGGTCCTGGTCGCCGGTCTGATCCGGCGGCAGCGTCGTGGGATTCGGGAGGAATCCCCCGAAGAGGACCTTCTGATCGGTGTCGTGGTAGTCCGGGTCGTACGCCATCGGCGAGACCCAGTCGGCGCAGTCGGCGCCGCCGTTCGGGGGCGGGCACGGGATGTCCGGGATGTACCAGCCCGTGTAGACGCGCTTGAACTCGTCGACGACGGACTGGTCGTAGGAGGGGAGCGGCTTGCCCTGGCCGTCGTTCTGCGTAGTCCCGTCGAGGTTGAGCTTCTCGGTTCCGATCGAGAAGAGCTGCATGATCTCGCGGGCGTAGTTCTCGTTGGGGTCGTACTTGGTGCTCGTGTCCATGTTGAGGAACTCGCCCATCGCGGGATTCAGCGTGACCTGATACAGGATGTCGCGGTAGTTGCCGAACGCGTTCGCGTCGAGGATGTGCAGGTACGGCTGGAGCTGCGCCGGGTACGCGATCGAGTCGCCCGAGACGACGACCAGCTTGTGGAGCGCCCACGACACGCGCTGGCGAAGCTGGTCCGGGTTGTAGAGCGCGTTTTTGTAGAAGCGGGTCTGGAGCGGATACAGCGAGTAATTCTGCAGACGGCACGCGTCGTCGCAGCTGTCGGGGACGTCGTCCGGCCACATCGGCTGGCCGGGATAGCTCGAGATCGGCGCCGAGTACTGGTCCGCGAGCCAGCCGAGGGTGCCCCGCCCGAGCACGGCGCTGACGCCGGCGTCGTCGGGTCCCCAGCTCGCCTGCTCGAGGAAGCGCGTGGCCTCCGGGCGATGGAAGCTCTTCGCCATGAAGACGGCCATCTGGCCGCGCGTGACGGAAGCGTCGGGGCAATACAGGCCGCCGCCGCAGCCGACGGTGACCTGGAGCCGCGCGAGCTCCTCGATCCAGGCCGCGAAGAGGTTGGTGAACGGATCGACGTCGGCGAAGACGCCGGTCGCGGGCGGCGGAGCGTAGCTGATGCCGTGGTAGACCTTGAGCAGGAAGACCGCCATTTGCCCGCGCGTGACGGAGTCGTTGGGGCAGTAGAGCGGGAGGTTCCCGGTCGGAGGAGAGGGCGGAGCGCAGCCGCCCGTGATGCCTTCGGCGTAGAGCTGCTCGATCCAGTCAGCCGCGAAGTCGGTCGCATGCACGTCGAAGAAGACGGTGCCCGTCGCCGGCGGGGGGACGTATCCGCCGCCGTGCTTCGCCCGCAGCAGGAAGACCGCCATCTGAGAGCGGATGATCGGGTTGTCGGGGCAGTAATTGCCGCCGGTGCAGCCCGCGGTGATGCCGTCGCGCACCATCCGCTCGACCGGCCCGTGGAACGGGTTTGCCTGCGGGACGTCGGTGAAATCGGAGAACCAGGCGAGCGGCAGCGTCGAGACCGCGTCGTCGGCGTTGGTGACGGCGACGTCCGAGAGAGTCCCCGCGGGGCGGCCGGGCATGGTCGCGGTCATCAGCGTGGAGTTGCGGACGCTTCCGCCCGCGAAGACGCCGCCCACGGTCACGGACGCGCCGGGGAGGAACTGATTGCCGACGATCTGCACCGCGGAGCCTCCGGAGGCCGGGCCCGATGCCGCGTTGACGTAGGCCGCCTGAAAGCTCGTGGCGCCGTGGAGCACAGCGCAGGAGAGTCCGACGACAACCGTCGCGGCCGCGGCGGCGATTCGGATTCGGGCTCTCTTGCGGAATTGCGAGGCTTCTCGCCGCATCGGCGCCTCTCCTTTCCGGGGTTGTAGTGGCAAGACTAGGCTGGATGGACGCGGGAGATCACTGTCCGGCGGGTCTCGAAAAAGGACAGTGTTCTTGTCCTGGGGCAACCGGGCCGCGGGGACGGGCAGGCTGTCGACTTTAGTTTTGATCTTGGGTTGAAGTTCCCGGCTCCCGGCAATCCAAAATCCAAAATCCAAAATCCAAAATCGGTCGAGTCACCTACCACCGGTGATACGCGGGATGTCCGGGCTTCACAGCGACGAACGTCCCACGGCAGGTCGCGGTGACCTTCCCCTCGGCCTCGAGCGTCGCCTCCACGATGGCTCGATCCGCCTGCGACTCGACGACGCGCGCCTTCAGTTGCAGGAGCGCGTCGAGGGGCGTCGGACGCTTCAGGACGACGTGGAAGTCGGCCGTGACCGTGCAGGGAGGGGTCGATTCGCCGGACTGGCGCATGAGGTGGTAGGCCGCGGCCCAGTTGCTGTGACAGTCGAGCAGGGCCCCGCAGATCCCGCCGTTCAGAATCCCGTCGAAGGCCACGTGCCAGGGCTGCGGGCGCCAGGCGGCCACGAGCTCGTCCCCCTCCGGGAAGCTCTTGATTTGCAGGCCTTGCGGATTGGCCGGACCGCACCCGAAACAGCGGTTGTTCGGAGCGTAGGTGTCCTGGAGGCTGGTCTTCATGTCGCCGATATCGTCGCATGGGAGAGAATACGGCGGGAGGTCCGATGGGCACGGTCGAATTGACGAAGACGGCGGCACCGGTCGAGAGCTCCACCGAGACCCGCGACGCGCTCTCCGTGGTGGATCGCCGGACGGGAAGACCTACGAGCTGCCCATCCACAACGGGACGGTTCGCGCGATGGACCTGCGGCAGATCAAGACCGGCCCGGACGACTTCGGGCTCATGTCCTACGACCCCGCCTTCCTGAACACGGCCTCGTGCACGAGCCGGATCACGTTCATCGACGGCGAGAAGGGGATCCTGCGCTACCGCGGCTACCCGATCGAGCAGCTGGCCGAGAAGTGCACGTACCTCGAGGTCGCCTACCTGCTCCTCTACGGCGAGCTGCCGACCGAGACGCAGTACGGCCAGTGGGTCCACGACATCACGTATCACACGATGATCCACGAGAACCTGAAGAAGCTGATGGACGCGTTCAACTATGACGCGCACCCCATGGGCATGCTCATCTCGACCGTGGCGGCGATGTCCACCTTCTACCCGGAGGCGCGCGACGTCCACAACGCCGAGGGCCGCACCAAGCAGATCCATCGCCTGATCGCCAAGATGCCGACGATCGCGGCCTTCGCGTACAAGCACAGCATGGGCATGCCCTACGTCTATCCCTCGAACGCGATCGACTACAGCGCGAACTTCCTGACCATGCTCTTCAAGACCCCGGCCGAGGACTACGAGCCCAATGCGACCCTCGTCCGCGCCCTCGACGTGCTCTTCATCCTCCACGCCGACCACGAGCAGAACTGCGGCACCAACGCGATGCGCGGCATCGGCTCCGCCCATACCGACCCGTACTCGGCGGTGGCCGGCGCGGCCTCGGCTCTCTACGGCCCGCTGCATGGCGGAGCGAACGAGGAAGTGCTGCGGATGCTCCAGGAGATCGGCTCGCAAGGACCGGGTGCCGGCGTTCATCAAGGAGGTCAAGGAGGGCAAGGCGAGAAGCGGCTGATGGGATTCGGGCACCGCGTGTACAAGAACTTCGACCCGCGCGCGAAGATCATCAAGCGGATGGCCGACGAGGTGTTCGAGGTGACGGGCCGCAACCCCCTGCTCGACATCGCGCTCGAGCTCGAACGGATCGCGCTGCAGGACGACTATTTCGTCAAGAGAAAGCTCTATCCCAACGTCGACTTCTATTCGGGCCTCATCTACGAGGCGCTCGGCATCCCGACGGCGGCCTTCACGGTCCTCTTCGCGATCCCGCGGACCTCGGGCTGGCTCGCGCAGTGGGAGGAGCTGCTCGAGGACCCGGAGGAGAAGATCGCGCGGCCGCGCCAGGTCTACCTGGGCGCGGGAGAGCGGGCGTTCGTGCCGATGGAGAAACGGTAACGCTTCTCCCTGTTGCGGTTCTGCTTCTGTCCGTCGCGCGGCTATCGGCCCCACCTTCCGCCGCGGCGAGCAATACGATCCCGATCGAGGTTCCGGGCGGCCGCATCGACGTCACGATCGACCGGAAGTCGGACTCTCCGCCGGACGCCCTGCTGCTCGCCTGGGCGAAGAAGGCCGGGCAAGCCGTCGCCGCCTTCTACGGCAACTACCCCGTCGACACGCGTCGCGCTCACGATCCACGCCGGTGGGCCGGGCAAGATCTCCGGCGGCCGGACGATGGGAGAGGGCGGCCAGGCGCGCATCCGGATCTTCGTCGGCGCGGACACGACCGAGCAGGACCTCGGATCCAACTGGGAGCTGGTCCACGAGATGGTCCACCTGGCGTGGCCCTCGATGGGCGAGCACGCCTGGATCGAGGAGGGTCTGGCGACCTACGTCGAGCCGCTCGCGCGCGCCCGCGCGAACCTCGCGCCGGCGGATGACATCTGGAAGTGGCTGCTCTGGGGGCTCCCCAAGGGCCTCGCCGGCATTCGGAACCAGGGCGTCGAGCGCTCCCACGGCTGGGACGCGACGTACTGGGGCGGCGCGCTCTACTGCTTCCTCGCCGACGTCGAGATCCGGCAGCGCACCGACAACAAGAAGTCTCTCGACGACGCGCTCCGCGGGATCGTGAAGGCGGGCGGTGACGTGCGCGTGTCGTGGCCCCTCGAGCGTGCCTTGAAGACGGGCGACGACGCGGTAGGAGTGCCGGTGCTCGAGGAGCTCTATGCGAAGCTCGCGAACGCGCCCGTCGAAGTCGATCTGCCAGGCCTCTTCAAGCGGCTGGGCGTCTCGGCGACGAAGGAGGGCGGCAGCGGCAGCGAGATCAAGATGAGCGTCGTCTACGACGACTCCGCGCCACTCGCCGCGATCCGCAAGGCGATCACGATGGGGAACGAACGCGGAGCGGGCGGCCGCTAGGGCCGCCCCTACGACGCTCCGAATCACCCCCTCTCCCGGCGGGAGAGGGTGGGGGTGAGGGGATCTCTCCCGCGATACGATTCTCGCCATGTCCGACGGCCACTCGCCCCACTCGAGAGTGATCGAGCGCCTGAGATCCCAGGCCGAGGACGTGCGGCGTCTCTGCGCGGGGCTCGACGAGGACGCGATCGCGCGCCGTGTCCGGCCCGAGAAGTGGTCCGTCAAGGAAGTCCTGGCGCACATCGCGCGCCTGCAGCAGGTCTTCGAGGGCCGGCTCGACGCGCTGCTGACGAAGGACAACCCGACGATCGTCGGCTACGAGCCGGAGGAGGATCCCGAGTTCGAGACGATCGCGAAGAAGAGCTCGGGCGAGCTGTTGAAGTGGTTCGAGGAAACCCGCGGCCGCATCGTCGCGCGGCTCGAGGGTCTCTCGAAGGAGCAGTGGCACCGCACCGGCCGCCATGCCGAGTATCCCCGCTACGACGTCCACTTCTGCATGGAGTACATGGGCCACCACGAGGCGCACCACATGTACCAGATGTTCGAGCGCGCCGCCGCGCGCGCGGAAGGAGATCGGCCATGAGGGGGAACTTCCTGAATCGTGGGATCGTCTTCGCCAGCCTGGCGTTCGCGTGCGCGGGTCTTGCCGCCGCGGCGCCGCAGCCTTCCGCCGCCGTCCCGCTGCATTCAACAGCGCTGCGCTTCGAACCCAACGTCGGACAGACGGATTCGCAGGTGCGGTTTCTCTCCGGCTCCCGCAACGGGGACGTCTTCCTGACGCCGGCCGAGATCGTGCTGCACGTTCGGCGGGGCGGCGAGAACGCCGCCGTTCGCCTTCACGTCCTCGAAGCCAATCCGAATCCCCGGATCGTCGGCGTCGACCGCCTTCCCGGAGTGACGAACTACTTCCTCGGCAACGATCCGACGAAGTGGCGCACGAACGTGCCCTCGTTCGCTCGAGTGAAGTATGCGGACGTATATCCCGGCATCGACCTCGTGGCCTACGGGACCGACGGGAATCTCGAGTACGACTTCCAGGTCGCGCCGGGCGCCGATCCCAGGCAGATCGCGATGTCCGTCGAGGGAGCCGACCGGGTCGCCCTCGACGCGGGCGGCGACCTCGTGCTCCGCACCGCGCTCGGCGAGATCCGGCAGTGCGCTCCGCGCATCTATCAGCGGGACGACACGGGAACGCACGAGATCGCGGGTGGATACGTGATGCGGGGAAGCGAGACCGTGGCCTTCCGGCTCGCCGCGTACGATGC
Source organism: uncultured Acidobacteriota bacterium (assembly GCA_963773905.1). Taxonomy (GTDB): domain Bacteria; phylum Acidobacteriota; class Thermoanaerobaculia; order UBA5066; family Gp7-AA6; genus DAHUXD01. The sequence goes on from CAVZDB010000004.1 coordinate 504,008, forward strand.
GTCCAGGCCGCTGATCATCGATCCCCAGCTGGCCTTCGCGACGTATTTCGGCGGCAGCGCGGAGACCGACATCCACGCGCCTCGCCGTCGACTCGACGGGGGCGATCTACGTCGCCGGCGACACCTACGCGCACGATTTTCCGACGAAGAACCCGGAACAGGCGGCAAATGGGCACGACCAGAGCCTCTCGGCGATCGTGAGCAAGTTCAGCCCGGACGGCGCTTCACTCGTCTATTCGACGTACCTGGGAGGCAGCGGCAGCTTCTCGATCGACGTCGCCGTGGGCATCGCCCTCGATTCCACGGGCGCGGCCTACGTCGCGGGAACCGCGGGCTCAGCGGACTTCCCGACGAAGAACTCGATTCTCGGAAAGGGCAACGGGATCTTCGTCACCAAGTTGAGCGCCGACGGCTCGAGCCTCGTCTACTCCTCCGTTTACGGCGGCAGCGGCTTCGACAACCCGAGGGGGATCACCATCGATTCTTCCAACAAGGCCTACGTTTACGGCGACACGCAGTCGACCGATTTCCCGACCGTCAACCCGACGCAGGCGAGCTCCGGCGGCGGTGGCTACAAAGACGGCTTCTGGTCCGTCGTCAGCGCCGACGGGTCGCAGCTGCTGTTCTCCACCTACGTGGGTGGCAACAACGACGACGACATCCGGGATCTCGGCGTCTTCCCGCAGACCGGCGACGTCTGGTTCACCGGAATAACGCAATCGAGCGACTTCGTCAACAACGGCGCCGGAGATCTACTACCGTTCCAGGGGTACTACGGGAACTCCGGCTCGGGCACCTACACCGTCCAAGCTCAGGCCTACCTTGCGTCCCTCATTCCGACGCCCGCGCTGAGCAGTTTCAACGGGGGTACGGCCGCGGTCCGAAACGCGGCCGACAGCAGCTTGTCCTGCACGTCGGGATGCGGCGAGAACATGAATCAAGGCATCCACACGGCCTCTGCGACGGCATCTTCCACGGAAATCGAGCTGTTCGCTTCCGGGTTCTGCGCGGTCATTCCGCCAGCCACGACCTGCTCGGCGAACTCGTCGATCATCTTCGAAGACGCGCGCACTCTCACGGTCAAGAGCGCCATCAATCTCCCGGATCTTCTCCCGATCGTGACGTTTGCGGTGCATGACGCGCAGAATGCGGTCTACGTGGCCGGGGTCGCGCAGAGGACTGAAACCTTCCCCCTCGTCGAGCCGATCCAGAGCGCGTCGGGCGGAAGCACGGATACCTTCGTCATGGTCTTCGCGCCCGTTACTCGTGCGATCACGTTCTCGACCTTTCTGGGCGGCAGCGGGCACGACGAGCTCAACGGCTTCGTTGTGGATCCCCAGGGCAACATCTACGTTGCGGGCCAGACGACTTCGGACAACTTCCCGACGGTGAATGCCTACCAGGCGACGCAGCCCGCGCCCAACGGCGTGTCGATCGGTGAGGGAAACAGCTTTCTCGTGAAGATCTCCTCGGGTGTTCCCCAGCCCGCGTCTCGGCGGCCGGTCGAGCTCGCGAGCCCCCGGCAGGATTCGACACAGTCCCCGCCACGGCGTCCGGGGGATTAGTCCATTGGCCATCACGAGGCGCACCACATCTTCCAGATCTCCGAGCCGCTCGCCGCGATGAGCGCGCGGGACTAGGAAGACCGGAGGGCCCTCAGCGGGTCTCGGCGCATCGCTCGGCGCGCCGGGAGATAGCAGGCGAGAAGCGTGACGAGGGCGAGGAGAAGTCCGGCGCCCGCGGAGTGTCAGTGGATCCGCGGGACCCACGCCGAAGAGAAGGCTCGCGAGAACGCGCGGGACCGCCAGGGCGGCGGCGAGTCCGACGGCGGCGCCGAGGAGAGACAGGCGGACGCCGTAACCGAGCACCAGCCGTAGGAGATCCGAGGGGCTCGCCCCGATCGCGACGCGGATGCCCATCTCCTGCGTGCGCGTCTCGAACTCGTAGGCCAGCACGCTGTAGAGGCCGATCGACGCCAGCAGGAGCGCCAGAACGGCGAACGCGGCGGAGAGCTTCGCCATCAACCGTTCCGTACCGAGCGACTCCGATGCCAGCTGCGCCTGCGTTTCGCTGAGGACGAGCGGGAGTCGCGGATCAATGGCCTGGACCTGGCTCCGGATCCGGACCGAGTCGGCCGGGGACTGCGAAGCCATCCGGAGCGCGATCGTGACCTGCCCGAGGTGGTCGCCCGGAGTCTGCAGCACCGGGATGTAGACGGCGGGAAAATCGCGCTCCCGGAGGCTGAGTGATCGGACGTTGCGGACGACACCGACGACTTCGATCTCGGGGGAGTCGTTCGCGTCATCGTTCACGAAGCGAAACCGCTGACCGAGGGCGCCGACGGCGGGAAAGTGAGCGCGCGCGAAGCCCTCGCTGACGACGGCGACACGCGGAGCCGTGGGGCCGTCCGCCGCCCGGAAATCGCGGCCGGCGAGCAGAGGCACTCCCATGGTGTCGAAGAAGCCGGGCGATACCGGATAACAGTAGGCGCTGGAGTCGTCCGCGGACGGAGCGGACGCCCTCCGCAGGGAGATTCGCCTCGACCAGCGGCCGCCGAGAAATCCGAATCGGGAGAGGCTCGCGGCTCGCACTCCCGGGATCTCGCGCAGCCGCTCCCCGAGTCTCGCGTACAGCTCCAATTCCCGCGCGCCTTCGTATCCGACGATCGTCGGGTACGCGCGCACGAGGAGGACGCGATCCTGCTCGAAGCCCGGATCCACGCGATAGAGCTCGTGGAGACTCCTCGCGAGGAGCCCGGCCGCCACGAGCAGGACGGCGGAAAGGGAGAGCTGGAACACCGCGAGAAACGGCTTCAGGCCTCTTCCTCTTCCACAGCTTCCCCGACCTGCCGTCTCCCTGAGCGCCGCATTCAGGTTCGTCCGCGTCGCGCGCATCGCCGGGGCCACGCCGAAGAGAATTCCGATCAGGAGCGAGAGACTCGCCGTGAACGCGAGGATGCGCGCGTCGTGATGCACCTGGAGGGGGACGGGAGTCGGCCCGCTCGAGGCGAGCCGCGAGAGGGCGTCGCTTCCCCAGGCGGCCGCGAGGAAACCGATCGAGCCGCCCGCCGCCGCGAACACGAGGCTCTCGGTCAACACCTGACGGAAGACCCGCGCGCGTCCCGCTCCGATGGCCATCCGCAGCGCGATCTCCTTCCGTCGAGACGCCGCCCTCGCCAGCATGAGGTTCGCGACGTTCGCGCAGGCGATGAGGAGGACGGTGCAGACGAGAGCCATCAGAACGGCGAGCGGGAGGGAAAACTCGTCGCGGAGATCCGAGAGTCCCCGCGCAGCCGAGACGAGGGCGATCCGGGGCGGCTTCGCGTCGAGCCCGAAGGCGGCCGCTCCAGAGGATTGGTAGATCGCATCCAGGTCGGCTCCCGCTCGACTCGGATCGGTGCCCCGCTGGAGGCGTCCCAGAATTCCGACCGAGTCGTGGTCTTTGAGGCGCAGCGACGGCCACTGGACCATCGGGATCCAGAGGTCCGGGGCCCAGCCCGGGTCGATTCCCTGAAAGCCTTCCGGCGCGATTCCGACGACGGTGAACACGACGCCCTTGAGAGCGATCGGCCTGCCGAGAATCGCGGTATCCGAGCCGAAGCGACGCTGCCAGTATCGGTGGCTGAGCACGGCCGCGGGCGGAGCCGACGACGCGTCGTCGCCGGGAGAGGGTTCGGCCGCGCGTGGCCCGGACGCCGAGCAGCTCGAAGAAGTTTCCGGTGACGCACTGCCCCCAGAGGACCTCCGGCTGCCCGTCGATGCTCGCGCTCAGACGGGTTCCGTCAAAGGCGGTCACGCCTTGCAGCGTCCGATTGCGGTCGCGGACCTGCTCAAAGACGGTGAAGGGGAAGTCACCGTCGGATCCTCGGCTCGATACGGCCTCGACGAAGAAGAGCTGTCCAGGGTCCTTCACCGGGAGCGTCCGGAGGATCACGGCGTCGATGAGGCTGAAGATCGCGGTGTTCGCTCCGATCCCGAGAGCCAGGGTGAGGATCACCGCGGCCGAGAAGGCCGGACTCTTGCGCAGAGTGCGAAGGGCGAAACGGAGGTCCAGTGCGAGGGCTCGCATCAGCGAGTCCCATCAGCGAGGAATGTGCCAGAGGCGATGCGGGTTAACTCGTTGAGAATGCAGGGTCGGCAGCCTCGGTGGACGCCGGTGGATGCGCGCTTTCGGGACGACGGTGTTCGAATCCGGACGCGGGGGAAGCGGAGTTCTCTCGCCGCGCCGGTCGGCGGCTTCATTCCACCGGCAATCCGAGCTGATCCGTGTCGGCGGCCGCCTGAGCCGCTGACTCGGGGTTCGTCTCCGTCTTCTCGTGGAACCCATGGACCGAGACGCCCAGCAGCCGCACCGGTCGGCGGCCGGCCTCGGTCTTCTCAAGGAGCGAGACGGCGCGGGCGGCGATCTCCTCCGCCGAGCGCGTCGACGGGTCACGCGTGTCGCTGCGGGTAATCGTCTGGAAGTTGTCGTACCGCAGCTTCAGGACGACGGTCGCTCGCGCGGAGGTCCTTCTTCTCGAGGTATGCCGCCGTGCGCCGCGCGAGCTCCTCCACCTCCTGCTGGATGCGCGCGGGATCCGACAGGTCCTGCGCGTAGGTCTCCTCGCAGCCGACGGACTTGCGCTCCTGGTTCGGATTGACGATGCGGTCGTCCTCGCCGAACGAGAGCCGACGCAGCCCCGCCGCCCAGCTCCCGACCGTGCGCTGCAGGATCTCATCCGGCGCAGTCCGCACGTCGACGAGTCTCTGAATTCCTGCGCGCGCAGCCTCGCCGCCGTCTTTGGGCCCGACGCCCCAGAGCGCGTCGACGGGGAGGCCCTGGAGGAAGCCCTCGATCCGCTCGGGCGAGATGACCGTCAGGCCATCCGGCTTCTTCCAACCGGAGGCGATCTTCGCCAGGAACTTGTTGGGCGCGACGCCCGCCGACGCAGTCAGCCGCGTCTCCTCGCGGATCCGCTCCTTGAGGCGCCTCGCCACCTTCGCGCCGAACGGCTCGCTCCAGGCGTTCTCGGTGACGTCGAGGTAGGCCTCGTCGAGCGACAGCGGCTCGACGAGCGGCGTCACGGTGCGGAAGAGATCCAATGATTTGCCGCGACACGGCCCCGTACTTTCCGAAGTCGGGCCGGACGATGACGAGCTCCGGGCACAGCCGCACGGCGCGCGACATGGGGATGGCCGAGCGCACGCCGAACTTGCCGCGCCTCGTAGCTCGCCGCGCACACGACGCCGCGGCTCTCGGGCCGGCCGCCGACCGCGACGGGTTTGCCGCGAAGCGAAGGCTCGTCCCGCTGCTCGACCGACGCGTAGAACGCGTCCATGTCGACGTGCAGGATCTTGCGGAGAGTCATGGCGAACGCGACAATCGTAACCCTCCTGTCATCCCGAGCGCAGCGAGGGATCCCTTTTCGAGTCATGGTGCGGCTGAAAAGGGGCCCCTCGCGACACTCGTGCGCTCGGCTCCTCGGGATGACAAGATTGCCGGATGACGAACCTTCGCGCTACGCCTGAAATCGTCGACGCGTTTCCCGACGTTTCGATCGGCGTCGTGGCGTTCCAGGGCGTCTTGAACGCCGGCGAGAGCGCGGAGCTCATGGAGCTGCTGCGCGGCGAGGAGGACGACGTGGTGCGGCGGCTCGGGGAAAGCCGGCAGTCCGATTCCCGAGCATCCGCACGTCGCGCCCTGGCGGGAGGCGTACCGGAAGTTCGGCGCGAAGCCCAAGGACCACCCGTCCTCGATCGAGAATCTGATCCGGCGGGTGATCAAGGGCCACCGGCTGCCCCATATCAACCGGCTGGTCGACCTCTACAACGCCGTATCGCTGCGCCATCTCGTGCCGGTCGGCGGCGAGGACCTCGACGCGGTGGACGGCGACGTGGAGCTGCGGTTCGCGTCCGATGAACGAGCCCGCGGTGCGCCTGCTCGGCGAGCCGCCCGAGTCGGCGCGTCCGCCCAAGCCGGGCGAGGTGATCTATGCCGATCGTGCCGGCGCGCTCTGCCGCCGGTGGAACTGGAAGGAGGCGGACCGCACCAAGCTCACCGAGGCGACGACGCGCGGTTTCCTCGTCGTCGAGGGGTTGCCTCCGGTGAATCGGTCCCGCGTCGACGCGGCGCTCGCCGATCTCGCGGCGCTCGTCGCCGCGCACTGCGGCGGCATCCAGCGGACGTTCGTCCTCGACCGTGAGCGCCGGGAGGCGCCGATCGACTAGAGGGATTGCCCCCTCTCCCCCCGGCGGGGAGAGAGTAGGGGTGAGGGGGTGGCTTCGCTCAGGGGTTCGGCCCCTCGTAGTAGTCCAGCCCGGAGTGGTCGAGCACCTCTTCGCCGACCAGGATGCGCAGAGTGTTCGTGAGCTTGAGGTGCTGGACGAAGAGATCGTGCTCGGGCTTCAGATCCGCCCGCGACATGGGCGACTTGAAGTAGAAGGACAGCCACTCCTGGATTCCCGAGAGGCCTGCCCGCGCCGCGAGATCCAGGAAGAGCAGGAGATCGAGGACCACGGGCGCCGCCAGGATCGAGTCGCGGCAGAGGAAGTCGATCTTGATCTGCATCGTCTGGCCGAGCCAGCCGACGATGTCGATGTTGTCCCAGCCCTCCTTGGCGTCGCCGCGCGGGGGGTAGTACTCGATGCGGACCTTGTGGAAGTAGTCCTTGTAGAGCTCGGGGTAGAGCTCGGGCTGCAGGATCGCGTCCAGCACCGAGGCCTTGCTGACCTCCTTCGATCGAAACGAGCCGGGATCGTCCAGGACCTCGCCGTCCCGGTTGCCCAGGATGTTGGTCGAGAACCAGCCCTGGAGGCCGAGCATGCGCGCCTTCAGGCCCGGCGCGATGATCGTCTTCATCAGCGTCTGGCCGGTCTTGAAGTCCTTGCCCGCGATGGGGACGCCCTTTGACCGGGCCATCTCGGTCAGCGCGGGGATGTCCACCGTGAGGTTCGGCGCGCCGTTGGCGTACGGCACGCCGCTCGCGATCGCGGCATAGGCATAGATCATGGACGGCGCGATGTCGGGCGAGCTCTCCTTGAGCCCCTTCTCGAAGGCCGGGAGCGACGCGTGGACCTCCGTCGGGAGGGTGTAGGTCTCGGTCGAGCCGCACCACACCATGACCGCGCGCGCGGCGCCTTGCTCCCGGCGGAACCGCTCGATGTCGCGGATGAGGGCCTCGGCGAGCTCCATCTTCGAGCCGCCCTTCTTCACGTTGGGGCCGTCGAGGTTCTTGACCCACGACTGCTCGAAGACGGCGGGCATCGGCTTCACGGCCTCGAGCTCCGGCCTCACCGCGGCGAGCATCTCGCGGGACAGGACGCCGGCCTTCGTGGCCGCCTCGAACGTGTTGTCGGGAAAGAGGTCCCAGCCGCCGAAGACCAGGTCGTCGAGCCCCGCCAGCGGCACCAGCTCCTTGACCGGCGTGAACTTCGGATGGGTCCGCTTGCCCAGCCGCAGCTTCTGCATCTGCGTCACCGAGCCGAAGGGCTGCGCCAACCCCTTGCGGATCAGGTGCACTCCGGCGATCAACGTGGTCGAGACGGCGCCGAGGCCGGGGAGCAGCACGGCGAGCTTGCCCCGCGCGGGCGCGATCGACTTCGCGAGCTCCGGGTAGAAGGAGGTCCGATCACTCATCGAGCGTTAGCCCTTTCGTCGGCGCCACTCATCGACCACGGCCGGGTGTCCCTGGATAATCCGGGCTCTCTGCGATGTCCCGCCGCTCGCTCAGAGCGAGTCCGACCAGCACCAGGAAGTAGATCGGGGCGCCGACGGCAGCCATGACCAGGAACCAGTGCGCCTTGCCGAAGGCGGACAGTATCAGAACGAGGTAGATGAAATCGCGTCGCGAGAGCTCGTCGGCGATGCGCGACAGCCGCGTGGACCGCTCGGAAACGTTCGTGAAGAGCGGGCCGTCCTTGCGCGCGGCCCGCATCGTCTGGTGGTGGACGAAGTACGCCGAGGCGAGGTTGCCCAGGATCGCCCCGGCGCCGAACCAGAGCGGCCAGCCTCGACCGATCGCCCGGCTCCAACCGACGGCGATCGCCGAGTACACCGCGAAGTGGACGAGGTTGTCGCCCCAGAAGTCGAGCAGTCCTCCCCAGCGCGATTCCTGGAAGCGCAGCCGCGCGAGCTCGCCGTCGCACCCGTCGACGATCGAGTGGAGGACGAAGCAGAGCGCGCCCGCGGTCTGACCGAGCGGGGTCGGCTGCAGGAAGAAGAGCGCGCCGAAGACACCGATCGCGACCGAGAGGATCGTCATCATGTTGGGAGTCACGCGCGTGCCGGCGAGTCGCCGGCTGATCGCCAGCGAGATCTTCCGGTCGAAGTGCCGCGACATGAATCCCTCGGTGTCCTTGATCAGGGACCGCAGCAGGTGCTTCTCCGCGCGCGGGAGATCCGACGGGGCGTCGAGGACCACGCCGAGGCCGTGGACGTCGGGCGGCCGGCCGGCGAGGTCGCGAGAAGAGACGATCCGATTCCACGGCAGGCGCACCGCGTCGGCGGGGGCCGGCGCGTCGAGCTCGGCGCGCGTCCCCTCGAGCGCGGCCCGGACCGCCGGCGTCGCGCCGGGGACGACGATGCGCGCGTAGCCGGCCCGCTGCGCGCAGAGCACCGTGCGCCGGATGAGGGGGAGGCCCAGGAGGACGGTCTCCGGCGGCACTGCGTTCGGGCCGTCGGGCGGCACGAGGACGAGGGCGCGTCCGGTCTCGGGCGCCGGCGCCGGGCTCACGCTCACGTTCCCGGAACCCCGGCCATCCGTGAGAGGCCGAGCGGGCCTCCGGCGCGGCGGCTCGACTCGCGGGCGAGGGCGAGGACCTGGACGCAGAGGGCGGCCTGCGCCAGATTGCGGCCGCGCGCGCGGGAGTCGGAGATCTCGCCGAGGAACTCGTCGATGACGCCGCCGAACCAGTCCGGATGGTGCGAGCCCTCGGTCAGCGACGGGACCTCCCAGCTCTCGGTCGGAGCGGTCTCCCGCTCGAGCGAGAGGCGCGTGCCCTCGAGGCGGAGCAGCCCGAGCGTGCCCTCGAGCTCGATGCGGTTGGCGCGGTTCGGCGCCGCCCAGGTCAGGAAGATCTCGGCGCTGGCCGAGGGGTACGCGAGGATCACCGTCGCCGTGTCCTCGACGGGCCACTGCGAGTACTTGCGGATCTCGAGCCGCGCGGCGACGCGCGAGGGGGAGTCTCCCATCCAGGCGGAGATCGTATAGAGGGCGTGCCAGCCGTGGTCCACGAGGATCCCGCCGCCGGACTGGGCGGGATCGACCCGCCAGTTCGTTTCGGCGGCGTCCCCGGCGGCCCCGACGGTTACGGCCGGCTTGTCGCGCAGAGTCTCCCAGCGGGCGCGGCGCACCTCGCCGATCTCGCCGGCGCGCACGAGCGCCGTCATCCGCGAGATCGCCGGCGAACGGAGCCAGTTGTGGACGGTGCAGAGCGTCCGGTCCTTGTCCGCCGCCAGCGCCGGCAGCCCGCGCAGCTCCTCCGGCGAGAGCACGAGGGGCTTCTCGCAGAGGACGTGCAACGAGCGCGCGAGCGCGGCCCGCACGAGCGGCGCGTGGGTCGACGGCTGGGTGCAGATGTCGACGAAGTCGAGGTCCGCGTTCTCCTTGCCGAGCAGCTCTTCGGCGCTCTCGTACCAGCGCGCATCGGGAAAGCTCGCCGCGAGGTGCTCGCGCCGCTCCGGCCTCGCGTCCGCCGCCGCGACGATCGTGACGTCCGGTCGCGCCCGCCACCCCGGCAGATGGCCGCCGACCGCGACGTGGCCAACTCCGAGGAGGGCGCCTTTCAACATGGGCGAGCGCCTGTCATCCCGCCCCCGAGCGGCGCGAGGGCGAGGGCGGCCGCCCTCGGAATGACAGAGTTGAGCTACTCAAGCTTCCACTCCCGCGCCACGGCGCCGAGCGCCTCGTCGAAGAGCGCGAGGCCCTCGAGGGCGGTCTCCTCGGGGATGTTGAGCGGTGGATTCAGGCGGATCACGGGGGAGTACACCATGGCGAGCAGTCCCCGCCGCAGGCACTCCTGGAAGAGCGCCCGGGTGAAGTCCTTCGAGACGAGCTCCTTCGTCTTGCGGTCCTTGACGAGCTCGATGCCGAGCAGGAGTCCCTTGCCGCGGACGTCGCCGATGAGCCGGTGCTTCTCCTGGAGCTCCTGCAGCCGCGCGAGCATCGCGCGGCCCACGCGCTCGGCGTTTGCGACCAGGTCTTCCTTCACGATGATCTCGAGCGCGGCGAGGCCCGCGGCCGAGGCCATCGGGTTGCCCCCGTAGGAGGAGCTGCTGCCGGAGGGGTTCGCGAACGGCTTCGCCTTCGTCAGCTCCTCGGTCGACACCACCGCCGCGAGCGGGAACCCGCCGCCGATGCCCTTGCCGCACGTCATCACGTCGGGAATGACGCCGTCGTGCTCGACTCCCCAGAACTTGCCGGTGCGTCCGAAGCCCGTGATCATCTCGTCCGCGATGAAGAGGGCCCCGTGGTCCTTCGCGATGGCGCGCACCGCCGGGAGGAACCCGGGAGGCGGGATGACGTTGCCGGCGGTGCCCTGCATCGGCTCCACGATGACGGCGGCGATCGAGCCGCCGCTCTGGTTCTTGATGACGCCGCGCGTCTCCTCCGCGCACGCGATCCCGCAGCCGGGATAGGTGAGGTTGAGCGGACACCGGTAGCAGTAGGCGTAGGGCGCCGAGTAGGTCCCCGGAACGAACGGCCCGAGCCCGTCCTTGAAGTCTCCCCACAAGAGCGGCAGCACCCCGCCGGTCTTGCCGTGGAACGCGCCGGAATAGCCCACGAACTCGAACTTCCGGGTGACCGACTTGGCGAGGCGGAAGGCGGCCTCGACCGCCTCCGCGCCGCCCGAGAAGAGCTGGATGCGCGTGAGGCCCGGCGGCGTCACGCTGCCGAGCAGGTTGAGGAACTTCGCCCGCACCTCGGTCGTGAAGCTGCCGAAGGTCAGCCGGGCGGCCTGCCGCTGGAGCGCCTCCACGTAGTGCGGATGGCAGTGGCCCACGCTGCCGACCGCGATGCCGGCGATGAAGTCGATGTAGGAGTTGCCGTCCTCGTCCACGATCCGGCTGCCGCGGCCTTCCGCCATCGCGAGTCCCGAGTAGAGCGCGAAGGACTGGAGGCCCGGCGCCATGTGGCGTTCCTCGAGGGAGACGATCTCCTTCGAGCGCGGTCCGACCTCGCGCCGCTTCTCGCCGCTGCCGCTCATCGGGTCACCGCGCTGCGCGTGAAGCGCGCCGCCAGGAGGGCCGCGATTCGGGTCGAGGCCACGTCCCGGAAGAGCGCGAAGCTCGGCCACGCGTTCAGGTCGATGATGCAGAGTGCGCCCTCGGGCGAGACGATCGCGTCGCCGCCGTAGACATCCAGGCCGAGCGCGCCCGCCGCCCGCGAAGCGGCCGCCGCGAGCGCGTCCTCGTCGAAGCCGTAGCGGTGGAGCGTCTGGTCGCGGTGGTAGAACCACTGGAACCAGGACGGCCGCGGCGGTGTCGTCGGGTCCGCGCCGTTCTCCTCGGGGAGCCCCGACACGCCGTAGAACTTGATCAGGTCGCCCGGCGCGTGGTCCTGGACGACCGCGTGCGTGATGCCGCGCGACGCCAGGATTGACAGCCGCTCGGCCAGGGCGTCCCGTCCCTCGGCGTAGCTGACGTCGCCCTCCTGCGTGGCGTGCACGTCGCCGCGCTTGACCCAGCACGGGCCGCGGAACGCGTCGGGCCCCTTCACGGTCTCCACGAGGACGCTGTGCGGGAACGGGACGGAATGCCTGGCGAAGAGCGCGATCGTGCGCGCGCGGTCCGTGTTGCGGATTCCGGACGGCCGGTTGACGATCCGCGCGCCGCGGCGCTCCCAGGCCGCCAGGCACTCCACGACGGCGGGGCGCTCGCACATGACGAACACATTCGGCGGCGGCTCACCGCCGCTCGTCCCGGATGTCTCCTGCAGCTCGTCGGGGGATTTCAGCTCCACCTCGAATCCGCGCGCCTCCAGCTCGCGCGCGGTCGCGCGCAGGATCTCGGCGTCGTCGGTCTCGCGGCCCGGCGAGTGGGCGAGCTCGCGATAGACACCCCAGCAGCGCGCGTCGTTCAAGGGCGGCCTCCCGAGCCGGCTCCGGCGCGGGCCAGCTCCTCCGCGGATTCGAGGTCCTCGGCGCGGTCCACGTCCACGACCTTCCCGACCGCGATGGCCTGCATCGGCTCGCCCGACTTGCAGAGCCAGGCGAGGAAGTCGCGCAGCCGCGGCAGCGACTCGGCGTCGGGGATCCGCATCCGGCGGACGCGCTCCGGGATCACGTAGATGCCGGCGGTCACCGCGTCGCCGGACGCGCCGCCCACCACCGTGACGCGGCCCTTGCGCGTCGTCGTGACCCAGAGCGGCTTCTCGTCGTCGACGAAGCTCGTGACCGCGAGGACGGTCGTGTCCGCGGTCGTCTTCGCGGCGGCCTCCGCGAAGCGGACGAAGTCCGGGCGCGGGCAGAACGCGTCGACGGTCGAGACCAGGAGCCGCCCCGCGGGCGCCGCGCTCAGGATCTGGCGGAAGCTCTCGAGCGAGGAGCGCGTGGTCCTGACCACGACCTTGGAGACGAGGTCGCCGAAGCGCTCCCGAACGTACGCGGCGCAGCCCTCCTCGGCGGAGTTGAAGATGACCGCCGCCGATACGACGCCGGCGGCGCGCAGGTTCTCGAGAACATGGTCGATCAGCGGAACCCCGGCGATCTCGACCATCGGCTTCGGCACGCCGAGGCCCTTCAGTCGCGAGCCGCGGCCCGCCGCGATGACGCCGCCCGCGGTTATGGCGCCGCCTCCGCCGCCGGAGATTCTGGGATCGCCGCCTTCGCGGATTCTTCCCGTCACGCGAGCACCTTCAATAGCTCGGCCACGTTCGCGATTACCGGGTCGGCCGGGCAACAGGCAGAGGCCGCGCCGGGATGGAGCCACACGTGGCGCATCCCCATCCTGCGCGCGCCCTCCATGTCGCGGGGGAGCGAGTCGCCGACGAAGACGGCGCGGTCGGAGCTGGTCGCGAGGGCGTCGAGAGCCGCCTGGAAGATGCGCGGATCCGGCTTGGTCGCGCCGACGGCCTCGGAGTCGATGGCGGCGTCCACGTACCGGCCGATGCTCGTGCCCGCACAGATCGCCTCGAGGTTGCCGTAGAAGTTGGAGACGATTCCGATGCGGTAGCGCTCCGCGAGCTTCTCGAGGATCCGCGCGTTGGCGGCGAGCTTCGCGAGCGCGTCGTCCAGGAAGCGCGTGCCGATCCGCCGCGCCAGCGCGGAGTCGCCGCCGAGGCCGCGGGCGAGGTCGAGCGAGAGCCTCTGCACCGTCTGCGCGAGCGACAGTTCCCGCGGCAGCTTCCCCACGAGCGCGTCGTCGGCCGCGTAGAACGCCCGATCGAAGGTCGCCCGGTCGACCGAGACTCCGGCGTCGGCCACGAGCGCGAAGAAGCGGTCCTTCCAGGCCACGCCGTCGGCGTCCAGCGTGCCGCCGAAGTCGAAGAGGAGCGCGTCGGGCTTCGCGGCCACGTTCAACGCGCAGCCTCCTCATCCATCCGCACATCCGAGAGGTGCATGTGGCGCAGGTCGAGCAGGTGGTGCTTGAGCAGGACGACGAGGCCGGGGACCAGCCAAAGGAGCTCCCTCGCGCGGCGCGCGACGCTATACGCAGCCCCCTGCGCGGCCGGGAGCCCGAGCAGCAGGAAGACGCCGACGCGCACGCCCTCGGCGATCCCGAGGCGCGCCGGGACGAAGAGCGCGACGTTGTTGAGAGCCAGCGCGAGCGACTCGATCGCCACCGCCGTCCTCCAGCCCTCGCCCGGGGCGATCAGCCGCAGCAGCAGGTAGGTTTCGAGGAGCCCGCCGCACCACCCCAGGAACGACCACGCCACGGACCCCAGGAAGTGCTCCTGTCGGCGCTCGTAGAAGTCTCCGATGAGAACGTCCAGCCGCTGTGCCTGGTGCCGGAACCGCCGGAGGGCGCGCAGCGGGCGGAAGCGGCGGAGCCAGTCGAGGATGGCGACGAAGGCGCCGTGCCGCAGCGCGACGGTCATCCACAGCGTCATGGCCGCCAGCACGAGCAGCCCGGCGAGCGCGGCGATCCGGACGCCCGAGGGCACGCGGAAGTGCGTCAGCGTGACGCCGATTCCGAGCGCGAGGAAGATCCCCTGGGAGGCGACCTCGGCGTGGCGATGCACGGCGACGGTCGCGAGGGCCTTCGGGTATCCGATCTTGTGCGACAGGAGCTGCGCCTTGAGCGGCTCGCCGCCCACGGTCGTGAAGTAGTTGACCGAGTCGCCGGCGAGGTATGCCGCGAAGGCGTCGCCGAAGGAGACGGGCCCGTCGGGCCGGCGCCCGATCAGGACCTTCCAGCCGTACGTGAAGGCGAGCTGCGGGATCGCGTACAGCAGGACGAGGACGGGGAACCACCAGCCGATCGCGGCGAGGTTCGTGGCGATGGCCGGCCAGCCGACGAGGCCGAGGACCGTCGCGAGCACGGCGATCCCGAGCGCGAACAGAACCATGCCCCAGATCCGCGCGCGGTGCGGCCCCGTACCCGACGGGGCCTTGGGGAGGACCGTGGCATCGGGAGAGGCTGAGGCGCGTGCCCCCGCGGGATTCATGCGAGGCTCCGCGGAATCAGGAGACCCTGACGGGCAGAAGCGCTTTCAATTCCTGGGGAAGTGGGAAGGAGACATCCTCCTTCACCGTCTCGAACTCCTCGACGGTCTCAACACCCAGCTTCTCGCGGCTGAACGCCACGACCTCTTGCACCAGGATCTCGGGAGCCGAGGCGCTCGCGGTCAATCCGAGGACGCGCACGCCGGAGAGCCACTCGGGACGGATGTCGCGGGCCCGCTCGATCAGATGCGACGCGACGCCGTTGACCCGGGCGACCTCGCACATGCGGAGCGAGTTGGATGAGTTGGGAGCGCCGAGCACCAGAAGCAGGTCGACGTGCGGCACCATCGCCTTCACCGCGTCCTGGCGGTTCTGCGTGGCGTAGCAGATGTCCTGCTTCGAGGGCGCCTTCAGATTCGGGAACCGACGCTTCAGGATCGCCAGGATCTCGCGGGTGTCGTCGATCGAGAGCGTCGTCTGCGTCAGGTAAGCGACGCGGTCGGGGTCCGGAACCTCGATCTTCTCCGCGTCCTCGCGCGTCTCGACCAGCATGATCGACGCCGGCGCCTCGCCGAGCGTGCCGACCGTCTCGTCGTGGTCGTGGTGGCCCACGAGGATGATCGTGTAGCCCTGCCGCGCATAGTGGATCGCCTCGAGGTGAACCTTCGTCACGAGCGGGCAGGTCGCGTCGATCGTCTTCAGTCCCTTGCCCGAGGCGACGCCGCGCACGGAGGGCGCGATGCCATGCGCGGAGAAGATCAGCCACGCGTTGTCGGGAACCTCGTCCGCCTCCTCGACGAAGCGGGCGCCCTTCTCGCGCAGCTCGTCGACCACGTAGCGGTTGTGGATGATCTCCTTGCGCACGTAGACCGGAGCCTCGCAGACCTCGAGCGCCTTCTCGACGACGTCGATCGCGCGCACGACGCCCGCGCAGAAGCCGCGCAGGCCGGCGACGAGGAGCTTCTCGACCTTGATGCCCGAAAAGTCGTCCGTCACAGCCGGGGTCGAGGCCGAGGCCGAGTGCGTCACCAGTTCACCGTCTCGGCGAACTTGCGCTTCTTCTCGTCGGCGCTCGGCGTCCCCGTGGAGGGCACGCGGCCGAGATCCGGGTAGAGCGCCATCACGGTCTCGACCACACCCTCGACGTCGAGCTTCAGGTTGTGGCGCTGCTGCAGCTGCGGGGAATGCTCGACGAAGACGTCGGGGATCGCGTGGACCTTGAGACCCTCGGTCGGAAGATTCTCGGCATGGAACGCCTCGAGCACGCCGGCGCCGAAGCCGCCGATGAGGAGGTGCTCCTCGAGGGTCAGGATGCGCGGGACGGAACCGGCGATCTTCTTGAGCAGGTCGAGGTCGAGCGGCTTGGCGTAGCGCGCGTTGGCGACCCCGACGGAGATGCCGTGGCCGGCCAGCTCCTGGGCCGCCTGCTGCGCGACGGAGACCATCGAGCCGTAGGCCAGGAGCATGAGGTCGCGGCCCTCGGAGAGGATCTCGCCCTTCCCGATCGGCAGCGTCTTGAGTTGCGCGTCGAGCTCGACGCCGAGCGCCATGCCGCGCGGGTAGCGGACCGCGAACGGGATGCCCGAGTTGATGGCGGTGAAGAGCATGTGCTGCAGCTCGTTCTCGTCCTTGGGGGCGCCGACCGTCATCCCGGGCGCGATGCGCGTATAGGAGATGTCGAAGATGCCCTGGTGGGTCTTCCCGTCGTCTCCCACGAGCCCGGCGCGGTCGATGCACACGGTCACCGGCAGCTTCTGGAGCGCGACGTCGTGGATGAGTTGGTCGAAGGAGCGCTGCAGAAAGGTCGAGTAGATGGCGACCACGGGCTTGAGCCCCGCCTTCGCCATGCCGCCGGCCATGATGACCGCGTGCTCCTCGGCGATGCCGACGTCGAAGACGCGGTCCGGGAACTTCTTCTGGACCTCGATGAGTCCGGTCCCCTCCAGCATCGCGGCGGAAATGGCCACGATGGTGGGATCCTTCTCCATCATCGTCAGGAGCGTCTTCGCGAAGACCTGCGAGTACGTGTAGCGCTTCGCGCTGCCCGGGGCGCCGGTGGGCGTGCCCGGCTGGTGGAACTTGGACGGGTTCTGCTCGGCCTGCTGGAGCCCGCGGCCCTTGTGGGTCATCGTGTGGATGACGACGGGGGTGCCGTCCTTCGAGACGTCCTTGGCGCGGGCCAGCGCCTCCTCGAGCTCGCGGAAGTCGTGGCCGTTGACCGGGCCCACGTAGTGGAAGCCGATCTCGTCCCAGATGAGGTTCGGGAAGAAGAGCCCCTCGACCGAGCTCTTGAGCTTGCGCGCCAGCTCCCAGGCCTTGTCGCCCTTGGGGACCCGCTTGAAGAAGCTGTGGCCGGTCTCGATGAACTTCTGATACGCCGGGTGCAGCTCGAAGCGGTTGCGCCAGGTCGCCAGCCAGCCCACGTTCTCCGAGATCGACCAGCCGTTGTCGTTGAAGATGACGATCAGGCGCTTGGGCTTCACGTGCACGATGTTGTTCAGGGCCTCGTAGCTCGGACCCGATGTCAGCGCGCCGTCGCCCACGATCACGACCACGTAGGGATCCTCGGGCCGGCCCTGGACCGCGATCGAGATCCCGAGCCCATAGGAGAGGCCGGTCCCCGCGTGGCCCGCGGCGAGGGTGTCGTGCGGGCTCTCGGACGGCTCGGCGAAGCCGGACAGGCCGCCGGGTGTGCGGATCGAGGCGAACTGGTCGCGGCGCCCCGTCACCAGCTTGTGGGTGTAGCACTGGTTGGACGTGTCCCAGACCAGGTGGTCCTTGGGGGAGTCGAAGGCCCGGTGCAGCGCCAGCGTCAGCTCGACGACCCCGAGGTTGCTGGCGAGGTGGCCGCCGGTCTTGGTGATCGTGCTGATGATGAGGTCCCGGCAGTCCTGGGAGAGCTCGGCTAATTGCTCGTAGCTCAAGCCCTTGAGGTCCCCAGGACCCTCGATCCGGCTGAGTATGGGCATGTGGATCGAACCCCTCCATCCGCGAAGAGGCGGCGCGCGGCCGCGAGGAACGCGGATGATAACCTAGAAAAGATATGTCAAATCCACTGCGCATAGGCAGTTCCGAGCACAAAGAGCTCTTCTGCCGGACGTTCATCCAGACCCACGACCCCTTCGTCCCCGCCGAGATCCGGTGGCCGGACCTCGACGCGGAGGGACTCGAACGTCTCAAGGGCCTGCCCGTCTGGAACGAGGCCGCCCGGACCGAGGCGGCCACGGCGGTCAAGGTCCAGTCGCTCGGAAAAGTCGAGAGGGACCCCCTCCTGGCCGAGGCGATCAGCCTCCAGGGCTACGAGGAAGCCCGGCACGCGGACGTCATCCAGCGGCTCACGCGCCACTACGGCATCCCGGTCGACGCGTTCCCGCCGCCCCCGGAGCCGGCGGACCCGACCTGGGCGTTCCTGCGCACGGGCTACGGCGAGTGCCTCGACAGCTTCTTCGCGTTCGGGCTCTTCGACCTCGGCAAGCGCTCGCAGTTCTTTCCGCCCGGGATCATCTCGGTCTTCGACACGATCATGCAGGAGGAGGCGCGGCACATCCTCTTCATCGTCAACTGGGCCGCCTACCTGCGCGCGCAGAAACCGCTGCCGATGCGCCCCGCGTTCGACGTGCGGCGCGCCTGGAACATCGTCGCGCAGGCGTTCGACCGCGTGAAGGGCGCGATGTCGATGGCGGGCGGCGACAAGAAGGAGAAGAAGGACGAGTCCGCCGGACGTGACGTCACCCAGGACGGCTTCACGCTCAAGAGCCACGCCGCGTTCGGAGACTTCACGCTGCGCAGCTTCCTCGAGCTCTGCATCGCTGAGAACGACCGCCGCTTCTCTTTCTACGACGCGCGTCTGCTGCGCCCCATGCTCGTGCCGCCAGTCGTGAAGGCGCTCGTCAAGGTTCTGCCGAAGGGCTCGAAGAAACCGGCGGAGAAGGAAGAGAAGGCGGCGTAGTTCCGCCTGTCATCCCGAGCGCAGCGAGGGATCCCGGACTCGATTGCGAACGCGGCTAACAAGGGCGGGATTCCCTCGTCGCTCGCTTCGCTACGCTCCTCGGGATGACAGGTTTGGGCGCGATTTACGGCGCCGCCCGCTCGTCGTCCGCGCCGTCATGGCGCGGCAGGTTCATCTCTATCCAGCGCCTTCTTCAGCCGCTGCGTGATCAGGAAGACCTCCGGGCGCGAGACCTTGGAGCCCGGGCCGTGCTTCTCGACGCGGTCGAGCGCCGCCCACGCGAGCTGGACGGGGAGCGCCGTGAACTCGATCAGGCCGCGCGGCGCGGAGACCGACTGAAGCGTGCGGATGTACTCGCCGGCGATCCCGAGGTCCTTGCGCGCGAGGGCGAAGACCGCCGCCTTCGGGACCTCCGCCGGAAGGTAGCGGCGGCCCTCCTCCGCATCCACGGCGGAGTCCTTCAGGATGTTGACGAGCTGGAGCGCCTCGCCGAAGGTGGCCGCGCGCTCGCGAAGCCGCGAAGCGGCCGACGAGAGCTCCGGCCGATCCAGCAGGAACAGCTCCGAGAGCATCTCGCCGACGATCCCGGCCACGATGTAGCAGTAGTCCTGCAGCTCCGGGATCGAGTGGAGGGTGAGCGCGCCGTCCCGCGTCCGCGCGACGATCGAGGCCATGCCCTCGGCCGAGCGGATCACGTGGTCGCGGATCGGCGCGATCGCCCCGGACGAGAGCGCGAAGAAGGCGTCCAGGACGAACGGCACCTCGGCCATGAGCTCCTGGTAGCCGGCGTGTTGCGCGACTCCGCGATCGACCCAGTCGCGCGCGAAACGCTCGGCTTCTGCTCGCGAGTAGGCGCGCAGCAAGCGGTTGAAGTCGGCGAGCGCCGCGGTTCGGGCGTCGGGCTCCCAGTGCGCTGCGTCCTCGAAAGTGTCGGCGATGCGGAAGAGCAGGTACGCGATCATCACCTCGCGTCGCGTGGGCTCCGGCAGGACCGGGATCGACAGCGCGAAGGTGCGGCTGGTTTTCTCGAGGAGGTCTTCGAGTCTCTCGGCAGCCATCGGTCTCAACCTGTCATCCCGCCACCGAGGGGACCGAGGGGGAGGGAACCCTTTGAAGATCCGGTGTGGGTCGGAAAGGGGTCCCTCGTCGCTCGCTTCGCTCCGCTCCTCGGGATGACAGAAATCATCAGATCCCCTCGACGACCAGCGCCGTGACGAACGCGGCGAGGCGATCCGCGCAGTCGAGAACCGTCCGGCGCATGCGGCGCAGCGTGGAGATCGAACGGGGATGGACGAGAGCCCCGAACGCCACGGAGGAGCGGCGGATACCTCCCTCGGAGTCCATGCACCGCGAAAGATATCCGGGCAGCTCCTCCTCGGCGGTGTCCGTCACGATCCGGACGAGCAGGTAGGGGAGCGCCTGCGCCGCGGCGGCCCGGGCCCAGGCCGCGGACTCCATGTCGACGGCGGCGGGCGGAGGGCCCGCCGAGGCGGCCGCGGAGGCCTTCTCGGCGGCCGTCACCAGCGGCTTTTCTACCGACAAGAGCGTCCCCTGTCGCACGCCGGGCTTCGCGGCGGCGTAGACGACCCGGGCCGCGTCGGGCCCAGGCGTGACCTCTCCCTGCGCGTCGAGGACGCGGTGCGCGACGACGAGGTCGCCGGTGCCCAGGTCCGCCGTCAGCCCTCCGGCCACGCCCGCTCCGATCAGGAGCGAGGGCCGGTAGCGCGCGCAGAGCGCCGCGACGCCGCGCGCCGCCCGGAGGGCGCCGTCGCCGGTGCTCGCGACGACGACGTCCGGCGGCAGGCGCTGGTCGGCGAAGGCCTCCTGCTCTTCGGGGAGCGCGGTCACGATCAGGACGCGGACTCCGTTCTCAGTCGACATAACCGTTCTTCCGGAACCACTCGACCGCGCGCGCGAGCGGCTCCTCGACCGGGGTCTGCGGCAAGCCGAGCTCGCGCACGGCCTTGCCGGCGTCGAAGAACATCCGGTGCATGGACATCCGGACGGAGTCGAGCGACACGCGCGGCGGGCGTCCCGTGATCCGCGCGGCCGCGCTGCTCACGGCGCCGACCACGAGCGGGATCGCGTGCGGCAGCTTCACGGTCGGCGAGGGCAGGCCGGTGATCCGCGCGAGCGTGTCCAGGATCTCCTTCAGCGTCATGTCCCGATTTCCCAGGATGTAGCGCTCGCCGACCCTTCCCTTCTCCGCCGCCAGCAGGTGCCCGCGCGCGACGTCGCGCACGTCGATGAGGTTCAGTCCCGTGTCGACGTAGGCCGGCATCTTTCGGTTCAGGAAGTCGACGATCATCTGCCCGGTCGGAGTCGGCTTGATGTCGCGCTCGCCGATCGGCGTGGAGGGGTTCACGATGACGACGGGCAGGCCGCGTTTCGCCCATCCCAGCGCGACCCGCTCGGCGTCGTGCTTGGACCTCTTGTAGTGGCCGACGATGCGGTCGCGGACGACGGGCGTCTCCTCGTCGGCCGGCGAGCCGTCCTCCGTCAGCCCGAGCGCGGCGACCGAGCTGGTGTAGACGATGCGTCGCACGCGCGCCTCCGAGGCGGCCTCCAGCATGAGGTGCGTGCCGCCAACGTTGGCGCGGTAGAGGTCGTTGCTGTCCCGCGCCCAGAGCCGATAATCCGCGGCGACGTGGTAGAGCGTGTCGACCTCTACGCCTCCAAGCGCGCGGGCGAGCGACGCGGCGTCGGTGAGGTCGCCCTCGACGATCTCGACGTCGAGGCCCTCGAGGTTGTCGCGCCGGCTGCTCGGCCGCACCAGACAGCGCACGGCGCGGCCCTCGGCGAGCAGCGCGCGCACCACGTGCGTCCCGACGAAGCCGGTGCCGCCGGTGACGAGGTCCATGGGGTTTAGTCTGTCATCCCGAACCCGACTCCGAGCGAAGAGAGGTGGAGGGGGAGGGACCCCTTTCGAACCGAGGTGTGGCGTCGAAAGGGGTCCCTCGGGCCTCGCGGCCCTCGGGATGACATGGAGGGGAGTCTCCGCGCTGGCGCGCTCGCTACGCGGCCAAATTCCAGGCGATCATCCGGACCAGGTCGCCCGGATGCTTGGGCAGCTCCCGCACCACCGACGCCTCGAAGCCCGAGTGCATGAGGCAGTTCTGGCAGAGCGGATCCTTGCGCGACTCCCAGTACGCCCAGTCCGTGCCGTTCCAGAACTCCTCGAAGGTCGGCGACCAGGTCTTGCCGATCAGGTAGCACGGTCCCTTCCAGCCGTTGGGCGTGTACGTCACGGTCGACCAGGGCGAGCACTGGTACTCCCGCAGCCCTGCCGCGAACTCCAGGAACATCGGCGTCGACGTCAGCTTGTACTTCTTCGAGATGTCGAGGACGCGCTGGAACTTCTTGTGGATCTCCGACTTGGTCAGGAAGATGTCGGCCCCGACCGACTCGTAGTGGTAGCCGGGCGAGACGAGCATCCCCTCGACGCCCATGTCGGTGAGCATCTTGCAGAGATCCTCGACCTCGTCCACGTTGGTCTCCTTGAAGACCGTCGTGTTCGCCATCATGTGGTGGCCGAGCTGGACGCCTTCCTGGATCATCGCGATCGCCTTGTCGAAGACCCCCTCGCGCGCGCAGACGTAGTCGTGCGTCTCACGCAGGCCGTCGAGGTGCACGTTGATCATGAGCCGCTTGTGCGGAGCGATCGTGCCGTAGACGTTTTGGTCGAGCAGCAATCCGTTCGTGCAGAGGTAGATGTGGCGCTTGCGCTTGATGATTTCCTCGATCAGCTCCGGGAGCTCCGGATAGATCGTGGGCTCGCCGCCGCAGATCGAGACGACCGGAGCCTCCGAGCGCTCCACCGCCTCGATGCACTGGCCGACCGACAGCCGGTCCTTCAGCTTGCCGGTGTGGCGTTCGACCGCGCAGCCGATGCACGCGAGGTTGCACGTGTAGAGGGGCTCGAGCATCAGCACGAACGGGTAGCGCTTGTTGCCCCGGATCGCGTTGCGCACCGAGTTCTGGATCGTCTCGGTCATGATGTGAGTCGGGAATCGCATCAGTTCACTCCGTGATCGGTTTGGCCCGGACCGGCCGGGTCGCTTCCGACGAGCGCCGGAAGGGTCGCGCTCGCCGCCTCCTCCCGCGCGTAGACCGAGAGCGCCCAGAGCGGGAAATAGATCGCATAGAGGTGGTAGCGGAGATAGAAGACCTTCGGGAATCCGGTTCCCGTCCAGTGCTCTTCTCTCCAGGAGCCGTCGTAGGCCTGGAGCGACAACAAGTACTCGATCCCGCGCCGCACGGTGTCGGAATCGCGGTCGCCCGTCGCGAACAGGGCCATCAAGGCCCAGGCCGTCTGCGAGGGCGTCGACGGGCCGCAGCCCTTGAGGCTCGGATCGTCGTAGCTCGCCGGCAGCTCGCCCCAGCCGCCGTCGGCGTTCTGGTGCGTGCGGATCCACTCGGCCGCGCGCTGGAAGCGCTTCTCGCGCAAATCCTCGCCCGCATGCAGGAGACCCCGCAGCGCCAGCCACGATCCATAGATGTAGTTGCATCCCCAGCGGCCGTACCAGGTCCCGTCCCCGTGCTGCCGGCGTTCCAGGTAGCTCGCGGCGCGCCGCACGGCCGGGTTGCCGGCGGGGACGCCGATGGCATGGAGCGCCTCGAGGGTGCGGCCGGTGATGTCCTCGCAGCTCGGGTCGATCATCGCGTTGTGGTCGGCGAACGGGATGAACGTCAGGACCTCGTTGTCGCAGTCCTTGTCGAACGCGCCCCAGCCGCCGTCCTCGTTTTGCATCGCGAGCATCCAGGCCTGACCGCGGGCCACGGCGCCCTGGCGCGCGAGGTCCTCGGCTTCGCCGGGGAAGCGGACGCGCGCGAGCGCCATCAGCACCTGCGCGGTGTCGTCGTTGTCGGGATACCACTCGTTGGCGTACTCGAAGTACCAGCCGCCGGGCTCGGCCTCGGGGCACGCCTTCTTCCAGTCGCCGACGCTCTTGACCTCGCGGTCGAGGAGCCAGCGCGCGGCGTTCAACAGCACGGGGTCGTCGGCGGGCAGGCCCGCGTCCGAGAGCGCGACGATCGCCAGCGCGGTGTCCCACACGGGCGAGAGGCAAGGCTGGAGATGGATCGTCTCCTCGTCCTCGAGCTCGAGCTTCTCGAGCTCCCGGACCTGACGGGTCACGCGCGGGTCGTCCACCGCGTAGCCGAGGCAGCGAAAGGCCAGGATGGTGTTGATGATCGGCGGGAAGATCGCGCCCAGGCCATCGGAGCGCTCCAGGCGCTCGTGGATCCAGGACTCGCACGCCGCAAGCGCCTTCTTGCGCAGAGGAGTCAGGCCCGCCTGTTCGAGCCGCTTCAGCGTCGCGTCCACCGCGGTGAAGAACCCGCGCCAGGTGCGCTCGCGACGCGTGCGCGCGACGGGCTCTCCGGACGCGGCCTCGCGCGGAACGTGGAGCTCGGGGATCGCGGCGAAATCCGGCACCGGGCAGGAGGGCTTGGATGCCCAGATGACCGAGAGCGGAACGACGATGGCGCGCGACCAGGAGGACATCTTGTAGATGTTGAACACTCCGGAGTCCGGCAGCAGCACGATCTCCGGCGGCACGGCGGGGCATTCGTCCCAGCTGCACTGGCCGAAGATCGCGAGATAAATCCGCGTGAAGGAGTTGCAGGCCTCGATGCCGCCGAGACTGAGGATGACCGCCCGCGCGCGCGCCATGTGCGGCGCGTCGGGATCATCGCCCGCGAGCTTCAGGACGAAGTAGGCCTTGACGGAGCTGCTGACTTCCGCCGGTCCACCCTCGTAGATCGCCCAGCCTCCGCCGGGGAGCTGCTTTCGCCGCAGATGCGCGGCGAGCTTCTTGAAACGCGTGTCTCCGGAGCGTCCAAGAAAATGGAGCGTGAGGGCGTACTCGGATTCGAGGATCGTGTCGCCTTCCAGCTCGCCGCACCAATGCCCGTCCGGCGCCTGAATCGACAGGAGATAGCGCTGCGCGGCCTCGACGGCGTTACGAACTGCGGTGCGGGATCTGCTCGGGGCGCTGTCAGGCCCCTGGCCCGTGTCCGGTCGGACCGACATACTGATACACCCTCGATGTCCTACTGGTTCGTGAGCCGGGCGGGACCCCCACCACCTGTGCCGGAAACGGCCCTGTTTCGCCCAGACCTCCGAGTCTATACCATACCCCCCGCGGCCGGAAAGGCCGGGGGTGCACCGTGAAACGCTCAACCTGGCTCGTCCTGGCCGGAATCCTTGCCTCCTACCCACTCTCCTCGATGTCGTATTACGTATTGGTGTTGCGTGGGGGTTCTCATATTTATGCAACGGATGCGCCCGTTCGGAAGGGCCGGCTGACGCTCTTCCATCGCTATCCGGACGGGGTCTACATGAGTGTGTCGAGCTCCGAGCTGGTCAAGGTCGAAACCGCGCAGGAGCCCCCGCCCGCCGCAACGGCCTCGTCCGAAAACTTCGGGCCGGGCGACGTCCGCTACATCGGCGGCGCCCTGCACGGCCCGGGCCACCCCGCGCCCGAGCGCTCCGCCTCCCCGGAGGCGCCCGTGTACTCGGACTCCGGATACGGCGGGTACCTCGACTCCGGGTATGGCTACGGGTACGGGGGCGGCGGCTACGTTCCGCCGCGCCCGCTTCCTCCGCCGGCGTCGGGCGGGCCCCACATCGGCCCGAACGGTTTTCCGATCATCGCCCCTCCGGGCTCGCCCGGCTCGGTGCCTCCGCCCATCGGGTCGAATGGGTTTCCGATCCTCGCCCCGCAGCCTCCTGTCGCCGCGCCGCGCCGGCAGTGAGTCGTTGCCGGGCCGCCTGATACTGTCTGCCCTCAAGGAGGTCGCCATGAACCGGAAGATCCTCGTTTCGTGTGTGCTCACTCTCCTCGCGTTCGTGACGGTTCCCCTCACGGCCGAGGACAAGCCGATCGCGCGGTTCCGCGCGTTCGCCGTCAACATGCAGGGCGGTTCGCGGACCAACGCGGGGACCGTGGACATCGCCATCACGCGCTGGTCGACCGAGGCGGAGCGCGACGCGCTCATCCAGACGCTCCAGGAGAAGGGCTCGACCGCGCTCCTCGACGCGCTGACCAAGCAGCCCGAGGCGGGCTTCATCAAGATGCCGAACACGCTCGGGTGGACCCTCTACTATGCTCGCCAGACCGACCTGCCCGACGGCGGCAAGAAGATCGTCCTCGCGACGAATCGTCCGCTCCGCTTCGGTGAGGTCCAGAAGCAGACGCGTTCGGTCAACTACGACTTCATGCTGGTCGAGATGCACTTCCCGAAGGGCGGCGGGAAGGGCGAGGGCAAGCTCGCCGGAGCGGCCAAGGTGTCGTGGGACTCCAAGACGCACAAGCTCGAGGTCGAGAACTATCAGGCCATGCCGGTCGATTTGAAGAACATCGAGGCGGTCAAACCCTAAGCCCTAGCCTCCGGCGCTCCTTGACGACGTCCACCCTGACCGCCGCCGTCGAAACGGCGGCGGTTCTCGTTTCCGCTCTCGCGGGCATGATCGCCGCCGCCCGCAAGCGCATGGACATCGTCGGGACGTATTGCCTCGCCCTGATCACGGCCTTCGGGGGAGGGACGGTGCGCGATCTCCTGATCGACCGCCGCCCGTTCTTCTGGGTCCGCCACCAGGAGTACCTGTGGATCATCGGCTTGCTGTGCGCAGGGTTCGTCTACTTCCGCGCGTTCCATGCGCGCGTCAGCCGCTGGCACGCGCAGGCGGTGACGATCGACGCGATGGGCCTCGCGCTCTTCACGCTGTCGGGCGTGGGCTTTGCGCTCGGAAGCGGGATGCCGATGCTGACCGCGTCGCTGATCGGGGTCATCACGGGGACCTTCGGGGGGGTCCTGCGCGACGTGGTGTCCAACGACATCCCCGTGATCTTCCGGCCCGGCTCCCTGTATGCCGTCTCCAGCTTCGCCGGCGCCTGGGTCTACCTCGGCGGAGCGTGGCTCGGCGTGCCCCACGCGCTCGCCGCGGGTCTGGCGTTCTGCACGATCGTGGCGCTGCGACTGGTGTCGGTGCGTTTCGGCGTACGGGTTCCCGACCCGTTCTGGCTGCATGAGCCGCCGTCCGAGCCATCGCGGCGCGTCGACTGACGGGGCTTCCTCGTGGCGCCGGATCAGGCGCGGCGGAGAAGGACGGCCGTGAGGATCGCCGTGGCGACGACGAGGGCCGCGCAGATCAGCGAGACGAGCGACAGCGACGCGACGAACGCCTCGCGGGCCTCGCGCAGGAGCGGTGCGGCGTCGGGACCGGACAGCCGGCTCGCCGCGGCCGCCGCCCCGCCGAGCGTGCCGCGCGCCTGTGCCAGCAGGTTCTCGGGGATCCCCGGCAGCGTCGCCGCCGCAGTCTCCATCCGGCCGCGGTACGCCATGGTGCCGATGCTGCCGAGAACCGCGATGCCGAGCGCCCCGCCGAGCTCGGCGCTCGTCTCGGAGATTCCGGCAGCCGCGCCGGCGCGCTCCGGCGGCGCGGTGGCGATGATCAGGTCGTTGGCCAGCGTGAACGCGGGAGCCGACCCGAGCGAGAAGAGCAGCGACCCGACGGCGACGGCGGCGAGCCCTCCCGAGACGCCCGCGCGGGCGAGCACGACGAAGCCCGCGGCGGCGACGAGGAGGCCCGCGGCCATGACCCGCGCGGTCGGCGCGCGGCGTGCGAGCGAGGGGGAGAGGAGCGAGCCGGCCACGAATCCGAGCGACCAGGGCAGCGTCCAGAGCCCGGCGCGCAGCGGCGAGAGCCCGACCACGAGCTGCAGGTACTGGGCGATGAAGACGTAGGAGCCGAACGCCACGAAGCAGGAGAGCGCGTAGGTCGCGAGCGATCCGGAAAACGTCGCCACCCGGAAGAGCCTCAGATCGATGAGTGGATGGGTCAGCGTCTTCTGGCGGCGCACGAACACCCAGCCCGCGGCGAGCCCGACCGCGATGGCCGCGGCGGCGACTCCGCCCGCCCGCGCGCCGCCCTCGGCGACGCGCTTCAGTCCGAAGATGACGGCGAGCACGGCGAGGAGCGAGAGCGCCGCGCTCGACAGATCGAGCCGTCCCGCGACGGGGTCGCGGTATTCCGGCAGGAGCGAGGGCCCGACGGCGAGCAGGAGCGCCATGACCGGAACGCTCAGGAGAAACACCGATCCCCACCAGAAGTGCTCGAGCAGGATGCCCCCGAGGAGCGGGCCGATTGCGGCGCCGACAGAGTAGCTCATGACCCACACCGACACCGCGACCGAGCGGTCGTGGGCGTCGTGGAACATGTTGCGGATCAGCGAGAGCGTCGAGGGCGCGAGCGTCGCACCAGCCAGTCCTAGAAGAGCCCGGGACGCGATCAGCATCCCGGCGGTCCGCGAGAAGGCCGCCGCGACCGAGGCGAGCGCGAAGGCGACCGCCCCGATGAGCAGGAGCCGCCGCCGCCCGATCCGGTCGCCGAGCGTGCCCATCGTGATGAGCGACCCCGCGACCATGAAGCCGTAGATGTCGACGATCCACAGGAGCTGCGCGGGGCCCGGCGCGAGCTCCTCGCTGAGCCGGGGCAGGGCGAGGTTCAGGACCGTCAGGTCCATCGAATAGAGGACGCAGGGAAGCGCGATCACGGCGAGGCCGATCCACTCCCGCCGCGTCGCGCGTGCGGGGAGCCCGGCGCGATCGCTCAGCGAGGAACCGTCGCGGCCCAGTCGGTCACGATCGCCAGGTGGCGCGGGGGCTCCTCGACGGGCGCAAACTGGGTGCCGAAGATCTCGTTGCCGTCGGGAGAGATGTCGTAGTCCTTGAAGGCTTCCTCGCGGCTTCCCCGGCCGCTCCATTGGCCTCCGAGATTGAGCTCGACGGTAAAGATGAGGCGCGGCGCCGAAACCGCCGGAAGCGCGGAGGGGACCTCGACCACCATGAATTTCTCCCCGCGCTCGCCGCTTCGGTACCAGAGCTCCCTTCCGCCGCGCGTCCAGAGCGGCTCGATTCCGTACTCGGTCGAAACCTTGATGGCCGCGCCGGGGCCCGGATAGGGCCGCACGTAGATCTCCTGCGTCCCCGACTCGTCGGAGACGTACGCGACCCATTTCCCGTCGGGCGAGAAGGCGGGCGCGGCCTCGCGGAACGGACTCTCGAACCAGGGCGCGGTGGGTGCGGGCTTCGCCGGATCCGCCGTCCGCAGCCAGAGATCTTCGGTGAGCTGCTTTCGGGTGCCGCCGCGGTCCGCCCCGTAGACGGTGGTGTACGCGATCGTGCTTCCGTCCGGAGAGAACGAGCTCGCGAACTGGGCGTCGTCCGTCGACGCCGTGAGGTCCTGGATCTCTCCGCTCCCGTCGGCGTTCTTCAGTCCGACGGACGGCCGGGCCGACAGCATGCGGCTGAATGCCAGCCGCTTCCCGTCCGGCGACCAGACGGGACAGAAGAACCGTCCGCGCTCGGGCGTCAGAGTGGAGAGCACTCCCCGCTCGCGGTCGTAGATCACGATGGCGCTGCGCAGCCCGCCGAATTGCACCAGTGCCAGGCGCTTCCCATCGGGAGACAGGCGAGGGTTGTAGTAGCCGGCGGCCGGAAGCGGCAGACGAGTCTGCCGTCCCTGCCGGTCGAGGTGCAGGACGTCCGACTGGAGGAGTCGAACCGGCGGGCCGTCGACGAAGGCGAGCGTGCCGGAGGCCGAGAGCGCGAAGAGCGCGATCCCTTCGGCCGGGTCCACCGCGATGTTCTCGGCGACGGGAACCGCCGGTCCCGTCGGGGCGAGCCCGGCGAGGTCGAACGGGACGGAGAAGACACCCGACCCGCGCAGGAAGACCAGGCGCCCGCCTCCATAGCGCGCGAATGTCGCGCCCTCGATCAGCGTCTTGCGTTTTCCGCTCGCGGGGTCGAGGACCGCGACGTTCGAATGCTCGATGTCGGCGAAGTCCTTGCCCAGGCGCTGCGTGCAGAGAATTCCATGACCGCCCGGGAGGATCTGCGGATAGAGAAGCGCGTGCTCGCCGAGCGATTCTTCGGGACGGGCCAGCGGCTTCAGACCCCCGCCGGCCTCGGGGATCGAATAGATCCCAGTGTTCACGCCTAACGTCATGACGATGCGGCCGTCGGTTCCCCAGCTCGCCACCGCGGTGATGGGAGGGATGTTCGAGAGCACCACGGAGGTGCCCCCCAGGAGCGGAACTTTGCGGAGCTCGTTTCGGGCGATGAAGCCGACCCACTGACCGTCGGGCGAGAAGAACGGCCGCGACCCCAGCTCGGTTCCCTGGATCGGCTCCGCGTGATCGGCGGCGAGGGGGCGCCGGAACAACATCTGGACGCCCTCGTGACGCGCCGCGTAGACGACGGTCCGCCCATCCGGGGAAAGGGCGAGCGGCGGCCGTATGGTGAAGAGCGTGTCTCCGGCCGGGAGCGGGAGGACCGCGTGAACGGGCGCGGCGGCGGGGGCCGTTTCAGGAACCCTGGGGCGCAGCAGCATCGAGGCGGCCGCCGCGAGGGCGGCGCCAGCGAGCGCGCCGCCGATCGCCCACGTCCACCTCCCGCGGCGGGGGGCCATGGCTCCAGCCGGAGCCTCGGCTTCGCCCGAAGCGCCCGAGACGCCGCGCGCCTGCGCCTCCTCGATCTCGAGGCGCGCGTCGGCGATGTCGTGCAGGCGGCGCTTCGGGTCCTTCTGAAGGCAGCGGCGCAGGAGGTCGCGGATCTTCGCGGGAGTCGCGGCGGGCAGCGCGGTCCAGTCCGGGTCGCGCGTGAGGATCGCCGAGAGAATGTCGGTGACGGACTCGCCCGAGAACGCCTGCCGCCCCGTCAGGCACTCGTACACGACGCAGCCGAAGGAGAAGATGTCCGTTCGCTTGTCGAGCGTCCTTCCCCGCGCCTGCTCCGGGCTCATGTACGCCGCCGTTCCGAGAATGACTCCCGCGAGCGTCGCCGGCGTCGTCCGCGTCGGGGACAGCGAAGAGTCGAGCGCGCCGGGCGAATCGACCGTGCGGGCCAGGCCCAGGTCGAGGACCTTGACCGATCCGCCCGGGCGGATCTTGACGTTCGAGGGCTTCAGGTCGCGGTGAATGATCCCGGCCTCGTGCGCGGCCTCGAGGCCCGCGGCGATCTGCGCGGCGACCGCGAGCGTCTCTTCGAGCGGAAGCGGCCCCTCGGCGAGGCGCTCGTCGAGCGTCTGGCCCTCGACGAGCTCCATGACGAGAAACCGCGCGCCGCTCTGCTCCTCCAGGCCGTGGATCGCGGCAATGTTGGAGTGGTTGAGCGAGGCGAGGAGCCTCGCCTCGCGCTCGAACCGGAGGAGCCGCTCCGGGTCGTGCTGAAACGCCTCCGGGAGAGCCTTGATCGCGACGTCGCGCTGCAGCTTCGGGTCGCGGGCGCGGTAGACCTCGCCCATGCCGCCCCGGCCGATGGGGGCGATGACCTCGTAGATTCCGACGCGCGAGCCCGGGAGGAGTGGCATGGGTTTTCCGGGAGTCTATCCCCCGGGCCGGATCAGCGCCTTGACGACGGCGAGCCTCTCCATGTCCTCGAGCGCGGCCTGCGCCTCCGCGAGTGCGTACTCGCGCGTCACGAGCTCGCGCCAGCGAAACCTCGCGGCGTGCCGCGCCATCATCGCGAGCGAGCGATGGAGGTGTGTGAACTCGTACCCCCAGCAGCCGAGAATCGTGGCGTGCTTGCGGTTGACGTGGAGGTGGGGATTGAGCGCGGTCTCACCCGAGTCGGTGTAGTGGCCCACGATCACGTAGCGGCCGGCATCGCGGAGCATCTCGAGGCCCTCGGGGACCGCGGCCGGATTCCCGGACGCCTCGATGACCACGTCGGCGCCGCGCCCCGACGTGCGCTCCCGGACCCAGCGGACGCGCTCCTCGGGCCTCGCGATCTCCGTGAGGTCGAGCACGTCCTCGGCGCCGAGGCGCCGCGCCGCCTCCAGCCGGGCCTTCGGCGCGCCGACGACGAGGACGCGCAGCGCTCCCGCGAGCTGGGCGAAGATCGCCGCGTTGAGCCCTACCGGTCCGCTGCCCTGCACGACGACCGTGTCGCCGAGCGCCACTCCCGCGCGCTCGACCGCGTGGAACCCGGTCGGCAGACCGCAGCCGCCTCCCAGAAAATCGACTTCATCGAGCCCCTCGGGGAGTCGCACGACGCGCACGCCGGGAAGGATCTCGATTCGCTCCGTCCAGCCGCCGAGCAAGCCGTCTTCGAATCCGGCGGTGATCCCGTAGACGCGGCGCTTCGGGCAGCGGTTCGGCGCGCGCGCGACCGCGCACTGCCAGCACGCGCCGCACGCGCCGAACACGTCGTAGAAAGTCACGAGCGTCCCCGGCGCGATCGCGCGTCCCTCCACGTCGGCGACGGCGAGAGGTCCGTCCGACTCGAGGAGCCGTCCCACGCTGACGTGCCCCGGGATGATCGGGTACGGCACGCCCGCGAGGCGGCCGTGCCAGAGGTGCACGTCCGTGCCGCAGACCTCGCTCGCGACCGTCTCGAGAATCGCGCCGCCCGCGCGCGGCCGCGGAGCGGCGACGCGCCGCCTCTCGAGCGGCCGGCCCGGAGCGGTCATCAGCACGGCCTCGACGGTATTGCCCATGAGGGCAGACATCATAGATGCCGTCCCGGTGCGGTCTGGGCGGGTGTAAGAATCCTGGACATGCGGATGCGGTCCCTGATCCTCGGTGGGGCTGTCGCTCTCGCGGCCGCGGCCTGCGCGGCGGGTCAGCCCTCGGCACCTCCGCCGCCGATCGACACGACGCAGGTGCTCGACCGCATCGGGGCGCTCGTGAAGGACGGGCACCTCGCCGTCGAAGCCGACCTCCAGCAGGGGAGCGTGCCCGCGATCCCCAAGTACACCCTCGAGGTGCAGGGCGCTCCGACGACGGCGATCGCCGTGGAGGCGGTGAACGGAAGGGTGGACCGGTTCCAGTTCGAGGTGAGCCACGGCCGGCTCATCGTGCGGGGCAGGGGCCTCCGTCCCAAGATCTGGATCGAGAAGCTCGCCTTCGAGGACCCGAAGGGCCTGACCGAGATGAAGCTCCATGGGATCGGGATCTGGAGGCCGATCGTCGCGATCTTCGGCGGCATCGCGCGGTCCGCGGTCCGGAAGCTCGAGCTGCGCACCGACATTCCCTCGGTGATCAAGGGCGAGATCCTGGGCGGAAAGAAGGCGTCCGCCGCCGCGCCGGCTCCGGGCCCGGCTGTCTCGGCCACGCCGACGCCGGCCGAGACTCCGCCTGCCGGGCCTCCGCCGGCGCCGACGCCGTCCTTCATGGACCTGGTCCGCGAGGTCCGCATCGACCAGATGACCGTGACCGCATTTCCCGGCAAGCCGTTGGCCCTGCGCCCGTTCGTCGCGTTCGAAACGGCTTCGCAGCCCAAGTCCGGCGAGGCGATGAAAGTCTCCATCGAGAAGGGCATCTTCCGGCCGGGCCGCGACGGGGCGCCGAACTCGATCGAGTTCACGGGGCACCTCGACGGGGAGATCGAGAAGGGCGAGATGGAGTTCGAGGCGAACTCCTGCTCGATCGCGCACGGCGAGATCCGCAAGGGCGAGTTCCAGGCGAAGACCGGCGACGACGGGAAGATTCACACGGCGCTCACGGCCGGGACGGTCGCGTTCGAGCTTTCCTCGGGCCGCTTCGTCGTGCCCGGCGGCATGGGCGTCGCGCTCGACGCCGGCTCGCGGTTCGAGGTGGACGACCTCAGGGTCACGTCCGCGGGTAGTTTCTCGGGCGTCGCGCGACTCGACATCGCCGGCCAGACCGGTGAGCTCTCCCGCAAGGGCGCGACGATCTCCGCCTCCAACATCAAGGTCAGGACGCAGGGCCTGCGGATCGCCGACGACAAGGCGACGGGTGCCGTCGAGGTCTCCTTCGACTACAAGCTCGCGTATCCGTTCGAGGTGAAGTACCCGATCAAGGAAATCCCGGTCAAGAAGCTCGACCTCGATTTCCAGGGCCCCTTCGCGGCGTCGCTCGTGCTCGACGGCGCCGGAGCCGACGAGGGCGAGGTCACGGGCACGTACGTCTTCAAGGCGCCGTGGGACCCGATCGAGCAGGCGGCGCTGGCGGCGCTCGAGGCCCGGTGGCAGCAGGACCTCGCGGTGAAGAACGTCGACTTCGCGATCGTGCCGAAGACGTTCCGGCCGTGCGGCGACACCTGCTTCACTCTCGGGATCGAGGTCACGGCGGAGAAGAGATCGCAGAATCACCTGAAGAAGCTCTTCTCGCAGTTCTGCGCGCCGATCGGCAAGGCCAACCTTTTCATCGACAAGCCCGAGCGCGCCTTCGTCCTCAAGGACATCAAGATCGAGACGCACTGCAAGGGCGTCGTCGGCTGGTTCCTGAACTTCCTGACGCCGCTCCTGACCAAGACCTACAGCGAGATGAAGATCTTCCAGATGCCGCCGGATCTGCCGCTCACGGTCGACTCGGTGCGCGGGGGCGCGCATCTGGTGGAGATCGCGGGCTCGATCGACTACAACGCGGCGCAGCAGAAGAAGCCGGAGGTCCCGCCGGAGCCGCGGCCGGTGGTGGTGCCGGAGAAGCCGGGCACGTAGGCGGTAGCTCGAATTCGCCTGTCATCCTGAGCGAAGCGAAGGATCCCGCGCTCGAATCCCCGCGCCGTCAATCGAGTCCGGGATCCTTCGTCGCTTCGCTCCTCAGGATGACAGGCTGATGAGCGGTCGCGTCACTGCGGCGGCGGCGTGTCCCTCTTGTACCTCTCCAGCATCCCCTCTTCCTTCATCGCCTTCTCGATCGCGTCGATGTCCCACGGGGCCTCGGTCGAGACGACCTCGGCGGCCTTGTCGCCGATGAAGAGGACGTCCTCGAGGCGGACGTAGATCTTCTCGTCCGGGACCGTCAGGGCGGGCTCGATCGTGAACACCATGCCGGGCTTGAGCGGGCCGGTGTGAGGCCCGACGTCGTGGGTCGCCATGCCGACCCAGTGGCCGAGCGCCGCATTCTCGCGCCCGGCGGCCGCCTTGTAGTCCTCGACGAACTTCTCGGCGCCCTTCCGGTAGGCGTCCTTCGAGAACTTCGTGCCGGCGAGGATGCCGTCCATCTTCGCGCCCGCCTCCTTCATGATGGCTCCCGGCGTCTCGCCCGGGCGGATCGCGTTCAGGATCGCCCGGTAGCACGCGAGGTAGAAGCCGTAGAGCTCGCGCTGCCACGTCGAGAACTTCCCGTTGACCGGGAACATCCGCGTGACGTCGCTCTCGTAGTAGCCGTAGTCGGGCGCGTAGTCCATGAGGAGGAAGTCGCCGTCCTCCATCTTCCGCTTGCCGGCGTTGTAGTGCGGCCAGTAGGCGTTGTGGCCGCTGCCGATGAGCGAGAAGTAGGCGTCGCCCTGCGCGCCGTTGCGCCAGAACACGAACTTGCCGACGGCGTCGAGCTCGTGCTCGTACTCGCCGGCCCGCGTCGAGCGCATGCCCTCGAGGATCGCGAGCCCCGCGAGGTGCGTCGCCTTGCGAATCATCGCGAGCTCACGCGGGCTCTTGATGAGCCGGAGGGCGTCGAGCGTCGGGGAGAGGTCGCGGATCTCGAAGAACGGGAAGCGGTCGCGGAGAAGCCGCGCGAAGTGTCCCTCGCGCGACGGCAGCCCGTCGAACGGGTCCGACGCCGCGTCGGCGGTGAACCGCAGCGCGAGGTCGCGGCTCATCGAGGCGCCCTCGGCCGGTGCGAGCGGCGTGAAGAGGACGCGCTTGCCGCCGCGCAGGTAGCGGCCCTCGATCTGCTCCGCGAGGACCTGCGTCGAGGCCACCGCGTCGATGCCCGAGAGCTTCTTGACCTCGTCGGAGTCCTCGGCGGAGAGCATCTTTCCCTCGCCCCGCTCGCGGCCCTCGTTGCGGCCGGGAAGGTAGAGGGTGGCCTTCTGCGTCGCGCCGTCGAGGAGCAGGTACGCGTGCGGCACCTCGACGCCGCAGAGGTAGTAGAAGTCGTTGGACTGTCGGAAGCGCGTGTACCCCGGCGGCGACGGCGCGCCCTGCACGACGGCAAAGGCGTCGTTCCCGATCGCCTCGTAGACGGCCTTGCGGCGCGCGGCGAACTCCTCGGGAGGGAAATCGGTGGTGAAGAGCGGGAAGCCCTCCTGCCCGAGCGTCGGGACGGCGAGGGCGAGCGTGAAGAGACCCCAGGCGGCGAGCAAACTGCGGCGCATCGTCATGCGCCGCAGTCTACTCAAGCGCCCGCGCCGGGTGAAATCCCCGGGGCGACCCCTAACCCTAAGCCCTAAGCCCTAAGCCCTACTGCACCGTGAACGTCGTCGAGCCGGCCGGCTGCCCGTTCAGGAGCAGGTCGACCTTGTAGGTCCCCGGGGCCCAGCCGGACTTCTTCGCGGCATGGAACTCCGAATAGCCGGAGCCCGGCTTGTCGGTGACGATCTTGTCCTCGGTCAGCTGCTTCCCCTTCGGATCGCTCCAGCGCGCCTTCACCTCGGTTCCGACCGGGGCATCGGCGACCCAGAAGGAGACGTAGACCGTGTCCTTCTTGCCGAAGCCGGCCGCGGTCTCGCCGGGGCTCTTGTCGGCGTTGACCGTCTTGGTGACGGTGATCTTGTCGAGGCGTGCGGCGGGCACCGGCGTCGGGACCTCGACGGTCGGCATCGCGGTCGGCTCGGGCGGCGGCGGAGGCGGTTCCTTCTTGGCGCAGGCCGAAGCGGCAAAGACGGCTGCGGAAAGCGCGAGGGCCAGGGAAACTCGGACGCGGACGGGTGCCTTCATGATTTCCTCCCTCTCCAATCGGTGAGACGAATTACTTCGGAATCCGGAGGACCTGTCCCGGATGGATCAGATCGGGATTGGGAACCTGGTCCTTGTTGGCGGCGTGGATCTTCGGCCAGGCGTTCGCCTTCCCGTAGAACTTCTTCGCGATCGCGGAGAGCGTGTCGCCCTTCACGACGGTGTAGCTCTGATCCCCGGTGTCCTCGCCGAGCTGGCTCGAACCCCCGGAGATCATGTCGTCGTCGGCGGCGCCGACGCCGCCCTGAGCCTCGCTCTGGAGCTGACTCGATCCTCCCGAAACCATGTCGGGGTCTTTGTCGCGATCGGGATCCGGATCGTCTGGCATGTCCTGACCTCCTGTCTGTAGTCCGCAACGCTATGGCACGAGAGGGAGACAGGTCCACCGCGACTCCCTCTCCCGGCCGGATCGACCACCAGGGCAGGCCCCGGCAGGAAGCCGGCCGAGGCCGGCGATAAGGGTTGGGGTGAAGGGGGGCATCCACAAGGAGTGCGAGATGGATGCCGCGTTCCGCAATGGCCCCCCTGACCCTGCCCTTTCCCCCCGGGGGGAGAGTAAATTCAGACCCTTGTCGCCTTGGCCAGTGAACAAGCGTCTCGAGGACGACACCTAGCCCGCCCTCGCGGCCTCCGGGATGCGGTACTGACCGAGAACGACCGTGACGTTGTCTCGTCCGCCCGCCTCCAGGGCGAGCTCGACGAGCCGCCCGCAGGCCTCGTCGCCGGGGGTGCCCGCGGCGAGCACCCGGGCGATCTCCTTCTCGGGGACCATCTCCGTCAGCCCGTCCGAGCAGAGCAGGAGCCGATCGCCGTCCTCGAGGCGAAGCCGCCGCAGGTCGACGCGCGCGAACGCGCCGCGCGAGGCGAGCGCGCTCGTGAGCACGTGGCGCGCGGGATGCTCCGCCACCTCGGACTGGGGGATCGCTCCCGCGTCCGCCAGCGACTGCGCCAGCGTCTGGTCATGCGTCAGCGCCTGCAGCCGTCCCTGGTGGAAGAGATAGGCGCGCGAGTCCCCGACGTGCGCGGTCAGGAGCTCGGGTCCGAGGCTGCAGGCGAGGGTCAGCGTCGTTCCCATCCCGCGCAGGCTCGGATCGGCCCTCGCGTGTTCGACGAGGGTCTCGCGAATCTTCTGGAAGCGCGCCTCCATGCGCGCAAGGACCCGTTCGGCGAGCGGCTCGTCGAACGGCATCGTCCAGTCGGGAGTGTCGAGGACCAGCTCGATGAGCGTCCGGATCGCCGTGCGGCTCGCGATCTCGCCGCCCGCCGACCCGCCCACGCCGTCGGCAACGAGCATCCCGTACGCCGACTCGGTGTAGCGCGGCTCGACCTCGCCCTCCGGGAGGTTGCTCGCGAGCGTCTTCATCGTGCGCTCGAATCGCGCGATCAGGAAGTGGTCCTCGTTGTTGGCGCGGACCTTCCCCCGATCCGACCGGCCCGTGAGCTCGACCTCGACCAGCGAGGAGGTTCCGCGCCGCAGGGTCTCGTCGGGCCGCGGCAGCGAGAGCTCGGCCGTGTCTTCGCGATCGACAGCCATCGGAACCTCCCCGGTCGCTCGAGTCGCGCCGCCGCCGCCGCCGCGCGGCGACGCGCGCGCGCGGCGATCTGAACCCGAACCACGAACCCGAACCGCGATGCTACTCCCGATGGGCGGGGAGCGCGCAGCAGTCCGTGGGCTCAACGAGCATGCCGTCACCGAGCACCGAGGTCGTCTCGGTGTGGAGACAGACCCGGCCCTCGAGCGTCTCTTGCCGAAGCAAGCCGTTGCGCCCGCAGGCCGGGCAATGGACGACGGTCCCCTCCGCCGGGACGGAGAAGCCTTCGGGCAGCAGGGTGAAGTCGTCGAAGGTGATCACGATTTCCTCCTCGCCAGTGCTTCCTCGGGGCTCCAGCTCTGAAGCACCCGCATGTAATGGACCCGCTCGAGCGCTGGCAGCGCCGCGCCTCGCCCTGCGCTCATGCTTCCCTGCATCTGCCGGAGCGACTCGTAGTCATGCTCCTCGAGCCACCTCCCCAGATCCAGGCGGATCCGGCGAAGCGCCTCCGGCCCCCTTCGCAGCAGGACCGAGGCCATCTGGACGGCGTGCGCGCCCGACATGATCGCCTTGACGGCGTCGATGGCGTTGTGGACCCCGCCCGTCACCGCGAAGGAGAGGCGCCGCTGGCTCGACAGGATCGACAGCCAGCGCAGACGGAGCGGGAGCTCGGCCGGGCTCGACAGCCGCGCGCGCGGAACGATCTCCAGGTCCTCGACGTCGATGTCGGGCTGATAGAAACGGTTGAAGAGGATGAGCCCGTCGGCGCCCGCCTGCTCGAGGCGCTGCGCGAAGTTGGCGAGCGCGGAGTAGAACGGCGAGAGCTTGACGGCGAGCGGCAGCGAGACGGCCTCGCGCAGCGTCGTCACGACGTCGAGCACGCGGCGCTCGACGTCCTCGGCGGTTTCCCTCGGGTCGGTCGGGAGGTCGTAGACGTTGAGCTCGAGCGCGTCGGCGCCGGCCTGTGCGATCAGCCGCCCGTACTCGAGCCACGAGTCCGGCGTGGTCCCGTTGAGCGACGCGATGACCGGGATCGAGACCGCCGCCTTGATGCGCTGTAACTGCTCGAGGTAGTCGTGGGTCCCGAGAGCGAACATTCCCGACTCGGGCAGATAGGAGAGCGCCTCGGCGTAGGACTCCTCGGGCGCCTCGTGTGCGTGGTACGTCGCGAGCTCGTCGCCGACGATCTGCTCCTCGAAGAGCGAGCGCAGGACGATGGCGGCCGCGCCGGCGTCTTCCAGGCGGCGCACCACGTCCAGGTCGTCGGCGAGCGGCGAGCTTGCCGGCATCAGGGGATGCGGCAGATCGAAGCCGAGGTAGCGCGTCGAGAGATCCATGGTCACCTCGAGACGGTCTCCGCCGGGGAAGCGGCCGGGACGTCGCCGGCGGGTTTCCATCCCGCGACGTGGCGGTAGAACGCGAGGCGCCGCGCCGCCTCCGCGCCGGCCTGCTCGGAGAGGTGCTTGAAGCGGGCAGGGTCCGCGGCCTCGATCATCCGGAACCGGCTCTCGTTGCGCATGAAGTCGAGGGCGGGACTCTTCGCGTCCCCGGAGTCGAGCTGGAGCGGCGAGAGTCCCTCGGCGAGGCGGCGGGGATCGAACCGGTAGAGCGGCCACAGGCCCGAGTCGACCAGGCGCTTCTGCTGTTCGCAGCCGAGCGCCATGTCGTAGCCGTGCGCGATGCAGTGGCTGTAGGCGATGACGAGCGACGGACCGGGATGCGCCTCGGCCTCCTGGATCGCCTTGACGGTCTGATGGTCCTTCGCCCCCATGGCCACGCGGGCGACGTAGACGTGTCCGTAGCTCATGGCCATCAGGCCCAGATCCTTCTTGCCCGTCTCCTTGCCGCGGACCGCGAACTTCGCCGCCGCGCCGAGCGGGGTGGCCTTCGACTGCTGGCCGCCGGTGTTGGAGTAGACCTCGGTGTCGAGTACGAGAACGTTGACGTCGTAGGGCAGCGAGAGGACGTGGTCGAGCCCGCCGAATCCGATGTCGTAGGCCCATCCGTCTCCGCCGATGATCCACACGACCCGCTTCACGAGGGCGTCCGCGGCCTCCGCGAGCTCGCGCGCCCCCGGCGCGTTCGCCTGCGACAACCGGGTCTTCAGCTGTGCGACCCGCAGGCGCTGGGCCCGCACGCCCGCTTCGCCGGACTGGTCCGCCTCGAGGATCTCCCTTGCGAGCGCTTCGCCCACGAGGGGCGCCAGGCTCTCGAGCAACCGCCGCGCCCGCGCCGCGCGGCCGTCGAGCGACAGGCGCATGCCCAGGCCGAACTCGGCGTTGTCCTCGAAGAGGGAGTTGGACCAGGCGGGCCCCCGGCCGTCCCGGTCGACGGCGTAGGGCGTCGTGGGCAGGTTGCCGCCGTAGATCGAGCTGCAGCCGGTCGCGTTGGCGACCAGCATCCGGTCGCCGAAGAGCTGCGTGACGAGCTTGATGTAGGGAGTCTCTCCGCAGCCGGCGCAGGCGCCGGAGTACTCGAAGAGCGGCCGAGCGAACTGCGAGCCCTTGACGTCCATCTGGCGAAGCCGCGAGAGGTCCGGGTCGGGAAGATCCAGGAAGAACGCGTAGTTCTCGCGCTCCGCCTCGCGCAGAGGAGGCTGCGGCGCCATCGCGATCGCCTTGCGCTTCGGGTTGGCCTTGTCCTTCGCGGGGCAGAAGGCGACGCAGAGCGAGCAGCCCGTGCAGTCCTCCGGCGCCACCTGGATCGTGTAGCGGAAGCCTTCGAAGTCGGCGGCGCGGAACGCGTCGGACTTGAACGTCGGCGGTGCCTTCTCGGAGAGCGCGGGCTCGAACACTTTGGCCCGGATCGCGGCGTGCGGGCAGACGAGAACGCACTTGTTGCACTGGATGCAGAGCGAGGGCTCCCACACCGGGATCTCGACGGCGATGTTGCGCTTCTCCCACTGGGAGGTCGCCGTGGGCCAGGTCCCGTCGACGGGGAACGCCGAGACCGGGAGCGCGTCGCCCCGGCCCGCGGCGATCATCGCGGTGACCCGCTGCACGAAGTCCGGCGCCGCCGGCGGCATCACGGGCGGGCGCGCCTGCTCCGAGGTGGCGGCGTCCGGGACCCGGATCTCCGCCAGGCCCTCGAGCGCCCGGTCGACCGCCGCGAAGTTACGCTTGAGGACCTCCGGTCCCTTCTTCGCGTACGTCGCCTCGATCGACGCCTTGATCTTCGCGATGGCAGTCTCCCGCGGGAGGGACCCGGACAGCGCGAAGAAGCAAGTCTGCATGATCGTGTTGATCCGGCCCTTCAGCCCGCACTCCCGGGCTACGCGGAACGCGTCCACGACGAAGATCCGGAGCCGCTTCGCGACGGCCTCCTCCTGGACCTCGCGGGGCAGCCGGCCCCACACCTCGTCGGGCGTGCCGGCGGCGTTCAGGAGCACCGTGGCGCCCTCGCGGGCGAGGCCCAGGATGTCCTGGCGGTTCAGGAGCTCGAACTGGTGGCAGGCGACGAGCCCCGCCCGGCGGATCAGGTAGGCCGAGCGGATCGGCCGCGGCGAGACGCGCAGGTGGGACACCGTGACCGCGCCCGACTTCTTGGAGTCGTAGACGAAGTAGGCCTGCGCGTACGCGTCGGTCTCCTCGCCGAGGATCTTGACGGAGTTGCGGTTGGCCCCGACCGTGCCGTCGGAGCCCAGCCCGAAGAACACGGCGCGTTGGACGTCGTCCGGCTCGATGTCGAGCTCCGGATCGTAGGCGATCGAGGTGTGGGTGACGTCGTCGACGATGCCCACGGTAAAGTGGTTGCGCGGCGTCTCGCGGGAGAGGTTGTCGAAGACTCCGGCGACCATCGCCGGCGTGAATTCCTTGGAGGAGAGACCGTACCGGCCGCCGACGATCCGAAGGCCATGCGCGCGGCCCGTCTCCGAGAGCGCGGTCAGGACGTCCTGGTAGAGCGGCTCGCCGACGCCGCCGGGCTCCTTGGTCCGATCGAGCACGGCGATGGCGCGCGCGCTCGCGGGAAGCGCCGCCGAGAACCGCGCGATGTCGAAGGGGCGATAGAGCCGCACCTTCAGCACGCCGACCCGCTCGCCGCGGGCGACGAGCCAGTCGACCATCTCGTGGGCCGTCTCCGCTGCCGACCCCATCAGGACGAGGACGCGCTCGGCCTGCGGGTGGCCGGCGTACTCGAAGAGCGAGTAGGCGCGGCCGGTGCGTTCGGCGAAGCGGCGCATCGTGGCCTCGACCGTGTCCGGACAGGCCAGATAGAAGCGGTTGCCGGCCTCCCGCGCCTGGAAGAAGGTGTCCGGGTTCTGGGCCGTGCCGCGAAGCACCGGACGGTCCGGCGTGAGCGCTCGTGCGCGATGCATCGCGATGTCCTCGGCGGCGAGAAGCGCGCGCAGGTCCTCGTCGGCGAGCGGGTCGATCTTGGCGACCTCGTGGGAGGTCCGGAAGCCGTCGAAGAAGTGCAGGAACGGGATGCGCGAGGAGAGCGTCGCCGCGTGGGCGATCGCCGCGAAGTCCTGCGCCTCCTGCACGGAGCCCGAGGCGAGCATCGCGAAGCCGGTCTGCCGGCAGGCCATCACGTCCGAGTGGTCGCCGAAGATCGACAGGGCGTGCGTCGCGAGCGAACGGGCCGCGACGTGCATCGCGAAGGACGTCAGCTCGCCCGCGATCTTGTACATGTTCGGGATCATGAGGAGCAGGCCCTGCGACGCCGTGAAGGTCGTCGCGAGCGAGCCGGCCTGGAGCGCGCCGTGGACGGCGCCCGCGGCTCCCGCCTCCGACTGCATCTCGATGACCCGGGGGACGTCGCCCCAGAGGTTCGTCTTTCCCTTCGCCGACCAGGCGTCGGAGAGCTCGCCCATTCCGGAGGAAGGCGTGATCGGATAGATCGCGATGACCTCGCTCGCGCGGTGGGCGACCGAGGCGACGGCCTCGTTCGCGTCGAGTACGACTCGGGAGGCCTTGCCCATGCGAAGACCGTAGCGTCCGGGTCCCGGAAGGAGATGATGCAAATGCATCAAATCGCCCGGCGCGCGCGCCTCGCGCGCCCCGGGCCGGCCGCGGGAAGCCTCAGCTCGGCATCGACGCGATCGCCTTCTCCGTCGCCGTCAGGAGCGCCTTCGCTCCGACCGGCGCGCCCGTGGCCTCCTCCATCCAGATGTCGGGGACGACGTTGCCGATCTTCGCCATCCGCTCGAACTCGGGACCGATCTCTCCCGCCCTGCCGATCTTCTGCTCGATCTGGAACGCGATCAGGTGCCCGAGCGGATAGTCCGGCAGGTAGAGGAAGGAGTCGATCATGTGGGAGTAGATCCCGAGCGTGTAGACCACGTCCTTCTTGCCGAAGACGGGCGCGTAGTACTTGTTCCAGAGGTCCTTGCAGATCTGGAGCGTGGCGTTCTTGAGCTCCGCCGGCGTCGCGTTGGGGTGGTCGTACATCCAGTGCCAGACCGCCATGTCCACGAGGGCGACGCCCGCGATCTCGTAGGTCATCCAGAAGTCGTTCAGGGCCTTGAGCGCCTCGCTCTTCGCGTCGGGCTTGCCCAGGCCGAGCAGCTCGAGGTCGTGGCCCTGGAAGACGAACGCGAGCGCCTCGGTGAAGGCGGTGTTGGGCACGCCGGCGAGGAGCGTCGAGTCGACCTCGTTCAGCGAGAACGTCTGCTCGACGTTGTGGCCCATCTCGTGAATGGCGATGTTGTAGCCCTTGTAGTTCATCCCGTCCTTCTCGACGCGGGTCCGGAGGTGGGCGTGGTCGGCGCGGCGCTGCGCGCCGAGGGCATGGCCCGAGCCGCGCGCGGGATCGACCTCGATGTGGTTGGCGAGGTACTGCGCCTTCTCCTTGGAGAATCCGAGCCCGGCGAGGAGGTTCGGGATGTCGCTCTTGTACGCCTGCGCGTTCGGGTATTTCTTGCGGACGATCGCGTCGAGCTGATCCTCGGTGTACTTCCCGCGCGCCTGGAACCCGTTGTACCAGACGTCGAAGGGCTCGAGCGGCCGGCCCAGCCGCTTCGCGATGAGGGCGGCGACCCTCGGCACGAGCGGCGACGAGAGCACCTCCTCGAGCATCGCCTTCACGCGCGCCTCGGGAATCTGGCGGTTCTCGTCGAAGCGGCGCGCGATGAGCGTGGGCGCGGTCGGGGAGTAGGGGTCCGCCTTGCGCGCGGCCTGGAACGTCTTCAGGAGCGTCGCGTACCGCGTGTCGGGCTCCGGCGCGTTGGTGGCCCTGACGGTGCCGGGGTCCGCCTTGTCGGTGTCGCGGACCTTCGTCGGCGACACGTCGTTGGTGAAGGGGTTCCAGTCGAGGTACGGGTTGTTCACGACCGCACCGGGGATCGTCTGCGTGACGATGCGGTCCATGACCATCGCGATCACCCGCTGCTTCGCGAGGCCGTCCTTCGCGTCGGAGTAGTCGGCCTTGATCTCGTCGCGGAGATTCCAGTGGGACAGGAGCCGCAGCCCCGGCGGAAAGAGCCGCTGCCCCTTCGCGTCGACGAGGTGGTGCATCCAGACGTT
The DNA here is from genome assembly GCA_963773905.1 of uncultured Acidobacteriota bacterium. GTDB lineage: Bacteria > Acidobacteriota > Thermoanaerobaculia > UBA5066 > Gp7-AA6 > DAHUXD01. The sequence continues at coordinate 548,185 of CAVZDB010000004.1, forward strand.
GTACTGCGCGATGTAGCGCGCGGACTCGGCGGCGGCGTCGGCGATGGCGAGGTTGACCTCGGCCGGGATGCGCTTCGAGAAGCGTTCCGCGAGCCGCGCCTCCGCCCACTGGCGGCGCGACCAGCGGGGCCCGTCCTGCAGCCGCTGCTCGAGCGTCGTGAGCGGGAAGTTCAGGAGGACGGCGAAGGCCAGACGGTTCTGGAAAAAGTCGTCGTTGACGTGGGCCGACGGATCGTAGCCGGCGAGGATCTCGTCGAACGGATAGATCTCGCCGAGGTCGAGGTCCGACTGGCGCTTGAAGTCGCGCGAGATCTCGTTCATGTGTCCGTCCAGGGACTCGAGCGCGAACTCCATCCGGGAGAAGAGCGCGTTGTGCGCCTCCGAGTCGGCGGTGATCTGTGCGCGGGCCATGTCGGCGAACGCCTTCTCGTCGCCGTCCTCCTTGCGCCAGTAGGCGGCGGCCTGCTCCAGCCCTTGTCGGATCTTCGGCCGCTCCGACTCCCCGTACTTGGCGGCGAGCTCGTTCTCGACCCTCGTGATCGTCTGCTTCATGGCTTCCGACGGACCTCCCTGCGGCGCGTTCGGCCCGATTTCCGTGGCCGCCGTGGCCAGGAGCCCGGCGAGCGCCGCGATGAGAAGGGCGGGGGAAGCGCCCCTCCTGCGATGCGGAGACGGCATGCGTGTGTCCTCCCGGCCTCGCAGTCTATCGTTGGACGCCCGGGCGAAACTTTTGGTGGGATCTTACGAATCAGAAGTCACGCGCTCGTGTGTCGAGGAGGAGAAGACATGAGAAATCCTCGGGTTTTTCTGGCGTCGGTGTCGCTCGCGGCCGCGCTGACCCTGAGCGCCTCGGGTGAGGATCCGGGCGGCAATCTTCAGGCCGCCGCGACGAGCCAGAGCGCAACCGCCGAGCCCGCAGCGCCGACGCTGCGCCTCCCCGACGTCGCCGAGGCGGTCTCCTACGCCCTCGACCTGACGATCGACCCCGGACGCCCGGCGTTCCAGGGCACGATCGAAATCGACGTTCGGGTCAAGGAGAAGACCGCGGTCCTCTGGCTCAACGCGAAGGAGCTCGCGATCGTCAAGGCCTCCGGCGAGCAGGGGGGACTCTCCGCGTCCGCGCGCGCGATCCCCGGCGGCACGGACTTCGTGGGGCTCGCGTTCGACCGGCCCCTCCAGCCGGGCGCGCTCAGGCTGCGCCTCGCCTTCGAGGGCGTCATGGACGAGACCTCGACGCAGGGGCTCTTCCGCCAGAAGGACGGCGAGGACTGGTACGCGTTCACCCAGTTCGAGTCGACCGACGCGCGGCGCGCGTTCCCGTGCTTCGACGAGCCGTCGTACAAGGTGCCCTGGAGCGTGACGCTGCGGATCCCGAAGGGGACCTCCGCGGTCTCGAACACGCCGGTCGCGTCCGACGCGGAGGAGGGCGGCCGCCGCGTCGTCCGCTTCACGAAGACGCCCCCGCTGCCGAGCTATCTGATCGCGTTCGCGGTCGGGCCGTTCGACTACGTCGACGCCGGGAGGGCGGGCGCCCGCAGGATCCCGATCCGCATCGTCACGCCGCGCGGCAAGGCGGCGCAGGCCACCTATGCCGCGAAGACGACCGGCCCGCTGCTCGAGCGGCTGGAGGCGTACTTCGGGATCCCGTACCCGTACGCGAAGCTCGACCAGCTGGCGATTCCGCAGACCGTGACCTTCGGCGCGATGGAGAACGCCGGGCTGATCACGTGGTCGGAGCACATCCTCATCGCGCCGTCCTCCGAGGAGACGACCCGCTTCCAGCGCGTGCAGGCGTCGATCAACATCCACGAGATGGCGCACCAGTGGTTCGGCGACCTCGTGACGCTCGCGTGGTGGGACGACGTCTGGCTGAACGAGTCCTTCGCCACCTGGATGGCGGACCGGACGCTCATCGAATGGAAGCCGGAGTGGCACGAAGACGCGCGCCGGGTGGAGGACACCTCGAACGTCATGTTCGAAGACGTCCTGGTCAGCACCCGCAAGATCCGGCAGGAGATCGCGAGCGACGACGACATCGTCAACGCCTTCGACGCCATCAGCTATCAGAAGGGCGCCGCCGTGATCGCCATGTTCGAATCGTGGATCGGCGCGGAGAAATTCCGTTCCGGCGTGCACGCCTACCTCGCGGCGCACGCCAACGGCAACGCGACCGAGCGCGACTTCCTCCAGAAGATCGAGGCGGCCAGCCGGCCCGGCGTTGCGGCGGCGTTCGAGACGTTCCTGGATCAGCCGGGCGTGCCGGTCCTCGACGTCGCGCTCGACTGCGCGAGCGGAGGCGCCGGGACGCTGTCGGTTGCCCAGAAGCGGCTGCTGCCCGTCGGATCGGCCGGGTCGGCCGCGGAGACCTGGAAGGTTCCGGTCTGCGCGCGCTCGGGCGGCGCGACGGCGGACGCGCGCCGATGCGAGCTCTTCGATCAGGCGGCGGGGACGCGTCCCGCGCCGGCCGGGGCCTGCGGGAGCTGGCTCTTCGCCAACGACGGGGAGCTCGGCTACTACCGGACCATCTACCGCGGCGACCTCCTTCCGAAGCTGCTCGAGGTCGCGGATTCGCAACTCACGGTCGCCGAGCGTGTCGGCCTCATCCGGGACGCCGACGCCCTCGGGGAGGCGGGAGCGATCCCGATGGCGCAGGCGCTCGGGTTCGTGCCGCGCTTCGGCGGCGATCCCGACCGCCCGATCGTTTCGGCGACGGTCCGCGCCGCCGCCGACGTCCGCGAGCACCTGGTGCCGGAAGATCTGCGGCCGCACTATGCGCGGTTCGTCTCGAAGGTGTACGGAGCGCGCGCCCGCGCCCTCGGTTTCACGCCGAAGCCCGGCGAGACCGGCGAGACGGGTCTCCTGCGCCAGCTCCTCGTGGCCTTCGTGGCGCGCGAGGGGGACGAGCCGGAGCTGCGGGCGGAGGCGAGGCGGCTCGCGCTCGCGTGGCTCCAGGACCGCAAGGCGATCTCCGCGGAGCTCTCGGGCGATGTCCTTTCGGTCGCCGCACACTTCGGCGACGCGGAGCTCTTCGACAAGTACATGGCGGCCGCCCGGGCCGCGAAGGAACGGCGGGATCGCCTCCGCCTGCTCAGGGCACTCGGGGACTTCCGGGACCCGGCGCTCGTGCGCCGCGCGCTCGATCTCTACCTGGACGGCGAGTTCGACCCGCGCGAGGCGGACACCCCCTTCCTTACGGCCGCGGAGGCGATCAACAGCCCGGATCTCGCCTGGAGCTTCTTCAAGGAGCACTACGACACGATCCTCGCGAGGGTGCCGCGGGAGATCGTGGGAACGGCGCCGTCGGTGGGCGGAGGCTTCTGCGACGCGGCGCACCGGAAGGATCTCGCCGACTTCTTCCAGGACCGCGTCGGCAAGCTGCCGGGCGGCCCGCGCACGCTGGCGCAGACGCTCGAGACGATCGACCTCTGCATCGCCCTGCGGGACACTCAGGAGGGGAGCGTGCGGGAGTTTTTGTCGGGGTATTGACGCCTGTCATCCTGAGCGCAGCGAGCCGACCACCGACCCATCCACCGAAGGCAAGCCCTCAGCAGTAGGGAACGCCGAGAGCGCTCGGCGTTTACGCAGACCCTCGACAGTAGGCAACGCCTCGCCGACCGCGAGGCGTTTACGATCGCGGACTTGCTCGCCGACCATCGCAATCGAGTACGGGATCCTCCCTGACCCCTCGCTCTGCTCGGGATCAGGGTCAGGATGACGGCCTGGCGCTCGGGATGAAGGCGGCTGCCCCTACGCCTTCGTCGTCGCGGGCGAGAGCGACCCGATGAGCTCGTCGAATTCCTTCACGGCCGCCTTAATCGAGGCATCGGGGCCGATGCACTTGAAGAAGACGAGGCCCTCGGGCGCCTCGACGATCGCACCGCGCAGGCTCCAGCCGGCCTTCTTTCCCTGGGGCTGCATCATCGGCCCTCCGGACGCGAGGTAGGTTCCGGAGACCTCGAGCAGATGGACCTTGAAGCCGTGGATCGTCTTCTCGGTGCGCTTCGGCGCGGGGCCGCCCTCGAACTGCTTTTCCCAGCGGGAGAGGTTCTCCTGGACGGTTCCTCCCTGTCCCTTGCCGAAGAAGAACACGCCGCACTCGCCGGCCTCGCCCCCCGGAGCGGCCGGGATCGTGTACGTCGCCATCCGCATGGGCCGCGGGGAGGCGACGGTCCAGTGCGCGGGCATGGTCCAGCGGAGCCCACCCGCCGAGCCTTCCACGGCGGCCAGTATCGCGACCGAAGAACCCAGAAGCAGGACGGCCAGCATGAGCTTTCGCATGCGGGAAGCATAGTCCACCGCAGCCTCAAGTAAGCTTCCGCGACCGTCATGACCCGCTGTCCGAACTGCTCCTCGGAAGTCGAAGACGGCGTCGTCTCCTGCCCCTGGTGCGGCCAGTCGCTGTCCTCGGTCTCGCAGCTGCCCACGGGGCTGGCCTCCCCCTCCGTCGCGGCGAAGGCGCAGCGCCGCCCGGTTTCGTCCGTCGTCGGCCGCCTCGCGTCCTCGGACGCGATCGCGGCGAGCGGCTTCACGCCGGGGGCGATCCTCGCCGAGCGCTACCGGATCATCGGCCTGATCGGCCGCGGCGGCATGGGCGAGGTGTACCGCGCCGATGACCTCAAGCTCGGACAGCCCGTCGCGCTCAAGTTCCTGCCCAGGCATCTCTCCGACAGCAAGGAGCGCCTCGAGCTCTTCTTCGCCGAGGTCCGCAACGCGCGCCAGGTCGCTCACCCCAACGTCTGCCGCGTCTACGACATCGGCGAGGTCGACGGCGAGCACTTCCTCTCGATGGAGTACGTCGACGGCGAGGACCTCGCGTCGCTCCTGAAGCGCATAGGCCGGCTGCCGCCGGACAAGGCGCTGGATCTCTCGCGCCAGCTCTGCGCGGGGCTCGCGGCGGCGCACGACCGCGGGATCCTCCACCGCGACCTGAAGCCGGCGAACGTCATGGTCGACGGCCGCGGCCGCGCGCGGATCATGGACTTCGGACTGGCGGTCGCCGGAGGCGAGGGAGCGGGCGAGGGAGAGACCTCCGGCACCCCGGCGTACATGGCGCCCGAGCAGTTCGCCGGCAAGGCCGCGACGGTGCGCTCGGACCTCTACGCGCTGGGGCTCGTCCTCTACGAGCTCTCCACGGGCCGGCGCGCGTTCGACGCGATCACGATCGCGGCGTATCGCAAGAAGCACGCGGAGGAGACGCCGACGCGCCCATCGGAAGTCCTGCCCGACTTCGATCCGGCGGTCGAGCGCGTGATCCTGCGCTGCATCGAGAAGGACCCCGCGCAGCGGCCGTCCTCGGCGGCGCAGGTCGCGGCCGCACTGCCCGGAGGCGATCCTCTCGCCGCGGCGCTCGCGGCGGGCGAGACGCCGTCGCCCGAAATGGTCGCCGCGGCGGGGGAGCGGGGAGGCATCGAGCCCTCGATCGTTCGGCGGCTCCTCCTCGGCCTCGCGGTGGCGCTCGGGCTCTCGATCCTGCTCACCCCGCGCGCGAACGTCGGTACGGTCGTCGGTCTCGAGAAATCTCCCGACGTCCTTCGCGAGCGTGCACGCGAGGTCCTGCGCGCGGTGGGGCACGACCGCAAGCCGGCCGACTTCGCGGAGACGTTCGTCACGCACGGCGACTTCCTGAATTGGGCCGGCGCGCACGGCGGGCTCGCGCGCGGAATTGCGCGCGACGCGGTCGAGTACTCCTACCGCCAGGCGCAGAGCGTGCTCACGCCGGTCGAGCTGACCGGTCCCGAGCCTGGACCCCGGGTCAAGGAGCTGGACCCCGCGCCGGTGGAATCGGGCATGGCGCAGATCGGCCTCGACCCTCGGGGGCGGCTGGTGCGGCTGGAGATCGTCCCCCCCGAGCGCGACACGGAAGCGGCACCGGCGCCCGAGACGGACTGGGGTCTCCTCTTCCGCGAAGCCGGGCTCGACCTGAATCGCTTCACTCCCGTGACGCCGCAGTGGACGCCACGCGCCTATGCCGCGGTGCGCGCGGCCTGGGAGGGGCCGCATCCGGAGAGGCCGGACGTGACGATGCGCGTCGAGGCCGCTTCGTATCGAGGGCGTCCGGTCTCCTTCGCCTGGATTGGGCCCTGGACGCGCGAGCGCCGCGCGCCGCTTTCGCTCGATGCCGGGCAGTCGGTCTGGACCCTGATCCTCATTGCGCTGCTCCTCGGCGGCGCGTGGCTCGCGCGGACCAACCTCCGCGCCGGCCGCGGCGACCGGCGCGGGGCAATGCGGCTGGCCCTCGCCGTGTTCGTGCTGGAGGTCGCGATGGAGCTCTCGGCGCCCACATCGGCGGCGGCATCGCCGGGATCTGGAGCCTGTTCGGAGGCACGTTCGTGAACGCCGCATCGATGGCGGCCGGCATCTGGCTGATCTACCTCGCGCTCGAGCCCTTCGCGCGCCGGCGCTGGCCGGAGATGTTGATCTCGTGGTCGCGCGCGATCTCGGGCCGCCTCCGCGATCCCCTCGTCGGGCGCGACGTTCTGATCGGCGCCGCGGTCGGGACGTCGGCGGGCCTGATCCTCGGGCCCGGGCGCGTCCTGCTGCCGCCGCTCTTCCATCTGCCGGCGCCGCCGCCGCATGATTTCGGCGTCGACGGTCCGGCGAGCCCGACGCTGACCCTCGCCTGGACCCTGTCCACGCTGATGCTTTCGGTCATCTGGATCCTGGGGATCGTGTTCTTTCTCGTTCTCGCGCGCATGGTCGTCCGCAAAGGCTGGCTCGCGGGAGTCGTCGTGACCGCCCTCTTCGTGGCCAGCTATCTGGGCCAGGCGCCGGCCGCCATTACGCTGCCGCTCGCGGCGCTGTCCGTCGGCCTCATCGTCGGGATGACGGTCCGCTTCGGGCTTCTCGCGGCGGTGACCGCCGAGTTCTGCCGCCGGGTCTGCGGGTACCGCCTCTTCACCAGCGATCCGTCGTCCTGGTACTTTTACGCCACCGTGATCGTCGTCGTCGGGCTCGTCGCGCTCGCGTACTGGGCGTCGCGCACGGCACTCGCCGGCCAGCCGCTCTTCGGCGAGCTCGCGTTCGAGGAAAAGCCTGTTCCGGGGTAATAGAATTTCGGGTTGGACGAAAGGAGATCCGGTGCGATTCACTTCAGTTCTCGTGGGGCTCTCTCTCGTATCGGCAAGCGTGCTGGCGCAGCAGGGACCTCAGCCGCCGGGTCCCGAGGTGAAACGGCTCGGAGTGTTCGAGGGCAAGTGGACGGGCGAGGCCGAGATGAAGCCGAGCGCGTTCGGGCCGGGCGGCAAGATGGCGAGCACCGACGAGTGCTCCTGGGCCGACGGGGGCTATCAGCTCGTCTGCAAGGGTAGCTCGACCGGGGCGATGGGCAAGATGACGGGCACCAACGTCATGGGCTGGAACGCCGACGAGAAGGCCTACAAGTTCATGGGCTACGACAGCACGGGCATGATGACGACGGCGAAGGGCACTCTCGAGGGCAAGACCTGGACCTGGACCGGCGTCGACAAGATGGGCGGCAAGACCATCCACTCGCGCTACACGATCGTCGAGACCTCGCCGACCTCGTACACGTTCAAGTGGGAAGCGTCCGAGGACGGCAAGACCTACAACGTGCTCGCGGAGGGGAAGTCGACGAAGGCCAAGTGACCGCGCGCGTTCGCGCGGCATCCTGTACTTCGGTGTCATCCTGAGCGCAGCGAAGGATCCCGGGCTCGATTGCGACGGTGGCAATGCAGTTCGGGATCCATCGTCGCTCCGCTCCTCAGGATGACGGCTCCGGAGTCCCCGGCGCCGGCGAACGCCGTTCACCGCATCGCATCGGCGAGAGGCGCGGCGCGCGACCGAGGGCATAGAATTCCCTCCCGGTGACTCCGTGTCCGGCCTGTTCCTCCGAGATTCCAGACTCCGCGCGTTTCTGCCCCTCGTGCGGCGAGTCGGTGTCGTCGGCGTCGCAGATGCCGACGAGCATGGCGACACCGTCGATTGCGGCGGCAGCGCGGCGACCAGCGACTCCATCACGGGTCGGACGCCTCGCCTCCTCCGATTCGATCGAGACCGGCGGGTTCACGCCCGGCACGATCCTGGCGGAGCGATACCGGATCATCGGCCTGATCGGCCGAGGGGGAATGGGCGAGGTCTATCGCGCTGACGACCTCAAACTCGGTCAGCCGGTCGCGCTGAAGTTTCTGCCCCAGCGCCTGTCGTCGGACAGGGCGCTTCTGGATCGGTTCTTCGCGGAGGTGCGCACGGCCCGGCAGGTCGCGCATCCCAACGTGTGCCGCGTGTACGACATCGGCGAGGCGGACGGGCGCCACTTCCTCTCGATGGAGTACATCGACGGCGAGGATCTGGCGTCTCTGCTACGACGCATCGGGCGCCTGCCGCCGGACAAGGCGCTCGAGCTTTCGCGCCAGCTGTGCGCCGGGCTCGCGGCGGCGCACGATCGCGGGATCCTGCACCGCGACTTGAAGCCCGCCAATGTCATGGTGGACGGCCGCGGCCGGGCGCGGATCATGGACTTCGGCCTCGCGATCGCCGTGGGCGAGGGCGCCGGAACCGAGAGCGGCGGCACGCTCGCGTACATGGCGCCGGAGCAGTTCTCGGGCAAGGGCGCCTCGGTTCGAAGCGACCTCTACGCGCTGGGGCTCGTTCTCTACGAGCTGTATACCGGGAAGCGAGCAATCGACGCGGTCTCGGTCGCGGACTATCGGAGAAAGCACGACGAGGAGAGGCCGACCTCGCCGTCCGCGATCGTCAAAGAGATGGATCCGGCGGTGGAACGCGCGATCCTACGCTGCGTCGAGAAGGATCCTGCGCAGCGCCCGTCGTCTGCGGCGCAAGTCGCCGCGGCCCTGCCGGGAGGAGACCCCCTGGCCGCCGCCCTCGCAGCGGGAGAGACGCCATCCCCCGAGATGGTCGCGGCGGCAGGGGAGCGCGGCGAGCTCGAGCCGGCGCAGGCGCGGTGGCTGCTGCTGGGCCTCGCGGCGGCGCTCGCGCTCGCCATGGTCCTGACGCCGCGCGCGAACATCGCCGCGTTCGCCGGAGTCGACAAGTCGCCGGAGCTCCTGCGGGCTCGCGCGCAGGAGATCCTCCAGGGCGCCGGGCTTCCAAGGCCCGCCGACTCCGCGAGCTGGTTCCGGACGGACGGCGACTTCCTGAGCTGGGCGCGGGGTCACGGAGGCATCGGAGGCGATCTCTCGCGGGACGCGGTCGCTCTCGTCTACCGCCAGTTCTCCGGGGAGTTGTTCCCGGCGCTCGCGGAGACCGGGCCGTTTCCTCTGCCGAGAGTGAATTCTTGGAACCCGGCGCCCGTGCTGCCGGGGATGGCGGAGGTCTCCGTCGATTCCCGCGGCCGGCTGATTCGGCTCGCGGTCGTCCCGCCCGAGCTTCCGCCCGGCGGCGCCCCGCCCGTCGAGACCGACTGGGGTTCGCTGTTTCGCCAGGCGGGGTTGGACATGAGCCGCTTCGCTCCGGTCGAGCCGCGCTGGTCGCCGCGCGGCTATGCCACGGCCCGCGCGGCGTGGGAGGGGCCGCACCCCGAGCGGCCCGGCGTGACCATGCGCGTCGAGGCCGCGTCCTACCGTGGACGCCCCGTCTCGTTTCTCTGGCTGGGCCCGTGGAGCAGGCCCGAGGTGAATCCCGTTTCGGAGCAGGGCTCCGGCGCGGGTCTGCTCATCTTCGAGGCGATCCTGTTCGTGTGCCTCCTCCTCGGCGCCCTCCTCGCGCGCAACAACCTGCGCTCCGGGCGCGGCGACCGGCCGGGCGCAGCACGCCTCGCGGTATGCATCTTCGTCCTGACCGTGGCGATGTTCGCGCTCGGTGCGCACCACGTGAGGACCGCGGTCGAGGGCTGGATCTTCCTGGAGGCGTTCAGCAACGCCGCCGGAACGGCGCTCATCTACTGGATCGTCTACCTCGCGCTCGAGCCCTTCGCCCGCCGGCGCTGGCCCCAGATGCTGATCTCCTGGACGCGCGCCCTCTCCGGGCGTTGGCGCGATCCCCTCGTCGGACGTGACCTGCTCATCGGCGCCGCCGTGGGAACGGCCGCGGGCCTGCCCCTGGGGCCTCTCCAAATGCTCCTGCCGAAGACGCTCGGCGTCTCCGGGCCATTGCCGAACTCACTCGACGTGATGGCGCCGGTGACCCCGGGCGCCTCCATCGCCTGGCTCCTGTCCGTCGTGGTGCAGTCGACTTTCTGGGTACTCGGAATCGTTCTCTTCCTGATCCTCGCGCGCCGGCTGGTCCGGGTGGGCTGGCTCGCGGGCGCCATCGTCACGCTGCTCTTTGCGAGCTCCGTGTTCGAGACTGTGAACCTCGTGACGCTTCCGTTGACGCTTCTCTCCGTGGGAATCGTCGTCGCGACGGCGGTTCGCTTCGGCGTGCTTCCGGCGATCCTGGCCGAGACGTGTGCGCGGGTCTTCGGCTACCTCATCTTCAGCAGCGACCCATCACACTGGGCGTTCTACGCCGGCATGATCCCCGTGGCCGCGATCCTGGCGCTGGGCCTCTGGGCGACACGGACCGCTCTCGCGGGCCGGCCGCTCTTCGGCGGCACAGGCGGGCTCGAGACATAGCGACATGGCCGAGCCGTCCGCCTTCTGCCCATCCTGCTCGGCCGCGGCGCCCGGGGGGTCGCGCTTCTGTCCGTCCTGCGGCGAGCCGCTCTCCTCGGTTTCGCAGCTGCCGACGGGTCTGGCGACGCCGTCGGTGGCGCGGGCGGCGGCGCGGCGTCCGCCGTCGTCGCAGGTGGGCCGCCTGGCGTCGAGCGACGCGGTCGACGCCGAAGGCTTCACGCCCGGGACGATCCTGGTGGAGCGATACCGGATCATCGGTTTGATCGGCCGCGGCGGAATGGGCGAGGTCTATCGCGCCGATGACCTCAAGCTCGGTCAGCCGGTCGCGCTGAAATTTCTCCCCGAGCGCCTCTCGAAGGACCGAGCGCTGCTCGATCGCTTCTTCGCCGAGGTGCGCACGGCGCGGCAGGTCGCGCATCCCAACGTGTGCCGCGTGTACGACATCGGGGAGGCGGACGGCCGGCACTTCCTGTCGATGGAGTACGTGGACGGGGAGGATCTGGCATCGCTGCTGCGCCGCATCGGGCGTCTGCCGCCGGACAAGGCGCTCGAGCTCTCGCGCCAGCTGTGCGCGGGCCTCTCGGCGGCGCACGATCGCGGGATCCTGCATCGGGACCTGAAGCCGGCGAACGTCATGGTGGACGGGCGCGGCCGGGCGCGGATCATGGACTTCGGCCTGGCCGTGGCGGTGGATGAGGGCGCGGACACGAACACCGGCGGCACGCTCGCGTACATGGCGCCGGAGCAGTTCGGCGGGAAGGGCGCTTCGGTCCGCAGCGACCTCTACGCGCTGGGGCTGGTTCTCTACGAGCTCTACACGGGCAAGCGCGCGTTCGATGCGGTCTCGGTGGCGGATTACCGGCGAAAGCACGCCGAGGAGCCGCCGACCTCGCCGTCCGCGCTCGTCAAGGAGATGGACCCGGCGGTGGAGCGGGCGATCCTCCGCTGCATCGAGAAGGATCCCGGGCAGCGTCCGTCCTCGGCGGCGCAGGTGGCGGCCGCGCTGCCGGGGGGCGATCCTCTCGCGGCCGCGCTCGCGGCGGGGGAGACGCCGTCGCCCGAGATGGTCGCCGCGGCGGGAAACGAGGCCGCGATTGCGCCGAGGCTCGCGCGCGTCCTGCTCACGGCCGTCCTCGTGGCCCTCGCGGCTCTGCTCGGGCTCGTCGGCAAGACGCACCTTCTCGCCGCGGTCGACTCTCAGAAATCGCCCGAGGTCCTGCGGGCCCGGGCGCGCGAGATCCTGACGAGCCTCGGAATGCCCGATCGGCCCGCGGACTGGGCGGCGGAGCTCGTCCAGTCGTGGCCCTTCGTCGAGTGGGTGAGGGATCACGACCCTTCCCCCGAACGGTGGAAGCGGGGAATCGGGCGCGACGCGATCGACTACCGTTACCGTGAGAGCCCGACGGCGCTGGTGCCGTCCGCGTTCGTGGGAAGCCCGTTTCCCGGCCCGCGTGTCACGGAATACGACCCGGCTCCCTCCCTGCAGTCCGGCGACGTCACGATGCGTCTCGACGGGGAGGGCCGGCTCAAGTCTCTCTCCGTCGAGCCACGGGAGCTCGAGAGGGATCACGGGAGCTCACCCGCCGCCGACTGGGCGGCCCTCTTTCGTGCTGCGGGACTCGACCTGAATCGGTTCACGCCGGTCGAGCCCGGCTGGACTCCGGATCTCTACGCCGACGCGCGCGCCGCGTGGGAGGGGCCCCATCCGGAGCGTCCCGGTGTGACCATGCGTGTGGAGGCCGCGGCGTATCGCGGCCGGCCGGTCTCCTTTCGCTGGCTGGGTCCCTGGTCGACGCCGGACCGCGACCTCTTCGATATACGCAGCGCCGGACAACGCGCGGCCGAACTCATCTTCAATGCGATCCTGCTCTTTCTTCTCTTCGGCGGGCTGTGGCTCGTGCGCGGCAACCTCCGAGCCGGGCGCGGCGACCGCCGCGGCGCGATGCGCCTCGCGGTCGCCGTCGTCGTCTGCGAGCTCGGCGCCTGGGCATTCGGCGCGCACCACGTCTCGGCGGGGGAAGAGTTCAGCCTCATCTTCGGGAACGGGCTCGCGAATGCCCTTATCTTCGGGGTCTTCCTCTGGATCGTTTATCTCGCCCTGGAACCGTTCGCGCGCCGGCACTGGCCGCAGATGCTGATCTCGTGGACGCGGGCCCTGTCGGGGCGTTGGCGGGATCCGCTCGTCGGCCGCGACCTCCTGGTCGGCGCGGCCGGCGCCGCTCTCCTGGCGATGGCCGTGGGTCCGTTGGCGCATTGGATCCCGCTCTGGCTCGGGTCGGCGCCTCCGGCGCCCGGGCCGCCTTACTTCGCGGCGAGCGCCGGTTACGCGCTCGCGGGTTCTCTCGGTCAGCCGGTCTCGAGCCTGGTCTGGACGCTCGGTATCGTGTTCTTCCTCGCATTCGTGCGCCGGTGGCTTCGCGTGGAATGGCTCGCGGCCGTGATCGTCACCGTCCTCTTCTCGCTCAGCTTCCTCGGAGGTGGCCTCTCGAGCCTCGCAAGCGGGGCCCTCTACGTCGGGCTGACCGCGCTGGTGGCGATGCGTTTCGGCCTTCTCTCCGCGCTCACCCTGAACATCCTGTTCAACTCCCTGAACGACTTCGTCAGGACGGCGGATCCGTCGGCCTGGTACTTCTATACCGGCCCAGTCGCCGTCGGTGTCACCCTGGCGCTCGCCGTCTGGGGCTATCGCACCGCCACGGCCGGCCGCGCGCCGGCCGCCTCCGAGACGTAGTCGGGCCGTTACGCCGTCAGCGCATCGCCTCCATCGGCGAGAGACGCGAGGCGCGCACGGCCGGGTACATTCCGAAGACGAGCGCCAGACGAGCGCGGTGACCCACGCGATCAGGAGCCCCATCGGGTTGACCACGAGGCCGTACGGGAAGTTCGCGGACAGCGCCTTGCACACCACGGTTCCGAGGAAGGTCCCGAACGAGGCGCCGACGGCGGCGAGGACGCACGCCTCGAGCAGGAACTGCACCAGGATCTCGAAGTCCGACGCGCCCATCGCCTTGCGCAGGCCGATCTCGTACCGGCGGTCGGAGAATGAGATGAGCATGACCGACAGGACGCCGACGCCGCCGACCAGCAGCACGGTCGCGGCGAGGCTCGTCAGCACGACCCTCCAGCCGCGCATCTGGTCCATGAAGTTCTTCCACGCGCGCGCCGACTCGGCCTCGAGGTCCACGATCTTGACGTCCTCGATGCCGTGGTGCGCCTGCTTGGTGCGGCCGAGCATCGTCGCGGAGACCTCGAAGTTGTCGCGCTTCTTCACGAGCTTGACCGCGACGTTCGAGAGCTTGTGATCGGGGTCGATGCGGTCCATGTACGTCTGGAGCGGGATCGTGATCCCGTTCGCGTCGTACCAGAGCTCCTCGCTGAAGATCTGGCTCGGCGCCTGGACGCCGACGACGCGGAAGCGCACGCCCTCGACCGTGATGTCGCGGCCGACGGGGTCGGCGCCGCCGAAGAGCTTGGAGCCCAGGGTCGCGCCCACGACGGCGACCGTCGAGCGGCGGCGCTCGTCGGCGTCGGTCAGCCCGCGCCCCATGGTGATCGGGCGATTCATCCAGCGGGCGTAGTCCGGCCAGACGCCGTTGACCCAGCAGCGCTCGGTCCCGCCCGCAACCTTGACGGCGGATTCCTTCGTCGCGCGGGGAAGGTAGGCCAGCACCTTCTCGTCGGGCGCGGTCAGGCGCGGGAGGTCCTCCCAGCGCAGCCCCGGGCTCATCGCGAAGCGCTTCTGCTCCTCGGTCGTCTCGGGCGAGTCGGGCGCGAGCATGATCGTGCCGTCCCAGCTCATTCCGGAGAAGCCTGTCCCGATCTTGTCCATGACGCCGTCGAGGACCGAGCTCATCACCACGAGCGCGAAGACACCCAGCATGAGGAGCGTCAGGGTCAGCGTCGAGCGCAGCTTGTGCGCCCAGAGCTCGACGAGGCCGCCCTTGATGATCTCCCAGCCGAGCGAGAGCCTCGCCCCGAGCGAGAGGCGGCGGTGCTCGCGGATGCGCGGGGTGGCTTCGGTCGCGGCCGCCAGGGGGAGCGCGGTCTCACTCATACCGCAGCGCCTCCATCGGCGAGAGGCGCGAGGCCTTCCACGCAGGGAAGAGGGCGAACAGGAAGCCGAAGATCGCGGCGAGCAGATAGGCGAAGACGAAGCTCTTCGGATCGATGTGCAGCGGGACGCCGATCGACGCGGTGATGATCTTGGAGAATCCGATGCCGATGACGAGGCCGGCGAACGAGCCCAGGCCCGTCAGGAGCATCGCCTCCGTCATGAACTCCTTGAAGATCTCGCCGCCCGGCGCGCCGATCGCCATCTTGACGCCGACCTCGCGGATGCGCTCCTTGAGCGTCGCCATCTGGATGTTGACGTTGACGATGCCGCCGCCGATCATGGACAGGAATCCTGAGAGCAGGAAGATGAGGTCGTAGACGTTGCCCTGGCTGCGCTGCTTGCGGATGCGCGCGCCCACGTCGTCCAGGCGGAAGTCCTCCTGCTGCCGGTGGTTCGCCTTGAGGATGCCCGACAGCGCCTTCGAGAAGGTGGCCATCGCGTCGAGGCTCGGGATCTTGAACGTGACGCGGTCCACGCGGTGGTAGTTGTCGCCCTCGAAGCGGCGCGTCACGAGCGTGTTCGGGATCGCGATGATCCGGTTGCGCCAGCGGAACATGTTCCCCTGTCCGTCGCGGAACCGGAAGATGCGCTCCTTCAGCGTGCCGATCACCGTGACCGGCGTGTCGCCGATGCGCATCGTGCGGCCCACGGCGTGCCCGTCGGGAAAGAAGACCTCGACCGCCTCGGTGCCGAGGATCGCGACGGGGGCGGCGGTGTCGATGTCGTGCTGGCTGAACCCGCGGCCCTCCACGACCTCGTAGCCGTCGAGCGCCAGGAAATCGCCGCCGGCGCCGCGGATGTCGCGCTCGCGGTCGGCGTACGGCGAACGGACGCGCGCGCGCGCGTCCTTGCGGACGGAGACGCCGTGGACCTCGGAGGAATTGATCTCCTCGCCCTCCGCTGCATCCATCGCGCGGAGCCCGAGGTTCGCCGTCTGGAGCGCCGTCGGCGCGCCCTCGTTGACGACGGCGGACTGGCGGACGTTCAGCTTGTCGAGGCCGCCCATCTTCACGTACAGCTCCATCGAGCGCTTGCGCATGCTGTCGGAGATCGAAAACCCGCCGAGCACCGCGGCGACGCCGAGAATCACGCCGAGCGACTGCAGGGTCGAGCGGGTGAAGTTTTCCCGCATCTCGACCCAGGAGTTCTTGACGCGTTCGCGGAATTTGCCGTTGAGAGCCATGGACGCCGTTTCGCCTTCGCTCCGTGTCGTAGGGGCGGCCCTCGCGGCCGCCCGCGGGCGGGGGCAAGCCCCGCCCCTACGTTCGTTCGGTCAGGCCGCCTCCTCGACTTTGATCAGCCCGTCCATGATCTCGACCTGGCGCTGCGCCATGGCCGAGATCGAGAGGTCGTGGGTGACGATGATGATGGTGTTGCCGCGGCGGTGCAGTTCCGCGAAGAGTTCCAGCACCTCGTGGCCCGTCTTCTGGTCGAGCGCGCCCGTGGGCTCGTCGGCGAGCAACAGCGCCGGCCGGTTGGCGAGCGAGCGCGCGATCGCGACGCGCTGCCGCTGGCCGCCCGAGAGCGCCGCGGGAAGGACCTTCGCCTTCTCCGGGATGCCGACCATCTCGAGGAGCTCGAGAGCCCGCGCGCGGCGCTCCTTGCGCGAGACGCCGGCGTAGAGCATCGGCAGCTCGACGTTGCGCGCCACGGACGCCTTGGGCAGCAGGTTGTACTGTTGGAAGACGAACCCGATCTTGTCGTTGCGGATCTGCGCGAGCTCGCGGCCGGAGAGCCCCTCGACGCGCTCGCCGTCGAGCGCGTAGGTTCCGGCCGTAGGCTTGTCGAGACAGCCCAGGATGGCCATCAGCGTCGACTTGCCCGAGCCGGAGGGGCCGATGAGCGCCACGAACTCTCCGCGGGAGACCGTCATGTCGATCCCGCGCAGCGCGTGCACCGCCGCGCCGTTGGAGCCGTAGACCTTGGTCAGGGCCTTTGTCTCGATGATCGCGGTCATGGTCGCCTCCGGGGTTCCGTCCGTTCCAACCGAGTCATCCTGAGGAGCGAAGCGACGAAGGATCCCGTCCTTGGAAGCGCGGGATCCCTCGCTACGCTCGAGATGACATGTGTACCCGCGCTGCACGCGGAACACATGTCAGTTGTCCTCTTCGTCCTTCTCGACGCGCTTCTTGGTCGGGTCCTCGAGGGACACCTGCTCGCCCGACTTGAGCCCCGAGAGGATCTCGACGCGCTCGAGCGTCGCGATTCCGGCGGCGACGGGTACGACGTCGAAGTAATCCTTCCAGTGATCCGACAGCCACACGAACTTGCTGCGGCCCGAGAGCCCGTCCTTGGCGGACTTGAGCTGCTTCGGGTCGAGATTCGCCTTGAGCCGGTACGCGACGGTCTTGCCGTCGCGCTTCTGCAGCGCCTCGAGCGGGATCGACACCGCCTTCGAGCGCTTCTCGCCCAGGATCTCGACGTTGGCGCTCATGCCGGTGCGGAACGCGTCTTCGAGCTCGTCCAGAGTGACCTCGATCTTGAAGACCTTGATCTTCTCGACGAGCTCGGCCGAGGGCGCGACGAAGGTGACCTTGCCGGTGAAGACCTTCTGCGGGTACGCGTCGAGCGAGACGCGGACCGGCTGCCCGACGTGGATCTTGGCGATGTCGACCTCGTTCAGGTTGACGCGGATGATCAGCGACTTCAGATCCGCCACCGTGAACAGCACGGTCCCCGCGTTGAACGACGAGACGCCCGAGGTCACGGTTTCGCCGAGCTCGACGCCCTTCTTGATGACGACGCCGCTCATCGGCGCGGTCACGCGGGCGTTCTGGGAGGACGCGTTGCCCGAGATCGGGATGCCGCGGTCCTCGACGATCTGGTAGCGCATCTTCGCGGAGCGCAGGTTCTCGGCGGCCTGGTCCTTCCGGATCTCCGACGCGCGGAACGGGTCCTTGCCGAGGAGACCCTGCTCGAAGAGGCTCTTCTGGACCGCATAGTCGCGCTCGGCGTCCTGCAGCTTGAGCTCGGCGTCCTTGACGCTCGCCTGCACGTCGGAGAGCGACTGCGCCTGGTTCACGTCCGGCTCGATCTCGGCGAGCACGTCGCCCTTCTGGACGACGGCGCCCTCGCGGACCTTCAGGGTGAGAACCCGGCCCGAGACGACCGACTTCACGTCGACCTTCGTCACCGGGTCGACGACCCCGACCTCGCGAACCGAGACCTGCAGGTCCTCGGCCTGGACCTTTCCGAGCCGGAATGGGGTGGCGTCGGTCTTGGGATCGGCCTTGTCGCGGCTCTTGGCGGCCACCAGGGCGACCCCGCCCAGGACCAGGACCACGATCAGAAAAGCGATCCACTTCTTCTTCTTCACGAGAAAACCCCCTAAATTGCCGAGAACACGAGCCACGACCATGTAATACGCACCTCCCGTGAGGAATGTTCGACGCCGGGGGAGAACCCCTCACCCTGACCCTGTCCCCCTGCGGGGGGCGAGGGGAACGAGGCGGAGGACGCCATTTTACGCCCTCTCACGGCGGGGGTGAGGATCTCCTCGGGAACTCCTCAGTGGGGCCTGCGTTTGTCACGGCAGGAGGCCCCATGCTGCAGATCCGCTCCCTGGGCAAGCGCTACCCCGGAGGCACGGTCGGTCTGGCCGACTTCTCCCTGGAGGTCGGCGAGGGCGTCCTCGGTCTGCTCGGGCCCAACGGCGCGGGCAAGACGACGCTCATGTCGATCCTCGCGACCGTGACCCGGCCGACCTCCGGCACGTTCCTCTGGCAGGGTCGGGACGCGGTCCGGGAGCCCGCCTTCCTGCGCCGGCAGCTCGGCTATCTGCCGCAGGACTTCGGCGTCTACGAGCGGCTCACGGCGCGCGAGTTCCTCCGGTACCTCGGACGCCTCAAGGGCCTCTCGGGGCAGGACCTCGACCGCCGCGTGCGCGAGCTCCTCCGGCTGACCAACCTCCACGGCGCCGCCGACCGCCGCCTCTCCGGCTACTCGGGCGGCATGCGCCAGCGCGTCGGGATCGCCCAGGCGCTGCTCGGCGATCCGAGGCTCGTGATCGTGGACGAGCCGACGGTCGGGCTCGATCCGGAGGAGCGCGTCCGCTTCCGCAACCTGCTCTCGGAGATCGCGCAGGGCCGCGTCGTGATCCTCTCGACGCACATCGTCTCCGACGTCGAGGCCGTGGCGTCGCACATCGCGGTGATCCGGGAGGGCCGGCTCGTCGCGCACGCGACTCCCGAGTCGCTGCTCCGCGCAGCGGCGGGCCGCGTCTTCTCGGCGGTCGTCTCCTCCGAGCGGCTGGCCGAGGCCCAGCGCACCGTCCACGTCTCGAACCTGATCCGCCGCGCCGACGGCGTGCACGTGCGGTACGTGGCCAATGGGAACGGGGCTTCTCTCGAGGGATCGCGCGCCGTCGAGCCGGACCTCGAGGACGCGTATCTCCTGACGAATCTGTCGGTACGCGCCTCGGAAGGCGCGCACGGCATCGCGGCGAACGCCTCCCAGCAGCCTGCGGCCTGATGATGTCCGCCGCGTCCGACGCGCTCTCGCCGCTTTTCGCCCAGATCGCTGCGGAGCTGAAGATGCGGCTGCGCTCCTTCGCGACGCCGGTCGCCCTCGCCGCGTTCTGCGCGGCGGCGTTTCTCTGGATCCCCGACCCGAAGAGCAACGCCGCCTCGCTGACGTGGGAGATCGGCGGCCAGGTCCAGTCGCCGGTCTACACCGCCGGATACCTGGGACTCTCGGTCGCGATCCTCTCGTGCATCTTCCTCCCGCTCGGCGGCTTCTACCTGGTCGCGGGCTCCGTGCGGCGCGACCGCGAGCGGCGCGTGGGCGCGATCCTCGCGGCGACGCCGCTCTCGAAGACGGCCTACCTCGGGGGCAAGCTCGCCGCGCACGTCGCGTATCTCGTCGTCCTCGACCTCTTCGCGCTCCTGATGGGGCTCGCCGCGTTCCTGCGCTACGGAACGGGGCCGTTCTCGCTCTTCGCGTTCGCGGGCCCGTACCTCGTCCTGACCGTCCCCGTCCTCGTCGTCGTGGCCTCGCTCGCGGTCTTCTTCGACGTGACGCCGGGCCTGCGCGGGCGGGGCGGCCTCGTGATCTGGTTCTTCGTCTTCCTCTTCGGCCTCGTCAAGCTGCCGCTCGACCTCACGGGCGCGAGCCTCGACCCGAAGGAGAGGACCACGATCGGCAAGCCCGTCTTCGACCCGGCCGGCATCGCCACCGACGAATGGCTCCTCGCGAGGACGCTGCCGAAGGAGGCGAAGAGCGTCTCCTCCGGCCACGTCTCGTTCGACACGAAGAAGATCGCGCGCGTGCCGTGGAAGGGCATCGCGATCACGCCGGAGCTTTTGGCGATGCGGGCGGCGAACATGGCGCTCGCGCTCGTGCCGTTCCTGCTCGCCGTGCTCGTCTTCGACCGCTTCGACCCGGCGCGGGGACGCCGGCGCCTCGGGGAGCCCAAGCCGGGCCTCGGTATGGCCGCGCGGATCGCGCGGAGATTCCGGCGGCGCGCCGACCTCCCGGACGACGCGCCCGCGACCGCCGGCTCGCCCGGCGCCGCCGTCGCGCTCACGCCGGTCTCCGCTTCTCCCTCCGCGCTCGGCGCCGTCCTCGCCGAGGCGCGGCTGATCTGGGAGAGCGCGTCGTGGATCAAGTGGCCGCTCGCCGTCGCGGCGATTTTGGCGGGAGCGGTTCCCGGCGAGGCCGCGCCGGCCGCGTTCCTCATCCTGCTCGTGCCGGTCATCGCCGAGGTGGCCGCGCGCGAGGAGCTCGCCGGCACGCGCGCGCTCGTCTTCTCGCAGCCCGGCGTTCCCGCGCGGCCGATCCTCTGGAAATGCGCGGCGGTCGCCGTCTTTCTGCTGGCCCTGGGCATGCCCATGACGGTCCGCGCCCTCACGGTCTCACCGGCGCGCGGCGCGGAGTGCGTCGCGGGCCTCCTCGCCCTCGCGGGGATCTCCGTCGCATTCGGCTCGCTCACTTCGGGCGGCAAGCTCTTCTCGGGCGTCTTCCTCGCGGTCTGGTACATGGCGGTCTCCGGGATGCCCGAGGCGGACGTGACCGGCGTCCTCTCGAAGGCCCCCGCGCTGCGCATCAGTCTCGCCGCGCTCGGGCTCGGCGTGCTCCTCGTCACCGCGGCAGCCGCGCGCGAGCGGCTGCGCGCCGTCCGCGCGTAGCTCCGGCTCCTGCCCCCGCTATAATTCGCTGGTGACGGCGCGTCCGATCCTCGTGCTTCTCTTCGTTGCTGCGCTCGCGGCCGCACTCCCTGCCGCGCCCGCCCCGGACTGGCCCGCCTGGTTCGCCCGGAACACCGTCGTGACGGACAAGAAGACCTACGTCCACTTCTTCTGGAACGCCAACGACGTGAAGGACCGGTTCTCCACCAACGGCAAGGAGAAGGACGCCCTGCTCGCGGAGGCCGCGCGGCAGCTCGTCGCGCTCCAATATCCGAAGGCGGCAACCGCCGACGCGATGCGCGTGGACGTCGTCTTCGTGGCGGAGCGCGACGAGTACGGCATGCCCAAGTGGGACACGATGAAGCGCGTCGCGCATCTCGAGTTCTCGAAGAAGACGCTGTCGCAGACGCCGCCGGACGCGAGCGATCCCCGCCGCGGATTCGACAAGTTCGAGGTGTTTCCCTGAGGGTGGCCCCGAAAACGCTCGCGCTCATCGCCGTGGCATGCCTGGGCGCGGGGGCGGCGCGGGTGCGGGGCGCCGAGACCCGGGCGATCGCGCCGATGTCGCTGTACCACGACCTCGTGGCGGGCGACGGCGTCGCGGGCTTCCGGGACGGCGAGTTCTACCGCGCGCATTTCCGGGATCCGGCCGGGATCGCGGTGCTCTCGGGCGGATCGCTCCTGGCCGTCGCCGACCAGGCCAACAACCGCATCCGCGCGATCCACCTGGACGACGCCAATCGCGTCGACACCCTGGCCGGCACCGGAGCCGCGGGCGCGGCGGATGGGCCGCTGCGGCAGGCGACCTTCCACCAGCCGGGCGCGATCGTCGCGGTCTCGGACCACGCCGTGCTCGTCGACGACGAGGGCGGCGCCAGCTTCCGGCTCGTGGACGTCCAGGCGGGGACGGTCGAGACGGTCGCCGGCAACGGCCACCGGGGCCTCGTCGACGGCGAGGGACGCCGCGCCTCGCTCGGCGAGGTGATGAGCCTCGCCTATTCCCCGGCGGAGAACGCGGTCTACTTCTCTCAGCCCGAGCGCGACGCGGTGCGCCGCTTCGACCTGCAGACGCGCACGGTCGCGACGGTCTTCGTCAACGACCCGCGCATCCCGGGACCCGGCGCGCTCGCTTTCTTCGGCGGCAAGCTGTGCGTCGCGGACCGCACCGGCCGGGTCGTGCGCGTCGAGCAGACCGCGCCGGACTTCGTTGGGGAGCGCACGGTGCTCGACGTGGGCCGCGGCCAGAACATCCGCGCGATGGTCGAGTCGGACGGGCAGCTCTACGCCGTGCAGGGCGGGCCCGAGCAGACCTGGCTCATCGTGAACGCCGGCCGCCTCTGGACGCCTCCGTCGGTGCTCGCCGAGAGCACGAAGATCCCGTACCTGCGCTTCGGCGACGCCGAGCAGGTCGGCCTCGTCGCGGATCCCCGCGCTCCGCGCACGTTCTACGTCGTCTCGCCCATGCATCAGGAAATCCTGTGCGTCCGGGACTACCGTTTCGCCGACCTGTGGGGCAAGGGAGTGCCGGCGGAGAGCGGTCTCATGGACTTCGAGGTTCCGGCTCCGAAGCCGCCGCGGACGTTCCGCATCCTGCTGCTCGGCGACTCTCACGTCGACTTCTTCTACGAGCCGGGCTATCGCACTCCCGAATTCGAGCCGATGCGGATCGAGGGAATGCCCAAGCGGCTCGAGCTCATGCTGAACACGCTCGGCGCGATCGACGGCTCACGCACCCGCTACGAGGTCCTGACGCTGACGCGCGTGAGCTGGGTGCCCCTGCTCGTCTGGTCGGCGTACATGGCTCCCGCCATCGCGGAGAAGTTCGGCGTGGACCTCGTCCTCCTGATGGTGCCCCCCGGCGGAAGCGGGACGATCCAGGCATACCTCGAGCGTCCGATCACCCCGCGCGGGATCCCGGCCGCGGAGCCCGACATGGAGTACCTCTTGAAGCCGCTCGCCGAGCGGCTGCAGAACAACCCGGCGGAGGCGTTGATCGCGCGGGCGAAGGCGCGGGGGTGGATCCACGAGATTCCCAACCCGAAGGGAAGCCAGCCGGCGATTGCCATCGACCGGCTTCATGTTCTCGAGGCCGACGAGGCCCTCCGCAAGGACCTCCTCGACCTGCACACGCGGCCGGTGGCCGAGCTGCGCCGGGGGCTCGACGCGAAGTTCCCGAAGGGGTCGGGCACGCGGCCGCGATTCGTCCTCTGCCACTACCTCCTCGGTGGCCGCGCGCCGATCGGCGGCGAGTCCCCGTTCTGGAAACAGGTCGCGGAAGGAGCCGGGGCGGACTACCTGGATCTGACCGATCTCTTCACCGCCTTGCGTGAGAGCTGGTATCCGCTCTCCGAGGCGACCGGGAACGACCACTTCACTCCGGGAGGCCACGCGTTCTTCGCGTTCCTCCTCTCGCACGAGCTCCTGAAGAACGGCTGGGTGCCGATGGCGCCGGCGGCGAAGCGAGTCCCGCCGCCCGCGAAGTCCGTCACACCGGCGGCGAAGCCCCCGAACCCGTAGGCGCCGCGCACACCGTCGGCGCCACGCATCCTGTCGTGCGCCACGCATCCTGTCGTGCGCCACGCATCCTGTCGTGCGCCACGCATCCTGTCGTGCGCCACGCATCCTGTCGTGCGCCACGCATCCTTCTGTGTAGGGGCGGCCCTCGCGGCCGCCCGTGGAGGCCGCGCGGTCTCGATTCGGGCGGGGGCGAGCCCCGCCCCTACGAGACGGATGTGGTGAGGCGACGCTCTCATGTCTTCGTAGGGGCGGCCCTCGCGGCCGCCCGTGGAGGCCGCGCGGTCTCGAATTCGGGCGGGGGCGAGCCCCGCCCCTACGATTTCCGGAGCAGGTCCTCCGGCAGCGTGACGCCCTCCCGTTCGTTGTCCCACATGATCGACGCGACCCACCAGCGCGCGCCGTCGTGGAACATCTGGATGCTGTTGATGCCGCGCTTCAGGATCTTCCCGTTCGGCGCGTCGCGGCCCTCGTAGACGGAGAGCACGTGCGCCATCGCGCCGAAGTGGAACTCGCGCCGCGCGATCTCGACCTCGTAGAAGGAGTTCGCGGCGAAGAACGGCGTGCGGGACCTCTCGTAGCCGTCCACGTCGAGGATCTCGGCCGCGCCGCGGCCGTCTTTGGCGACGCTGGGCGGCCGCATCGGGATCAGCAGCGCCCCCGGCGCGTACAGCGCGCGGTCGCGCTCCCACTGCCGCGGCGCCCCGGCGGGGCCCGAGATCGATTCGTACAGCGCCTTGATGATCGCGTCGATCGAGACGGCGTCGGGGTTCGGACCGCTCATGCGTGCACCTCGAGACGCATTATCGACGAGCCCGCAACTCGCACGCCGAGGGGCCGTATACGATGGAGCCATGTCGACCGGGGCGCGGGCGAGCCTTTTCGTCCACTCGACCGGCGAGTTTCTGCGCGAGCTTTCGATCTCGATCCTGATCGGCCTCGGCGTCGTCTTCCTGGTCTTACTCGGCGAGTCCGCTCGGCTGACCGCCGGGACGGTGGCCTACGGAGCGCTGATCGGCTCGTTCGCCTACGTCGTCTGCCTGTTGCTCGGCGCCAGCTGCGGCGGCTGGATCGGGCGCATCCGGATCGTGTCCCAGCGGGTGGCCCGGTCCGTCCTCTACTTCGTGGGCGGCGCGCTCGGATGGCTGGTCGCGACGCTGGCCGCGAACGCCGTGGGACTCGTGCACGTTCCGATGACCGCCGAGTCGCTTCGGCTCACGCTTCCGGTCGCGGGCGCGATCACGCTGATCGCGGGCCTGTCCCTCTACACCTACTCGCTCCTGCGCGATCGCCTGGAGCAGAGCGTGTCGCGACTGAAGGAGGCCGAGTTCGCGGAGAAGGAACTGGAGCTCGCGCGCTCGATCCAGCAGCGCATCCTGCCGCCGACGGAGATCTCGGGCGACGGCTACCGGATCGCGGCGGGAAACCTGCCCGCGCGCTTCGTGGCGGGCGACTTCTACGACGTCTTCCGGCTCCCGGACGGCTCGGTCGGCATCGTGGTCGCCGACGTGGCGGGGAAAGGAGTCGGGGCGAGCCTGATCATGGCGACCGTCAAGACCGCGTTGCCGTTTCTGGCGGCGGAGCGCTCCGTCGCGGAGACCCTTCGGGAGGGCAACCGGCGGCTGCGGCTGCGGCTCGAGTCGCGCGAGTTCGTGGCCCTGGCGTATGCGCGCTACGACCCGAAAACGGGCGCCTTCGAGCTCGCCAACGCCGGGCTGCCGGACCCGTACCGGGTCGGCGCGAACGGCTCGGCGAAAGCGATCTCCGTGCCCGGACCGCGCTTTCCCCTGGGCGTGCGCGGCGAGGTCGACTATGAGAGCGTCGGCGGCGTCCTCGCTCCCGGCGAACGCCTTCTGCTCCTGACCGACGGCCTCCCGGAGGCGCCGACCGCGTCGGGCGATCCGCTGGGCTACGAACGATTCGAGGCGCTGCTTCCCCGCGCGGCCACGCCGGAGGCTCTCTTCGAGGCCGTGCGGTCGGCCACGGGTCCGATCCTCGCCGACGACTGGACCGTGCTCGTCCTGGAGCGTCTCGCGTGAACCGCGACGACCTGCTCGCCGCGCTCGAGGGCCACGCCGCGGCGACGGAGGAGGAGGTGGCGTCGCTCGTACGCATTCTCCGCTTCCTCCAGGCGCCGGCGGACCCGTTCGCGCGCGACAATCCGGCGGGTCACATCACGGCGAGCGCCGTCATCGCGCGGCCCGACGCGTCGGAGTTCCTGCTCATCCATCACCGCAAACTCTCGCGCTGGCTGCAGCCCGGAGGGCACACGGAGGCGTCCGACGCCTCGGCCTTCGACGCCGCGCTGCGCGAGGCGCGCGAGGAGACGGGGATCTCCGTGTTCGCGACGCCTCTGGGCCGGACCGTCTTCGACGTCGACGTGCACGCGATCCCGGCGCACAAGAGGGATCCCGCGCACTCGCACTTCGACGTCCGCTTCCTGCTGACCTCGACCGAGGGCGCGCCGGAGCATGCCACCCGCGCCGAGGACCCCGACCGGCCGATGCGCTGGCTATCGCTCGACGCCGCGCACGCGCTGGGCCTCGACCCCTCGCTCGCCCGCGCGCTCGGAAAGGCGCATGCGTTGCTCGGCTCGCGTCCCCCTCTCCCGGCGGGACTCGACCACCAGAGGCAGGCCGGGCCCCACGTAGGGGCGGGGCTCGCCCCCGCCCGCTCGAGGGAGGAACCATGAGAAAGACCTACGCGTCGAAGGACATCGTCGTCACCTACGACCCGCGCAAGTGCATCCATGCGAAGCGCTGCGTGGAGGGCTCGCCGGCCGTCTTCAAACCGGGCGAGCGCCCGTGGGTCCAGCCCGAGGGCGCGGACGCCGACGCGCTCGCGGCGACCGTTGCCCGGTGTCCGACGGGGTCGCTCCGATACGAGCGGCTGGACGGCGGCCCGGCCGAGGCGGTTCCCACGGAAATCGAGATGACGCTCCAGAAGGACGGGCCGATCTACGTCCGCGGTCCCGTTCCCATGCTCGACGCCGCCGGCAATCGCTGGGAGGACGCCGGCCACCGCTACGCCCTCTGCCGCTGCGGCGGCTCCGGCAACAAGCCCTACTGCGACAACACCCACCGGACGATGGGGTTCGAGGGCTGACCCCTCGGGGGTTCGAGGGGTAGAGGCGGCGTTGCGCTCAATGGCGGGCTCCCGTCGCGTCGTAGGGGCGGCCCTTGCGGCCGCCCGCAGTCCGGGCGGGGACAAGCCCCGCCCCTACGGGAGGGATGCGGTACGGCGATCTTCTCGTGTCTTCGTAGGGGCGGCCCTTGCGGCCGCCCGCCTAGCCGAGGTCGAACTCGAAGGATCCCGACAGCGGGTAGTCGCGAGAGTCCCGAACGAGTCCCGCTCTGACTGGGTTCTCCAGGACATACCGCGCAACCAACGCGAGATCCTCGTCTCTGCGGAGTGCGTGATCGTAGAAGCTGCGCTGCCAGAATGGCTCGGAGAGCCCTCGACTTCGCCGCGCCGCGTAGCATCGCGATTTCCATCCACCGACCACGAGCCGAGGCTCTCCCTCGCCCCGACTCCGACAAGCAGATGAACGTGATCCGGCATGAGGCAGTATGCGTAGCCGCGTGCGCCCGACGTTGAAGCAGGCGATACCTAAGGAGCTCGACGCACTCTCGCCCGAAGTGGATGTCCGCGAACACCGGAAGCCTGGGGAGCTGTACCGATCGTCACGGAGAACGCCCGGCCCGCCTCCAGATAAACGGACTCGGGGAGGCGAATTGAGCGTCTCCTGGGAGGCACCATCAATGTCCAGTTGTCGTGAGGTGAATTCGGGCGGGGACAAGCCCCGCCCCTACGAGGACGGATGGTGGTGAGGCGACCTCCTTACGTCTTCGTAGGGGCGGCCCTCGTGGCCGCCCGGCGAGACTGCGCTTCTTCGAGTCCGGGCGGGGACAAGCCCCGAGACGGATGACGGTGGGCCGACCTCTACTTCCCCGGCGCGCTCGGCGTCTGCGCCTTGAGCTTGTGCGGGACGAGCCGCTGGATCGGCGTGGCCTCGTCCGCCCCCGGATGCAGGATGAAGAGGTAGAGCACGCCGACGGCGATCACGAAGACGCCCGTGGCCTTGTTGATCGCCGCGAGCTTGCGGAAGTCGAAGTGGTGGCGCAGGAGGTAGGAGCCGCCGCAGAGGATCAGCCACCACAGGCCGGAGCCGGCGAGCACGCCGCCGACCAGCTCCACCGTGAGGATCGAGTGCCCGCGCACCGCGCCGATCCCCATCGTCGTGAAGATCGCCGCGAACGCGACGAAGGTCATGGGGTTGGTCAGCGTCAGCACGAAGACGGACAGAAAATCCCCGAGCAGCCCGCGGTTCGAGGCGCCGTTCTTCCGTTCCTCGACCTTCGTGAAGAAGATGAGCCGCAGGCCGAGCAGGATCAGGATCGCGCCGCCGATGCGCTGCAGCCAGCTCCGCTCCGCGATGATGAACTCGGAGATGATGTTGGCGCCGAACGCCGCGACCGCTCCGTAGACCGCGTCCGCGACCGCGGCGCCCATTCCGGACAGCACTCCCGAGATCAGGCGCTTCGAGATCGTGCGCTGCACGCAGATCGCCGCGATCGGCCCGACCGGCGCCGCGAGGCAGAAGCCCACGATGAGCCCTTTGACGAAGAGATTCACGAGCGTCGGCGTCCGGTTCTCAGTGAGGGAACTTGAACTTGAAGCCCTGCGGCGTCTGGATCTCGACGCCCTTCTGCCCGGGCGCGGGCTTCTTCGCCTCGAAGGAGAACGAGACCGGGCTCGACCGGCGCCCCTCCGAGTCGATCAGCGTCGTCTTCAGGACGACCTGCTGCGCAAGCGCGGAGTGGATCGTGAACGGGAAGCTGCCCTGCCGGACTCCGCCGATGCCGCGCGGCTGGATCGTGAACGGATCGAAGCTCTGGGCGGAGACGACCGAGAACTCGGCCTGCGCGATCGGGTCGTGGCCGGTCTTGAACTGGACCGTCCCGGTGACCTCGCCGCGGCCCGCGATGAACGAGGTCGGAAAGTTGATCGCGACGATCTGCGGCGGGGCCTTGTGCAGCGCGACGTAGACGGCGGCCACCGCGACGCCGGCGGCGATCAGGAGAATGAACGGCACCTTCGAGGGCCGGTGGAGCGGCGCCGCCGGCGGGATCTCGCGCGGAACCCTCCCGCCCGGGACCGGCAGCGGCAGCGGCTGACGTGAGGATTCGTGCGGCGCGACCGGCGGCTCCCGGCTGTCGCGCGCGAGGAGCGCGCCGACGGTGTCGCCGAGCCTCGCGATGTGGCCCTCGAGCGGCTGCGTCAGCGCGTCGAGCCAGTGGGACGAGGAGACGAAGTACTCGAGGCTGCGCGATGGCGGCACGTCCTCGATGCGGAACGGCAGGATCTTGGCTCCCTTCGCGACCGCGCGCTCGACCTCGCGCTTGATCTGCTGCGAGGAGTTCGCGTTGCCCGAAAAGATGAGGACCATCACCTTCGCCCCGCTGATCGCGTCGACGATCGCGGCGCCCCAGTCGATGCCGGGCAGAATGTCGCGCGGCGCGATCCAACAGCGAATGCCCCGCGCCTCCAGCCCCGCGCAGACGGCGTCGGCCACCGGCTTGTCCTTGCTCGAATAGCTGATGAAGACTTGGTGGGCCATCGGGAGTTTCGGCGGCTGCCGTTTTGCCGCGCATCTTATCCCTGGAGGGGAGCGGAAGCGGGAAGCGGGTGGAGGAGCGGCCGGCACGCGCGCGGACCGTGTAGGGACCCTCGGGCGCCCGATGCCGGGCCAGGAGCCGAGCGGTCCTCAGCCCCTCAGCCTACGTCGGCTCGAAAATCTCCTCGATCAGCTTCCCGAAGAGCTTCGCGATGCGGAACGCGAGGTGCAGGCTGGGATCGTAGCGCTCCGTCTCGATCGCGTTGACGGTCTGGCGCGAGACGTGGAGCTGCTCCGCGAGCTCCGCCTGCGACCAGTCGCGCTCGGCGCGCAGGACGCGGAGGTGGTTCTTCACTCGTAGCGCCGCTGGAAGATCCCGAGCCCGACGGCCCACGACAGGATCAGCAGCGAGGCCCACAGGATCGAGGGCGGCCTCGGCACGTCCAGCCCCTCCAGGAACGCGTAGACGATCGCGACGGAGAACTCGACGACGAACGCGAACGCCAGCGCCTGAAACAGGATCCGCCGTTCGAGCTCGTCGGCTCGGCGCACCTGCCGCACGAACGCCCACACGAGAAGCGCCGCGGGCGCGAGAAGCAGGATCGCGAGAGGCAGCTCGATCGGCGCGAGCTCGGGGCGGTAGCGGCCCGCCTTGTAAAAGACGATGCAGAGAAGCGCGGCGCCGAGATAGAGCGCCCAGGAATCGCGGCGCCGCCAGATCGCGAGCAGCTGCCAGAGCAGCAGGAGCGTCAGCACGACCGAGGCGGCGACGAGCGCCCAGAGCGCGATGGAACGAGGCGGGGCCGTCCACGCGCGCATCGCCGCGGACAGCGAAAACCGCAGGAGAGCGCCCACGGCGGCCAGCGCCAGGAGACGCCAGAGCGCGAGTTTTCCGGGGGATTTCGAGTCGGTGTCGTTTGTCATGGATAGGCCTCGCTGCAAATAGTAAAGCTAGCTTGATATTTAGTAAAGCAAGCATTACAACATTGACTTACGACTAATTTACGCCTATTTTGCTCCTACACACGGCGTCCTACACGACTGCGCCGCCGACTGATCCGGCGCCGCAGTCCCGTGACGGCGTCGGCGCCGTCGGAGGGGGCGGAAATGAGCGCGTCATCGGTACTCGCCATCGAAGCGATTCTCGAGGGCAGAGGCGTGTCCTTGAAGCCCGCCGCCGCCGAGCTGCTCTCGGGCCTCGGCGCGCGGCTGACGCGCGCGAGCGATCTCGCGTCCCCCTCGGCACCGCGTGACCCGATCGCGACGACGGTGCCGGGCCTCGACCGGCTGCTGCGCGGCGGCCTGCCGCGCGGCGGGCTCGTCGAGATCTCCGACAAGGGAAGGCGCTCGTGCGGACGCTTCTCGATCGGCATCGCCGTGCTCGCGTCGGCGACCTCGAGCGGCGAGGCGGCCGCGTTCGTCGACCTCGGCGGCCATCTCGACCCCCAGTCCGCGGAGGCGGCGGGCGCGGACCTGACGCGTCTGCTCTGGGTGCGGCCCACGCGGCTCAAGGAGGCCGTCGCGAGCGCGGA
The DNA here is from genome assembly GCA_963773905.1 of uncultured Acidobacteriota bacterium. Lineage (GTDB taxonomy): Bacteria > Acidobacteriota > Thermoanaerobaculia > UBA5066 > Gp7-AA6 > DAHUXD01. The sequence continues at coordinate 578,619 of CAVZDB010000004.1, forward strand.
GATGCTGCTCGCGACGGGATTCCCGCTCGTCGTCGCGGACCTCGGGCTCGCGCCCGTGCGCGGGCGGTTCGTTCCCGACGCCGCATGGGTGCGCCTCGAGCGCGCCGCCCGCGCGCACGACGCGGCGCTCCTCCTGCTCGCGCCCCACCGCATCAGCGGCCTTGGTTTCGCCGCGCAGGCGGTCGTCTCGGCGGACTCCGCGCGCGCGGTCTGGATCGGCGGCGGCCGCGCCAGTGCCAATGGAAGCTCGCCGCGGCTGCTCTGCGGCCTCGCCTCGCGGCTGACCCTGCAGAAGGACCAGCGCGCGCGGTCGGGCGTGAGCGAGGGAATGAAGCTCTCGATGGGCGATGTCCCCCCTTTCCCACCCCTCTCCCTCCGGTCCCGCCGGCGGGAGAGGGGATTTTTTGGAGCCCTCTGTGCCGTCATCGCGAGCCACGTCGCTGTCGTCCCGAGCGCAGCGAGGGATCCCGTGCGTAAATGACACGTCGGCTAACAGTGACGGGATCCTTCGTCGCTCCCCCTCGCTGCGCTCGGGGTCCGCTCCTCAGGATGACAGGCGTAGTGCTTCACTTCAGACTCCCGACTCGCTTCGTTCCTCGGGATGACGGCTATTCGTGATCGCCTGTCTCTACGTCCCGCTCTTTCCCCTGGCGGCGCGGCTGCGCAGCGAGCCGGAGCTCAAGGAGGAGGCCGTCGTCATCTGCGAGGGCAACGGCACGGCGGCGCGCGTCTCTTCGGCGACGCGCAAGGCGCGCAAGGTCGGGATCGAGCCCGGCATGACGCTGCCCCAGGCGCGCGCGCGGCTGCCGAAGCTGATCGCGCGCGGCCGCGACGCAGCCTGCGAACGCACGGCGCAGCAGACGCTGCTCGAGGTCGCCGAGTCCTTCTCGCCGCGCGTCGAGGATGCGGGAGAGGGAATCGTCTATGTGGATCTCGAGGGGCATCCGGCGCTGCGGGTGCCCGGAATCGCCCCACTCACCTCGAGCCCTAGCGATCGAGCCGTCATCCCAGGCAGTCAAGCCGTCATCCTGAGCGGAGCGAAGGATCCCGTCACGACACGCGGCCAGGGCTATGACGCACGGGATCCCTCGTCGCTCGCTCGCGGGCTCGCTCCGCTCCTCGGGATGACGGCACAAGGGACGGCGGCACAAGGGACGGCGGCACAAGGGACGGCGGCACAAGTCGCGGCTCCTCGGGATGACAGGCTGGTGTCTCTCGCCCGCGACCTCCTTCGCGCGGTCGAGAAGGCCGGCCTCCCGGGCCGCGTCGGGGTGGCCGCGTCCAAGCTCGCCGCGCGCGTCGCCGCGGCGCTGCCCGACTCGCCCACCGTCGTCCCCGAGGGGGAGGAGCAGGCGTTTCTCGCGCCGCTGCCGCTCGCGCGCCTCGCGCCCGAATGGGAGACCGCCGCGCTGCTCGACCGCTGGGGGCTGCGCACGATCGGCGACTTCGCGAAGCTGCCAGAGGGCGAGGTCGCGAGCCGGCTGGGGGAGGGCGGCCGCGCGCTGCACGCGTCGGCGCGCGGGATCGATCCGCGTCCGCTCGAGCCCTACCTGCCGCCGCCCGCCTTCACCGAGGGCATGGAGCTCGAGTGGCCGCTCGCGTCGCTCGAGCCGTTCCTCTTCGTTGCGCACGCGGCGCTGACGCGCCTGGTCGGACGCCTCGAGGCGCAGGCGCTCGCCTGCACGCGGCTCGAGACCGTGCTCGCGCTCGACCCGGACGGCCACGACACGCGCGCGATCCAGCTGCCCGCGCCGACGCGCGACGTCAAGACGCTCCTGACGCTCCTGCGACTGGACCTCGAGGCGCGGCCGCCCGGCGCCGCCGTCGCCGGCTTCACCTTCTCCGCGCATCCCGACCAGCCGCGCCGCGCGCAGCTGTCGCTCTTCGGCCCCGCCGCGCTCTCGCCCGACCGCCTCGCGACCACGATCGCGCGCCTCGCCGCGCTGCTCGGCGCCGACCGCGTCGGTTCGCCGCGCGCGCAGGATGGACATCGTCCCGAGCGCTTCACCTACACGGAGTCGGGCTACGCCCCCCCGCCGCCTCCACCGATGCGCCTCCCTCCGCGCGCCGGACGCGGGCTCCTCTCCGTGCGCGTCCTGCGTCCGCCCGTGCCGCTCGAGGTGATCGTGGAGGAGGGGGGTCGCGGTCCGGCCGTCATTGAACGACTGTTCGGAAAGGACGTAGGGGCGGGGCTCGACCCCGCCCGGATGAGCCGCGCGGTGGCGATACCGGGCGGCCGCAAGGGCCGCCCCTACGAAGACGTTGGAAGAAACGGCGAGGCGACGAACGAGCGATCGGCGGACGTAGGGGCGGGGCTCGACCCCGCCCGGATGAGCCGCGCGGTGGCGATACCGGGTGGCCGCGAGGGCCGCCCCTACGAAGACGTTGGAAGAAACGGCGAGGCGACGAACGAGCGATCGGCGGACGTAGGGGCGGGGCTCGACCCCGCCCGGATGAGCCGCGCGGTGGCGATACCGGGTGGCCGCGAGGGCCGCCCCTACGAAGACGTTGGAAGAAACGGCGAGGCGACGAACGAGCGATCGGCGGACGTAGGGGCGGGGCTCGACCCCGCCCGCGGTGAGGAGCGCTCGCCAATCGCCAATCGCCAATCGTCAATCGACAATCTCCCCGTCCGTCTCCTCTCCCTCAAATCTCCCCCCGACGCCGCGCTCTCGATCGCGGGATCCGTCCGCGTCGCCGCGGGACCGTGGTCCCTGGAGGAAGGCTGGTGGACCGACTCCGCCGCCGACCGCGACTACTGGGACGTCGAGCTCTCCGACGGCGGTCTCTACCGCATCTACCGCGCGCGCAATGGCGGCGAGTGGTTCGCCGACGGGGTGTACGACTAGAGACGCACTCGGTCCCCAACCCTTGTCATCCCGAACCCCGAGCGCAGCGAGGGGGAAAGACCCCTCTAAGCAAGCGTGTCGCTTTCAAAGGGGTTCCTCGTCGCTTGCGCTCCTCGGAATGACAAAGCCCGCTCGTGCGCATGGTTGTTGTTTCGAGCAGCCCTCCGCCGTCATTCCGAGCCGACTAGAGACGCACTGGGGCTCGGTCTCCAACCCTTGTCATCCCGAACCCCGAGCGTAGCGAGGGGGAGGGACCCCTTTAAAGCAAGCGTGTCGCTTTCGAAGGGGTTCCTCGTCGCTTGGGCTCCTCGAAATGACAAAGCCCGCTCGTGCGCATGGTTGTCGTTTCGAGCAGCCCTCCGCCATCATCCCGAGCGCAGCGAGGGATCCCGGACTCGATCGCCGCCATCTCATGAAGCACGGGATTCCTCATCGCTTCGCTTCTCGGAATGACAGTGCTCCGGGCGTCCCCACGCGGTGTCCGCCTCGCCGCGCCCGGTTACAATCCGCCCATGACCCTCGAGGAGCTCGAAGTCGAGGCGATGAGACTCGATCCCGCGTCGCGGGCCGAGCTCCTGCGCCGTCTGGCCGCGAGCCTCGCAGGCTCCCAGCCGAATGCACCGGGACAGGCGGCGGTTACTCCTCCCACCCAGACCGAGGAGCAGAAGGAGCGCGAGTGGCTGCAGGAGGCCCTTCGGCGCAGCCGCGAGCTTCGCGAGCGGCAGATCCAGACCGAGCCGCCGGACCGGCGGCCGGCTGCACCGCCGAACCAGGGTCATCTTCCTCTCGACGGAGAGGTCGCGTACGAAAAGCGGCGCTCCCGCGCTTCGAAGAAACGCGCCGCGAAGCGCGCGAGACCAAGGCCGAGCCCCGAACCCACGTCGAAGTCCAAGCCGAAATCGAAGCCTCGCCCCACCGCGAAGAAGCGCGCCGCGTCGCGTCCGAAGGCAAGGCCGGTGACGAGACCCACCAAGGCCGCCAAAGCGCGCGCGAAGTCTCGCCCCGCGAAGCGGCGCCGCTAGTCTGAACTGTTACGGAAGCGGGCGGAGGCAAGCCCCGCCCCTACGACCGTGGTGGCGCCCGGGGCATAGAATCCCCGCAACGTCCCGTTCCGGTAATCCGCTTCTACGGAGGGACTCATGAGAAGGAAGTCCGTCGCCTTGCTCTTCGTGTCCGACAAGCTCTCCACGGAGCTCAAGTAGGGGAGGGGCTCGCCCCCTCCCGCACGCGGGCGGCCGCGGCCCGGCCACCAACGGACGACCCCCGGCAGTAGGAGGCGTCGTCCGAAGGACGGCGACAACCCAGGGCCGCCCCTACGTCGGAGGAGCGTGCTCGTAGGACGCCATGATCCAGAAAATCGTTCGCGACTTCATGATGATCTGGACGACGATCGATCCGATCGGCAACGTCGCGCTCTTCGCCGCGCTGACCGGCTCGCTCACCGCCGCACAGCGGCGTGGAGTCGCGCGCCGCGCCTCGATCTACGCGACGCTGATCCTCGTCGTCGCCGTCGTCCTCGGCCAGATCATCCTGGACGCGGTGGGCGTGCGGATGCTCTCGCTCCAGGTGGCGGGCGGCATCATCCTCTTCCTCTTCGCGGTCAAGATGCTCTTCGGCGAGATGGATGAGGGCGCGCCGTCGGACGATCCCAACCGCGACCTCGCCGTCTTCCCGATGGCGGTCCCGTCGATCGCGGGCCCGGGCGCGATCATGGCGGTGATCATCCTGACCGACAACGACGTCTACACGGTTCCGCAGCAGGCACAGACCGCCGCGGTGCTCCTGGTCGTCCTCGCCCTCAACTACCTCGCCCTGCGGCTCTCGGATCCGATCCTGCGCGTCATCGGCAAGCAGGGCGCCGCGGTCCTGATCCGCGTCATGGGGATCCTGCTCGCGTCGCTCGCGGTCGAGATCGTCATGAAGGCACTCTCGATCGGAGACTGGGCCAAGCCGGCGGTGCACTAAGGCGTTGAGGGTAGGGAACCGATCCAGAAACGGAGGTTGGGTATGAGTCTTCGGAAGCCGCGCCTTCTCTCTCTGGTCTGTGTCGCCCTGCTCGCTCTCCGTGAAGCCTCGCCTGCGCAGACCGCATGCGGCGACAATTACCCCTGGACCGTCACGGGCACGGACATCCCCGGAGGAGTCGTCGTGAACGTCTGTGGGCACTGGGCCGGCTGCTTCCCTCACGACCCTCACGCATCCGTTTCGGGCAATCAGATCCAGGTCACCTTCAGCGCGGGCGGAGGCATCCCGGGTTGCCAGTGCACGGCGAGCGACTACCCTTTCACCCAAAACGTGTTCGTACCGTCACTTCCGGCCGGCACTTACGCGGTGACCGTCTCCGTCTGGAATTGCGGAGACCCTCAGCCCGGCGTCGTCGGCACGGGCAGCATCGTCTCCGGCGCCCTCGCGGCGATTCCCGTCCTGGATCGCGCCGGCATGGCCGCGCTCGTCCTGCTTCTCGCCGCCGCGGCGGTCTGGAAGCTGCGGGCGTAGGTCCGATGCCCGCCCGCCTCCGCGACTTCGCGACCCGCTACGCCGCCGCCTGGTCGAGCCAGAGCGCGGCGAGCCTCGCCGCGTTTTATGCGCCGCAGGGCTCGCTGACGATCAACGAGGGCAAGCCCAGCGTCGGCCGCGAGGCGATCGCCGCCGCGGCGCAGGGATTCATGACCGCGTTTCCGGATCTCGCCGTGACGATGGACGACCTGCAGGCCGAGGGAAATCGCGCGGTGTTTCGCTGGACCGCGACGGGCACGAACACCGGACCGGGAGGGACGGGCAGGGCTGTCCGCTTCAGCGGTTACGAGGAGTGGACGCTCGCCGCGGACGGATCGATCACGACTTCTCTCGGCCATTACGACGAGGCGGAGTATCAGAGACAATTGAAGGGCGGCGCCTAAAGTCGATGTATCTCGACCGAGCGCTGCCGCCGCTCCTCGCCCGACTCCTCACGCCCTCTCGCGACAATGAGTAAGCAGCATGTCTCCCCTCGGCCCGGACGGGGGCCCGGCCGGGCAGCCACAGTCGCCGAAGCCCGGCCAACCCCGGCTGCTCGACCGCGTCCGCAACGCCATTCGCGCGCGCCACTACAGCCTGCGCACCGAGGAGGCGTACGTCGCCTGGATCCGCCGCTTCATCCTCTTTCATCACAAGCGCCACCCGATGGAGATGGGCGAGGAGGAGATCAATGTCTTCCTGACGAGCCTCGCCGTCGACGGCCCCGTCAGCGCCTCGACACAGACCCAGGCGCTGTCGGCGCTTCTCTTTCTCTACCGGCGCGTCCTCGAGAAGCCGCTCCCTCACGCCGACACGCTCGTGCGGGCCAAGCGTCCCGGACGCCTTCCGACGGTCTTCACGCGCAACGAAGTCCGGCGGGTTCTCGGCCGGATGAACGGCACGCCGAAGCTCGTGACGACGCTTCTCTACGGAACGGGCATGCGCCTGCTCGAGTGTCTGCGCCTTCGCGTGAAGGATCTCGAGTTCGGGAACAACCTCATCGTCGTGCGAGACACCAAGGGCGGGCGCGACCGGGTCGTCCCCTTTCCCATCGTCGCGCGAGCGGAGCTTCCGAGCTGGCTCTCGCGTGTCCGCCGCCTGCACCGCGAGGATCTCGAGGCTGGCTTCGGAAGCGTCTATGTTCCGAACTCGATCGCGCTCAAGTATCCCGGCGCCGAACGCGAGTGGGGGTGGCAATACGTCTTTCCCGCCGAGCATCGAACCGTCGATCCCCGGGCCACGAAGCCGCTCGGCGTCCGGTCCGCCGGCGGCTACCAAGCCGAGCGCCGTCATCACTTGCACGAAACCGGCATCCAGCGCGCCGTCCGCCAGGCGGTCGTCGACGTCGGCATCACGCGCCGCGTCAGCTGCCACACCTTCCGCCACTCCTTCGCGACCCACCTGCTCGAGGAGGGGTACGATATTCGTACGATCCAGGAGCTCCTCGGACATAGAGACGTGAAGACCACCATGATTTACACGCACGTTCTCAACCGCGGCGGCCGCGGTGTGCGCAGCCCAGCCGACCTTCTCTGGGCCGGTGTAGCGGGCTCTCCGGACCTTAGACAGCTTTCACTGCAGCCTAACTTCTACACATCGCCAGTCCCGCCCGATCATCAGCTCACGGCTGGTGAAGACGTTAACGACGATCCCAGCCGGACCGACGTAGATGATTAGACAGAGCGCGTCGTGGAAAAGGATGCATGGGATGTCTAAGCTAATGTTAGGCGGCCGCAAGTGACCAACGTGCGCGCTTAGAACGATCTTGGTCGGGCACGGCGGTCATCGCTCTGGTGGCCTCGTTGGTGCTGCTTCACCGATTTCCTATCCCGGCCCGATACTGCCGATTGCGGCCGTCCTATTCTTCAGCGGTCCTAGCCGATCACCGCGTTGGCCGGCTTCGGTGCAGTATCGCGTGCGGTTCGCGATCGCCGGCGTACTACGGTGGGTGGAGCTGATCGTATCGGCAGGCCCATCGTCTTGATCGCAATGGAGCGCTGATGAGCGATCAGGGTGCGGCCGCCTAACACGCGGGTGCAGCGGACTCGCTCACGCTCGCCGCTGACCCGCAGGCCGTTAGGCGACCGAGGAGCTAAGGCGGGTGGGCACGCGGCGGGAATCGGCATGCCGGTAGCATCAGGGTCCTCAGCCCGGCGCCAGGAGCCTGCATCGCGGGACAAGTCGTGGTCCTGTGGAGCGCGGTCTCGGCGAAGTCAGCAGTGTGCTGCGCGCAATTGCGGCAGAAGGCGGAAGCGGCGATAAAGTTGCGGTCGCCTAACATGCGCGTGCAGCGGACTCGTTCGTCGGCTTCGCCTCCTCACTCGCCGCTGACGCGCAGACCGTTAGGCGGCCCTTGGCCACGGCCGACCATGACGGGCCTGCGGGCGCCAGTCTCGCTCCTGGAGCCCTGTCTCTCGTGGGAGGAGGACTGAGATGAGAGTTGTCCTGGTAGCCCTCGTACTTTCTGGGTCATTTGCCACTCAAGCGGCGGTGCCGCCGAGCAACGATGAGGCACAAATCCGGGCGCTCGTGGCAGAGCAAGTGAGAGCCTCGAACGCGGGTGATGCAACCGCGTTCTCTCTGCACTTCGCGCAGGATGGGAGCTTCACCAACATCCGAGGGACGGTGTTCTATGGACATAAGGCCTTCGAGGATCGGCACCGTGAAATCTTCGCCACCTTCTTTAAGGACAGCAAGCTGGACATGACAGTGGGCCGGATCCAGTTCGTGCGGCCGGATGTGGCAATCGTTGATATTGCTACCGAGCTCAGCGAGCTACACGGTAATCCGCCAGGGATCACCCCGACTGCGGCCGGAACGATCGTCACGCGTTTGCAGGAAGTGTGTGCGAAGAACGGCGGCCAGTGGCAGATCGAGTCCTACCACAACGTTGACGTGAAGGGTCAGTAACGATGAGGGCCGCCTAACATGCGCGTGCAGCGGACTCGCTCATCGCCTTCGGCTCTTCGCTCGCCGCTGACGCGCTGCCCGTTAGGCGGCCGCGCTCGCAGCTGGGCTTGGCAGCGTTCCGACACGGGAGCCCTCGAACCGGTGAGATGATTTCGGTGTCCTGACGGAGAGCAGGCAGATGCTCTGACTCGGCGCAAGTCGCGGTCCCGGTCGAGCTGGCGTCGGGTCCGGTGGCAGCGGACGAGAGGTCGGCGCCAGGGCATGGTGACCGGCTCGCGGTCTAGCGCATCGAGGGCTGGCTGCCTAACACGCGCGTGCAGCGGACTCGCTCACGCTCGCCGCTGACGCGCAGACCGTTAGGCGCCGGAATGCTGAGCGCGCAGGAGGTCTGGCGACTGCGGCATCGTTCGCTGGCGAACGCGTGCGGACATAGGCATCACGTTCTTCTTCGATACGAGCTGGCATCGGCGTCGTGTCGACATGCCTGTTCGACGGCGTTCCTGGTGCGAAATCGGCGAGTGTTCCGGGCGAGCCCCGTTGGCGATCTCAGATGGCTCTTGTTCAGGCGGTTGCAACTTGTCTGTGCTCACTATTCGGTTGGCTGCTGGTGTCTGGCAGTCAGGAGGCCGAGTATCGACGAAGTGCACGGAATGGCGGCCGCCTAACATGCGCGTGCAGCGGACTCGCTCGTCGGCTTCGCCTCTTCGCTCGCCGCTGACGCGCAGACCGTTAGGCGGCACGAAGTCACGAAACGGCTGCAGTTCCATCGCCAGGATGACGCTGAAGCGGCGGAACGAGCCGCACGATGGTTGACACTCTGGAACACTTGCAAGGAGCAGATATGCCTGAGCGAAAGTCATCGTTCTCTATCCAGCCCCGCGCGATCTGAGCACTTTCGAGCGCGCATACACGCAGGATCATGTGCCGATGGCTGACGCCTCAGCACTGTCAAGCGGAATCCAGAAGTTCGCGCGTCCCGAGCCGTCGGAACCGCTGACGGCAGCGCCCCGTCTTTCTGCAGGATCGCTGAGTTGCATTTCCCGTCCATGGAGGCGCTAAAGGCGGCCGTGGCATCTTCGTCAGCGCAAAAGGTGGTTGCGCACGCTATCTCGACTCAAGTGGCGGAGCACCTGATCGTCCTCGTCGTCAGAGGAAGAGCACGAGGACCTTCTAGCGGGCCGCCTAACATGCGCGTGCAGCGGACTCGTTCGTCGGCTTCGCCTCCTCACTCGCCGCTGACGCGCAAGCCGTTAGGCGGCTTCGCATGAGACTGACGGCTCGGCCTGGGTATTGCGGGTGCAGGTGCGATTGAGTGTCTCGAAGGCTCGCTGACATCGAGCGATCTGAGTTTCCGGCCCGATGCCGATGGCAAGATACGGTGGCAGGAAGCGCGTCGTAGGTCTCATTTGTCGTTCGGTCTGCGCGTTCCTTCCGAGCAGATGCTCGACGGAGGACCGGCTTGGGCGCGCGAACACCCGGCCGCCCGGCTCTACCTTCGGCCATGAAACTATTCAACGCTCTCGCGATGGCGGGCATCCGGTTGCCTTCTGTCGTGCCTTGCTTGGACCATGACTGAATGATCATCAAGTCAAAAGGGGCTAGCGTGAAAATCTCACAGCCGCCTAACATGCGCGTGCAGCGGACTCGTTCGTCGGCTTCGCCTCCTCACTCGCCGCTGACGCGCAGGCCGTTAGGCGACGAGAGGCGCGGAATGAGGGCCCCGATCGCGACCTTCCGAACCAGGGCTTTCGAGTTTGGCGTTGGAGGATGGATCGTCATCTTCACTCCGGAGGAGTTCGGTATGGCGATTGGGAGTAGGCAGATGACGGAAGTCCCTGTTCGGCTTTCAGGCAATTCGAGAGAGTCGGCTGTGGGCAGGTTGCGTTCAGCGGTTGTGGCTGAAAGCGTCGCCTAACACGCGCGTGCAGCGGACTCGCTCGCGCTCGCCGCTGACGCGCAGGCCGTTGGGCAGCCAAAGACCGCTCGCCAGGTTTGGCTTGGCCTGCTTTCCGTCACAGGAGTTCCCTCGAACCGGTGAGATGATTCCGGTGTCCTGAAAGAGAGCAGCGCAGATGGCTGAGCTCGGCGCAAGTCGCGGTCCCGGTCAAGCTCCGGCGTTGGGTCCGGTGGCGGGGGAGAGAGCGTGGCGCCAGGGCATGGTCACCAGCCGGCGGTTTAGCGCATCGAGTGGTTGGCTGCCCAACACGCGCGTGCAGCGGACTCGCTCACGCTCGCCGCTGACGCGCAAATCATTAGGCGGCCGAAACGATTGAAGTGGCGTCGATGTCTCGCCGGCCGCTTCTCGGCGTTTGGGGCAATCTCGAATCGCAGAGCCTTGAGCGGGCCTGCTCAGGCGTCCGGACCTGAGGCGATATTTGGGTGGGTCGTGACGAGCGTTGTGCCTAACATGGGGTGCAGCGGATGCACGGCGCCGCGACTCGTTGGTCTTTGGGCGCGTCACGCAACTTGATTGCAGCACGGCTGTGAACGGCCGACCGATGCAAGAGCGGCTCTTGTCGTCCCTGGTCAGAACCTTTGGAAGAGGTCGAGGGATTTCGAAGCTGCCTGATAGCGGTCATCGTGCCTGAGCGCTGGCAGGACCGAATGGACGGTAGAGCTGAGACGCTGGCTGCAGCGGACTCCTGGCTGCGCCGGGTTAGGGCCTGATGCAAATGGCGAGTGCCAGGTGGAGTATCTTGTTGACACGCAAGGAACCGGCAAGCCTGACTGGTCGTTCACCCTCCCGTACGGCACACAACAGGAAGTAGAGGCGGACGCGATGATCAAGGCGAAACGGGGCTTCTAGGTCGGCCGTCTAACATGCGCGTGCAGCGGACTCGTTCGTCGGCTTCGCCTCCTCACTCGCCGCTGACGCGCGGGCCGTTAGGCGACCGCGAAGACTCGATATGTCAGCGGGCGCTGACGACGCGCAGTGCGGATGAGGCTTCTGGACGGTTCCCGATCATCGGCGCTCAACGGCTTATCGTCTGGTCTTCGTGTTCGCCGCCGGCAGAACGCGACGTCAACTCGCCGACTTTGGGGCAAGCGTATGGCTATCGGAAGGCTCGTGGCTGATCGCCGCGACTTGCACTTGGGCGGCTTTCGTCTAGAATCATGAGCCTGCGTCGCCTAACATGCGCGTGCAGCGGACTCGTTCGTCGGCTTCGCCTCCTCACTCGCCGCTGACGCGCGGCCCGTTAGGCGACCGAATTGACAGTGCGGTCGCGGCTCCGGTCGTATCTCTCTTGGCCGACGAGGCGCTATTAGTCGGTCCCGACACGTCCTCGCTCCAGAAGTGGACGGCATGGGGAGGGTCTCGTACTCGGCCTCGGGCTGTCACTCGCGTCGTGCCGGACCGTGGTCGGGCGGTGTTCACGATGAGTAGCAGGGACAGCGTCTGGTCGATGGTCGTGACGGGTGCCGCGCTTCTCTTCCTCCCCGTCGTCATGCTGGGTCTGGTTCTTCCCCGTGTTGGAGGCCCGGCTCTCTCATCTCCGCCGCCGTGGTGCTGTGCAGCCTTCCGGCCACAGGGTGGAGCGTTCCATCGGCGCTTTGGGTCAGTTTCGTTGTGGCGTTGCCCTTATTTGTGGTTGGTTAGGGGTTTACGTGGTCAGGTCTCCGGCCGGAGTCGCGAAAGGGGGCGCACGGTGGGCTCGCCTAACACGCGCGTGCAGCGGACTCGTTCGTCGGCTTCGCCTCCTCACTCGCCGCTGACGCGCAGGCTATTAGGCGCGCTCGGCGGACGACTCGGCGGCTTCGCGCGTGGCTTAACGATGGCAGCGCCGGCATTTCACAGTGGCCGTCACGACTTGGTCATGTCTGTGCCGCGTACAAGTCGTGCGCTGCGCCGCCGTTTTGTGGCGTTAGCCGCGGCTTCGCCGCGAGCAATACGATGGTTGAAGTAGATGATAACATT
>CAVZDB010000005.1:0-535214 GCA_963773905.1 uncultured Acidobacteriota bacterium
TGGCGGCGCCTGGCTCCATTACGTATTGCTCCTCGCCCCCGGCCCGGACGGCAACCTGTGGTTCACCACGTCCGGGACCGCGGGCGGACGCGTCGGCAAGATCTCGACCGGCGGCGCGATCACGCTCTACCCCCACATGTACCCGGGGCAGCTCTACGCGATCACGCCCGGACCGGACGGCGCGATGTGGTTCACGAGACCACGCCGTCGCTCGACAACACGATCGGGCGGATCACGACGAGCGGAGACCACGCCGAATATCCGCTCCCGGGGTCCGGAGTCCTGATCGTCGCCTCCGGCATCGTCGCCGGGCCCGACGGCGCCCTCTGGTTCGCGCAAGCCGGCGCGAACGAGATCGGGACCATCACGACGGACGGCGCGACCATCACCGCCTACCCGACGCCGGGCTTCCTCCCGGCCAGCATCACGAACGGCCCGGACGGCAACCTGTGGTTCACCGAGGGCGGCACCTCGTTCGGGATCGGCCAGATGACGACCGGGCGGCGAGGTCACGCAGTCGCCGTTCCATCGCTGCCCGGGAACATCGTCACCGGCCCGGACGGGGCTCTCTGGCTCACCGAAGGCAACAAGATCGCGCGGTTGCGTCAATAGCGGCAGGAACCCCAGATCACCGAGATCCCGGTCCCGACTCCCGGCTCACTTCCCGACGGCATCGTGACCGGGCCGGACGGCAACCTCTGGTTCACCGAACAGACCGGCAACAAGATCGGCCGCGTCAACCTGGTCCCCAGGCGTCGTGCGGCGACGGGCGCGGACGCGCCCGGCCGCTCGCGCCACCCGAGGTCCTGAATTGCGTCTCCCAGCGTCCCTACGACAGGAGGATTTCCATGAACTTCAGGATCGCCCGGCTCGCCCCGATCATCCTGCTGCTCGCCTCAGGCGCCGGCCTCGCGCTGGGCGAGCCGTCCCAGGATCTCCCCCTCCGCGGCCCGCGCCGACGCGCTCGCCGCCGCGGGCTGCAAGCTCGGCGTCAACCTGCCGCTCGTCGGCACATCGTCGGGGCCGGCAATACCCTCTACATCTCGACCCTCGACGTGACGAACAACGGCACGATCGACGTGCAGGTCGACTTCTACCTGGACGGACAGATCCAGACGGGCGGGGGGACGCCCATGTCCGTCACCGGGACGGTCTCGAGCGCCGGAGAGCTCGTGCCCATCGGCACCGGCGGCAACATGCGCGCGCGCTCCAACGCCCACTTCGACGACTTCATCGACGCGCTGGTGCAGGCCGGAATGCTGCCGGCCACGATCGAGCCCGACGGGTTCCTCGGATCCATCCTCTTCGTCTTCAACGGCGTCAGCCGGAGCGGCCAGGGGAGCGCCCTCGTGCGCTTCTACAACACGTTCGGCGGCGGCACCATCGGCCAGGCGCTGCGCGCCCGCGAGCTCACGTCGAACGAGCCGCGGAGCGTCATGGCGACCTTCCGCGACTCGCGCACCCTCCCGTCCGGTCCCAGGCTCTACGCCAACATGTTCCTCAGCAACGTCGGCCTGACGCCCAACGGCGCCCTTGCCGCCGGCACCGTCAACGTCCATGTCCAGGCGTACGCCAACTCCACCGGCCAGCCGGTCGGGACGCCCTTCGACGTCCTGATCGCGGCGGGTCAGACGACAAGCATCTCGGACGTCCTGCACCGGGTCGCCGCACCGGCGAGCGAGAGCACGGTCCTCGTGATCGCGACGGCCACCACCGGGACGGCGGCGATCGCCGGAGTCGCGGTCGAGATCGACGACACCACCAAGGACGGCTCGGTGGTGGACATGACCCGGGCCGATTTCTAGGCGCGGGACCGCCACTCGTCGAATCTCCCGCCTGAGCCTTCGCCCGCCGCGCTAGGCTCCCGGCATGGCGAAGACCGGCTCGCGCCTGGCGCGCGTCGTGGACGCGCTCCGCAAGTACTACGACCCTCCCCCGCCCCCCGAGGTCACGGATCCCTGGGAGATGATCCTCTTCGAGTCGATCGCCTACCTCGCCACGGACGAGCGGCGGAGCGCCGCGTGGAAGGAGCTCCGCAAGCGCATCGGCGTCGGACCCGCCGAGATCCTCGCTGCACCAGCCGCCGCGCTCCTGCCGATGACGCGGGCCGGGATCCTCGCCGCGGACCGCGTCGAACGGGTCAAGGACGCCGCCGGAATCGTCGTGAGAGAGTTCGGCGGCGACCTCGGCCGGGCGCTGGATGGCTCCCCGGACTCTTCGGCCGCGGCCCGCAGGGCGTTGCGGAAGTTTCCCGGGATCGGCGAGCCGGGTGCCGAGAAGATCCTCCTCTTCTCGCGCCGCGAGAAGATCCTCGCCCTCGAGTCGAACGGCCTGCGCGTCCTGCTGCGGCTCGGCTACGGGCGCGAGGAGAAATCCTACGCCGCGAGCTATCGCTCCGTGCGAGAGGCGGCCGGATCGGAGACGAAGGCGGACGTCGACTGGCTCATCGCCGCGCACCAGCTCCTGCGGCGTCACGGCCAGGAGCTCTGCAAGCGCTCGCGCCCGGTGTGCGACCGCTGCCCGCTGACGCGCGAGTGCGCCTACTTTCGCTCGGCGGCAGTCGGGGCATAATCCGGGAGTGAAGACCGTACGCCTCGGCATTGCCGCTCTTGCCCTCGCGTGTCCCCTCTGGCTCGCCGCACAAGACGCCTCGTCGCCGTCGCCGCCGCCGCCGCCCCCCAGCCCATTTCCGGCGCCAGCGCCCGGCGAGCAGGCCGTGCTGATCGGCGCCGGCGACATCGCCGACTGCGCGCACATCGACGAGGCGCGAAAGACGGCCGCGATCGTCGAGAAGATCCCGGGAACCGTGTTCACCCTGGGCGACAACGCCTATCCCTCGGGGACGGCCGAGCAGTTCACGGCCTGCTACGCGCCGACCTGGGGACGGTTCAAGGATCGGACCCGGCCCGCGGCCGGCAACCACGACTACCGGACCACCGGCGCCGCCGCGTACTTCGCCTACTTCGGCAAGGCCGCCGGCGATCCCTCCCGCGGCTATTACAGCTACGACCTGGGCGCCTGGCACGTCCTCGTCGTCAACAGCAACTGCGACGAGGTCGGGGGCTGCAAGCGCGGCTCGCCGCAGGAGACCTGGGTCCGGGAGGACCTCGCGGCGCACCCCGCCCTCTGCACGATCGCCATGTGGCACCACCCGCGGTTCTCCTCGGCGGAGCACGGAGACGATCCGTCCTTGCGCTTCATCTGGAACGACCTCTACGACGCGGGCGCGGATGTCGTGCTCGCCGGCCACGACCATACCTACGAGCGCTTCAAGCCCCTGGACGCCGCCGGCAACCCCGACCCGAAGCGCGGCATCCGCGAATTCGTGGCCGGGACGGGCGGGCGATCGCTCTACAAGTTCGTCAACGTCCACCCGGCGAGTGAGGTCCGCGAGAACACCGCCTATGGCGTCCTGAAGCTGACGCTGAAGCCCGATTCCTACGACTGGCAGTTCCTGGCGGCCGAGGGAGACTTCAAGGACGAGGGCACGGGGAAGTGCCACTAGGACATTTCGATTTTGGATTTTGGATTTTGGATTTTGGATTCAAACCCAAGGAGATCACATGGCCGAAGAATGCACGCATCTCGGATCGATCCAGAAGGTCAAGCCCAGCGCCAAGGGCTGTGAGGACTGCCTGAAAATCGGCGACACCTGGGTCCACCTGCGCCTGTGCCTCACCTGCGGACACGTCGGCTGCTGCGACTCGTCCAAGAACAAACACGCGACGAAGCACTTCCGCGCCGTCCATCACCCGATCATTCAGTCCTTCGAGCCCGGAGAGGACTGGCGTTGGTGTTACGTCGACGAGGTCGAGGTCTAGACGATTTTGGATTTTGGATTTTGGATTTTGGATTGATTCGGATTCAGACCTGAGACTTCTCGAACGGCGCGTCGTCGCGGTTCCGCTCTCCTACCTCCTGTGGGCCGCGTACGTCCTGATCGTCATCGCCTGGGTCCCCATCGTCGCCGCCTATCGGCTCGCCACGTTCCGGACCGACGCGAACCGCATGCGGGTGGGCAGGGTGCTGCGCCGCGCGGGCGCGCTGGCGGTCGCGATCAATCCGTTCTGGGACTTCCATGTTGAGATTGTCCGCGGCGGCGCGGAGTCCCTCGACCCGGCTCGCGCGCACCTCTTCGTCGCGAACCACCGCTCGATGGCGGACATCTTCCTCGCCTGCCTGCTGCCCTGGGAGGTGAAGTTCCTGTCGAAGGAGTCCGTCTTCCGAATCCCGCTGCTCGGGTGGCTGATGCGGACGGCCGGCGACATCCCGCTCGCCCGCGGGGACAAGGACAGCGCGCGCGAGGCGCTCGAGCAGATGCGTCGCCGGCTCACGGGGGGCGCGTCGGTGATCGTGTTCCCGGAGGGCACGCGCAGCGCCGACGGCTCGCTCGCACCGTTTCGCGAGGGCGCCTTCCGACTCGCGCTCGAGCTCTCTGCCGACGTCGTGCCCCTCGCGATCCGCGGGACCGAGACGGCGCTTCCCAGGCACTCGCTCGTCTTCGCGCCCACGACCGCCACGGTGACGGTGCTCGCGCCGGTCGAGACCGCCGGCTCGTCGAGGGCCGAGGCCCCGGGACTCGCCGAGCGGGTGCGCGGCGACATCGAAAGAAGCCTCGGCCTCAAGTAGACGCCCCTCAGGCTGCAATACAGTAGCCGCCTATGCCTCCTCTCGACATGGCCCTGATCGCCGAGGCCCGCCGCGCTCTCGAGGGCCGCGTGCGCCGCACGCCGATCGAGGATTCTCGCGCGCTGTCGGAGACGGCCGGCGTGCCGGTGTCGCTCAAGCTCGAGTCCCAGCAGCTGACCGGATCCTTCAAGATCCGGGGCGCGTTCTTCCGCCTCCTCGCGCTGACCCCCGAGGAGCGGCGCCTCGGCGTCGTCACGTGCTCGGCCGGAAATCATGGCAAGGCCGTCGCCTACGTGGCGAAGGAGCTCGGCGTGCCGGCCACCATCTACGTCCCGCGGGGCGTGGACGAGTCCAAGTACCGCGGGATCGTCGCGCTCGGGGCCGACGCCGTCCGCTCGGACTTCGACGGATTCGACGAGACCGAGACGCTCGCGCGCGAGGCCGCGACGACGTCGGGACGCCCCTACGTCTCCGCGTACGACGACGAGCGGATCCTCGCGGCCAACGGCGGCACGCTCGCCGCGGAAGTGCTGGAGGACGCGCCCGCGGCACGGAGCTTCGTCCTCCCCGTGGGCGGCGCCGGCCTCTCGGGAGGCTTCGCGTTCTACGCGAAGGAGAGAAACCCCGGCTGCCACGTCGTCGGCTGCCAGCTCGCGAGCTCCCCCGCGCTCGCGCTCTCGCTCGAGAAAGGCGAGGCCATCACCCGCCTGCCTCCGGTCGCCACGACCGCCGGCGGGCTCGAGGGGGGGATCGGCCGCACCGGCTTCGGCGTCCTGCGGACCCGCGTCGACGCCGTCGCGCTGCTCACGGAAGAGGATATCTTCGCCGCCGTGCGGTTCATGCTGGCCGAGCACCAGTACCTGATCGAGCCCTCGTCGGCGGTCACCGTGGCCGCGATCCTCACGCGGAAATCGGGTCCGCTGCCCGCTCCGGCGGTGGCGGTGATCTCCGGCCGCAACGTCGCCCTGTCGACCGTGAAGCGGATCCTGGCCTGATGCGCGTCGTCGGAGCGGAGGAGATCCGCCGCGCGATCGGGCTGTCCGAGTCGATCGAGGCCATGCGCGACGCGGTCATCGCACAGTCGCGGGGCGAGTGCGACACGCCGATGCCGATGCACCTCGACCTGTCCGGCGGCGGCGGCGGCGAGGTCCACATCAAGTCGAGCTACCGCCGCGGCGGACGCCACTTCGCGCTCAAGATGGCGGGGAGCTTCGCCGAGCGCCCCTACGGGACGATCCTCCTCGTCTCGGTCGAGACCGGCGAGACGCTGACCTACTTCGACGACGGCGGGCACCTCACGGACCTCCGGACCGCGGCCGTGTCCGCGATGGTCGCGCGCGAGCTCGGCCGGACCGACGCCTCGCTCGGGATCCTCGGCACCGGCGTCCAGGCGCGTCTGCAGGCGCGCCTCCACGCCGAGATCCTCCGGCTCGAGCGGGTCACCGTGTGGGGGCGCGACCCCGCCCGTCTCGCCGCCTGCGTCCGCGAGCTCTCCGTCTCGCTCGGCGTGCGCACGGTCGCCGCCGCCTCTCCCGGCGAGGTCGCGGGTGCGGCGCGGCTGATCGTCACGACGACGGCGTCGCGCGAGCCGCTGCTGCGCGCGGCCGACGTTCTCCCCGGGACCCACATCTCCGCGGTCGGCGCGGACACTCCCGGAAAGCAGGAGCTCGACCCCGAGATCCTGAGGCGCGCGTCGCTCCTGCTCGTCGACTCGCTCGCGCAGTGCCGCAAGCTCGGCGAGCTGCAGCACGCGCCCGCGGAGGCGCCGCGTGCCGTGGAGATCGGCGCCTTTTGCGCGTCGCCGGTTCCCTTCGACCGCGACGGCATCACCGTGGCCGACTTCACCGGGCTCGGCGCCGAAGACCTCTTCATCGCCGAGGCGTGTCACGCGCGCCTCTCGGCCAAGCCGTGATGCGCGCGCCGCGGGAGGCCCTCGCCAAGAAGGGGTGGGGCGAGGAGACCGGCTTCCACTGGCGCGGCGGCGAGATCTCACGGCTCGAGGGTTTCAGCGACACCGTGTTCGCGTTCGCGGTGACGCTGCTCGTGGTCTCTCTCGAGGTTCCCCGCACCTTCCACGAGCTGGCCAACGCGATGCGCGGGTTCCCCGCCTTCGCCGCCTGCTTCGCGCTCCTGATCGTGATCTGGCGGGAGCACTACATCTTCTTCCGGCGGTACGGCCTGCAGGACGCCGGCACGCTCTGGCTCAACGCCGCGCTGCTCTTCGTGATGCTCTTCTACGTCTACCCGCTCAAGTTTCTCTTCACGCTCGTGCTCGCGCCGCTGACCGGCACGCCCACGGAAGTGCGCGTCCCCGGCGGCGCGACCGAGCCGGCGATCGAGACGGCGCAGATCCCCTCGCTCTTCCTGATCTACGGCGGCGGGCTCGTTGCGCTGTACGCTCTCCTCGCGCTGATGTACGCGCACGCCTACCGCCGCCGCGGGCAACTGGAGCTCACCCCTCTCGAGGTCTTCGACACCCGCGCCAGCATCCGTTCCCACCTGCTCTCGTCCGGGATCGGCGCCCTGTCGGCCGTCCTCGCGCTGACTCTGCCCCTGCATCTCGTGGGGTTGGCCGGGTACGTTTATTTTCTGTTCGGCCCAGTGCTTGCCATTCACGGAACGTGGACCGGGAAGCGCCGCAAGCGCCTCGAGACGTCGGGCTAGCCGGGGCTCAGGGCTCCTTCGACCGGCCCTGGCGCCGGAGCGGCACCGTCACCGTCAGCGGCTGCGCGTCGCGCACGGCGCCGAGGACCGCGGAGTCCCCCCAGCGCTTGGCGGCCATTGCGCGCGCCAGCGTCTCGCGGTCCACGAGCGGGGCGCCGTCGAGCGAAACCAGCCGATCCCCGGCCTCGAGTCCGGCCCGCCCCGCCGGCGATTCCTTCTCGACGTCGAGGACCTCCAGCCCCGCCTGGCCCTCCGCGGCGCGCGTCGCGACGCCCAGCTCCGGGAACGCCGGCTCTCCTTCCGGCGGCACGCCCCAGAGGAAGCTCGCGTAGGAGGCGCGCACCGACTTCACCGCGTGGCCCTTGTCGTCCGCGACGGCCACCGGGATCATCGAGGCGATCCGGCCCGGATACCACTGGCGCGCCTGGCGCTCGATACCCATGCCGTACTGCACGTGGCCGGATCCCGCGAGAACCACGACGATCGTCTTCGGGTCCTCGTCCTCGCGCAGCGGCGCGACCGCGTGAAAAGCCATGGTCGCGTCCCACGTGCACTGGGCCGAGAGCATCGCCTGCCACTGCTCGTCGCTCATCCCCGCATGGAACGAGGCGTCCGCGAACGACGCGCGGAAGAGGCGCATGTGATCGGCGCTCTGGGTGTCGATCTGCGTGGGGATGTGGGCCGCCTCCTCCGGCGTCAGCCCGGTGAAGCCCTTCTTGCGGACGGCGGTCACGACCTCGCGCGGCGCGTTCACGGCGAACATCCGGAGGCGATGGTCCCGCGCGTAGAGGAAGACGTCGCGGTAGTAGCCCCAGTTGTAGCCCCAGTGCTTGTACCAGTGCGACGCCTCGAGGAACGCGCCCTCGGACAGGCGGCCCGCGCTCCAGTCGTCGAGGGCCGACTGCTGCGTGTAGGGGAACATCTCGAGGCCGATCGCCACGCGGCGGCCGGAGCGGTCGAGCTCCTCGATGACGCGCCGCTCGACCGCGTGCGTGTCCAGGACGGTGTGCTCCTCGCCCACCAGGAGCAGGCGCACGCCGGCGAGCCTCGCCGGCAGCTCCGCCGGCGTCAGCGCGGCGCCCGAGTCCGAGTCCGTGATCGCGTCGAGGACGACCGGCGCCTCCCGGTCCCTGCGCGCCGGGTCGCCGATCGGCAGATGCAGAGGATCCTCGGCGGCCGCGGCGACGGCAGCGACGGCCACTGCACCGAATCCGGCGAGTGCGAGCCTCAGGACCGCGGCGGCGAAGTGGCGCGGGCGGGCGCTCAGCGCCACGGCAGGATCGAGAGGACCTCGATCGGTCCCTCCGGCATGTTCACGCGGTCGCCCGGGCGCGAGCCCAGGAGGCGCTGCGCGAACTCCGACTCGTAGGAGTAGATCGAATCCTCGGGCTTGGAGTCCCACGGGCCGAGGATGGTGAAGTCGCGCTCCGCGCCGGATGCGTCGCGCATCCGCACCCGCGTGCCGACCCGCACCTCGGAGGCGTCGATCTTGGTGGCGTCGAGGGCGCGCGTCCGCGAAAGCTCGTCGGCCAGCGACGCGATCCGCGCGGACAGGTACTCGTGCTTCTGCCGCGCGGCGTGGTACTCGAAGTTCTCGGAGAGGTCGCCGTAATCCTTGGCCGCCTTCATCGCCTCCGCATTGGCGGGAAGCTCGACCTGCTTCAGGTGGATGAGCTCCTTGCGCTTGGCCTCGATGGCCTCGCTCGTCGCGTAGAGGTACTCGCGGGCCGGCGCGCGCAGCTCGGGGAATTTCATCAGGAGGGCCTCGCGCACCGTCGCCCGCCGGTGCTCCTCGAGGCCGAAGACGCGGTCCAGGCCGTGGAGAAACTCCCGCGCCTCCTGCTCCGAACCGGCCGCGCGCACCAGGGCGACCGCGAAGCCTCCCGGCTCGAAGAACTCCTTCATCCGCGCGCGCTGACCGGAGAACTCGTCCATCCGCAGGGCGTCGGTGAGGGTCAGGAAGAGGGAGGCCGGCTCGGCCTTGCCCTCGGCGTGCATCCGCTCGCAGATCCAGATGAACGCCCGCGGAGCGGAGCGCGGCGAGCGCAGGATCTTCCGGGTCAGATCGGCGGCCCGGTCGCCCAGCGCGCCGAAGAGCATCGTCAGCGCGCGTCCGTCCTCCTCGCGCGCGATCTGGTCCACGAAGATGTCGGCCCAGTCGGCGCGCCGCTCGCGGACCGCCTCGAGGGCCTTCTCGCGGGCCAGGTGGTCCTTGATCGACGGCAGGACGGTCCGGAGATCACCGGACGCGAGCAACCGTTCGACCGGGAAGGCCTCGGGCTCGTCGGGCGTGAGCTTCGCGGCCGCCTGCGAGAGCTCCCAGGCGAGTCCCGGGCTCTCGGCGCCGACGCGGCGCGCATCCTCCGCCAGCGTCTCCCCCATGTAACGGGCCAGCTCCTTGGAGCGCTTCGCGTGCTTGCGCGCGAGCTCCATCCGCGCCGCCGGCTTCGCCTTCCGGAAGCTCTCGCGGACGCTGCCCTCGGCGGCGTCGGCGCTCGCGCTCCAGGACACGGACGCCGACTTCGCGCTGCCCGAGACCAGCAGCTGCGGGTGCTTGCGCGCGGCGGCCCAGAACGCCGTCCAGCGCGCCTCCGGAACGAGGCCCGAGACGTGCTCCTTGATCTCGGCGACGGTCAGCGGCTTGCCGAAGCTCGCGAGGATCCAGCGCACCGTCTCCGAGGGATCCTTGTCGGCCAGGGCCACGAGCGCGGACGGGTCCTCCACCTTCTTGCGGAGGAAGTGGTCCGCGGGCAGCCTCGTCAGGTTCTTCTCGGCCGAGACCAGCGAGAGCGGCACCTTTGCGCCCGCGACCTCGACGCGCATCACGTCGAGCGCGGGATTCATCTCGACCAGCCGCCCGGCGCCCCGGCCGGGCATGAAGTAGATGTCGCCCGGGCTGAACTGGAGCCACCGCGCGATCCTCCCGGCGACCTCCGAAGGATCCTGCGCGCCCTCGACCGGGAACTTCGCGAGCACCGCCGCGAACACGGGGTGAGAGCCAAAGCGCGCGCGAAGGGCCGCCGTCAGCGCCTTGCGGCCCTCGATGTCCGTGGGAAACATCCGCGCGAGCTCGAGGAGGACCCGAATCCCCTCGTCCCCCTCGTGGTAGTCGGCCAGGAACCGGAGCCAGGAGAGCGCCGAGGGGCCGCCGCCCTTCTTCTTGACCGCGGCGGCGAGGGTGAAGAAGAAGTCGAGCGGCTCGCTTTCCGCCTCCATCTTCTCGGTCCAGAGCGCCTCCAGGGCGGGGAACTTCTTTTCGTCGACGAGCTTCTGGACCTCGGGGGGCAGGAGGAACGGGGCGATGGAAGGTGGCGTCATGAGCTTCGAATACTAGCCCAGGCGCAAGAGTGTCCCCGAAACCGTCAGTGGACGTCCACCGCCGGCGTGCGGAGGGTCTCCGGCCGCGGCTGGATGCCGAGCCCCGGGGCCTCGCTCGCGGCGAGCCGGCCGTCGCGGCGCCGCGGGGCGCCGTCGGCGGTCTCGACGGTCACGTAGCTGTTGAAGTCCGTCGCGGTGAACAGGAACTCGGTCGGCGTCGAGTGCGCGAGGTGCGCGATTGCCGCCGTCGCGACGTCGCCGCCCCAGGTGTCCTCGATCGTCATCGCGATCCCCAGCGACACGCAGAGATCCCGCGCCTGCCTCGCGCGCGTCAGGCCGCCGAGCTTCGAGATCTTGAGGTTGACGACGTCCATCGCCGCGTCCGCCGCCGCGCGCAGCAGGACCGGGATGCCGTCGATCGTCTCGTCGAGGACGAACGGGTGGTCCGTGCGCCGACGGATCGACAGGTTCTCCTCGTAGGACAGACACGGCTGCTCGATGTAGACGTCCACGTCGGCGAGCGCGCGCACGACGCGCGCCGCCTGGTGCGGCAGCCATCCGGTGTTGGCGTCGGCCACGAGCGCGTCTCCCGGATCCAGGACGGCGCGCACGGCGCGCACGCGCGCGACGTCCACTTCGGGCTCGGAGCCGACCTTGAGCTGGAAGCGGCGGTAGCCCTCGGCACGGTACGCCGCGACGCTCTCGAGCCATCGCGTCGGGCGTGTCCTGCGAGATCGCGCGGTAGAGGACGAAGTCGTCGCCGTACCGGCCTCCGAGGAGCGACGCCACCGGCAGCCCGGCCGCCTGGCCGAGAATGTCCCAGCAGGCGACGTCGATCCCCGACTTCACGTACGGATGTCCCTTCAGCGCCGCGTCCATCGAGCGGTTGAGCCGCTCGAGCTGCAGCGGGTTCTCCCCCAGGAGCTGCGGCGCGAGCACCGACAGGCCTGCCCGCACGCCCTCGGCGTACGCGGGCAGGTAGGCTGGCCCGAGCGGGCAGACCTCGCCGTGGCCGACGAGGCCCGTGTCGGTCTCGACGCGGACGAGGGTGCTGTCGAACACCGCGACGGACTTTCCGCCGGACCAGCGGTAGCGGCCCTCCTTGAGCGGCAGCTCGACGCGATAGGCGGCGATCCGACGAATGCGCATGGAGGCGGATCTTAGTGGATCCGAGATGGGCGATGGGGGTTTCGGCTCGAGGCACGACGTCCCCCCCATCCCGATTCACGAATCGCGAGCAGCTCGGTTACGATTCCCCAGCTTGTCCGCCGCAAAATCCGTTCTGCTCGCCGCTCTCGGCCTGACGACGCTCGTCTTCCTCGCGGCCTGGGTCCGCGCCGGGATCCGCGCCGCGAGCCGCCCGCGCCCCACCGGTCTCCTCACGCTGATCGGCTTCGTGACCAACTTCTTCGACACGCTCGGCATCGGCTCGTTTGCGCCGACGACGTCGATCTTCAAGCTCAAGCGGCTCGTCCCGGACGAGCTGATCCCCGGCACGCTCAACGTCGGACACGCCCTGCCGACGATCGCCGAGGCCTTCGTCTTCATCGCGATCGTCGAGGTCGAGCCGCTGACGCTCGCGGGCATGATCGCGGCCTCGGTCGCCGGCGCGTGGCTCGGGGCCGGGGTCGTGCGCGGGCTGGCCGCGCCGGCGGGTGCAGATCGGGATGGGCCTCGCGCTGCTCGCGGCGGCGGCCTTCTTCGCCATGACGAACCTCGGGCTCTTCCCGGCCGGGGGCGAGACGCTGGGCCTCCGCTCGCCGCTCCTGTGGCTCGGCCTCGCCGGCAACTTCGTGCTGGGCGCGCTCATGACGCTCGGGCATCGGCCTCTACGCGCCGTGCATGATCCTCGTGGCGCTGCTCGGCATGAACCCGAAGGCCGCCTTCCCGATCATGATGGGCTCCTGCGCGTTTCTCATGCCGATCGGGAGCCTGCGCTTCATCCAGCGGAAGAGTTACAGCCTGGCGGCCGCGGCGGCGCTGACCCTCGGAGGGATCCCGGCCGTGCTTCTGGCTGCGTTCGTGGTGAAGTCGCTGCCGCTGACCGCGCTGCGGTGGCTGATCTTCGCGGTCGTCGTCTATACCTCCGCCGCGATGCTGCGCTCCGCCTTCGCAAGGGCGGTGCCGCGGGAATGAGGCCGTGCCCGGCGTATCCTACGCAGCCTGTATCCTGTGAAACCTGAGAACGGAGGAATCCATCCCATGCGCTTTTGCCTTCGCCTTCGCCTGCGAATCGTCCGAGTCGTGCCCACCGTCCTCGCCGCGGCCGCCCTCGCGGCGACGCTGACGGCCCAGACGCCCAAGGCGCCTCCCGCCGCCCGAACTCCGCGCCCGACGCCCCCATCGGCCGCCACGCCGACGGCCTCGCAGACCGCCGCGGCGAGGGAGCTCTTCAAGGCCCTGAGGCTCGAGGAGTCGCTCACGAACACCACCGCGGCCATGGTGGACTCGGAGGTCTCGCACAATCCCGCGCTCGCGCCGTACCGCGACATCATGCTCGCGTGGCTGCGCAAGTACATGACGTGGGACGCCATGCTCCCCGAGCTGACCCGCCTGTACACCGAGACCTACACCGAGGGCGAGATGAAGGCGCTCGCGATGTTCTACAGCTCGCCGCTCGGCCAGAAATCCATCGTGAAGACCCCGGAGCTCCTGAGTAAGACGGCGGCGCTCGGCGCGAAGATCAGCCAGCCGCACTCCGCCGAGCTCAACGCGCAGCTGAACGCCCGCCGCGACGAGCTCAAGGCGCAAGCCGCCGCGCGGACGCCGGGAGCCGCAAGCCCTCCGGCGCCCGCGACATCGCCTGCTCCGGCCGCGGCGGTCCCGACGCCAAAGTAGAGAGTCGTCCGGTTGGGCGCATAAGCCGCGGGCGGACCCGTCCGCTTGAGGCGTCCCTACTTCGCGGCGTGCCGCGACTCGGAGAGCTCCCGCAGGAAGCTTCCCGGCAGAGTCCCATGGATCGAGACTCCGTCCGCGTCGGTGTCCACCTCGAAGCGCCGGATCACGGGGACCATCTCGGGCGACTTCTCCGAGACGGCCAGGCGCCACATCGCGAGGACCCCGCGCAGCGAATCGGCAATCAGATCGCGGTTCTCGGCGTCGCTCGAGAGTCCCGTGGCCGCGACGTCGACCGAGTCGCCGTGGACGGTCGCCTGGAGGGCGAGGAGCGTCACGGATTTCATCGCGCCCATGAGCGCCTGCGAGGGCTCGCCCTCGCCGTGGCCGCCGGATCCCGGCCGGCGCGCCGTCGGCATCCGGGTCACGTCGATCAGGGCCCACGCCGAGGCGTCCTCGTCGACGCGGGAGAGGTGGCGCCCCAGGCCCTGCCCCGAGGTCAGCCCGCCGTTGCCCCCGTTCTCGCGCCGCGCCAGCGCGGCGGTCACGGCCGACTCGTGCCCGCAGACGATGAGGTTCTTGTTGACCAGAGCGACCGCGCCGGGCTCGTTGCCCTTCTCCGCCAGGAGGTAGTAGGCGCCTCCGGGCGACGCCGACGGCTTCGCGCCCCGCGCGGTCAGCGCGTTGCCGATCCGGGTCAGGTCGAAGCGGCCCTCGAAGAGCACGAGTCCCGACTCGCGCGAGCCGGCCTCGCCGGGAGTCATCGCGATGACGACCGTGTCGATGTCCTCGCGGGGCGTGAGGCCGGTCTCGGCGAGGAAGCGGGCCGCGTCGCCGTCTCCCGAGAGGTGGTCGAGGTCGGCGAAGACCTTCGCCGCGAGGGGCGAGCTGCGCAGCACGTTCCAGCGGATGACGCCGACGGTCACGGCGTCGGCGGGCACGAGCGCGAGAGGATCCTCCGTCCGGCGGACGGCCAGGGCGGGCGCCGCGGAGGCCGCGAGCAGCAGAGCGAGGGCGAGGCGCGGGAGGAGGCCAAGACGGCGCAACAGGGCGTCTTTCATGGTCAGAAATCCTTTCTCGAAAAGATCCAGGCCGAGAGCGTGAGAGCCGCGGCTCCGAAGAGAGCGGTGGAGCCGTAGACGGGGAAGTAGTGAACGTTCGCAAGGCGCTCGGGCGCCTCGCGTCCGGCGACGAGGGCGACCGTCGCCTGGCCGATCTCGGCCGTCTTGGGAAGGATCCAGTAGAGGCCCTTGATGACGTTCGCGGCGGTCTCGGTCGAGACGGCGGCCGCGATGCGCTCGCGCGCCACCAGGATCGCGGACAGGAAAAACAGCGCGTAGGTCGCCATCAACGAGACGCCGGTCGAGGACGTGACGACCCCGATCAGGAATGCAAACGCGAGCAGCGTCGCCACGGCGAAGAGGATCACGAGGCCCGAGAGCAGGAACCGCGGATGAAAGACGTGGGTCTTCCAGACCACGATCAGCCACATCGAACCGATCAGGTACAGCAGGTTGGCGGCCGCGAGCAGCAGGCCGCCGGCGTAGCGCGACAGGAGCAGCGTCACGCGGCCCACCGGGCGCGACAGGTAGAGGTCGATCGTCCCCTTCTCCTGCAGGCGAGGCACCAGGTGGGCCGTCGCGAAGAGCGCGAGGAAAGTCCCCACGAGATACAGGAACGCCGAGAAGCCGGACTCGAAGCCCAGCACGAGCTTGTCGACGTCGACCGTCTGGCCGCCCACGTCGACGCTCTGGCCGAAGAGGCGGACGCCCGCGAGCGCGCCGTTGACGACGTCGAGGTTCACGCCGGCGGCGAAGATCAGGATGAAGAGCGAGGACAGGGCGAAGTAGGCGATCAGGACCCAGCGGGCCGCGGCCTCGCGAAAGACCTCCTGGACGCTGGCGGCGAAAGCCCTCATCGCGTCGTCCTCTCGACGCGAGCCCTCACGACACGCCCTCCTTCGGGTCGAGCGCGCCGCCGGCCTTGACGAGATCGACGAAGACGTCCTCGAGGCTGGACCGAACCGGCGAGAGCTCCTGCAGGCGCGCGCCGCCCGCCCGCAGGCGATCGACCACGGCGTTGACCTGATCGAGGTCCCGCGTCGTCAGGTCGAAGTGGCCGTTGACGCGGTCCACCGAGGCGCCCGTCTCGCGCATCGCCGCGAGGAGGCGCTCGTCCACTCCCGTCGCGACGAGGCGGTAGCGCGAGCCCGTGGAGGTCAGGTCGTCGATGCGCCCCTCGGCTACGATCCTTCCGGACCGCAGGACCGCGACGCGTCCGCAGGTGCGCTCGATCTCCGAGAGCAGGTGCGAGTTGAGCAGGATCGAGCGTCCGCGCGCGGCCTCCTCCTGAAGGAGGTCGCGGATCTCGCGGCGCCCCACCGGATCGACGCCGTCGGTCGGCTCATCGAGCAGCAGCACCTCCGGCTCGTGGACGAGGGCCGCGGCGAGGCCCAGCCGCTGCGTCATGCCCTTCGAGAACTTCTTGACCCGCACGTCCGCCCAGTCCGAGAGCCGCACGCGCGCGAGAAGCTCGGGGGTCCGCTTCCGAAGAGTCGCGCCGTCCACACCCGACATCTGCCCGAAGACCGAGAGCGTCTGGCGGGCGGTCAGGTACCCCGGGAACCGGTGCCCCTCGGGCAGGTATCCCACCCGCCGGCGGCTCTCCGGATCGCTCGCGGGCAGGCCGCGGAGGGTCGCAGACCCGGAGGTCGGGTGCGCCAGGCCCAGGAGAACCTTGACCAGCGTGGTCTTGCCGGCCCCGTTAGGTCCCAGCAGGCCAAAGACTTCGCCCGGCTCGACCCGCAGGCTGACGCCGTTCAGGGCCGTGATCCGGCGGCTCCCGGACCCGTAGACCTTGCGAAGTCCTTCCGCCCGGATCGGCGCGTCCATGGCTCTTGAAACGAAGACGGCGGCGGAATGTTCGGGTCTCCGGGACGATTCGCCCCCGGAGAAGAGCCGACTTGCGCCTACTCGGACCAGGGCGGGGTCACGCCGTTGCTCCGCGCGTAGGCGATCGACTGCCCCAGGTGCTCGTGCATGTGGTTGAGGATGCGGAACAGCACCTGCCGCTCGGTCATCTCGCGGTCGCCGAAGGTCTTGACCCTCTTGTTCAAGTCCGCGTCGGGAACGTTGCCGGCGGCGGCCTTGACGTTGTCGATCGACTTCTTGAGCAGCTCGACGATCTTGGCCTTGTCGGTCACGGTCTTCTCGCTGTCGCGGGAGACGCCCTCGATTCGCGGCGCGCCGAGGAAGCTCGGCAGGGTCGAATTGCCGGCCACGATGTGGACGTAGACCTCGCCGACCGAGCGCACGCCCGGCGCCGGACGCCAGGAGTACTTGTCGGCCGGCATGGCCTGCGCGAGGTCGACCAGCTTCTTGCCGACGTCGTCGACCTCCGCGATGTACTCGGCGCGAAAGCCCGTCGGCGGTGCGGGCGCGACGGGGACAGCCCGCATCGTCGTGACCTGTGTGCTCGTCGTCGTCGGCGCCTGTGCGACAAGCGCGGAGGTCGTCGCCGCGAGAAGGCCTCCAAGGAGAAGCGATCGAGTATTCACCGAACCTCCTTTGTAGGGGCGGCCCTGGCGGCCGCCCGGGAGGGGACGAGCCCCTCCCCTACGCCATTTTCCAAGCCTACTTGTTCACCTTCGGCGCCGCCGCCACGGGCGGAATCTTCGCCTCGACCACGGCGGCATTGAATCCCTTGAGGTCCTGATCGAGGATCGTCTGAAGCTCGGCCTGGATGCCGTCGAGACGCTGTTTGAGCACGTCGTAGTACACCGACGACGACGCGGTTGGCTTCGCATCGGCGCTTGCCACGATGGCGGCCAGGTAGGTCCAGTCGTGGTCCAGCCTGGGCTCGTAGTTGAGGTCGTCCTCGTCGGCCACGATCCTGGGGTTCGTCAGCTTCTGCTCGACGGCCGTCAGCTTGTCCGAGAGCGCCGCCGCCTGCTTCTTGAGCGCGTCGCCCTTGCCCATCCTCTCGGAACGCTCGCCGACCTCCTTGACCTGCTGGCGCACGTCGCGCACCTTGAGGACCGCGGTGTGCGTCTCGGAGAGCCGGTCGCGGATCGCCTTGAGCAGGTCGTACTGCGCCTTCAGGTCCTGCGCCGTCGCGAACCCGGCCGGGTGCGGCCGGACCTCCAGCTTTTCCGTCAGGGACTGGCCGTTGGCCGTCAGCCGCACGGCGTAGGTCCCCGGCGCGACCTTCGGCGACGCCTTGGTGCCCTCGTTGAACACCGTCTTCGGCGCGAGCGTTGGCTTCAGGATCCGCATGTCCCAGACGAAGCGGTTGAGGCCCGCCTTCGGCTCGAGCGGCTTGTCCTTGTCCTTCTCCTCCTCCTCGCGCTTCGCCTGCTCCGCGAGGTCCTCGGCCTTCGACGGCTTCTCGCTCGAGAAGGTCCGAAGGACGGTGTCGCCGTCGAGGAACTCGAGCGTGACCTTCTCGCCCTCCGCGGGCTTGTCCTTCAGCCAGTAGTCGACGATCACGCCCGCGGGCGGATTCGCTCCGGCGGCCTGCGGCGGCTCGTCCTCGTCCGGCTTCTCGAGGTCCATGCGGACCGTCGGGCGAGGCGGGAACAGGACCGCCGCTGAATTCGCGACCTCCCCGCTCCACTTCCGCAGCGCCGTCAGATCGTCGAGGATCCAGAAGGAACGGCCCTGCGTCGCGACGACGAGGTCGTCGTTCTTGACGGCGAGGTCGGTGACCGGCGTGTAGGGCAGGTTGCGCTGGAAGGGCTGCCAGCTCGCGCCGTCGTCGAAGGAGACGTAGAGCCCGAGCTCGGTGCCGGCGTAGAGCAGGCCCTCGCGCACGGGGTCCTCGCGGACTACGCGGGTGAACGCGTGGTCCGGGATGCCGTTGACGATCTTGGTCCAGGTCTTGCCGTAGTCCTTGGTCTTGTAGAGGTAGGGCCGGAAGTCGTCGAGCTTGTACATCGTGGCCGCGACGTAGGCTGCGCCCTTGTCGCGCGGCGACGCCTCGATCGCGTTGATCTGGATCCATTCCGGGATTCCCTTGGGCGTGACGTTTTGCCAGGTCTTGCCGTTGTCTCGGGTCACGTGCACGAGGCCGTCGTCGGACCCCGCCCAGATCACGCCCGGCTCCGCCGTCGACTCGCCCAGCGCGAAGATCGTGTCGTACACCTCGACTCCGGTGACGTCGATGGTGATCGGGCCGCCGGACTTGCCCTGCTTGTCCTTCGCGTTGCGCGTCAGGTCGGGAGAGATCTCCTCCCACGTCTCGCCGCCGTCGTGGCTGCGCAGCAGGATCTGCGAGGCGTGGTAGAGCGCCTTCGGGTCGTTGGGCGAGATCATGATCGGCGCGTTCCACTGGAACCGGTACTTCAAATCCGACGTCGCGTGGCCGTCCGCGAGCTGCGGCCATGCCATGATGTTGCGGACCTGCTTCGTGCGGTGGTCGTAGCGCGTGATCTGGCCGCCGTACTCGCCGGCGTAGACGATGTTGGGGTCCTTCGGGTCGACCGCCATCCAGCCGCTCTCTCCGCCGCCGGCCGGATGCCAATCCTTCGCGTCGATCGTGTCGCCGGGGACCGCGCTCGGGATGCAGACGTTGCTGTTGTCCTGCTGCGAGCCGTAGACCCAGTACGGGAACTGGTTGTCCGTCGTGACCCGATAGAACTGCGCCGTCGGCTGATTGTCCTCTGTCGACCAGGACTGTCCGCCGTTGAACGTGATCGTGGCGCCGCCATCGTTGCCCAGGATCATCCGGCGCGAATCGTCCGGATCGATCCAGAGATCGTGATTGTCGCCGTGGGGCACCGAGAGGTTCGCGAAGGTCTTCCCGCCGTCGGTCGACTTGTGCATCTGGACGTTGGGGAGATAGACCGTATCGGCGTTCTGCGGATCGGGAGAGATCCACGAGTAGTACCAGGCGCGCTCGCGGATCTTGTGCTCGTCGTTGACCTGCGTGAACTTGCCGCCGTCGTCCTCGCTGCGGAAGAGGCCGCCGTGCTTCGCCTCGACGAACGCGAAGACGCGCCCGGGCCGGGCCGCGGAGACCGCCACGCCGACCTTGCCCCAGATTCCCTCGGGCAGCCCCTCGGTCAGCTTCTTCCACGTGTCGCCGCCGTCGGTCGACTTCCAGAGGCTGCTCCCCGGGCCGCCCGACACGAGGTCCCAGGGGCGGCGCACGACCTGCCAGAAGCCCGCGTAGAGCGTGCGGGGGTTGCCGGGGTCCATCGCGAGGTCGGAGGCGCCCGTCTTGTCGTCGACGAAGAGGATCTTCTTCCAGCTCTTTCCGCCGTCCTCGGAGCGGAAGATCCCGCGCTCGGCGTTGGGTCCCCATGCGTGGCCGAGCACGGCCACGTAGACGAGGTCCGGATTCTTCGGATGCACGCGCACGCGCGCGATCTGCTGCGAGTCGGAGAGCCCCACGTTCTTCCAGGACTTGCCGCCGTCGGTCGACTTGTACACGCCGTCGCCGTGCGAGAGGTTGCCGCGGATGTGCGACTCCCCCATGCCGACGTAGACCACGTTCGGGTCCGACTCCGCCACGGCAATGGCGCCGACCGAGCCCGTCTTGAAGTCCTTGTCGGACACGACCTCCCAGTGGGAGCCGCCGTCGGTCGTCTTCCAGACCCCGCCGCCGGTGGCGCCGAAGTAGAAGACGTTGGGCTGGTGGCGCACGCCGGCAACCGCGATCGCGCGGCCGCCGCGGTACGGACCGATCGTTCGGAAGCTCAGGCCCTCGAGCTGATCCGACAGGGTCCTGGCTTTATCCTTGTCCTTGTCCTTGTCCTTGTCCTTCGAGGCCGCCGCCGGAGTCGGTGTCTTCCCCGGCGCGGGGGCGGCGAAGAGAACGCCGGCGGGCGCCAGTGTCAGGCCGAGGAGAACGAGGGTCGTCCGAGCGAGGGGTGCGAATCGCATGGAGCTCCTTTCCCAAACGGACACGAAACGGCGCAAAAGTCTATCGCAGCGGCCGGGGCGCGAGTGGATGACCGCGAGTCTCCTGACCCTGGCGGCGCTCGGTGGGATCTCTGTCCTCATTCTGGCAAGCTTCATCCTCATGGAAGGGCATTTCCTCTACTTCCCGACCCGCACGCTCGCCGCGACCCCGGAGTCCTTCGGCCTGCGCGCCGACGAGCTCTCGCTCCTCACCGAGGACGGCGTGCGGCTGCACGGCTGGTGGATCAAGGGCGTCGGCGGACGCGCGCTGCTCTTCTTCCATGGCAACGCCGGCAACGCAGCCGATCGGCTGGACCGCGCGCGGATCCTGAACGAGCGGCTGGGCCTCGACGTGTTCCTCGTCGACTACCGCGGCTACGGGCGGTCCGAGGGCGCGCCCTCCGAGGACGGGCTCTACCGCGACGCGCGCGCCGTGTACGGCGAGGCGCTCTCGCGCTTCCACGCCAATCAGATCGTGCTCTTCGGCGAGTCGCTCGGCTCCGCCGTCGCGATCCAGCTGGCGATCGAGCAGCCCTCCGCCGGCGTCGTCCTCGAGACGCCGTTTCTGTCGATCGCGGCGATGGCGCGCAAGCACTACCCGTTCGTGCCGGCCTTCCTGATCCGCAGCCGCTACGACAACGAGGAGAAGATCGCGTCGGTTGCCGCGCCCAAGCTGTTCCTCGTCGCGGAGAACGACGAGGTCGCGCCGCCGGAGCAGGGGCGGCGGCTCTTCGAGATTGCTTCGGAGCCGAAGACGCTCTTCGTCATCCCAGGCTCCGGCCACAACGACACCTACGTGGCGGGCGGCGAGCCGTACTGGAAGGCGTGGGTGAGGTTCCTGGGAGGACTGTAGGGGCGGCGATACCGCCGCGCGCTGCGCGGCGTTCCCTACTTCCGGGGGGGTTGCGTTGGTGGCCGGGTCGCGGCCGCACGCGGGCGGGGGCGAGCCCCGCCCCTACCCCGTTGCTACTTGCCGGAGGGCGGTTCTATCGAGCCGGCCGTACTTCTTCAGGACCCTCCGGAGGTCGTCGTGCGGGAGCGCCTTGACGGTGTAGCCGTTGACGCCGGTCATCGTCTCGGCGGCCACCATCGCGTTGACGATCGCCTCCTCCGTGGCCTCGACCGTGGCCGCGAAGAGGGGATTCATCCGGTCGTTCGGCAGCATCGTGAGGTGGACCAGCCCCTTCGGGCTCGCGGCGCCGGAATTCGCGGTCGAGAACGCCAGGAACAGGTCTCCCGAACCGTTCCCCGAGCGGGAGCCGGTGCGTGCGAGCCCGAGCGACGCGCGCCGGGCGAGGCGCTTCAACTGGTGCCCGACGAGCGGGGCGTCGGTCGCCACGACGATGAGGATCGACCCCGCGTCCTCCTCGCGCGCCCCCTTGCCCTGCAGCTCGGCGCCGACCGGAACGCCCGCGATCAGGAGGTCGGGCTTCCGGCCGCAGTTGCACTGGACGAGGACGCCGACCGTGTAGCCGCCGGCGGCCTCCGCGAGCTTGCGCGACGAGGTCCCGATCCCGCCCTTGAAGCCGTTGCAGATCATGCCCGTCCCGCCGCCGACGTTGCCCTCGGCCACCGGGCCTCCCTTCGCCGAGTCGAGCGCCGCGAAGACGTCGGCCTGCCTGACGTGAAAGCCGTTGATGTCGTTGAGCTCGCCGTCCCACGTCTCGCCGACCGTCGGGTTCGACCACCAGTAGCCGGTCGCGTCCGCGTCTCCCTGCTTCACGCGCCACGCGATCGTGCCCTCGTGCACGGCGCCGATGCTGTGCGTGTTGGTCATCATCATCGGGCCCTCGAGGAATCCCGACTCCTCGATCCAGTGCGTGCCCGTCAGCTCGCCCGCGCCGTTGAGATCGAAGACGCCGGCGAACACCGGATCGTCGTTCGTCGCCCGGCCGCGCGGGACGATCGCCGTGACGCCGGTGCGGACGGGGCCTTCGCCGACTTTGAGCGCGCCCTCGCCGCGGATGATCGTCGTCTGACCCACCGCGACCCCCGCGACGTCGGTGATCGCGTTGAGCGGCCCCGGCGTCCCCTCGAACGGCACCCCGAGATCCCGGGCGCGGGGCTTCGCGGCCGAAGCCGCGAGCACTTTCGTCGCAGGGGACGCGAGAGCCGCCGACGCCAGGCTCACGAACAGAACGACGCCCGTCAGGATCGTCCAGCGCTTCGCGATCATGCGCCGGAGTCTACCCGGTCGCAGGCCCTTCGTCCCGACGCGCATGCGGCGTTCGCGCCATTGTGGTAGTTACAACCCGTGGCGGCGACCGTCGGCATCGTCGGGCTCGGGCGCACCGGACGCAGCCTCGTCCGAGCGCTCCGCGGCCATCCGAGTCTGCGCGTGGGCGCGATCCGGGATCCCGCCGAGGCGGTCCAGCTCGCCTACCTGTTGAAGTACGACACGATCCTCGGACGCTTCCCGGAAGCGGTCTCCCTCGAAGACGGCCACCTCCGGATCGGCAGCGATCGCATCCCGCTCCTGGCGGGAAAGGACGGCGACCCCGTGCGATGGCACGACTTCGGCGTCGACGTCGTGCTCGATGCCTCGGAGCACGTTCCCCCGCCCGAGCGGCTTCGCGAGCATCTGGACGGCGCGCGGCGCGTGATCGTCTGCGGCCCCGCCCCGGAGCCCGCCGAGCCGCCCTTCGTCGCGGGCCTGTCGGACGAAGCGATCCCGCCGGAGCGGCGCATTCTCTCGCTCGGGACCCCGACCGCCCAGTGCGCGGCGCGCGCGCTCCGGGTCCTTCACGACGCCTTCGGGATCCGCCGCGCCGCGATGACCTCGATCCATTCCTACACCGGCGCGCACCACCTCGCGGATGCGCCGGCCGAAGACCTCCGCCGAGGCCGAGCGGCCGCCGCCAACATCATCCCGCAGGCCTCGCGCTCCGCCGGCATGCTCACGGCCGTCGTGCCCGAGCTCTCCGGACGGCTCTCGGCGTCCGCATTGAACGTTCCCGCCTACAACGCGTCGGCCGTGGACCTCGTCTGCTGGCACGAGCGCGACGCCTCCGCCGACGGAATCCGGGATGCCTTCCGCGCCGCGGCGGGCGAGGCGCGATGGGCGGGCAGCCTCGAGGTCGCCGAGGACCCGATCGTGTCCTCGGACGTCATCCGCGAGAACGCGTCGTGTCTTTTCGACGCGCTCGCGACGATGGCGATGCCGGGCCGCGTCTCGAAGACGCTCTTCTGGTTCGACGCCGGCTGGTCGTTCGCTCGCCGCGCCCTCGAGCTCGTCGAGCGCTCGCTTGCTCCGGAGGCGGCGTGACTTCCGCCCCCCCCGTCACCCGCATCGGGATCAACGGGTTCGGGCGGATCGGCCGCGCGATCCTCCGCGTGGCCGCCCCGCGCAGCGACCTCGAGGTCGTGGCGATCAACGACCTCTTCCCCAACCGCGCCCTGGCCTACCTCTTCCAGTACGACACGGTCATGGGGATCTTCGAGGGGGAGATCCTGAGCGACGAGGAGTCCCTGACCGTGAACGGCCGGAGGATCGCGACGACCAAGGAGAGGTCCCCCGGCAAGATCCCGTGGAGGGACCTTGGCGTCGACGTCGTGATCGAGTCGACCGGCGTGTTTCGCACGCGCGCGTCGCTCGAGCCCCACCTCGCGGCGGGTGCGGGGCGCGTCGTGCTGACCGTGCCCGCCAAGGACGAGATCGACGCCATGATCGTCATGGGCGTCAACGACGACACCCTGAGGCCGGAGCACCGGCTCGTCTCCAACGCCTCCTGCACGACGAACTGCCTGGCCCCGATCGCCAAGATCCTGCACGACCGTTTCGGCATCGAGGAAGGGGTCATGACGACCGTGCACGCCTACACCAACGACCAGCGGCTGGCGGACGTGCCGCACAAGGACCTCCGCCGCAGCCGCGCGGCCGCAGCCAACATCATCCCGACGACGACCGGCGCCGCCCGGGCAGTCACGAAGGTCCTGCCCGCCCTGCGTGGCCGGCTCGACGGGATGGCCGTACGCGTTCCGGTCCCGGACGGATCGGTGGTGGACCTCGCGTGCCGCCTGAGCCGCCCCGTGAGCACGGAGGAGGTCAACGCGGCGGTGCGGGCGGCCGCCGAGGGCCCGCTCGCGCGCTACGTCGAGTACAGCGAGGTGCCGCTGGTCTCGTCGGACATCGTCGGCAATCCGCACTCCGCGATCTTCGACGCGCTCTCGACCGACGCGCCGGGCGACGCGTTCGTCAGGGTCCTCGCCTGGTACGACAACGAGTGGGGCTACTCGCATCGGGTCGTGGATCTGGTCGAGCGCCTGGCCGCCCTGGGGCGGTGACGGGAGGGGGTGCGATCTGCGCCGACTCCTGCGCGTCGCGCTCGTCGCGCTCGTTCCCCTCATCGGGCTCCCCTGGCTTCCCGTCGCCCGCGCGAATACCCGGCTCGCGGTCCCAGAGCCTGCGCGCGGGCTCACCGAGCGGATCGTCTGCGCGGAGAAGCCGGATCAGTCCTATGCCCTCTACGTCCCCGCCGCGTACGACGAGGCCCGAGCCGCGCCGCTCCTCTACCTGCTCGACGCGCGCGGCCGCGCGCGGATCCCGATCGAGCGGTTCCGCGCGGCCGCCGAGGCGTTCGGCTGGATCCTGGTCTCCTCTTACAACTCGCGCAGCGACACCTCCGGGGATCCGAACACCCCCGCCGTCACGGCGATGTGGAACGATACCCACGCGCGGCTCGCCATCGACCCGCGGCGCACGTACCTCGGCGGCTTCTCCGGCGGCGGCCGCGCGGCGGTCGGGATGGCCCTGCGCATCCCCGGACGCGTCGCCGGCGTCGTCGGCTGCGGCGCCGGGTTCCCGGACGAGACGTCGGCGTCGAAGACGCTCCCGTTCGCCTACTTCGGCACGGTGGGCGACCGCGACTTCAACTACTACGAGATGCGGGAGCTCGACGAGCGGCTGACCGCCGCCGGCTCGCCCCACCGCCTCTCCGTCTTTCGGGGCGAGCACGACTGGCCGCCTCCCGCGCTCGCGCGCGAGGCACTCGCCTGGATGGAGCTGCAAGCCGTCCGCGGCGGGGCGCGCGCGGCGAACCCCGGCGCCGGCGCCGACGCCGGCCGAGAGAAGCTCGCGGCGCTCTATCAGGACGACCTCGAGGGCGCGATCTCGCTGGAGAAGGACGGCCGGCGGACCGACGCCTTCCGCCGCTACTCCGCGATCTCCTCCGACTTCCGAGGTCTCCTCGACACGGCCGCGGCCGACGCGCGGGCTAAGGCGCTCGCCGGCGACGCGTCGCTCCAGAAGGCCCTCCGCGAGGAGCGGCGCCGCGACGACCGCGACCGCTCGAACCTGGCGACGCTGGCGGCGAGGCTCCGCCGCTCGGCCTCCGAGGAGCCCGTGCCGCCCGTCGCCCGCATCGCCGGCGAGCTGCAGATTCCGACGCTGCGCAAGCGCGCCGCACGCGGCGACTCCGAGGAGGAGCGGCTCTCCGCGCAACGGCTCCTGGCGAACCTGCGCGTCCAGACCGCGTTCTACCTGCCGCAGCGGTACCTGGAGGCCGGCGACTGGGCCCGCGCGGTGCTGATGCTCTCGGTCGCCGCGGAGATCGACCCGGACGCGCCGGCCGTCTACTACGACCGCGCCGCCGCGCACGCCCGCGCGGGCGAGCCGCAGCCGGCGCTCGCGGACCTCCAGCGGGCCGTGGACCGCGGCTTCCGGCGCTTCGACGCGCTCGAGGCGGACCCCGACTTCGCACGGCTGCGCGAGAGCGCGGCGTTCCGAGAATGGCTGACGGCAGCCAGGGCGCGGCTATGATCACCGGCCATGCTGGAGACCGATTCGCTCGACGCCCTGCGTGCGGCGCTTTGCCGGCTCGACGAGGGCTTCCGGGACCTTCCGGAGTCGGCTGAACCGGCTCCCGCCGCCGCCGGGATCGCGCGCGTCCTCGACGAGGTCGCCGGCCGGCTGCGCGACAACTACCCCTACTTCCACCCGCTCTACGCCGGGCAGATGCTGAAGCCGCCGCACCCGGTGGCGCGGACCGCGTACGCGCTGGCCCAGTGGATCAATCCCAACAACCACGCCCTCGACGGCGGCCGCGCGAGCTCCGCGATGGAGAAGGAGGCGGTCGCCCAGATCGCGGCCATGTTCGGGTGGAAGGAGCCGGAACCGGAGCCGGAGCCGGCCCCGGGAGCGCCGGCGCCTCTGGGCCACCTTTGCAGCGGCGGCACCATGGCGAACCTCGAGGCACTCTGGGTCGCGGGACGGCTCCACCCCGGAAAGACCGTCGTCGCCTCCTCCCAGGCGCACTACACCCACGGCCGCGTTGCGGGCGTGCTCGGCCTGCCCTTCGAGACGCTTCCCTGCGACGGCCGCGGCCGGCTCGATCCCGATGCGCTGGCGGCGCGCGCCGCGCGCGGAGACGTGGGCACGGTCGTGGCGACCCTCGGGACCACGGCGACCGGCTCGGTCGACCCGCTGCCGCGCATCCTCGAGGTCGCGCGGCGCCACGGCCTCCGAGTCCACGCCGACGCGGCGTACGGCGGCTACTTCGTGCTCTCCGGCAACCTCGCCGCCGAGACGCGGGCGGCGTACGAGCTCCTGCGCGAGGCGGACTCGATCGTGATCGACCCGCACAAGCACGGCCTCCAGCCCTACGGCTGCGGCTGCGTGCTCTTCCGCGACGCGTCGGTCGGCCGCTTCTACCAGCACGACTCGCCCTACACCTACTTCACCTCGCGCGAGCTCCACCTCGGCGAGATCAGCCTCGAGTGCTCGCGCCCGGGCGCCGCCGCCGTCGCGCTCTGGGCCACGCAGCGGCTGCTCCCGCTCGTGCGCGGCGGCGAGTTTGCGGCCGGCCTTGAGAGCTGCCGCGCCGCCGCGCTCGAGCTCTCCGGAAGGGTCCGCGCGGACCGGCGCTTCGTCGCCGCGTTCGAGCCCGAGCTCGACATCGTCGTCTGGGCGGCCGCGGGACGCCGCGTCTCGGAGTGCTCCGAGCGCGCCCGCAGAATCTTCGCGGAGGCCGCGCGGCGCGGCCTTCACCTCGCGCTCGCCGAGCTGCCCGCCGAGTTCTTCGCGCTGGAGGCGGCCGGCGTCGCCCGCGACGCCGAGCGGATCACGTGCCTGCGCTCGGTCCTGATGAAGCCGGAGCACCGCGCCTGGATCGATCGGATCTGGGAGGTCCTCTCGGACTCGGCGTCCGTCTAGCGTCGAGCGTTTAGCGCCAAGCCGCCTGGCGGTGGTTGCGGGCGGGCGGCGCCCCCTTTCACCAGTATCGCTTGAAGATCTGGCGCGCCCACTCGGGCTCGCGGACGTCGCCGCGCGGTTCGAACCCCCGCATGTAGGGCTTCAGGTCGAGGACGGGCGAGCCGTTGACGGCGTCGAGCCCCTCGACCTCGATCCTCGTCCCGTCGATGCGCAGGATCTTGCATACGGAGACGCCGATCCGGTTGGGGCGCGGGCTTCCGCGCTGGGCGAAGATGCCGACCTTCGGCCACTTCGGGTTCTCGCGGGGACGGCGCGCGGCCATCTGGATCTGGCGCTCGGTCACGCGGTGGAACTGGTAGACGACCACGACGTGGGAGAACGCGTCGAGCCCCTCGACGGCGTCGGGCGTGAAGCGTTCGGTGTCGAGCTCGATCGCGGCCCGGATCGAGCCCCACCCGTCGTCGGTCATGGCGTTGCGTCCGCCCCGGACGGATCCGATCGGCTCGATGGGAAGGGTCTTCATGGTTTCCTCGTCGGATCGCCGCGGCTCTCAGGAGAGCTCGCTCCGGAACAGGTCGATCGCCTCCCGCCAGACGGCGTCGCAGGCCTCGGGGTCGAACCGCGGCCCCTCGTCGCGCATGAACGCGTGCTCTCCCGGATAGAGCGCGACGCGATGGCGGTCGCCCCGGGTTCCGGCGTGAAGCGCCTCGGCGACCTTCCAGCGACCCTCCTCCGGAATGTGCGGGTCGGCCTCGCCGAAGACGACGAGGAGACGGCCGGCGATCTCGTCGGCGCGCGCCAGCGATCCCGCATCGGCGTCGCGCCCGACCCTTCCGTCGTGCAGTCCCGTCGGGTAGCAGCAGACCGCGGCGCGGACCCGCGCATCGAGCGCGGCGCGGAACGCCAGGTGCCCGCCGATGCAGAAGCCCATGGCGCCGAGCCGCCCCGCCGCGACGTCGGGCTGGCCGTCGAGCCAGTCGAGCGCCGCCTTGCGGGAGGCGTCGAACTCGCCGACCGAGGTCCGCGCGGCGTCGTCCTGCCCCCGCATCCGCCCCGCGTCGTCGTACGGGATGACGAGTCCGGGCGGCTCGATCCGGTGGTAGATCTCGGGCGCCGCGACGACGAACCCGTACCCCGCCAGGCGCTCCATCGAGCGCCGGATCGGGGCCGTCAGCTGAAAGATCTCCGAGTAGAGGAGGATCCCGGGATGCCTCCCCTTGTCGCGAGGCGCCGCGACGACGATCCGCATGGGGCGGCCGTCGATCTTGACGTCGGCCTCGCGCCTGGTGATCTGCATGGTGATTCCTCCGAGGATTCCGCCCTGCCGCCTACCGTCCCTCGCGAAAGACCGGCGCGAAGTCCCGCGCGAACTCCGAAAACGGGCGCGGCGAGTGGTGCGTCACGTCCCGCACCGCCGTGGAGACCGCGGCTCCGTATCCCTCGCGGAAGGACGCGCACAGCACGATCATGTCCTCGACCAGCCAGCGCGGCTGGCCCATCTGGAGGAGCTGCTTGCGCGCGTACTCGGGCGGCACGTGCACGTAGCTGATCTTCTTCCCGGTCGCGTGCGAGAGCTCGTCGGCCATCTGCTCGAAGGTCAGCGCCTCGGGCCCGGTCAGGTCGTAGATGCGATGCTCGTGTCCCGGCTCGGTCAGCGCGCGGACGGCCACCGCGGCCACGTCGCGCGTGTCCACCACCGCCACCGCCCCGGCGCCCATCGGGAGCGCAAAGGAGCCGGTCGCCGCGATCGACGGCGCGAAGAGGAACAGCTGCTGCATGTAGGAGGTCGGACGCAGGATCGTGAACTCCAGTCCCGAGTCCTTGAGCTGAGTCTCCGTCGTCCAGTGCCAGCGGCCGATCTGCGTGCCCGCGTCGGGTCCGCCCGCCACCGAGACCTTCACGACGTGCCGCGCGCCCATCCGCCGCGCCGAGTCGATCGCGTTGCTCTGCAGGTTGACCTGGTCGGGGTCCGGCGCCGACAGGAGGAAGAGG
Source organism: uncultured Acidobacteriota bacterium (assembly GCA_963773905.1). GTDB lineage: Bacteria > Acidobacteriota > Thermoanaerobaculia > UBA5066 > Gp7-AA6 > DAHUXD01. Next base: position 29,491 of record CAVZDB010000005.1, read on the forward strand.
CGATCGATCCCCTCCATGGCCGCGTCGAGGGTCTCCGGCTTCGAGAGGTCGCCCACCGCGATCTGGACTCCGGGAAGGCGGATGTGCGAGGCCCGCAGCGGATCGCGGACGAACGCGCGGAGAGGGACGTCGGCGGCCGCGAGCTGCCGGACCACCTCCTGTCCGACCTTCCCGGTGGCTCCCGTCACGAGAATCACGGCGCTTCCGCCTCCGTGTGCGCTTGCGCTTACGCTTTCGCCAGCCCGGGAATCATTTCATACCGGCCCGGCCGTGATCGCGGGCGGCCGGCTAGGGCACGAGGAGGACCTTGCCGGTCGTCGCACGGCCCTCGAGCGCGCCGTGCGCGGCGGCGGCGTCCCGGAGCGGGAACTCGCGGTCGATGCGCACGCGCAGCTTGCCCTCCCGGACCCACTCCAGCACCTCGCCGGCCCGCGAGGTCAGATCCTCCCGGGTGGCGGTGTAGTGGCCGAGCGTGGGCCGGGTCAGATAGAGCGAGCCCTTCTGCGACAGGATCTGCGGGTCCAGCGGCGGCACCGGGCCGCTCGACTGGCCGAAGAGCACCAGCATCCCGCGACGCGCGAGGCTGTCGAGGCTCTTCTCCCACGTCGTCTTGCCGACCGAGTCGTAGACGACGTCGACCCCGCGGCCGCCGGTGGCGCGCCGCGCCTCGGCCGCAAAGTCCTCCCGCGTGTAGTCGATCGTCTGCGCGGCGCCCGCCTCCCGCGCGAGCGCCGCCTTCTCGGGCGTCGACGTCGTCCCGAGCACGCGGGCCCCGCGCATCGTCCCGATCTGGCAGAGCAGCAGACCGACTCCTCCCGCGGCGGCGTGCACGAGCGCGACGTCGCCCGCCTTCAGCGGATAGGTCGAGCAGGCGAGGTAGTGGGCCGTCATTCCCTGGAGCATGACGGCGGCGCCCTGCCGCGCGCTCACGCCTTCCGGCAGGCGAACGAGACGATCCGCCGGCACGACGGCCCTCTCGGCGTAGGACCCGAAGACGCCCGACCCGGCCCAGGCCACGCGGTCCCCCGGCCGGACCTCCGTCACGCCGGCGCCGACCGCCTCGACGACGCCCGCGCCCTCCTGTCCGAGCGTCGCCGGGAGGGTCGCCTTGTAGAGGCCCGTGCGGTGGTAGACGTCGATGAAGTTCACGCCCGCCGCCTCGACGCGGACGAGCGCCTCGCCCGGCTTCGGCGCGGGCTCGGGAACGTCCTCGAAGCGAAGCGCCTCGACGCCGCCCGGAGCGTGGACCCGGATCGCCTTCATGCGCGTCTCGTTTCTAATTCGCCAGGGGCGCGTCCGGGAACGAGTTGATCTTCTTCTTCATGGGTTTCACCGTCTTCAGGTAGTCGTAGATCGCGCCCAGGTCCTCGCGCGTCATGCCCGCGTACGCCGGCCACCGCATGACCGTGTTGCGCCCCTGCGTCGCGACCGGCGCGTTCTCTCCGTCGAGCGACTCGAAGGACTTGAACCGCCCGATGAACTCGTCCCGGCTCGCCTGCCCCATGTAGTTGTCGGGATCGGGCGTGAGGTTCGCGCTCACGACGCGCCCCCAGGGCCCCAGCATTTCCCAGCCGCCCGAGAACTTCTGGTCGAGCAGGGGCTGTCCCTTGGAGTCGTGCGGCGTGTGGCAGACGCCGCAGCCCGCGATCGTGACGAGGTACTTGCCGTAGGCGAGGCTGTCCTTCGCGTCCGGCGTGGCGACCGGTCCGTCGACCGGCTTCGGAGCGAACTTGATCAGGAGGTTGACCGGGAAATCGAGCCGCCGGGCGGCCACCTCCTTGCGGATCGGCTTGAAGGTTCGGAGGTAGGCCACGACCGAGCGCACGTCCTCGTCGCTCATCTCCCGAAACTGCTCGTACGGCATCATCGGAAACAGCGCCTGGCCCTTGCGGTCGACGCCCTCGCGCACCGCGCGGATGACCTCGCCGTCGGTCCAGTGGCCGAGGCCGAACTCCGGGTCCGGCGTGATGTTCTGCGCCTGCACCACGCCGGGCACGCCCAGCCTCTTGTCGAACGGGTATCCGCCCTGTCCCTCCGTGCCCGCCTTCACGGGCATGGCGAAGCGGTCGTAGTGAAAGTCGGAGTGGCAGCCGATGCAGTCGACCACGTGGAGCGTGAGGTACTGGCCGCGGGCCAGCCTCTCCGGGGTGACTTCGATCCGCTCCGCCGACGGAGGCCGCTGCGCCGGCGACCGCAGCGCCAGCCAGCCGAGAACGCCTCCGACCAGAACGATCACGCCGAACAGGATCCAGAGAACGACGCGCATGCTGCTCCTTTAAAGTTCGGGATCCTTCCCCTCGCAGGGCTCGGGGTCAGGATGACCCGCACCGTCCTTCGGACTGTGCGGCTCAATTCACCGGTTCTTCCGGCATCACGGCTTCGGTGGGAGACGGCGACGCGTGATGATGCAGCAGGCGCCACTCGCCATCGACGCGGCCGAAAAGGTTGGTCGCCTGCATGCGGGCGGCGTCAGCCCCTTCGTCGGCGCCGAACGGCACGATGACCTCCACGCACGTGACCCACGCGAGGTCCCCCGCCACGGCGATCCGAACGTCCTCGCAGGCCACGGTCCAGGGCCGCGAGTTGGAGAAGATGTTCTCCCAGGATCGCTGGATCTCATCCCATCCGTCGAGCCGGTGCCAGCCCGGGTGGACGCAGCTCGCCGACTCGTCCTGGAGCCAGATCCGGCCCATGGTCGCCAGGTCGCGGGCCTCCAGGGCCCTGTAAAAGGCGAGGTTTGCGGCGGCGACGGCTGTCGCATCGGCGGTCACGCTCGTACCATATACCGCAAGACCCATGAGGGAAGACACCGGCATCGGAGGTCGCGGGGACCGCTTTCCCGCCACGCGCGATTCCGCCGTGCTCGCGGCGCAGAGTCCCGATCTGCTCGAGCGAGAGCGCGGGCTCGCGATCCTGGTGGAGACGTACTGGAAGCCGGCGTACAAATATCTCCGCCTCCGCTTCGGCGAGTCGAACGAGGACGCCAAGGATCTGACGCAGGGATTCTTCGCGCGCGCGATCGAGAAGGACTTCTTCGACGGATACGACCCCGCCCGCGGCAGCTTCCGCACGTACCTGCGCACGTGCCTCGAGCGTTTCGTCGCCAACGAGAAGAAGGCCGCGAACCGCCAGAAGCGCTCGCCGGGCGCGGCCCTCCTCGCCCTCGACTTCGCGGACGCGGAGAGCGAGCTGCACCGCGAGCCCGCGTCGGCGGACCGCAGCCCGGAGGACGTCTTCCACGACGAGTTCGTGCGCAGCCTGTTCGCGCTCTCGATCGAGAAACTCCGCGAGGAGTGCCTGCTGCGCGGCAAGGACCTTCCGTACCGGCTCTTCGAGCGCTACGAGCTCGACCGGGACGGAGACGAGAAGCAGAGCTACGAGAGGCTGGCCGAGGAGTTTCACATCCCCGTCACCCAGGTGACCAACTTCCTGGCCTTCGCGCGCCGCGAGTTCCGCCGGATCGTGCTCGAGAAGCTCCGGGAGATCACCGCGAACGACCGCGAGTTCCGCGAGGAGGCGCGCCGCCTCCTGGGAGTCGCGCCGTGAAGGCGCGCAGCCTGGGAGTCGCGCCGTGAAGGCGCGCAGCCTGGAGGTCGCGCCGTGAAGGCGCGCAGCCCGGGAGTCGCCCCGTGAGGTGGCTTTCCAACGCGACCGTCGCGCACCTTCGCCGCGTGGCCGAGTGGCCCGACCTCGGCGCGACCAAGTACCGCCTCCTCGGCGAGCTCGGCCGCGGCGGCATGGGCACGGTCTACCTCGCCGAGGACACGGCGCTCGGACGCCGCGTGGCGCTGAAGGTCGTCGCGACCGCGGCCTCGGCGCCGGAGGCCGCGGAGCGCATGCTGCGCGAGGCGCGCATCCTGGCCGGGCTCGAGCATCCCGGGATCGTTCCCGTGCACGACGCGGGCGCCCTCCCCGACGGGCGCATCTTCTACGCGATGAAACGCGTCCACGGCGCGCGGCTCGATGGGCTCGCGGCGACGCTTCCCCTTCCGGAGCGCCTCCGGATCTTCCGCCGGATCTGCGAGGCCGTCGCGTTCGCGCACGCGCGCGGCGTGATCCACCGCGACCTGAAGCCCGAGAACGTCATGGTCGGATCCTTCGGCGAGGTCCTGGTGATGGACTGGGGCGTCGCGAAAATCGTCGCTGAGGCGACCGCAACGAGCGCGGCGCCGTCCGGCGGTGGCCGGGCGGCAACCGGCGCCGAAACGGAGGACGGTACCGTCGTCGGCACCGCCAACTACATGGCGCCCGAGCAGGCCGAGGGCGCCGTCGGGCGCACCGGCCCGCGCGCGGACATCTTTGCGCTGGGAGGAGTCCTGAGATTCCTGCTCCTCCCGGAGGCCTCCCGCCCCCGGGCGCTTCAGGCGGTCGTTCGGAAGGCGTGCGCGGTGCGCCCCGAGGATCGCTACGCGACCGCCGAGGAGCTCTCCGCCGAGATCACCCGCTATCTCGAGGGCGAGCGCGTGCTGGCGCACTCCGAGGGAGTCCTCGAACGGGCCGGGCGGGTCTTCACGCGCTACCGCGCCGCGATCCTGTTGATCCTGGCGTACCTGGTCATCCGGACTGTCTTGCTCATCTTCTCGCACGGACGGACGCCTTAAAGGATTTCCCGGCGATGTGGAATAGAACGGTGGGAGGAATCATGAGCAAACCGGTTCTGGGTCTTCTCCTCGGCGGGATCCTCGGAGTCTTCGACGGCCTCACGGCCTATTTCACGCCCGAGGTGCGCAACGCGCTGCTCGGCATCGTCATCGGCTCGACCTTCAAGGGCCTCGTCGCCGGCCTCGCGATCGGTTTCTTCTCGAAGAAGGTCCACTCGCTGACCTGGGGCGTCGTGTTCGGGCTGGCGCTCGGGCTCTTCCTGGCGTTCCTCGTCGCCGCGATGCCGCAGCCGGGGGGCAAGCACTACTACTTCGAGATCATGCTGCCCGGAGCGATCGTGGGCGCGATCGTGGGCTACGCGACGCAGGTCTACCGCGGCAGGAGCCTGTCGGCGGCCTAGGAATTTCCGATTTTGGATTTTGGATTTTGGATTTTGGATTCGGAACCCGAGAGCGCCGCGAGCTGCGAGACGTCGATGTTGCCGCCCGACACGAGCGCGACGACGCGGCAGCCCTTCGGGTTCGGGATGCCCACCTTGCCCGCGACGAGCGCCGCCGTCGCCGCGGCGCCCGAGCCTTCCACGTAGAGCTTCGCTCGGGTCATCAGGAGGCGCATGCCCTCGAGGATCTCGGCCTCCGTGACGGTCACGATCTCGTCCACCGCCTCCTGCGCGATGGCGAGCGGCAGCGCGCCGACGAACGGCGGCGTCATGCCGTCGGCGATGGTCGCCGGCCGGCGGACGGGGACGGGCTTTCCGGCGGCGATCGCGGGCGCGAGCCCGGGGCCGTCGGCGAGCTCGACCGCCGCCACGCGCGCGCCGGGCCTCATCTGCTTGATCGCGGACGCGACGCCGGACAGGAGCCCGCCGCCTCCGACCGGGACCACGACGAGCTCGACGTCGGGAACGTCCTCGGCGATCTCGAGCCCCGCCGTGCCGGCGCCGGCCAGGACGACGGGATCGTCGAAGGGATGGACGAACGTCAGGCCGCGCGCCGCGCGAACCTCGTTCAGCTTGTCGAACAGCGTCGGGCGGTCGTCGTGGAGGACGATCTCCGCGCCGTAGCCGCGCACCGCATCGAGCTTGGAGCGCGGGGCGTCCGTCGGCATGACCACGACCGCGGCGCAGCCGGCGACCGAGGCGGCCCACGCCACCGCCGCCGCGTGGTTACCGGCCGAGACGGTCACGAGACCGCGTCCCCGCTCCGCGTCCGAGAGCGACAGCACCTTGTTGAGCGCGCCGCGCGCCTTGAAGGAGCCGGTCTTCTGCAGGCTCTCGCACTTGAGCGAGAGCCGCACGCCGGTTCGCGCGGACAGCTGCGCCGTCGAGAAGACCGGCGTGCGATGCACGTGGCGGCGGATCCGTTCCGCGGCCTCGCGGATCTCTCCGAGAGGAATCACTGGCGGATCTTAGCGTTTCGGCCGGTGCGGATCCCGGACTCCCGAGAGGTTATCCTTGCGGCTTCCTCTAAGCTCGAAGGTCGAATCGCAAAAGGAGAGGCTCATGCAGAAACGGGTTCGTTTCGCCCTGATCGGAGTCGCCGCGGCGCTGCTCCTGACCGCCCGCGCCGGCGCACAGGGCTGCGGAGGGATGGGACGGGGCGCCCTCCTCGCCCAGCCGTCGGCCAGCGCCAGCCCGGACGCGAAGACGAAGACCAAGCGGATGATCGCGCGGCTCTGGCACGGCCGCACGCTCACGGCCAAGGCCGACGCCTACGAGAAGTACCTCGACGCGACCGGCGTCAAGAAGATCCTGGCGACCGAGGGCAACCACGGCGTGGAGGTCCTCCGGCATACCGACGGCGCGAAGACGGACTTCGTCGTCATCTCCTACTGGGAGTCGCTCGACGCCGTGAAGCGTTTCGCGGGCGCGGACTATCAGAAGGCCGTCCTCATGCCGCGCGACGCCGAGTTCCTGATCGAGGTCGAGCCCGGGGTCGCCCACTACGAGGTCGTGAGGGCGGGCGGCAAGTAGGAGCCGCGGCCCCGCGCGTCAGCTCCCGAAGACGGCGACCACCGGCGCGTGGTCGCTCGTGCCGACGTCGGCGCGCACCGCGCACTCGGTGGCGCGGCCGGCCAGCGCGTCGCTCGCGAGGACGTAGTCGAGCCGCCAGCCGATGTTGCGCTGGCGCATGTTGCGCCACGGCGCCCACCAGGTGAACAGCCCGTCGTTGTCGGGGTCGAGCGTCGCGGCCGACGTCGACGAGGCCGCGGGACGAGGATCGCGCTCGATCAGCGCGCGCTCGTCGGCGAGCTGCCCGATGGCGCGCGGCTTGCGCTCCTTGGGATGCACGTCGACGTCGGTCGCGCGCGACGTTCAGGTCGCCGCAGAGCACGCAGCTGGCCGCCCGCGCGCCTGGACGCCGGCCGCATACGCGTCCAGCGCCTCGAGGAACGCGCATCTTGGCGCGGAAGTCCTTGCCGCCGTTCGGGGACGTAGACCGAGGCCAGCGTCGACGTCGCCCGACGCTGTCGACCGTCACGATGCGGTTCTCGTAGTCGAAGGCGGGGTGCGCGAAGGCGGGCGCGCTCGGGCGCGAGGTCGCTGCTGACGTGGAGCGCGACGCCGGAGTAGCCCTTGCCGCCGTGCCAGTAGCACCAGTAGCCCTCGGACTCGAAGAGCAGCGCCGGGATCTGCTCGGGCGTGGCCTTGATCTCCTGCAGGCAGACGACGTCCGGGTCGCTCGCGCGCGATCCAGTCGTGGACCTGCGCTTGGCGCGCCCGGATGCCGTTGACGTTCCAGGTCGCGATCTTCATCGGCGGTCAGTGAGCGGGCTGGGCCTGTTCCAGGCGCTCCAGCAGCTCTGCGCGAGCCGCCTCGAGCGCGTGCCTCCGGGGCTCACTCGCCGTCTTGCGCAGAAGGTCGTCGATCCGCGCCAGCGAGAGCTGCAGGGACCTGCGGCGCGCGAGCTCGGCCGCATGACGCCGCGAGGGTCTCGCCGCGGACTTCTCCGCGGCCTCCCGGGCATGCTCCTTGTCGGCGCCGACGTCCTCTTCGCTCTTTCCCCATCCTCGTGCCACGCCCTAAACCTACACCCAACGGCGCCGACCCTGCACGCCGGGGGCCGCATCGGATGTACCCTGAGGGCAGGAGTTTCCGCGCCCCCGGGGCGACCCCGACCCGGGCGCGGCTCCCGTCGCCCGAGAGTCGCCGTTCGCAGCGGGTTAGCCGCGCAGCGGCCGGAAGAACGCTCGGACGTCCTCGGCGAGGAGCTCGGGCTCCTCCATCGCGGCGAAGTGGCCGCCGCGGGGGAACTCCGTCCAGCGGACGATGTCGTAGGCGCGCTCGGCCCATTCGCGGGGCGGCATCGGCGCCTCCTTCGCGAACTGCGCCACGCCGCAGGGGACCGGGACGTGCTCGCCCGGTCCAAAACGCAGCGGGACGTCGCGTCCCTCGGCGTACAAGCGCATCGCGGACGGCATCGACCCCGTCACCCAGTAGAGCGTCGCGTGCGCGAGGACCTCGTCCATCGAGAACCGCGCGAAGAGATCGCCCCCGCAGTCGCTCCAGGCGCGCAGCTTCTCCACGATCCAGGCGAGGAGGCCGACCGGCGAGTCCACCAGCGCGTAGCCGAGCGTCTGCGGCCGCGTCGCCTGGATGTGGCCGTACGCGCCCTCCTCCTCGCGCCACCGGTCGCGCTCGCTCAGAAACTCCCGCTCGGTTGCGGAGAGCGGGCGCGTGCTCGCGTCCAGCGACGGGGCGTACGACCCCGGGAGGTAGTTGAGATGAATGCCGGCGACGCGGCGCGGATCCTGAAGAGCCATCCGCGTCGCCACGGTCGCGCCCCAGTCGCCGCCCTGCGCGCCGAAGCGCTCGTAGCCGAGCTCCGCCATCAGATCGAGCCAGAGCCGCGCGATGCGGATCGGATTCATGCCCCTCCGGCGCGGCGGGTCCGAGTAGCCGTAGCCCGGCAGGGACGGCACCACGACGTCGAAGGCATCGTCCGCGTCCGCTCCGTGGGCCGCGGGATCCGCGAGCAGCGGCACGACCCTCTCCATCTCGAGAAAGGAGCCGGGCCAGCCGTGCGTGACGATCAGAGGAAACGGGCGCGGCCCGCGGCCGCGGACGTGCTGGAAGTGGATGCGCGCGCCGCCGATCTCGGCGAGGAAGTTGGGCACCGCGTGGATCCTCGCCTCGACGCGTCTCCAGTCGAAGCCGTCGCGCCAACGCTCGACCAGCGCGCGCAGCGGCGCGGCCGCCGTCCCCAGACGCCACGCCTCGCCGGCCTCGTCCTCGGGCTCATCCGGCCAGCGCGTCCGCGCCAGCCGCTCGCGGAGATCCGCGAGCACCGGCTCCGGCGTTTCGGAGCGAAACGGAACGATCATGCGCCTTCCCCTCGAGGGCTCCAACACGCTCGCCGCGGACGAGGTTGCAGCGAAACGCCTAGTGCGCCCGGAGGAACTCTCCAATCGCCGCGATGGCCTCGGCCAGGTTCTCCGCCTCCGTGCGTCCGGAGCGGGCCGGCGGCTTGAAGGAGTGATCGCCGCCCTCGTAGGAAGTGCACCGCGATCGCCGGCGACAGGGCGTACCCGGCGATATCCTCGCGGCTCCCGAAGGCGTCCCGCGTCCCCTGGAGGATCAGGGTAGGGGTCTCGAGCGACGCGAGGTGCGCGGTGCGGAGCTTGGCGGGAGCACCGGGCGGATGAAACGGGTAACCCAGACACACGAGCCCGCGCGCGCCGACCTCGTCCGCGACCATGCTCGCGATCCGGCCGCCCATCGACTTGCCTCCGATGAAGAGCCGCGGGCCGCCGCCGAAGTGCGCGACGACCTCCTTCCAGCGCGCCTCGAGTACGGGCGGCCGGTCCGGAGCGCCGGCGCCGCGCCCCTCCGACTCGCGCCGACGCGCCATGTAGGGAAACTCGAAGCGCACGACGCGTATCTCGAGCGCCGCGAGGCCGGACGCGACCCGATTCAGGAAGGGCGAATCCATCGGGCCGCCCGCCCCGTGCGCGAGCACGAGCGTGTGCGGCGCGTCACCGGGGCCGTCGATGCGGTAAATGGAGTCGTCGGCAGTCATTCGATGAAGAACACCTCAAGGCTCGATGAGAGTCGCATGAAATCCGTCCGCGCCCGGCGCTGTGAATCCTAACCTTGGACCCGCGATCGACTGGTCCTCTCGCGATCCTCTCGCGCCGGCGGCCTGCGGGCCGCCGGCCCCTTTTGCCTCGTCGCCTCCCCCTATACTCGCCCCGTGCGGATGCTCCTTCTCCTCCTGGCGCTGCACGCGGCCCCGGCCGAGTCGCGCGAGGCCCTCGAGCGGACCATCGCCGCCCTCGCGGAGGGCGCGGGCGGCACGGTCGGGGTCTCGATCCTGCACGTCGAATCGGGCCGCGCGGCCTCGGTGCGAGGCGCCGAGGCGCTGCCGATGGCCAGCGTCTTCAAGCTTCCCGTGGCGTACGAGCTCCTGCGCCGCGTGGATCGTGGGGTCGTCCGGCTGGACCAGCGCATCGCCCTCTCTCCCGCGGACCTGCGCACGGGGCAGAGCCCGATCGCGGAGCGGGCGCCCAACGCGGCAATCACGCTCTCCATCGGCGAGCTGCTCGAGGCGATGCTCGTCGACGGCGACAACACCGCCGCGGACAAGCTCCTCCCGCTGGCGGGAGGGCCCGAGGCGGTCACGGCGCAGCTCGACGAGGCGGGGCTCTCCGGCATCCGCGTCGACCGCTCCGAGGCCGAGCTCGCCTTCGACACCTTCGGCGCGTCGCCTCCGCCCCGCGCCACCTGGTCTCTGAAGACGCTCGAGGACTCCTTCGCGCGGGTTCCCGAGGATCGGCGCCGCGAGGCCTTCGACCGATTCCTCGCGGACCCCCGCGACACGGCCACCGCGGACGCGCTCGTCCTGCTGCTTCGCGACGCCCAGGAGGGACGCCGCCTCTCGCCCGAGAGCCGCGCGCGGCTCCTCGGCCTCCTCGAGAAGACCCGGACGGGGCCGAAGCGGCTCAAGGGCGACCTCCCCCCGGGGACGCCGGTCGCTCACCGCACGGGCACGGGCGGCGAGCTCGGGAAGCGCAACGTCTGCACCAACGACGTGGGGCTCGTGACCCTGCCCGGCCAGCGCGGACACCTCGCGATCGCGGTTCTCCTTCGCGGGTCCGATCGGCCGCTCGCGGAGCGCGAGAAGGTCATCGCGAAGATCGCTCGCGCGGCGTTCGATCATTGGGCGCGTTGAGCGCGCCTGCGACCACTGAACGAAGCAGGCCGCACGCCTCCTTCGCGGACTAGTGGATGGTCGGCGCGGGTGGGGCCGCGGTCGTACGCTTGCGTCCCCGGCCGCCGAACGCGAGACCCAGGACGAAGAAGAGGACCGCGCCGATGCCGCCCCCGATCAGCTGGCCGCGGATCAGCCGGCTCGTCGTGTAGCGCACCACGTCCGGCAGGTTGACCATGGCGGCCGGCTGGCCGTTCTTGGAGAGATAGCCCGCCTCGTTGTACCAGGAGAGCATCGGCGGCACGATGAAGGAAGCCGCGACGATCCCGAGGAGCGCGCCCAGCAGGACCCAGATCAGGATGCTCTTCATCGCTCCATCCCCTCGCCTTTCTTGTCGTTCTTCACGGCTGCCGCCGAGGCCATGCGCCGGCCGAAGATCGAGAGCACATGGCCGTCCGGATCGCGGAAGTCCGCGGCGAGCTGGTCCCCTGTGACGATCCGGGGCGCGATTCGGAAGGCGACGCCCCGCTCCCGCAGGAGCGCATAGGCGCGGTCCACGTCCTCCACGGCGAAGACGAGCTCGGTGCGCCCGTCCTCGCGCGGCTCGAGCAGATCCGCCGCCTCGCGCAGCCCCAGCGTGATCGCACCGGCCCGGAGAAACGCGAACTCGTCGGAGGCGAACGAGAGCGCGAGCCCGAGCGTGTCGCGGTAGAACGCGACGGAGCGCGGAAGCTCGCGCACTCCCAGCATCACGATCCCGATGCCCTGGGTCGGGGCTTCGCCGCTCATCTTCCTCTCAGCGCCTCAGCGGTCCATCTCGACGATGACGGCCGTGCCGTAGGCCAGCACCTCGGTGACTCCGGCCGAGACTTCGGTCGCGTCGTAGCGGAACCCGATGATGGCGTTCGCGCCCATCTGCTCGGCGTGGCGCGACATGAGCTCGAAGGCCTCCTGCCGCGCGTGCTCGCACATTTCCGACCAGAGCGTGATGTTGCCGCCGAAGAGACTCTGGATCGAGGCGCCGACCGTGCCAACGATGCTGCGCGAGCGCACGACGATGCCACGGACGATGCCGAGATTGCGCGTGATCCGATGGCCGGGCAGGTCCAGGGCGGTGGTCGTGAGGGTTTGGTTGAGCACGCCTCCTCCTCTTCTGCGGCGCCGCCGGATCGCGCCTCGCCTCTACTGTATGCCGGGTCGCGAAATGGGTCACCGACCGAGCCGCCGTCACGGCGCCGGTGCGAGGATCTCGCGCAAGACGCGAAAGCCGTAGTCCGGGTAGCGGAAGTCGGGCGGCAGGCTGCTCGAGGCGGAGGGCGCGGACCAGCGGACCGCGTGACGCCAGGACCCGCCCTTGCTGGCGCGGCGGCGCGGCCCGGCGCCCGAGGGCCCATCCGCGCTCCAGTTCAGGCACCACTCGTGGACCATCGTCCCGGGATCCAGGACCCCGTATCCGTTGGGCGTGCCCCGGCCCGTCTCCCACGGTCCCTCGAGCGGCCCCTCCGGGATCTCGCCCTCCGGCACCGCGGCCCCCCATGGCGTGCGGGGATCGGGCGTGGGCTGTCCCCCTCGCATCGCGAACTCCCACTCCGCGCCGGTCGGCAACCGCCAGCGCCCGAGCGCCGGCGGATCCGCGGATTGGGCCATGGAGGCGGCCGCCGCCGCGGCGGCGTCTCCCGCGCTCAGCCACTCGCAAAACGCGGCCGCGTCATCCCAGCTCACGCCGACCACGGGCTTGCGAGCGCCGGCGAATCGCGGATCGCCCCACCACGGCGGCGCGGGGAGTCCTCCAGTTGCGAGGAAGGCGCCGAACTCGAGGTTCGTGACGGGAGTCCGTCCCAGGCGGAAGGGATCGATCCGCAGCCGCGGAGCGGGGGCGGGGACGGCGGACAGCCAGCCTCCCGGGATCGCAACGGTGCTCGGAACGACCCGGCGGGCGAGTCCCTCGCCGGCCTCAGCCGGCGTGTTCGGAGGCGAACTCCAGCTCAAAGCTCGGAAGCGGAGTCTCGTCGGCGACGACGAGAGCCGGGACCGCGACGAACGGCGTCGGTTCGGCGGCCAGGGGTGCGGCCTCTGCGGCGACCGGACGCGTTCCGAACGCGTCGGCCCGGTTGGCCAGCGCGAGGCTCAGGACGACGAGGGCCCCGATCGCGGTGCCGTAGGGGAACGCGAAAACGATCGCGGCGGAGAACGCCAGCGCGAAGTTGCGGGCCCACACGCGGTAGCGGCGCAGGTAGAACCCGACACAGGCGTAACACCCCGCGAGCAGCACCGAGGCCGCCGGGAGCAGGAGATCCGCGGCGGAGCCGCCGCCGAAGTAGACCTCGAGCCCTACGCCCGCGGTCAAAAGCGCCTGAGCGGCAAACAGATAGAAGCCGAGGCCGGCGATCCGCGCGAGGATCCTTCCTTTTCGTGCCTCGGATTCCCGGATCCAGCGCGTCTGCTTCATCGGCGACCTCCGTTCGAGCGTATTCGTCCGGTGGAGCGCTGAAACGAGAAGCGGGCGCTTCATCGCGCCCGCTTGACCTCGAAAGAATTGCCGAAAGGACACATTCTCGGGAACCACCTCACAAGGAATTTCATCTCCTTATAACACGGCGTTCAACCGAAGGAATCTTTTTTTTGGGTCTCGCCGAAATCTCTCGCTCGCGGCTACTCCAAGTCCGCCGCCGCGCGAGGAGCGCGCGTGCACACGATGATGTGCAGAGACACGAGATCGACTTCACGCGCCGACTCGGCGAGTCGTCGTGTTTGCGGGCAGGAGCAAGACGACGTGAGACGTGCGTCGCGGCGTCGAGGTCATCGACGCTGCCGACGTCGGCCGAGGTCGCGCATGAAACTCACGCACGCAATGCGCTCGCGCAACGCGTCGCGCGCGTCGGGGCTTCGCGAGCGCGAAGATCGAGACGCGCCCTTTGCGTCGCATTGCGCATCACGCTACGCCCTGAGCAATGCACGTCCACATCGCGCATCATGCTGCGGCACAGTGATCGCTCGCCGCCGTCCCTGGAATGCCGATTGCACCGATTGTGCCAATGCGCTCGGCCGACCTCGAACGCGCATGAGACGAAACCTTCGCGCTCTGCGTTCGTCTTGGATGGAGGGAACGGAAACGAATACGAAACCAAAGGGGGACAAAGTGAAACGATCGATGACGATGGGACTTTTGGCCACAGCGTCGCTGGTGATGATGGCGGCGTGCGCGCAGAACGGATTCCAGGCCGTTGCCGTGACGAAGAGCACGTCCACGGTCGCGTCGTGCCAGTCGGTAGGAGAGGTTCATGCGAACGACCTCACGCCGGACTACGACATTCAGCGCGATCTGACCGAGGCGGTTCGGAACAAGGGCGGCAACACGCTCCTGATTTCCGCCGACGGCGCGCGCAGTGGAACCGCGTATCAGTGCTCGATGCCGGAGGCCACGGCACAAGCGAAGTCCGCCCCGGGCCGCTGAGCCGCAGCCTCGCTCTTTGCTCTTCGCATGGGCGGAGCCCGGCCCGGCTCCGCCCGCCTCTTCTCCGGTCTCGAGGCTCAGTGCGTCGCGAGAACCGGCATCCGGGCCGCGCGGAGCGCGGAGTTCACGGCGGGCAGCTCCTTCTCCAGGAAGCCGCGCCAGCGAGCGAGTCCCGCCGCGGCCTCCTCGCGACGCCGCGCGAGGGCGGCCGCCGCGTCGGGTGTCGGAGCCGCATCCGCGCTCTCGACCGTCCGCTCGTAGCGGTCGAGCTCGGACGCAATGCGCCGCAGGTTCGTCGGCTCGGCCTCGTGCTCCTCGAAGAACCCTTCTCCCTCGGCGGGCGGCCCGGCGGCCTCCTCGAGCGCGCGAGAAAATGACGCGATGGCCTCGCGCGCCGCACCGTCCGCCGGCGGCAGGCTCGCGATGCCCCGACGGATTCCCTCCGCCTCGCGCAAGGCCTCCGCGACCCGCAAGCGCTCGTTCTGGATCTCTCGCGCGAGGTCGAGCTGGCGGACGAGGTCCGCGTCGGTGGCGGCGATGCGCGGGTCCCGCGCCAGGACGAGCGGCTGCTGCAAGGTGCGGCCGCCGGCCGTGAGGCGCACCGTGTAGGTCCCGGGCGCGGCCCAGAGGCCGGCGGCCTCTCGACGGCGCCGCGACACGAGCGCCCTGGGCGTCTCATACCGCAGGTCCCACACGAAGCGGTGCGCGCCGGCCGAGGCGGAGGGCGGCTCGTGCGGCGGGGACCAGTCCGGAGTCGTCTGGATCTTCTGAAGATCGGGACCCTCCTCCGGGTCGTCGCTCGAGAACTTCCGGACGCGCTCGCCCTTCGCATCGAGGATCTCGATCGAGACGGGCGTCGCCGACGCCGTCTTCAGCACGTAGTCGAGGACGGCGCCGCCCGGCGGGTTCTCGGCGCGGGGCTCGTCCTTCGGATCGGGCGTGCCCTGGAAGGGCGCCGGGTTCAGGCGAATCGCCTTCCGCGGCGCGAAGAGCCAGACCTCCGCGGCCGCGGCCTTCGCGTCGAGCTGACGCAGCGGGCTCGCGTCGTCGAGGACCCAGAACGCGCGGCCGTGCGTCGCGAGCACGACGTCGCCCTGCCGCACCGCGATGTCCCGGACCGAGCAGTTGGGGAGGTTCGCCTGGAGGCTCTGCCAGTGATCGCCGTCGTCGAGGGAGACGAAGACGCCGGTCTCCGTCCCCGCGTAGAGCAGGCCGCGGCGCTCGGGATCCTCGCGGACCACGTTGACGAAGCTGCCGGAGGGAATCCCCGCGGCGACGCGCTCCAGCGCTTTCCGCCGTCGCGGGTCCGGTAGATGTAGGGATCGACGTCGTCCAGGCGGTGCCGGTCGACCGCGGCGTAGGCGGTCTCGGCGATCGAAGTGGGAGGGCTCGATGATCGCCGACCTTCGACCAGGCCGTCAGCGCGGGCGGCGTGACGTTCTCCCAGTGCGCGCCGTCGTCGCGCGTCAGCCAGAGGAGGCCGTCGTCGGTGCCGCACCAGAGGCATCCCGTCGCGCAGGAACGCGAGGAGCGATGGCGTAAACGACTCCACGGCGCGGGCCGCGCTCCGCGGAGTCTTCCGCCGTCGACGGGATCGAGCGTGGCCGGCACGCCGGGAGCCTCGCGCGTGAGGTCCGGGCTGATGCGGTCCCAGTGGCGGCCGCCGTCGGTCGTGCGGAAGACGAACTGGTTGCGCGAAGTAGAGCGCGTGCGGGTTCGTCGGCGAGAAGGACAGCGGCAGCGTCCACTCGCCGCGGTAGTCGCCCGGGTGGGCGAGCGTCGGGATCCACGTCCTGCTCCTGGTGCGTCGTCGCGTCGAGCGTCCGACGCTGCCGCCGAAGAGGATGTCGGGGTCGCGCGGGTCGGGCGCGATGTAGCCGTTTTCGCCGCCCGCCGCGATGGGCCGCCAGTCGCGCTGCGTCAGCGCGAGGGAGTCGGTGCGCACCGGCGTCGCCGCGGCGCCGGTGTCCTGCTGCGCGCCGTAGATCCAGTACGGGAACCGGTCGTCGGTGGCGACGTGGTAGAACTGCGCCGTCGGCTGGTTGTACCAGGAGCTCCAGCGTCTCGCCGCCGTCGACGCTGACCGCCGCCCCCTGGTCGCTCGCCGAGAATCATGCGGCGCCGGATCGCTCGGGATCGATCCAGAGCTCGTGGTAGTCGTCGCCTCCCGGAGCGCCCTTGAACGGCGAGAAGGTCGTGCCGCCGTCGGTCGACCGGTAGCATCGCCGTGTTGCAGGCGTAGACGACGTCGGCGTTCTTCGGGTCGACGGTCACGCCCGCCGAAGTACCAGCCGCGCTCCCAGATGCGGCGATCGCCGCTCACGCGGCGCCACGCAGCGCCGCCGTCGTCGGAGACGATAGAGACCGCCCGGCTTCGCGTCCACGAGCGCATAGACGCGGCCCGGCCGGCTGGGAGCGAACGCCAGCCGGATGCGGCCGAGCTTCTCGGACGGCAGCCCGGTCCCCGTCATGGGCTTCCAGCTGTCTCCGCCGTCCGTGCGAACTGTAGAGGCCGCTTCCCGGGCCGTTCGACGGCGGGTAGATGTTCCAGGGCGGCCGGCGCGTCTGCCAGAGCGCGGCGTAGCAGCGTCCGCGAGTCGCGCGGGTCGAAGCGCGAGGTCGATCGCGCCCGTGTTCTCGTCGTGGCACAGCACGCTCGTCCAGTTCGCCCCGCCGTCGGTGCGAGCGGAAAACGCCGCGCTGCGCGTTGGGACCGTAGGCGTGTCCGAGCGCCGCGACGAAGACGCGGTTCGGATCCTTCGGGTCGACGAGGACCTTGCCGATCTGCTGCGTGTCCTCGAGCCCGATGCGGCGCCAGGTCTCGCCGCCGTCGGTCGACTTGTACATCCCGTTGCCGTGCGCGATGTCGGAGCGCATGTCGGCCTCGCCCGGTGCCGACGTAGAGGATGCTCGGGTCCGACGGCGCCACCGCGATCGCGCCGATCGAGGCGATCGGCTGGCCGTCGAAGATCGGCTGCCAGGTCCGTCCGGCGTTGTCGCTCTCCCAGACTCCGCCGCCCACCGAGCCGAAGTAGAAGCGCTCCGGTTCTCCGGGAACGCCCGAGGCGGTCAGGGCGCGCCCGCCGCGGAACGGCCCGATCATCCGCCAGCGCAGGGCCGACCAGAGCCGGGGATCGTCGGTCTGTGCGAAGACCGTCGACGCGAGCGCCGCGAAGAGGATTGCGGCCCTTGCCTGTCGCCAGCGCGTCACGGGTCCGGGATTATACGGGGCGTCCCTCCGTGGCGCAGCGCCATCACATAGACTCGCAGCAATGCCCAGACGCCAGACGAGACCTGCGCGGCCGGCGCGAAGCGAACGGCCGGCGCCGCCGCGCAAGACCCCGGCGCGAAGCGAACGGGGGGCGGCCGGCGCCGCCGCGCAAAAGCCTGCGGTCGCTGGCCCGCTCGCTGCGCGACTACGCCATGTCCTTCCCGGGCGCCACCGAGGACTTCCCGTGGGGCGAGCGCGTCGCCAAGGTCAACGGCAAGGTCTTCGTGTTCCTGGGCTGCGAGCCGGCGAAGGGCGCGGCCGGCGAGATGGGATTGAGCATCAAGCTGCCGGTCTCGTGCGAGGAGGCGCTCGAGCTCCCCTTCACCGAGCCGACCGGCTACGGACTCGGGAAGGCGGGATGGGTCTCGGCGAGCTTCGGTGAGAAGGACGCTCCGCCGGTCGACATCCTGATGAGCTGGATCCGGGAGAGCTACAAAGCGGTCGCCCCGAGGAAATTGCTCGCGGAGCTGGAAGAACGTTCGTAGGGGCGGCCCTCGCGGCCGCTCGGGCGGGGGCGCGGCCCCGCCACCCCGCCCTATCCCCTTCTACTCCGACCGCAGCGCCTCCAGCGGATCGACGCGCGCGGCGCGCAGGGCGGGGACCACGCTCGCGGCGGCCGCGATCACGAGCAGAATCGCGCTGACCGCGAGGAACGTGAGCGGGTCGCGCGGGGCGACGCCGAACAGCAGACCCTCCATCAGCCGCGTCAGGAAGAGCGCCACCGCGACTCCGGCGGCAATGCCCACGGCGGCGTAGGCCATGCCGCGCCGGACGATCAGGGCCAGGACGTTGGCCCGCGACGCGCCGAGCGCCATGCGGATCCCGATCTCGCGGCGCCGCTGGCTGACGAGATACGCGAGCACGCCCGCGACGCCGACCGCCGCGAGGATGAGAGCGAGGCCGGCGAAGATCGAGAGCAGGGTGCCCGTGAGCCGCGGCGTGGCCATCGAGGCGTCCACGACCTCGGTCATCAGCCGGACATTGGCGATCGGAAGGCGCGGGTCCAGCGCGCGCACCTCCGCGCGGACCGGGGCGACGAGGCGCATCGGCTCGCCCGCGACGCGCAGTACGAGCGTCATGCCCCGCGCCGCGTCGCCCTCCCTCGCCCGCGGGAACTGCGCGTAGGGCACGAAGAACTTCTCCTTGATCGCGGCGGTCACGCCGTTGTGGCGCTCGTCCTTGACGAGACCGACCACCGTCATCCAGGGCCGCGTCGTCCGGGATCCCATGCGGATTCGCCGGCCGATGGGATCCTGGCCGGGCCAGTACGTCCGAGCGAGCGTCTCGTTGACGACCGCGACCGGCAGCGCCTCCGCCGTGTCGCCGGTGGTGAAGGTGCGGCCGCGCAGGAGTCGCTCGCCCAGGGCCTCGAACGCTCCGTCGGAGACGACCTGCCAGTCCCCCTTGGCGTTGTTCCCGGGGCTTTCGACGTAGCCCTCGATGTCGAGACCCCAGTCGCCGATCGAGGCGGCGAGGGGGAGCGAGCGCACGATGCCGGCGGCGCCGACGCCGGGCAGGCCCCGGACGCGCTCGAGCATCGCGCGGTAGAACGCGACCACGGACTCCGGCGTCTTGTAGCTCGCCTCGGGCAGGCGCAGCTGCAGCGTCAGGACGTGTTCCGGCCGAAAGCCGAGGTCGACGTGCAGCAGGGCGTCGAGGGTCCGCAGCATCAACCCCGCGCCGAGGAGGAGCAGCACCGCCAGCGCCATCTGGACGCCCGCGAGCACGGCGCGCAGGCTCTGCCGGCGGTGGCCGGCGGAGGCGTTCGCGGAGCCGTCGCGCAAGGATTCCGTCAGGTTGAGGCGCAGCGTCTGGAGCGCCGGCGCGAAGCCGAAGAGGAGGGTCGTCAGGAGGGTCAACGCCGCGGCGAAGAGCAGCATCCGCGGGTGGATCCCGATCGGCGAGAGCTCCGGCAGCCCGGCCGCGCCCTTCGCGGCGATGACCTTGACGCCCGCCCACGCGAGCGCGAGTCCCACGGTTGCGCCCGCCGCTGCGAGCACGAGGCTCTCGGTCAGGAGCTGGCGGATGAGCCGGCCCTTCCCGGCGCCGATCGCGGCGCGGACGGCGATTTCGCGCTGGCGCCCCTCCGCCCGCGCGAGGAGCAGGTTGGCGACGTTGGCGCACGCCATGAGGAGGAGAAATCCCACGGCGCCGAAGACCAGGACGAGCGCCCGGCGCGCGCCGCCGCGGATCTCCTCCTCGACCGGCACGGCGAACGCGTCGAAACGCATCGGCTCCGGATACAGCCCCGCGCGCGTCGAGGCCGCCGTCAGGGACTTCAGCTCCGCGGTGGCGCGCGCCGCGGTCGCGCCGGGCACGAGCGTGGCCGCGGAATAGTAGCCGTGGTTGCCGTGATCGCCCTGGGAGAAGTCCACCTGGTCGGGCACGAAGACCTGCGTCGGATCCGCCGCGTCCTCCGTGAAGTCGGTCGGCAGCGCGAACCCGCGCGGCATCACGCCAACGACGCGCCGCGCGACACCGTCGAGCTCGACGATCCGATCGATGATGCCGGGGTCGCCGCCGAAGCGGTTCTGCCAGACGCCGTATCCGAGGACGATCACGGGAGGACCGCCCGGGCGGTCCTCGGCCTCGGTGAATCCCCGCCCGAGCTGCGGCCGGGCGCCCAGCGTCTCGAACGTATTCGCCGTGATGCCGGCGACGCCGACGCGGACCGGCTCGGCCCCGCCGGTCAAGTTCGCCTGGTCGATCTCCCAGGCGGCCACGCTCGCGAAGCTCGGGATCGCCCGCCGATAGTCGGCGACCTCGCCGGTGGCGACCCACGTCTTGGGGAAGTCCTTCCACCGGCTCCAGACCATGACCCGCCGCTCGGGCTGCGCGTAGGGCAGCGGGGACATCAAGACCGCCCGGATGACCGAGAAGATCGCGGTCGTGGCGCCCATCCCGAGCGCCAGCGTCAGGATCGCCGCCACGGCGAATCCCGGCGAGCGCCGCAGGGCGCGCAAGGCGAACCGGACGTCGGCAATGAAATCTTCCACGGTGTGGTCCCCTCCCGCCGCGGCGAACGCACCCCGGCCTCGCAGAGGTTGACGCGCCGATCGGGCGAAGGTTCTTCTCTTCTAGGCCCCGGCCGAGTTCTTCTGGTCGAAGAACCGGTCGATCGCGCTCTCGAGCCGCGCGAAGGTGATGGGCTTGACCAGGTGGTCGACGAAGCCGGCGGACAGGCTGCGCCGGATGTCCTCCTCCATGCCGTATCCGGTCACCGCGATGCCCGACAGCCCGTACCGCTCGCGCAGATGCGTCATGAGCTCGAGGCCGTTTCCGTCGGGCAGCCCGAGGTCCGAGAGGACGAGATCGAAGCTCTGCGTCCGGGCGGCCGCCAGCGCCTCCCGGACCGAGCTCGCCACCACGACCTCGCAGGCGAGCTCCGAGAGCAGCGCGCGCGCCGCCCGCAGGGTGTCGATGTGGTCCTCGACCAGCAGGACGCGGCGCCTCTCGGGGGCGAAGCCGCGGGACGGCACGGGTACGGGCGCCGGCACCGCGACCTGGCCGTCCAGCATGGGAAGCTCGAGGCGAAACGTCGCCCCCCGTCCCTGCCCGCCGCTCTCGGCCGTCAGCGACGCCGATTGCGCCTCGGCCAGGGCCCGCGAGATCGAGAGCCCGAGGCCGAGCCCCCGGGTGCTCGGGCCCGCCTGCTCGAAGGGCTCGAAGATGCGGCCGAGGTCCCCGGGATCGATTCCGGCGCCGCTGTCCTGCACCTCGACCGCCACGCGGTGTGCGTCGACGGGCACGGTGCGAAGACGGATGCGTCCGCCGGGCGGCGTGAACTCGACGGCGTTCTTGACCACGTTCCAGAGGATCTGCCGCAGCCTCGAGGAGTCCGCGTTCACGTCCACCTCGGCGAAGGCCCCCTCGCGCTCGATCAGGACGCCCTTGGAGGCGGCCTCACGCTGGCAGATCTCGATCACGCTCTCGAGGGCCTCGGTCAGCCGCACCGGCTCGAGCTTGACCCGGAGCTTCCCGCGCGCGATGCGCGTGAGGTCGAGCAGATCGTCGATCAGCCGGGCCTCGAGCTCGGCGTTGCGCCGGATGACCTCCAGCTGCCCGCGGACGGAGGGCGGCAGGGTCGCGCTCTTCTCCAGAACCGACGAGAGCGCCAGGACCGGCGTGAGCGGCGTTCGCAGCTCGTGGGACAGCGTCGCCAGGAAACGGTCCTTCGCCTGGTTCGCGGCGTCCGACTCCTCGCGCGCGCGGCGGCGCTCCGCGGTCGCCGCTCCGAGCACCAGGAAGGTAGCCGCGGTGACTCCGATGAAGGCCTGCAGGTCGAAGAGGCTCAGCTCGATCGTGCCGCGCGCAAACGGGCCGTGTCCGCGCTCGGTGCCCCAGAGGGCGATCGCCGCCATGGCGAACGTCGCGAGCGCGGCGCCGCGCTGCTCGAAGCGAAGGGCCGCCCAGACGAGCAGAGGCGCGAGGAGGGAGGTCATTCCTCCCTGCGTGGTGCCGAAGAGAAAGGCGCTCATGCCCACGAGGCCGACCGCCAGGGCCGCGCCCTCGATCATCCGGGGACGCCTCGACGCGGCCTCGCGCGACGGGACCCAGGTCAGGAGCAGCGGTGCGACCACGAGGTCGCCGATGGCATCTCCGAGCCACCACGCGCCCCAGGTCTGGGAGAGGCGCTCCGGGGCCACGAGACCCGACAACGCCAGGCTCGCGACGCCGATCGTCGCGCTGACGGCGGTGCTCCCGAGAGCCGCGAGAACGATCAGGCCGACGGCGTCGACGACCCGATCGAGAGACCGGCGGAAGTCCGGGATCCGGTGGAGGGCCCACGCTCCGAGCACGGCCTCGAGCGTGTTGCCGGCGCCGATGGCGGCGGCGACGAGGACAGGCGCGCCGGTCAAGAGATTCGCGATCGTCGCCCCGACGAAGATCGCCGGCCAGAAACGCGTCCCGAGGATCAGGAACGCCGCGAGCGAGAGGCCGCTGGGCGCCCAGACCAGCGTCGCGAAGACGTTGATCGCGTGTCTCCCCAGACCGAACCGGGCCAGGGCGACGTAGAGCGCCGCGAGCACAGCTCCCCTGACCAGGTCCGCGGCGAGCGCGGATCCGGACCGACGAGGGGACTTGGCGGAATGATCCACAGCGCCTCCACGAGGATAGGACGCCGTGGAAATCTTAGACCCGTGGCGCGGTTGCGGTCACGTGTCGTCGGACACCCGTGTGGTCGGGCAGGGCGTTGGCGCGGCGAACCACGGCGTCCAGGCTGTAGATCCCGCCTCCATACGCCGCGACGAAGAGGAACGCGAAGCAGTACAGGACCGCCTTCTCGCCGCCGTTGACGATCGGCCAGAATCCCTTCGGCGCGTGGGACATGAAGTAGGCGACCGCCATCATTCCCGACGCGAGGATGGCGGCGCCGCGCGTCATGAGGCCCGCGGCGATGAGGATCCCCCCGAAGAACTCGATCACGCCGCCCGCGACCATGAGTCCCTTGCCCGCCGACGGACCGCCGAAGGCGCCGAACAGCTTCTGAGCCCCGTGGCAGACGAACAGCGCTCCCAGCATGAACCGCATGAGCGCGTAAATGGCCTCCCGGTGCCGAGCCTGCGTCGCGTGCATGGCTTCTCCTCTTATCGCGGCGACGATGCGAAATCGGTGCCGCGGCGGCCGGGACCCGAGCCCGCCGGACGCCGCCCGCCGGCCCGAGAGGCCCCGAATTTCGGCGGACCGCGTAATCTTCGCGGCCCCCAGGCCGTCTTTAGGAGTGACACGAAGGCGCCGGAGCCGACTCCGGTGGCCGACGAAAGGAGCGACCACACGATGAACCGGTTCCCGCGTCTCTTCGCATCGGCCCTGATCGGCGTCGCCGGTCTCGCCGCGACCGCCATGGCGGACGGACCGTCCGGCTACGGCCACGCCGGCCGGCGAGGCTTCGCCGCCCGACACTTCCAGAAGTGCCTCGCCTCGGCCGGGCTCTCGACCGAGCAGCTGGCTGCCGTCGACCAGATCCAGTCGGAGGCCCGCCCGACCTTCCAGGCCGGCTTCGCCGCGCTGAAGGCGGCGGAAGACAAGCTTCAGAACGACCTCGCGGCCGGCGCCGACAAGAGCGTCCTCGGGCAGGACGTCCTCGACAAGGACGCCGCGTGGAACAAGATCAAGAGCGATCACAAGGAGATCCACGACAAGATCCTCGCCCAGCTCCATCCCGACCAGCAGAGCGCCGTCGAGTCCTGCATGCAGGAGCACGGCCGGAAGGGCACGGGGAGCTCGAGTCTCTCGGAGGCGCCGGCCCAGTAGGGCCCACGCCCGACTCTCAAGGTCTCGACCACGGTCCGAGCCCGGGCCCCACGCGGCTCGGACCGTGAGCGGGCCGCTTCGCCCCAACCGACAGGAGAGGGGAAGTCCCCTCGATCTCCTCTCCTGAAGCAGAAGCGAGTGTCTCGACCACGGCCCGGGTCCGAGCCCCACGCGTCCAAAGCGGGTCCGGGCCGTTTTTTCGCCAGACTCCGAGCGGGCCGCTCGAGGCCCGACCGGACAAAGGCGAGCCCGGCCGTCGGTGTCTAGTCCGCCGCCACCGCCATGACCTGGAATTGCTCGATCTTGCCGTCCGGCAGGTCTCGCTCCCAGACCTGGACCGTCTTCTTCGGGTACTTCACCTGGAAGTTCCGATACGTCATCCCTCCGCGGTCGCTCTGGCGGGTCTGCCGGAGCTCGGTCGGGGCGCCGAGCGGGCCGAGGCTGCCGGCGAAGTCGCCCAGCGCAACCTCCGAGAAGTAGCTGTTCGCGTTGTCGGTGAAGAGCGATCGGTCGATCTTCCCCGCCTGGAGCCCGGACAGGATCCCGCGGGCCCGCTGCTCGCTGGCGGCGGCCGCGTCCCGATTCTCGAAGAGCATCGGCGCGAGGCGTTTTGCGAGGTCTTCGGAGGCCCCGGTCGCATCGGCGTTGGTCAGCACCACGATGGCGGCGCCGTCGTCCGGAAAGACGACGTTGTGCGCGGTGAAGCCCGAGACCTCTCCTCCGTGCGCGATCGCGCGGTGTCCGGCCACGCGCCCGACGTCGACGCCCAGCCCGTAACCCGTCGCGAGGCCGCTCCGGAGCAGCACGTCGGTCTGCTGCTCCTGGTAGGAGGCCGGCTTGAGCAGGCGCTTCTCGAGCATGCCGACGTCCCACCGCGCGAGATCCTGGGCGGTCATCGCCAGCTCCCCGGCCGCGAAGAGCCAGCCCTTTCCCTCCTTCGGCGCCGGCCGCAGCGGGCCCAGCGCGTAGCGCATGTAGCCGGTGGGATCGCTCTCGGTCAACCTCTCCTGGTCGATGTTGACGACGCCGTCCATCTGCAGAGGCCGGAAGATGCGGGCCGTCAGAAACGGCAGCAGCTTCTCGCCGCTCGCCTTCTCGAGGACGACGCCCGCGATGACGTACCCGGTGTTGCTGTACTGCCAGCGGGTGCCGGGCTCGAAGTCGAGCGGCTTCTTCGCCCACCGATCGAGGATGTCGGCGGCGGTGACCGTCCGCGTCATGAACGGCGGCACGTAGTCCTGCGGCCAGTAGTCCTGGTAGCCGGAGGTGTGGGAGAGCAGCTGGCGGACCCGGACGTCCCCGGCGCGAGTCAGGTCGGGCACGAACCGCGAGACCGGGTCGTCGAGCGACAGCTTGCCCTCCTCCGCCAGCATCAGGATGCCCGTCGCGGTGAACTGCTTGCTGATGGAGCCGATGCTGTAGCGCATCTCCGAGCGAGCCGGGACCTTCGGCGACAGCCTCGCGTCGCCGTAGGCCTTGAGATAGACGATCCGGCCGTCTTTGACGATCGCGATCGAGGCGCTGGGCGTCCCGGTCGACGCCAGGATCTCCGCGGCCGCGCGATCGACCCGTTCGCGGAATGCGGCGTCGGCGTCCGGCTCCGCCGGGGAAGCGTGAGCGGCGCGAGCCAGGAGAGCCGCCACGCAAGCGCCTGCGGCCAGAGCGATCCGAGCGAGTCTTTGATCCTTCACCCCGTCCTCCTTCGATCCCTGGGATCTTCTAGGGTCGGGATTCTAGTTTCTTCTCGATCGGCGAAAACTCGCACCATCAGGAAGTCCTTGACGCCGGGGCCGCCCGTCAGCGCGAGGGCGACGGATCCCACGGCCGAGTGCCCCGACGTCGCGTTCTGCGGCCGGGTCCTCCCGCGCCGAGCCGGCCGCCTCCGCCAGACCTGATCCTTCCTCTCAAACTGTCCCCGGCCGGGCCGAGATGTCGTGTTGGGGGGGAGGAGGTAATTTCATGGCACGCAGCGGGCTGTTCCTGGGGGGGCTTGGTTTCCTTCTGGCCGCGGCCGCCGCGAGCGCGTCCGACGGCACGCTTCACAACCGCGTCCAGACGGTCCTCTGGTCGGGCACCCTCAATCGCGCGACGCCGCCAACGGGAGAGATCCCGGAGTGCGCGGAGGTCGCCTGCGATCGCTTCGACTTGAGGGTCGACCTCGGCCGTCACATCTGGGACGAGCGCAGCGGCGGCGTCCAGGTGGCGATCCGTTGGGAACCCAGCGGCAACGACAATCTCCGGCTCTACGTCTATCGCGACGGCTTGCGGCTTGCGGCCTCGGACGGGATCATCTCGACCGCCCAGTCCGTGCTGTTGCCGGTGGCCGAGAACGGCCAGTACCGCGTCTACGTCGCGTTCGACACCGATTCGACCAACGACACGGTCGCCTACGACGGCCTCTCCGAGGTCGAGTTCCCGCCTCGCGTGGAGCCGCTCCGCCAGCTTCTGCCCGATCTGAAGCCCATCGAGCAGCGCAACATCCGCTTCGATCCGGAGCCGGGCATCTTCTTCGACGTCATCTCGACGGAATTTCCGAGCTGTTTCCAGAGCGAGGTCGACGAGCAGAACGCGCACAAGTGCCTGCGGTTCGACCAGATCTTCGCCAACGTCGGAGAGGGAGTCCTTCAGCTGCGCTTCGCGATCCCGCACGACCCCTCCGACCCGTCCCACAGTGTGTTCCAGCGGATCTCCTGGAGCGACTCACCGGATCACTTCGAGGACCGCCTGGCGGGGGAATGGGAGTTTCATCCGATCCACCAGCACTACCACTACAAGGGATTTGGCCTCTCGCGGCTTTGGAAGATGGACGCGCAGGGACACCGCGAGGGCGATGCGCCGATCAGGACGGGCGAGAAGATCGGCTTCTGCCTGGCCGACGTCGAGATCCACGACTGGGCGAAGAAAGGCGACGGACCGCGCACGTACAATGCGCCGGACTGCCTGTTCCCCGTCGAGAGCGACGATCAGTTCGACTATCTCCGCCAGGGAATCACGCCGGGGTGGTCGGACGTCTATGAATGGTACTTGCCGGACCAGTTCGTCGAGGTGTCCGGCATTCCGGACGGCGACTACATTCTGGAGACGATCGCCGATCCCGACGGGCAGATCCTCGAGCGCCGCGAGAACCGCAACAACTGCGTCTCCGTCCGCATCCGCCTCTCCGACATGACCGCCGACATTCCGAGCGCGCAGATTCTGGGCCCCGGCCCGCGCTGCCATGGACCGCAGGCCCCGCCGGAGACCGAGTAGGACTCAGAGCTGCGCGAGCGCAGCGCGGGCGTCCCGGGTTCGGGCGTCCCCGTCGCCGTGGTGGCGACGCAGCCGCTCCAACGCTTCCTGGAGCTCCCGTCGGGCGCGCGCGGAGTCACCCTCGCCCTTCGCGACGCGGCCGCTCGCGAGCAGCATCTCGTCCAACCGCGGGTGCTCCGCGTCGATCCTGCGCATCAACGCCATCGCGAGGTCCAGCTGCTTGCGGGCCTCCGCGAGGTGCTCCGGGGAGGGCCGCTCCAGCAGGTCGAGGGCGAGCTGCAGCCGCGTTTCCGGAACCGCGGGATTCTCGGGCCCCTCGGATTTGAGCTGCAGCGCGAGCTCCCTTCGATGAAGCTGCGCCGCGTCGTCGACGCGGCCGCGAAGGCGCAGGAGTTCGCCCAGGGGATTGAGCGGCGCACGGCGATTGTCCGCGTCCGTCCCATACAGGGCCTCGATCCCCGCGAGCGCGTCCCGGAGATTCTTCTCGGCGATCTCGAGGTGCCCCAGTCGCATCTGCACCTCTCCGAGGTTGCCCAGCGTGGTCATCGTGACCTGATGCGTCCGGCCCAGCTTCGACGTCGAAAACGCCAGGGCCTCCTCGAGCTGCCTCTCGGCCTCCGGATAGCGCTCCTGATGGGTCAGGGACACGCCGAGGATCCGAAGCGCGTCGGCCGCATCGGGATGGTCCAGGGCGCGGTAAATCCCGAGGGCCTCCCTCAGCGAGGCGTCCGCCTCGGGATATCGCCTCTCGTTCATGTAGAGGGATCCCAGGTCGATCAGCGTGGAGGCGAGGCGCGGGCTCTCTTCGCCGGCGCTCTTTCGCTCCAGGGCGAGCGCGCGCGCGAACTCCCGCTCCGCCTCGGCCCGGCGGCCGCGAAACGCATGCAGCTCGGCCAGGCTCCAGAGCGCCTCGGCCGTCTGAGGATTTTCCGGTCCGACCGTGCGTTCGTAGAGCGCGACCGACTCCCCGTACAACTTCTCGGCTTCGTCGAAGCGGCTCGAGTTTTCCTGAATGACGCCGAGGAGCAGGAGACTGCCCGCCATCTTCGCGCTGCCGGCGTCGGTCCGGCGCCTCGAGGCGACGAGCTCCGAGGCGACCGCGAGCGCCTCGGCGTTCCTCGTTCGATTGAGCAGGACCGCCGCGAGAGTCTGCCTGGCGCGCAGCGTATCGGCGGCATCCGCCCCGTAGGCGGCCGTGAGCCTCGGAATCAGCGCGCGCAGGTCTCGCTCGGCCGCCTCCTCCTCCGCGAGCGCCGCCCGAATCTCCGCCAGGGTCAGGCGGCTCAGGTCGGTCGCGGGGTCCGTGTCGCCGAGCACCCGGCGCCTCTCGGCGATGGACCGCTCCGCCAGGCTCTTCGCCTCGGGGAGCGCTCCCAGGCTCAGCTGAATCTGCGCAATGGCATCGTAGAGGGCCGCCTGCACCTGGGGCTCGGCGGAAAGCTCCTTCTCGATGCGGAGCGTGCCGTCCGCGAGGAGCTGCCGCGCGGTCACCCTCTCGCCGCCGGTCTGGTCCGGATCCGAGCCCTGGAAGATGCCCACGAGGAAATCCTGGACGCGCTCCGCGCGGCGCGCGTTGCGCAGCGCGCGGCGGGCCTGCCAGGTCGTGGCGATGAGCCCTCCGACCAGGGCGAGAACGACCAGGGCGACGGCGGCGACGCCGGCGCGATGACGCTGCACGAACTTGCGCGCGCGATACGCGACCGTGTCCGGCCTGGCCTCGACCCGCTGGCCGGATAGGTAGCGGCGCAAGTCCTCCGCCAGCTCTCCTCCGCCCGCATACCGGCGCTCCGGCTCCCTCCGCAGCGCCTTCTGCACGATCGCGTCGACATCGCCCGCGAGCAGCCGGGCGAGCCGCCGCTCATCCCGTGTGGAGGAGCCCGTCAGGACCGCCCGACTCGGGCGCTCGATCGTCTCGTGCTCGATCTGGGACGCGAGCTGCGCCGCGGAGACGTTCTTGCGCTCGTGCGGTGGCGCGCCCGTCAGCAGCTCGTACAGCACCGCACCGAGCGCATAGACATCCGTCGCCGTCGTCACGGGCTCCCCCAGGATCTGCTCCGGCGCCGCATAGGTCGGCGTCAGCACGCGCTCCTCGATCCGTGTCGAGGGATTCTCGCCGGGCTCGTCTTCGGCGGAAAGCAGCTTCGCGATCCCGAAATCCAGCAGCTTGACGCGACCCTCGCCGTCGACCAGCACGTTCGACGGTTTGATGTCCCGATGCACAACGAGACGCCGGTGCGCGGTAGCGACCGCCTCCGCACACGTCGCGATGAGCCGCAGACGCTCCTCGACCGGCAGCTCCCGTTCGCGCGCATACGCGGTGATGGGCCGGCCCTCCACCAGCTCCATCACGAAATAGGGACGTCCGTCCGAAGCCGTGCCTCCGTCCAGGAGACGCGCGATGTTGGGGTGCTCGAGGCGCGCCAGGACCTGCCGCTCCTGGAGGAACCTGCGGCGGATTCCCTCCGAGTCCATCCCCCGCTTGAGGAGCTTGAGTGCGACCCTCTGCTCGAACTGGCCGTCGCTGCGCTCCGCGATCCAGACCTCTCCCATGCCTCCGCGCCCGAGCAGCGAAACCAGGACGTACGGGCCGATCGCCTCTCCGGGAGGTGCCCCCTCGGGGCTCTCGGATCCGGCGAGCTCGCGCGCCAGAGTCGGGGACGCGTAGTCCACCGCGCCGCCTTCCAGGAAATCGCCCGCGCGTCGTTCGGCGGCGAGAAGCTCACGCAACAGCGCTGCCAACGGCGAATCCATCCTCTCCAGTCCCGCGAGCCACGCCTCCGCCTCCGCGGGCGCCAGGTCCGCCAGTTCCTCGAAGAGCGGCGCCGCCTCCCGCATTCGAGAGCCCGTGGAATCGTTCACGATCCGCCGGTGCCGGTCGAGCCCGCGCTCGTCAGCTGCTTGAAGAGAAACGCCCGCGCGATCCGCCAGTGGCGCTTGACCGTGCGCTCCGAGATCTCGAGGGTCTTCGCGATGTCTTCGACCGAGAGCCCGTTGAAGAATCGCCACTCGACCACCCGGGCGAGCTCCGGGTTGCTCGACTCCAACAGTGTCAGCGCCTCGTCCAACGCCAGCAACTCTTCGGGCCTCTCCGAGCGCGGAAGCCCGGCCGCCACCTCCTCCAGCGAAATGGCCGGCGCTCCGGAGCCGCGCTTGCCGCGAAAGCGGCGCTTGGCGTCGTCCATGATCACCTGACGCATCGCCCGCGCCGTCGCCGCGTAGAAGTGGAAGCGGTCCCGGATGGTCCAGCGTGCTCCGTGCGAGAGCTTGAGATACGCCTCGTGGACCAACTCGGTCGTGTCGAGGTTTCCGTGTCGTCCGGCCGCGGCTAGCTGGCGGCGGGCGATCCGGCGCATCTCCTCGTAGACCGCCGCGAAGAGGCTGTCGGAGGCCTTCGCATCCCCCGCCTCGGCCGCGCGCAGGAGATCCGTGATTGCGCCGGTCGGCGCCCTTTCCTCCTCGGGAGGAAGCCCCTGGACCATCAGCGGGTTGACTCCGTGCTCGAAGGATAGCGCACGGGCGCGGCTCCGGCGAGAACGGGTCCAGCGTGTCCCCTCATCTCCTCTTTCGTCGTGTTGGAAAGGAGAGGGAAACGCAAATGACGTGGCAACGATCGCTCGCGATTCTGGCGGGAGGCCTGGCTCTTTCGGGCGTCTCGGCGGCCCAGGTCATCACGGAGTTCCCGCTCCCCGCCGGCTCCGGCCCGAACGGCATCACCGCCGGCCCTGACGGCGCCCTGTGGTTCACGGAACGCGGCACCCAGAAGATCGGACGGATGACGACGGCCGGGGTCCTCTCCGAGTTCGACCTCCCCAGCCCTTTTCCCTACGACATCGTCTCCGGTCCCGACGGCGCGCTCTGGTTCACCGAAGACGCCGGCAAGATCGGCCGGATCACGACCGCCGGCGTCGTGACGGAATTCACGGTCCCCGGCAGCTTCCCGATCCCGCGCGCCATCGCCGCCGGCTCGGACGGCGCGCTCTGGTTCAGCGAGGATCAGAGCTCGCTCTTCAGCCGGATCACCACGGCCGGAGTCATCACACAGTTCTCGATTCCCGGCGGAGGCTCGTCGACCCGTGTCTTCAGCGTTGCCGCGGGCCCGGATGGCGCCCTCTGGTTTCCGGACCAATCCGACACGCAAATCTTCCGCATGTCCACGGCGGGCGTCGGTACGGCCTTCCCGCTCCTCGCCGACTCGTTTCAGCCGTACGGAATTGCCGCCGGACCCGACGGCGCCCTTTGGTACACGGAACCGCACAGCAACGACCCTGGGGACGAGCGCATCGGCCGGATGACGACGACGGGGACTGTCACCGAGTTTCTCATTCCCACCTCGATCCCGGATCCGCGCGGCATCGCCCCCGGCTCAGACGGAAATCTCTGGTTCGCGGAGCTGAGCGGCAACGCGATCGGGCGGATCACGCCCGCGGGCGTCATCACCGAGTTCGTCCTCCCCAACAACAACAGCTCGCCGTTCGAGATCACGGCCGGCCCGGACGGGGCCCTTTGGTTCACCGAGGGCGGTTCCACGCCCCGCATCGGCCAGATCACGACGGGCGGCGCGATCACCCCGACTCCGACTGCGACTCCGACTTCTCCGGGGCCCACCGCGACGGCCACGCCGACGGCGCCCGGCCCGACGGCGACGCCGGCGGCCGTTCCCACCGCAACCGTCACGCCCGGAGGCGGCAGCGCGCCCTTGCCGGTGCCGACGCTGTCGTATCCGATTCTCGCCCTGTTCGGAATCTGGCTCGTGGCGATCGCGATCTACGCGATGCGCCGGACGCCCTGAGGAGAATGGAGATGAACCGTTTGACGACCGTTCTCGCACTGGCCCAGGCTCTCGCCGTCGCCTCGACGCTCACCGCCCAGACCGCGCAGCGAGCGCCCGCGAAACCGCCGCGGCAGATCGTCGACACCTACGGCACGACCACGGAGAGCTACTACCGGATGGGGGCGTCGCAATTCTCGCCCGTCTCCTCCGGCACTCAGTACACGGACCGCTACATCGTGGACCTCCAGAACACCTTCGGACGGTATTCGACGGGAGGCTCGCCAAACTTCGTTGGAACCCCGAACATGCCCTCTGGAGCGCTCCTGACCTATCTCGAGCTGGACTCGTGCGACTTCAACGCGAGCGGGGCTCACCTCTTCGTTGCGTTGTGGGACTGCGATTATTCCGGCAACTGCGGAGGCGGTCCGGTCAAGACACTCTCCTCGGCCAACAACATCGTTCCTCAGGCCTGCAGCTACGTTGCCGCGGACATCTCCGATCTCGGCGTGACCGTGAACAATTATGGACGACAGATCACGGCCACCGTGGCGACGATCGCCAACGACGAGTCGAACACCTTCTCCGGCGTCATCCTCGGCTACAGGCTCCAGGTCGCGCCGGCGCCCGCGACTGCCACGTTCGGCGACGTGCCGACGAACCACCCGTACTTCCAGTTCATCGAGGCACTCTCCAACTGGGGCATCACCGCCGGGTGCTCAACCAACCCGCCGGACTACTGCCCGGACCGGGCGATCACGCGCGGCGAGATGGCGGTCTATCTCGCGAAGGCGCTCGGACTCTATCTCCCGCAGTACTGAGCCTCGCGCCTCATCCGTCGTCCGCGGTTCAGCGGTGGGCCCCCGGCGCCGGCGCGGCCGGCGTCCCGTTCGTCCCGATGTTGGGCGCCGCCGCACCCGGCGATCCGGCCGGAGCCAGCACCGGCGTGCCGTTGGGTCCGATCGCGGGCTGCGCCGCTCCCGGCGAGCCGGCGGGCGCGAGGACGGGAGTACCGTTCGGCCCGACCACGGGTGTCGTGCCTCCCGGCGCACCGGAGGGCGCGAGCACGGGCGTTCCGTTCGAACCGACCAGCGGCTGCGCCGCGCCGGCCGTCCCCGGCGTTACGGGCGTTCCATTCGCTCCGATGACGGGCTGATCCGAAGAGGAAATGGGCGCACCGTTCGGACCGATCGTCGGCGGATTGCCGCTCATCACCGGAAAGCCGTTCGGTCCCACCGTCGGCGGCGCTCCGGCCGCGAGGTTCGGCGTGGCCATCGGCTGTCCGTTGGGACCGACCGTGCCGGGGGCGTAGGCGCCGCCATAGGCGCCGACGGGCGGCTGGCCGTACGCGCCGTTCCCGGCGGAGCCGGCTTGCACCTGCGCGGCGTTCGCCGCGGCTCCGTTCGGAGTTAGCGACGCACCTCCACCCGTGGGCCCCAGTTCGACGACATCGCCCGGCCGCATCGGCTGCGCCGGCGTCGATACGACCGGTCGATTCTCGCGCATGAGGACCTCGGCCGCGGGCTCGACGACCGTGGCCGCGCCGGTCTCAATCCTCACGATTTGCTCCTCCGGCAGACCCGTGAGCGCTCCGGACCGGCCATCGTGAAAGGTCACAATCGATCCGCGATGAACGGGAAGATCCTTCGAGACGATCTGCGTTCCGTCCCGCAGCGTGATCCGGTAACGCGCCTGGATCGCCGCGCCCGCGAGCGCCGGGATCAACAGCGCGCCCATCGCCATCCCTAAGAAACGTTTCATGATCGACCTCCTTAGGCTCCGCACTCCTCACACGCCCTTCGAATTTGCAGAATCCGGGCCAATTCGAGCCGCGATGGGACACCCTGTCCCTCGGTCGGACCGCCTCCGGGACCTGATAGAAAGGCCTCCATGCAGAATCGTTTTACCCTCGTTCTTCCGCTTCTCGCGTCCCTCGCCGGCTGCGCGGCGAATCCTCCGGCGCCGCCTCCGCCGCGGAGCGGAGCGCCCGCTGCCGTCTCAGGCGACGCAGGCGCGAAGAGCTCCCCGGCATCGGCGGCTTTCTCGCCGTCGAATCCCTTCGCCTTCAAGAGCACCCTCCCCTTCGAGGCGCCGCCCTTCGACCGGATCCACGACGGCGACTACGCCCCCGCGATCGAGGAGGGCATGCGGCGCCAGCTCGCCGAGGTCGCCGCGATCGTCGGCGACCCCGCGCCGCCGAGCTTCGAGAACACGATCGTTCCGATGGAACGCTCGGGCGAGCTGCTGACCCGCGTCGCGAAGGTCTTTCTCAACATCACCCAGATGGACACCAACGACGCCCTCCAGAGGGTCAAGGCGGACCTGGCGCCGAAGCTCGCGGCGCACCGGGACGCGATCTTCCTGAACCCGACACTCTTCGCGCGCGTGCAGGCCGTGTACGGCCAGCGCGGCGCGCTTGGCCCCGAGGAGAAATATCTCGTTGAGCGCGTGTACCGCCAGTTCGTGCGCGCCGGGGCGAAGCTCGGCGATGCCGACAAGGCCGCGTTGACGCGCCTGAATCAGGAGGAGTCGACCCTCACGTCCGACTACACCGACAAGATCCTCGCGGAGACGAACGCGTCGGCCGTGGTCGTGGACGATCGGGCGCAGCTCGACGGTCTGAGCGGCGGCGAGCTGGCCGCGGCCGCCGAGGCGGCGAAGGAGAACGGGCTGGCGGGCCAGTGGCTGCTGGCCCTGCAGAACACGACACAGCAGCCGGCGCTGCAGTCTCTGAAGAACCGCGGGCTGCGCGAGCGGCTGTTCGAGGCGTCGATCCGCCGCGGCGACCACGGAGGCCCCAACGACACCCGCGCGCTCATTCAGCGCCTCGCCGCGGAGCGGCCCGAGCGCGCCAGGCTGCTGGGGTTCCCGAGCTTCGCGGCCTACGTCCTCGACGATGAGATGGCGAAGACGCCCGAGAACGCGCTCCGGCTCATGACCGGGCTCGTGCCGGCGGCTACGGCGAAGGCGCGGGAGGAGGCGGCGCGCATCCAGAGGGTCATCGACGCCGACGAACATGAGGAGTCCGGCGGGTTCGCATTGCAGGCGTACGACTGGGACTTCTACGCGGACAGGGTCCGCAAGGCCGAGTACGACCTGGACGAAACGCAGATCCGTCCCTACCTCGAGCTGGATCGCGTGCTCCGGGACGGGGTCTTCTTCGCGGCGAACCGGCTCTACGGGATCACGTTCCGTGAGCGCAAGGACATCCCGGTCTACAACCCCGACGTGCGCGTGTTCGAGGTGTTCGACGCGGACGGGAAGCCGCTCGCGCTCTACTACGGCGACTACTTCGCGCGTCCAAGCAAGCAGGGCGGTGCCTGGCAGGACAGCTTCGTCGACCAGAGCGGCCTCCTCGGCACGAAGCCCGCCGTCCTGACCGTCCTCAACCTCACCAGGCCGGCACCCGGGCAGAAGTGCCTCCTGTCCTTCGAAGACGTCACCGGGCTCTTCCACGAGTTCGGGCACGCGCTGCACGCGATGTTCGCGAACGTGCGCTACCCCACGCTCTCGAACGTGCCGCGCGACTTCGTGGAGTTCCCCTCGCAGATCAACGAGCACTGGGCGCTCGAGCCGGCCGTCTTCGCCAACTACGCGAAGCATTACGAGACCGGTGCGCCCATGCCCTCCGCGCTGGTCGAGAAGATCAGGAAGTCCAAGACGTTCAACCAGGGATACGCCACGACCGAGTACCTCGCCTCGGCGCTGCTCGACATCGCCTGGCACGAGCTCCCGGCGGGCGCGCCGGCGCCGGACGTCGACGCCTTCGAGCGCGAAGCGCTGAAGCGGTTCCAGATCGACCTGCCCCAGGTGCCGCCGCGGTACCACACGACGTATTTCTCCCACATCTGGACCGGCGACTACGCCGCGGGCTACTACGCCTATCTCTGGAGCGAGCTGATCGACGACGACGCGTACTACTGGTTCCTGGAGAACGGCGGAATGACGCGCGCGAACGGCCAGCGCTTTCGCGACAGGATCCTCTCGCGCGGCGGAACGCAGGACGTCGCGGCCCTCTACCGGGCGTTTCGCGGCCGCGACCCGATCGTCGAGCCGCTGCTCGAGGAGCGCGGCCTGACCCGACCGAAACCCTGAGGGCTTCTCAGGGAAAGCCCTGAGGCCTCGTCCGCGCTGGAACGGATCTTGCGGCGTCCCGTGTCGAAAGGAGACACGATGCCCGAGAAGGAGACCCTGAAACGCGCGGCCGCGGACAAGCGGGAGAGAAAGGCCCCGTCGACCCAGGCGGGCGAGTTCGTTCGAGAGGAGATGGAGCACGTGCGCGAAGGCAAGCACGGCGCCCGGTCCACCAAGCAGGCGATCGCGATCGGCCTGTCCAAGGCGCGGAGAGCGGGCGTGCACCTGCCGGCCCCGAAGGCGGGCTCGGTTTCGGCCGAGACCCGCGAGAAGGCCCGAGGCGACGCGAGGCGATCGCGGAGCAAGTCCTCGCCCTCCGGGACCCGCTCGCGCGCGACCTCGAAGGCGCTGCGCCGCGAGGGACACTCGGCCGCGAGCCGGTCATCCCTGGCGCGCCAGGCGCGCTCGAGCGCCCGCCGCCGCTCTTCGGCCGACCGCTCCCGAGCGGCTCAAAAGGCGGCGCGGACCCGCAAGCGCCGTTGAGGCAGCCGAGAGCGGAGATTTCTCCGGCGCGAGTGCAATCCCTGGCGCCGATCCGACGTTCTCTCTAACGGATGGTCGACTCGTGGTCCTGAAGGCTCGGCGCGGCCTCGCCCGGCTCGCGGCCGAAGTCCTGCTGGGAACGGTGGTGTGCGCAATCCCGCTTCCCGCGCAGGAGGGCGTTTGGAGCGTCGCGGGGCCGGCCGGCGGAACGGCGTATTGCCTGGCCGAGAATCCCGCCTCCGACGTCCTCTACGCGGGAACCGACGACGGAGTCCTCGCGGGCCGCCGGAACGGCGAATCCTGGTCGAAGGCCAACGCGGGGATCGCCGGACTCCGCGTCCAATCGATCGCGATCGACCCCGTCCATCCGAAGACCCTCTACGCCGGCGTCGTCACGCCGTCCGGCGTGCCGAGCGCGGGGATCTTCCAGAGCGAGGACGCCGGGGGGCACTGGACGCCGATCGACGCACGGCCTCATCGATCCCACCACCGGCGTCTCTCCGCTCGACGTCTCCGCGATCGCGATCGACCCGACCGACGCGTCCGTGCTCGTGATCGGCACCCGCTTCAGCGAGATCTTCCGGAGCATCGACGGCGGAGCGACCTGGACGCCCCAGACGACGAGCGGCTTCGTCCAGGGACTCGTGACCGAGGCGCTGCGCTTCGACCCGTTCGACGCGAGCCTCGTGTACGCCGCCACCAACCTCGGGTTCGTCGTGAGCACCGACGGCGGAGTCAGCTGGGCCTTCGCGGGAGACGCCCTCGTCGGCTTCACGGACGTCGCGGTGGATCCGTCGACGCAGGGCACCCTGTACGCGGCGAACCCGGGGGGCGGGGGCGTGTACAAGAGCACGGATTCCGGCGTCCACTGGACCGCCTCGAACCAGGGACTCTCGGTGTCCGGCGCGATTCCCGCGGTCGACACGGTGGCCGTGGACCCGAACGATTCGCGGGTCGTGATCGCCGGCACCGCGGGCGACGGCCTCTTCGTCAGCCTCGACGGGGCGGGGACGTGGGCGCCCGCCGGGTCCGGAGTGGTCGGGGGCGTGGTCGACTCCCTCGCGTTCTCCGGAGCGTTTTCGACGGCGTTCGTGGGGACGCACGGCGACGGCGTCTTCCGCAGCACGGATCTCGGCTCGACCTGGTCTGCGTCCAACGCCGGGTTCGACGCGAGCCTCGTGTCGGCCCTGCTCGCCGATCCGCAGACGCCGGGCCGGGCCGTGGCCGGAGCCTACGACGGGATCCACCTCACCTCGGACGGCGGGCTCGACTGGACCGCCGCTTCGAAGGGACCGAGCGTCCCGGTCTCCGCGCTCGCGGACTCCGGAGGGACGCTCCTCGCGGGGACGTTCGGCGGCGGAGTCTTCGCGAGCAGAGACGGAGGAGCGAGCTGGACCGCGAGCGCCGGCGGGCTCACCGACCCCGACATCGGCGCGGTCGCCGTAGACCCCTCCGACTCCCGAACGGTCTACGCCGGCACCGCGCACCCATACGACGGCACCAATTCGGAGCGCGTCTTCAAGAGCACGGACGGCGGCGCCAGCTGGACGCAGACCAGCCTCGACGCGCAGGACGCGACGATCTTCGGCATCACGGTGAATCCCTCGAAGCCGGCGCAGGTCGCCGCGGTGTCGCCGGGGACCATCGTCTACTTTCAGAGCAACGACGGCGGCGCGAACTGGTCCACGATCACGCCCAACCCGACGTGCGGGTCGGTGAACGCCGTCTTCTACGACGACTCCGCCGGAGCCGTCCTCGTCGGAGCCGCCGGAGGGATCTGCCGCAGCATCGACGGCGGCAACAGCTGGACGGCGATCTCCGTGGCGCCCGCCGCGTCCGTGACGACCTTCCTCGCCGACCCGGCGAGCACGGCGATCTACGCGGGCGCGGAGCCTCTGGTGCCCGGCGGGACCGGCGGCGTCTTCCGCTCGACCGACGCCGGCCTGACCTGGACTTCCGTCGGCACCGGCCTCGAGGCCGAGTCGGTGCATTCGATCGCCCGTGACGCGTCGGGCGACCGGCTCTACGCCGGCCTCTTCGGAGGAGGCGTCGCCTCGCTCGTCCTCTCCCCCTCTTCGTCCTCCCGGTCTCCGGTAGAGTCGGTGGCGCCTCCGGGACCGCCCCGCCAGCCGGCGCGCTGACGCGGTTCACCCGAGGCGGAGGGAGACGCCATGAAGAGACAGGCCACGGCACAGTGGCAGGGAGACCTGAAGACCGGAAAGGGCTCGCTCACGACCGACAGCGGGGTGCTGTCGCAGACGCCCTATTCGTTCTCGACCCGCTTCGAGGGCGAGAAGGGAACGAACCCCGAGGAGCTCATCGCCGCGGCGCACGCCGGCTGCTTCACGATGGCGCTCTCGGCCGAGCTCGGCAAAGCGGGGCTGACCGCGCGGAGCCTGCGGACGACGGCCGCCGTCTCGCTCGAGAAGAACGGCGGCGGCTGGGGCGTCACCGAGTCGCGCCTCGACCTGGTGGCCCAGGTCCCGGGAGCGTCGCAGGAGGCCTTCCAGGCGGCCGCCGAGACGGCCAAGGCGAACTGCCCGATCTCGAAGCTGCTGAACGCGAAGATCTCGCTGGCCTGGAAGCTGGAGTAATGGCTCCGCCGTCATCCCGAGGAGCGGAGCGACGAGGGACCCCGTCCTAGACAGCGGAACCGAACGAGCGCGGGATCCCTCGCTCCGCTCGGGATGACCGGCTCGGGATGGCTATTCCCGCCCGACTCCCAGCGCATCCGCCACGCGGTTGATGTAGTTGAACCACGCCGCGATCAGCGTGATCTGGAGGATGCCGCGGTCGTCGAACCCCGCCGCGCGCAGGCGCTCGTGGTGCGCGGGCGTGATCCGCGTCGCGTCGCGGGTCAGCTCGGCGACGTAGTCGAGCATGACGCGGTCGCGCTCGTCGATCGGCGCCGTGCGGTAGTCGCGGCGGACCGCCTCGACCAGCTCCTCGTCCAGGGGGTCAGGCCCGGCGACGCCAGCGCGCCGATCAGCTCCCCGGGGGTGAGGAAGATGCCCACCCCGATCGTGTGCCCGACGACCAGCGCGGTCGCCGACCACAGTCCGAGCCCTCGGGATGCGCCGCCGACGGAAGCGATGCCCGAGTCTACCTCCCGCGAAAACACTCGGCCGCCATCGACGTATCAATTCCGATCCCCGACCCCGAACGGAAATCGGCGAAGGCCGGATGGAGATGAAGTCATGAAACGAAGCTTCCGCTCACGAGTTCCCAATCTCGCCCCGGTGTTGTTGGCAACGATCCTTCTGGCGGCGCCCCGTACCCTGTCCGCCGCGCAGGGAATCACTCTCCCGCCCAATGGAGACAACCCTCAGGGCTCCGTCACGCAGGCTCTCGGTCCCATCCGCGTCACGATCGACTACTCGAGCCCGCGGGTCGTGCGCGGGCAGAACGACCGCAAGGGCAAGATCTGGGGCGAGCTCGTGCCGTACGGCATGACCGACCTCGGCTTCAACGGCTGCAAGGAGTGCCCCTACCGCGGCGGCGCCAACGAGAACACGGTCTTCACGGTCACCCACGACGTCAAGGTCCAGGGTCAACCGCTCCCGGCGGGACGCTACGGCCTCCACTTCATTCCGGGAGAGACGGAGTGGACCGTCATCTTCTCGAAGGACGCGGATTCCTGGGGAAGTTTCTGGTACGACGCCAAGAACGACGCGCTCCGAGTCCAGGCCAAGCCGGCCAAGTCCGACTACCACGAGTGGCTCAACTACGAATTCACCGAGCGCAACCCGGACAAGGTCACGGCCGCACTCGAGTGGGAGAACCTCCAGGTTCCGTTCACCATCTCGGTCGACAACGTCGATCAGCTCTGGGTCGACAACATGCGCACCGATCTGAAGGGCTGGGCCGGCTTCTTCTGGCAGAACTGGCAGCAGGCCGCCGACTTCTGCGCGCAGAAGAAGATCAATCTGCCCGAGGCGCTGACCTGGGCCCAGCGCGCCGTGTCCGATCCGACCTGGGCGGGCGGCAGCGAGAATTTCGCGACCCTGATGACCCTCTCGAACCTGCAGGACCTGAATGGCAAGACCGAGGACAGCAAGAAGACTTTCGAGAAGGCGATCAATCACCCGACCGCGACGCCGATCGGGATTCACCAGGCCGCCCGGCAGCTCATGACCGGCGGGAAGAAGGCCGAGGCGGTGCGCCTCTTCCAGCTCAACGCCAAGCGCTTCCCCAATCAATGGCCGGTCCACGTCGGGCTCATGCGCGCGTATTCCGCCACCGGAGACAAGACGAAGGCCCTGGCGGAGGCGAAGCTCGCGGTCGCGCAGGCCCCCGACGAGGGGAACAAGAAGAACCTCGAGGGCCTGATCAAGAGGCTCGAGGCGGGCCAGGACATCAACTAAGCCTCGCTTGCGAAGGGGCGGCCGCGGGCCCGTCCGCGGCCGCTTCTGCCGGATCCCTGCGCCGTCGCCCGCCTCCTCTCGCCGTCGACCGCGGCCGGGAGGGCTGGCAAGAATCTTGCGGCGACTCTCCTCAGCGGCATGTGATGAGATCGCCGCGATGGAAACCGCGTTCCCGCACGGAAGCGGAAGCCGTTTCGCCGCGGCGACGCAGGAAGAGGAGAGGAGACGATGACCATGGAGACCCGAGAGATCCCCCGCGAGTCCTGGATCGAATACCTGAACGGCTTCTCCCGGCGCCACGAGGGATGGCTCGTCGACGTCGAGGTCCTGGGCGCGGTGGGAGCACAGACCGAGGCGCGGGAGCGTCCTCTCGAGGGGATCTCGTCCGAGCACGGCGGCCGGCGCATCGCGATCACGCTCG
Source organism: uncultured Acidobacteriota bacterium (assembly GCA_963773905.1). Taxonomy (GTDB): domain Bacteria; phylum Acidobacteriota; class Thermoanaerobaculia; order UBA5066; family Gp7-AA6; genus DAHUXD01. Next base: position 70,642 of record CAVZDB010000005.1, read on the forward strand.
GTCCGAGCGACCGCCCGGCCGAGCACGTCATCCAGGGCCCGTCCCATCTGCGCGTCCAGGAGGAGGAGGGCGCCGACCTCTCCCTCCAGATCGAGTCCTCCGGCGGGGAGACGACGCTGCTCTCCTTCCGGTCCTCCCTGCCGCCCGAGAGGGTGGACGGCGAGCCCGGAGAGAGAACCCCCGCATCGACGCCCGGAGGGAAGACCAGCGCGGCGGGCACCGCCGCCGACCCCCAAGGAGGAAAGAAGATGAAGAGAGTGGATCTGTCGGTTCCCGAGTTCGGATTCGTCATCGCCACGCGGGCGGCCCTGGGCGCCGGCGTGGGTCTCCTCCTGACGCGCCACCTGTGCCGCAGGACGCGCCAGAGACTCGGCCTCGGGCTCCTTGGCTTCGGTGCGTTGACGACGATCCCGGCGGCGTTCCTGCTCTTCGGACGGAAGAACCTGGCGACCCGCAGCCGGCCCCGGGCGGCCTAGCGCTCCGGCGCGTTCGGAGAATTCCAGCAGGCCGAATGCTCAGGAAGAGCGCTGCCGCGCCCGTCTCCTCCGACACCGGCGACACCGACTCCGCCGAGATTTCCGACGCGCGCGACTACTACCGCAAGATCCTTCCGTTCTACGAGAAGGAGTCGGTCGCGCGCGCGCACCTCGCGTTCTGGCGCCGGGTCGCGCGAGCGCACGCTCACCGCCGGATCCTCGAGATCGGCGCCGGGCTGGGACGCATCACGGCGGAGCTCGCCCGCGTCGGCGAGGCCGTGGGTCTCGACGTCTGCCTCGAGATGCTGTCCCGGGCGAGCCGGCGCGCCGGGCGCGCGCGGTTCGTGGCGGCGGACGCGCGGCGGGCGGCGTTCGGAGCCGTCTTCGACCTGATCGTGGCGCCCGGGGATCCCCTCTCGCACATGACGGCGCTCGCCGATCGCCGCCGCGTACTGCGCGCCGTGGCGCGGCAGCTCGCCCCGGACGGGACCTTCGTCCTGGACGGACTGTACCGGCGGCGCAACGAGGTCGCGATGCCGCGGCGCCGCATCCCGCATGCGCGGGGCGTGCTCCGGATCGAGGAGGTCTGGTTTCCGATCGGCAGCGACGACCTCTGGCACGCGCGATACCGGTACGACGACCGAAGGAGCGACGGATCCGTGCGGACGCAGACGGCCACCTTCGTGGCGCGCGCCTGGGACCCCGCGACGATCCGCTCCCTCTTCGCCGAGGCGGGGCTCGAGATCACCGCGATGTGGGGAGACTTCGACGGGCGGCCCTTCCGGCGGAGCTCTCCGCGCCTGCTCGTCACGGCGCGCCGCGTCCGCCGCGCCGGATTGCCCGTCCGGACGTCTGGAACGGGTCCCGAACCTCTGATATGAGAGTTGGCACGAAACTCGATTAAGGAGAGCGCCATGAAGAAATCCCGACTCTGGATTCATGCCACCGTCGCCGCCGCGGTCCTCGGGATCGTGGCGTGCTCGTCCACGACGTTCGACTCCACGTGGCGGGCGCCGGACGCCCAGCCGCTGCAGCTCTCGGGCAAGAAGGCGGTCGCGATCTTCGTCAACAAGAACATGACGTTGCGCCGCTCGGCCGAGGACGCGCTGGCGCGGCAGATCTCCGCCCATGGCGCCCAGGGCGTCGCCGCCTACACGATCTTCGGCGAGGAGGACATCCGCGACCAGGCCAAGGTCCGCGACAAGCTCAAGAGCCTCGGCTTCTCCGGGATCGTCGTCATGCGCGTCGCGGGCAAGGAGACCCAGGTCAACTACACGCCCGGCACGTACTACACCTCGCCGTACTACCGGACGTGGGGCGGCTACTGGGGCTACGGCTGGGGCTCGGTGTACGACCCGGGCTATCTCTCCGTCGAGAAGGTCGTGAAGATCGAGACGCTGGTGTACTCGCTCGATCAGGACAAGCTGGTCTGGGCGGGCGTGAGCCGGACGGTCGATCCGACGCAGGTCGACTCCTTCATCACGGAAGTCGCCAAGGCGTGCGCCGACCAGATGGCAAAGGACGGGCTGCTCCACACCTAGGCGGGGCGGCCCGGCGGGAGGGGCATCGAGCGCCCCTCCCCTCCTTCCTCACTTCGGCGTGGCGAGCTGCTCCTTCTCGAGATCGCCGAACTCGACCTTGAAGATCTCTCGGATGATGCCGCTCGTGCTTTGCAGAAACGTCGTCATGTTCGCGACGTTCTCGAGGAACACGCCGACCGGCTGAAGAACTCGATCGCGTTCTCACGCCGGTCGAGCAAGTGGCCTTCGTTCTCCGCGACCATGTACTCGGCCACTTCTCGAGCGCCATCAGCACCGTGTAGCCGCCGTAGCTTCCGCCGTACACGACCAGCCGGTCCCGGTCCGCCCACGGCTGCGCGGCGACCCAGCGCGCCGTGGTCTCGACGTCCCGGAAGGCGTCGAAGCGCTTCGGGCCGTTGTCCGCCGCCTCGAAGGCACGCCCGAACCCGCCCGATCCCCTCACGTTGGGCTCCACGACCGCCCAGCCCAGAGCGGTGAAGAAACGGGCCGATTCTTGCGGCACCCGAATCCCGGCGGCAGCCATGAACCGGCGCCTTTGGACCGAACCACGTCTTGCGCCTGCACGGAGGCGCCCCCGGGCGCCTCTTCTTCGGAGGATTCGCGTTCGCGGTCGCGCCGTTCGACGTGGGCTATTGCGATGACGGCTCTGGAACAGCGACGAGGTCGTGATCTACGAGGACCCCGACGATCCCGGCTGGTACCTCGCCTACAACGTCCGGCCGGGCACGTACTGTCACGTGCAGTACCTCGGCGCGGCCTAACGGGCCGCGTTCGGCAGCGTCGCATCCGACGCCTGGCATCCGGCATCGACGCACCGGCTTGCGGCCGGGCGCGGAGTGCGATCTGCTCCCGGAATGTTCGTCGGGCACTACGGGGTGTCCCTGGCCGCCAAGCGCCCATGCCCGCGGCTCTCGCTCGGCCTGCTCTTCCTGGCCGTCCAGCTGCTCGACGTCCTCTTCGCGATCTTCGTGCTGCTGGGGATCGAGAAGCTCCGGATCGTCCACGGCTTCACGGCCTACAATCCGTACGACCTCTACCGGATGCCGTATACGCACAGCCTCCTCGGCGCGCTCCTCTGGTCGGCGGCCACGACCCTCGTCGCGCTCGTGGGGCTGCGCCGCCTGCGCTCCCGCGACCGCCGGATCGCCGCCGCCGTCCTCGGCGCGGCGGTCTTCTCGCACTTCCTCCTGGACGTGCCCATGCACACGGCGGACTTGCCGCTCGGCCTCGCGGCCGACTCGCCCCGGATCGGGCTCGGCCTCTGGAATCACCGCTGGGCGGCGGTCGCGGCGGAGCTGCTGGTGCTCGCGGCCGGCGGAGCGGTCTACCTGCGCGCCACGCGCGCGCGAAGCCGCCGGTCGGCCTTTGCGACGGCCGCCTTCGGCGCCGTCCTCGTGGTGACGACGATCGCCACGCCGCTCATGCCCGATCCGCCGAGCGATCGCGCCTTCGCCATCCAGGCCCTGGTCCTCTATGCCGTGCTCGCGGCGCTCGCGGAGTGGCTCGACCGCTCCAGGGGGCCTCGTGCGGTCTAGTTTCGTTGGCCGGGACCTTGCAGCAATCCCCTGCGGGGCTCGAGGAGGAGACATGTTCACCGAAGACACACGCCGTCGATTTCTGGGTCTCGCGCTCGGAGGCGCCGCGGGCACCGCCGGAGTGCTCGCCGCGAGCTCCGCCCTCGCCAGACCGGAGGAGGAGGAAGTCGCTCCCGGCGAGGACCTGATGCGCGAGCACGGGGTCTTGAAGCGCGTCCTCCTCGTCTACGGCGAGGCGATCCGACGCATCGACGCCCGCGTCGACCTGCCGCCGGAGCCCGTGGCGGACTCGGCGAAGATCATCCACGACTTCATCGAGGAGTACCACGAGAAGCTCGAGGAGGATCAGCTCTTCCCGCGATTCCGCAAGGCCAACCGGCTCGTCGACCTGGTCGATGTGCTGGAGGCTCAGCACAAGGCCGGGCGCAAGCTGACCGCCGAGATCTCCCGGCTCGCGACTTTGAAGTCGCTCCGCGACCCGGACGACAGCCGGCGGATCCGGACGGCGATGGAGCAGTTCATCCGGATGTACTCGCCGCACGAGGCGCGAGAGGACACCGTCCTCTTCCCCGCCTTCCGCGAGATCGTCCGCGGCCACGAATACGACGCGCTCGGCGAGGAGTTCGAGAAGAAGGAGCACCAGCTCCTGGGCGAAGACGGCTTCGAGAAGATGGTCGACCGCGTCGCCTCCATCGAGAAGGTGCTCGGCATCTACGACCTCGCCCAGTTCACACCGAAGACCTGAGTCGAGGGAGCGGGGCCGGCAGCGACCCTCCCCGCAGGACGGCGGCAACCCAGCGGCCCGCTAGGAGTCCGAGTCCTCGTCCAGTTCACGCCCCGCGTCTCGGCGGGGCGCGCCCTCAGACGGCGACTTCCTCTTCCAGCCCCACGTCCTTCGGTCCGACCTGGTCTTCGTCGCGGACCACCCGGTGGGTCTTCGCCACGAGCACGTAGATCGACGGGACCACGAACAGCGTGAAGGCAGTCCCGATGATCATGCCGGTGACCAGCATGATGCCGATGCTGTTGCGGGCGCCGGCGCCGGGACCGCGCGCGAAGACGAGCGGCATGTGGCCCATGACCGTCGCCGCGGTGGTCATCAGGATCGGCCGCAGCCGCGTCTCGGCGGCCTCGATGACGGCCCTGACCTTGTCGCGCCCCTGCTCCTGCAGCTTGTTCGCGAACTCGACGATCAGGATTCCGTTCTTCGCGATCAGACCGACGAGCGTGATGAGACCGACCTGGCTGTAGATGTTGAGCGTCGTGAAGCCCAGGAACGAGAACAGCAGCGATCCCGACAGCGCCAGCGGGACCGATCCCGCGAGGACGATGAACGGATCGCGGAAGCTCTCGAACTGCGCCGCGAGGACGAGGTAGATCAGGATCGCCGACAGCAGGAAGGTGAAGAGGAACTTGCCGCCCTCGGTGCGCAGCTGCCGCGACTCGCCGGCGTAGTCCACCGTGAAGCCCTTCGGCAGGATCTTCTTGGCCTCGGTCTCGAGGACCGACAGCGCCTTGTCGAGCGGCACGCCCGGCGGGATGACGCCCTGGATGCGCACCGCGTTGAGCTGCTGGAAGCGCTTCAGGTCGCGCGGCTGCGTCGAAGTCTTCACGGTCGCGAACGTCGACAGCGGGACGAGCTTGCCGCCCGCGCCCGTCACGTAGATGTCCTGGAGCTGGCTCGGCGTGAGGCGGTCGGCGCGCTTGATCTGCGGGATGACCTTGTAGCTGCGGCCCTGGATGGTGAAGCGGTTGACGTAGTTGCCGCCGAGCATCGTCGAGAGATCCCGCCCGGCCTGTCCGAGATCGACGCCCTGGGCGCGCAGCTTGTCGCGGTCGAAGACGACCTCGGCCTGCGGCTGGTCGTACTTCAGGTCCGAGTCGGCGTACATGAAGAGGCCGCTCTGATACGCCTTCCCCACGAGATCGTTGGCGAAGTCGACGAGCCGCTGCGGCTCCGCGGTCGACGCGACGACGAAGTCGACGGGGAAGGAGCCGCCGCCCGGCAGCGGCGGGGGGACGAGCGAGATGACGCGCACGCCCGGGATCTTGGACAGGCCCATCGACGCCTCGACCTGGAGTTGCTGCGTGCTCTTCTTCCGTTCGCTCCACGGCTTCGTGACCATGCCGCCGAATCCGCCCGTGGGATTCGTGAGCTGGAAGACGCTCTGGTGCTCCGGCATCGCGTGGTAGACGTCGTACACTTTCTGCGCGAAGAGGTCGGTCTGGTCGATGGTCGCGTTGGGCGCGGCCTGGATGACGCCGAAGACGACGGCCTGATCCTCGGTCGGCGCCAGCTCCTTGGCCGAGAACATGTAGAAGGGGAACATCAGCAGGACGACGATGAACCACAGGACGTAGACCACCGGGCGGTAGTTGAGGCTCCCGGTGAGGAGGCGGCCGTACGTCGAGCGGACCTTCTCGAAGCGCCGGTTGATCCAGCCCGCGAAGCCCTTCTCGGCGTCGCCCGTGCGCAGGAGCTTCGAGCTCATCATCGGCGAGAGCGTCAGGGCCACGATGCCCGACACGATGACCGCGCCGGCGAGGGTGAACGCGAACTCGCGGAAGAGCGCGCCGGTGAGCCCGCCCTGGATGCCGATCGGGGCGTACACCGCGGCGAGGGTGATCGTCATCGCGATGATCGGGCCCACCAGCTCGCGCGCGGCCTTCAGCGCCGCCTCGAACGGCTTCTCGCCGAGCTGGAGGTGGCGTTCGACGTTCTCGACCATGACGATCGCGTCGTCGACGACGAGACCGACCGAGAGCACGATCGCGAGCAGCGTCAGCAGGTTGATCGTGAACCCCGCGATCAGCATGAGGAAGACCGCGCCGATCAGCGACACCGGGATCGCGACGATCGGAATCAGGACGGCGCGGAAGGAGCCGAGGAAGAGGAAGATGACGACGATGACGATGAGCAGCGTCTCCGTGAGCGTCGAGAGGACCTCGCGGATGGCGTCCTCGATATACGCCGTCGAGTCGTACGGGATCCCGACCGCCATCCCGGCCGGCAGCTGCGCGCGGATGTCGGGGACCTCGGCGCGCACCCGCTTGATGACCTCGAGCGCGTTGGCGTTCGGAAGCACCCAGATGCCCATGAAAGTCGCGGCCTGACCGTTGAACCGCACGTCGGAGTCGTAGTTCTCGGCGCCCAGCACGACGTCGGCGATCTCACCCAGGCGAACCACCACGCCTTCCTTCTGCTTGACGACGAGCTGGCGGAACTCCTCCGCGGTCTTCAGGTCGGTGTTCGCGACCAGGTTGATCGACGTCATCGAGCCCTTGGTCTGGCCGATCGCCGAGAGGTAGTTGTTCTCGGAGAGGGCGTTACGGACGTCGCTCGGCGAGATGCCGAGGGCCGCCATCCGCTCGGGCTTGAGCCACACGCGCATGGCGAAGGTGCGGCTGCCGAGGATGTCGGCGCGCTGGACGCCGGACACCGCCGAGAGCTTGGGCTGCACGACGCGCGTCAGGTAGTCGGTGATCTGATTCTGGTCGAGGTCCTTGGAAGAGAACCCGAGGTACATCGCGGCGAACTGCTGGTCCGCGGTGGCGAGGTCGATGATCGGCGCCTCGGCCTCGGGCGGCAGGTCGTTGCGCACCTGCGCCACCTTGGCCTGGACCTGGGTCAGCGCGGCATTGGTGTCGTAGTTGAGCTTGAGGTGGACCGTGATGGTCGAGACGCCCTGGGCGCTCGAGGACTCGATGTAGTCGATGCCATCGGCGCTCGCGATGACGCGCTCGAGGGGCGTCGTGATGAAGCCCCGTACCAAATCCGCGTTCGCGCCGACGTAGACGGTCGTGACGGTGACGACCGAGATGTCGCTGCGGGGGTACTGGCGGACCGAGAGCGTCCGGATCGCCTGCAAGCCGGCGATCAGGATCACGAGGTTGACGACGATCGCGAGGACCGGCCGCCGGACGAAGAGATCGGTGAACTTCATGGAGTCCTCCCGCGGCCTCTTAGCTGTCTTCCGGCTTCGGCGCCGGGTTGTTGGACGGCTGCGTCACGTTGTTGACCTGGACCGCCGCGCCCTGGCGGAGCTTGAACACTCCGGAGGTCACGATCTCCTGCCCGGGCTTCAGGCCCTCGAGCACGGCCACCTGGTCGCCGCGCCCCGAGCCGAGCTTCACGAACTGCTGCCGGACACCCTTGTACTCCGCACCGTCCGGGCCCTTCATCGCCTCGACGACGTAAACCGAGTCGCCGTACGGCGCGTAGTTGATGGCCGAGGCGGGGATCGGGATGACGTTTGCGGAGGTGCCGAGCGCGACGGACGTCGTGACGAACGCGCCGGGCTGGAGCTTCGCCTTCGGGTTGGCGAAGGTGGCCTGGATCTCGACGTTGCGCGTGGCCGGATCGATCACCGCGTTGACCGCGGTCACCTTGCCCGTCTCCTCGATGCCGACGTTCTCGAGCTTGACCTTCACCTCGTTGCCGGCCTTCAGGCGGACGGCGTCCTGCTGCGGGACGGAGAAGTTCACGTAGATCGGATCGAGCGACTGGAGCGGCACGATCGGCGCGCCCGCCGGCAGGTACTGGCCGAGGTTGATCTGGCGGATCCCCAGGACGCCCGTGAAGGGCGCGCGGATCGTCTTGCGCGAGATCGTCGCGCGGATCTCCTCGACGGCGGCGACCGCCTGCTTCTGCTCCGCGTCGGCCTTGTCCCAATCGGCCTGGGCCGAGATGCCCTTCTTGCGGAGGCCGGTCAGGCGGTCGAGGCTCACCTTGGTCCACTCGACCTGCGCCTCGGCCGACGCGAGCTGCGCCTGCTCCTGCTTCGTGTCGAGCAGCACGAGGACCTGCCCCTCCTTCACGGTCTGGCCCGACTCGAACAGGATCTTCGACACGAGGCCCGGCAGGTCCGCGCTGACGGTGACGCCGTGGACGGCCGCGACGGTGCCGATCGAGTCGAGCGTGCCCGACCACGCCGCGTTCTTCACGACGACGGTGGTGACCGCCTCGGGCGGCATCTTGAAGGCCTTCTGCTGCGCGATGCCCTTCTTGATCTGGCCGTACTTCACCGCGCCGATGGCGGCGATGAACACGAAGGCCGCCAACACCACCACGAACATCCGCTTCTTCATGCGAGCTAAACCTCCACCATCAACCCACGATGCTTCTTCGAGAACGAGCCGTTCCGTCCCGGCCGCCGCGCTCAGGGAGCCCCACCGCGGGCTCTGAGGTTTCGGGGGCGCGGACTCGCCGGAAACGGCGTCGCACTAGACGGTTACGGCTCGTCCCGCCGAGAGTTTCCGGCCTGACCGGATCCGGATCGCCTGAGCCATCACTCAGTGTATATGCGCCCTGCCGGGTCCAAGATTCCTTGTTTCGGGCGGGATCCTCAAATCTTCGCAGGTCTTTCGACGAAAAGGGCTTGCGCGCCGGCCCGGGCTTCGCCGGAAGCCTCGTCGAAGCTCTCTCGTGTCACATCCTTTTCGCCCCCTTCTCCTGAGACGTTTGGCCTCGGCCCGAATCGACATCCGTCCCAGAATTGGCTGCCGCGGCGCGATACGCTGATTCGATGAATCGAGAACGGATGGCCGGGCTCACCCTCTTTCTCCTGCGGTTCGTGGTCGGAGTCCTGTTCTTCCAGGTCGGGGCGCTCAAGCTCTTCGGCTGGTTCGGCGGGATGCCGGCGGGCGTCCCGATGACGCCGCTCATCCGGGCCGCCGGCGCAATCGAGGTCGTCGGAGGCGTCCTGATCCTGCTCGGGCTCTTCACCCGGCCTGTCGCCTTCCTCTGCTCCGGCGAGATGGCGGTCGCCTACTTCCACGGCCACTTCCACCTGCCCGGAGGCTTCTGGCCCATCCAGAACCATGGCGAGCTCGCCGTGGTCTATTGCTTCTTCTTCCTCTTTCTCTGGGCGAACGGGCCCGGACCCATCAGCGTGGACGCGCGGATCGCGGCCCGGCGGACGACCGCCGGCGCCTGACCCGGCGGCTCGAGAACGGCTCCCTCTGCGGCTTTCGGCTTGTCGCCTTGTCGATCCGGCCTGGCCTCGCCCGTCGTGATAACAGAACGAGGCCCGGCCCGGACGAAGGGCGCCCGGGTAAGGCTCGCGACCGAAAGGAGTTACGGAATGCGCGTAATGGTGCTGGTCAAGGCGAACAAGGACTCGGAGGCCGGCGTGCTGCCGGACCGGAAGGCCCTCGCCGCGATGGGCAAGTTCAACGAGGAGCTGTTGAAGGCCGGGGTCATGTTGGCGGCAGATGGGCTCCAGGCGAGCTCCCGGGGCAAGCGGGTGCGCTTCGCGGGGGGCAAGAAGACCGTTGTCGACGGACCCTTCGCCGAGACGAAGGAGCTCGTCGCGGGCTTCTGGTTGTGGCAGGTGAGGTCGATGGAGGAGGCGGTCGAGTGGCTGAAGCGCGCCCCGTTCGAGGACACGGAGGTCGAGATCCGGCAGGTGTTCGAGGCCGAGGACTTCGGCGAGAACATGACGCCCGAACACCGCGAGAGATACGAGAAGTTCCGCGAGAAGAGGGGCGGCGGATCGTTATAGACCGAGCTCAGTGCGCGGGGAGGCGGCTCGACAGGGCGGCGACGCGGGGCGGCAGTCTCGCGTCGCCGATCTTCTCCGCCGCCGCGGGGAAGGCCGCTGTCGGACCTCGCCAACGCAGCGCGTCGACGTCGGAAAAGAGCGGGGCGTCCGCGCGCAGCGTCGCGAGCCGCTTGAACAGGAGAGCCTCCTCCACGCGGCCGCGCAGCGACTCCGGAGGAAAGTCCTCGAGCGGACCGTAGCGGCCGATGAGCTGGGCCGCGGTCTTCGGACCGATGCCCGGGATGCCGGGAAATCCATCCGCGGCGTCGCCCACCAGCGCGAGGTAATCGGGAATGCGCTCGGGAGAAACGCCGAACTTCGCGCGCACGGCCTCCGCGTCGCGGATCTGGCCGCTCTTGCGATCGACCTGGACGACGCGCTCCCCGACGACGCACTGCGCGAGGTCCTTGTCGGGCGTCCAGATGCAGACCTTCTCGACGCGCGGCATCCGCGGCCGCCAGCCGCGCCGCCGAGGCGAGCGCGTCGTCGGCCTCGAGCTCGACCATGGGCCAGACGACGATGCCCATCGCGGCGAGCGCGTCCTCGAGCGGATGGAACTGGCGCCAGAGCGCGGGGTCCATGCCCTCGCCGGTCTTGTAGCCCGGCCACAGATCGTTGCGGAACGACTCGATGACGTGGTCGGTCGCGACGCCGAGATGGGTGGCCCCGCCCTCGAGCATCTGCGCGACCGTATGGAGCAGCCCCGCCACGGCGCCCATCGGAGGATCGGGCTTGTCGCCGAGGCCCCGCCGAAGCCCGTAGAAGTGGCGGAACAGCTCATACGTCCCGTCGAGCAGGTGGATGATCAATCCTGTCGATTCTAGAGCGCCCCGTCCGTCGTATAGAAGAAGGGGACGAGAGGCGGACCCCACGATGCAAGTCGAGCAAGGAGGATCGGACCATGAAGTTCATGATGATCGTCAAGGCGAAGGAAGGTCAGGGACAGCCGCCCGCGGCGCTGATGGAGGCGATCGCGGAGTCCGGCGTCGAGGCCACGAAGAACGGAACGATGGTGATGACCGGCGGCCTCTACCCCCCCGCCGCCGGGTTCCGCGTACGGATCGACGGCGGAAAGCTCAGCGTCACGGACGGTCCCTACGCGGAGGCCAAGGAGGTCGTGGGCGGCTTCGCGATCTTCGAGCTCAATTCGAAAGAGGAGGCGCTCGAGGGTGCGAAACACTTCATGGAGCTCCACCGCAAGCACTGGCCGGGCTGGGTCGGCGAGACCGAGGTCCGGCAGCTCTTCGACGGGACGCCGGACTTCGCGAAGCTCTGCGAGCAGTAACGGGGACGACGAGGAAACGCCCATGACCACCTCCACCATTCCGACGCTCCCGTCGGTCCGTCCGTGGACGGGACGCATCCTCGGCGTACTCGCGGTTCTGCTCCTGATCCTCCTCGCGCTCGTTGGTCGATGATGCCGCGCATCCATCGGGGGCCGCGGAGGCCCCCGATGGTCTCCTGGCATAGTCTTGGGGTACTTGACCTCCGACACTTCGTCCCGCACGCCCTTCCTCTGCCGCCGCGCGTTTCTCTGGAGCCTCGTCGCCGCCGGCGCGGTGCTCCGCGTGTTCCAGTACGCCTCCGACACCTCGCTCTGGTACGACGAGCTGGCGATCGTGCGCAACCTCGTCAACCGCTCGGCCTCGACGCTGTTGCTCGAGCCGCTCGGCTACCACCAGGTGGCGCCCGTCGGCTTCATGGTCGCGGAGAAGGAAATCAGCCGGGTCCTCGGGGAGAGCGATCTCGCGTTCCGGGCCCTGCTCCTCCCCATCGGGCTCGCGGCGCTCGTGTTCTTCCTGCTCCTCGCGCAGAAGCTGCTCGACGGCTACGCCGTGCCGTTCGCCGTGGCGGCGTTCGCGATCGGCGCGCCCTTCATCCGCTACAGCGCGGAGATCAAGTCGTACGGCATCGACATGGCCTCGACGATCGCGCTCTCACTGCTGGCGCTCCGGCTTCGCGACCCCGACGCGACGCCGGTGCGCCGCGTCTTCGCCGGCGTCCTGGGAGCGGTGCTCGTGTGGTTCTCCCAGCCGACCATTTTCGTTCTGGCCGGCCTCGGGGCCGCGCTCCTGCTGGCATGGCTTCGCGATCGCGACCCGCAGACGCGCCGCGCGATTCTCGTGACCGTACCGCTTTGGGTGGTCGCGGCCGCCGCGGCCGCGGTCGTGTCCATCCGCCACGTCACCCCCGCCACGCGCGCGTACATGGACTTCTTCTGGCGGTATCGCAACGGCTTCTTTCCCTGGCCGCTCCGCAAGCCCGGGGACGCGCTCTGGCTCTGGGATCGGGTCCTCGAGCTCTTCAACGACCCGATGGTTCTCCGTTACCGCTGGCCCGCGCTCTACGGCGCTCTGGCGATCGTCGGCCTGGTCGCGCTCTGGCGGCGCAACCGCGTCGGAGCGCTCGTGCTCCTCGGTCCGTTCGCCGTCGGCGCGCTCGCGGCGGTCGCTCAACAGTTCCCGTTCAAGACCCGCGTGGCGTTGTACGCGCTTCCCATGCTCCTCCTCGCGGTGGCCGCGGGGGCGGAGTGGATTCGGCTCCAGGCGTCGCGCGTCCATCCCGCGGCCGGTGGACTCTGCATGGCCGCCCTGTTCGTCATTCCCGCATTGGCCTTCTCCCAGGCCCCGCCGCCGTACTGGGTGGAGGACCACAAGACCGTCCTTGCCTTCCTTCGCCAGCACCGCCGGCCCGAAGACGCCGTCTTCGTCTTTCCCTACGAGATCCAGGCCGTGGAGCGCTACGGCTCGGAGTATGGCCTCGCGCCCGGCGACTACCAGGTCGGCGCCTGCTCGCGCGAAGACCGACGGGTCTTCCTGCGGGACGTCGACCGCTATCGCGGCCGGCAGCGCGTGTGGCTCCTCGACGGGAGCGTTCCGGGATTGAGCCCCGCCCGCCGGAGCGTCGAGACCTACCTCTCCACGATCGGAGTCCGCAAGGAGTCGATCGCGGTCCCGTCCGTGGTACCTCTCGACCCGGTCGGGGCCTCGCTCTACGACTTGAGCGACCCGGCGCGGCTCGCGGCGGCGTCGGCGGAGACGTTTCCCCTGGCGCCGCCGGGACCCCTTCCGCCGCGCTGCGACGACCGAACGCGGCCCCTTCGGTAGGGGCGGAGCCGAGACCCGCGCCCAACAGAAGAAGACAAGGTGCTCTAATCGCGGGCCGTGTCCTCCTCGGATGTCCACGGCGCAATCGACGCGGTCTGGCGGATCGAGTCTCCCGGCTCATCGCGGGACTGGCGCGCATCGTCCGGGACGTCGGCCTCGCGGAGGACCTCGCGCAGGATGCCCTCGTGGCCGCGCTCGAGAAGTGGCCGAGGGACGGCATCCCGGAGAAACCCGGCGCGTGGCTCATGGCGGCGGCGAAGCACCGCGCGATCGACCAGCTGAGGCACCGTGCCGTCGCGGACCGCAAGCACGGGGAGCTGGGACGCGCGCTCGACGAGCGGCGGCAGGCGCACACGGACGCCGATGAGCTCGACGCCGCGATCGACGACGACATCGGAGACGACCTGCTGAGGCTGATTTTCACCGCGTGCCACCCCGTGCTGTCGAAGGAGGCGCGCGTCGCGCTGACGCTGCGCCTGCTCGGCGGTCTGACGACCGACGAGATCAGCCGCGCGTTCCTGGTCCCGGAGCCCACGATCGCCCAGCGCATCGTGCGCGCGAAGAAGACGCTGGCCGAGAAGAAGATCCCGTTCGAGGTGCCGCGCGGGGCGGAGCGCAGCTCGCGGCTCGGATCCGTCCTCGAGGTCCTCTACCTCATCTTCAACGAGGGCTATCTCGCGACCGCCGGGGAGGACCTGCTGCGGCCGGGGCTCTGCGAGGACGCGCTGCGCCTGGGACGCGTGCTCGCCGGGCTGGCTCCCGCCGAGCCCGAGGTCCACGGGCTCGTCGCGCTGATGGAGATCCAGGCGTCGCGGCTGCGGGCGCGGACGGGCCCGTCGGGCGAGGCGGTGCTGCTCGCCGAGCAGAACCGCGCGCTCTGGGACCGGCTGCTGATCCGGCGCGGGCTGGACGCTCTCGCGCGGGCGGCCCGGCTGTCCGGCGGCCGCGGTCCGTACGTGCTCCAGGCGGAGATCGCCGCCTGTCACGCGCGCTCGGCCTCGCTCGGCGACACGGACTGGGAGCGCGTCGCGTCGCTCTACGGCGAGCTCGCGCGCGTGTCTCCCTCCCCCGTCGTCGAGCTCAACCGCGCCGTCGCGGTCGCGATGGCCTCCGGCCCCGCCGCGGGACTCGAGGTCGTCGAGCCGCTCTCCGGGGAGCCGGCGCTCGCGGCGTATCACCTGCTGCCCGCGGTGCGGGGCGACCTGCTCTCGAAGCTCGGCCGCCGCGACGAGGCCCGCGCGGAGTTCGAGCGCGCGGCCGCGCTCACGAAGAACGCACGCGAGAGGGCGCTGCTGCTCGAGCGGGCCGCGGATGAACTCGAGTCTCGTCGTTGACGTAGGTGGCGAAGGCCGTGTCGCCATGCACGGCGGCCTCGTAATCGAGGATCCGGATCGATCCCGAGATCCCCGGCGGGAACGGCCTCACGTCGTCGACGAGCGGCTTCTTTCTCTGCACGTCGCCGCTCTCGTCGACGTGGCGGACGTCGGGGTCGAGGTACTTCTCCCAGACCGCCGCGTCTCCGGTTCCGAGCGCGTCCGCCATCTCCTGGGCCTGCCGCTGCAGGAGCGCGGGGACGGTCTCTCCGGTCTGCGGCGGCGCCGCGGAGGAGAGGAGGGCGATGAGGACGGAAACGAACGGAAGGGGAATCGTCATGGGGCCAACCTCCGCTACGGGATCCTTCGGGGCATTATTCTTTCCTTCGTGGCCGACGAGGGAAGGTTTCAGACGATCTACGCAGTCATCGGGCGCATCCCCCGCGGGCGCGTCGCCACGTACGGACAGATCGCGAGGCTGGCGGGCGTTCCCGGACGCGCGCGGCTCGTGGGGTTCGCGATGGCCGCCCTGCCCGACCGCAGCCGGGTCCCCTGGCACCGCGTCGTCAACTCCCAGGGCCGGTGCAGCCCTCGCGGCGACGGCGGCCCGGGACACATCGTCCAGCAGCTGAGGCTCCGGCGCGAGAGGGTCCGCTTCGACGGCAAGGGCCGGCTCTCGCTCGAGCGCTACCGCTGGAAGCCGCGAGGCACGCGGCCCACGTCGAACGCGCCCGGGAGGGCACGATGATCCGCGTGACGGACGAGATCGCGATCGCCGAACACGAGCTGTCGGAGCGGTTCGTCCGCGCCTCCGGCCCCGGCGGGCAGAACGTCAACAAGGTCGCGACCGCCGTCGAGCTGCGCTTCGACCTCTTTGCGTCGACCCTGCCCGAGGACGTCAAGGAGCGGCTGGCCGCGCTCGCCGGAAAGCGCATGTCGGCGGACGGCGTGCTCCTGATCGACAGCCGGGCGCACCGCACCCAGGCCCAGAACCGCGCCGCCGCCCGCGAGCGGCTCCTGGAGCTCTTGACGCGAGCGGCCGTGCGGCCGAAGCCTCGCCGGAAGACCCGCCCGAGCCGGACCGCCCGCGAGCGCCGCCTCGAGACCAAGGCTGCCCGCTCGCGCGTCAAGTCCTCCCGCGGACGCGTTCGGGGAGAGGATTGACGATCCGCGAAGGAGGCCTGCGATGAGTCCGCAACCCCGGCCGCCGCTCTGGTGTTTCTGCTCGCCGCCGCCACCACGAACTACGAGGACGCCGCCGGCAAGGAGGTTCTGAGCGTCGTCATCGACGCGCGGACGGGAGCGGTGAAGAACGTCTTCCACACCGGGAAGTGACCGCCGCGCTCAGGACGAAGTTCGAATCGCGCTCAGCGCGAGGTCTGGTTCATGCGCTCCACGAGGGCGTCGAGCTCGGACCGCGACGCCTGGCTCGACTGCTGCGCGAAGCCGTAGGCCACCTCGCGCTCTCCGTCCTCGATCCGCGGAAGGACGGCGTCGAGCAGCTCGTCGACCTTCACGCCGAAGGTGTGCAGCCCCGGGCCGCCGAGGTCGGTGTCCACGGCCGGCGGGATCAGCTCGACGACCTCGACGCTCGTGCCCTCGAGCTGGCGGCGGAGCGAGAGCGTGAAGGAGTGGAGCGCCGCCTTCGTGGCGGCGTAGACCGGCGTCCTGGCGAGCGGCGCGAAGGCGAGGCCCGAGGTCACGTTGACGATCGCGGCCCGCTCCTGTTGGCGCAAGTGCGGAAACAACAGCATCGACAGGTGAATCGGAGCGTGGAGGTTGATCGCGAGCTCCTCGCGAAACGACTCCCAGTGGGACGCCTCCCGCAGCGAGCTGTGGACCTGGATCCCGGCGTTGTTGACGAGCACGTTGAGCGCGGGGAGCTGCCGCACGGCCCACTCCGCGAGCGCCACGCGGCCGTCCTCGCGGGCGAGGTCGGCGGTCCGGACGCGGAGGCCCGGGATCCTCTCCTGCGCCTCGCGCAGCTTCTCCTCGCGGCGGCCGCAGACGACGACCTCGCTCCCCGCGCGACGGAAGCGCTCGGCGAGCCCGAGCCCGATTCCCGACGCCCCGCCCGTGACGAGGACGGTGTTTCCGGAGAGCTTCATGGCTTCACGCCGCCGGACATCAGCTCGTTGAAGACGCGGTGCGCGTCGATCCCGGCCAGCGCGGAAAACGTTCCCTTCGCCGCGAGCTCCTCGGCGAGCCGGCGCAGGACCGTCATCGCCGCGCGCATCGGACCGGACCCGAGCGAGACGCGCGCGACGCCGAGGCGCGCGAGCTCCGGGATCGGCGGGCTCCCGGCGACGGCGAGGACGTTGACCGGACACCGCAGGCGCCGGACGATCTCGCCGATCACCGCGGGATCCGCGAGGCCCGGGACGAAGACGCAGTCGGCGCCCGCGTCGCGGTAGGCCTCGCCGCGGAGGATCGTCTCCTCGAACATCTCGTCCGGCGAGCCCAGGCCCCTCAGGTAGGAGTCGGTGCGCGCGTTCAGCACGATGCGAACGCCGCGCCGCTCCCCCGCCTCCCGGACCGCGCGGATCTTGTCGAGCTGGAGCTCCAGCTCCACGAGCGGGTCCGTGGGCTCCCCGCTGTGGTCCTCCAGGTTGAGCCCGACCGCGCCCGCCTCCAGCATTCCGGCGACCGTGCGCTCGAGCGTCTCGCCGGAGTCTCCGTAGCCCGACTCGAGGTCCGCCGTGACGGGGACCGAGACCGCGCCGCAGATCCGCGCCACCGCCTCGAGCATCCGCTCCGGCGAGATGCGCTGGCCGTCCGGGTAGCCGTTGGCGAACGCGATGCCGGCGCTCGTCGTCGCGATCGCGGGAGCGCCCGCCTTCTCGACGACGCGCGCGCTCGCGCAGTCCCAGACGTTGACGAGGACGAGCGGCCGGCCGGGCTCGTGCAGCGCGCGGAGGCGCTCGGCCTTCTCGCGCAGACCCGTCGCTTCGGCCATGGGGCGGGAGCCTATCGCAGCAGTCGGTCGATCTCCTCCGAGAGCCGCTCCTCGGTCAGGCGGTACGGGAGATAGCTCGACACGACGCCCTTCTTGTCGATGAAGACGAACGTGGGCGTCGCCGAGACGCCGTAGCGGAGCATCGCGGCGTCGCTGATCGGGACCGCAACGGAGGCCGGCAGGTCGTAGATCTCCCTCCAGGCCTTCTCGACCTTGCCCCGCTCCTCGGCGCGCTCGTCGGAGGCGCCGTAGTAGCGCGTCGGGGCGACGAAGGCGACGCCCCTGTCGCCGTACCTGGCGTACTTTTCGACCGTCTTGCGCAGCGCGGCCGCCTGCGCCTTGCAGTCGCCGCAGGACTCCCACCACAGGAAAAGGACGACGGGCTTCCCGCGCAGGGACTCCAGGCTCGGCGGCTCAGCGCCGAGGTGATCGTCGGCCGGGATTTCCGGCGCCTGCATTCCGACGAGCTCGATCTGGTTGCGCCGCTTCCAGACCCGCGCGCGGAGGTTGTAGGGCGCCTTCTCGCTTTCGAGAGTCCGCGACGACGCGTCGAGCAGCTCCAGCGCCTCCTTCTTCTTTCCGGCCGCGGCGAGCGCCTGCGCGTCGACCTCGATCGAGGCGCCGAGCGCGTACGCGGCCTCGGAGTTGTTCTCCCAGACCGGAGGACGGCCGAGCCTCGCCCTCGCGGCCTCACGAGCTTCTCTCGCGTACCGCGACGCAGCCGGCCAGTCGGAGAGGAGCGCCGCGCCGCGCGCGACCCACGCGAGCCCCAGGAGGGACTCCGCGTCGTCCCCCTTCTCGGCGCGATGCACCTCGAGAATCGACTCCGCGCTGGGCAGGTCGCCGGCCGAGATCTTCATCCGGATGAACCGCAGATCGATCATCGGCGGGGGCGTCGGGGCGGGAGTCGAGGAGGCCGCAGGCGTCGGCGTGGACGCGGGTGCCGCGGCGGACTGTCCCGAGAGCGCGACTGCAGAGAAGAGGAAGACGCAGGCGACCGGCGCTCGCAGCTTCATGCGGTGCTCCATGGGCGGCCGAATCGGCCGCCCGTAAGAGAAGTTTCGAGCGTTTCGAACCCGCGCCGCCGGAGCGGCATTCCTCAATTCGGGGCGGGAACGCGCCGCGGGCGAAGCAGCCGCGCCGCGAGGAGCGCGGCGACTCCCACCGCCATTCCGGGGACGAGCAGCCGCAGCGCGGCGCCGATCGGGCCCAGCGCGGCCGGCAGGGGAATCCAATAAAGCAATCCGGCGATACCGGTCAGCTGCGCGAGACACGCCGCGGCGCCCCCCGCCGCGGACATCCACGCGACGCGCCCGGGAGATTGGTCCCGGAACGCCGGCCACGGCGAGGTCACGAGCGCGAACCCGAACGCCGCCGGGACCGCCGTGACGAGCAGCACGTAGGCGGCGATCGCCGCGTTGCCGAGCAGGGTCCCGTTCGGCGAGGCGCCGCCCCCACGCCAGATTCCGAGGACGCCGTACGCGAGCGCGTACGTGACGACGTACCCGACGGCGCCGAAGAGAAACGCGCGCACGAGGACGGCGCTCATCGAGCGGTCGGGCGGAGGCGGCGTCAGCACACGCGGCTCACGAAGTCGCCCCCGCCGGCCCGCTCATGCCGCCGGAGCGTTACGCGCCCGGGTCGTCCGCGGAGGGTCCGTAGATCGACGGCACCTTGGCGCCCATCGGCCGCAGGTAGGTCGAGAGCTGGCCGCGGTGATGGATCGCGTCGAAGAGGAAGCCGAAGAGCATGTCGCCGAGCGGCGCCTCCCACGCGAGGGTGCCGTCCATCAGGAACTGGCCCTTCTTCTCCCAGGCCGCGTCGTCGACCTTCGCGAGACGATCCTCGATCGCGTCCGCGTTCTTCTCGAAGGCGGCGACCGAATCCGCGACCTTGGCCGGAGCGGGCCGCAGCACGTAGTCGACCTTGCCGTGGTCGATCAGGTCCCGCGCGTCGCCCCACTCGCTCGCGATCAGCCACACGAGGTCGCCCGCGCAGGTCGACCGCTCGTGCGGCTTGTAGCCCGTCTTGTCGGCCGGCACGGCCTTCAGGACGCGGATGAACTTGTCCTTCTCGGCCTTGAAGCACTGGGAGAAATATTCGCGGGTGTTCATGGGCTCTCCTCGAAGGTTGAAGGTTGAGGGGTCACTGGGGGACGAACAGGAGCGCCGTCAGGACCGCGCCGATCCCGAGCGAGATCCAGGCGTTCGTGACGAAGTATCCGTAGGCCATGAGCGCGATCCCGATCACGAGCGGCCGGGTCTCGCCGTTCTTGCGCCCGTAGCGAAACGCCGCGAAGCCGACGAGGCCGAAGACCACCGCGACGAGGATCGTCGCGAGCGAGAAGTCTCCGAGGTCGAGGCCCGGGATGTCTGGCAAGGTTCACGCGCCGTCACTTCGGCTTGTCGCGCCTCCGGAACAGGTTCTCGTAGTCCGGCCATTCGTCCATGAGACGCAGCCCGAACCCGTTCGGGGGCGTCGAGGTCGTCCCGTCCGCGTTGCGGACGACCTTGCCGCGCAGCACGAGCTTGCGCCCTCCCGGGAGGTTGACCGTGAGCCGCAGGACCGGCCCCGTGCCGGGGATGCGCGTCGTCTGCACGAACATCCCGCGGCGCGAGACGTCGCCGATGATCCCGGTGCCCTGCAGCTCGCCCTGCGAGAACTCGACGGTCATCTCGGCCGGCAGCCGCCGCGCCGTGCGCTTCTCTCCGGTGCCGACGCCCCGTCGGCGAGCCGGCCGCGCGTCCAGTGTCTCGGGGCGGAGCAGGGGCTCGGGGTCCGGCGGCAGGCTCTCCGAGGACTCGACCGCCTGGATCCGGCCGCTCACCGTGCGGCCGTCGACCGGCACGAGACACCGGAAGGCGACCGGGAAGATCTGCCTGGGCTCCTTCCCGAACGCGGACCACTGCCCCGAGAGCTCCTCGGCCGAGACCGGCCCGTCGAACCAGAAGGCCACGTGCCGCCCGCGTCCCACGATCACCGGCTGCAGGTAATCGATCCCCGAGTCGTCGGCCGGGAAGCAGAACCCCATGTGCCGGCTGGCGTCCGCGAGCGCGAACTCGGTCGCCGCCAGGAAGATCTCGTCGTCCAGCTGGGAGAGGGAATGCCGGGGGGACGGGGCCACCAGCGCCTCGGCGCCCGCCCCGCCCTCGTAGCGCCAGACCGGGCTCCCGATCAGGTCTTCCACCGTCAGCTCGGCCAGCCGCTTCACGGGCGTAGGCTATCGCAGCTGGGCTCGGGAGTGGTGCCCGCAGCTGGGCTCCAGCGCGGTGGTTGCACGGGGGCGTTTCGCTACAGCCACAAGGCGGATCGGCTGCGGGCGCCAGCCATGCTCGCCTCGAGCCCCGCTTCCCCGGCGCCCGTCAGCCGCATCCGCCGCCAAGGGTGTAGGATGTCTACATGCCTGAGAAGATCGAATCCTACAAGAACCCGATCGAGCTCCTCCAGGGAACCCTCGACCTCCTCGTTCTCCAGACGCTGACCTGGGGACCGCAACACGGATACGGCATCGCGCGGGTGATCCGCGCCGGCTCCGGCGAGACGCTCCAGGTCGACACCGGCTCGCTCTACCCCGCGCTCCACCGGCTGGAGCGCGAGGGCGCGGTGGCGTCGGAGTGGAAGGTCTCCGAGAACAAGCAGCGCGTCAAGGTCTACCGCCTCACGACGGCCGGCCGCAAGAAGCTGACGCAGGAGCGCTCGCGTTGGGACCGTCTCCTCGAGGCGATGGCCGGCGTCCTCGACGCGTCGCGGCGCCCGAGCGAAGCGTGATCCGGCTGCCCCGCGAGCACTCGAAACGGCGTCCCGGCCCGGCGCGCGACGCGGCTCACCCCCAACCTCAACGACGCCCCCGCAGCGAGTAAGATGCGCCTCGCGATGAGCGAGATCCTGGACGCAGTCCTGGCGGCGAACGCCCGCTACGTGGCGGACTTCGGCGAGAGAGGCAAGCTGACGTCTGCGCCCCTGCTCGGGCTCGGCATCCTGACCTGCATGGACGCGCGTCTTCATCCCGGCATCGCGGGTCTCCGCGAGGGCGACGCGCAGATCCTCCGCAACGCGGGCGGACGCGCGAGCAACGACGCGATTCGCTCGCTCGTGATCGCGTGCAGGCTGCTCGGGACCCGGGAATGGATCGTCATCCACCACACGGGCTGCGGGATGGAGAAGCTCACCGACACCGAAACGCGCGGCCGCCTCGTCGCTAGCCTCGGCCCGCCGGGCGCGGATCGGGAGGCCTTCTTCACGGTCGAAGACCTCGAGTGGCTCGCCCTCCGCGGAACGCGCGAGCGCCTGAGCGCCGCGGTGCGCCGCATCCGCCGCCACCCCCTGCTGCCGCCGGGCGTCCCGGTCCACGGCCTGCTCTACGACGTCGCAAACGGCACGCTCGAGGTGGTGGACAGAGACGCCTGAGGTCGAGCCGCGTAGAATTCCGGCACGGACGAGCCGATCCGAATCCGGGCGCGAGGCGCGGGCCGAGGCTGGATGCTCGGCATCGGCGGCGTGTTCCTTCTGCTCGGCGCGTTTATCCTGCAGGAGCTGATCGCGAGGCCGCAGAGATTCGCGGCCCACGAGCAGACGGCGTTCGTGGCCGCGCTGTTCGGCGGCATGATTCTCATGGGCGCGTACCTGATCGGCCGCGCGTTCTACGCTCTCGATCTCTCGGACGAGCGCTTCTCGATCCGGTTCCTCGGAAGAAACGAGTACCGGTGCGCGAGCTTCGTGGGTGTTCGACGGAGAACGACGCTCGGAAAGGGAGGCCGCTTCTATCGGTACCTCCTCGTGGGCGGACCCGGCCAGCGCGACGTCGCGATCCGGCTCGACACGCTCTTCTTTACCTCCGCGGACCGACAACGCCTCGAGCACTGGATCTCGCGCTTCCCGGACCTCGAGTCGGAGAACCTCGCGCGAGAGGAGGCGGAGCGGCGGGAGCGGCGGCTTCACCCCGATTCGGGTGCGCCTCCGATGAGCCGCAGGCGCGCACAGCGTCTCGCTCGCGCCTTCGGATGGGCGGGAGTCCTTGCCGCCGTGCTGATGCTTCTCATCGGCCGCACGCCCACGTATTCGCTCGCCCGACTCGCGATGGCGATCGCGATCTGCCTCGTGCTGCCGGCCACGGTCGCCTTGAAGGTGTGGCAGCCGGACGCGTTTCAGCTCGGATCGGCGATGGGATCACGCCTCCCGGCGAGCCTGAACGCGGCGTTCCTGATGGGCAGCCTCTCGCCGATTCTTCCGGCGGTCCTCGGCTACCGGCCGCTGCGCTGGGAGTCCGCCCTGCCGGCGGCCCTCGCCGCGGGTGCGCTCGTCTGCTATCCGCTCCTCCGACGGGGACTCCGGCGAGTCGACCGGACGCCCGGAGGCCTCGCGCAGACGGCGGCCATGGTCCTGGCCTACGCCTACTTCGCGGTGCTCACCCTGAACGGCGCCCTGGACCGCTCTCGCCCCGACCTCCGGTCTGGAATCGTTCGCGACCGCTGGGAAACCGGCGGACGCGGCCACTCCTACATGCTGCTCCTCGAGTGGAAGGACGATCGGGAGACGAAGAAGAAGCTCGCCGTCCCGCGCGACGTCTACGACCGCTCTCCGGTCGGTAGCGAGCTTCGCGTCGCCGTCGGCCCCGGTGCGTTTCGGATTCCGTGGATCGCCGGCGTGATGCCAGCCGAATCGCCGCCCTACCAGGCGATCCCGTAGTCCTCGCCGTAGTCGCTCGAGCCGCCCCACATCGTGCCGTGCGCGCGGTCGAAGAAGATCGCGTTGATCGGGCCGGAGGTCTTGGGCTCGAGCCGGATGCGGTAGCCCATCTTGCGCAGCTCCTGGCGCGTCCAGTCGGGCGTCTTCTCGTGGAGGTCGATGCGGCCGGGAATCGCCTCGTGGTCGCCGAAGGAGCTGCGCATCTGGTAGCTGTTGATGTTGGGCGCCTCGACGGCCTCCTGCACGGTCATGCCGAACTCGACCACGTCGAGGAAGAACTGCAGGAGGTTCTGGTCCTGGGTGTCGCCGCCCTGGACGGCCATCGCGAGGAACGGTTTGCCGTCCTTGAGCGCCAGCGTCGGCGTCAGCGTCACGCGCGGCCGCTTGCCCGGCACGAGCACGTTGAACGGCCCCTCGGCCGGGTCCAGCACGAAGCTCTGCATCCGCTGGCTCATCCCGATGCCGGTTCTGCCCGCGATGCACGCCGGGTTCCAGCCGCCGGACGGCGTGACCGACACGACCCAGCCCTCCTCGTCCGCCGCCTCGATCGACGTCGTTCCGGCGAAGAACCCCTCGGGAACCTCGTGGAGGGATCGCCGCCGGCGCAGCTGACGCGCGCGCGGCCGGTGAAGCCGGCTTGGGCGGCGGCCACGCGGCCGGCCACTTCGCGAGAAGCTCCTTGTACGGGTTGGTCCCGCCCTGGAACGCGTACGGATCGCCGGGCTTCGCCTTCGCGTCGTTCTCCGTCCAGTCGATCGTCTTCGCGCGCTCGTGCGCGTAGTCCTTCGAGAGCAGGCCCTGCCGCGGCTCCTCCGGCGGGAAGTCCGGATCGCCGTAGTAGAAGTCGCGGTCGGCGAAGGCCAGGTTCATCACCTGGTAGAGCGCGTGGATGTAGCGCGTGCTGTTGAAGCCCATCGCCTTCAGATCCATCGGCTCGAGCATGTTGAGCGCCTCGAGCATCGCGGGCCCCTGCGTCCAGACGTCCAGCTTGTACACGTCGATGCCGCGGTAGCTCGTCTTGACCGGCTCCTCGATCTTGACCTTCCACTTCGCGAGGTCCTCGAGCGTGTGGAGGCCGCCCTGCTCGCGAGAGCCGCGCACGAACTCCTGCGCGATGTCGCCCTTGTAGAAGCGGTCGTACGCGGCGAGGATCGCGTCCTTCCGGCTCCGGCCGGCCTTCAGCGCCTTCTGCTCGGCGTCGACCAGCTTCTGGAGCGTGGCGAGGAGATCCGGCTGGCGGAAGACCTCGCCCGGCTGCGGCGCCTCGCGTTTTTCGCCGGCGTGCGTCAGGAAGAGCGCCTTCGAATAGGGCCACGACTGGATCCGCCCCTTCTGTCGCTCGATCGCATCGGCGAGCTCCGCCTCGATCGGGTAGCCCTCCGCCATCTGCATCGCCGGCGCGAGGACCTCCTTGAGCGACAGCTTCCCGTACTCCGCCAGCATGACCAGGAGCCCGCCCGGCGTGCCGGGAGTGACCGCGGCGAGCGGTCCGTACTCCGGCGGATAGCTCATGTTCCTGGAGTGGAAGAACTCGGGCGTCGCTCCGGTCGGCGCGACGCCGAGCGCGTTGATCGCGATGACCCTCTGGGTCTTCGGGTTGAAGATCAGCGCCTGCGTCTCCCCTCCCCACGAGAGCGTGTCGAACATCGTGGTGGTCGCCGCGAGCATGGCGCAGGCGGCGTCCACGGCGTTGCCACCCTTCTGGAAGGTCATCGCCCCGGCCGTCGCCGCGAGCGGCTTGCCGGTGATGGCGACCCAGTGCTTGCCGTGCAGGGCGGGCTTGTTCGTGGCGGCGGAGGCGGCGTACGCCGCGAGCCAGAGAACCGCCGCGATTCGCGTGCGCGCTTTGCTCATGGACGAATGATAATGCGCGCCATGACGAACGAAGGAGTCCGGAGGGACGCGCGCATCGACGCCTACATCGCGAAATCCGCCGACTTCGCCCGCCCGATCCTCGAGACGCTGCGCGCGGTCGTCCACCGCGGATGCCCCGACGTCGTCGAGACGATCAAGTGGGGAAGCCCGCACTTCGAGCACCACGGCATGCTGTGCGGGATGGCCGCGTTCAAGGCCCACTGCGCGTTCGGGTTCTGGAATCGCGCGCTGAAGATCCCCGGCAAGGGAGGCGCGATGGGCCAGTTCGGAACCCTCCGCTCGCTCGCCGACCTGCCGGCGGACCGCGTGCTCGTCGGCTACGTCCGGGAGGCGGCGCGCCTCAACGAGACCGGCCGGAAGCTCGCCCCGATCCGCCGCCCGAAGAAGCCGCTGCCGGTTCCGAAGGCGCTGACCGCGGCGCTCGCGAAGAAGCCGACGGCGCAGAAGCACTTCGCGGCCTTCAGCCCGAGCCAGAAGCGCGAATACTCGGAGTGGGTCCTCGAGGCCAAGACGGATGCGACCCGCGAGAAGCGCCTGAAGACCTCGGTCGCGTGGATCGGCGAGGGCAAGACGCGAATGTGGAAGTACCGGTAGGAGTGGCCTCCCCCGCCTGGGTCCTCGCGGCGTTCCTTCTCGCGGCGCCCCACGCGCCGGATGCGCCGGCTCCGACGGAAACTCCGACTCCGACTCCGACCGCGACTCCTCGAAGCGCGTCCGGCACCTTCGAGGACGAGCGGTACCAGCTCAAGATCGTCGGGGCGTACGCCTTCTGGGACAAGGCCTGGATGGACGACGGGCAGGCGATCCGCGTCGCGGTGTCCAACGACGAGTTCCCCCGGGAGGCGCTGGACGAGCATTACGACAGGGGCCACGCGATCAACACGCTCTTCGCCGACGACGAGACCAAGGTGGTCTACTTCGAGCTCGACGAGAAGGGCGGATACCACGGGCTCTCCTACTACTTCGAGTCCGGCGACGGCTGCGGCTACTGCTTCGACAGCAAGGTGAAGTCGACCGTCCGCGCGGCCGGCGGGAGGCTGAAGGGGGAGCTCTCGTACGCGGGAGACGACCGGCGGTTCCGGATCGCGCTCGATCTGCCGATCCCGCCGAAGTCCTGGGGCGACCCGCTCCCGAAGGACGGCGGCGAGCCCGGGAAGGCGTTCCTGGCGTATCACGCGGCGCTCGAGAAGCGCGACCACGACGCGATCCTCGCGCTCTCGGATGCCGACATGAAGAAGCGGTTTCGCGAGTACGAGAAGGAGGGGAAGCTCGACGGCTACCTCGACTCCCGCTGGCACGACGAACACACCGAGCTGAAGACCATCGCCATCACCGGCGGCTACGTCCGCGGCGACCACGCGGTCGTCCTCTTCGACGCGACCAACGCCTACATCGACCACCTCTACGGCGAGGCCATCCTCCGCCGCGAGGGCGGCGCGTGGCTGTTCCATCGGGACATGGTGGACGTGGGGACGCGGGACTGAGCCGTCGTCCCGACGCGGGACTCAGCGCCATCCGGGGTGGGCTGAGTCCGTCATCCGACGCGGGACTGAGCCGTCATTTCGACGCGGGCTTGAGCGAGGCGGGACTGAGCTGTCATCCCGAGGAGCAGAGCGACGAGGGATCCCGTGCGTTCCAGCGGCACGGGGGGCTCTACAACGATCCGATGGCCTTCGACGCCAGCACCGCGACGCACAAAAGCGAGATGAGGGCCTGGATCATCGTCAGGAGCTTCGCCCACCGCGACAGCACGGGGGTGTCCGTGGGCGAGAACGCCGTGCTCGTGCAGAAGGACAGGAACAGGTAGTCCACGAAGCGCGGCGTCCAGTTGGGGTCGACGTTCGGCGCGCTGTCCATCATCTGCGGAAAGAAAAACGCGCCTGCCGTGTGCTCGCCGCGCTCCTCCCGCTCGTGGGGGCCGCCCGCGTCGAGCCGCCAGTACCACAGCGCGAAGACCAGGACGTTGGTGACCCAGAGGATCGCCGCCGACTTCAGCAGCTCCGGCGCCGAGCGGGAGCCGACCAGGTGAAGAAGCGACGCCAACGAGGCCGCGAGGGCCAGCGTCACGATGACGCTGATCGCATATCCGAGCATCATGTCGAGCCGGTGGTTCCCGCGCCGGTGGGCCAGCGTCGTCGGAATCAACAACACCAGGATCAGAATCGGGACCAGCCAGCGCGGGCCGGGGATCATGTCCTCGGGCAGCGCGAGAGAGCTGCCGCCGAGTCCGATGACGGCGATCGCCGCGGGCCAGCGGGTCTCCGTGTCCGGGCTCTCCGATGCCGATCGACTGCGCACGCGGGGAACGATTATTGCATTCGTCCGCTTTCAGTGAAGACGTGACGGAGGCGTGACGATGCCGAGAGTCCCGAAGACGATGCGCGCGGCCGCGATCACCCGATTCGGCGGACCGAGTGTGTTGAAGACGCGCACGCTGCCCGTTCCGCCGGTCGGCCGGCGCGAGGTGCTGATCGCGATTCACACGGCCGGAGTCGGAAGCTGGGACGCCGACATGCGCGGAGGTTGGTGGCCGGGGGGAAAGCCCCGCTTTCCCTCGTCCTCGGCACCGACGGGTCCGGGCGGATCGCTGCGGTCGGAGCCGGCGCCAAGCGGTTTCGCGTCGGCGACCGGGTCTGGGCGTACGACTTCCCCAACCCCAAGGGCGGCTTCTACGCGGAATACGTCGTGATTCGGGCCGACCGCGTCGGCCCGGTCCCGCGGCGGCTGGACCTCAGGCAAGCCGGGGCCATCACGGCGACAGGCCTCACCGCGCGGCGGGGCGTCGACGACGCGCTCCGCATCCGCAAGGGCGAGAGTCTCATCGTGCACGGCGCGACGGGAGGCGTGGGAAGTCTGGCCCTTCAGTTCGCGAAGCGGCGCGGCGCGCGGGTGCTCGCGACCGCCACGGGCCAGAGCGGCCTGGCGCTGGCGCGGCGCCTCGGAGCCGATGCGGTAGTGGACGGACGCCACGGCGACATCCTCGCCGCGGCCCGTCGGTTCGCGCCCGACGGCGTCGACGCGGTGCTCGGCTTCGCGGGAGGAAAGCCGTTGGCGCGATGTCTCGACGCGCTTCGGCGCGGCGGCCGACTCGCGTATCCCAACGGGATCGAGCCCGAGCCGCGCAAGCGCCGCGGCATCCGCGTCAAGACCTACGACGCGGTCCCGGGCGCGCGAGAGCTTCAGCGCCTGAGCCGCGCCGTCGAGGAGTCCCGGCTCCGGGTCCCGATCGCCGCCGCCTACCGTCTGGCGGATGCCGCGAAGGCGCACCGGCGCATCGCCAAGGGTCACGTCCTCGGAAAGATCGTCCTGCGGATTCGCTAGACGGGAGCGGCGCCGATCAGGCGCAGCCCTGGGGCTTGTGGACGCGCTTCGTCGACGCAGGATTCCGCGCGAGCTTCTCGGCCGGCCGGATGGGCCGGTGAACCAGCTCGCCGCCGCAGTTGGGACAGACGCCGCGGAGCTTGCGCGCGCAGTCCACGCAGAACGTGCACTCGAACGAGCAGATGCGCGCATCGGCGGAGTCCGGGGGCAGATCGCGATCGCAACATTCGCAGCCGGGCCGCAGCTCGAGCACGCAACCTCCCGCTCTTCGAATCGTCCGGACTCTAGGCGCCGGAGTGCCGATACCGCTCCCGCAGGATCTCGCGGTGGTGGACGAGGTGACCCGCGGTGATGTACGCGAGGGCCCGCACGGTGAAGGGATTGTCGCTCGCGATGCCTCGGCGCGACCAGGCCTCCTCGGGGAGGTTCGCGAAGAACTCCTCGGTCGCGAGCCGGATCCCCCGGAACTCCTCGACGTGGCGGGCCCACGGGACCGCGTCGGCATGCGCCGCGGCCGCGGCGATTTCCTGGTCGAAGCTCGGCAGCGCGCTCTCGAATCCGCGAGCGAACCACATCGCACGGAAGACGAAGAGCCGCTCGCAGTCGTTGACGTGCGAAAGCACTTCGCGGGCGGTCCACTTGTCGGGGGCGTAGCGGTACAGCGAGCGCTCCTCGGAGAAGCCGTTCAGGAACGCGAGCGTCTCCTCGCGCTGGCTTCGGAGGGTGGCGACTATGTCCGGCCCGGCGGCGCTCACCCGGTCGATGTAGCGGTGGTAGTAGGCCGCGGACTCGTCCCGCGCGGGGAATCCGGCCACGCCTGCCCCTCCGGTCCGGCCGACGCCGGCCTCGGGTTCCCGATCGGGTTCCAGTCGCTCCATGCGTGCCTCGGGGCGGGATTGTAAGCCCCGCTCGGGGTAAGGTTCCCCGGATGCCGCAGAGCGAAGAAGCAGAGCCGCAGGCCGAGGAAGAGACCGACCACGAGATCGGCCGGCTCGGGGGCCATTTCGCCCACCTCGTCTCCAACGTCCAGGACTACGCCATCTTTCTCCTGGACGTGCACGGCCGCGTCCGGAGCTGGAACGCCGGGGCGCAGCGCATCAATGGCTACACGGCCGACGAGATCGTGGGCAAGCACTTCTCTCTCTTCTATTCGCCGGCGGACGTCGAGCGCCGCTGGCCCCATCAGGAGCTCGAGATCGCGACGCGCGTGGGCCGCTTCGAGACCGAGGGCTGGAGGTACCGCAAGGACGGCACGCGCTTGTGGGCGGGCGTGACCATCACGGCAGAACGCGCCGAGGACGGGAGCCTGGAGGGGTTCCTCAAGATCACCCGCGATCTGACCGAACGCCGGCGCGCCGAACAGTCGCTGCGCGAGAGCGAGGAGCGCTTTCGCCTCCTGGTCGAGGGAGTGCGCGACTACGCCATCTTCGCCCTGACCCCGGAGGGCCGGATCGCGACCTGGAACACGGGCGCCGAGCGGATCAAGGGCTACAAGGCCGAGGAGGTGATCGGGAAACCGCTCTCGCTCTTCTACACGGCCGATGCCATCGCGCGTGGCAAGCCGGACTGGATGCTGCGCTCGGCCATCGAGCACGGAAGCGTCGAGGACGAGGACTGGAGGGTGCGCAAGGACGGCCGCCGGTTCTGGGCGAACGTCGTCATCACGGCGCTCCGGGACGAGCAGGGCGAGCTCCGAGGCTTCGCGAAGGTCACTCGCGACCTGACGGAACGCCGCCGGGTCGACCAGCTCCAGCAGGCCGACCGCTTCAAGAACGAGTTCCTGGCGCTGCTCGCGCACGAGCTGCGCAATCCCCTCGCGCCGATCCGCAGCGCGGTGCAGGTCCTCGGGCGGCAGACTTCCCCGACGCCCGAGATCGCACAGGCGCAGGAGATCGCCGAGCGGCAGATCCGCCACATGGCTCGGCTCCTGGACGACCTCCTCGACGTCGCCCGGATCAGCCAGGGCAAGCTCGAGATCCGCCGGGAGGCCCTCGACGTCTCGGAGATCGCGCGCCGGGCCGTCGCCGCGGAGATCCCGTTCATCCAGGAGCGGGATCTCGAGATCTCCGTGGACCTCCCCGACGAGCCCCTGGGAGTCGACGCCGACCCGGTGCGGCTGCAGCAGATTCTCGTCAACCTTCTCAACAACGCCGCGAAATACACCGACGCCGGCGGGCGGATCGCGCTCTCCGCGCGCGCCGAGGGGCGCATGGCCGTGATCCGTGTGCGCGACACCGGCATCGGGATCGACCCGACGATGGCCTCCCGGCTCTTCGAGCCGTTCGTGCAGGTCGAGCGCCGCGAGAAGAGGTCGGTCGGCGGCGTCGGCCTGGGGCTCTCCGTGGTGAAGAAGCTGGTCGAGATGCACGAAGGATCCGTCCACGTCTTCAGCGCGGGTCTCGGCCGCGGCAGCGAGTTCGTGGTCCGCCTGCCGCAGGTTCCGATCGGGAGCGCCGGCCGCGAGACCCGTCCGCCCGACGCGGGGCGCGCACCGCGCAACGCCCAGCGCATCCTGGTGGCCGACGACAACGTCGACGCCGCGGACGGCCTGAAGCTGCTGCTCGAGCTCAGCGGCGACCAGGTGCGGGTCGCCTACGACGGCATCTCCGCCCTGAGCGTCGCGCGCGAGTTCCACCCGCACATCGCCCTCCTCGACGTCGGGATGCCCCGGATGGACGGCTACGAGATCGCGCGCCGGCTCAAGGAGGACTCGGAGACGCGGGACACGATCCTCATCGCGGTGACCGGATGGGGGCAGGCGGAGGATCGCCGCCGATCGAAAGAGGCCGGCTTCGACTACCACCTCGTCAAGCCGGTCGAGCCCTCGGCCCTCGAGCGGCTCGTCGAGACGATCAAGTCGAAGGACGCCGTCTAGCCGCATCGCGCCCCGGCGGCCCCGCGCGCGCGCCGCGGCGAACCGCGGAACCTTTCCTCCCTCCGGCCGTCTTGACCCACAGGGGGAGAACCATGGCCGCACTCCTGCAGGACGTTCGCTACGGGCTCCGAGTGATCGCCAAGGGACCGGGCTTCGCGGCCGTCGCGATCGCCGTCCTTGCCCTGGGCATCGGGGCGAACACCGCGATCTTCAGCGTCGTCAACGCCGTCCTGCTGAAGCCGCTGCCGTTCCCCGAGCCGGACCGCATCGTCTCCGTGCCGCACGTCCCGCCGCCGGAGATCTTCCCCGGCCGCAAGACCTTCTCGGTCTCGCCCGCGAACTACCTGGACTGGAAGCGGGAGAACGGCGCGTTCGAGTCCATGGCCGCCTGGGGCGAGGACGACCTCGCGTTGACCGGCTCGGGGCGTCCCGAGGACATCGCCGCGGGCTTCGTCGCACCCGACTTCTTCTCGGTGCTGCGCGTGCGTCCCTTGCTTGGCCGGACGCTCGTGGCCGGCGACGACGAGCCCGGCCACCGGGTGGCCGTCCTCTCGGAGGCGCTCTGGAGGACGCGGTTCGGGAGCAATCCGTCCGCGGTCGGCGGGACGGTGGTGCTGAACGGCGAGACTTACACGATCGTGGGCGTCCTGCCGGCGGCGCAAACGTTCCCCGAGGACGCCCGCCTCTGGGTGCCGCTCGTGTGGACTCCCGAGGAGAGGGCGATCCGCGGCATCCACGACTATTCGGTCATCGCCCGGCTCAAGCCCGGGGTGAGCGTGGCGCATGCCCAGGCGGAGATGAACGTCCTCTCCGCGCGGCTCGCCCAGCTCTATCCCAAGGACGACAAGGGCTGGGGCGCCGCGGTCATCCCGCTCCACGAGGACCTCGTCGGCGACCTGAAGCCGGCGCTGATGGTTCTGCTCGGCGCGGTCGGCTTCGTTCTCCTGATCGCGTGCGCCAACGTCGCGAACCTCGTGCTCGCGCGGACCGTGGGCCGCCGCAAGGAGATCGCCGTCCGCGCGGCCCTCGGAGCGAGCCGGGCCCGCATCGTCCGGCAGCTCTTCGTCGAGACGATCCTGCTCGCTCTCGCGGGGGGCGCCCTGGGGCTCGTCCTCGCCGGTGCCGGGGTCCGCCTGATCGTCGGCTTCCTCGGCGACCACCTGCCGCACGCCGGCTCGATCGGCGTCGATGGTCCGGTCCTCGCGTTCACGGTCGGGCTCTCTCTCCTGACCGGAATCCTGGCCGGTATCCTTCCCGGCTGGCGCCTGACCGGCGCGAATCCGATCGACGCGCTCAAGCAGGGCGGCCGCTCGGACGCGGATGCCGGAAACCCGGCGGTGCGCAACGGGCTCGTCGTCGCGGAGGTCGCGCTGGCGCTCATGCTGATGGCGGGGGCGGCCCTGCTCGTGCGCAGCCTCGGGAAGCTGCGCGGCGTCGACCCGGGCTTCGAACCGAAGAACGTCCTGCTGGCTGTCGTCTATACCCACGACGCGCGCTATCCGACGCCGGAATCGCGGACGGCCTTCTTCGATCGGGTCCTCGAGCGCGTGCGGGCGCTGCCGGGCGTCACGGCGGCGGGCGCGATGAACACCGTTCCCCTGACCGACGGCGGCTCGACGCAGCCCGTCGCCATCGACGGCGCGCCGGCCGCGACGCTCGCCGAGCAGCCGGAGGTGGCGGTGCGAAACATCATGCCGGGGACGCTCGCCGCCCTGAAGATCCCGCTGCGTCGCGGCCGCGACTTCACGCCCGCGGACTCCGAGAAGGCGCCGCCCGTCGTGCTCATCAGCGAAGCGATGGCCCGCAAGTTCTGGCCCGGCCAGGACGCGGTCGGCAAGCGCCTCACGCTGTCGTTCTATCCCGGTGTCGTGCGCGAGGTCGTGGGCGTCGTCGCCGACGTGAAGCTGCGCGGCGTCGCGCACGGCGAGCCGGTCGCCGCGGTCTACGGCCCCGAGGCCCAGCTCTCCCGTTTTTCGCTGACGCTCATCGTGCGCACCGCCGTCGAGCCCCGGACCCTCGCGTCGGCCGTCACGGCCGCCGTGCAGGCGATCGATCCCGAGCAGCCGGTGACCGAGATCGAGACCATGGAACAGCACGCCGGCGACGCGCTCACGCACGCGCGTTTCACGATGCTCCTCCTCGCGGCATTCGCCGCGCTCGCGCTCCTGCTCTCGGCCGTCGGCATCTACAGCGTGCTCGCCTACGCGGTGCGGCGCCGGACGCGTGAGATCGGGATCCGGATGGCGCTCGGCGCGCAGCAGTGGGACGTGATCCGCCTCGTCGTCGGCCAGGGCATGCGCCCGGCGCTCCTGGGTCTCGGCATCGGCCTGGTCGGGTCGTTCGCCTTCGGCCGCGCGCTCTCGAGCCTCGTGTTCGGCGTGAGCCCGACCGACCCCGCGACCTTCGCGTCGGTCGCCGCGCTGCTCGCGACGGTCGCGCTCCTCGCCTGCGCGCTGCCGGCCCGGCGCGCCACCCGTGTCGAGCCGACCGAGGCGCTCCAGGAGAACTGAGGCGCGCGCTACTCCGCGCGGATGACCGTCATCGGATCGACCCGCACCGCGCGCAGCGCCGGGAGGAGGCTGCCGAGCAGGGCCGTTGTGACCGAGAGCCCGACCGCGGCGGCGAAGGTCGCGCCGTCCGCCGGGCTCACTCCCGCGAGCAGGGCCTGCATCGCGCGGCCCGCGGCGTAGGCGACGAGGACTCCCAACACCACGCCGAGGCCGGCGAGAGCCGCCGCCTGGCGCAGCACCATCTCGAGGATGTCGCGGCGCCGCGCGCCCATCGCGATGCGCACGCCGATCTCGCGGAGCCGGGAGGAGACGGTGAGCGCGAGGAGCCCGTGGATCCCGACGCCGGCCAGCAGGACGGCGATGCCCGCGAACGCCAGGAGGATCCCGGCCTGCACGCGCCGCGGCGCCGTCTCCGCCCGGACGATCGCCGTCAGCGGCTGGACGTCCGAGAGGGGAACCTGGGAGTCCACGCGCCGGACGATCCCGCGAATCGCGGGCAGCATCCGGCCGGCGGGCTCGGCGGTGCGGACCACGAGATCCTTCGGCGCGTAGCCGATGATCTCTCCGTCGTCCGCCTGCTGGTACGACAGGTAGACCTGCGGCTCGCTCGAGGCCTCGAGCCCGCGGACCTTGATGTCGCCCACGACGCCGACCACCGTGCGGTCGTGGAACCCGAACTTGAACCGGCGCCCGAGCGGGTTCTCGCCGGGAAAGTGCCGCCGGACGAACGCGTCGCTGACGACGGCCACGAACGGCGCGTCGCGCGTGTCCGTCTCGCGGACGTCGCGGCCCAGCCGGATCGGGATGCGCAGCGTCTCGAAGAAGCCGGGAGTCACGAAGCGAAGGCTCGCGGGATTCGCGTTCGTCGACTCCTCGGGCCGTCCCTCGAGGGTCACCCCCCAGATCCCTCCGCGCATGAGCATCGGCAGGAAGCTGATGTACGCCGCGCTGCGAACCCCGGGCAGGTCCCGAACGTCCGTGAGTACGCTCCGGTAGAACTGCACCCGCCGCGCCGTGGGCTCGTAACGGGGCAACGGGAGGGCGGTGTGGAGGGTGAGGACGGATTCGGCCTGGAACCCGGGATCGACGCCCTGCAGGCGCCAGACCGCGCGCAGGAGCAGGCCCGAGCCGACCAGGAGCGCCACGGACGCGCTCACCTCGACGACGACGAGGGCGGAGCGAAGCCGCTCGGTCCGGCGGTCCGATCCGGCGCGCTCGCCGTCCCGCAGAGCGTTCGTGTTCGCTCCGCTTCCGCCGGCGCGCAGCGCCGGCACGACGCCGAAGCCGATGCCCGTGAGCGCCGTCAGCAACGACGCGAACCCCAGCATCCGAAGGTCCACGCCCGGGACCTCGGCGATGGGCAGGGCGGTGGGAACGAGGCGCGCGATCAGCGGCACGACCGCAACCGCCAGTGCGATCCCCAGCGCTCCCCCGCACGCGGCGAGGATCAGGCTCTCGGTCAGGAGCTGGCGGATGAGCCGCTCGCGCCCGGCGCCCATCGCCGTCCGGACGGCCAGCTCGCGCCGTCGGGAGAGGGCCCGCGCCAGAAGGATGTTCGCGAGGTTCGTGCACGCGATCAGCAGGACGCCAACGGCGGCGGCCAGCAGGGCGACGAGGAGGAGCCGGCTCTGGGGGGAGATCTCGTCGCGAAGCCGGAAGACGGTGACGCCGAGCTTCGCGTTCTCCTTCGGGTACGCGCGCTCGAGCTGATCCCCGATGAGGCGCATCTCGGACCGGGCGGCCTCGATCGAGACGCCCGGCTTCAGCTTCGCGACGACCGTGAAGTAGGCGTTGGTCCGATCGTTGGCGTCGTCCTCGCTCAGTTGCATCGGAGTCCAGATCTCCGTGTCCCGGTTCGGAAACTGGAAACGGCGCGGCATTACCCCGATGATCGTGAACGGCCTCTCGTCCAGCAGGACCTTGCGGCCGACGACACCGGGATCGCCGCCGAAGCGGCCTCTCCAGACGCCCTCGCTCAACAGGAGCGTCGCCGGAGCGCCGGCGGCGTGGTCCTGCCCGCCGAAGAGGCGACCCAGGAGCGGCCGAGCGCCGAGCAACGGGAGGAGCCCGGCGTCGACGCCGATGCCCCGCAGATGCAGCGGCTCGTCGCCGCCGACCAGATTGGCCGAGAGCGGATGGTAGGCGGCCATCGCCTCGAAGGAAGTGCTCGCCCGTTTCCAGTCCTTGAAGTTGGGCAGCGACGGCTCCATGCGCGAGCGCCCGGTGCGCTCCGGGTCCGACCAGACGTGCACCAGCCGGTCCGAATCGGGGAACGGCAGCGGCCGGATGAGGACGTGGTCCGTGATCGAGAACGCCGCGGTGACGGCGCCGACGCCCAGCGCGGCGATCCCGATCGCGGTCGCCGCGAACCCGGGCGAGCGACGGAAGGCGCGCAGCGTGTAACGGACGTCCGCCCTCAGGATGTCGGCGTGGACGCGCGCCGCGGTCGCGAGCAGGCCGGGGACCTCCCCGGCCAGGACGCCGAGGCGCGCGGCGGCGCCGGAGACCGATACCGGCAGATCGTCCAGGCGCCGCGCGAGGACCCGCCGCATCTCTCCCCCGTACTCGGCGCGAAACGACGCCGGGAGAAGCCGCAGCAGGGCGCCATAGAGTCCGTCGAGTCCCATCGCCGCCGGCTCCCTAGGCGTTCCGCGGCACGAAGCCGCTCGCCCGCGCGAGCCGCACGAGCTCGGTCAGCCGCCGCGTCTCGGCGCGGGCGACCGCCTCGCCGAACGGCGTGATCCGGTAGTAGCGCCGCCGCTCGTCGTCCTCTTCGGGCGCGGGGCGCTCCTGTGTTTCCACCAGCAACCCCTGCTCCAGCATCCGCTGGATGGAGCGGTAGAGGGTGCCGGCCGAGAGGCGGACCTGGCCCTGCGTGCGACGCTCGACGTCCTGCAGGATCGCGTAGCCGTGGCGGTCTTCCTCGGCGAGGGCCATCAGGATGTGGAAGGTCGCCGGCAGAAGCGGCAGCAACTCGTCGGCGCGCGGGAGGTGCTCGTCCATGGGGCGACTATATCCACATTGGTTATATTGTCAATGGAGCGATTGGGCCTCGCGCCCCCTCGCCCGCGCGGGACAAACCCCTCGTGCCGAAAGACCAATCGCCGATGTCCGGGTTCGAGGACCGGCGTTTGGGATGTCGTGATGGAGTGCGCCCGATGAACCGCCTTCGCGATTCGAAACCGCGCCTCCAGCCGGCGAGCGCGGCCGCCCTGTGCCTGGCGCTCGGCCTCGCCGCCCTCTCGGCCTCCGGTCACCCCGGCGAGGTCGGGAAGCCCGCGGATCCCCTCGCCGCCGAGATCGCGCACTGGTCGAGTTACCTCGCCACGCACAAGGCGCCCGCCTCGGACGAGAACTGGCCGCAGATCCAGGCCGTGGCGGCGCCCGTCATCGCGGCGGCCGAGAAGGCGCTGGCCGACGGCCGCCGCCTGCTCGCCCTGCAGCGGCTCGCGGCCGTGCGGCCCATGCTCGCCGCGACCGTCTACGTCGGCGAGCACACCGGAGCCGAACGCAAGGACGAGGCCGCATTCGAGGCGGAGTGGCAGCGCATGGGGCGGGAGCTCCAAGGCGACCTCGGCCCGACCGCTCCGGACGCGTTCGAGGGAGTGCGCCCTCTGGCGGTGCGCGCGGTGGCGGAGACGGCGATGCCGCAGATCCGCGGCTACTACGACGCGAGCCTCGAGTTCGGGAAGAGCACGGAGCCGGACAGCGGCCTCTTCTACCTGGGCAACGCGCGCGCGCTGCGCGAGCTCGCCGCGTTGTGCCGGACGCTGTCGCTTCCCCCTGGGGGAGCCGGCGCCGGTGCGCCGCCGAAGCTCCGGCCGCTTGCCCACGAGCTCGACGACCTCGAGACGAAGCTCCTCGCCGCCTACCGGCCCCCGGCGTCCCTCGACCGGCACGGCGACTTCATCACGGCCAACTCCACGCTCAATGAGGCGCGGCAGCTCGACGCGGCGGGCCTTCGCGCCGGGGCGCTCCTCCGCTACCTCAGGCGGCGCTGCGCGCGGATCCGCTGCTCCCCGCCGCATCGCCGGCCGCTGCACCGGATCCTGCCGTGCTCGCGGAAGCGCTGCGGGGCTTCGAGAGACGCCTCGCCGATCCGGAGGTCGACCACTCGATCGGGCGTATCTTTCTCGAGAGCGCGCAGGCGGATCTCGCCGCCAATCCGCTGCCCGCGAAACCGGCTCCCACAAGCGCCGCGGCCATCGCGACCGACGTCCTCCCCCGCTACTTCGCCGCTCTCGCAGACTGCGACGGCGCGCCCGGTCCTGCCCGCGCCCGCGGTCACCGTCACCTTGGTGCGCTGGCCCTACACCTGAAACATCTCCGATCCGGCAAGTTTGCTGGCCCAGAGCGTGGTGGCGGAGTTCGGCGGACGCGCGCGCTTCGTTTCCGAAAACTACGGCGACTCGAAGCTCGCGAAGCGCTTCGGCGTGACGCACTACCCCGCGATCTTCGTGGACGACGTCCTCGTCGCGACCCCCAGCGACTTTGGCTTCTACGGCAAGGGCGAGGCGCAGCAGGGCGGACGCTATGCGCCGCTCAAGAGCGCGGCCGCGCACGAGCGATTCCGCTCCGACCTCACGAAGATGATCGAGCTGCTGCTCGCGGGCCGCAAGGACGAGGCGCGGACGGTGGCGGCGCCGGCCGGCGAAGCCGGCGTGGCCTCGCTGCCGGCGTTCACGGTCACGGACCTCGGCGGCAAGACGCTGTCGCGCCAGGATCTGCAGGGCCGCGTGGTCCTCGTCGAGCTCTGGGCGGTCTGGTGCCCGCCATGCCGCGGCACGCTGCACTGGGTCGGCGACCTCAAGAAGCGCTACGGTGACAGGCTCGCGGTCGTCGCGATCGCGGTCGAGTCGGATCCCTCCAGGGTCAAGTCGCTGACCGCGGAGCTCAACCTGCCGCTGACCTGGGTGTTGGGGACGCCCGAGCTCGTCCGCTCGTTCGGCGACGTCGGCTCCGTGCCGACGCTCCTGCTGTTCGATCGGACCGGACGCTCCGCCGCCGCGTTCTACGGCGCGCCGCCCACGCTGCACGCCGAGGCCGAAGCGAAGCTCGCGCCGCTCTTCGACTAGGAACCCCGTGAAGACGACCGCCCTCGCGACCCTGCTCGTCCTCGCCGCGTCCGAGCACCTCCGCGCCGAGCTGCCGCCGGAGCGGATGTACCGAACCGTCGACGTGGCGGAGGGCATCTTCGCCTTCGTGTCCCCCGAGACGACCGGGCCGATCCCGAGCGGGAACGTCGTCGCGATAATCGGAGGCGACGGGGTACTCGTCGTGGATTCCGGCCGCTTCCCCGCGCTCGCGGCCCGCATGGTCGCGGACATCCGGAAGCGGACCGACAAACCCGTCCGCTACCTCGTCCACACGCACTGGCACGCCGATCACATCGCCGCCGACTCCGCGTTCCAGGCCGCGTTCCCGGAAATGACGTTCATCGCGACCGACTTCACGCGGACCAAGATGCTCGAGAAGCAGGCCGCCTACCTGCGGGACGTCGCGAAGAACGACGCCGACTACGTCCGGCAGCTGCGGGAGGTTCTCGAGCGGGAGAAGACCCTGCCCGCGGAGAACCGCCGCTACCTCGAGCAGGAAGTGGCGGATCTCGAGCTCGAGGCGCGCGAGCTCGACGGCGCACGCCTCGTCCCTCCCGGCCTCACCTTCGAAAACGCGCTGACCGTGCACCTCGGCGGTCGCGAAGTTCGGATCGCGTTCCTCGGCAAGGGCAACACCGAGGGCGACACCGTCGTCTCGGTGCCGGACGCGAAGGTCGTCGTCACGGGCGACCTGCTCGTCGCCCCGGTGCCGTACGGATACGGGAGCCATCCGAGGGAGTGGATCGCGACGCTCCAGCGCCTCATGGCGGAGCATGCCGACGCGGCCGCGATCGTCCCCGGCCACGGCCCGGTCCTGCACGACTGGGCGTACGCGAAGAGGGTCGCCGCCGTGCTGGAGTCGATCCGCACGCAGGTCGCCGAGGCCGTCCGGCAGGGCGCGAGCCTCGAGGAGACGCGCCATTGCGTCCGCCTCGAGCCCTTCCAGCAAGAGTTCGCGGGCGCCGACTTCGGCCGCGGCAAGGCGTTCCGGGACTTCTTCGTCGCCTCGGCCGTCGAGCGCGCCTACCAGGAGGAGACGGGCGTCATCGCGCCGGAGTGAACGACGGCGGCCGCACCGCCACCGGACACGCCGGGGAGACGAACGGCGCCACGTCGTAGCGGGGCGCCAGGAACCTGTGCTTCTGGGAGAAGTCGAGCACCTCGGCCAGGTTGTTGGCCTGCGCGTCGCGCACCGACAGCGCGGGCAGGCTCCAGCGCCACTCGATCATGCGGAGAATCGAGGTGTGATCGTAGACGCCGTCCGAGACGAACCCGCGGCGCGCGAACGGCGACACGACCACGCACGGAACGCGGAAGCCGCGCAGCGCGAAGGCGGGATCGACGTCCGGCGCCTCGGTCGGGGGCACGTGCTCGAAGAAGCCTCCCCACTCGTCGAAGGCGATGACGAGCACCGTGCGCTTCCAGTCCCTGCCGCCGACGACCGCCTCGTAGGTCTGGTAGAGCCACGCCTCGCCGGCGCGGATATCGCCGTGCGGATGATCGTCCGACGAGGTGCCCGCGTCCTCGCCCGCGAATGGCGGGTCGACGAACGCGACCTCCGGCAGGTCTCCCGGAGTCGCAGTCCGCGAGGAACTGCGCGTACGGCTTCGAGATGCCGGCGTACTTCGTGCCCCAGAGCGCGAGGAAGGGGAGGTCGCTGAAGTAGTAGGTCCCGCCGAGGCCCGCGTCGGCCAGGCGGTCCCAGATCGTGGGCAGCACGGACGGCGTCGCCGAGTCGTCGAGCCGGTCCGTCACGCCGCAGTGCAGGTAGAGGCGGTTCGGGTACGTCGGCGCCATGATCGGCGCGAAGTAGCGGCTGAGAGCAGGTCCAGTCGACCGCCGCCTTTCCCGAGGAACGGCAGGTCGTCCTGCCGGTAGTAGCCGATCGCGTAGAGATCGTTGTCGCCGGCGCGCATCCAGCCGTCGCAGGCGCCGTCGTTGTACTCGACGCGCCCGCCGTCGTAGGAGTGGTCGGGGTCCGGGTGGCCGCAGCCCTGGTAGTCGGGCGCCAGCGTGTAGGTCTCGAACGCCGCGCCCGTGCGGGTCCTCGTAGATGATCCCGCCCTGCACGCCGTCGCCGCCGGGCAGCCAGCCGAGGAAGTGGTCGAACGAGCGGTTCTCCATCATCGCCACGACGACGTGCCGGATGCCGCTCTTCTCGGGGGGCGGCAGTCCGCCCCGTGGCGGGCGAGCAGCGGAGAAGCGATCGAGAGCGAGCCGAGCGCGGCAGCCGAGCCGTACAGGAACTCGCGGCGGGACACGCGCGACATCGAGGCCTCCTTCCCTAGCCTATCGCCCGGCGGTGCAAGCCACATGCCTCCCCTTGGGGCGAAACCTCGGGCCCTTCGGGGCGCTACCCTGTAGAATGTCTACCCCCTCACCTTCGGTGGCCGAGTCGGAGTCCGGGACAACCATGACGCGCTGGCCATGGAGCCGCGCGCGCCGCCGCCTATGCCGACTCCGTAAAGGCGCATCCCGACGACGCGACGCATGGCTGCGCCTCGGGATCTCGCAGGCGCACCTGCAGAAGTTTTCAGAAGGTGCTCGCGAAGCTGCCGGATCGCTAGCGTCGACGCGCCCGGCGCGTCTTCGTCACCTGGCGTGGACAGCGCGACAGCGCAGCCTTCAGGGTTTGATGAGAATTCGTGGCGGCCACGGGCGCGAAGGAATAAGCTGACTCCGGTATGTCCTCACACGGCGTGTCCTCACGCGCTCTCGCGCCGCTCGCGAGCCTCGCGCTCGCCTGCGCATTCCCCGCGCTCGCCGACAGCGAACCCACCCCGCAGACGCGCGCCACGATTCGCGGCACGGGGAACGACGTCTCGATCGTCTACAAGGGCGTGGCGGAGAAGACACCGAAGCGGGGCGCTGCCGCCGCGGCGAAGATCCTGGGAGGGACCGAATCGGCGCCGTCGAGCGGCGCCGCGACGGCTCAGACGGACCTGATGAGCGAGGCCACGCGGATGGCCGAGCACGGCGCCGACGACCAGTCGCTCATCCGCTATTTTCAGACCCACCAGAACGCTCTTCCCGACATCGTCGACAACGATGCGGTGCGCAAGCTCCGCAAGGCCGGAGCCGGACCGGAGGTCGTCGCCTACCTCTCGCACCTCTCCGCCGTCGACATCGGCGAGACCGCGGAGGGGCCGCCGCAGCAATACGCGTATGCCAACCCGGGCGAGGCGGAGGGATACGCGAACGAGTACCCCAGCGCCGACATGGGGTATCCGTACTACGGGTCCTACGGCGGGTACGGGGGCAATGGCGCCGGCCGTTTCCGTAACGGCCGCCGCGGCTTCGTCGGAAAGAGAGGGCCGGGTTTCGGCTTCGGCGCGTCCCGCCCCGTGTTCCCGGCGCACTCGATCGTCTCCCCTCATGCCTCCATGGGCGGGATGCATGGTGGCATGCACGCGGGCGGCATGAGCACGGGCGGCACCCACGTCGGGACTTTCAGCCGGCGGCCGTAGCCAGTTCGCTGTCATCCCGAGCGGAGCGAGGGATCCCGGACTCGATCACCCCACCATCTGTCATCGCGGGATCCCTCGTCGGCTCCGCCTCCTCGGGATGACAGGCGGTCTCCGCTCCTCAGGACGACGCGCGGTCTCCGCTCCTCAGGACGACGGAGAAACCACCTTCTCCGAGATCTCCCACAGCCTCCGCGCGTCGGCGTCGTTGCGCGCCGCCTCGGACGGCGTCGCCTCGCGGAAACGGTCGAAGTAGCGGCCGCTCACTCCGTGAAGCTCGGGCGCGGCCGCGAGCCGCACCACGGGAGCCGCGCCCTTCTCCGGCCGCGGCAGCAGGATCCGGATCAACAGCCTCGCCCACGCCGGCGCGGGACGCCAGATGCCGGTTGCGATCGTGCCGGGGTGCACGGCGTTGACGGCGATCCCGGGCTCGCGGCGCGCGAGCTCGCGCGTGAAGAGCACCTGCGCGAGCTTCGTGTTCGCATAGGCGCGGAAGGCGCCGTAGCCGCGCTCGAGCTCGAGGTTCTCGAAGTCGATGCGTCCCGAGCGGTGCGCCTCGGAGGCCACGTTGACGACGCGTCGGTTCGTTCGCCGCGCGAAGCGCGGGCAGCAGGAGCCGCGTCAGCAGGAAACCGCCGAGGTAGTTCGTCTGCCAGGTGACCTCGTGGCCGTCGGCGGTCAGGCGCCGCTCGCGCTGGGCCGTGCCGGCGTCGTTGACCAGGACGTCGAGGACGGGATGGGCGGCGAGCGCGCGCGCCGCGGCCTCCCGCGTCGACGCGAACGACGCGAGGTCGAGGAGGAGCAGCTCGGCCGATCCGCCGCCGGCGGCGATCGCATCGACCACCGCCTGGCCGCGCGCCGCGTCGCGTGCGCCGACCAGGACGCGCGCGGGCGGCTTTCCGTTTAGCCCCAGCCGCGCCAGCGCGCGGGCGGTCTCGAGCCCGATCCCGCTGGTCGCGCCGGTGACCAGGACCGTCTTGCCGGTCATGCGGAGATCATCACTCCGTTCGCGCCGTGTCGACACGGCGACACCCATTCGGGAAGACTATTGCGGATTCAGCAGGAACGCCCGCGTCTGCCCGTTCCTGGTGCCGGAGCCCACGGACTCGCCGGGACCGCGACGGGTTCCTCTCGGCGTCCCGATAGAATCCCGCCATGGCCGAGGTCCCCAACGATCGACGGGCCGCCGAATACCTCGCCAACGAGCGGACCTTCCTCGCGTGGCTCCGGACGAGCATCGCGATCCTCTCGCTCGGATTCGCGCTCGCGAAGTTCAGCGTCTGGATGCGGGAGCTGGGCCTCGAGATCCACCGGCCCTTTCGGGAGGCGGAGACGTCCGTGCCGATGGGCGAGGCGCTGATGGCCCTCGGCGGGCTTCTGACTCTCCTTTCGGCCTGGCACTACCACGCGATCAACCGCGCCATCGAGGAGGACCGGGTCAGGCCCAACCGCGCGCTCATCGCGCTGATCACGGCGGCGGTCGTGCTGCTCGCGTTCGCGATGGCGATCGCGCTGCACCTCGCGCGGCCGAATCCCTGAGACTGAGAAGCCTAGCCGAGACGCCGGCGTCCGATCCGCCGGTCCATGACGCGCCGGTCGAAGAGCAGGCCCTCCGGCATCGTCCCCGTGGACGGCGCGCGGCGCTCCGCCTGCCGCCGGTCGGTGTGGCGGCGATCGTACGGCGTCACGAGGTAGGGGGACAGGCCGGGGTCGGTGGATTCGAGGTCGACCTCGAGATCCGGGCGGGTTCGGGGATCCGAGACGTCCTGGACGAGCCAGCGCTCGAGCGCATCGGTCGGGATGTCCCGGGTCGCGTTGATCGCGGCGGCGATGCGGCGGGCGTCGGCGT
The DNA here is from genome assembly GCA_963773905.1 of uncultured Acidobacteriota bacterium. Taxonomy (GTDB): domain Bacteria; phylum Acidobacteriota; class Thermoanaerobaculia; order UBA5066; family Gp7-AA6; genus DAHUXD01. The sequence continues at coordinate 114,787 of CAVZDB010000005.1, forward strand.
GGCTGCGGCCGCGGACCACGATCGCCCCGGAGGCGTCGCGGATGTAACGTCCCTCCGCCGTCCAGGGCTCCGGAGAGTGAAACGTCTCCAGTTCCTCTTCGGGGAAGGGATCGGTTGGTTCCATGGTGCCGGTCCGCGACCTGGTCGCCGGCTGACTCACGGAAATCGATTATGGCACGGCGGGCGCCCGAAAAGGCGCGCGCCGCACGAATTCTTCCCTTACTTCTTCGCGAGACTCGCGAGCGCCTCGAGCACCTCGGCGCTGTGCGTCGCCGGCTTCACGCCCGTGTAGACCTTCACGAGCTTTCCCGTCGGATCGATCAGGAAGGTGTTCCGCGCGGAGAGCTTCTTGCCCTCGTACTCCATGACGGACCCGTAGGCGGTCGAGACCTTGGCGTCGGGATCCGAGAGCAGCCGGAAGTTCAGGCCTTCCTTGGCGCAGAAGCTCTTGTGCGAGTCGGCGCTGTCGACCGAGACGCCGAGGATGACCGCGTTGGCGGCGGTGTACTTCGCCAGGTCCTCCTGGAAGTTGTGCGCCTCGAGCGTGCAGCCGCTGGTGAAGTCCTTCGGATAGAAGTAGAGGACGACCCACTTGCCGCGGAAGTCCTCGAGCTTCGTGGGCCTGCCCTCGTCGCTCGTGAGGGTGAACGACGGCGCGGCAGCCCCGACCGCGGGCGTCGCCGCTTCGGAGTCGTGCGCATCCGCGGCCGAAAGGGATGCGGCCGCCGCGATCGCGAGACCGAACACGAAAGAAATGACCCTGAGTCGCATGGGGGATCTCCTCTCATCGCCCGGTCAACTCTTAAGGGGCGGAGGAATCGAATATCACAGCTCACGGAGGGAATGCCCCCATCCTGAGGTTGTTCTGAGGCCGGATCTCCTCATGCTCCACACCTTTCTCCTCGCCGCGAGCCTCCTCGCGCCTGCCTTGCCGGCGGCTCCTGCCTTGCCGGCGGCTCCTGCCTTGCCGGCGGCTCCTGCCTTGCCGGCGGCTCCTGCCTCGCCGGCGGCGGGCGCGCCCAAGGCCGCCCCCTCGGAAAATGAGCTCAGGCTCCAGGTCCCCCGGGCCTCCCATGCCGCTCTCGCGGCGGGCCTCGAGGCCTGGCGCCGCGCCGTCGCCGCGGGGGCCGCGCTCCGTTCGGACGTTCTGACCGTCATCGACTACACACGCCCGTCGACCGAGCCCCGCCTCTTCGTGATCGACGTCCCGCACAGCCGCGTCCGGTTCGCCGAGCTCGTCGCGCACGGGCAGGGCAGCGGCGAGAACTCCGCGGAGCGCTTCTCCAACCGGGACCGCAGCCACGCGAGCAGCCTCGGCGTCTTCCGCTCCGCCGACGCCTACATCGGCGGCCATGGACTCTCGCTGCATCTGGACGGCCTCGAGCCGGGCTTCAACGATCACGCCCGCGATCGCGCGATCGTGGTGCACGGCGCCCCCTACGTGAGCGCCGCGTTCGCCGCGGCGCAGGGCCGCCTCGGCCGCAGCTGGGGATGTCCCGCCGTGCGGCCCGAGATCGCGAAGACGCTGATCGACACGATCAAGGGCGGCTCGCTCGTCGTGGCCTACTACCCCGACGCCGACTGGCTCGCGCGCTCGAGCTTTCCTCGCCCGGCCGGTCACCTAGACCGCCGTCCCCGCTTCGGGATCCGCCCCGCGACGGGTCCTAGGCCGGCTCGCCCTCGATCACCGAGAACGGACTCTCATTGGGGACGATGCGCTTCAGCCGGAATCCGCCGCGCGCGAGCAAAGCCTCGTATTCTGCCGCGGTCCGCTCCATTCCCCCCGTCATCACGAGCATGTTCAGGTCCATCACGTGGGAGAAGTCGAACCCCGGGTCTTCCGGCACGACCACCTCGAGGACCATCAGACGGCCGCCGGGCGCGATCGCCGCGCGGCAGTTCCGGAGGATCGTCGCGCACTCCTCGTCGTTCCAATCGTGGAGGACGAACTTGAGCAGGTGTCCGTCGGCGCCCTTCGGAACGCTCTGAAAGAAGTCCGTCGGCTCGAACCGGCAGCGTTCCGCCAGCCCCGCCTCCCGGATCGCATCCTCGGCCTGCGCGCCGATGTACGGAAGGTCCGCCACGATCCCGCGCGCCTGCGGATACTTCTCGAGGATCGCGCGGACCATGCTGCCGTTCCCGCCGCCGACGTCCATGATCGTCTTCAGCCCGCCGAAGTCGTAGGCCTCGAGAACGGCCTTCGAGGCGAAGCCCGAGACGTTCGCCATCGCGCGGCCGAACTGCTCGCCCTCGTCCCCGTGCTCCGCGTAGTAGTCGAAGGCCGGCATGCCGAAGACCGGCTTCGGGCGCGGCAGGCCGGTACGCACCGCGTCCACCACTTTCTCCCAGGACCGCCAGTGAACGCCGTCGGTTTCCGCGATGAACATGTGCTTGAGGCTGCCCGGCGTCTCCTCCCGCAGCCGATCGGAGATCGCGGTCAACCCGTACCGGCCGCCCTCCGCCGCGAACACGCCGATTCCAGTCAGCATCCGCAGGAGCCGCTTCGTCGCCCCGCGGTTCGCGCCCGCCTTCGCCGCGATCTCGTCGACCGTCTTCGGTCCGGAGGCGAGCGCGTCCGGAATGCCGAGCCGCGCGGCCGTGGCGATGGCCTGCGTGACCCACGCCCCCGAGAGCAGCTGCATCAGCGTCCGATCGACGTCGGGCGTCTCGCGCTCGCTCGGCGGAGCCGCCTGGGTCTCTTGTCTCGCCACGTTCGGCCTCCTTCTCGTCTTTCGCGTTTCGGTTTTCTCTCGCCGGCTCCTCGGCGGAAGCGGGCGGAGGATAGCAAACCGCAAGAATTCGCAGGAGGGGTGCGCCTCGGGTGGCATCGATGATGCACGGAATCCTGTGGAGGTTTTCTCATGCTCAGAGATGGAGAAGCTGTAGCCACGATCGGTGTCCGGAACACGAAGAAGGCGAAAGAGTTCTACGAGGGCGTGCTGGGCCTGAAACACGAGGGCCCGGAGCGCGAGGGCGTCCTCACCTACAAGAGCGGGAGCTCGAAGGTCTTCGTCTACCAGTCGGAATACGCGGGGACGAACAAGGCCACCTCCGCAACCTGGGTCGACGACGACGTCGAGGGCGAGGTCGACGCGCTCCAGAAGAAGGGCGTGAAGTTCGAGCACTACGACTTTCCCGAGATGCAACGGAAAGGCGACGTCCACGTCTCCGGAAACATGAAGGCCGCCTGGTTCAAGGATCCCGACGGAAACATTCTCGCTCTCGTCAGCGGCTGAGCGGAAGGAGGTCGGTCATGGGCAACCCGTTCGTACATGCCGAGCTCAACACGACGGACGTCGGGAAGGCGAAGGCCTTCTACGGAAAACTGTTCGACTGGAAGCTCGAGGACCGGCCGATGCCGCAGATCGGGACGTACACGACCGTCGCGGTCGGCGAGGGGACCGGCGGCGGCATGATGAAGCAGAGGATCCCGGGCGCCGGTTCCGCGTGGATGCCCTACGTCGCCGTAACCGACGTGAAGAAATCCACGAAGAAGGCCGAGGACCTCGGCGCGAAGGTGCTCAAGGACGTCACCGAGGTACCGGACATGGGCTGGTTCTCGATCCTGACCGATCCGACCGGCGCGATGATCGGGCTCTGGCAGACCAAGTAGCCCCCGGGACGACCGAGCCTCCAATGCCGAGTTCTGTCGCGGGCGAGTCGCTCGACCTGCTGCGCAAGCGCTGCGCCGCCGGCAAGACGAACTCGTGCCGACGATTCTCCTGGAGCTCATCAAGGACAAGGACGCGAAGAGGGCCCAGCGGGTTATGCAGGCGATGATGCGGATGACCAAGCTCGGCATCGCGACGCTCGAGCGCGCGGCCGAGAGCTAGTCGGAGTCGGAGTCGGACTCTCGAGAGTCAGACCTCCGCGCGCCGGGCGGCCAGCGCCGGGGCCCCGCCCGCGATCAGGCCGATCGCGAGGCCGAGGAATCCGAGCTCGCCGGCCGGCAGGCAGCCGAGTAACGCCGGGAACGCCAGCGCCGCGAGCGCGCTCCCCCAGAACGAGACCTCACGGGCCGCGCGGCCTCGCAATCCGAGCACGACGCCGGCGGCGACCCCGCCGACCCCGCAGATCCAGGGCCCGCGGGAGGAGAGCATCACGCACAGCGCGGGATCGAGGACCCTCAGCATTGCTGGGAGCAGACATGGAAGGATTCCCGCGAGGGCTCCCGCGCGAGCCCCATCCGCATACGACTCCCCACGCATCCACCCCGCCGCGACGACGAGGCCGAACCCCGCAATGCACGCGACCGCCCAGGGCGTCTGCCCGCAGGCGAGGAAGCTCGGCGTGGCGGCGGCCGCGGCCAACGCACCGCGGCGGAGGGCCCCCACGGCTCGGCCAGCCTCGTAGGCGCGGCGCGCCGCGCGCCGCGAGGGCGCCAGCGCGATCTCAGAGACGGTCATGCTCGATCCTCCAAACGCCTCGCAGGCGCCGCAGCGCCCGCTCGACCCGTTTTCGGAACGTCGGACCCGGAAGGTCCGGGCGCTCGCCGCGTGCGTACGCCAGGAGAGTGGCGGCGTCCTCCTCGGGGAGCTCGCTCATCCACCGGTCGAGCGCCGCGGCGGCGTCGCGCGCCACGGTCTCTTCCTCCGGAGAAGCTCGGACGTCCGCGCGATCCGATCCTGCATCCTCGCGCTCCTCACGGCGCCGTCGCGTTCGGGTCCGTACGGTCCGGATCTGCCAGGCGGCGATCCCCAGCGCCCAGGACAGCCCGTCGCGGCCAGGATCGAACTCGCTCGCCCGCAGGAACACCCGCAGGAGGGCCTCCTGTGCCGCGTCCTCAGCGTCCGCGGCGGGCAGACAGCGCCCCGCGAAGCCCCGAAGAAGAGGCCACAACTGGAGAAAAACCCGATCGAAGGCCGCCCGGTCGCCGCGGGCGAGCGCCGTCAGATCGCGCTGGAGCGCAAAGCGCCCGCCCGCATCCACTCGCCGCGGAGAGCTACTTGGAGCAGGACTTGGCGCAGCAGCAGCAGGCTGCTCCGTCCGGCTTGCAGTTGGCGCCCGTCTTGCCGTCTTTCCCCTCCGCCAGGGCGATCCCTATCGAGAGCGCTACCAGGGTCCCCAACGCCAGCCAGAGCTTCTTCATGCCCGTCTCTCCTGTTCGCCGGGCGCCCATTCGCCTCGGCCTGCATGGATAGGCGCCGGAGGGGCATTCCGTGACCGCCGGGCACTCTTTTTCGGCGCTTGACAGCTTCGGTCGTATGGTTCTATAAGTATCGAACTATGAAGACCGCCGGCGTCCGGCTGCGGCCCTCCCGGCCGGAAGACTTAGAGAGCACGGCCGCCCTACTGCGCTCGGCGCGCCTTACCCTCGATGGCCTCCGCGAGCGTTTCGCCGATGCCCTCGTCGCGGCGAGTGACCAGGAGATCCTGGGATGCGTGGCCCTCGAGCTCTACGGCGGCTCTGCGTTGCTCCGCTCTCTCGCGGTCGCCGAGAGCGCGCGAGGCGAAGGCCTCGGAGTGCGGCTCACGGAAGGCGCGCTCCGGATGGCTCGCGAGCGCGGCGCCCACGACGTCTATCTTCTGACCGAGACCGCGCAGGACTTCTTCCCACGGTTCGGATTTCGGGCCGAGGAGCGGTCGGAGGCGCCCGCCGCGCTCCGGGAGTCGGTCGAGTTTCAGTCCGCGTGTCCGAAGAGCGCGGTGATGATGCATGTGGAGCTGTCCTCATGACGAGTCTCGGTCTCGACGTCGTCACGGTCTGCAAGGCGCTGAGTGACCCGACCCGCATGAAGATCCTCGAGCTGCTCAAGGCGAAGGGCCGCTCCTGCTGCGACCTGATCGCGAAGACCGAACGCGGTCTCTGCGCCTGCGACATCGAGGTGGCCGTGGGTCTCTCCAAGGCCGCGGTCTCCCACCACATGGCGCAGCTGCGCCGGGCGGGACTCGTGACGCAGGAGAAGCGGGGCCGCTGGATGTTCTACGCGCGCAACGAGGCGGCGATCGCCGAGTTGCCGCAGATGCTGGCGAAGGCGATCTAAAAACATTTGCGCTCATCGTTCGAGAGTTTACGAACAATAAGACTGGAGGCTGGCCATGGCATCGGTCCACATCTCTCTCAACGTCGCGGACCTGGCGAAGTCTGTCGATTTCTATCGAGGCGTGTTCGGCGAGCCGGCGAAGCGGAAGGCGGACTACGCGAAATTCGTCAACGCTTCGCCCGAGATCCACCTCGCGCTCCAGCCCGGGCTGGAAGGAACGGCCGCGAAAGGCTCGCTCTCCCACCTTGGCATCCGGGTCGAGAGCCTCGACGAGGTTCGCCGCTGGCGCTCGGACCTGAAGGCGCGCGGCATCGTGTCGGAGGAGGAGAAGCGCGAGGCGTGCTGCTACGCGCTGCAGGAGAAGTTCTGGCTGTCCGACCCGGACGGCAACCGCTGGGAGATCTACACGGTGCTGGAAGACATCGAGGACATGACGCGTGAGACGCAGACGGCCTGCTGCGCACGCTGACTCGATGCAACGTCTCGCGAACGAGAGGCTCGCGGACACGAGCCGACGAATGGGGGCCTTCGAGCGTTATCTGTCGCTCTGGGTCGCCGCGAGCATGGGGGCGGGCCTGCTGCTCGGAAGGACACTCCCGGGATCGGTCTCTGCCCTGCGCGGCCTGGAGTTCGGAGAAGGCTCCCACATCAACGTTCCCATCGCCGTCCTCATCTGGCTGATGATCTACCCCATGATGCTCAAGATCGACTTGCGGTCGATCGAGAGCGTCGGCGAAAGCCCCGCGGACTCTTCGTAACGCTTTTCGTCAATTGGCTCGTCAAGCCCTTCTCGATGGCCTTCTTCGGCTGGGTTTTCTTTCGCCACGTCTTTTCGCAGTGGATCAGCCCCGATCTCGCCGGGCAATACATCGCGGGAGTCATCATCCTCGCCGCCGCTCCCTGCACGGCGATGGTGTTCGTCTGGTCCTCCATCTCGCGCGGCGATCCCGCCTACACGCTGGTGCAGGTGTCGGTCAACGACCTCGTCATGCTCATCGCCTTCGCCCCCATCGTGAAGCTGTTGGTATCGGGCGCGGCGGGCCTCGAAGTGCCGTTTCGGGTGCTCCTGGTCTCGGTTCTCGTGTTCGTGGTGGTCCCTCTGGTCGCCGGTGCCATCAGCCGTAGCACTCTGATTGCTCGGCATGGCGCCGCCTGGTTCAACGGGCATTTCGTGCCGCGGTTTGCCCCGGTGACGATGGCGGCTCTGCTCGCGACGCTGACGCTGATCTTCGCGTTTCAGGCCGAGAACATCACCGGGCGTTGGTTTCACGTTCTCTTGATCGCGGTCCCGATCCTCGTGCAGGTGTACTTCAACTCCTCATTGACGTACGGCCTCATGCGATTGTTCCGAGTCGAGTACGCAGTGGCCGCGCCAGGCGCGCTCATCGGAGCGTCGAACTTCTTCGAGCTGGCGGTTGCGACGGCCATCGCCCTCTACGGCCCCGGTTCGGGCGCGGCTCTGGCAACGGTCGTCGGAGTTCTCGTGGAGGTGCCCGTGATGCTCTCGGTCTGCGGTCTCTGCCTCGCAACGCGACACTGGTTCCCCGTGACGGAGGAGGTCAGGCCATGAAGGATCTCGCGCCGGAGAAGAAATTCAAGATCCTCTTCCTCTGCACCGGCAACTCGGCGCGCAGCATCCTGGCGGAGTACTTCCTCCGGCGGCTGGACCCGGTGCACTTCGAGGTCTTCAGCGCGGGTGCGCATCCCAAGGGCCGTGTCCATCCTCAGGTCCTCGAAGTCCTGCGCGACGGGTACCACATCGACGCGAGCGGCGCCCGGAGCAAATCGTGGGAGGAATTCCGCGACGTCGTATTCGACTTCGTGATCACCGTCTGCGACAAAGCGCGGGAATCCTGTCCCGTCTGGCCCGGGCAGCCGATCATCGCGCACTGGGGCTCGGAGGATCCCGACGCGGTCGAGAGGGACGAGGAGGCCAGGCGCCAGGCCGTCAAGAGAGTCGCGGTCGAGATCTATCGGCGGCTGGGCCTCTTCACGTCGCTGCCGATGGGCTCGCTCGACCGCCTCCGGCTCGAGGCGGCGACCCGCGAGATCGGACGCCGCTGATGCGGCTCGTCGGGCCCGATCAGACCGGCGCCGGCTTCTCGTCTCCCGACGGACCGTAGATCGACGGGACCTTCGCGCCCAGCAGCTTGAGGTAGACCGTGAGCTGGCCGCGATGATGCACCCAGTGCGAGAGCACGCCGTCGCGGATCTGGACGTGGCGCGGCGTGACCTGGAGAACCTGGCCGCCCGACAGGAGCCTCCACGGCATCCGCAGGTGCGCGTCGTCCGTGGCCTTCAGAGCCTTGCGGCCCTTCTCGACCGAAGAATCGAGCGCCTCGACCAGGTCGGCCGCCGACTCGAGCGGAGGCGGGGTGAACCTGGGTCCGTCCTTGGGCGCGATGTCGAGCTCGTCTTTCTGGATGACCATGCCGAGCCACTCGGGCATCGTGGCGACCATCATGGCGAGGTAGCCCATCGGCATCGAGCGCTCGTGTGGCTTCCAGTCGAACTTTCCGTCCGGGACCCGCTCCAGAACGCGCCGACTGACGGGCGCCTCGCGATCGAGATCGGCCAGGAAGATTTCGGTGTACTGCATTCGCATCCCCCCCTTCCGGGAATCGGGCCGGCATCCGATCGCCGAGTCGGAGGCCGGCGGTTTCGGATCAGGCGACCGGGCGCAGCGATCCCCGGCGCACGCCGTCGTGCTGCACGCCGTCCGGAGCCGGAGCGAACGGATGCGGAAGGGGCTGCCCGCCCAGGCTCGCGACGGCGAGTAGTCCGAAGAGGACGTAGCGCGTGATTCTCTGGCGCGCCCCGAAGGCGGCGCCCGCGGCGCGCCGCTGCGCGCCCCAGAAGACGATCCCGTCCAGCAGGAACGCCGCGAGGAACACCACGACCGTCGCCGGCCTCGCGAGGACCAGAAGGACGGCGCTGGCGACGAAGAGGACGAGCGCCGAGAGCCACAGGACGACGAGCGGCCACGACAGCGACTCGAGGACGGGGTCCACGGGCCGCGGGCCGGCGAGTCTCGCGGTCGCCCACTTTCGGCGTGCGACCCGCACCGCCGAGAGGACTCCGCAGATCGAATTCAAGAGAATGAATGCTCCGATCATCCAGCGAAGGGCGTCCGTCATGGAACCTCCTTCGCGGCGCCTTCGGGCCGCTCAGTCTTCAAAGTGCAAATGCGAGGCCACAAATTCCGATGCCGACGGGCTCTTAGGGTTTCGTTCAGGGACCAGCAGCCCAGACTGCGCAACCCGATCGCGGCGGCCGCGTATGAACGAGGAGACCGAGTCCAAGTCGGGGTGTTCGCCATGTTCGTCGATTGGATCGAATTTTCACACTGAGGAAGAATCGCGGTGGCCGCATTCGCCGCGGCCTCCCTCGCGAGCGCGGCAGCGCTCGCGCAGCCGGCGCCGCGCTCGGCATCGCTCGTCTTCGCGCGCCCGGTTCCCGGGCTCGCCCGGACGGCCGAGGCCCGGATCTTCGCGGAGGGAGTCGTCTCGACGGAGGACGACGAGGTGAACGGCTCGTTCAGCCCGGATGGTCGGGAGTATTACTTCGCGCGCGTCAACCCGTACACCACGGGTCCGCACTGGGGCGTCCTCTTCGTCACCCGGTACCGCGACGGCGCGTGGTCGGCGCCGGAGGTCCTGAAGATCTCCGGCAGCAACCTGGATCTCTCGCCCCGCGTGTCGCCGGATGGCCGAACGCTCTACTTCAGCTCGTCGCGGCCGGCGCCGGGATCGAGCGCGAAGCTCCTGCGCATCTGGGCCGCCGAGCGCGCCGGCTCGGACTGGGGAGAGCCCCGCCCCCTGCCGCCACCGGTCAACACCGAGAAGGACTGGAATTTCTCGCCGTCGGTGACCTCCGACGGAACCCTCTACTTCGCGTCGACGCGGGGAGGCAGCGAGCACACGCACGTGTACCGATCCCGCCGCGCGGGCCCGGGATACGCGGAGCCCGAGCCGCTGGGGCCCGAGATCAACTCCGACGTGAACGAGGCGGATCCCTTCGTCTCGCCCGACGAGCGCCTCCTGATCTTCAGCTCCACGGGAGACGGTCCACCCACGGACCGTGACCGCCCCGAGACGGTCGAGGGCGGCGGCGTGCTCTACGCCCGAGGCGACCTCTACGCGAGCGTCCGCACGGGCGCGGTCGGCAAGTGGTCCAGGGCGCGCCACCTCGAGCAGGGCGTCAACACCTTCGCCGACGAGTCGTCTCCCTCGCTCACACCCGACGGGCGTTTCCTCTTCTTCACGAGCGAGCGCAGCCCCTTCTCGGTTCCTCCGAGCCGGCCGATGGACGCCCGCGAGATCGACCGCGCTCTGCGCAGCGCGCTCAACGGCCACGGGAACGTCTTCTACGTGCGGGTCGAGGCGCTCGGCCTGGGTCCTCCTCCGGCGAGGGGACCGCGTTGAGCGCCCGCGCGGGAGGCCTCCTGCTGCTCCTCTCGTTCGCCGCGCTCGGCGCGCTCGTGCCCGGCGCCGGCGGTCCCGCCAACGGCCCAGGCCCCCCTTCGGCGGCGCCGCCCCCCGAGCTGGTCGGGGAGGGCGTCATCTCCACGCCCGACGACGAGCTCGGCGCCACGATCTCGCCGGACGGGCAGACCCTCTATTTCGAGCGCTCGGTTCCGCCGCACTACCTCTACGTGCTCTATGAGTCCCGCCTCGTGAACGGGAAGTGGGGACCGCCCGAGGTGCTCCCCTTCTCCGGCCGCTATCGGGACACGGACCCGGTCCTCTCTCCCGATGGGCGCACGATGCTGTGGGCGTCCGACCGCCCCGTCGGCGGCGTCGACCTCCATCACTTTTACATCTGGCAGTCGAGTCGGACGGGCGACGGCGAGGGCGCGCGATGGTCCGAGCCCCGGCGCCTCGAGGGTCCCGTCAACGACGGGTTCAACCAGGTCTTCTGCTCGGTCGCCGCGAACGGCAACCTGTATTTCGCGTCCAGCCGCAAGGGCGCCGGCTACGATCTCTACCGCTCACGACTGGTAAACGGCGACTACCAGGCCGCCGAGGAGCTGACCGACCTGAACGACCCGAGCATCTGGAGCTTCGAGGCCACGATCGCGCCGGACGAGAGCTATCTGCTGATCGGCAGCTTCGGCCGGCAGCCGAGCTACGGCAGCTCGGACCTCTACATCAGCGACCGGCGCGGCGACGGCTGGACCACGCCGCGCAACCTGGGCCCGATCGTCAACTCGCCGGCCCGCGACTACAGCCCGCGCATCTCCGGCGACGGGAAGTGGATGCTCTACACGAGCGAGCGGCTGGACTCCCTCCATGCCCCCTCGCTGCCGTTCGACGCCGCCGGGTTTACGCGGCTTTCCCGCGGGCTCTACAACACGCTCGGCAACATCTATCGGGTGCCCCTCGACTCCGTGATCGGCCAGGAGGCTCCGGCCCGGCCCTGACCGCGGGCTGGAGAATCCGGCCCCCCGCCTACCTTTTCCGAAACTCTCCGCCTCGTGCGGCGTATGAGTGTGATATCAATATGTCGTTATGCAACATATGAAACGCCTGGACCGGCAGCTCAAGAAGGGGTCGACCGAGCTTCTCGTCCTGTCCCTGGTCGAGCGGCGCGCCCGACACGGCTACGAGATCGCGAAGCTCATCGAGATGCGTTCGGAGGGCGCGCTGCGCTTCAACGTCGCGTCGCTCTACCCCTTGCTGTACCGCCTGGAGGCCCGGGGCCTCCTCGAGGGCCGCTGGGTCGAAAAATCCGGACAGCGGAGGCGGCGCTACTACCGCCTGACGGCCGACGGCCGGAAGGCGCTGCGCCTGCAGCAGGGCGCCTGGACCGCGTTCGTCGAGGCGATGCAGCGGATCACGGAGGCCGAACATGCCTGACTGGTCGAAGGAGATCCGCGAGCGGCTCGCCGGGGTCCGGCTCGACCCGGCGCGTGAGGCGTCGGTCGTCGAGGAGCTGGCGCAGCATCTCGAGGACCGCCACGCCGAGCTGACCGCGGCCGGCGCCTCGCCCGAGGCGGCGCGGCGGACGGTCCTCGGCGAGCTGGCCGGCCTCTCCGAGAGGGTCCTCGCCGGCGCGCTCCCGAGACCGGCGCCTTCGCCGCTCCCCCCGCCGGAGGACGGCGGCGGCTGGCTCTCGGGCCTCGCCAAGGACTTCCGCTACGGCGCGCGCCGCCTGCGCCTGGAGCCGGGGTTCTCGCTCGTCGCCATCCTCTCGCTCGCGCTCGGCGTGGGCGCCAACACGGCCGTCTTTCAGCTGCTCGACGCGGTTCGGATGCGCAGCCTTCCCGTCGAACGGCCACAGGAGCTCGTCAACGTCAGCGTCAAGTCGTCCGACGAAGGAGGACGCACCGGTAGCTTCACCGGCCATTGGCCCCAGCTCACCTCGGTCCTTTGGGACCGCATCCGCTCCGAGCAAAAGGCCTTCTCGAAGCTCGCCGTCTGGAGCGCCGATCGGGTCAACCTCGCCTCGGGAGGACCGGCGCGCTACGCGCAGGCCGTCTGGGTGAGCGGCACCTTCTTCGACACCGTCGGCGTGCGTCCGCTCCAGGGCCGCCTCCTCGGTCCCTCCGACGACACCCCGGGCTGCCCCTCTCCGGCGGTCGTCCTCTCGGAGCGGTTCTGGCGGCGCGAAATGGGCGCCCGGCCGCTCGCTCCCGGCGAGACGCTTGCGGTCGAGGGTCATCGCTTCGAGATCGCCGGCATTGTGCCCGCGCGCTTCTTCGGCATCGAGGTTGGCTACGCGTTCGACGTCGCGCTCCCGGTCTGCGCCGAGGACGTCATCGCCGACTCGCCGCGTACGAAGGGGCGCTCCGACTGGTGGCTCGCCGCGATCGGGCGCCTTGCCCCCGGTTGGACGCTCGAGAAGGCGAATGCGCATCTCTCCGCGATCTCGAAGGGGATCTTCGAGGCCACCCTCCCCGAGGACTACGACGCCGCCGATGCGAAGCACTACCTCGGCTTCCGGCTGTACGCGCGTCCGGCCGCGACCGGCTTCTCCGACTTGCGAGAGGACTACGCCCAACCGTTGTGGCTCCTGCTCGGGATTTCCGCGCTCGTGCTCCTCATCGCGTGCGCCAACATCGCGAACCTGATGGTCGCGCGCGCGCAGGTGCGTCAGCGCGAGATCGCGGTGCGCCTGGCCCTGGGCGCGTCGCGTCGCCGGCTCATCCGCCAGCTCCTCGCCGAGAGCCTCGTCCTCGCCGCGGTAGGGGCCGTCTGCGGCGCCCTGCTGGCGCAGGCCCTCTCACGAACCCTCGTCTCCTTCCTGAGCACGCGGGACACCCCGTGGTTCGTGGCGATGCCGCTCGACCTGCGCCTGCTCGCCTTCACGGCGGGGATCGCGGCGCTCACGTGCGTCCTCTTCGGGCTCCTTCCCGCTCTCCAGGCCTCGCGCACGGACCCGATCGAGGCGATGAAGGCGGGGGGACGCGGCATCGCGGCGGGCGGCGCGCGAGTTTCGGTGCGGCGGGCGCTCGTCGTGACTCAGGTCGCGCTCTCGCTCGTCTTGCTGGTCGGCGCCCTGTTGTTCGTGGGGAGCCTGCGAAATCTGCTCTCGCTCGACGCGGGGTTCCGGCGGGACCACGTGCTGGTGATCGATGCGGACTTCACGCGACTCCGCATACCCAAGGAGCGGCGGATCGCGTTCCGCCGCGAGCTCCTCGATCGCGTTCGGTCGGTTCCCGGCGTGACGGGCGCCGCGATCGCGCGGATCGTGCCGCTGGGGGGCGACTACTGGAACGAGCACATCAGCGTTCCGGGAACGGACATCCAGCGCAAGACCGCCAACTTCAACCGGGTCGGCCCGGGCTACTTCCGGGCGATGGACACGGGCCTCCTCGCGGGGCGCGACTTCGAGGACGGCGATGTGCTCGGCGCGGAGCCCGTCGCGATCGTCACCGAGACCTTCGCCCGCAAGTTCCTGCCCGGGAAGAGCCCCATAGGCCAGACCTTCCAGGTCGACAACGAGGTAGGCGCAGGAGCCCGCGGCTACCGGATCGTCGGCCTCGTCCGCGACACCAAGTACGGGAAGCTCAGCGAGGACTTCGGCCCGATCGTCTATCTGGCGCACACGCAGGACGAGAATCCGCGCCACTGGATCTCGATGGTCGTTCGCTCCGAGCTCCCGCTGTCCACACTGTTGCCGTCGATCACTTCCGCGGTTGCCGATGCGAGTCCCGAGATCAGCGTCACGTTTCGAGCATTCCGCGACATCCTGCGCGACGGCCTCGTCCGCGAGCGCGTCATGGCGAGCCTCTCGGCGTTCTTCGGCTTCCTGGCCGCGATCCTCGCGATGGTCGGCCTCTACGGCATCGTCTCCTTCATGGCCGTGCGCCGCCGCAACGAGATCGGCGTACGGATCGCGCTGGGCGCGACCCGCGGGAACATTCTCCTGCTCATCCTGCGCGAGGCCGGGACTCTCCTCGCCGTCGGCCTCGCGATCGGCATCGTGCTCTCCCTCGGCGCCGCGAGCTTCGCCCGTTCCCTTCTCTTCGGTTTGAAGCCGAGCGATCCGACGACGATCGCCATCGCGGCTCTGTCTCTCGCCGCCGTCGCCGTGGCCGCGAGTCTGCTCCCGGCACACCGCGCCGCGACGCTCGACCCGGTCAAGGCGTTGAGGGAGGAGTAGGCAGGGCAATCGGCGGCGCTGCTCTTCGAAGAGCGCCTCACTCCGATCGAATCGGTACTGAGCTCCTTCGCGGGAATATCCAGGCGCCGCCGGCGCATTGAGCCAGGAGTGCGGATCGCTCGACGAGCGCTCCGCCAGCGAGCATCCTCCTCCGGTGATCCGCACGAATCGTGACTGTCGATCGCCGGAACAAAGGAGGTCTCATGGAACAACGCATCGATTACACGAAGGTCGCGCCCGGGGTCTATCAGGCGATGCTGGGGCTGGGGAAACACCTGACGCAGAGCGGTCTCGAGCCCGTCCTGCAGGATCTGGTCAAGTTGAGAGCATCCCAGATCAACGGCTGCGCCTATTGCATCGACATGCACTGGAAGGACCTGCGCGCCGCCGGTGAGCGCGAGCAGCGGCTGTACGGACTCGACGCGTGGGAGGAGTCGCCCTACTACACCGACCGCGAGCGCGCGGCCCTGGCCTGGACCGAGGCGGTGACGCTCCCCGGAACGGGCGCGTTCCCGACGCGGTCTACAACGCCGCGCGCCGCTTCTTCTCCGAGAAGGAGCTCGTCGATCTGACGCTCTGCATCGTCGCGATCAACGGCTGGAACCGCCTGAACATCGCGTTCCGGGCGCCGGCCGGGACGTATCAACCGATCTCGGCATCCCGGGCGTCGGCGACGACGGCGGCGGCGCCGCGCCGCGCCCCGCAGGCGTCGCCGTAAGGCCGGGAGTCGCCCGGAGGATTCGCTCGGCGCTCTTGCGGCCCCCTCTTCTCCCGCGCGCCGCGCCGCCTCGACGGCGCGGGGAGGAGTCGGGGCCGCTTCCTCGGACCGCCGTCCTCAGGCGGATGCGTGCATCCGGCCGAAGATCTCGCGGTGCCCCGCGAGGACCCGCTGCTCGGCCTCCAGGTTTGGCTCGAGCGTCTCGACGCCCCGCTCGTGCGTCCCGCCGAGCAGGATCCCATCGCGGCGCGGAAACATGTAGAGCTCCGGGGTCAGGACCGCGTAGTCGACCTCCGGCTGCGGCAGGAGCACCGTCAGCTGGCCCTTGATGGGCGTGACCTCGCTGTCGCCGAACAGCTCGCGCGCGCCGAGGCCGGTGCAGTTCACGATCACGCCCTCCGCCCCGGGAAGACCGGCCAGCTCGCCCGGCGATCCGAAGGCACGCACGA
This sequence comes from uncultured Acidobacteriota bacterium, assembly GCA_963773905.1. GTDB lineage: Bacteria > Acidobacteriota > Thermoanaerobaculia > UBA5066 > Gp7-AA6 > DAHUXD01. The sequence continues at coordinate 130,545 of CAVZDB010000005.1, forward strand.
CGATCCGCCCTCCCGCGAGCTCGAAGTCGCGCATCAGCGCACGCAGGTACACCGGCGGCTCGATGAACATCAGGTTGTCCACGGTGACGTGAGGCGCGGCGAACGGGTTTTCGGAGGCCGACAGCGTCCGGCGCTGCGGGAAGAGGTCCCGGAGGCCCCAGTCGCCGAGCTCCTGCCGGGGGTCGTCGGTGAGGAAGTACTCCTCCCGCCAGTGCACGCCGTAGTCCTCCCCCACCAGCCCCTGGAAGGCGCGATGCGACGCCCGCGCCGCGCGCTCGAATTGCGCGTCCCACTCCGGCGTGCGGCGTGCGCGATCCACGATGTATGCCGGATACCAGCTCGCCCCGGCGACGCTCGAGGTCGTTCCGGGCGGCAACTCCCTGGCGTAGATCGTGACGGCGAAGCCGCGGCGCTGGAGCACGCGCGCCGCCGCGAGGCCGACCGCTCCGCAGCCCAGCACGGCCGCGGAGCCGGTGCGGCCGCTCTCCCGGACGAGGTCCGCCGCGAGCTCGGCGGTCCCCCACGAGAGCGTCACGCCCGATCCGCCATGTCCATAGTCGTGGACGAGGAGCCTGTCCCCCAGCGTCTCGGCGCGCACGACGAAGCCCGACGCGCGAAAGGGACGCAGGCCCACCACCCGGCGGATGATCCGTTCCGGGTCGACCCAGACCCGCGCGAGGCGGCGCTGCGGAGGCGCGGACGCGGCCACGGTCTTCGGCGCCGCCAGGCGACTCGCACAGCCGCCCGCGAAGGCCGAGACGGCCGCCGCTCCCCCGAGGCGCAGAAGCTCGCGCCGGCTGAACGGGATCCTCGCGGCCTGGGCGCGCATCGCGGAGGAGAGTGTAGCGCCGGGCGGCGGCACGGTGATGGGCCACGGTGTGCGGTCCGCTCGGCACGGCGGCACCCGCACCAAAGGGCAGCCGCGAGCTGAACGCCTTCTTCCCGCCTCCGTGGTAGGTTCTGCGCGAAAAAAGGAGGAAGCCGACATGCGAAATTCCATCTGGACGCGCCTGGTCCTGGGGCTCGCTCTTCTCGTGACTCCGCTCGCCGCCTGGGCGGCCACGAGTCAAGCCGACGCCCAGGAGGAGGTCGTCGCCGCCGGCAAGACGCTCGACGACTTCGTCGCCGATCCGGACATGACGTGGTTCCGCGAGCACGCCAAGGAGGCCAAGGGCTTGCTCATCTGCTCCAAGGTCGTGAAGGCCGGATTCATCATCGGCGGCTCCGGCGGACGTTGCGTCTTCGTGGCGAAGCAGGGGACGACCTGGAACGGGCCCGCGTTCTACACGGTCGGGACCGCGAGCGCGGGGTTCCAGGCCGGCATCGAGAGCTCCGCGATCATCGGCCTCGTCAAGACGCAGAAGGCGGTCGACGCCCTGATGTCGAAGGATTTCAGCCTGGGCGGCGACGCGAGCGTCGCGGTCGGCCCGGTCGGGACCGGTAAGGCGGGGTTTCCCGGCGCCGACATCGTCTACTACAGCCGCTCGAAGGGGCTTTATGGCGGGCTCAACCTCTCCGGCGCCCGGGTCAAGCCGAGCGAGGACTACAACAACGCGTACTACGGCAAGCCCGTCACTCCGATCGACATCATCGTGCACGGAGGAGCCCACATTCCGGCCGCCACGCCGGCGCTGTTGACGAAGGTCGAAAAGCTCTACGCGGGCAAGTAATCCGCGCCTCTCTCCTCGCGCCGCCGCTGCGGGACTCTCGTCGGCGCGGCGGCGCGGGGGTCGGCGCGGCGGCGCGGGGGATTCCCGCCCTACTCGTATCGCAGCGCGAGCGTCGGCGCGATCCGGGCCGCCCTGCGGGCGGGGACGTACGCCGCCAGAACGGTCACCAGGAACATCGACGGCACGACGATGAGATAGACCGTCAGGTCGACTCCGCCGGCGTTGAACAGCATCGAGTTCATGAGCTGCTCGAGCGCGAAGCCCATCGCGAGCCCGATCGCGGTCCCGATGGCCACCAGCACGAGGCCCTTGCCCATCACCAGGCGCAGCACGTCCGCGGGGCGCCGCGCCGATCGCCATGCGGATGCCGATCTCGCGCGTTCTGCGGCTCACGTTGTACGCCACCAGCCCGTACAGGCCGGCGATGGCGAGCAGCAGGCCCACCGCGCCCAGGGTGCCGACCAGCTCGATCGCGATGCGCGGCCCTTCCACGGTGGCGTACCGATACAGGTCCTCGTAGGTCCTCGTCTCCAGCAGCGGCATGTTGGATCGAGCGCCCGGACGACGTCCTTCACGGGCTGCACCAGCTGCAGCGGATCGCCGCTCGACCGCAGCAGCAGGACCATGCGCGCGACGGGATGCTGCGCCAGCGGCAGGTAGACGAAATCGATCGGCTCGTCGAAGCTGTCCCGATACTTGATCGTCTGCGCGACGCCGACGATCTCGACCGGCGTGCCGGTGGCGTTCTCGAGCCGGATGCGTTTGCCGACCGCGTCGGCGTTCGGCCAGTAGTGTTCGCGAAATGCTCGTTGACGACCGCGACGCGCGGCGTCTCGGCGGTGTCGGACGGCCCGGAAGCCGCGGCCGCGCAGGATCGCGATCCCCATCGTCTCGAAGAACCCTTCGTCGACGGTGTCCATCGGCGCGACGTGAAGCTCTCGCGATCGCGCGGCATCTCGAAGCCGTCCGGCACGAAGGCGACGCCGTCGAAGTTGTCCAGCCCGAGCGGAGGATTCTGGGTGAGCGCGCGCTCTGGACTCCCGGGCATCCCGCGCGCGCTCGGTCAGGAGCTGGTAGAACTGCTGGGTCTGCGCCGCGTCGTACTGCACCAGGCGCGGATCGAATCGGACCATCAGCAGATGATCCTTCGCGAAGCCGGTGCCTGCGGCACGCTGTTCTGGAATCCCCGGGACATCAGGAAGGACGCCGCGAGCAGCATCAGAGACATCGAGACCTGCGCGACGACCAGCGCGTTGCGGCCCCACAGGCCGCTTGCGCCCGGGCATGTCGACGTCGGCCGCCTTGAGACCGTTCACCAGGTCCGTGCGCGTGCTCTGCAGCGCCGGCGCCAGGCCGCAGAAGAGCGCGCTCAGGACGGACAGCGCGAGGCTCGCCAGCAGGACGCGCGCGTCCATCCGGAACGGGACCTGACCGGCAGCTCGGTGGGAATCGAGAACTGGCGCATGAACGAGATGCCGCGCGTAGCCGATGGCGATCCCGCCCAGCGCCGCCGAGGAGCGCGAGAACCAGGCTCTCGGTCAGGAGCAGCCGGATCAGCCGGAACCGCCCGGCGCCGATCGCCAGCCGCACGGCGATCTCGCGCGTGCGCGTGCGGGCGCGGCTCAGGAGCAGGCCCGCGACGTTCGTGCACGCCACCAGCAGCACCGCCAGCGCCAGGATCGTGAAGATCACGCCGAACTTCCAGTTGGCGTCGTCGTCCTGCGTCCGCATCTCGAACTGGGTGTGCACCGCCGCGCCGCGGTCGCGGTTGAGCCTTGGGATACTCGCGCTCGAAGTCCTGCGCGAGCACGGCGAGCTCGTTGCGCGCCTGCGCGCAGCGTCGTGCCCGGCTTCAGGCGCGCCCTGACGATCAGCTCGCGATCGTCGCGGTCCGTCGAAGAAGTTCTTCTGCGGGTTGGTCGAGAACACGCGGCGCCATCGCCAGCGGCATGTAGAAGTCGGGACGGGCGAAGACGCAGCATCCCCGGGAAGGAGTCCGGCGCCACGCCGATCACCGTGAAGTCCTTGCCGTTCAGGCGAACGGTCCGGCCGACGACGGAGGGATCGGCCGCGAACTCGCGTTTCCAGAAGTCCGGGCCGAGCACCACCACGGCATCGCGGCCGGGCACCTGGTCTTCGTCGTCGCGGAAACCGCGGCCCAGCTCCGGCTCCACGCCGAGCACCCGGAAGTAGTTGCCGGAGACCATCATGCCGCCCCGGACGACGCGGCGTGGCTCCGGGCTCGCGCGCTGAAGCCGACCGGCCCCAGGTCCGCGTTGGCGACCACGCCGTCGTAGCTCTTCGTGTGGTCGCGGATGTCCAGGTACTCGCGATAGGAGAAACTGTCGAAGCTGTTGTCGCGCGAGGTGCTCACCAGCGTGACCACGCCGCTCGGGCGCGGCACGGGATAGGGCCGGAAGATCGAGCGCGTCGAGCATGCTGAACGGCGTCGCGGTCATCCCGATTCCGAGCGCGAGCGTGACGACCACGAACGCGGTCAGCCCGGGCGTCCGGCGCAGGCTGCGGATCGCGTAGCGCACGTCGTCGAGGAAGTCCGTCAGCCAGTGGATGCGCCGCGTGTCCCGGATCTCCTCTTTGCGCTGATCGAGCCCGCCCATCGCGCGCAGGGCCCGGTCGGCGCGCCTCCTCCGGCGGAGAGTCCCTCGGCGATGCCCTCCTCGATCTTGTGCTCCAGGTGGAACTGGAGCTCCTCGTCGAGCTCGTTCTCGACGCGGCCGCGCGCGGAAGATGGACCTGAGCCGCAGGGGCGCGGTGAACCACCAGTGCTCGATGCCGCATGGCGTTCTCAGGCCTCGGAGAGCTGCACGACGTGCGAGATGGCGGCCGACAGGCGCTGCCAGTTCGCGGCCTCCGACTCGAGCTGCTTGCGGCCCAGGCGCGTCAGCGAGTAGAACTTCGCGCGGCGGTTGTTCTCCGGTCTGCTTCCACTCGGCCTTGATCCAGCCCTCCTGTTCGAGCTTGTGCAGCGCCGGGTAGAGCGACCCTTCGCTGACCTGCAGCACGTCGCCAGAGATCGAGCGCAGGCGCAGGCTGATCGCCCAGCCGTGCAGCGGCTCGAGCGCGAGGATCTTCAGCAGCAGCAGGTCGAGGGTGCCCTGGACGAGGTCGTTCGGTTTGCTCATATCGGTTTCCTAGGGGAGTCTACGGGATCTCGCTCGAAAAGTTCGTCTTTTTCTCTCGGTAAGCAAGGGGAAGCGACCCCGAGGCGCTAACCCCTTCCCCTTGCGGCGGTTGCGGCGCCCTCGCGGCGGCGGCTCCCTCGCCCTCCTATAGAGTAGTCCTGAGAATGCCTCCCACCCTCGCGAACGGCAAGATCTGCTACGTCGAGATCCCGGCTCTCGAGCCGAAGCGCTCCGCCGAGTTCTACGCGGCCGTCTTCGGCTGGGCGATCCGCCGGCGCGGGGACGGCGCGACGGCCTTCGACGACACGACCGGGCAGGTGAGCGGCTCCTTCGTGGCCGGACGGCCCCCGCAGGTCGAGCCGGGCCTGATGCTCTACGTCATGGTCGCCGACGCCGCCGCGACGCTCGAGAAGGTCGTGGCCCACGGCGGGGCGATCGTGCAGCCGGTCCACCCCGGCGCTCCGGAGGTCATCGCGCGCGTTCGGGACCCCGCCGGCAACGTCGTCGGGATCTACCAGGAGAAGACGCTCGCAGACCGGCGCGGCTGAGCCCGATGGGCGCCCGCTTCGACGCGATCATCATTGGGACCGGACAGGCCGGCCCGTCCCTCGCGGCGCGGCTTTCCAAGGCGGGCCTGCGCGTCGCGGTCGTCGAGCGCGGCCTCTTCGGTGGGACCTGCGTCAACACCGGCTGCATCCCCACGAAGACGCTCGTCGCCAGCGCCGCGACGGCCGAGACGGTGCGGCGAGCCTCCCAATACGGCGTGTCGGCCGGCCGCCGTCCGTGGACATGAAGGCCGTCAAGGCGCGCAAGGACGCGATCTCGGAAGCGTCGCGGGAGGGCGTCGAGAAGCTGGTCCGAGGCCTCGAGAACGGCGCCGTCTACACCGGCCATGCGCGTTTCGAGTCGCCGCGAGAGGTGCGCGTCGGAGAGGAGATCCTGACGGCGGAGAAGATCTTCATCAACGTCGGCGGCCGGGCGAGGGTCGACGGCATCGAGGGCGTCGACGGGACGCCCCACTGGACCAACTCCTCGATGATGGGCGTCGACTTCCTGCCGCCGCACCTCGTGATCGTCGGCGGGAGCTACGTCGGGCTCGAGTTCGCCCAGATGTACCGGCGGTTCGGGGCCAGGGTCACCGTCGTCGAGAAGGCGGACCGCCTCATCGCCCGCGAGGACGAGGACGTGTCGGCCGAGATCCGCTCGATCCTCGAACGCGAGGGCGTCGCGGTCCGGACCGGCGCGAAGTGCCTCGCCGTCCGGAAGGGCGCCGGCGGGCGGCGTGCGCGTTCAGGTGGACTGCACGGAAGGCGCGCCGGACGTCGAGGGATCGCACCTTCTCCTCGCCGTGGGGCGCCGGCCCAACACCGACGACCTGGGGCTCGAACGGGCGGGCGTCGAGGTCGATGCGCGCGGCTACATCCGCGTCGACGACCAGCTGCGCACGTCACGTTCCAGGGATCTGGGCGCTGGGAGACTGCAACGGCCGGGGCGCCTTCACGCACACCTCCTACAACGACTTCGAGATCGTCGCCGCGAACCTCCTGGACGGCGATCCGCGCAAGGTCACCGACCGCATCGAGACCTACGCGCTCTTCGTCGACCCGCCACTCGGGCGCGCCGGGCTGACGGAGGCGGCCGCCGTGGCGTCGGGACGGCGCATCCTGGTCGGGAAGCGTCCGATGACGAAGGTCTCGCGTGCGGTCGAGAAGGGCGAGACGCAGGGCCTGATGAAGATCGTCGTCGACGGCGACTCGAAGCAGATCCTCGGGGCCGCGATCCTCGGCGTCGGAGGAGACGAGGTGATCCACGCGGTCCTCGACGTCATGTACGCCCGCGCGCCCTACACCGTCCTGCAGCGCGCCATGCACATTCACCCGACCGTGGCGGAGTATCTGCCGACGGTGCTGGGCGAGCTGAAAGCGCCCGACGGCGCGACCGTCTAGCGGGGCAACCTCACGGCGCAGATCGCGAGGACGATCCCGAGAGCGTCTTCGCTGAGTGCCGCCGGGAGATCCCGTCCGAACGCCGCCGCCAGCCGAGCTCGGAACGTGGAACCTCCGAGAGTCCCCGCGACGGCCCCGGCCGCGCCGAGGACGAGCCCGGCCGCGAGCGCCTGGCCGGACGCCCCGATGGCCGCGCCGCTCAGCGCGCCCGTGAGGATTCGCCCGATGAACGGCGCGGGCTCCCTGCGGCTGCCGGCCTTCGGCGACACGTCGTAGACGAGCTCCCCCAGCGCCAGGGCGGTGAAGATCCACGGCGTCGCCGCGGCGCCGAGGAACGCCAGCGGCGTGCCCTCGAGATGCAGCCAGCCCAGGCGCGCCGCCCAGCTGACCACGGCGGGAGCGGTCATCGTACGGAGCCCGGCCACGACACCGATCACGAAGGCCATCGCGTACGTCATCGTCAACCTCGGTTTCGCGGAGATCCTACATCCTCGGAAATCGCGCCGCCCTGCGACGGAACTCGCGTCAGAATGCTCTGCGCATGGACGCGGCATGACGGCGCGCGGGAAGGGCCTCCTGGCGATCCACGCCTCGGCGCTCGCGCTCGCCGCCGTCTTCGCGTGCGGCGGGCCGAACCTGGCGGACCTCGCCGAGCAGGCGGTGGCCGCGCGGACCGGCACGATGCAGGAGAAGGCCACTGCTGGGGACGTCGACCGCTTCCTCGCCTTCACGACGGATGACCTCGTCTACGAGGACCCGGTCGTGAAGATGCGGATCCAGGGAAAGGACGAAATCCGAAAGGGCCTGAGCGCGTTTCTCGGCGCGACCCGCAACGCGCGGACGGTCGTGACCAAGCGGATCGCGGCCGCCAACGTCGTCGTCCTCCAGCAGACGGTCGCCTTCGACGAGAAGCTCGATGGCGGCGGCTGGACGCCTCGCCGCCGCGAGCAGGTCACGGTCTTCGAGTTCGACGGGGCGAAGATCCGGAGGATCGCGGACTACTGGGCGCGCGAACCCTCGTCGCGCTAGTTGCCCCGGCTCGCCGGCGGCACGATCCCGTTCATCCGCAGGTACTCCACCAACTGGCCGTAGTGGTCGTAGGCGTGCGCGACCCCGAAGGTCGCCCGCTGGAGCCGCACCGACTTGCTTCCCTCCGGCGCCTGCAGCATGTTCTCCACCGTCAGCGACGCGGCGGCCCGGTGGCCCAGCGCGTAGGAGTCCTTCAGGAACCGGAGGAACTCCTCCCTGGTCTTCAGGTCGTCGGGGCCGTTGCCGCCCTTGTAGTTGTCCGGGACCTTCTCGCCGGTGAGCGGGACCCACAGGGCGTAATTGGAGGCGGCGATGTGCCTCACCTGGAGGGCGAACGTGCGCACGCCCTCGTAGCCGCTCCCGGGAATTTTCAGGCTCGCCGGCGTGAAGTCGAATTGCTCCGCGGGCATCGCCTCGGCCGCCTCGACGACGAGCTTCTCGACGGAGCTCACCTGGCGGTCCATGACGGACGCGACGGTCGGCGGCGGCTCCGCCGGGCGGGCGATGCGGGTTTCGTCTCCTGAGCCGCGGCGGCGAGGGCGAAGAGAGCGGGACCGAGGCGAGAATCCATCGAGCGGCTTTCATGGGGCCTCCTGTTCGATCACACTCGAAATCCTACGCGCGCGCTCGCGATGAGGCAGGCGCCGCGGCGCCCTTCACGATCAGCCACAGCGCGAGCCCCACCTCGAAGACGAGCAGCGGCAGCCAGACCAGGTTGGTGAGGGGACCGCCGAGCAGTCCTACCTGCCGCAGGGGCAGCACGACGGCGGCGGCGAGCGAGCCCACGACTCCGATCCACGCCAGCGAGACCGGAACGATGCGTCCGCGCAGGAGCAGCCAGGCGAAGATCGTGCTGCCCACCGCGAAGCACGTCGCGCCGATCCCCATCGTCGACGGAACCCCGAAATTGACCGATGCCAGCGTCTCCCGCGTCGTGGCATTCAGCTCACCGGCGTGCGTCGCCAGCCAGATGCGCTCGGAGGCGGCGTCCAGGGTGACGGCGCCCGCGACGCCCTCCGCCACCCGGAAGACGGCGCCGAGCAGGGCCAGGTCGGGGTCCTCGTCGCGCGTGATCGCCCAGAGCGTCACGGCGAGGACGAAGGCGCAGAAGCAACCCACCATTTCGAGGAGCAGCGCGAGGCGCATCTGGCCGGCGTGCGCGGCGATGCTGGCGAGCTTCGCGGCGGGCGTGTCGCCGGCGGAGGCGCGGCCGCCCAGGACGGTCCCGCTCAGGGCGGCGGCGATGTAGGCGAGCAAGGCGAACCCGGCGACCCTGGAGCTCGTGCGGAGAGTCATAAACGTCCTCGAGGGCTCATACGGAGGACCGCCTTCCCGAGTTGCGCCCCGCGTCCTCCTCCGGCCGAGAGATGATTCCGCTCATGAGACGATCTTTCGCCTTCGCCCTCGCTGCCGCCGCGGCGCTCGTCGCCGCGCTCGGCCTCGCCGCTCTCACGCTCGCCGACGCGCCCTCTTCCTTCCGGGTCGTCGACCTGAAGGCGCCGGACGGCACCGTCCTGAAGGCGAGCTTCTTCGCCGCGGCGAAGCCGGGCCCCGGCGTCCTGCTCCTGCACCAGGGCAACCGCGACCGCGCATCCTGGGCGGACGTCGCCGCGCGCCTGTCGGCGGCCGGCCTTTCCACGCTGACGGTCGACCTGCGCGGTTTCGGCGACAGCGGCGGGACGCCGCGCCTGAAGTGGACGTCCGCGGAGAGGTCCGCGGCGCGCAAGGCGTCGCCCGGCGACGTCGACGCGGCGTGGCAGTTCCTCGTCTTCGCAGCCAGGCGTCGCGCGCGGAACCATCGGCATCGGCGGCGCCGGGGCCGACGGCATGGGGCAGGCGGTCGCCGCCGCGCGGCGACATCCCGGCGAGGTGAAGTCGCTCGTCCTGCTCTCCGGCCAGACCGACCTCGCCGGACGGAAGTTCCTGCAGAGCGCCTCGGCGCCGCCCACGCTCTTCGGGCTCGCCGACGACGACGAATACCCTCCGACGCAGGAGGTGATGGAGCTGACCTACGGCATCACCGAGAACCCCGGCCACCGGTTCGTGCACTACGCCGGCAAGCGGCCGCCCTGGCTCGGCTTCGAGGACCGCGAGGGCATTCCCGCGACGGGCGGCCACGGAACGGACATGTTCCGCGGGCATCCGGAGCTGCCCGGCCTCATCGCGGATTGGTTCACAACCACGCTGGTCACGACTCCGGGCCGGGCGCCCGCCGGGATGACGGGCGCGCCGCGGCCGCCCTGGGGGGCGATCCTGAGGGACCTCGAGACGCCGGGCGGCGTCGATCGCGCCGAGAAGACACTTGCCGAGGCCAGGCGGAGCGACCCCAACGCGCGCCTCTGGCCCGAGCTCGCCGTGACGATCATGGGCTACGACCACATCGCCGACGACACGAGGCTCGCGGTCGCGATCATGAAGCTGAACGTCGCGGCCTACCCCGACTCCGCCGATGCGCACGACAGCCTCGCCGACGCCTGCCTCGCGGACGGCCAGAAGGACCTCGCGCGCGAGCACGCCGGGAAGGCGCTCGCGCTGCTGCCGGCCGACCCGACGGACTCGGAGGTGCGGAAGGCGGAGATCCTCGACAGCGCGCAGGGCAAGCTCGACCAGCTGGGCGTGAACGCTCCGCCCGGCAGCGCCCCCGCGCGTCCCGCTTACTCCATTCAGGCGATCCGTTACGCGACGATCCGCGATTTCCCGGTCTCCGCCCTCGTGATGGGCGCGCCGGAGGGCGAGACCCTCGACATCGCCATGGTGCTCTGGCTGATCCGTGGCGGCGGCCACAACATCCTCTTCGACAGCGGCTTCCACCGCGCGAAGTGGCTCGCGGAGTTTCCGACCACGTCCGACTTCCTGCGGCCGGACGAGGCCGTGCGTCTCGCGGGCGTCTCCCCCGAGGAGGTCACCGATGTGATCGTGAGCCACGCGCACTGGGACCACATGGGCGGCATCGACCTCTTCCCAAAGGCCACGGTCTGGATCCAGAAGGAGGAGCTCGCCTACTACACCGGCTCCGCTTGGCAGCCCGGCGGGAACCACGGCGGCATCGACCCGGAGGACGTCGCCGAGCTCGTGCGCCTGAACACCGCGGGCCGCGTGCGGCTCGTGGGCGGCGACGGCGTGGAGATTCTTCCGGGCCTCCGTGCGTACACGGGCGCGCGGCACACGTTCGCCTCGCAGTACCTCCGTGTCGACGGCGACTCGCCGTTCGTCCTCGCGTCGGACAACTGCTACCTGTACCGCAACCTCGCGGAGCGCAAACCGAGCGCGACGTTCAGCGAAGCCGATCAGCCGACGAACGTCTACAGCCAGCAGCGCATGATCGAGCTCGCCGGCTCCCCGGACCGCGTCGTCCCGGGCCACGACCTGAAGCAGTTCGAGAAGTTCCCCGCGCAGGGGCGGATCGCGACGATCCGGTAGGGCCTTCTCTCACTGCGCGGTCGGCTCGCGCACCGGCATCCTCAGCCCGTCGTGCGCGAACGTGACGTGTCCCGGATATGACTCGGCGATCGAGCGCCGGATGTCGGCCTCGCTCCGCTCCACGTCCGGTGCGATGTGGCTCAGGAGCAGCCGTTTGACCCCGGCCTCGCGCGCCGCCATCCCGATCTTCCGAGGCGGCGTGTGCAGCGTGTAGAGGATCTCCGGAGAGCCGGGCGGATCGAGGACCGCGCAGTGAAAGACCAGCAGGTCCGCGCCTTTCGCCAGGCTCTGGATGTGAGGCAGCGCGCTCGCGTCCATGTCGCCGGAGAACGCGATGCTCTCCCCCTTGTAGTCGATGCGGTAGGCGACCGAGGGACAGTCGCCGTGGTGCGTGGCGATCTCCCGGACCCGTAGTTCTCCGTCCGCGACGATCTCGCTCGCCGCCGAATCCAAGCCCGTCGCGAGGTCCACGGCGTCGATCTGCTCGTTCGCCCCGAAGGTCTTCTGGTACTCCCATGCGCCGCCGGGCCCGAACAGCTCGCCGACGAACTTGGTGGTGTCCGGAAACTGGCCGGCGCCCTTCGGGCCGAAGACCTTGAAGCGGATCGGCCGGCCGGCGGTCAGCCCGCGGTGGAGGAACAGGGCGGGCAGATCGGAGCTGTGATCGATGTGCAGGTGAGTCAGGAGCACGAGATCCACGCGGCCCAGGTCGAGACCGAGCCTCCCCACCGCCTGGTAGGCGCCAGGCCCCGCGTCGACGAGAATGCGCGGGACGCCCGCGACCAGAACGAGGTAGCTGGTCGCCGCCCGCCCGAACGAGCGCGGACCACCGGAGCCGAGGACGACGAGCTCGAGCTTCGATTCGGAATTCATGGCGCGCTCCCGTGCGATTTGGACCGATGCCGACGACATCAGAATCAACGCCAGCGCCAGCAGGGAGTGTTTCATCAAACGATGATGTCATCAGGCCGCCCGAAGGAGCTGCGCTCCACAGAAACGCAGCCCTCTCCCCCGCGGTCGGGGGAGAGGGTTGGGTGAGGCGATGCGAGTCCGGGTCAGGCCGCTTGCCGGGCCGAGATTCCTGTTTGTCCTCGCGGGATCAGGACCAGCATCGCCACCCCGACGATGATGAGCGCCGGCACGTCGCCCATGAGATGGGCATGGTTCGTCGCGTTCTCGAACGACTGAACGGCCATGATCAAACCGTGCACGACGCTCGACCACGCGGTGAAGCGGATGAGGCTCAGGTGGGAAAGCGGATCCCGCGCCGCGGCGAGGAGGAACACGCCGAGCGTGGCGTACACGCCGATGATCATCAGCGGGTAGTCGGAATGCCCGGTGTGCCACGACCAGCCGGAGGGCCAGAGGACGAACATGAGCACGGGCAGCCCCACGATGAACGTGACGCCGGTCAGGATCAGGACGATGCTCAGGGACTTGAGACGAGCCGTGTCGGTCATTGTCTTGTCTCCTTCACGTTCTCCCGACTCAGCGGCCCTGCGCCTGCAGGGCCTTGACGTCGGAGGCGGTCAGCGGCTTGCCGCCGATGGCCCACTCGCCGCTCGAGATCTCGAGCACGCGCACCCACGTGACGCCGCGCAGGGCCTCTCCGTCGACCCCGATCACGGCCTCGGTGACCCTCTCGATCATCGCCTTCTTCTGCGAGTCGTTGAAAACCCCCTTGATGAGCTGAATGTCGACGAGCGGCATGGATGCCTCCAGTAAGATCACGCCGGACCGATTCCGACGTGATCCCGAGGGTAGAGAGCCGGGACCGCCCATGCTTGGAGGCGGCCTGGATTTTTCTTGAAGATCGTCGGGCGGCCCGGACACCAGGATGATCCACAGATTCGAATCGTTCGAGCTGGACACGGGCCGCTACGAGCTGCGCCGCGAGGGGCAGCCTCGGGCAATCGAGCCGCAGGTGTTCGCCCTGCTCACCCTGCTCGTCGAGAACCGCCACCGCATGGTGCCCCGCGACGAAATCATCCGGTCGGTCTGGGCCGGACGCGCGGTCTCGGACTCCGCGCTTTCGAGCCGCGTCAAGTCCGCCCGGCACGTGCTGGACGACGACGGCAACGCCCAGCGGCTCATCCGCACCGTGCACGGCCAGGGGTTTCGCTTCGTGGGCGAGGTGGAAACGGTGGCTGCGCCCGAGATCGCGCAAGCGCCGCCGGCAAGCCCCACGCCCGCGCAGGAGTGGACGCGCGACGTCCTCTCCCGCCCGGTGCTGGCGGTGCTGCCCTTCGAGAACGAGGGCGGACGGGAGGAGGACGCCTACTTCGCCGACGGGATCGCAGAGGACCTGATCTCGGAGCTCTCGTCGTGGCGATGGTTCCCGATCCTCTCGCGCGACTCGTCCTTCGATCGAAGCCGCGCGGAGCTCCCGGCCTCGGCCCGCGCGGCCGCCGTCGGCGCGCGCTACGCGGTGACGGGCCGCCTCCTGCGCGCCGGCGAATCCTCGCGGCTCAGGGTGGAGCTTCTCGACACGGCGAGCGACACGCAGCTCTGGTCCGGCCACTACTGCGTCGGCGCCGCCGAGCTCGCCGGCCTCCAATCGAAGATCGCGTCCGAGATCTTTCGCCGGATCGCGCCCGAGCTGACCTCGGAAGAGACCCGCCGCATCATGCGAAAACGCCACGAGGACCTCACCGCGTGGGACATGACGATCAAGGGTCTCTGGCACCTCCACCGCGCGACGCAGCACGACTTCGGCGAGGCGCTCAGCCTCCTCCAGGGCGCCACGCGCGTGGATCCCGGGTTCGCGCTGCCCTGGAGCTTCATCGCGCTCGCCCGGTTCGAACAGGCCCTCAAGGGATGGACCACCGGCGCGCCCGGCGGAGTCCGCGACACCTTTCGCGGAATGCTCGAGGCGGCGAGCACGTCGGTGGAGCTCGACCCGTCCTCGTGGATGGGGCACGCCCTCATGAGCGCCGGAGAGCTGTGGACGAACCTCTCCTTTCCCCGCGCCAGGCTGCACGCGAATCGCGCCCTCGAGCTCAATCCGAGCGCTTCCATGGCGCATCACTTCTCCGGGTGCATCTCCGGCTTCGCCGGCGACCTGAAGGACGCGATCGCGACCCAAGGCAACGTCTCTCGCGTGGATCCGCAGTACGGCCACGCCGACGTGGTCGAGGCCGATCTCGGGTTGTGGCATCTGCTCGCCGGAAGGCTCACGCTCGCGGCGGAGCACCTGCGGCGAGCGATTGGCCTCGAATCCCACAAACCTCAGGGCCCGACAGCGGCAGATCGTCCTGGCCGGTCTGGCGCACGATGCGGCGCTCGCGCGGGAGGCCTTCGACGCCATCGGTTTGCTGGGAGGCACGATGGACGAGCAGTACCTCGCCGCCTCGTATCCGTTCCAGGATTCGCGCCACGCCGAGACGTTCCGGAAGGGGCTCGCCGCGGCAAAGCGGCTCTCCCATGGGTGAGTTCGAGGCGCTGATCGGCGTTCTCCTGGTCGCGACGCTCCTGGCGGCCCTGGCCCGCCGGGTCGGCGCGCCGTACCCGGCGTTCCTGGCGCTCGGCGGTGCCGTGCTCGCGTTCCTCCCGGGCGCCCCGCGGTTTTCGATTCAGCCGGAGGTCGCGCTCGCGCTCTTCATGGCGCCCGTCCTCCTGGACGCCGCCTACGACACCTCTCCGCGAGATCTCCGCGATCACTGGGTGCCGGTCACGAGTCTCGCCGTGGTGAGCGTGATCCTGACCACGATCGTCGTCGCCTTCGTGGTCCGCCGGCTCGTGCCGGGGATGCCCCTCGCAGCGACGGTCGCGCTGGGCGCCATCGTCTCGCCGCCCGACGCGGCCGCGGCGACCGCGGTCCTCCGGCAGCTGCGTCCGCCGCATCGCATCCTCACGATCCTCGAGGGCGAGAGCCTGCTCAACGACGCGACCGCGCTCCTCATCTACCGCCTGGCCGTCGGCGCCGTCGCGATGAGCGCATTCACCGTGCAGTCCGCCGCGCCTTCGCTGCTCCTGATCATCGCGGGCAGCGCCGCTCTCGGCCTCACCCTGTCGTGGATCACTCTCCGCGCGACGCGGGTGATCCGGGACGTGCCGACGGCCGTCATCGTGCAGTTCGTCACGACGTTCGGCGTCTGGATCCTGGCCGACCGACTGGGCCTCTCCGCCGTCCTCACGATGGTGTGCTTCGCGTTCGCCGTCGCGCGGCGCGCCCCGGCGAGCACGCCGGCGCGGATCCGCATCCCCTCGTACGCCGTCTGGGACACCGTGGTCTTCCTCCTGAACGTGCTCGCGTTCGTCTACATCGGCCTGCAGATCCGCCCGATCCTGTCGAGTCTCGAACCGGACCTGCGGGAACGCTACCTGTGGGTCTCGGGCATCGTCTTCGCGACGGTCGTCGTCGTGCGGATCGTGTGGGTCCTCCTCCACACCTCGGTCGCCCTCGCGTGGATACGCCGCTTCGGCTTCCATCCACGCCGCCCGATCCAGCCGCCGACGTTCAAGGGCGGCGTGATCATCTCCTGGGCGGGCATGCGAGGGATCCTTTCCCTCGCCGCCGCGGCGGCGCTGCCCGACGACTTCCCGTACCGCGGCCTCGTCGTCCTGACGGCGTTCGCCGTCGTGCTCGGCACGCTCGTCCTGCAGGGACTGACGCTGCGTCCCTTGATCCAGGCGCTCGACATGAAGGACGACGACCCGGTCGGCCGCGAGGTCGAGGCGGCGCAGCGGCGCGCGCTCGACGCCGCGCTGGGGAGCCTGGACGGCGACGAATCGCCCGCGGCCGCCGCCGTGCGCCAGGAGCTCCTCGCCCACCTCGGGAACGACGGGACGGAGCCGCCGGATCCGAGAGAGCCCGCCCCGACGCACCTGGATCTTCACCGCCGCGCCCTCTCCGAGGCCCGCCGCGTCGTCTTCGACATGCGCGCCCGGGAGGAGATCGGCGACGACGCCTTCCACCGCCTCGAGGAGGAGCTCGACTGGCTGGAGATGGGGGTCGAGGCGCGGGGCTGAATCCCTTCGGCCGCTCGCCCGTGGCCGCGCTTTGGTTAGACTCGCCCCGGCTGCTTCCATGACCGCGACCACGCACGCCACGACGCTCCCCTTCTCCGCGGCCACCCGCTCGGCGCGCGGGAAGGCCTTGCTCCTTCCCCAGCAGGTGGTGACGAGCCCGGAGACACGGCTGCGGTACCGGGTCGACAGCCTGCTCGGCCAGGGCGGTTTCGGACAGGCGTACCTCGCGACGCGCCTCGAGCGCTCGCGCGGGATTCCGCGCATCGTCGCCTTGAAGGCCAGCCTGCACATCGACGGCTGGCTGCGCGAGGCCTACTTCGGGCGGATCCTCGAGGGCCACGCCCGCGCGGTCCGCGTCTACGACGCGTTCCCCCTGACGCGGGAGGACGGCAGCGTCCTCTACTGCCTGGCCCTCGAGTACGCGAAGCACGGCGATCTGCGGTCCTTCCTGCAGCGCACTCGGAAGGGATGGGCCGAGAAGACGGCTCGCCGCGAGATCGCAGGGATCCTCCAGGTCCTCGGAAGCCTCCACCGCGGCCAGATGCTCCATCGCGACCTGACCCCGATGAACGTCTTCGTGTGCGAGGACGGCGGCCTGAAGCTCGGCGACTTCGGCATCGTGCGGCACCAGAGCGACCGGCGCGGAATCCGGACGCGGACACTCAACCCGTGGGGCGTTCCGAGCGAGATCCTCGCGGCGGCGGCGCCCAAGTGGCAGGCGCGCGACGACGTCTATCAGGTCGGGCAGCTCATCGGGATGCTTCTCAAGGGAACCGCGAAGGCCCGCATCCGCCCGGGTGAGGTGCGCCGCTTCCGCTGCACCGACCACCTGAAGGAGATCGTCTACCGCTGCATCGGCGAGCGCGGCAAGCGTTATGAGAGCGCGCAGGAGCTGATCGAGGCGCTGACCCATCCGCCGGCTCCGCTCAAGGTCGGGAGGCTGCGGACGCTCGAGGGGGTGCACCTCGCCTTCACCGGAATCCTGACGCGCAAACGCAGCGAGGCGGCCCGCGCCGCGCGGAAGGCGGGGGCGACCGTGCACGGCGCGCCGTCCGCCAGGACGAGCGTCGTGGTGCGCGGCCGCCCCAACCCGCTCCAGGCCGCGGGCCGCGACGCCGGGCGAAAGCTCATCGAGATCAAGCGGCTGCGCGAAAAGGGACACCGCATCACGCTGCTGAACGAGACGCAGTTCTGGCGGCTCGCAAGAGTCGCCCGGTAGGACGGATCACTCCCTCTCCTTGCGTATCAAGGAGCGAAGGCGATGGACCCCACCGAGACGAAGAAGACCGCCCGGCTGGCCGGGCTGCTCTAGCTGCCGAGCAGCCTCGTCGGCGCGCCGGCGCTCCTCTACGTGCCGAGGAAGCTGATCGTCGAGGGAGACGCGCCGTCCGAGCTCGTCATTTCGCGCTACGCCGGCGCGCTCGGCCCGATCACGAAGCTGCTGGCGCTCGAGCTGCCGGTCATCTTCTGGCTCTTGATCTGGGGCGCGAGGCCGCGGCGGGCGAACGTCCGGGCGTCTTAGGACGATTCGAAGCCCCGCTTCGCGGCTCCGGGCACTCCTCTTGCAACCCCGAAGTCCCGGGAGGAGTGCAACGATGCGACCCACGAAACTTTGCGGCTCGGTGCTCCTGGCGGCCGGTTTCCTGGCGGCGTGCAGCTCGCACCCGTCTCCGCCTCCGGCCTCGTCGCCCCCCGGGTCGACCTCCACCGCGAGCCCCGACGCGCGAAAGACCGCCTTTCGCGCGGCGGCGAACGAGCTCAGCCATCAGGTCAACGCGCCCGTCGACTCGATCGCCGGCGTCTCACAGGACGAGACGACCTGGAATGACTCGTGCCTCGGGTGCCCGCAGACCGGCGAGAACTGCGCGCAGGTCCTCACTCCGGGCTACCGCATCGTCCTGCGCGTGAGCGACGCGACCTACGAGTACCACACCGACCTCGGCGGCCGCGCCAAGCTCTGCAGCCAGCGTTGAAGCGGCGAAGGGGCCCTTCGCGGCGAGAGTCGTTTCTCCACGAGCACTCGCTTTCTCTCGTGGCCGGGGGAATCCTGATCCTCTGGGTCGTCCTCTACAGCCGCTCGGACCCCGAGACACACGCGGGGGCGTTCTTCGGCAACGCCGCGGCCGACTGGACCGGCGTCGTGATGCTGGTCGTGGGAACCAAGTTCCTCTTCGAGCGCGGCTCGCGCGAGAGCCGGCCGGTCCGCGAGCACGGCGGCCGCCTCGCGCGATTCCTCGAGGCACACTCGCTCACGATCGCCCTCGTCGCGAGCGGGCTCGGCTGGCTCGTCCTCTACCTCCGGCTCGATCCGACCTCGCGGTGGGGCCAGGTCGTCGGCAACGTCCTGTCGGAGTGGGTGCAGGTCCTCGGCGTCGTCCTCCTGACCAAGCGTTTCTTCGAGCGCGGCTCCGAGGAGAGCCGGAGCCCGGGCGGGCGGTAGGTCCAACCGCTCGACGATCCGCTCAGACGCGGGCGAGGCTCTCGCGGCTCGCGGTGAGGAACTGGCGAAATCCCGTACCGGGCGGCGTGCGGCCGAGCTGGCGCAGCATGAGGACGACCTGCCCGCGATGGTGCGTCGAGTGGTTCATTGCGTGCTGGATGAGCTCGGCGAGCACGTAGTCGCTCTCGGCGACGGGACAGTCCGCCGCGAGCCTCTCGTTCGTGAGCTCCCGCGCGAAGCCCTCCTGCTGACTCTCGAGCGCGGCCCAGCCCGCCAGGATCGACGGGAGGTCCGGATAGTCGTCCGGGGTGAGGGCCGGGCTGAAGGCGCCCTCCGTCCAGAAGCCGAGCCACGCACGCTCGCCCGAGAGAAGGTGGCGCAGCGTCCCCTGAATCGATCCGAAGCTTCCTTGGAGGTCCCGGCCGAGGTCCTCCGGCGGCAGCTCCCCCGCCGCCTCGAGGATCAGCCGATTGGCCCACCGGTCGTAGGCGAAGAGTGTGCGCGCGGATTGGGCGTCCATGAGCATGACCATCGGCATCGGCGACCTCTCCTCCACGCTCCTTTGAACACGGGGTTCGGACCTCATGTTGCGGGCCCTCCTGCCGCGGGAGACGCCCGGCGGAATCGGGGGTTACGCAAGGCCTCGCTCCACCGAAACGGTCCTCGATGGGGCTATGGGCTAGCCTTGAAGGATGAACCGAGACGACGACTCGCCGGCGCGGCCTCCGGGGGTCGACGCGAGCGAGGCCGCCGGGCGACTCGTGCCCTTTCCCGAGAGCCTCTGCCATCGCTGCGCGGCGCCGCCGCAATACATCCGCACCGGGCGGTCGACGTTCATTCGGTGTCCGATCCTGAAGAGATACCCACCCCAGCCGGTGGTCCGGTGCGACGCCTTCGTCCCGGCGGAGGGGATCGAGAGCCCGTAGGCCGCCTGCTCCTGGCCCGGAGAACCTTTGCTTTGACCCCCGGCTCGCCCCTCGACAGACTCGCCTCCTCTTTCTCGCGGGCCGAGGGGCGCGCCATCCGATTCCGAGGGAAACGATCTTCTCGTCCCCTAAGGGTTGTTCCGTCTCGGGTCGTCCTTCACGTCGACGTATTCGAGGCCGAGCGGGCCCATGGCCGTTATTTGCGTGACGTACTCGCTGGATTTCGCCCAGTGGAAATGGGATGTGTTGCCGGGCAAGACGATGACGCTACCGGGCGGATACGATTGCAGCTTGTCGGCGTCGAATTGATCGCCCAAGCCAATAGAGAAGACACCGGACATGACCGTGTACACGCGATCCTCCGCGTGCCGGTGCGGCATCATCTTCACGCCGTGAGGCACTCTGACCCTGATCGTGTAGGGACCGGCCTCCGCGGGCTGACCGACGATGACCGCAAGGCGGACCGAGGGCGGGAACGCCGCGAAGGGCTTCCAGTCGACGTCTTCGGCCAAGACCGATCGAAAAACGTCCTGGCCAGGCTGGTGAGGTCGAGGCGTTCCCGGTCGTGCGGCGATGCCGAGCCCGGCGGCAGGAAGGGTCATGGCGGAAGCTCCCAGGAAATGGCGGCGATCGGAGTCGAGTCGCCAGCCGCCGGTCTCTCTCAAACCAGGAGGCTCTCGATCTTCACCGGCAGCTCCCGCACCCGGACTCCGGTGGCGTGGTAGACCGCCGCCGTGATGGCGGGCGCGACGCCGGCCAGGCCGATCTCGCCGATCCCGCGCGCGCCGAGCTCGTTGATCTCCTTGTCGGGGTAGTCCAGGAAGTGCACGTCGATCTGCGGGGCGTCGGCGTTGACCGCCACCACGTAGTCGGCGAGGTTGCTATTGATCGGCGCGCCGTTCTGCGGATCGTAGATCGTGTGCTCGAACAGGGCCATGCCGACTCCCATCACGACGGAGCCCTCGATCTGGTTCCGGCCCGCGAGCGGATTCAGGATGCGCCCCGCGTCGATGACGGATACGACCCGGCTGACGCGCAGCCGGGCGATCTCGGGCTGCCAGGTGACCTCGACGAAGTGGCAGCCGAACGAGTGCGTCGAGAATTTCGGCGCCGGGTTGCCGAAGCTCCCCTGATCCTTGCCGCTTCCGCTGACGACGTGGACGTTGGCGCGCCGCAGCACATCGCCAAACGGCACGCCGCCGGCCGGGCCGCCGGACTTGGCGACCACGCGGCCGTCCTCGAGCCGGAGCTCGTCGGGCTTGCGCTTCTCGAACGGCGACCCGGACGCCGTCGTCGCGATCGTCAGCAGTTGCGCGATCGCGTTGTCGGCCGCCCCGAGTACGGCCGGAATCATCGACGCGGTCACCATCGAGCCGCCCGAGATGGGTCCCTCCGGGAGCGTCGTATCGCCGAGCACGACGTCGATCTTCTCGAGGGGCAAACCGGTCCTCTGGGAGACCATCTGCGCGAGGTTGGTGTACGTCCCGGTTCCGATGTCCTGCGTGCCGGAGGCGACGCGGGCCGTGCCGTCGTCGCGCAGCTGAACGCTGGCCTCGGCGGCGAACCGGGCCGCGATCCAGGCGCAGCCGGCCGTTCCCCACCCCAGGATCAGGCCGTCGCGCTTCATCGAGCCGACCTCGGGAGTGCGCTTGGACCAACCGAACTTCTCCGCGCCGAGCTCGAAGCACTCGACCAGATGGCGCGACGAGAACGGAAGGCCGTTCGACTCGTCGATCTTCGGCTCGTTCAGGATGCGGAGCCGCACGGGATCGATCTTGAGCTGATCCGCCAGCTCGTTCAGCGCCGACTCGGTCGCGTAGAGCCCGGGCACCGCGCCGGGCCCGCGCATCGGACTCGGCGAGCCGACGTTGCGCCGGGCGCGGCCGAAGGCCACGCGGAGATTGGGCACGCTGTACTGGAAGGCCGTCGCCTCGCCGCAGTCCTCGTGATACGCGTCGAGCATCGCGTGCTCGTTGACGTACTCGTGCCGCAGCGAGACGAGCCGGCCGTCGGCGGTGGCGCCGAGGCGCACGCGCTGCTGGGTACGGGGACGATGGCCCACCGACTGGAACATCATCTTGCGGCTGAGGACGAGCTTGACCGGCTTGTTGAGCTTGCGCGCCGCGGCGACGGCGAGCGCGCAGTGCGTCCAGGGCCACAGCTTGCTGCCGAAGCCCGAGCCCACGAACTTCGTGATGACCCGGACGTGCTCCTTGGGCAGCCCGAACATCTGCGCGAGAACGCTCCGGAGGTTGAAGACTCCCTGCGACTCCTCGTAGATGGTCAGGTTCTGGCCGTCCCAGATCGCCGTCGTCGCCTGAAGCTCGATCGGGTTGTGGGTCTCGGTCGGCGTGACGTAGGTCTGGTCGAGCTTGACCGGCGCCGCCGTGAAGGCGCCCTCGGGATCCCCGCGCTCGCTCTGCAAGCGCTTGGTCGGGGCGAAGGTGGTCGGGACGACGTCCGGCTCGGGGTCGGCCACGAGATTCGGTATCGACGTTGAACTTGTCCCTCGTGTACGTGGCGCGAACCGCGTCGGCGGCCGCCTTGGCGGCCTCGAAGGTATCCGCGACGGCCAGGGCGATGTACTGCCCGTAGTAGCGAACGACGTCGTCCTCGAAGGGCGGACGGCGCTCGTCGACGATGCCCTCGAACCCCGGTCCCAGCACGGAGCGGGCGATCTTCCCGATGTTCCCGCGGTGAAAGATCGCGCGCACGCCCGGCATCTTTTCCGCGGCGGCCGTATCCAGCTTGGTCACGCGGCCGCTCGCGATCGTCGCCTCGACGGGAACGGCATAGAGCAGGCCGGGGAAGTGGAAGTCGGAGGCGTACTGTGCCTTGCCGCTGACCTTCAACGGACCGTCCACGCGCGGGGTGTCGCGGCCGATCGTCGAGTTCGACGTCGTCGGGATGTCGGTGGCGGTGGGCGCTGTGGGCGCTGTGGGCATCGCTTCGTCCTCTCGAGAGAATCAGGCCGCGGCGGCCGCGGCGGTTTGCAGCGCGTGCGCGAGGCAGCGCTTCGCGAGCTCGACCTTGAATCCGTTCTGGCTCTGCGGCTTGGCGCCGCGCAGGGCAGCCTCCGCCGCCGCGCGGAAGCTCGCCGCGTTCGCCGACTGCCCGACGAGCGCCTTCTCGGCCTCGGGGGATCGCCACGGCTTGGTCCCCACGCCGCCCAGGGCGATCCGCGCCCGGGTGACCTTCCCTCCGGCGCCTTCCAGCGTCAGCACGACGGCCGCCGACGCCAGCGCAAACTCGTACGACGCCCGGTCGCGCAGCTTCAGATAGACCTGCCTGCTCCCCGCGACCGGCGGCGGAAGCGCGACGTGCGTGATGAGGTCGCCCGGCTCGAGCACCGTCTCCCTGTGCGGCGTGTTGCCGGGCAGGAGGTGGAAGTCGCCGAAGGGAATCGCGCGTCGGCCCTTGGGCCCCTGCACGTGGATCGTCGCCTCCAGGGCGGCCATCGCCACGCACATGTCCGAGGGGTTGGTCGCGATGCAGCTGGTCGCTCGTGCCGAGGACCGCGAGCGTGCGGTTGAAGCCGGTGATCGCGGGACAGCCCGTTCCGGGCTCGCGCTTGTTGCAGGGCATCGCGGTGTCGCGGAAGTACACGCAGCGTGTCCGCTGGAGCAGGTTGCCGGCCGTCGGTCGCCATGTTGCGAAGCTGCGCCGAGGCGCCCGAGAGAAGCGCCTGCGACAGCACGGCATAGTCCTTCTGCACCCGCGGATCGTGGGCGAGGTCGGAATTCCGGACAGTGGCGCCGATCGACAGGCCGCCGTCCGGGGCTGCCTCGATCTTGCCGAGCGGCAGGCGATTGATGTCCAGCACCCGCGCGGGCGTCTCCACGTTCAGCTTCATCAGGTCGAGCAGCGTCGTGCCGCCCGCGATGAACCGGGCATCCCCAGGCGCACCCTGCTGGGCGGTCTTCGACCTGGCGGCGGCCGCGATCGCGGCATGCGGAATCCGGGGGCGGATGAATTCGAAGGTGTGCATGGTTCGCTCCGCGCTAGGCGTTCTTGCGGACGCGTTGGATCGCCGCGACGATGTTGGGGTAGGCGCCGCAGCGGCAGATGTTCCCGCTCATGAGCTCCTTCACGGCCGCATCGTCGGGGCCGCAGGGTTCCTTGAGCAAGGCGGTGGCCGACATGATCTGTCCCGACGTGCAGTAGCCGCACTGATATCCGTCGTGTCGCGAGGAACGCGGCCTGCATGGGGTGCAGGGCGTCGGGCGTGCCGAGGCCCTCGATGGTCGTGATCTCTTCCCCGTCGTGCATCAGGGCCAGGCTGAGGCACGAGTTCACCCGCCGGCCGTTGACGTGCACCGTGCAGGCGCCGCACTGCCCGTGATCGCAGCCCTTCTTCGTGCCGGTGAGAGCCACGGTCTCGCGAATGCAGTCGAGGAGCGTCGTCCGGGGGTCGACGCGAAGATTGCGGTCCTGGCCGTTGATGCGGAGCGTGATCGGGACGGCGCCCTCGAGGCTCGGCCCCTCCGCGCCGGGAGCGACCTCGGCGGGAGCCTGGCGCGTCGTGCCGGTGCCAACGAGAACGGCGGCGGCCGCGGTCGTTCCGGTCTGGCGAAGAAATGCCCGGCGCGTGGATCTCGAGCGTCCCGGTGGCGGAGCGTGTCTCATGGAGCCTCCGGTCGATTCGAACCTATATCAAAGATCCCCAAGACAGGAAGACCGATCGCCCGGGAAGCATCGGCCTCGGCGATTCCTCCTCCAGGCTCGTTCGAAAACGGATGCGGACCTCGTGCTTCCAGCCGGCGGCGAAGGGCGACTCGATGCCTGTAGAATCGGCCGGCGTGAGGCGTAAGGGCGGGAGCCGTGCGGAGTCCGTCACCGACGTCGCGACCGACATCCAGCAGAAACGGCCCTTCGCGCGCCGCAGTGAAGAGGCGACGGTGGGCCTTCTTCTCACGGCCGACGTCGTGCGGCGCTGGGGCGAGTCGCTGGTCGCCTCTTCCGGGGTCACCCTCCAGCAGTACAACGTGCTGCGCATTCT
This sequence comes from uncultured Acidobacteriota bacterium, assembly GCA_963773905.1. Classification (GTDB taxonomy): domain Bacteria; phylum Acidobacteriota; class Thermoanaerobaculia; order UBA5066; family Gp7-AA6; genus DAHUXD01. The sequence goes on from CAVZDB010000005.1 coordinate 155,089, forward strand.
TCGAGGCTCGCGGCCCGACGGCCTCCCGACCCTCGAGATCGCCGCGCGGATGATCGAGCAGGCTCCGGGAATCACGCGTCTCCTCGATCGCCTGGAGCGGAAGGGCCTCATCCGCCGCCAGCGCTGCCCGGGCGACCGGCGCCAGGTCCTGTGCTTCATCACCGAGAAGGGCCTCGCGCAGGTGGACGCCGTCACGGCGGCCATCCAGAACAGGCGGCAGCCGATGAACCGCCTCTCGCCAAAGGACTTGCGCCGGCTGATCGAGCTCCTCGACGCGGTCCGGCTGGCCCATCGCAGGACGCGCGCCGGGCGGCCTGAATCCATTACTTAACTAGTCAAGTATTTACGGGTGAAGGAACGCCGGGCTTGGCCGGCGCCCGCAAAGGAGACACCCGTATGAGTTCCCATGCCGAAGCGTCCCGCGCCGCCGAATCCCGCTTGCCCGTGCCGGCTCCCCTCCCCGAGATCTACGCCATCGACAAGGCCCATTCCGAGGCCGCCTTCCAGGTCCGCCACCTCGTCACGAGGGTGCGAGGCCGGTTCCGGGACTTCGAGGGCATCGTCCGCATCGATCGGGAGCATCCCGAAAGGTCCACGGTCGAGTTCACGATCGACGCCGGTTCCGTGGACACGGACGTCGAAGACCGGGACACGCACCTGAAGTCGCCGGACTTCTTCGACATCGCGAGACACCCCCGCATCACCTTCGGGAGCTCGAGGGTCGAGCCCCGCGGAGGCGATCGTTATGACGTGACCGGCACCCTCACGCTGCGCGGCGTCGCGCGCGACGTCACCCTGCCGGTGACCTTCCTCGGCACGGCGCGTGATCCCTGGGGCAACGAGCGAGCCGGGTTCGAGACCGAAACGAAGCTGGACCGCAAGGACTACGGAATGGTCTTCAACGCCGCTCTCGACAATGGCGGACTCCTCCTCGGCGACGAGGTTCGGATCACGATCAACATCCAGGCGATCCGCCAGCAGGCGGCGCAGGTCGCCTGATCGACCCTCGAGTCTCCCGAGAGCCCTCTTCCCTCCGGGGCGGAGGGCTTCGTTTTTTCCGTAGTCTTCGGGGACGGCGGCCCGGCCCTCTTCTCCGCGGGCGACCGCCAAACCTTCCCCCCCCGCCCACGTAGGACGAGGGAGGAGGCTCCTCGATGAGAATGCGCCTGCGCCGCCTCGCCGCGGCTCTGACCTTCCTCCTCGCCGGGACCGCGGCCGCCGACTCGGTCACCGGCACTCCCGCCAGGCTTCAGGCGCCGGACGGGACCACCCTCGCCGCGACCTACTACTCCGCCGGCAAGCCCGGCCCCGGGATCCTCCTCTGCCACCAATGCAACAAGGACCGCAAGTCGTGGAATGGTCTCGCGGAGAAGCTCGCGCGGGTCGGCTTCCACGTGTTGACGATCGACTACCGGGGCTTCGGCGAGAGCGGCGGTGCTCGCCACAATGACTTCCCAAACGCCGAGCGGGCCCGGCTCGTCACCGAGGTCTGGCCCGGCGACCTGGACGTCGCGTTCCGGTACCTCGCCGCGCAGCCGGGCGTCACGGGCGTCACCGGCGCCGGCGGCGCGAGCTGCGGCGTCAACAACTCGATCCAGCTCTCGCGGCGCCATCCGGAAATCAAGTCGCTCGTCCTGCTCTCGGGCAATACCGACAAGGTCGGGCGCGATCACCTGCGGAGCCACTTCTCACCGCCGCTGATGATCGCCGCCGCGGACGACGACGGAAACGCGGTCCAGCTGATGGAGGTGCTCGACGCGTCCTCGGGCAACCCGACGAACCGCTTCGTCGAGTACAAGACCGGCGGCCACGGCACGGAGATGTTCCCGCCGCACCCCGAGCTCCCCGACCAGATCGTCGCCTGGTACGAGGCGACGCTCCTTGGAAAGGGGACGCCGGCGTCGACCGACAACCGCGCGCGCCGCGAGTCGCCGCAGATTCGCCTCCTGTTGACGGCCGACGAGACCGGCGGGTACCCGAAAGTGATCGGCGCGCTGACCGCCGCGCGCAAGAAGGACCCGAAGTCGCCGATCCTCGAGCGCCGCTTCGTCAACTTCCTGGGCTATCAGGCCCTCCAGTCGGACGACGCGAAGTCCGCCATCGCGATCCTGAGAATCAACGTCGACGCGGACCCCCAGTCCTCCAACGCCTGGGACAGCCTGGGGGACGCCTACCTCGCCGACGGCCAGAGGGACAAGGCGCGCGAGGCCGCCGAGAAGTCGTTGAAGCTCGTCGACTCGGACCTCGCCGAAACCGAGGCTCAGCGCAAGGCCATTCGCGACAGCGCGCAGGCGAAGCTGGACCAGCTCAAGAGCACGGCGGCGAAGTCCTGAGGGAGGGCCGCCGCCGCCGATCCCGACCCCCGCGCGATTCGTTAAGATCCCGGTTTCTGTGTGAGGTGACGACATGGAGAGGACTCGTTCGCATCGGCCGTCGATGGCGGCGGCCGCTCTGACGGCCGTGGCCGCGTTGACAACGCTGGGGGCGTCGACGACCGATGACCCGTTCCAGTGGCTCGAGGACGTTGAGGGCGCGAAGTCCCTGGCCTGGGTCAAGGAGCAGAACGCGGAGTCGACGAAGCTGTTCCAGTCGCGGCCCGAGTACAAGCCGATCTACGACCGCACCCTCGAGATCCTGGATTCGAAGGAGAGGATCCCGGTTCCGGAGCTCCTCGGCGACACGGTCTACAACTTCTGGAAGGACGGCGTCCACGAACGCGGGATCTGGCGGCGGACCACGATCGCGTCCTATCGCACGGCGGCGCCGCAGTGGGAGACCGTGCTCGACGTGGATGCGCTCGCGAAGGCCGAGGGCAAGAGCTGGGTCTTCCACGGCGCGAACTGCCTGCCGCCGGCCAACGAGCGCTGCCTGATCAGCCTCTCGCCAGGGGGCTCGGATGCCCACGTCGTGCGCGAGTTCGACACGAAGACGAAGGAATTCGTCTCCGGCGGCTTCACCCTTCCGGAGGCGAAATCGCGGACCGCCTGGCGCGACCAGGACGCGCTCTGGGTCGGCACGGACTTCGGACCCGGCTCGCTCACTTCCTCCGGATATCCGCGGATCGTGAAGCTCTGGAAGCGCGGCACGCCGCTCTCCGAGGCGAAGACGATCTACGAGGGCAAGGCGGAGGACGTCGCGTCGGCCGGCACCAGCGAGATCCTGAGCGACGGACGCTACGACATCGTGACGCGCACTCCGGCATTCTTCCGCCAGGAGACGTTTCTCCTCGCCGGCGACCGCCTCGCAAAGGTCGACATTCCCGAGGACGCCGAGCCGCGCGTCTTCTTCCGCGGCCGACTCCTCTTCTCGCTGCGCAGCGACTGGACGCCGGTGGCCGGCGGGCAGACTACCGCGAAGGATCGCTCCTGGCCACGCCGGTGGACGATCTGCTCGCCGGCAAGCGGCGGCTGGAGGTGTTGTTCGAGCCGAGCGCGCGCGTCTCGCTCGCCGACGTCGGCCGTACGCGCGACCGCGTCCTCCTCCAGCTGCTGGACAACGTGAAGAGCCGGCTGACCGCCCTCTCGCTCGAGGGCGACGCGTGGAAGAGCAGCGAGGTCCCGACGCCGGGCATCGGCACGACCGCGCTCGGGGCCATGAACGACCAGTCCGAGTCGTACTTCTTCACGTACGAAGACTTCACGACGCCGGAGTCTCTCTGGCTGTCCGAGAACGGCGGCAAGGCGGACAAGGTCAAGTCGATGCCCGCGTACTTCGACGCGGCCGGGATGACGACCGCTCAGTACGAGGCCACGTCGAAGGACGGCACGAAGATCCCGTACTTCGTCGTCCGCCCGAAGGGCGTCCAGGACGACGGCACCGCGCCCACCCTGCTCAACGGCTACGGCGGATTCGAGATCCCCGAGGTCCCGACCTACAACGGCGCCCGCGGCGCCGCATGGCTCGCGCGCGGAGGGATCTACGTCCTCGCCAACATCCGCGGCGGCGGCGAGTTCGGGCCGGCCTGGCACAAGGGCGCCGTCAAGCAGAACCACATTCACAACTTCGAGGACTTCTCGGCGGTCGCGCGCGACCTGATCGCGCGCAGGATCACCTCACCCCGCCACCTCGGCATCATGGGCGGCTCCCAGGGCGGGCTCCTCGTCGGCGGCACCTACCTCATGTATCCGGACCTCTTCCACGCCGTCGTCGTCCAGGTGCCGCTCTCCGACATGAAGCGCTACAGCCATCTCCTCGCGGGCGCGAGCTGGATGGCGGAGTACGGCGACCCCGACAAGCCCGAGGACTGGGCGTACATCCAGACCTGGTCCCCGTACCATCTCGTCAAGCCGGGCGCCTCGTACCCGACGCCGTTTTACTGGACCAACACCCGCGACGACCGCGTCCACCCCGGCCACGCGCGCAAGATGGTGGCGAAGCTCGAGTCCCAGGGCCACCCCGTCTACTACTTCGAGAACACCGAGGGCGGCCACGGCGCCGGCGCCGTCAACAAGCAGACCGCGATGGTCACGGCGATGCAGTACGCCTATTTATGGATGATGCTTAAATAATCTGCCCTCCCGGGGCTTTTCGATAGAGTTCCCCGCAAGGCCGAAAGGCCCAAAGGAGAACGTTCCATGAAGAAGTTTTGGGTCTGGAATCTCGTCGTCTGTTCCCTGCTTTCCTTTCTGGGCGCCGCCGCCGCGTTCGCTCAGACGTCCTCGGTCATCGCGCCCGTCGCCGAGGCGAAGTTCGGGCCCGCGCCGCCGTTCCTCCCTCCCGGGGCGCAGCTCGCGGTCGTCTCGGGAAATCCCATGGGTGCCGGCGCCTACGCGGTTCGCGTCCGGTTCCCGGCCAACTACGCCATTCCGGCCCATTCCCACCCGACGGACGAGAACGTCGTCGTCACCTCAGGCGACGTGACCTTCGGCATGGGCGACAAGTTGTCGAAGACGGCGGCGGGCAACAAGACGCTGAATGTCGGCGGGTACGCACTGATGCCGACCGGCATGAACCACTACGCGTACGCGGGAGCGTCGGGAGCGGACATCGTCCTCTACGGTCAGGGCCCCGTCGAGTTCAAGTACGTCAACCCGGCCGACGACCCGAGGAACGCGAAGAAGTAGCCAAATCGCAGGCCGTACCTCTCGGGTCGCCGGACTTGACCCTCTCCCCCGCTCGGGGGGGAGAGGGCAGGGTGAGGGGGGCCCATGAAGCCGAAGTACTTCCCCACTCCCCCCGAGTTCCGCGCCTGGCTCGAGGCGAACCACGAGAAGGCGTCGGAGCTGCTCGTCGGGTTTCACAAGAAGGGCTCGGGCAAGCCCAGCATCACGTGGCCCGAGTCCGTCGACGAGGCGCTCTGCTTCGGGTGGATCGACGGCGTGCGCCGGAGCCTGGGGGAAACGTCCTATTGCATCCGGTTCACGCCCCGCCGCCCGACCAGCATCTGGAGCTCGGTCAACGTCGCGCGGGTCGAGGAGCTCGTCACGCAGGGCCGCATGCGCCCGGCGGGGCGCCGCGCGTTCGAGGCCCGGCGCGCCGAGAAGACCGGCGTCTACGCCTTCGAGCAGAAACAGCCGGCGAGGCTCTCGAAGGAGCAGGAGGCGGCGCTGCGCGCCAACCGCAAGGCCGCGGCCTTCTTCGACGCCCAGCCGCCGTGGTACCGACGCACCGCGACCCACTGGGTGATCCGCGCGAAGCGGCCGGAGACCCGCGAGCGCCGGCTCGCCCAGCTCATCCGCGACAGCGCCGCGGGGCGGCGGCTCGGCCAGCTCACGCGGCGCGGGAAGGACTGACACACCCGGCGCACCACCGATCGCCCTCCTGTCCGCGCCTCGGCGCAGAAGAAGAACGCGTGCACCTGGTCTACACGATCGGTTAACGCTGGCGTCCGCGGGTTACGGGCGTGGCTGCGGGCGCCCTCAGCCCTCACGATAGGATCCGTCGGACCGCCAACGGGCCATGACCGACGACACCCAATTTCCGACCCTCGGGTTCCCGGATTCCGGCTCCGATCAACCGGCCCCCGGCGAGATCGGCGAGTTCCGGGTGCTCTCCGTTCTCGGGCGCGGCGGCATGGGCGTCGTCTACGAGGCCGAGCAGCGCGATCCGCAGCGGCGCGTCGCGCTGAAGGTCATCCGCGGCGGCAAGCTCGTGGACGAGCTGCAGCTGCGGCTCTTCCGCCGCGAGGTCCAGACGCTCGCCCGCCTCATCCATCCCAACATCGCTGCGCTCTACGAGGCCGGCCGCACCGACGACGGCCAGCACTTCTTCACGATGGAGCTCATCCGCGGCCGCCCGCTCGACGAGTACGTCCGGGAGAAGATGGGCGGCGACCGACCCTCCCCCGCGCAGCTGCGCGACCGGCTGCGCCTCTTCGCGACGGTCTGCCGCGCGGTCGCGTACGCGCACCAGCGCGGAGTGATCCATCGGGACATCAAGCCGTCGAACGTCCTCGTGGTCGCCGACGAGAAACCGTCGAGCTCGGCATCCCATGGCAACAGCCACTCGCGTCCCTGGGTCCCGACCGTGAAGATCCTCGATTTCGGCCTCGCGCGCATCGCGGAGGGCGATGGTTCGGCGGCGGGGACGCTGCTCAGCCAGCTCGGGCAGATCGGCGGCACGCTCGCGTACATGAGCCCCGAGCAGGCGCGCGGCGCGAGCCGGGAGATCGACGTGCGGAGCGACGTGTACTCCCTCGGCGTGACGCTCTTCCAGACGATCACCGGCCGTTTCCCGTACGACCTGCCGGGCTCCGCCATCGCCGCGCTCAAGGTCGTCCTCGAGCAGCCCCCGAGGCCGCTCCAGCAGGCCTTCGGCGGCGGGTACCGGCTCGATCCCGACCTCGCGACGATCGTCGGCAAGGCGCTCGAGAAGGAGCCGGACCGCCGCTACGCCAGCGCTGACGCGCTCGCCGAGGACATCGAGCGATACCTCGACAACCAGCCGATCCTCGCGCATCCGCCGAGCACCGCGTACCAGGTCCGAAAGCTCGTCTCCCGGCACCGGGCCGCGTTCGGCACGGCCGCTGCGGTCGCGGTCGTCGTCGTCGCCGCCGCGGTCGCGCTCGCCGTCCAGGCCCAGAAGATCCGGCATGAGCGCGACCGGGCCGCGCAGGAGGCCGCGCGCGCGACCGCCATCAACCAGTTCCTGCAGAAGACGCTGGGCGCGGCGGATCCCTGGCAGCGCGGCTCGCGCGGCGTCAGCCTCGTCGACGCGCTGAAGCAGTCCGAGAAGCAGGTCCACGCCTCGTTCAAGGGACAGCCGCTGGTCGAGGCGGAGGTCCTCGAGGCCATCGCCCGGACCTATCAAGGCCTCGGCGAGTACCCGGACACCGAGCGGATGCTGCGCTCGGCCCTGGCCACCCGGGTCGCCGCGGAGGGGCGCACGATACCGACGGCGTCGCGGCCACGCTCGTCGCGCTCGGCCAGGTCCTCCAGATCGAGCGGAAGGCGGACGAATCGGAGAAGCTATCGCGCGAGGCGGTCGCGATCCGCAAGAAGCTCCACGGGAGGGAGAGCGCGGAGGCCGCCGCGGCGATCAACGAGCTCGCGCGGACGCTCGTCAACAAGAGCGCCTTCCCGGAGGCCGAGAAGCTCGCCACGGGGGGCTCCGGATCCGCGAGCGAATCTTCGGACCAAACAGCAGCGAGGTCGCGGAGAGCTGGCGCACCCTCGGGAGCCTCTACACCGAGCAGGAAGAGTGGAAGCGCACCGAGGAGGCTGAGCAGCGGCAGGTCGCGATCCTGCGCGGACTGCACGACGACGGCCCGCTGCTCGCGGGGGGACTAAACGACCTCGCGGTCGCCCAGACTCAGCTCGGCGACTACGACGCCGCCGAGAGGACGTTCGCGGAGGCGCTCCAGATCCTCACGCGCGTTCTCGGCGACGACCATCCCGAGATCGCGAGCACCATGGAGAACCTCGGCAACATCTGGTACCGGAAGGGCGAGTACGCCCGGACCGCCGAGCAGCTCGAGAAGGTCCTCGCCATCCGGCGGAAGGCGCTCGGCGAGGACGCCGAGCCCGTGGCGCGAACGATGGCGAACCTCGGCGCCGTGTACGGCGCGTCCGGGAACGACGTCGCCGCGATCCCGAAATACCAGGACGCCCTCGAGCGGCTGGTGAAGTTCCTCGGTCCCGATCATCCCGACGTCGCCTCGGTGCTGACCGGCGAGGCGGGAGCGCTCCAGCGGCTGGGTCGGCTGGACGAGGCCGAAGCCGCGGTGCGACGCGCACTTCAGATCCGGCTCGCGAAGTTCCCGGACACGAGCATCCCCGTTTCGCTCAGCCGCCTCCGTTTCGGGCAGATCCTGACCGCGAAGAAGCGCTACGCCGAGGCCGACGAGCCGCTCCGCCAGGCCGCGACGAACCTCGCCGCGGCGGGTCCGGGAGCGGCGACGTATGCTCGCAACGCGATCACCGCGCGTGTCGCTCTTTACGAGGCGTGGGGCAAGAAGGCCGAGGCCGCGCAGCAGCAGGCGCTCCTCGCCGGCGCCGCGGCGAAGAACGCGTCCAAGTGACGCCGGGAGGCACCGAGCGCCCAGCGGCGTCATCCCGAGGACTCCGAGCACAGCGAGGAGGACGAGGGATCTCGTCACTGAACGGAGCGGATCCGGTGCACTCTGGTCCCGGCTCGAAGCCTGCCGGTGACCGGATCGATATCGACCTTCGGTCGGAGTTGCCTACTGCCGGGGGCCTGCGTTACCGCCGCGCGCGGCGCGGCGTTCCCTAGCGCTGAGGGTTTGCCGTTGGTGGACGGGTCGGTGGTAGGCTCGCTATCGCTCGGGGTGACGGTGAAGTCGGCAGCAAGCCCTGAACCCTGACCTTCGCGTCCGGCGCGGGAAGACCGCTTACTCAAAAACCCCCGGGAGGGGTAACATACTGGGGGTCGGTCCCTTGTCCGAGCGGCGATTCTTTTTTCGTGGAGGAAAAGGTATGCGCGGTTTCCTTCGCCACCACCTGAACCTCGTGGTCCTTGCGGGTCTCCTCTTCTCGGCGCCCGCCTTGGCCGTCAACCGGACCTGGACCGGCGGCGGCGCCGACGACAACTGGACGACCGCGGCCAACTGGGGAGGCACCGCGCCGAGCGCGGGCGACGACCTGTTCTTCCCGGGCCCGACGCCTCGCCTCACCCCCAACAACGACTTCCCGGCGGGCACGCTCTTCAGCTCGATCACCTTCACGGGAACCGGCGGCTACACGCTCCTCGGGAACGCCATCATGCTCGCGGGCGGAGTCGCGGCCAACAACACCTCCGGCAGCGCCACGGTCCAGCTCGCGATGACGCTGACGGCGACGCAGAACTTTGCCTGCTCGACCCCGGGACCGATCGACCGGCTCACGATTGCGGGCCCGGTCGACAACGGGGGGTTCACGATGGGCCTCCTGTCAGCCAGCGGCAGCATCCTGACGCTGAGCGGCGTCGTCTCGGGAGCCGGCGCGGTGATCATGCAGGGCCCTGGCACCGTGTTCATCTCCGCGAACATGACGTACACCGGTTCGACCACCGTCAACGGCGGAGGTTTCGTACTCGCCGGCGCGGCCCTGAGCCCCCTGAGCTTCGTGACCGTCACGGGCGGCGTGTTGCAGTACGCCAACGGCGCGTCGACCGGGGACTTGCAGGCCCAAGGCGGACTGGTCAGCTGCGAGGGCGGGGGCACGAGCGAGATCGGCCACGCCGGGAACGTCGAGCTCCTGGCCGCCTCCACGCTCCGAATGGAGATGGACAGCGTGACCAAATACGGGCAGCTCATCACGACGGGCGATGTCACCCTGACCAACCCGACCCTCATGCTCAACTTCACGTTCACGTCCGCCAACGGCGACGCGTTCACGATCATCAGCAACGGCGGCGGCGCGGTCAGCGGGACGTTCGCCGGCCTGGCCGAGGGCGCCACGCTCGTCGCCAACGGCCGGACCTACCAGATCACCTACGTCGGCGGCGACGGCAACGACGTTGTCGTCACGGACGTCACCATCGGCGGACCGACGCCGACACCGACGGCCACGGTCGTCGCGCCGACGGCCACAGCGACGCCGGCGGGAGTGCCCACGGTCACGTCGACTCCACCCGGGCCGACGCCGACGCCGGGACCGGGACCGGTCGCGCCCGTGCCGACGCTGTCCAACGACCTCCTGGTGCTCCTCGGCCTGGCGCTCGCGCTCGTCGCGGTGCTGGTCATGCGGAAGAACGGCTAGGACTCTCCGGGATCGTTTTCGCGGTCATCCCGAGGACGCGAGCGGAGCGAGGGGACGAGGGACCCCGTCACTGAACGCATGGGACCCTCGCCTTGGGCTCGGGATGACGGCTGATCCCATCCGGCTGGTGTGACTACAATCGGCCCGCGATGGCCGACACGAAGCCGCGTCAGCGCGTCCGCTACCTCCAGACGGAAGACGGAGTCCGGCTCGCCTGGGCCGACGTGGGCGAGGGCCCCGTCCTCGTCAAGGCCGCGAACTGGCTGAGCGACCTCGAGTACGAGCTCGAGAGCCCCGTCTGGGGACACTGGATCCGCTTCTTCGGCGCCCACTTCCGCTTCCTGCGTTGGGACGAGCGCGGCTGCGGGATGACGGACCGGGACGCCGACGAGCTGTCGTTCGGCCGCTGGCTCGGCGATCTCGAGGACGTGGTGGCCGCCGCCGGAGTGCAGGAGCCCTTTGCCCTGCTCGGGATCTCGTCGGGCGCTGCGATCTGCGCGGCGTACGCCGCCCGCCATCCGGAGCGGGTCTCGCGGATGGTCCTGTACGGCGGGTACGCTCGCGGCTGGGCGCAGCGCGGTGATGCGACGGGCGAGCGCCAGTACCGCGCGATCCTGGAGCTGATGCGGGTCGGCTGGGGCAAGGAGAATCCGGTCTTCCGGCAGGTCTTCACGTCGCGCTTCATCCCGAACGCAACCGAGGCACAGATCGGCTGGTACAACGAGCTCTGCCGCCGGTCCAGCACCGGGGAGATGGCCGCACGACTTCTCGAGGAGCGCTCCCGAGTCGACGTGACCGGCCTGCTGGGCTCCGTCGAGGCGCCGACTCTGGTCATCCACTCCCGCGAGGACGAGGTCTGTCCCGTCTCCGAGGGACGCCTTCTGGCGGCCGGCATCCCGGGAGCCCAGTTCGTCGAGCTCGACTCCCGCAACCACATCCTCCTCGAGGACGAGCCCGCCTGGGCGCGCTTCCAGGAGGTCGTCCTCGAATTCCTGGGCGTCGCGGCCTCTCCCGGCGCGGACGCCGCGTTCGCGAACCTCACTGTTCGCGAGCGCGAGATCCTGGCGCTGATCACGCAGGGTCTCGCCAACGCCGACATCGGAAAGAGCCTCGCGATCAGCGAGAAGACCGTCCGCAACCACATCTCGAATCTCTTCGACAAGCTCGGCGTGTGGAGCCGGGCTCAGGCGATCGTCTTCGCGCGAGACCGGGGTTTCCGGGCGTGAGGCTGCAAAGAAATCCCCTCTCCCCCGGAGGAGGGGGAGAGGGTCAGGGCGAGGGGGCGTCGGCGGCGCGAGCGCGCCGAGCTTAGCTCGACAGCGCCTTCGCTACCGCCTGCAGCTTCGCCGGCCCTCTCTCGGTCAGCTCGCTCACGATCTGGACGAAGTTGGGATGCTCGAGCCCGGAGACGAGGAACGTCCAGCGGTACGCGCGCTGGGTGCTCCGCTTGATCTCGGCCTTCTCGTCCTCCGAGAACGTCCGCCCGAGTGCCTTCGCGAGGCTCTCGAGGTCGAGGTCCGCCTGCTGCGACAACAGCCCGTCGACGGCGCCGCCGAGCTCGATCAGCTCGTCGACCGCCTTCTCCCGCTCGTCATCGCTGGTCTCCTGCACGATCTCGTCGATCAGGAGCGAATCGATCTTCGCGTGCTGCGCCTCGTCCATCCAGTGATGCTTGACCAGGTCGCGGAACAGCCCGTCGAGCTCGTTGCGATCGCGGACGTGCTCGACGTAGTGAGACTGCGTGTACCACTCGATCATGCTGGTCAGGAGGTAGCTGCAGAGCCGCGATTTGCTAAGTATTACGCGGGCGACCTCCTCCCGCGCGGGGATCAGACCGCACCGGACTCCGAAGCCCTTCTCGAAGAGCGCCGTCGAGCGCCGGAAGAGCTCCTGGTGCTTCGACTCGTCTTCGGCGAAGCGCAGGAGCGCCCGGAGCCGGGACTCGTCGCCGTAGATGTCCCGCTGCGCGGCCTCCAGCGCCTGCGGAATGATGTACTCCTCCACGTACGCGAAGAGGTGGCAGTACGCGTTGCCCATGATCTGGTTGAGCTTGAGCTTCTCGCGGTCCTTCAGGCAGCGGATCTCGTCCACTCCCGAGAGGCGGTTCGGCAGGAACCGCTTGGAGTAGTCGAAGTCCCGGCCCTCGAGGACCTGGTGCTCGGTCCAGGCGACCTTGAGCGAGTTCTTCAGAATCTCAGGATACGAGTAGTCGTGGGAAAGCATGGCGGTCTCCTTTCGCGCTCCCACGATCGCGCCGGAGAGGATGCCGGACAATGGGAACTCCGTCCCGGGTCGGCTGGATTCGGGGTGGATCAACCGGGACAATTGTCCCGGACTCCTCTCCCCGACGGAAGAGGGCGTCCCGTCAGAACTTCTCCTCCGGGGTCCTTCCGGTCGCCTCCGCGTACGCCGCCTCCGGAAGATCCGAGAAGTAATCGCGAAACCGGTTCGCCAGGAACGCGTCGCCGTGCGTGTAGCGCGGCTCGACAGCGCCGAGGTCGATCTTCGTGACGGCCTCCTCGTGCGAGACGCCACGACCGACCAGCTCCTTCATCTGCGCCGCGGCGAGCCGGATCGTATCGCTCAGGAGCTCGAGATAGGCCGCATCGGACTGCACGCCGCCGTGGCCGGGCACGAGCGTCTGGAACCCGAGAGCCTTGATCTGCGCGAGCACCGCGGGATAGTCGCCCACGTCGGCGCTCGGCAACAGCGGAATGGGCGCGGTCACGATGTCTCCGGTGGCCACGATCCTCTCCCGAGGAAGCCAGAGAATCACGTCGCCCGCGGTGTGCGCGCCGCCGAGACGCAGGAATCGGATCTCCCGTCCGCCGAGGAAGACGGTCAGACAGTCCTCGAACGTCGCGTTCGGGACGACATACGTCGTCCGGTTGTTTTCAGAGTCGAGCTGCTCGCTCGCCGCCAGTCCGCTTTCCAGCCAGGCCCTCTCCTCCGGAATCAGCGCCCGGCCGCTCAGGTCCAAGCCCTTCGCGATGCAGCCCTGGACCGCCTTGCGAATGTTCGGCACCATCGTCACGCGCCGCTTCAACCAGCGGTCCTGCGTCGCCACGATCCAGTCGCGGGCGTGTGGATGGGCGAGGATCTGCACTCCCGGAAACGCCGCCCGAATCGCCTGCAGGCCGCGCATGTGGTCGCCGTGCCAGTGGCTCAGGACGACGTGCGTGATCGGCTGGCCCGTGACCGATCGGACCTTGCCGACGATCGCCTCTCCCATCGCCGGGCTCCCGCCGGCGTCGAACAGGACGACGCCCTCGTCCGTGACGACGAAGACCGCGTTGCCTTCCTGGGGGAGCGCGAAGGGATCCGATCGAATCGCCGCCCACACGCCCGGCGCCAGGTTCATCCACGCGTAATCGAAGGGGCTCGCCCGCACGGAGTCGGCCAGCCCCGCCTGCGCCAGAACGCCGATCGCGAGCGCGAGGCCCGCGCCCCGGAGCGTCTCCGTCCCCGTGGCGCGCCTCACGGCCGCGCCTCCTTCCGCCGGGCGAAGCGCCCGTCGCTCTTCACCGTCCAGGTCTTTCCGCCGTCGGCGGACGTCGAATAGACGTGACGGATCGTGTCCGGCGAGGCGTTCTCGAGGACGTTCCTCGCGAGCAGGCGTTTCCCCTGCGCATCCAGCACCCAGCCCTCGAATCGCATGGCCCCGTCCTTGTACTCGCCCTCGAAGTCGTTCGACTGATTGTCGTCTCCGTTCCACACCATCCGCCAGACGCGGCGGTTGACGTCGTAGAACGCCATGCTCATGCCCCGCGATCCGCTCGCGCCGTCCCACCGCTCGACGATCACGCATCCCTCGTACTCTCGCGTGTTGTGCAGGTGTCCTCGGACCGGCGCCGCCGGCTCGTTCCACGGCGTCGCGTCGAAGTCGCCGACCCAGAAGTCAAACGTATGGACGGCGCGGCAGGGAAAGCGGCTGGAGTCATCCGGGGGCTTCGCCGTCTGCCCGCCGAGCGCGGCCGCGCCGGCGAGCGCGCAAGAAACGGACAGGAAGAAAACGAGTCGAGTCGGATGCATGGCGGCTCCCTTCGTCGCCGCGAACCGGGCGGCGGACAAAGAGGATTACGGACGAGCGGCGGTCGAGGTTGCCGGGCTCGCGGCGAGCGACTCGTGACTATCGCGTTCTTGCTCGTCCCGAGCCGTCCGTCTCGGCAGGTCTTCACGTCGCGCTTCATCCCGGGCGCGACGCGAAGCGCGAGGACGGGTGATCGAGCCGGGACGGTTGTCCCGGACGGAGCCTCAGGAGCGCCGAAGCCCCAGAAAATCCCGCATTCGGTCCAGAGCCTCGTCGAGCGCCCGACGAAAGGCGATGCCGCGTGGCCGCGGACCGACGAAGCCCAGGGAGTGCCGCAGGCGGCCATCGCCCACTTTCAGATTGGCCCAGCCCACGACGGACTCGCGCCACAGCATCGGCATCGCGTAGTGGCCCATGCGGCGCTGATCGGCCGGCAGATAAGCCTCGAACTTGTATTCCCAGCCCCACAGCGATTGAAAACGCCGTCGGTCCCAGACGACCGGGTCGAAGGGCGAGAGGAAGCGGACCTTCTGGCCGACCTGGTGCCGGTCCGCGCCGGGGTTCTCGCCCCGCGGCCAGAACCAGAGCTGCCCGTCGACCTGGGCGTGCGCATAGCGCGACCGGGCTCGCTCCCGGATCTGCCGCAGCTCGGCGGAGAGCTGCGGCGCTCCATAGCGCCGCAGCAGTCCGAACAGATAACCGAGGCTCGCCGCGGGCAGGGGCGCGTAGAGCCGCACCACCATGTCCAACAGCCTCCCGGCGCGCGCGAGTCGCGCCTCGGGGCCGCCGCCCTCCGGCGGAGGGTGAACGATCCGAACCGCCTGGTAGATCCGCGCGCCCGCCACGCGCCTCGCCACACGCAGCGACCCTCGATAGTGCAGGCCCTCCAGCAGGTGCGCGCTGACTTTCAGATCGCCGCCCCAGCGCTTCATGTGGCCATGGTCGAAGTGGGCCTCGACGTCCCGGGCTCGGACGTCGCCGCGTTTGCGCACGAAGGCGAGCACATCTCTCGCGCGCGTCTCCATCGCGGCATCCCATTCGCGCGGCGTCTCTCGCGGATGCAGCAGGGCCGCGGTCTTGCGCGGTACGAAACCGTAGTTGACGAAGAAGGCCTCCTCGATCGAGAGGCGCGGGTAGCGCCGCTCCAGATCGCCTGCGCGATATCCCTCGACGCGCTCCCCGAGGATCAGGTCCTGGGCGCGGGCGGGCGCCCGCATCGGGTCGGCCTGGACGTAGCCCAGTCGCGCGATGGCCCGCGGCAGGCTCGTTGGCTCGAAGAGACTGCGCGCGACGGCGTAGCGGGCGAGCTGCCGGAGACCGGGGGCTCCTCGAGGACTCACGCGTCGTGAGACGACGGCCGGGTGAAGGCTAGAGCTTGACGCAGACGTTCTTCGCCTCGGTGAAGAAGTCGAGGGAGTCAAAGCCGCCCTCGCGCCCGACGCCGCTCTCCTTCATGCCGCCGAAGGGAACGCGGAGGTCGCGCAGGAGCCAGGTGTTGACCCAGACCGTCCCGGTGTCGATCGCCGCGGCGACCCGGTGGGCCTTCTGGAGGTCGCGGGTCCAGACGCTCGCCGACAGGCCGTAGCGCGTGCCGTTCGCGTAGGCGATCGCCTCGTCGGGCGAGTCGAACGGCGTGACCGTGACGACGGGCCCGAAGATCTCCTCCTGCATGACGCGCCGGTTGCAGTCGAGGCCCGCGATCACGGTCGGCTCGAGGAAGTACCCGTCTCGCACGCGCTCCGGGAGATCCGCGGGCCGCCCTCCGCCGGTGAGGATCTCGCCGCCCTCCTCCCTCGCGAGCGCGACGTAGCCCTCGACCTTCCGGCGATGCGCCTCGGTCACGAGCGCGCCGACTTCCGTCGCGTCGTCCTGCGGGTCGCCGATCCGCAGCTTCTTCGTCGCGGAGAGGAAGCGGCCGAGGAACTCGTCGTAGATCGTCCTCTCGACGAAGAGGCGCGATCCGCAGAGGCAGATCTCGCCCTGGTTCCAGAAACTCGACTGGATCGAGGTCGCAACGGCCTGCTCGAGGTCGGCGTCGGCGAACACGATGTTGGGATTCTTCCCGCCGAGCTCGAGCGACACCTTCTTGAAGAGCGGCCCCGCATGCGCCATCACGTCCTTGCCCGTTTGCGTTCCGCCCGTGAAGGAGATGAGCGGGACGTCGGGATGCGACGTGAGGGCGCGGCCGGCGCTCGCTCCGGGACCGTGCACGATGTTGACGACGCCGGGCGGGACGCCGGCCTCCAAGATCAGCTCGGCGAGCCGAGCCGCGGTCAGCGGCGTGAGCTCCGAGGGCTTCGCCACGCAGCAGTTCCCCGCGGCGATCGCCGGGGCGATCTTCCAGGTCAGCAGATACAGCGGCAGGTTCCAGGGCGAGATCAGACCGGCGACGCCGAGCGGCTGGCGCAGCGTGTAGTTGAGCGCGCGGTCGTCCGTGACGTGGGCGCGCGACTCGGCGTGCAGGATGGCCGTCGCGAAGAAGCGAAAGTTCAGGATGGCTCGGGGAACGTCCATCCGGCGGGCGAGCGCGATGGGCTTGCCGTTGTCCTGCGACTCCAGACGGGCGAGCTCTTCGAAGTTCTGCTCGATCAGCTCGGCCACACGGAGGAGGAGCCGGGACCGATCCTCGGCGGGCGTCCTCCGCCACGACGCGAACGCGCGGGAAGCCGCCGCGACCGCGGCGTCGACGTCCTCGGGCCCTCCGTCCGGGATCTCCGCGATCACCGTCCCGGTCGCGGGCTCGACGTCCGGGAGATATTTCCCCGAGCAGGGCGGCCGGAACTGCCCGTCGACGAAGTTGAGGATGCGCTTCACAGACGGAAGATCCTATCTCGCGATGCGGCATGATCCGCGCCTCCGCGCCGCAGGGCACGCGGCGCCGGCCAGGCTCGCATCGCGACAGGCGGACGGCCCTCGACCCGAAAAGAGGACTGCCGTAGGTCGACAGCGTCGCCAACGCGATCGCTCTCTTCCTACGGCAGCTCCCCGTGACGGACCGGAAGGTCCTGCTCTCAACCCCTGCGCTAATCGTTTCCGCGCGTACAGAGAATGGCGGAATAGTTCCCGGTCGCTTGCCCGGTCGTGAAATCGAGATTACCGGCCGCGATGAAGCCTCCGGTCTTCGCGTCGCGGATCTTCGTCCTGTGAACGATCGCCTTGGTGACGAAGTCGCCCGTTGCGAAGTTGATGACGCTGACGTCGTCGGTGTGAATCACACCCGAGGCCGACGTGACGACGCTCTTTCCGGTCAGGGTGACGATATTCGGGTCGTCAGGATCCACCGCCTGCGTCAGCGCCGTGAAGTCGTAGGTGGCCGGGAACTCGCCGACGAGCGTGCCGTGCGTGCAGAGCCCCACCGGCGACTCGCAGTCGGGCGGCGGCACGACGACCGAGGTAAACGGCCCGTAGAAAGCGTTGCACTGCGGCTTATCGTCATCCGCTCTTGCGGGACGGGTCGATAGAAGCAGGACGCCCACGAGAACCAAGACGAAGCGCTGTATCGAGCTCCTCTGAATCTTGCCGGTGTTCCTGGGGTCATTCATCGTGGCCTTCCTTTCATTGAATGGGACTCGTCGTTTCTGGTCGGTCGTGACTCGTCTCGGTTGAGGATCCGTTTCAGGGTTTCCCTGCGGACATCGCCATCGCCGGCACGAGGGCGATCTGTGTCTTGCCGTCGTGCGGGTAGATCATGACGCTCCCGGCAGGACAGGCGTACTTCACGCCCTGGGCTTCGGCGCTTCGCGCGCACGATCCGGGAACGTGGGAGCTGTACCAGGCGTCGACGGTTGCCACCGCGTCGCCCGTCTCCAGCACCATCGGCACGCCCTGCGCGACCACGGAGGCCGGCATGTCGTTCAGGTCGCGGCCCCGCGGGTAGATCGGCAGTTTGCCGTTGCCCTTCGCGAGCGCGCCGCCGTTGCGAGCGGGCTCTTCTGACGTCCGTGCGGTCCATCGATACGCGATGTGGCCCTTGCCCTTTCCGATCACGTCGCCGTCCTGCTCTTCGCGGAGCAGCAATCCGGAGCTCTTGGAGATCCAGATCGTCGCGTCGGTGCTGCCGGTCTTCGATTGATACTGCTCGCGATAGACGGCGGCCGGCTGCCCGTCGACCGATTCGTCCCGCAGATAGCTGCAGGTGTGCGTGCCGGGACCGTAGATGTCCGGTGTATCGGCGGCGAAGGCGTATCCGGTCATCTTCATCTGCCCGTGGCTGCTGCCGCTCTTCACGTTGGCCGATCGGATCCGGTCGCAGGCCGCCTGGTCTGCCCGGGCGCTGACGCCCGCCAGCGCGGAGAGGATGAGAACCCAGAACGCGGACTTCATGGCTTGTCTCCTCGTCGGATGCATGGATCGGTCGCCCGACTGCGCTCGCGTCACTAGTGAGTGGGAGCGATCCCGACGGGCTGTCGCCCGACGAACCCTCGTTCCCTTTGCCGATACCTCGCGAGTTTTTCTTCCATCCAAACCAGCTGCGTCTGGAGGTCTGGCCAGCAATTCCCGTCGACCTTGTACTTGGGCAGGCGAATGCCATCCAGCTCGAATCTCTCCGTCTCGCAATCGTCGGCGATCTGCGCGCCACTCCCCCCTTCGATCAGCTCGTGGGCGAACGTCTCGATGGCGCCGGCCAGATCGGAGTTGGAGGAGACCCAGGTGGCCGCGGCGCCGGGCCGGTAGTCGGTCCAGTTCTTTCCGAAGATGTTGGGATCCGTGTAGTAGTGACTCGGCGCAACGAACAGGGAATAGATGGTGCGATAACGAGCGCCGACCAGCGCCGGCTGGTCGTACACCGCGGGAGCCTCCACCGACTTCGCGGAGATCGCGCGGTCGATCACGCCCCAGCAGTCCTCGTCGTGAAAGGGGTTCGGGATCTCGGAGTCGGGCACGTGCAGGACCGCTCCGAAGGACGCGGCGCCTCCCGCCGCAATCCCGTACTCCGCGAGACCGTCGAGATAGCGGCCGGACATGATCGTCGTGACGTTCTCGAGGACGTCGAAGCAGTTGTAGGGCGTGTGGCCGATCCAGGACTGGCCCCAGAAGATCGGCACGACGTAGAGCTGCGGAATCGCGATCAGCGGATCCGGAATCGAAGGGAACGGTGTAGCCATGGGAGTCCTCCTTTCCGTTACGGCAGGCGGGATATCGCCGTGCGTGCGAGCTCCGCGAGCTCGGCGTCGAGCGCCGCCTCTCCCGGATCGGGCGAGATGGTGGCGCCGACCGTCAAATGCCACGGGCCCTTGCGCGCATGGAGGATGCGGCCTCGCGAGGAGAAGCCGAACCCCATGTTGACCGCGGCGACGTTGGTCGTGAACGCCCAGTCTCCGACGTTCGGAATGTCGTTCGCGACGACGATCGTTCCCTGCAGCCCTCTCGTGTCGGGATCGAGCGACCGCCGGACGGTGCTCCCCGCCCGAGAGTAAGTGGCCTTGACCTGCGCCTCGGTCATGCCGTCTCGTGCCAGGTCGATCTTCACGTTCGTCAGTGTCGCAATGGCCTGGGGCATCTGCGGCACGGTGGGTGTCGAGGACGTCAGGCTCTTCACTAGATCGTCCATCGAGCCCATCTGCCCGGTCCCCGGCGGCGGGGTCGATTCCGGAGCATTCCCGTAGTCGCACGTCGAGCCGGACGAGGAGGAGACCATCTTTCTCTTCAGCACAGTGCCGACCTCTTCCGCCGTGGCGAGCGTGCACGGGTCCGGCACCGTCGCTCCGGCGGCCTTCGGCGCCCCCGCCGGCGCCTCCGGCCGCGCGGTGGCGGAGCGCCGCGTCGCGGTGGATGACTTTTTCGAGCAGAAACAAAACACTGCGGGCGCGCAGAGCACCACAGCCGCCAGAGAGAGTCTTCTGGTCTCAGTCATGACAAGCTCGCTCACTGAAGCGAACAGTGGTTGACCGTAGTACCGACGATGTTGGCGATGAAGTTGTTTCCGAACAGACAGGCGTCCATACGCGAATTGACTCGAAGACCGCCGTAGCCATTTGGAATGACGGAATTCGTGATGTAGACCACCGAGTGTCCGAGTCCGTTGACGTCGGCCCGGCCGCTCCCCTTGCTCGCGATGACACACCGATCCAGGGTGAGTTCGATGTTGTCGGAGATTTCGATGCCGTCTGCGGCCAGGCTGCTGCTGATGTTGCACTCGCTGAGCGTCACCGACACGAGAGAACCATCGTTGAACCCTTCGAGAAACATGGCGGCGGTCTGGCTGTTTTCGAAGCGACAGTGGATGAGCGAGATCATCGAGATCGAGGGCGGAGAGACCGAGCCAGGCGAGAAGCTGAATGCCATGTTGCATTCGGCGACGACCGTGTCTTCGAGATTCAAGAGCTGAAACGACCCGTCTGTAGCAAGGATCCCGTTGCCGGCCGCGAATCCTCGAATCGTGCAGTGCTCGACGTGGACCGTGCCGGCCGACACGACGTTGATCCCGTTTTCGGCTGCGCTCGATCCCATGAGCGTCAGCCCACGAATGACGACGACGTCGTTGACGCCCGCCGCGATCGTGATCGCGTCTCCCGAGGACGCCGTGATGCCGGCGTAGACACCATCCGGCGCCTCGAGCGACACGGCCTGGCTGATCGTCACGGCGTCGTAGCCGCCCGAGTCCAGCGCTACGACCTCTCCGCCCGGGGTCGTGACCGCGATCGCGCGATTGAACGTCCGGCACGGGGACTTCCGGCTGCAGTTGGCCGAGTCGTTTCCCTTCTTGGCCGAGACGAACGTACGAGGCTGAGGCTGGGGCGCAGCCTGCGCCAGGGCCGGGACGAGCACGAGGAAAGCCGCCGAAATCCTCCGAAACGACCGAATCTTCATGAGCGCCTCCTTATCGAACGGCAGAATGCCCGCGTGGAATAATTCCGTCTTTGGACTAGCACTGGATTCCGGATGGATTTCTTCTGGCGAAACCATGGATAGGCCGGCGAGGGATACGAGTCCCGCCGTCTGCTACAGCTTCGGGCCGTTCCGGTTGGAGGTCGCAGAACGTCGTCTCTTGCGGGACGGCACGCCGAAGAGCCTCCAGCCACGCGTCTTCGACACTCTGGTCCTCCTCGTCCAGAACGCCGGCCACCTCCTGACCAAGGAGGAGCTCATCTCGGCGCTCTGGCCGCACACCGTCGTCGAGGAGAGCAACCTCACCAAGAACATCTGGACGATTCGCAAGGTCCTCGGCGACCCGGACGGGAGCGCCTACATCGAAACGATCCCGCGCGTCGGATACCGGTTCGTCGCGGCGGTCCGCGCGGAAGCGGCGGCAGTGATCGCTCAGGCGTCGCCCTCGGCGGCCTGGCCGGAGGTATCGCCGCCCCCCGTCCGGACCTTCGGAGCGATCGCGGCCGGAGAGTCCCAGGGCGCTGTTCCCGCGCGGCTCGGCCCCTACACGATCGTCGCGGTCCTCGGCGCCGGCGCGATGGGGACCGTCTACCGCGCTCGCGACGAACGGCTCAGGCGACAGGTCGCGATCAAGATCCTTCCCGCTTCACTCGCGACCGATCCCGACCGCCTGGGCCGGTTCGAGCGCGAAGCCGAGTCGGCCGGAGCGCTGAATCATCCGAACATCACCGCGGTCTACGACGTGGGCTCTCACGAGGGGGCGCCGTACATCGTGACGGAGCTCCTCGAAGGCGAGACCCTCCAGTCGAGGCTCGTGGCCGGGCCGCTCCCGCCCGTCCAGGCGCTCGACGTCGCGGCGCAAATCGCGGACGGCCTCGCCGCGGCGCACGACAAGGGGATCGTGCATCGGGACCTGAAGCCCGCGAACCTCCTCCTCACGAAGGACGGCCGAGTCAAGATCCTGGACTTCGGCCTGGCGAAACTGACGCAGACGGAAGGGACGGGCTCGCGCGAGAACGACCCGCCGTCAGCGGCGGGGACGGAGCCCGGAGTCGTTCTCGGCACGATCGACTACATGTCGCCGGAGCAGGTGCTGGGCCGGCCGACCGACGGCCGCTCCGACATCTTTTCTCTCGGTTCGGTGCTCTACGAGATGCTCTCCGGCCGGCGCGCGTTCGAGCGGCCGACGGCGCCGGAGACGATGATCGCGATCCTCAAGGAGGAGCCGCCTCCTCTCTCCGCAGCCGGCATCTCCGTCGCTCCGGAAGTCGAGCGGATCCTCCGCCGCTGTCTCGAGAAGCGACCCGCCGACCGTTATCCGTCCGCGCCGGATCTCGCGGCGGCCTTGAGGAGCGCGGCCGCGTCCGGCGGCTCGTCGCCCGAGGCCGCCGCTCTCGCCTCGACTCGCGGCGCTTCCGAGAAACACTCGCAGCCGCCGGGCCGGTGGAAGCTCGTCGCGGCCGCCGCCGCCGCGGTCGGGATCGCCGCCGCGTGGATCGTCGCCGGAGTTCGGTCGAGGCCGCGCGTGGAGAGCCCCGCTGCGGGAAGCGCGTCGCGCGCTCGCATCCGGAAGTCGGTCGCCGTTCTGGGCCTGCGGAACCTTTCGGGCCGGCCGGAGGCGGAGTGGCTCGGAACGGCGTTGTCGGCGATGGTCAGCGCCGAGATCGCGGCCGGCGAGAAGGTCCGGATCGTTCCGGCCGAGAACGTCGCGCGCCGGCATCTCGATCCTCCGCCCGGTGCGCTCTCGCGCGAGACGCTCGCAACCCTTCGCTCCAGCCTGAACGCGGACGTCGTCGTCGTCGGTTCCTACCTCGCCCTCGCCGCTCCCGCCGGCGACCAGATTCGGATCGATCTCTTCGTCCAGGACGCGAGGACCGGAGAGACTGTGGCATCGATTACGGAGACGGGATCGGAGTCGGACCTCTTCGCGCTCGTATCGCTGGCAGGCGAGCAGCTGCGAACGAGGCTCGGGCTCGCGGGGGCGACCGCGGCCGAGGCGGCCAGCGTGAAGGCGTCACTCCCAGCAAACCCCGAAGCCATGCGACTCTACGCGGAGGGCCTCGACCGGCTGCGCCGCGGAGACGCGCCGGCCGCCCGCGATCTCTTGACCCGCGCCGCGGAGGCCGAGCCGGGGTTCGCGCTCTCGCACGCCGCGCTCTCGGACGCCTGGTCCGCCCTGGGCTACGACCGCCGCGCCGAGGAGGAGGCCGCCAGGGCCGTCGAGCACACCGAAGGGCTCGCGAACGAGGAGCGGCTTCAGATCCAGGCGAGGCTCGCGGAGTCTCGTAAGAAATGGGACGAGGCCATCGGGCTCTACCAGTCGCTCTGGAAAGATTACCCCGACGATCTGGAGTACGGGCTCCGACTCGCCCAGGCGCAGCTCTCCGGCGGACATCTCAAGGATTCGCTCGCGACCGTCGCTCTCCTCAAGCGGCTCCCGCCTCCTCAGGGCGACGATCCTCGGATCGACCTCGCGGAGGCGTCCGCTGCGGGGTCACTCGGGGACTATGCCCGCCAGAAGGCGGCCGCCCTGCGGGCGGCGGAGAAGACCGCGAGGCTCTCCGAGTGGAGAACTCTGGCTCGGGCGCGGCTGGAGGAAGGAAGTGCCCTGGACCATCAGGGAAGCTACTCCGCCGCGCAAACGAAGTATGAAGAGGCCCGCGACCTCTACGAGCAGGCCGGCGATCGCGACGGAGCGACCGGCGCGGTGCGGCTCCTGGGCGGTATTCTGACGGGCCGGGGCGACTTTCCCGGAGGCCGCGCGCTTTACCGGCAGGCGCTCGCGAGCTTCCACAACGTTGGCGATCGTCGAGGCGAAGCGGCGGCGCTGACCGATCTCATCAATCTCGACTGGCTTCAGGCGGGAGACCTCGGTCTCGTGCAACGCGAGCTCGAGGAGCTGAGGACGATCGATACCGAGGTCGGGGATCGCGCCGGCATCGCATGGGCGTTGAACGGAGTCGGGACGGTCGCGTGGGACCAGGGCGACCTGTCACGCTCGATGGATCTCCATCGGCAGGCTCTCGCGATCTCCCGGGAGATCGGGAAGCGCGAGTGGGAGGCCTGGACTCTCGAGTGCATCGGAGACGTCTTCCACTCGCAAGGAGACCTGGTTTCGGCGAAGCGCAACTACGAGGACGCCGTTGCGATCGATAAAGGCATCAAGAACGAGAGCGCCGAAGCGCGCCAGATCAATGAGATCTCGAAAGTTCTGTTCGATATGGGAGATCTGATTGGGGCGGGAAAAGCGGCCTCGGAGGCGATGGCTATCCAGGAGAGGCTTGGCGAAAGCGAGACGTGGGCCGAGACGGCTCTCTCCCAGGCCGACGTCCTGATCGCCTCGGGTCGGGCGGAGGAGGCGGCGAGGCTCTCGCGGGAGGCCGAGGCGCAATTCCAGAAGAGCGGCGCGAAGGGCAATCAGGCGCTCGCGGAGGGCTCGCTGATCCAGGCGCTGATCCTGCTCGGGCGGACGCACGAGGCGGAAGAGACGGCAAGCCGCGTTCGAAGCCTGCTCCGCGGAACGGCTCAGGTCAACGAAACCCTCCCGGCGCGAATCGCTTGTGTCCGAGCCGACGCGGCCGCCGGTCAAATCGAGCAGGCTCGAAGGGAAGCGGTGGAAGTCCTCCAGAATGCGCAGCGCATCGGCTGGGTCAACTTCCAGCTCGACGCGCGGCTTGCCGTCGCCTACGTGGATCTGCAGTCGGGACAGCTCACCCGGGCGCGGGCGGAGCTCGACGACGTCGAGAGAGACGCGAAGGCGAGCGGCTTTCTCCGCGTCGTGAACGAGGCGCGACGGCTGCAGAGTGGACGGTCGTAGCCGGATCCTTACTCCACCGATATCGCCGGCGTCTCGGCAGTCTCCACGAAACCAGCGATGAGGCCGGGCCGCTCGATTGAGCGCCGTCTGTGTCATCCGAGGAGCGCAGCGACGAGGGACCCCTTTCAAGCTGCACTGAGACTCCAAAGGGGTCCCTCGCTGCGCTCGGGATGACAGGAGCTGGCGAGGGGCGGCGGACCGCTTGCCAATGCCAACTACCTCGGCTGGCCTCGCCGCAGGCCCCACAGCGCACGCACCGCGAGCACGAAGGACAACATCCCGCTCGCGCCGAGCGCGACGAGTGTCCAGACCCAGAAGAAGGCGCCGCCGGAGTTCGGGGCGATCCGGCCGCCCACGATCCCCCCTCCCTGCATGTGGAGAACGGGAACGGCGGACGACAGGAGCGAACCGAGGAGCATGACGACCAGGCCCCATCGCCGCTCGGCGAACACCAGCGTCGCGCAAAGCCAGACGGCCAGGATGAGCAGACCCCAGAAGGCCGAGACGGTTCCCGGCTCCATCCCGCGGGAGATTTCATCCGCCCAGTGGAAGGAGAAGAGGAGAATCGAGAGCAGAGTAGTGACGGTGAGGGTGTTCGTGTGTTTCATCGGAACAACTCCTTGCGAAACTCGTTCATCGGCTCGCGCTCCGTTTCCGAGCGGCCGGCGGCTCGTGCTCCGCGAGTTCGGCTTCGAACCGGAGAAGGTCGCCTGGCTGGCACGAGAGCGCGCCGCAGATCGCCTCGAGCGTCGAGAAACGAATCGCCCGCGCCTTGCCCGTCTTGAGGATCGAGAGGTTGGCCAGCGTCATGTCGACCCGATCCGCGAGTTCGGTCAGCGTCATGCGGCGGTCGTGAAGGAGGTCGTCGAGCTTGACGACGATCGCCATGTCAGACCGTCCCTTCGAGGTCTTCGCGCATGACCGCGCCTGCGGCGAACACGCGGGCCAGCAGGAACGTGAGCAGCACGGCGAGCCAGCCGCTGATCGAAAAGCCCGCCCGGAGATGGAGCGGATGCGCCGGCGTCGAGACCGACCTGGCGATCCAACCGATCACGAGGCTGAGGAGCTGCAGCGCGAGCAGCGTCCAGGCGATTGCCTGTAAATGGAGAGCGTTCGCGGCGACGAACGGGTCGCCCGCGCGAACCGTCTCGACGATGGCGAGCAGCCGCTTGAGGACGACGTAGTGTAGCGGGATCGCGACGAGGAAGATCGCCGCGATCGTACGCATGCCCAAGATGAGCTGGTCTGTGTCGGGCAAGAGAGACAGGCGGAACGCGCGGATGATCCATTGCCGGTTGGGCGTGGCGAGAAGCAGCGCGGCGGTTGCGGCGCCGGCCAGCCAGTTCAGGACGATGAGGATCCGAAGCGCGGCGTGGGCGAGCGGAAGGGCAGCGGAGGACGCTGGCTTGGACATGTTCGATACCTCGTCTTTATCGAATATCACTATGCTCTTGATCGAATAGAGTCAAGCATAATATCGACAATCGATAATACACGCTACACCGGCCCACGCGCCACGGCCGGCATGGTACGAAGCACGTTCAGATGAAAAACGAAAAGCCGGGCGGTCCTCTCGGTCCCCTTTATTACGCGGACTACCTCCAGCTCGATCGGCTGCTCGGCAGCCAGCAGATGCAGAGCGCCCTTCACGGCCGGCCCGCTCACGACGAGATGCTCTTCATCATCGTTCATCAGGCCTACGAGCTGTGGTTCAAGCAGATCCTGTGGGAGCTCGACGCGGTGCTCGCGACCTTTCGAGGCGCCTCCGTCCCGGAGGAGGCTCTCGGGCAGGCCGTCCTGTCTCTGGGGCGCATCGTCGAGATCCAGCGTGTCCTGATCCAGCAGGTCGACGTTCTGGAGACCATGACGCCTCTCGACTTCCTTGATTTCCGGGACTATCTGATCCCGGCTTCGGGCTTTCAGAGCGTTCAGTTCCGCCTGATCGAGAACACGCTGGGAATGCGGCGCGGGGACCGCCTTCAGTTGAACGACGCCCCCTACACGTCGCGCTTCACCAGGGAAGATGCCGCGCGGGTCGAGGCTTCCGAGAAGGAGCCTTCCCTCTTCGACCTGATCGAGGGCTGGCTCGAGCGAACGCCCTTCCTCCACTTCGGCGAATTCGACTTCTGGCAGGAGTATCGACGAGCGGTCGACGCCATGCTCGCCGCCGACCGCTCCACGATCCGGGGCAATCCCACCCTGACGGAAGACGAGAAGGCCACACAGCTCAAGGGAGTCGAGGCGATGGTCGGTAAGTTCGCGGACCTGTTCCGGCCGGACGCCGGTGAACCCGCGTCCTCGCCGGGGCGTCACTTTTCACGGCGTGCGCTCCAGGCGGCGCTGCTGATCAATC
This sequence comes from uncultured Acidobacteriota bacterium, assembly GCA_963773905.1. GTDB lineage: Bacteria > Acidobacteriota > Thermoanaerobaculia > UBA5066 > Gp7-AA6 > DAHUXD01. Next base: position 182,253 of record CAVZDB010000005.1, read on the forward strand.
TCTATCGCGACGAGCCGATCCTGCACCTGCCCTTTCAGCTGCTGGCGATCCTCGCCGACATCGAACGGAATTTCACGACCTGGCGCCAACGCCACGCCCAGATGGTGATGCGCATGATCGGCACCCGCATCGGCACGGGCGGCTCGTCGGGTCACGAGTATCTCGACCGGACGGCCGAGCGTCACAAGGTCTTCGCGGACCTCTCGGCGCTTTCGAGTTTCTTCATTCCCCGATCGGCGCTGCCAAGGCTTCCTCCCGACGTGAGGAGCCGGATGGGATTCCGGTTCGAGACTCCTTGATGATCGCCGGGGCAAGAGTCCCTCACCCCGACCCTCTCCTCCGAGGCCGGGGAGAGAGAGCAGGGGTGAGTTCCCTGTCCCGGCGGGAGAGGGTCAGGGTGAGGGGGCTTTACGTCCGGCCTTCGGCGATCACCTTCAGCTCGACCGAAATCGGCACCGGGAGCGCGACGACGCCGACGGTCGTTCTCGTCGGCCGGCTCTCGAACGCCGCGAAGTACTCCCCGTAGACTCGATTGAACGCGGCGAAGTCGCGGTCGATGTCCGTCAGGAAGACCGTCACGTCGACCACCTTCTCGAGCGAGCTCCCGGCGTCCTCGAGAATCGTCCTGACGTTCTCGATGCACGCGCGGGTCTGAGCCTCGATGCCGTCGGGGATCTGCTCGGTCTTCGGATGCCGCGGGCCGATCCCGGAGAGGAACAGCAGATTTCCGACCCGGCGCGCGTGCGGATAGGGACCGAGGGGCCGCGGCGCGCGGGAGGAAACGGTTTCCGGCTTCCCCGGGGTCGGAGTCACGCCGCATATACTACGGGACCAACGCCATGGAATCGAAGGCGCTCAATTTCCAGCGGTGGATCGACGAGCACCGGAGCCTGCTGAAGCCGCCGGTCGGCAACAAGAAGGTCTTCGAGGAAGACGACTTCATCGTCATGGTCGTCGGCGGGCCGAACAGCCGCAAGGACTACCACATCGACGAGGGGCCGGAGTTCTTCTACCAGCTCGAAGGCGAGATGGTCCTGAAGACGATCCAGGGCGGCAAGGTCGTGGACGTCCCGATCCGCGCCGGCGAGATCTATCTTCATCCGCCGCGCGTTCCGCACTCGCCGCAGCGGATGCCGAACTCCGTGGGTCTCGTCATCGAACGCAAGCGGCTCCCGCACGAGAAGGACGGGCTCCAGTGGTACTGCGACAACTGCACGTCGTTGCTCTACGAGGAGTTCTTCACCCTCGCCAACGTCGAGAAGGATTTCCCGCCCATCTTCGACCGGTTCTTCGCCGACGAGAAGAAACGCACGTGCAAGACGTGCGGCACGGTGATGCCCAAGCCGCCTGCGCCCGGCGCCTGACTTGCTGAAGATCGACGTTCATACCCACATCCTTCCCGAGAGGCTGCCCGACTTCCGCAACACATCGGGGGGCGAGAGGTTCGTCCGGATCGTGCACGAGTCGCCCCGCAGCGGCCGCGCGCGGATGATGGTGAACGGTTCTCTTTTCCGCGAGATCGAGAGCAACAGCTGGAGCGTCGAGGCGCGCCTGGCCGAATGCGACGCGGATGGCGTCGGCGTCCAGGTCCTCTCGACGGTCCCGGTCCTGTTCAGCTACTGGGCAGAGCCCGATCCCGCGATCGAGCTCGCGAGGCACCTGAACGACCACATCGCCGGGGTCGTGGCCGCGTATCCTCGGCGCTTCATCGGCCTCGGAACGGTCCCGATGCAGAGCCCCGACCTCGCGATTCGGGAGCTCGAGCGCTGCATGAGCGACCTGGGGCTCGTAGGCGTAGAGATCGGCTCGAACGTCAACGGGGCGAACCTCGACAGCCCGGAGCTCTTCCCGATCTTCGAGGCGGCCGCGTCGCTCGGCGCCGCCGTCTTCGTCCACCCGTGGGAGGTGGCCGGCCGCGACCGGATGGAGCGTTACTGGCTCCCCTGGCTCGTGGGGATGCCCGCCGAGACTTCGCTCGCGATCTGCTCGCTCATCTTCGGCGGAGTGCTCGAGAGGCTGCCGGCCCTGCGGATCGCCTTCGCCCACGGCGGCGGCGCCTTTCCGGCGACGATCGGGCGAATCGCCCACGGCTTCGACGTGCGGCCGGACCTGTGCGCCGTGACCAACGGCGTCTCCCCGCGGGAGTATCTGCGTCGGATCTACCTCGACTCGCTCGTGCACGACCCGCTGATGCTTCGCTACCTCGTCGACCTGATGGGCGCCGATCGCATTGCGCTGGGCAGCGACTATCCCTTCCCGCTCGGCGAGGCTCGCCCGGGAGCGCTGATCGATTCGTGCGGGTTTCCGGAGGAGACGCGCGCGCGGCTGCTGCACGGCACCGCGCTCGAGTGGCTGGGGCTTCCCGCGGGCGCGCTTCCAGTGAACGCTCCCTTTCAGACAGGACGCGACTTCGCGCTTGTCCAGGACCGAGAAGACCCGCTCGGCCGGTTCCGGGAGGAGTTCCGCATTCCGAAGACCGAGCGCGGCGAAGACGAGATCTACTTCGCCGGCAACTCGCTGGGGCTGATGCCGAAAAGAGCTCCCCGGTACGTCGTGGAGGAGCTGGAGAAGTGGAAGCGGCTCGCCGTCAAGGCGCATTTCTCCGGGGAGAATCCCTGGATGCCGTACCACGAGTTTCTCGCGGAGCCGATGGCAAACCTCGTGGGCGCCTCTTCGTCGCCGAGCGAAGTCGTGACGATGAACTCGCTCACCGTCAACCTTCATCTGATGATGGCCAGCTTCTACCGTCCCACCCGCGAGCGTCATCGGATTCTCCTCGAGGACCATGCGTTCCCCTCCGACGACTACGCGCTGGAGTCTCAGGCCATTCTCCACGGCTTCGACCCGGCCGAAGCGCTCCAGCGGCTGCGCCCGGTCGAGGGGAAGCATTCGATCGACACTGCGGAAATCGCCGATGTCCTCGAGCGCGATGGTGGGTCGATCGCGTTGGTCCTGCTTCCGGGAGTCCAGTACTACACGGGCCAGGCCTTCGATATCGAGGCGATCACCCGACTCGCGCACGCGAAGGGCTGCGTCGTCGGCTTCGACCTCGCGCACGCGGCCGGGAACCTGGTGCTGCGCCTCCATGACTGGAACGTGGATTTCGCCGTGTGGTGCACCTACAAGTACCTCAACTCGGGCCCGGGCTCGGTGGGCGGCTGCTTCGTCCACCAGCGGCACGGCATGAAGAAAGATCTGCCGCGTCTGGCCGGCTGGTGGGGCCACGACAAGGAATCGCGCTTCCGGATGGAGCCCGGGTTTCGACCGATCCCCGGCGCGGAGGGATGGCAAGTCTCGAACCCTCCGATCCTCTCTCTCGCGGCGATTCGCGCCTCGCTCGACGTCTTCCGGGAAGCGGGCGGCATGGACCCGCTGCGGGAAAAGTCGCTCCGCCTCACGGGCTACCTCGAGTGGCTCCTTCAGCGGGAAGCCGCCGATTCGGTCGAGATCCTCACTCCCGCGGATCCGCGCCAGAGGGGATGCCAGCTCTCGTTTCGCGTGAAGTCGAGCGGCTCCTCGAAGGGGTCCGGAAGATCCGTCCTCGAAAACCTCGAAGCCTCCGGCGTCACCTGCGACTGGCGCGAGCCGGACGTAATTCGCGTGGCGCCCGTGCCGCTCTACAACCGGTACGAGGAGGTCCACCGCTTCGTCGGGATGCTTCGGAGCGCGCTATGAGGCGCGTTGTCGCGGGATCCTTCGTCGCTTCGCTCCTCGGGATGACTGGCGAACATTCTTTGCCGTCATCCCGAGCGATTGCGAGGGATTCCGTCACCGGCAGGCTCTGAGCCGACCTCTGCCAGCCGCGCAATGAAATCCCCCCGCTCCACCCCCGAGATCACGCTCGTCGGCGCCGGTCTCGCCGGATCGCTCCTCTCGATCTTCCTGGCCCGGCGCGGGCATCGCGTGACGCTCCTCGAGCGCCGCCTCGATCCCCGGAAGACCAGCGCGTCGGCCGGCCGCTCCATCAACCTGGCGCTCGCCAATCGCGGCATCGCCGCGCTCGAAGAGGTCGGCGTGATGGAGAGCGTCCGCCGCGAGCTCATCCCCATGGCGGGAAGGATGCTCCACGACGAGGAGGGGCGGCTCAAGCGCATTCCCTACGGCAACAAGCCGCACGAGGTCATCTACTCGGTCTCGCGTGCGGGCCTGAATACGCTCCTGCTCGATGCGGCGGAGGCGACCGGCAGAGTCTCCATCCGGTTCGGCGAGACCGTCGGCGGCGTCGATTTCGCGAACCGCCAAGTGCGGCCGCAAGCGTCGCCCTACGAGGTCCTCATCGGGACGGACGGGAGCGCCTCGGCGATTCGCGCCGCGATCCTGGAACGCGCGGGCGGACGGCTCGACGAGGAGCCGCTCGGCCACGGGTACAAGGAGCTCACGATCCCCGCGGCCGAGGGCGGGCAGTTTCGGATGGAGAAGAACGGCCTCCATATCTGGCCGCGCGGCGAATACATGCTGATCGCGCTCCCCAACATCGACGGCAGCTTCACCGTGACCCTGTTCCTACCGAACCAGGGAGAAGAGAGCTTCGAGGCCCTGACGACTCCCGCGGCCGTCCACGCGCTCTTCGAGCGCCGGTTCGCCGACGCGATTCCGCTCATGCCTCGCCTCGCCGAGAACTTCTTCGCGAACCCCATCGGCCATCTCGAGACGATCCGCTGCGCGCCCTGGTCCTTCGAGGATCAGGCGCTCGTCCTGGGCGACGCCGCGCACGCGATCGTTCCCTTTCACGGACAGGGCATGAACGCGGCGTTCGAAGACTGCAGCGCCTTCGACCGATGCCTGGAGAACCCGGACCGCCCGTGGGACGCGATCTTCGAGGAATTCGAGAAGCGCCGCCGGCCCGATACCGACGCGATCGCCGACATGGCGCTCGAGAACTACGTCGAGATGCGGTCGACGGTCCGGGAGCCGAAGTTTCAGCTGAAAAAGGACCTGTCCTTCCGCCTCGAGGAGCGGCATCCCGGACGGTTCATTCCCCGCTACTCGATGGTGATGTTCCACACGATTCCCTACGCCGAGGCCAAGCGGCGGGGAGCGATCCAGGAGCAAATCCTCGACGAGCTGACGAGCGCGACGAGCGCGACAGGGAAAGTCGTGGGCCTCGACGAGGTCGACCTCGCGCGCGCCGACCGGCTCATCGCCGAGCGGCTGGAGTAGGAGCGACTGCTCTCAGGAGCGCGCCCCATAGCCGTCATCCCCAGCGGAAGCGATTGATCCCGTCACTGCCGCCATCTCGGCACGAACGCACGGGATCCTTCGCCTTCGGCTCAGGATGACCACATTCAGGACCGGCTTTCCCCAGGCGGAAATCAGGACCCCGGCCGACTGCGCTCCCCCGTCACGTCGAGGAACACGTCCGCGACGTAAGGGAGCGCCTCGCGGATGCGCCGGTCGAGGTCGTCCATCGCGCGGCCGAGGCGGTCGATGTCGAGCTTCCGCGATGGCCGGATCTTGGCCACGACGATCACCTCCTCGGGCCCCGAGTACATCGCGCGCAGCGCCAGCACTTCCTCGACCGCCGCATCCCCCTCGAGAATCGCGCGCAGGCGCTGGAGCTGGCCCTCGGGGATCGAGCGCCCCACCAGGAAATCCGCGAACGGCCGCGCGAGCGCGAACGCGGTCACCGCGAGCAGCACGCCGATCAAAAGCGACGCCACCGAGTCCGGGGTGCCGGTGCCGAGGATCTGGCTCAAGGCGAGGCCGCCCGCGGCCAGGATCAGGCCGATGAGCGCCGCGCTGTCCTCGACGAGGACCGCGCGCACGACCGGATCGCTCGAGAGCGCGAGATAGCGCGGCACGGTGACGCCGTAGTCCCTGGCCTGAAGCCGCGCCTGCCGCAGCCCCTGCAACCAGGACGCCCCATCCGCCAGGAAGGAGACCGCGAGGACGATCCACGCCCACGACGTGCCTCCGACCGTGTGGTGCGACCTCAGCCTCGCAATCGCGATGGCGATCGAGAGGCAGCCTCCGATCAGGAACGAGGTGATCGCCGCCATGAAGGCCCAGAGGAAGCGCTCGCGCGCATGACCGAGGGGATGCGCCGCGTCCGGCGGCTGGCTGGCACGGTAGAGGCCGATCGCGAGGAACAGCTCGTTGACGCAGTCGGCGGCCGAGTGCGCGGCCTCCGCAAGCAGCCCGCCGGACCGGGAGACGATTCCTGCGAACAGCTTGGCGGCGGCGATGGCGGCGTTGGCGGCGAGCGCGATGACGATCGTGCGCACGCTCTCGCCCTCCTGGGCGCGGCGCAGCGCGGTGGCGGAACGCGGCGCCGCCAGGAGGATCCGCATGCTCCTCGTCAGCTTCGCCGCGGGACTGCTTCGAACGAGCGCAACGTCCGGCTCCTCACGCATGGCGAGCGCATTGTCTCTCGGGGTCAGTAGACATCACGGGGTGAGGACGAGCCTCCCTACGCCGTCATCCGTCTCTTAGGCCGTCATCCTGAGGAGCGAAGCGACAAAGGATCCCGTCACTGCCAGCCTCATGGCTTGAACGCACGGGATCCTTCGCCTTCGGCTCAGGATGACGAGAGAGGAGGGCTCCCCTCACCCCAACCCGGTCCCGCCGGGAGAGGGGGTAAGAGGAGCACGGCGATCAAAAAGACATTCCCTCTCCCCCGGCGGGGGAGAGGGCCAGGATGAGGGGGGCTCCCCTACCACCCCTTCGCGGGGCGGAAGATCGCGAAGACCGCTCCCTGCGGGTCCGCGAGCACGGAGAAGCGGCCCATGTCCGGGATGTTGGTCGGCGGGACGATCGTCTTCCCGCCGCTCTTCTCCGCCTTCGCGGCGGTCGCGTCGACGTCGTCGGCCGCGAAGTAGACGAGCCAGCTCGGCGGCATGGGCCCCCACTCCTCGGGGATCTTCATCATGCCGCCGATCGACGTGTCGTTCTTCTGCCACTCCGTGTACTCGGGGCTGACCTTCGCGCCCCAGCCGAAGAGGCCCGTGTAGAACTTCTGCGCGCTCACCGTGTCGTTCGTGTCGAGCTCGGCCCAGCACAGCGCGCCCGGCTCGTTCACGACCTGGGCGCCGATGTGCTGCTTCGCCTGCCAGAGGCAGATCGTCCCGCCCTGCGGATCCTGGACGACCGCCATCCGGCCGTACTCCATGACGTCGAAGGCTTCCGCGACGACCTTGCCGCCGAGGTCCTTCGCCTTCTTCGCGGACGCGTCGGCGGAGGCAACGGTCACGTACGTGTTCCAGTGCGGCGGGATGTTCGTCTGCTTCGGGTCCTTGTACAGCGCGCCGACGCTTCGGCCGCCCTTCTTGAGCGTGGTGTAGACCATGTCCGGACCCGCCGGTGAATCCTCGAACCCCCAGCCGAAGAGGCCCGCGTAAAAGGTCTTGGCCGCGGCGGGGTCGCTCGTCGCGAGTTCGGCCCAGCTGAAGCTTCCGGGATCGTGCTTGTCGACCTGAGTCATGCAGAGTCCTCCTGAGCGGACGTACGGTTGAACGGGGACGAGGGTTTCCGGTCGAGAGCGCCTCAATCCACTCCCCGGCGGCAAAGGTCTTCTGGTCTGACCCCAGTCCCTGGCCGTTTGAGTTTCTGATGAATCGCTGATCGAAATCCAGATTGCGCGTGTCGACTCTCGCGGCGTACACCCGTGGTTGGGGTTCCGAAGGGGTTGGCCATGAAGGCATCACGAAGGGTCGAAGATTGGGACGGACGCCTCGACGCACCTGGCATAGTCTCGATCCTCCCGAGGAGGCCCGTCATGCGCGACTCGCTCTCCCGCGGCCTTCCCCGGCTGTTCGCTCTGCTCGCCGCTCTCGCGGTCCTGCCGCCCGACGCCGCGCGAGCCGCCACGTCGTGGGCTCCCGTTGGGCCGACCGACGTCGGCATGATCCTGGCCATCGCCGGCGGCCGCAGCGCCATCTACGCCGCGACGTGCAATGGCATCTACCGCTCCGACGACGGCGCCGCGAGCTGGCACGAGAGGGGCCTGCAGCAGCATTGCGTGATCCGTCTCGCCGTCGACCCGCGGGGCGACGCCGACACCCTCTATGCGATCGTCGATCTTGGCCTCGTCTCGGCCGATCCCGAGCCCAGCGCCCTCGCGACTTCGGTCGTCACTTTCTCGGGCCTTACCTTGTTTTCCACGCTGTGGGTCTCGATAGACGGCGGCCAATCGTGGTCGAACAGAGAGCTCGCGAGCGGCGATGCCCTCGCGGTCGATCTCACCCAGCCCGGGACCGCCTATGTGTCCAACGTCGACCCGATCTACGCGCCGCTGGCGGTGACCCACGATTTCGGAACGACGTGGAGGACCGTGCCGGACGCCCCGGGTACGCTCTTCTCACAGCTCGCGGTGGACCCCCGCGACGGAGTGCTTTATGGGGCAAGCGGCTTCCTCAGCACCCTTTCGGCAGGAGCGTGGTCCAACCTCGCGATTCCTGTAACTACCGTCGCCGTCGGCTCCGGTTCGGACGGCGCCGTCTACGCCGCCGGGCAGAATACGTTCTGCCGCAAGACGAACGCCTCGTCATGGAAGTGCGGCGCGATTTCCGAAGGCACGGTGCTCGATATCCTGGAGATCCCCGCGCAGTCGCCCAGGGCCAGGGCCCGCGGGTCCTGGTGCTCGCCTTCGAGGGCATCCTGTCGAGCGACGACGGCGGCGCGAGCTTCTCGCTCGTGGCGAGCAGTCCGCCGGGTTTCACGCCCGTCGCCGCGCTCGATCCGTCCGGCGCGAGCGTATACGCCGGGAATGACATCGGCGTGTATCGCAGCGGGGATCGTGGCGCGACCTGGACGAAGTCGAGCGCCGGCTTGCGGTCGACGTGGGTTCGAGCCCTGGCGGTCGACTCCAAAGACCCGTCCACGATCTGGGCGGGTGCGGAGGCACGCATATCGGACGTCTTCCAGGTAGGTCCGGGGCTCTTCCGTTCGACCGATGGCGGCGACTCCTGGACGTCGGCCTCTGTGGCGGGCGAGCCCGGATACGTCTTCAGCCTCGGAATCGACCCCTCGAATCCGCGAAACCTCTTCACCGCATCGTTCAACAGGGTGGATCGCTCGACCGACGGAGGCGCGAGCTGGGGGGAGACCGGGTCCGGTATTTTTCGGGGCTTTGTTCACGCACTCGCCGCGGACCCGACATCCTCATCGGAGGTGTGGGCGGCCGGCGAAGGTTTGCAAGCGAGCGACGACGGCGGCGAGACCTGGAGGACCGCCCTGCCCGACAAGGTCTACAGCCTTCTCTTCGACTCCCGGCATCCCGGAACGATCTATGCCGGCGAGGCGGACCAGGGCTCCTACTATCCCTACGGCACAGGTTTTGCGGTTGCGACCAGTCGCGACGGCGGCGCCACCTGGAGGCGCGCGGGGAGCACGTCCGAAGGCGCAGTGACGGCGTTCGCGGCCGATCCGTTCACCGACGGTGTCATCTACGCCGCCACGTACGTGGGAACGATCCTTCGAAGCACCGACTCCGGCGCCACCTGGACGCATTGGAATACGACGGATCTGGGATTCAACATCTTCACGCTCGTCGCCGACCCCATGCGATCCGGCTCTCTGTACCTCGGGGGATGGGCCGGCGCGTATCGCTCGCTGGACGGAGGCAAGAGCTGGGATCCCTTCGTCGAGGGCCTCGAGCCCTATGGGGTGCTCGGGCTCGCCGTGTCTCCCGACGGCAGATTTCTGTACGCAGGCACGACCGGCGGCGGTGTGTTCCGCTCCGATCTCGTCTTGTCCGATCGCGCGCCGGTCAACCCGTTGAGCGGTGATCGAACGACGAGAGAGGTGATTCGGCCTTAGGCGCGCCGAGGTCAGAGCGGATTCTCCGGGTCTGGGCTACTTCACTTCCCCGGAGCCGATGGGCAGGACATGCCTCCCACGATCTGCCATCCCGTTGAGGCCTTGATCCACGTGTGGGTGATTCGGGTCGTCTCGGGTGGCTCTCCCTTGCCGGTCTTGTCGGACCAGAACGCCGTCACCCAGTAGTGCGTGACGACGATGTTCTCGGTGGCCTGGCTGGCTGCCGGCTCGATCGAGTACCACTGCAGCCGGAGCCCCTTCTCCGTGGACGCGGTGATCCAGTCGGTGATGTGGTCCTTTCTCGCGGGCTGCGCGCTCGAGGAGGGCCAGCCGACGAAGTCCTGGTGCCACAGCGTTCGATAGCCGTCGAGGTCAGCCGCCTTCACGTAGCTCCAGTACGCGGTCTCCAACTTCCAGACCGCCTGCTCGTTCGCGGACTGCTGAGCGGCGGCGGGCAGCGCCGCGCAAAGGCCGGTAATCGCGAGCAGCAGCATTCTCTCGCCGAAATCCCGCCGCCGCCGCGCCAACGCGCGCTCTTCACGAAGCCTCATGTCTCCTCCTCTGCTGAGAGTGGATGCAGGAGATCAGGTCGATCGCGGGGAATCAAGAGGAGCGCCGGAGCCGCAGCGCTCGTCCGCGGCGGCGGGGATCCTGCAAAGACCGTGGACCTTCGGGCAAGAGAGCAATGGCGGCAAGATCCAGGTCGAAGCCGAAGTCGAAGACGCTGCGGTTCCCCAAGATTCGGAGACCGACGCCGGCTTGAAGGGGGCGGAGGGGCCAGTCCTGATTTCTGATTTCGGGAGCTCCTCACGAGCAGACCAGGACCGACCCTCCCCTTCCGATGTCAACGACCTCTTCGGCTCACCGCGCGCGAGGCGAGGACACCGTCAGCTTGAAGCCGTCGGGGTCGATCAGCCGAAAGACTCGCGTTCCGTAGGGCGTGTCGAGGGGCCCGTCCGCGATCGAGCCTCCCCGATCCACGATGCGCGCCGCGATCGCGTCGATGTTCTGCTCGGTCGTGAATTGCACCGAGAAGCCTTCGCCCTTGACCCGCTCCCAGCCTTTGGCGCCGTCGTCCTGACCGATCACGATCTGCACGTCGCCCGCCCTCAGGGACACCGCCCTGAGCTTTCCGTCGCGCTCGTGTTTCTCGTCGATCGTGAGGCCGAGAACGTCCCGATACCAGGCCGTGCTCCTCGCGAGATCCTTCACCGTCAGGGACACCCTCAGGGCGCTCGCCCGGAACGGCTGGACGGCAATGCGTTCGTCGACAGGGGATTCCGTCGTCATGAGACCTCCTCCATGCAGGTGGCCGAGACTCGACCAGACCGGATCGTATCGCGTCGCGTTCGCCACTCCGACCGACCGCGCCGTCACCCTGCCGAACTCTCTCAGAGAATCAGCCCTGGCTCCATTCCCGGTCCATCCGGGCCGGCGGGCCGCTGTCACGTTTCGCCGCGCTGCGCGGTCTTCTCCTTTGGCCGGGTTGAGAGTCGTCGAAAACGATCGGGCCCGGCCGGGAAAGGGGACCTGCCGTGTCATCGGAGACGAAAGCCAACAAAGACAAGAGGATCTACTGGATCGCGACGGGGCTCGTGTGCGGGGTCATGGCCTACAGCGCCGTCAATTTCAACCTGAAGCATCCGCTGGGACCGATGAAGGACGCCTTCCATCATCTTCTCCTCCCGGACTACTTCCGCATCGAGCTGACGGCCGCGAAGGTGCTGGGCGTCCTGGCCATGCTCCTTCCGGGGGTGCCGTCGAAGATTCGCGAGTTCACGTACTTCGGGTTCGGGATCACGCTGATCTCGGCCGCGATCGCGCACTTCTCCGTGGGCGACCCGGCCTTCTTCGTGATAGATCCGTTGCTGTTCTTCGGAGCCCTGGTCACGTCGTACGTCTACTTCTTCAAGCTCGGCCGGCGCGAACCGGATCGCACACGCCGCCGGACCGCTCGAGAGAATTCCTCCGACGACCCGCTCGCGGCGTCCGGATCCGCGATGAGCCAGTCCGCCTGAGGGCGCGATGACGAACGACCCGCCGGACGCCTCCGGATCGCTGCCGAAGCCCAAGTCCGAGCCCGACGGGTCGCGCGCGCTCGCTGTCTTCGAGGAGCACCGCCGGCTCCTCTTCTCGATCGCGTACCGCATGCTCGGGAGCGTGGCCGACGCGGAGGATGCCGTCCAGGAGACCTTCCTGCGCTGGCGGAAGGCGTCCGAGGATCGAGATCCGCTCGCCGAAGGCCTTTCTCGTCACGATCGTGAGCCGCCTCTGCATCAACCAGCTCGAGTCCGCGCGCGTGCGGCGCGAGGAGTACGTGGGCGAGTGGCTGCCGGAACCGCTCGTAACGGACCCGGGAGGCGACGCCGGCGAGGCGGTTCGCGTGGACGAGTCCGTCTCGATGGCGCTGATGCTCCTGCTCGAACGCCTCACCCCGGCGGAACGCGCGGTCTTCCTGCTCCACGAGGTCTTCGACTACCCCCACGCGGAGATCGCGGAGGCGCTCGGCGTGACCGAGGCCAACTCGCGGCAGCTCTTGAGGCGGGCGCGGCAGGACGTCCGCCTGACGCGTCCCCGGTTCCGGCCGCCGACCGGCGAGCACCTCGAGCTCCTCCAGCGCTTCTCCGACGCGGCCGGCCGCGGCGACATGGAGCGGCTGGTTTCGCTCCTCTCGGGCGACGTCGTCATGCATACCGACGGAGGCGGCCGCGCGTCGGCGCTCCTCCTCCCGATCCAGGGCCCCGAGAAGGTCGCGACCGCGGCCGTGCACGGCCTCCGAAGGCTCCTGGAGCTCGGCGTGACGCAGCGGTTCGTCGAGATCAACGGCCTGCCCGGCGTCGTGAGCTACCGGGACGGGCGGCCGCAGTCGGTGTTCACGATGGAGGCGCGGGACGGCCGCATCCACGCGATCTACGTCGTGACCAATCCCGAGAAGCTGTCCCACCTGCCGCCGCCGCCGAGCTGAACGGAGTCGGCGCGGGCCGCTCGGCCTACCGAATCGGGTCGATCGGAGTGCGCCGGGGCTCCTTGCCGAATCGGATCCGCGATCGCTCGATGTGCTTCTTGATCTCGACGTCGCGGTCTCTCGGCGGGGCGCCGGTGACCCATCCCCGGATCAGCCGCTCCGCGGCCGCGGCCACCTCGTCCACGGCGCGCTGGAACAGTTCCTCGTTCGCCTTCGACGGCTTGTTGGCGCCGCTGATCTTGCGAACGAACTGGAGGGACGAGGCCCGGATCTCGGCCTCGGTCGACGGCGGAGCGAAATTGGCGAGCGTTCGGATGTTGCGGCACATGGGGAGACTGTAACCGGAGAACGAGACGCAGGAATACGCGATTGACCTCGAGGGCGTGCCTAGAATGGCCTTCATGAAGAGACACCCTCGCCGGCTGATCTTGCGCATCCTCGCTGCGATGCTCCTCCTCATCCCCTGCAGCTCTCTCGCCTTCTCCCAGGATGCCGGCCGGCTGCGATCCCAGGCCGCCGGCTCGCCGGGACAGGAGGAGCTGGCCGTGCGCGAGGCCGAGGCGCGGTGGGTGGAGGCTCTCGATCGCCGGGATGGCGCGGCGCTTCAGGCGCTCCTGGACGAGGACTTCGTGGACGTCACGTGGAAGGGCGAGGTTCGGGATCGCCGCGCGGCGATCGCGGCCCTGAGCGCTCCGGGACGCCCGTCGATGACGCAGACGCTTGCGGAGGTCCGCGTCCGATTCGCCGTCCCGGACGTCGCGGTCGTCACGGGCTTGAACGCGATCTCGAGCAAGGCGCCCGAGTTCACGGCTCGCATCCGGTTCACCGACGTCTTCGTGAAGCGAGGAGGCGCCTGGAGGGCTCTGTCGGCACAGGAGACGCTCGAGCGGGCCCAGTGAGGGACAAGGCTCTCTGCACGCAGATCACCAGATCGAAGCCGACCTGGCCCGCAGGCGACCCCGCGTCGGATAGCATCGCTCCATGGCCGACAAACTCAGGACGTCCTTCGAGCTCGCGATGGAACGGCTCCGTGAAGCCGATCCGGCCGGCGGCAAGGGAAAGCCCCTGACCTCCGCGCAGAAGGAGAAGATCGCCGAGGCCAGGCGCGTCGCCTCTTCGCGTCTGGCGGAGGTCGAGATTCTCTTCAACGATCCTCTGAAGCGGCTCCGCGACCCCGCCGAGCAGGAGAAGGCCGAGGCCGAATACCAGATCGACCGGCAGCGGATCAATGCGGACCTCGAGCGCGCGATCGAGTCGATCCGGCGAGGGGGTCAGTCCTGACGGTTCGGATCGACCCGACCTCTCATGGCTCGCATCTTCATCACCGGCTCGACTGACGGGCTCGGGCTCGCCGCCGCCCGCACTCTGATCGACGAGGGCCACGAGGTCGTGCTGCACGCGCGCAGCCAGGAGCGCGCGGCCGCTCTTTCCGAGCTGGCCGCGCGAGCCGAGTGTCCGGGCGTGGCCACCGGCGACCTCAGCAGCGCCGCCGAGACCCGCGCCGTCGCCGACCAGGTCAACGCGCTCGGCCGCATGGACGCCGTCATCCACAATGCCGGCGTCTATCTGGAGCCGGCGCGCGGAAGGACACCCGAGGGTCACGCCCGGACGCTCGCCATCAACGTCCTCGCTCCCTACCTGCTGACGGCGTGGATTGACCGACCGGACCGCCTCGTCTACACCAGCAGCGGGATGCACCGCGGAGGCGACGGCTCGCTCTACGACGTCGACTGGATCGAGCGGCGCTGGAACGCCAGCCACGCGTACTCCGAGAGCAAGCTCTATCTCACCGCGCTCGCGTTTGCCGTCGCGCGCCGCTGGCCGGACGTGTTGAGCAACGCCGTCGACCCGGGCTGGGTCCCGACGAAGATGGGCGGGGCCGGCGCTCCCGACGATCTCGAGATGGGGCACCTCACCCAGACCTGGCTCGCCGTCAGCAACGATCCCGCGGCAAGAGTCAGCGGCGGGTACTGGCATCACCGGAAACGGCAGACGCCGGCCGCGGAGGCTCCCGATGCCGGCTTCCAGGACCGGCTCGCCGAGAAACTCGCTGAGCTCACGGGCACGGCGCTCTTCTAGCTTCCAGGCAACGTACCCAAGCAATCTCCGCCGCCGCGGCCTGTGGAAAAGGAGGACGCGATCATCCCAGCCAGAGGGAAAGGGTGTCCCCTCACCCCAGCCCGAGGGAGATCACGAGAGTCCGTGCGGCTACCAACGTCTCCTCTCCCGCCGGGAGAGGGAGTTTGTGCAGCTATCAAGTCTCCTCTCCCCCCGGCGGTGGGAGAGGCACGGTGAGGGGGGCGAATCGCCCGACGACATCTACGCCTTCTCGATCAAGGCCGTCTTGCGCTCCTCCATTTCCTCTCCGAGCTGTTCCAGCATCTCCTTCGTCAGACGCTTGCGGGTGTTCGGAAAGAGCTCGCCTTCCTCTTCCTTGACGTGGTGCTCGATGTTTTCCTTCAGGACGGTCACCTTGGCGTCGTACTGCTCGTCCTCGGGCTTCATCCTCGAGATCTCCTCCATCAGGAGCTTCGCGACGTGGTGCTCCTCATCGGCCTCGCGAATCTCGTCCTTGAGCTCCTCGGAGGGCTGCGACTTGACCGTGGGATAGAAGATCGACTCTTCGATGTCCATATGGACCAGCAGCTCGCTCCTGATCGTCTCGAAAATCGCCTGCTTGGTCCGGTAGGCGGCATCGCCCGCGGCTTCGAACTGCTCGAAGAGCTTCTTCACGGCGTCGTGATCCTTGGTGAGAAGGGTCGTTGCGTCCATTTGCGGTTCCTTTCTGAATGACGACTCTCGGCGGCTTCGGGCCGCCTGCTGGGCCCAATGCACGAATCCGGCCAAGGCACGGATCCCAACGTCGGCGCTCGACCCGTCTAGACGGGGCGGGCTCGGCGCGCATGCGGACCGCCCAGGAGGCGGCCCGGAAGCAGGATGATCGCGGTGAGCAGGCGGACACCTTCCACCGTGATTCCCACGAGGCGAAAGGGAAGAAGAAGGAGCCACACGAGCGGGTAGAGAGCCAGCGCGAGAAGCGCGAGCGGCCAGCAGAGGACGAGGAGCAGCAGCCAGACGAGGAAGGTCGCCATATTGTCCATTACGGCGACAGCGCCAGAAAGTTCGCGCGAGTGCCCCCAGCGGGAATCCAGGGCCCTCTCGGACGCTTAATTGGAAAGGGAGGTCCTGATCCATGTCCCAACGTGCATCTGCCGGCCATTCCGATCGCCGGCGCGCCGAGCTGCTCGCCGATCGAATCGAGGAGGGAGCCGCGAAGCTCGCCGCCTTCGTGGAGAGTCTCTCGGACGCGCAGTGGCATCAGCCGGTCAGCGCCACGGACCGCCGGCCGATCGGTGTCGTCGTCCACCACGTCGCCTACATCTATCCGATCGAGATCGAGGCCGCCCGCGCCATCGGCCGCGGCAAGGCGGTGGAGACGGCGTGGCCGGCCATCAACGTGCTCAACGCCCGCCACGCCGCCGACAATGCGGCCGTCAGCAGGGCCGAGGCGCTCGAGATCCTCGCCCGGAACAGCCGCGAGGCGGCGGCCGCGGTGCGAGCGTTCACGGACGAAGAGCTGGATCGCGCGGCACCGTTCGGCCTGAGCGACGGCGCGCCGGTCACGGCGCAGTACGTCATCGAGGACCACGCGCTGCAGCCACGCGTGGCATCACCTGGCGAAGATCCGCGACGCCGTCGGGAGCGAAACCGCGCTGAGCGGCCGCACGGCGGCGCCGCTCGGAGCGCCGCGATGACCGCGCATGCGGTGGTGATCGCCGGCGGAGGGCCGACCGGATTGATGCTGGCCGGCGAGCTCGCGCTGGCGGGGATCGACGCCGCCGTCGTCGAGCGTCGTCCGAACCAGGACCTCGCCGGCAGGCGCGCGGGCGGTCTGCACGCGCGCACCATCGAGGTCCTCGACCAGCGCGGGATCGCCGATCGGTTCGTCTCCCGGGGAAAGACGTATCCGGTCGTGAGCTTCCACACCCCGTTGGACATCGGCGATTTTCCGAGCCGCCACAACTACATCCTCGGGCTCACGCAGAACCACATCGAGCGCATCCTGGCCGAGTGGGTCGGCGAGCTGGCGGTGCCGATCTACCGCGGATGCGAAGTGACGGGTTTCGCGCAGGATCAGACCGGCGTCGACGTCGCGGTCTCCGACGGCCGGCCGCTCCGGGCGGAGTACCTCGTCGGGTG
The DNA here is from genome assembly GCA_963773905.1 of uncultured Acidobacteriota bacterium. Taxonomy (GTDB): domain Bacteria; phylum Acidobacteriota; class Thermoanaerobaculia; order UBA5066; family Gp7-AA6; genus DAHUXD01. The sequence goes on from CAVZDB010000005.1 coordinate 199,174, forward strand.
CGACGGCGGCCGCAGCCGGATACGCAAGGCCGCCGGCATCGAGTTCCCCGGTTGGGATCCGTCGACGAGCTGGCTGATCGCCGAGGCCGAATGGACCGAGGAGCCCGCCTGGGGGTTCCGCGAGGACGCTCGCGGCATCCATGCCCTCGGCAAGATGGAGAAGGAAGGCGCGGTGGGGATCGTGCTCGTCGAACGGGAGATCGCGCACGCGGGAGAACCCACCCTGCGCGACGTCCGAGAGGCGCTCGTCTCCGTCTACGGGACCGACTACGGGATCCACAGTCCGACCTGGATCTCCCGGTTCACCGACATGGCGCGTCAGGCCGCCGCCTACCGCGACCGGCGTGTTCTCCTGGCCGGCGACTCCGCGCACGTGCATGCCCCGGTGGGCGGACAGGGCCTCAACATCGGCGTGCAGGATGCGGTGAACCTGGGATGGAAGCTGGCGCAGGTGGTCAAGCGGATTTCGCCGGAGAGCCTCCTCGACACGTACCATGCCGAGCGCCACCCGGTCGCCGCGCGCGTGCTGCGCAACACGATGGCACTGGTCGCGCTTCGACGGACGGACGACCGCACCCGGGCCCTGAAGGAAATCCTTTCCGAGCTCGTCGGCATGGACGAGCCGCGCCGGCAACTCGCCGGCATGATGTCCGGCCTGGACGTGCGTTACGACCTCGGCGAGGGACACCCGCTGCTGGGACGCCGCATGCCGGACCTCGACCTGGTCACCGCAAACGGGCCGCTGCGCGTCTTCACCCTGCTGCACGGTGCCCGGCCCGTGCTGCTCAACCTCGGCGAGCCCGGCGGCATCGACATCGCTCCCTGGGCGGATCGCGTCCGGTCGGTCGACGCCCGTTACGCTGGCCAATGGGAGCTCCCGGTGATCGGAGCGGTCTCTGCTCCCACCGCCGTGTTGATTCGGCCCGACGGATACGTGGCATGGGTGGGACGAAGGGACTCAGGCGGGACTCGCCGACGCGCTCACGACGTGGTTTGGACCGCCGGCCGAATCGTAGGGCGTAGCGGCATCGGGGTCCTGGTGCCTTCTCCTCGCTATGATCTGCCCGTGCGGATCCAGACCGATCGTCTCGAGCTCGTCGCGGCGACGCTCGCCCACATCGAGGCGGACATGGAGTCTCCCGAGGGACTCGGCAGGCTGCTCGGGGCCACGGTCCCTCCGAGCTGGCCGCCGGGCGAGTACGACCGATCCGCCATGCAGTTCTTTCACGCTCGCCTCTCCGAGAGCCTGGACGCCGTCGGCTGGTACGGCTGGTACGCGATTTATCGTCCCGACGGTGGCGACGCCACGGTGATAGGCGCGGCGGGATATCTCGGCCCTCCGGGTCCCGGCGGGGACGTGGAGATCGGCTACTCGATCGCGCCCGAGTTTCAGGCCCGCGCCTTCGCCACGGAGCTGGTCCACGCGCTGAGGGTGCGGGCGTTTTCGGCGGCGGGCGTCGAGCGGGTGATCGCCCACACGAATGCGACGAACGCCGCGTCCATAAAGGTCCTGGAGCGCTGCGGCTTCACGCAGGTCGGGCACGGAACCGAGCCGAACACCGTCCGGTACGAATGCCGGCGGCCGGGATCAGCGAATCGGGACTGCTGATCGTTCTCTCGCCGCGCGAGACTGCTGCGCAACCTCGCCCGGCGGGACTCTCACCGGCTCACCGCTGGTCAGAATTTTGCATGATTCCCGATTGCCACCGCGACGCTCTCGACGAAGCGGCGAAGAAACGCCTGGGCGCTTGCGCGAACGGCCACGTCGCAGGATGCTTCGGCGGCGGAATCGCCAAGGGGACGCGTAGACCGGACCGTTCGCGTTGATCGAACACGAGGAGGCACCCGAACATGAAGCCAAAGAACACGATCTGCCTCTGGTTCGACAAGGACGCGCATCGAGGCGGCGCGCTTCTACGCCGCCACCTTTCCGGACAGTGAAGTGACCGCCGTTCACAAGGCGCCCGAGCGACTACCCGGGCGGCAAGGAGGGCGATGTGCTGACGGTGGAGTTCACCGTTCTGGGCATTCCCTGTCTCGGTCTCAACGGCGGCCCGACGTTCAAGCACAGCGAGGCCTTTTCCTTCCAGATCGCGACGGACAATCAGGAAGAGACGGACCGCTACTGGAACGCGATCGTCGGCAATGGCGGCAAGGAAAGCGCGTGCGGCTGGTGCAAGGACCGCTGGGGCCTCTCCTGGCAGATCACCCCGCGCGCGCTGACCGACGCGCTTGCGGCCGGCGGCGCTGAGGCAAAGCGTGCCTTCGAGGCGATGATGCCGATGAAGAAGATCGACGTCGCCACCATCGAGGCCGCGCGGCGGGGCTGACGGTCAGCCGAGAAGCGTCACTCCGCCTTTCCGGCCGGCGAGCTGTTCTCCTGCGGCGCCTTCGTCTCCGGGGCCGGGCCCTGGAGGCGCATCCGCGGCTTTGATCGAGTCCTTGAAACCACGAATCGCCTCGCCCAGGCCCTTGCCGAGCTCGGGAAGTTTTTTCGGACCGAAGACGATCAGGGCGATGAAGAGGATCACAACCAGATGCATCGGTTGAAGCAGGCCTTCACCCGAATCTCTACAACTCCTGTCCTGACGTCATGACGCATCCTCCCCAGTGGGGAACGGGCCTTCACCCGCGTTCGTTACCGCCGCCCCGCTAGAATGCCGCCGATGCCTCCTCGCGCTCCCCGATCCCCGTCCCCGCGGCCCTCGGCCGGCGGAAAACGCGGCGTGCGCAAGAGTCTCGCGGAGTCCACCTCCCGGCTCATCCGCCACCTCGAGAAGAGAAACGACATCCTGCTGCTCACCACGAGCACCCGCTATCGAAAGGACACCTGGGACGTCCCGAAGACGACCCAGCTCGCGCGGCGTGTCCGGGATCACTTAAAACAGAAGAAGAGACGCGTCACCCTGCTCGACGTCGCGGAGCTGAAGATCTACACCTGCGAGGGCAACGTCAGCGGAGGGAAGGGAAACCGGTGCGGGCTGCTCGAGGCGAGGCTGCGCGATCGCTCCAAGAACCCGACCGGCCATCATCGCTGCTGGGCCTCGATCAACAACGAGGACGATCAGCTCTACAAGATCAGCCGCGAGCTCTTCCGCTCCCGGGTGGTCGTCTTCTTCGTCTCCGTCCGCTGGGGGCAGACCAACAGCGTGTATCAGCGTCTCTTCGAGCGTCTCAGCTGGATCGAGAACCGGTTCACCACTCTGGGAGAGGCGCCCATCCCGCAGCTCAAAGGGCTCGAGGCCGGGATGGTGGTCTTCGGCCAGAACTGGAACGACGCGCAGGTCCTGAAGACCCAGCGTCAGAATTTCAAATGGTTTGCCTGGAAGACTCCTTCCCCGCTCAGCTTCTACTGGCAATTCACGAGGGATGCGGAGGACGAGTCGCCCGAGTCCTACCTCGGCGCGATCGAGGAATTCAAGGCGCTGCTGAGGGCCGAGTTTCCCAACTGATCGGCGGACCCTACGATCGACGACCGCCGAACTCATCCGCGTGAAGCGACACAAATTCCCGGACGCTCATCGCCGGCCGGCCGGTCACCCGCTCCACGCCGTCCGCCAGCCGGTCATACCGACCCGCCCGGTTCAACTCGGCCATCGTCACCAGATGCCGGGTCAGGTGCTCCGGCAACCCCGCCTTTTTCAGCTCCCGTTCCCAATCCTCGGGGGGGATGTCCGCGTACGTGACCTCGCGGTTCAGCGCGTCCGAGTATTCCCGGGCGACCCCGTGCATGTCCTGCGACCGCGGGCCGGTGAGTTCGTAGATCCGGCCCAGGTGCGGCCCAGGGTCGGCGAGGACGGCAGCGACTACCCGAGCGACATCGGCCGCGGCAACCGGAGATGGTCTTGCCCCGCCCGAACGGCAGTTCGATGCGGCCTCGGTCGCGGACGCTCGGACCGGTGAGCGGGAGGAAGAAGCCCTCCAGGAAGACCGTCGGCCGGATGGTGACGACCGGCAGGCCGGACCACGCGAGCGCCTGCTCGCTGAGCCAGTGCTGCCGCTGCTGCGGGCTCGGGGTGGTGTTCTGGATGCTCATCTGGGAGACGGTCATCTGGGACATGTTGACCAGGGCGTCCACCCCGACTTCCCGGGCGACCGCCGCCATGGTCACGGTCGCCTCCAGGTACCCGGCGGACACGGACATGCCGAAGTAGACCCGCCGACAGCCGCTGACGACCCGATAGACGTCGGCCGGTTCGAGCAGGTCTCCGACCACCACCTCGGCGCCGGCGGCCCGCAAGGCCGCCGCCCGGTCGTCCTCGCGGCGGACCATGGCGCGAACCGGAAGCCCGCGATCGAGGAGCAGGCCGGTCACGGTTCGCCCGACCGCCCCGAGTTGACCGGCTGCCCCGGTTACGAGGATCGATCCGTCATCGGCCATAGGACGATTCCTTTGGGCCTTGGGGTCAACGCTGAAAAACTGAATTCAGGGATTCAGCATTTGAACCCATTCCTGTTTGGGGTCTACCGTCTACCGGCGTTTTCCGGTCGCGGGGGACTTGGCCTTCCTGGGCTGGGAGGCCGCTGCCTTCTCGACCGCCTTGGTGAGACTCTCGGCGAGCTTCTGCGAGTCCTTGCTGGCACGGCCGAGCTCGCCCGCCGGAGCGGTCTCGCGCTTCCCGAGCACCCACTCCAGGGCGTAGGTCATCGCAGCGCCTTCCGCGATGTAGAAGCCGCTGAGCTCCTTGACGCGTTCGCGGATGGCCGACACCTGGCTCTTGATCTCGTTTTCGGATTTCACGGCAGGATCCTGACATAGGCGCGAGGCCCAGGGCAGGGGTCAGTCCTGATCCCCAACCCGGCCTCAACAGACTCCTTTAGGCCTGGTGATGAATCGCTGATCGAAAAACAGCTTGCCCGTGCCGACCCTGGGGCGTAGATCGGGGGATGGATTCACGAGAATGAGTCTCTACCCAACTGCCCGGCCTCCTGTTCCGCGAAAAATCAAGACTGACCCCTACCCTCTCGAGGAGGCACGTCATGCTCAAAGCGATCCCCCGCGTCCTCCCTCGCATTCTGGCTCTCGGCCTTGCGGTCGGCCTCGGACTCGTCACGCAGCCGGCCGCCGCGTCGGCCGGCGAATGGACCCCGATCGGGCCGACGGGCGTCGGCATGGTGACCGCCATCGCCGCCGGCCGCACCGCGATGTACGCCGCGACGTGCGGCGGCGTGTACCGCTCCGACGACGGCGGCGCGAGCTGGCGCGAGACGGGACCCGCGCGCGCCTGCGTCGTCCGGCTCGCCGTGGACCCGCGGCCGGACGCGGACACGCTCTATGCGATCGTCGACACGCACTTCTTCGTCTCCCCGCGTCCGGAGCCCAGCTTCATCGGATTGTCGGGACTCTTCGTGGAGTCCACGCTCTGGGTCTCCCGCGACGGCGGGCAGTCCTGGACGCAAACGTCGGTCTTCAGCGGCCATTCGGTCGCGGTCGATCTCAGTCAACCCGAGACCGCGTACGTGGCCAACTACGACCCGGCGTATGCCCCGCTGGAAGTGACCCACGACTCCGGAGCGACCTGGAGCCGCGTTGAGAACGCTCCGGACGCGATCTTCGCCGAGATCGCATCGGATCCGCGCGACGGGACCCTCTACGGAGCAAGCGGATTTGGAGCAAGCGGATTTCTCAGCATCTATTCCGGGGGGTCATGGTCCGCCCTCGCGATCCAGGTCATCAGCGTCGCAGCCGGCTCCGGCTCCGATGGCGCCGTCTACGCGGCGGGGTTCGAGAACTTCTGCCGCAAAACGACCGCCGCGCCCTGGAGCTGCACCGGGCTTCCCGGAACCACGGTGATCCACATCGCCGAGATTCCTGCCTCGCAGACGCAGCCGGCGCGAATCCTCATCGGCACCTTCCACGGCTTGATGTCGAGCAACGACGGCGGCGCGACCTTCTCGCCCGTGTCGTCCGTCCCCGCCGCCTTCCTCCCCGCGGCCGCCGTCGATTCCTCAGGGAGCATCGCCTACGTCGGGAACGACACCGGCGTCTACCGCAGCGCAGACCGCGGGGTGACCTGGACCAGCTCGAGCGCGGGCCTGAGCTCCACGTGGGTGCGGGCGCTGGCCGTCGACCCCTCCGACCCCTCCACGATCTGGGCCGGCGCGGAGAGCCGGATCTACGACGTCACCCAGGCCGGCGCGGGAATCTTCCGCTCGACCGACGGCGGCCAATCGTGGACCAGCGTCTCCGTGAACGGGGAGCCCGGATATGTCTTCAGCCTCGGCCTCGATCCGTCGAATCCACACAACCTCTACACCGGCTCCATCGGCAAAGTGGATCGCACATCCGACGGCGGCGTGAGCTGGTCGATCGCCCAGGCCTTGTCGAACTTCGTTTACGCGCTCGCGGTCGACCCCGACTCGTCTGAGGTGTGGGCGGGGTCCGACGGCTTCTTGACGAAGAGTACCGATGGCGGAGAGACCTGGTCGGTCGCCCTGTCCCAGAGCGTCTACTCCATCCTCTTCGACTCGCGGCATCCGGGGACGATCTACGCCGGCGCCGCGAGGGAGGACCAGGGCTCCTACTATCCCTTCGGATCCGGTTTCGCGGTCCAGACCAGCCGCGACGCCGGCGCCACGTGGAAGCGCGTCGGCACCGCGCAGGAGGGCGGGGTAACGGCGCTCGCAACCGATCCCTTCTCCGACAACGTCGTCTACGCCGGCACATACGCGGGGACGATCCTCCGCAGTCCCGATGCCGGCGCGACCTGGGAGCGGTGGGATTCGCACTACGACGGCTACTCGGTCTTCGCTCTCGTTGCCGATCCCGCGCGATCCGGCCAGCTCTACATCGGAGGCTGGAACGGCGTGTATCGCTCGCAGGACGGAGGCCGGTCCTGGGTCCTCTTCTCGGAGGGTCTCGAAACGTATGGCGTCTTCGGTCTCGCCATCACGCCCGACGGCGCGCGGCTCTACGCGGGTACGACCGGCGGCGGCGTGTACCGCCGCGACCTCTTCACCGCCGAGCGCGAGCCCCCGAACCCCGTGAGCGCAACGCGTGGGGCTCGAATCGTCCTGCGGCCCTGAGTTTTGGCCCGGGTCCGCTTCGAGCTTCGGTGCTGCGCTGCTACGCTGCTACGCTGCTACGCTGTCGCCGCGATCGCTGGAGGGTAGGAGGTGAACATGAAGGCTTCCCTGCTCTATCGAACCGCCGCGGTTCTCTTGCTGCTCTTTGCCGTCGGCCACACGCTCGGGTTTCGCGAATCCGATCCCGCGTGGGGCGTCGATGCGCTTGTTGGCTCGATGCGGTCACTTCACTTCGACGTGCAGGGATTCAGCCGGACCTATTGGGATCTCTTTCTCGCGGCGGGATTCTCGGTCGGCGTGCTCTATCTCTTCGCGGCGGTGTTGGCGTGGCAGCTCGGTGGCCTTCCGGCGGAGACCCTGGCGGTCATGCGCTTGACCGCGTGGGCCTTCGCCGTTTGCTTCGCCGCCATCACGGTCGTGAGCTGGAGATACCTCTTCATCCTGCCCCTCGCGTTTTCGGGCGTGATCACGCTGGCTTTGACCGCGGCGGCGTGGCGTTCAGGCTCGAGAGCTCAGGCCTGATCCTGCCGGTCTCCGCGCCGTCTCTTGGCGTGAACAGGTGGCAAAGAAGCTTCCTCGTGCGAAATACACGAATACACGATTGACTCCCAGGCCATCCGGCCTAACCGTGAACGTACTTTTGAAGCTCGATCACTGCGCCCGAGCGGGTTCCAAGCTGGTAGACGAGCACCTTGTCTTTCCCAATCGTCAGGACGATGCCGTGCGTGAGCTTGTCGTCGCTCCTGGTCTCTTTCGCCTGCGGCAACGCGTGGCGATACCAGTCCTCCACCACACCGAGGGAATCCCTGGTCTGCGCGGTGTAGATGGAATACGTCAGGCCATTCGTGGTGGAGGGCGGGTACTGGGTTCCGGTCGTGGCGCTCGGGTAGAGCGGCAGGCCCGTCTCGTTCTTCTGATTTTCCTCCGCCAACGACCGCCCCGGCGCGACAAGCCCGGCGATGACAAGGACAAGGGCCGCGGCGACGATGAGGCCACCGTGTCGGAACTTCATGACCACCTCCTCGAATTCACGTTCTCCTGCGCCAGTCTAACGTTGTCGAGTCTCGCCGTGAGATACAGGAGTGCGCGTCGGCCCCAGAGAGACAGCGAAGTCAGGAAGTCCAGACTGACGCTGGGGCGGCACTAGAATGCCGGCGATGCCTCCTCGCGGCTGGCGATCCGTATACCCATCCACGCGGCGCTCGGTCGGTGCACCACGCGGCGTGCGCGAGAGCCCTCGGCGCGACGATCTAGATCATTGTGTAGTGAATCTTGGCTCCGCCGTCTTTCTCGCCAAGGACGAGTGTTGCCTGGATGACATAAGGCGCCTCGCGTGTGACCCACCACGTGCTCGAGCCGTAGAGCTTCGTCTCGATCTGGACGACCCACGTCTCCGCCGTCTTGCCCTTTCCGGCCGGCACGGTCTCACGGCCACTGACGCGCAGATGGATCCAGTCCACCGCGGCGCGATCGGTGTCGAACCCCGAGAAGCTGACCTCGTAGCCCTCGCGTAAGGGAAACGCGTCGATCAGGATTCCGTACATCCCGTCGTAGAAGTCGAGGACGCGGTGGTCCAACTTCGCTACGTAGTCCTGAGCGAAGTCGTCGTCCGAGCCGGGCCTCCTGAGGAAGCGGATCGACTGGCCGTCGGACTCGAGGTGCCGGGACTCGCCGTTGTCGCTCCGCGTGTAGTCGAAGACATGGACCGCCATCGACTTCGGGTCGAAGACGTCCACGAACGTGATCCGGATCCCCTTCTTGTACTCGGCGACTTGAGTGCGCTTCAGAGCCGGACGCCCTCCAAAGGAGACCGACTCCATCACGTCCGTCCACACTCCGGCCTCGACCGGCGCCGACCCCGGCTTCTCGATCGAGAACGACCAACGGTTTGTGTAGGGGTGCAGAAACGAACCATTCACCACCGGATCGCCGCCCTCGACGCGAGGCCACTCCTCGGCGCTCATCCCTTCGCCGACGAGAAGACACAGCACGGCGCAGGCTGCGGCAGATGCCACCCGTCTGCCGATGATTGGGATTCGCATGCGAGCCTCCAAGCCTGGCGCCTCGACCCATCGACGAGGCCGCACTGCCCTTGTTACCGTCCTCCCTGCCGGAATCCAACGACGAAGGGTCGAACGACCATTTCGGCCGGCCGAAGCCGTGTCTGTGCGGGTCAGTCCAGATCTCTGATCTTGTGCGCAGTCAATGCGCTGGCCACGTCTCTGTGATCTTCACGAAGCGACCTCGCGAGGGCGTCTGACCCGTGCACGTCGCCAACGTGCTTTCAACCAGTGTTTCGATGCCCTTCGCCACAGCCATGGCCGACAGCATCACCCGGGATCAGACGGGTGGCTTCCATTGCAAAGGCCTCCGTTTGATCTGGTCGCGGCCTGGGGGTGAACGCTAAAAAGCTGAATTCAGGGGTTCAGCGTTTGAACCCATTCCTGTTCGGAGCCTACCGGCGTTTTCCGGCCGCGGGGGACTTGGCCTTTTTGGCCTTCTTGGCCTGGGAGGCCGCCGCCTTCTCGACCGCCTTGGTGAGACTCTCGACGAGCTTCTGCGAGTCCTTGCTGGCGCGGCCGAGCTCGCCCGCCGGAGCGGTCTCGCGCTTCCCGAGCACCCACTCCAGGGCGTAGGTCATCGCGGCGCCTTCCGCGATGTAGAAGCCGCTGAGCTCCTTGACGCGCTCGCGGAGGGCCGACACCTGACCCTTGATCTCGGTCTCGGATTTCACGGCAGGATCCTGACACAGTCAGGACGGACGCCAGCTAGCCCTCATGCCCCTTCGATCGGACCGGGTACACAAACGGTGATGGCACCAGCCTCCACATGGACATCGAGACGCTTCACCGGAGCCCGGGTGCTTCCATCGAGCTCATACGCCTGCTTGTGACGGAACTCAACGACGATCCTCTTTGCCTGCCTGATGTCGACGAGCGGGGAGCGGTCGGGGCGACCTCCCGCGACTCGTGAGAAGACCCTCAACCACTGGAAGGCGGTCCGCGCGGTGACGACCCCAACGTCGAGCTGACCGTCGGAGGGCGAGGCGTCCGTGAAGACGGTGACCCCACCCGTAATCGTACCGATGTTGCCGATGAGCAGACAGCTCGCGTTACCCTCGAACCAGATCGTGTCGTCCAGACGGACTTGCATCCAGAGCCGCTTCGCAAACATCGCTTTCACACCGTTGCCCAGGTAGGCCAGGCGCCCCAATCGCCTCTTGGCCTTGCCCTTCGTGTCGGCGATGATCGCGTCGAATCCCGTCCCGGCCATCGCCGCGAAGCGCTCTCCGTTCAGGACACCGACGTCGAGGCGCCGGTGAGTCCCCGTGAGTCCGATCTCGACGCATTTCGCGATGTCCCTGGGAATCCCAAGACTCGTGGCCAGGAGATTGCCGGTGCCGGCAGGCAGGATGGCCATCGCCGTCTCCGATCCGGCCAGGACATCGATGCAGCGCTGGACCATTCCGTCGCCGCCCCAAACGAAAACGAGCGTTGCGCCGTCCTTGACTGCCTTGCGCACCGCATCAGGCGCCTTCTTGCTCTTCGGTACCTCGTACCAGATGGGTTGCCGATACCCGCGGGCGGCGAGCGCTCCTCGCAACTTCTCCAGACCACCTCCCAGCGTCTTACCGCTGTGAGCAACGACGGCAATCTCGGCCACGAGGGGAAAAGTCTACTTCTCGCGGGGCCGAGGCGACGGTCCGGGGGGTCCGTACATCAGGCGTTGGATTCGGCGGCGCAGGAGTATCACCGAACTCGTCGCACGGCGCCCGAGGCTCAGAATCAAAGGATCAGGACTGAACCCATTGAGTCCCGTTCAGTGCCCGACCTTCGTGTCCTCCGTCCCATCCGACCACTTGGCGACCGGAATCAGGAACACGGTCAGTGCGATTCAGCTTGTCCTCGGCTCCGAAGATCGGAGAGCCCGGCAGGTCTGCGCCCCACGCCGAAGATTCCGTGAGCGGCATGAAGAACATCAGGTGAGGATGCCAGTGCCCGCCACTATCGCCCAGGTACTGCTGCTTCGACAGCATGTAGCACATGGCGCCGGGTCCCGGCGCCTGGAATTCCTTCTTGTCGAAAGCGGCCTGGATCGCCTCGGCCATCCGATCCTTGGACTGTCGACGCCAGGATCGATTCGGTCCTCTTCATCGAGATGGGAACGTAGGACCGCACGGCGGCCGCATTAAAGCAGATCGGACCCCGCAGCTTGGGATTCCAGAAGTTCGGATCGTCGAGGGGGGCGGACCATCCTCGTTCGACCAGGCACAGGAAGCCGTTCTTTCCCTGGACCGCGGTCTCGTAGCCATGTTGGCCGAGGACCATGACCGAGGCATCCCGCGAGATGGATTCCGGAGCGGCGCTGCGCGCCAGCGCGATCTCGGCATCCCGTTCCATCCGATACTGCTCCACCGGCGCCATGTTCGGATACGGCGTCGTCTTGGCATCCTGTGCAAGCGCAGCACCCGCCGCGCCCGCGGCGCCGAGCACGACGGCCAGCGCCAGGCGTCTCGAGGCGAACGATCCGAGAGTCTTTCGCGACATGTGGTCCTCCTTGGGGAGTCCTACTTCTTCAGGCTCGTCTTCCAGGTGCCGGTGTCGACGACCTTGCCCTTGTACAACGTCTCGAACTTTCCCGAGAACGTCGGGCCGGCCTTCGTGCCCGTGATCCGGGAAGAGGCCTTGTGGCCCTTGACCTCGAAGTCGTAGGCGGCCTCGATGGAGTCGCCCTTCACGACGAGCGAGGTCACGGGGGATTTCGTTGGCTGCCCGTCCAGCACGGCGATGACTTCGCCGGTCCAGTTGCCGCCTGGGCCCGGGCTAAAAGTGAGTTGATAGCCGCCGCTCTTGCCTGCCTTATTGACGTATTCGCCGACGTACGTTCCGGCGATATCTTCCTCGGCGCGCACTACGACGGACATCAGAATCAGGGCCGCGAGGGTAAGCACAATCGCAAGGTTTCGTCTCATGGAGGCAAAGTTACCATCACGGCGAGATGTGAATGAGATGGCGCCGATGACAGGACTTGAACTGGTGAGCTGCGTGCGGGCGAAATCAGAAATCAGCCGATCGGCGGAAGGGAACGAGTCGGCGGATCCGGCGGTCCCGCAAGTACAGGCCGCCCCAGGCGAGAATTCCTACGGCCAACGGAATCGCCGCGCGCGCCGCGTCGCCAACCCGCAAATGCGCAGCCACCGCGCCGCCGAGATAGCCAGTCATCAGGATTGCGGCGAGGACAGACGTTTGCGGGACGAGGTAGAGCACCACCAGGGCGCATTCCGCAATGACGATCGGGAGGATGGCCGATTCGGGATAGCCATAGCCCGTCACGATTTCGGTCAGTCTCGATCGCCCGCCTGGAAGTTAGTTCTCCTTGTTCTGGCTGAAGTTGACCTGGTACGGCTTCCCGCTCTGCGCGATGGCGAGGAGGCGGTGGCAGAGCTTGCGCGAGACGGCCACGATGGCGCGCTTCCCGCCGCGGCGAGCCTTAATCCTGTCGTAGAAGCGCCGCATCTCCGGGTCCTTGCCGATCAGGATCCAGGAGCTCTCCACGAGGACGCTGCGAACGACCGGGTTACCCTGGCGCGTGATGTGACCGTGGCGGATGCGCTCGCCGCTGGAATGCTCGGAGGGAGTCAGGCCGGCGTAGGAGCTCAATGCCTCGCCGTCGGGGAAGCGGGAGAAGTCCACGATCTCCACGACCAGCGTAAGCGCCGTCAGCCAGCCGATCCCAGGAATGGTCGACAGCAGCTCCACCATCGGCGCGTAGTCTTCGGACCGGGTCATCTGGCGCAGCTCCTTTGTCAACGCATCCACGCGGGCGTCCAGATCGAAATAGATACCGCGCAGCTCCTCGAGCACGCGATCGAGCGAGCGATCGTCAAGCTTCAGCCCGCGCAGCCACGCCTCGAAGTCCCCGCTCCAGTGCGCGCCCGCCTCTTCGGGAATCTCGATGTCGTAGGTTAAAAAGAACGACTTGATCCGCACCATCGCCGCGCAGCGCTCCCGCTGCACCCGGTGGCGCTGGCGAACCAGCTCGCGATCTGCACGCTGCCGCACTTCCGGAACGAAGATCGGCCTCAGCAACCCGGCCTCCAGAGTCCGCGCCAGCTTAAGCCCGTCCCGACGATCCGTCTTCACCCGGTTGCCGATCTCCCCAGGCACGTGCGCCGCGGACACCACCATCGAATCCACCTGGCGCAATCGCAGCCAGTCGTGTAGCCAGTATCCAAACGGCCCCGTCTCGTACGCGCTGTGGACCCGACATCCCTCAAACCGAGCTAGCAGCCCGTTAAGCGCCTCTCGCCTAGGAGGGAAGCTCGCACTCAGCAGCGTCTCGCCTCCAGACCGAGCCGTCACGTGCCAGGACGTCTTCGAAATATCCAGCCCCAGAAACACCTCGGATCCGCTCGCCAACCTCACTCCATCGCGCATGGCCCTCCTCCTCACCCTCAGAGTGCCACGCAAGCCTCCCTTCCTCCGCCCGTCAGCCACGGCCCTAACATAGCGGTTGATTCTTTGATTTTTCGGCGGGTCTTGGGGTCAACGCTGAAAGGCTGAATCCAGGGATTCAGCGTGAACCCCATTCCTGCCCCATCGAATCAGATTCAGGGCTGACCCCAGCTAGCCCCAACCCGACAGCCGTGGTCAGCAGCGAATTCAACGTGGCGAACAATCAAAGAATCGGCACTGACCACTTAACGCTCCTCTCGCACGAGAGTCTCGAACTCGGCGTTCCGCTACCTCCTTGACCCCGGTCGACTAACAATGTGCGTGCAACGGAAACAGCCAATCCTGAAGTAGAGCGTGTTCGACACGATGGCCCCGGGGTTCTGCAAGCACTCGACGCTCGCTTCGCCCAGCGCACTCAATTCTGAAGCCGATACTTCAGTCGTGATCAGGTTCTCGGACTGGACCGTTGACGGCCGCGGTTGGCCCCGCCACAGGACGACAGCGCCTGGAGCATGTGATTTCCCAAAACGTAAAGCGTTGTTGCCGGAGATCTCAACCGGACGTCGGTTGGGTCGAGATTGATGATCTTGGCTTCACGGCTTGGTAACGCAATGCCGTACCCCATCCGATTCAGGGCGTAGAGGTCCCACCCGTAATGTTGTCGTGTTCGCCACTCGCAAGAGTTGGGTCCATGATTCCAACGTAATAGCCGAATAGTTCATTCGCTTTCCAATGGCTTGCCTGTTGATGATCGCCACCGGAGCCATCAGGGCGGCCGGTCGATAGGGGGGCGAAACTCCCCTGGCTCCAGTAATCGTGGTCGCCGCCCGACGAGAGAACTCGATCTTCAGATGCGAAGGTAACTGGGCCCGGCCGGAAACGGTTGAAGTCCCACACGGACGCGACGAGGGGCAAACTCGGATCCAGCTCGGTGAATCCGACTGCCGACAGGAAACCCAAGGCGTGGCCGATTTCGTGCGTCGCGGTGCTAGAGAAGTCTGTCAAGAAGGGCTCGATACCGTCCGTAGGATCGAAATCCCAGGAAAATGCAGAATTGAAGCCGATTTGGGATGCTGGATCTGATGATGTCGCCGCTCGCAAGAGTCCGAGCTCCCGCATGACGGGCGACGGCGCCACCACGAGACTCACCGGGCCGATATCCGTCGGCAGACTTCCATGCGGCAGCGATTGGATTTCTGAGCTCGACCTGTAGAGGCTCGTTAACGCGGACCTAACGTCGGAGTAGTACTCGACGTCCACATCGGGTGAAGTTGAACCTAGGGTTTCCGGGTCCGAAAACGGCTCGCCAAATGCCGCCGGCCCGAAATCAACGTCGATGTACACGGTCATCGCGTTGGTTAGCAGGCTCTCCCAAAGGTCGGCTGCACGAATAAAGGCCGCCTTCGCCTCGGGATAACGCTCGAGTTGAGCGGTGCCGCGCAGGACGATCTTTAGGCCCGCTGCAACTTCGGAGATGGCCTCTCCTGATTCCGGCAAATGATTAATTTGATTCAGCTCGAGCCGGCTTCCGGCACGCCTTTCTATATCGCCTCGTCCAGAGAGTTCTGCTTCGCACCTGACCCGCCCCTCGCCTTTTCGAAGAACAAAGCGGATATCTCGGAACCCTCTTGAAGAGTAGTCCTCGCCAAAGGCGGCCCCAGTAAGGGCAACGAAAGCGATCGCGGTCACGATCCACCGGCGTCGTTGCATACACACCTCTCGACGAAGATCTACTACCCAACGTTCTTGCGATCGAGATGACTGAGGGACATTTTACATGATTGGGCATTTGGCGGTCAGTCCTGATCTCTGATCTCGGGCTAGTTCGCAGAGCGCAATCAGAAATCAGGACTGAACCCAATTAGCCCAAGAACAACCCACCCTGTGCTGCTCTCGACCCGTGAGTCCTACTTCTTCAGACTCGTCTTCCAGGTGCCGGTGTCGACGACCTTGCCCTTGTACAACGTCTCGAACTTTCCCGAGAACGTCGGGCCGGCCTTCGTGCTCGTGATCCGGGAAGAGGCCTTGTGGCCCTTGACCTCGAAGTCGTAGGCGGCCTCGATGGAGTCGCCCTTCACGGCGAGCGAGGTCATGGGGGATTTCGTTGGCTGCCCATCCAGCACGGCGATGACTTCGCCGGTCCAGTGGCCGCCTGGGCCCGGGGTGAAAGTGAGTTGATAGCCGCCGCTCTTGCCTGCCTTGTTGACCTACTCGCCGACGTACGTTCCGGCGATGTCTTCCTCGGCGAGCGCTGCGACGGACATCAGCATCAGTGCCGACAGGGCAAATGCAAGGTTTCGTCTCATGGAGGCGAAGTTACCATCTCGGCCAGATGTGATCAGAAATCAGGGCTGACCCCAATTAGGCCGGTTCATTCGCTATAGTCGACCCATGTGACAGAGTTATAGGTACGCCAGTAATAAATGCGGTCGTCGCTATCGACATAGATCTGTGTCACGGCGTTCGGATAGCTACCCCAAATGAGGATGTGTCCGCCGCGGCCATCGGGGCGGACATCCTCGGGTGGGCCCATGCCAGCGCCGGCGATAAATTCTGCTCCCGTGCTTCCCATCCATGAGTTCATTAACTTTTGTGTGCTTGTACACGATTGGGCCGCGAGTACGGATAGCAGCAGTAGGCTCCGCAGCAAGCGCTTCATAGATTGCTCCTTCGACGACAGCAGGAGGGCTGGCCCAATTGTGCGCCTCCCGCCGCTTCTCGGCAATCGGCTTTTGATTCCGATCCTAGAAATGCGGGGCGCCTTTCAGCGCCCCGGTGTGCGAGGGGTCAGTCCTGATTCCTGACTTTACGGTTCGGCCGGCCCGCGGGACGGTTCAGGCAATCAGGGATCAGGACCGAACCCACCTTCCCGCCTGGTCGCCGCCTTGCAGTCTTAATGCAATGATCCGGGGTCAATCGTGTATTCCTGTATTTCCCGCTTCGAAGAGGCAAGCCAGGCGGTCGACGTGACCGCGAACTGAGTCGTCTCGCGTCATCAACTTCTCGAGCCTGGTCAGACCGCGGTGAAACGTCGACTCCTCGCGCCTGAAGCATCTCGCCATCCGGGCAATCGAGAATCCCTCACGACAACCGAGATACGCAGCGATCAGCCGGGTCCGTGAGGCCGCCGAAGACTTTCCGGCCCGCCTCAGCTCTTCCAGGGAGAAGCCCTCCGCCTTGGCGACCGCATCGGCCAGGCTCTCAGGGGTCCACCCGCTGGGAAGTCGGACGGTCTCCCCCACGATCGCCATGGATCGCTGGACGAACTCCGGATCTCCCTTGACTGGGAAGCCGCCGGCGACGTCGTCGTAGGACTGCTGGTCGCGGTCTCCCATCATTCGCCGGTAGGCCGCCGCGGCCCCCCTCCGATCCGACGCGAGTCGCCCCATCGCGACGTCCAGATCCAGCCAGTCTGGGCCACGTCCGCTTCGGTAGTAGCGATCGCTCGACCACGAGTACGACTCGGGCCGACTCACCATCCCGGCTCGGACCGGGTTGAGGTGGATGTATCGAAGCAGCGCGAAGAGGTACTTCTCATCTTGAATGAGAAAGGCCTTGTACCGCCCTTGGAAGAGATGGCCCGATCGCCGGTGCTTCGAGTTGAAACGCTGTGCGTAGAACGAATGCAGCGCCAGCATCGCGCGAGAGAGCGGAAACGGTCCACGCTCCACCGCCACGTGAATGTGGTTGCTCATCAGGCAGTACGCCAGGATACGAAGCCGGAATCTCTCCCGGCACTCCGCAAGCCGCTCGAGGTAGATCTCACGATCCCGGTCGTCGCGAAAGATGGCCTTGCGTTCGTTGCCGCGGGCAATCACATGGTAGACCGCCCCGGTGAGCTCAACCCGAAACGGCCGCGCCAACGACACCTCCGCAGACACCGAGATCCTCTCCCTGCGTCTATCTAAGGTTGTCGCGAACGGTCACGCCCGCGGCGCGGCGAGCGAAGAATTACAGGAATACACGATTGACCCCTTAGAGCTCTTAGAGCTTCTCGATCACGGCGTCGTCCGAGTGATCCGGGATCTCGAGAAGCGTGAGACAGGGCTTCTGAACCGCTTTCTCTCGTTTGCGGCTTTCGCGATTCGTCGCGTCTCCCACACGTACCACCCCAAACCAAACAGGGTAAGGATCCCGAGCACCGTGCTCACAACATGAAAGGAGGCATCTGTCATAGAGAGACAGGCAATCAAATCACGAAGTCAGCACCGATCGGACCCAGAGCAGTACCAGACTAACCCCGGGACTCTGGGGTCAGTCCTGATCTCTGAACTCGGGCTGCTTCGGAGGGCGAAGTCAGAAATCAGGACTGACCCCGATTAGCCGCCGAGGCCACGCCGGCGGCGCAGCGGCGGGACAAATGGGAATACACGATTGACCCGCTGGAGCTCCGCGATCAGTAGTCCTTCGTCGTCATTGTGATTCGGAGTCGCGTCGTCGGCTGGAGCGATGCCGCGGGTAGAGACCATGTCACCTGTTCTTGCTGGCCCTCGCCATTGTCGGGCGCCTTGAACTGCACAATCTCCGACTTCACCGACTCCTCCCCGTTCACTGCGTCGAGCCTCACGCTGACCATCTTGTCGTGGTTGTGCTTAGGGTTCTGTACCGCGACCTCCATCTCGACTTGGACTTGCCCGCCTGGGAGATCCTTGACGCGCATCCGGATGCCGGGGTCCCACTGCTTCTTGCGATCAAGGTCTGACCGGAAGAAGACTCCGTCACAGGAGAACTTGCCGAGCTCCCACCATTCGTGCAGGGTGAACCAGCTCCCGGAGCTCCCGGCCGGCCACTTTACCCGATCGCCGGCGGCAAAATCGGTCTCGAGAACCATCGGTGAATGAAAGGCGTTCGCGTCGACCGGCGTCGAGGCCTCCGATCCCTGTTTAGCCACGACCTGGGCGCCGGAAGTCGACGCCAATGTCAAAATCCACAATGAAATCAGCGCTATTCTCATAACTTCTCTCCATCAGCCGGATCGGAACGGCTCGAAGTCAGTCCTGATTGTCTGCAGATCGAAAAAGCAAAGAATCAGTACCAACTCCTTTCTCGACCCCATTTCTACCCGGAAAAGCAAGAATCAAGACTGACCCTCCACAAACCCATCGGAGCTACTCAGCTCTCATCGAAATAATCCGAATCCAGGCGCTTCACTTGATACGTCCGAGCTTGTGAAACACCAATCTCAAAGTCGATCATGAGTTCGGCCAACCGACGCCCATCGATTAAAGCGACCTTGGGATCGATGTGCTCCACGTAGGCGAGTGCTTCCGCCGAAAATGACCCGGTCGTGATGAAGACGCCCTTCTTCGCGCGTTTGCCGTGCAGAGCACCCACAAACTTGTGGATTTCGGGGCGGCCCACCGTTCCGTCCCACCGCTTCGCCTGGAGGTAGACCACGTCGAGGCCAAGCCGATCCTCGCTGATGACGCCATCGATCCCTTCATCCCCCGACTTACCGATAGCCTGTCCAGCGTCCTTCCGCGAGCCCCCGTAGCCCATCTTCAGCAGCAACTCGACCACCAGTTCCTCGAAGAACGAAGGCGATGCCGCCTTCACGCGGGCGATGACTTCTGCTGCGAGACCTGCTCTGATCCTTGCGTGGGCCGCCTCAAGGGCTTCTTCCGGTGTTTCAGTTTCCTCTTGCGACGTCGCGCTCATGCCAGGCGTCGCTTCCTCTTGAGACCGGGCCGTCCTGAACTCGACAAACTCCGGATATCGATCGAGAAACTTGATGTCGACTCGGGTGGGAGGATTCTTGAGGACCTCCCGACCTCTCTCGGTCAGCTGGAAGTGGCCGCGTCGCGGTGGAGCTGAGGAGCCCGGCTTGCTGAAGGTAGCTTCTCGCCCAAGCGACGCGATTCGCAAATCTGGTCTGCCGCCCGCTCGGAAGAAGCTCTTCCTTGTCGTCAGGAGTCAGCTGAACTCAACCGCGAGGGCGTTGGCCGCCGCAGCCAATGAATGGGCTTCGCCGTCGGCGGCAATTTGTAGGAGGGGCAGCATGAATGATTGGAAGTCAGGCACAGTCATGAGGGCTATTATCTGCTCTCTGAGTGGAGTGGTCGCGCACGCCCCGCCAACGGTCGCAAGCGACAATTCAGAGACTCAGGACTGACCCCACTCCTGCCGAACTAACGTTGCGCTTAGGGGCCAGGCAAGTTAACCCATTGACCCGAAAACCGCTCATACCAAAGCTTCCGTACTTCTCTTTTGAGATCCCGATCGGTGAGTTTGCGGTAGTCGAGGTGGACTTCGATAATCAGGTCTCCGCCCATGTGAAGCGCGGAAGCCTCTTCGCTAGTCAGAATGACCGTCTTCATGAGCGGCGCGTCCATCCCATCGCCGATCATTAGGGATTTATTTTGAGGGACGACCTCATCTTCTGGGGTCGATGACCGGCCCTCCAGAGTGATGACCGAGTAGGCATTCACGTTGAGGGCTACCGACGTTCCGACGTTGCGGACGTGCGGCAGCAGGTTAATGGGGCCCGCCAGCCAACTGCCTTCCTAGCGACGGCGCCTCAACCATGAACTCGGGACTCTGAAGCGCCTGAGAGACGTGGAGAGTTCTGTCTGCTATTAACCAAGCTGCGACAACCGCGAAAATACGCGGCTCCCAGGGTAAGCTGAGCGATTGTTAGAGTTCGCCTGGCTACAACAAGGCTACTCTCAGCAATCTCAACCGACCTGTCGGCGATACCGTTCGCGCGGCGCGCGAGTTCGTTCGCGTCGCGTGTAAGCGGAAGACGATTGCTTTCCGCTAAAAGATGCGCGTGCAGGACTTCGAGGCTTGCGCTTCCCCCACATGGTGCGCGCTACGTTTTCGAACCGGGAGACGATTAGGTCGAAGCTCTTCTCGCCAGGGCCGCGTCAAACCTCGCTTTCATCTCGCCCAGGCGTTCGGTGACTTGTCGGGTTTCAGAGTCTGCGCGTAACGGGGCGCGTGTACGCTAGATCCTGAGCTTCAAGGCTTCTTCTCCTGCAAGGGTGTTGACTCACAAGAATAAGCCTCTCCAGATGCGTGAATGCCTGATGCGACGACGAATACAACATTTCCTCCCAAGTCCGCGGTCTTGTTTTGAAGTGTCTTCTCGGTGTTCGAGAGCCCGCCAGGCCGGTTCCTGCCGAGCCACCCCATCCCGAAGTCGCCTTGACATTCCCCAGGAACTTGCAACCCTTGACAACGTCAGGGTTGCTCGTGACGCGCGCTGCTTTCACCCGCGGGAGTTGTCGACACGCAGGCATTGAATGTCAGCATCGCGACAGCCGTTAGGATCCTCGAGCTCATGCCAAGCAGCTCCTTTCGGTGGCCCGCCTCGCAGATGGAGATCGCCAGATTTCAACTCAAGAGTGCGGGGCGCTTTTCGGCGCCCGCATCGGCCTCAAAAAGCGGCCCCACCCCTTTGAAAACTGGTTTGCAATTCCTACCCTACCGCAAAACCCTCCCGAAGGATCCTGCACGAAAGTGCAGGTCCGTCATGCCGGCTCCAGGGACGGGATCGGCTCGGAGAGGTCGGGATTCTGGATGACAGGCGTGACGACGATGGGCGCGGAGCGGGCGGGCGCGAGGCCCGCCCCTACGGTTTCGGGGATGGAATCAACGGCGGAAAGCGAGGGAGAAGAAGAGTGCAGCGTGGCGTGGTTGGGGTCCGCCGTGGCGGGCGGACGCGAATGGACGGGCACCGAGAGGGCGGGCGCGAGGCCCGCCCCTACGGTCGTGGCGGCGACAGGACGACGGGCGGGGGCAAGCCCCGCCCCTGCGTCCGGATCGTCGAAGTTGCCTTCTAGCTGCATCCTGACGTCGCGCCGCAGTTCATGCACTTGTAGCAGGCCGCGGACCTGACCATGATCGAGCCGCACTCGTGGCACGCGGGCGCGTCCGTGCTCGTCTCGAAGAGCAGCTTGCTGACGATTTCGCCGCTGGCCTGGCGCGCCGCCACGGTGCGCTCGATGACGGGCACCGGGCCCGTCGAGCTCGTGTCCCGCGCGATCACGCCCACCGCGTTCTTCTCCTCGGCGCTCATGAACTTGCTCGCCAGCCACTTGAAGATGTAGTCGATCAGCGACTTCGCGATCGGGACCTCCGGGTTCTTCGTGAAGCCCGCGGGCTCGAACCGCACGTGGGTGAACTTGTTGACCAGGGCCTCCAGCGGCACGCCGTACTGGAGGGTCAGCGAGATCGCCGTCGCGAACGCGTCCATGAGGCCCGAGATCGTCGAGCCCTCCTTGGACATCCGCAGGAAGATCTCGCCGGGCTTGCCGTCCTCGAACAGGCCCACCGTCACGTAGCCCTCGTGGCCCGCGACCGAGAACTTGTGGGTGATCGAGCGGCGCTCGTCGGGGAGCTTGCGGCGGAACGGCGCCGGGACCGGGGCCGCGGCCTTGCCGACGTACTCGAGCGTGCCGCGGGCGACCGGGGACTTGGTGTCGCTCTTCGAAGCCGCCGTGTTCAGCGGCTGCGTGCGCTTGCAGCCGTCGCGGTAGATCGCGATGGCCTTCAGGCCCTGCTTCCAGCCTTCCATGTAGACGCCCGCGATCTCCTCGGGCGTGGCGTCCGGCGGCAGGTTGACGGTCTTGCTGATCGCGCCGGAGAGGAACGGCTGCGTCGCCGCCATCATCTTGACGTGGCCCATGTAGTGGATCGAGCGGGTGCCGTTCAGCGCGCGGAACGCGCAGTCGAACACCGGCAGGTGCTCCTGCAGGAAGTTCGGCGCGCCCTCGATCGTGCCCTTCTCGTCGACGTAGTCGACAATTTCATTGATTGCGTCGGTGGAATATCCCAGGCGCTTCAGCGCCAGCGGCACGGTCTGATTGACGATCTTGATCGTCCCGCCGCCCACGAGCTTCTTGTACTTGACGAGCGCGAGGTCCGGCTCGACGCCGGTCGTGTCGCAATCCATCATGAAGCCGATCGTGCCGGTCGGCGCGAGCACCGTGACCTGGCCGTTCTTGTAGCCGTGCTCCTTGCCGGTCTCGAGCGCCGCGTCCCACACCGCCTTCTGCGCCTTGTGGAGCTCGGCCGGAACGCCGCGCGCGGGAACCTGCGCGGCGGCGTCGCGGTGCATGCCGATGACCTCGAGGAACGCGTCGCGGTTGGGGGCGTAGCCCGTGAAGGGCTCGAGCTCCGCCGCGACCCTGGAGGACTGCAGGTACGCCTCGCCGCACATCAGGGAAGTAATCGCGGCGGCGTGGGCACGACCTTCGTCTGAGTCATAGGGAACCCCCGCCGCCATCAAGAGAGCCCCGAGGTTCGCGTAGCCGAAGCCGAGCGGGCGGAACTTGTGCGAGTTCGCCGCGATCGCCGGCGTCGGGTAGGAGCAGTTGTCGACCAGCATCTCCTGCGCCGTGATGACGACGTCGCACGCGTGCTTGAAGGTCGGCACGTCGAAGCTGCCGTCCTCGGCGTTGAAGAACTTCATGAGGTTCAGCGACGCGAGGTTGCAGGCGGAGTCGTCGACGAACATGTACTCCGAGCACGGATTGCTCGCGTTGATGCGGTGCGTCGCCTTCACCGGGTTCCAGCGGTTGATGGTCGTGTCGTACTGCATGCCCGGATCGCCGCAGACCCACGCGGAGTCGGCGATGTCGGCCATGAGCTGACGCGCCTTGAAGGTCTTGTACGGCTGGCCGGTCAGGACCTCCTTGGTCTGCCACTCGCCGTCCTTCTCGACCGCCTCCATGAACTCGTCGGTGACGCGGATCGGAGTGGTTGGCGTTCTGGTAGAAGATCGACGCGTACGCCTCGCCGTTGAAGCTGCCGTCGTAGCCGGCGTCGATCAGCGCCCAGGCCTTCTTCTCCTCGTTCGCCTTCGAGCAGATGAACTCCTCGATGTCGGGATGGTCGATGTTCAAGATGACCATCTTGGCCGCGCGGCGCGTCTTGCCGCCCGACTTGATCGCGCCCGCGAAGGAGTCGAAGCCCTTCATGAACGAGAGCGGGCCGGAGGCGGTGCCGCCGGAGGACAGGCTCTCGTGCGCGCCGCGAAGGTTCGAGAGGTTGCTGCCCGTGCCCGAGCCGTACTTGAACAGCATGCCCTCGGTCTTGGCGAGCGAGAGGATCGAGTCCATCGAGTCGCCGCACGAATTGATGAAGCAGGCCGAGCCCTGCGGCTTCGGCTCGATGCCGACGTTGAACCAGACGGGTGAGTTGAAGGAGGCGACCTGGTTGACGAGGATCGCCGCGAGCTCGTCGTGGAACGCGTCGCGGTCCGCGGCGGTCTTGAAGTAGCCGCCCTTCTCGCCGTAGGCGGTGATGGTTCCGGCCACGCGCTCGATGAGCTGCCGCACCGAGCTCTCGCGCTCGGGGGTCCCGACGCGCCCGTGGAAATACTTCTGAACGACGATGTTCGTGGCGGTCTGCGACCAGCTCTTCGGGACCTCGACGTTCTTCTGCTCGAAGATCGTCTCGCCCTTCTCGGACATGATCGCGGCCGTCCGAAGCTCCCACTCGATCGCGTCGTAGGGCGAAACCGAGGGGTCCGAATACACGCGTGTGAACGTCAGTCCCTTGAGGCCCCCCTGGCTTCCCTGAAGGGTCTGCCGGGACGTCTCACGCCGTTCCTCCCCGATCGCCCTCTCCACCCCTTTTTCCGTCGAGCTCATCCCCTCTTCCTCCTTCCTCCTCGAATCTCAGAACGCTCAAAACGCCTCAAAAACGCCGAATGCTCCGCCGTGTCCTACCCCCTGGGCTCCCACCACCTGTAGTAGCTAGTAGTGCGAAGAAACCGCCAGTGTTGCCTTCGAGGGTAAGACTGGCAGGAACCGCGAGTCAAGTTAAAAACACAAGATGTAGTGGTGTGCACTGGGTACGGTGCAGGGAATAGTGGCACGGCGATTGCTGTTGCGTGTGGTGTGAAGAGGACCAGCCTGCGCTGACGCAGCCTCAAAGGATGTAGCGTGAAGAAGACCTTGTTTGAACCGATTGCAGGGACATCAAACGGCCGACCGGGCCGGGATACTGACTCCGTGACAGCGAGAAGGGCCGGAAAATCGACACTCCTGGAGGCCGCGAATACTGCTGCGAGGGTGACCGTCCGCTCGGTTTTCGACGTGGGCCCGGAGCCCTCGAGGCTCGCGATCGGGCACTTCAACCGGCCCCTCCTGACCGAGGAGGTTGCGAGCCTCAAGCGCGCCTACGAGCGCTCGAAACTGCCCGAGGTCGTCGACTTCGAGGTCACGCCAAAGCAGGTCTCTTTTCTCTCGCCGGCGCCCAAGGTCGCGGCGACGTGGAGCTCGATCGAATCCGTCCTCGCCGCAAACTCCTCACTGGCCAAGGCTTCCTAGCCATTGCATCGTATCGGTCCTACGGACCATAATTCTCCTCTGGAAGAGAGGTCTAAATAATGTCGTCCACAATGGAATCGTCCACTCCCGTCCCGATCACCACGGCCGACGGGCCTCTGCTGACGCTGACGGATAAGGCCATCGAGAAGGTCAAGTACTTCGCCGGCTCGATGCCGGACTCCGAGAACAAGCCCCTTCGCATCTTCGTTCAGGGCGGCGGCTGCTCGGGCTTCCAGTACGGCTTCACGTTCGACGAGAAGAAAGAGGGCGACGCAGTCATGCAAGCCGGCGGCATCGAAGTCGTCATCGATCCGCAGAGCGCCCAGTACCTGAAGAACTGCACCGTCGATTACGTCGAAGACTTCCGCGGCGCGGGATTCTCCGTAACCAACCCCAACTCCACCGGCGGTTGCGGGTGCGGGAAGAGCTTCCAGGCGTAAGAGCCAACATCACGAATGAGGAAGGGCGGCCGTGAGGCCGCCCTTCGTGTTTGTAGGGGCGGCCGGAAGGCCGTCCTCGTGTTTCGGGGCTGTCATCCCCCCGTCATCCTGAGCGAAGCGAAGGATCCCGGACTCGATTGCCGGCGCGGCTAGAAAGCACGGGATCCTTCGTCGCTGCGCTCCTCAGGATGACAGCGAATTTCGCGTCTCAGGATGAGTTCAAGGCCCCGCTCCTCGGACTGTGGAGCGTTCTTCTCGAACGTTTCTGCGCTCCAAACAAACGGGGCGGGGTCTCCCCCGCCCCTCCGAACCTGTCGCGTGTAGCGACTCTCGCTAGAACCTCACCACCGCGCTGACCTGGTACGCGCGCGGGGCCTGCAGAGCCGTGCGGGTCGACGGCAGGCCGTAGGTGTCGCCGGGGGTCAGAACGATCCGGGTGGGATCGACGACCGTCTGTTGATTCGTGATGTTGAAGATGTCGCCCTTGATCGCGACCTCGACCGGCTGCAACACCTTGAGCGCGGCCTCGAGCGAGAAGTTGACCTGGTACCAGTCCTTCAGGCGCGAGGATCCCTGCGGCGTGTCGTAGTAGGTGTCCGTATCGCCGTTGATCTGCAGAAGCCGCGTCTGCTGGTACGTGAGGCCCGCGTTGTACGTGAACGACGGCGCGGCCGTGAGGTTCATGAAAGAGAACGGGAACGTGTACGCGGCGAACAGCTTCGCGGAGTGCGTCGTGTCCCACGGAAGGTAGCCGCCCTTGTTGTGGCCCAGGATCTGCGGGCACGGGCCCGACACCTCGGGCAGGTTGCCGGCGGCCGGGACGTCGCAGATGTCGTTGGGATAGTCGAGGAGCTGCGAGGTGAACGCCACCAGCGAGTAGGAGCGGTCCGCGTTGCCCTTCGCGCTCGAGAGCGTGTAGCTGGCGAGCGCCTGGAAGTTCCTCGAGAAGCGCCGCTCGAAGGTCACCTCGACCGCCTTGTATTGCCGGTTGATGATGCTGCTGTCGAAGTTGATCGGCGTGAGGATCTTGTTGCCGTCGTCGTCGAGCACCTTGACGTCGTCGATGATGTTGCCCCACTTGCGGTAGACGCCCCGGACGGCCACCGCCATCGAGTCGCAGACCTGCTGCTGGAAGGCCACGTTGTACTCGTCGACGTGCGAGGCCTTGAGGTTCGGGTTGACCGGCTGGTTGAAGGTGCGGATCGGGTACGCGAACTCGAAGGCATCCCCGTTCCACGCGAAGACGTCGGCCTGTCCCTCCTGGGGATTGCCGGCGAAGATGGAGTCCACGAGCGACTGCGCGATGAACTCGTAGTAGCGCCCGTAGCCGGCGGAGACCAGCGACTTGCCGGCGCCCGTCACGTCCCACGACATGGAGAGGCGCGGCGCGATCGAGTGCGTGTCGACGGCTCGGATCCCGACGTCGCTGTCCGCACTCTGGATGTCGGCACGCACGCCGAGGTTGAACGACAGGCGGCTGCCCATGTCGAAGCGGTCGAGGGCGTAGATGCCCCAGATCGTCCCGGTCGAGATGGACGCCTGCGGCGGGAGGAAGTCGTACCGGAGGTCGCCGACCTGCAGGAGCGGCTGCCGCGCGACCGGGTCGTAGTCGGACACGATGAAGAGCTGGTTGCTCGGCGTCGTGTAGTTGTTCTCCGACTTGATGTCCTGATAGTCGACGCCGACCTTGAAGTTGTGGGTGTGGCCGCCGATCGTCGTGAAGTAGTTCACCGCGCCGTTCGCCTGGTTGCGCGGCCGCAGGACCGAGCCGACGAACGCGCCGCCGTTGTAGGTCAGGCCGTCGGAGAGGTTGATGTACGGCGGCCCGTCGCCGAGGTGGTTGGTCACCTCGAGCCCGCCCCGCTGCTGCGCGTAGGTGCCCTCGACCGAGACGTTGGCGCCGAAGACGCCGGTGTAGCGCAACTGCCAGATGCATGCCCACGGGCAGTTGTCGGATTGGTTCTGATCGGTCAGCGACTGCAGGTCCGCCGCGGCGCCCCAGTAGTCGCGGACGTCGCCGGTGAACGGATCCGCCTGCGCCGAGAACTGCAGCGCGTGCGACGGCGTCACCTGACCCGAGATCTTGCCCTGCCAGGCCTCGTAGAGACGGCTGCGCGAGTAGCTCTCGCCCGTGCCCTCGGGGTGGAGGAACGAGGTCTGCGTCTGCTGCTCGGGAGTCGTCTGAGGATTGCGCTCGAAGGCGCCGAAGAACCAGACGTGGTCCTTCCAGACCGGCCCGCCCAGGGTGAACAGGTAGTCGTAGATGTTCTCGTCGAACTTGTTGCGGTTGAACGCATTCCCGGAGAGCGGGTTGATGCCCTTGTTGTCGGCGTTCCAGTTGTCGTTGGTCACGTTCACGCGGCCCGAACCGTGGAAGATGTTCGTGCCCGACTTCGTGATGACGTTGAACACGCCGCCCTGGACGCGCCCGTACTCGGCGGACACGCCCGTGTTCGAGACGACGACCTCCTGGATCGTGTCGAAGTTGTTGTTCGCGCCGAAGGTCCCGGTCGTCGGATCCGTCGTGTCGACGCCGTCGAACAGAAACAGGTTTCCGGAGTCCGGCGCGCCGCGCGAGTTGGGATTGCCGTCGCCGTCGATGTCGTCGGTCCCGGGCGCCATCGTGAGGACGTTCTGGTAGCCGCGGACGACCGGCAGCTTGTCGGTCAGCTCGGCGCGAACCGTCGTCGTGTCGGTCGTGTTGGTCCGGTCGATGAGCGGCGTCGTGCCGACGACCTCCACCGTCTCGCGCGTCGACGCGAGCTTGAGGCTGATCGTCACGTCGGTCGTGCGCTCCGCCTGAATGACGTCGCCGTCCGAGACGAATCCCTCGAAGCCGGAGAGGGTGGCCTTCGTCGTGTAGCGGCCGGGCGGCAGCAGCGGAACGGAGAAATTGCCGGAGGCGTCCGTCACCGCGGTCCGCACGAAGCCCTTCTCGATGCTGCGGACCTCGATCGTGACGCCGGGCAGCGCGCCGCCCGACTCGTCCTTGACCCTGCCGGCGAGCGTGCCGAACAACGATCCGTCCGCAAAGAGCGGACAGACGCCCGCCGTGGCGAAGGCGAGAACGAGGAAAGTCGATCGCACGAATCTGGTCATGAGCTCCTGGCTCCTCTCCGCGGATTCGCGTCGCATTCGGCGATCCGCGGAGGAGTCGCAAGAGCAACACCGCTGCCACGCGCTTGCTCGAAATCGCGCTTGACGAAACCGCGCGTTCGGAGGACGACGCGCGCGGAACGCGTGACGAGTGAGAGCCAAGAAGTTTCCGAATTCGGCGGATTGGAGTGTCGATCAAGAAAGCGGACGCGCGCGGAAATTCGTCGCGGTCGAGAGAGCCGCTCTTTCCCGTCATCGGCATTCGCGTCTTGCGGGACCCGACCAACAACGGCGAGCCGGCCACCAACGGCAAACCCCGGCAGTAGGCAACGCTGCGCGCAGCGCAGCGGTATCCCCCCGGCAGTAGGGAACGTCGCGCGGAGCGCGGGGTTATCGGGCAGGGGTGAGGGGCGCTCTCACGACAAGTTCCAAGCAATCGACCTCGGGAAGAGGCGCCCCCTCACCCTGACCTCTCCCCCGCCGACGGGGAGAGGCCAATTGCCAATCGGACGCCGGCTCGAGCTCTCTCTCTGGCGCGCGCTATGCAAAGAGAGAGGTGGAGGTGATGTGTCGAGAGGCGCGGCGCGCCCTGCAACCGGCGCCTCGCGCGCGAAAACGATGCGACGACGTTACAACCCACGCGAAATGTCCTGGGACCCGGCGCGGATCCGGCGCCAGCGGGAATACGGCTGGTTCCGACAACACGAGGCGGAGATGATCGAAAAGGCGCGGGAGGCGCGCCGGGCCGAACGGGAGCGGCTCGAGAACGAAGAGACGGAGCGCCTGCGCGCGCTCCACTGGAAGAAGTGTCCCAACTGCGGACACGATCTGGTCAATCAGGAGATCGAAGGAGTCGAGACCGACAAGTGCTCCTTCTGCCAGGGAATCTTCTTCCGGCGCGGCGAGCTCGAGAGACTGCTCGTGCGGCACGACGAGGAGAAGCGCGGATTCTTCCGCCACCTCCTCGGCTTTCACCACGACTGATTCGAGGGCGCCCCCCCCCCGCAACATCTCGAGCGAAGAGAGAAATCCCGCGACCGCCCGCCTCGGCGGCCATGGCGAATGCGATCCCTCGCGACGGGTCCGTCGCGCTCGGCTGACTGTATCAGCCCGCTGCCCTTTCGGGCTGACCGTTCCGGCCTCTCTTCGTGAAATAGAATACGCCGCAACTCGGGGTTGGGAGGCCGCGCGGCAGTCGATTCATGCAGATCTTCCATCGCAGCACGAATACGATCTCGCGCGTCTCCGTGTTCGGAGGCGTCCTTTTCCTCGGCCTCATGCTCTGGCTCTTCTACGACCTCGAGGCCTCGCCCTACACGACCCAGCAGAACGTGGCCCGCGACCAGCCGGTCCAGTTCTCCCACGCGCACCACGCGGGCGCGATCGGGATCGACTGCCGCTACTGCCACACCTCCGTCGAGAAGGCCGCCTTCGCGGGCATTCCGCCCACGAAGACCTGCATGAACTGCCACTCGCAGATCTGGGCCCAGAGCCCGTACCTCGAGCCGGTGCGCGAGAGCTTCCGCGACGAACCAGTCGATCGAGTGGACGCGCGTGCACGACCTGCCGGACTTCGTCTACTTCAACCACTCCATTCACGTGAACAAGGGCATCGGCTGCGAGACCTGCCACGGCCGCGTCGACGAGATGCCTCTCGTCCGGCAGGCCGCGCGCCTGCAGATGGCGTGGTGTCTCGAGTGCCACCGCCACCCGGAGCGATTCATCCGTCCCCGGGAGGAAGTCTTCACGATGGGTTACGTCCCGGCCGCGGACCAGGCGACGCTGGGGCCGGAGCTGGTCAAGAAGTACGAGCTGAGGAGCCGGGCGGTGCTCGAGAGCTGCTCGACGTGTCACCGATGAGCACAGCGAAGACGAACGAGAAGATGAGCGCGAACGCCTCGCTCCTGCCGACGCGGGGAGCCCCCGAGCCGCCGTCGCTCGATTTCGACGCCCTGCGCCGGCGCCTCGAGACGGAGCGCGGGCGGGGCTACTGGCGCAGCCTCGAGGAGCTCGCGCGCACGCCGGAGTTCGAGCGGATGCTGCGGCGCGACGAGAACGCCGTCGCGGCCGAGGGCTTCGACCGCCGGGACCTGATCAAGTTCATGGGCGTGTCGCTCGCCCTCGCGGGCCTGACCGGGTGCACCCGCCAGCCCACCGAGAAGATCGTCCCCTACGTCCGCCAGCCCGAGGAGATCGTGCCGGGCGGCCGGCCGCTCTTCTTCGCGACGGCGATGACCGTCTCCGGCTACGCGACCGGGCTCCTCGTCGAGAGCCACTCCGGACGCCCGACGAAGATCGAGGGCAACGCGCTGCATCCGGCGAGCCTCGGCGCGGCCGACCTCTTCTCCCAGGCCTCGATCTACACGCTCTACGACCCGGACCGTTCGCAGACCCTGGAGCATCTCGAAGAGATCCGCCCCTGGGCCGCGTTCCTCGCTGCGGCGCGCCGGACGGCGGACTCGGAGCGCAGGAACGGAGGCGCGGGGCTGCGCATCCTGACCGAGACCGTCTCCTCCCCGACGCTCGGCCTCCAGCTCCGCAACCTCCTGTCCGCGTTTCCGGGCGCGCGGTGGATCCAGTGGGAGCCGGCGGGGGCCGACAACGTCCGCGAGGGCGCGCGGCTGGCGTTCGGCGAGGACGCGGACGTCCTGGCGGACCTCGGGGGCGCCGACGTGATCCTCTCGCTCGGCGCCGACTTCCTGGCGTGCGGGCCGGCGCACCTCGCGCTGACGCGCCAGTTCGCGCGGCGCCGGAGGCCCGAGAGCGGCGCGATGAACCGCCTCTACGTCGTCGAGACCGCGTCGACGGTGACCGGCGCGAACGCCGACCACCGGCTGCCGGTGCCGGCCCGCGACCTCGAGCGCGTCGCGCGCGCGATCGCGGCGCTTCTCGGCGTCGGCGGCGCGGCGGAGGCGACTTCGACCTCGTCGTCTCAGGAATCCGCCTTCGCCGCGGCGGTCGCGGCGGACCTCAAGGCGCATGCCGGCAGGAGCGCGGTCCTCGTGGGCCCCGAGCAGCCGCCGGCCGTGCACGCGCTCGGCCACGCGCTCAACCACGCGCTCGGCAACTTCGGCAAGACGGTCCGCGCCATCGAGCCGGTCGCGGAGCGCCCGTCGAACCAGCTCGCGGGGCTCAAGGAGCTCTGCGCCGACATGGCCGGCGGGCGCGTCTCGACGATCGTGATCCTCGGCGGGAATCCGGTGTTCACCGCCCCCGCCGATCTCGACTTCGGTCAGGCGCTCACGAAGGTTCCCAGCCGGATTCATCTCTCGCTCTACAAGGACGAGACCTCCGCCGCGTGCCAGTGGCACATCCCGGAGACCCACTACCTCGAGGCCTGGAGCGACGCGCGCGCGTTCGACGGCACGGCGTCGATCGTGCAGCCGCTGATCTCCCCCCTCTACGACGGGCGCTCGGCCCACGAGGTCATCGCGGCGCTCGCCGGGCTGCCCGAGTCCGCCGGCTACGACGTCGTCCGGGGCTACTGGCGCGGGCGCCTCGGCCACGACTTCGAGACCGCGTGGCGGCGGGCGCTGCACGACGGCGTCGTCGCCGACACCGCGTCGCCCGAGAAGAGGGTCTCCATCGTCCAGGTGCCGCCGCCCGCGCCCCCCGGCGCGCCGACTCCGACTCCGACAGGCGGCGCCCTCGAGCTCGTCTTCCGGACCGATCCGAAGATCTACGACGGCCGCTTCGCCAACAACGGCTGGCTCCAGGAGCTGCCCGACCCGATCACGCGGCTGACCTGGGACAACGCCGTCCTCTTCTCGCTCGAGACCGCGCAGAGGCTGGGCCTTCAGAAGCAGGACGTCGTCACGCTCACCGTCGGCCAGCGCTCGCTCGAGGCCGCCGCATGGGTCGAGCCCGGGCTTCCCGACGGAACGGCCGTCCTGCGGCTCGGCTACGGGCGCCGGCGCGGCGGAAGGGTCCTGTCGGGCGTCGGCTTCGACGCCTACGGGCTGCGCACCTCCGAGGCACTGTGGGCCGCGGAGGGGCTGACGGTCCGGAAGACGGGCAAGACGCATCCGATCGCGTGCACGCAGATGCACCAGAACATGGAAGGGCGCGACATCGTACGCGCCGAGTCTCTCGCGGACTTCTCGAAGGCGAAGACGGCGGAGGGCGGCCACGGCGAGGAGGCGGCGACGGAGCAGCCCGGCTCGCTCTACGCGCCCCACCCGCCGGACACCTACGCGTGGGCGATGGCGATCGATCTCTCGGCCTGCGTGGGCTGCAACGCCTGCGTCCTCGCGTGCCAGTCGGAGAACAACATCCCCGTCGTCGGCAAGGACCAGGTGCGGCGCGGGCGCGAGATGCACTGGCTCCGCATCGACCACTACTACGGCGGTGCTCCGCAGAACCCGCGGCATTTCTTCCAGCCCGTCCCCTGCATGCACTGCGAGGACGCGCCTTGCGAGCTCGTGTGCCCCGTCGGCGCGACCGTCCACAGCGCCGAGGGGCTGAACGACATGGTCTACAACCGCTGCGTCGGGACGCGGTACTGCTCGAACAACTGTCCCTACAAGGTGCGGCGGTTCAACTTCTACCACTACGGGACGGACTTTCGCGCGCCGAGCATGCGGATGCTCGCCAATCCCGACGTGACCGTCCGCTGGCGCGGCGTGATGGAGAAGTGCACGTACTGCGTCCAGCGCATCAACGCGACGAAGATCGACTCGGAGCTCGCGGGCCGCCGCGTGCGCGACGGCGAGATCACGCCCGCCTGCGCACAGACCTGTCCGGCCGAGGCGATCGTCTTCGGCGACCTCCAGGACAAGGAGAGCCGGGTCGCGAAGTTGCGCGCGAACCCGCGCAACTACGCCCTCCTGGGGGACCTCGGAACGCGCCCGCGGACGACGTACCTGAGCGCGATCCGCAATCCGAACCCCGCGCTTGCGGACCCCGTCACCACCACCTTCCCGCACACGGCGCTCGACGACGAAACGGGCCAGAAATGAGCCGCACGCCGCCGATCGACGATCCCCGCAGCACCGAGATCCTCGAGCCGGGGCACACGTTCGCCTCGGTCACGGACAAGATCTCGGCGATCGTCCTCGCCAAGCGCACGCCGCGCTTCTGGTGGGTCGGATTCCTGCTCGCGTTCTCCGTCACGCTGTGGCTCTTCGCCGCGATCGGCTACCTCCTGCTGAAGGGCATCGGCATCTGGGGCATCAACATCCCGGTCGGCTGGGGATTCGCGATCGTCAACTTCGTCTGGTGGATCGGCATCGGACACGCCGGCACGCTCATCTCCGCGATCCTGCTCCTGCTCCACCAGGAGTGGCGGACGTCGATCAACCGCTTCGCGGAGGCGATGACGCTCTTCGCGGTCGCGCAGCGCGGGGCTCTTCCCGCTCCTGCACCTGGGCCGGCCCTGGCTCGCCTACTGGCTGCTGCCGTATCCCAACACGATGGCGCTGTGGCCGCAGTTCCGCAGCCCTCTCGTCTGGGACGTCTTCGCCGTGTCGACCTACGCGACGGTCTCGCTGCTCTTCTGGTACGTCGGCCTCATCCCCGACCTCGCGACGCTGCGCGACCGCGCCAAGCGCGAAGTTCTTCCAGGTCGTCTACGGCATGGTGCGCGCTCGGCTGGCGCGGCTCGGCGGCGCACTGGCACCGTTACGAGGTCGCGTATCTGCTGCTCGCCGGGCTCGCGACGCCGCTCGTCGTCTCGGTCCACACGGTCGTCAGCTTCGACTTCACGATCGGGATCATCCCGGGCTGGCACTCGACGATCTTCCCGCCCTACTTCGTGGCGGGCGCGATCTTCGCCGGCTTCGCGATGGTCCTGACGCTCGCGATCCCGCTGCGCGCCGTCTATGGGCTCGAGGGCTTCATCACGCTGCGCCACCTCCAGAACATGGCGAAGATCATGCTGGCGACGGGCCTCATCGTCGCGTACGGCTACATGATCGAGGCGTTCATGGGCTGGTACAGCGGGAACGTCTTCGAGAAGTACTCCGTCTGGAATCGCATCACCGGGCCGTACCGCCACTACTACTGGGCGCTGATCGCGTGCAACATCGTCACGCCGCAGCTGCTCTGGTTCAAGCGCAACCGCTCGACGCCCTGGATCCTCTGGTGCATCGCGATGGTCGTGAACGCGGGCATGTGGCTCGAGCGCTTCGTCATCGTCGTCACGAGCCTCCACCGGGACTTTCTGCCCTCGTCGTGGGGCATGTACGCGGGCACCTTCTGGGATTGGTCGATCTTCATCGGCACGATCGGCTTCTTCCTCGCGCTCGTCTTCCTCTTCATCCGGCTCCTGCCGATGATCTCGATCTTCGAGATGCGCACGCTGGTTCCCGAGGCGGACGTCCATGGAGAGCCGCAGCCCTCGCCGGGACGCCTGGAGGACGAGGTATGAGCGGGCCGGCGAACGCCCACACGCCGGCCGTGACGAAGACGGGTCCCGTGCTCTACGGGCTCATCGCGGAGTTCGACAGCCCGGGCGACCTCCTCGAGGCGGCGGGCCGCACGCGGGCGGAGGGCTACCGCTACGTCGACACGTTCAGCCCGTTCCCGA
Organism: uncultured Acidobacteriota bacterium; assembly: GCA_963773905.1. GTDB lineage: Bacteria > Acidobacteriota > Thermoanaerobaculia > UBA5066 > Gp7-AA6 > DAHUXD01. The sequence continues at coordinate 233,996 of CAVZDB010000005.1, forward strand.
TCCAGGAATGGACAAGGCCCTCGGGCTGAAGCGGACGAAGCTCCCGCTCATCGTCCTGATCGGCGGCCTGACAGGCTGCGGAACGGGCCTGCTCATGCAGTGGTTCTCGGCCGCGGTGCACTACCCCGTCAACGTCGGCGGCCGGCCGTTCGCGAGCTGGCCGATGTTCATCCCGATCACCTTCGAGCTGACGATCCTCTTCGCCTCGTTCGCCGCGGTCCTCGGCATGATCGCCCTGAACGGCCTCCCCATGCCCTACCACCCCGTCTTCAACGCGCCCCGCTTCGCGCTCGCGTCGCGAGACCGCTTCTTCCTCTGCATCGAGGCGCGGGATCCGAGCTTCGACCGCGACGGCTGCCGGCGATTCCTCGAGACCCTCGGCGCGCACGACATCTCCGAGGTGGAGGAGTAAGTGCGCAATCTAAAGTTGTTGATCGCTGCCGGCCTGCTCGCATCGCCCCTCGCGTGTCGTCAGGAAATGTACGACCAGCCCAAGTACAAGGACTTGCGCCGCAGCGACTTCTTCGAGGATCGCCGCCAGGCCCGGCCGCTGCCGGAAGGCACGGTCGCGCGCGGCTTCCTGCGCGAGGACTCGCGGGTCTTCGCCGGACGCGACGCCGGCGGCGCGCTCGTGACCGCGTTTCCGATGAGCGTGGACGAGCCTCTGCTCGAACGGGGCCGGCAGCGCTACGACATCTTCTGCTCGCCCTGCCACGACCGCACCGGCACCGGCGATGGCATGGTCGTCCGGCGCGGCTACCGGCCGCCGCCGTCGTTCCACATCGCGCGCCTGCGCGAAGCTCCGGTCGGCCATCTCTTCGACGTCATCAGCAACGGGTTCGGCGCCATGCCGGACTACTCCTCGCAGATCGAAGTCCCCGACCGCTGGGCGATCGTGGCCTACGTGCGCGCGCTCCAGCTCTCGGAGAACGCCCCGATCGACAGCCTGCCGGCGGAGGAGCGCGCGCGGCTCGAGGGCCAGCCGGCCGTCGCCCAGACGCCGCTGCCGACGCCGGCGCCGGCGCCGTTTCCTCTCTCGGGGCGGCCAGGCGGGGGAGCGTCGCGATGAGCGCGGCTCCTCTCATCGGCCCCGCCCCGGCGGATCTCACGGCCGCGGTCTCCCGCGCGCGCGGGCCGGTGCTCCTCGCCGGCATCGTCGGGTGCGCCCTCTGCGTGGCGGGTGCGATCCTCCAGCCGGTCCAGTTCTTCCGGTCCTACCTCTTCGCCTGCGTGTTCTGGGCCGGAATCGCGCTCGGCGCGCTCGCCGTGCTCATGCTGCGGTACCTGACCGGGGGCGCGTGGGGCGTCCCGATCCGCCGTCCGCTCGAGGCGGCGACGCGGACGCTGCCGCTCGTGGTCCTCTTCTTCCTCCCGATGCTCGCGGGGCTGAAGACGCTGTATCCCTGGGCCCGGCCGGAGGAGGTCGCGCGGGACCCGATCCTGCGTCACAAGGCGCTCTACCTCAACACGAGCTTCTTCCTGGGACGCTTCGTCGTCTACGCCGCCGTCTGGCTACTGCTCGCCTACTTCCTCAACCGCTGGTCGCAGGAGGAGGACCGTTCCGCGGACCCCTCGGTCCTGCGGCGGCTCCAGCTGATCTCCGGGGCGGGCGTCCTGACGTACGGGCTCACGATCACGTTCTGGTCGATCGACTGGCTGATGTCGCTCGAGCCGCACTGGTACTCGACCATGTATGGCGTTCTGCTCATGGCGGGCCAGGCGCTCTCGGGCCTCGCGTTCGTCACGGCGGTCACGATCCTCCTCGCGCGGTTCGAGCCGCTGTCGAAGTTCCTGAGCCCCGAGCACCTCCACGATCTCGGCAAGCTCCTGTTCGCCTTCATCATGTTCTGGGCGTACGTGTCCTTCTCCCAGTACCTCATCATCTGGGCCGGCAACCTGCCCGAGGAGATCCCCTGGTATCTCGAGCGGCTGCACGGCGGGTGGGGCTGGTTCGGCGTCGCGATCGTCCTCCTGCACTTCGCGCTGCCGTTCCTGCTGCTGCTCCCCGCCGACGCGAACCGAAACCCGCGGCTCCTCGCGTCGGTCGCTCTGTTCGTCGTCGCGATGCGCGCCGTGGATCTTTTCTGGCTCATCCGCCCGGTCTTCTCACCGGGACGCCTCGAGGTCCACTGGCTCGACTTCGCCGCCTGGATCGCGCTCGGCGGCGTGTGGCTCTGGTTCTTCCTCTGGCAGCTGCTCCGCCGGCCGCTGCTCCCCCGCTACGATCCGGACCTCGCCGGAGCGATCGAACATGCCGCCCACTGAGCCCGGCCCGGTCTCCCAGGCGGGTATCGGTCGCGAGGAGCGCGACGTCGAGACCTCGGCGGTCGTGTGGTTCGGCATCTGGCTGTTCGTCGGATGCGTCCTCGCGGCCGTCGCCGTGCTGGGTCGTCTTCCGGGTCTTCGCGGCGCAGGAGAGGGCCGCGCAGCCCGTCCTGTCCCCGCACCTCGAATTGAGCCTGAGACGAACGCCGGCCGGACCGCGGCTCGAGCCCCTGCCGCTCGAGCCCAGGCTCGCGCTGCGCGCCGCCGAGGACGGGCAGCTCTCGACGTACGGGTGGGTCGACCGCAAGGCGGGCATCGCGCGGATCCCGATCGACCGCGCGATGATGCTCGTCGTCGAGCACGGCGTTCCCGGCGGGATGCCGCTTCCGGAGCCAACTCCGGAGCCCGTGCCGGCGCCGGCCGCCGACGGAGGGGCGCGCCCATGAGGGTCGTGGCCGGACTCGCCATGGCCGCCGCTCTCGCCCTCCGGGCGCTCCCGGCGGCCGCTCAGACCGCGTCCCTGCCACCGAAGACGGCGGCCTCGGCGCCGAAGATTGCGACGGCCATCGCGCCGGCGACGACGCCGGCCTCGGCGAGCCCGGCCCTCGACCAGCGGCCGGCGATCCTGCGCCAGGTCGGCATCGACGCAGCGGCTCGGCGCGAGCCTGCCGCTCGACGCGGTCTTCAAGGACGAGAGGGACGCGCCGTGCGGCTCTCGCCAGTACTTCGGCAACTCGCCCGTCGATCCTCGTCCTCGCCTATTACAACTGCCCGATGCTCTGCACCGCAGGTGTTGAACGGGCTCCTCGGCTCGCTGAAGGCGCTCTCCTTCGACGTCGGCAAGGAGTTCGAGGTCGTGACCGTCAGCTTCGACCCGCGCGAGCGGCCCGCCGACGCCGCCGCGAAGAAGAAGGCCTACCTCGACGCCTACGGCCGCTCCGGCGCCGCCGGGGGCTGGCACTTCCTGACCGGGCGCCCGCGCGTCGATCGAGCGGCTCACGGAGGCCGTCGGCTTCCGCTACGCGCTGCGACGAGCGGACCGGCCAGTTCGCGCACGCGGCGGCGATCTTCGTCGCGACGCCGGACGGCCGCCTGTCGCGCTACTTCTACGGCATCGACTACGCGCCGCGAGACCTGCGGCTGGGCCTCGTCGAGGCGTCCGACCGGAAGATCGGCACGCCCGTCGACCAGCTCCTGCTTACTGCTACCACTACGACCCGACGGTCGGGACGCTACGGCGCCGTCGTGATGAACATGCTGCGGGTCGGCGGCGCCGGGGCGGTGCTGATCCTCGCGGCCTTCGTCCTCGTGATGCGTCCGGCGCGAGCGGCGGCGCGAGGCCAGCCGCGCCCTCCGCGAGTCCGGCGGGCAGGCGCGAAGCTACGATGCAGACCGACTTTCCGCTCTTCCCCGAAGGCGCCTCGACGATCGCGTCGCAGGTCGACGCCTCTACTTCTACCTGCTCGCCGTCAGCGCGTTCTTCTCGCGTGCTCATCGCGGTGCTCGTCATCGTCTTCGCGATCACGTTACCGGCGGCGCTCCGAGGACGACGTGCCGCCGACGATCCACGGGAGCGCTGCGCGCTCGAGATCACCTGGACGATCGATTCCGCTCGGCATCGCGCATGACGTTCTTCGTCTGGGGCGCCAAGGTCTACTTCCGCATGAACCGGCCGCCGGACGACGCGCTGCAGGTCTACGTCGTCGGCAAGCAGTGGATGTGGAAGCTCCAGCACCCGACGGGCCAGCGCGAGATCAACGAGCTGCACGTCCCGCGTCGGTCGGCCGGTCGAGCTCGAGATGACCTCCGAGGACGTGATCCACAGCTTCTTCGTGCCGGCGTTCCGCATGAAGCAGGACGTCGTGCCCGGCCGCTACACGACGCCTGGTTCCAGGCGACGAAGGCCGGCGCGCTACCACCTCTTCTGCGCCCAGTACTGCGGGACCAACCACTGCGAAGATGATCGGCTGGGTAGACGTGATGGAGCCCGATCGACTACCAGAGCTGGCTCGCGCGGCGGGGGCGGGTCGGGCTCGCTCGCGTCCGCCGGAGCGGCCAAGCTCTTCCCGCAGCACGCGTGCAACAGCTGCCACCGTCCCGACTCGCAGGCGCGCGGGCCGAACCTCGAGGGCCTCTTCGGCCGGACGGTCACGCCTCGCGAACGGACGGACGATCGTGGCCGACGAGAGCTACATCCGCGAGTCGATCCTGAACCCGCACGGCGAAGCTCGTCGACGGGTTCCAGCCCATCATGCCGACGTTCCAGGGGCACATCAGCGAGGAGGGCGTGCTGGAGCTCATCGCCTACATCCTGTCGCTCCCAGCCCGGCGTCCGGCACCCGGTGCTGCCGCCGACGAACCGCAGCCGCGCCCCGAGACCGCCCCGGCCAGGAGACGGGCGGGCCCGTCGAGCGGAAGCCTGCCGACGAAAGGAAAGGAACCCGTAGCCATGTCCGCCGAATTGACCCCGCCCCTCGCCGAGACGCCTCCGCGCGCGACCTACCTGAACGCCGGCTACGGCGTGAAGTAGCTGGCTGCTCACGCGCGACCACAAGCGGATCGCGCTGCTCTACCTCGCGTCGATCACGTTCTTCTTCTTCCTCGGCGGCCTCTTCGCGCTGCTGATCCGGCTCGAGCTGTTGACGCCGGAGGGCGACCTCGTCCAGCCCGAGACCTACAACAAGCTCTTCACGATGCACGGCGATCGTCATGGTGTTCTTCTTCCTGATCCCCTCGATCCCGGCCGTTCTCGGCAACTTCCTCATCCCGATGATGATCGGGGCCAAGGACCTGGCGTTTCCCCGCCTGAATCTCCTCTCCTGGTACATCTACATGGTCGGAGGGCTCTTCACGCTCTGGGCCATCGTGCACGGCGGCGTCGACACCGGCTGGACGTTCTATGCGCCCTTGAGCACCATCTCCTCGACGAGCTCGCGCGTGATCCCGGCCGCGCTCGGCATCTTCATCACCGGCTTCTCCTCCATCCTGACGGGCCTCAACTTCATCGTGACGATCCACACCATGCGCGCGCCGGGAATGACCTGGTTCCGGCTCCCGCTCTTCGTCTGGTCCTCCTACGCGACGAGCATGATCTTCGTGCTCGGGACGCCGGTCATCGCGGTGACGCTCCTGCTGGTCGCCCTCGAGCGCATCTTCCACTTCGGGTTCTTCGATCCGGCGCTCGGCGGCGACCCGGTGCTCTTTCAGCATCTCTTCTGGTTCTACTCGCACCCGGCCGTCTACATCATGGTCCTGCCGGCGATGGGTGTGGTCTCGGAGATCGTCCCGACGTTCTCGCGCAAGAGCGTCTTCGGCTACAAGTTCGTGGCCTACGCGTCGATCTCGATCGCCGTCCTGGGCTTCCTCGTCTGGGGCCACCACATGTTCGTGTCCGGGCAGTCGGTGTACGCCGGACTCTTCTTCTCGCTCATGTCGTTCTTCGTGGCGATCCCCTCGGCCATCAAGGTCTTCAACTGGACCGCCACGATGTACAAGGGCTCGATCTCGTGGCGCACGCCGATGCTCTACGCGTTCGGCTTCGTGGGGCTCTTCACGATCGGCGGCCTGACCGGCCTCTTCCTCGCGACGCTCGGCGTGGACGTGCACGTGCACGACACGTACTTCATCATCGCGCACTTCCACTACATCATGGTGGGCGGCGCCATCATGGGATACCTCGGCGGCATCCACTACTGGTGGCCGAAGATCTCCGGCAAGATGTACCCGGAGGGGCTCGCGAAGTTCGCGGCGTTCGTGGTCTTCGTCGGCTTCAACCTCACCTTCTTCCCGCAGTTCATCCTCGGCTACCTGGGAATGCCGCGGCGCTACCACTCGTATCCGCCCGAGTTCCAGGTCCTGAACGTCATGTCCACCGCCGGCGCCTCGATCCTCGGCTTCGGCTACGTCCTGCCGCTCGCCTATTTGTTCTGGTCGATGCGCTACGGGAGGGACGCGTCCTCGAACCCCTGGGGCGCCACCGGCCTCGAGTGGCGCACGACCTCGCCCCCTCCGACCGAGAACTTCCCGGTCACGCCGGTCGTCGACTGGGAGCCCTACGAATACCGCCCGAAGACGGAGGTCGCCGCCGTTGGCTGACGCAAGACCGCTCTCTCGTGAGGAATACGCCGCCTCCCGCCTGCAGCACCACTTCGTGTCGATGGAGCAGCAGCGCGACGCGTCGACGCTCGCGATGTGGGTCTTCCTCGTCACCGAGATCCTGTTCTTCGGCGGGTTCTTCCTGACCTACACCGTCTACCGCTGGCAGGACCCCGTCGGTTTCGCGCACGCGAGCCAGCACATGGACATCCTGCTCGGCACGATCAACACGGCCGTTCTGATCATCAGCAGTCTCACGATGGCGATGGCCGTGCACAGCGCCGCGACGGGGCGCCGGAAGCCCCTCCTGGCGTACCTCTCGGCGACCATCGTCCTGGGATTCGCGTTTCTGGGGATCAAGGCCGTCGAGTACACCGACCACATCCGCCACCACCTCCTTCCCGGCCCGGGCTTCCACTTCCCGGGTCCCGACAAACCGGCGGCGGAGATGTTCTTCTCGCTCTATTTCGGGATGACCGGCCTCCACGCGCTGCACATGATCATCGGCATCGGCATCGTGGGCACGCTGCTCGTGATGGCGTATCGCGGCCGCTTCACGCCCGAGTACCACAGCCCCGTCGAGGTCTCCGGGCTGTACTGGCACTTCGTGGACATCGTGTGGATCTTCCTCTTTCCCCTGCTCTACCTGATCGGGAGGCACCTGAAGTGAGCGACCCCGGCGCCACCCACCGGGGCGGAGGCGAAGCGGTCCGGTCGCCGGCGATGAGCGAGCACATCGTCTCGCCGCGGATCTACGTCGCCGTCTTCGCCATCCTCCTCCTGATGACCGGCACGACGACCGCGGTGTCGTTCGTGGACCTCGGGCCCTGGAGCACGGTCGTGGCGCTCGGGATCGCCGCGTTCAAGGCGACACTGGTCGTGCTCTTCTTCATGCACATCAAGTACAGCCGGCGGCTCATGCAGATCGTCATCGCCGGCGGGCTCTTCTGGCTCGCGATCCTGCTGCTCCTCACCCTGTCGGACTTCATGACCCGCGGCTGGCTCCCGGTGTTCCAGCGCTTCGAGCCGTAGACGCGGCCCGTGTCTCCGTTTCGATTTCCCGAAGGCTTCCTCTGGGGCGCGGCCACGTCGGCGTACCAGGTCGAGGGCTCTCCCCTCGCCGACGGCGCCGGGCCGTCGATCTGGCATCGGTTCAGCCACACGCCCGGTCTCGTGAGCGGCGGCGACACCGGAGACGTCGCCTGCGACCACTACCGCCGCTGGCGGGGCGACGTCGAGTGGATGAAGCGCCTGGGGCTCACCGCGTACCGCTTCAGCATTTCGTGGTCGCGCGTCCTTCCGGAGGGGACCGGCGCCGTCAACGCGAGGGGCCTCGACTTCTACCGCCGGCTCGTCGACGCACTCCTCGAGGCGGGGATCCGGCCGCTCGCCACGCTGTACCACTGGGACCTGCCGGCGGCGCTGGACGACCGCGGGGGCTGGCTGAACCGGGACATCGCACGCTGGTTCGCCGACTACGCCGCGACGGCGGCGCGCGCGCTCGCGGGCGTGCCGATGTGGGCGACGCTCAACGAGCCGTGGGTCATCACCGACGGCGGCTACCTCCACGGCAAGCTGGCGCCCGGGCACCGAAGCCTCTTCGAGGCGCCGATCGCGTCGCACAATCTGCTCCGCGCCCACGGCGCGGCGGTCGACGCGCTTCGCGCGGAGGCGGGCGCGGCCCGGATCGGCCTCGTCGTCAACCTCGAGCCGAAGCACCCCGCTTCCGAGTCGGAGGACGACCGCGAGGCGGCCCGGAGGTCCGACGCCTACATGAACCGCCAGTACCTCGATCCGGCGATCCTCGGCCGCCATCCGGAGGAGCTGCCGGCGATCTTCGGCGAGGCGTGGCCCCGATCCGCCGACGCGGACCTCGACGCGATGCGCCGGCCGATCGACTTCCTCGGCGTCAACTACTACACCCGCGGCGTCATGAAGCACGACGACGACGCGTGGCCGGTCCGCGCCGCGCGCGTGCGCCAGCCGGGCCTGCACACGGAGATGGGCTGGGAGGTCTACCCCGACGGGCTCGCCGAGACCCTGCTCTGGGTGCGCGGACGCTACGGTGAGATCCCCCTCTACGTCACCGAGAACGGCGCCGCGTTCGCCGACGAACCGCCGCCGGAGGGCGCGGACGTGTCGGATTCCCTGCGCGTCGCCTACCTGCGCGATCACCTCGGCGCCGTCCACGCCGCGATCGAGGCGGGAGCCGACGTGCGCGGCTACTTCGTCTGGTCCCTCCTCGACAACTTCGAATGGTCCGAGGGGACGTCCAAGCGGTTCGGCCTGATCCGCGTGGACTACGAGACGCAGGAGCGGAAGGCGAAGGCGAGCGCGCGGCTCTACGCGCGCGTGATCGCGAGCCACGGCGAGGCGCTCGACGACGACGACGACCACGCGCTCGCCGCGGCCGACGGCGGGCGCTAGGGCACGCGGACCCGGACCCGATGCCGGCCGGCCGCCGACGCGGACGCGGCCGCCGCGGGGATCCGGTTCTCCGGGAGAGGCCGGCCGTCGAGCTCGACCTCGACCCGCCCGGGCGCCCCCTCCCCGCGCGCGATCTCGATCTCCCAGCTCTCCCCGCGCCACGGGCGGACCATGCGCGCGCGGTCCCAGCCCGGCGGCAGGCAGGGGTCGATCCGGAGACCCTCCCACTCCGGCCGCACGCCCAGGATCCACTCGGCCACGACGCGATGCAGCCACGCGGCGGAGCCCGTGTACCACGTCCAGCCGCCGCGGCCGTGGTGCGGGGAATCGGGCCCGTCCACGTTGCCGGGCAGGACGTAGGGCTCCGCGAAGTAGCGATCCGGATCCTTCTCGGCGGGGTTGATCGCCGCGAGCAGCCGCCCGGCGAGCTCCGCGTCCTTCGCCTTCGCCGCGGCCGCGATCGCCCACGTCGCCGCGTGGGTGTAGACGCCGCCGTTCTCGCGAAGGCCCGGAGCGTAGCGGGTGATGTAGCCGATCTCGGGAACGGGCTCGTCGAACGCCGGCGCGAGCAGCAGGGCGCCCGCATCCGAGACGAGGTGTCGCCGGACCGCGGCCAGGCATCGCGCGACGCGCTCGGGCGGCAGCGACGTCGGAGAGGATCGCCCAGGTCTGCGGATTCAGGAAGATGCGCGCCACGCGGTCCGCCGAGGCGCCGATCGGGCGGCCCGAGTCGGTCGTGCCCCGCAGATACCATTCGCCGTCCCAGCCGTGGCGATTGATCGCGGCGACCAGCGCCTCCCGCCGGTCCGCGAATTCCGCGGCGAGTCCGGGGAGCCCGCGGCGAGTCCAGATCTCGGCCCAGTCGCGGAGGAGTCCCGCGAGGAACTCCGCGAGCCAGAACGATTCGCCGCGCTCGGAGAGCCCCATCGCCGACAATCCGTCGTTCCAGTCGCCGGCGCCCATGGACGGGATGCCGCGGGGGCTCGTCCGCGCGAAGACGCGTCGAAACGCGCGCAGGACGTGGTCGGAGAGCGGGGCCGGCGCCGGCGCGTCGAGGTACGGGGACTCGTCGTCGAGGATCCCGAGCTCGCCCGGTCTCGCGGATGTGGCTCGCGGCGACGAACGCGAGCCACAGCAGGTCGTCCGTCATGGTCGTGACGTGGCCCTGCTCGGTCAGCGGATGCCACCAGTGGTAGACCGAGCCGTCGGCGAACTGGTGGGCGGCGTGGAGCCGCAGCTGCCGCCGGCAGCGCTCGGGTTCGATCGTGAGCCAGACCTGGGAATCCTGGAGCTGATCGCGGAACCCGAAGGCGCCGCTCTGCTGGTAGTAGCCGCAGCGTCCCCAGAGCCGCGCCGAGATCGCCTGGTAGCGGGCCCAGTCGTTGACGACCGCGTCGAGGGAGGCCTCCGGCGTCTCGAGGCGGTGGGCGGCGAGCCGCTTCTCCCAGGCGGGGCCCACGCGCGCGAGCGCGGCGTCGATCGCGTCGAGCCGGCCGAAGCGATCCAGGAGGTCCGCGGTCTCGCCGGCGTCGCCCGCGGTCGCCAGCGCGAAGCCGAGGCGCCGCGTCTCGTCGGGAGCGAAGGCGATCGGGACGCGCAGCGCGCCGATGGGATCCTCGTGGCGGCCGAAGCGGGACGCCCAGGCCGCCTCGCGAAGCGCCGCCGGATCCGGGAGGTCGCCGAAGCGCCCCAGGAACGCGGCCTTGTCCCCCTCGGCGTCCACGTCCGCGTCCACGGCCTCGGTCGCGGCGAACGCGCTGACGAACGGGAAGCTCGTGTTCCAGTGCCCGAACGCCTTCGAGGGGACGTCCCACATGTGGTTGCGGGCGAACACGGCGCGCCGCGGCTCGTCGCGCCAGGTCTCGAGGAAGAGCCGGGCGAACTCGCGGCGCGGCGAGGGCGACACGCCGCAGCACCACTCGAGGAATCCGCTTGCCGACAGCCGCCGCGCGCGGCCGGAGACGTTCGTGAGCTCGACCAGCCACAGCTCGACGGTCTCCTCCACGTCGACGAAGAGGGTCCAGCGCGACGCGATCCCGTGGTGGAGCGCCTCGAACACGGTGTAGCCGAAGCCGTGCCGGCACGCGTAGCGCTCGAGCGGCGCCCACGTCGGCGAGGGCGAGAGCGACCAGACGCGGCCGTCCTCCGCGTCGCGGACGTAGACGAACTTGCCGGAGCGGTCGGCCGCCAGATCCTGCTGCCACCGCGTCACCGTCGCGAGCTGCGAGTTGTCGATCCACGAGAAGCCGCTGCCGGTGTGGCTGACGGCGAGTCCCACGCGCTCGTTCGCGATGACGTTGACCCACGGCCGCGGAGGCCGCGGGTCCGTGATCACGTATTCCCGGCCGTCGGCGGAGAAGCGGCCGTAGCGATTCGCGGGGAGCGCGCGCGGCGGGCTCACGGGCGTCCCCGCAGGACGACCTCCGCCGGCAACCGGCGAACGACGATCTCGGCGGCCGCGGGGACCGGGCGCCCGTCGACGGTGGCAGAGACGCGATCTCCCGGCAGCGGCCAGGGGATCGCGAAGCCGCCCGCAGGGGCCGCGGTGCCGCCGAGCCGTACACGAACCGTGGCGACCTCGGCTCCGGTGGCCGACAGCGCGAGGTCGAGCGTGCCCCAGCGCGTGCGGAGCCCCGAGATCGCCACGCCGGAGCCCTCGCGCATCCATTCGAGCGGGATGCCCGCTCCCACGACCAGCGCGTCGTCGCCGTCGCGCTCGTAGGCGAACAGGTCGAGGAACGACCGGAGGAAGTCGGCGGCCACCCACCCGTGCGGCATGTCGCCGATGAACTTCGGCTCGCGCACGCGCGGCCAGACGACCTCCGCCCACTGGCTCCAGCCCTCCGGCCGCCGGTCCCCCATGAAGAACGCCGCGAGCTCCCCCGCGCGCTCGCGCCAGCCCAGGCGCACGAAGCTGCCTACGATGCGCCACTCGTAGGGCGTGTAGTCCGCTCCGTCGGCGGTTCGATCGGCTCGCCGCTTCTGGAAGCGCTCCCAGTACCTCTCGAAGGTCCGCTCGAGCTCCGGCTCGGGGAGTCGTCCGCTCTGCCCGCAGGGGTCGAGCGCGATCGTGGTGGAGGTCGCGTCGAGGTCGGCGAGGTCCGCGGAGCCCGGGATGAAGTCGATCTTCCGCTCCGCGATCACGCGCCGCAGCGAGGCCTCGACGTCCGCCTGCATCTCCCGCGAGGACTCGGCGAAGCGCTGCGCCTCCGCCGCGCGGCCCAGGAGGCGCGCGAGCCGCGCGGCGTCGGCGAGCCCGCGCAGCGCCCAGAAGTCGTCCCAGTACGAGTGCACCGGATGGTCGGAGTACCCCTCGTGGCTGATGGACTCGGGCAGGAGCCCGAAGAAGGCGGATTTCGCGGCGCTCCGATACTCCGCGGTGCGCCGCTGCGCGCGCAGGGCGTCGAGGTGGTCGGCGGCCGCGAAGAGACGGGGCCAGACCGCGTCGAGCGCCGCGCGGTCGTGCGTGAAGTCGAAGTAACGGCCCGCCAGATAGATCAGCTCGCCGTGGCTGTCGTGCTCGGGCACGGGATCGGCCCCCCGCCGATCCACGCAGCACGGAACGGCGCCGTTCTCGAACTGAAACGGCGCGTACCACGCGAGGAACTCCCCCGCCTCCTTCGCGTGCCCGAGCCGCAGGAGGGCCTCGGACATGAGCGCCCCGTCGCGTATCCACGAGCGCGCGTAGGAGCGCGTCCCCGGCTGCAGGGCCGGACCGTCTCGGTCGACCAGGATCCACGCGAGGTTCGCGGCGGCGGTCCTGGCGATAGCGCGCGTACGCGGGCGGGAGCGAGATCTTCACGCGCCCGACCCGTTCGCTCCAGGCGGCGGAGGCCGAGCGTAATCGGGCCTCGAAGTCCTCCGGCGCACCGGCGAGGGCGGGCGCCTCCGTCTTCGCGCGCGCGAGCGGCACCGCGAGCTCCACGTCGCGGAAACCCCCGGCCCCGACCGCCAGGTCCCACGCCAGAGAGCCCGACGCGCGCCCGTCCGGATCCTCGGCCCCGGAGGTCTCCGCCGGAACGCCCTCGGACCAGCGGGAGACGATCTCGCCGTCGTCGAACCGCGCCGCCGAGAACCGCGCGCCGCGGGTGATCGGGACGACGAACCGCGCCCCGTCGACCGCCACGGCGCGTCCGTCCCACGCGATCTTCCGGATCGGAGCGAATCCCCCGGGCGTGTTGAGGAACTGCCACGGCGGGTTGACCTGCACCGGCCGCAGGGCCAGCACGAGCGTGGCGCGGATCTCCGACGCCCCCGTGTTTCGCACGCGGTACCGCGCCCGCAGCGTGGACGCGTCCCGCGGCCCGTCGGCGAAGGCCGTCACCTCGAGCGAGAGAGCCTCCGGGAGGCGGCGCGTGGCGACAGGAATGGGAAGGGGCAGGTCCTCGCCGGCCCCCTCCAGCCGCTGCGACGCGTCGGCGTCGGCCCAGCCGAGCAGGCGCCCTTCCCCCTGAACCCGCAGGAACGGCTCGACCGAGAACGCGCCCCGGCCGGTCTCGAGCGCGCCGTCCTCGGAGAGGAGGCCCTTCTCCGCGCCCCCGTCCACGCCGACGACCGCCCAGTAGACCTGCTCCCCGACGAGGGAGCGCGGCCACGCCCCGCGCGGCGAATCGCGGGCCACGGCCTCGAGAAACCGCGTGGGCGTCTCCGAAAACTCCGGGCGGCTCGACACGGATCCGGGCGAGCCGGTAGCCGCGGCCGCGCCCGCTCTGCGCGAGACGCAGTCGGACGAACGCGGCGTCGGCGTCGGGAAGCGCGATCCACGCGCGCCCGCCGCGGCTCGCCGCGACCGATCGCGCGCGCTCCCAGTCCCGCCCGTCGTTCGAGAGCTCGACGTCGTAGCGCCGCGCGAAGTCGGCGGCGTCCCAGTCGAGCGTGAGGCCGCCGAGCTCGCGCCGCCCTCCCAAATCGAGGAGCAGCTCCTGCCGCTCACCCCCGCCGGGATCGGAGCTCCAGGAGCGCGGCGGCGGAAGCGGCGCATTCGCCGCGGGGAGCTCCTCGAGGGTCAGCGCCGCGATCCACACCGACCCGGCGCCGCCGGCCGACGCGGTCACGGTGATCTCGACGAAACCGAGATCGCGCAGCTCGCCGCCGTGCGCGGGCCCCCAGGCGAACGCGACCTGCCGCTTGCGATACCGGAGCGTCGTCCATTCCCGCGGGAACTCGAAGTCGCGCCGGACCGACCACCAGACGTTCTCCCCCGTGCGGTCCAGGAGCTTGAACTCGAGCGTCTCCACGGGCGCATCGGCGCGGAGCGTGAAGGCGATCGCCCAGTTCTCGGGGAGCGTCCGCGGGAACGCCTTGCGCGCCGCCGCCCATCCCGCGTGGCCCCGGAAGTCGAAGTCCAGCCGCAACGCGCCGCCCGAGGGCCCCGCGTCGGGACGCAGGTCCAGACGGACGCCCTCCGACGGCGCGGCGATCCAGCCGCCAATCCCGTCGAACGCGTCGAGCACCACGGCGTCTCTCCGCGACGGCGTCGGCGCGCGCGGCGAACCGAGAGCGCGAGGAGCCCGGCGACCGCCCACGCGCGTCTCACTCCTTGATTCCCCCGAGCGTGATGCCCTGGATGTACTGCTTCTGCAGGGCGAGAAAGAGCAGCAGCACGGGAAGGACGGTCAACACCGAGCCCGCCATCATCAGCTCGGTGTCGGGGACGTGCTCGGCGATCAGGCTCGCCAGCGCGACCGGCAGCGTGTAGCGCGACTCGTCGGTCAGGACGACCAGCGGCCAGACGAAGTCGTTCCACGTCGAAAGAAACGTGATGATCGCGAGCGTGGCGAGCACCGGCCGCAGGAGCGGCAGGACGATGGTCCAGTAGATGCGGAGCTCGCCGGCCCCCTCCAGCCGCGCGGCGTCGAGGACGTCGTCGGGGATCGAGCGCGCGAACTGGCGGATCAGGAAGATGCCCAGGATCCCGGCCGTGCCCGGCAGGATCGCACCGAGGTAGGTGTTGACCAGGCCCACGGAGCGCAGCATGAGGAAGAGCGGAAGCATCGCGACCGGAGCGGGGATGACGAGCGCGGTCACGAGGATCCGGAAGAGCCGCTCCCGGCCGCCGAAGCGGAGCTTCGCGAAGGCGTAGCCGGCCAGAGAGTTCAGGAGCAGGACGCCCAGCGTCGTGGCGACGGCAATGAGCAGGCTGTTCGCGAGGGCGCGCCCGAGCGAGAGGCGCGTGAAGAGCTCGACGTAGTTCACCAGGGTGGGGCGGGAGGGCCAGAACGGAGGGGGAAATTCGCTCGCCTCGCCGGGCCGCATGAGCGACGCCGACACCATCCACACGAGCGGGGTGAGGGAGAGGATCGACCCGGCCACGAGCGGCCGCGGGAACGAGGACGACACTCCAGCCGCGCCTCACGCCTCGCTCCTCCTCTGCAGGCGGAACTGGATGGCGGTCAGCCCGAGCACGACGACGAAGAGCACGAACGCGACGGCGGCCGCGTAGCCCATGCTCCACCAGCGGAATCCGGCCTTGTACATCAGGAGGCCCACGGAGAGGGTCGCGTTCAGCGGACCGCCCCCGCCCGTCATGACGTAGGGCTCGGCGAAGAACTGGAAGTAGCCGATCGTCGTCATCACGCCGAGGAAGAGGAGCGTCGGCGCGAGCAGCGGCAGCGTGATCTTGCGGAACAGCTGCCACCATCCCGCGCCCTCCAGCCGCGCGGCCTCGTAGAGCGACTCGGGGATCGCCTGGAGCCCGGCGACGAAGAGGATGGTCGCGTAGCCGAAGTTCTTCCAGACGGCCAGCAGGATGATCGCGGGCATGGCCCAGCGCGGGTCGCCGAGCCAGTCGATCGGAGGGATGCCGAGCCAGCCCAGCGCGTGGTCGATCAGCCCGAACCGCGGGTGGTAGAGGTAGCGGAACACGACGGCCACGGCCACGAGCGTCGTGACGTAGGGCGCGAAGAAGATCGTCCGGAAGAGGCCGCGCAGCCTCGCCGCCCGCGACTGCAGGAGCAGCGCCGCGGCGAGCGCGACACCGAGCGTCAGCGGGCCGCCGACGAAGAGGAAGAGGGCGGTGTTCCGCATCGCCTTCCACAGGAGCGGGTCGGCGAGGAGCCGGGCGTAGTTGCGCAGGCCGATGAAGCGCACGTTGGCGGGGTCGCCCAGCGCGTAGATGTCGAAGTCGGTCAGCGAGAGCAGCAGAGCCGCGGCGATCGGCACGAGGAAGAGGACCAGGATCGCCGTGAGGCCCGGCGCCAGGAACATCCAGGCCGCGCGCACTTCGTGCGGCGTGGACCGGCGTCCCGGACTCCTGCGGCGCGCGCCGCCGGGTACTGCTTTCGCGCGGCGTTTTGCGCCGCGGCGGCTCAGCGGCCACCGGGCCCTCGCTCTTTCTCCTTCGCCCGCGCCAGGATCCAGCGCCGTTTCTCGAGGATCCGGTCGACGTCGGCGTCGACCGTCCGCAGGGCGTCGGCGACGGACACCCGGCCTCGGATCGGCCCCTCCAGGTCTTCCCAAAGCTTCTGGGCGATCTGCTCCCACTCCGGCACCCGCGGCAGCGGGATGACCCGGGAGAGCTGGTCGCGGAACGCCTTCGCCTTCGCGTCGCCGGCCAGCGCGGGCGCCTCCCACGCGACGCGGCGGGCCGGCAGGTCTCCGGACATCCCGTAGAGGCGCGACTGGATCTCGGGGCGCGAAAGGTACTCGACGAGCTTCCACGCCGCATCCTTCTGCTTCGACGCGCGGAAGATCGCGAGCGAGGATCCCCCGGCGAGCGAGTACCCCGGATACTCGCTCGCGTCGTCGGGCGCGGGCACCGGCGCCGTCATCCACGTGTCCTGCAGCTCCGGTGGCAGGCGGCGGCGGAACTCGCCCAGGTTCCAGGGCCCGGTGATCCACATGGCGATGTAGCCGCGGCTGAACTCCTGGTAGGGATTGCCGAGCTGCGTGTAGCTGACGACGGGGGCGAGACCGTCCCGGTAGAGGCCGACGTACCACGCGGCGGCCCCGGCGAACGCGGCCGCGGAGAACGCGCCGCGCGTGTCTCCGTCGGCGAGGAGCGGCGAATGGCGCTGCAGGCCGAAGATCGTGACCTGCTCCCACTCGTTGGTCGGCAGGAGGATCGCGAAGCGCTTCCCGCTCGGCCCCCCCGCGCCCGCGATCCGGACCATCGCCTCCCGCCACGCGGACCACGTGCGCGGGGCCTCGCGGTATCCGGCCGCCGCGAGAAGGTCCGCGCGATAGAAGAGAACGCGCGTGTCGACGTACCAGGGGATCCCGTACGTCGCGCCGGCGAACGCGTTCGTCTTCCAGATGCCTTCGAAGTAGTCCTCGGGCGCGAGGGCCCGCGAGGCCGCGATGCGCGGGTCCAGCGGCTCGAGCGCGCCGATCGCCGCGAACTCGGGGATCCACGTGTTGCCGAGCTGCGCGAGATCCGGAGGCGATCCGCCGACGAACCCGGTCAGCAGCTTCTCGTGCGCCGCGGTCCACGGGACCTGCTGGACGACCACGCGCACCCCGGGGTTCTCCCGCTCGAAGTCCGGGACGAGATCCTTGACGACCTCTCCCTCGCGGCCGAGGCCCCAGAACCGCACGACGCGGTCGCGCTCCCGCGCGGGCGCCCCTCGTACCGCGCAGGCGCCGAGGCCCGCCGCAAGGAGGGCGACGCCTAGGGCGACGCGCGCTCGAGCCATCCGCCCGTGAAGCCGGCCCTGCGGAGGCCGGCGACGACGTAGGGGTTGCGGCGCATCACGCGCCAGATCAGCTCGCTGCGGGAGTTCTCGATCATCGCGACGATCGGCCCCTGGTCGATGCCGAGCTGGTCGACGTCGAACCAGCCGACCCCGTCCACGACCGTCCCGGCCGCGGGCCGGACCGCGGAGTCGTGCAGGGTCGGGTTGAACGCGTCCAGGAAGCCGTAGTCGTTGCGGAGGCGGCCGCCCCAGCGGCTGGTCATCGCGCGCAGCGCCGGCACGGCGATCTCGGGAGCGAACGGGACCGCGGAGGCGGCCGCCGTCGGCGCGATGGTCCCGTCGTCGATGACGTGGAGGAGCGAGGCGCCGCGCGCCGCGTAGCCCTGGAAGCTGCGTTGCCTTCCGCCCAGCGTCCGTGTTCCGTCGAGCGGGCCGTCGCACGCGGTCAGTCCCCACACGTCCGGCCCGTAGGCTTCGAATCCTCCCGGGTTGGCCGTCGCGTACTCGCGCTGCGAGAGCGCGGCACGCCGCGAGTTCTCGAAGTAGTCGATGCCCCTCTCGCGCATGTACGCGTCCTGGATGCCGCGGAAGTCGATCCAGACGTGAGAGAACTCGTGCCCGAAGAGAGGCGAGAAGTTCACCTGCGGCTCGCCGTAGAACTCGCCCCAGCGATACGTGCTCGTCCACTCGGTCCAGGCGGCCGGGTCCGCCGGATGGGTCGGCGAGCCGAGCGCCAGCACGTAGAGGATCATGGACTCGTCGTAGCCGTGCCAGTTCATCGAGTGGAACCCCTCCTCGGGGGTCCAGCCCATCGACACGCCGGGCGCGCGCGGCGAGGCCCAGGTCCAGTCCATGTCCCGGTAGAGCGCGTCGGCCATCCGGCGGATCTCGCGCTCCACCGGATCGTCCCGGTCGAAATAACCCGCGCACGTCAGCGCCCCCGCGGCGAGGAGCGTGCTGTCGATCGTCGACAGCTCGACGTCCCGGAAGCGCGCGCCGGTATGCATGTCGAGGAAGTGGTAGAAGAAGCCGCGGTATCTCGTCATCCCGGCGCGCGCATCGCCTGACGGCGCGGACACGAGGAAGCGCAGGGTCTTCGCGGCGCGAGCCGCCGCGTCGGCGCGCGAAACCCAGCCGCGCTCGGCGCCGACGACGTAGGCCGTCAGGCCGAAGCCGACCGCCGCGACGCTCGAGAAGGAGGGCGTGGGCGCCCGGTCGGGAATCAGCGCCGTCACGGGGTCCGCGAGGTCCCAGAACCATTGAAAGGTCTGCCGTTCGAGTGCGTCCAGGAAGAGCTCGTCCGCGGACCCGGCGACGAGCGTCGGCCGTGGCGCGACGGTCTGGGGATGCGGGCTCTCGGCGACGCTCGTCGGCCGGCAGAGCGCGAGAAACGGAAGGAGCGCCGCGAGCGCCAGGATCGAACGGGACTTCCGGGCGCGGGCACGGGCGGACGGGATTTCGCCCGCCCGCCCGCTCCCCCGGCCGTCCATCTCGAGGCGCCTCACGGTCGACGAGGACGATAGTCTCAGAAGCCCAGGATGACACCCACCTGAAGCCGGCGCGGATCGGTCAGCAGCGCGTTACCGGTTCCGAAGTTCGCATTGGTCCCGTTCTTCGGAATGAAGCCGTCGATCGAGCCGGGGTCGACGTTGGTGTGATTGGTGACGTTGAAGACGCTCGCGCGAAGGCCAAAGCGCGCCGGCCCGAACACGAAGTCCTTCTGCAGTTGCAGGTCCCAGCTCTCATAGGGGAACGTCCCCGACTGGCTGCCCGTATACAGGAGCACCTGGCCCAGGCCCGGTCCGAAGAAGTCGCCGTTGACGATCGTGAAGCCCCGGCCCGTGCCCAGGGTCAGCAGGGTCGAGAAGTTCATCTCCCACGGGAGTCCCACGATGCCCGAGAGGACGATCCGGTGGCGCTCGTCGAACTGCGTCCGATGCTTGGGATATGCGGCCACGTTGACGTAATCCAGGCTGAAGAGGTCGCCGCCGGTGCCCCGCGCCTTGCCGTACGTGTACGCGAGCGTCATGCCCCAGCGCGACGAGGTCGTGTACGCCTTGTTGACCCCGAGCAGAAACGCGTCGTACCAGCCGCGCTTGGTCGCGTCGGAGATCAGGACCTCCGCGAAGTCGGGAGCGGGATGCTGGCAGCACGGGAAGTTGTTCCAGATGTAGGTGTAGCCGTTCTTGGAGCGCGACCCCGCGTAGGAGGCGGAGATGCCCCACAGGCCGATCTGCTGGCGCACGCCGGCGCTGAACTGGTCGGAGACGGGAGGCTTCGTGTTGTTGTTCACCAGGAACACCTGCGGCTTCGGCGCGGTCCCGTTGGCGATCAGCCCTTCGAGCCCGGCGACCGAGAGGTAGGAGTCGTTCCACAGGATCGTGGGAACGCCGTTGCGCGGCTGGCCGTCGGCCGAGAACAGGAACTGCAGCACCTCGTGCTGGAGCCGGAACTTCTCGTCCAGGAGGTAGTTGTAGGTGTCGCGGTCGTAGTAGCGGCCCCATCCGCCGAAGAGGATCGTCGTTCCCTTGCGGGAGATGTCGTAGGTGATTCCCACGCGCGGCTGGAACTCTTTGGCGTAGACCGGACGCTGCGTGCCGTCGGTGAAGTAGTTGGGGGGGACCTTCCCCGAGAGCTCGGAGACGACGTTGGCCGGCGTGACGTAGGAGTTGTTCAGCGCGTCGGTCTCGTAGTCCCAGCGGATGCCCAGGTTGACGGTGAGGCAGGAGCTGATGGCCCAGTCGTCCTGGACGTAGAGGCCGTACTGGTTGTTCTTGGTGGACAGGTCCGGGTTGCCGAACCCGAAGAAGGCCTGATACGGAAAGCTGAAGTCCGGGCTGATGCTCGAGCTGTAATCGAACTCGGGATTCTCGTTGACGAACTTCTGCACGTCGTACTTGTTGAAGTTGGCGTAGGCGCCGGTCTTCACGATGTGGTCGCCCCAGCCCTTCAGGTTCAGGAACGAGAAGTCTTCGCGGATGGTGAAGCGCTTCTGGTTGAAGTTCTGCGTCGTCGTGTTGCCGCCGATCCGCATGACCTGCTCGTAGTTCTGCCCGATGACGTCCGGGTTGTCGGGCGACGGGTTCCACTTGTAGTCGTTGTACGAGAAGGTGGTCTCGGACAGATAGTCGTTGCTGAGCCACGAGTTCTTCGCCTGGACGTTCCAGACGCCGTTCGCGAGGTTCGTGGCGCTCTGGACGCTCGTCTGCCCGCCGAAGTCGCGGATCTCGTTCTCCTTCCGGTAGAAGCCGTTGACGTCGATCAGGTCCGACGCCGCCGCCTGGACGGCCACCTTCCCGAAGGCGAGGTTCGAGGTGAACGGGCTGCCGAAATTTCCGACGAAGCCCTGGAGCTGTGTCTTGAGGGGCTCGGGGACCAGGTCGGCCTGCGACCCGAGCGACACGTCGTTGTCCCGCTGCTGATGGTTGTACTCCCACGAGACGAAGAAGTGCGCCCGATCCTGAATGATCGGCCCGCCCAGATCCGCGCCCGCCTGCCAGCGGGTGTAGTCCGGCTTCACGGCGTCGGGGGTGTGCTCCGCGCCGCAGCGGCCTCCGACCGTCTGACTGCACTGATCGAACGCCACGAGATCCTTGCTCTGATACTCGGCGAACCCGTCGCCGTGAAAGGCGTTGCCGCCCGACTTGGTCACCGCGGTGATCAGGACGCTCGAGGACTTCTCGTACTCGGCCTTGAAGTTCTGCGAGACTACCCGAAACTCCTGGACCGCGTTCTGCGGAAAGGGATTGCCGCGGCTGCTGTCCTGGCCCGCCACGCCACCCGTCAGCACGTCGTTCTTGTAGCTCGTCCCGTCGATGAAGACGTTGACGTTGTTGGACTCGTTGGCGCCGCCCGTGACCGTCTTGCTGAGGGGCGAATCGTTGTACTGCACGCCGGGAGCCAGCTTGGCGAACGACAGAAAGTTACGGTTGTCCTGGGGAAGCTGCTGGAGCTGCTGCTCGGTCACGTTGGTCGCCAGCTCGCTCGAGGTGGTCTCGATCGTGGGCGTTTCTGCCGAGACGGTCACCGCCTGGGACGCCTGCAACCGCAGCTGGAAGTCGAGCGCCTGGGTCTGCCCGAGGAGCACGACCGTCTTCCGCGTGTCGGTGCCGAGCCCGCTCAGCTCGGCCTTCACCGTGTAGGGTCCCGGCGACACCGAGAGGTTGTAGAACCCATCGGTGCTCGTCACCGTCGAGCGCGGGACGCCCGAGTCGTCGTTGACGGCGGTCACCGTGGACCCCGGCATCGGGCCGCCGTTCTCGTCGAGGACTCTCCCGCGGAGCGTCCCGGTGGTCGTCTGCGCCCACGCGGGAATCGCCGCGAGCGCCGTCAGGAATCCCAGCAGGACCGCGATCCCTCCCTCTCTTCGTCCGGTTCCTCTCCTCATGTCGACCATCCTCCTTCCTTGCACTAGCCCCTCTTCCATTTCATTCCGGAACTTTCTTGGCTCCCGTCGAATCGCGAATCACGAGCTCCGTGGGTAGCGTCATGTGCATGGGCTTCTGCCGGTTGTGGCTCCTCACGCCGTGCAGCACCCGCTCCGCCGCGGCGCGTCCCAGCTCGGCGATGGACACGCGCACGGACGTCAGCGGCGGCGCCGTGAACCGGGCGATCGGGATGTCGTCGAACCCCGCCAGGGCGACGTCGGCGGGGACGCGGACGCCGGCCTCCTGCAGGGCGCAGAGACAGCCCACGGCCATGGCGTCGTTCGAGGCGAAGATGGCCGTCGGGCGTCGGGGCAGCGCGAGGAGCCGCTGGCCGGCGCGGTATCCCGCCTCCTCGCGAAAGTCGCCCGACTGAATGAGCTCCGGAGAGCGCTCCGCGGAGATCGCCGCCACCGCGTCGCGATAGCCGCGGAGCCGCTCCGAGGCGTCTCGGTTCTCGTCGGGCCCCTTGATGAAGGCGATGCGCCGGTGCCCGAGGTCGGCGAGATGCCGGACCATCGCGAACGCGCCGTCGTAGTTCTCGATGTTGATGAGATCGAACGCGCCGCCGGCCACCGCCGAGTTGAGGAGGACGACGGGCAGGGACTCGCCGAAGTGGCGCGGGAGGATGTGCGACCCCGACTCCGGCGAGAGCACGATCAAACCGTCGACCCGTCCGCGCATCGTGCGCAGCATCGCGCCCGTCTCGCCGCGGTCGCCGTGCGATCCGGAGACCAGCACGTGATAGCCGTGGCGCCGCATCGTCGCGTCGATGCCGCGGATGAGCTCGGAGAAGAACTCGCCGTAGATGTCGGGGAGCAGGACCCCGATCGTGTTGGTCCGCCGGGTGATCAGGCTGCGCGCGGCGCCGTGCGGCGCGTAGCCGAGACGCTCGATCGTCGCCTCGATCCGTTTGCGGGTCTGCGGGCGCACGGGCTGGTTGCCCGTCAGGACGCGCGAGACCGTCGCGACCGAGACCCGCGCCTTCTGCGCGACGTCGCGAATCGTGACCGCCGCCCGCCCTGGGATCTCACCCCGCGAGGGAGCCGCTCGACGCGCCAGAGCACCCCCCGATTTCCGCGCATGTAATCGTTTACACGCGCATGTAATCGTTTTCATATGGGAAGACTCCAAGTCATGTCAAGACGGCGTTGAGGGCACGGCGCCGGCCGGAGGCGCGCCGTTGCCCTCCCGGGGGCCGGGATTGCGCCGGCTCGGTCAGGCCGCGATGCGGCGCTGCGTCACCGGGTCGAAGAGGTGGGCGCGGGTCCAGTCCACGGTCAGCTCGAGCAGGCTCCCCGGGGCCGGGACGACGTCGCCGCCGCGCACGACGCTGACGAGGACGTCTTCACCGCACCGCCCGTGGACCACGATCTCGCGGCCCAGGGGCTCGCACACCTCCACGCGGACCGCCAGGCGGCCGTCTCCCGCGCGCGGCGCGTGCGGCGACGCCGACAGGGTCGCCGCCGGGACGCCTTCTCGAAGGTCCTCCGGCCGCAGGCCGAGCATCACCGCCGAGCCCTCGCGCAGGGCGGCCGGCGCCCCGAGCGCGGGCGGCCACTCGACCGAGAATCCCGAGGCGACCAGGCGGCCGCCGGCTCCGACCCGGGCGGGGAGAAAGTTCATGGGGAGCGTCCCGATGAAGCTCGCGACGAAGAGGTTCTCCGGACGGCGGTAGACCTCCATCGGAGCGCCGACCTGCTGGAGCCGTCCGTCCTTCATGACCGCGATGCGGGAGCCCATCGTCATCGCCTCCACCTGGTCGTGCGTGACGTACACGGTGGTGGTCTGAACGAGCTGCTGGATGCGCTTGATCTCGGCCCGCATCTGGACGCGCAGCTTCGCGTCCAGATTCGAGAGGGGCTCATCGAACAGGAAGACGGCCGGCTTGCGCATGATCGCCCGTCCGAGGGCCACGCGCTGGCGCTCGCCTCCCGAGAGCTGCCGCGGGCGGCGCTCCAGCAGCGCATCGATGCCCAGGAGCTTCGCCGTCTCCGCGACGAGACGGGCGACCTCCGGGGGCGGCGTCTTGCGGAGGCGCAGGCCGAACTCCAGGTTCTCGCGGACCGTCATGTGCGGATACAGCGCGTAGTTCTGGAAGACCATGGCGATGTCGCGGTCCTTGGGCGGGACGTCGTTGACGGGCCGGCCGTCGATCGTGATCGTCCCGCTGGTGATGTCCTCGAGGCCCGCGATCATGCGCAGGGCCGTCGACTTTCCGGACCCCGACGGCCCCACGAGGACCATGAACTCCCGGTCGGCGATCTCGAGGCTCAGGTTCTCGATGACCGGCGCGTCGCCGTAACGCTTCCCCACGTCCACGAACGCGACGGCGGCCACGGGGCCTTCTTAGCACGAGTCCGGGACGGAGAGATGCCTCGACTCCGAAACCCGCGGTAGTCTGCCCGCGAATGCGGTGGATCGGATGGCTCGCCCTCGGCCTCCCCGCGGCCGCGGCCGCCCGCTTCCTGGGCGCGCCCGAGTGGTGCGTCTTCGTCGGCTGCTCGATCGCACTGATTCCCTTCGCCCACTGGATCAGCGTGGCGGCCGAGCACCTCGCGGCGCACACCGGAGCGGGGCTCGGAGGCCTGCTGACCGCGACCTTCGGCAACGCCGCCGAGCTCATCATCACGGTCCTCGCGCTGCGGCGCGGCCTCGTCGACCTCGTGAAGGCGTCGATCGTCGGCTCGATCATCGGCAACACGCTCCTCATCACCGGCGTGTCCGCGCTGGTGGGAGGCGTCAAGCACGGCCGCCAGAAGTTCTCGGTCAAGCCGACCGGACGGCACGCCGCGATGATGATCCTGGCGGTGGCGGCGCTCGGCCTGCCCGCCGTCTTCGCCCGCGTGCAGCCGAGCACGACGGCGCGCCAGAACGAGTCGATCGGCATCGCGATCCTCCTGCTCGCGACGTACGCGTGCTCGATCTACTACTCGCACTTCTGGAGCCACCGAAAGGACAAGCCCTCGCTGGAGGAGGAGGGCGAGCGGCCCGTGAAGGGCTGGCCCCTCTCGCGCGCGCTGTGGGTGCTCGCGGGCGCGGTGGCCGGCACGGCGGCGGCGGGCGAGCTGCTGGTCCACGCGGTCGAGGGATTCTCGAAGGCCGCCGGGCTCTCGCCCGCCTTCATCGGCCTGATCGTCATCCCCTTCATCGGCAACGTCGCCGAGCACTACGCCGCGGTCGACTTCGCCCGCTCCAACCGGATCGAGCTCTCCTTCTCGATCGCCGCCAACTCCTCGACGCAGATCGCGCTGTTCGTGGCGCCGCTGCTCGTCCTGGTCTCGCTCTTCTTCCACCCGATGGACCTGACGCTCCAGCCCATCGAGCTCGTGACGCTCTTCTTCTCCTCCGCGATCTTCGCGTACCTGTCGGTCGACGGCGAGACCAACTGGTTCGAAGGCGTGCAGCTGCTCGCGCTCTACCTCATCGCGGCGGTGTCGTTCTTCTTCCTCTCCTGAGCGCGCCGGCGCATGGGCGCCGCCGCCAGCAGCACCGCGGCCAGGATCAGCCCCGCGCCAGCCAGCACGCGCGGCGAGAAGCTCTCGCCGAGCAGCAGGCTGCCGAGCGCGACCGCGATCACGGTGTCGACGACGGGGATCGTGCCGATGACCGAGACCGGCACGCGCGCGATGAGCCAGAAGAGGCCGGCGAACGGGAGCGCCGTCCCCAGGATCGACAGGTAGAGCAGTGCGCCGACCGCCCGCGGCGTCCAGTTCAGGAGCGCGCCGCGCTCGAAGACGACGGCGAGCATGAGGAGCAGGAGCGATCCCGAGAGCGTCTGGAGCCAGACGTTCCAGACCGGCGGGACCTCCGGGAAGTGCTTCTTGTTGTACACGTTGGAGTACGCGGCGACGATCGACGAGGTCAGCACGAACGCTCCGCCCTCGAGCAGCGGCCGGGCCCGATGCGAGAACGCCGAGCCGAGCGCCGGCGCCTCGATCACCGCGACGCCGAGAAGCCCCAGCGCCGCGGAACCCGCGGTCCGCGGCGTGAGCGGCTCCTCCGGCAGCATCGCGTGCGCGAGGAGGCCCACGAAGAGCGGGAACGTAGCGAACAGAACGGCAGCGAGCCCCGATTCGATCCGCTCCTCGGCCAGGAAGATGCAGGCGTAGTTGACGCCGATCTGCAGCGTGCCGGCCCAGAGGATGCGGAGCGTCATCGTCCTCCCGCCCGCGACCGCGATGCCCCGCGCCCTAAACGCCAAAGCGAAAGGCGCGATGAGCGCGCACGCGAGCGCCATCCGGATGCCGGCGAACCAGAGCGGGGGCAAATCGCGCAGTCCGACCTTGATGACCAGCCACGTCGAGCCCCAGACGGCGCAGAGCCCGACGTACATCGCCAGGTTGCGGCCTCGCAGAACGTGGCGCCCGCGGAGCTCCGACATGCACCGATCCTATAGAATCGCGGCGATGTTCGAGTCGAAGGCGTCGTCGAGTGTCGAGGAGACCTACCGGCAGCTGCCGGCGTCGCTCGAGGCGCTCCTCGAGGGCGAGACCGACGCGCTCGCCAACCTCGCGAACGCCGCCGCGCTTCTCTACGGAAGCCTGCCGCGGATCAACTGGGCCGGCTTCTACCTCCTGCGCGCCGGCGCCGGCGAGGAGCTCGTCCTCGGCCCCTTCCAGGGGAAGCCCGCCTGCGTGCGGATCGCGCTGGGCAAGGGCGTGTGCGGCACCGCGGCGGCGCGCCGCGAGACGCTCGTCGTACCGGACGTGCTCGCGTTCCCGGGCCACATCGCCTGCGACGCGGCGTCGCGCTCGGAGATCGTGGTGCCGATCCTGGACGGGGAGACGCTTCGGGGAGTCCTCGACGTCGACGCGCCCGAGAAGGACCGGTTCGGGAGCGAAGACCGTGCGGTGCTCGAGGAGTGCGTCCGCGTGCTCCTGCCGCGCGTCGCCTGGTCGACCCTCTGACCCCGAACGGCGATCAGTTCAGCGGCAATCTCCCGCCGAATCCTTCCTCGTACCCGTGGAAGTGGTTCAGCGAGGACTCGGGGTACTTCCAGCAGTAGTAGCCGGCCCCCGAGTCGAAGTCGACGAGCCAGAGGCCCTTGATCTCGAGGCCGAGCGAGCGGACCTCGCGCATCCAGTCGCGCACGACGGACTCGCGCTCCTGCTCGAGGTCGGAGGCGAGCTGTCCGTAGCGCAGGACCGCGTCGCTCGTGAGGTCCTTGACGCGGGGCAGAAGCGCGCGCGCCTCGTCGAGCGTGAAGACGCGGCGCGCCTTGTCGTCGTCGTCGCTCTCGCCGTCGGGCAATCCCTCGCCCTCGTCGCTCCGGCCCTCGGCTCGCGCCTTGAGGCCCGCGATCAGGCGCCGCAGCGTCTCGGCGTCCTCGCCCTCCGCCCGCTCGACGAAGCGCTCGAGATAGACGATCGCCTCGACCGGCCTCCCGCACTTCACGAGCAGGAGTCCGCGCTCTCTCCAGAGCGCCGGGTCGCCCGGCTCGAGCGCGTCGGCGAATGCCAGCGCGGCGAGCGCCTCCTCCCAGCGGTTCCGGCGCTCGTAGGAGCGGCGCAGGTTGCCGAGCACGCGGGAGAGGATCGCGCGAGGCGGATCGGGTGCGAGGATCTCGGGAGGAAGCGAGACCGGCGAGCCGAAGATCGCCGCGAGCCGCCGCGAGAGTCCCTCCGCCTCGTAGAGCGCCCCGCCGTCGAAGGGGTCGAGGAACATCCCGTCGGGAGCATCGGGGCCGCCGACGACAAAGTGGCCGGGCAGGCCGACGCCCGTGAGGCGCAGGCCCGCCAGGCGCGCCACCTCGACCGCCACGATCGAGAGCGTGATCGGCATGCCCCGGCGCCGCGAAAGCACGCGCGCGACGGAGGAGTTGCTGGGCAGGTCGTAGGACTCCTCGTCGCCGCGGTAGCCCTCCTCGGTGAAGAGAACGCGGCAGAGCGCGGAGAACGGCTGCTCGCCGCGCTGTGCGGCCGCCGAGACCCGTGCCGCCAGGGATGCGACGGTCCGGCGGGCCCCGTCCAGGTCCTCCTGGGGCTCGATCAGCGCCGCGATCAGGAGCGCGCCCTCGAAGAGGTCGGGCTGGCCGCTCTCCTGAAGCTGGCGGAACCGGCCCAGCAGATCGCTCTCGGGCGCCATGGGCCTACTCCCGCCGCGCGATCGCGACCCCGTCGCGCAGCGGCACGATGACGCTCTTGAACTCCTGGAGCGAGAAGAGGATCTCGTTGAACTGCCGGATCCCGTCGGTCGCAGGATCGCTGACGTTGCCGTCGACCACCTTGCCAGACCAAAGCACGTTGTCCGCGAGGAGGTAGCCGCCGCGCCGGATGCGCGGGGCGGCCGCCTGGAGCGCCCGCGGATAGCCCTCCTTGTCCACGTCGACGAACACGACGTCGAAGTAGCCGGTCGTGGCCTCCAGCGACCCGACCGCGTCGCCCACCTTGATCGAGACGCGGTCCAGGAGGTCCATGCGCTGGAGGTACCCGCGCGCCTGTTCGGCCTTGGCAGGATCGCCGTCGGTGTAGAAGACCTGCCCGCCCCGTCCCACCGCCTGAGCGAAGAACGCGGTCGAGTAGCCGATCGCGCTGCCGAGCTCGAAGACGCGGTCGGCGCCGATCGAGCGCGTCAGGATCTGCAGCAGGGTCCCCACCGCGGGTCCCACGATCGGCACGTCGTGCTGGGCGGCGTAGGCCTCCATCTCGGCGATCACCGGGTCGCGCGCCGGGAGGAGCTCCTTGATGTACGCGTCGAGGGCGGGAGGGATCAGGTCGATCACGCACGGATTCTATACAGACTCGTATAATCCGCCCGTGAACGCCGCCGACGCACGCCTCGAGCGGCTCATCGCGGACTTTCCCAGAGCGGAGCTCGACCGCCTGGTCCAGACGCGCCGCGACTTCCACCGCCATCCCGAGATCGCCTACGAGGAGCGCCGCACCGGCGAGATCGTCGCGAGCCGCCTGCGCGCGCTCGACCTGTCGCCGCGGACCGGCCTGGCGGAGACCGGCGTCGTCGCGGACGCGGCTGCGGCGACGAACGGAGCCGCGGGCACCGCAGGCGTCGCGGGCACCGCAGGGGCCCGGCTGATGCTGCGCGCGGACATGGACGCGCTCCCCGTCCAGGAGGCGAGCGGCGCGCCCTACGCGTCCGAGGAGCCGGGCCGCATGCACGCCTGCGGGCACGACGGGCACATGGCGATCGGCCTCGCCGTCGCGGAACGCCTCGTGCGCCGGCCGCCGGCCGCGGCGCTGCGCTTCCTCTACCAGCCCGCGGAGGAGGGGCGCGGGGGCGCGCAGGCCTGCACGGACCAGGGAGCGCTCGACGGCGTCTCCGCGGCCCTCGGCCTGCATCTCTGGAGCCCGCTTCCCGTCGGCAAGATCGGCATCAATCGGGGCGCGCTGATGGCGGCCGTGGACAACTTCACGATCGACATCGAGGGCCGCGGCGGCCACGGCGCCTCGCCCCACGAGACCGCCGATCCGATCCTCGCCGCGGCGCGGGTCGTGGAGGCGCTGCAGGCCGTCGTCTCACGAGAGATCTCCCCGCTCGACTCCGCCGTCGTCACGATCGGCAGCATCCACGGCGGGACCGCGTTCAACGTCATCCCGAACTCCGTCCAGCTCCACGGGACGGCGCGGTCCTTCACCGAGATCACGGGGCGTGCGCTCCCGGAGAAGATCCGGCGCATCGTGGAGGGCACCGCGTCCGCGTGCGGCGTGCGCGCGACGATCCGCTACGAGCGCACCAACAGCGCGACCGTCAACGACCCGCGCGTCGCGGATCTCGTCATCGAGGCCGCGAGCGCGCTGCTCGGCGAGGAGAACGTGGAGACGGACACGCGGACCCTCGGCGGCGAGGACATGTCCGTCTACCTCGAGCGCGTGCCCGGCTGCTTCTTCTTCGTGGGCTGCGCGCGCGAGGGAGCGCTGCGCCCGCACCACTCCCCCGAGTTCGACATCGACGAGCGCGCGCTGGCGGTGGGGACGGTGGTGTTGGAGGCGGCGGCGCGGGCCGTTGCGAATTTTAGATTTTAGAGTTTAGATTTCGGATTTGAGGTACTGACAGCGCAGCCAATCCAAAATCCAAAATCCAAAATCATTCCACCCCCGGCCCTGGATCGAACTCGTCGCCGATGTTGGGCCCGTCCATTGGTGGTGAATGAAGTCGTAGCGCATGCCGATCTGCGTGAACGGCACCCGGAACGCGTTGAAGAAGAGGAAGAGAGCGCGGCCCCACCAGGTCGTGTCCCGGACGCCGATCTCGGTCAGGATCTGAGGGAGTTCAAGCCGACCTCGATGCCGATCTGCTGCTGGCGGTAAGGGATCAGCGAATTGCGGTAGCCCTTCGTGCCGTAGGTGACCGAGACCAGCAGGAACCGCGCGAGGCCGATGTTCCGGCACAGCCGCTTCGCGAAGCCGGCGAGCTTGAGGTCGCCGGTGTAGATCTCCTCGGAGTAGTCCTTGCCGGGATACGTGACGGGGCAGCAGGGCTCGGGGAGACGAGTCCGGATGAAGCCGAAGCGGAAGCCCCAGACGTCGTCGAGGCCGTGCCTGGAGACGAACACCGCCGCGGACGCGCCGAGCGTGTCCGCGATGACGTCCTCGTAGGAGCCGCCGCCGCCGTGGCCGAGGGAGTCGCCGATCTCCGTGATCATCCCGGCTCCAACGGTCGTCGCGAACGCCATCCAGTACGCCGCCGGATCCGGGTAGCCGGAGCGGTAGTACGCGATGTGCAGCTCGCGCGAGAGAATGTTGTAGAGGACGAAGTGCGAGGCCTTGTCGGCGCCGCCGGCGTACGTGTTCTCGCCGCGTCGCTCCAGTCCGAGGGCGAGAACGCGTGCCTCGCCTCCGCCTCATCCCCGTCGCCGACGATCCGCGGCTCGGGAAAGGCCTCCTCGAGCCCGGGGCCGGCGTCGTCGCCTGCGTCGTCGGGAGGGAAATACGCGGACGCGGGAAGCGACGGGGGGAAGACGTGGAGGCGCGGCGGAGTCTCTTCGGCTCCGAGCGCGGGTGCCGCCCCCGGGACGAGGGTCGCGGGCGCGATGAGGAGCAGGACCCAATGCGGCGTTCGGCGCCAGGCACGGCGCCAGCTCCGGGACGTGTCCGCTCCGACCGTCATCCGCGATGCTGAAACTCAGCCGGCTAGTCGAACCCCTGCCCCGTGTCCGGGCCGTGCCACTTCTTGTGGTTCATGTCGTAGCGGATCCCGAACGCGGTGAACGGGATGCGAAAGACGTTCAGGGCCTTGTACAGGGCGGTGCCCCACCAGGTGTCCTGGGGCACCCCGACCGCGCACAGGATCTCCGGCAGGTTCAGGCCGACGTCCATGCCGACGTTGCGCTGGCGATCGGGGCGCTTGGGGTCGGTGCCGTACGCGCGGGTACTGTACGTGGCCGAGACCAGGAGGAAGCGCGCGATCCCCGGATTGAAGTGCATGCGCTTGGCCAGCCCCGCGATCTTCAAGTCCCCGCTGTAGATCTCCTTGGAATAGTTCTCGCCGAGGCTGTCCACGCAGCACGGATCGATCGGCACCTCCTCGGGCACGAAGCCGAAGCGCAGCCCGATGAGGTCGTTCAGGTGGTAGTACGAGAGCGCGACGCCCGTGACGCCGCCGAGCGTGTCGGCGACGATGTCCTCCCACGAGTAGCCGTAAGGCGTGAACGCGTCTCCGACCTCCTGGATGACACCCGCGAGCACGGTGACTCCCAGCGAGAGCCCGTACGACTGCTCGGGGGAGTGCCCCTGCTGCTCGTACGCCCAGCCCAGCTCGCGCCCGAGGAAGGCGCTCAGGACGAAGTGCGAGCACTTGTCGGCGCCGCCCGCATACGTGTCCTTGCCGAAAAACTTCTCTCGCGTGAAGTGCCAGGCGTTGTAGTCGTCCTTCTGGACTCCGAGCGCCGCCCACGTCGTGATGGCGACGAGCACGCCGGTCGTGAGCAGGGTCGTGCCCCTCGTGAAGAGCCTGGGGGCGTACGTCTTTTGCGTTCCCGTCTCGGCCGAGAACACCGGCAGGAGCTCGGGCGGCAGCCCCCGCAGCGCCACTTCCTGGAGGCCGACGTCCTGCCACGGCGAGGAGGCGATCCGCTCCTGCGATGCCGCGGCGTCGGCGGCCGCCGTCGGCGAGAAGTAGTGCGCCGGGGGATCGTCCGAGTCGAAAAGGGAGAGCCCGGTGACGGACGCCCTCGTCACGCCCGCGGCGCAACCCAGCAGGAGCGCGCAAAGGGCCGCGCGCACGAATATCGATCTCAACGGCAATGCCTCCTCGTCGGGACTCGCTGGGAAAAACGGGCCATTATGGTCAAACCGTTACCTCCAGGGAAGCCTCAAAACCAGCGGGCCGACCGAAGCCGGCGCGGACCCCACTGCTGATAGCGTCCGCCCGTGCCGCCGCTCGCCGCCGCCGCGCTCGCGGTCTATCTGATCGCCGTGCTCGCGGTGGGATTCGCCTGGCGCCGCCGCGCGGGACGGGACGACGCCTCGTTCTACGTCGCGGACCGCTCGCTCGACACCTTCTGGGGATTCACGGGAATGGCGTCGCTGACGACGGGGGGCTCGACCACCATCGCGCTCGCCATGCTGGTCTACTCGAAGGGCATCGTCGGGCTCTGGCTCGACCTCGCCGGCGCGATGGGGCTGCTCGTGCTCGGACTGTTCCTGGCGCGGCGAGTGCGCCGGGAGGGCGCCGTGACGCTCCCCGAGATCGTGGGGCGCTACTACGGGGAGCCCGCGCGGCGCGCCGCGGGCGCCCTCGTCGTCGCGTCGGAGATCGCCTGGTTCGCGCTGCTGACCGAGGCGACGCAGGTCGTGCTGACCGCGGCATTCGGCATCGCGCCGCTGACGGCCATCCTGCTCTCGACCGCCGCCTTCGTGGCGTACACCGCGCTCGGCGGCCAGTACGCGGTGGTGCGGACGGACCTCCTCCAGTACGGGCTGATGCTCGTGGGGATCCCGGGCATCGCGCTCGTCTCGGCCCTGCGCGGCGCGCACGGGCTCTCCGGCCTGCCGCCGGAGGTCTGGCGCTTTCCCACCTCGTCCGCGTTCACCGGGCGCGACGTCCTGGGCATGTTGATCCTGATCGGCCTGCCGCACCTGGTCGGGAGCGACGTCTACGCGAAGCTCCTCTCGTGCCGGGACGGCGACACCGCGCGCCGCGCGACGCTGCTGGCGGCCGCCTCCAAGGTGCTCTTCGGGTTCTCCGTCGCGGCGATCGCGCTCGCCGCGCGCAAGGCCCTGCCGCCGCTCGACCCGGGGAGCGGGGCCAGCGCGCTGCCCTACGCGGTCATCGCCTTCGCCCCGCCGGCGCTGTCGGCGATCGTGCTGGTCTCGCTGGTGGCGACGATGCAGACCTCGGCCGACGTCGTCCTGCTCTCGGCCACCGCCGTGACCGCGCGCGATCTCGCGCCTCCCCTCCTCGGCCGCCCGCTTCCGGTCGCCGGGGCGCGCTTCCTGCCGCCCGTGTTCGGGGCGCTCGGCCTCGCCACGGCGCTCTCCCTCGACCGCGACGTGCTGGAAACGCTGAAGCTCGGCTACTCGATCTTCGCCGCCGGGCTGATTCTCCCGGTGCTCGCGGCGCTCCTGCCGGGTCGCGTCCGCATCCCGGCGCGCGGGGCCATCGCCGCGATGATCGCGGGCGGCGCCACCGCGGCGGTGGGCCGGTTCGTCCGGGCCTCTCGGGGGTGGGATCCGGTGATCGTGGGAACCGCCGTGAATGCGGTCATCCTCGGCTCGGCCTTCGTCGCTCCCCGGCGGTCGAGCCGCTAGCTGACGGCTACTGACCCTTCAGCGGCGGCTCCGCCAGGCACTCGTAGGCCGGCTCCTCGGGAGACCGGATGACGGCGAAGTCCCACAGGCTCTTGTCGCCCTCCCACTGCCGGAGCGGCTGGTAGAGGACGATGTGGGCCGTGCAACCGATGCGCTCGAAGTAGACGACCGCGACGCCCGGCTGCCGGAGGCCGACGCGGACGTCTCGCGCGTCGGGGAAACGCTTCTTGACGAGCTCGACCGGGTCGAGCGACTGCGGCGCCTCGGCCGCGGCCTTCTTCGAGCGCTCCTCGAGCCGGGCCAGGTCGCTCGCGAAAGAGGACTGGTGCACGAGGCTCCGGTACGAGAGCTCGAGGTCCTGCCGCTCGTTCCACTCCGGCTCGAGGCTCTCGGAGAGGATCCGGAACTTGCGCTCGCCGAAGACGTAGTTGCTCGTCAGCGTGAAGCTGCGGTAACGCGGCGGCAGCTCCTTGTTGATGAACGTGTCGACCGCGACCTTCCGCGTGATGCCCTCGGACCCGAACGTCACCTCCACGCCCGAGCGCGGCAGCGCCGAGGAGAAGGTCGTGTCGAGCTGCCCGCGGTCCAGCCGGTAGGTCATGCTCTCGGTCAGGCGAGGCTCGCCGGCGTGCACGATCTGGAGGGCGATCTGCGGGCGGTCGTCGTAGCGAAAGAGGACGCTGCGAAAGGCCACCACCTCGTCACACTTGGCGGGGTCGTCGCCCTGCGTGCAGCGCATCGGCAGGTGGGCGACGAGGAGCAGGTCCCAGTCGTTGCCCTTCTTCTTGAAGACCGCGAGCAGCGGGTTCTCGAACGGCAGCCGGGCGCGGGACAAGAAGCCGACCGCCGGGATGTCCGGCGGAAGCACTTTGACGGTCCCGATGCCCTCGACCAGGGCCTCGAAGACGCCGTCCTTGTCGAGGTCGACCTCCTCCACCCGCGTCAGCTTGGAGAAACGGATGTTCGGGTTCTCGTAGCGCTGCGTGATGGGCGCGGGCGCGGCTCCTTTGCGGACCATGCGCTGACGCTCCGGCGGCACCGGAGTCGGAATCGGAGTCGGCACCGGCGTGGGCGGCCGGCGGGCAGGTGCCGACGCCTGGGCGAGCGCGGTCGTCGCGGGAGCGGCAAGGACGCACAGGGTGACGGCGAGCGCGGCGTGCACAGCAAGCGCCGTCGCGGCCAGTCGCGTTCCGTTGTCCCGTGTCATGGGATTTCCCATGATTTTACAGGGTTTCGGGGTCGCCGAACCGCCGTCTTGTAGGCTAGCCAGAATGCGCGTTTTCGACTGTCACATCCACGTCCAGCCCTGGGAGCAGCTGCGCCCGGAGGCCCGCGCGCTCATGGCCGGCGGGCGGCGCGACCTCGCCGAGGTCCAGGCCGCGCTCGCGAACCCCGAGGAGCTGCTGCATCTCCTGGATCGGGAGGGCGTCGAGCGCGCGGCCCTGATCAACTACGTGGCGCCGGAGGTGATGGGCTTCGACGCCTCCGTCAACGACTGGGTGTCGCGCTACGTCGCGGGCCACGAGGACCGCCTCGTCTCCGTGGGCTCGGTGCACCCCCGCCACAGCAAGGACCCGGGGGGAGACGCCGAACGCCTTTTCGACGAGAAGAGGATCCGGATGCTCAAGATCCATCCGCCGCACCAGGTGCTCGCGGCGAACGCGTACCTCCCGAGCGTGGAGGGGCTGGAGGGGCTCGCCCGGGTCTACGCGGCCGCGGAGGAGCGCCGCCGGCCGGTCATGATCCATACGGGCACGTCGATCTTTCCGGGCGCGCGCAACCGCTTCGCCAACCCGATGGCGGCCGACGACGTCGCGGTCGACTTCCCCCGCCTTCCGATCATCCTGGCCCACGCCGGGCGGCCTCTCTACATGGACACGGCTGTCTTCCTCGTTCGCCGGCACCCCAACGTCCACCTCGACCTCTCGGGCATTCCCCCGAAGAAGCTGCTCGAGTACCTGCCGCGGCTGGAGGAGCTCTCGGACCGCTGCCTCTGGGGGACCGACTACCCGAGCCCGGGAATCGCGTCGATGAAGAAGAACCGGGAGGACTTCCTGGCGTTGCCGCTGTCGGAGGAGGCGAAGACGCGGATCCTCTGGGACAACGCGGCGCGACTCTTGATCTAATACCTTCCCATATGGCCTCCGTTCTCGTGATCGGCGCGGGCACCATGGGGCGCGGCATCGCGGGGCTCTGCGCGCTGTCCGGCCACGAGACGTCGGTCTTCGACGCGGACCCCGAGGCGCAGCGCGGCGTCCGCGGGCACGTCGAGTCGGCGTGGGGACGCGCGATCGACAAGGGCAAGCTCACGACCGAGAGCGCCGAGAAGGCGCGGCACCGGCTGAAGGTCGCGACCCGCCTGAAGGACGCCGCGGCCGTCGACTTCGTGATCGAGGCGGTCCCCGAGGCCATCGACCTGAAGCAGATGGTCTTCGCCGAGCTCGACGACCTCTGCCCTCCCCGCACGATCCTGGCCTCCAACACTTCGTCGCTCTCGATCACGCGCATCGCCCGCTCCACCGGCCGCCGCGACCGGGTCATCGGCATCCACTTCTTCAATCCGGTCGGCGCGATGCCGCTGGTCGAGCTCGTCGCCGGGAAGGAGACCTCGTCGGAGACCGAGAGCCGCTCCCTGGCGCTGGTGGAGTCGCTCGGCAAACAGGCGGTCCGCGTCGCCGATTCGCCCGGCTTCGCGACCTCGCGGCTGGGCGTAGCGCTCGGGCTCGAGGCGATGCGGATGCTCGAGGAGGGCGTCGCCAGCGCCGCCGACATCGACCGCGCGATGGAGCTCGGCTACGGCCATCGGATGGGGCCGCTCAAGACGAGCGACCTCGTGGGCCTCGACGTCCGGCTGGCCATCGCGGAGACGCTCGCGGCCGAGCTGCCGTCCGAGCGCTTCCAGCCGCCGAAGATCCTGCAGGCCCTGGTCGCCGAGGGCAAGACGGGCCGGAAGGCCTCCGAGGGCTTCTTCCTGTGGGACGGCGAGAAGGCGACCGGCCCCGGGCCGCGCGCGACGAAGTTGGCCGAGCTCGCCCGCAAACTGAAGTGAACGTCGAGCGCCGCGGCCTGAACTTGGGGATCGTCCTCGTGGCGGTGGGAGGCTACCTGCTGCTCAAGCGAGAGCTCTCCTTCCGCGGTCCGGCGCCGATTCTGCTCCTGATCGGCGTGATCCTCCTCGTCTTCTCCTCGCTGCGGCAGTGGCGCGGACCGAACGTCGCGGCGGGCGTCCTCCTCGGCCTGGGAGCCGCGTTCGCCGCGCGCGATCGGTTCGTCGCCGTCATGCCGCACTGGGCGCTCATGCTGCTCGGCATCGGCGCCGGACTCCTGCTCGGGGCCGCGCTCGAGCGCATGGGCGGCCGTGCGACGCGTCCGGGCCCGCTCCTGCCCGGGATCGTGCTCGTGCTGATCGCCGCCTGCGCGGTGGTCTCCGAAAACCTGCGCGTCCCGGAGGCCCTGGCCGAGACACTCTGGAGACTCTGGCCGTGGGCGATCGTCGCGGCGGGCGCGGTCCTGGTCGTGCGCGCGCTCGCGGTGCGCCGGAGCCCTTGAGGCGCCCCCGGAAGATCCCCTCAGCCGAGATCGAGGATCTTCGGGACCGGCTTCGGGCCCGCCGAGCCCGGCGATCCTGTCGACGTCGCCGAGGGCTCCGGCGGCTGCGACAGCAGCCGGGCGGTGACGACGAGGAGCGCCAGCGCCGAGGCGATCTCGAGAGTGAAGAAGCCAGTCGAGAGTCGGTGGTAGCGGTCCAGCAGGATGCGGGAGGGATCCGCCGCCGGCAGGGTGTCGATGAGGCCCGGCGTCTCCGCCCGGATCCGGTCGATCGGCGGGATCAGCAGCTGCTGGATCACGATCGCGGCGAAGAAGCC
Organism: uncultured Acidobacteriota bacterium; assembly: GCA_963773905.1. Taxonomy (GTDB): domain Bacteria; phylum Acidobacteriota; class Thermoanaerobaculia; order UBA5066; family Gp7-AA6; genus DAHUXD01. The sequence continues at coordinate 271,414 of CAVZDB010000005.1, forward strand.
GAGGACGGGCAGCCGGGTGGCGAGCGCGCGGAGCATCCGCGGAGCGCCGCGTCCCGTCAGGAGCCAGCCCGTGACGAACAGGATTCCGAAGCAGGCCTCGGCGAGGACGCACAGGCGGGAGAGGATCGGGCTCACCAGGGCCGCCGCGAGGTCCTTCGTGGGAAGGACATGAAAGGCGGACGGCGCAACGACGCCGCCGAAGAAGAGCGGCGGCGCCAGGGCGAGGGAGAGCGCGCCGAGGTGAAGGGCGAGAAGGAGGGCGCGAAGGGACCCCGATCCGCGGTTCACGGCTTACAGCGAGGTCTCATGGCTCACGCCTCACGGCCTATGGCCTACGGCCTACGGCTCCGCCGCGTACTCGGCCGTAACCCTCGGGAGGAGCCCGGCCTCGTGGCCCCGGTCCAGCAGGGTCTGGACGGCTCGCCGGCCGGCCTCCCCGTAGCCTCGGGTCCATGCGTTGACGTACATCTCCACGAACCGGTCCGCCCGTGCGCGGTCGAGCCCCCGGGCATAGCGCATCGCATGGTCGAGGGCGGCCTCCCGATGCGCCAGGCCGTACTCGATCGAGCGCGAGAGCGCCCGGGAGATGCGGGCGATCCGCTCGGGCCCGAGGTCGCGGCGGACGACGTTGCCGCCGAGCGGCAGGGGAAGGCCCGTCTCCTCTTTCCACCAGCGGCCGAGGTCCACGATCTCGCGCAGCCCCTCGTCCGCGAAGGTGAGCTGCCCCTCGTGGATCAAGAGTCCCGCGGCCACCTCGCCGTTCCCGACGGCGTCCTGGATGCGGTCGAACGGCATCGCGCGCATCGCCACGCCCGGCGCCCACAGCTGCAGCGCGAGCGCGGCGGTCGTCCACGGGCCCGGCGAGGCGACGGTGACGCTTCCGGACGCGATCTCCTCGCGTGCGATCGCGGCTCGCGCGACGCCCTCGTGCGCGGGGTTGCCCGCGACACTTTTTGGCGCGGCGTTCCGCGCGGCGACCCTCGGCGCGGCGTTCCGCGCCACGACCACGGGTCCATACCCGTCTCCGAAGGACGCGCCGTGCGGGAGGAGCAGGTAGCGGTCGGCGAGATGGGCGTACGCGTGGAAGGAGACGGCGGTGACCGCGAGCTCACCCGCCATCGCGCGGCGGTTGAGCGACTCGATGTCCGAGAGCTCGTGGTGGAACGCGAGGCCTTCGGTGTCGACGTGTCCCTCGGCGAGCGCGTAGAACATGAAGGCGTCGTCGGAGTCCGGACTGTGCGCGACGGTGATGGTGTCCGGGGCGATCACGCGGGGATTCTATGTCTCGGATGACCCGCTCGACTTGACTTGCGTCCCGGGCGACGCCACAATGAGTCAACGGTGAGCAAGATCTTGAGTCCCGGGAACGGAAGCTTCTAGAATGAAATCGCCGGATGGGTTGCGGCCCACCCGGCGATCGTTCAGAGCGTATGACCCATCAAGTGTTCGGCAGCGACAGGTCGGAGGCGATACGCCCTTTCACGGGGGCGGAAAAACTAGCATCTCGCCCGATGCCTGTCAATCGGCTGTCGGGAGGGAGGTGACGTAATGGCTACGAAGAAGAAGGCTGCTAAGAAGGGTAAGAAGGCGGCGAAGAAAAAGAAGTAAATCAAAGAGTTACGAATAAAACATGGTTTCTCGGGGGCCTGCGGGCCCCCTTTTTTTGCCTTGACTTCCTCCGGAACAGGACAGGTTTTGAGCAGTCCGGAGGGCCAGCTATATCTGTATTGATATAGTTTCCGCATGTCGCTTCCCCACGTCCTTCTCGGCCTTCTCCAGGAGGAGCCCCGCACCGGATACGACCTCGCGCGCGTGCTGCGCGAGGAGGTCGAGCCCGCGTGGAGCGCGGGCTTCTCCCAGATCTATCCCGCCCTCGCCCGCCTCCGCCGCCGGGGCTGGGTCCTCCTCCGGGTCCTCGGACCGCGCCGGGGCCCCCGCCGCCTCCTCTACCGGGTGACGGCGTCGGGCCGCCGGGAGCTGCGCCGGTGGCTGGAGGAGCCTCCCTCGCCGCGGGGGGCCCACGACGAGGGCCTCGCGCGCCTCGCCTTTCTGGATTCCCTTCCCCTGACCGACCGCCGCCGGGCGCTCAACGCCTACGAGGCCGCCGTGGCGGCGGATGTCTCCCGGCTGCGCCAGCTTCCCGCCCCTCGCGGCCACCTCGGATTCGCGCGCCGCGCCGCCATCGAGCAGCGCGAGGCCCTGCGGCGGTTTCTGCGCGGAGGCGGCGCCGGCACCGACTTCGCGCCGCCGCGGAAGAAGCGGTGATCGGCTCGAGCTGCATCCCAACCCAATCCAAAATCCAAAATCCAAAATCGGATAACCCCCTCCGGCGCTGGACGTATGATTCGAGAGTCGAGGGGAGGCCCCATGGCCGACGACGGCAAGAACGGATTCACCCGCCGGGATCTGGTACGCGGAACGCTGGTGGGGGCGATCGCTTCCGGGGTCAAGACGAGACCCCCCGTCGAAGACCTCCCGCTCGGGCCCGGTCCCGAGCCGCTGACGCTGAAGATCAACGGCGCGGTCCACCGCCTCTCGGTCGAGCCGCGCGTGATGCTGGTGGACGCGCTGCGCGAGCGGATCGGCCTGACGGGAACCAAGGTCGTCTGCGGCCGCGGGGCCTGCGGGGCGTGCACGGTGCTCGTGGACGGCGAGACCGCCTGCTCCTGCCTCCTGCTCGCCCACGACGTCGCCGGCTCTGAGATCCTCACGATCGAGGGGCTGGCGGCCGGCGGCGAGCTGACCCCTTTGCAGATGGCCTTCGTCGAGGCCGACGCCCTCCAGTGCGGCTTCTGCACCTCCGGCATGGTCCTGTCCTGCCATCGCCTGCTCGCGAGCAACCCCAACCCGACGCGCCCCGAGATCCGCGCGGCCGTGGCGGGCAACCTCTGCCGCTGCGGCACCTACAACCACGTCTTCGACGCCGTGGAGCGGGCGGCCGGGATTCGAAAGGCGGAGCATCGGGAGCCGGGCCCCGACCTCGAGATCGCCTCCCGGCTCACCGCTCACGGCACGCCGCTTTCGTCGGACGACCGGGTCGCCGCCGCCACTCTCGAAGCCATTCAAGAGGAGGCGTGAGATGACCGAGAAGCTCCGCCTCGGCTTCGGTGACAAGTTCGAGACCAAGGACGTCGCGATCGCCCCGGGCGACCCCGTCCCCTGGGACCCCTCGACGAAGTTCACGATCCTCGGCACGCGCGTGCCGCGGCTCGACGGCCGGGCGAAGACCACTGGCGAAGCCCGCTATTCGATGGACGTGCGGCTCCCGGGAATGCTCTACGGCCGCATCCTGCGGTGCCCCTACGCCGCGGCCACGGTCCAGTCGGTCGACCTCGCGACGGTTCATAAGATCCCAGGAGTTCGGGCCGCGCTGGCGATCGCCGAGCCCGGCGAGAAGATGCGCTTCGCGGGCCAGGAGATCGCGGCGATCGCCGCCGAGTCGCCGGAGATCGCCGAGGACGCGCTGCGCGCGATCGCGGTCTCCTACACGGAGCGGCCGTTCGTGGCCTCGATCGAGAAGGCCATGGAGAGCGGCGCCCCGCTCGTGTTCGAGGGACAGGCCCAGACGAAGACCTCGGGCGGCGACGTCGACACCGCTTCCAAGTCGAAGCTGCCCCGCAATGGGAACGTGCTCGGGCCACGGCCCTACGCCAAGGGCGACGTCAAGCAGGGCTTCGCGCAGGCGGACGCCGTCGTCGAGGCGACCTATGCCACCTCCGTCCAGGTGCACTCGGCCCTCGAGACGCACGGCCTCGTCGCGAGCTGGGAGGGCAGCGACCTGACGGTCTGGGCATCGACCCAGGGCATCTTCTCCGTCCGCGAGGAGCTGGCGGAGGCGCTCAAGATCCCCGCGTCACGGTCCGCGTAATCTGCGAGTACATGGGCGGCGGCTTCGGCGCGAAGTTCGGCGCACGCATCGAGGGCGTGACCGCCGCGAAGCTCGCGAAGCAGGCCGGGGCGCCCGTCAAGCTCTTCCTGACGCGCAAGGAGGAGCAGCTCGCCGCCGGCAACCGCCCGTCGGCCATCCAGAAGATCCGCGCCGGCGCGAAGAAGGACGGCACGCTGACGGCGCTGCAGCTCACCGTGCACGGCACCGGCGGCACGAACGGCGGCACCGGCGCCTCGCGGGCCGGTCAAGAACATCTATGCCTGCCCGAACGTCAAGGTCGACGAGTACGACGTCTTCACCAACGCCGGTCCCGCGTGCGCCTTGCGCGCGCCGGGCCACCCGCAGGGCGCCTTCGCGCTCGAGGCGATCGTGGACGAGCTGGCCGCGAAGCTCGGCATGGATCCGTCGCGTTCCGGATGAAGAACGACCCCTCGGAGGTCCGCCGCGAGGAGCTGCGGATCGGCGCCGAGAAGATCGGCTGGACCGCCCGCGACGCAGCGCCGCAAGACCGCGGACCCCGCCGATCCGGCGGGGCGTCGGCGTGGGCTCCGCCGTCTGGTACAACACGGGCGACACCGGCCCGCGGGCCACCGTCACGATCAACCGCGACGGCTCGGCGGAGGTCCAGCACGGCGCTGCAGGATCTCGGCACCGGCTCCCGGACGATGGTCGCCATCGTCGCGGCCGAGGAGCTCGGCCTGCCGATCGAGAGGGTCTCGGTCCGCATCGGCGACACGCAGCTCCCTCGCGCCCGGGCTCGGGCGGCTCGACGACGACGCCCTCGAGCGCGCCCGCGATCCGGCGCGCCGCCGCCGAGGCCAAGAGCGCTCGCCGCGGCGCTCGCGCGCGAGTGGAAGTGGACCCCGCCGAAGGTCCAGGTCGCCGCGGCGGAAGGCTTCGTCCCCGGCGACGCCGACGCACGCCCTGACCTGGGATGAGGCCTGCGCAAGCTGCTGCCGAGCGAGGGCGTCGCCGCCACGGCGGAGCGCGCCGACAACCACGACGACGCGTGGAAGCGTTTCACCGCCGGGGCGCAGTTCGCCGAGGTCGAGGTCGACACCGCGACCGGCAAGGTCCGGGTCGAGCGCGTCGTCGCCGTCCACGACTGCGGCCTCGTCGATCAACGCCCTCGACGACGAGAGCCAGATCCAGGGCGGCGTCATCCAGGGCATGAGCTACGCGCTCTTCGAGAACCGCCTGCTCGACCGCCAGACGGGACGCATGGTCAACCCCAACGTCGAGCAGTACAAGATCGCCGGCGCCCTGCGACGTTCCGGAGATCGACGTCACGATCGTGCCGGTCTGGGACGGCGTCAACAACACGCTCGGTCGGCATCGGCGAGCCGTCGACGGTCCCCACGGCCGCGGCGATCGCCAACGCGGTCTCGCACGCCGTCGGGCGCCCGGATCCGGAACCTGCCGATCACGCCGGAGACGGTGCTCGCCGCGGTCGAAGAGGCGCGCCAGGACGGGAGAGGCTCGGCATGAAACCGTTCGCGCTGATCCAGCGCCAGCGACCCTGCGCGAGGCGGCGAAGGCGTGCGTGCCCGCCGACGCGGAGCTGAAGGCCGGAGGCGTCGACCTCCTCGACCGGCATGAAGGAGGGCCTCGACAGTCCGAAGCGCGTCGTCTCGCATGTCGCGGGTCCCCGGCCTGGACGGCGTCGAGGCCGGTCCGCCCGCGACGCTCGGGCGCCATGGTGACGCTCGCGAAGATCGCGGCCGCACCCGGACCTCGCAGAAGCGCTACCCCGCCCTCGCCGAGGCCGCGGCCGGCGCGGCGACGCCGCAGATCCGCAACATGGCGACGCTCGGCGGCAACCTCTGCCAGCGGCCGCGCTGCTGGTACTACCGGCTCGAAGAGTTCGACTGCCGCAAGAAGGGCGGCGGCGACTGCTTCGCCCTCGAGGGCGAGAACCGCTTCCACGCGATCTTCGACACCGACCTGCTCTGCTGCTGCGTCCACCCGTCGGCCGTGGGCACCGCGCTCGTGACCTACGGCGCGACGCTCGACGTCGTGTCTCCCAAGGGGCGCCGCGCCCTTGCCATCGAGGAGTTCTTCCACCGGCCGACCGACGACCCCACGCGGGAGAACACGCTCGGACCCGGCGACATCATCCAGTCGGTGCGGATCCCGGTCCAACCCGCGGGGACGCGGGCGGTCTACCGGAAGCTGAAGGAGAAGGAGTCCTTCGACTGGCCGATCGTCGAGACGTGCGTGCGGGTCGCGATCTCCGGCGGGACGATCCGCGACGCGCGCGTCGTGTTCGGATCCGTCGCTCCCACACCGCGCCGGGCGAAGGGCGCGGAGGCGGTGCTCGTGGGCGCCGCACCGTCGTCCGAGCTCGCGAAGAAGGCCGCTGAGGCTGGCGTCGCCGACGCGAAGCCTCTGTCGCAGACCGCCTACAAGGTTCGCCTCGCCCGTGTCGAGCTCGAGCGCGCCCTCAAGCAAGCCTTCGCGGAGGCCTGACGCCCTGGCCGTCGACCTGGCGACCCGGTGAGCTCCTCATGAGCGACGACCCGCTCGCCCCGATCCGGAAGTTCGCGCGCAATCCGGGGGAGCGCCAGGGAGAACCCGATCCGTTTCTCTGCCGGCACCTGCGCACACGAACCTGGTTCTCCCCGGACGCGTTCGGCCAGGGAGATCCCACGCGCTCCCCCTCGACCGCTCAGTACTGGTGCCTGCGCACGATGCGCTCGCACGGCCCCGACGGCGACCTCGCGCTGCCGGAGGAGTGCACGGACGAGCGGATCTGCTTCGAGGCAGCGGTGCGGCGGGGGACGGACTCGTAGGGGCGGCCCTTGCGGCCGCCCGGGCGGGGGCAAGCCCCGCCCCTACAGCAACCCAGTCACTTCTTCCGCAGGTCCATCAGGACCTGGCGCGCGACGGCCTTGAGAGTGTCGAACACGCCGGCGCCCGTGGGCGCCACGGCCTCGAACGTCGGCTCGCGCTTGATGTTGAGCTTGCGGTAGAGCTCGTCCGTCGGCAGCGCGGAGGGAAGGTCGCGCTTGTTGAACTGCAGGACGTACGGAATCGTCGCGATGTCGTAGCCCTGCTCCCTCAGGTTCTTGTCCAGGTTGCGGATCGACTCGACGTTCGCCTCGAGCCGCGCCTCCTGGGAGTCGGCCACGAAGACGACCCCGTCCACGCCCTTGAGGATCAGCTTGCGCGAGGCGTCGTAGAAGACCTGTCCGGGAACCGTGTAGAGGTGAAACCGCGTCTTGAACCCCTTGACCGTCCCGAGGTCGAGCGGCAGGAAGTCGAAGAAGAGCGTCCGGTCGGTCTCCGTGGCGAGCGAGATCAGCTTGCCCTTGGCCGAGGGATTTGTGCGGTCGTAAATGTACTGCAGATTCGTCGTCTTTCCGCACAGACCCGGTCCGTAGTAGACGATCTTGCAGTTGATTTCCCGGGCCGCGTAGTTGATGAAAGTCATGAGAAGCCTGCCGCCGCAATGTCCGCAGACGTCGTCAGGGCGTTACTCCGAGAAGAGTCGATCGATGTCCTCGTCCGTGATTTCGGCAAAGGGCGATTCGTAGTCGTGCGTGAGTGCCTGCTTGTCCTTCTCGGCCTTGGCCGCGATGTCCTCGAAGATGCGGTCGAGCTCGGCCATCGCGCGGCGCACGCGAAGGCGCACCAGGCCGAGCGAGGTTCGCTCGTCGAAGATCACGACGAGGATCACGCGCTGCGCGACGATGGAGATGTGGATGTTGTCGCGCTCGCCCTCGTGGAACAGGATCGAGAACTCGCGCTCCCCGATCAGCCGCGCCAGGCCGTCGGTCGCGGCCACGTTGCCGGCGGTCAGCGACGCCAGCGAGGTCGTGTCCAGCGTCTGGAGATCCCCGACCGCAGCGATCTGCTGCCCGTTCTTGTCGACCAGGAAGACCACGTTCGCGTTCGCATCGGCGGCGAGCCGATTCAAGGAGTCCTTGATCTTCTGAAACTCCTCGTCGTAGAGAACGAGGTCAGGCAGCGTCATGAATTAAGTAGCTCTCCTGTGAGGACTTATTCTAACAGCTTTCCACTTGCACCCTCGTAGGGGCGGCCCTGGGTTCGCGCCGGCGAACCCGGCGCTTGTCGCGGCCTTGCGGCCGCTCGGTGCGCGGCCGCCCGAGAGCGGGGACTCGCCCCGCCCCTGCACACCGAAATCCGAGCGCGCCTACAGTTCCCGGCGGTTCTCGAGCGAGCGCGCCATCGTGACCTCGTCGGCGTACTCGATGTCGCCACCGACCGGCAGCCCGAAGGCGATGCGCGTGACCCGCACGCCCGTGCCCTTCAGGCGGCGCGCGAGATAGAGCGCGGTGGCCTCGCCCTCGACGTTGGGATTCGTGGCGATCACGACCTCGCGGACGTCGGCGGTGACGCGGCGCACAAGTCCCGCCGTGTCGATCTCGTCCGGGCCGATCCCGCGCAGCGGCGACAGCGCGCCCCACAGAACGTGGTACCGGCCCCGGTACTCGCGGGTCTTCTCGACCGCGGCGAGGTTCCCGGGCTCCTCGACCACGCAGAGGAGAGTGGCGTCGCGCTCGGGATCCGCGCAGATCTCGCAGGGATCGGCCTCGGTGAGCGTGTTGCAGACGGAGCAGCGGCGGACGGCCGCGCGCGACTCGTCGATCGCGCGCGCCAGACGCTGCGCATCCTCCTCGGGAGAGCGGAGCAGGTAGTACGCCAGCCGCGCGGCGCTCTTCGCGCCGATCCCGGGGAGCCGCTGGAACTCGAGCGCGAGGCGCTCGAGCGATTTGGGAGTGCCGGACATCTCTTCGCCGTGAGCCGCGTCAGCGCATGCCCGGCATCAGGCCGCCGAGCATCGAGGCGGTCTTCTTCTGCACCGCCTCGTCCACGCGGCGCGACGCCTCCCGCATGGCCGCGAGAATCAGGTCCTGGAGCGTTTCGACGTCGTTGGGATCCACGGCCTCCTTCTCGATGTGGACCGCCAGGACCTCCTTGGTTCCGGAGATCTCGATCTTCACCATTCCGCCGCCCGCGGTCGCCTCGATCCGCAGGGCCTCGAGCTCGGCCTGGACCTTGTTCTGCATCGCCTGGGCCTGAGCCATCATCTTCTGGATGTTCATAAGTCAGGTGATAGGTGTCAGGTGTTAGGTGACAGGGGTGAGGGTTCGATATGTTCCCTACCACCGATCACCTGTCACCTCTCACCTTCTTCTCACTCCTCCTCCTTGATCTCCGTCAGCTCGCCGTGGAAGAGCTCCATCGCCGAGCGCACCATGGGGTCCGACTCCGCGCGTGAGCTCGCCCGCTCGCGTGCGATCGTCGCGCGCGGCACCTCGCGGGCGGCCTTGCCGAGATCGCCGTCGGCCGGCGGGCCCGTCTTGAGCACGATCCGCATCGGCTTGCCGAACGCCTCGCGGGCGACCTCCGCCAGGAGCCTCTTTGCCGCCATGTCCTCGAGCGCCTCCTTCGCGGCGGCGCGGTCGATCCCGAAGCGCAAGTGGAGCTCGTCGCCTTCACCCTGTACGGCGATCGACTCGGCGAGGCTGACCTGCGCCGCGGTCACCCGGCGGCGAGAGTCCAGGATCTCGTGGAAGCGCTCGAGGGCACCCGCCGACGGGGCCGCGGCCGGGGGCGCCGCGGAGCGGGTCTCCGGCTCGGCCTCCACCGAAACGAGCGAAACGATCCGCGGGCCCTCCGCGTTCCCGCGCGGGGGCGCGTGCTGCGCGGCGGCGGGTTTCGGCAGCGGCGAACGGGAGATCGCCGTCTCGAGGTCCCGCAGCCGGGGAAGCTCCGCGAGCTTGAGGACCAGCATCTGCACCACCAGGCCGGCGTCGTCCACGCGCCGGACCTGGTCTTCGGCGGCCAGGGTCAGGGACACCGCGCGCAGGAGGTTCTCGTAGGGCATGGCCTTCGAGAGCGCGGTCACGCGCTCCCGTTCCTCGGCCGGGACATCGCCGGTCGCGCCCGCGGCGCAGAGCAGGAGCCGCCGCAGCAGTGCCACGAATTCCTTCAAGACGTGGCGGGGGTCGGAGCCGCCCTCGGTCAGACGGGACAGGCTCGTGATCGCCGCCGCGCGGTCGCCGCCCGCGATCGCCGAGTACATCCCCTCGAGGAGCCCGACGTCGACCAGGGCCAGGATCTCCGCGCAGCGCGCCTCGTCCACGGTTCCTCCCGCCAGGGTCGCCGCCTGGTCCAGCAGCGACAGGGCGTCCCGCAGGCTGCCCTCCGCGGCGGCCGCCAGGAGGCGCAGGGCGCCAGGCGTCGCCGCGATCTTCTCGGCCTTCGCCACCTTCTTCAGGTGCTCCGCGATCTCGGCGACGCCGAGGGCCCGGAAGGAGAAGCGCTGGCACCGGGACACGATCGTGGCCGGGATCTTGTGGAGCTCGGTCGACGCGAGGATGAACCGCGCGTGGGGCGGAGGCTCCTCGAGCGTCTTCAGCAGCGCGTTGAACGCCTCGGTCGTCAGCATGTGAACTTCGTCGATGATCGCGATGCGGAAGCGGTCGCGTTGCGGCGCGTAGCGCACGGTCTCGATGAGCTCGCGCGCATGCTCGATCTTGCGGTTGGAGGCGCCGTCCATCTCGTGCACGTCGAGGGACTCGCCGCGCTCCAGGATCTCGCGGCAGGAGGCGCACTGGCCGCACGGCTGAACCGTCGGCCCCTTGTCGCAGTTGAGCGCGCGAGCCAGCATGCGCGCGGTGGACGTCTTGCCCACGCCGCGCGGTCCGGTCAGCAGGTACGCGGAGACCACCCGGCCCTCGGCGATCGCGTTGGAGAGCGTGCGCGCCACCGTCTCCTGTCCGACCAGGTCGTCGAAGACCCGGGGACGCCATTTCCGAGGAAGGGCAAGATGCATGGGAAGAACCTATCAGCTTTCCGAGGCTGGCTCTAAGCCGGCGACGAGGTCTCAGCCCGCAATCAGCCGGCTACGAGGTCTGAGTTACAATCGCCGGCCCGGCGGCGGAAGATGAGTTCGGGCCCTGTGCGACGGAAGTCTCCGAACCTCGTCAGGTCCGGAAGGAAGCAGCGATCAGGAGGCGCCCCCGTGCGCCGCAGGCAAACCTGAACTCATCTTCGGACGCCGGACGGCGGCGCCGCGCCACAGCGTCCAGCCGAGCGCGACGCCGAAGGCGAGGCCCGCCGGAAGATCCGCGCGGAGCAGGAGCGGGCCCGCGGCGGGAGCCCACAGCCGCCAGAGGCCGATCGACGAGCCCGCGGTGAAGAGCACCGAAAATGCCGCGACCCACAGCAGGCCCAGCACGGCGAGGCGTCCGGTCCGGCCCGCCTCAGCGCTCACGCCGCTCCTACTCTTTGCAGCGCGCGCGCACGAAGCGGACGACCGCCTCGGCCAGGTTCTTGGGGATGTCGCGAGGCTTCAGCATCCGCAGCGTGCGGCCCGTCGCCCGGTAGCTCTTGAGGAACACGAGGCACGGCGGGCAGTCTGCGAAGTGCTCGTCGAGCCGCAGCCGGTCGGGCTCCGGCATCGTCCCGTCCTCGTACTCGATCAGGTACTCGAGGATCAGCTGCCGGCACTTGATCTCGTCGTGGCTCATGGGGCGACCCTCCGCTCTCCCGCGCGCTCCGCGGGAGGCACGGCGGTGGCCTCGGCCAGCCGCTGGCGGACGTGCAGCCGCGCGCGGTGCAGGCGGGACTTGAGCGCCGGGAGGCTGATCTCCAGGGTCTCGGCGACGTCCACGGGCTTCATCTCCTCGACGTCGACCATCCAGATGACGTCCCGATAGGGCTCGGGGAGCTCCGCGATGAACTCCTCCGCCCGTTCGGCGAGGTCGCGGGCGATGACCTCGTCCTCGAGTCCGTCGACCCACGCGGAGAACTCGGCCGAGCCGCGGCCGTCCGAGCCGAGGCGCGGGACGTACTCGTCGATCGGAACCGTGGTCACGGGCTTGCGCCGGCGCGCTCGGCTGTAGGCCTGGTTGAGGGCCACGCGGTAGAACCACGAGAAGAACTTCTTAGACTCGTCGAAGGTCGAGATCTTGCGATACAGCGTGAGGAAGCTGTCCTGGGTGGCCTCTTCCGCGTCCTCGGCGTTCCGGAGGACGCCGTAGGACAGCGAATAGACGCGGGCGTGGTACCGCTCCACCATCTCTCGAAAGGCCTCCTCGTCGCCCCGTTTGATGCGCTTCACGAGCGCGAGATCGGAGGCGTTTTGATCTTCAGCCATAACTATTTATGCCCGGCGGAGCTGATTCGGTTCGGCCACAATGCGAGTTTATGGCGGAGAGGGGGGGATTCGAACCCCCGGTACGTTTTGCGTACACACGCTTTCCAAGCGTGCTCCTTAAGCCACTCGGACACCTCTCCGGGGGCGGGGAATGCTACAACAGGGCCCGAGTTCTAGGCGATCGCACCATGCGAGTAAACGCCGCGCTGCGCGCGGCGTTGCCTACTGCTGAGGGGAAAACGTTGGGCTCTGCCCGAGTTGCCTATCTGGGGTTTGCCTTCGGTGGTCGGCTCGCCTCTGGTGGTCGGCTCCAAGCGTGCTCCTTAAGCCACTTGGACACCTCCCCGGGGGCGGGGAATGCGACAACGCCCCGCGCGATTCAGCGAGTATGAAAACTCACGTCACCCCTAGATAGCGGTTACACTCGTTCGACGGTGTCCAGCTCCCCCAGGCCCGACTTCCTCTTCCTGGCCGGACACGCAGGCCTCGATTTCCTGAACACCCGCCCGGTCGTGAAGGGGCGGCCCGTCGAGCAGCTGGGAAGCCTCGAGGATCTCGTCCGCTGGCTGATGCGGGCCGGGCGTCTCGACTCCCGCGCGGCCGCCGACGCGCTCAAGCGCTGGGGCGATTCGGCCGACGGCGTTCGCGTCGCCGAGAGGGCGCGCGCCTTTCGCGAGACTCTCCGGCACATGACGGAGGGCATCGTCCGGGAGCGCGGGATCGCGGCCGAGGGCCCCGCCGCGATCAACTTCATCCTGGCCGAGAACGACGGAACTCTCCGCCTGGAGCGGCACGCGGGGGCCTTCCGCACCCGCTTCGCGGCGAGACCCACGCACGCAATCTCGCTCCTCGGCAGTGTGGCGGAGGCCGCAGCGGATCTTCTGAGCGCGCGGGACCCGCGGCTCATCCGCCGGTGTGGCAACCCGGACTGCGGATTCTTCTTCTACGACGGGACCCGCAACCACCGGCGGCAGTGGTGCGCCATGAGCACCTGCGGCAACCTGATGAAGGTGCGCGCGTTCCGCCGGCGGCACCGCCGGCGCGTCTAGGCCTGACCGGCCAGCCTCTTGAGGCCTTCGAAGCTGTAAATCCCGTCGTTGTGTCCGTCGGCCCAGTCGATCTGGACGGCGTACGCACCGACGCGGCGGTGCGCGACCGCCTGGAACGAGCGCGCCGTCAGCGGACGATCCGGTCCCTTGAAGAGGTTTCCCATCAGGTCCTTCTCGCCGCGGCAGCCCGCGCACGGACAGCTGCGGCGCAGCTTCTCGAGAGGAAAGTAGTCCTCGGTGCCGTCGTCCCAGACGATCGCGAGCTCGTTGCCGACGAGCAGGATGTCGCGGGGCACCGGAGTCGCCATCCGGATGACTCTACTTCAGTCCCTCCGCGAGGAAGAGGTCCGAGAGGATGCGGTTGTAGGAATAGGCGTACGTCTTTCCGTCCGCCGCGATCGCGGGCGGGGCCACGTTGTTGATGCCGGCGGGATCCGGGGGCGTCAGCTCCTTCCAGAGCTCGCGCTTCCCGCTGTGGACGTCGAGCAGGAAGATCCGCGCGGGATACAGGCCGCGCTTGTAGACGTAGACCGACCGACCGTCGGAGGACCAGCCCACGGTTTCCTCGCCCTCCTGGATCCCCGCGATCGATTGCGGCTCGCCGCCGGCCACCGGATACAGGTACGGCTTCTTGTCCGGTCCGGTGACCGTGACGAGTTGCCCGTCGGGCGAGACGCCGCGGGTGGCGGCGCGATAGCCGATCGGACTGATCGCGCGGGGCTTCGCATCCGGGCCGTCCACGACGTACAGCCGCGTGCCCTTGCCCTGCTCGCTGCCCGTGATCAGCATTCGCTTTCCGTCCGGAAGCCAGCACGCCGACTGGACGGTGAGCCCTCCGGCCGGGATCGGCCGGGGCTCGCCGGCTCCGGTCGGCACCAGGAGCATCCCGCGGACGCTCGGGTTGCCCGAGAGCGAGAGGGCCCACTTCCCGTCCGGAGAGATCGAGTGCGGATTTCCGTCGCCGAGGCGAATCGGCGGCGAACCGTCCAACTTCCGGGAGTATGCGGAGTAGTTCGGCCCGCCGCCCTCGCCCGTCTCGCTGAACACGAAGATCGAGCCGTCCCGCGCGATGTCGCGGACCGACGACCAGTCGAGCCACGAGAGGTCGCGTTCCTTCGCGTCCCCCGGGGCCCAGGCCAGAATGCCCGAGCGCAGAGCGTCGTGCGCGAGGAGCGCCCGGCCGTCGCGCGAGACGTCCTGCAGAGTCAGGTTCCCGGTCACTCGCGCCAGGACTCTGGGGGAGCTGGGCCGCGCGACGGCGTAGAGCGCGCGATTGCCTCCGGTCTCCGCGGCCGTGAACCAGACCTCGCGGCCGTCGGGCGACCAGGCCAGGCCGCCCTCCGTCGAGAAGTCGCCCGCCAGCTTCGTGCGCTTGCCCGCGCGATCGACCACTTCGACCGTGCCGCCGTCGTCGGCGATGATGGGATGGTTCAGGAACGCCACCGACCCGCCGTCGGTCGAGACCCGTGGGTTGCTGAACCATCCCTCACTCTCGTAGAGCACCCTGCCAATCGGGTACTCGAGCCGGGAGTGCGTCCCGACGACGCGAACGACCGCCAGGGACTGTCCGTCCGGGCTCCAGTCCGCCCACTGGACGTCCTCGAGCACCTCCCGCGGCGTGGCTCCTCCGGTGATGCCGATGCGCGCCAGCGTGCCGGCGCGCATGAACGGTCCGGCGAAGCGGCGGCCGAGCGCGACGGCCATCTCCCCCGACGCGGAGATCGCGAAGACGTCCGCGCCCTTGAGGCCGAAGGGACGCGCCTCCGGGCTGTCGAGCCGGGAGACGAAGATCTCGACGGGCCGTCCCTCCCACGAAGCCGCGTAGAGGATCGTCTGACCGTCCGGGGCGAAGCGGGCCGAGTAGATCTCTCCGCGCTGGAACGTCAGCTCGCGGAACACCGGCGGCGCGACCCGGCCGGCCTTCCGGCCGGAGGCGTACGCGGCGACGCCGACGGCCCCCGCGAGGACCAACGCGGTGGCCAGCGCCGGCCAAAGGCCCAGCCGGCGTCTCGGAGGCGCCGCGGCCGCGACGCGCCCGCTCGACTCGCCGGTCATCACGGCCTCCGAGAGGTGGTCGCGGATCGAGGCGAGATCGCGCGCGAGGTCCTTGGTCGTGCCGAAGCGATCCTCGCGGTCCTTGGCCAGGCAGCGTTCGACCAGCCAGCGGATCGGCGCCGGCACCCTCGGGTTCAATTGCGCCACGGAGTCCGGCTCCTCCCGGATGATCGCCGTCAGCGTCTCGGCCGACGTCCCGCGCTCGAACGCGCGCTTGCCGGTCGCCATCTCGTAGAGGATCGAGCCGAAGGAGAACTGGTCGGACCGGTAGTCGACCGCACGGCCCGCCGCCTGCTCCGGCGACATGTAGCCGACGGTCCCCATGACCAAACCCGGACGCGTCGGATCGCCCGCCGCCGTCTGCAGCGCGGAGACCTCCTGATCCTCCGGAGTCACGAGCTTCGCGAGGCCGAAGTCCAGGATCTTGGCGAAGCCGTGCTTGGACACCATCACGTTGGCCGGCTTCAGGTCCCGGTGGACGATCCCGGCCGCGTGCGCCGCCGCGAGTCCGTCGGCGATCTGCGTGCCGAGCTCGAGCAGCTTGCGCGTCGGCAGCGGGCCCGATGCGATCAGGTCCTTGAGCGTGCCGCCGTCGACGAGCTCCATCGCGATGTAGACGGTCTCATCCGCCGTCCCGATGTCGTAGACCGTCAGGATGTTGGGATGCGAGAGCCCCGACGCGGCACGCGCCTCGCGCTCGAAGCGGGAACGGCGCTCCGAATCCGCCGCGAGCTCCGCGGGCAGAACCTTGATCGCGACGTCGCGCTTGAGACGCTCGTCGCGCGCGCGGTAGACCTCGCCCATGCCGCCCGCCCCGATCGGCGCAACGATCTCGTAGGGGCCGAGACGAGTGCCGGCGGAGAGGGTCATGGCCTGTCGCCCCTCCGTTCGCCGTCATTCTGAGTAACAAGGCGACGAAGAATCCCGGACTCGGCGAGCCGAGACGCGACGGCGCTTCGATCACGGGATCCTTCCCCCTCGCCGCGCTCGGGGTCAGGATGACGCGGTCGGCCTCGCTGCGCTTCGGCTAACCGCGTCACTTCAGCCCGTCCACGAGCTGGAGGTAGGACAGGATGCGCAGGTAGCTGTACGCGTACGTCTTGCCGTCGGGCGTCACGACGGCGCGGCTGATCGAGTTCAGCCCCGCCGCGTCCGCGACCATGAGCTCCTTCCAGGGATCCACGCGGCCCGCCGCCATGTCGTAGCGATCGAACTTCATGGGAACCGTCTCTTCCTCTTGTACGTAGAGGAACTTGCCGTCCGCCGAGAACCGCGCCGGCCGGTGGTTCATCGGCAGGCCCGCGAGGGCCCGCGGCTCGCCACCCGCCAGCGGATAGAGGTAGGTCTTGCGGTCCGGGCCGCGGACGACCACGGACGTTCCGTCGGGAGTGATCGTGCCGCGGTACATCGAGTAGCCCTCCGGGGTCAGCGCGCGCGATTTCCCGCCCGCGACGTCCCGCAGATAGAGCCGCATGCCCTGTCCCGACTGGGTCGCGGTGTAAACGATCGTCTTGCCGTCCGGCAGGAAGTCGGCGTTGACGGGATCCATGCCCTCGCGGGACAGGACTCGCGGCTCTCCGACGCTCGTCGGAAGGAGAACGATCTGAGGAGTCTCCGTCGCGGTGATGGAGATCGCCCAGGCCCCGTCCGGAGAGAAGGCCTCGGTGGACCCGCCCCCGAGCCGGATCGCCGGAGATCCGTCGGTCTTTCGCAGGTACGCCGAGTATCCCGGGCCCCCGCCCTCTCCCGACTCGGTAATGAGAATTTTCTGACCGTCGGGAGAGACGTCGGTGACGAGCGAGTAATCCAGCCAGGAGAGCTCGCGATCCTTCTCGTCGCCCGGGCCGCGCTCGAGGACGCCGAGCCTCGCGCTCTCGTTGGTCATCAGGACGTGCCCGTCCTTCGAGATGTCGCGGATGGTGCTGATGCCGGGGACGCGGCCGACGAGTCGGGTCTTGCCGCTGCGCGTCACGGCGTGGACGGCGCGGTTGAAGCCCCCCTCGGCCGCCGTGTACCAGATCTCCCCGCCGTCGGGCGTCCAGACGAGTCCCTGGACGGTGGCGTAGATCGGAGTCAGGCTCGTCTTCTTGCCCGCCTTGTCGACGAGCGCGACCCGTCCGCCGTCGTCGTTCTGGAACGGGTGATCGACGAAGGCGACCACGTCGTCCCTGGGCGACACGCGGACCTGGCCGACCCATCCGGTCGTCTCGAAGAGGACCTTTCCGATCGGGTACTCCAGCCGGTTCTTGATCCCGACGTCGCGGACGATGGCCAGGCTCTGTCCGTCCGGGCTCCAGTCGGCGAACTGCACGTCGTCGAGGATGTCCCGCGGCGCGCCGCCCGCGATCGAGATGCGAGCCAGGCGGCCGGTCCGGACGAATGCGTGCAGGGGATGGCGGTTCAACGAGACGGCCAACTCGCCGGATTTCGAGATGGCCAGGACTTCCGCCGAGCCGAGGCCGAAGGGCCGCGACTCGGGACTCTCCGGGCGGTTTATGAAGACTTCGAACGGCTTGCCTTCCCAGCCCGCGGAATACACGATCGTCTGCCCGTCCGGCGCGAAGAGCGCGCTGCCCACCTCGCCGCGCGAGAACGTGATCTGGCGGAAGGCCGGCGGCTGCACGAAGCCCGCCTTCTTGCCGGCCTTGAACACGAAGGGGCTCGCGATCGCCGCGCCGAGGAGCGCCGCGAGGAGAAGCGCGGGCCAGCGGCGCGCCGCGGCCCGAGACACCGCCGCGTGCGCGCCGGAGAGCGCAGCCGCCGACGTCGCCGAGATGCCCGACAGCGCATCGAGGTCGAACGCGACGTCTCGGGCGGACTCGAACCGCTCCTCCGGGTTCTTCTCCAGACAGTGCCGAACGATCCGATCCAGGCCGGGATGGATCTCCTTGTTCGTCTGCGCGAGGTCCGGCGGCTCCTTCGTGAGGATCGCCGTGATCGTGTCCGCCGCCGACTCACCGCGAAACGCGCGCTGGCCCGCCAGCATCTCGTAGAGGATCGTCCCGAACGCGAAGAGGTCGCTCCGCCGATCCGCGGGCCTCCCGCGCACCTGCTCCGGCGCCATGTAGCCCATCGTCCCGAGCACGACGCCGGGCTGCGTCCCGCCCGAAACGGTGTTGATGTCGGTCTTGCCGTCTTCGCCGGTCTCCGGCTTGAGCTTGGCCAGGCCGAAGTCGAGGATCTTCACCCGCCCGTCTTTCGTCACGAACAGGTTCTCCGGCTTCAGGTCCCGGTGGACGATCCCCTTCTCGTGCGCCGCGGCCAGACCCTTCGCGATCTGCACCGCGTAGTCGATCGCCTTGCGCACCGGCAGCGCCCCCGTGAGGAGACGGGCGCGCAGGGTCTCGCCCTCCAGCAGCTCCGTCACGATGTACGGCGACTGATCCGCCGCCGTCCCGAAGTCGTACACCGCCGTGATGCCGGGATGATTCAGGACTCCGGCCGCGCGCGCCTCCTGCTCGAAGCGCTTGAGCCGGTCCGGATCCTGCGAGAAGCTCGCCGGCAGCACCTTGATCGCCACCTCGCGGCCGAGGCGCGGGTCCCTCGCGCGATAGACCTCGCCCATTCCTCCGGCGCCGATCGGCGCAAGGATCTCGTAGGGACCGAGCTTCGTTCCGGCGGAAAGCGTCACTTCGGCAATTTCTTGTAGGGGAGGCCCTCGCGGCCGCCCGCGCCAATCAGGCGTGACCCGATCGGGCGGGGACAAGCCCCGCCCCTACATTCGCCGAGCCGGGTGAC
Organism: uncultured Acidobacteriota bacterium; assembly: GCA_963773905.1. Lineage (GTDB taxonomy): Bacteria > Acidobacteriota > Thermoanaerobaculia > UBA5066 > Gp7-AA6 > DAHUXD01. Next base: position 290,276 of record CAVZDB010000005.1, read on the forward strand.
GGAGGAAAGAATCATCGAGCCGGGGAATTCTACGCCGAAGCGCTCGGGATCCCTCGCTCCCGCTCGGGATGACGCGCTCCGCCGCGCTTCGCAACGGCTGAGCGTGTCACTTCAGGCCTTCGACCAGATAGAGGTCCGACAGCGTGCGCTGGAAGCCGTAGACGTACGAGCTCGCGTCCGGAGTTTCGAAGATGGGCGCGATGTCGACGATGCCGGCGCCGTCGCCGGGCATGACCTCCCGCGCCAGCGTCCGCTTGCCCGTCGCGAGGTCCAGCCGGAAGAGCCTTCCCGGAACGTCGCGGCGGCGATAGACGTAGAGCGACTTCCCGTCCGCGGCCCATCCTCCGACCGTCTCGTCCTGGTCGAGTCCGGCGACGCCCGTCGGCTCACCACCCGCCAGCGGGTACAGATAGACCTTGCGGTCGGGGCCGGTGACGGCGATCCGCGAGCCGTCGGGGGAGATCGAGCGCGTGAAGGAGCGATACCCCTCGGGCGAGATGGCGCGAGGCTTTCCGCTCGGGACGTCGATGACCCAGAGTCGCGTGCCGTGCCTCGGCTCGTTCGCCGTTGTGACGAGGCGCTTGCCGTCGGGCATGTAAGTCGTCCCGCCCTGAAGCTCGAGGTCGCCGGTCGGGACGACGCGCTTCTCGCCGGGCCCGGTGGGATACAGCGTCAGGACGCGTGTCGCATGGCCGACCAGCACCGCCGCCCACTGGCCGTCCGGCGAGAGCGCCTGGGCCCCGCCATCGCCCAGGCGGATCGGCGCGCTTCCGTCGGTCCCGCGGATGAACGTCGAGTACTCGGGGCCGGTTCCCTCGCCGGTCTCGGAGAACAGGATGGTCTTGCCGTCCGGCGTGATGTCGAAGAGCGATGACCAGTCGAGCCAGGCGAGCTCGCGCTCCTTTGGAATACCCGCTCCGCCGGCGAGGATCCCGATCCGAATGGTGTCATGCGCGACGAGCACCCGCCCGTCCGTCGCCACGTCCTGAAGGGTGAGACTCTGGGTCACCCGCGCGAGCAGCCGCTCCTTGCCGGCGAGCGAGATCTCGTGCAACGCGCGGTTGCCGCCCACCCTGGTTCCGGTCATCCAGATCGCCGAGCCGTCGGGGGACCACGCCAGGCCGAACTCCGAGGAGAAGTCCTCGGAGAGCGTCCGCTTCTTGCCGTTCCGGTCCACGACGCCGACCGTTCCGCCGTCGTCGCGTCTCTGCGGATGCTCGAGAAACGCGACCATGCTCCCGTCCCGGGAGACGCGCGGGTTGCTGATCCAGCCGGCCGTCTGGTAGAGCACCTTCCCGATCGGGAACTCGAGCTGGCTGCGCAGCGCAACGTCCCGGACGATCGCGACTTCCTTGCCGTCGGGCGTCGTGTCGGCCCACTGCACGTCCTTCAGGACCTCGCGCGGAGCGACTCCGCCGGAGATGCCGACCTCGGCGAGCGTGCCGACGCGAATGAAGGGCTCCTGGACGTGCCGGTCGAGCGAGACGAGGACCTCGCCCGACTTCGAGACCGCGAGGACGTCGCCGCCGACCAGGCCGAAGTCCCGCGACTCCGGCCGGTCGGTCCGCGTCGAGAAGAGCTCGACCGGCTTGCCGTCCCAGGCGGAGGCGTAGACGACGCTCTGGCCGTCGGGAGCGAAGCGGGCGGAGTAGACCTCGCCGCGGCGGAAGGTCAGCTGCTGGTAGTTGGGCGGCGGAACGTAGCCGGCCTTCTTTCCGGCGCGGTAGCCGCCGAAGACGCCGGCGGCGAGGGCGACGGCTGCGGCGATCAGGGCCGGCGCGAGCCAGGACTTCCTTCGGATCGTCTCGGTCACCCCGGTGACGGCCCCGGTCGGCGCGGAGACTCCCGAGAGCGCATCGAGGTCGAACGCCACGTCGCGGGCCGACTCGAAGCGCTCCTCCGGGCTCTTCTCCAGACAGTGCCGCACGATGCGGTCCAATCCGGGATGGATCTCCTTGTTCGTCTGCGAAAGATCCGGCGGCTCCTTGGTCAGGATCGCCGTGATCGTGTCCGCCGCCGTGTCCCCACGGAACGCGCGCTGCCCGGACAGCATCTCGTAGAGGATCGTGCCGAACGCGAAGAGATCCGAGCGCCTGTCCGCCGCCTTCCCGCGCACCTGCTCCGGAGACATATAGCCCATCGTGCCGAGCACGACGCCGGGCTCGGTCCCCGATACCGTCCGCAGGTCCGTGTGTTCGCTCCCGTCCTTCTCGTTCTTGAGCTTCGCCAGGCCGAAGTCCAGGATCTTCACCCGCCCGTCCCGCGTCAGGAACAGGTTCTCGGGCTTCAGATCGCGGTGCACGATCCCCTTCTCGTGCGCCGCCGCCAGGCCCTTCGCGATCTGCACCGCGTAGTCGATCGCCTTGCGCACCGGAAGGACCCCGGTGAGGAGCCGGTTGCGCAGCGTCTCCCCCTCCAGAAGCTCCGTCACGATGTAGGGCGACTCATCCGCCGCCGTCCCGAAGTCGTACACCGCGGTGATGCCCGGATGGTTCAGTACTCCCGCCGCGCGCGCCTCCTGCTCGAAACGCTTGAGGCGATCCGGATCCTGCGAGAAGGTCGCCGGCAGCACCTTGATCGCCACCTCGCGGCCGAGGCGCGGATCCTTCGCGCGGTAGACCTCGCCCATCCCTCCGGCGCCGATCGGCGCGAGGATCTCGTAGGGTCCGAGCTTGGTTCCGGCGCTGAGAGTCACTTCAGGCCCTGCACCTGGTAGAGGGTGGAGAGAACTCGGACGATTCCGCTGAGCATCGTCTTCCCGTCCGGCGTCACCCGAACCGGTCCGAACTGGTTCACGCCGCCGGCGTCGGCGCCCGACAGGTCGCGCACGTGCGTCCGCCGCCCGGACGCGACCTCGATGAGATCGACCGTGCAGGGAATGCCCATCTGCGAGACATAGAGACTCTTCCCGTCCGCCGTCCAACCCGCCGGGTAGTCTGCGGGCTTCGACGACGCGAGGTCGGTCGGAGATCCCCCCGCCATCGGGTAGAGGTGAGCCCTCGCGTCCGGGCCGATTGCCACGATCCAGCGCGCGTCCGGCGAGACGAAGATTCGCGCATTGGTGATCCCTTCCTCACTCACCGCCTTCGGCGGGCCTCCCGCCAGGTCCTGGACGTACAGACGGCTGCCTCGTCCCTGGGCATTCGCCACGAAGACGAACTTCGAGCCGTCCGGAAGGAAGGCGCCGTACGTGGGCCTTCCCAGGTCGTCGGGTGGGAAGGCCTTCGGCTGGCCGGTTTTGACCGGCACGAGCACGAAGTGCGACGGATTCGAGGTGACGCGCGTCAATGCCCATGCGGAGTCGGGCGACAGCGCGACCCCGACCCCGTCGCCCAGGCGCACGGCCGGAGAGCCGTCGGTTGGTCGCAGATAGACGCCGCCCGCCGCGCCGCCGCCCTCGCCCGACTCGTCGAAGAGAAGGAGCTTGCCGTCCGTCGAGAGAGCGCGGTCGCTGGACCAGTCGAACCACGTCAGGTCCTTGCCGGCCGTCTCGCCGGGAGGAAACGCCAGCAGGCTCGAGCGGTAATCGTCCTCCGTGACCAGCGCGCCGCCGTCCTTCCGAACGTCGAGAAGCGCCGGCGTTCCCTGCATCGAGCGGATCAGCCGGAGCTTCCCCGCCGGCGTCACGCCGTAGAGCATCCGCTCGATTCCCTCTCGGGCTGCGGTGAACCAGATCTCCCCGCCGTCCGGAGACCAGGCGAGCCCCTGGACCGTGGCCCAGTTCGGGCCGAGGTCGGTCTTCTTGCCCGCCAGATCCACGATCGAAATCCCGCCATCGTCCCCCGCCGCGGAGTGGTCGATGAAGGCGATCGTCTTTCCGTCCGCGGAGAAGCGCGGGTTCTGGATCCAGCCCGCCGTTTCGTAGAGCACCTTGCCGATCGGATACTCCAGCCGATCCTTCCCACCCGCCCGATGCGCCACGGCGAGCTCGGAGCTTCCCGGCGCCCATTCCGCAAAGCTGACGTTCGCGAGAATTTCCTTGGGCGCGACTCCCGACAACGGCACTCGCGCCAGCGTTCCGTGGAGAGCGAATCCGGTGAGGGAGTAGTTGGGCTCGAGGAGAATCGCCATCTCTCCCGAGGACGAGATCGACAGCAGGCTCGCCCCCGGCAGCGGCAGCGGAGAGGACTCCGGAATCCCCGGCCGAAGGGAATAGATGCGTGGAGGAGGGCCGCTCCAGGCGGCCGTGTAGTAGACGGTGCTGCCGTCCGGCCCAAATCGCGCCGTGCTGACGGTGCCGCGCTGGAAGGTCAGGCGCTGGAAGGTCGGCTGCGACGCCCCGCTCGTTCTCCGGCCCGCGAAGAGCCCGAGAAGAGCAGCCCCCAGGACGGCGGCGAGCGCGAGGGGCCAGCGCGCGCGGCGCCGAACCGGCTCGACGACGCCGCTCACGCCGGACGCCGTGCTCGTGACCTCGCCGAGGTGCTCGCGCACGCTCTTCAGGTCGCGCGCGAGGTCGCGGGTCGACGCGTAGCGCTCGTCCGGGTCCTTGGCGAGGCAGCGCTCTACGATCCAGCGAAACGGCGCGGGCGCCTTCGGGTTGACCTGCGCGACCGGCTCGGGCTCGTCCTGGATGATCGCCGCGAGCGTCTGCGCGCCCGTGCCCTTCTGGAACGCGCGCTGTCCGGTCGCCATCTCGTAGAGGATCGAGCCCAGCGAGAACTGATCCGAGCGGAAGTCGACGGGCCGTCCGCTCGCCTGTTCCGGCGACATGTACCCGACCGTCCCCATGACCGTGCCTGGAGTCGTCTCCTGATGGATCGCGGTCGGCGCGTGCGTCGCCTGGTCCATCGGTGCCACGAACAGCTTCGCGAGGCCGAAGTCGAGCAGCTTGACGAAGCCGTCCTTCGAGACCATGACGTTCTCGGGCTTCAGGTCGCGGTGGACGATGCCCGCCGCGTGCGCCTTCGCGAGGCCCTCGGCGATCTGCACCGCCACGTCGAGAAGTCTCTTCGTCGGCAGCGCTCCCGACGCGAGCGAATCGCGCAGGCTCGTCCCGTCGACGTACTCCATCGCGATGTAGGACGTCCCGTTCGCCGCGCCGATCTCGTGGATCGTGATGATGTTGGGGTGGTTGAGCGCGGACGCCGCCCGCGCCTCGGCCTCGAAACGCGCGAGGCGGTCCCTGTCCTGCGCGAACGACTCGGGCAGCACCTTGATCGCGACCTCGCGCCCGAGACGCGGATCCTTCGCGCGGTAGACCTCTCCCATCCCGCCCGCGCCCAACGGCGCGAGGATGTCGTAGGGGCCCAGCCTGGTGCCTGCCGTCAGGGTCATCGGACGCCCTCGACGAGATACAGGTCCGAGAGAATGCGGTTGAAGCTGTAGACGTATCCATCGCCGCTGCGTCGCGGAATGACGTCCAGGGAGTAGATGCCCGCCGCGTCGGCCGGCATCAGGGTTCGCCAGAGCTCCCTGCGTCCGGTCGCGATGTCGAGCCGGAAGACCTTCGCCGGCAGCTCCGCTCGGCGGTGGACGTACAGGGAACGGCCATCGAGGCTCACCTCGTCCACGCTGTCTTCCGGGTCGATTCCGGGCACCACGGCCGGCTCCCCTCCGGCGAGCGGATAGAGAACGGTCTTCCGGTCGGGCCCGGCGGCCACGACCCACTTGCCGTCGGGGGTCACGAGCGTGCGCCGGTACCCTTCCGGAGTCACGGCGCGAGGCTTTCCGCCGTCGATGCCTCTCAGGTAGATCCGGGACCGGTGTCCGGCCTCGCTCCCACTGAAGAGAATCTGCTTACCGTCCGGCATGAAGGCCGCGCCGAAGACCGAGAGCCCCTCCTTCGAGAGGAGGCGGGGCTCGCCCGCGCCGGTCGGGTAGAGCACGAGCTGCGGGTCCGAGGAGGGGTGAAGGACCGCGAGGGCCCACTCGCCGTCGGGCGAAAGATCCTGCCCGGACCCCTCACCCAGCCGCACCGCCGGGGACCCATCCATTCCTCGGAGGTACACCGAATAGCCCGCCCCTCCTCCCTCGCCCGATTCGGAGAAGAGAACTCTCTTGCCGTCCAAGGAGATGGCGGCGGGCAGCGACCAATCGAGCCAGGTCAGCGAGCGTTCCTTCGTTTCCCCCGGCGGGAGGGCGATGATCTCTCTTCTCCAGGTTTCCCGCGTCAGGAGCGGCCGCCCGTCGCGCGCGATGTCCTGGATCGTCAGGTTGCCCGGTACGCGGAGGATCTCCCGAAGCCTTCCACCCGGCGTCACCGCATGGAGCGAGCGGTTGCCGCCGACCCGGGCAGCCGTGAACCAGATCTCGCCATTCGGCGCCCACGCCAGGCCCTGCGCCGTCGCGAACGACTCCGACAGCTTCTTCACGCCGCCGGAGCGATCCACCGTGGCGATCCAGCCGCCGTCGTCGAGCGGCACCGGATGGTCGATGAAGGCGACCGAGTTCCCGTCCGGAGAGATCCGCGGGTGACTCACCCACCCGTGCGTCTCGTAGAGAACCTTCCCGGGAGGGTACTCGAGCCGCATCTTCCCGGAGACGGTCCGCACGATCGTCAGGCTCTTGCCATCGGGCGACCAGTCCGCCCACTCGATGTCCTTCAGGATCTCGCGCGGCGCGCCGCCGGCCACCGAGAGCTGAGCGAGCGTGCCGGTTCGCTGGAATCCGCCTGTGTTCTGGCGGTTCAGGGAAACGGCCATCTCTCCCGACCTCGAGATCGCGAGAACCTCCGCGCCCACGAGTCCGAACGGACGCGAGTCCGGGCTCTCGAGGCGGCCGGCGACGATCTCCATGGGCTTGTCGTCCCAGGCCGCCGAGTAGAGGACCGTCTGCCCGTCCGGAGCGAACCGGGCCGACTGGATCTGGCCGCGGCGAAACGTGAGCTGGTGGTAGGACGGCGGGGGACGGTTGCCGGCCCGCTGGATCGCGAACCAGGCCAGAAGACCGCAGACGAGCACGGTCGCCCCGACGCACCCGGCGAGAACCAGCCAGGACGGCCGGCGGGCCGGCCCGGCGGCGACGAGGCCGGACGTCGACGCGGCGGTTCCCGACAACCCCGACAGCGCCTCGAGATCGAAGGCGACGTCGCGCGCCGAGTAGAAGCGCTCCTCGGGGTTCTTCTCCAGGCAGTGCCGCACGATCCGCTCGAGGCCGGGCTGAACGCTCTTGTTGGTCGCCGAGAGATCCGGAGGTTCCTCCCGCAGGATCGCCGACATCGTCTCCGCCGCCGATTCGCGATGAAACGCGCGCCGGCCCGAGAGCATCTCGTAGAGGATCGCGCCGAAGGCGAAGAGGTCGGAGCGCTGGTCCGCGGCCTTGCCCTTCACCTGCTCGGGAGACATGTAGCCGAGCGTACCCATCACGACGCCGGGCTCCGTCGCCGTCGGGAGATTCGTCTGAGGACCGCTTTGCGCCTCGCTCTGCGTCAGCTTCGCGAGGCCGAAGTCCAGGATCTTGACGCGCCCGTCGTTGGTCAGAAACAAGTTCTCGGGCTTCAGGTCCCGATGGATGATCCCCTTCTCGTGCGCGGCGGCGAGGCCCTTCGCGACCTGCATGGCATAGTCGACCGCCTTGCGCACCGCGATCGCGCCGCCGGACAGCCGCGCGCGCAGCGTCTCGCCTTCGAGCAGCTCCGTCACGATGTACGGCGCGCCTTCGTGGGTCCCGAGGTCGTGGACCGCCGTGATGTTGGGGTGGTTGAGGCCGCCGGCGGCCTGCGCCTCCTGCTCGAAGCGCCGCAGACGGTCGGCGTCCGCGGAGAACAGCGCCGGCAGCACCTTGATCGCGACCTCGCGCTTCAACCGCTCGTCGCGCGCGCGGTACACCTCGCCCATCCCGCCCGCGCCGATCGGCGCGAGGATCTCGTAGGGGCCGAGCCTGGTGCCGGCCGTCAGGGTCATCGCACGCCCTCGACCAGGAAGAGGTTCGAGAGGTTGCGGTAGTACGAGTAGGCATAGGCGCCGTTGGGCGCCATGCGGAATCCCTGGATGGCGTTCAACCCCGTCGCGTCCGCCGGAACGAAGTCCCGGGGATTCTCGGCCCGACCCGTGGCCGGGTCCACGACCTCGAGGCGGAGCGGGATCCGCGTCGCGGACCCGCGGCGGACGTAGAGCCGGTCGTTCGAGGCCCAACCCGGCACTCCGTCCAGCACGGCGATCCCGGCGGCCTTGACCGGGGGAGCCGTCCCATCGATCGGGCAAATGAAGGTCGCGCCGTCGGGACCGAAGCACACGAAACGCGTGCCGTCGGGAGAGATCTGCGTTCCGCGGTAGCCCTCGGCGGTGATCGCTCGCGGCTTGCCTCCCTCCGCGTCGAACACGTACGCGCGCGGCGGCTTGCCAGCTTCCCGCGCGGCGGCGAGGATCCGCCGCCCGTCCGGAAACCAGCTCGCGCCTCGCACCACGAGCCCGGACGCCGGGATCTTCTTCGCTTCTCCGGCTCCTGTCGGATAGATCACGATGTCGGGACCGGACGGCGGTCCCACGAGCGCGAGCACTCGCTTGCCGTCCGCCGAAAAACGCTGAGCGTTGCCCTCGCCCAGCCGGATCGCCGGAGTGCCGTCGAGTCCACGCACGTAGACCGAGTAGCCCTTGCCGCCGCCCTCGCCGGCTTCGGCAAAGAGGATCATGCGGCCGTCGGCGCTGATGTCGGAGAGCAGGCTCCAGTCGAGCCACGACAGATCGATGTCCGACGGGGCGCCCGCGGCGCGTCCCACGATCCCGATCTGAGGCGTGTCGTGGGAGAGCAGAACGCGGCCATCGCGCGCGACGTCATCGAGGCTCAGGTTTCCGGCGACACGCGAGAGGGAGCGCGTCCTACCCGACGGCGTCGAGGCGTAGAGCGCCCGGTTGCCGCCGACCTCGGCGGCCGTGTACCAGACCTCCGAGCCGTCGGGCGACCAGGCGAGCCCGAAGGCGCTCGCGTACTCCGGCGAGATCGTCGTCTTCTTGCCGGCGAGATCCACGATCGCGATCGTCCCGCCGTCGTCGTTGACGACCGGATGGTCGATGAACGCGATGCGGTCGCCGCGCGGCGAGATCCGGGGCTGGCCGACGTATCCCGGCGTTTCGTACAACACCTTGCCGATCGGCAGCTCGAGCCGAGACTTACCGCCGATCACCCGGATGATCGCGAGGTCCTTGCCGTCGGGGGTCCAGTCGGCGGATTGGACTCCCTCCAGCAACTCCCGCGGCGCGCCGCCCGTCGCCGCGACGCGCGCGAGCGTGCCCGCGCGCGTGAAGGCGGTATCAAAGTCCGACCGCAGGAGGACCGCGACCTCTCCCGTCGGGGACACGGCAGCGACGTCGGCGTTGGGGATACCGAAGGCCGCGGCCTCCGGACTGTCGGGCCGCGTCACGAAGATCTGCGCGGGCTTGCCGTCCCAGGCGCCCGTGACCAGGACGCTCTTGCCGTCGGACGCGAACCGGGCGCCCCAGATGGCGCCATGGCGAAACGTGAGCTGCTTGAAGGTCGGGGGCACCGAGACCCCCTTCGACCTGCCCAGAAAGTAGCCGGCGGCCACGGCGGCGGCGAGGACGAGCAACGCGGCGGCAACCGTGAGCGGCCGCCTGCGCGAGACCGGCTCCGAGCTTGCGACAACGGAGGCGGCCGCGCTGCCGGTGGTTCCCGACAGCGCTTGCAGGTCGAACGCGAGGTCGTGCGCCGAGTGGAAGCGCTCCTCGGGGCTCTTCTCCAGGCAGTGGCGGACGATCCTCTCGAGCCCCGGCTGGACGTTCTTGTTCGTCGCCGAGAGGTCCGGCGGCTCCTCGCGCAGGATCGCCGACATCGTCTCCGCCGCCGACTCCCGGTGGAACGCGCGCTGGCCCGAGAGCATCTCGTAGAGGATCGCGCCGAAGGCGAAGATGTCCGAGCGCGGATCCGCCGGCTTGCCCTTGACCTGCTCCGGCGACATGTACCCGAGCGTGCCCATGACGACGCCGGGCTCCGTCGCGGTCGGGAGGTTCGTCTGCGGCCCGCTCTGCCCTTCGGCCTGCGTCAGCTTCGCCAGGCCGAAGTCCAGGATCTTCACCCGGCCGTCGTTGGTCACGAACAGGTTCTCGGGCTTCAGGTCCCGGTGGACGATCCCCTTCTCGTGCGCGGCGGCCAGACCGTGCGCGATCTGGACCGCGTAGTCCGTGGCCTTGCGCACCGCGAGCGCGCCGCCGGAGAGGCGGGCGCGCAGCGTCTCGCCCACCAGGAGCTCCGTCACGATGTACGGCGCACCCTCGAACGATCCGAAGTCGTACACCGCCGTGATGTTGGGGTGATTCAGCCCGCCCGCCGCCTGCGCCTCCTGCTCGAAGCGCTTGAGGCGGTCCGAGTCCTGCGAGTAGGTCGCCGGCAGCACCTTGATCGCGACCTCGCGCTTCAAGCGCTCGTCGCGCGCGCGGTAGACCTCGCCCATCCCTCCGGCGCCGATCGGCGCGAGGATCTCGTACGGACCGAGTTTGGTTCCGGCGGAAAGGGTCAAGCCGGAGGGATTCTAACCGTGTCTCTCTTCACGCGGGCCCGGACCGGAGTGACATACTCAGGCGACGATTCCTCTCGGCGGGGTTGGCTCTGCGCGCCGTCTGGTGGAGAGAGGTGCCCGTAGTGACCGTTGGTCGGCTCGCCCACTCGAGGCGCCCCCGTTCGTGGCCCGGCGCCGCGCCCGCCTGCATTCTCCTCTTGGCCGCTATGGCGTCGGGCGGATGCGCCTCGCTTCCTCCGCTGGAACCGCGAACCCCATCGACGGCTCTTACCCTCACGCAAACGGCGGACACGGGCCTCGGCAGGGCGGTGAGCGCGGCCGACCCCGGCCGGGAGGGCGAGAGCGGGATCTACCCGCTCCCGCAGGGACGGGACGCCTTCGCCGCCCGGGTCGTGCTCGCGCGGGCGGCGGAGCGCTCGCTCGACGTGCAGTACTACATCTGGCACGCCGACGTGACCGGATTCCTCCTGCTCCAGGAGCTCTGGGATGCCGCCGAGCGTGGCGTGCGCGTGCGGATGCTGATCGACGACAACGGCATCAAGGGGCTGGACCCGGTCCTCGCCGTGTTCGACGCGCACCCCAGCATCGAGGTGCGCCTCTACAACCCCTACGCGAACCGCGGCTTCAAGGCCCTCGGCTACATCACGCACTTCCAGCGTCTGAACCGGCGGATGCACAACAAGTCCTTCACCGCGGACACGCAGCTCACGATCGTGGGGGGCCGCAACGTCGGCGACGAGTACTACGGCGAGGGCGAGGGGACGCTCTTCGTGGACCTCGACGTGGTGGCCGCGGGACGCATCGCCCACGACGTCGCGAGTGAGTTCGACGTCTACTGGAACAGTGAGTCGGCGTATCCGGCCGACCGGATCGTGGGCAAGCCCCCGCCGAATGGCCCGGCGGACGTCAAGGCGCGCCTGGCCGCGGTCCGCTCGTCTCCCGAGGCCGCCGAATACATCCGGGCCGTCCGCGAGACCCGGCTGGTCGAATCCCTGCGCGCGCACGAGCTTCAATTCGATTGGTCGCGCGTCCAGCTCCTCTACGACCCGCCGGGAAAGACGCTGGGGAAGGCGGCGAAGGAAGATCTGCTCCTCGCCGATCTGAAGCACGCGATCGGAAAGCCCGAGCGCGGTCTGGACATCGTCTCGCCGTACTTCGTCCCGGGGAAGGACGGGACGAAGACCCTCTCCGCCTATCCCGAGGGCGGGACCCGGCTGCGCATCGTCACCAACTCGCTGGCGGCGACGGACGTCAAGTCGGTGCATGCCGGATACGCGAAGAGACGCAAGGCGCTCTTACGGAGCGGGGTCCACCTCTACGAGATCAAGCCCGACGCGTCGGCCGGCCACGTGAAGAAGAGCAAGGGCTCCTCCGCGAGCCTGCACGGGAAGACGCTCCAGATCGACCGGAGACGCGTGTGGGTCGGATCGTTCAACCTGGACCAGCGCTCGGCGAACCTGAACACCGAGATGGGACTCATGATCGAGGACCCGCGCCTCGCCGACGCGCTCTCGAACTGGGTGGATCGCGCGCCGCAGGACGTGGCGTACGAGGTCATCCTGGATGCGAAGGGCGGCGGCCTCGAGTGGATCGAGCGGACCGCTCAGGGAGAGATTCGATACCACCACGATCCGAAGACCGGCTTCCTGAAACGGCTCATGGTCAAGATCATCGGCTGGCTCCCGATCGAGTGGATGCTCTAACGGGGCGGCTCGCGAGGCTGCCGCCGCTGTCTGCTCACAAAAGCTCCCGCTAAGACTACGACTAAGAGGCGCGCTTGAAAGACGGGCGCTCGGGCCGCTCCACCGCGAGGCCCGGGAATCTCGCCCGGAAGGACTGCGCGACGTGGCAGTTCCAACACACGCGCCGGTGCGTGGCGAACACGCCGGGCAGGTTTTCCGGCCTGACCTCCGTCCATTCGATCGTCCGTCCGTCCGGCGTCAGGATCGCGGGCTTGTGGTCGCTCCAGTGGATCTCCGGAATCTCCTTCTGACAGAAGGCACAGGTGGATCCCCGATACCACGCGGTGAGCATGGTGCGAACGAGACACGACTCCGGCGCGGCCTCGATCTGAGCGAGACACTCCTGCCCGCATCCCTCTCGCTCCGGCCAGCGCGAGCAGGAGGCGAGCCGCAGCTCCGTCTCGCGGACGAATGTCGACGATGCCGCATGTCTCTCATCGACCTCCACGGCCGCCGGGCAACCGGTCTCCGGACAGGTGATGACGCGCGTTCCCCGAAACTTCAGATAGGCGCGCAGAGTGCTCCACGCCAGCGGGATCAGAGTCAGAACGATGACCGTCCCCATGATCAAGAGCGTCATCCCCATATGCCACCTCTCGATCAATCAAACGCCGGATCGAGGCCCGATCTCATGATCCGGTTGCATCAGATCGGCGCCCGTCCCTCATGCGGCCGGCGCCCGAATCTGATTCATCTGCATCATGGAATCCCCCCCGCCGCCGCCCGAGACTCGATCCGGAAGTTCGCGTGCCGGGGGACGAGACGGAGGAGCCGAGGGCAGCGGAAAGGAAATCATGGCGAACCGAGACGTCACGATCGCGGTCGTGGGATCCGGAGGAGACGGAGTCGTCACGCTGGGAGACTTGATCGCTCAGGTTGCGGCGGAGGAAGGGCTTCACGTCATCAAGACCGAGGCCTATGGACCGCAGATCCGAGGCGGCGAAGCCTCCTGCACGGTGCGAATCGCCGCCGAGGAGATCTTCGCGCAGGGCGCCAGCACCGACGTGCTCGTGGTCTTCGGCTGGTCCGATTTCAAGCGCTTCCGCGGGGAGATCTCGGTGGCGCCGGACGCCCTCGTGCTCTGCGAAGCGGCGGAGGAGCTTCCGACCGGGGAAGACCTCGGCATCGCGGGCGGCGAGGATCTGGCCTGGGTCCCGGTCCCCTTCGCCGAAATCTCCCGCGCTTCCACCGGAACTCCGAGCAGCGGCTCGAAGAACGTCGTCACGCTCGGCATCCTCGGCGAGCTCCTGGGGCTGCCGGCGGAGAGGCTCGAGCGCGCGCTCGCGCGACGCTTCGCGCGCAAGAAGGCGACGGTCCTCGAAGCCAACCTGAAGGCGTTCGCGGCCGGACGCGAATTCGGGGCTTCCCGGGCGGGGACGTTCGCGCGAAAGCGCCTCGACTACGCGCCCTCGGCGCCGCGGATCCTGATGTCCGGAAACGAGGCGGCCGCGATCGGCGCGCTCCATGCCGGCTGCCGATTCTTCGCGGGCTATCCGATCACCCCTTCGTCCGAGATTCTCCACTTCCTGGCCGAGTGGATGCCCCGCGCGGGCGGCGCGTTCCTCCAGACCGAGGACGAGCTCGCGGCCATCGGCGCCGTCATCGGAGCCTCGTTCGCCGGCGTGAAGGCGATGACGGCGACCTCGGGCCCGGGCCTGTCACTCATGACCGAGATGCTGGGTCTCGCCTCCATGGCGGAGGTTCCGGTCGTCATCGTGGACGTGCAGCGCGGCGGCCCCTCGACGGGCAACCCCACGAAGAGCGAGCAGTCGGACCTCCTCCAGTGCCTGTACGGAACCCATGGCGACGCGCCGCGGGTGGTGCTCGCCTGTTCCGACGTGGAGGACTGCTTCCACGCGACGGTGGAGGCGTTCAACATCGCCGAGGAGTTCCAGATCCCCGTCCTCGTCCTCTCGGATCAGGCGGTCGGGCAGCGCAAGGAGACCATCCGATCCGAGGCGCTGCGGCATGCCGTGCGCGACCGGCTGAAGCCGACCGCGGAGGAGCTCGAGAGCTACGAGCGATACCGCGAGACGCCCAACGGCGTCTCGCCGATGAGCGTGCCGGGCATGAAGAAAGGGATGTACCAGACCAACGGCCTCGAACACGACGCGGAGGGAAGACCGAGCTCGCTCTATCTCACCCACGAGACGATGAACGCCAAGCGGTACCGCAAGCTGTGGTCGATCCGGGATCGCTACCATGCGTTCCGCCGATTCGGGCCCGCGCGCGCGGACCTCGGAATTCTCTGCTGGGGGTCCTCCAAGGGGCCCGTTCAGGAGGCGGTCGCGGCGGCCAACGCGCGCGGCGAGAGCGTCTCCGCGTTCGTTCCGCAGACGCTGTACCCGTTCCCGAAGCGGGACTTCCAGGAGTTCCTCGCGAGCGTCGGAGAGCTTCTGATCGTCGAGCTGTCCTACACCGCGCAGTTCTACAAGTACCTGCGGACCTTCCTCGACCTGCCGGTCGAGAGCACGCACGTCTTCAAACGCTCGGGCGGCAAGGACCTCACGGGCGACGAGGTCCTCGAGGAGATTTCGAAGATCTGCGCGGCACGACAACACGCGCCGTGCGCCGGTGCGCAACGCGAGGAGGCGGCCGTATGAGCAGCACGACCCTCGATCTTCCCGCCTTCCAGCCGGCGGACTACAAGTCGGATCTGAAGCCCGTCTGGTGCGCGGGCTGCGGCGACTTCGGCGCACTGGCCTCGCTCCACCGCGCGATGGCGAGGCTGCAGCTCGCGCCGTGGGACACGGTCGTCATCTCCGGGATCGGCTGCTCCTCCCGCCTGCCGGGTTACGTGTCGACCTTCGGTTTCAACGGGGTCCACGGCCGCGCGCTCACGCTCGCGACCGGGGTCAAGGTCGCCCGCCCCGAGCTCAACGTCATCGCGGTCGGCGGCGACGGCGACGGCATCGCGATCGGCGGCAATCATTTTCTCCACGCGGCGCGCCGCAATCTCGACATCGCCTACTTCATGATGGACAACGAGATCTACGGCCTGACCAAGGGCCAGGCGGCGCCGACGACGCCGGCCGGGGACAAGACCAAGTCCACCTACTGGGGAAACCCGGAGCCGTCCGTGGATCCGTGCGAGCTCGCGATCTCCTTCGGCGCGACCTGGGTCGGCCGGGGCTTCTCGGGCGACCCGAAGACGCTCGTGGATCTCATGATCGGCGCGATGCACCACAAGGGCTTCGCGTTCCTCAACGTGATGTCTCCCTGCGTCACCTGGCGCGGAGACGAGCAGTTCAAGCTGCTCAAGGCGAAGCTCGCCTTCCTGCCGCCCGACCACGACGCGACCGACCGCACCGCCGCGCTCCGCTACACGCGCGAGACCGACGTCCTGACGACCGGCGTGCTCTACCAGGTGCGGCAGCCGTCGCTGTGCGAGCGCATGGACGAGGTGCGGAGCAAGGCGCAAGAGGCCGGTGCGGTCACGAGCACCGCCGGGATCCTGGCCGCGCTGTACCCGTCGGCCTGAGGCCCGCGTGGCGGGAAGTTCGCTACAGTGAGCCCCGGTATGGCCGGTTCCTTCTGGGATTCCGTCGAGAACGTCGAGCGCTTCGCGGCGCGCGCGCCCGATGTCCGCCTGACGAAGCTCCTGGACGAGTATCCCGACCCCTCGAGAATCCGCATTCTCGATCTCGGCTGCGCGGCGGGCCGCAACACCGTTCTTCTCGCCGACAAGGGCTTCGACATCGACGCGCTCGACGCCTCGCCGGCCATGGTGGCCAAGACGCGCGAGCGCCTCGCGCCGATCCTGGGCGCCGCGGAGGCCGAAAGGCGAGTACGCGTCGGATGCATGGACGACCTCTCCCCCGCCGCCGACGCGACGTTCGACCTCGTCGTCGCGCTCGGTCTCTACCACTGCGCCGAGAGCCGCGCCGAGTGGGACCGCGCTCTGTCGGAGACCGCCCGCGTGCTCAAGCCGGGCGCGCGCCTGCTCGTCTCCGTGTTCACCCCCGAAACGGACCTGACCGGCCGCGGGATCCGCGCCGTCGCCGGGGAGCCCGACGTCTACGAGGGCTTCGACAGCGGCGGGCGCCACGTTCTCGTGGACGCCGCGGGGCTGGACCGCGAGATGGCGCGGTTCGGCCTCGTGACTCTCGAGCCCACCCGCACCGCGCGGCCCAAGGTCGAGACGGGCCGCCGCGTCTCCGCCAACGGGCTGTACCGGAAGACGGCCTAAGGCCCGGGACGAGCCGAACTACGAGACGCGCGTTTCGGCGTGACGCTCGATGGCGAGGCCCGGGAACTGCGCTCGGTAGGTCGTGGAGTAGCACTTCCAGCAAACCGGCCGGTGTGTCTTGAGGACCTGCGGCAGGTCTTCCGGCTTCACGTCGCTCCATTCGATCATCCGGCCCTCAGGGCTCTCAAGCGCGGGCTTGTCGCCGGACGAGCGGACCTCCGGGATCGCCGTGCGGCAGATGACGCAGTCGGCGCCCCGGTACCAGTCGGCGAGCATGTTCCCGGCGAGGCATCCCCCCGGCGACGCCTCGATCTGGGAGACGCACTCCTGCTCGCAACCTTTCCGCTCCGGCCATTGCGTGCAGGAGGTCACCCGAAAGTCGGTCTCACCGACTGTGAAAGTCGCCGCCGCGTGCGCCCGGTCGAGCTCGACGGCCGCGCCGCAGCCCGTTTCGGGACACGTGACGACCCGCGCTCCCCGGAACCTCCGGTAGGCCCGCAGGGCCACCCACGCCATCGGAATGAGGGACAGAGCCAACAGTGACAGGAACAAGAGGAACAAGACTTCCAAACTGTTCATACGACGCCTCCTCGGCTACCTCAAACCGTAAACGCCCGGAGGCGGGATCTCGTGATCCGTATGCATCAATTCACGGCCCGCCGGGGAGCCGCCAGGACCCCCGTTGCCGACTCATCGAGCGCGGCGACGAGCGGGTATTACTTCGCGCCGGCGACGAGCTTCTGGAACCTCGGGTTCTTGCGCAGCGGGTCGAAGTTGGGGTCGATCTTGAGCCAGCCGGGCGAGAGCCAGTACGGGATCTTCAGCAGCGGTTCGAGCTGGTCGAGCGCCTTCTCCGGCTCGCCGGTGAGCATGTAGATCCGCACGAGCTGGTGCTGGATGTACGGACCGTTGATGCTGTTCCTCGACACCGGACTGAGCGCGACCCCGCGCTGGCCCTCCTGGACCGCCTCCTCCTTCCGGCCGAGGTAGGCCAGCGCGAGGCCGAGGGAGACGTGACGCCCCGCATCATTGGGAGTCGCGCGAAGCTGCTCCTCGAAGCCCTTCCTCGCCTCCTCGGCGTAAGTGCGCACACCTGCGGCATCGCCCTTCAGGGCGTAGCCCTGAACGAGGCAGAGGGCCCAGGTGCCCCGGTCGTCATCGAACGCGCTCGGCGTCAGCCGAAGCAGGATCTCGCGCTGCTCCTCGTCGAGGACCCAACCGAGATCCTGGTAGTTCGCCAGATAGGCCACGAGCGCGGTGGGTTCGACTTCCTTCGGCGCGGCCTGGAGGACCGCCCGGGCACGGGCGAGATCTCCCTCGCCGAGGTAGGTCATCGCCTTGTCCTCGATCAGGGTGACGTTGGCGGGCGCGAGGGCGAGAGCACGGTCGAAAATCTCCCGCGCCTCGGCATGACGCCGCAGCCAGAGGAGCGCGTCGCCGAGGTAGCGCTCCGTGGCGACCGACCGTGGATCGAAGCGCTCGGCCTGCCGGAAATACTCCACCGCCGCGTCCCAGCGCCCGAGGCCCTGCTGGGCAAGCGCCATTCCCCTGAGAGCGGAGGCATCGCCGGGGGCCAGGCGCAGCGCCTTCTCGTACTGATCGAGGGCGCGGTTGTAGTCCTTGGAGACCAGCCGTTCGAGGTACCCGAGCGCCAGGTACCCCTCGGAGCGGTTTGGTGCGAGCGCGACGGCCTTCTCCGCCGCCTGCCGGGCTCGCTCCGCAAGCGCAGGCGTGGGCGTGCTGTTGAAGTACAGCGCAGAATTGGCGCTCGAGACTCCGGCCCACGCCTGCGCGAAGCCCGGATCCAGCGCCACGGCCTGCTCGTAGAAGTCGAGCGCCTTGCGAAAGCTGGGCGGATCGCCGGCGCCGCTATTCCAGATCGCGCCGCCCTTCAGGAAAGCGTCGTAGGCCGCGAGGTTCTGCGTGGGCTTCTCGGAAAGCTGTTTCTGCTCCTGCGCCCCGAGCGCGCCGCCGAGTGCTTGCGCCACCTTCGTGGCAATCTCGGATTGCACCTGAAAGACGTCTGTGATCGCCGCGTCGAACGGCTGCTGCCACTTGGACGTCGGCGCATCCGGACGCGACACATCCACCAATTCGGGGCTCACATGGACGCGGCTGGCGCCTCCGCCCTTCTCCCAGCGCACCGTCGCGGTGAGCAGATACGTCGCATTCAACTCCTCGGCGATCTGCTTCGGCGTCTTGGTCGTCTTCTTGTAAGGGGTCGAGCTCCCCCGCGCGATGACCTCGACGCCCGGCAGCGCGGTGAGCTTGCCGCGAATCTCGTCCGCGATCCCGTCCGCGAAGTAGTCGTCCTCGGGAGCGCCGAGGTTCTCGAACGGCAGCACCGCCACGCGCTTGACGCCGCTGGCCGCGGCTCCCGGGCCCGTCCTGGGCCGCCTCGAGAGGATCAGCCCGGCGACGGCCAATCCGACGATCGCCGCCAGGACGATCCAGATCAGTCCCTTTCGGCGAGGTCCCGCCACGATCGCCTGCGCCCCGCCCGTCACCGCCGTCGTCGAGCTCGAGGCCTCCGACACCGCGAACGCGACGTCCTTAGCGCTCTGGAAGCGGTTCTCCCGATCCTTCTCCAGACAATGCCGCACGATGTGGTCCAGCGAGGGGGAGATGTTCCGCCCCGACTGCGTCAGCTCCGGAGGCTCCTGCATGAGGATCGCCGCGATCGTGTCGCTCGCCGAGTCGCGCTTGAATGCCTTCTTTCCCGACAACAGCTCGTAAAGAATCGCCCCGAGCGAGAAGATGTCCGAACGGTGATCGACGGGAAGCCCCCGAAGCTGTTCCGGCGACATGTATCCCATCGTGCCCATCACGGCCCCGGGCTCCGTGTGGCCGCCGGAGCCGGTCGGAGCGTTCGTCCGGTGATCCGGTGCGGCGTCGACGCGCTTGGCGAGGCCGAAGTCGAGAATCTTGACGTGGCCGTCGTTGGTGACGAAGACGTTGTCCGGCTTGAGGTCGCGATGGACGACACCCTTGCCGTGCGCGGCGGAGAGCCCGCGCGCGATCTGGAGCGTCCAATCCAAGGCCTGCTTGCGGGTCAGGGCCGCGCCGTCGAGCTTGCCGCGCAAGGTCTCGCCCTCGAGAAGCTCCGTGACGGCGTAGGCGGTCCCCTCGTGTGTCCCGAAGTCGTGGATCGCGAGGATGTTCGGATGCGACAGCGCCGCGACCGCCTTCGCCTCGCGCTCGAACCGCGCGAGAGCATCCGGATCGGCGGCGACCGTCTGCGGCAGGACCTTGACCGCGACGTCCCGGTCCAGCTTCCGGTCCCGTGCGCGGTAGACCTCGCCCATCCCGCCCGCGCCGAGCGGCGACAGGATCTCGTAGGCGCCTAGCTTGGTCCCGGCGACGAGAGTCACTTGCCGCCCGCGACAAGCTTCTCGAATCGAGGGTTCTTGCGCAGCGGGTCGAAGTTGGGGTCGATCTTGAGCCAGCCGGGCGAGAGGTAATAGGGAATCTTCAGAAGCGGCTCGAGCTGGTCGAGCGCCTTGTCGGGCTCGCCGACGAGGATGTAGATGCGGACGAGCTGGTGTTGGATGTAGGGTCCGGTAAAACCATCCTTCGCCACCTGCAGCATCTCGACGCCCCGCAGACCCTCCCGAGACGCTTCTTCTTTGCGGCCGAGATGGGCGAGCGCAAGTCCAAGGATGACGTGCCGCTGCGCGTCGTTGGGTGCCGCACGAAGCTGCTCCTCTATGGCCTTGCTCGCCTCATCGGCGTGGACGCGAAGGTTCGGTCCATCGCCCTTCAGCGCATACGCCTGCGCCAGGCACATGCCCCAGGCTCCCCGATCGTCGTCAAAGTCGCTCGGCGTCAGGCGCAGAAGAACCTCGCGCTGCTCCTCGTCGAGGACCCAGACGAGATCCTGATACAGAGCCATGTAGGCCACGAGCGCAGCGGGCTCGATCTCCTTCGGCGCGGCGAGGAGGGCCGCGCGAGCCCCGGCAAGATCCCCGTCTCCGAGAAAAGTCATCGCCTTGTCCTCGATCAGGCTCAGGTTCGCGGGCGCCAGGGCGAGGCCCCGATCGATCACAGCGCGGGCTTCGGGCCGGCGCCCCAGGCGAAGCAGGGCCTCGCCGAGCCGTCGGAGCACCGAGACGGACCGCGGGTCCAGTCGCTCGGCCTGCTTCAACTGGTCGAGCGCCACATCCCAACGCCCCAGCGATTCCTCGGCGAGAGCGATTCCAGTCATCAGATCCACGTTCGCCGGCGCTAACCGCTGCCCCTTCGAGTACTGCTCGAGCGCCTGACGAAAGTCGAGGCCAATGTCGAGCTGATAGCGCGCTCGGGCCATGTATCCCTCGGGCCGGTCGGGCGCGAGCGCCACGGCTCGCTCCGCTGCTTGTCGGGCCCGCTCGATCAGCTCCGGCGACGGCGTGCTGCTGGCATAAAGCGACGAGTTCGCCATCGCTATCCGTGCCCACGCGTGGGCATAGTTCGGGTCCAGAGCGACGGCTTGTTGGTAGAGCGTCAGAGCCTTCCTGAGACTCGGGGGATCGCTGACCCCCATGGCCTGGGAGGCCTCCTCACCCTTGAGGAACGCGTCGTAGGCCGCGAGGTTCTGGGTCGGTTTCTCTGAGAGTCTCTTCTCCTCGCCCGCCGCGAGGGCGACTCCCAACGACTGGGCAACCCTCGACGCGATGTCGGACTGCACCTGGAATACGTCGGTCAGAGAGGCGTCGAACGGCTGCTGCCACTTCGAGGTCGGAGCGTTCCGCTGCGTCACATCGACCAGCTCGGGGCTCACGTGGACTCGGCTGGTTCCTCCGCTCTTTTCCCAGCGCACCGTGGCGGTGAGCAGGTAATTCGCGTCGAGCTCGTCCGCGATCTGCTTCGGCGTCTTCGTCGTCCTCTTGTACGGCGTCGAGCTTCCCCGAGCAATCACCTGGAGACCTGGAATCGACGTCAGTTTGCCGCGCACTTCGTCGCTAATGCCGTCCGCGAAGTAGTCGTCCTCGGGAGCACCCAGGTTCTCGAACGGCAGCACCGCCACGCGCTTGACGCCGCCGGCCTCCCCCCCGCCCTGGTGGGGCCGGCGCAGGAGAAAGACCGCGACGGCTGCAAGAACCACGACGGCTGCGACGGCGACCAGGAACTTCTTCTTGCTCGTCGGCGCCGCCACGGCCCGCGCGCGGCTCGTCAGAGTCGTCGGCGACGACGCCTCGGAAAGCGCGAAGGCCACGTCCTTCGCCGTCTGAAAGCGGTTCTCGCGGTCCTTCTCCAGGCAGTGCCGGACGATATGATCCAGGGCGGGCGAGACGTCTCTTCCCGACTGCGTCAGCTCCGGCGGATCCTCCTTCAGGATCGCCGCGATCGTGTCGCTGGCCGAGTCGCGCTTGAACGCCTTCCGGCCCGAGAGCAGCTCGTACAGGATCGCCCCCAGCGAGAAGATGTCCGTTCGGTGATCGACCGGAAGCCCCCGAAGCTGCTCGGGCGACATGTAGCCCATCGTCCCCATCACCGTGCCCGCATCCGTGTGGCCGGCGCCCGTGGGCGCGCTCGTCTGCTCCTCCGGGCCCGCGGTCTCCACCCTCTTCGCCAACCCGAAGTCGAGGATCTTCACGTGCCCGTCCTTGGACACGAACACGTTCTCCGGTTTCAGGTCCCGATGGACGATTCCCTTCTCATGGGCCGCCGAGAGACCCTTCACGATCTGCAGCGCGTAGTCCAGGGCCTGCCGCTGCGAGATCCGGCCCGCATCGAGCCGGCCGCGCAGCGTCTCGCCGTCCAGGAGCTCCGTGACGGCGTAGACGGTGCCCTCGTGCGTTCCGAAGTCGTGAATCGCGAGAATGTTCGGGTGCGACAGCGCCGCGACGGCCAGGGCCTCGCGCTCGAACCGCGCCAACGAATCCGGATCCGCCGCGAGCGACTGCGGCAGGACCTTCACCGCCACCTCACGCTGCAGCTTCGAGTCCCGTGCCCGGTAGACCTCGCCCATTCCGCCCGCGCCCAGCGGCGCGAGGATCTCGTAGGGGCCGAGCCTGGTTCCCGAAGCCAGCGCCATCTACCGCAGCCCGTCCACGACGTAGAGGTCGGCGAGGCTGCGCGCGAACCCGTAGGCGTAGTACTTCTCGTCGGGCGTGATCACGACCGGCGAGACCGTCCAGACGCCGGCGGGATCCGGGGGCATGAGCTCCCTCCAGAGCTCCTTCCGTCCCGTCGTCACGTCGACTTTCATGATGTGCTGGGGAATGTCTCCTCGTCTGCGAACGAACAAGGCGCGGCCGTCCGCCGTCCACTGCCCGGGCACGTCGCCCTTCACGAGTCCCGGGATCGGAGTGGGCTCGCCGCCGTCGACCGGGTACATGTAGAAGCGCTGATCCGGACCGGACACGGCCACGTGCCGGCCGTCTGGCGACAGGCATTTCGAGAACATCCGATAGCCCTCCGGAGAGACGGGCTTCGGCTTCGCGTCGTCCAAGCCCTGGACCCAGATCCGCGAGCCCCGATCGGGCTCGCTCCCGGAGAAGATGATCCGCCGGCCGTCGGACAGCCAGCCCGCCTGCTCGATGCGGATCGGCGACGCCGGCAGTGTCTTCGGCTCGCCGGCTCCGATCGGGTAGATCACGATGCGAGTGAGGTCGCCCAGCTTCTCGAGCCCGAGAGCCAGTCGGCCGTCGGAAGACAGCGCCCCGCCGACTCCTCGTCCCAGCCGGACGGCCGGCGAGCCGTCGGCCTTCCGCACGTAGACCGAGTAGCCCGGGCCGCCTCCCTCTCCCGTTTCGTCGAAGAGAATCATCTGTCCGTCCGCCGTAACGTCGCGGATGAGACCCCAGTCGAGCCAGGAGAAGTCGCGCTCCTTATCGCTGCCGGGCAGGAGCACGGAGATTCCCTGCCGCGCCTTCTCCTGGAAGGCCAGCACCCTTCCCGTCCTCGAGACGTCCTGGACCGTGAGTCCGCCCGTCGCCTGCGCGAGGATCCGCCCGCGGCCCGAGCGGGTCGCGGCGCGGAGCGCCCGGTTGAATCCTTCCGAGGCGGCCGTGAACCACACCTCGGACCCGTCGGGCGACCAGGCGAGACCCTGGGCGCTCGGAAAGAGCTCCGAGACCGTTCGCCGCTTTCCCGAACGGTCGACGATGACGGCCGAGCCGGCGTCATCGCCCTGCGCGGGGTGATCGAGGAACGCGATCTCGTCGCCCTTCGGCGAAATCCGCGGATGCGAGACCCAGCCGGCGGTCTCGTAGAGGACTTTTCCCACCGGATACTCGAGCCGCACCTTGCCGCCCTGCTGGCGGACGACGGCGAGGCTCTGGCCGTCCTGGGACCAGTCGGCAAACATGACGTCCTCGAGGATCTCCTTCGGCGTGCCGCCGCCGGTCATACCCAGCCGCGCGAGCGTGCCGGAGCGTGTGAACGGGATCGAGCCGCGGCGATTCAGCGAGACGGCCATCTCGCCCGAGGGTGAGATCGACAGGACCTCCGCATTCGAGAGGCCGAACGGGCGCGACTCCGGGCTGTCGAGGCGCGAGACGAACACCTCGAGCGGGTTGCCTTCCCAGCCCGCCGTGTAGAGGATCGTCTGCCCGTCCGGCGCGAAGCGCGCAGACGCGATCGTGCCGCGGCGGAATGTGAGCTGGTGGAACTTCGCGGGCGGCACGTAGGCGGCGCGCTTGCCGGCCCAGTACGCCGCGGCCATGCCCGCGAGGGCGATGGCGATCCCTATCAGAAGCGGCACGCGCCGGGTCCGGGCCGGCCTCGCCTGCGCCTCGACGGAGGCCCGCGGCGTGGACAGCCCGGAGAGCGCCTCGAGATCGAAGGCGACGTCGCGGGCCGACTCGAACCGCTCCTCGGGATTCTTCTCCAGGCAGTGCCGCACGATGCGGTCCAGCCCGGGATGGATGTCTTTGTTGGTCTGCGACAGATCCGGCGGCTCCTTCGTCAGGATCGCCGTGATCGTGTCCGCCGCCGTGTCGCCGCGGAACGCCTTCTGTCCCGTGATCATCTCGTACAGGATGGTCCCGAAGGAGAAGAGGTCGGAACGCCGGTCGGCGGCCTTGCCGCGAACCTGTTCCGGCGACATGTACCCCATCGTCCCGAGGACGACGCCGGGCTGCGTCCCTCCGGAGACGGTCTGCAGGTCGGTCTGGCCCTTCTCCACCGTCTCCGGCTTGAGCTTCGCCAGACCGAAGTCGAGGATCTTGACGCGCCCGTCCCGGGTGAGGAACAGGTTCTCGGGCTTCAGGTCCCGGTGAACGATCCCCTTCTCGTGCGCGGCGGCGAGGCCCTTCGCGATCTGTACCGCGTAGTCGATCGCCTTGCGAATTGGGACCGCGCCCGTGCCGAGGCGGCTCCGGAGCGTCTCGCCCTCGAGCAGCTCCGTGACGATGTACGGCGAGCCGTCGTGGTTGCCGATGTCGTAGACGGCGGTGATGTTCGGATGGTTGAGACCTCCCGCGGCCTCGGCCTCCTGCTCGAAACGGCGGAGACGATCCGGGTCCTGCGAGAACGTCGCGGGCAGGACCTTGATCGCGACCTCGCGCTTGAGCCGAGGATCCCGCGCGCGGTAGACCTCGCCCATCCCCCCGGCGCCGATCGGCGCGAGGATTTCGTAAGGGCCCAGCCTGGTGCCCGCGACGAGCGTCAAACTGGCCGGATTCTAGCGTGAACGCTTATTCGTACCGGAGGGCTTCGATGGGATCGAGCCGGGAGGCCTTCACGGCGGGATAGAGCCCGAAAAAGATGCCGACGGTCATCGAGACGAACAGGCCGACGAGGATCGCCCAGAACGGCGTCTCCGCGGGCAGGGCGGCGAACATGGCCTTGATTCCGGCCGGGACCGCGACGCCCACGATCACGCCGATGATCCCGCCGAGGAGCGCGAGCGTCGTCGCCTCGGTCAGGAACTGCAGCACGATGTCGCGCCGGAACGCGCCCACGGCCTTGCGCACGCCGATCTCGCGGGTGCGCTCGGTGACCGAGACCAGCATGATGTTCATCACGCCGACGCCGCCGATCAGAAGCGAAATGAAGGCGATGAAGATCATCGCGCCCGTGATCCCGCGCGTGATGCCCTGGAAGTTCTCGATCATCTTGTCGGGCGTCAGGATGTAGAAGTCGTCGTCGGCGTTGTAGGGGACGTGCCGGCGCAGCCGCAGCAGCGCCCGGCCCTTCTCGACGACGATGGGAACCTGCTCGGGAGTGTACGGCACGGTCGCGATGTGGATCGTGTCTCCCCGGCTCATCTTGATGTTCGGGAACTGGTGGTCGAAGGTCGAGAAGGGGATAAAGAACCAGTGGTTGCTGGAGCCCCCGCCGAAGTCGCCCTTCTCCTCCATCACGCCGATGACGATGTACTTCCAGCCGTTGAGCTCGACGGTCTTGTTGAGCGGGCTCTCGCGCGGGAAGAGCGCCTTCTGCACGTCGGTGCCGATGACGCAGACCTGCGAGGCGTGCGCGATGTCCGCCTCGGTGAAGAACCGGCCATGCTCCACGAAGTGGTTGTTCGCGAGTGAGTAGTCGGGGTAGACGCCCGCCACCGTCGGCGCGGTCGATTCCTTGTCGCGGTACTTCACCGTCGGCGTGGTGCCGTCGAAGAGGTAGCGCTCGGGCGAGACGGCGCGGATCTCCGGAATCTGCGCCTTCAGGGCCAGCGCGTCGTCGAGCGTCAGGTCCTTGCGGTTGCGCTCGACGTCCGAGCGATGGTTCGGGCCGAAGCGCATCGAGAACTTCTGGAACTGCACCAGGGTGGCGCCGAACGCCTGGAAGTTGCGGACCATGTTGTTGTTGAAGCCCGTGACGATCGAGACCATCGCGATCACCGTCGCCACGCCGACGACGATGCCGAGGACGGTCAGGCTCGCGCGCAGCTTGTGGGCGCGCACCGCCATCATCGCGAAGCGCACGTTCTCGCCGAAGCCGCGGCGGAGGTGCGAGAAGATCGTCGACATGGCGCCGCCCTACTCGTAGCGGAGGGCTTCGACCGGCGGCAGCTTGCTCGCCTGCGTCGAGGGGATCCATCCGGCCAGGACGCCGGAGATCGTCGCCACGCCGACGCCGAGGAGGATGAAGGACAGTTTGACCTGCGCCGGGAAGATCTGCTTGACCGCCATCGCGATGAGCGCGCCCAGGAGGACGCCGATGACGCCGCCGATCGAGGAGAGCAGCGCCGCCTCGAGCAGGAACTGGCGGCGGATGTCCTTGCGCCGCGCCCCCAGGGCCCGCCGCACGCCGATCTCCTTCGTCCGCTCGACGACCGACACGAACATGATGTTGGCGATCACGATTGCGCCGACGACCAGCGAGATCCCCGAGATCAGGATCATCAGCATGAAGAGCCCGGCCGAGATGTTGTTCCAGAGCGTCTGCAGCAGCTGCGCCGTGACCAGGCCGAACGGGTCGGCGGCGGCGTACTTGGTCTTCCGCAACGCGCGCAGGATCGTCCGGACCTCGTCGGTCGCCGACGTGACCCCCTCGACACCGTTGATGGGCTTGATGAACAGCGAGATGTCCTTGTCCGGGGCGATGTGCTTGTGGAAGAGCGTCAGCGGAATGTAGATGACGTTGTCCTGACTCTGACCCAGGATCGTGCCCTGCTTGGCGAGCGTCCCGATGACCTTGACCGGATACCCGTCGATCTTGACCGTCTTCCCGATGGGATCCACGTTGGGAAAGAACTCGTCCTGAACGTCCCAGCCGATGACCGCGACCGGCGCCGAGTTGTTGTACTCGGCCTCCGTGAAGTAGCGCCCGGCGTTGACGTCGAAGTTCATGGACACGCCCATGTTGGGGGTATGGCCCTGGACGTCGACCGCCGGCAGCTGATGTTCCTCGTACTTGACGGGCCGGCTGCGCTCGCCGCGCGCGCCGACGCTGGCGCACAGGACGCACTCGCGGCGCACGACCTCCATGTCGGTCAGCGAGAGGTCCGGGCGCTTGCGGGCCAGGAGCCACTCCTCGCGGCTCGTGATGATGCCGTACTTGGTGAAGATGACGATGTCGGGGTTCAGCCCGATGACCTTGTCCTTGACGTAGACGTTCAGCCCGGAGATCACGGAGACGACGCCCACGACGGTCGCCACTCCGATGATGACGCCGAGCAGCGTCAGGAACGCACGCAGCTTGTGGCGCGTGAGGGCCGACGAGGAGACGCGGAAGAGCTCGGAGACCGTCATGCCTTCTTCGGACCGTCCTTCTTGCCGTCGCCTTCCTTCTCGATGATGACCTTGTCGCCTTCCTTGACCTGACGCAGCACCTTGAAGGGGCCCGTCACGATCTCGGAGCCCACCGCCGGCCCGGACTTGGCCTCGATCATCAGCTCGCCGGCGATGCCGGTCTGGACCTTCTGGAACACGAGCTTGCCATCCTTGACCACGAACACGCCCTCCTCGGTCTCGGGCGCGATCCCGGGGTCGGCGTCTTGCCCTTCTCCTGGGCGTCGCGTACCACGAGAGCCTGGATGGGAATGGCCGTGGCGCCCTCGCGCCGTCCGGTCACGATGTCCGCGGTCACGGAGAAGCCGGGCCGGATCGTGTCCGGCGGATTGTCGAGCCGGATCCTGACTTTGAAGTTGATCGCCTCGGAGTTCTGGACGAGCGCCAGAAGGTCCGGATCGGTCTTCGGGATCGGCGAGGAGCCCACGTCGGTCACCGTGCCCTGGAACTTGACGTTCGGGTACGCGTCGATCGAGAGCGTCGCCTTCTGGCCGACCCTGACCTGGGGCACCGAGGTCTCGTCGACCATCATCACGGCCTCGACCGAGCTCATGTCGGAGACCGTGAGGAGCTGCGTGCCGGCGTTGTTCATGGTGCCGATGACGGTGACCTCGCCCTCCTTGATCGGGAGGGTCGTGATGATGCCGTCGATCGGAGCGGTCACGGTCGTCTTGGAGAGCGAGTCGCGGCTGGCGGCGAGGTCCGCCCCGGTCATGCGCATGCGCTGCTCGGTCGCGGCGAGGGTCGCCTCGGCGGTGTCGAGGTTGGACTTCGCCTTCTGAAAGTCGGCCTCGGCCAGGATGTGGCCGGCGTAGTTCTGCTTGGCCCGCTCGTAGTCGAACTTGGCTTGCTCGGCCGTCGCCTTCGCGGCGTCGAGGTCATGCCGCATCGCCTCCAGGTTCGCCTCCCGCCCCTGGGCCTGGGCCGCGAGCTGGACCCGGTCGATCTGGAGCAGCAGCTGGCCCTTCTTGACGTGGTCCCCCTCCTTGACGGCCAGGTTGGTGATCTGGCCCATGACCAGCGCGGACATGTCCAC
Organism: uncultured Acidobacteriota bacterium; assembly: GCA_963773905.1. Taxonomy (GTDB): domain Bacteria; phylum Acidobacteriota; class Thermoanaerobaculia; order UBA5066; family Gp7-AA6; genus DAHUXD01. The sequence goes on from CAVZDB010000005.1 coordinate 318,816, forward strand.
CTTGTTCTGGGCCTGGATCTTGCCGTTGGCCGTGACCTTCGAGACGAGGTCCAGCTTCTGGACCTTGGCGGTCGTCACGCGGGGGACGTCCTTGTCCCGGCCCCGAATGGCCGCCGTCAGGGCGCCGATGACGATGACCGCCGCGACGACCGAAAGGATGATTTTGGTTTTCTTCGACATCTCAAGCCCCTCCCGCCTGCGCGGATCTCGAGCGTATCCATTTCTACGAACGGGGGCTCCGAAAGTTCGCCCCCATCCCCGCCATTGAAAAACCGGTGCTTTTTCGCTAGCCTTCCGCCCCCTGCGCCCATAGCTCAATTGGATAGAGCGTCTGACTACGGATCAGGAGGTTGGGGGTTCAACTCCCTCTGGGCGCACCAATTCAAAATCAGACGTAGGGGCGGGGCTGGACCCCGCCCTCCCAACGGGCGGCCGCGAGGGTCGCCCCTACGATAGCCTCCCCCCAATGACCTTCTCCCCCGCCGACGAGCACTTCATGCGCGAGGCCCTCGCCTTCGCCCGCATAGCCTACGCGGAGCAGGAGGTGCCGATCGGGGCAATCGTCGTACGGGAGAACCGGATGGTCGGACGGGGCCGGAACCGCCGTGAACGGCTGGCGGACCCCACCCACCACGCCGAGATCGAGGCGATCCGGGAGGCCGCCGCCGGGACCGGGACCTGGCGGCTCGACGGAGCGACCCTGTACGCCACGGTCGAGCCGTGCCCGATGTGCGCCGGCGCCGCCGTCAACGCCCGGATCGCCCGGGTCGTCTACGGCTGCGCCGATCCCAAGGCAGGCTACTGCGGCACCCTCGGCAACATCCCGGAGGATCCGCGGCTGAATCACCGCTGCGCCGTGGAGGGCGGCCTCCTCGCGGAGGAATCGGCAGGGCTGCTCAAGCAGTTCTTCCAGGCGCGACGGTAGGGCAGTCGAGCGGTCAGACGCGGTAACCCGGAGCTCCCCAGTCGCCGGGTCAGTTCACCCCGCACTTGGCGGCGTACTTCTCGAGCACCCTGACCGAAGTCACTGGAGCGTCTTCGCGTCCTTACGAACGGCATCGATCCGAACGTGGTCGCCCTCGCGGCCCGCGACGATCCCGTCCGAGAGTCAGGACACCGATGAGGCCTTCGATCTTGCGCACCCGCAGAGCTTAACGCCGACTGACAACTCGAGGCGAATCCGCTACCATGCGCCTCCCAACGCCGGAGAGGTGCTGGAGTGGTTGATCAGGCCGGTCTCGAAAACCGGTAGGCCCGAAAGGGTCTCGTGGGTTCAAATCCCACCCTCTCCGCCAACGAATCTGAAGGTCGCGTTGACGCAGACCTCCGCCATGAGAGGAGGACCATGACGACGGGCAACTCCGAGGCCAACCGCCGACTGATCGAAAGCGCCTACTCCGCCTTCGCCCGCGGGGATCTGGCGGCCGTCTTCCAGGTCCTCGACGAAAGGATCTTCTGGCACGTTCCGGGCCGGGGGCCGTTCTCCGGCGACTACCGCGGCCACGAGGAGGTGCTCGGCTTCTTCGGCCAGTTCATGGGGCTCTCCGCCGGAACCTTTCGGATCAACATCGAGGACATCCTCGCCAACGACCGCCGGGTCCTCGCGCTCGTGACCGAGAGCGCCGAGCGTGTCGGACGCAAGTGGTCGTCGCCCCAGGTCCACGCCTGGACGATCGAAAACGGGAAGGCCACCGTCTTCTGGCAGTTCCAGGGGGATCAGCAGACCGAAGACGAGTTCTGGTCGTAGCGCCGCTCGACCCGCCCGCGGCCTCGCCGGCGCCACCGGTCCGCGGAGCAACCCGCCCCCCACATTTCCGTAATAATCCAGATCCCGCATGGCAACCACAAGCACCAGCGCGATCGAGCTCCTGGACGTCTCCAAGTCCTTCGGCAAGTTCCGGGCCGTCGACGCCCTCACCTTGCAGGTTCCCCGCGGAGCCATGTTCGGCCTTCTCGGCCCCAACGGCGCAGGCAAGACCACGACGCTGCGGATGATCATGAACATCACCGCGCCGGACACGGGCGAGATCCGGATCCTCGGCCACCCGATGGACCGCGAAATGCAGAACCGGATCGGCTACCTGCCCGAAGAGCGCGGCCTGTACCGCAAGATGCGGGTGATCGATCACCTTTACTTCCTGGCGGCGATCAAGGAGGTCTCGCGCGACGTGGCGCGGCAGCGGATCGAGGGCTGGCTCGACAAGATGGAACTCAAGCCCTGGCTCAACAAGAAGGTCGACGAGCTCTCGAAGGGCATGCAGCAGAAGATCCAGTTCATCGCCACGATCGTGCACGATCCCGACATCCTCATCCTCGACGAGCCCTTCTCGGGCCTGGACCCGCTCAACGTCGCGCTGATGCGCGACTACTTCCTGGATTTTCGCGCCCGCGGCAAGACCATCATCTTCTGCACGCACGTCCTCGAGCAGGCCGAGAAGCTCTGCGACGAGATCTGCCTGATGGCCCGGTCCAGGAAGATCCTCGAGGGCTCGATGAAGGAGCTCAAACGCCGCTTCGCGCAGGACCTGCTGCGCCTCTCGATCGACGCCTCACTCGACGACGTGACGGCGCTTCCCGGCGTCGCGACCGCGAAGGCCATCGACGGCAACTACATCGTCTCGCTCAGCCCGGGCACGGACCGCCGCGAGTTTCTGCGGCGCACGATGGAACGCCACCGGATCGAGGCGTTCTCGCAGAAGGAGCCCGAGCTCGAGGAGATCTACATCGACGCCGTCCGCTCCGCGGGAATCGAAGAGACCCGAACGATCGCGTGAGGTCACGATGAACTGGAAGAAGACGTTCGCCATCGTCCGACGGGAGTACGTGGAGCGGGTCCGCACGAAGGCCTTCTGGTTCTCGACCCTGATCATCCCGATCTTCTTCCTCGGATACGTCGGGATCCAGATCTCCGCCTCCCGCAAGACCGGGGGCGAACGTCATCTCGCCGTCGTGGACCCGTCCGGCGCGCTCGAGCAGCCTCTGGCCAGGGAGCTCGCCGCCGTCGAGGCCGAGCAGAAGGACAAGCAATCCGATACCAAGGGCCCCCACTGGGTCGTGACGCGCTACGAGGGAGGCGGAGACCTCGAATCCGTGAAGGAGGTCCTGCGCAAGCAGGTCCTCGCCAAGACGATCAACGGCTACCTGATCCTCGATCCGGCCAAGCTCGCCCGGGACAGCCAGGACGTCGAGTACTACTCGACCACGGTCTCCGACTTCATCGCTCTCAACCAGCTCGAGCGCGCCCTCAACCGCATTCGCATGCGCCAGAAGATGCAGGCCCAGGGCCTCTCGCCCGAGCTCGCGAACGAGCTCGAGAAGCGCATCACGTTCAACACGTTCAAGGTCACGGAGTCGGGCACCTCCGAGGAGAAGGGCGCCGGCATCATGGCCGCGATCATCTTCATGATCCTCATGTACACGACGCTCATCATCTACGGCTCGCAGGTGATGCGCGGCGTCATCGAGGAGAAGAACAATCGCATCGTCGAGATCGTGATCGCCTCGGTGCGGCCGACCGAGCTGATGCTGGGCAAGATGATCGGGATCGGACTGGTCGGATTGACCCAGTACCTCGTGTGGTCGTTCGTCGCGATGAACCTGTCGCTGCCGGGCATCGCCACGCTGGTCGCGGCGGGCGACATGGGGATGCCGCGCATCCCGGCCTCGATGCTGGTTTACTTCATCGTGTTCTTCATCCTCGGGTATTTCGTCTACGCCGGCATCTACACCGCGATCGCCGCGCCCTTCAACACCGACCAGGAGGCGCAGCAGCTGTCGATGATCCCGATCGTCCTGATCCTCTCGGGCATGATGATCTACCCCGCCGTCATGAACAATCCGAGCAGCTCGACGGCGGTTCTCTTCTCGCTCATTCCCTTCACCGCCTCGATGGTGATGTTCCTGCGCACCGCCGTCTCCGAGCCGCCCGCCTGGCAGATCGCGCTCTCGATGGCGATCCTGGTCGCGACGACGGTCGGCATGGCCTGGTTCGCGGGGCGCGTCTACCGCGTCGGGATCCTCATGTACGGGAAGAAGCCCACGATCCCGGAGATCCTGCGCTGGGTGCGCTACTCGCCCGGCAAGGCCGCGCAGCCCGCGTCGCCGCCGGCGAGCTGACGGACGGACGGGGCGCGGGAGGGCGCCCCCTCCCCGCCCGCCCCGCGAGCGGCCTCACCCACGATCGATCAGACCCTACATCCCTGCATCCCTGCGTCGGTATAGCGCGATGCCCAGGACGCCGCGCCGTGCTCGAGGACATGGGCGAGATCCCGCGAATCGCCCGAACAGACGAAAGCCGGCATCCCCTCGCGAGGGAATGCCGGCCCCGTCGGCAGGGAAAGTTCAGAGGCCTACTGGCAGAAGACCAGGATCTCCGCCCGGCGATTCTCCGCGCGGCCCTTCGGGGTCTTGTTGTCGGCGACGGGACTGGACGAGCCATTGCCCTTCGCCGTGATCTGGTCGGCCGAGGAGGCGCCGTGGTCGTCGAGCCACTTCTTGACGGAGTCGGCGCGCCTCTGGGAGAGGGGATTGTTGATCTTGTCGTTGCCGCTCGAATCCGTGTAGCCGTCGATCTCGACCTTGCAGGTCGAATACTTCTTCACGAAGGCCTCGGCCTTCCGGAGCTCGGCCATGTCCTGCGGACGGATGTCGGACTTGTTGGTGGCGAAATTGACGTGGATCGTCAGCTTGTCGGTGGGCTTCGGCGGCGTCGCCTTGGCGGCGATGCTGACGGTCGCCGAGCTCGTCCTCGAGCCTCCCGCGCCGTTCGCGGTCAGCATGTAGGTGGTCGTGCTGCCCGGGCACACCTGCCGCGAGCCGCTCGAGTCGACGCTGCCCACGCCGCCGTCGATCGAGACGCTGCTCGCGTTCGACGTGGACCAGGTCAGAGTCGAGCAACCGCCGGATTCGACCGAGGATGGAGACGCCGACAGCGAGGCCGTCGGAGAGGGGTTCGCCGGCGGGGGCGGAGGCGGCGGCGCCGCGACGACCTTCGCCGGGCACAGGCCCTGGATCTTGGCCATCGCGTCGGCGGCCAGAGCGTTGGCCTCCTTGGTCTGACACGTCTGGCAGAGGGCCTCGGCCCGCTTGACCATCTGGTCGGCCGCGTCGAACTCGCCGGGACACTCCTTGTCCTTCCCGGACTTTCGGGCCTGGTCGATCGCGTCCTGCGCGGACCGAACCTGAGCCGTGTAACAACCCGTGAAAACCAAGAGCAAGCCGAGGGCACCGAGCCGCAACAACGACCTGGTCAGACCACGCATATCTTCCTCCTCCAACTCTGAGCGTTCTATATCGCAGTTTGGAAGGCCCAAACAATTGCCCGTGAGGGCACTTCCGGGCACGCACCCCGGGTGGGAAACTGCGGGCGAGAGCGTTGTTTACGCCGTCTTTACTCGCCGAAACCGGGACCGCACCCGGGACAGGGACGGCAGGAAAACCGTTGTGGACGCTGCAGTTGGCTAAGTTGCGCTCCGGGTCTCAGCCTGCGCGTCCCCGGTTCCCAGCCGGAGATACGTGGCCTCGTCCACGCTCGCGAAGCGCAGGACGCCGAAGGCGCCCAGCCGGGAGGCCATCTTGGTGTCGCGGTGGAGTCCCAGAAGGGTGTCGGCGATCGAGGCCCTGAGCACCGGGTCGAGCCCGGACCGGACGATGACGGGCTGGATCGCGGAAGGGCCCCACGATTCCAGCACGCGAAGTCGGCGGTCGAGGCCGGGGTCGCGCCGGCGCTCCAGGAGAAGCACGTTCGAGTCGACGGCGGAGAGGTCGGCCTCGCCACGGGAGACCCTCTCGATCGACCTCACGTGCGCCCCCGAGGCGACGACCCGCGAGAAGAAGCGCTCGGGCGCGCCGAGGCCGAGCCCCTCGAGTCGGGCCAGCATGCGATGCCAGCCGGAGAGCGACTGGCGATCGTTGTAGGTCCAGACCGCGCCCCGCAGGTCCTCCAGGGAGCGGGCCGGATGATCGCGTCGGACCACGACATCCGAGAAGTAGACGGGGCGGCCCTGATTCCGCGGATCGTCGAAGACCAGAGCGGCCGGCACGATTTCCACCGGCGCTCCGGCGGAGCGCAACAGGGCGTAGGAAGGACCGCACACGAAGGCCGCATCGGCGCGACCGGAGGCAAAGGGATCGCTCTCGGGCAAGGGCCCGGAGACGCTGGTCTCGAAATCCACCGTGACGCGCCGCCCCGTACCCGCCGCGATCGCTTCCGCGAGGAGCTCGAAGAGGGCCTCGGGAAGGCTCGGCGCGAGGTAGCTCAGAAGCCGCAGCGGAGCGCGTGGACTCGAGGAAGTCGCCGGCACGAGGGCATTATGTCTCGCTCCGTCGCGCCGAAGGGGCGCGCCGCGGCGAAGCCGCGCTCAAAGAAACCCGCCGCCTCGAGAGGGCCGGGGCCGGAGGACGCGGCTTGCAAATCACACGGGCTCGATTGCCGATTTTGGCGAGCCGTGCTAACTTTCGCGGCCCGTTCGGCCCCTTCGTCTAACGGTTAGGACGCGGCCCTCTCAAGGCCGAAATACGGGTTCGATTCCCGTAGGGGCTACCACGATCTGCTGGCTCTGTAAGTTACCCGCCGCGTCCTGCGGACGCGACCCTCTCAAGGCGCCTTCCTTTGAGCGCGCCCTTTCGGGCGCGCCTTCGTATCTCAAGCCTCGAGAAGGCCGCGTGCTCACCGCACCAGCACGGTCGCGAGGCCGAGCAGAAGCCCCATGCTGCAGCAGTCGGTGGCGGTCGTGAGGAAGATGCTCGATGCGGTCGCGGGATCGGCACCGAGCCGCTGAAGGACGAGGGGGACGAGCGTCCCGGCGATGCCGCTGATCGCGCACGATGCCGTCATCGCGAACCAGACGCAGAGCCCCAGGATGAGCCCCCGCGGGTTGTGCTGCAGGTGAGCGTAGAACCACATCCCCGCGCCCGCGACGAGCCCCACGAGGAGGCCGTTCAAGACTCCGACCCAGGCCTCCTTCAAGACGAGATTCCACGTGCGCACGCGCTTCATCTCCCCGAGGGTGATCCCGCGCAGCGTGACGGCGAGCGCCTGGCAGCCGGAGTTTCCCGATTGTCCCGCCAGCACCGGAAGGAACGCCGCCAGCACGACGATCCGGTCGACCGTGCCCTGGAAGATTCCCACCACGGCGGCGGCGAGGAAGGCCGTCAGCAGGTTCAGCTGCAGCCACGGATGCCGGAAGCGGAAGCTTCGCCACCAGTGCGTCGAAACGCGCTCCTCCTTCTCGACGCCGACCATGCTGCCGGCCTGCGCGCTGATCTCGTACGCCTGCCGCTCGAAGAGCGCCTGTCCCCGCACCATGCCGATGAGCCGCCCGCCGGCGTCCGTCACGGGATACGCGGGAAAGTGGCGGGTCACCACCGTCCGCATGGCGTCGACCAGCGGAGTCTCGGGCTTCAAGGAGAACGGGTCGAGCAGCATGATCTCCTCGAGCCGCTGCTCCGGCGCGGCGAAGAGGAGCTCGCGGAACGCCAGCACGCCGACGAGCCGCTCCTGCGCGTCGGTGACGAAGACGTACGTGATGAAGCTGCGCTGCACGAGTTGGCGAAGGCGCTCGACCGCCTCGGCGACCGTGGTCTCCGGGCGAAACACCCCGGCGGGCTTTTCCATCAGCCGGCCGACGCTCGCCTCCGGATATTGGATGTCGAGCCGCCACTCCTCGCTCCGGCTTCCCGGCGCCGCGGCGAAGATGCGCTCGCGATGGTCGCTCGGAAGCCTCTCGAGAATGTCCGCCGCCTCGCCGGTGCTGAGCAGGGCGAGCGCCCGTGCCGCGAGCTCGTCGCTCTCGCGCCGCAGACGACGGGCCCCGTCGGCGGACGACATCGTGTGCAGCTCCTCGCTGAGCGCGACCGTTCGGGGGGCATCGACGAGGATCCGGGAGCCGCCGCCTGACTCCATACGCTCCTCCTCTTCTGGTTGGATGGGCGGGCGAATCATAGCCCCGACGGCGCGCCGGGAGGAGACTTCGCGGGCGGGGCCGCCGCGGCGGCTGCTAGGGCGCTCCGCCGGCCGGGGCGTCGCTCGGGGATCCGAGGAGCCGGACGCTCGCGCCCCGGATCTCGAGCGTCTTCGGATCCTGGAGAAACGCCGCGACTCCGAGGTGGGACCGGTCCCAGCCCTTCTCGAGCTTGAGCGTCGCCTTGAGCCGCGTCGGCTTCTCCACGTTCCCGGCCGACGTCAGCGTCCGCACGACGTAGTCGTTGCGCAGCGTCTTGCCGCCGTTCTCGCCCTTTCCGACCGGCGTGACGAGGCCCGTCTCGAAGACCGCCACGCGCAGCTCCCACCGTCGTCCGCGCAGACTCTCCGGGAGATCGACGTCGGCGTCGACCGAGACCTTCGACGCTTCCGGCTCGAGACGGAGCGCGATCCCGGCCGCCGGCCTGGCCCCCGCCGCGGCGATCGCCGCGCGCAGCGCGCCCGCATCCGAGCCGACCAGCTGCGAGACGCCGTCGACGACGGCCTGCGGGGTGTAGGGAGCCTCGAGATGGAAGGCGCGCATGTAGTCGACCTGCCGCTCGGTCCACGAGTGGCTCGAGAACGGGTCGGTCCAGCCGACGTGGTTCCAGTAGTCGACGTGGAACGCCAGGGGAACCACGCGTCCGGCGTCCGCCGCGCCGAGCTGGGTGAGCAGCTGGTCCGCGGGAGGACAGGACGAGCAGCCCTGCGAGGTGAAGAGCTCGATGACGACGGGGTGGGCGACGGCGACGGGCTCGGGCTGTCGAACGGCCTGTGCCCCCGCGGACGTCTGCGCGAAAGAAGTGGAGACCACGCCTCCCACCATCACCAGGACGAGAAGAAGTGTCGATCGCCTCACGTCAGGCTCCTTCCGCATTCTGACCCAAAAAAGGAAGGGGGAGGCCACGAAGGCCTCCCCCTGGGAAGGGAAAAACGCAGTCGCTAAAAGCTGACCCGCGCACCGAACCGCAGCTGGCGGGGAGCCCGGCGCGAGAGGGCCTTGTCGAAGCTGCCGAAGAACTCGTCCGGGGCTCCCGGGATGTCCTGCGTGTACGTGCTGTCGACCGAGAGCACCGTCTGGCGGTTGATCAGGTTGAAGCCCTGGAGGAACAGCGTGACGTCGACCGGCGAGAGCTTGAGGGTGTAGCCCAGCGAGGCGTTGATCTCGTAGTCGGTCGGCAGGCGCCCGAAGGAGCCGCGCGGGACCAGGAACAGCTCCGAGCCGTACTGGGTGTTGAAGTAGCCGATCTGGTCCGTCGGAGCGCCCGTGCGGACGAAGCCCGTGAGGCCGAACGTCAGCCCGAAGGGAGCCGTGTAGGCCGCATCGAGGCGGAAGGAGTGCGGCCGATCCAGGAAGAGCTTGCCGTCGGCGTTGTGCAGGAACGCGCCGTAGTCGAAGTCGGCATTGATGCCGGGGTCCGTCTGGCCTCCCGTGGACTGGCGGGCGGCGCCGTCGTAGTTGCCGCGCAGCTGCGACCAGATGTAGGAGACCTGGGCGAAGAGGCTCCGGCCGACCTGCTTCTTGGCCACGAACTCCGCCGACCAGTAGTTGCGCTTCGCCGCCGGGACGGCCGAGTTGTAGACGCCGTTCGAGGGCAGCGGCTGCGAGATCGGCGTCAGCGCCTGGCTGTTGCACGCCGTGCCGGGGCTTCCCGAGTTGTCGAACGTGCCCGGCGTATCCGGTCCGAGACAGCCATGGACGTCGCCGTTCGCGTACGGGGAATCCGAACCCGGGTTGAAAATCACGCAGGTGTTGCCGTTGGCCTCGGGGTACGCGGAGTCGAGGTCGCAGCGATCCTCGATCGTGCGGCCGAGGTGCCGGTAGGTTCCCTTGACGCCGACCGCGAACGTGGGGTCGATCGCCTTGTCGAAGCCCAGGGTGTACTCGTCGTTGTAGATGCCCTTGAGGCCGGGCTGGACGGGCTCCGTGAACGGGCCGCCCTGAACGTTGACGTTCTTCGGCGCGTTCGGGTCCTGAAAGATGTCCTCGGGATTCGGGCTGAAGTTGAAGACCGTGGCGATCGTCTGGGCGCCATAGGCGCGGACGTTGAGGTCGGTCGGCAGCGCAAAGTAGAAGCGGCCGTACGACGCCGAGATCTTGCTCGAGCCGTCGCCGATGACGTCCCACGCCAGGCCGACGCGAGGCTGCCACTCGTTCTTGAGCGTGAAGATCGTGCTGCCCGTATAGTCCTTGATGTCCTCCTGGTCCCAGCGGATGCCGGCGGACAGCGTCAGGGACGGAATGATCGTCCACTTGTCCTGAGCGAACGCGCTGTAGCGGATGCTCTTCGGGTTGGCCTGGTTGCCGCCCGGGAGGATCGCGCTCGTCGGATCCGTCGCGCTGTTCGTGTAGAAATCGTGACCGTAGTACACGTCGGAGTTCGCGGGGCATCCGTTCGCCGGGCAGCTGTTGATCGACACGCGGGTTCCGCCCGTGAAGTAGGACGTCGTGAACGTCTGGTTGTTCTCGTAGTCGCCGCCCACCTTGATCTCGTGGTTCGCGGCGTAGAACGTGCCGTTCAGCTGGTAGGAGTCGCGTGTCGAGCTGTTGTTGTTGGTGGGCCCGAAGATCGAGCCGAAGCCGTTCGAGACCACCAGCGTGCCCGACGTGAGGTCGCGGATCTGGTACGTGTTGGAGAGCGGCGAGAGCTGGAAGCTGTCCTGGTGCCGCGAGTACCGCGCCGTGACGAGGGCGGAACTGCCGAAGAGCTGCGTCAGCGCTCCGGCGTAGTCCACCGCGCCGATGTCGCGGACGGCCTGGCGGATGATCGGGTTCGTCGAGGTGAAGTTCGCGATGTTGCCGGTCCGCGTCTCGGGGTCTCCGAACACGGTGCCGACGAGCGTCGTGCCCTGGCCGAAACGGGCGGTCAGCTTGCCGGAGTAGATGTTGCCGGTCGAGTCGAACGGCAGATCCTCACCCGCGGTTCCGAACAGCGGAGCGCTGCCCGCGCTGATGACCTGGCTGTTGTTGTAGGTCACGCGGTTGTACGCGCCGAAGAACCAGACGTGGTCCTTCATCAGGTAGCCGCCGAGGTCCGCGCCGTAGTCCTGACGGTCCTGCTGGCTGCGGTCGATGACCGATTCCTGGTCGGTGCCGTTGTTGACGAAGTTCTGGCCGTCGTTGGTCGGAACGATGTCCGAGAAGCCCTTGTAGTCCGCGGTCAGGCCCTTCGTGTTGAAGTAGCCGAACGCGTCGCCGTGGAAGTCGTTGCCGCCGGACTTCGTCACGACGTTGATGACGCCGCCGGTCGAACGGCCGTACTCGGCCTCGTATCCGGAGCTCTTCACCTGGACTTCCTCGATGAACTCCTGCGAGAGCGCCTTGCCCTGGAACCCCTTGATGACGTTCGTCGTGTTGACGCCGTCCACCAGGTAGGAGTTCTCGACCGAGGTCGCGCCGTAGATCGTGTACCCGCCGCCCGTCATCGTGTTGCCGTTGCCCGACCGGCCCTGGTTCTCCGACTGGTCGGTGTTGACGCCGGGCTGGATCTCGACGACGCTCGAGTAGTTCCGCCCCATCGGCAGCTTCTGCGCGATCTCCTGGCGGATGTTGGTGCCGGATTCGGCCGAGGTCGTGTCGACCACCGGCGCCTCACCCGTGACGACCAGCTCCTCCTTCGCCGAGACCTGGAGCTGCATTGCGACGTTGATGGCGGAATCCAGCTTCACGGTCGCGAGCTTCTCGACGCTCGTGAATCCGGAGAGCGTGCCCTTGATCTTGTAGGACCCGGGCGGGAGGGAGATGAATCGGAACGTGCCGTCGTTGCCGGTCACGCTGACGCGCGTGCCCTGCAGCGAGGCGCTCGAGGCCTCGACGGTCACTCCGGGGAGCGGCCGCCCGTCGGTGCCGGTGACCGTCCCCGTGATCTCGCCGGTCGTCTGCGCGAATGCGCCGGACGAGATCAGGAGAAGGGCGGCGAAGATCGCCAGACTGAATCGGAGACCCTTCATGTCATTTCCTCCTTCGAAAAGGCGGTGAGTCGCTCTCACCACGGGCCTCCACAAAGAGCAATGCCGCTGCCACTGCCAACTCACGGCCCATCTCGTCCGAAGTGGCGTGTTTGCAGACGCGTGCGCGGTCGACAATCTGCATTGAAGAGATCCCCGACGCACGGATCGTTGAAGCGAGCGCCCGCAAACTTGGATTGGTCTGACGAAGTGGTTACATCATTCTTGCCGCGATTGGTCATTGCGAGAGAACGGCGCGCGCCGGAGACTCCGCGGCCATGAGGCGCGCGGAATTCGCAACGGCGATGACGGACGAAGTCTCCGCCGCGCCGCTCTCGCTCCTTCCACCGGACCGCACGCGGCGCGCGATCGTCGGCGGCGGGCTCCTCTGCGGGATCCTCGACATCTCGGCGGCGTTCGTGCTCTCGTGGGCGATCGCGCGCGTCGGACCGATTCGCGTCCTCCAGGGAATCGCCGAGGCGCTGCTCGGCCCCGTGAGCGCGCGGGGAGGCCTCGCCTCCGCCGCGCTCGGGCTGCTGATGCACTTTTCCGTCGCGTTCTTCTGGGCCGCCGTGTTCGCGCTCCTCGCACGGCGATTTCCGGCGCTCCTGCGCTGGACCGTGCCGGCGGGGCTCCTCTACGGCGCCCTCGTCTGGATCGTCATGTACCGGGTCGTGATCCCGCTCGTTCCGGTCGTGAACGCGCTCTACCTGACGACCTTCGACCGCGCGATTCCGAGGCTGCGACTCCGGCAGGTGCTGGTCCACTTGCTGTGCGTGGGACTTCCGATCGCGCTCGCCGCGCGGCGCGCCGCGAAGCCGCAAACGGGCTGAGGAGCGGCGAGCCGCGCGATTCGGCCGGCGTCAGTCCGACGCGCGCGCGACTCTCGGCGAGTCGAGATGCTCGCGGACGATCGGAGCCAACTGCGCGACGCCCTCCTCGATCTCCGGCAGGCTGACGCCGCCGTATCCGAGGACCAGGCCGCGGCGCCGCGGGCGCCCGAGGTAGAACTGAGAGAGCGGCATGGCCTTGACGCCGATCGCGCCCGCACGAAGGCCGATCGCGAGGTCGTCGACGTGATCGGGAAGCGCCACCGTCAGGTACATGCCCGCCGCGTCGCCGAGCACCCGCACGGCGGACCCGAGCTCCCGCTCCAGCCCCTCGACGAGCGTGGTGCGGCGTTCGCGGCACAGCGAACGCGTCCGCCGGATGTGCCGGTCGAAGTGGCCCTCGCGGATGAAGTCGGCGAGCACCGCCTGATGAAACGTGGGCGAGAACATGTCCATCCCCTTGCGCACCGCGATGAACGGCGCGAGGAGATCGCGAGGCAGGACGACGTACCCGAGCCGGATGGCCGGGTACATCATCTTGGTGAACGTGCCGATGTAGATGACCCGCGAGTCGCGGTCGAGGCCCTGCAGCGCCGCGATCGGAAGGTTCCCGAACCGGTACTCGCTGTCGTAGTCGTCCTCGATGATCCAGGCTCCCTCGTTGCGCGCCCAGTCGAGCAGCATCAGCCGGCGCGGCGCGCTCATCGTCATCCCCAGCGGGCACTGGTGCGACGGGGTGACGAACGCGGCCCGGGCCTCGGAGCAACGCGCCATTCCCGCCTCGACGTCGAGCCCCTCCTCATCCACCGGAACGGGAACCAGCCGCGCCCGCGCCATCTTCAGCGCCTTCTGCGCGCCGAAGTAGCCCGGCTCCTCGATCCAGACCGGGCTGCCTTCGTCGAGCAGCACGCGCGCGGTCACGTCGACGGCCTGCTGGGATCCGCTGACGATCATGATCTGTTCGGCGTCGCACCGCACGCCGCGCGAGCTGCGGAGGTATTCCGCGAGGCTCTCGCGCAGGGACGGAAGGCCCATGGCGTGGCCGTAGTAGAGCAGCTCCGGATCGGTCCGTCGCGAGTGGCGCGCTGCGAGCCGAGCCCAGACGCGGAACGGGAAGAGGTCGACCGGAGGCTGCCCGACGCCGAACGCGCCGCGGCCTCGGAACCAGGGCTGGTCGACGGGACGCGCGAGCGCCGCGGGAATGCGCGCGATGATCCTCCGCCCCGGCCGGCCCATCGGGTTGCCGTCCGCGGCGCGGAGAGCGGCTCGCGTGAGCTCCTCCGGCAGGGTTCTCGCGACGAAGGTCCCGGAGCCCACGCGGCTCTCGAAGTAGCCCTCCGCCAGCAGCTGCTCGAACGCATTGAGGACGGGGATGCGCGAGATGCGGAGCTCCGCCGCGATGGTCCGTGTCGAGGGCAGCCGCTGCCCGGCGCGCAGGCGCCGCTCGACGATCGCGTCGCGATAGCCCTCGTAGAGCTGCCGGTACAGCGGCGTGCGCGAGCTCGGATCGACCGAGGCGACCGGAAGCACTCCCGGAGGGACGCTCTTCTTCATCGCTCAACGATACTGGATCGCGGCGGAATCCAGTGAGGAAAGTGGTCTGATCACATTCAACTTTCTGCATCGCGTTGAGAACCGCTTTCACAATGGGATTCGCCAGCAAATACAAAAATGCGTTTGTCCGATCCATCGTGTCGTTCTTAATGGTCATAGAAAACAATCCGACATTGGATATTGAGCGAGACCGCAGCCCCGCGCAGACTGACCCTCATGAGTGCGGGAGCTCGCTACGAGGTTCCGTCCGAGCGATCGCGGCCGGCGGCCGCTTCGCCCCTGCGCGCCGTCGACGCTCCGTTCCCTCACGGTCCGACGCCGGGCCGCGACGCGCGCGCCGATCTCCTGCTGCGCGCCGACTCGCTCGGCATTCCGTGGGAGCAGATCGTTCTGGAGGAGATTCGCGCTGAGGAGGGGCTTCGGCGGTACCTTGAGGACGTCGACGGGGAGTGGCCGCTCGCGGCCGCGCTCGGCATTCTCCCCTCCACCTTCCTGCGCTCGTGGCGCGTGCGCAACCGTCTTCAGAACCTCTCGGCGCAGGCGCGTGCCGCGCAGGCACGCGGCGCGCGAAGCGAGCTCCGGCGCGCCTTCGAACAGCTCGGCGGCAAGAACGAGGCGGACCGCACGACCCTCGCCGAGCATCTCTGGTTCGCGTACCAGCGGATCCTGCTCCTGCAGCGCGTCAGCCGCGCGGCGGCGGCGAGCCGGGGCGGCACGCCCGCGGAGCGCCTCGCCTTCATCTGCACGCGCGCGCGCTGCTGTTACGACGACGCCGCGTGGGCCGCGAGCGCGGAGGACTCGCCGCGTCCCGGTCACCGGCTCGATGCGGCCATCCGCAAGGTGCGGGAGGAGGGCTTCCAGATTCCGCGGGCCGCGACGGAGGCCCGCGCCTTCGCGACGCTGCGCCGCATCATCCGCGTCTCCCCCGCTCTCTCTCGCCGCCGCCGCCCCCACAACCCGGCGGCGCAGCGCGAGGGGGTTCCGCGCCGCCTCCCGCTCTCCGACGGCGTGGGCTGAAGCCCGGGCTTTCCGACCCCGGGCGGAACGGGGGCATCCGCCTCGGCTAACATCCGCGCCAGGCCATGGACGCTCCCCTCGACCCTTCGGGTCGTGATTCTCGGCTCCGGCTCGCGATGGCGGGGGTCCTCCTGGCGGGCGTGGCCGTGCGCCTCTGGGAGTACTTCGGCAACGCCTCGCTCTGGGTGGATGAGCTGGCCCTCTCCGAGAGCATCCTCCATCGATCGATGTCCGACCTGCTCGGCAGGCAGCTCGCGATGGGCCAGTCCGCCCCTCCCGGCTTCCTGGTCGCGGTCAAGGTCTCGACGATGCTCTTTGGCACCTCCGAGCTCGCACTCCGGGTCCCTTCGATCCTCTTCACCCTCGGGGCCCTTCCCCTCTTCGCGGCCGTCGCGAGGCGCTATCTCTCGGGATGGGCGGCGGTCTTCGCGACGGCGCTCTTCGCCTTCGGGTCGCCGTTCGTCCACTACGGAGCGGAGCTCAAGCAATACGCGGGCGACGTGGCCGTCACGCTGCTGTTCCTGCTCGTCGCGTTCGACCTCAGTGTGGAGGCGCCCACGAAGAAGGCCTTCCTGCGCGCCGCGACAGCGGGAGCCCTCGGCGTCTGGTTTTCGATGCCCGCCGCAATGGTTCTGGCCGGCCTCGGCGTGGCGCTGCTCCTGCAGGCGCTGCTCCTTCCTCCGCGCAGGCCCAGCCGCGCGCTCCTCGCGACCATCGCGGTGTGGACGGTGGCCGCGGCGGCTTCCAGCCTCTGGAACATCACCCGTGCGGATCCGCAGACCCGATCCTTCCTCTATGGGTACTGGGTCGACGCCTTCCCGCCCTTCCCGCTGAGGCGGCGCCGGGATCTCCTCTGGCCGTTCAATCAGATCGTCCTGTTCTGGAAGTGGATGATGGGGTATCCGCGGCCCGGGATCTTCGCCGGACTCACGCTCGCCGGCTTCGTCGGGCTCTGGCGGAGACGGCGGGCCTCCGCACTCCTCCTGGCGGGACCTCTCGTCGTCACCGTCGCCGCCTCCGCGGCTCACTTCTATCCTTTGCGAGGGCGCCTGACGCTCTTCCTCGGACCCTGCCTCCTCCTGCTCGCCGCGGAAGGAGTCCGCTGGATCGCTCGCGGCCTGGAGCACGTCCACGTCCCGAAGCCGTTGGCCGCGGCCCTTTTCGCCCTGCCGCCCCTTCTCGCGTTCGTGGACAACCACCCGGTCGGCCGGCGGCAGGAGAACCGCCTGCTCTTCGAGTACGTGCAGCGAAGGCGGCGGCCCGGCGATGCGATCTACATCCCCTACGACACGATCCGGGCGCTTCTCTACTACGGGCCGCGCACCGGGCTGGATCCGGCCTCGGTCTCGCCGGGAGCGTGCCATCGCGGCGATCTGTCCGCCTACCTCCGCGAGATCGATCGCTACCGCGGCCGGCCGCGCGTGTGGGTGATCTTCGCGCAGACCGTGCCGGCGACGATGGAGCAGCCGACGATGCGAGGCTACCTTGGGACCATCGGACGCCGGCGCGAGGGGCTCACGGTTCCCACCGTAGAGTCCGCGGCTTTCGACATGCGCGCGGAGCTCTACGACCTGAGCGATCCCGCCCGGCTCGCCGCGAGCACGGCCGACACCTTTCCGCTTCCCCTGGTCGACGCGGAAACCGTTCGGCGGCTGTCCTGCTGGCCGGAGCCGCGCTCCTGAGACGAGTCCGGAGAAGCCTTCGCCTTCAGGCCGCGGGCGCCGGCCTCCCGCAGAAGCGGCCCAGGCAGTCGCGCAGCTTCTCGAAGTTGACGGGCTTGCACAGGAAGTCCGCGACCCCGGGGGCGTCGCGGATGAAGGAGAGCCCGGAGAGCAGGACGACGGGAGTCGCATACGACCGCCGCGCGCGTTCCGCGAGGAACTGCCAGCCGTCCATCTCGGGCATCATCAGGTCGAGCAGGATCAGCCGCGGCGCCTCCATCGTCTCGAGGACTTCCAGCGCCCGCCGTCCGTTCTCCACCCCGAGGGCGGCGTAGCCCTCGTCGTGGAGAAACTCGACGAGGCCCTCCCGCACGGCGGCGTCGTCGTCGACGACGAGCACGGTCGCCCGCGCGCTATTCATTGGGACCTCCCTCGGGAAGCCGCCTCGTCGGCGCCGGAGCCGGCTCCGACAGACCGGCGACCTCGAGCAGGAGCCGCTCGCCCGACGTTTCCTCGTCCACGCCCCGACGGCGCGCGAGCTCGAGCTGGGCCATGACCTGCCGCGCGAGGACCCGCAGGCCGTCCTTCTGCTCCTCCGTGAGCTCGCGCGGCCTCCGGTCCAGGACGCACAGCGTGCCGATCGCGAAGCCGTCGGGGGTCACGAGCGGCGCTCCAGCATAGAAGCGGACGTGCGGATCGTCGGTGACGAGCGGGTTCTCCGCGAACCGCGCGTCGGCCGCGGCGTCGGGGACCTCCATCACGTCGTTGCCCAGAATGGCGTGCGCGCAGAAGGCGACGTCCCGCGGCGTCTCCGCGACGCTCGTGCCGACCCGCGCGTGGAACGCCTGCCGCTCCCGCTCGACCGACGAGATCAGCGCGAGCGGCGTTCCGCAGAACCGCGAGGCGAGGCGCGCGAGATCGTCGAGCTCCCGCGCCGAGGCCGCTCCCGCGGCGGAGTACCGATGGACCGCGGCCAGCCGCTGCGTCTCCGAGTCGGGCACCGCCGCCGCCACGGTTCCGACGAGCGGGGGCGTGGCGTCGCCGTGGTGCGCCGCCGCGAGGGCCACGCGCAGGTCGCGCATCGACGCGAAGCGCTCGGAGGGGTCCTTGTGCATCGCGCGCCCGATCAGCGCGGCCATCGGCTCCGGAATGTCGGGCACCCGCTTCGCGATCGGCTCCGGTTCCTCCTTCACGATCATCTCGAGCAGCCGGAAGAGGTTCTCGTTCTCGAACGGCTTGCGGTAGCTGAAGAGCTCGTAGGCCAGCACGCCGAAAGAGAAGATGTCGGTGCGCACGTCGACGGAGTCGCCGCAGACCTGCTCCGGAGACATGTAGGCCGACGAGCCCACCGCGACGCCGGTGCCCGTGAGGACGCTCGGCGCGCCGATGACCTTCGCCACGCCGAAGTCCATGATCTTGACCGTCTTGTTTTCGAGGATGCGGACGTTCGCGGGCTTGATGTCGCGGTGCATCACGCCGGAACGATGTGCGTACTCGAGCCCGAGCGCGATCCCGAGCAGGATCTTGATCCGCGCGAGCACGTCGAGGGGCTCGCGACGGGCGATCAGCTGGGAAAGATCCTCGCCGCTCAGAAACTCCTGGACGATGTAGGGAGTCTCGCCCTCCATGCCGAATTCGTAGACGGTCGTGATGTTGGGGTGCTGCAGCCGGCCCGCGAGCTCCGCCTCCTGGAAGAAACGCGCCTGGAACTCCTTGCCGAGGAGGCAGCTCTTGATGGCGACGGGCCGCTTGATGTCCGGATCCCAGGCCTTGAAGACCGTGCCGAATCCGCCCGAGCCGATCCGCTCGAGAATCCGGTACTTGCCGATCGAGCCCGAGCCCTCGGGAGGCGGACCCGGCGGGACCGCGGGACTCCCCTTGTCTCCCTCTTTGCGGCGAAGCAGGTCCATCGCGAGCCTCAAGGGAACATGTCGCCCGGAGTTTCGCCGTCTACTGGGCCGAGAGCGTTTCGATCAAGGTCCGGAGGTCGTCGGCGTGTTCCTCTTCCTTCGCCAGGATCTCCTCCATGAGGCGCCGCGACGTGGGATCGTCGTCGCCCAGGTAACGCACGATCTCGGAGTAGGACTCGATGGCCACCCGCTCGGCCACGAGGTCCTCGCGGATCATGTCGAGAAGGGTCGTCCCTTCGACGTATTCGGAGTGGCTGCGGGTCAGGAGGCCATCCGGATTCAGATCGGGCTCGCCGCCGAGCTGGACGATGCGGTGCGCGATCTGATCCGCGTGGCCCTGCTCCTCGTTCGCGTGCTCGAGAAACTCTGCGGCGACCGCCTGCGCGTGAATCCCGGCGGCCATGTAGTGGTGACGCTTGTAGCGGAGGACGCACACGATCTCGGTGGCGAGCGCCTCGTTCAAGATCCTGACCACGGCCGCGCGGTCGGCACGGTAGTTTTCGGTGACCGCCCCCTTCTCGATGTGGCGGCGCGCGCGTGCGCGCAGCTCCTGGATGTCCGAAAGGAACGGATGGGCGGACGGCTTGGCGACCCGGAGGGTCTTCTTGGGGTTCTTCATGCGGCTCCTTGCCTTCGCGGCTGCAAATTCGCCCGCCTTTGACGGGGCGCTCGCCTCCTGTATCACGCGTCGCACCTCGGACTCAATGCGGGACCGGCTCGGCCTGGGGGTCGCGCCGCGGCTCGCGCACCGGCTCCGGCGCGTCGCGCCGGCGCGGGTCGATCGCCGGCACCTCGCGGTCCGGATCGTCGATCACCGGGGCGCCGTCCGGCAGCGGGTTTGGACTCGGGTCCTCCACCGCCGGCCGCCGTCCGACCGCGGGATCCTGCGGTATGAAGAACTCGCTAGGCCAGATCATCGGCCGTCACCTCCTGCACTTCGCCCAGCTCGACCGGCTCTCCGGTCACCCTGGACCGGATGGACTCGAAGAGCAGAACGGGCGCGGACTTCTCCACCGTCATGAAGTGGGCCAGCCGCGCATCGACGGCGATCAGGACCATGCGGGGGTCTTCGGGTCCGCCGTTCTCGTCCCCGCCGCGGTTGCCGAACCAGACCTTCCAGGACGGTTCGTAGAGCTCCCGGATCTTGGCGCGATCGCGCGAGAGGCGCGCGGTTCCCGAGATCGAGACCCACTCGCGGGTCCGATCCTTGTAGTACGCGAGGTTTACGTTCGGGTCGAGGGCGATCTCCCGAACCTTCGGGGAATCGCTCGAAGACACGAACCAGAAGTGCGCTCCGTCGGCCCGGCGCTGAGTGGCCATCGGACGCGAGACGAGGCTGCCGTCCCGGCGGCGCGTCGTGAGCATCGCGACCTCGATGTCCTCGATGAGCTCATAGAGGCGGTTGAGCTTCTCCGGCGACGGCTCGGGAACCGGACGCCGTATCCGGCGGGCCTCGTTCACCATGTCTTTTTGCCGCCGCGGACTCTCGCCATCGTCATGCTCCTTCTTTCGCGGAGGAGAGCTGTGAGCTTTCCCTGCCGGGGGCAAATGCACGGGACATGCCACGGCTTCGCCCCGCGACTGGAGCGCCACGCGCCCGCGATTCGCACCCTCCTCAACCTCGACCGATTCTTCGGCACTCGCGGACACGGGACCGCCGCCCCCGAAGGGGCGGGTCCGATTTGGCGGGGAGTCTTGGTGGGAATCGGTTCGAGTGTTCCAAAGAACCTTGCCCGTTTTTAAAGCAAAAAGAGTGCCAGCGGCCGGCGCCGCGAGCAGGTGAGTTCAGGAAACCGCGGACGCGGAAGGCGTCGGCTGAGACACCTTGCGCACCACTTCCCCCACCTTCGCCTCGGAAGCGCGCCGTGCGACGTCCGCCTGCGACACGATCCCGCTGCAACGGCCGGATCCGTCGACGACGACGATCCGTCGGACACGGTTGACCTCCATCAGGCGGCAGCAATCTTCGAGCGAGGTCTCTTCCAGCGCCGTGAGGCAGGGGCTCGACATGCAGTCTCCGGCCGTGAGACGCGCGGCGTTCTTCCCCTCGGCGACGACCCGGCAGGCGATGTCGCGGTCCGTGACGATGCCGATCGGTTTGCGGCCCTTCGCTTCCAGGATCGGAATCGCGCCGCAGTCCTTCTCGATCAGCATCTTCGCGATCTCCGTCAGAGGCGTCGACGCGAGTCCGCAGGCCGGCCGCGCGGTCATCACCTGGCGCACGGTCGTGGGCTCGGGGCTCACAGGGGCTTCCTCGCCGTGTCGCGACGCATGGTCCACCTCCGGCCGGAGAGGCTGCAAGATCCGCACCGGCGCCCCGTCAAGGCCTCCGTGGCACCCCCGTTGCATTTCGACACGGCATGCGCAGCCGAGCGGCCGTCGGGAACCATCCGATCCACCCCGCGCTCGTCCCCGTTCCGATCGGTGCGTTCTTCATGGCGTTCGTCGGAGACATCGCCTACAGCGGCGGCGCGAAGACCGGCTTCTGGTACGACCTCTCCTACGTCTGCATCGGGGCCGGGATCGCGGCCGCCGTGATCGCGGCCCTGGCCGGTTCCGTCGACTACTTCTCCGTCAAGATGAGCGGGCAGGCGTTCCGCACGGCCACCTGGCACGGCCTGCTCAACCTCCTCATGGTGGCGCTCTACACTCTCAGCTTCTTCCTCCGCCGCCACGGCGCGGCGGCGTCCGGTTCGCGCTGGGTGGCTGCGGCCGCGCTGTCCTTCGTGGGCTTCGCCCTGCTCGCGGTCACCGGCTGGCTGGGGGGGACGCTCGCCTTCGAGCATCGCATCGGCGTCATCGAGCGACTCAACATCGTCAAGCCGGCGCCGCGCAAGAGCGAGCGCGCCGCCTCCTGAGACCCGTGCCCGGCAAGAAGCGAACGAGGCGAGCCGACGGGCCGGCGAGCGGATCCCCGGTGAGCGCGTGGCTCGCCCGATTCTCTCTGGCGGCGACGCAGTGGGCGGGCAGCTCGTGGGCGTTCGGTATCGCCGTCGCGGTGATCCTGGTCTGGGCGGTGACGGGACCGATCTTCCATTACTCCGACACGTGGCAGCTCGTCATCAACACGGGCACCACCATCGTGACGTTCCTCATGGTCTTCCTCATCCAGCGCGCGCAGAACAAGGAGTCGAAGGCGGTCCAGCTCAAGTTGAACGAGATCGTCGCCGCGATCAACGGCGCCAGCAACCGCCTCATCGACGTGGAGAGCCTCACGGAGGACGAGATCGAGGTGCTGCACAAGCACTACGCCGAGATGTCCCGCCTCGCGGAAGAAAAGGGGAGCCTCCTCGAGTCCCACTCGATCGACGAGGCCCGGGCACGCAGCGAGGCCAAGCGGCGCGCGTCGAAGTGATCTCCGGGTTGGCACGCCGCATGCTGAACCGATCGGCGGGCACGGACGCCGCGGATTCGCCCGGCGGCTCGGGGCTCATCGGGGCGGCGGACCTGTAGGTCCGATTTGGACAATGGAGGCCACCATGAAGCGTCTTTCCGGAATCCTGGGCGCAGCGGTTCTTCTCACCTTCGTCTTCGCTTTGGGCGCGTGCACGACGACGCAGAGCCCGGGACGGCAGGTCGACGACGCGGGCATCCACACCGCGGTCAAGGCCAAGCTGACGACCGACCACTTCTCCAACATCGTCAACATCGACATCAACGTAACCAACGGGGTGGTGACGCTGGCGGGAGAGGTCCCCAACCCGGAGGTGAAGATCGAGGCGGAGAAGGAAGCCCGCTCGGTCGACGGCGTCGTTCGGGTAATCAACAACCTCCAGGTCAAACACCCGGCGTAACGCGCAAGTCCGAAAAGGATAAGGAGCCGGGTCGCCCCGGCTCCTTTTTTTTGCCCGCCGACGTCGGGGACCCTCTCCCGACGTCCTCGTCGCGGGCTCTAAACCGATCGCGCGATCTTGTTCGTCGCGGCCAGCCCCAGGATCAGGAAGATCAGGAAGAGAACCGCGAAAATGGCCGCGAACACCTTTGCGACCGCGAAGGACGCGCCCGCGATTCCCGTGAAACCCAGAAGCGCCGCGAACAAGCCGATCACGAAGAACATCAACGCCAGCTTCAACATACCCTTTCACCTCCCTCGGAGCGGGGGAACTGCAAGAGGGGTGCCGAGCGCTCCCGGCTTGCGAGCGGGCACGAATCTCGCTTTCATCGGTATCGGAGGAGAGATATGCCCACCTACACCCTGCCCGATCTCCAGTACGACTACGGCGCGCTCGAGCCGCACATCTCCGGAAAGATCATGGAGCTGCATCACGACAAGCACCATGCCGGATACGTCAAGGGCGCCAACGACACGCTCGACAAGCTCGACGAGGCCCGCACGAAGGAAGACTTCACGCGCGTCGGCGCGCTCGAGAAGGCCCTCGCGTTCAACCTGTCGGGCCATGTCCTGCACTCGCTCTTCTGGCAGAACCTCGATCCGAAGGGCGGCGGCCAGCCGCACGGGCCGCTGGCGGAGGCCATCAAGAACGACTTCGGCAGCTTCGACAAGTTCAAGCGGCAGCTGACCGCGATCGCCGGCTCGATCATGGGATCCGGCTGGGCCGCGCTCATCTGGGAGCCGCTCGGGGGACGCCTGCTGACGACCCAGATCTACGACCACCAGTCCAACCTGGCGCAGGGCGGGATCCCGATCCTCGTGCTGGACGCGTGGGAGCACGCCTTCTACCTGCAGTACCAGAACCGCAAGACGGAGTTCTTCGACGCGGTCTGGAACCTGTGGGACTGGGAGGACGTCTCGGATCGCTACCTCGCGGTCAGCAAGCTGGACGTGGCGCTGGCGGGCGCGACGAGCGCGTAGACGTGCCCGCGGCGCGTCCGGCTGCCGCCAAGAGGAGTCGCGACGCTTCGCAATGGGTTCCGCAGTCACGCTCGCTGCGCGCGCTGACCGACGCCGCGGCGCGCTGCCGCGGCTGCCCGCTGTACGCGAAGGCGACGCAGACGGTCTTCGGCCGCGGACCCGCGCGCGCCGCGATTCTCCTGGTCGGCGAGCAGCCCGGGGACCGAGGACCTCGCCGGGCTCCCGTTCGTCGGACCGGCCGGGCGTGTCCTGGACGAGGCTCTCGCGAAGGCGGGTCTCACGCGCGGAGACGTCTACCTGACCAATGCGGTCAAGCACTTCAAGTTCGAGGCGCGCGGAAAGAAGCGGATTCACCAGAAGCCCAACGCCGCCGAGCTCGAGGCGTGCCGTCCGTGGCTCTTCGCGGAGCTCGAGGCGGTCCGGCCCCGCGTGATCGTGAGCCTGGGCGCCACCGCCGAGCGCTCCCTCGCCCGCGTGCCGGCGACCGGGGCCGGGTCGGGGGTGAGGATCGCGACGATCCATCCTTCCGCTGCGCTCCGCGCTCCGGAGCGCCAGGCGCGCCACCGCCTCCGCGCGCGTCTCGCCCGGGACCTCCGGCGCGCCCGCCGGGCGAGCCTGTCGCGGCCCTCGGCGCGGTCGCGCGCCGACTAGAGCAGGGCCGCCAGCCGAAAGCGCCCGTCGGCGCGGGCGAGGGGCTCCCAGAGGTCTCCGAGCCGGCGCACGCGCGGCGGGACGGTGTCGATGCGGAAGTCCTCGAGCGCGACGCCGCGCTCGATCTCCTTCCACGTCACCGGCGTCGACACGGCAGGCCCGCGGGTGCGGCCGCACGGAATAGACCGACGCCAGGGTCCGGCCCCAGGCGTTCTGGTTGTAGTCGACGAGCACGCGGCCCTCGCGGCCGCTTGCGCGACGCGTAGATCGGCGGTGATCAGCGCGGGGATTGCGCGACTGCCAGCGTGCGCGCGAGCGCCTTCGCGAAGCCCCAGACCTCCTTCTGCGTCGGGCCGCGCACGATCGGCACGTAGACGTGGATGCCCTTCGAGCCCGTGGTCTTCGCGAACGACGGCATCTTGAGCGTCTCGAGCGCCTCGCGCGACGAGCAGCGCGGTCTCGCAGCACGCGCGCGAAGGCGGCGCCCGGCGACCGGGATCGAGGTCGAAGTGCAGGTAGTCGGGCCGGTCGACGTCGTCGCAGCGCGCGTACCACTGGTTCAGGTCGATGCAGCCGAGGTTGACGACCCAGAGCAGCGAGGGCAGGTCCTGGATCATCGGGAAGTCGATGACGCTTCCCGGAGCCGTGCTCGATCGCGCAGATCTCGATCCAGTCGGGCCGCGGAGTCGGCGCGCGCTTCATGAAGAAGAAGTCGCCCGCGGCGCCGTTGGGATAGCGCTTCATGACCATCGCGCGGTCGCGCACGTGCGGCAGGAGCGACGCGGCGCCACGTCGGCGTAGTACTGCAGCAGGTCGCCCTTGGTCAGGCCGAGCTCCGGCCAGAAGAGCTTGCGCAGGTTGGTGAGGCGGACGACGCGGGAACCGACCGCGGCCTCGACGGTGTCGGCGTCGCGCGGCAGCTCGACCGCGGCGGCCGCCTGGACAGCCGATCCGCGCGCGACTCGCGTCACGACTCTTTTCCGCGCGACTCGCGTCACGACTCTTTTCCGCGCGACTCGCGTCACGACTCTTTTCCGCGCGACTCGCGTCACGACAGGGCGCCGGGAGCCGGCGGCGGCGCGGCTTCGGGAGCCGGGGCGGGCGCGGGCCGTGCCGCTCGGTGCCGAGCACGGGCGCGTAATCGAGCTCCCGGCCCGCGCGCGCGTGGCGGAGCAGAAGGCCGCCGCGGCTCATGTCGCCGCGGCCCACGAACTCGCGCGGGAAGAGGAGTCGCGGGCCGAACACGTCGAGCAGGATATCCACGTACTTGCCCGTCGCGATGCTCCCGAGCAGCACCACCTCCGCCTCCGGGCCCAGACGCCGCGCGAGCGCGCGGGAGTCGCGGACGAAGGGCCGGCGGAAACGCATCTCGCGGGCGTCGATGTCGACCTCGGCGAAGCGGCGGAGGTCCCGGATGCGAACCGCGGCCTCGGGGGCCGAAGGCCGTCGCGCGCCGTGATCACGAGCGCCCCCGCGGCGTCGGGCCCGGCCTCCGCGAACTTCCGCGCGTACGTCAGCTTCCCGCGGAAATAGAGGCCGGACAGGAACGCGAACACTTCCCCGAGCGGCGCCCCACCGTCCCGGACTCGCAGCGCGAGGTCGAACCGCGCGGCGTCGCGGAGCAGCATCCGGGCGCGCTCGCCCGAGCAGCTGGCCGGAGAGATCAGGAAGACCCGTGGGGCCACGCCGAAAGCCTATACGACCTCCGAGGAACGGTTATTGCAATCGCCCGGTGGCGAAGGAGGACGCAATGGCCAAGGCGAAGAAGCGCGCGAAGGTCGAAGGCGGCGAGTCGGAGGGCATCCTTTCGAAGCTGGGAACCATGATCCGGGGGGACGAGGGTCCGCGGGCCGAGGAGCCCGAGGACGCGACGGAGCTCCTGACGAAGGATCACGACGAGGTGCGGGATCTCTTCAAGAGGTACGAGGCGAGCGAACGAGCCGCCGAGAAGGCGCAGATCGCCCGCACGGTCTGCGAGGAGCTGACGATTCACGCGCACATCGAGGAGGAGATCTTCTACCCGGCCCTCGAGAGGGCGGGACAGCGGGACGCGGTCAAGATGGTGCGGGAGTCCGTCGAGGAGCACAAGATCGTCAAGACGCTGGTCGGCGAGCTCGAGGGGATGACTCCCCGCGATCCCCGGTTCGAGGCCAAGTTCACGGTCCTCCGCGAGGCGGTCGAGCACCACGCCGGCGAGGAGGAGGACGACCTCTTCCCCGACGCGAAGCGGGATCTCGGCAAGGATCGCCTGCGCGAGCTCGGCGCACGGATGCAGGACCGCAAGGAGGAGCTCAAGAGCGGCGGGGGGAAGACGACGCGGGCTCGGTCCGCGCCGGCGGCCCGGCGAGGACGCCCGGCAGCCCGCGGAGCCCGCGGCTCCGCCGGTCGCGCGCGGGCGCAGTAGAGGAGCCAAACGCCCGGACCGTCGGCGGCTCGGAGGGGGCGGCTTCGGCCGCCCCTCCTACTTCAGGTCCCTGGGAAAATCTTGAAGCCAGGAGTCGTCGCCGTCGTTCTCGTCGATGTCCGGAGGCTTGCCGAGAGACTCGCCGAAGGCACCCGATCCCGGCGAAACCTCCCGCGCCTCGTCGCGCATCGACGAGATCTCGGGCTCTACGCGATCGACGCCGGCGCCGGTCGCCGATCCGGAGACGATTTCTCGGAACGATCCGTCCGCGTCGCCCGTCGAGGCGAGCGTCTCGGCCCGATCGACCTCGGCCGCTTCCGTGCTCATGCCCTTCGCGACGAAGCGCTCCGGATCGTGGTCCATCCGCATCGCGGGATCGTTTTCGTCGTTCTGTCTCTTCCTCGCCATGAGGAGCTCCTCGGAAAAAGAGCCGGGTCCGCTGCGCCTTCGCGAGGCGGACCCGGCGCCACTCGTTCCGTTTCGACCCGCTCCTAGGGAGCCGGGCTGGGAGTCATGGCGGGCGTCGTCTCGACCGTCGACGTCGTCGTAGTCGTCGTCGCGCCGGCCTCGGCCGGCGCCTGGGACGTGGTCTCGGTGGTGGTCGTGGTGGTTTCCTTCTTCTGGCAGCCGAGCGATACCGCCGCTGCGACCACCAGGAGTCCGGCCAGGGAAAGAAACTTCTTCATGTCGTATGCCTCCTCAAAAAAACAGCCCTCCCGGGCCGCTGCCAAGCCACAGTGCAAGATCCGTTCCCGGCTGGGCCACCGCGGTGCGGCTCACCGAGCGGGCGCCGATGCGAGCCCGGAGGCGATCCGCCACGGGATCATACGGCCCATGCGCCCTCCCTGAATCGCCGCGGAGCGGACCGTTCCTCAGAGTATTTCCGCCCAGCGAGGCGACGCGCTGAAGGCCGCGAGGATGAGGCCTGCGTGCGAGTACGCCTGCGGGAAATTGCCCCACATTCGAAGACTGGAAGTCTCGTAATCCTCGGAGAGAAGCCCGAGAGGCGAGAGCGCCGAGTGTACGTGGTCCATGATCGCCTTGGCTTCGGCGACGCGCCCAGTCGCGGCGAGAGCCTCCACCAGCCAGAACGTACAGATGATGAACGCGACTGTCGGCCGACCAAAGCCGTCGTCGAGCTGATAGCGGAACAGCCAACCGTCCTTCAAGAGCCCTTTCGAAATCGCGTCGATCGTTCCATGAAGCCGAGGGTCATCGGCCGGAAAGAGATGCAGTGTCGCCATCTGGAGGAGCGACGCATCGAGGTCTTGGCCGCCGTAATTCGCTACGAATGCTCCGAGCTCCTGGTTCCACGCCTTGCAGGCGACTTCCTCGCGAATCTGAGCCGCTGCGCTCCGAAACTCGGCTTCCAGCGCGGGAGCGTGCTGGGCGGCGATGCGGGACATGCGGTCGGCGGCGGCCCAGCACATGAGGCTCGAGAAGGTCTGCGGTTTCCATTCCGTGCGGTATTCCCAAATGCCGGCGTCGGGAGTCCCGACGACGGAGATGGCTTTCCTGGCCAACCTCTCGAGCAGGTCGAGAGCCGCATGAGAGCGCTCCGCTACGAATCGCTCGTCGAGAAAGATCGGAGTCAGGGCAAGAACCATTTCGCCGTAGATGTCGTTCTGAATGTGCTGGGCGGCACCGTTGCCGACTCGGACCGGCCCGCTGCCGCCGAAACCCGGCCAGTTTTCGAGGACTTGCTCTTCGAGATCGCAGGTTCCGTCGACGCGGTATAGCGGAGAGAGCTTCAGTTCCGGCGCTCCGGCAACGATGTTGAGCAGGTAGTGGGAGAAGTTCTCGCGCTCCTCGAATTGGCCGAGCCGCCGCAGGGCGCCAAGGGCGTAGTAGGCATCTCGGAGCCAGCAATACCGATAGTCCCAGGTCCGCCCGCTGCCAGCCGCCTCGGGGATGGAAGTCGTCATGGAAGCGACGATGGCTCCCGTATCCTCGAAGCAGTGGAGCTTGAGCGCGAGAGCGGAACGAATGACCTCCCGTTGATAGAAAGGAGGGATGCTGCAGCGCTTCACCCATCCCTGCCAGTACCGAACCGTTTCGCTCAGGAACCGGTCGCAAAGCGCCGGGAGAGGTTCTTCGATCGGCGGCCCCCACGTGAGGGCCAGATGCCGACGCTGCGTCAGAGCGAAGGGCGTGCCCTGAAGATACGAGAGCGGCACGTCGGTCGTGAGTCGCAAAGGGCTCGAGAATCCGTCGAACTGCACGTGGTTGGAGCCCCGAAGCTGCGCGGGGGGGGTCTTGGACCAGCCGATTCTCGGTTCGCAGATCACCTTGACGTAAGGAGCTCCGTCCAACGGCTCGACGACCCGAAGGAGCTGCGTCGGGCGGAAGACCCTTCCGTGCTGAAGAAAGAGCGGGGCAAAGTCCAGAACTCGGAAGGAACCACCCTCCGCCTGGAAGACCGTCTCGAGGACATTCGTGTTCTCGACGTAGCGTTGGACTCCGGCCAATCCATCCACCGCGCTGACGCAAAAACGTCCACCCCCTTCGTGGTCGAGGAGGGTCGAGAAGATGGGCTCCGAATCGAAACGTGGCAGGCAGCACCAGACGACCTCGCCCGTGCGCTCGATGAGCGCGGCGAACTGGCAGTTGCCGATGAGCCCGAGGTCTTCCAAGCGCACGAAGGGAAACTAACAGATCCGGTTGTTGCCCGTCCAAAACCACTGTGCTTCAATGAGATTGCATGAGTCGCGCGATCCAATTCGTTGCCGCGCTCATCCTCGGGCTTGGGCTGCTCACATGGATGGCATCGGTCGTCGTCAACAAGACGACGCGCGACTGGTGGGAAAGAGACATCGGTCTGCGGGCGCAACTCGCCGTCAGCGGCGCCCGCCAGGCCCTGATCTCGCACTGGAACAAGGAACAGCGAACCGACCTGCGGGGACTGCTCGTCGACATCACTCACGACGAGCGCATCATGGCGGCCGCAGCCTGCACGGCAGACTTCACGCTGCTGACGCGAACGCCCGACTATCCCAGGGAGTTCGGCTGCGAGGAGCTCGGGAAACACGTTCGCCCCGTTGCCGGCGAACCGGCAAGCGGCGTGCGCCCCTGGAAGGCCATCATGCCGTTGCCCGGCGGCAACGCCCACGTCAGCGTCATGCCCCTGTTCGACGGAAATCGGCTCCTGGGATTCGTCGTTCTCGTGCACGATCTGAGCTTCGCCGAACGGCGGGACGCCAAGACCCGGAGCTTCCTGCTGCTGGCTTTTGGGTTCCTTGCGGTCGCCGCCTCTGGTGTCACCGCCATCGCGGCGCGGCTGTCCTGGCGCGGTTGGAGCAAGGAGCTCAGAGGCTTCCTCCGCAGCGGGAAGCCCCACCCTGAGTTCCGACCCATCCTCGGGGATGTCCGCGAGCTCGTCGATCGAATCGTTGCCGAAAAAGAAGCCGACCGTGAAGGCGGAGACTGGACTCCGCAGCGGCTCAAGCAAACGCTCAACAGATACCTGCACCTCGAGAGAGTCGTCATCATGGCGAATCGGGAGCCCTACATCCATGAACGGACCGACGACGGTGGTGTCCTCGTCGTGCATCCGGCGAGCGGTCTCGTCACCGCGCTCGAGCCTGTCCTGCGGGCCTGCTCCGGAGTCTGGATCGCCCACGGGGGCGGCTCTTCGGACCGAGATACAGCCGATCAGTACGGGCGAATCCGGGTGCCCCCCGGCGAGGAGTCCTATCTGCTCCGGCGGGTCTGGCTCTCATCCGAGGAAGAGAAGGGTTACTACTACGGTTTCGCCAACGAGGGCCTCTGGCCGCTCTGCCACCTGGCGCATGCCCGCCCCGTCTTCCGCAACGAGGACTGGAAGCACTATCAGGCCGTCAACCAGAAATTTGCGGACGCCCTCTGTGAAGAGGTGGACTCGGAGGATCCGATCGTCCTCGTGCAGGATTATCACTTCGCCCTGGTGCCCCGCCTTCTGCGGGAGCGGTTGCCGCGCGCGACCATCATCATGTTCTGGCATATCCCGTGGCCCAACTCGGAGCGGTTCAGCATTTGCCCGTGGAGCACCGAGCTGCTCGAAGGAATGCTCGGCGCGAGCATCCTGGGCTTTCACACTCAGTCTCACTGCAACAACTTCGTGGATTCGGTGGACCGCCTCCTGGAAGCCCGAATCGATCGAGAGCAGAACGCGGTCGTACAGCACGGCCGAAGCACGCTCGTACGTGCCTACCCGATTTCGATCGAGTGGCCCGTGGGGTGGTTGAAGAAGACCCCTCCCGCCGCCGAGTGCCGGGCAAGCCTTTTAGCGGAGCTGGGCCTGGCCCCGGACGCCCTCCTGGGAGTCGGCGTGGACCGCCTCGACTACACGAAGGGGATCGAAGAGAGGTTCCTCGCCATCGAGCGCCTGTTGGAACGGTTTCCGGAATTCCGCGGCCGCTTCTGTTTTCTGCAGGTCGCGGCGCCGAGTCGGACCGTCATCCAGCGCTATCTGGAGATCAACGAGACCGTGGAGCGGGTGGCGGCGCGCATCAACGAGCGCTTCGGCCACGCAGACTACCGTCCCATCGTCCTTCGGCGAGCGCATCACGAGCCCCCGACCGTGTTCCGGTTCTACAGGGCAGCCGACTTGTGCTACGTGAGCAGCCTGCACGACGGCATGAATCTGGTCGCCAAAGAGTTCGTCGCGGCCCGCGAGGACGAGCGCGGAGTGCTGATTTTGAGCCAGTTCACCGGCGCGGCTCGCGAACTGACCGAAGCGCTCATTGTCAACCCCTACGATCTCGACCAGGCGAGCTCTGCTCTCGCAATCGCGCTCAAGATGTCTCCCGAGGAACAGCGGGAACGCATGCGGTCGATGCGCGCCTTCCTCTCCGAGTTCAATGTGTATCGATGGGCGGGGAGGATGCTCGCCGATGCGGCTCGCCTGCGCAGCCGTGACCGACTGACCGGCCGACTGACGGACCGTCGCGTGGAGGTGGGCGAGTCCTCTAAATGAAGCAAATCCTATTGCCAACCAATCGGCGAATCCTCGAGAGGTTCGCCCGGTCGAACGTGCTGCTCGCGTTCGACTTCGACGGAACCCTGGCGCCGATCGTGACTCTTCCGGAGCGGGCGCAACTGCGACGAGCGACCTCGAGACTGTTGCAAGATCTCACCACCCTCTATCCGTGCGTCGTGATCTCCGGCCGCGCGCGAACCGATGTCCTGAAAAGGCTGCGCGGTATCCCCGTGCGTGGGGTCATCGGCAACCATGGAATCGAACCCTCGGGAGCCTCGCAGCAACCGATGAGGCATCAGGTCGACCGCTGGAGGCGACTTCTGGAGAGGCAGCTCTCATCCGTTCAAGGAGTGCGGGTCGAAAACAAGGTCTTTTCGATTTCAGTCCACTACCGCCGGTCGCGTCAAAGGAAGAAGGCGCAAGCTGCGGTCGTGTCGGCGGCGGCAACCCTGAACGATGCTCGGGTCGTGGGCGGCAGGCTGGTCGTGAACATTCTTCCGAAGGGAGCGCCGCACAAGGGCGTGGCCCTCGAGAGGGAACGCGCGCGTCTCGGCTGCGACACGGCCATCTACATGGGAGACGATGAAACCGATGAAGACGCCTTCGGCCTTCTCGAGCCGGCTCGTCTTCTGACCATTCGGGTCGGAGCCGAGTCCGCCTCCCTCGCGACCTACTACATTCCGGGCCAGGCGGATGTCGATGAGCTGCTGCGGATACTCGTCGTCGCCCGACAGCGGTCCGTGCGGCGCCGCAGCCCGACATCCGGGGCAATAGTCGGCCGGCCCGAGAATCGTCCGGCGCAGGTGGGCCCCGCGAAGCGTCATGGGCTCACCGCCGCGGGCAAGTAGTCCTCGACCAGCGGGAAATCGGCGAGCTCGCGGGAGATCGCCGCGTCCAGAAAAGTGTCGAGCCATCGGTAGATGTCGTGTTCGCGGAGAGTCCGGCGCAGCTTGCGCATTCGCGCGCGGCGCTCGGCCGGCGCGAGGTGGAGCGCGGTGTGGAGCGTCTTGGCCACGCCCGCGACGTCGAACGGATTGACGAGGAACGCGCCGGCCTGGAGCTGAGCCGCCGCACCCGCGAACTCCGAGAGAATGAGGACGCCGTCGCCGTCCACCCGAGTCGCGCAGTACTCCTTGCAGACCAGGTTCATCCCGTCCTTCAGGGGCGTGACCAGGGCGACGTCGGCCGCGCGGTAGTGGCCGGGGAGGCTCTCGCCCTCCAGGCTGCGGTGAATGTAGTGAATGGGGGCCCAGCCGCCGCACGAGAACTCCCCGTTGATCTGGCCGATCAGGCGCTCGATCACGACTTTGTGGTCGCGGTAGCCGGCGATGTCCTCGCGGCTCGGTACGACCACCTGGATGAGCGTGACGCGGCCGCGCTCCTCCGGATACCGGCGCAGGAGGTTGCGAAACGCCTCGAGCTTCTGCGGAATGCCCTTGGTGTAGTCGAGGCGGTCGATCCCCAGGATGATCCGGCGCTCCGGCTCGGCCGCGCGGATCTTCTCGGCCTTCTCGACGACCGCGGCCTCGCCTCCGCGCCGCTCGAACTCGCCCACGTCGATCGAGATCGGGAACGAGCCGATCCGCACCTCGCGCTCCCCCACTCGCAGCGTCCACACGGCGCCGCGCCCCGAGACCTCGACCTGCGGCAGGAGCAGGCGGATGCACTGCACGAAATTCCGGCGGTCCCGAACCGTCTGGAATCCGACGAGGTCGTAGGCGAGCAGCGAGTGCAGCACCTCGAACCGCCACGGAAGCCTCAGGAAGATGTCGAGCGGAGGAAACGGGATGTGGAGGAAGAACGCGACGCGCGAGCTCACGCCGAGCGCGCGGAGCTCGGTCGCGACCCGCATGAGGTGGTAGTCGTGGACCCACACGAAGTCGTCCGGCCGGGCCGTGCCGGCGACGCTCTCCGCGAACTTGCGGTTGACCGACTCGTAGGCCGACCAGTACGACGGGTCGAAGTTGCACATCGAGAGGAGGTCGTGGAAGAGCGGCCAGATGATCTCGTTCGAGAAGCCGGTGTAGAAGCCGTCCCGCTCCTTCGCCGACAGCGAGACCGGAACCAGGTCGTACCCGAACCGCCGGCGCGCGCCCGCGAGGAGCTCCCCCGCGTCGGGCAGCTCCTCCTGCGTGGCCCCGGACCAGCCGATCCAGCGGCCGCCGCGGTTCCGGAGGACCGGCCGCAGCGCCGTGACGAGGCCGCCGCTGCCGGGCTCGACCTTCCACTCCCCGACCCCGTCGCGCGCGATCGCGAAGGGCAGGCGGTTCGAGACGACGAGGAGATTCATGCCGCCTGTCCCTCGCTCGCCGCGGTCCAGGCGGCGAGGAATTGAAAGACCTCCTCCGGCGGACGGATCCACGCGTGCGCCCGGGTGGGATGCGGCGTGGCGCGCACCAGCACGGAGAGGCCGCGGTCGCCCAGCGCCGCAAAGGCGTCCTCGTCGGTCAGGTCGAAGGCCGCGGCGATCTCCTCGAGGAGGCGCCCGACCCGCGCCGGCGGAGGTTCGGAGAGCTCGCGGCCGTCCGCCCTCAGGCGCTCGAGACCGTGCGAACCCCAAAGCTCGAGGGGCGCCTCGATCGCCGCGCGCGCGCGGAGGTCGCCGAGGGCTCGCCCGCTCACGATCGCCACCCGCGTCGGCCGCGGCGCGAGCACCAGCGCACGCAGTCGGGAGCGCACGCCCGGATACGGCGCCGCGAGACTACGGTCCACCACGATTGGCGCGATCGTTCCATCGAAGTCGAGGAGCAACCCTCGCGACATGGCGGAGCCCACGCGCCGAAAAAACGGCGCGAGGGCGTCCAGGCCCGGCTGCGGCTGTTGATCTCGCATGCTGTCGGTCTCCGCGCGCTGGAGACCGGAAGACAAAAACAAGGGCCCCCGGCGGGACGAGAACGTCCCGCCGGGGCACCCGAACGAAACTAAGCAGACTCCTCGTCGTTCTCGGACTTGGGCTTGCTGCCGCTCGGCGACGTGCTCCCGGGCCGCTGCGAGCCGGAGCCCTGACCCTCGCGCGGCTCGTTCGACTCACGGCCCGGCTCGTTCTTCGAACCCGGCGTGTTGCCCTGCTGACCCTGCTGACCCTGCTGGCCACTCATCGGCTTGTTGCTCTTGTTGTCGCGATCCTTGTCTTCAAAATTGCCCATGACAGACTCCTTGTACCTGGGACGGGCTGAATTGCCCGGCACGACTCGCAATGCAGAAAGCGTGCCGCCGAGAGAGACCCGCGGGCGCTGGCAGGCCGATTGCTTCGTTCTCTCTTGGGAGGTGCGAAATGCACTGCGAACACACGGGATGTCACTGCTCCGAGGCGACCGTCGAGCTCGAGGGCAAGAAGTATTGCAGCGAAAAGTGCGCCGAGTCGCGGAACGAGAGCGCGAGCGCATCGTCTGCCCGGTGCGGCTGCGGCCACCCGGACTGCGCGGCGCTCTAGGGCGCAGATCGGACGAATCCTCATGCGCCCCATCTGGAGCGGACACATCACGTTTGGTCTGATCTCGATCCCCGTCTCGATCTACTCCGCCGTCGAGGCGTCCGAGCACGTCGCGTTCCGGCTGCTGCACCGCAAGGACCACGCGCCGATCCAGTACAAGAAGTTCTGCAGCAAGGAGAACAAGGAGGTCCCGAACGACGAGATCGTGCGTGGCTTCGAGGTGTCCAAGGGCGAGTTCTCCCTGGTCGAGAAGGAGGAGCTCAAGAAAGTCGAGGAGGAGGCCGCGGGCACCGACGGGGACATCGAGGTCCTGCAGTTCGTCGAGTTCGGCGCGCTGAACCCGCTTTCGTTCGACACGCCGTACTACGCGGCGCCCCGCAAGGGCGGCGAGAAGGCCTACGGCGTCCTGCGCGACGCGCTCCTGGACGCCGAACGGGTCGGGATCATCCGCTTCGCGCTCCGGACCAAGCCGACGCTCGGCGCCCTCATCCCCGGCCCGCAGGCGATCTCGCTCGAGACGCTGCGGCCCTTCGAGGAGATCCGGAGCCCGAAGGACCTGCCGATCCCGGCATCCATGAAGAAGTCGGCCGAGGTCAAGATGGCGAAGCTGCTGATCGACCAGATGTCCTCGGAGGCCTGGGATCCGACCGCGCATCCGAACGTCTACAAGAAGGCTCTCGAGAAGCTGCTCGCCTCGAAGCGGCGGTTTGCCGTCGGCGCGCCGCCATCGGGGAAAACCGGCAAGGCCGCGGGCAACGTCGTCGACCTCATGGATGCGCTCAAGAAGAGCCTCGGGCAATCGAAGGCCCGCTCGGGCGCCCGCCGATCTCCCGCGCGCAAGGCCGGCGCCGCGTAGCGGACCGGCGCCTCTCCGTCGGGTCGTCGCCGGTCGCGAAGAGCGTCACGGCGTGTCCGCCGCGCGTGAGCTCCTCCGTGAGGTACGACACGACGCGCTCGGTTCCCCCGTAGAGCTTCGGGTAGAGCGGCGCGACCTGGGCGATCCGAAGCCGGGGCTCAGTCGTCACCGCCTAACCCGACGGATGGCGGCGGACCGGGACGCAACTCGACTCAATCCCTTCGAAAAAGCAGGATCCATGCCGGCACTCTCTTTGCACCCGAAGAAGAGCGGTCCGGCAAGGGGTCGGCCGAAACTGGAGGAGTGTCTATGTCCAAGAAGGTGTCCCAAATCGCACTGGCGGCTCTCGCGCTGGCCGCCGCCGCCGTCCTGGCCTACGGCCAGACCACGGCCAACAGCGCGACCACTACGACAACGGGGAAATACAAGATCGCGCTCGTCGCGCCCGTGGAG
Source organism: uncultured Acidobacteriota bacterium (assembly GCA_963773905.1). Lineage (GTDB taxonomy): Bacteria > Acidobacteriota > Thermoanaerobaculia > UBA5066 > Gp7-AA6 > DAHUXD01. The sequence goes on from CAVZDB010000005.1 coordinate 355,263, forward strand.
GGATCGTCGATCGCCGCCGATCAGGTTCGAGTCATTCTGACTCCGAACACGAACGCCATGGGCAACGAGAACACCCAGGTGGACGTGTTCCTGGACGATCAGCAGAAAGGCACGCTCAAGACGAGCGAGACCGAGTTTCGCGTCGACGGGGTGGGGCCCGGTCCGCACAAGCTCGTCCTGATCGCACGCAATCCGGTCACGGATCAGCAGTTCGACCGGCGCGAGATCAACTTCGTCGCGACGGGCACCGGATCGACGACGAGCGGTGTCTCGTCGGTTTCCGAGAATGCGCTCGGGGCGCACGTGCCGCCGGCCGTGAGCTCGGCCGAGAGGAAGCACACCTACACGGCGAAGGACGGCACGACCTCGACGCAGCCTCAGGTCGCCGAGAACGAAATGCCGGCGGCCTCCAGCTCCAGTAGCTCCAACAGCTCGAGCGGGTACGCGAACAATCCGCCGGCCTCGAGCAGCTCGAGCACGTACTCCGCCGAGACGGCGCCCGCGCCGGCGCCGGCGCCCAACAGCGCGAGCGCCTACTCCAACCGGACTTACAGCAGCCCGAGCGCTCCGAGCGGTGCGATGAGCTCCTCCTCGTCGAACACGACGGGCTCCGCGGGCGGAACCGACAACGAGCAACTTCCGAAGACGGCGAGCTCGGAAGGCCTGCTCATTCTGGCCGGAGCGGCACTTCTCGTGACGGGAGCGGTCCTGCGCCGCAACGCCTGACGCCGCGCTCTCATGACGATCTTCGCGCGCCGCGCAAGCGGCGCGCTTTTCGTCTCAGCGGCGCGCGAAGAGACGACGGACCCTCGTGTCCCCCCTGTCCTGCCCCCTAGATCCCTTCGGGCAGCTGAGCCAGCGCCAGGTCGCATCGCCTCGAAGGAAGAGCCGACCGAGAGATTTTCGGCACGCCGGTCCGGCCGCTCGGACACGACATAGAAAACGGGCCCCGGCAAGCCGGGGCCCGTTTTCGCCGAGATTTACCGTGTCAAACGGCGCGTCGGCCTGAGACCAGATTGATGATCAGAACGACGACCGCGATGACGAGAAGGATGTGAATGAACCCGCCGATGGTGTAACCCGAGACCAGCCCGAGCACCCAGAGGATGAGCAGTATGACGAAGATGGTCCAAAGCATCGTTTTGCCCTGTGTCCTTTCCGGGGTGCCCTCAGCGGCCCCCAGGGGATGCATGAGCGAAACTTGTGCCAGACCGGCAGGGTCGGCGGGATTCCCCTGGACTCAGCGCTTGCGCGCCGCGGGAGACTTCTTGTCGCCCTTCGAGGCGGAGGCCTTTGCGCTCCCGCGCGCGGGCCTCTCGCGGCGCTGGGGCAGGAGGCTCTCGAGCACCTCGGGCTGGATGGTCTCGCCCTCCGTCATCACGTAGGCGCGATGCACCACGTTGCGGAGCTCGCGGACATTCCCGGGCCAGTCGTAGGAATCGAGCATCTGGAGCGCGTCGGGCGACCAGGCCCCGACGCCGGCCTTCTCCTGGTCCTCGATCTGGCGGCGGAAATGCTCCGCGAGGAGCGGGATGTCCTCGCGCCGCTCGGCCAGCGTCGGCAGGACGATCGGGAAGACGTTCAGCCGGTAGTAGAGGTCCTCGCGGAGCTTTCCCTCCTTGATGGCCTCCCGCGGATCCCGATTGGTCGCCGAGACGAGCCGGACGTCCACGCGCAGGTCCTGCGTCCCGCCGACGCGACGCAGCGTCCTCGCCTCGAGCACACGAAGCAGCTTGACCTGGAGCTCGGGACCCATCTCGGTGATCTCGTCGAGAAACATCGTCCCGCCGTTGGCCTCCTCGAAGTAGCCCACGCGCCGCTTCTCCGCGCCCGTGAAGGACCCGCGCTCGTGACCGAAGAGCTCGCTCTCGATCAGCGTGGGCGAGATCGCGCCGCAGTTGAACGCGACGAACGGGGCGCCGGAGCGCCGCGAGAGGCGGTGCAGGGTGCGCGCGACGACCTCCTTGCCGGTGCCGCTCGCGCCGGTGATCAGGATGGGAGCGTTCGAGCGCGCGACCCGGCGGATCACGTCGAAGATCTTCATCATGGGCTCGGAGCGGCCGATGAGCTCTCCGAGCTTTCCGGTCTCCTGCAGCTCCGCCCGGAGGGTCTGCACCTCCGACTCCAGCCGCCGCTTCGCGTTCAGCCGCTGGAAGACCACCTCGAGCTGCGCCGGGCGCAGCGGCTTCAGAAGGTAGTCCGAGATCCCGGCGCGCAGCGCCTCGACGGCGGAGTCGAGGGAGGCCTGGCCGGTGATGACGATGCCGTCGCGGTCGGGGTTCGACTCGCTCGCCGCGCGGAAGACCTCGATGCCGTCGCCGTCGGGCAGGTGGACGTCAACCACCAGCACCTCCGGCTGAAACTCCTCGATCGCCCGCATGGCCTCTCCCGCGGTCCCGACGCACTTGGTCTGGCCGCCGAACTCGCGGATCGCGATGTCGAGCCCCTTGCGGACAGCGACGTCGTCCTCGACGATGAGCACCTTCACGCCGGGCGCCGGCAGCGCGCCGGAGGGCTCGGACGGCTCCTTCCGCGTGCGGGTCTCCCCGTTCTTCGCGGGGGCCGCCGTCATCGGGACTCCTCCGAGGTGGACAGCAGCGCGTCCCGGCCCCGCTCGAAGAGCTCGAAGGCGCGCTCGAGCTCCCGGCGCGCCGTGGCGAGGGCCTCGGTCGGGTCGCCGCCGCGGGCGCTCAGGCGGGCGGCCCGCTCCATGTGAAGCGAAACCGCCGACAGGGGCGTCGCGACGTCGTGGAAGAACTTACGCAGGGCGACCTGGTTTTGTCGCTCGGCGCCCGGGAGAATCTTCTCGGTCACCTAGGCTCCCATCCTGTTCAGATCCATGAATTAGTTCGACACGTCCCGTCGATCCTATGACAGATCCCGACGGGTCTCTACCCGCTCGAGAGTCTCGGGCGGGGACCCCGCGCGCCGCGCGCCGCGAGACGGCCGCGCGAGGCTTCCGGGTTGTATTCGGAGAGTCCCGGAGCGAGCAGCCAGTCCCACGCGGCGCACGCTCCGAAGAGGCGCTCGCGATCAGGTCGCGAGGTTGTCCACGGTGGCCAGGCCCAGCAGAAGGAACACCACGAAGAGAAACGCGAAGACGAAACCGACGATCTTGGCCGCGGCGACCGGGACGAGCAGGAGCGCGATTGCCGAGAGCACCAGGAACGTGACGGCCATCTTGAGCAGGGTCATGGTTCCCTCCTCATCTGTAAAAAGGGTGGGGGCCTTGAGCCCCCACCAGGTACGAAATCAAAAGCGTTCGACTCCTCGTCGAAGGATGAGGCTACGCGCCGCCCTTGCTGTAAGGCATCACGGACGTGATCTTGTCTCCCCCGTCCGTCTTGGTGTACGTCACCTTGACCCGCTGGCCGACGGCGACGTCGCCCTTGAAGGCCACGTTCTCGTCGAGGTCGAAGCTGTAGTCCTTGTCCTTGGGTCCCGTCACGGTGATCTTCTTGCCCGCCTCGTACTTCTTGACGGTCCCGATCACGGTCTCGGTCTTCACCTTCGTGTCGGGGCCGGGGCCGGTGTGCTTGGTGGTCGACTCGGAGTGGATCCGGGGAGCCGCCGCCGATGCGGCGGCCTTCGTGCCGGCCGGCGCCTCGGAGATCACGTTCACGATCTCGGAGCCGTCGTCGGCCTTGTGGTACTCGACCTTGGCCATCTGACCGACCGCGATCGAACCATCGACGCGAGCCGCCTGGTCCTTCTTGTCGAGGTCGAACGAGTAGGTCTTGTCGCCCGGGCCGGAGATCTTGATCTTCTTGCCCGCGTCGTACTCCTTGACCGTTCCGACGACCGTCTCGGTCTTCATCTTGGTGTCGGGGCCGGGGCCGGTATGCTTGGTGACCGATTCGGTGTGCTGCTTCTCCTGGGGCTGGGTGCTCTGGGCTCCCGCGGTGCCTCCGATCAGGAAGCCGATCGCGATCGCCGCGCCTGCGATGCGTTTCATGGTTAGTCCTCCCACTCTGGCCCAGAATCGGGCCGCCCTTGGTATTTCAAGAAGCGTGCCGTCGAATCGCGAGAATCGGGGTCTGCGCCGGGTCTCCTGCCAACCGGCCCGGATTCCGCGAGCTCTCGGAAGTCCCGGCAAACCGGAACAAATAGCGAACCGCGCGCCGGATGACTTCGGGGCTCCTCAGGATGCGGTGATGGCCGAGACCGCTCGTGACGAGGAGCCGCGCCTTCGGCCAGCTTCTGCAGATCGCGATGCCGTCGCGCAGAGGAACCCTCTTGTCGCGGCGGTCGTGAACGACGAGCGCGGGCACGCCCGGCGGTCCCGCCGGAAGCCGCAGCGACGGAAACGTGACCCCGTAGCGCCGCTCGAGGCGTTCTTTCATCGAGTCGCTGGCGCAGGTCGAGAGCCGGAGGTAACGCGTGAAACGCGACGTGTAGGCCTCCGGATCCGCGGGTGGCGCGATCAGCACGACCGCGCGGACCGAGACGCCCGCGCGCACGGCCAGCGCGCACGCGGCCGCGCCCATCGAATGCCCGACGAGAGCGACGGGCGCCACGATCCCCGCCACGAGCTCCACGCTGCGGGTGAAGTCGGGAAGGGTCGCGAATCGTCCCTCCGAGACCCCGTGCGCCGGCGCGTCGAAGGCGACGACCCCGAACCCCGCTTCCAGGAGCGCCGGCACGAACGCGCTCAGGCGGCCCGCGTGGCCGCCCCACCCATGGACGAGGAGGACCCGGGGGCCCGAGCCCCAGGACCAGACCGCGAGATCGCCGTCCGGTCCGCGCAGCCACGAGAGCCGGCCGCCCTTCAGGATCCGCTGCTCGGCGCGAGAGGGACGGGAGCGCGTGGGGCGCCGGAACGCGAGCTCCGCGCAGGAGGCGCTCGCGCCGTTCGAGACCAGGCTCAGACCGGCCAGGAGCGCGCGGAGCATCGGCAGGGGGCGAAGCGAGCGGCCGACGCGGCTCCGAAGGCTCGTCGCGGGCAGTGTCGCGGGTCGCGGTCGCGGGACGCCGACATCTCGACGCACGACTCTCCCATCTGCGATTTTCACGCCAACCGCTGCCGCCTGGAACGCGCATTGCAAGGGGCTCCGGCGGGGCGTAGCCCCACTTTTCTGCGGAGGTGGTCATGCCCAGGTCCCGCATCACGAAGGCGAACCGGACATCTTCGAACACTGCGGGGCGGCGCCGGATCCGCTACGCCGTGGTGGGGCTCGGCTACATCTCGCAGGCGGCGGTCCTGCCGGCGTTTCGCCACGCCCGGAAGAACTCCGAGCTCGCGGCCCTGGTTTCCGACGATCCCACCAAGCTTCGGACGCTCGCGAGGCGCCACGGCGTCTCCCGCCTCTACGGCTACGACGGCTTCGACGAGTGCCTCGCGGACGAGACCATCGACGCGATCTACGTCGCGCTGCCCAACGCGATGCACCGCGAGTACACGATTCGCTCCGCGCGCGCGGGAAAGCACGTCCTCTGCGAGAAGCCGCTCGCCGTCACCGCGGAGGACTGCGAGGCGATGCTCGCCGCGGCCGCGGAGAACGGCGTGCGGCTGATGACCGCGTATCGCCTCCATTTCGAGAAGGCGAATCTCCAGGCGATCGAGATCGTCCGGTCGGGCCGGATCGGCGAGCCGCGGATCTTCCAGTCCGTCTTCACGATGCAGGTCGAGCCGGGCAACATCCGCCTCAGCCCGACCGAGGAGGGCGGCGGACCCATCTACGACATCGGGATCTACTGCATCAACGCCGCGCGCTATCTCTTCCGCGCGGAGCCGGAAGAGGTCTTTGCGTGGACCGCGAACATCGGGGACCCTCGCTTCAAGGACTGTCCCGAGATGATGACGTGCGTTCTCCGGTTCCCGGTCCAGCGGCTCGCGACCTTTACGTGCAGCTTCGGCGCGGCCGAGACCGGCTGGTACCAGATCGTCGGGACGAAGGGCGATCTGCGGATGGACCCGGCGTACGAGCTGGCGGAGCCGCTGATCCAGCGCGTCACGGTCGGGGGCCGGACGTCGCAGAAGACCTACTCCAAGCGCGACCAGTTCGCGCCGGAGCTGATCGACTTCTCCGACTGCATCCTGAGGAACCGGGAACCGGAGCCTTCGGGGCGCGAGGGTCTGGCCGACGTGCGGATCATCCGCGCGCTGCTCGAGTCCGCGCGCATCGGGAGCCCGGTGCAGCTCGACGAGTTCGAGCGCCGGCGGCGTCCCACGATGGGCATGGAGAAGAACCGGCCGCCCGTCCCGCGGGCCCGCCTCGTTCATGCCGCGCCCCCGTCCGGTCACTGAGCGGCCCATTCCGAGCCGTCTCGGGTAGACTTGCCTTCGGCCGCTCGGCCAAAGCGCACGCATGGCGTCTCAGCATGGACTCGGTCTCAAGATCGCCGCCGGCGCGACCCTCGTGGCGCTCGCGCTGGTCGGCCTCGGCTGGATCCACGACCTGAACGCCCGCCGCCTGCTCGAGGCCAACCGGTGGGTCGAGCACTCCTACCGCGTCCTCGGAGCGACCGACGAATTGCTCGGGACGCTCCGCGACGCCGAGAGCGGGCAGCGCGGCTACCTCCTGACCGGGGAGGAATCCTACCTGGGGCCCTACACCGCCGCGGTGGGGACCGTCGGGCAGAACCTGGACTCCCTGGCGTCGCTCACGGCCGACAATCCCGTCCAGCAGCGGCGCGTGGGGGCCCTGCGAGGCCTCATGGACGCGAAGCTGCGGGAGCTCGCCGAGACGATCCGGCTCCGCCGGGCGGGCGACGCGGACGGTGCCGTGGCGCTGGTGGACTCCGACGTCGGAAAGCGCCTGATGGAGACGACCCACCGGACCGCGGACACCATCCGCGCCGAGGAGCGGGCCTTGCTGACGGCTCGCATCCGCGAGGCCGAGCGCTCGTCCCGGGTCCTTCGCGCGGCCACGCTGGGAGGCGCGGCGCTCGTGCTCGGACTGCTCGTGGCGCTCATCCTGGTCATCCGTCGCGATCTGGCCGGCCGTGCCCGAGCCGAGGCGCGCCTCCGGACGACGCTGCACAGCATCGGAGACGCCGTCCTCGCGACGGACACCGACAGGCCGGATCACTTTCGTGAACCCGGTCTGCGAACAGCTGACGGGCTGGACGTCCGAACAGGCGCACGGCCGGGACGTCGAGGAAGTCTTCCGGATCGTCAACGAGAGCACGCGCGAGCGCGTCGAGAACCCGATCCGACGCGTGCTCCGCGAGGGCACGGTCGTCGGCCTCGCCAACCACACGATCCTGCTTTCGCGCGCCGGCCTCGAGGTCCCGATCGCCGACAGCGGAGCGCCCATCCGCGACGACCGCGGGCGGCTGTCGGGCGTCGTGCTCGTCTTCCGCGACATCACGGCCCAGCGCGCCGGCGAGGTCGCGATCCGGCGCCTCGCCGACATCGTCGTCTCCACTCAGGTCGCGATCGTGGGAGAGGGCATGGACGGAGCGATCACCGACTGGAACCCGGGGGCCGAGGCGCTCTACGGGTACAGCGCTAAGGAAATGATCGGGCACCGCATGCACGAGCTCGCGCCGCCCGGCTTCGTCGAGCCGCCCCTGTCGGGGGAGGAGCTCACGGCCGGCGCGACCTCCGAGGTCGACGTGCGGAGGGTGACGAAGGACGGGCGCACGATCGAAGTCGCCGTGCACTGCTCGGCCATCCGCGACTCGAGCGGGAGGATGATCGGCGTCTCGCGGATCCAGCGAGACGTGACCGAGCGCCGGCGCCAACAGGAGGAAATCGCCAAGGCGCGCCGCCGGGCCGAGGAGGCGAACGCGACGAAGGACCGCTTCCTCGCGAACCTTTCCCACGAGCTGCGAACCCCTCTGACCCCGATCGTCGCGTCGGTGCATCGGCTCCAGCAGCGCGACGACCTGCCACCCGGGGTTTCGGATTCGCTCGCCATGATCGGCCGCAACGCGGAGCTCGAGGCCCGGCTCATCGACGACCTCCTCGACCTCACCCGCATCGCGCGCGGGAAGCTCGACCTGCACCGCGAGCCGCTCGACTATCACGAGATCCTCGCGACCGTCGTCCAGAGCTCGCGGAGTGAGCTGCTGCAGAAGGGCCTCGAGATGGAGACGCACTTCGACGCGCCGGAACACTTCGGCTCGGCCGACGGGGGCCGGCTGCAGCAGGTCTTCTGGAACCTGATCCGCAACGCCATCAAGTTCACCCCCGCGGGAGGACGCGTGACCGTCTCCTCCGACAACCCGGAACCGGGCCGGTTTCGGGTCAGCATCCGGGACACCGGCAAGGGCATCTCGGCGGAGCTCCTGAGACGGATCTTCGAGCCGTTCGTGCAGGGGGACTCGACGGCCGTGCGCGCCGGCGCGGGCCTCGGCCTGGGACTCTCGATCGCGAAGACCCTCGTCGACCAGCACGGCGGCCGGATCGCGGCGACGAGCGACGGCGAGGGGCGGGGAGCGTGTTTCGAGGTGCGCCTCGCGACGACGGCGGAGCGCCCCGCGGCGCGTCCCTCGCGGGGCGCCGCGGCCGGCGCGTCGAGCGGCGTCCGCGGCCCGGTGTCCGTGCTTCTCGTCGAGGACGACGCCGACACCGCGGAGGCGATGAGGTCCCTGCTTTCGGAGGCCGGTTTCGAGATTCACGTCGCCGGCGGCGTCTCGGAGGCGGATGCGAGCTTCCGCCGGCATCCCGCCGACGTGCTCGTCTCGGACGTCGGACTCCCGGACGGCAGCGGCCTCGAGGTCCTCTCCCGGCTGCGCGCGCTGCGCCCGGACCTTCCCGGCATCGTGCTCAGCGGCTACGGGATGGAGCAGGACGTCGCGGCGAGCCGCGCGAACGGCTTCGCCGAGCACTTCATCAAGCCCGTCAACCTCGACCGCCTCATCGCGGCGATCGACCGGCTCGCGGCCCGCGAGGGCTGACGTCCGCGCCGGAAGGCGCGGAGACGGAAAAGGCCGGCGCGGAACACGCGCCGGCCTCAGGGAATGACGAGAGGCGTTCTAGGTCGTCGAGGACGAGGACGAAGTCGACCGCGAGGAATACGAGGACTTGCCCGACTTCGTCGAGCCCGGTTCCTCCTTCGACCCGAAGCCGTGCTCGACGCGCAGCCGGTTGTGGACCTGCTTGACGCCCGGAAGATCCTCGACGAGATCTTCGGCCAGCCGCTTCGCGCGGCGCTCGGTCACCATTCCCTCCAGCGTCACCTCGCCGCTCTGGACCTTCACCTCGATCTCCGAGGCGTCCAGCTCGCCGTTGCGCTCGAGCGCGTCGCTGACGTCCTCACGGATCCGCTCATCGGAGCGCTGATAGCCCTTCGGGCCCTTTCCGGAGAAGCGGCCGCGCGACGGCGACGACGAGGAGCCGTAGGCGCCTTCCCTCTCCCAGGACGACGGGCTCGTTCCGTAGGTCGAACCCTGCGAGCCCTCGAGCGAGCCCATGCCGCGGGAGCCATGGCCTTCGGCGTAGGCGCCCTGATCCTGACCGTACGAGCGCTGTCCGCCGCCGGAGTACTCCTGCCCGAACGAACCCTGTCCCTGTCCGCGAGAGCCTGAGCCTCCGCCATATCCGCGCGACCAGCCCTGGCCTTCGAAGCCGGAGTCGTAGCCGTCGAAGGAACGGGAACCGGAGCCATACCGGCCGCCCTGCTCCTCCTGACCGAATCCCCGCCCGCGATACCCCTGCGATCCGAATCCGTATCCGGACCCGCCGCGGAACTCCTGACCGTAGCCGCCCTGGCGGCCGTAGTTGCCCTGGCTTCCGTAGCTCTGCCCCTGCTCGCCGCCATACTCACCGCGGCGGGAGTAGCCCTGCTCTTCCTGGTTGTAACCGTACGAACGTCCTTCGCCGGCCGAGCCAGACCCGGAGCTCATGCGACCCTGACCGCCGCGGCTCTGGTTCCACTCACGCTCCTCGTAAGGGTCGCCGTCGCCCTGCGACTCGGCTCGACCCCGACTCGAGCCCATTGACCGTCGCCTCTGCGACTCCGACTCCGGCTCCTCGAATCGCTCGCGACGCCAGTCCTCTCTCCCCTCGTTACGAAAACGCCCGGAATCCATGAACGAATCTCCTTGACTGAAGAGTTCGAGACACCATGTCCCGATGCTTTTTGCGGTGCAAGCATCGTGCCGCGGCCTCTCGAAATCTCCCGCGAGACTCTAGCGACCCTCGAAGAAGCGGGTGAACAGTTTCCCGAGCAGATGCTGACCGCGCGTGGACTGCTCCGCGCCCGTCGTCGTCTCCGCGCTTCGGTTCCCCGGCACGCTCGCCGACGCCTTCGCCGACTCCGCGCGCGCGGACTGCGGCTCCGCGCCGGTTGGCCGGCTCACGACGCGTGTGCTGCGGCCGGTCGTCGGAGCGTTCGCATCGGGCCAGCACGGGATGCCGCGGGTTCCCGGGGTCAGATCCGAGGGATATGCGTTCGGGCAGAACAGCGCCGAGATCTTGCACAACTCCGACATCTGATCCATGCAGGGATTCGGCGCGGCGGTGGCGCTGTTCGCGGCCGTCGTCGCCTGAATCGAAAAAACCAAAGCCAGCAACATCGCACCCTCCTCCTCGTCTCTCTTGCGGCCAACGAACCATTCGTGGCCGCCGCTGCATGGAACTCAGAGAGCAAGAGGCAGGCCAGTTCTCGCGGTCCTGAGCCAGTGGTGACGTACGTCACGGGGCCGCGGGCGGGCCTTTCTCGCGAGCTCCGCTGTCCTCTCGAGAGGTCTGCGCGATGGCCGCGCTCTCCTGCGCGTACCAGTTGCGCGGAGCGAGCAGGTGCACGGTCGCGCTCCCGTCGTGCGTGTGGACACCAACCCTCAGAAGCCCCGTCTCGACGAGGAACACGCCGCGCTCTCGTCCGGAACGGCGCTCGTACTCGCCAAGGATGTGGAACTTCCCGCCCGCCGCCTCGAGGTCGTGAACGCGCGTGCGCGCCGGCGCGATCTGGACGTCGGCGGAGGCCGTCAGTCCCTCGAGCGTGAGAAGAGCGTGCGTCCACTTCGGCAGCCCGACTCCCAGCGCGGCGAGCAGAGGCCGTGCGTCCCGGCACTCGATCGCGACTCTCGCGTCGAGCCCGTCGCGGATGTGCGCCGGCGTGAGGTTGAACTTGCCCCACCACCCGCGTGTGTCCTCGGCGCCCGCGGCCGCCACGTCGGAGAGGTGCAGGGAGCTGCCGGTGAGATCGATCGCGGAGGACTCCAGGTCCCAACGCGGCACGCCCAGCTCCGCGTGAAGATCGCCGGACAGCTCGACTCCCGGCCGCCGCACCCTCGCGCCGTTCGACGCGAGGCGCACGCGGCCCGAGGCGACGCCGTGCTCGACCGAGCCCGCGATCGACAGGACGCCCTTTCCTCCAGAGAAGCGCGGCTCGGGTTCGCGGCGAAGGAAGTAGTTCGCGAAATCGAGGCTCGGAACGGGACCATGGAGATCGAGCTGCGCGTCGAGGTTGCGCCAGACCGCGTCGCCCTGGAGGCGGCGCGGATCCCACTCCGCGATCGCCGCGCGGATCCGGCCCTCGAGCCCCGCCACGAGCGGCCGGCCTCCGAGGCCCAGGGCGCCTTCGAGGAAGTCGATCGCCGCGGGGCCGACCCGGGCGACCTGGCCCGGCTTGAGCAGGAACCGGCCGTGAAGCCGCGCCGAACCCTCGAAGCGATACGCGTCGAACCAGATCTCGTGGAAGCGGTCGATGGCGATGCCGCTCACGTCGATCGTCCACGGCCGTCCCTCCGCGGACGGCGGCGGCGCGGGCTCGGGTTTGCGCAGCGGAGGATCCGTGAATCCCTCGATCGCCGGAAGGGCGCCGGCGGGAGGACGGCTCGGGTCCTTCGGATCGAGTTTTTGACGCAGGCGGAACGTCAGGCCGCTCCCCGCGACGCGCTCGACCCGAAAGGTGCGCGCGAGCAGCGCCGGCAGCGAGAAGTCGGCGCGGGCCTCTGCGAGCCGGATCTCCCATTCCACGTTCGCGTCGCTGCCTCGGATGCGCAGGTTCTTGAGCCGAACGACGCCGGGCCACCGGGAGACAGCCTCATCCCACTCGAGGAGCGTCGATTCGGGGTGGGTGTTGATCCAGGAGCGCAGCCGGGGACCCGAGAGGAGCCAGCGCGTGGCGGCGGCGTAGCCGCCGAAGGCCGCCGCAACGAGCACAATCGACACGATCAGGACCGTCAGGGTGCGACGTCGGACTCGGTGACGGGTTCGCGCGGAGCGCTTCACCCCCCACGGGCACGCAAGGAGCGCGCCAACGCTAGCGGCGCCGTGACAGCATCCGCTGGGCGAACTTCTGGGCCATCGTGATCACCGACTTCGCCGCCGAGGAGCCCGCGGTCTCCCGCGTCAGTCCACGCGCTCGACGCGCGAGCCGGCGCGACGAACTCCGAGGCCGCGGGTCGCGTTGAAAACGCGCCCCCCCGATCTCGGCGATGGGGTCCTCGACGCCCTCGTCGAGCAGGCGAAGCTGCAGGCACTCGCGATAGACGGTCTGCCAGTCCTCGAAGGGGCAGTGCAGCCGGGACAGCGCGCGGGCGATCTCGCCGTGGAGGCGGTCGGAATCCGAGCGCTGGCGGCCGTGCTCCGCCCGCGACCAGGCCTCCTTGATCCTCCGCTCCAGTTTCTGCGCCTCCGGGTCCGTGGTCTGCAACGCCGGCGTGCGTGTCGCGGTCCTCGCGAGCACGGCGTGGGCCCGGGCGGTCGCGCGTGGGAGGCCCCGGATCGTGGCGCCGTGGGGAAACAGAGTCAGCTCGAGATCGGGGCCGCGGTAGTACCGCGGACTGCCGGCCGTCCTCCCCACGATCCGGGCGGTGGCCCTCAGCACGGCGGAGATCGCCCGTGCGAGCCACGGTGCGCGCCGCGGCTCGACCGTGAGACCGTTCTCGTCGAGAGCCTCGAGCAGGGTCGACGCCAGGGCCTGGAGAGACGCCTCCTCGACGATGAGCGTGACGTGCTCCTCGCTCTCGCCGCGCAGGGCGGTCCCGAGCTTCTGGAACGGCAACGCCACGAAGGCGAGCAGAAAGGCCGCCGAGAGCCCGGCGCTCAGCGGGAAGCCGGCGAGGATCTCGCGCATGCCCCAGCGCCGGTTTCCCTCCCGGCGCTGGAGGATGAGCCCTACGGCGATCGGGACGAGCAGCGCCAAAATCGCCCAGGCGATCCGCAGCAGCAGAGCAGGCGTGTGCTTGGGCAGCGGGACGAGCGCGATGACGAATGCGGCGACCTTCGGGAACGCGATCCCGCCGAGCAGGATCGGCCACACGGCGACGCCCGCGACCGCGACGGAGAGCGCCGTCTTCTCGCTCTTCGGGACCTCGCCGAAGAGTGCGGCGACGGCCCACCCGAAGAGAGACTCGATGACCTTGCCCGCCGAGCGCCGCAGCAGCGCGATCAGGGTCTGGAAGAGGAGCATCGCGGTCCTCCTCTTTACCGCCGCTGCAGGCGGGTGATCTCTTCGTCGAAGCCGGGCAGAATCGCGCGGAAGAACGCGTTCTCGATCAGGCGTCCGATGACTTGCCACGTGCTCGAGCTGGGGTTCTCCACCGGCCCGGAGATGTCGGCCTCCGTCGCGACCTCTTTGCGCCCGTTCTCGAGCAGACTGGCCACTCCGCCGACGAGCTTTTCGTACAGCTTCCGAAAGAGACTCTTCTCGGCGTCCTGTCTCTGGTCGTAAACCTTCATGTCCTGGAAGAGGGGCTTGACGTAGCCGTCGATCCGGCCCCGCGCCACCTTCAGCTCGGTGTAAAACGAAAATTTCCCCGCGACGACGTCGAACTTCCCGTAGGAGCGGAAGAGGTCGTTCATCTTCTCCATCGGCGTGTTCTCGATCTGTCCCTTGAGGTCGAAGTCCGGCCCGTTCGCGTCGGCTCGGAAGGTCGCGGCGGCGGACGCTTCGCCGGCGCCCATGAACTTCCCCTTCAGCGAAACCTTCGCCGGGCCGGCCGCGAAGCCGTTGGAGTAGTTCTCGACGCGAAGGGTCACGGGCGCGAGGAAGACGCGGTAGCCGGGCGTCTTCGCCTTGTTGACGAAGCCGACGTCGCAGTTCTCGAGCGCGAGGTGATCGACGCGCAGGACGGTGTCCGGATCGCGCGTTACCTCGCGCGCCGCCTGGCCGACCTGCTGCCGCCGGACCCGCTCCACCGCGGCGGTCGGCGCGGTGTGGACGTAATCGAGCCGCATGTCGCGGACCGTCAGATCCTGCAAGTGGGCGAACCGCACCCGGGGGCCGTACTCGACCTCCCCCGCGAGCTGGAGGACGCCGTGGCGAATGTCGAGGTTCGACCGCGCGATGATCGGATGGAAGGAGTCGAGCGGAATGCCGCTGAGATTCAGGAGGACGTGGATCCCCGTGAACGGCTCCGCCAGGAAGTCCGCGTGTCCATCGACCGTCGCGTGACCGGTCTCGAACACGACCGCCTCGGCGTGGATCGGCGAGGGGTAGGACCGGTCCTTCGAGTGAATGTTGCGGATGTTGTTGGCGGTCAGCTGGAGGTGCGTGAGGTGAAGCGGCCGCTTCGGGTCCTCGTCGACGTAGGTCACCTCCCCATCCCGCACCCGAAACAGGTTGATCTTGAGCGGATAGATCTGTTCGACCGCCCGCTGCCAGCCTTTCTGTTTCACGGGAGTCTCATCCGAGGCCTCCTGGCGGAGCTGGGCGAGGTTGACGTACGCCACCGGCCGATCCAGGAGGAAGTCCGCGACCAGCCGCAGCGCGAGAAGCTCCCGCCACTGCACGGTGGCCTGAAGCCGTGGGAAGACCGCGATCGGCGGCTCGGGGTTGGCGTTCTGGCGCAGCGTGAGATTCACGAGCGTCAGCCCGAAGTCGAACGGCCGCAGGCGCAGCTTGCCGATCCGGACGCTGTAGCCCTCGAGGCTGGCGTTCATGCGCCTCTCCATCGAACGGCGCATCGGCTCCGCGGCGATCGGAGGGAGAACAACCAGCAGCAGGAGAATGCCCGCGAGAATTCCCGCGGTCCAGACGGCGGCGCGGCGCCATCCGCGAGGCCGCTGCCAATGCCGGGGTCGCGGCTTCGGGTGGCGGGCCGGCGAGGCGGCGCGAGGTCTCGGATTCGCAGACACGCGGCTACGTCTCGCAATCGACGTGCCAGAGGCGACGCCTGGTCGAGCCCGCGGCTAGTGTCTCGCGGAGGAGACGCTCCGGGGCCGTGTGGCAGCCGATTCGCGGGGGAGGAGGCGTTCGATCGAACGCTCGAGCTCGCGAAACTCGAACGGTTTCACCAGGAAATCGTCGGCGCCGAGCAGCCGCGTGCGTGCGAGCCGGTCCGCGTGGGCCGACATGACGATGACCCCGCCGGCGAATCCGCCCTCGCGCAGGCGGACCAGGGCGCTCTCGCCGTCGACGAGCGGCATCAGGAGGTCGAGAATCACGAGGTCGACGGGGCCCTCGCCCAACCGCTCGAGCGCCTCCTCGCCATTGCGCGCGGTCACGACATCGTAGCGGCGCGACAGCAGGGTCTCCATCCCCTCGAGGATTCCGAGATCGTCGTCGGCGATCAGGATGCGTCTCATGCGGGCTCCAGTACGCTCCGCGGCAGCGTGATCGTGATCTGCGTCCCGCGATCCGGCTCGCTCGCGACGGCGAGGTCGCCGCCGTGCCGCTCGAAGACGTCTCGCGCCGCCGCGAGCCCGAGGCCGAGGCCCGGGAAGTGGCGCCGGGGAACGTTGCTCGCCCGAAAGAACCGACGGCCGACCGACTCCAGATCCTCCCTCGGAATCCCGACGCCCTGATCTCGGATCGTGACGCGGTGCGGCCCTTCGTCGGCTCGAAGCTCGACCTCGACGTCCCCCCCGCGGGGCGAGAACTTGAGCGCGTTGTCGAGCAGCCCGTGGAAGGCCTGTTCGAGACTGCGGCTCTCTCCGTCGACGTCGGCCTGCTGGGGGCCGCGAAACGTCAGACGATGACGGACACGGCCCGGAGACTCGCGCAGCTCGTCGCAACGCAGGGCGACCAGGCGGCGCAGCAGTCCCGCGAGGTTCAGCCGCACCTTGTGGAGCGAGAGGCCGTGCCGATCTTCCGTCCGCAGCAGGTCGCTGATCAATCGACCCAGACGGTCGACCTGGACGCCGAGGCGGTCGAACATCTCGGGAGTGCAGACCTCTCCGGCGGCCGCCGCGCGGCGCATCACTTCCGCGTGCATCTTCACGGCCTGGAGCGGAGTGCGCAGCTCGTGCGCCATCATCCGCAGCGCGGCCTCGCGGGACTCCTCCCCCCGTCGGCGGTCGTGAATGTCCAGACACGCGCCGACGAAGCCGTGGACCGCATCCGCCTCGTGGATGGGAACGCCGCGCTCCAGAACCCAGCGATAGAGGCCGTCGTGGCGCCGCAGCCGGTACTCCACCTCGAAGGGCGCGAGGCCGCGCAGCGGATCGAGGAACAGTTCCGCCCGGCGCCGCAGATCGTCGGGATGGACTCCCTGCATCCAGCCCTCGCCGAGCTCCTCCTCGCGGCTCCGCCCGGTGAATCGGAGCCACGTGTCGTTGAAGTAGTCGCGGTGGGCCTTCGCGCCGGAGCGCCAGATCAGCAGCGGAGCGTGGTCGAGAAGCGCGGCGGAGTCGGTGGTCGGGAGCCATTCCGGCAGCATCGTCAGGCTCCCCCGGCGCGCTCTCTCGGCGGGCCCGCCCCGCCAGAGACTCCCGACGCGCTGGCCGTACCGGCGAAGCGCCTCCGCCGCAGAACCCGCAGGCTCGCCCGCAGGCGCTCGCGGGCCCAGGAGGCAAACAGACGCTCGAACAGCCGCAGGCCCACCCAGACCGTCGGATCGACGTACGCCCCGAGGGCTCTGCGCTCGCGGAGCCAACCGGCCGCGCCGGCGGCCGGAATCTCGTGCACGGCGAGTCCCGGAACCGATGAGGGCCGAGTCGCGCGGCGCGCGAGGAGCGGCGCCATCAGGATGCTCGAATGTCCGCCGGCCTCGTTCGGGATTCCGTAACGCGACATCGTGACGAGCTCACGCGCCTCGTACCCGAGCAGCGCGAGGAGCCGATTGACGGCAACGAAGTCGCGCCCGTCGCCGACGCCGGTGACGGTCACCGCGGGAAGCACGATCGTCTGGTCGGCGGTCAGGGTGCGCAGGAGGGCAATCTCTCCATCGCACGTCAGCCCCACGACGTGCAGCGTGTCTCGGAAATCCAAGAGACACCACCTCCAAGCCTTCGAGGAGCAAACGGCTTGCCAGCCGCCTCCCCGGTCGGGGCCGCGGAGGGTCAGCGGTTCTCGTGGAACGCGACGCGTTCCGAGGGGTGCTCCTCGCCCTGGAGGACCGCGTCGATCGCCCGGTCCTCGCCCGACGCGGCCGCCTCGGCGAGCTCCGCATGGTCGGCGACGACCTCGTTGCTCAGGTAATCGGAGAGCCAGATCTTCTCGATGATCGGATAGGCCGCGAAGAGCGGCAGGATGAGCACCGCTCCCACGACGCCGTAGAGGCTGCCTCCCACGATGAGCGCGAGGAGCACGACGAGCGGTGACAGACGGAGCCTGCGTCCGTACACCCGCGGAACGATGACGTAGTTCTCGAGCCCGTGGTACAGCAGGTAGAGGACCACGACGGCCGCCGCCGCGACCGGCGAAACCGTCAGCGCGAATAATGCCGCCGGGATCGTCGAGATGAAGACGCCCAGGATCGGCAGCACGTCGCAGATCGCCGCGAGCACGGCGAGCGGCAACGCGGAAGGCACGTGCAGGACCGTGAGCACCACGAACGCGAAACCTCCGTAGAGCAGCGACGTGAGCAGCTGGCCCTGCACGTACGCCATGACGACTTCGGAGACGGCCGGAACGGTCTCGGCCATCTTCTGCCGGTGGCGGCGCGGCACGTACGCGAGGAGCCACGCGTAGGTGCGTTTCCCGTCGAGCAGCAGGTACAGCGAGAGGACCAGGACGAGGACCGCCGCGAGCGAGGCCTCGAGGACGAGCTGGCCCCACGCCAGCGGACGCTTGAGGGAGTGCGCGACCTCGGGCGAGGACGGCAGGTCGAAGATTTGGGCCATCAGCTTCGCGATCAGCGGGTGATCGGGATTGAGGCGGGCCTGCGCGCTCCGCCGATACGCGCCGAGGTTCGCGGCGAGCTCCATCGTCTGGGTGGCGAGCGGCGGCAGGACCAGGAACACGAATAGCGCGAGGACGGCGAGCATCCCGCACGCGACGAGGCCGACCGACAGCGAACGCGAGACGCCCCGCCGCTCCAGGCGATCGACGATCGGCCATAGCGTCACCGCCAGCACGAGGGCGACGAACAGCACGAGGAGACTCGGGACGAGCCGCAGCAGCGCCCAGACGCAAGCCGCCGCGATCAGCACCTTGAGGATCGTCGAGACCGGCAGCTGCAGGCGGACCTCCGCCGGGTCCGGCCCGACAGCGGGCTCGCGGCCGTCGCGAGGCGCGGAAAGCTTGACGAACTCCACGACGGTGCGATGCGCAAGAAGTGTGCCGCGCGCACGCGCGCGGGTCCAATGTGGCACGCGGGTTGCGTTCCCTGCACTGTGGGAGTTGAAAATGAGAAAGCACACGGGAATTTTGTTCACCGTTCTCGCCGCCGCACTGGTGTGGACCGCGAGCGCGGCCGCCGCCCCGGTGGAGGTCAGCGTGTCCGTCTTCCATGATCAGCTCGCGCCTCACGGACGGTGGGTCGCGGCGGGCTCCTACGGCAACTGCTGGGTGCCCTCCGGAGTCGCCCGGGGGTGGGAGCCGTACGTCGACGGCCAGTGGGTCTACTCCGATTACGGATGGACCTGGGTCTCCGACGATCCCTGGGGCGACATCCCCTACCACTACGGCACCTGGGCGTACGCCGATCCCTACGGCTGGGTCTGGGTCCCCGGAACCGTCTGGGCGCCCGCGTGGGTGACGTGGGCGTACACCGACGACTACGTCGGCTGGGCGCCCGTGCCGCCGAGCTTCGCCCTCTCCGCCACCGGCTACTTCGGCTCGCCGGTCGTCGTGACGTCGACGCACTACGTCTTCGTCCCGACGCGGCAATTCGTCGGCGTGCGCGTCGCGACCGTGAGGGTCCCGGCGCAGCAGAGCGTCACGATCCTGCCGCACGCCGTGAAGACCACGCGCTTCGACGTCTCCCAGGGCGTCGTCCGCATCGCGGGTCCGCCGGAGAGCCGGGTCGCGCGCGTCGTCGGCCATCCCATCCAGCACGTCGCCGCGAATAGCCTCCGGGCCCGGCCCACCACCCTGGCGGCAGGCGGGGTGACCGCGACGAAGAGCGTTCGTGTCGTCGCGCCGGAAACGGAGCGCGCCAAGATCGCCGCGGCGCCGGCGAGGAACGAGCCGGCCAGGAACGCGAAACACCAGGCCGAGACGAGGACCGCGCAGAAGGCCGAGAAGAATCCGAAGAAGCCGGCGCGTCCGGCGGCCGAGTCGAGTGCGCGCAACGAGAGCGCGACGGCGCACGCGCACGGGACCGAGCGGGCCGAGCCGAAGCCCAAGGCGCGTCCCGAGACCGAGACTCGCCAGGCGAACGTCGCGCACACGCAACAGGCTCCGAAGCCGAAGGCCAAGCCGAAGCCGGAACATCGGGCCGAGCCCGAAAAGCCACAGGCGACGGCACAGTCCGCGCACGAGGCCCAGCCGCGCGAGTCGGCCCAGGCGGAGCAGCGGGCGAAGGCCGAGAAGCCGCAGCCCGAGGCGCATCCGCAGAGTGAGACCCGCCAGGCGAACGCCGAGCATTCGCAGCCGGCTCCCAAGCCGAAGGCCCGGCCGCAGCAGAAGCCGCAGCCGCCGAAGGAGAAGGAGAAGCCCCCGAGTCAGGACTGACGTCCTTCGCGATTCGGGAAGGCGTTCGCACCGTCATCGAACGGCGGTGCGAGCGTCCCCCTGCTAGTCTCTCCCGGTGGCGCGCACCAAGATCGTCTGCACCATCGGGCCGGCCTCGCGCTCCCGCGAAGGGCTCGCTCGGCTGGCCGAGGCCGGAATGGACGTCGCCCGGCTGAACTTCTCCCACGGCACCCACGCCGAGCACGCGGAGGTGGTCAGCCTCCTGCGTTCGGTCTCGGCCGCGGCCGGCCGCCCGATCGCGATCCTCCAGGACCTCTCCGGCGTCAAGATCCGCATCGGTGAATTCGCGGGGGGCGGCGTCCGTCTCGAGCCGGGCGCCGCATTCACCCTCACGGGCCGGCCCGTGGCCGGCGATGCGGCCGAGGTGTCCGTCAGCGTCCCCGATCTCCCGCACAGCGTCGCGCCCGGGGACGCGGTGCTGCTCTCCGACGGCGAGCTGCAGCTGCGCGTGGAGGAGACGACGGCGACCGACGTGCGCTGCCGCGTCGTCGTCGGCGGCCGGCTGTCGTCGCACAAGGGCATCAGCCTGCCCCGCTCCCGCTCGGCACCGGGGATGACCCCCAAGGACCGCGACGACCTCCGCTTCGGCGCGGCGCACGGCGTCGACTACGTCGCGCTGTCCTTCGTCCGGAGCGCCGAGGACATCCGGCAGGCCCGGCAGGCGTTGCGCGAGCTCTCGGCGGCGACACCGCTGATCGCCAAGATCGAGAACCCGGACGCGATCGCCCACATCGACGAGATCCTGGAGGCGTCCGACGGGATCATGGTGGCCCGCGGCGACCTCGGCGTCGAGACGCCGCTCGAGCACGTCCCGCTGCTCCAGAAGATGCTGATCGAGAAGTCCAACCGCGCCGGGAAGCCCGTCATCACGGCGACCCAGATGCTGCTGTCGATGGTCGACAATCCGCGGCCGACGCGCGCGGAGGTCGGCGACGTCGCCAACGCGATCCTCGACGGGACCGACGCGGTCATGCTCTCGGAGGAGACGGCCGCCGGACGCTACCCCGCGGAGGCGGCGGCGACGATGCAGCGCATCGCGCGCGACACCGAGACGGCGTTCCCCTTCGAGCATTGGATGCGCCGCTTCGAGGGCCGCGGCCTGCAGTCGCTTCCCGAGGCGGTCGCGGGCGCGGCCTGCGAGCTGGCGGAGCACGTGGGTGCCTCGGTGATCGTGGCCTGGACCGAGACGGGCGCGACGGCGCGGCTGGTCGCCAAGCACCGGCCGCGCCGGCCGATCCTGGCCCTCTGCACGTCCGAGGCGACGGCGCGGCGCCTCGCGCTGGTCTGGGGCGTCATCCCTCTCGTCGTGGAGACGGCGGACGACACCGACACGATGCTGGAAAAGGCGCCCTCCATCGCGGTGGCGCATGGCCTGATGCGCTCCGGCGAGAAGGCGGTCATCACAGCCGGCGTCCCGCGCGGCGTCTCGGGCAGCACGAACCTGATCAAGGCTGCAGTGGCGCCATGAGGGCGCCCGGCATCAGAGTAGCCCCATGACGGCGCCGAAGACTCCGGGCAGCGCCGTGAGCGCGCTGAAGCGGAAGACGAGGGCCCTCGCGGCCCACCGGAAGAAGATCTGGAACATCGCGCTCGGGATCTTCTTCTTCATCCTGGGAGTCATCGGGATCCTGATCCCGGTCATGCCTCAGCTCATCTTCTTCTTCCTGTCGGCGATCTTCTTCTCGCGTGCCTCGAAACGCTTCCGGCGCGCGCTGCGCCGCTACCGGCAACGCCACCCGAAGGTGGAGAAGGCCTACGTCGCCTGGCGCCGGAAGGCGCGCGAGAAGCGGAGGAAGTGGATTCGGAAGCTTCGGGACGAGAGGGACGGTCTGATCATCGGAGACTGACGATCGCCAATCGGCAATCGCCAATTCCCTCTCAGTCCATCTGGCGGCGCAGCACCGTCGGGATGTCGAAGTCGTCCCGCGAGGACGCGTTGGGTCCGAAGCCTCCGGAGTCATCACCCCGCAGGAACGGCGGACGCAAGGGCTTGGAGCCCACGGTCAGCGGCTTGGCCTCCTCGACCTCGGCGTCGTCCACGCCGCGCTCGAGCCGGTCGAAGCCCGTCGCGATGACGGTGACCTTGACGCTGCCCGACATCTTCTCGTCGTGGACGCAGCCGAACAGGATCTCGGCCTCCGGATCCGCGGCCTGCTGGATGATCTGGGCCGCCTCCGTCACCTCGACGAGCGTCAGGTCCGCGCCGCCCGTGATGTTCATCAGGACGCCCCGCGCGCCCTCGATCGACGCGTCCTCGAGCAGCGGCGAGGAGATCGCGGCCTGGGCGGCGTGGATCGCGCGGTTCTCCCCCTCGGCCGTCGCGGTTCCCATGAGCGCGCGGCCCATGTCGGACATGATCTTGCGGACGTCCGCGAAGTCGAGGTTGATCTCGCCCGGGCAGTTGATGAGGTCCGAAATCCCCTGGATCGCCTGCCGCAGCACGTCGTCCGCGATCTGAAAGGATTCCTGCAGCGGCGTGTTCCGCTCGACGAAGGCCAGCAGCCGCTGGTTCGGAATGGTGATGAGCGTGTCGACGTGGTCCCGCAGCTCGCGCGAGGCCCGCTCGGCCTGGCGCATGCGCTTCTTCCCCTCGAACTCGAACGGCTTGGTCACGACGGCCACGGCGAGCGCGCCGGCCTCGGCCGCGAGCTTGGCGAGGATCGGCCCCGCGCCGGAGCCGGTGCCGCCCCCCAAACCCATGGCCAGGAACACCATGTCCGCGCCGGCCACCGCGTGGGCGAGCCGGTCCTGATCCTCGAGCGCCGCGTTCCTCCCGACGTCGGGGTCGGCGCCCGCTCCCAGGCCCTTGGTCAACCGCGCCCCGATCTGCAGCTTGTTCGGCGCCGAGCATTTGCGCAGGGCCTGGAGGTCCGTGTTGCAGGCGAAGTACTCGACGCCCTTGACGCCCGCCGTGATCATCCGGTTGATGGCGTTCGAGCCGCCTCCCCCCACCCCGATCACGCGAATCGTGGCCGGCGACGCGTCGCCCCCGTCCAGCTCGATCGAGAGCTTCCGGCTGTCGTCGTCGTCCATGAACTCGATCATGGGTCCACCCCTCCGTCTCCGTTTCGTGTTTCCCCGCATCAGAAGAAGTCCCGGATGAATCGCGAGACCGAGTTCGCCGCGTGGAAGAAGGCCTGGGCCCTTCGTCGGGACGGCTTGTAGCGGTGACCATATAGGAGAAGCCCGGTCGCCGTCGCCCACTCCGGCCGCGAGACCACGTCCACGAGTCCGCCCACCCCGGCGGGAATGCCGCGCCGGACGGGACCGTCGAAGATGCCCTCGGCGATCTCGACGACGCCCTCGAGCTCCGAGCCGCCGCCCGTGAGGACGACGCCCGAGCGGATCTCCTTGTCGAGACCCAGCCGCTGGATGTCCTCGTGGATGAGCCCGAGAAGCTCCTCGGCCCTCGGCTGCAGGATGTCGGCGAGCGTCGTGCGCGGGCACAGCTTGGGGGCCCGGCCGCCGACCATCGGGACCTCGACCATCTCGTCCTCGGAGACCGCCGTGCGCAGGGCGCAGCCGAACTTCTTCTTGAGGCGCTCCGCGTCGGTGATCGGCGCGCGGAGCACGACCGCGAGATCGTTGGTGAAGTGATCGCCGCCGATCGGCACCACCGCCGTGTGCGCGATCGTGCCCTTCTGGTAGACGGCGACCTCGGTGGTCCCGCCGCCGATGTCGACCAGACAGATGCCGAGCTCCTTCTCGTCGGGGGTCAGCACCGCCTCCGCCGCGGCGAACTGCTCGAGGACCATCTGGACGACCTCGATCCCGGCCTTGTTCATGCACGTCACGATGTTCTGCGTGACTGCGACCGGCGCCGTCACCACGTGGACCTCGACCTCGAGGCGGCTGCCGACCATGCCCTGGGGATCGGCGACACCGTCCTGGCCGTCGACCGCGAAGTCCCGGGGCAGGACGTGCACAACCTCATGATCCTGAGGGATTTGCACGCCGCGGGCGGCATCGATGACCCGGGCGACGTCTTCCTTGGTGATCTCCCGGTCCTTCCCCGCGACCGCGACCACCCCCCGGCTGTTGAAGGACCGGACATGCGAGCCCGACACCCCGACCCAGGCGCGGGAGATCTGAACACCCGCCATGATCTCCGCCTCCTCCGCGGCCCGCTTGATGGCCTCGATGGTGGCGTCGACGTTGATGATGTTGCCCTTGCGAGTGCCGCGGTTGGCGCAGGCGCCCTTCCCGATGACGTCGAGGGTGCCCGCGGCGTTCTGCTCGCCGATGAGGACGCAGATCTTGGAGGTACCGATGTCGCAGGCGACCAGAAATCCTTCGGGCTTCGACATCGCTACGGCAACCTCCTCAGAGACGATTCCCTGCGCCGTAGGCGCCGACGAGAATGATGCGATCCGCAAAGCGGAGATCGATGGCCCGTGCCTCCCACCCACGATTCTCAACGAAACCGCGCGCCTCGAGCAAGGCGCGAATCTTTCTCGAAGCATCCACTCGAAGAACGCGCACCGGTCTTCGGAAGATCGCGTCCATCATACCGAAACCCCCGTCCGGGAGCGAGGCGATTTCCGAGAGCTTCGCGAAATACTCGGGCGCGCCCGCGCGCAGATCCTCGAGCAATCCCACGGCCTCGGGCAGGCCTCGCCGATCGCCGGTCAGGATGACGTACTCGGTGCGGTCGCGGCGGGAGTCGTAGGGGGCGATGAGGTTTCCCTCGGCGCCGACCCACCAGAAGGCGTCGCCCTCCCGGTAGAGCGCGACCGCGCGGCGCTCGATCACGCGCACCGACAGCTCGTCCGGGAACCGCTTGGTCAGCGTCACGCGGTCGATCCACGGGTGCGTCGCGAGCCGGCTGGCCAGCGGAGCGAGAGGAAGCGACACCAGGTTTCGCCCGTTCCACTCCGAGAGCGCGGCGAGGATCTCTTCGGTTCGCGAGCGCGCATTGCCGGAGATCGCGAAGCGCCGCAGCGCGAAGTGCGGGCTCGAGAGGAAACGGACCAGGCCCAACGCGGCCGCGAGCACGAGGACTCCCGGCAGCACGAAACGCACGGCGGCCGGCCGGCGGCGCTTGCGCACCGCGACCGCGCCGCGCCGCAGAAACGGCGCTTCTCTATCCGCTGCGGCCACGCCTCAGGTACTCCTCTCCGAAACGCACGACATCGCCCGCGCCCAGAGTCAGGAGAACGTCCCCCGGACACAGGGTGCTCTCGAGCGCATCGACAACTGCTTTCTTTTCAGAAACATACGATACGGACCGCGCCCCCGCCCCCCGGGCCGCGCGAGCGACCAGCTCGCCCGTGACCCCCGGAAGGGGGGCCTCCCGCGAGGGATAGACGTCCATCACGATCGCGAGGTCCGCTTCCGCGAGCGAGCGCCCGAACTCCTGCGCGAAGTCCCGCGTCCGAGAGAAGAGGTGCGGCTGAAACAGGGCCACGAGGCGCCGTTCCGGGTAGACCTGGCGCGCCGCCGCGAGCGTGGCCGCGATCTCGGTGGGATGGTGCGCGTAGTCGTCGACGACGAGCACGCCGCCGCGCTCGCCCTTGTTCTCGAAGCGCCGGACGACCCCGGTGAAGGATTCGAGCGCGCGGGCGATCGTGTCGAACGGGATGAGCAGCTCGCGCCCGACGGCGATCGCCGCGAGCGCGTTCGCGACGTTGTGCCTCCCCGGGAGGCGCAACCGGACCTCGCCGAGCACGCCCTGCTCCGCGTCGCGCACGACGAAACTCGTCGCGCTCGTCGCGGCCGCGCTCGGGTGCAGGTCGATGCGCTCCGCCGTCAGCCGGGCGTCCGAGTCGGGAGACGCGCCGTAGGTGACCACGCGCTTCTGGATCCGCGGCAGGAGGCTCCGCGCGCCGGCGTCGTCCGCGCACAGGACGATCGAACCGAAGAAGGGAACCCGGTTCGCGAACGTCGCGAAGGCGTCGAGGATGTCGTCGAGGTCGCGGTAGGTGTCGAGGTGGTCCGCCTCGACGTTGGTGATGACGGCCACGACCGGCGTGAGCGCCAGGAAGGAGCGGTCGTACTCGTCCGCCTCGGCCACGAGGTAGTCGCCCTTCCCGAGGCGCGCGTTGGTCCCGAGGATGTGCACGCGGCCGCCCACCACGATCGTGGGATCGAAACCGGCCTCGGTCAGGACCATGCCGGTCAGCGAGGTCGTCGTCGTCTTCCCATGGGTGCCGGCGACCGCGATCCCCTGCTTCAGGCGCATGATCTCGCCCAGCATCTCGGCGCGCCGGATGACCGGGATGCCGCGCGCCCGGGCCGCGGCGACCTCCGCGTTGGACTCGCCGACGGCCGAGGAGATGACGAGCAGGTCCGCGTCCTCGACGTGGGCCGGATCGTGGCCGATCCGGATCTTCGCGCCGAGCTTCTCGAGGTGGTCCGTGATCTCGGAGCGGGCCTGGTCGCAGCCCGAGATCTGGAGCGGCGTCGCCAGGAGGAGGATCTCGGCGAGGCCGCTCATGCCGACGCCGCCCGCGCCGACGAAATGCAGCCTCCGGAGCCTCAGGAACCTCATCGGTTCCTCTCGACCTCGAGCACGAGCTTCGCCAGCTCCTTGGCCGCCCCGGGCTTGGCGAGCGCCCGCGCCTTCGCGCCCATGTCGACCAGGCGCGCGCGGTTCTCGAGGAGCTCGGTCAGGGTTCCGGCGATGTTCTCGCCGGAAAGGTCCTTCTCCTCCATGACGACCGCCGTCCCCGCCCGCGCGAGCGCCCGGGCATTGGCGAGCTGGTGCCCCGACGCGGCCGCGGCGAACGGGATGAGGATCGCGGGGCGGCCGGCGGCGATGAGCTCGGAGACCGTCATCGCGCCCGCGCGGCAGATCACGACGTCGGCCCACGCCATCTCGCGGTGGAGGTGCGGGAGAAACGGCTCGAGCCTCCACTTCTGCGGCATGCGCGCGTAGCGCTGGCGGGTCCCGGTCAGGTCCTTCTCCCCCGTCTGGTGAACGACCTCGAAGTCCTTCTTCTCGAGCATGACGGCGGCGCGCGCGATCGCCCGGTTGATGACGCGGGAGCCCTGGCTTCCGCCGAACACCAGCACGCGCTTGGTCTTCGCCTCCGGGTCGATGGGCGGGATCTCGAAGAACTCCGGGCGCACCGGCGTGCCCGTGACGAGGCCCGGCTTCTTGAGGTGCTTGTTGGCGGTCGCGATGCCCAGGGCCGTCTTCGTGGCGAAGCGGTTGAGGAACCTGTTGGCGACGCCGGGGAGCGCGTTGGACTCGTGGATTACGGTCGGGATGCCGAGCGATCGCGCCGCCAGGATCACGGGAATGCTGACGTAGCCTCCGACGCCCACGACGACGCGCGCGCGGTGCCGGCGCAGGAGGGTGCGCGCGGCGGCGAATCCTCCCGGCAGCTGGGCGAGCGCGCGGATGCGCTTTCCGATCGTCTTCCCGACGAAGCCGGAGGCCTCGATCAGCTCCAGCGGGAACCCGGCCTCCGGCACCAGGCGGGACTCGAGGCCGTGGGCGGTCCCGACGAAGAGGATGGCCGCGGTCGGGCGCTTGGCGCGGATCTCGTTGGCGAGCGCGATCCCGGGCACGATGTGTCCGCCGGTACCCCCGGCCGCGATCACGTAGGTCCCCAATTCGCCCGTCATGCGCTCCGCCCTTTGAGCTGTCAGCGGTCCGCTGTCAGCTCGCCTCCCCGACCTCGTGCTGCGACACGTTCAGGATCAGGCCGCCGGCGATCCAGGACGCGATCAGCGACGACCCGCCGTACGAGACGAACGGCAGCGGGATCCCCTTGGTGGGCACGAGCGCCAGGACGACCGACAGGTTGATCGCGGCCTGGACCACGATCATCGCCGTCGCGCCGGCCGCGAGGAAAGCGGAGAAGGCATCCGGCGCACGGCGCGCCGCGCGGACGCCCCTCCACGCGACGACCCCGAAGCACGCGACCATCGCCGCCGCGCCGACGAAGCCGAGCTCCTCGCCGACGATCGCGAAGATGAAGTCGGTGTGGGGATACGGCAGGAAGAAGAGCTTCTGCCGGCTGCCTCCCAGCCCGTTGCCGAACCACCCGCCCGCGCCGACCGCGATCAGCGACTGGATCGCCTGGAAGCCGGCGCCCAGCGGGTCGGCCTGGGGATTCAGGAACGAGAGGAGCCGCGCCCGCCGGTAGTCGGCGGAGAGCAGGATCGCGGCCAGGACCGGGACCATCGCGAGCGCGCCGAAGAGGAACCAACGGGCTCGCGCCCCCGAGAGCCAGAGCAGCACCGCGCACAGCATCACGTAACACACCGCGGTGCCGAAGTCGGGTTGGAGCACGACCACGCCCGCCGCCAGCCCCGTGAACACGACCGACGGCAGCAGGGCGCGCTCGGAGTCGCCCGCCTTCTCGGACTTTCGCGCGAGCTGGTGCGCGAGCAGCAGGACGAGCGCGACCTTGAGCAGCTCGGAGGGCTGCAGCATCGTCACGCCGAGGGGGATCCAGCGCCGCGCGCCGTTGATCGGCGGCCGGAACAGCGCGAAGACGGCCAGCAGGAGCGTGAAGGCGTAGGCGCCGTACACGACCCACGGCTTGCCGAGCTTGCGATAGTCCGTCCGATAGATCGCGAACGCGGCCAGGCCGCCGAGGATGAGCGCGGCGATCTGCTTGGTCAGGTAGCGGTAGGGGTTGCCGGACGTCTCGCCCGCCGAGACGGCCGACGCGCTGTAGATCATGACGCAGCCGAAGAGCGACAGCGCCACCAGCGCGACGAAGAGGATCTTGTCCGATGTGAGCTTACGCGCCATCGCGATCTCCTGCGGTGCCCGCGGCATCTGCGGTGCCCTCCGCGGTGCCCGCCGCGGCTCCGGCGGCCTCACGCGCGAGCGAAGCGAAGTGGTCCCCGCGCTCCTCGAAGTTGCGGTACTGGTCGAACGACGCGCAGGCCGGCGACAGGAGCACCGTGTCGCCCCGGCGCGCGAGCTCCGCGGCGGCGGCCACGGCGCGCTCCATCGTCTCGCAGCGCACGATCGCTGCGGATCCGGCGAGCGCGCGTTCGATCAGCGGCGCGGCCTCGCCGACCGTCAGCACGGCCCGGACGTTGTGCGCCACGAGCGGCGCGAGCGCCGCGAAGTCGCCCTGCTTGTCCCGTCCGCCGAGGATCAGGAGCACGCTGCCGGGCGCGAACCCCTCGAGGGACTTGAGCGTCGCGTCGACGTTGGTCCCCTTCGAATCGTCGACCCAGCGCACGCCGCGCGACTCGGCCACGAGCCGGCTCCGGTGCGGGAGACCCGCGAACTCCGTCAGGGCGGCGACGATCGGAGCCTCGCCGACGCCCAGGCACTCGGCCGCGGCCAGCGCCGCCAGCGCGTTCTCGAGGTTGTGAACGCCGGGCAGCGAGAGCCGCGCGGCCGGAAGGACGCGGCGGATCCGGCCGGAGAGGTCGGAGCACAGCTCGCCGTCCTGGAGCCAGGCCCCTCCCGC
This sequence comes from uncultured Acidobacteriota bacterium, assembly GCA_963773905.1. Lineage (GTDB taxonomy): Bacteria > Acidobacteriota > Thermoanaerobaculia > UBA5066 > Gp7-AA6 > DAHUXD01. The sequence goes on from CAVZDB010000005.1 coordinate 384,349, forward strand.
CTCGGGCCTCCTGCGCCGGGAGAAGAGCACGCGCCGCGCGGCGCCTTCGAGAGGCAGGGCGAGCGACTCGGGATCGTCGGCGTTGAGAACCGCGGAATCCGCCGCGCGCTGCTTCGCGAACACGCGCGCCTTGGCCGCCGCGTACTCTCGCATGCCGGCATGGCGGTCCAGGTGGTCGGGCGTGATGTTGGTCAGGACCGCGACGTCGGGACGGAAGCGGTCGAGGGTCTCGGCCTGGAAGGAGGAGACCTCGCACACGAAGTCGCGCGGCGTGGTCTCGGAGAGAAATCCCGACAGCGGCGAGCCGATGTTGCCGGCGAGCGCCACCGGCCGGCCCGCGCGCCTCAGGATGTCCGCGATCCAGCTCGTCGTGGTCGACTTGCCGTTGGTCCCGGTGACGGCGACCCACCGGTTCTTCCCGGCGGCCCCGGACGCGACTTCGCCCTCGGCTTCGATGAGGCGCCACGCGACCTCGAGCTCCGCCAGGACGGGGATCCCCGCCGCACGCGCCGCCTGCACCGGGGGTGCGGTGAGCGGAACGCCCGGAGAGATCGCGAGCCAGTCGGCGCCGTCGAGGAACCCGGCCGGAGGACCTCCGAAGAAGAGGCGCGCGCCGCGGGCGCGGAACGAGGCGGCGTCGGCGAAGGCCTCCTCCGCCCTGCTGTCGCCCACCGAAACGGAGACCCCGCGCGCGAGCAGCGCGTCGGCCAGCGCCCGCCCGCTGCGGGCGAACCCGAGGACCGCGACGCGGCGCGGGAGGACCCCGGCAAGGGGCGGCGTTGCGGGAGAGGCCGCGGCGCTCATCGCAGCTTCAGGGTCGACAGCGCGATCACCGCGAACAGGATCGCGAGGATCCAGAAGCGGATGATCACACGCGACTCCGCCCATCCCGCGAGCTCGAAGTGGTGGTGGATCGGGGCCATCCGGAAGACGCGCTTTCCGGTGAGCTTGAAGGAGACGACCTGGATGATCACCGATAGCGCCTCCATCACGAAGAGGCCGCCGACGATCACGAGGAGGATCTCCTGCTTGGTCATGACCGCAACCGCGGCGATCGCGGCGCCCAGCGGCAGCGAGCCGACGTCGCCCATGAAGATCTCCGCCGGATGGCAGTTGAACCAGAGGAACCCGAGCGAGGCGCCGACGAGGGCTCCGCAGAAGACGGTGAGCTCGCCGGACTGCGGGATGAAGGGAATCTGGAGGTAGCGGGCCGTGACGAAGTTGCCCGTGACGTAGGCGAGCACCGCGTAGGTGCCCGCGGCGATGCCGACGGCGCCGATCGCGAGCCCGTCGAGACCGTCCGTGAGGTTCACCGCGTTGGACGATCCGACCACGACGAGCGCCACGAACGGAATATAGAGGATGCCGAGAGGAATCAGGAGCCTCTTCAAGAACGGGAACGTGATGACGGTGGAGAACGCGCCGTGGCTCGCCCACTGCGTGATGGCCCACGCCACCGCGAGCGCCACCAGGAACTGCGGGATGAGCTTGCCGCGGCCCGAGAGACCCCGGTTGCGGCGCCGGGTCACCTTGACGAAGTCGTCGGCGAAGCCCACGGCGCCGAGCGCGAGGAGCGTGCCGAGCGCGATCCAGACGAAGCGGTTCGAGAGGTCCATCCACAGGAGCGTCGCCGTCGCGACGGCCAGGAGGATGAGCAGGCCGCCCATCGTCGGCGTGCCCGCCTTGGCGAGGTGCGACTTGGGCCCCTCCTGGCGGATCGACTGCCGGATCTGCGCGGCACGCAGCCAGCGGATCATCGCGGGGCCGAGCGTCAGGGTGAGGAGCAGCGCCGTGACCGCCGACATCGCCGTCCGGAACGTGATGTAGCGGAACACGTTGAACACCGGGTAGCGCGAGGCGAACGGGAAGAGGAGCCAGTACAGCATCTCAGGCGGCTCCCATCAGGAGCGCCACGGCCCGGTCGAGCCCGATCCCGTGGGACGCCTTGAAGAGGACGACGTCCCCCTCGGAGAGCGTGGGTCGCAGCGCCTCGGCCGCCTCCTCGGCGGTGTCGACACGGCGCACCCGATCCTCCGGCATGCCGGCGGCGACGGCCCCGGCCGCGAGCTCGCGGGCCCGCGGGCCCACGGCGATCAGGAGGTCGGCCCGACCGACCGCCGCGGCGCCGGTCTCCCGGTGCCAGCGCTCCTCGTCGGCGCCGAGCTCCAGCATGTCGCCGAGCACCGCGATGCGCCGCACGCCGGGCAGCGTCGCCAGCGTCTCGAGCGCCGCGCGCATGGAGGACGGGTTCGCGTTGTACGCGTCGTCGAAGATCCGCGCGCCGGACGCATGGGTCTTGAGCTCTCCGCGATGCTCCGCAGCGCGCAGGCCCGGCGCCGCCTCGGCGCACTCGGAGGGCGTCATGCCGACCGCGGTCCCGATCGCGGCGGCGGCCAGGAAGTTCGCGACCTGGTGCGGGCCGGGCACGGGCAGGTCCACCCGCGCCTCTCCCTCCGGCGTGACCAGCAGGAAGCGGCTGCCCCCCGCGTGCGACTCGACTCCCCGCGCCGCGACGTCCGCGGGCGCGGTCCGCCCGAAGCGCAGGACCCGGCCGTGGTGTCTCGCCGCGATCGCCGCCACCCGCGGGTCGTCGGCGTTGGCCACGAACGTGCCCCCGGGCCGCAGCCCCTCGAGGATCTCCGCCTTGGCGTTCGCGAGCTCTTCCATGGAGGGGAAGAACTGCAGGTGCGCTGGGGCGATCAGCAGGAGCGCGGCCACGTCCGGCTGGAAGGCCCGCGAGAGCGTGGAGAGATCGCCCGGCTCCGAGAGTCCCATCTCGCCCACCAGCCACTCCGGCGCGGGATCGTCCGGCAGGTTCACGATCGACATCGGGAAGCCAATCTGGCTGTTCTGGTTGCCCGGCGTCTTCGCGACGGCGAATCGCCGCGCCAGGATCGCAGCGGCGAACTCCTTCGTCGTCGTCTTGCCGGCGGAGCCCGTGATGGCCGCGAGGCGGAATCCCATTCGCCGCTTGAGCGTCGACGCGAAGCGGCGGAGCGCGGCCACGACGTCGCGCACGATCACGACCGGAAAGCCGGCGTGGAGGTCCTCCGGACGCCGCTCGGCGAGGAGTGCCCGCGCTCCCGCGGCGGCGGCCCCGGCGGCGAAGTCGTGCCCGTCGACCCGGGCGCCCCGGATCGCGACGAAGAGATCGCCCGGCCTGACCTTGCGCGAGTCCACGGCGACGCCCGTCAGCGCGGCGTCGCCGCTGGCGGGAGCGCCGAGGGAGGAGGCGAGCTCGGCCACGGTGAAGTTCACGCTTGCGCTCGGCCCGCAAACTCCGCTGCGATCCTGCGGTCGTCGAAGGGAATCTCCTCGGCGCCGATCACCTGCACGGTCTCGTGGCCCTTGCCGGCGATGACGACGACGGATCCGGGAAAGGCGCCCGCGTCGGCTTCGGCCAGCGCGATCGCCCGGCGAATCGCCTCGCGCCGATCCGGGATCAGGAGGCTCTCCGCCGCCCCGGCCCTCCGCAGGCCCACCGCGACGTCCTCGAGGATCGCCTCCGGGCGCTCGGAGCGCGGGTTGTCGGAGGTCGCGATGGCGATGTCCGCCATCCTTCCCGCGATCTCTCCCATCGGGGCGCGCTTGCCGCGGTCCCGGTCGCCGCCGCAGCCGAAGACCAGGACGATCCGGCGATCCGAGAGCTCGCGCACGGCGGCGAGAAGCCGCTCGAGCGCGTCCGGCGTGTGGGCGTAGTCCACCACGATGGGATACGGCTGTCCCGCCTCCACGCGCTCGAACCGGCCCGGCACGTTGGCGACGGACGCCGCCCCCGCGGCGATGTCGGCCGGAGCGATGCCGAGCGCGAGGCCAGCCGCCGCGGCCGCGAGCAGGTTGGCCACGTTGAAGCGGCCGGCGAGCGGCGAGGAGAGGGCGAAGCGCCCGCCGGCGTGGACTACGTCGAGCCGCGTTCCCGTGAGGTCGCAGGCGGCGTTCTCGGCGCGGACGTCCGCATCCATGGCGCCGGACGGCGAGAAGCCGAGCAGCGGCGCCGCTTCCTCCGCGAGGAGCCGCCTCCCGTAGGGGTCGTCCGCGTTCACGACCCCCGCGGCCCCGGGCTTGCGCAGCGCGAAGAGGAGGCGCTTCGCGGCGTAGTAGCCCTCCATGTCCCCGTGGAAGTCGAGATGGTCGCGCGTCAGGTTGGTGAAGACGGCGACGTCGAACCGGCAGCCGGCAACGCGCTCGAGCACGAGCGCGTGCGAGGAGACCTCCATCGCCGCGGCCTTCGCGCCGTCGCGCACCATCTCGGCGAGGAGCGCCTGGATCACGGTCGACTCCGGCGTCGTGCGGTCGGCCGGGACCTCCCGCCGGGGCGTGCGGTAGCCGACCGTGCCCAGGAATCCGGCCCGTCCGTAGCGCCGCTTCAGGATCGCCTCGAGCAGCGTCGTCGTCGTGGTCTTCCCGTTGGTGCCCGTCACGCCCGCCAGCACGAGCCGCTCGGCCGGATCGCCGGCGAGCCGCGCGGCGAGGAGTCCCATCGCGCGGCGCGGCTCGGGCACCCGGATCCACGGCGCCGCGACGCCGGCCGGCGCCGGCCGGTCGCTGACGACGCCGACCGCGCCGCGCGCGATCGCCTCGGCGGCGTGCGCGAGGCCGTCGGACTTCTCTCCCCGGATCGCGACGAACAGATCGCCCGCGCGGACGCGCCTTGAGTCGCTCTCGACGCGCAGAACCCCGGCGCCGGGGTTCGTGTTCGAGGAATCCGCCAACTCGGCGCCCGGCAAGGCGGCGGCGAGCTCCACCAGATTCACGGAGCCGAAGGAGGCGGAGCCGTCTCCTCCATGCGCCTTCCGAGACCGACGGGAGCCGACCCGGTGTCGGCGAGGAACAGGGTGTGGATCGCGCCGGGATGGATCGGCGTTCCGGCCGGCGGGTCCTGGGCGACCACGAAGCCGGCTCCCTGGATGCGGGCGAGGACTCCGAGTCGGGCGAAGAGCGCGAGCGCCTGGGTGGCCGAGAGCCCGAGGACGCTCGGGGTCTGCTCGGGAGCGTCCACGCGCGGCGGACCGCGGCGGGAGGCGACCGGGACGACGCCGGCGGACTCGCGTCGCGACACCGGCACGACGCCGACAGGGTAGTCCAAGGGCTCGCGAGGGGCCGCCTCCGCCAGGACCGTCGCGGGGACGCGCTGATCCTGCGGCGCCACGCGGAGGATTCCGAGGGCCTGCGAGACGACGCGCTGGAAGAGCGGTGCCGCGACGTCCGCCGCGTAGTACTTGCCCTGCGGCTCCTCGATGACGACGACGGCCACGACGCGGGGCTTGTCGGCGGGAGCGAATCCCGCGAAGTTGGGCACGTGACGCCCGGCCTGGTAGCCGCCGACGCCGGCCTTCTGCGCGGTGCCGGTCTTGCCGGCGACCGAGAAGCCCGGGATCGCGGCCTTGGTGCCGGTTCCGTGCTCGACGACGCCCACCAGGATCCGGGCGATCGCGTCCGCGGTGGCCGCGGAGATCGCGCGCACCGGCTCCGCCGGCGTGACCGCGTGCGCGTCGCCGCCGGGATCGACGATCTTCGTCACCAGGTGCGGCTGGACGAGCAACCCGCCGTTCGCCACCGCCGCCGTGATGCGCGCGAGCTGCAGCGCGTTGAGCGAGACCTCCTGCCCCATCGAGATCTCCGCGTTCGAAAGCGCGGACCAGCGGGACAGCGGCCGGAAGATGCCGGTGTTCTCGCCGGGCAGGTCCACCCCGGTGGACCGGCCGACCCCGAAGGCGCTCGCGCCGGCGTAGAGGCGGCTCGGACCGAGGCGCAGGCCGACGCGGATGATGCCGATGTTGGAGGAGTGCTCGAAGATTCCGCCGAGCGTCAGCGCGCCGTAGCGGTGATGGTCGGCCTCGGTGATGGTCGTGTTCGCGACGCGGATCGAGCCATCGCCGGTGTCGATCGTCTCGTCGAGCGACACGAGCCCGTTGTCCAGCGCGAGCGATCCGGTCACGATCTTGAAGGTCGAGCCGGGCTCGTACGCGTCGGCGATGACGCGGTTGCGCCGCACGTCCGGCGGGGAGTCCTGGAAGTCGTTGGGGTCGAAGTACGGCGCGGAGGCCATCGCGAGGATCTCGCCGTTCCACGGGTCCATCACGACGACGCTGCCCGAGGCGGCCCGGTGCTCCTTGATGGTCGCGGCGAGCTCGCGCTCGGCGGCGAACTGGAGGCCCGAGTCGAGCGAGAGGATCAGCGAGGCGCCCGCCTCCGCCGGACGGCTGCGCGCCGTCTCGGCCTCTCCGTAGAGGCTGCGGCGGGCGTCGGTCAGCGCGATGAGCTCGCCCGGCTTGCCCCGGATCAGCCGGTCGTAGAAGTGCTCGAGGCCCGCCAGGCCGGTGTTGTCGGTGCCGACGAAGCCGAGCACGGCCGAGCCGAGGTGGCCCTTCGGGTAGAACCGCTTGGGCTCGGGGACCAGGTGGATCCCACGCAGCTTGAGGGCCCGGACCCTCGCGGCGGCCTCCGGCTCGATCTGCCGGCGGATCCAGACGAAGCCCCGGTCCGACTGCAGGCGCTCGAGCGCCTCGGCCGGCTTCAGGTCCAGGGCCGCGGCGAGCGCCTTTGCGGCGCCGCGCGCATCCTCGACCTCGTCCGGAACGGCGTAGATCGAGGTCGACTCGACGGACACCGCGAGCTCGCGTCCCTCGCGGTCCAGGATGGAGCCGCGCTGGGCCGCGATGTCGAGGCGGCGTTCCTGCTGCTTCTGCGCCTTCGCGCGGTAGCGCGAGCCCTGCGCGATCTGGAGCTGCGCAAGCCGCGCAACGACCACCGCCGCCCACAGCGTCAGGAAGAGCAGGAAGAGACGCGAGCGGCGGCGCCGGATGCCGTTCATCGCGACGAGGCCCCGGGGGACGAGGGCGGAGGCGGAGCCGTGGGCGCCTCGATGTACTGGACCTGGCCGGGGTGCGGCGGCCGGAGGCCCTTGCTCTGCGCGACGTCGGTGACGCGCTCGGGGGCGGACGCGCGCGCCAGCGCCGCGCGCAGCCGGCGGTTGTCCTCCGTCAGCTCCGACATGGTCTTCTGACGCGCCTCCCGGGCATAGCCCACGCGCACCGTCTCGATGTGGAGCGCCGCGTATGCGAGCAGCGCGCACGCGATCGGCAGGCCGACGAGCAGGAGCGTGGCGAGCTCGCGTCCGCGGCGCCGGTCGCGCTCGCGCGTCAGGTGCAGGTTCTGGACCCGCTTGGCCTGGGCATACGTGGTGCTCATGAAGACCTCTCGCTCCTCAGGCCGAGATCGGAATCGCCGTGGTCGTCGGGAGCTTCTCGGCCACGCGCAGGCGTGCGCTGCGCGAGCGCGGGTTGCGGCGCAGCTCGGTCTCCGAGGGCCGGATCGGGCGGCGCGTCAGGACCCGGAGCGCGGCGCGCGCGCCGCACGTGCACGACGGCAGCCGCGGTGGGCAGAGGCAGACGCCCGACTCGCGCCGGAACGTGTCCTTGACGATGCGGTCCTCGAGGGAGTGATACGAGATGACAACGAGACGGCCTCCGCCGTTCGCCTTCGCCACCGCGGCGGCCAGGAATCGCGCCAGCGCGACGAGCTCCTGGTTGACCTCGATCCGAAGCGCCTGGAACACCCGGGTCGCGGGATCGATCCTCTCCCGGCTCCCCTTCTGGGCCGCAACGATGCGGGCCAGCTGTCGAGTCGACGCTATGGGACCCCGGGTCCGCTCCGTCACGATGCCGCGCGCGATCTTTGCCGCCATGCGTTCCTCCCCAAAATCACGGAAAATCCGTGTGAGTTCATCGACCGTCGCCGTGGCCACGATTTCGGCCGCGCTCCGGCCGCTTCTTCCCATGCGCATGTCCAGGGGCCCGTCGCGGCGAAACGAAAACCCGCGCCCGGCGTCGTCGAGCTGCATCGACGAGACGCCCAGGTCCGCGAGGATTCCGTCCGGCGCCGGGTAAGAGGAGTCGTCCAGGATCGACCCCAGATCCGCGAAGTCGCCCTCGATGAGCGTGACCCGGTCGCCGAAGTCCGCGAGCCGGTGGCGCGCCGCCTCGAGCGCGTGCGGATCCCGGTCGATGCCGAGCACGCGCGCGTGGGGCCCGGCCGCCAGGATTCCCGCGGTGTGTCCGCCAGCCCCGAGCGTTGCGTCGACGTAGAACCCTCCGCGCTGCGGCGCGAGCGCCTCCATGACCTCGGCGAGAAGCACGGGCGTGTGCGGAACGAGTTCAATCGGCGCGATCTCCTCGAGTCACGAAACGGTTCACGGTCACAGCAAGAGCTTCGAGAGCTCGTCGTAGTCCTCGGGGCCGAAGTCCTCGGTCGAGAGCCTCTTCTCGAGCGCGCCACGGTCGGAGACGACCAGGTGGTCGATGTTTCCCGTGACGACGACGTCCGGCGGGAGCTTCGCGGAATCGCGCAGGATCTGCGGAATGAGCGCGCGTCCCTGCCCGTCGATCGCAGCGTCCTGCCCGTAGTAGTTGACGCGCTCGAGAAACTTGTTCTTCGCCCGATGGATGGCGGGAAGCTCGGCCAGCTTCTCCTCGAGGCTGCGCCAGACGGGCAGCGGATAGAGAAGGAAGTTGCGGCCGTGAAGCGACGTGATGAAGAGATCGCGACCGAAGGCCTCTTCGATCTGTTGACGGAAGAGGTTCGGCACCTTCAGCCTGCCCTTCTCGTCGAGTCGGGCAGGAGCACTCCCGCGAAAGCGGTCCATCCTTGATTTGTCTTCCCGTTAGGTCTCGGGGAGCCACTTTCTCCCACTTTTAGCCAGTTTTGGCCACTGCGCGGATGTTAGGAGCGCCGAGCGTTATTAGTCAAGCGGAGATAAATGCCTTAAAAAATTAGGAGCGCAAGGAAGGCGCAAGCCGGACGCACAGCTTGTTGTGCAGCGAGCGGAGACAACTAGGAGTGGTCAAATCATTGCCGATTGAAGATTGACGATTGCCGATCGAAGCGCGGCGTCTTGAATCGCCCATCGCCCGTCGCCAATCGCTGATCGGCAATCACTCGCTGTGCCAGTCCGCCGTCAGCTCGAGCCACATCGCGAGCCCCTTGTGGTCGCCGAAACGCGCGTAGCGGCGCGCGATCGCGCGGTCCACTGTCTTCGACGGCCCGGGATGGAGCTGCCGGTACTTCTTGCGAACCCACGAATCGAGCGCGAGGTACTCGTGCCGGCCGAGGACGCGCATCAGACCCTCCGCGGCGTACGGACCGAAGCCATGCTCCTGCAGGACCGCCTCGCGCATGGCCTCGGCCGCCGTGTCGCGGCGCTCCCACGCGCCGAGGTCGAGTCTCCCCGCGTGATACGGCGGGCGAATCGCGCCAGCGAGACGGCGCGGTAACCGCAGCGCACGCGGCGGGAGAGCACGGCGGGAGTGAACGCGGCGACGCTCTCCGGCGTCGGGAAGGCGCCGCCGACTCCCGCGAGCGCGATGAGCCGCTGCACCATCCCGCGCGTCGCCTCCCAGGAGCAGTTCGTCGTGAAGAGCATTTTCACCGCGTCTTCGAAGAGCGTCGGCGCCCGGAGCATGCGTCCGCCTCCGCGCCGCAGCGCGCGGCGCAGCGCCGGCTCGCCCGCGAGCGCGGCGTCGAAGCCCGAGAGGTCCAGGTCGAGGGAAAAGACCCGCGAGGCGATCGCCCGGAGCGCCGGGACGGGCAGCTGGCCGCGCGCCTCCAGGAAGCCGTCCCGTGCGCGAAAGCGCAGCGCGACGGGCCCGCTCGAGGCCACCGCCGGCGCCGCGACGAGTGTCGCGAGCTCGCCCCGCTCGGAGTCGTAGGCGAACGGCGGCAGGTCGTACCACCCGTGCGAGCGCACGACGCGATCGAAGTGGAAATTCGCAGGGAGAGGAATTCTCAAGGGTTCCCAGTTTTCAGTCTTCTGTTTTCAGTTCACGAGAAGACTGAGAACCGGCACCTGACAACCGTCAGCTCGTCGCCGCCGGCTTCTTCTCCTCGAGCTTGGCGAGGGCGGGATCGTAGATCTTGACGTACGCCTCGCGACGCAGGCGATCCATGTATTCGCCGAAGCGCTTCTCGTAGAGGTCGTCCGAGATCCGCCGCTTCAGGTCTTCCTTGACTTCGGCGAAGGGCTTGAAGCCCGCCGGCTTGCGGTCGGTGACGTGAAACCAGTGGATCGAGTCGGGAGTGAGGACGGGCGCCGGATACTCCGCCGCCGGCTCCACGAAGATGCCGGCATCGAGCGCCTCGACGAGCTCTCCCTTCGTCACGGTGCCCAGGTCGCCGCCGCGGCTCTTGGTGTTGCCCTCGGAGTGGTCCTTGACGAGATCGGCGAAGGACGTGCCGGCCTTGAGCTGGCCCTGGAGGTCCTCGATCTTCGCCACCGCCGCCTGCCGCGCGGCCGGGTCGTTGGGGTCGAACTTCAGCACGAGCTCGGCGACGTGCGCCGACTCGGGGATCGCATAGAACTGCTCCTTGCGCCGCTCGTACTCCACCCGCAGCGCGTCGTCGGAGAGGTCCAGCCGCGAGGTGACCTCTCGCCCGATGACCTTCTGGAGCGTGATGGTCTGCTTCATCTGGCGCCGCAGGTCCTCCTTGGTCATTCCCGAGCCCTGCAGGGCCGCCTCGAAGTCAGCGTCGCTCTTCAAGTTGTACTGCTCCTTGACGCGGTCGACCGCGGCCTGGATCTCCTCGTCGGTCGCCGCGACCGACATCTCCTTCGCCCGGTCCTCCAGCAGGTGCTCCTTGATCATGTCCTCCAGAGTCGCGATCCGGATCTCGTCCGAGGGCACCGCGACGTTGGCTGACTTCGCGGCGAGCGCGAGGCGCTTGTCGTAGTCCGACTGGGTCACCAGACCGTCGTTGACCCGCGCGACGATGCGTTCGACGAGCTCCTGGGAGAGGACGACGGAGGCGCCGGCCGCCAGAGCGGCCGAGAACGCGAGGGTGAGAGAGCGCCGTGTGGATCTCATGATGGCTTTACATAACACAGGCCGGCACCTCGAATTCCGAGCCTGGTTCAGACGGCGATCAATCCGCGCGGCTCTACGCCGCGACCCCAATCCGCGCGGCTCTACGCCGCGACCCCAATCCGCGCGGCTCTACGCCGCGAGCCCAATCCGCGCGGCTCTACGCCGCGACTCTCTCAAACCGCGGCAGGAGGCCGATCAGGCCGGCGAGCAGCGCATCGCCCTCGGGCGCCGGGAAGGAGAGGACACGCGCCGGCGAGAGGCTCGAGCCGGGCGTCTCGCGGACGAACTCGAGCAGCCGCTCGGGGTCCACCGGCGCGTCCTCGACGAAGCGCACGTGCACGCGGCCGGCCTGCCGCGTCAGCGACGTGATGCCGAGCCGCTCGGCGCGGGTGCGCAGGCGCGCGTACTCGATCAGCCTCCGGACCACCGGCGGCGGGTCGCCGAAGCGGTCGGCGATCTCGCGCGCGGTCTCCTCGAGGGCCGCGTCGTCGCGCGCGCGCGCGACCTTCTTGTAGATCATCATTCGCCAGTTCTCGTCTCCCACGTAGTCGTGCGGGATCGCGAGGTCGAGCCCCAGCGAGAACGTGACGGCTCGCTCCGGCAGGGTCTCCTCGCCGCGCATCTCCCGGATCGCCTCCTCGAGCAGCGACAGGTAGGTCTCGAAGCCGACCGCGGCGATGTGGCCGGACTGCTCGCCTCCCAGGAGGTTTCCGGAGCCGCGGATCTCGAGATCCTTCGCCGCGATGCGGAACCCCGCGCCGAGGTCGCAGAACTCCTGGATCGACGCGAGGCGCCGCCGCGCGACCTCCGAGAGGCTGGCCGTCGGCTCGATCAACAGGTAGGCGTACGCCGGCTTGTCGCTCCGGCCGACGCGGCCGCGCAGCTGGTAGAGCTGGGCGAGGCCGAACGTGTCGGCGCGGTCGATCAGGATCGTGTTGGCCGACGGGATGTCGAGGCCGTTTTCGACGATCGCCGTCGCCAGCAGAACGTCCGCGTCGCGAGTGAAGAAGCGCAGCATCGCCTTCTCGAGCTCCGCCTCGGGCATCTGTCCGTGCGCCACCGTCACGCGTACCGACGGGAGCAGCTCCTCCAGCGTCTGCTTGATGCGGCCGATCGACTCGATCCGGTTGTGCACGAAGAAGACCTGGCCGCCGCGCGCGATCTCCGCCTCGATCGCCTCGCGGATGACCTCCGGCCGCGACGGCACGACCTGCGTCTCGATCGCGAGGCGGTCCCGCGGCGGCGTCTCGATGATCGAGAGGTCGCGCAGACCCGAGAGCGAGAGGTGCAGGGAGCGCGGGATCGGCGTCGCGGACATCGAGAGCACGTCGATCGAGGCCTTCCACTCCTTGATCCGTTCCTTCTGCGCGACGCCGAACCGCTGCTCCTCGTCGACGATGAGCAAGCCGAGATCCCGGAATGCCAGGTCCTTGCCGAGCATCCGGTGGGTCGCGATCAGGATGTCGACGGAACCGTCGGCGACCTTCGACACCACGTCCTTCTGCTCGTTGCGCGACCGGAAGCGGGAGAGGAGCTCGATGGCGACGGGGAAAGCGGCGAAGCGGCGCTTGAAGGTGCGGAAGTGCTGATCCGCGAGGATCGTCGTGGGGGCGAGGACGGCGACCTGCTTGCCGTCGAGCACGGCCTTGAACGCCGCGCGCATCGCCACCTCGGTCTTGCCGTAGCCCACGTCCCCGCACAGGAGTCGGTCCATGGGCTTCGCGGACTGCATGTCGCGCTTGACCTCGGCGATGGCCTGCGCCTGGTCGGGCGTCTCGACGTACTCGAAGGCGTCCTCGAACTCCTTCTGCCAGGGCGCGTCCTTGGAGAACGCGAACCCGTCGGACACGCTCCGCCGCGCGTAGAGCTTGAGGAGCTGGTCGGTCATGTCCCGCATCGCCTTGCGGACCGACGCCTTGCGCCGCGCCCAGCCCGCGCCGCCGAGCCGGTCCAGGACGGGCTCGACGCCCTCGGCGCCGGAGTACTTCTGCACGAGGTCGAAGCGCTCGACCGGAAGGAGCAGCGTCTTCTCCTCGGAGTACTCGATCTCCATGAACTCGCGCTCGGCGCCCTCGACCGGGACGCGCTTCAGGCCCTTGAAGCGGCCGATCCCGTAGTCGGCGTGGACCACCGCGTCGCCGAGCTTCAGGTCCCGCAGGTCCGAGAGGAACGCCTCCGAGGGCTTGCGCCGCGCGGCGGCCGAGCGCCGCTCCTCGCCGAAGATCTCCTCCTCGGAGTAGACCGAGACGCGCGGACCGGGCGGCCGAAGCCGAAAGCCCGCCGAGATCTCGGCCGGTATCGTCACGACCGCGCCCGGCCGGCGCTCGCTCGAGACGTGGAAGCCGTACTCGATCGCGAGGCGCCGGAGCTTCTCGACGCCGCCCGTCGGCCGCGCCGCGACGAAGACCTCCTCGCCCGATTCGAGCGCGCGCGTCAGATCCGCGGCCGCCTCGGAGGCGCGCCCGCCGTGCCCCGCGATGGCCTCGGCGGGAAGCCGCAGGAGCGTCTCCGTTCCGGAAGTCACGCCCAGCCGATCGAGCCGCAGGGGAAGCGCGGCGAGGCGCTCCCGGATCCGCTCGGCGGGATGCAGCAGCTCCTCGGGGGCGAACGCGTCGCGATCCGGGTCCCGGTCCGCGAGGATGCGCCCGGCGAAGGCGTCCACCTCCTCGGCGACGGACTGCGGCTCGACGATCACCGCCAGCGCGGTGTCCCCGATGCCGGCGTGGTCGAGCCAGCTCGCCGGCATCGGCGAGACGGCGGGCGCGAAGACGATCCGCTCGGCCTCGGAAGGCGGCCTCCCGATCCGATCGGTCATCAGCCGGCGCTCGGTCTCCGCGTCCTCCGAGGCCGCGAACGGAGGCAGCCAGACCCGCTCCAGCCGCTCCGTCGAGCGCTGGGTGTCGGGATCGAAGAGGCGCAGCGACTCGACGCGGTCGCCGTCGAGCTCGACGCGCACCGCGAGATCGCGGTCCGGCGGGAACACGTCGAAGAGGCCGCCGCGCACGGCGAGGTCCCCGGTCTCCGTGACGAGGTCGCCGCGCCGGTAGCCGAGCTGGGTCAGCCGCTCGACGACGCGCGCGAGCGAGATCTCCATCCCGCGCTCGAGGGAAAGAAACAGCGACTCGAAGCCGGACGGATCGGGCAGGCGCACGAAGAGGGATCGCGCCGGGAGCACGGCCGCGTCCCAGCCGTTGGTCCCCGTGCGGAGCGCGGTCAGCAGCGAGAACTCGTCGCGGCGCGCCTTCAGCGAGGGCGGGATCCGCTGGTACGGCGTCAGCGTCGGGGCGGGCGCGTGGAAGACGCGCGCGAGGCCGGCCGCCGCGAGATCGCCGATCCACCGCTCGGCCTCCTTCTCGTTGGCGACGACGAGCGCGAGCGGACGCCCGAGGTCCTCACGGAGCGCCGCGAGAAGCGCCGCGGGCAGCGCGCCCACCCCTCCGGCGAGAAGCGAGGGATCTCCCCGCCGGACCTTCTCGAGAAGCTCCGCGTAGAGAGGGATGGAGCGAGCCAGATCCTTGAGCACGTAAGAGCTTTCAGCTGTCAGCTCTCGGCTGTCAGCCAGATACCGAGGGTCGAGAGTCTATAGAGTTCCGGCCCTGGAGAGGGGCGAGTTTTCGCGAAGCCTCGCGACCGCCTGCGCCGTCGTCGCGACGGCGAAGTCGATCTCCTCCGCCGTCGTCCAGCGGCCGAGGCCGAACCGCAGCGACGCGTACGCGAGCGGCGGCGGGAGGCCGATCGCCGCCAGCACGTGCGACGGCTCGAGCGAGGCCGAGGTGCAGGCGGAGCCCGAGGAGACCGCGACGTCCTTCAGCGAGGCGAGGAGGGCCTCGCCGTCGACCCCCGCGAACGAGACGTTGAGGTTGCCGGGAAGGCGGCGCTCCTCGTCTCCGGGGACGAGCGTGCCGTCCGCGGAGAGGCGCGGGAGCGGCGGCCCGTTGAGGCCGACGTCCTCGACGCGGCTCGTGATCCCGTCGAAGAGCCGCGCGCGCAGGAGGCGCAGGCGCGCGCTTTCCTCGGGCATCTCCGCGAGCGCGATCTCGGCGGCCTTCGCGAAGCCCACGATCCCGGGCACGTTCAGCGTCCCGGAGCGCCGGCCGCCCTCGTGGCCGCCGCCGTGCAGCACGGGCGCGAGGCGGACGCGGGGATTGCGGGCGCGTACGTAGAGGGCGCCGACGCCCTTCGGCCCGTAGAGCTTGTGCGCGGTGATCGAGGCGAGGTCCACGTGCGCGGCTTCGACGCCGAAGGGAATCTTGCCGAACCCCTGCACGGCGTCCGTGTGGAAGAGCACGCCGCGCTCCCGGCAGATCTCGCCGATGTCGGAGAGGCGCTGGATCGTGCCGATCTCGTTGTTGGCGAGCATCAGCGAGACCAGGATCGTGCGGTCCGTCAGCGCCTCGCGCACCCGCTCCGGCGGAATCTCCCCCGTCTTCTCCGGCGCGAGGAAGGTGACCCGGAAGCCCTCGCGCTCGAGCGCGCGGCAGGAGTCCAGGACCGCGCGGTGCTCGGTCGCCGCCGTGACGAGGTGATCGCCTTTCTCGCGGTACATGCGCGCGACGCCGAGGATCGCCAGGTTGTCCGATTCCGTCGCGCCGGAGGTGAAGACGATCTCCTTGTCCGAGGCGCCCAGGGCCTGCGCCAGCGCGGCGCGCGCCGCGTCGACCGCCGCCTCGGCCTCCCAGCCGAACACGTGCTGGCGCGAGGCGGCGTTGCCGAAGGACTGCGTGAAGTACGGCGTCATCGCCTCCAGGACGCGCGGATCCACCGGCGTCGTGGCGTGATGGTCGAGGTAGATCGGCAGCTTCATGGCCAAACGAGAAGTTTAACGCCGCGGACCGGGACGTTTCTACGGAGACCGCGCCGCCGACTCCGTCGGCGCCGCAGTCCCGTGACGGCGTCGGCGCCGTTTCGCATATGCTCACGCCTCGAGCGGAGGTGACGGCATGCCCACGACGCCCTCGATCCTCTCCGACGACCTTCTCCAAACCTTCCACGAGCGCGCCCCGGTCTACGACCGCGAGAACCGCTTCTTCGCCGAGGACTTCGAGGACCTGAAGAAGGCGGGCTATCTCAAGATGGCGGTGCCGAAGAAGTTCGGCGGGCTCGGCATGACCCTGGCCCAATGCGCGAAGGAGACGCGCCGGCTCGCGTACTACGCCCCGGCGACGGCGCTCGGCAGCAACATGCACGTCTACTGGTGCGGCGTCGCGGCGCAGCTCCACAACGCGGGCGACCACTCGTGCGACTGGATGCTGGATGCCGCCGGCAAGGGCGCGGTCTTCGCGGCGGGCCACGCGGAGACCGGCAACGACCTGCCCGTGATGCTCTCGACGACGAAGGCCGAGCGGGTCGACGGCGGCTACCGCTTCACGGGACGCAAGGCCTTCGGGAGCCTGACGCCCGTCTGGAGCTTCCTGGGACTCCACGGGATGGACGCGAGCGATCCCAAGGCACCGAAGATCGTCCACGGCTTCCTCGAGCGGGACGCGAAGGGCTACCGCATCGAGCCGACCTGGGACGTGCTGGGGATGCGCGCGACGAAGAGCGACGACACGATCCTCGAGAGCGCCTTCGTGCCCGACGCCCACATCGCGCGCGTGGTCGCGCCGGGCGCGGGGGGCGTGGACCTCTTCGTCCTCTCGATCTTCGCCTGGGCCCTGACCGGCTTCGCCAACGTCTACTACGGGCTGGGCCGGCGCGTGCTCGACCTGACGCTCGCCTCGCTCGCGAAGCGCACTTCGCTCGCCGTCTCGACGTCGATGGCGCACCACCCGTTCATGCAGCACGGCGTCGCCGAGATGGTCATGGACCTCGAGACCATCGAGGCGCTGATCGACCGCACCGCCCAGGAGTGGTCGGACGGCGTGGACCACGGCGGCGCGTGGCCGTCGAAGATCGTGACGTGCAAGCACCGCGCGACCGAGGGCGTCTGGAGGGTGGTCGACACGGCGCTCGAGCTCTCCGGGGGATTCGGCATGTTCAAGAAGAGCGAGCTCGAGCGGCTCTTCCGCGACGCGCGGGCCGGCCGCTTCCATCCCGCCAACCCCGCGTTGACGCACGAGCTCGTCGCGAAGACGGCGCTCGGGATCAACCCGGACGACCAGCCGCGCTGGGGCTAGGCGGGCCGGAATTCCGAGTCGCGCGACTTATAATCGCTCCGTGTCGAGCCTGCCTCGCTCCGTGACCTCGACCTTCGGGTTCTCCTCGCCGGCGCCGAAGGTCCGCCTGATCCACGCATTCGACCGGCCCTACGAGAACGTCGTCGCGACGGCGCGCACCTGTTACTCCGCGAAGGGCATCGTCACCGAGGACCAGGCCTCCGCGAAGCCGGATCGCCGCGATGCCATCGCCAAATCGATCTACGAGGCCGGCCACCACACGACCTTTCAGCACGCGCACTTCCAGTTCTCGCTCGAGAACGTGTCGCGCCAGTTTCTGTGGACGTTCCTGCACTCCCACCCCTTCTACAACTCCGAGCAGGTGTCGCAGCGCTACGTCGAGGTCAAGAAGGGCAACTATGCGGTCCCCCCGATGCCGCCAGTCGAGCGGGAGCTCTACGAGCGCACGGCGCGGCGCCAGCAGGACGCCTACGCGCGGCTGACCGAGCTCCTGACGCCGCTCGCGGCCGAGCGCTATTTCGGGCTCTTCCCGGGCCGCCTGCGGGGAGACGGACCCGACCGCTTCGCCGGGGCGATCCAGAAGCGCGCGCAGGAGATCGCGCGCTACGTGCTCCCGGTGGCGACCTTCTCGTATCTGTACCACACGATCTCGGGCGTGACGCTCTTCCGCTACTGGCGGCTGTGCGAGTCGATGGATGCTCCGGCCGAGCAGCGTGAAGTCATCGGGCAGATGGTCGCGGAGGTCCTCCGCCACGATCCCCTGTACGCGACAGTGCTGCAGGATCCGCTGCCGCTCGAGGAGACGCCGGAATACGCCGCGTTCGCCTCGCTGCCGCGCGTGCGTCCCGCCGCGCGCGCGTTCCGGGAGGAGTTCGACCGCGAGCTCGCGGGGCGCGTCTCGCGCCTGGTCGACTGGAAGGCCAACAACGAGCAGGTCCTGGCGTCCTCCGTCCGCGAGATCCTCGGCGTCTCGCGCGGGGCGCTCTCCGACGACGACGCGATCCGCATGGTCCTCGACCCGTCGCGCAATCGGATCCTCGGCGAGACGCTGACCCTGACCACGCACGACAAGCTCTCCCGCGCGCTCTTTCACCCGTCGTACACGTTCCGCAAGAAGCTCTCGCACACTGCCGACAGCCAGGACCAGCGCCACCGGATGACCCCGGCCTCGCGCCCGGCGTTGCCGGCCTATCTGTCCGAGGAGCCCGACTACCTCGTCCCGATGCTCGTGCCCGAGGTCCCGGAGGCCGACGCGCTCTACCGCGAGACCATGGACGAGACCTGGAGCGCCATCAACCGGCTGCGCGAGCGCGGCGTCTCCGACGAGTACGCGGCCTACCTCCTGCCCAACGCCGTCGCGATCCGCTTCACCGAGTCGGCGGACCTCCTGAACCTGCATCACAAGTTCGCGATGCGGCTCTGCTACAACGCGCAGGAGGAAATCTGGCGGGCCTCGCTCGACGAGGCGCTCCAGATCCGGGAGGTCAACCCGCGGATCGGGCCCTGGCTGCTCCCTCCCTGCACGCTTCGCCACCTCGCCGAGGCTCGTCCCGTCTGTCCCGAGGGCGAGCGCTTCTGCGGCGTGGTAGTCTGGAGAAGGGACGTAACGGAATACACTCGATCTCTCTGATGCTCATTCCCAAGCAAGACCGCGCGATCGGCAACTCCTACGCAGGGCCCCGCACCGGAACACCCGCCGAGGTCGCGCGCCTCAAGGTCGCGCTCATCGAGATCGTCCCCCCGGTCTGGCGAAGGGTCACGATCCCCGTGAACATGACCCTGCGGCGGCTCCACTCGGTGCTCCTGTCGACGATGGGCTGGAAGGGCGAGCAGCCCCACTGCTTCCGTGTCGGCGAGACTCTGATCGGCATGCCGACCGACCTGACCGACGGGGTCAAGGATTCCCGGTGGGTCACCGTCCAGGACCTCATCTCGGCCCGCATCGGCACCCTCTATTACGACTACGGCGAGGACGGGCGGTGGGTCCACGAGGTGTGGATCGAGCACGTCGACGCGGGCACGCCCCAGAACCAGCGGCCGGCGTGCCTGGCCGGAGAGCGAGCCTGCCCCCCCGAGGAGTCGAGCGGACCGGACGAGTACGTCGAGTGGATCCTCGCCGCGCGGAATCCCTACGGCCAGCCCGAGAGGCAGCCGAAGGTCTGGCAGCGCGCCTTCGACCCCGAGCGCTTCGACCTCGACAAGGTCAACGCCGCGCTGGCGATCCTGCCGCTCTGATCCCCGCGGCTCTGCCGCGGTATAGACTTTTCACAGAACCCGCCGAAACGGAGGCTTCTGTGAACAACAGAATCGACCGTCCCCTGCTCTGGGGTCTCTGTTTCTTCGCATTTGCTTCGTCGGCCATATTCGCGTCCACCGCGGTAACTCAGTGGCAGCAGGTCTTCCATCCCGCCGCAAACGGGACCACCAGCGCGGCACCGATCGCCGCGCGGGAGCTGGCGGACGGGACTGTTCTCGTCGTGACGCAGGACTTCCAGACGCTTCACTACAACCATGACGGGACGATCGTGTCGTTCAAGCAGCTGAGCCTGACGCCTCCGCACGAGCGACCGGAGGCGCGACGGCGCGGAACGGCCGCCCTTCCCGAGGCCGGGCCCGGCGGCGTCGTCAACAGTCACGCCGTGATCGACGGCTTCGGCCGAGTCGTGCTGTCGACCGTCGCCTCCAGCGGCAACATCCCCCGGGACGCCGGGATCGCCGAGACCATGAAATTCGACGGGCTGACCGGCGATCCCCTCTGGGCTTCGCCGGTCTACTACAACTCGCACGTGGCCGAGACGCCGTTGGCGGTCTATCTCGATTCCTCGGGCGACGTAGTCCTCACGACCGGCGCAAACGGGAACCAGCGGCACACCACGCTGAAGTACGACGGTCGAAACGGATCGGTCCTCTGGGGCCCGAAAATCATCGACTCCGTGACGTTCCCATCGGCTCAGACGACGTCCGCGATGGATCTCGCCGGCAACGTCTATGTCAGCGTCCCCAGCGGATTTCCGGAGGTCGGGGTCGCCACTCTCAAGTATGCCGGCACCGACGGAACCATCCTCTGGGGACCGGCCTTGTACGCGGACGGCACGGCGCTGCCCGGAGCTTCCGTCGTCGATCCGGATGGGGACTTCGTCGTGGCGGGAGGATCGGACTCGGGACTCTTCGCCTTGAGGTACGACGGTGAATCGGGCGCTCTCCTCTGGGGCCCTTCGGTCTTTCCCGTTCCACCGGGCTCCGGCGGCGCTCTCGCGCAGAGCGTCGTCGCGAATCTTTCTGGAGCCGTGTTCGTCTCGGGCCGATTCGATCCGCCGGGAACCGGACCCGAGCTCGTGTCCTTCGGGCTGGCGCGTTCCACAGGCGCGATGCTCTGGAGCTCATCACCCATCGGCACCTTCGCGGAGAGCCAGCCGGTTCAGTCCGCGCTCGCGTCGAACGGGGACCTCATCCTGGGCGGCATTTTGGGTCCTTCAGTCGCCCCTCATGTCGACTTCTGGCGATACCGCGGCCCCGACGGGGCCCTGGAGTGGGGGCCCACGACGTTCGGGCCGATCGCCATCTTCGACCCACCGGCGTTCTTCGTTGGTGCGAACGGCCGAATCTTCACCTCGGAGCTGGTGGGTCAGGGCCTGGGTGCCGCGCTCAACTCCGGCGAGATCGACGGGCAGAGCGGCGTGACCGCCTGGGGCCCGACACCCGCCGACTTCCCACACGCGGACGTCACGTTCTTCACGAGCCTCGCGGCAGGACCCGATGGCGATCCCGTCGTGGTGGGTCTGTCGAGCGGTTCGACCCATCAGATCCAGACGTTGAAGTACGACCGCCCGACCGGTGCCGTCGTTTGGGGGCCTGTCGTCTTCGCCCCGGAGGATACCTACGTCAATCCCTGGCAGGTTGCCGTCGACGCGAACAGCGACGTCTTCCTTCTGGGATTCGAACAGAGCCTTATCGACACGTCGCAGTACGGGACGTTCCTAATCAAGTACTCGGGCTCTTCGGGAGACGTCCTCTGGGGCCCGACCATCCTTTCCACTCTCGCGCCTCAGGCGATCGCCCTCGACGCGTCGGGCGACGCGGTCGTACTGGACTGGAGCCAGGATCCAACGAGCTTCGCCACCCACGCGGCTACCGCGAAGATCTCGGGGACGAACGGGTCCATTCTCTGGGGCCCGATTCCCTTCGTGGGAGACCCCCAGGGCAACGACTACGCAGACTTCGTGTCCCTCGATGCCTCCGGTAACGCCTTCGTCGTCGGCGAAACGACCGCCGGAGGCGAGAGTTGGTTCGTCCTCAAGTACGCGGCCGCGGACGGCTCCCTCTTGCTGGGCCCCGTCTTCCCGTCGGCCGGTCAGCCGAAGGGCGCCGCCGTCGACGCCGTCGGCGATCTCGCCGTTTCGGGCAACGACGACCTATTTACGATGACGACGTTCAAGCTTTCGGGCTCGACCGGCGCGCCTCTTTGGGGACCTGTCACGCTCGCCAGCGCGAGCGCCGGCACGGTCGCGGTCGCGACGAACGGCGATGTGGCCGCCTCCGGCGTGATCATTCTCTCGGGCTCGAACCTGGACTTCGTCACGATCCGCTACAAGAGCAGCGACGGAAGCGTCCTGTGGGGACCCGTCACGACCGATAGCCCTGCCCACGGCCTGGACGAGCCCTTCGGTCTCGCCTTCGACGCCTCCGGCAATCTCGTGCTGGGCGGATCCTCGCAGGCGCTCAACCTCAATCTCGACATCTCCCTGGTCAAGTACGACGGCGCAACGGGCGCGACGCTCTGGGGACCCGTCTACGTCGGCGGCCCCGACGACGAGCGCCTCGCCGGTCTGAACGTGCGGGGGGACTCCATCGTGGTCGGCGCCACGAGCGAGGCCGGCCTGCTGACCGCGATGCTCGACGAGTCCCTCGGAATCCAGGCCACCGGCCCTGCGCTCCCGCCCGCCTTCTGCGGGCAGGCCTACGCCTTCCCGTTCGTGGCCCAGAACGGCTCACCCGCGTACACCTGGTCGATCGTCTCCGGCACCCTCCCTGACGGCCTCACACTCTCGCCCGGCGGCTCGCTCGCCGGGACCCCGACCGCCCAGGGCACGTTCACGTTCACCGTGCGCGTCACCGATTCGACACTGGCCCAGCGCGAGCGCGCCTTCACCCTCGTCGTCACCGAGGACCCCGGCGACGTCGCGATCCTCGCGCTGCCGGCCCCGTCCTGTCATTACACGCTCGCCGTTCCGCCCGGGTTCCTGAGCTATCTCTGGCTCCCCAGTGGCGAGACGACGTCGACGATCGACGTCTCCCCCGTCGAGCGGACGACCTACGGCGTGATCGTCGGAGACGGGACCGGGTGCTTCCTCCATCTCTCGGTCACGCTCGGTGGAACCGCGCTCCAAGACCGTCGTGCCTGGCTCCGTCCATCGCCTCGATCTCCCCCACGAGCGGGCCCGCGGCCGGAGGCACCGCGATCACCATCCTGGGCGCGAAGTTCGAACCCGGCGCGGAAGTCGTGATCGCCGGACAGGACGTCGCCGGGACGGTCGTGGATCCGGCGCACATCACGGCGTCGACTCCGCCCGCATTCCGCCTGGCTTGCTCGGCAGCCTCCTCGTTCAGCAATCCGGACACCGGAACCGCGATTCTCACTCGGAGCCTTCTTCGCCGACTTCCTCGACGTGCCGCCGGCGAATGTCTTCCACGATTCGGTGGAGAAGCTCGTCCGCAGCGGCGTGACGGTCGGGTGCGGCAACGGCAACTTCTGCGTCGACCAGGACACGACGCGGGCGCAGATGGCGGTCTTCCTGCTGAGGAGCCTCCTCGGGCCGACGTACAACCCGCCGCTCCCGACAGGCACGGTCTTCGCCGACGTGCCGGTGGACACGTTCGCCGCGGCGTGGATCGAGGATCTCTACGCGCGGGGCATCACCGGAGGATGCCTGACGGACCCGTTGCGCTACTGCCCCGATGCCGACGTCACGCGCGCCGAGATGGCGGTCTTCCTCCTGAAGACGCTCCTCGGGAAGGACTACGTGCCGCCGCCGGCCACCGGCACCGTCTTCGCCGATGTCGCGGCCGACGCCTTCGCCGCCGCGTGGATCGAGGACCTCTACAACCGCGGCATCACCGCGGGCTGCCTGACGGACCCGCTGCGCTACTGCCCGGATCGTCCCGTCTCGCGCGGGGAGATGGCCGCGTTCCTGGTCCTGACGTTCTCGCTCTGACGCTCGAGCGGGCGTCCGATCAGGGCGCGGCCTCCGCGGCGATCTCGGCGCCGGGGGAATCCTCGTTCTTCACCGCGAGCGGAGGGCCGAGGACCTTCTCCCAGCGCGCGACGACGACCGACGCAACGCAGTTGCCCATCACGTTGATCGACGTGCGGGCCATGTCCATGAGCTCGTCCACCGCCAGGATCATCGCGACGCCCGCCTCGCCGGGCAGCCCGAACGACGCGCAGCCCGCGGCGATCACGACGAGCGAGGCGCGCGGCACGCCGGCCACGCCCTTCGAGGTCATGAGGAAGGTCAGCATCATCAGGAGCTCGGTCGACAGCGGCAGCTGGATGCCGGCGGCCTGCGCGATCGTCAGCGACGCGAGCGAGATGTAGAGCGTCGAGCCGTCCAGGTTGAAGGAGTAGCCGGCCGGGATCACGAACCCCGCGACCGACTCCGGCACGCCGTACTCGACCATCTTCTCGAGCGCGCGGGGCAGCGCCGCCTCGGAGGACGCCGTCGAGAACGCCAGCAGGAACGGCTCGCGGATCTTGCGGAGGAAGAGCGGGACGTTCGCCCGCACGATGAGGAGCGCCGGGATCAGGACGAGCAGCGCGAAGAGGACCAGCGCGCCGTAGAGCGACCCCACCAGCTTCGCGTACGACGCCAGCACCGACAGGCCGTGGTGCGAGACGGAGCCGGCCATCGCGCCGAAGACGCCGAGCGGCGTCAGCGACATGACGTAGTCGGTCAGCTTGAACATGATCGCCACGACCGAGTCCATCACCCGCAGGAACGGCCCGGACTTCTCCTGGACGTGCGCGGCCGCGACCCCGACGAGCGTGGCGAAGATCACGACCTGGAGGATGTCCGCCTTCGCCATCGCATCCACGACGTTCGAGGGGAAGAGGTGCAGCAGGGTCTCGACCAGCGTCTTGGGCTGCGCGAGGTGCTCGCCCGACGGCGGCAGGGTCAGGCCCTTTCCGGGCTGCACGACGTGCGCGATCGTCAGGCCCAGCGCGAGCGCCGCGGTCGTGGCCACCTCGAAGTAGACGAGCGCCTTGACGCCCATGCGCCCGACCGCCTTGACGTCGCCGGTCTTGCCGATCCCCACGACGATCGTCGAGAAGATCAGCGGCACGATCAGCATTTTGATCAGGTTGATGAAGGCCTTCGACATGAACCGGAACGTCTCGTACGCCGCCGGGTGCGTCTCGGCCGGGAAGATCCAGCCGCAGACGACGCCCCCGATCAGCGCATAGAAGATGAGCGCCGTCGACGACAGCCAGACGGGCCGTTTGGATTTCATTGGCGCGAGAGTGTAAGCGAAACGGGGACGGCCGCGTTCCGCACGCCCTCCGGTACCATCTTCCCGTGACCGCCCCGCGCGACAAGGAAGAGACGATCGCGGCGTCCACGGCGCAGGCCCCGACCGCGCACGCGCCCGGAGGCCACGTCCCGGGCCTCTCCGAGGGCGAGGGCCGCGCCGGGCGTTTCCGCGTCGTCCGATTCATCGCGCGCGGCGGAATGGCCGAGGTCTACGAGGCGGAAGACCAGGTCCTGCGCGATCGCGTCGCGATCAAGACGATCCGGCCCGACGTGGCCGGCGACGCGCGCACGATGGAACGCTTCCTGCGCGAGGTGAACCTGGCGCGCAGCGTCACGCACCCGACCGTGGCGCGGACCTACGACATCGTCCGAGAGGGGACCTCGACGTTCCTGACGATGGAGCTGCTCTCGGGCTAGACGCTGGCGCATCGCCTCGCACGCACCGGCCGGATGCGTCCGGAGGACGCTCTCCCCCTGGTCGAGCAGATGGCGGCGGCGCTCGCGGCGGCGCACGACGCCGGCGTCGTCCATCGCGATTCAAGAGCGCCAACGTGATGCTCTCGCCAGACGCGCGCCGACCCGGGGGCACGCGCGCGGTCGTCACCAACTTCGGGCTCGCGCGGCGCGAGCGGCCCGGCCGCGGAGAGTCCTCGCTCACGGAGACCTCAATCTAAAATCTAAAATCCCCCAGGTACACCCGTCCTTTTCCTGACCGAACGGACGGCTGACTTTCCGGACGGGGCGCGGGACAATGGGTTTGAAGTGTCTTCCCAAGATGGAGGTTTCGCGATGCGCTCCGCCGCGCGGCTGTCGGCCGCCGTTGCCACGCTGTTCATGGTTCTTGCATCGGCCGCCTCGGCCGGCGTTCTCTACGTGAACGCCTCCGCCACGGGCTCCAACAACGGCAGCAGCTGGGCCGATGCCTTCACCAGCCTGCCCGTCGCCCTCGCCGCGGCCAACTCGGCCGATGAGATCTGGGTGGCGGCGGCGACCTACAAGCCCGCCACGGTCTCGGACCGGACCGTCAGCATCGCGCTCAAGAACGGCGTCGGCGTCTATGGCGGATTCAACGGCACCGAGACGATGCGGTCGCAGCGCCTCCCGCTCGTCAACGTCACGATCCTCTCCGGCGACATCGGCGCCCCCGGCGTCGCCAACGACAACAGCTACCACGTCGTGACCGCCGCCGCATCCGTCACCAACACGGGCGTGATCGACGGGTTCACGGTCACGGCCGGACAGGCCGACGGGGCGCCGGCGTCCAACAACGACCGCGGCGCGGGGATGTGGGTGAACGGCGGCTCCCCGACGGTCTCGCACATGATCTTCACCGGCAACTTCGCGCAGGGCGAGGGCGGCGGCCTCCGCATCACCAGCGGCGCGCCGCTGCTGCTCTCGTGCCTCTTCCAGGGCAACTCGGTCGGCTTCGGCGGCAAGGGAGGCGGGGTCTACGCGGGAGGCGGAAGCTCGGTGACCGCGCAGAGCTGCGTGTTCCGCTCCAACTCGATCTCGAGCTCCTCGACCGGGGGCGGCGGCCTCGAGACCGCGGGCGCCGCGGTCACGCTCATCAACTCGATCTTCGCGCAGAACAACCCGAACGGCCTGCAGGTCGCCTCGGTGGACGGCAGCGTGATCGACAACTGCACGTTCACCGCGAACGCGGGCTACGGCGCCGCCTTCGTGTCCAGCAACTCCAACACGGTCAGCAACGCCATTTTCTGGGGTGACTCCGCCGGCGAGCTGTGCACCGGTGTCTGCCTCGGCTCGGCGAGCGTGACCTATTCGGACGTCCAGGGGGGCATCGCGGGCACCGGCAACGTCAGCGGCGATCCGCTGTTCATCCTGGCCCCGGGCGATCTGCGGCCGGGGCCCGGCTCTCCGGCCGTCGACTCGGGCAGCAACTTCGCCGTGACGGGCGGCGTCATCGTCGACGTCGTCGGGCTGCCCCGCTTCTTCGACGATCCCGACGTGCCGGACACGGGCGTCGGCCTGCCGGGCACGCCGATCGTGGACATGGGCGCCTACGAGCGCATTCCCCTGGTCGTCTCGGCACCGCAGGATCTGACCGTCTGCAGCGGGTCCTCCGCCGTCTTCCCGGTCACCGCCAGCGGGCAGGCGCCGCTCAGCTACCGGTGGCGCAAGAACGGCGTCGACCTCGTCGACGGCGGATCGATCTCGGGAGCGCACACGACGACGCTGACGATCAACCCGACCGCCGCGGGCGACGCGGGCGATTACGACATCGTCGTCACCGACAGCTTCAATCAGTCGCTGACCTCGACCCCCGCGACGCTGGTGGTGAACACCACCCCGACGGCCTCGGCGTCCGGCTCGGCCGCGATCTGCACGGGCAGCACGACCCCGCTCAACGGATCGGGCGGAGTGAGCTGCACCTGGACTCCCGCCTCGGGCCTCTCCGACTCGGGCGTGTGCGCACCGACCGCCTCGCCGCTGACGACCACGATCTACACGCTGACCGTGACCGCGGCGGACGGCTGCCTGTCCACCAACAACCCGACGGTCACGGTCACGGTCAACCAGACCCCCGCGACGCCCGTCATCACGGCGCCGCTGTCGCTTCCGATCGGAGCGTCCGGCGCCTCGGCCAGCGTGCCGGACCATCCGGGATCGACCTATACCTGGACCCTGCAGGGGGGGATCATCACGGGCGGCCAGACGACGCGCCAGATCGTCTTCGACGCCGGTTCCGCCGGGACGACGATGCACTGCACGGTCTTCGAGACCAACTCCGGATGCAGCTCGCCGGTCGCCGCAAAGAACGTCCAGGTCGACTTCAACGACGTACCGCCGTCTCACCAGTTCCACGACTTCGTCGACACCGTCGCGCGCAACCAGATCACCGTGGGCTGCGGCCAGGGAAACTACTGCCCGGGCCAGAACATCCCCCGTTCGCAGATGGCGGTTTTCCTTCTAAAGGCGAAGTTCGGCTCGGACCACGTCCCGCCGCCCGAGACCGGCACGATCTTCAACGACGTCCCGGTGGGCTCCTTCGCGGCGGCCTGGATCGAGGAGCTCTACAACCTGGGCGTGACGGGCGGATGCGGAAACGGCAACTACTGTCCGGACGACCCGGTCACGCGGGCGCAGATGGCGGTCTTCCTGCTCAAGACGCTCCTGGGGTCCGACTACGTCCCGCCGCCCGCGAGCGGCACGATCTTCGCCGACGTCCCTCTCGGCACCTTCGCGGTGGACTTCATCGAGGACCTCTACGCGCGCGGCGTCACGGGCGGCTGCGCGAGCAACCCCCTGCGGTACTGCCCGGACAACCAGAACACGCGCGGCGAGATGTCCGTGTTCGTCACGAAGACCTTCAGTCTCGAGTAGGCATGGTCGCAACTCCCGGGGCGCTCTTCCTCCGGCGCTTCGGTCTCTCAGCCGGCCACCGGCGCCCTCGACCGGTGGCCGGCTTTTCTCTTTCTGAGCGGGATGCTCCAGCGGCGTCAACCTCGCGCGACGCCGGTCGTCAACCTCTCCGGAGGGCTCGGAGATGACCAGCGACACGCGACGGGTCCAGGGACGGGTGCGATTCCTTCTGCTCATCCCTCTCCTCGCCGCGGCGGCCGCCGCGCTCCCCGCCCAGGCTCCGACCTTCGTCGCGACGCCGCTGACCGAGATGGGTCAGTCGGAGACCTACCTCGGCTTCGAGGGAGGCCTGTATCCGGGCGGCTCGAACCTCCCGCCGCCCGCGCATGCCGCGGCGGGACTCGCGCGCGCCCAGGCGATCCGGCCGCTCGACACGGACGGCAACCCGAGCGCGGATGGAAGGATCGTGCTCCTCTCCATCGGCATGTCGCACGCGACTCAGGAGTTCTGCTCCGCGAACGGGCTGCAGCCGTGCAACCCGTGGACGTTCATCGGCCAGGCGCTCGTCGACAGCGACGTGAGCCACACGACGCTCGCGCTGGTCAACGGCGCGCGCAGCGGCCAGACGGCGATCAAGTGGTCCATTCCCACCGCCGAGAACTTCGACCGCGTCCGGGACGTCGATCTGGCGGCGCAGGGACTGACCGAGGCGCAGGTCCAGGCGGTCTGGCTCAAGGAGGCGGACGCCCGCCCCACGAGCTCGCTGCCCAACGCGGACGCCGACGCGTACACGCTCGAGACGCTCCTCGGCGACGTGATCCGCTCCGCGAAGACGCGGTACCCCAACCTGCAGTGCGTGTTCGTCACGAGCCGAAGCTATGCGGGCTACGCCATCTCGGATCTGAACCCCGAGCCGTACGCGTACGAGTCCGGCTTCGCCGTCAAGTGGATCGTGCAGGCCCAGATCGACCAGATGGCCAACGGCGGCGTGATCGTCGATCCGCGCGCCGGGGACCTCGACTACGACACGGGCGCGCCGTGGATCGGCTGGGGACCGTACCTCTGGGCCGACGGCACGGTTCCGCGCGGAAGCGACGGGCTCATCTGGCTGCCGGAGGACTTCCAGCCGGACGACCTCACGCATCCCTCGACGCTCGGCGAGACCAAGGTCGGGAACATGCTGCTCGCCTTCTTCGAGAGCGACCCGCGCACGCGGCCGTGGTTCCTCGCGCTCTCCGACGTCGCGATCGCGCCGCCGTCGGGGCCGGCCGGCGGCGCGGAGGTCTCGATCACGGGCGAGAGCTTCCAGGACGGCGCGATCCTGACGATCGGCGGGGTCGGCGCGGTCGGCGTCTCCGTCGCGCCGGAGCTCATCACCGCCACGACTCCCGCACTTTCGCCCGGGAGCCTCAACGACGTCGTCGTCGCGAACCCCGACGGCACGACCGGCTCGATCACAGGCGCCCGCGGCTTCTTCGCCGACTTCGGCGACGTTCCCCAGGCGCATCCGTTCCATGCGTTCGTCGAGTCGCTCTTCCGCGCCGGCGTCACGGCCGGCTGCGGCGGCGGCGACCTCTACTGCGTCGACGCGAACGTGACCCGCGCCGAGATGGCCGTCTTCCTCCTGAAGAGCCGCTTCGGGCCGTTCCACGCGCCGCCGCCGGCGACGGGCGCCGTGTTCGCCGACGTGCGCCCCGGCGACTTCGCCGCCGACTGGATCGAGGAGCTCGCCGCGCTCGGCGTGACGGGCGGCTGCGGCGACGGGAACTACTGCCCCGACGCTCCCGTCACGCGCGCGCAGATGGCGGTGTTCCTCCTGAAGACGCTGCTCGGATCGGACTATGAACCTCCCGATCCGATCGGCGTCTTCGCGGACGTCGGCACGGACGGCTTCGCGGCGAATTTCATCGAGGACCTCTACCGCCGCGGCATCACCGGCGGCTGCGCGACGGACCCGCTGCGCTACTGCCCCGATAACCCCAACCTGCGCGGGGAGATGGCGGTGTTCCTGGTCAAGACGTTCGGCTTGCAATAGCCGCCCGCCCGCGAAAGAATCCGCCGCAGTTCCCACCAGACAGGAGGTCTCATGGAGGCCTGCCGGCTGCGGACGGTTGTTCGGATTCTGATCGCCGCCGCCATCGCGGTTTTCGCGCTCGAGCGTCCCGCCACGGCCCAGACGTACGAAGTCGTGCACTCGTTCGTCTTCGAGGACGGCGAGCCTCTCTGTGAGCTGGTCGAGGCTCCCGACGGATCGTTCTATGGGACCGAGGATCGCGGCGGCCGATACCAGATGGGCTCGGTCTTCCGACTGGTCCCCGATGGAGCAGGCGGCTTCACGCTTCACGAGATCCACTCCTTCTTCGGAAGAGACGGGGCCCACCCCAAGGCGGAACTGATCCTCGACGCGAACGGCTGGCTCTACGGCACGACCTACGATCTGGGGCGACACGGGTTGGGCACGATCTTCGCCATCGATACCGCGGGCCACCTGCGAACGGTTCACGACTTCGCGGGGTCGCCGGATGGCGCGAATCCTCAGGCTCCGTTGATTCTCGGCGCCGATGGCTTCTTCTACGGCACCACGACGGTGGGAGGAGACTTCGACCTCGGCACGGTCTTCCGGTGCGACCGCAATGGCAACGTGACTGTCGTCCATTCGTTTGCGGGGATGGACGGCTCGCTTCCGATCGCCGCGGTGACGAACGGTCCTCTCGGAAGCGGCTCGCTGTATGGAACGGCGTCCGGCGGCGTCCACGGCGCCGGAATGCTCTTCCGGATCGAGGCGGGCGGGCAGTTCACGGACCTCTACGACTTCAACTTCGTCGACGGGATTCTTCCGTCCGGGCCCCTCCTTCTGGCGTCCGACGGCAACTTCTACGGAACGACCTTCGGCGGCGGCTCATCCGGAACCGGAACCGTCTTTCGCCTGACGACGTCCGGGGGTTTCTCGACGATCGCCACCCTCTCCCCCTCAGACGGCGCGGGTCCGAAGGGCCGCCTGATCGAGCCCTCGCCCGGAGTGCTGGTCGGCACCTCCTCCGCGGCCGGGGTCACGGGCTCCGTCTTTCGCGTCACGACGGCCGGGGATCTCGCGGTCCTGCACGCCTTCACGGATCCGGAGGGCCGAGATCCCGAGGCCGGCCTCGTCATCGGATCGGACGGGCTCTTCTACGGAACGACGCGCACCAACGGTCCCACGACCAACGGCGCGGTCTATCGGATCGACCTCGCCGGGAACTACGAGACCGTCGCCCCGATGGGTCAGCCGGACGGCGCGAGCTGCCGTGCCGGCCTCTTTCAGGCTTCCGACGGCCTGCTCTATGGGACCTGCAGCGTCGGAGGATCGAGTCTCGGCGGCACGATCTACGCAATCGGCTCCGAAGACGCGTACGAGGTTGTCCACGATTTCGTGACAGGGATCGGCACCTATCCGGTCGCGGGAGTGTCGGAGGGCGCGGACCTAGCGCTCTACGGGTCGACCGATGAATCAATCTTTCGACTGGATCCCGCGACCCACGACTTCTCGACGCTCCACACGCTCTCCGACGCCGACGGCAAGCACCCCTACGGGGACCTGAGGCCGCGGGCCGGTGGATTCCTCTACGGGACGGCCTACGCCGGAGGCTCGCAGGACAAGGGCACGCTGTTCCGAATCGACACCGGGGGGACGTTCGAGAAGCTCTGGGACTTCATGGGACCGGAAGGCAACGAGCCCCAGGCGACGCTGACGGAGGGGTCGGACGGCAACGTGTACGGCACGACCTTCCTCGGCGGGTCCGCGCAGGGGGCGATCTATCGCTTCGGCGATCTCACCGGCGCGACGCTCGTGCACGGCCTCGCTCAGGCGGAGGGTCAGAATCCGGTCGCCGGGCTCCTCGAGACCACCCCGGGAGTCTTCTTCGGAACGACGACCTCAGGCGGAGCGAACGACCTCGGCACGCTCTTCCAGGTCACTTCCGCCGGCGACCTGACGGTCCTCCACGATTTCGGCGCGGACACGGACGGGGCGAGTCCCTATTCGGGATTGCTCCTCGCCTCCGACGGAAATTTCTATGGGACGACGTTTGACGGCGGCCTGTACGGGAAGGGAACGGTCTATCGACTCGACTCCGAGGGAACCCTGACGCTCGCGCACGAGTTCACGACTTCCGAGGGCACGAACCCCTTCTCCGCGCTGATCGAGGCGACGGACGGCAATCTCTATGGAACGACGTACTTCGGCGGCGCGGCGCCGAACTCCGGAACCGTCTATCGCCTCGTTTTTCCCGGCGGCGACGCTCCGATCGTCGAGTCGATTGCGCCCGCCTCCGGGCCCGCCGCGGGCGGCGCGTCCCTCGTCGTCACCGGACAGCACTTCTCGGCGTTTCCGATGGTGGCGGTCGGCACCTACTCGTCTTCGGCGATCGGCGTGGACTCGCGGACCGTTCTGTTCGTCGCCCCTCCACTGGATCCAGGCACGCTCAACGACGTCACGATCAAGAATCCCGATCAGCAGACTGCGACGCTCGTGGCCGCCCTCTTCGCCGATTTCCTGGACGTCCCGTACTTCCACTCGTTCCACGATTTCGTGGAGTCGATCTTTCGCGCAGGCATTACGGCCGGCTGCGGCGGTGGGAACTTCTGCGTGGACTCGCCCGTCACGCGCGAGCAGATGGCAGTCTTCCTTCTCAAGGCCGAGCATGGCGGGGACTACCTGCCGCCTCCCTGCACCGGCGTCTTCACCGACGTGTCGTGCACGCCGGGCGTCGGCTTCCCCGACTGGATCGAGCAGCTCTACGCCGAGCACGTCACGGGAGGCTGCGTCGCCGACCCGTTGCAGTACTGCCCCGGCCGCGCCGTCACGCGCGCCGAGATGGCCGTGTTCCTCCTCAAGACCAAACATGGTTCGGGCTACGTCCCGAACTCCTGCGCCGGGATCTTCGCCGACGTTCCCTGCCCGGCGACGCCGGAGTTTCCGTTCTCGGATTGGATCGAGCAGCTCTACGCCGACGCGATCACCGGCGGTTGCGCCACCGACCCGCTGCGCTATTGTCCCGATAACCCCAACCTGCGCGGCGAGATGGCGGTGTTCCTGACCAAGACGTTCCTCCCATACCGCTCTGCGACGCGAAACCTCACCGCGCCGGAAGGGGCCGGCTTCGGCGATAATGCGTCGTTCAATCGGGAGGCAAACTCATGGGCAGGACCTGGCTTTTGGGCGCCGCGCTGGGGCTCGTCGTCGCGGTGAATGCCGCCGCGAGCGACTGGCGCTCGAAGGTGGACCCCTGGGTGCTCGACACCTCCTCCCGCGGAAACACCGAGTTTCTCGTCATGCTCCGCGAGCAGGCCGACCTGCGCGGCGCGGCCTCCCTCCGCCCGAAGGGCGAGAAGGGCGCGTTCGTCCAGAACGCGCTCGCCTCCTTCGCCGAGCGCACCCAGGCGCCGCTCCTGCGGCTCCTCGCGGACCGCGGCGTGCCGCACCGCGCGTACTGGGTCGCCAACATGATCTGGGTCCGGGGCGACGCGCGCCTCGTCGCGGAGCTCGCCGCACGCGAGGACGTCTTCCGCGTGTACGCGAACCCGACCGTGCACTTCGCGGACCCCGTCGACCGCGACGGCGCGCGGCTCCCCGAGTCGCCGGAGGGCATCGAGTGGAACATCACCAAGGTCCACGCTCCCGACGTCTGGGCGCTGGGCTTCACGGGGCAGAATGTCGTGGTCGCCGGTGAGGACACGGGGTATCAGTGGGATCACCCCGCGATCAAGGGCAAGTATCGCGGCTGGAACGGAACCTCGGCCGACCACAACTACAACTGGCACGATTCGATCCACTCGGGCGGCGGAAGCTGCGGGCACGACGCCGTCGCACCCTGCGACGACACCGACCACGGCACGCACACGATGGGGACGATGGTCGGCGACGACGGCGGCGGCAACCAGATCGGCATGGCGCCGAGCGCGAAGTGGATCGGCTGCCGGAACATGGACCAGGGCGCCGGCACGCCGGCGACCTACTCCGAGTGCTTCGAGTGGTTCATCGCGCCGACCGACCTGAACGACCAGAACCCCGACCCGACCAAGGCGCCCCACGTCATCAACAACTCCTGGAGCTGCCCGCCGAGCGAGGGCTGCACGGACCCGAACGTCCTGAAGACCGTGGTCGAGAACACGCGCGCGGCCGGGATCGAGGTCGTCGTCTCCGCCGGCAACAGCGGCTCGGGCTGCAACTCGGTCGACTCGCCGGCCGCGATCTACGACGCGTCCTTCACCATCGGCGCGACCGACATCTCGGACGTCATCGCGGGCTTCTCGAGCCGCGGCGCGGTCACGGTGGACGGGAGCATGCGCCTGAAGCCCGACGTCTCGGCGCCCGGCGTCAACGTGCGCTCGAGCGTGCCCTTCAACTCCTACGCCGTCTTCAGCGGGACGAGCATGGCCGGACCGCACGTCGCCGGCCTCGTGGCGCTTCTGCTCTCGGCGGAGCCGTCGCTGATCGGCAATCCCGACGCGATCGAGCCCATCATCACGGGGAGCGCGGTGCCGAAGACCTCGTCGCAGACCTGCAACGGCGTGCCGGGCAGCGCGATCCCGAACAACACGTATGGCTGGGGCCGCGTCGACGCGCTCGCGGCCGTCGACGCTTCGGCCGCGGATCTCGCCGTCTCGCAGACCGACGCACCCGATCCGGTGATCGAGACCGTCAACGTCACGTACACGCTGACCGTCACGAACAACGGGCCGCTGACCGCGAACGACGTGACGCTCGAGGACGCGATGCCGGCCGGGAGCGGCTTCGTTTCCATCACGCCGAGCCAGGGCGGCTGCACGCACACGGGCTCCGACGCGGAGTGCACCCTGGGGTCGCTCGACGCCGCTGCGAGCGCCACGATCACGCTGGTCGTCCTGCCTGGCGGGGCCGGCTCGATGACGAACGAGGTCACCGTGACCGCGGACGAGGCCGACCCGAACCTCGCGAACAACATCTCGAGCGAGACGACGACCGTCGACTCCTGTCCGCTGCCCACCCCGGTGATTTCGGCGCCCGTCTCGGTGCCGTCGCAGACGCCGGGCCTCGTCGCCTCGATCGCCGAGGATCCGAGTCTCCTGCCGACCTGGGCGCTCGACGGCGGTGCGATCACCGACGGGCAGTCCACGGACTCGATCACCTTCACCTCCGGCGACCCCGGCACCACGATGAACGTCCGGGTTTCCGTCGAGCTCCTGGGCTGCGCCTCGGCCGATGCGAGCCAGCTCGTGTCGGTCGACTTCCTCGACGTGCCGCCGAGCCACCCGTTCCACGACTTCGTCAACACGATCCGCCGCCACCGGACCACCGCCGGCTGCGGGGACGGGACCGTCTTCTGCCCCGACAGCTCCAACACGCGCGCCGAGATGGCCGTCTTCCTGCTGAAGGCCGAGTTCGGCGCGGACCACGTGCCTCCGCCGGCCACCGGAACGGTGTTCGACGACGTGCACGTCGGCGACTTCGCGGCCGACTGGATCGAGGAGCTCCACGCGCTCGGCGTCACCGGCGGCTGCACGGCCACCTCCTACTGTCCCGACGCCCCCGTCAGTCGCGGCGAGATGGCGGTCTTCCTCCTGAAGGCGAAGAACGGCTCCGGCTACACGCCGAACCCCTGCGCGAGCGTCTTCGCCGACGTGCCCTGCCCGGCGACGCCCGAGTTCCCCTTCTCCGACTGGATCGAGCAGCTCTATGCCGACGGAGTCACCGGAGGCTGCCAGGCGGATCCGCTCCTCTACTGTCCGGATCAGCCCAACACGCGCGGCCAGATGGCGGTGTTTCTGACGAAGACCTTCTTGTTTCAATAGGAACTCGACGGCAATCTCTGGTACGTCCGCCGCGGCGAGAATCGGATCAGGAGAGTGACGTTGGCCGGGCAGCGTCAGCCGGTCGAGCGGCCGCGCACCCACGAACGAACGCCGATCGTCGTGCCTCGCCCGTAGAGACCCTGCCCTTACGGCCAGCTCGTCCGCCCGGAGCGGCGGCGCTACACTCAACGCGCACTCGGACATCGAGAAGAACGCCTCCACGGAACGCCCTCGCGGCTTTCGGACGGGGCGTTTTCCCCGCCGCTCCGAGCGCGGAGGCGTCGATGTTTCCGATCCAGGTTCAGGTTCAGATCGTTCAGGCGCTGCTCGTTCTTTCCCCCCTCCAGCAGCCGAACGCGACGGTCGCGGTCTCCGTCGATCACGGGGCGGACCGCCACGCGATCTCGCCGCTCGTCTACGGGGTGAACTTCGGCGACGACGCGCAGGCCGCCGATCTGAAGTGGCCGGTGCGGCGCTGGGGCGGCAACTCGACGACGCGCTACTCCTGGCAGGACGACATCGCGAACCACGCGAGCGACTGGTTCTTCTACAACATCGAGTCCGGACCGGATCCCGGCACGCTCCCCGACGGCTCCGCCGCCGACGTGTTCATCGACCAGACGCTTCAGGCCGGCGGCGAGCCCGTGATTACGGTGCCGCTCATCGGCTGGACGCCGATCGACCGCGTGCGGCGCTGGGGCTTCTCGGTCGCCGAGTACGGCGCGCAGCAGGCGACCGAGTGCACGGTCACCGGCTTTCCGCCGTGGTGCCAGCCCGACGCGGGCAACGGCAACCATCCGGACGGCACGCCGATCACCGGCAACGATCCCCACGACACCTCGCGCGAGATCGGCCCGGACTTCGTGACGGGGTGGATGGCGCACATCGCGGGGCGCGTCGGGACGGCGGCCGCCGGCGGCCCGCGGCTCTTCGCCCTCGACAACGAGCCGGACCTGTGGAACTCGACGCACCGCGACGTGCATCCCGCGCCGCTGTCCTACGACGAGATCTGGCAGCGGACGGTGGACTACGCGTCGGCGATCAAGACCCA
This sequence comes from uncultured Acidobacteriota bacterium, assembly GCA_963773905.1. Taxonomy (GTDB): domain Bacteria; phylum Acidobacteriota; class Thermoanaerobaculia; order UBA5066; family Gp7-AA6; genus DAHUXD01. The sequence goes on from CAVZDB010000005.1 coordinate 421,037, forward strand.
GGACCCGGCCGCGCTCGTCCTCGGGCCCGTGCCCTGGGGCTGGTGCGCGTACTTCTGGTCCGCCCTGGACGGCTGCTCCGACGGCGGGCCCGACCTCGCGGCGCACGGCGGGGTGCATTACCTGGAGTGGTACCTGCAGCAGGCGCACGACTACGAGACCGCGCACGGCGTCCGCCTCGTCGACTACCTCGACATCCACTACTACCCGCAGGCGTCCGGCGTCGCGCTCTCGGACGACGAGTCGGCCGCCACCTCGGCGCTGCGCCTGCGCACCCTCAAGTCGCTCTACGACCCCGACTACGTGGACGAGTCCTGGATCGGCAGCTGCTGCGGCGGGATCGTGCAGCTCATCCCGCGGATGAAGGCTTGGATCGCCGCGCGCTATCCGGGGACGAAGCTCGCGATCACCGAGTACAACTGGGGCAACGACGCCGGAGAGAGCTCGCGCGCTCGCCCAGGCGGAGGCGCTCGCGATCTTCGGCCGCGAGGGCGTGGACCTCGCGACGCGGTGGGTCAGCCCGGCGGCGGACACGCGCGTCGAGGACGCGTTCCGGATGTACCGCGACTACGACGGCGCGGGATCGCCGGTCGCCGGCGACTCCGTGCGCGCGATCAGCGCCGACGTCGACCAGCTCGGGGCCTACGCGGTCGCGGGATCCGGCACGCGGCTCTTCCTCCTCCTGTTCAACAAGGCGACCGCGAGCCTCGACGCCGACGTCGGCTCCGCATCCCCGCTCCACTGGCGCTCGCGGCTGTGGCGTTTCGACCCGGCGGCGCGCCTGGGATCCGCCGGCACCGCGATGCCCTCGGCGGGCGCGCTGACGCTCACACTGCCGGCGCGCTCGGCCACCCTCGCCGTCACGCTCCTCGACTTCGACGACGTGCCGCCAGCGCACCCCTTCTACGACTTCGTCATGACCGTCGCGGACGACGGCGTCTCCGTGGGCTGCGGCGGCGGGAGCTACTGCCCCGACGCCTCGGTCACGCGCGCGCAGATGGCGGTGTTTCTTCTCAAGGCGAAGCTCGGCGCGAATTACGCGCCGCCGCCCGCGACGGGGACGCTCTTCTCGGACGTCCCGGCCGGTGCGTTCGCGGCCGGATGGATCGAGGACCTCGCCGGCCGTGGGATCACCGCGGGCTGCGGCGGCGGGAAGTACTGCCCGGACGCGCCGGTGACCCGCGCGGAGATGGCCGTGTTCCTCCTGAAGACCTCTCTCGGCAGCGGCTACACGCCGCCGCCCGCGACGGGCACCGTCTTCGACGACGTGCACCCCGGTGACTTCGCGGCGGACTGGATCGAGGACCTCGCCTCGCGCGCGATCACGGGAGGCTGCCAGGCCTCGCCGCCGCTCTACTGCCCGGGCAACCCCAACACCCGAGGCGAGATGGCGGTGTTTCTGACCAGGACGCTCAGCCTTCCGTAAACCCTTGGATCTGAACGTTCGTACAGGTTCCACTTGCGCTTTCGGACAGCGTGCCCGATACTCGTCGGCCTAACGAAAACTGATGGGTTGCGACCAAAACGAACCCGCCGGAGGCTCGCCTTGATGCGTCCTACTTCGCTCCGTGGGAGGAGCCTGCCGCTTGCCGCGCTCGTGGGATTTCTCCTGCTCCCGGGTGGCCTCCTCGCGACCAGCTACAAGCAACCCGGCTTCACCGAGACCGTCGTGTTCAGCGGGCTGACGAACCCGACCACCCTGCGCTTCCTGCCGGACGGGCGCGTGCTGGTCGCGGAGAAGAGCGGCCTGATCAAGGTCTTCCCCGACATCTTCACGAACACCTATACGGTCGTCGCCGACCTGCGGACCGAGGTCCACAACTTCTGGGACCGCGGGCTTCTCGGGCTCGAGATCGACCCCAACTTCGCGACCAACCATTACGTCTACGTTCTCTACTCGCACGACGCGGCGATCGGCGGCACGCCTCCGCGGTGGGGACCCGGAGACGGGACCTCCGACCCCTGCCCGTCCCCGCCGGGACCCACCACCGACGGGTGCGTCATCAGCGGGCACCTCTCGCGGCTGGTCGCCGTCGGCAACGACTGGACCGCGAGCGAGCAGGTGCTGCTCGAAGACTGGTGCCAGCAGTTCCCCAGCCACTCGGTCGGCGCGATCGGCTTCGGCGCCGACGGGATGATGTACCTGACCGGCGGCGACGGCGCGAGCTTCGACAACGCCGACTGGGGACAGTTCGGGGGAACCTCGGGGGGCCCGCCGCCGACCCCGGCCAACCCGTGCGGCGACCCGCCGTTCCCCATCGGCACCCCGCAGACCAAGCCGACGGCGGAGGGCGGCGCGCTGCGGAGCCAGAGCCCGCGCCGCACGGCCGGGGAGCCCCGCCTCTTGAACGGAGCCCTCCTGCGCATCGACCCGGCGACGGGCGACGCGCCTCCCGACAACCCGCTCTTTTCCAGCACCGACGCCAACGAGCGGCGAATCGTCGGCTACGGGTTCCGCAATCCCTTCCGCATGATCCTTAAGCCGGGCACCAACGACGTCTTCATCGCTGACGTCGGCTGGAGCACGTGGGAGGAGATCAACCGGGTCCCGGACATCTCGGTCGCGCGCAACTTCGGCTGGCCGTGCTTCGAGGGCAACGGGACGCAGTACACGGGCCTGGACATCTGCCCCACGCAGCCGGAGACGACGGCGCCGCTGTACACCTACAACCACGGCAGCTCCGTCGTGCCCGGGGACGGCTGCTCGACGGGAAGCTCGTCGATCGCCGGCATGGCGTTTTCCGAGGGCGGCAACAACTACCCCGCGGCGTACGACGGCGCGCTCTTCTTCTCGGACTACTCGCGCCGCTGCATCTGGGCCATGTTCCCCGACGGCACCGGAACACCGGACCCGACGACGCGGATCGCGTTCGCTTCGGTCGCCGGCGGCGGGCCCGTGGACCTCATCACCGGCCCCGACGGCAAGCTCTACTGGGTCGACTTCCAGGGCGGCGAGATCCGCCGAGTCGAGTACGGCCTCTCCGCGGTCGCCGTGCCGACGAGCCCGACCTCCGGCGGCGTGCCGCTGACCGTCAGCTTCGACGCCACCGGCTCGGTGCCGGCGGTTCCCGGCGACACGTTGAGCTATGCCTGGGACCTGGACGGCGACGGCCAGTTCGACGACTCCACCTCGGCGACTCCCAGCTTCGAGTACCTCTCGCCCGGCGCGTTCCAGGTGCGCGTGCAGGTCACGGACCAGCGAGGCGCGGTCGCGGTGAGCGCGCCGATCACGGTGCTCGTCGGGAACGATCCGCCGGTTCCGGTCATCGACACCCCCGCGCCGTCGTTGACCTGGCAGGTCGGCGACTCGATCAGCTTCTCGGGCTCGGCCACCGACCCCGAGGACGGCGTCCTCCCGCCGAGCGCCCTTCACTGGCAGGTCATCATCCACAACTGCCCGTCGGGCTGCGACACGCTCTACCAGACCTTCGACGGCGTGGACTCCGGATCCTTCCTCGCTCCGGACACCGAGTACCCGGCGACGCTCGAGATCCAGCTCACGGCGCTCGACAGCCAGAACCTGCCGGGCACGACGTCCGTGACGCTCGACCCGCAGACCGTCGACCTCACGTTCGACTCGGCGCCCGCCGGGCTGCAGCTGACCGTGGACGCCACGACCGCCTCGACGCCGTTCGACCGCACGGTCATCGTCGGGTCGTCCAACGCGGTCAGCGCGCCGACGTCGCAGGGCGGCTACCAGTTCACCTCCTGGTCCGACGGCGGCGACGCGAGCCACGTCATCACCGCGCCCGCCGGTCCCGCCACCTACACCGCGACCTACACCTTCGTGGGCGGAGGCCTCCCCCCGCCGTGGCTCGATCAGGACGTCGGGGCGGTCGGCGTCCCCGGCAGCGCGACCTTCGCCTCGGGCGTCTTCACGGTGAAGGGATCGGGAGCGGACATCGAGAACAACGTCGACGCGTTCCACTACGTCTACCAGTCCCTGAGCGGCGACGGCACGATCGTCGCGCGCGTCGCGAGCCTGGAGGACACCCACGAGTGGGCGAAGGCGGGCGTGATGATCCGCGAGACGCTCGCCGCCAACTCCAAGCAGGCGATGACGGTCGTCACCGCCGAGAACGGGGTCGCCTTCCAGCGCCGGCTGCTCACCGGCGGCCCGACGGTCCACACGAACGGCCCCGCCGTGGGCGCGCCCTACTGGATCATGCTCGCCCGAAGCGGCGACGACTTCAGCGCGTTCTCCTCGCCCGACGGAACGACGTGGTTCCTCCTGGGCGAGGACACGATCCCGATGTCGACGAGCGTGTTCATCGGACTGCCGGTCACGAGCCACAACAACGCGGTGCTCGGCACCGACACCTTCGACCACGTCACGGTCACGGCCAGCGCCGCCAACGCGCCCACCGCGACGATCGACACGCCGACCGCGTCGCTGACGTGGAAGGTGGGCGACACGATCAACTTCTCGGGCGGCGCGACGGATCCGCAGGAGGGCGTGCTCGGCCCGAGCCACCTGAGCTGGTCGGTGATCATCCACCACTGCCCGTCGAACTGCCACACGCACCTCTACCAGACGTTCGACGGCGTCGCGAGCGGGAGCTTCGCGGCCCCGGATCACGAGTACCCCTCGTACCTCGAGATCCAGCTGACCGCGACCGACAGCGGCGGCCTGCAGGGCACGGCGAGCGTGAACATCAATCCCCAGACGGTCGACCTGACGCTCCAGTCGGTGCCGGCCGGGCTGCAGCTGACCGCGGGGACGACGACCGCGACGGCGCCGTTCGTCAAGACGGTCATCGTCAACTCGCAGACGGGCCTCGACGCGCCCTCGCCGCAGGGGACCTTCCCGAACGTCTACGATTTCTCGTCCTGGTCGGACGGCGGGGCGCAGAGCCACACCGTCGTCGCGAGCGCGTCGCCCGTGACCTACACCGCGACGTACACGACCCACGCCGACCTCTCGGTGGGCCTCCAGGCCGCGCCGGAGCCGGTCGGAGCCGGAGCGACTCTCACCTACACGTTGAGCGTCGCCAATGCCGGCCCGTCGCAGGCCAACTCCCTCACGCTCACCGACACGCTGCCGCCCGGCGTCGTTTTCGTCTCGGCCTCCGGCACGGGCTGGAGCTGCTCGGGAACCGGCCCCGTCGTCTGCACGACGCCGTCGCTCGGCATCGCGTCCGCGGCGCCGGTCTCGATCGCCGTCACCGCGCCTTCGGCCGCGGGCCCGATCACCGATGCGGCGACGATCTCCTCGACCACGGCCGACGCGGTCCCCGCGAACAACTCGGCCTCCGTCATCTCCAACGTGTTCGCGGTGGCGGACCTCTCGATCTCCCAGCTCGCGCCCCCGACCGTCTGCGCCGGTGGCCCGCTCGCTTACACCCTGAACGTCTCGAACGCCGGTCCCTCGGACGCCGCCTCGGTCTCGGTCACCGACACGATCCCGGCGGGCGCGTCCTTCGTGTCGGCCTCCGGAACCGGCTGGACCTGCTCGGGGACCTCCACGGTCACGTGCACGCGCCCCGCCCTCGCGGTCGGAGCCGCGCCCGCGATCGCGATCCTCCTCAACGCGCCCGCCGCGTCCGGGACGTCCGTCAATGCCGCCTCCGTGACCTCGGCGACGAGCGACCCGGCGTCCGCCAACAACACGAGCTCCGCCAACACCACCGTCAACGCGGCGCCGGCGGCGGTCGTCTCGGGCGACGCGACGATCTGCCTCGGGAACTCGACCTCGATCCAGGCGGCGCTGACGGGCACGGCCCCGTGGACGGTCACCTGGTCCGACGGGTTCGTCCAGTCGGGCGTCGCCGCCTCGCCGGCCACCCGGATCGTCAGCCCGCTCACGACCACGATCTACACGGTCACCTCCGTCGCCGACCTCAACTGCAGCGCCGTGGGAACCGGCAGCGCCACGGTGACGGTCGGCACGCCGGTCTCGGCGCCCGTCCTGACCGCTCCCCTCTCGGTCGTCCCCGGCGCGACCGGAATCACCGCGTCGGTCCCGCTCCACGCGGGCTCCACGTACACCTGGACGCTCACGGGAGGCACGATCACGAGCGGCCAGGGCACCGATACGATCTCCTTCGACGCCGGCGATCCCGGCACCACGATGGATCTCCAGGTGACCGAGTCCAACACGTCGTGCGTCTCGCCGGCCTCGGAGGCGAAGATCCAGGTCGACTTCCTGGACGTGCCGACGTCGCACCCCTTCCACGATTTCATCGACACGATCGCCCGAAACGCCATCACGGCCGGCTGCGGGAACGGCGACTTCTGCCCCGACGATCCCAACACGCGCGCACAGATGGCGGTCTTCCTCCTCAAGAGCAGCCTCGGCGCGGACTACGTCCCGCCGCCGGCGACCGGCACGATCTTCGAAGACGTCCAGCCCGGCGACTTCGCCGCCGACTGGATCGAGGACCTCCACAACCGCGGCATCACCGGCGGCTGCACGCCGACGAAGTACTGCCCCAACGACCCCGTCACCCGCGGCCAGATGGCGGTCTTCCTTCTGAAGGCCCTGCTCGGCTCGGGCTACGTGCCTCCGACTCCGGTGGGGATCTTCGCCGACGTCCCGCTCGACTACTTCTCGGTCGCCTGGATCGAGGACCTCTACAACCGCGGCATCACCGGCGGCTGCGGCACCGACCCACTGCGCTACTGCCCGGACGACCCGAACACGAGAGGTCAGATGGCCGTGTTCCTGACCTTGACGTTCGGCCTCCAATGAGCCGCAGCCTCGAGCGACGTTTTCGTCAGCGCCCAGCGGCCGAGTAAGCGTCCGCTCGCCTTCCCGGGGCGGCGCCGGCATCGCGCTGGCGCCGCCGCCTTAATCCCCCGTTTAGCTCTCTGAGCTTCCCCTTCGGGCACGAAAACCCTGTAACCCCAGGGGCCGGCTCGCGCGTTGTTTCTATTGGTCCGGAAAACCGGCGGGTATCAGTCTTGCTTGTGGGTTGGGCCGTGTTCCCTGTTAGGCTCCGAAGTCACACGGATAGAGGTTCCGACTTGAGCCGGACCGGCGGGAGGCTGGTGCGTTGAAGCCGAATTCTTTGCTCCGTCGGCCGCGCTTCATCCTCGCGCTGACGACGGTCCTCGAGTTAGCCCTGGGGGCGGCGACCCTCTCCGCGACCGACTTCAAGCAGGCCGGGTTCAGCGAGACCGTCGTCTTCAGCGGGCTCGTCAACCCGACCACGATGCGCTTCCTGCCCGACGGCAGCGTGCTCGTGGTCGAGAAGAGCGGCCTCATCAAGAAGTTCGACAGCCTGACCTCCCCCACGCCGACGGTCGTGGCCGACCTGCGCGTCAAGGTGATGAACTTCTGGGACCGCGGCCTCCTGGGCCTCGCGATCGACCCCAACTTCACGACGAACCACTACATCTACGTCTCCTACTCGAACGACGCCCCGATCGGCGGCACTCCCCCGGTGTGGGGCCCCGGGGACGGGACCTCGGATCCCTGCCCGACCCCGCCCGGCGCGACGACGGACGGCTGCGTGATCAGCGGACACCTCTCGCGGCTCACCGCCGTCGGGACGGACTGGACCGCGAGCGAGCAGGTCCTGATCGAGGACTGGTGCCAGCAGTTCCCCAGCCACTCCATCGGCGCGCTCGCCTTCGGCGCCGACGGGATGCTCTACATGACCGGCGGCGAGGGGTCGAACTTCGACAACTACGACTGGGGTCAGTACGGCGGGACCCTGGGCATGCCGCCGGTCACGCCGGCCAACCCGTGCGGCGACCCGCCGTTCCCGGTCGGCGTGCCACAGACCAAGCCGACCGCAGAGGGCGGGGCGCTGCGCGCGCAGAGCCCGCGCCGGACGGCCGGCGAGCCGCGCGTCCTCAACGGCTCGCTCCTGCGCCTCGATCCGGCGACGGGAGCCGCGGCGCCGGGCAACCCGATGATCGGGAGCAGCGATCCCGACGAGCAGCGGATCGTCGCGTACGGATTCCGCAATCCCTTCCGGATGATCGTCAAGCCCGGCACCAACGACGTCTGGGTCGCGGACGTGGGCTGGAACACGTGGGAGGAGATCAATCGGGTTCCTGATATCGCGACGGCCCGCAACTTCGGCTGGCCCTGCTTCGAGGGGCCCGGTTCCCCGGGGTACACGGGCCTGAACATCTGCCCCACCCAGGACCAGACCACGGCCGCCTACTTCGAATACAACCACGGGGACTCCGTCGTGCCGGGCGACGGCTGCACGGTCGGCAGCTCGGCCATCGCCGGGATGGCGTTCTACGCGGGCGCGAGCAACTACCCGTCCAATTACACGAACGCGCTTTTCTTCTCGGACTACACGCGCCGCTGCATGTGGGTGATGTTCCCGGGTGCCGGCGGCGATCCGGACCCGACCAACGTCGCGGCGTTCGCCGCCAACGCCAGCGGGCCGGTGGACTTGCAGATCGGGCCCGACGGCAACGTCTACTACTCCGACTACGACGGAGGACAGATCCTCCGGATCCAGTACGGCCTCAATGCGATTGCCGTCGCGACGAGCCCGACGTCCGGGAACGCGCCGCTGACCGTGACCTTCGACGGCACCGGCTCCGTCCCCGCGCAGCAGGGCGACACGCTGACTTTCGCGTGGGACCTCGACGGCGACGGCCAGTTCGACGACTCCTCCTCTCCGACGCCCTCCTGGACGTACACGACGACCGGGACCTTCGAGGTGCGCCTCAAGGTCACCGATCAGCGCGGCGGCTCCGCGATCAGCGACCCGATCGAGATCCAGGTGGGCGCGAACGCGCCGGTCGCGACGATTCTGACCCCGCCGCCGACGCTGACGTGGAAGGTCGGCGACATCATCTCGTTCTCGGGACAGGCGGTGGATCCGCAGGACGGCGTACTGCCCGCGAGCGCGCTCGACTGGACGGTCATCATCCACCACTGCCCGTCCAACTGCCACACGCACATCTACGAGACCTTCGACGGCGTCGCGAGCGGCAGCTTCCCGGCGCCGGACCACGAGTACCCGTCGTACCTCGAGATCCAGCTCAACGCGACCGACAGCCAGGGTCTCGTCGGAACCGCGAGCGTGAATCTCCAGCCGCAGACGGTGAACCTGACGATGCAGTCCGTCCCGACGGGGCTCGTCATCAACGCCGGCACGACGTCCGCCACGACGCCCTACGTCCATACGGTCATCGTCAACTCGGCGACCGGCATCGATGCCCTGTCCCCGCAGGGCACCTACCCGACCATCTGGGAATGGGCCTCGTGGTCCGACGGCGGCGCCGAGAGCCATACGGTCACGGCGACCTCGAGCCCGGCGACGTACACCGCGACCTTCCAGAACCGCGCCGACCTCTCACTTCAGATGTCGGCCCCGGGGGGCGTCTGCACCGGAGAGAACATCAGCTACGTCCTGACGGTCGCGAACGCCGGCCTCTCGCGCGCCACCACGGTCACGATGCAGGACACGCTGCCATCCGGCGCGACGCTCGTGAGCGCGAGCGGGAGCGCCTGGACGTGCAGCGGCACGACCGTCGTCACGTGTTCGCTGATCGCGCTCGACGTCGGCACGGCGCCCCCGATCACGATCGTCGTCACGCCGGCGGCCGGCAGCAACTCGGCCACCAACATGGCCACCGTGAACTCTTCGGTCGCCGACGCGAACCCGGGCAACAACACCGCCACTGCCACGACCGTCGTCGGCGCGTCGACGGCGCCGACCATCACCGTCGCGAGTTGGGTCGTCGTGGGAGCCACGGGGATCCCCGCAAGCGCCCCGTTCCACTCGGGGCATACGTACACCTGGACGCTCACGGGAGGCACGATCACGAGCGGCCAGGGCACCAGCGCGATCACCTTCGACGCGGGCGGCCCCGGGACCACGATGAGCCTCTCGGTCGTCGAGTCGGGGGGCGCGTGCGACACCCTGCCGGGCACGGCCAGGGTCCAGGTCGACTTCCTCGACGTGCCTCCGTCGCACCCTTTCCACGACTTCATCGACACGATCGCGCGCAACGCCATCACGGTGGGCTGCGGGAACGGCGACTTCTGCCCCGACGACGCGAACACGCGCGCGCAGATGGCGGTCTTCCTCCTCAAGAGCAAGCTCGGCGCGGACTACGTCCCGCCGCCCGCCACCGGCACGATCTTCGAAGACGTCCAGCCCGGCGACTTCGCCGCCGACTGGATCGAGGACCTCTACAACCGCGGCATCACCGGCGGCTGCACGCCGACGACGTATTGCCCCAACGACCCCGTCACCCGCGGCCAGATGGCGGTCTTCCTGTTGAAGACTCTGCTCGGCTCGGACTACGTGCCCCCGACTCCGGTGGGAATCTTCGCCGACGTTCCGCTCGACTACTTCTCGGTCGCCTGGATCGAGGACCTCTACAACCGCGGCATCACCGGCGGCTGCGCCACCGATCCGCTGCGCTACTGCCCGGACGACCCCAATACCCGGGGCCAGATGGCGGTATTCCTGACGCTGACGTTTTCCTTGCCGTGAGAGGCTTCGCGAGGAATCGCCTGTCCTGACGGACAGTTTCTGGACGCCGGCGACGTGGTAGCGTCGCGGACGCTTCGCCGATACGGAATCGAGGTTCCTTCCAGAGACCGCCAGGGTGGTGCCCTTGAAGCCAAATCCTTTCCGGCGTATTCGGGAGTGGTGTGTCGCGGTGGCTCTGTTGCTCGCCTCCTCGAGCGCCCTCGCGATCGATTTCCACCAGCCCGGGTTCAGCCAATCGGTCGTCTTCAGCGGCCTGGTCAATCCCACGACGATCCGCTTCCTCCCGGACGGCAGCGTGCTCGTGGCCGAGAAGAGCGGCCTCATCAAGAAGTTCGACAGCCTGACCTCCCCCACGCCGACCGTCGTCGCCGACCTGCGGCTGAAGGTGCACAACTTCTGGGACCGCGGCCTCCTGGGCCTCGCGATCGACCCCGACTTCGCGACGAATCACTTCGTCTACGTCGTCTACTCGAACGACGCCCCGATCGGAGGAACGCCTCCGCGCTGGGGCCCCGGGGACGGGACCTCGGATCCCTGCCCGACTCCGCCCGGCGCGACGACGGACGGCTGCGTCATCAGCGGACACCTCTCGCGGCTGACCGCGGTGGGCGACGACTGGACCGCCAGCGAGCAGGTCCTGATCGAGGACTGGTGCCAGCAGTTCCCGAGCCACTCGATGGGCGCGCTCGCCTTCGGTGCCGACGGCATGCTCTACCTGAGCGGAGGCGAGGGCGCGAACTTCAACAACCAGGACTGGGGACAGTTCGGCGGGACGTCGGGCCATCCGCCGGTGACCCCCAAGAACCCGTGCGGCGATCCTCCGGTGCCGGTCGGCGGGGATCAGGTCAAGCCGACGGCCGAGGGAGGATCGCTGCGCAGCCAGAGCCCGCGGCGTGCCGCCGGCGAGCCGCGCGTCCTGAACGGCTCGGTGCTGCGGCTCGACCCGGCGACCGGGCTGGCCGCTCCCGGCAATCCCCTCGGCGGGAGCAGCGACGCGGACGAGCAGCGCATCATCGGTTTCGGCTTCCGCAACCCGTTCCGGATGATCGTCAGGCCGGGCACGAACGACGTCTGGATCGCCGACGTCGGCTCGAGCGCGTACGAGGAGATCGACCGCATCCCCGACATCCCCACGGCACGCAACTTCGGCTGGCCCTGCTTCGAGGGGCCCACGAGCTACATCACGGGCCTGAACATCTGCCCGTCGCAGAGCTCGACGACCGCGCCGTTCTTCACCTACAACCACGGCGCGTCCGTGGTTCCGGGCGATGGCTGCTCCGTCGGCAGCTCGGCCATCGCCGGCATGGCCTTCTATCAGGGCGGGAGCAATTATCCGTCCGACTACAACGGCGCGCTCTTCTTCTCGGATTACACGCGCCGGTGCGTGTGGGTGATGTTCGCGGGCGGCGGCCAGGATCCCGACCCGTCGCTGCGCGCGGCGTTCGCCTCCAACGCCAACGGTCCGGTGGACCTGCAGATCGGGCCGGAGGGTGACCTGTACTACGTCGACTTCGACGGCGGTCAGATCCTGCGCGTCAAGTACGGCCTGTCCGCCGTCGCCGTCGCGACGAGCCCGACGTCGGGCCCGATTCCCCTGACCGTCAGCTTCGACGGCACGGGCTCGGTGCCCGCGCAGCCCGGCGACACGCTGACCTACGCGTGGGACCTCGACGGCGACGGCCAGTTCGACGACTCGACCTCGCCCACGCCGTCCTTCCAGTACACGGTTCCTGGCGCGTACCAGGTGCGTCTCAAGGTCACCGATCAGCGCGGCGGCTTCGACGTCAGCGATCCGATCCCGATCGAAGCCGGCCCGATCGCTCCCGTGCCGACGATCCTGACCCCGCCGTCGACTCTGACCTGGAAGGTCGGCGACATCATCGCGTTCTCGGGACAGGCGACCGATCCCCAGGACGGTCCGCTCGATCCGAGCCGCCTGGACTGGACGGTCATCATTCACCACTGCCCGTCCAACTGCCACACGCACATCTACCAGACGTTCCACGGGGTCGCGAGCGGCAGCTTCCCGGCGCCGGACCACGAGTACCCCTCGTACCTCGAGATCCAGCTGACGGCCACCGACTCGGACGGCAACGCCGCGTCGACGAGCGTGAACATCAACCCGCAGACGGTGGACCTCTCGATGCAGTCGGTCCCGGCGGGCCTGCAGCTGACGGCCGGGACGACCACCGCCGCGGCACCGTTCGTCAAGACGGTCATCGTCAACTCGCAGACCGGACTCGACGCGCCGTCTCCGCAGGGCGCCTTCCCCACCGTCTGGGAATTCGCCGCCTGGTCCGATCTCGGCGCCGAGAGCCACACGATCATCGCGCCCGCGACGCCCGTCACGCTGACCGCGACTTTCCAGAGTCGGGCGGATTTGTCGATCCTGATGGCGGCGCCGGACGGCGTCTGCGGCGGACAGGACATCACCTACGGCCTCACCGTCGCGAACGCCGGGCTCTCGCGCGCGATCGCCGTCTCGGTAAGGGACACGATCCCGGCCGGTGCGACGCTCGTGAGCGCCGGCGGCACGGGCTGGACGTGCACCGGCACGGCCGTCGTCACCTGCTCGCTCCCCTCGCTCGACATCGGCCAGGCGCCGCCGATCGCGATCGTGGTCACGCCGGCCGGCGGCACGAACTCCGCCGTCAATTCGGCCACCGTGAGCTCCTCGACCACCGACGCGAACCCCGGCAACAACACCGCGACCGCCACGACGACGATCGGGATCCTCTCGACGCCCGCGATCACCGTCGCGGAGTGGGTCCCGGTCGGCGCGACCGGAATTCCAGCCTCGGCGCCGCTCCACGACGGATCGACCTACGCGTGGACGCTGACGGGGGGCTCGATCACGAGCGGCCAGGGCTCCGACACGATCACCTTCGACGCCGGCGGTCCGGGCACCACGATGACCCTGGAGGTCGTCGAGACCAACGGCGGATGCGACTCGCCGCAGGGCATCGCGAAAGTGCAGGTCGACTTCCTCGACGTTCCGCCGTCGGACCCCTTCCACGACTTCGTCGACACGATCGCGCGCAACGGCATCACGGCGGGCTGCAAGGACGGCACCGTCTACTGTCCCGACGATCCCAACACGCGCGCGCAGATGGCGGTCTTCCTCCTCAAGAGCAGCCTCGGCGCGGACTACGTCCCGCCGCCGGCGACCGGCACGATCTTCGAAGACGTCCAGCCCGGCGACTTCGCCGCCGACTGGATCGAGGACCTCTACCACCGCGGCGTCACCGGCGGCTGCACGCCGACGACGTACTGCCCCAACGACCCCGTCACCCGCGGCCAGATGGCGGTCTTCCTTCTGAAGACCCTGCTCGGCTCGGGCTACGTGCCTCCGCCTCCGGTGGGGATCTTCGCCGACGTTCCGCTCGACTACTTCTCGGTCGCCTGGATCGAGGACCTCTACAGCCGCGGGATCACCGGCGGCTGCGCCAGCGATCCGCTGCGCTACTGCCCGGACGACCCCAACACGCGAGGGCAGATGGCGGCGTTCTTGACGAAGACGTTCAACCTTCCGTGAGGGCCTGAAACCCAGCAATCGCCGGGACTTGCCTCACCGAAGGGCGCCGACGGGCACCTGATCGACCGAACAGGTCCCTCTTGATCTTTCGACCAGGGGGCGAAATACTTCGCCCACACGGTAAGGATGGATCCGCCGGAGGAGGGACCGTGAGGACGCCAGAGTCTTCGGGTTTTCGTTTCGTTGCCCGCGGCCTCGCCGCATTGCTCGCGCTCGGCGCGGCGGCGGCCGCATCGGCTCAGACATCGTACAAGCAGACCTCCTTCCACGAGGTCCAGGTCTTCAGCGGCCTCGTGAATCCGACCGCCGTGCGCTTCCTGCCCGACGGCAGCGTGATCGTCGCCGAGAAGAGCGGGCTCATCAAGAAGTTCGACAGCCTGACGGCCACCACGCCCACGATCGTGGCCGACCTGCGGGTCAAGGTGCACAACTTCTGGGATCGCGGACTGCTGGGCCTGGCGATCGACCCCAACTTCACGACGAACCATTACGTCTACGTCCTCTACGCCAATAACGCTCTCCCCGGCGGCACCCCACCCAAGTGGGTGGCGACTGGCGGCGACCCGACGTCCGATCCCTGCCCGACTCCTCCCGGCGCGACGACGGACGGGTGCGTCGTGACCGGACATCTGTCGCGCCTCCTCGCGGTCGGGACGGACTGGACCGCCAGCGAGCAGAACTTCATCGAGGACTGGTGCCAGCAGTTCCCCAGCCATTCGGTCGGCTCGCTGGCGTTCGGCGCCGACGGCATGCTCTACGTGACCGGCGGCGAGGGCGCGAGCTTCGACAACGCCGACTGGGGCCAGTTCGGCGGGACTCAGGGCACGCCGCCCGTCACGCCGGCCAACCCATGCGGCGATCCTCCGTTCCCGGCCGGCACCGCCCAGACGAAGCCGACGGCCGAGGGCGGCGCGCTGCGCTCCCAGAGCCCGCGCCGCACGGCCGGCGAGCCGCGCGTTCTGAGCGGCTCGCTCCTGCGCCTGGATCCCGCGACCGGCGCCGCGGCACCCGGCAACCCCATGATCGGCAGCAACGATCTCGACGAAAAGCGCATCATCGCCTACGGCTTCCGCAATCCCTTCCGGATGATCATCAAGCCCGGCACCAACGACGTCTGGATCGGCGACGTGGGCTGGAGCACCTGGGAGGAGATCAACCGAGTCCCCGACCACACGGTGGCCCGCAACTACGGCTGGCCGTGCTTCGAGGGAAACGGCGCCCAGTACACGGGCCTCAACATCTGTCCGACGCAGGGCCAGACGATCGCGCCGTACTTCACCTACAACCACAACGCGCAGGTCCTGCCCAACGACGGCTGCTCCACGGGCAGCTCCTCGGTGGCCGGGATGGCGTTCTACGGCGGCGGCAGCAATTACCCCGCCAGCTACAACAACGCGCTTTTCTTCTCGGACTACTCGCGCCGCTGCATGTGGGTCATGCTGCCCGGAACCGGCGGCGATCCGAACCCGGCGAACATCATTCCGTTCGCCTCCAACGCCGCCGGTCCCGTCGAGCTTCAGATCGGACCCGACGGCAACGTCTACTACTCCGACTTCGACGGCGGAAAGATCTGGCGGATCGAGTACGGCCCGATCGCCGTCGCCTCGGCCAACCCCCTCGGCGGACCGCTCCCGCTGACCGTCAACTTCTCGAGCGCCGGGTCGATGCCCGCCCAGTCCGGCGACACGATCACCTACGCGTGGGACCTCGATGGGGACGGCCAGTACGACGATTCGACCGCCGCGAACCCGAGCTTCACTTACACAACCTCGACGCCCGTCACCGTGCGCCTCAAGGTCACGGACAATCACGGAGCGAGCAGCCTCAGCAACCCCATCCAGATCAGCCCGAACAACAGCGCGCCTTCGCCCACGATCACGACGCCCGCCTCGACGCTGACCTGGAAAGTCGGCGACACGATCAACTTCGCGGGCTCGGCCGTCGATCCGGAGGAGGGCCCGCTGCCGCCGAGCGCGCTCTCGTGGTCGGTCATCATCCACCACTGCCCGTCCAACTGCCACACGCACCTCTACCAGACGTTCTCGGGTGTCGCGAGCGGCAGCTTCCCGGCGCCGGACCACGAGTACCCCTCCTACCTCGAGATCCAGCTGGTGGCGACCGACAGCGGCGGGTTGCAGGGGACGACGAGCGTCAACATCCAGCCGCAGACCGTCAACTTCAACCTGCAATCGGTGCCGGTCGGCCTGCAGTTGTCGGCGGGGACCACGACCGCGCAGGCGCCCTTCGTTCATACCGTCATCGTCAACTCCCAGACCGGCCTGATCGCGCCCTCGCCCCAGGGCTCCAGCGTGTTCTCCTCCTGGTCGGACGGCGGCGCGGCGAGCCACACCGTGACCGCGGGGACCACCGACGCGACCTACACGGCGACCTACGTCCAGGGAGGAAACCTTCCGGCGCCCTGGATCGACGAAGACATCGGGAGCCCCGGAGTTCCCGGCAACGCCCTGTACAACGACGGGGTCTTCACGGTCAGCGGAGGAGGCGCCGACATCGAGGGCACGTCGGACCAGTTCAACTTCGTCTACCAGCCGATGTCGGGAAACATCACGGTAATCGCGCGGGTCGCCAGCATCCAGCCCACCTCGGACTGGGCGAAGGGCGGCGTGATGATCCGCGAGACCCTGGCGCCCAACTCGCGCCACTGCATGATGGTCCTCACCTCCGGGAACGGTCTGGCGTTCCAGCGCCGAACCGTCACGGGCGGCACGACCCAGCACACGGGAGGGGCGCTGGTCGCCGCGCCCTACTGGGTCAAGCTGACCCGCGTCGGCAACACGTTCACCGGGTACGGCTCGCCCGACGGGGTCACCTGGACGCTGGTGGGCACCGACACGATCGCGATGGCGGGCAACGTGTCCGTCGGCATGCCGGTGACGAGTCACTGGAATGCCGTCACCGGCTCCGACACCTTCGACAGCGTCTCCGCCGCGGGCGTCACCAACCAGCTGCCGACGGTCAGCATCACCTCGCCGGCCAACAACGCGACGTTCACCGCGCCGGCCAACATCACGATCAACGCGACCGCGTCGGACACCGACGGCACGGTGAGCAAGGTCGACTTCTACCAGAACGGCAGCTTCCTTGGGACCGACGCGACGAGCCCGTACAGCTTCGCCTGGAACGGCGTCGCGGCCGGCAACTATGCGCTGACCGCGATCGCCACCGACAACTCGGGAGGCACCGGAACCTCGACGCCCGTGAACATCGTGGTCAACCCCTCATCGAACAACCCGCCGACGGTCAGCATCACTTCGCCCACGAACGGCGCGACGTTCACCGCGCCGGCCAACGTCACGATCAACGCGACCGCGTCGGACTCCGACGGCACCGTGACGAAGGTCGACTTCTACCAGAATGGCATCCTGCTCGGGACCGACACCACCAGCCCCTACAGCTTCGCCTGGAACAACGTGGCGGCCGGCAATTACGCCTTGACCGCCATTGCCACCGACAACGGCGGCGCGACCAGGACGTCGGCGACCGTCAACATCGTCGTCAACACGGCGGGAGGCGGGCTGCCGCCGCCGTGGCTGGACGCCGACATCGGCTCACCCGGCGTCGCCGGCAGCGCGACGTGGGCCGGAGGCGTCTTCACGATCAAGGGCGGAGGCTCGGACATCTGGAATGGCTCGGACCAGTTTCACTTCGTGTACCAGCCCATGTCAGGGAACATCACGGTCATCGCCCAGGTCACCAGCATCCAGCCCACCGACTTCTGGGCCAAGGGCGGGGTGATGATCCGCGAGACCCTGGCCGCCAACTCGCGCCACGCGATGATGGCCTTGACGTCGGCCAACGGCGTGTCGTTTCAACGTCGGCTCGCGACGGGCGGCACGAGCACGAGCACGACCGTCGCCGGCCCCGTCGCGCCCTACTGGGTCAAGCTGACGCGGACGTCGAACACGTTCAACGCCTACTCGTCCCCGGACGGGACCGCGTGGACGCTGGTGGGGACCGACACGATCGCGATGGCCAACAGCGTGTTCGTCGGCATGCCCGTGACCAGCCATTACAACCTCGTCGTCGGCACCGACACCTTCGCCAACGTCTCGGCGACGGGGGTCGGCAACGCCCTGCCGACGGTCAGCATCACCTCGCCGGCCAACAACGCGACGTTCACCGCGCCGGCCAACATCACGATCAACGCAACCGCGTCGGACACCGACGGCACGGTGAGCAAGGTCGACTTCTACCAGAACGGCAGCTTCCTTGGGACCGACGCGACGAGCCCGTACAGCTTCGCCTGGAACGGCGTCGCGGCCGGCAACTACGCGTTGACCGCCATCGCCACGGACAACGCCGGCGGAACGGGAACGTCGACGCCCGTGAACATCGTGGTCAACCCGTCGTCGAACAACCCGCCGACGGTCAGCATCACCTCGCCGGCGAACAACGCGACCTTCACGGCGCCCGCGAACATCACGATCAACGCGACCGCGTCGGACACCGACGGTTCGGTGACGAAGGTCGACTTCTACCAGAACGGCGTCTTCCTGGGGACCGACGCGACGAGCCCGTACAGCTTCGCCTGGAACGGCGTCGCGGCCGGCAACTACGCCCTGACAGCGGTCGCCACCGACAACGGCGGCGCGACGACGACCTCGACGCCGGTCAACATCGTCGTCAACACGGCCGGAGGCGGTCTGCCCCCGCCGTGGGTGGATGCCGACATCGGCTCACCCGGCGTCGCGGGCAGCGCGACGTGGGCGGGCGGGGTCTTCACGATCAAGGGCGGCGGCTCGGACATCTGGAACGCGTCCGACCAGTTCCACTACGTGTACCAGCCGATGTCCGCCAACAACATCACGATCATCGCCCGCGTGGCCAGCGTCGAGGGCACCGACTTCTGGGCCAAGGGCGGCGTGATGATCCGCGAGACCCTGGCGGCCAACTCCCGCCACGCCATGATGGCGGTGACCTCGGCCAACGGCGCGGTCTTCCAGCGCCGCATCGCCACCGGCGGATCCAGCAGCAATACCAACGGCCCGCTGATTGCGGCGCCCTACTGGGTCAAGCTCGTCCGACAGGGGACGCTCTTCAGCGGATACGCTTCCCCCGACGGCGTGACGTGGACCCTGGTGGGCACCGACACGATCACGATGACGACGAGCGTCTTCGTCGGCCTCCCCGTGACCAGCCACTGGAATGCCGTCGTCGGCACCGATACGTTCGACGGCGTCACCGTCACCAGCCCCTAGGCATCCCTTCGCTCGCCGCTTGACCCTCGGGTCGAGCGGACTATATAGTTAACCATATGGTTAACAATGGTTGATTCGACCGCCGCTCTGGACGCGACGTTCGGGGCCCTGGCCGACCCCACGCGACGTGCGATCCTGGCGCGGCTGGCCGAGTCGCCGGAGGTTTCGGTGTCGGAGCTGGCGCGCCCGTTCGCGATCTCCCTGCCCGCCGTTTCGCGGCACCTGCGGGTCCTCGAGGAAGCCGGACTGCTCGCGCGCACCCGACAGGGACGCGTCCACCACTGCCGTCTCGAGGCGCGCGCGATGCGGCCCGCCGCGGCCTGGATCGCCCACTACACCGCGTTCTGGGAGAAACGACTCGAGGCGCTCGGCCGATATCTCGAGCAAACGCAACCCAGGGAGGAGCAGCCATGGTCTCGCAACAATCCTCGACGCCGCCGAACCCGCCCGTCGAAACCCCGGTCCGCGTCTCGCGCACGTTCGAAGCCACCCGCCTGAGGGTCTACCGGGCCTGGACCGACCCGGAGCTCCTGATCCGCTGGTTCGTGGACGCCGACGGCGACATGACGGTCCGCACGCTCGACCTGCGCGTGGGCGGGCGCTATCGCTTCGAGGGCACGAATGCCGGACGGTCGTGGGCCATCGAGGGCGTCTTTCGAGAGGTCACGCCCCCCGAGCGGCTCGTCTATACGTGGGGGTTCCCCGAGAACCCGGAGTTCGGCGAGCCCGGCGAGACGACGGTGACCGTCGAGTTCCGCGAGCGCGGAAAGTCGACCGAGGTCACGGTCACGCACGAGGGCTTCACCAACGCCGTCGCGCGCTCCGAGCACAACAAGGGATGGATCGGCTGCCTGGATCGTCTCGGCAGCCTGGTCGCTCGAGAAGATGTCGCGTCGAACTGAGAAGGAGGACGTCATGACTCAGGGAGTCTCGCGAAGGACCGCCACTCTGGCTCTCGCCGGCGCCGCCGCCCTCGCTCTCGCCGCCGGAGCGCCGCTCGCCGCCGAGACGAAGGCGAATCCGGCGTGGGAGAGGATGAAGTCGCTCGTCGGCACATGGGAGGGGCACGAGGGCAGCCAGCCGGTCTCCGTCACCTACACGCTGGTCTCCAACGGGACGAGCCTGATGGAGAGCCTGAACGGCGAGCACGACATGAACATGGTCACGATGTACGCGCCGGACGGCGACGCCGTCGTGGCGACGCACTACTGCGCGATCGGCAATCAGCCCCGGATGCGCGCCGCGGCGTCGACGAATCCGACGGCGACGAAGGTCGACTTCCAGTTCGTCGATGTGACCAACGTGAAGGACGGCGAGACGGTGATGCGTCGCCTCGTCGTCACCTTCCAGGACGCCGACCACTTCCAGCAGGCCTGGACCGCGCGTTCGAACGGCAAGGACGAGACGAGGGACTTCGTCTACACGCGGAAGAAGTGACTCTGGCGCGAAGCGCCTGTCATCCCGAGGAGCGCAGCGACGAGGGATCCCGTGCTCGAACGCGATCGTGGTTGTCGAGCGCGGGATCCTTCGCTCCGCTCAGGATGACAGGCTGATCGCTGCGCTTAGGTACCTCTACTCGCCAGCCTCGAACTCCTTCGCCCTGTACACTTCCTTCCCCTCGAGCAGGGTCCACAGCACCTTCGCCTCGTGGATCTGCGAGGCCGGAATCGCGAAGAGGTTCTTGTCGAGGACGATCAGGTCGGCCGCCTTGCCGGCCTCGATCGACCCCGTCTCGCGCTCCGTGAAGTCGAGGTACGCGACGCCGATCGTGTAGCCCGCGATGGCCTCCGGCAGGCCGATCTGCTCCTCGGGCAGCCAGGGGGGTCCCGGGCCGCGGGAGGGCTCGCGGTGCGTGATCGCGACCTCGATGCCGTCGAGCGGGTTCACGGACGAGACGTCCCAATCGCTGCCGAACGCGATGCCGGCGCCGGAGTCGTGCACGCTGCGGATCGGGTAGAGCCACCGCGAACGCTCGGGGCCGAGCTCCGGCTCGGTCAGCTTCAGGATGTACTCGTCGCCGTTCGCCCAGAAGGGCTGAAAGTTCGCGATGACCCCGAGGGTGCGGAAGCGCGGGATGTCGGCGGGGTCGATCAGCTCGAGGTGCGCGATGTGGTGCCGCGCATCGCGCGGGCCATTGGCCGTCCGCGCCGCCTCGAGCGCGTCGAGCGTCTCGCGGATGGCGCGGTCGCCGATCGCGTGGACGTGGATCTGGAACCCCTGCGCGTCGAGCGCGACGGCCAGGGCCTTGTACGCCTCGGGTTCGAGATTGAGCTTGCCGCGGTCGTCGCCGAAGCCCACGTACGGCTGCAGCACCGCCGCCGTCCGGGTCTCGAGGACGCCGTCGGCGAAGATCTTGACGCCGCCGGCGCGCAGGCGCCTGCCGTGGTACCGCTGCCGCAGCGCCACGAGCCGCGGCACGTCGGCGACGCCCTTGTCGGTGTCGCAGTGAATCGACGCGACGATGCGGGCCGTCAGCGTGCCCTTCGCGTCCGCCGCCGCATAGGCCGCGAGATCCTCCTCGGAGGCGTTGGCCTCCTGCAGCGACGTCAACCCGAAACCGTTCGCGATCCGGAGCGCCTGCGCGAGGCCGTCGGCGCGGTCCTTCGCGGTCCGCTTTGGCAGGTATCGCGAGACGAGCCCGGTCGCGTCTTCGCGCAGGGCCCCGGAAGGCTCCCCCGCGGCGTCGCGCTCGATGCGGCCGTGCGGCGGATCCGGCGTGTCCTTCGTGACTCCCGCGATCGCGAGCGCCTTCGAGTTGACCCACGCCGAGTGTCCGTCCATCGCGTACAGGAAGACGGGGCGGTCGGGGACGATGCGATCGAGGAGGTCCTTGGTAGGGTTCGCGTTCGGGAACGTGGGCAGTTCCCACCCGCTGCCGCGCAGCCAGGTGGCGTCGGGATGGGCGACAGAATAGTCGCGCACGCGCGCGAGGACCTCCGCCGGCGTGGCGAGCCCGTGGAGGTCGACCTCGAGCGCGTCCATGCCGCCGTCGATCGGATGCACGTGGGAATCGTGGAACGCCGGGAGGAGCATGCGGCCGGCGAGGTCGACGACCCGCGTCTTCGCGCCGATCCACCGGGCGGCGTCCGCGTCCCGGCCCACGAAGACGATCCGACCGTTAGTGACCGCGACCGCCTCGGCCCAACGGCGCGCCGCGTCGACCGTGTAGACCGCGCCGTGGCGCAAGACCAGTTCGGCCGAAGCGCCTGGGGAGGCCGAGCCCTTGCCCGAATGCGCGTGCGCGGATTTCTTCTTCGGCGCCGCGCCGAGGGCGAGCGCCGGGAGGAGGATCCAGAGGAGGGCCCGCCTCACGGCTTGTCCTTCGCCGTACTCTTCTCGGCGCCGGCTGTGCGAATCTGCTTCACGACCGCGTCGGCGAGGGCGTTCGGAATGGGGATCGAGAGGTTGTACTGCGTGATCTTCCAGGAGCCGCCGACCGACACCAGGACGCCGGATCCCCGGCAGGTCCCGAGGTGGGGAGACTCGAGGAGCTCGTCGAACCAGGCCACCTGCCGGTCCGGCGCGAAGGAGATCCAGCGGGAGGTCGCCTTGTAGGTCCACGCCTTGCCCTTCGCGAAGTAGGGATGCGCGAACTTGCGAAACTCCTCCCTGGTCCAGCGTTCCGTCGCATCCGTGCCGAGGAAGACGGCGTCCGGGGCGAGCGCGGCGAAGTACCTCTCCTCGTCGGCGGCGGCCGCGGCGGCGTGGAAGCCGTCGAGCACGGCCGCGACCGCTCCCGACGCGAACAGGCCGTCGGCGGACTGAGCCGCGGCGGCCGTGGCCAGTAATCCCAACAGAAGAGCGAGACCGGCTGTTCTTCTCATCGTTCCTCCGATCCTTCATTCCCCTTCGCGATCCCGTCCTCGACCTCCGCCAGCAATTTGGCGACGGAGGGCGAAAGCTTACCCTCCCGACGAAGGTCCCAGTACTGGCCGCGCGCCTTGACGAGCCAGGACCTCGAGGCGGGATCGCCCCCCGTGGTGTAACTCTTGGCCAGGTTCACGTAGGACTCGGCGAGGACGCCGCGAGGTGCGGCGGACGGAGGATCGTCCAAACGGAAATCACACACGTCGAGCGGAAGCACACGTCGCAATGAGCCCGGGGCCGCCGGATCTGGCCGGTCAGCCGTGCGTAGCCGCGTCCGCGGGCGCGGCCCGGCAGCCTGCGGCGGATTCCCGGGCGTCGGCGAACGTCCGCTCTCTGGCCGCATGGAGCCGGCCCTCGGACTTCAGCTTCGCGAACGCCTCGGCGGAGCGCGTGTAGAGGCCGCACGCGCGACTACGCTGCGCCGCCCGCTCGGAAGCCGGGGCCGCCTTCGCCGCCGCGTCTTCCGTCCGAGCCATGCCGAAGTCGAGCTCGGCGAGAAGTCCCTCCACCCACGCGTTGGTGGGATCCGCGGCGAGCAGCGGGCGATACAGCGCGCTCGCCTTCTCGAGATCCTGGCGGGCCGCCGCGGGCCCCTCCAACTCGAGGCGCCTCATGCCGATGTTCTGGTGTGCCATGGCCAGGGCGACCCGACCGTCGGCATTCTTGGGATCGGCCTCCGTGATCCAGCGGAACTGCACTTGCGCCAACCGGTATTGCGTCAAAGCGGACCGGGAATCGCCGCGCGCAACGTCGAGATTGCCGAGGTCCAGGAGGGTCCAGCCGAGGTCCCGGCGAAACTGGACGCTGCTCGGCTCCTCGTCCACGAGCTTCTCGTCCACCAGGACGGCCTGCTCGTACACCTTGGACGCGCCCTCGACGTCTCCGCGCGCCACGAGCGCCGCCCCCGTCAGGTAGAAGTTGTTTCCGAGGCCGCGGCGGAGGTTGCGGTCGGCCGGAGCGGCCGCGAGCCTCTCCTTCAGGATGGCGGCCTGCTTGAGCAGCGCGTCGTAGGCCTCCGGGGACCGACCCGCCGCGGAGAGGTTGAAGGCGTAGAACTGCCAGGCCTGCGCCAGCTCCGTCATCCGCCGCGCGTTGCCCGGACTGTGCTCCGCGAGCTCGCGCCGCAGCGCAAGGCCCTTCTCGGTCGAAACGATCGCCGCCTTCGCACCCCCCGCCGCCACGCGGAGCCCCCCGGCGATCAGATACGCGTTCGCGAGCGTGGAACGCTCCGCCTCGTTGGACTTCCCCGACACGACGATCGGCTCCAGGAGGGCGATGGCCTTGCCGTAGCTGTCGATCGCACCCTTGAGGTCCCCGAGGTTCTCCTGGTACGGGTTGCCGGCCACGTCCCCGACCTTCTGATAGGCCTCGGACAGCTCCCTCCGCAGCTCCCGGTCGCCGGCGGATTCCTGCGCGAGGCCGTCGAGGTACTCAAGTCCGCGCTTCACGAGTAGGGCGCGCGCCGCGGTCGAGCCGGGGAGGCCCCGGATCGCGTCGTGGAACTCGAACAGGAACGAGTTCGCGAGCTTGCGGACGTCGTCGAACCGGCGCTGGGCCCGGGCCTCCGCGATGCGCGCGCGCCGCGCCTCGCGCAGCGTCGCGACGAGGCCGCCCGCCAGTGCGACCGCCACCACCGCCGCGCCCAGGAGCGAGACGCGGTGCCGCCGCATGAACTTTCCGGTCCGGTACGACAGCGTCCCGCGCCGCGCCCGCACCGGCTGCGCTTCCAGGTGGCGGTGGATGTCGTCGGCGAGCTCGCCTACCGAGCCGTACCGACGCGCCGGCTCCTTGCGGATCGCCTTCATCACGATCGCATCGAGGTCTCCGCGCAGGCGGCGCGGCAGCACACCGGTCTCCGCCTCGGTTTCGATCCGGGATTCGGACGCGCCTGTCGCTGCAGCGCTGGGGCGCGCCGGATCGCGCTCGCAGATCACCCGCAGGAGCTCTCCCACCTCTCCGGATTCCACGTGGTAGGGGCGCCGCCCCGAGAGCAGCTGGTAGAGAACGATGCCCAGCGAGTACACGTCGGTCGCCGTCGTGATCGCTCCCCCGCGCACCTGCTCGGGGCTCGCGTAGTCCGGGGTGAGCACGCGCATCACGGTGGCGGTCCGGTCGCTCTCGCCGCCCTCGGCGTCGAGGAGCTTCGCGATGCCGAAGTCGAGCAGCTTCGGAGTCCCATCGTCGGCCACCAGGATGTTGCTCGGCTTGATGTCGCGGTGGACCACCAGGTTGCGGTGCGCGTATTCGACGGCGGCGCAGATGGTCTCGAAGAGCCGCAGCCGCTGCTCGAGCGGGAGCCGCCGTCCCGCGCAGAAGTCGAGCAGGTTCTCTCCCTCGACATACTCCATGACGAAGTACGGCTCCCCGGCGTCGGTCGTCCCGCCGTCGAGGAGGCGCGCGATGTTGGGATGTTCCAGGGCCGCCGAGATCTGGCGTTCGGTGCGGAACCGCGCCAGCGTCTCCTCCCCGGCCATCCCCGGGCGAATGAGTTTGATCGCGACCTTCTTCTGAAACGCGTCGTCCGCCCGCCGGGCCAGGTAGACCTGCCCCATGCCCCCGTGACCCAGCTCGCTGAGGATCTCGTAGGGACCGACGCGCGTCCCTTCGCGAACGGCGCGCGCGTGGGGCTCGGCGGGAGACGCCGGCCAGCCCGGCGGCGGCGCGTCGAAGAAGGCCCACTCCTCGCGCTCGGCCAGGATGAGGGCGTCGACCTCGCGGCGCAGCGCGGCGTCCTCGCCGCACGCCGCGTCGAGGAACGCGTCGCGATCCTCGAGCGGACGCTCGAGAGCATCCGCGAGGATGGCCTTCACGCGGCTCCACTCGGAGGCGGACGCGGTCACGGCGCTCCGACGGGACGGATCTCGCGGGCGAGCCAGGCCCGCGCCGTGCGCCACTCTCGCTTCACCGTCGCCGGCGAGACGCCGGCCACCTCGGCGGTCTCCTCGACGGTCAGCCCTCCAAAGAAACGCAGCTCGACGATCCGCGCCTGCCGGGAATCGAGGGACTCGAGGCCGCAGAGAGCGTGGTCGAGCGCGAGGAGCTCCGGGTCGTGGCTGCCCTCCTCGCCGGTCGTCTGGAGGCGCAGAGCCGTCGAGTCCCGCTTCGCCGCCTGCCGGCGCCGGGCATGGTCCACGAGGATTCGCCGCATCATCTGGGCCGCGATTCCGAAGAAGTGTGCACGGTTTTGCCAGTTCACTCCCCGCTGGTCGACGAGGCGGAGATAGGCCTCGTGCACGAGGGCGGTCGGCTGGAGAGTGTGATCGGGACGCTCGGCCCGCAGGTAGGACGCGGCGAGCCGGCGCAGCTCCTGGTACACGAGCGGCATCAGCCGCTCGAGCGCCGCCCGGTCCCCGCCGCTCCAATCCCGGAGCAGGGCCGTGACCTCGCGCTCGGGCTCTTCCATGGCCGGGGGCACCCCCTCTGGATGGCCCGAATTAGACCACAGCGAGAGACGTGATCCTCCGCGGCCCGCTTCTGCGCGTGTGCATCAGGTGGGAAACCAGCAGACGCGGAGGTGGGACGCCGCGGCTGGCTGACTTCAGCGGCAGCGGCGGCGGCCGGCGCACGCCGGTCGGCGGCTGCAGGGTCGCAAACGGCAAAGGAGGGGAACCATGACGACCGGGACCTACGACCTCACGCACGGCATTGCCGCGGCCACGAGTCCAGTGGCGCCGGCCGCGCCGGCGGCTTCCTCGCCGCTCCCGATTCGGCTGCTCGCGACGGCGGTCGACGCCGTGGTGATCGGCGCCACCGTGACGATCTCCGCCGTCGTCGTGCACCTGCTCTTCATGATTTTTCCGGCATCGGTCCGGTCGTTCGAGCCTCTCGGCCTGATCGCCTTGAGCGCAGTCGTCGTGATCGGCTACTTCGTCTACTGCTGGGGCGTCGAGGGAACGACACCCGGCAAAAGGATGATGGGACTCTGCGTCACCCGGCCGGCGACCCTCGACACCCAGATCCCGATCGGCGTGGGCCGTGCGGCCCTGCGGCTGGTCGGAATCACGGCCGGCAACCTCTTCTTCGCCGATCTCCTCTTCGCCCTCCTGCACCAGGACCGCCGGGCCCTCCACGACCTGATGGCGGACTCGATCGTGGTCGTCCGCCGCTAGCTCCTCCGGGGGCGATCCCCTTTTTGCGGCTTCTGCGCGTATTGGGCAACCCAAAGGAGAAGTCATGCGCCGAACTTACGCTCGGCTCGTCGTTGGTGCCCTGCTCGCCCTGGGGACCGCGGGCACCGCCCGGGCCTCGTGTACGGCGTCCGACACGTCGCTCTGCCTCAACGACGGCCGCTTCGCGGCGACTGTCGCGTGGAAGGACTCGCGGGGCCGCACCGGCACCGGCACGGCCGTCGCGATCACTCCCGACACCGGTTATTTCTGGTTCTTCTCGTCGACCAACATCGAGCTCATCGTCAAGGTGCTCGACGCCCGCGCGATCAACGGAAAGTTCTGGGTCTTCTTCGGCGCACTGTCCAACGTCGAGTACACGCTCACCGTGACGGACACGGCGACGGAATCGCAGAAGCAATACGTCAACCCCTCCGGCCAGTTCGCGTCGGTCGGCGACACGAAGGCGTTTGATCCCGGCGCCGGCGCCGTCACGACGTCGGTGCAGGTCGAGGGCACGATGTCGCCCCCGGCGTCGCTCGCCGCGGTGCAGAAGCTCATCGAGCGGGCGCAGCCGGCGACGTCCGACTTCACGCCGTGCCCCGACGCGCCGTTCGGCTTCAACCTGAGCGCCTGCCGCTTCCACATCGAGGTGGATTGGGACGACGGACACGGCCGGATCGGGATCGGGCGGTTCGAGGTCGACTTCGATTCGTCGATCGAGGTGGAAACGGGACCGGTGACCTTCTACCAGAAGGTCCAGGCGACGGTCCCGGTACGGCTGTCGGCGAGCCAGACCAATTTCTACCTCGAAGGCGCGGCCGTGACCAAGTTCGTGATCGCCACCCTGTCGCCGGGCGGAGACAACCCCTGCCACTACACCCCCTCGGACCTCGAGGACTCGGGCTTCCAGGTCGTCAAGCTCGTGCCGGGCGGTCCCGAGCGGGACGCGTTCGACGTCCGTATGCTCTACGACCCGGGAGAGCCCCAGGAAAACGATCACCAGATCTGTCCGATCATCGGCGAGCAGGACACCGGCTTCTACGCGCTCTGGTCGGTCGAGTACGAGGGCTTGCACGAGGACGAGCTGTTGCCCACGATCCCGGCCTACTACGTCGCCGGACAGTGGGAAATCCTCCCCAGCGGGGACTACGTCGCGAAGAAGCTGTACGAGCGCACGGGCACTCTCAATGGCGTCGAGCCGGCAAGCGAGTCGACGCACATCCTTCTCAAGCACACGCCGGATGCGCCGAATCCGTAGCGCCGGGGATCAGGCCAGCTCCGCCGCGCGCGCGATCGACCGGAGGAGGGCGCGGCGGAGCATTCCGGAGAATGGCCCGACAAAGAACCAATAGGCCCGGAACTTCCGCCGGGCCGACGCGCCGAAGTACACGATGCGCGTCTCGGTCGAGACTTCGCAGGAGTTCGCGTGGGCCTCGTCGAGCGCGAGGTTCCACGCGACCTTGACGCACCCCTCCTCGGCGAACGCCTGGAACGCCGGCTCGTCCGGAATCCGCCGCAGATCGCCGTCAGGGCGCCAGAAGCGGCCGGCGAGGCCGAAGACGAGCTCGCGGCCCGGAGTCTCGCGCAGCGGAGTAAACCCGAAGCGTTCGAGCCGCACGGGCAGCGTTTCCGCCTTCGCCCGGGACGCGCGACGCCCATAGCCCCGGAGGGCGAGCAGGAGCCTCGACCATGGCGAGGCCGCGAGGTCCGCGGCGAGCATCGCCTGCCAGGCGCGCTCCGGGGGGGTGTCGATGCGCCGCGAGTGTTGCGAGAGCGTCTCCGCGTTCGGGAGGACGAGATCGAGAGCGGTCCGACTCAGGAGGCCTCGAGCGCCTCGGACGGCACCTCGCGCGCCTCGACCTGACTGGCCTCGTGCTCGTCCATGTACGCCTGCGCCTTCATCATGCGCTGCGTGCGCATCAGCACGCGGGTGAGGTACGGGACCTGTGCCGGCCGGATCTGGCGCATCCAGTCGATCCACGACTTCTGGCCGCTCGTGTTCAGGATCGAGCGGCGCCAGGTCTCGGCGTAGAGCTCGAAGAAGCGCCGGGCGCCCAGGCGCGGCTCCCAGAGCACGTGGTGCATGTCGTACTTGAACCACGGCTGCCCCTCGAGGACCGGCGCGAGCTTCTGGAAGAGCTCGGTGCCGGGGAGCGGCGTCAGGATCGTGTAGCCGGCGCGCTCGAAGCCGTTCGTCTGGACGAAGTCCCAGAGCTCGCTGGAACTGCGCCTCGTCCCAGTCCGGATCCACGAGGAAATTGCCCGTCACCCCGTAGCCGAAGGAGCGGGAGATCCGCGCCGCCTCGAGGGAGGCCGAGACGCCGGTGTCCTTCGTGACGCTCGCGAGGCCGGCGTCCGACGCCGCCTCGAGCCCGAAGAAGATGTCGAAGTCCTTCGCGAGGGGACGCCACGCCTCGAGGAGATGCGGGTGTCGGCAGACGATGTCCGTCCGCGCTCTGCACCAGGACCCAGCGCTTCCGGACGCCGCGCCTCTTCAGCGCTTCCGCGAGCTCGAGACTACGCTCCGGATGGTTCCAGAAGAGATCGTCGGCGATGAAGACGCTGTCGCCCGACGGCGGCGAGGTCGTCCACGACGGCGCCGATGGAGCGCTCGCGGAAGGAGCGCCCGTAGAGCTGCCAGACCGAGCAGAAGTTGCAGCGGAACGGGCAGCCACGCGCGGTCTCGACGAGCCAGACCGGTTTGAACAGCAGGCAGTGGTAGCGGTCCCGATAGCGCTCCACGAGCCCACGCGCGGGACGCGGCACGTCGTCGAGCCCCGTCCGCTCCGACAGCGGCGCGGTCGCGGTCCACCCGTCGCGGCCCGGCAGCCGCAGCGCCGGGACGTCGGTGAGCGGGCGACCCGCGGCGAGGGCGTCGGCGACCGCCGGGACGACCTCCTCGCCGTCGTCGGTGCAGATCGCGTCGACCTCCGGCGCCTGGAGCGGCCCCGGGAAGGCCGCCGCGGCGTGCCCACCGACGAGGATGAACGACTCCGGCGAGAGGCGCCGGATCTCCCGCGCCGTCGCGCGGACCCGGTCGTACTCGAGCGCGTGCATGCACGAGATGCCGACGAGCCGCGGGCGGGTCCGCCGGATCCATGGGCCCAGCCGGCGGGAGAAGCGCAGGTCGATGATCGTGGACGCGTGGCCCCGGGACTGCAGGGCGGCCGCGACGTATTCGAGGCCCAGTGGCTCGACGCGGAAAAAGGGTCCCAGCCCGAAACGCTCGTTGCCCGGGTCGGGCCGAATCAAGAGGACCGAGAGCGCCACAGCGGGTGAATTGTAAACTCAACCTCCGCATGGGTGAAGGCGAAGCGAGCACCGGGACGACGGGCGTTCAACAAGAGCCGCGTGGGCGCAAGAAATGGGTCGCCCATGGGCTGTCGAACCGCATCGTCTACGGCGGGCTGCACTACGGCGCCCGCTGGCTCCCCATGCCGGTCTTAAACGCCATCAACCTGGTCGGCAACGGCCTCGCGGTGACCTTTTTGACGCGCACCAAGGAGGGCATGCGCGACAACTTCCGGACGGCGCTCGGCGTCGGCGCGCCGGAGGCGGAGGAGCTCGCCCGACGCCAGTTCTTCGAGTACGGGCGCCACACGATCGACGTCTGGCGGCTGCGGAGCGAGGCGTTCGTGCCGCGCATCACGACCTTCGAGGAGGATGCCCACGTCCTCGCCCGGGCGCGCCGCAACGGCCGAGGATTCCTGCTCGTCACGGGCCACGTCGGCAACTGGGAGATGGGCGCGGTCACGCTGGTCCGGCACGACCTGGTGCCGGCCGTGGTGGGCCAGGCGGAGCTCGATGCCGGCGTGCGCGAGATGCGCCTCCAGCTGCGGGAGCGCCTGGGCGTCGAGTCGATCGACATCGGCACCTCCATGGCGACCGCGCTGAAGGTGCGGGCGGCGGTCGAGAGGGGCCGCGCCGTCGCGCTGCTGGTCGACCGGGCCTACCCGGAGGACCGAGTCCTCGTGCCGTTCTTCGGGCGCGAGACGCCCTTCCTCCGCTCCCCCGCGCTGCTGGCGCGCCTGTGCGGATGCGACATCCTTCCCGGCTTCTTCCTCCGCAACCGCGACGGCTCGTACTTCAACGTCTGGGGCGAGCCGATCGCGGCCGACATCTCGCGGTCCGCAGACGAGGACGCGATCCGCATCATGAGCCGCGTCGCCGCCGACCTCGAGCGCGTCATCCGCGCGCACCCGACCCAGTGGTTCAACTTCTACGGGTTCTGGGGGAACTGAAGACTCGAAAGTTTCTGATACCATCCGCCCGAATTTCCTGCCCACAAGACAAGAGAGGTCCTCATGAGACACCCCGCGTGGCGTCCCGCTCTCGGCCTGGCGCTCGCCGCGATCGCGGCGCCGATGGTGCACCGGCCGGCGATCCTTTCGGCGGAGGAGCCCAGGAAGCCGTTCGTCGTCCACTCCCTCTTCTCGGCTCCGTCCGCCCCTGCGCTCTCGCAGGCCGGTGAGCCCGCGGCGGCCGGTGAGCTTGCGCGGCGGCTCCGGGAGGCGCACGCGGCGGCGCTCTCGGCAACCGCGGCCGGGCCGCGGCCCCAGGCGGCGGCGCTGGCGGAGCGGGTCGGCAAGGACGTGCGCATCGTGTGGCGGCCCGGCGTCGGGACGCCGGCGCAGATCCGGGGCGCGGCGCTCGAGAAACGCGCGCCCGCGGCCATCGGCGAGGACGCCGACCTCCTCACCAGCCGAAGTTTCTTCCGCCGCAACCGCACCCTGCTCGGCATCGCCGACCCCGACGCCGAGCTGGCGCTCTCCACCCGCGTCCCCGACGCGCTCGGCCTCTCGCACCTTAAGTTCGGGCAGCGGCATCGCGGCCTGCCGGTCTGGCCGGCCGACGTCATCGTGCACCTCGACCGGGAGGGCTCCGTCTATCTCGTCGACGGCGCCTTCGTCCCGTCTCCCACGCTGCCGACGCTCCGGCCGGTCGTCGACGGCAAGGCGGCCGCGCGCAAGGCGCTCTCCACCGCCTCTTCGAAGGCGCGCGCCGGCACCCCCGAGCTCATCGTCTACGCGCCCGGCAAGAAGCGTCCGCGGCTGGCCTGGAAGGTCGAGATCAGCGGACGAATCGAGGAGGCGGCCTTCGTCGTGGTGGACGCGCTGACGGGCGCCCGGATCGCGACCGTTCCCCGCGTCATGACCGACAACGTCGCCGGCTCCGGTGTGAACCTCGCCGGCAATTCGGTTCCCCTGAACGTCTGGCGCTCGGGCGGCCAGTTCTCGCTCATCGACACGAGCAAGCCGATGTTCGATCCGACCTCCCAGATCCCCGACCCCGACCATTCGAAGGGAGCGATCTTCATTCTCGACGCCGACAACACGCCTCCCAACGACGATCCGGACGAGGACCAGGCCACGAAGACGCAGGTGACCTCTTCGAGCGCCGGCCAGTGGGCGCCGCCCGACGCCGTCAGCGCGGCGTTCAACTTCGGCCAGGTGTTCGACTACTACAAGCAGACGCACAACCGGAACTCGATCGACGGGGAGGGCGGCAACATCCTCGCGGTCGTCCGGCTGGGCGACAACTTCTTCAACGCCTTCTGGACCGACTCGATCGGGGGCATGTTCTTCGGAGACGCGGACACGTTTGCCGGATCGCTCGACGTCGTCGGCCACGAGATGACGCACGGCGTCACGTCGCACACGGCGGGCCTCGTCTATCAGGACCAGGCCGGCGCCTTGAACGAGGCGATCTCGGACGTGTTCGGCGAGATGGTCGAGAAGTTTCTGGTCGGCTCGAACGACTGGGCGATCGGAACCGATCTCTCCCAGCCGCTTCGCGACATGAGCGATCCCGGCCGCTTCAACGACCCGGCGACGATGTCCGAGTACGTCCAGACGGATTCGGATAGCGGGGGCGTGCACACCAACAGCAGCATCATCAATCACGCCTACTACCTACTGGCCGACGGCGAAGACGGAGCGATCGGGACCCACGACGCCGAGCGCATCTTCTACCGCATGCTCACCGTGCACCTCTCCCAGAACTCGCAGTTCCTGGACGCGCGCCTCGGCGCGATCCAGGCCGCCGACGAGCTCTTCGGCGCGGGCTCGAACCAGTCCAACCGCACCGCTCAGGCGTTCGACGAGGTGGAGATTCTGGACGCGGCGCCCGCGCCGCCGCCGCCGGACGTGCCGCCGGTCGCGGGCGGAGACTCCGCCGTTCTGATCTACAGGGACGGCAGCCTTTTTCTGGGACGGCGCGAGACCGCGCTGGGCGATCCGTCTCAGGGCGCGAACCTCTCCTCGTTCGCGGCCGCCTTCGAGCGCCCCGCGGTCTCGGGCGACGGCTCACTCGCGTTCTTCGTGACCGAAGACAACGACGCCTGCTTCATCCCGACCAACGGCTCGGCGCCGGAGGCCTGCCTCGACCTGCCGGGGCAGATCGCCTCGGTGGCGATGTCGCGGGACGCCAACCGCTACGCCTTCGTGCTGCTCGACAACGGCGAGCGCGAGAACAAGATCGCGGTGATCGACCTGACGGCGGATTCCGCGGTGCAGTACGACCTCCTCACGCCCGCCACCGACGGCGGCTACGCGAACACGGTCCTCTTCGCGGACACTCTCGAGTTCACGGCCAACCAGCGCTTCCTCTTCTATGACGCGCTGTCGCAGATCACGCTGTCCGACGGCTCGACGGCCGGCGCGTGGAGCGTTTCGGCGATCGACTTTTCGGGCGGCCAGACCTACACGCTCGTGCCTCCGTTCGCGGGCGTGGACATCGCCAACCCGGCCGTCGCCAAGACCAGCGACGACTTCTACACCTTCGAGGTGGACGACCAGGACACGGGGAAGGCCGACATCTACACGGCGAGGCTCTCCACGGGAGAGTTCGTCCAGACCGTCGTCGGCGTCGGCGCGTCGGGCCCGGCGCCCTCGTACACCGGCGACGACCGCGCTCTCGTCTACGCGTATCCGGACGACTCGGCGGCGACGGGCTCCTCGCTCGCGACGATCGCCCTCGGCGCCGACCGCCTCCACGCGGCGGGTTCGCCCGCGACGTACCTCTTCGACGGCGCCTATGGCGTCATCTACCGGCGCGGGGGGTACACGCCGCCGCAGGGCAACTGCGCTCCGAACGCGACGACCCTGTGCCTCTCGAACGGGCGGTTCCAGGTCCAGGCCACGTTCACGACGTCGGCCGGGAGCCAGGGGATCGCCCAGGCGAAGACGCTGACCGCCGACACCGGCTACTTCACGTTCTTCAATCCCAACAACGTCGAGGTCGTCATCAAGGTCTTGAACGCCTGCGCCGTCAACCATCACAGCTGGGTCTTCGCGGGCGGCCTGACGGACGTCGCGACGGTCCTCACCGTCACGGACACGCTGACGGGCGTCACACGCACCTACGCCAACCCGCAGCACACGCCGTTCCAGCCGGTCCAGGACACCCAGGCGTTCTCGACCTGCTTCGCGGGCGCAGCGGGCGTCGTCGAGGACGAGCTCCCGGCGGACGAGTCCGTGAAGGCGGCGTGGGACGCGGTGCAGTACGCGCTGGAGCAGGCGAATGCCGGCTCCCTGGGGGAGGCGGCCGAAGCGGAGCCCGTCGAGGAAGCCGTCCTCGCGCCCAGGGCGACCGACGCGTGCATCCCGGAAGACACGACGCTCTGCCTCACCGGAGGGCGCTTCCGGGTCCAGGTCGCCTACCGCACCACCGACGGGCGCAGCGGCTCGGGCCACGCGGTTGGCATCACGAGCGACACCGGGTACTTCTGGTTTTTGACCCCGTCCAACGTCGAGATGGTCGTCAAGGTCCTGAACGCCTGCTCGATCGGCCAGCGCTACTGGATCTTCGCCGGCGGTCTCACAAACGTCGACGTCACCACGACCGTCACCGACACCCAGACCAACACGGTCCGGACGTACCACAACACGCTCGGAAAGAAGTTCCAGCCGATTCAGGATACGGGGGCGTTCAAGACCTGTCCGTGAGGAGGGTCTCCTCGGAGGGATTCCTCGGGGAGGTCGGCAGGGCCACGGCCTGCGGCCGCTGCCACTTCCCGTAGACGAAGTTGCCGCAGCAGCGGGCGCAGATCGGGAGGGGCTCCTTCGCGAGCTTGGCGCGAAAGCGCGTCGCGCGCTCGCCCGTCCAGATCGCCTCGAACGACTGGCGCCGGACGTTGCCGAGCACGTAGTCGGGAAAGTCGCCGCAGAACACGACGTCGCCGTCCGGCTCGACCTGCGCGAAGTACCACGCGACGGGGCACAGGCGGTGCCCGAAGGTCTCGCCGAAGTTCGCGAAGTACTCCGGGACGCCCTCGGCGGGCACGTCCGGAACGAACGACGTCCACGGCTTGCCGCGGGCCGCGTCGACGAAGCGGCGACGCTTCAGCCCTCCGAGAAGCTTGACGAGCGCGACCATCTGCTCGCTCTTCGAGGCCGCGATCGCGCTCCAGTCGAAGTCGAAGCCTTTCCACGAGGTGGCCGCGACGCCGAGCTCCTCGCGCATGACCTTTTCGTACTCGGCACCCACCTCGGGCGGGATGAACCAGCGCAGGCCCACGTTGATCGTGTCGAGCGGCAGCTCGCGCAGCGCCTCGACCGCGGGAGCGATCGCGTCCATGTTGAGCTCGGTGACCGGGAGGATCGCGAGCGTCATCGGCTGCGCGCGCCCGAGCTCGCGTCGCCAGTGGGCCAGGGCGCGCACACCCTCGGCGACCTTCGCGTGGCTGCCCGCGGAGCCGCGGATCTGATCGTGCAGGTGGGGCGGGCCGTCGACCGACACGGCGATGGAATCGATGCCGCTCTCGACGAGCTCGCGCGCCAGCGTGTCCAGCCGGCCGCCGTTCGTGATCATCGTGCAGACGAGGCCGCGGCGCTTGATCTCGCGGATCAACGGCAGGATGTCCGGGTAGAGCAGAGGCTCTCCGCCGTAGAGACTGATGATCGGCTGCGCCGGGGCGATCTCGTCGAGGAGCCGCACGTAGTCCTCGAGCGAAAGCTGGCGCCGGGCGCCGATGAGCTCCGCGATCCGCTGGCGCTCGGCCGCGCCGTCGGTTGCCCCGGCGGAGCTGGACTGGGACCGGAAGATCCCGGTCTCGCCCCACTGCCCGCACATCTTGCAACGCAGGTTGCAGAGGTTCGTGACGCGCAGCTGCACGAAGGTCGGCATCGGCAGGTTCGCGGCGCTCGGGTTCGACAGGTGCGCCATGACCTCGCGCCGCCCACGGCGCATCCGACCGAGGTGGCGCAGCGCGAAACCGGAGAGCGCGAGGCCGCGGCGGTAGCTCACGCGCGCGCCTATTTCCCGGCGTACAGGTCGATGACCCGGGAGATCGCGCGGCGGCACACCGCGCAGAAAGGCACCTCGTCGCGGGTGAACATGATGCAGTCGGCCTGGGGCCGGTAGTAGCCCTTCGCCTCGTAGAGTGCGCCCTCGAAGGCGCCGACCTTGCCCGCGTGGTCCGGAGCCGAGCAGCTTCGTCTCGTACGCCTGCTCCTCGCTGAAGAGCGCGTCCATCTCGTCTTCGGGGCCGTTCGCGGCGCGGATCTCGCGGCGTCGCGCCTGGATCTCGCGCGAGGTCGTCTCGAACTCCTCCTTGCGGCCAGGGCGTCGGGATCGGCGTGCCCGGCGTCACGAGGTCCTTCCACTTGAGGTCCTGCGGATCCAGCAGCGCGGTGGCGTTGGGCTCCCAGGGCTCGACCCGCTCTGCCGGCGGCTCGTAGGCGACGTCCGAGGTGAAGTACTCGTCGGCGAGCCCGGCGAAGTGGTGCCCGAACTCGTGCACGAACACGTACGGCGCCCAGAGCGCTGTCGGCCGCCACGGTGCCGTAGAGGCCGAAGATGCCTCCGCCGCCGTAGGTCTTGCGAGTTGGCCAGGATCTCCACGAACTCGTAGGGGGCGAAGGACGCGACGTCGCGAAACGACGCGGTTGTCGAACGTCAGCACGTAGCGCTCGGAGCCGAACGCGTCGTAGGTGGCGCCGACCGGGAGCGGCGGTGGACGCCCGTGCGAGGGACGCGAGATGCCGGACTCGTCGGCGGGAGGGCACAGGCCCCACACGTTGAAGTCGGCGCGCCGCTCCTGGAACGGCGACGCCGCGAACAGGAGCTCGGCGAGGCGCCGCGCGTCCTTCTCGAACTTGCCTCGCTCGGCGGCCGTGTAGCCGTCGCCGAGGATCAGGAGGTCGACCTTGTCGGCGGGCGGCCCGGACTTCTGGATCTCGAGCAGCGGGCCGCGGCGACGGCGGGCGCGCGCGTGTCGACGAAGATGTCCTTGGGGTCGACGGCGAGCGACCAGATCTCGTGGAACGCGTTCTCCGCGTCGCGCTTCTCGAGGACGACCTGGACCGGGCCCGTCGGGAGCCGGGAAGCGCAGCGACTCCGAGAAGGTGCGGCGCCCGTCCTGGGCCTCGCCCGGTGGTCTCCCACTCGCCGTAGATCGGAGGCGAAGCCCCGGGAGTAGAGGACGCGATTCGTCGTTGCGGTCGATCACCTCGAAGAAGTACTTGCCGAGGTTGGTGTCGTCGATCGTCCGGCGCGGGGTTCCCCGGCCAGGACAGGGGCTCGATGCACCACGCGATCCAGGCTGAAGCGCTCCTCCGCGGCGTTGCCCGGTGTGGAAATAGTCGACCCGCATGGTGCGGACCGGCCCGGCGCCCCGGGCGGGAGCGGCGAGAGAAGCGGCAAGCCCGATGAAGCCCAGGATAAAGCCGGTTCGCTTTTTGGCCATGAACCCATATCCTAACGCCCTCGGACGAGACCGTCCGTGGCCGGCGTTCCGCGCCGGCTCCGAATCCGGCGTCGCGCCCTCGGCATCGAGACCGGGGCCGCGCGCCGGCGCGCAAGGGGGAACGCTCATGATTCACGAAAGCATTCTCGGCACCATCGGCAACACGCCCGATCGTCCGGATCAACCGGCTCGCGCCGGCGCACGTCACGATGTACGTCAAGTGCGAGGCCTTCAACCCGCTGTCCTCGGTCAAGGACCGGCTCGCGATCGCGATCATCGAGGACGCCGAGCGCACCGGCGCGATCAAGCCCGGGCAGACGGTGATCGAGGCGACCTCGGGCAACACCGGCATCGCTCTCGCGATGGTGTGCGCCGTCAAGGGCTATCCCTTCGTCGCCGTGATGGCGGACAGCTTCTCGGTCGAGCGCCGCAAGCTCATGCGCATCCTCGGCGCCAAGGTGGTCCTCGACGCCGGCGGCGGAGCGTGGGACCGGGATGGTGAAGAAGGCCGAGGAGCTCGCCCAGAAGCACGGCTGGTTCCTGGCGCGCCAGTTCGAGAACCCGGCGAACCCCGCGTACCACCGCAACACGACGGGGCCCGAGATCCTTCGCGACTTCGCGGGCAAGCGGCTGGACTACTGGGTCACGGGCTGGGGCACCGGCGGCACGCTGACCGGCGCGGGCGAGATGATCAAGATGGCGCGGCCCGACGACGAAGATCGTCGCCGCCGAGCCCGAGGGCGCCGCGATGCTGTCCGGCGAGGAATGGAAGCCCCACAAGATCCAGGGCTGGACGCCCGACTTCATCCCGGCGGTTCTCGACCGAGAGGTCGTCGACGAGATCGTCAAGGTGACCGACGTCGAGGCGCGCGACATGGCGCGCGAGCTCGCCTCCAAGGAAGGCATCTTCTGCGGGATCTCCTCGGGAGCCACCTTCGCCGCGGCGCGCAAGGTCGCCGACAAGGCGCCCAAGGGCTCCGTGATCCTCGCGATGCTGCCCGACACCGGCGAGCGCTATCTCTCGACGTTTCTCTTCGAGGGGATCAACGAGGGGACCGACGAGGTGCCGGGCGTGGCGTAGCCTCGCTCCGGCACCCCGCTTCGCGGGTCACTTGAGGCGCTTGACGTCCTTGAGGGAGCCGGGGTCTCCCTGGTACTGCTCCGCGCGGACGTGCCCCTCGTCGTCGACGTAGAGCGCGGCCTTCGTCAAGATCGTCCCGTCGCCCGTTCCGATCGAGGGAGCATTGACGACCAGGAGCGAGAAGGGATAGTCGAGCGACGCCTCGTTGTTGGTGGCCTCTTCGTATTGGAGCTGCCGGGCCGTGACCACGTAATAGCGGATGCCGTCGCCGTCGGGTTCGGCGACGACGAGGTTGACCGGAAACTCGAGAGCGCCCAGCTTGATCTTGCCGTGCGCCTGGTCGCGGATCACGGAGCGCAGCATCTGCTGCCCGCCCCGCGCGAGCACTTCCTTGAGCGGCTGCGCCTGCTCCATCGTGATCGGATTCGACACGACGAGGTTGAAGGCGAGGCTCCGGGTGCCGTGCGAGGTGTTCACGGATGCCGTCGCGGAGAACTCGCCGCCCTGGGGAGCCGGCCCCGCCAGCGCCGTGACCGAGAACAGGAGAATCGCCGCCGCGAGCCGCAGGATGTTGGTCATGTGCCTCAGGATACTGGAAACCGGGGAGCGTGCGAATGCGGGACGTCGCGCGGAAGACCGTCCCGCGCCGGAGCGACTCAGAGACGCGCGACCCGCGCCGCCGACTCGACCGGCGTCTCCGACGCCCGATCCATGGGAGTGAGGCCCTGCTCGAGCCAGGCGAACTCTCCGTCGAGCAGGTGCCGGGCGGTCCGATACTTCGCGACGTCGTCGTTGGACCGGATGGCGCGGAAGTGCTCGGCGATGCGCCGGCGAACGGTCCGGCAGAAGACGTCGGCGAGCTCGGCGGCTCCCCGCGCCTCCGCGGCGCCGGAGCGCTCCAGCTCGCGGGCCCGCGACACGGCGGCCGACATGGCGAAGAGGTCCGCGCCGATGTCCACCGCCCTAAAGAGCAGCGCCTGCCGCTTCTCGAGCTTGGGCCCGTGGCGCAGCATGAGATGGAAGATGGTCCGCGCGAGCCGCCGCGTCGTGCGGTCGACGAAGCGCACGTGTCCCGCCAGCGCGCCGAACTCGGAGAACCGCGGCCAGTGCCCCCAGCCGATCCAGCGCGACGGGATACCACCAGGCGTAGAGCGCGGCCATCCTCGGCAGCGCGGCGAGGCGCTTGCCGAGCGGCGCCTTCGGGATCGCGAGCTCGCCGGCGATCTTCAGGTGCTGGTCGACGGCCTCGCGCGCGATGAACAGGCGCATGATCTCCGACGAGCCCTCGAAGATGAGGTTGATGCGGAAGTCGCGCATCATGCGCTCCACGGGGATCGGGGCCTCGCCGCGTGCGCGCAGCGAGTCGGCGGTCTCGTAGCCGCGACCGCCGCGGATCTGCATCGTGCGGTCCACGATGCGCCAGCCCTCCTCGGAGTTCCACATCTTCGCGACCGCGGCCTCGAGGCGGATGTCGCGGTCGTGCAGGTCCGCCATCGACGACGCGAGGTCGGTGATGGCGTCCATCGCGAAGGCGGTCGAGCCCATCTCGGCCAGCAGCTGCGCGATCGCGTCGTGCCGCCCGACCGGCTGGCCCCACTGCACGCGCTCGTTCGACCAGACGCGGCAGACCTCGACGCAGCGCTTCGCGAGCGCCGCGCACGAGGCCGGCAGCGTGAGCCGGCCGGTGTTGAGCGTGACGAGCGCGAGCTTCAGGCCCTTGCCCTCGCCCCAGAGCAGGTTCTCCCTGGGCACCCGGACCTTGTGGAATCGAATGACGCCGTTCTCGATCGCCTTGAGGCCCATGAAGTGGCAGCGGATGACCACCTCCACGCCCGGCATCGACTTCTCGACGATGAACGCGGAGATCTTCTTCGTGTCGGGGTGCCGCGCCATGACGACGAAGAGATCGGCCACCGTGCCGTTCGTGCACCACAGCTTCTCGCCGTCGAGGACGTAGGAGCCGTCCGCGGCGCGCGTCGCCGTCGTCGCCAGGTTCGCGGGATCCGATCCGACCTCCGGCTCCGTCAGGGCGAACGCGGAGATCTCGCCGCGCGCGAGCCGCGGCAGGTACTTCGCCTTCTGCTCCTTCGTGCCGAAGAGCTTCAACGGCTGAGGCACGCCGATCGACTGGTGCGCCGACAGCAGGACGACG
The DNA here is from genome assembly GCA_963773905.1 of uncultured Acidobacteriota bacterium. Classification (GTDB taxonomy): domain Bacteria; phylum Acidobacteriota; class Thermoanaerobaculia; order UBA5066; family Gp7-AA6; genus DAHUXD01. Next base: position 462,103 of record CAVZDB010000005.1, read on the forward strand.
ATGTTGCCGTCGCGGCTCGTGATGCGCTTCATCGCCTCGCCGTACTCGCGCTGCGTGAGGCCGAGCCCGCCGTACTCGGTCGGAATCTTCATGCCGAAGCAGCCGAGCTCCGCGAGTCGCGCGACCACGCGCGGCGGGATCTTGCTCTCGCGGTCGATGGCGTCCGGGTCGACCTCCTCCATCAGGAAGCGATCCAGCTTGTCGAGGAAGGCGCGGAACTCGGGGCGCTCCGGGGGCGCCGGCGGGAAACGGGTGGACGAGGTCCAGGCGAAAGTTGCCGAGGAAGATCTGCTTCAGGAAGGAGGGCGCCGTCCACTCGGTTTCGCGGGCCTCCTCCGCGACCCGCCGGGCCTCCTCGGCCCCCACGGGCTGATGGGCGCTCGCCTTCTCGGCCATGAGCGAACGACTTTACAACAGGAGCGCAGGACAACGACGGCGGCGGCGGACGCGTGGCGTCGAGAATCCCCGCTGCGGCCGTGACCAACAAGTACCTCTCCTACGACGCCGAGCGCGCTCCCCACGTGCGCGCTCTGTTTACGCGCATCGCGAGGCGCTACGACCTCATCAACGACATCATGAGCTTCGGTCTCCACCGCCGCTGGAAACGGCAGACGGTGGAGCTGGCGCTGAACGGTTTGCGCGCGCCGCGGGTGCTCGACCTCTGCTGCGGCAGCGGCGACCTCGCGTTCCTCGCCGAGGGCGGCGGCGCCGGCCGGGTGGTGGGAGCGGACTTCACCCTGGCGATGCTGGCCGTCGCGCGCCAGCGACGATTGAAGGAGCGCCGGCGCAGCGCCTTCCTCCAGGCGGATGCCGTGCGGCTCCCCTTCGCCGACGGATCCTTCGACGTCGTGACCGTCGGCTACGGCCTGCGCAACATCGCCGACATCCCGGCGGCCCTCGCGGAGATGCGGCGCGTGCTCGCTCCCGGCGGACGCGCCGTCGTACTCGACTTCGGCAAACCGTCGAACCGGCTCGCGGGCCTCCTCTACCGCGGGTTCCTGCACTCGATGATGCCGGCCGTCGGATGGCTCTTCCACGGCGATCCGGACACGTACCTCTACATTCCCGAGTCGCTGAAGAAGTTCCCCGCCCAGCGCGGCGTCGAGACCCTGATGCGCGAGGCGGGCTTCGCGAACGCCCGCTACGAGAACCGTCTCGTGGGAACGATGGGCATCAACATCGGCGAGGTCGAGTCCGTGCCCCAATCCAAAATCCAAAATCCAAAATCCAAAATCGACTAGACTCCTCGCCCCTATGGCACACCAGTACATCTACACGATGGTCAACCTGCGGAAGGTCGTCCCTCCGCAGCGCGAGATCCTCAAGGGGATCTATCTCTCGTTCCTGCCCGGCGCGAAGATCGGCGTCCTCGGCCTGAACGGCGCCGGGAAGTCCACGCTGCTGAAGATCATGGCCGGAGTCGAGAAGGACTTCGCGGGCGAGGCGTTTCCGGCGGACGGCACGCGCGTCGGCTTCCTGCCGCAGGATCCCCGCCTCGACACGAGCAAGGACGTCCTTGGCAACGTCGAGCTGGCCGTGGCGCCGACCCGCGCGCTGCTCAAGCGGTTCGAGGAGCTCAACGAGAAGCTCGCCCAGGAGCTCTCGGAGGCCGAGAGCGAGAAGGTCATGGCCGAGTACCAGCGCGTGCAGGACGCGATCGAGGCGGCCAACGCGTGGGAGCTCGACCATCAGCTCGAGATCGCGATGGACGCGCTCCGGCTGCCGCCGCCCGACGCCGACGTGACGAAGATCTCCGGCGGCGAGAAGCGCCGCGTCGCGCTCTGCAAGATCCTTCTCGAGCGTCCCGACCTGCTGCTGCTCGACGAGCCCACGAACCACCTCGACGCCGAGTCCGTCGCCTGGTTGGAGCGCCACCTCGCGGAGTACCCGGGCACGGTCGTCGCGGTCACCCACGACCGCTACTTCCTCGACAACGTCGCGGGATGGATCCTCGAGCTCGACCGCGGCGCGGGAATCCCGTGGAAGGGCAACTACTCGAGCTGGCTGGAACAGAAGGAAGGGCGGCTCGAGCTGGAGGAGAAGGCGGAGACGGCCAAGCGCCGGACCCTGCAGCGCGAGCTCGAGTGGATCAAGATGTCGCCGCGGGCGCGGCACGCGAAGAGCAAGTCCCGCATCGAGCGCTACGAGACGTTGCTCGCCGACGCGGGTCCCGAGACGCGGGGCGAGACGCAGGAGATCTTCATTCCGCCGGGCCCGCGCCTGGGCGACGTCGTCGTGCGGGCGGAGGGCGTGCGCAAGTCCTACGGCGACCGGCTCCTCATGGAGAATCTCTCCTTCGACCTGCCGCGCGGCGGCATCGTCGGGATCATCGGGGCGAACGGAGCGGGCAAGACGACGCTCTTCAAGATGATCGTCGGGAAGGAGAAGCCGGACGCCGGGAAGCTCGCGGTCGGCGAGACCGTCGTGCCCTCCTACGTCGACCAGGACCGCGACAAGCCGGACCCGTCCAAGTCCGTCCACGACGAGATCTCGGGCGGCCTGGACAAGATCGTCCTGGGCAAGCGCGAGATCCCGTCCCGCGCGTACGTCGCCATGTACAACTTCAAGGGCGCCGATCAGCAGAAGCGGATCGGGGACCTCTCGGGCGGCGAGATGAACCGGCTGCACCTGGCGCGGACGCTCAAGCGCGGCGGCAACATGCTGCTGCTCGACGAGCCCACCAACGACCTCGACATCGACACGCTCCGCGCGCTCGAAGAGGCGCTACTGAACTTCGGCGGCTGCGCGGTCGTGATCAGCCACGACCGCTGGTTCCTGGACCGCATCGCCACGCACATCCTGGCGTTCGAGGGCGAGAGCCAGACCGTATGGTTCGAGGGGAATTACCAGGAGTACGAGGCGGACCGCAAACGCCGACTCGGCCTCGACGCCGAGCAGCCGCACCGCATCAAATATAAACGGCTGGCCGTCGGCTAGCTGCTCGCCGTCATCCCGAAGGATCCGGCCACGCCGTCATCCTGAGCGGAGCGAAGGATCCCGTCACGGGCAGACTTACGAGACGAGGGTCCAAGCGGTATCCGTCGCGAATCGATTCCGGGATCCCTCGGCTGCGCCTCGGGATGACACGCGAATGCGCTAGCGCGCGTCGCGTATCACTTTCTTCCGATCACCGCGAACACAATCCCGACGGCTCCGACCAGCGCGAGCGCATGGACCAGCCGGAAGCGGCGGCGGGGCTTGCGCCCCATCCACTCGTCCGCGAAGGCGGAGCCCCGCTCCGCGATCGACTCGAGCAGGTCCGCGCCCTGCTTGCGGACCTCGTCGTAGAGCTCGGAGCCCCGCTCGTAGAGCTCGGAGCCGCGCTCGGAGAGCTGTTCCTTGAGCTCTTCCCGGTCCCCCCGGCTCTTCTTGACGCCCTTGGCGAGGCTTTCCTTCGCCTCGGCCAGGAAGCGGTCGCTGTCGAACTTGGTCCCGCGGCGCATGCTCTCGATCGCCAGCGGCAGGGCCACTTTCGTCACGAGCGGAACGACGATGGGGCCGAGCGCCTCGGCGGTCGTGCGGGACAGACTCTTACGGGCCATGAATGCCTCCAATCGATTTACAGTCTACCGTGAGGACACGTCTCCATGCGCATCCTGCTCGCCCTCCTGCTTGCACGAACCTTGCCGCTCATGGCGCCCGGGGGTGTCGTTTCGGAAGGTGAGCCCTCCGCCATCGTCCTCGGGATCGCCCAGGACGGCGGCGTCCCGCACCCCGGCTGCCACCAGCCTCTCTGCGTCGAGGCCCGCCGCGATCCCACGAAGCGCCGGCTCGTCGCCTCCCTCGGGCTGCTCGACCCCGCGCCCGGCGGGACCAGGCGGTTCCTGATCGACGCCACCCCCGACCTCGGCGAGCAGATGGAACGCCTCGGAGGGCTCCCCGACGGCATTCTCCTGACGCACGCGCACGTCGGGCACGTGACGGGCCTCCTGCAGCTGGGCCGCGAGGTGCTCGGCGCGCGGCGCGTCCCGGTGTACTGCACGGCCTCGATGGCGAAATTCCTGCGCGAGAACCGTCCCTGGAGCCGCCTCGTGTCTCTCGAGAACATCGAGATCCACGAGGTCGCCTTCGATCGCGAGTTCGCGCTCACGGACCGGCTGCACGCGACCGCGATCCGCGTGCCGCATCGCGACGAGGACTCCGACACCGTCGCGTTCCTGATCCGCGGTCCGGAGCGCCGGATCCTCTGGCTGCCCGACATCGACAAATGGGGGAAGTGGGACCGCTCGCTGGCCGACTTCCTGAGCGATCCGTCTCTCACGGCATTCGTGGACGGCACGTTCTTTTCGGCCGACGAGATCCCCGGCCGGTCGATCGCGGAGATCCCGCATCCGTTGGTCCCCGAGACGGCGTCGCTCATCGAGCGCGCCGGAGGCGCCGCGAAGCTGGTGGCGCGCGGCGGAGGCGCCGCGACCGCGAAGGGAAGCCTCGCGGCCGGCCGGCTTTTCTTCGTCCATCTCAACCACACGAATCGCCTTCTCTGGGATCGCAAGGCGCTGGAATCGCTGGCGCGAACGGGCCTCGCGGTGGCGGCGGAGGGACAGCGCCTGCCGCTGTGATCGGGGAAGGCGCTAAGATCGATGACGCCATGTCGGCGCCCGATCCCAAGACTCCGCATACCCCCGTCCTTCCCTGGCGCGGTGAGACCACGCGGCATCGATCGGGCTGGCCCGAGGGATACTGGCGCAAGGTCGTCTGGCGTGGGCTGCGGCTGCGCTGCCCCGTGTGCGGCAAGGGCGAGCTCTTCCGGACCTACTTCACGATGCACGAATGCTGCCCGTGCTGCGGCGTCGGCTTCGCACGCGAGCACGGCCAATGGGTCGGCTCGCTCGACATCAATACCTTCGGCGTCGCGCTTCTCCTGATGATCGGCGCAGCGTTCTCGCCCTCGTGGCCGCTGCCGGTCAGTCTCGCCGTCTGGTGCACGGCGGCCATCGTGGTCCCGCTCGTCACGTTTCGATTCAGCCGCGGACTGTGGATGGCCATCGTGCACCTGACCGGCGGTGTGTACTAGGAATTCGCGGCGGCGCCTTCGTGTTGCAGACGATCCCATGACGCGCAGCAAGAACACCCCGGAAGCGGCGAAGGCCCGGCGGGCCCATCCCCCTGCTCCGGTCAAGCCGAAGGGCGAGCGTAGGACCATCGCCGAACGCCGCCGCGACGACGAGAATCGGCGCGAGTTCAAGCGATACTCGCCGACCCAACGGCCGAGCGAGCGCCGCCAGACCGAGCGGCGCACCGGCAGCCACTAGAGGAGACGGGCTCGGTCGCGGCGGTCGCCGCCGTGAGGCCGGCACCGCGTCCGAGTCGCCGCGGCGGAGTTTTCAGACGCCAAGCCGCCAACCCGGAAATCCCGAAAACCGGTATCCTACGCGCCGCACTCGGAGGTCCACGCGCATGTCCCTGACACGACGCCACTGGATGGCCGCGGCGGGGGCCGCCACGGCGGCGGCCGCGTGGCCCGGGACCTCCCTCGCCGCCCGGCCCGCGGAGGCGCCGCCGCTCCCGCCCGCGCTGAAGCCCGAGGTCTTTCGCGACCGCCAGGCGAAGCTGCGTGCCGCGGCCCGCACCCACATGGTCGACGCGCTCTTCGTCACGCCGTCCACCAACCTCGCCTATACCGCGAACATCGCCATGGGGAGAAGCGAGCGCCTGACGGCGCTCTTCCTGTTGACGGATGGTCCGGCCGTCCTGCTCACCCCCGCGTTCGAGGAGGACAACGTCAAGCGGGGAGCGGTGTACGACGACCTCGTCACGTGGAAGGAAGACGAGGATCCGTTCGCGCAGGCCGCCAGGATCCTGGCGCACGTCCGTACGATCGGCGTCGAGGGCTCGACGGCCTTCGGAACGCTGACGCGGCTCCTGGCCTCGGCGCCCCTGCAGCCGCAGGATGCGAGCGCGGTCTTCGACGGCCTGCGCATGGTCAAGAGCGCGGAGGAGAAGGTGCTCCTCACGGACGCGGGGCGGCGGACCAGCCTCGCGATCGCGGCCACGCACCGGCGGCTGACGCGGGGAGTGACGGAGAGCGAGGTCGCGAACATGCTGGAGCAGGAGTTCCAGCGGCTCGGCGTGCACGGCGACGGTCTCGTCCAGTTCGGGCCCTCCGCGGCCCTGCCGCACGGAGGCCCCGGCGACCGCAAACTCGCCTCGGGAGACGTCGTCCTGATCGACGCCGGGTGCCGCGTCCGCGGCTACACCTCCGACATCACGCGGACCGTGTCCTTCGGCTCGCCTCCCGACGAGGTCCGCCGCGTCTACGGCGTCGTCGACCGCGCCCAGCTCGCGGGCATCGAGGCGCTGCGCGCGGGGGCCGCCGCCGAGGACGTGGACCGCGCGGCCCGCAAGGTCATCGACGACGCCGGCTACGGGGCCTTCTTCACGCACCGCCTGGGCCACGGCCTCGGGATGGATGGACACGAGCATCCGTATCTCGTACGAGGCAATGGCATGCCGCTCGCGGCCGGCAACACCGTCACCATCGAACCGGGGATCTATCTCCCGGGCAAGTTCGGCGTGCGCATCGAGGACGATTACGGCGTGGTCGAGGGAGGGTCCCCGACCAGCCTCTCGGCGCGGCCCGGCGAGCTGGTCGTCCTGAACACCTGACCCCTGATCGTCCGTTCTGAGCGGAGGCTTTCGAATGCTTCATCTGGCCCTGACCGTGCTCCTGGCGTTCCAGAACGCCTCGGCCTCTCCGAACCTGACGGACGGCCTGGAGAACGGAGAACAACCGGGCGCGCAAGGCTCCGAGTCGTCGAATCCCTCGAATCCTTCGAATCCAAGCACGAGCCCCACGCCGGCGCCCGGAAAGCCGACCCCGCGGCCGACGCCGTCCCCGACGCCGAAGCCCACCGGCGACCGGCTGTACGTGGTCAACAAGTCCGATGCGTCGCTCTCCCTGCTCGACGCGGGGACGGGAAAGTCCCGTGCCGTCATGCCGATCGAGAAGAACTCCCACGAGGCCGAGCTCTTGACCGACGGGAAGGCGGTGGCCGTCAGCGGCTACGGCACCACGGCCGAGCCCGGACGCTACGTCAGCCTCCTCGACGCGGCGACCGGCAAGCTGCTCACGACGATCGACATCGGCGAGGGTTCGCGCCCCCACGGCCTGAAGGCGCTCGCGAACGGCCGGCTCCTCGTCACCGCGGAGGGCAAGCACGAGCTCGTCGTCGTCGATCCGCAGGCCGGACGGGTCCTGTCGCGCTATCCGACCGGCAAGGACGTGTCGCACATGGTGACGGCGTCGCCGGATGGGCGCCGCGCCTACGTGTCCTCGCTCGCGGGAGGCGTCGTGACGGTGATCGACCTCGCCAGCGGCAAGGTCGTGCAGAACGTCGAGACGGGCAAGGGCGCCGAGGGGATCGACGTCACGCCCGACGGCCGGGAGATCTGGGTCGCCAACCGGGGCGCCAACACGATCTCGGTCATCGAGGCCAAGACGCTCAAGGTCGTCTTCACGATCAAGGCGAGCGAGTTCCCGATCCGGGTCAAGCTGACGCCGGACGGCCAGAGGGCGGTCGTCTCCTTCACCGGGTCCGGAGACGTCGGCATCTACGACGTCGCGACGCGCACCGAGAGCAAGCGCATCCCCATCGGCCGAGACGCCGTCTCCGGCACGGAGACTCGCGTGTTCGCGCGGCGGTTCGGGAAGAGCCCGGCGCCCGTGGGCGTGCTGATCTCGCCCGACGGGAAGCGCGCGTGGGTCGCGGCGACGCACGCCGACGTCATCGCGGTCATCGACCTCGAGAAGCTCCGCGTCGAGGACGCGTGGCCCACGGGAAAGGAGCCCGACGGCCTGGCGGGCCGCTTCGGCGTGCCCGCGCCGGCAGAGAGCCGTCCGGCCCCTGCCCCACGCCGCGTCGTCACGTACAAGCCGAGCTAGAGCGAGCCCGGCCGCAGAGCGCTCAGCGGACGGCCGTGTAGGGGGCCGCGTCGAGCGCGACCTCGAGCGTCTCCACCTTTCCGCGGCGCTGGAACTGGAGCCAGCCCTTGTAGGGGCCGGCCCGGGGAAGCCGGACGAGAAACGGGATCCGCCCGTCCTTCCCGACGCCGGGCTCGCGGTCGTCCGGGTGGGCGTGCGCAAAGGTCTCGCCGTCGCGCGTGACGAGCATCAGGTGGCCGATCGCGCCGAGCCAGGGCTCGAGGTCGCGGACCGGACGGCCCTTCTCGTCGGTCAGGAGCGCGTTCACGACGAGCGTCCGTCCGGCGACGAGGCCTCCCTCCGGCAGCGTCAGCGCGACGTGCGTCGACGGCGCGGGCGTCGCCGTCGGTGTCGATGAAGGGGCCGCTCCGGCCGCCACCGGCGGGCCCACGACCAGCGTCGCGTCGAGCACCTGCGCGCCCGCGTCCTTGGGCGCCACGTCCGCGAAGAGACGGTAGCGTCCGGGCCGCGCGAAGCGGTGCGTGAGCCGGAAGAGGCCGGGACCGGCGGGCTCCGGGTGCACGTGCGCGAAGTCCGAGAGATCGTCGCTGACCACGAAGAGGTGCATGAGGCGCTCGTGCACGATGTCGAAGTCGGTGACCTCGCGCAGCTCGAAGCTCGTCGCCATCCGGACGCGCAGCTCGAGCTCCACCGGCTCCCCGGCGGCCGGCCGCCGCGGCGTGGCCACGACGTCGAGCGCGAAGGGCTTGACCTTCCGGGACTCGCGGGTCGGGCTCGCGGCCGCGTCCCACACCGTCAGCGGAAACTCGAACGTGAAGGACTCCGTCGGCCGCGGATCGCCGATCGGCTGCACCTCCGGGGGAAGGATGGTCAGGCAGAGGCGGTAGTCGCCGCCGTGGGGGAACGTCGGATGAACGCCGAAGACCCCCGGGATCTCCTCGCGGTGCGCGATCTCGTCGAACCCCGGCATGGAGGGCATGCTCGGCATGTCGACGACGCCGCGGATGCGCCCCCACGGCAGCGGCGTTCCGTCCGCCTTCACGACCTTGAACTCGATCTCCATCTCCTCGCCCGCGAAGAGACCGGCCTGGGGGAGCTGGAGGGTGACCGCGTACGGCCCGGACTGCTGGCGGAGGTCGTCGGCGCCCAGCGCGACGCCCGACGCCGCGACGCCCACGAGGAGGAGCGACGCCGCCGCCAGGAGGAGCATCGCCGGCGCGGGCCTCGGGCCCACCCACTTTCGTCCCATGGGCGGTACATTACCGTCATCGCGAAATCCTCCGAAGACCGGGAAGGGCGGATCGAGTCGGTCGACGTTCTGCGCGGCCTCACGATCGCGGGAATGATCGTGGTCGACGACCCCGGCACCTGGTCCGCCGTATACCCCCCGCTCCTCCACGCGGAGTGGAACGGCTGGACGTACACGGACACGATCTTCCCGTTCTTCCTCTTCCTCGCCGGAGTGTCCCTGGTGCTCTCGTTCTCCCGCCGCGCCGCGGAGGGACGGTCCCGGGGCGCCCTGCTGCGCCGACTCGCCGGGCGCGCCGCGGCGCTTCTCGCGCTGGGTCTCGCGCTCAACCTCGCCTCGTACCTCGCGCTCGGACTCGACCGCTTCCGGATCCCGGGCGTGCTGCAGCGGATCGGTGTGTGCGTGTTCGCCGCGGGCGCCGTCTGGCTCCTCGGGGGGGCGCGCGCGAGCGGAGCCGCGGCGGCGGCCGCCGCCGTGTGTCTCGTGGGTTATGGGGCCCTGCTGCAGGGCGGCCTCGATCCGTCGGACAACCTCGCCGCGCGCGTCGACCGCGCGGTCTTCGGCGCGCACACGTGGAAGCCGGGATTCGATCCCGAGGGGATCCTCTCGACGATCCCCGCGATCGCGACGACGCTTCTCGGAACGCTCGCGGGCGCGCGGCTGCGCTCCACGGGATCGGGACTGCGCGGCCGGGAGATCCGGGATCTCGCCGCCGGGGGGGCTCTCGCGGCGGCGGCCGGCCTCCTGTGGGGACGGATCCTCCCGATCAACAAGAATCTCTGGACCTCCCCGTACGCGCTCCTGACGGCGGGGCTCGCCGCGCTGGCGCTCGCGGCCTGCATGACCCTCGAGCCGTGGAGCCTCTGGAGGCGCGCGACCGCGCCGCTCCAGTGGCTCGGACGCAACGCGATCGCCGCGTTCACGCTTTCCACGCTCGGAGCCATCGGACTCCTCGCGGTCAAGGTGGAAGGGCGCTCGCTGTGGCGGACCATCCACGTCGCGGTGTTCGACCGCTTCGCCGACCCGCGCCTGGGCTCGCTGCTCTTCGCCCTCGCCTACCTCGCGGTCTGGATCGCGGTCTGCGGCGTGCTCTACCGGAAACGGATCTTCCTCAGGGTGCTGAGGGCCCCTCAGGGGTTCGCTCCCATCTGGACCTTGAGCGAGCCCGTCCCGAGCACGGTCGTCAGGACCCCCCAGAGGGACCCCGTGCCGGAAAGCCGCGTGACGCGGACCTGCCCGTCTTCGAGGTCCGTGACGCCGAGCCTCGAGGCGACGTCGACGATCGTCGTCGCCTGGGACGTCGATTCCCCGGCCACGGCGAACGTCCGGCTCCCCAGGCTCTGTCCACTCGAGTCGAAGATCTCGACCATGACCTGGCTCCCAAGGAAGTTCCCACCGATCTGCTCGAGGATGAGGTTGCTGTACACGCCCGGCTGCCGCGTGGCGCCCGGAAAGACGAGGACCGACGTGTCGAGCACCGCGAGCGTGGACTCGCGCACGACCGGCAACTCCGCGAACTGCGCCGCGGAAAAGGCGCTGACCGATCGGGCATGGACAACGGGCGGCGCGACGCCCGCCGCGGTTTCGAGGCGGATCATCTGCGGTCCCGTGTAGACCGTGCCCAGGAAGTCGCTCGCGAGCACCTTCAACGTGCCGTGGCCCGGCACCGTATAGCCCTTGCTCGTGCAGTTGGGCGGGCAGGGCAGGGCCAGGGGAAGGCCGATGATCGAGAGGCTGACGTCGACCGGATCGGCGAGGACGTTTGGCGAGCTCGATCTCGGTATCCCACCCGCCGACAAAGCCGCCGGCGGCGATGATGAGGTCCTCTCCCCCGAGCGCGGCGGACACGCCGAGCGCGATCAGGACCAGGGCAAGGAATCTCGGCCGCATGGGTCACCTCCGAGAATGCCGCCCGCACCGACGGTGGCGCGGGGGAAGAAGAAGCATAGACCCTCGAGGGACAGCAGCCGCGCGCGACGGTAAGATCGTGATCCGTGAAGAAGTCGTCGGGGAAAAGCTTCGCGTCGCTCGTCGAGAGCTTCCGCGTGACCGACGGGAAGAAGTTCCGCCTGAACGACTACGACCCCGAGGACACGGCCTCCCTCTCGATCCGAGGGAAGAAGGCCAAGGCCGCGTCGCTGGCGCTGCTCCAGCAGGGCATCGCGCGCCTCGCCGAGCTGCAGGACCGGCTGTATGCGCAGGACCGCTGGGGGGTGCTGGTGATCTTTCAGGCCCTCGACGCCGCCGGCAAGGACAGCACGATCAAGCACGTCATGTCGGGCGTCAACCCGCAGGGCGTGCAGGTCTCGTCGTTCAAGGTCCCGTCTCCGCAGGAGCTCGACCACGACTTCCTCTGGCGGGGCGTGCTCCGCCTCCCGGAGCGAGGCTGCATCGGAATCTTCAACCGCTCCTACTACGAGGAGGTCCTGGTCGTGCGCGTGCACCCGGCGATCCTCGAGGGCCAGAAGATCCCGCCGGAGCGGGTCGACGGCCGGATCTGGACGCAGCGCTACGAGGACATCAACGCCTTCGAGCGCTACCTGGCGCGAAACGGGTTTCCGATCCTCAAGTTCTTTCTGAACGTGTCGAAGAAGGAGCAGAAGCGCCGGTTCCTGGAACGGCTGGATCTGCCCGAGAAGAACTGGAAGTTCTCGATCGCCGACGTCCGCGAGCGCGAGTTCTGGAGCGACTACCGCAAGGCCTACCAGGAGGCGATCGCCTCGACCAGCACGCCGTGGGCGCCGTGGTACGTGGTCCCCGCCGACCACAAGTGGTTCACGCGGCTCGTCGTCGCCGGCGCGATCGTCACCGAGCTCGAGAAGCTGAACCTGCGCTACCCGAAGCTCGACAAGGCGAAGCGGCGCGAGCTTCTGGCCGCGCGGCGCGAACTCGAGTGAGCCAAACCGCTCCAGCCGAGCCGCTGTCCGGCGGATGCTAGGATCCGGCCGGTCGAAGGAGGAGGACACGTGAAGACTGTGTTTCGGTCCCTGCTGCTGTGGTGCCTCGTCGGCGCGGGAGCTCTTCTCGCTCAGACCCCGGACTGCCCGTGCCCGGTCACGCCGCCTCCGCCTCCGCTGTGGACCGGCAGCGGCGAATTCTCGTGGCTCGCCACGACCGGCAACTCGAAGACGAGCTCCCTCGGCGCCGGCATCGACGTCTTCTACAAGCCTGCGCCGTGGACCTTCGAGCTGGCCTTCAGCTATCTCCACTCGTCTACGGACGGCGTGACGACCGCCGAGCGGTTCAAGGGCGGCCTGAGCGCCTCGCGCGACCTGACGGATCGCCTCGACCTGTTCGTCAAGGGCGGATACCTGCGCGACACGTTCGCCGGGCTCGACAGTCTGTGGGCCATCAATTCGGGCGTGGGCTTCAAGCTCTTCAACACGCCCTCGCAGTTCCTGCGCGCCTCGATCGGAGTCGGCTACACCTGGGAGAACCAGACGATCGACGTCGACCGCAACTACGCCAACGTGACCGCCGGACTGAACTACAAGTGGACCTTCTCCAAGACGGCGTTCTTCACCAACGACTTCGGCTATCTCCTGGATCTCGCGGACTCGAACAACTGGTTCATCAACGACACCGCCGCGGTCACGGCGGCCCTGACGAGCGTGTTCGCGATCAAGGCCTCGTGGACGATCCTGTACCGCCACGAGCCGGTGCCGGGCTTCAAGACGACCGATACGACGACGGCGGTTTCGCTGGTCGCGAAGTTCTAATGTCTGTCATCCCGAGCGGAGCGAGGGACCCCTTTGAAAGTCATGAGCCACTCCGAAAGGGGTCCCTCGTCGCTGCGCTCCTCGGGATGACACTCGCTCACACCTTTTTGTAGACCTCGCCGCCCTCGCGCAGGAACTCCTCGGACTTCTCGGCGAGGCCGGCCTCGATCGCCTTCTCCTCGGCGACGCCCAGGGTCGCGGCGTAGTCGCGCACCTCCTGGGTGATCTTCATCGAGCAGAAGTGCGGGCCGCACATGCTGCAGAAGTGCGCGAGCTTCGCGCCCTCCGCCGGGAGCGTCTCGTCGTGGAACTCGCGCGCGGTCTCGGGGTCGAGCGCCAGGTGGAACTGGTCTTCCCAGCGGAACTCGAACCGCGCCTTCGAGAGCGCGTCGTCCCAGGCGCGCGCTCCGGGATGGCCCTTGGCGAGGTCGGCGGCGTGCGCCGCGATCTTGTAGGCGATGACCCCGTCCTTGACGTCCTTCTTGTTGGGCAGCCCGAGGTGCTCCTTCGGCGTCACGTAGCAGAGCATCGCCGTGCCGTACCAGCCGATCATGGCCGCGCCGATCGCCGAGGTGATGTGGTCGTAGCCCGGCGCGATGTCCGTCGTCAGAGGCCCGAGCGTGTAGAACGGCGCCTCGTGGCAGACCGCGAGCTGCTTCTCCATGTTCTCCTGGATGAGGTGCATCGGCACGTGTCCGGGCCCTTCGATCATGACCTGGCAGTCGTGCGCCCAAGCCTTCGTCGTCAGCTCGCCGAGCGTGGTCAGCTCCGCGAACTGGGCCTCGTCGTTGGCATCCGCGGTGGAGCCCGGCCGCAGGCCGTCCCCCAGCGAGAAGGAGACGTCGTACGCCTTCATGACCTCGCAGATCTCGTCGAACCGCGTGTAGAGGAAGCTCTCGCGGTGGTGCGCCAGACACCACTTGGCCATGATCGAGCCGCCGCGCGAGACGATCCCGGTGACGCGCCGCGCCGTCAGGGGGACGTACGCGAGCCGCACGCCGGCGTGGATCGTGAAGTAGTCCACGCCCTGCTCCGCCTGCTCGATGAGGGTGTCGCGGAAGATCTCCCACGTCAGCTCCTCCGCCTTGCCGCCGACCTTCTCGAGGGCCTGGTAGATCGGCACGGTGCCGATCGGCACGGGCGCGTTGCGCAGGATCCACTCGCGGGTCTCGTGGATGTTGCGTCCGGTCGAGAGGTCCATGACCGTGTCGGCGCCCCAGCGCGTCGCCCAGGTCATCTTCTCGACCTCCTCCTCGATCGAGGAGCCCACGGCCGAGTTGCCGATGTTCGCGTTGATCTTGACCAGGAAGCGGCGGCCGATCACCATCGGCTCGCTCTCGGGGTGGTTGATGTTGGCCGGAAGGATCGCCCGGCCGCGCGCGATCTCGCTCCGCACCAGCTCGGGAGAGCAGCTCTCACGGATCGCGACGAACTCCATCTCGGGGGTGACGATCCCGCGGCGGGCGGAGTGCATCTGGGTCACGTTGCCCCGGCCGCGCAGCACCTCGCGGGGGCGGGTCAGCGCGAGACCGGGCGCGTTGACGCGCCGCGGCGCACCCCGCTCGTACTCTCCGCGCGCCAGGATCCACGGCCGGCGCAGCTCCGGCAGTCCCTCGAACAGGTCGATGGACGCCTCCGGGTCGGTAAAGGGCCCGGACGTGTCGTAGACGCGCAGGGGCGGGTTGATCTCCGCCTCTCCGCCGGCGCCGCGGGTCGGCGAGAGCTCGATCTCGCGAAAGGGAACGCGCATCCCGAGCGGGCCGGCCACGTAGACCTTTTGCGATCCGGGCAGGGGCTGCGGGCGTACGGCGGCGGATGCGAATGGAAGCCGTTCGTGGACCTGGCTCATCGGACCTCCCTACGGCGGCATTACCCGCGTCAGGTTCGCGGGGTCTCCGGCGCGCCATGCCATCGCGCGCCGGACTCTCAGCCGTTCGCGCGAGCGGCTCGCCGGCGCGAAGTGGGCTCCCCCGTTTCCGCGGCGAGTCTACACCCCCGGGCGAGGACGTGGCTCCGCGCTCGGACGGAGTTTGTCCGGAGTCTGCGTAAGAATGCGCTTGACCATGGCCGAACAGCCTTTCCTCCCGTTCGACGAAGCGCCCGCGGCACTCCCGTCCAAAGCGCCCGCGGCGCCCCATCCGAAGCGCCCGCGGCGCCCCCGTTCGAAGCGAGCGCGGCCTATCCTCGCGACCCCCCCTCGCGGGACGGCTCTCCGTTGATCTCCGCGCTCGCACGCGTCTGCGAACGGGCGCCCCTCGCGGAGAAGGTCCTGATCGCGCCGAGCCTCTTCGTCGGCCACACGATTGCCGAAAGGCTCGCGCGCGAGGGCCACGCCTGGTCGAACCTGCGCGTCGAAACGGTGCGGACGGTCGCGCTGCGGCTCGTCGGTGAGGATCTCGCCCGAGACGGCCTGAGGCTGCTTTCCCGGGCGCAGGCGCTCGCCCTGGTCGAGCAGGCGTGCGGCGAATTCCTGCGTCCGGGCGGTTACTTCGCCGCCCTTCGCGACCGGCCCGGCTTCCACCGCGCCCTGCAGCGCACCTTCGAGGAGCTCCGCGGCGCCGGCATCCCGGCGGCCGATCTTCCCGTGGAGGCGTTCACGGACCGGCGCAAGCGCGAGGAGCTTCGCGGAATCCTCGCTCGCTACGAGGCCGCCCTCGCCGCGGCGCGCTGGGTCGACCGTGCGGAGGTCCTGCGGCGCGCCCTCGAGGCCGCGCGGGCCGGACGGCGGCCTCCGGGCGAGCCCCTCTTTCTCGCTCCCGCCGGCATGGAGCTCTCCGCGGTGGAGCGCGCGTTTCTCGAACGGCTCGCCGACGGGCGCCTCGAGACCCTCGAGACCGAGGCGCCCGGCTGGGGCGGCGCGGCGGCGAGGGCCGCCCTCTTTCGCGCGACCGGCGAGGAAAACGAGATCCGCGAGGTCTTCCGTCGGGTCCTGGCCTCCGGAATCGCGTTCGACGAGGTCGAGATCGTCTCGACGGACTCGCGCCTGTACTCCGCCCTCTGCTGGGAGCTCGCCCGCGAGCACGGCGTGCCGTGCACGTTCTCGGCCGGCGTCGCGGTGACCTTCACGAAGCCCGGGCAGTCGGCCCTCGCCTTCCTCGACTGGATCGCGGGAGGGTTCGCCGCCGAGTCCCTGCGCCGCGCCCTCTCCTCGGCGACCGTGACCGTGTCCCGCCTGGGAGGCGGCCCCGACGCCCCCGGCGCGCGCGCCGCCGGGCGGGCGCTGCGGGAGGCGCGGGTGGGCTGGGGGATGGCGCGCCACCGCACCGCGCTCGACCGGCTCGTCGCAGAGCTCGAGAAACCGGACGAGGGCGGGCGCGAGGACGACGACGCCGGCGAGGACGAGCGGCGGGAGCGCGCCCGGCGCCGGGAGCGTCGGCTGGCGGCGGCCCGGGTCGCACGGGAGTTCGTCCGGCGATCCCTCGAGCTCGCGGCATGCGCTTCGGGTCGTCGCGAAGGCGAGGGCGACCCGTCCTGCGACCTGCGCGCTCTCGCCCGCGCGACCCGGACGTTCGTGACGGAGTTCGCCCGGATCGCCGACCCGCTCGACGGCGCCGCGCTCGCGGGACTCCAGAAGCTCCTCGAGGAGCTCGAGCTGCTGTCCCCGGCCGAGCTCGCACCGAGCGACGCCGCGGCGCGGCTCGCTGATGCGGTCCGCGGGCTCTCCGTCGAGTCGGACCGCGCCCGCCCCGGCCACGTCCACGTCACCGACGTCGCCGCGGGCGGCTTCGCCGGACGCCGGCAAGCCTTCCTCCTCGGGCTCGACGAGGGACGTCATCCGGGCGCGGACCTCGAGGATCCGGTCCTCCTCGACGCGGAGCGGCGCGCGATCAACCGGGCGCTGGCGCCCGCCGCGCTCCCCCTCTTCCGGGACCGGCCCCGGGAGGCGAGCCGCGCGCTCGAGGCCTGCATGGCCCGCTTCGCGGGGAACGTCACGATCAGCTACTCGAGCTGGAAGCTGCGCAGCCTCGACCAGCAGAGCGAGCAGTTCCCGTCGCCGTTCTTCCTCGCGGTCTACCGCGAGGCCAGCGGGAACGCTCGCGCGGACTACACGGACCTCGCCGCCGCGCTTCCGGAGGTCGCGGGGTTTTCGCCGGCCGCGCTCGGGGCCGCCGCGCTGGACGAGAGCGAGTGGTGGCTCGCGCAGCTGACCCGCGCACGCGGAACGGCGGGAGGCGCCGCGGCCCGCGCCGTCGCCGCGCTCTACCCCCACCTCGAGGACGGCCGCCGGGCCGAGGAGGCCCGCGCCTCCGACGCCTTCACCGTCTTCGACGGCTGGGTCCGCGGGGGCACCCCCGAGCTCGACCCGCGCCGGGGGGGCGACCCGCAGTCCGCATCGCGGCTCCAATTGCTCGCCGCCTGCCCGTTTCGGTATTTCGTCCGCTACGTCCTCGGCGTCGACGTTCCCGAGTCGGCCGAGCGCGATCGGACGCGCTGGCTCGATCCTCTCGCCGCGGGACAGCTGCTGCACGACGTCTTCCGGCTCTTCTTCGAGACGATCACCGCGCAGGGCGAGAAGCCCGCCGTCGACCGGCACTCCGCGCTGATCGAGGAGATCGCGGACGGACAGATTCGCGTGTGGAGCGAGCGGATCCCGCCGCGGAGCGAGCTCTCCTTCGGAGAGCGGCGCGAGGAGCTGATCTTCGCCTGCCGCGCCTTCCTGCGCCTCGAGGAGGAACACTGCCGCGAGGTCACGCCGCGGTTCTTCGAGGTGCCCTTCGGGATGCCGCGCGCCGACCTGAGCGCGCCGATCGCGAGCCGCGAGCCGGTCGCGATCGACGCCGGAGGCGGACTCTCGTTTCTCCTCCGGGGAAAGATCGACCGCGTCGACGAGGGCTCCGACGGCGCCTTCCAGATCTGGGACTACAAGACCGGCGGCGCGTTCGGTTTCTCCGAATCGCGCGGCCTGCAGGGAGGGCGGCGCATCCAGTACGCGCTCTACGCCCTCGCGCTCGAGACCCTCCTGGGGCGCGCGGGGCTCACGCCCAGGGTGTCGCAGTCCGGCTACTTCTTCCCGGGCCGGCGCGGCGAGGGGCAGCGCTTCCGGATGCCGCTCGACATGGACAAGACGCGCGAGACCCTCAACCGCCTGATGGACCTCCTCGCCGCCGGCGCGTTTCCCCATGCCGTCGATCCGCAGGACTGCGCCTTCTGCGACTACGAATCCGTCTGCGGCGGCGCCGGGGCCGCCTCCGCGCGGTCCCGCTGCAAGCTCGAGGCGGCCGACCTGCCGGCGCTCCGCGCGTTCCGGGAGATGCATGAAGAACGGTGAGCGCGGGGGCACGGTGACCTCCTTCCCGCTGCCCGACGAAGCGGCGCGGCGAGCGATCCGCGAGGAGCTCGACACGACGCTCCTCGTCGAGGCGGCAGCCGGGACCGGGAAGACCGAGAGTCTCGTCGAGCGCATGGTCGGCCTCATCCGGACGGGACGCGCTCCGGTCGACCGCCTCTCCGCCGTGACCTTCACGATCAAGGCCGCCGCCGAGCTGTCGCAGCGCTTCCAGGCGCGGCTCGAGGGCGCGGCGCGGGGCGCGCGGGGCGAGGAGCGGGAGCGCCTCGTGGACGCGCTCTCGCGGCTCGACACGGCGTTCGTCGGAACCATCCACGCGTTCTGCGCACGCCTCCTTCGCGAGCGCCCGGTCGAGGCGGGCGTGGATCCGGGCTTCGAGGAGATGGAGCAGCCCGAGGACGAGGTCGCGCGGCAGGAGGCCTGGGAGCGCTATGCGGAGCGGCTCTTCGCGTCGGAGAGCCCGCTGCTGCCGCGGCTGTCGGCGCTCGGCATGCGGCTCGAGGACCTGCACGACACCTTCGAGGAGATGTGCGAGAACGAGGACGTCCTCCCGGAGGTGCCCCCGGAGACTCCGCCCCCCGACTTCACTGCCGCGCGGCGCGCGATCTGGGCCTTCCTGCGCCGCGCCGAGGGGAACCTGCCCGAGACGCCTCCGCCGGGCGGCTGGAGCGAGTATCAGGACGCCGTCCGCCGCGCGCTGCGCCTCGAGTCGCTCCTGCCCGCCGACGAGCCGGCCGCGTTCGTCGAGGTCATGGACGCGCTCGACCGCGCGCGCAAGAAGCATCGGGAGGCGGGCCCGCTCGCCGTCCCCTACGAGGCGCTGTGCCGCGACGTCGTCTCCCCCGCGCTCCAGGCGTGGCGCGAGCATCGCTACCCCGTCGCGATGGCCGTCGTCGTTCCCGCGGTCCTCGACTACGCGGCCTGGCGCCGCCGCCAGGGCCGCCTCAATTTCCAGGACCTGCTCCTCCTCGCGCGCAACCTTCTTCGCGATCACCCGCAGGTCCGCCGCGACTTCCAGCAGCGCTTCCTTCCGATCCTGGTGGACGAGTTCCAGGACACGGATCCGATCCAGGCCGAGATCCTCTTCTACCTGACGGGCCGCGACACCGCGGAGCGGGACTGGCGCGCCGCCGTTCCCCTCGACGGCTCGCTCTTCGTCGTCGGGGATCCGAAGCAGTCGATCTACCGCTTCCGCCGGGCGGACATCCTGACCTACGGGCTGGTGCGGGATCGGATCGAGCGCTGCGGCCGCGTGCTGCGGCTCTCGACGAATTTCCGTTCGACGGGGCGCCTGTGCGCGTGGGTCAACGGGGCGTTCCACGGCCCCTTCCCGGAGTTGGCCACGTCCGAGCAGGCGGCCTACGTCCCGCTCGAGCCCCACCGCGAGGAGGGAGAGGCCGCGGTCTTCCGGCTCGACGTCCGCACCGCGACGGCCGCAGTCCTGGGGGTGGTCGAGCAGGACTCCACCCGGGTGGCCCGGGCGATCGCCCGCGCCGTCGCGAGCGGCGTCCGCCGCCCGGGCGACTTCCTCGTGCTGTTCCGCAACCGCAAGTACATGTCCGCCTACGCGCGGCGGCTGGAGGCGGAGGGCATCCCGAGCGAGCTCGCGGGCGGCGGAGCCTTCGCCGACTCGCAGGAGCTCGCGGCCCTGCTCCCGCTGCTCGCCGCGCTCGCCGATCCGGACGATCCCGTCGCCTGGCTCGCCGTGCTGCGCGGCCCCCTGTTCGGCGTCGACGACGAGGCGCTCTACCGCTTCGTGCGCGCCGGCGGGCGCTTCACGCACCGCGCGGATCCCCCCGGTGAAGCCGACCCGCGCATCGCCCGCGCCGTGGCCTTCGCGCGCGAGGCCGACGGCTGGAGCTCCACGCTGCCGCCCGCCGCGGCGATCTCGCGCGTGTGCGAGCGGCTCGGCTGGATCGCCTACGCCGCGTCCCGCGAGCTCGGCGACAGCCGCGCCGGCAATCTCCTGAAGGCGCTCGCCACGGCGCGACGCTTCTCCGCGGAGGGGCTCGACTTCGCCGGCGTGGTCGCGGAGCTCACCCGGATGACGCGCGGCGGGTACATCGAAGAGATGAACGTCGAGCCGGGCCGCCGCGACGCGGTGCGGCTCCTCACCGTCCACGGCGCCAAGGGCCTCGAGGCGTCCGTGGTCTTCCTGGCGGATCCCCGAAACGACCGCGGCCGGGCGCCGCGCTTCTGGATCGACCGCGAGAAAGACCCCGCCCGAAGCCACTGGCAGGTCTCGCGCGAGGGCCGCGAGTTTCGCGTCCTCCCGATCGCTCAGCCTCCCGGCTGGGAGGCCATGGCGGAACGGGAGAAGGCGTTCGACGAGGCGGAGAAGACGCGCCTGCTCTACGTCGCCGCGACGCGCGCCCGCGAGATGCTCGTGGTGAGCACCTGGAGGCAGGGCAAGGGCGCCGCGAAGGGCGTCTGGGCCCCGTTCGACGCGAGGCTCACGGCGGAGCTCGCCGAGGGGCCGGCCCTCGAGCTGCCGGGGGCGGTCCCGCCCGACTTCGCCGCGGCGCTTGCCGAGTTCCGAGCCGCGCGCGCGGCCCGCCTCGCGTCCTGCGCGAAGCCGACGTACGCCGTCGCCTCGGTCACAAGCCTGACCCACGCGACGGCTTCGAGCGAGAAGCCCGCCTGGGAGTCGACGGGCCGCGGGCTCACCTGGGGCCGCGTGCTCCACGCGGTCCTGGAGGCGGCGATGCGCGACGAAGCGGCCCCGCTCCCCCTCGTCGCCGCGAACGCCCTCGCCGAGGAGGAGCGGCCCGCCGAGGAGCTGTCCGAGGTGCTCCGAGTGGCCGAGGCCGTGCGCTCCTCGGAGCTCTGGACCCGCGCGCGGCGCGCGAAGCGCCGGCTGGTCGAGGTCCCGTTCGCCCTCCGTGTCTCGCCCGACGAGATCCGCCTCGCCGGCGCCGCCGGCGACACCCTGGACAGTCTTCTCCAGGGCGCGATCGACCTCGTGTTCGAGGAAGACGACGGCTGGGTCCTCGTCGACTACAAGTCCGACGCGGTCACGCCGGAGAACCGCGAAGGACTCGTGAGGTACTACGAGCCGCAGGTGGCGATGTACAGCCGGTACTGGGAGCGGCTGACCGGGCGGCCGACCCGCGCGGGGATATTCTTCATTCAGGGCGGAGAGACCGTATGGATGGGCGCCTCCACATCGACTTCACACGCACCGTGAGAGGCTGAGGCCATGTCGTCCACCCCGTCCTACGACCTCGCCGTGATCGGCACCGGCCCCGCCGGACAGAAGGGCGCCATCGCGGCGGCCAAGCTCGGCAAGAAGGTGGCCGTCGTCGACCGCAAGGAGATGATCGGCGGGGTCTGCCTGCACACCGGCACGATCCCGTCGAAGACGCTGCGCGAGGCCATCCTCTACCTGACGGGCTTCCGCGAACGGACCTTCTACGGGCGCGACTACTCCGTTCGCAGCGACATCACGGTGCCGGACCTCGCCTTTCGCGTGCAGAAGGTCATGGCGAAGGAGATGGAAGTCGTGCGGTCCCAGCTCGGGCGCAACCGCATCACGAGCCTCCACGGCGCCGCGCGATTCCTGGACCCGCATACCCTCGAGGTCGCGTCCTCGGATGGCGAGACGCGAATCGCGGCGGAGAAGATCCTGATTGCCTGCGGCACCCGTCCCGCGCAGCACTCCACGGTCCCCCTCGACGGGGATCGGATCATCGACTCCGACCAGCTCCTGAAGGGCTCGACGCTGCCCCGCGACCTCATCATCGTCGGCGCGGGCGTGATCGGGCTCGAGTACGCGTCGATGGTCAGCGCCCTGAACATCAAGGTCACCGTCATCGAGGCCCGGCCGACCATTCTCGACTTCGTGGATCGCGAAATGATCGAGGCGCTGATGTACTTCATGCGCCAGCGGGGCGCGATGTTCCGCCTCGGCGAGAAGGTCAGCTCGGTCGGATACGACGAGAAGAAGCGCGTGGTCGCATGCCTGGAGAGCGGCAAGGAGGTCCACGGCGACGCGCTGCTCTACACCGTGGGCCGCCAGACCAACGCGGACCTGCTGAACCTGGATGCCGCCGGCCTCACCGCCGACGCACGGGGCAAGATCGCGGTCAACGAGTTCTTCCAGACGGCGGTGCCGCACATCTACGCCGCGGGCGACGTCATCGGGTTCCCGGCGCTGGCCTCGACCTCCATGGAGCAGGGCCGGCTGGCGAGCTGCCACATGTTCGGGATCGCGTGCGAGTCCCGCCCGCACACCATTCCGTACGGCATCTACACGATTCCCGAGATCTCGATGGTCGGCCGGACCGAGCAGGAGCTGACGGAGGCGAAGGTCCCTTACGAGATCGGGCTCTCCAAGTTCGAGGAGCTCGCCAAGGGACAGATGCTGGGCGCCGACACGGGGCTGCTCAAGATCCTGTTCGATCCCAAGACGCGGAAGCTCCTCGGCGTCCACATCTTCGGGGAGCGTGCGACCGAGATCATCCACATCGGCCAGGCGGTCCTCGCCTTCGGCGGCACGATCGAGTACTTCCGCGAACGGTGTTCAACTACCCGACCATGGCGGAGGCGTATAAGGTGGCCGGGCTGGACGGACTAAACCGGCTTTGAGGATTCCCCATCATCCGTAGGGGCGGCCCTCGCGGCCGCCCGAGCGGGGTCGAGCCCCGGCCCCTACTCCAGGCATGTACCCCCGAGCCAGCTCCCGGAACTCCTCGACCTCGCGCAGCTCCCGCGCGGCGCCCCAGTGGAGCTCCCTCGCCGCGAGCCGCGCCACGGCGGGCGCCATCTCGACGGCGGCGCGCGCGTCCAGGAACAGCGCGCGGTCCGCCGCGCGAGGACGTCCTCGACGGTGCGCGCCATCTCGGCGCGCAGGGCCCAGACGACCTCGGCGCCGAGGTACGGCAGCGCCGGATGCAGCGGCGCGCCCAGCGCCGGATCGTCGCGGATCAGGTCCTGGATCGCGAGCGCGTCGGACCCGTAGGCGCGGAGGCCGCCGAAGCGATCGGGGTTCGCATCGTAACCGTGCACGGGAAGAGTCCGCGTCACGCACGTCCGCCTTCGGCAGGTCCGCGAGCTCAGCGGCCTGGTCGACGGCGTCCTCGGCCATGTGGCGGTAGGTCGTCCACTTGCCGCCCGTCGATCGTCAGCAGGCCCGACGGCTCGATGTGGATCGAGTGGTCGCGCGAGAGCGCGGCGGTCGAGCGCGCGGTCGCTGCTGCGGACGAGCGGCCGGATGCCGACGAACACGCTCAGCACGTCCGCCCGGGTCGGCGCGCTGGCGCAGGTACCGGCCGGCGCGTCTCGAGGATGAAGTCGATCTCCTCCGCGCAGCGGCCGCGGCTCGAGCGTCGGCGTCGTCGATCGGCGTGTCGGTCGTGCCGACCAGCGTGTGGCCGTGCCACGGGATCGCGAACATCACGCGGCCGTCGCGCGTGTGCGGCACCATGATCGCCGTGTCGCCCGGCAGGAACGACTCGTCGAAGACCAGGTGGATGCCCTGGCTGGGCGCGATCAGCGGCGGCGCGTCCGGCTCGGCGAGGCGGCGCACGGCGTCGCACGAACGGCCCGGCGGCGTTGATGACGACCCGCGCGCGGAGGCGCCATTCCTCTGCCCGTCTCGAGGTCGCGCGCGACGACGCCGTCGACGAAGCCGTCCGGTCTCCGCGCGTCAGGCCCGACCGACCTGCGACGTAGTTGAGCAGCACCGCGCCCTGCTCGGCGGCCGTCTCGGCCAGGTTGAATCAGCAGCCGCGCGTCGTCGAACTGCCCGTCGTAGTAGACGACGCCGCCGCGCAGCCCGTCGGTTTCGATCGTCGGAAGCCGCGCGAGGGTCTCCTCGCGCGAGAGGATCTCGGAGCGGCCGAAGCCGTACTTGCCGGCGAGCAAGTCGTAGACCTTGAGCCCGAGGCCGTAGAACGGCGCCTCCCACCAGTCGTAGTTCGGCACGACGAACGCGAGGTCGCTGACCAGGTGCGGCGCGTTCTGCCGGAGGAGCCCGCGCTCCTTCAGCGCCTCCATCACGAGCGCGATGTTGCCCTGCTCGAGATAGCGCACGCCGCCGTGCACGAGCTTGGTGCTGCGGCTCGACGTGCCCTTGCCGAAGTCGTGCTGCTCGAGCAGGAGCGTCCGGTAGCCGCGCGCGGCCGCGTCGACCGCGATGCCCGACGCCCGTCGCGCCGCCGCCGATGACGACGAGGTCCCAGGAATCCGACTCCGCCGTACCCGAAGCCAGACCCGATCCCGAAGCGTCGCGCGCGGGCGAGCATCGCGTCGCGATTCACCCGGATTCCCCGGGATGGACCCAGCGCTTCGCGCGCTCGACCGCCTCGCCACCAGCGTGCGATGCGCCGCTCCGCCTCGGGACGCGCGCATGCTCGGCTCGAAGCGCTGTCTGCGCCTGCCAGTGGCCCGCGATCGCCTCCGGGCGACTCCCAGAAGCCGACCGCGAGCCCGGCGAGGTAGGCCGCGCCGAGCGCCGTCGTCTCGGTGACCTTCGGGCCGCACGACCGGCACGCCGAGCAGGTCGGCCTGGAACTGCAGCAGCGGTCGTTCGCCGCGGCGCCGCCGTCGACGCGCAGCTCGTGCAGCGCGAATGCCCGCGTCGTTGCCGCATCGCTTCGAGCAGGTCGGCGACCTGGAACGCGATGCACTCGAGCGCCGCGCGCGCGATGTGCGCCGCCGTCGTGCCGCGCGTGAGGCCGACGATCGTGCCGCGCGCGTACGGATCCCAGTGCGGCGCGCCGAGGCCGGCGAACGCGGGCACGAGGTAGACGCCGCCGCTGTCGGGCACGCTGGCGGCCAGCGCCTCGATCTCGCCGACGACTCGCGGATGATGCCGAGCCCGTCGCGCAGCCACTGCACGACCGCGCCGCCGATGAAGACGCTGCCCTCGAGCGCGTAGTCGGTCCTGCCGCCGACGCTGCCACGCGACGGTCGTCAGCAGGCGGTTGCGCGAGGCGACCGGCGCCTCGCCGGTGTTCTGCAGCAGGAAGCAGCCGGTGCCGTAGGTGTTCTTCGGCATGCCGGGCGCGAGGCACATCTGGCCGAAGAGCGCCGCCTGCTGGTCGCCGGCGATCGCCGCGATCGAGACCGCCGCGCAGGAATCCCACGCGCGCCCGCGCGTAGACCTCGCTCGACGAGCGCACCTCGGGCAGCATGCTCGCGGCACGCGCAAGCAGCTCGAGCAGATCCTCGTCCCACGCCAGCGTGTGGATGTTGAACAGCATCGTGCGCGAGGCGTTGGTGACGTCGGTGACGTGGACGCCGCCGCTCCGTGAGCTTCCAGACCAGCCAGCGAGTCGACCGTGCCGAACGCGAGCTTCCCGCCTCGGCCCGAGCGCGCGCGCCGGGGACGTGGTCGAGAATCCAGCGCGAGCTTGGTGCGCGGAGAAGTAGGCGTCGATCAGCAGGCCGGTGCGCCCGCGGATGCTCTCCTCGAGCCCGTCGGCCCGGAGGCGCTCGCAGAGCTCGGCGGTGCGCCGGTCCTGCCAGACGATCGCGTTGTGGACCGGCTCGCCGGTCTCGCGATCCCAGACGATCGTCGTCTCGCGCTGGTTCGTGATGCCGATCGCCGCGATGATCGCGCCGGGCCGATTCCGGCCTTCGCGAGCGCCTCCTCGGCCGCTTCGATCTGCGTCGCCCAGATCGCCTCGGGGTCGTGCTCGACCCAGCCCGGGCTGCGGAAAGATCTGCGGCAACTCGCGCTGCGCCAGCGCGACGATGCCGCCGGAAGGATCGAACACGATGGCGCGGGAGCTCGTCGTGCCCTGATCGAGCGCGAGGACGCAGCGCAGGGATTCCCTCGGCGGATCGTCCGTTTAGAACGTCCGGTTCAGGAAGAGATACGCCGCACTGTTATGCCTGTCCGATCGGCCGTACGCGACGAACAGCGGCCCGATGACCGTGTCGGCGACGACGAAGATGCTCCCGGCCGTCTTGAGGCTCGAAAACGTGACCGGCTCCCGGCGAGCATAGGCGTTTCCCGCTTCCGCCGAGACGCCGATGGAGAAGTTCTTGAGAACGACTCCTCCCGACGAGGTGAGGCGGTAGTAGAGCAGGAGGCTCAGGACCCCGTAGTCGTCTCCGACGAGCTGGTCCTGGGGGCGGCCGGAGAGACGAAACAGGCCGCCCAGACCGAACTTCCCGTAGAAGGGGCTGTCGGATTGGAGACTGGTGCCGCCTTCCGCCTTCGCGAGCCCGGTCCAGCGACCGATCGTCTGGACGCCGATGAGTCCCGCCTGGAGGCTGTCGAAGTTGTCCGTGCTTCCCAGGCTCTTGCGGTTGCCGTTGTAGCTGGCCGCGCCGAGATAACCGGAATGCGGAAGGTTCACGTTGTCGAGCTGGTCGATGGCGAAGCCGGACGAGATTCCGCCCTCGTCCCAGCTGGCGTTGGGAAGTTGCGGGTCGCCGACCTCGCGGTGAGCCCTTCCGTAGTCCCGGAAGTACCCGACGCGCAACTCTCCCCACGTTCCGAAGTCGTATCCCAGATCGAATCCGCCGCCGCCGCGCGTCGCCTGGTAGGTTCCGAGCGCGTCGCCGTCCTCGTTGTAGACCCGGACGAGATGCTGGTTGAACTCGGCGTGGGGCGAGACGAAGGAGTGTCCCGCGTAGGTCAGCGGCTGATAGAACCGCGTCTTGAGCTCGAGGGGGCTCCCGATCGTGAACGTCGTCTTCCACATTCCGCCGAGGCGGTTCATCTCCGTCGCCTCGATCAGCCCGACGACTCCGAAGTTCGTGGCCAGTTCGAAGTCGGTGGCGAGGAAGAGCCCGAGCTTCAGGTACGTCGGCCCCCAGGACTTGGGCGTCGCCTTGATGCGCAGGATGTGGCGGGCCCCTTCCTCGAGGATCTCGTAGCTGACGATCTCGAAGCTGCCGATCGCGTAGATCCGCTTGAGATCCTCGCCCAGCACGTGCGTGTCGAGGGCCTTCCCGGGCTTCGTCTGGACGAGACGCGAGATTCGGCGGTTGTCCATTCCTGGCACCGGCTCGATCCGGACCTCGTCGATCACCGGAAGCGGAGGGCGCGAAGCGTCGTGGTACAGCTTCCATGCGTCGTAGACGCTTTCGGGATCTGCCCACTGCTTCAGTTTCGCCTCCTCCGCCATCGCGGCCTGGTAGCCGAGCGGAATCATCTTGGTGCCGGTCACGAAGTCCGCGGAGGTGTAGGGGTCGAGGGCCGGCGTGATGACGAGATCGGCGAGCTTCGCCGAGGTCATGGTGTTCTGCTGCAGGGGCAGGTCGATCAGCCGGCTGATCATGCCGCCGACGTTGGTCGGCTTCGCCGCCGACGCCCCGCCCGAGGAGCCCACGTTGACCGCGATGACGATGTCCGCGCCCATCGCCCTGGTGGTCTGCACGGGGAGGTTCTGAGACTCGCCTCCGTCGATCAGCAGGTGCCCCTCGACCTCGACCGGAGTGAAGATCGCCGGGATGGCCATGCTCGCGCGGATCGTCCGGGCGAGATTGCCCTTCGACATGACGTAGGGCTCGCCCGTCTGGATGTCGGTCGCGACGGCGCGGAACGGAATGCGGAGGTGGTCGAAGTCCGGCACAGAGGAGCACCCCAGCATCGCGCTCTCGAGCACGTAGCCGAGCTTACTTCCCGCGATCAGCCCGGGCGGGAGAACGAGACCACCCTTCTTCACGTTCAGCCCGAACTCGAAGGGGATCAGGTGCTCGAAGTCGTCTTCCTTCTGGCGGAAGGACTGCTGCGGCCGCTCGGGCGCGTCCTGGAAAAGCGTGTCCCAGTGGATGGTCTTCACCAGCTTCTCGATCTCGTCCGGCGTGTAGCCGCACGCGTAGAGCCCACCCACGATTGAGCCCATGCTCGTGCCCACGACGTAGTCGACCGGAACGTGGAGCTGCTCGAGCGCGCGGATCACGCCGATGTGCGCCATGCCGCGCGCGCCGCCGCCTCCGAGCGCGAGCCCGATGCGCGGACGCTTCGGCGGCTCCGGCGCCTTCTCGGGCGCGGGCTGCTGGGCGAGCGCAGACCACGCGCTCGCAAGGAGCCACAGGCAAACGAGTACCCACGATGCCCCGCGCGAAACCATTGGGGAAGCCTAGCAGACACTTCGGAATGCGGCTTGCCCTTATGGCCAATGCCCGCGCGATCGGCGACAATTCTCGCGGTGAGCGACGGCATCCCGGGCGCCTTGCGGAAAACGGACGGGGCGGTGCCGGAGTCGCCGGGTCGCCGGCCTCGGATCTCTCTCGACCTCGGAAGCGTCCTCTTCGCGGCGCTTCTCGCGTACGTCGTCGGTTACACGGTGTGGTCTCTCGGCTCCGCGTGGACGGAGGAGCAGCGCGGCTTCTTCAGCGACCTCGCCTTCCTGCCGATCGGGCTCGCGGTCGCGACACTGTCGTGGGCCGCGAGCCGGACGCGCGGGCTCGATGCCGCGACGCGGCGGGCGTGGGGCTTCCTGGCGCTCGCCTTCCTTTTCTTCTGGCTCGGCGACGGGTTGTGGTTCGTCTCGCTGTGGATCCGGGGCGAGGGCGGGACCTCCGGCCCGGCCTACACGGCAGGCCAGCTCGCCTACCTCGCGTACTATCCGCCGCTCTTCTTGGGGCTCCTCTCGTTCCCGCGCTTCCTCCAGACCCGCGCGGAGGCGAAGCAGTTCTGGCTGGACGTCGCGACCGTCTTCCTCGGCGGCCTGATGCTGCTCTGGGCGGCCCTCATCGCGCCGCTCGTGTCGAACGATCACGGCAGCCCCCTCGAGTTCGCGATGAAGATCTTCTATCCCCTGGGGGACCTCATCCTCCTCTTCGGGACGTCGATCATCGCGGCCCGCCGCCGGGCGGACGCCGCGCGCCCGATCTTCCTGTTCCTGACGGCGGGCCTGATGTTCACGGTCGTCAACGACTCGATCTCGAGCGTGATGAGCCTGACCTCGGCGTACAAGAGCGGCGGGACCCTCGACCTGATCTCGCTCGCGGCATGGCTCTTCTTCGGCGCGAGCGCCTACGCCCAGAGACGCATCGCCCGCCGGCTGGCCGTGGAGCCCGAGCTCACGGCACCGCTCCGCCGGCCATCGACGAGCTTCGCGCCGTACGTCGCGGTGGTCCTCGGCTACGGGACGCTCTTCTTCACCGCGCTGTCGCAGCGCACGACGCCGATCGGCGTGGTCGTGGGTGCCATTGCGCTGACGGCCGCGGTCCTCGTCCGCCAGTACTTCGCGGTCACCGAGAACGTGCGTCTCTCCGCCGAGCAGGCGGCCCGCGAGAGCGAGGCCCGGTTCCGCTCGCTCGTGCAGAACTCTTCCGACATCATCGCCGTCATCGACGACGACACCACGATCCGCTACCTGACGCCGTCGGTCGAACGCCTGTTGGGACATCGCCCCGACGCCCTGCTCGGCCAGCACCTCTCGAGGCTTCTCCATCCCGACGATCAGGGACGCGCGGCGGCCGTCCTCGCCGACACGCTCGGCAATCCGAACCCGGCCGCGCCCGCCCCGGTCGAGTGGCGCCTGCGGCGCCGCGAGGGCCAGTGGTTCTTCGCCGAGGTGATCGTGACCAATCTCCTCGCGGACCCCACGATCGGCGGCCTCGTGCTGACCATTCGCGACATCCAGGAGCGCAAGGCCCTCGAGAGTCAGCTCACCCACCAGGCGTTCCACGACCCGCTGACGAAGCTCGCGAACCGCGCGCTGCTCTCCGACCGGGTCTCGCACGCGCAGGCGCGCAGCCAGCGGGACGGGCGCCCGTGCGCCGTGCTCCTTCTCGACCTCGACGACTTCAAGACGATCAACGACACGCTCGGCCACGCCGCGGGAGACGAGGTCCTGATCGAGGCCGCCCGGCGTCTGCACGGCTGCATCCGCGCGGGCGACACCGCCGCACGGCTGGGCGGCGACGAGTTCGCAGTGCTCCTCGAGGACACTCCGGACGCGGCGCGGGCCCGCGAAGTCGCGGAGCGCATCGCTGCGGCTCTCAAGCAGCCGATTCTTCTCGGCGGCAAGGAGACGTTCCTCGTCCGCGTCAGCATGGGCATCGCGCTCGGCGTGCCGAGCGACGCCCGAGCGGCGAGCTCCTGCGCAACGCCGACGTGGCGATGTACCTGGCCAAGGAGAAGGGCAAGGGCCGCTGCGAGGTCTTCGACGCCCAGCATGCGGGCCGCCGTGCTGCGAGCGCTTGCAGCTGGAGGCCGACCTGCGCCGCGCGCTGGCGCGCGACCGAGCTCGTCCTCTTCTACCAGCCGATCGTCGACCTGCGATCGGGCCGGATCGTCGGGCGCGGAGGCGCTGCTGCGCTGGGACCATCCGCAGCGCGGGCTGCTCGCGCCCGGCCGACGTTCATCCCGCTCGCCGAGGAGTCCGGCCTGATCGTTCCCATCGGGCGCTGGGTGCTCGAGGAGGCGTGCCGCCGAGGCCGGATCCTGCTCGGAGGGCCTGCCGACGCCGCTTCGCATGAGCGTCAACCTCTCGGCCCGCCAGCTCCAGGAGACCGACCTCGAGGATCAGGTCGTCGGCGCCCTGCGCGCCGGGGGCCTCGAGCCGTCGAGCCTCGTGCTGGAGGTCACCGAGAGCCTGATCATGCTCGAGCCGCGAAAGATCGATCGCGCGCCTGCGCGCCCTGAAGGACCTCGGCGTGCGCCTCGCGATCGACGACTTCGGCACCGGATACTCTTCGCTCAGCTACCTTCAGAACCTTCCCGTCGACATCCTGAAGATCGACCGGTCCTTCCTGCACGACGCGGGCACCTCCGGCCTCTCTCCGCTCGCGCGCGGAATCGTCGATCTCGGACGGGCGATGCGCCTGGTGATGGTCGCCGAGGGCATCGAGCGGCCCGAGCAGGCTGACGCGCTCCGCGAGGCGGGTTGCGAGCTCGGCCAGGGATTCCACCTGGCGCGACCGATGGAGGCGGACGCGCTCGACAAGCTCCTTCGGTCAGGCGCCGTCCTGCTCCCTCCGGCCGCGGGCTGACGCGCGGCGGCGGCTCAGAATCCGCTTCGAAGAGCCGCCGGCGGCGGCGACGGCGACGGCTTTTTCAGGAACCCGCGCGAGCCCGCGAAGAACCCGGCCGCCGCGAGATACGGCGCGAGGACGGAATCGCGCGTCTCGACTCCGTCGACGCTGCGGACCAGCACGGCGCGACGGCGTCCGGTGTCGACCAGCCGGGCGAGCGCGCCGGCCAGGGCCGCGGCCGCCGCGCCGCGCTCGGGCTCCGCGGCCGGCAGGAACGTGAAGAGATTGAACTCGGCGCGCCCGATCCAGCCGAGGAGCGCTCCGTCGCGAAGAACGACCTGGGCCCCCGCGGCGCGCTGCGCGCGGACCTCTCCGGGCGGCCACGCGAGCGCGGCCCCCCACGCGCTCGCCGGATCGCTCGCCGCGAGGATCAGTGTCTGCGGCTCCTCGGACGCCTCGCGGCTTCCGCGCAGACGGTCGTCGGCGCCGGGAAGCGCGAACTGCGTGGCCCCCAGCCCCGCCACGAAGTAGCCGCGGCGGATCTGCCCGCCCTCCTCCATGGCCTTGAGGATCGGGTAAACGGCCGAGAAGCCGCCCTCGATCCCCTCCGCGGCAACGGCCTCGCGGGTCAGGACGCCGTATCGCGCGAGGAGCGCCTTCGCGAGTGCCGTCCGACGCTCGGTGTCGCTGGGCGGCCGCGCCGACGGCGCGAGCAACGACAACGACAACGACCAGCGCCCCTCGCTTCCGGGTGGCGACTGCCGGCGGGAGCGGAAGCCCGGGCCGCCGCGGGATGCGCGACGCCCGCGCCGCGCCGATCCGGACGCCGACGTCCCGGAGCCGCGCAGGAGCGAACGCAGGGGGGTCAGCGTGTCGTTGCCGACCTCGCCCGCCCAAACCATCTCCCACAGCGCGGCCAGCAGATCGCCCGGAAAGCCGCCGATCTCGGCGGCGAGATCGGGAAAGAAGAGCGCGCCGCGCGCGGAGAGCAGGCGGCGGATCCTCTCGGCGAGCTCGCCTCCGACCGGCGCCGACGGACGGGAGAGGAGCGGGAGGCGGTCCGGGAGGTAGAGCGCGACGCGGCCGTCGGAGGGGCCGAGCGGCTCGAGCCCGCGCCACACGACCTCGCCCGCGGCGCAGAGCTGGTCCAAATCCGAGGGCCGGTAGCGTACGACCCGCGCCGGCAGCACCTCGGTCTCCAGCACCGAGGCGGGGATCGGCGCGCCCTGCAGTTGCTCGACGGCGGAGAGCAGCGCCTCGAGCCCCGGCCGCGGCGACGCCACTGACTGCCACTCGGTCAGGAAGCGCGCGAACGCGACCGGCTCGACCGGCTCGACCTCCCGGCGCAGCTTCGCGAGCGAGCGGCGCTTGACGGCGCGCAGCACTCCGGCGTCGCACCACTCGAGCGACCGTCCTCCCGGCAGGAAATCTCCCCGCAGCACTCGCCCGCGCTCCTCCAGGCGTTCGAGCGCGAGGCGCGCGGCTCCGATCCCGAGGCCCAGCCGCGCGGCCAGGTCCTCGAGGCGGAACGGCCCGTGCGTTCGCGCGTAACGCGAGACGAGGTCGGCGAGCGCGTCGGGCACCGGCTCGAGGAACGCCGCGGGCAGGCCCGGAGGCGGCGCGACGCCGAGCGCGTCCCGTAGGCGGCCGGCGTCCTCGGCGGCCGCGACGCGCGGCTCCCCCGCGATCGTCACCCGGATCGCGCGTCGCTCGCGCACGAGCGCCTCCACCCAGCGAAGCGCCTCCGCGGGATCTTCGGGGGTGGAGCGTCCGCGGATCTCCTCTTCGGTCAGGTCCCCCAGCGAGAGGAGCAGGTCGTGGAGCCCGTCCGGATGGCGGACCCTGTGGCCGGTCAGTCGTTGGAGCGCCTGCTGGAGGCTCGCGATCGCGTCCTCGTCCAGGAGCTCGCGCAGCTCGGCCTCGCCCAGCAGCTCGCGCAGCTGCGCCTGGTCGACCGAGAGGGCCTGGGCGCGGCGCTCGGCGAGCGGCGCGTCGCCGTCGTAGATGAAGTTCGCGACGTAGGCAAAGAGGAGGGACGCGGCGAACGGCGAGGGCGTGTGCGAGTCGACCGTCACGACCCGAATCCGGCGCGACGCGACGCGCCGGAGGAGCTCGACGAGGCCCGGAAGGTCGAAGACGTCGCGCAGGCACTCCCGGTAGGTCTCGAGCAGGATCGGGAACGACCCGTAGCGCGCCGCGACCGCGAGCAGGTCCGCGGCGCGCTTGCGCTGCGCCCAGAGGGGGCTGCGCCTCCCGGGATGCCGGCGCGGGAGCAGCAGGGCGCGCGCGGCGTTCTCGCGGAAGCGCGCGGCGAAGAGCGACGTCTCGCCGAGCGCGCGAACGACGCGGTCCTCGATCTCGTCGGCGGCGGGCACGAACAGCGAGGCGTCCGGGGGCTCCTCCGACTCGGGCAGGCGGAACACCATGCCGTCGTCCGACCACATCACCTCGACCTGGGCCCCGGACGACTCCTCCAGCTGTGCGGCGACAGCCGTGGCCCACGGGGCGTGGACGCGCGCCCCGAACGGCGAGAGGACGCACACCCGCCAATCGCCGACCTCGTCCCGGTAGCGCTCGATCACGAGCGTCCGGTCGCTCGGCACCTGCCCCGTCGCCGCGGCCTGCTCGCGCAGATACGCCATGAGGTTCGAGGCCGCACGCGGGTCGAGGCCGTGTCGCTCGCGCAGGCGCCCCATCGCCTCCTCGAGGTCTGCCGCCGCGAGCGTGCGCGAGAGCGCGCCGATCGCCTCGCCGAACTCCGTGGGCCGGCCGGGCCGGTCCCCGTGCCAGAAGGGCATCCGGCCGGGCTCGCCGGGGGCCGGCGCGACCATCACGCGGTCGTGCGTGATCTCGAGGATGCGCCACGAGGAAGCGCCGAGGACGAAGACGTCCCCGGGCCGCGACTCGAAGACCATCTCCTCGTCGAGCTCACCCACCCTGCGGCTGCGGCGCGGGTCGCTGGATTCCGCGCCGCCGTCGCCGCCGCCTCCTCCGAGGAAGACGCCGTAGAGGCCGCGGTCCGGGATCGTCCCCGCGTTGACGATCGCGACGTGGCGCGCGCCCTCCCGGGCGCGCAAGGTTCCCTCGACCCGATCCCACGTGAGGCGCGGGCGGAGCTCCGCGAACTCGTCCGACGGGTAGCGGCCCGAGAGCATGTCGAGCACGCCCTCGAAGGAGCCGCGCGGCAGGTCGGCGAACGGGGCGGCCCGCCGTATGAGCCGGTACACCTCCGCCGCGAGACGGAGTCTTCCGCGCCTGTCCCCGCCGACGCCGCGATCGCGACGACCTGCTGGGCCAGAACGTCGAGCGGGTTGCGCGGGTAGGAGGTCTCCTCGACGCGTCCCTCCGCCATCCGTTCGGTGGCCGCGGCTGCCGCCAGCAGGTCGCCGCGGTACTTGGGGAAGAGGATGCCGCGCGAGACCTCGCCGACGGAGTGCCCGGCGCGGCCGATCCGCTGCATGCCCGAGGCGATCGACGGCGGCGCCTCGATCTGGATGACCTGGTCGACCGCGCCCATGTCGATACCCAGCTCGAGCGAGGACGTCGCGACGATCGCCGGCAGGTCGCCGCGCTTGAGCCGCTCCTCGATCTCCTGGCGCTTCTCGCGCGCGACCGAGCCGTGATGCGCCAGCGCGATCTCCTCGCCGGCGGACTCGTTGATCGCGGCGGCGAGGCGCTCCGCGAGCCGGCGGCTGTTCACGAAGATCATCGTCGAGCGGTGCGCGCGGACGAGCTCGACCAGGCGCGGATAGATCGACGGCCAGATCGATGGTCCCACCGGCGGTCCCTCCGCCGAGGAATCCGCCGACTCCGACTCCTTGAAGCGGCCCTCCTGCTCGGCGGAGAGACGGGCCATGTCCTCCACCGGAACCTCGACGGTCAGCGCGAACGCCTTGCGGCTGCCCGCGTCCACGATCGTGACGGGGCGGGGCCTCCAGGCTCCCCCGCTACCGCGGGTGCCGCTGGCGCTCTTGGTGCCGCGGGCGCCGGGCTCGCCGCCGCCGAGCAGACGCGCGATCTCCTCGAGCGGCCGCTGCGTCGCCGAGAGCCCGATGCGCTGCAGCGGCGTTTTCCCCTCCCGCAGCGCCTCGACGCGCTCGAGCGAGACGAAGAGGTGGGCGCCGCGCTTGGTCGCGGCGATCGCGTGGATCTCGTCCACGATGACCGTCTCGAGGGAGGCGAAGAGCTCGCGCGCGCGCGAAGTCAGGAGGAGGTACAGGGACTCGGGGGTCGTGATCAGGATGTCGGGCGGCGTCCGCGCGATGCGAGCGCGCTCGGCCTGGGGCGTGTCGCCGGAGCGAATCGCCACCGTCGGCAGGCGGAAGGGAACACCCAGCCGCTCCGCGGTCGCGGCCACGCCCGCGATCGGCGCACGGAGGTTGCGCTCGACGTCGACCGCGAGGGCCTTGAGCGGCGAGACGTACAGGATCCGGCAGCGGCCCTTCTTCGGCGGCTCGGGCGAGAACATCAGCCGGTCGATCCCCGCCAGGAAAGCCGCGAGCGTCTTGCCCGAGCCGGTCGGCGCGAGCAGGAGCGTCGACTCCCCCGCCAGGATCGGCGGCCAGCCCTTGCGCTGCGCGGACGTGGGCTCGGCAAACGACGCCGCGAACCACTCCCGGACGGCGGGGGCGAATCCGGAGAGGGGGTCCCTGCTCACGGCGGAATTCTATGGTCGCCGCCCGCCGGGAATATGGCCGGGCGGAATCGGCCCGTGCGGGATTCGGCCCGGGCAAGAATAAGATGGACGGATGCCCGAGACCGGCGCCGGCGCGCATTACCTCAACGACGCGCTCTCACAGTTCCGCAAATACAAGACGATGGCCGACGCCGCGATCGCCCAGGTCTCCGACGAGGACTTCTTCCAGGCGCCCGATCCCGAGTCCAACAGCGTTGCGCTCGTGATGAAGCATCTCGCCGGCAACATGCGGTCCCGCTGGCGCGACTTCCGGGAGAGCGACGGGGAAAGGCCGGACCGCGACCGCGACTCCGAGTTCGAGCGCGGGACGGCTGACTCCCGGGACTCGCTCACCGCGCGGTGGGAGGAGGGATGGGCCCTGCTCTTCCGGGCGCTCGAGCCGATCCGCGAAGACGACCTGCTCGAGAAGGTGCCGATCCGCGGCGAGCCTCACACGGTGCTCGAGGCGATCCAGCGGCAGCTGACGCACTACGCCTACCACGTCGGGCAGATCGTCTACCTCGCCAAGCACTACGCGGGAGCGCGCTGGACGTCGCTGTCGATTCCGAAGGGCAAGTCGCGCGAGTTCGACGTCGCGAAGAGCGGCCGGCCCTACACGGTCGGGAAACCGTAGAAGGCCGCAGGCCGAGATGCGTTCTCTGTTCCTCGCCGCGGCGCTTCTGCTCTCGGGCTCGGCCGCCGGAGCAGCGGATCTCCCCGCGGAGATGTCCCATGCCGGCTGCGCCGCGCCGGGCGAGCCGGTCGAGCCGGCTCTGCTCGAGCGTCCGATCGGCCTGCGCACCGACGTCGGCCACGTCCACCAGGAAATCACCGCGTCCTCGCCGAAGACGCAGGACTACTACGACCAGGGCCTCACGCTCCTCCACCACTACGTCTGGGTGGACGCCGCGCGCTCTTTCCACGAGGCGCTGCGCGCGGACCCCGACTGCGCGATGTGCTGGATGGGCCTCGCGCGCGCGGAGCAGGGCTCCGAGCGTCCGGATGCCACGCGCGCCGCGATCGCGAACGCGCAGCGGCTCGCGCCGAAGACGACGCCGCGGGAGCAGGCCTTCGTCGCGCTGCGCGCCCTGCAGGTCGAGGCGCAGGACGCCACCGGGCCGGAACAGGCCCAGAAGTTCGACGCCTACAAGGCGGCGATCGACCGGGCCCTCGCGGCATACCCCGAGGACGCGGAGCTCTGGATCCTGCGCGGCAACGCCGAGGAACCCGGGCCCTGGGGCCGCGGCCAATTCGGCGGCGCCGCGTCGATCGCGTTCTACGAGACCGCCCTCGTCCGTTCGCCCGGGCACCTGGGCGCGCACCACTACCTCGTCCACTCCTACGAGAACATCGCCCACCCCGCGGAGGCCGCGCGGCACGGCCGGATCTACGCGGACGCCGCGCCAGGCGTGGCCCACGCCCAACACATGCTGGGGCACGTGCTCCCGCGCCTCGGCCGCTGGGAGGAGGCGCTCGCGCAGTTCCGCAAGGCGGACGCGATCGAGGAGGAGTACGCGCGGCAGCTCAGCCTGCGCCCCGGCGACGACTGGCACCATCTCCACAACCTCCAGCTCCTGGGCTACACGGAGCTCCGTCTCGGACGGCTGGCCGAGGCCGAGGCCACGTTCCGCCGGGCGTTCGCCACGCCCGCGCGGCTGCCGTACCGCGGGACGCCGCAGGCGAGCCTGGCCGAGTACTACCTTCTCCGCGGCCGGCTGGACGACGCCCTCGCGGTCTCGCGCGCCCTGCAGACGGCGACGCGGACCCCCGCCACGCACGCCGTCGCGGCGATCGTCGAGGGCGAGACGCTTCTCGCGATGGGAAAGACCGGCGAGGCCCGCGCGTGCGCGGAACGCGCGAAGCGGACGCTGGAGGAAGCGCTCCGCGCGCTCCCCAGTTCCAGGCGCGCTATCTCAGCCTCTTCGTGCAGCCGTACGTCGATCAGCTCGACACCGAGATCGCGCTGCGCGGGGACGCTCCGGCCGCGGCCGAGGCGTCGATCCTCGCGGTCGCCGACGCGCTCTCCACGAACCCGCGGTTCGACGCCTGGGGCGAGGGCCTCTTCCGGCTCCAGCGGATCGCCGCCGACGCACGGCGGGCCGGACGGACGCAGCTCGCGGCCGACATCGAGACGCGGATGAAAAAGATCGACCCGGAGTACGTTCCCGGCGCCCTCGTGGACCCGCAGCGGCGGGCGGCGGTTCGTCAGCCTCCGGCCGCCTTCGCGTCGGGGCGGGTCGGCGACCACTTTCGGATGAACGCGAGAATCCTGCCGCGGTCGTAGGACTCGCCCTTCAGGAAATCGTCCGTGTCGACGCGGGCGAGCAGCGAGCCCTTCTCGTCGAGAACGAAGAAGTAGGGATATCCGGGAACCTCCGGATACGCCGAGAGAAAGCGCGCGTTGGAGTTCTCGGGGCTGACGTTGACGCGCACGACGACGAACGCGCAGCGCAGGGCCTCGGCGATCGACGCGTCTGCGCGGACGGTCCGTTCGAGCTCCTGGCACCAGCCGCACCAGTTCCCGCCGACCTCGAGCAGCACGCGCTTCTCGTCGCGCCGCGCCTCCGCCATCGCGGCCGAAAGGTCGCGAGCGGGATCTCGAGACGGGTCATGGGGCGCGGCTCGTCGTGGCCAGCCGCCCCGATCGAGACGAGCGCGAGAAGCGTAGCCACCATCCAGCGTCGATTCATGCGGCGACCTCCGACGAGGTGGCCATACTCTGACACGCCCCGCGAAGAACCTCGCCTCGGCCCTCCGGCCGGCGCGATGGTCCGCTCTTTCCGGGACTAGGTCCCGGCCGCCTCGAGACGCCGCGCCGCGATCCGCCGCGCGGCGGCATCGGTCGTGATTCCCTCGGCGTCGGACAGATCGAGAATCCCCGACAGCGTCCCGGCGATTCCCTCGACCTCGCGCTTCGCCTTCTCGCGAGACCAGCCGAGCGCCTCGATGCCGGTGATCGCGATCGCGCCTCCCGCGTTCACGACGAAGTCTGGCGCGTAGAGGAGCCCGGCCGCGCGCAGGCGTTCCGCGTCCTCCGGCTCGGCGAGCTGGTTGTTGGCGGCGCCCACGACCGCCCGGCACCGCAGCCTCGGGATCGTGTCGGCGTTCAAGACCGCGCCGAGCGCGCACGGTGCGAAGACGTCGCACGGCGTGTCGAAGAGGCGCTCCGGCGCGACGTACGCGGCCGCGGTCCCCGGAGGGAGGCGCGCCGCCTCGGGCTCGATGTCGCTGAAGGAAACCTGCGCCCCCGCGGCGGCGAGTCTCTCGATCAGCGGGCGCCCGACGCTGCCGGCCCCCTGGACGAGGACGTGGCGCCCCGCGAGAGACGGGCCGCCGAAGAGCCGCGCGCTGACCGCCTGGAGCGATGCGAAGAGGCCGACCGCGGTCCAGGGCGCCGAGCTTCCCGCGCCTCCGTTCGCCTCGGTCCGGCTGAAGACGTAGGGCGCTCCGGTCTCGGCGATCACGTCCATGTCGGCGGCCGAGGTTCCCGCATCGGCGCCCGTCCAGAAGCGGCCGCCGAGGTCCTTCACGAGCTGCCCGTAGCGGCGGAGCAGGGCGGCGCGGGCGCGGACGTCCAGACCCGGAGGCGCCGCGATGACGCCCTTCCCCCCTCCGCGTGGAAACCCGGCCGCGGCCCACTTGAACGTCATGCCCTCGGAGAGCCGCATCGCGTCCCGCCGGGCCGACGCGAGGTCGTCGTACGGAATCATCCGCGTGCCGCCGGTGGACGGCCCCAGCCGCGAGGAGTGAAGCGCCACGAACATCCACGCGTTCGTCTCGGCGTCCCGCCGCGAGACGAAGCTCTCGCCGTCCCAGCTCTTCATGGCCGAGGCGCGGCGGCCGCGACGGGCCCGATGTGGTCCGTGACCCCCCCGGCCAGGACCGCGCGCGCCGCGGCGAGCGCCTCATCCAACGAGGCCACGATGTTCTCCCGGCCGTAGAGATCCAGGCGTCCCGCGCGCTCCAGCACTCCGAGCGGCTGCGCCTGGATCCCGGCGATGAGAAACCGAATGTGCTGGTGGGAGAAGGACTGGAACAGGTCGTCGAGCACGCGGATCCCCGAGGCGTCGAGGAGCGGCACGTTCCGCATCCGCAGGATGAAGACCCGGGGCTTCTTCGCGACGAAGTGGAGGACATCCTTGATCTTGTCCGCCGCGCCGAAGAAGAACGGGCCGTTCACCTCGTACACCTCGACGCGATCCGGGATCGCCCGCCGGGCAACGCCTTCCTCGTCGGCGGTCATGGTGCCGTCGGGCGCATCGACCAGCTCCCGAGTCACGGCCGCGACATTGGTCACGTCGGCCATGCGCTTGATGAAGAGGAATGACGCGAGGACGACGCCCACCTGGACCGCGACCGTCAGGTCGATGAAGACCGTCAGGAGGAACGTCGTCAGCAGGACCGCGACATCGCTCTTCGGGGTCTTCAGGATGTGCGCGAAGGCGCGCCACTCGCTCATGTGGTACGAGACGACGGCCAGAACCGCCGCCAGGGTCGCCAGAGGGATGAATCGCGCCCATTTCCCGAGGAAGACGAGGACGGCCAGAACGGTCAGCGCGTGCGTCATGCCGGCGACCGGCGTCCGTCCGCCGTTCTTGACGTTGGTCGCGGTGCGAGCGATCGCTCCCGTGGCGGGGATGCCTCCGCAGAGCCCGGAACCGATGTTCGCGAGCCCTTGACCCACGAGCTCGACGTTGGACTTGTGGCGGCTTCCGATCATCCCGTCCGCCACCACGGCCGACAGCAGCGATTCGATCGCCGCCAGAAGGGCCACGGTGACCGCCGAGGGAAAGAGCTCGCGCACACGTTCGAGCGAAAGATCGGGCAGGTGCGGCATGGGGATCGAGGCCCGAATCTGCCCGAAGCGCGATCCGATGGTCTCGACGGGAAGACCGAGCGCGGCGACGGCCGCGGACGCGGCCAGGATCGCGACGATGGGCGCCGGCACCCTCCGCGAGATCCTCGGCCAGACCAAAAGGATCACCAGGGACCCGAAGGCCACCGCGATCGCCGGCGCCGAAGCCGTCCCGACACTGCCCGCGTAGGCGGACCATTTCGCCGCGAACGGACCGGGAATGGCGCCCATCCGCAGCCCCAGGAGGTCCTTGATCTGGGAGGAGAAAATGATGACCGCGATGCCGCTGGTGAACCCGGTCACGACGGGGTAGGGGATGAACTTGATCGCGCCTCCGAAGCGCGCGAGACCCATCGCGATCAGGAGAAATCCCGCGAGCACGGTGCAGACGGTGAGCCCGTCGACGCCGTACCGCGCCACGATCCCCGACACGATGACCACGAAGGCGCCCGTCGGTCCGCCGATCTGCACGCGGCTGCCTCCGAGCGCGGAGATGAGCAGCCCCGCCACGACCGCCGTCACGAGCCCCTTTTCGGGCGACACTCCCGAGGCGATGGCGAAGGCGAGCGCCAGCGGAATGGCCACGATGCCGACGACCACGCCGGCCTGGAGGTCGGCGAAGAGCTGGGGACGAGTGTAGCCGCGCAGCGCCGTGACGCTTTTCGGGAGCCAGGCGGTGCGCACGGGCGAATTCTAAGCCCCGCTTCGCGGCGGTCCGAGCCCTCCCCTCCCCTACTCGGTATCCGGCTTGATGTCCTGGAGAAAGTTGTTCTGGAGCGTGATCCGCACGGCGGAGCCCTCCGGGTAGCGGAACCACTGCTGGTAGGTGACCGGATAGCGGTAGCGCGCGGTCGCGTCGCCGTCGTGCACTTCGAAGATCAGGTAGTAGTCGCCGGTGCCCTGGAAGGTCGAGCCGCCCGAGCCCGGCGCGTCCCGGTCGCGCTCGACGACCACGCCCCTCAGCACCTTCACCCCGGTGTCCTTCTTCTTCCTGGGGGGCGCGGGCGAGGTCGGAGAGGAGGAGGACGAGGATGCGCAGGCGCCTCCCCCAAGCAGGAGGACGAGGATGAGAGCGGGGGCAAGTCCCTGGCGAGCCATTCCGTCTTCCACCCCCCCGAACGCGCGGGGGGGAAGTCAGCATTCCCGAAGGGAGCGGACGCGCCGACTTCAGATTTCATTAGAATGCGTCCTCCCATCGAACGTCGAATCAGGAGAGCCAGAAAGACCATGTCGACTCAACCCGCACGCGTCGCCCTCGTTGGCCTCGGTCCCATCGGGATCGAGGTGGGGAAGGCCCTGTCCCAACGGGACGGGGTCGAGCTGCTCGGCGCCGCCGACCCGGCTCCCGAGAAGGCCGGCCAGCCGCTCTCGGGGCTCCTCGACGGGGCGTTCCCCGGGGTGACCGTCACCCCCTCGGCCGGCGCGCTCTACTCCGCGAGCGCGTCGTCGCGGGGACGAACCGACGTCGTGGTCCTGTGCACCGGTTCCCGCCTTCATTCCGTAATGCCTCAGATCGAGGAGGCGATCGCGGCCGGCTTCCACATCGTCTCCACGTGCGAGGAGCTCTCGTACCCGGAGCTGCGGCACTCGAAGCTCGCCCGCCAGATCGACGCCCGCGCCAAGGAGAAGAAGGTCGCCGTCCTGGGGACCGGCGTGAACCCCGGGCTCGTGATGGACCGGCTGGTGCTCGCGGTGGCGTCGGCCTGCGTGCGCGTCGATTCGGTCCGGGTCATCCGGGTCGTGGACGCGGCCAAGCGGCGCGGGCCGCTCCGCGCCAAGGTCGGCGCGGGCCTGACGCGGGAGGAGTTCGACGCCGGCGTCGCCTCGAAGAAGCTCGGTCACGTGGGCCTCTCGGAGTCCGCGGCCATCATCGCGCTCGGGCTGGGCCTGCCCATCGACGAGATCACCGAGACGATCAAGCCGGTCCTGGCCGAGGCCGAGACCGACGGCGTTCCGAAGGGCCGGGTCCTGGGACTCCACCAGATCGCGCTCGTCCAGGCGGGGGACGAGGTCCGCGTGGAGCTCGACCTGACCATGGCGGTGGGAGCGGCGAACCCGGGCGATCGCATCGACGTCGAGGGAGATCCGCCGGTCCACCTGGCCGTCGCGGGCGGCTTCCACGGCGACCGCTCGACGATCGGCTGCGTGGTCAACGCGATCCCCTTCATCGTCGCCGCCCCGCCGGGGCTCCAGACGGTCGCGACCCTGCCGCTCTTCGGTCTTCGGCCGCTCCCGTAGACCGCGAAGCGTCGCGGGGGCGCGCGCGACGGCGAGCGCCCTCCGCTCATCCCGTTTCGCTTTCGAGTTCTCCTAGAATCCGCTTCCCATGGCGTCTGCGGCCCCTCTCCTCGATTCTCGGCCCGAGGGTCTCTTCGCTCCCGCGTTCGAGGCCCATGTCGATCCCGTCGTGCCGGTCGCGCGCGCGATCCTGACGCACGCGCACGCCGACCACGCGGTCGCGGGGCACGGGGAGATCTGGGCGACGCCCGAAACCCTCGGCCTCTATCGGCGCCGCCACCCGGAGTGGTCCGGAGTCTCCCGCCCGCTCGCGTACGGCGAGGAGGCCGCGCGGGACTCCGCCCGGCTGAGGCTCGTCCCGGCCGGCCACGTCCTGGGCTCGGCGCAGGTCTGGATCGGCGCGGACGAGTCGGGGGACTCGCTCCTCTACACGGGCGACTTCAAGCTGCGGACGGGCCGCACGTGCGCGCCGGCGGAGGCTCCGGCGGCCTCGACCCTCTTCATCGAAACGACGTTCGGATTGCCGGTGTTCGTCTTCCCTCCGCGAGAGCTCCTCGAGCG
The DNA here is from genome assembly GCA_963773905.1 of uncultured Acidobacteriota bacterium. Lineage (GTDB taxonomy): Bacteria > Acidobacteriota > Thermoanaerobaculia > UBA5066 > Gp7-AA6 > DAHUXD01. The sequence continues at coordinate 505,454 of CAVZDB010000005.1, forward strand.
CCGCCTTCTCGACGCGTGCCGCGACGCGCTCGCGGCGGGCGAGACGCCCGTGCTTCTCGCCTACGCGCTGGGCAAGGCCCAGGAGGTCGCGGCGCTTCTGACCGAGGCGGGAATCCCGACCGTGCTGCACGGCGCCGCGTGGAAGCTCCTTCCCGAGTACGCCGCCGCCGGCGTCGCGCTCCCGCTCTCACGCCCGTACGAGACCGGTCCGCCGAAGGAGGGCGAGGCCCTCGTGACGCCGCCCTCCACGGCGCGCACCCCGATGGTCCGGGCCATTCGCAGGCGCCGGGTCATCTACCTCTCGGGCTGGGCCCTGCGCGAGGCGTCGCGGCTCGAGTTCGAGGCGGACGTGCTCCTTCCGATGTCGGATCATGCCGACTTCCCCGACCTGCGCCGCCACGTGGCCGACGTCTCTCCGCGGCGCGTCGTCACGCTCCACGGCTTCGCGCGCGACTTCGCCCGGATCCTCGGCGCCGGGGGCCTCGCGGCGGAACCGCTCGCGGGGCGCGAGGAGCGCCCCTCCGAGGAATCGTGACCGCCTACCGCGAGCTCGCCGAGACGCTCGAGGAGGTCGCCGCGCGGCGCGGGCGGCTCGACAAGGTCGCGCGCCTCGCGCGAACGCTCGCTCGCGTCGACGCGGAGGAGCTGCCGGCGGCCGCCCGGCTGCTCTCGGGATCGCCCTTCGCCGAACACGAGCAGGCCGTGACCTCCGTCGGCTACGCGACGATTCTGCGCGCGGCCTCCGCGGTGACGGGATGGGACGAGGAGACGGTGAGGGCCTGCGCCGCCGCGATCGGCGATCTCGGCGAGGCGGTCGGCCTGCTCCGGCCGGCGGAGGCGGACGGCGGGATGACGATCGCGGAGGCGGACGGCTTCTTCCGGGGCCTGGCCGGCCGGCGCAAGCCCGCCGAGAAGCGCGAGGCGCTCGAGCAGATGCTCCGGAGGGCCTCCGCGGTCGAGGCGAAGTACCTGCTCAAGACGCTCTCGGGCGGGCTCCGCATCGGCGCCGACGTGACGACCGTGGAGGAGGCCATCGCGCAGGCGTTCGGACGCGACCGCGAGGCCGTCGCGAGGGCGCGGCGCGACAACGGCGACGTCGGCGAGACCGCGGCGGCCGCTCGGGCGGATCGGCTCGGCGAGATCCGCTTCCGCCTCTTCCATCCGATCGGTTTCATGCTGGCGTCCCCGATCGAGTCGGCGGAGGAGATCGCCGGTGAGCTCTCCGAATTCGTGATCGAGGACAAGTTCGACGGCATCCGCGCGCACGCACACAAGGACGGCGGGAAGGTCGCGCTCTTCTCGCGCACGCTCGACGACGTCACCGAGCAGTTCCCGGAGGTCGCGCGCGGGCTCGCCGACCTCGAGTCCGACGGACCGCTCCTGCTCGACGGCGAGATCGTGGCGTGGCAGGAGGACGAGGATCGCCCGGCCTCTTTCTTCCGTCTCCAGCGCCGCCTGGGGCGCAAGGCGCCCGACGCGTCGCTGCTCGAGGAGATCCCGACCGCGTTCGTCGCCTACGACTGTCTGGCGCGGAGCGGACGGCCGCTCTTCGAGGAAAGCTGGGAGACCCGGCGCGGCGAGCTCGCCGCCGCGGCATCCGGGACCGCGCTGCGCCTCTCGGAGGTCTTCGGCGCAAAGACCCCGGCGGAGCTCGAGGCGCTGTTCGCCGCGGCGCGCGCACGCGGCAACGAGGGCCTGATGCTGAAGCGGCGGGACTCTCCTTACCAGGCGGGCAAACGCGGCCGGGCGTGGCGCAAGTGGAAGAAGGCCCTCGCCTCGATCGACGTCGTGGTGACCGCCGTGGAACAGGGACACGGCAAGCGCGCCGGGATGCTGTCGGACTACACCTTCGCGGTGCGGGACACGGAGGGCGAGGGCTTCGTCAACATCGGGAAGGCCTACTCGGGGCTCACCGATGAAGAGATCCGGGGACTCGCGTCGCGGTTCCGGAAGAGCACGATCGCTCGCTACGGACCTGTCCGTGCCGTCGCCCCGGAGGTGGTCCTCGAGGTCTCCTTCGACTCGATCCAGAAGAGCGCCCGCCACAAGTCCGGCTTCGCCCTGCGCTTCCCCCGGATCGTGCGCCTGCGGCCGGACCGCTCCCCCGCCGACGTCACCACCCTCGAGGAAGTTCGCGAGCTTTACGAGAGGTTGGTCGGCGGATCGGCGGGACTATAAGTGACGTCCGATCAAAAACTTACCAGCCGAAATAATCTCCGGTTCCACCCTGTTGCGGGATGTAGCACGCGATACCTTCCTTCCCGGCCCCGACACAAATAAGTCGGGGCCGCCTTTTTTTTGGGGGATTTATCGGCGGGCAGCGGACCTTTGCAGCCGGGCTGCGGAATTTCAATCCTTGAGGATTTCGTACCCGGCGACGCCCTCGTCGGACACCAGCTCGAAGTCGACCCCGAGAGTCTCCTGCGCCTCCGACAGGATCTTCGGCTCCTCCTCGGTGAGCAGCCGCGCCAGGCTCGGCTGGACCCGGATCCGTACGGTCTGGTCCGGGGTGAAGAGCCGCGGCGGCGCGAACAGCTCGCGGCGCAGGTCGAGCGCCAGCGTCAGGTCGGTCTTCACGCGGCCGCCCCCGCCGCAGGCCGGGCAGGCACGCGTCAGCAGGCGCTCGACGTTGCCGCGCGAGCGCTGGCGGGTGACCTCGATCAGGCCGAACTCCGAGAGCGGGAGGACGCGCGTGCGCGCCCGGTCCTTCGCGAGCTCCTCCTCGAAGCGGGCGAAGACGGCGGCGCGGTGCTCGGGCAGCTCCATGTCGATGAAGTCCACGACCAGGAGACCGCCGAGGTCCCGCAGCCGAATCTGCCGCGCGACCTCCGGGACCGCCTCGAGGTTCACGGCGAACACCGTCTCCTCGAGCGCGTCCTTGCCGACGAACCGCCCGGTGTTGACGTCGATCGCCACGAGAGCCTCTGTCTGGTGGATCACGAGTGACCCTCCGGACGGCAGCGTGACGCGGCTCCGCAGCGCATTCTCGATCTCGGTCTCGACGCCGAAAAACTCGAAGATCGGCTCGGGGCGGTCGTACCGCTCCAGCCGCGCGGCGAGCGAAGGACCGATCGCCTCGAGCAGCTCCTTGAGGCGAGCGTACATGACGTCGTCGTCGACGCGGATCACGGCGCAGTCCGGACTGGCGAGATCGCGGACGCTGCGGGAGGCGAGGTCGAGCTCGCGGTGCAGCAACGCGGGCGCCGCGACGCTCTCGCGCCGCCGCGCAATACGGGCGGCGAGCTCGGTCAGGTAGCGGAAGTCGGGCTGAAAGTCCTCCGCCCGCATCGACTGGGCGGCGGTCCGCGCGATGAAGCCGCCCTCGGCGGGCAGCGCCTCGAGGATGCTCCGAAGCCGCTCGCGCTCCGCCTCCTCGGTGATCCGCCGCGAGATCCCGAACTCGCGCACGCCCGGCAGGTAGACGAGCGCACGCCCCGGAAGCGAGATTCCGGCCGTCACGCGCGGTCCCTTGCCCCCCATGGGGTCCTTCGTCACCTGGACGACGATCTCCTGCCCTTCCTTGAGCAGGTCGTCGATGCGCGGGCGCTCCTCGCGCGGGGCCTCTCCGGCCTGGCTCGCCCCGGCGGGGCCCTCAGCCTCCGGCGCGTCGCCGAAGTCGAACTCCGGGGACCGCGGCGCGACGTCCTCCACGTAGAGGAACGCATCCCGCTCGAGGCCGATCGAGACGAACGCGGCCTGCATCCCGGGCAGCACCCGGTGCACGCGGCCGAGGTAGACGTTGCCGACGAGGCCCGACTTTCCCCGCCGCTCGTGCAAGACCTCGACGAGGCGGCCGTCTTCGAGCAGCGCCACGCGCGTCTCGGGAGGCGTCGCGTCGACGAGGACTTCGGTTCTCACGCGTTCGCGAACCGGCGGTAGTGGACGCCCAGGATCAGGCCGATGCAGAGGAAGGTCGTCGCCACCGAGGACCCGCCGTAGGACACCAGCGGAAGGGGAATGCCCGTCGTCGGCGCGAGGCCGATCATCATCGAGGCGTTGATCACGACCGAGAAGAAGAGCATGCCCGTGATGCACAGGATGAGATACACCCCTCCCCGGTCGCGCGCGGTCTGCGCGAGCTTCAGGGCGCGGAGGAACAACGCGGCGAAGATTCCGAGAACGAGGATCACCCCCAGAAATCCCCACTCTTCCGCGATGACGGCCAGGATGAAGTCCGTGTGCTGGACGGGCAGGAACCGCAGCTGGCTCTGCGTGCCGCTGCGGAACCCCTTGCCGGAGAACCCGCCGGACCCCACGGCGATCTTCGACTGCTGGACCTGGTAACCGGAGCCGAGCAGGTCGCTGTCGGGATTGAGGAACGTCTCGACGCGCTTCTTCTGGTAGTCCTTGAGGAAGAACCACCCTCCTCCGCAGACGAGCGCGAGGACGACGACGATCACGACCCAGCCCCGTGCCGGCATCCCGCCGAAGTACAGGCCGACGAAAATGAGCGGCAGGAAGGTCAGCGCCAGGCCGACGTCCGGCTGCTTGAAGACCAGGAGCACCGGGATGCCCACGATCGCCGCGAGCTTCGCGAGCGCCGACGGTTTCAGACGCGTGTCGTCCTCGTTCTCGAAGAGATACGCGACGAGCAGCGCCGTGGCGATCTTGGACAGCTCGGCGGGCTGGAACTGGAAATGCCCGATGCGAATCCACGAGCGGACGTTCGCGATGCGCTCGCCGAAGAGCAGCAGATAGACGAGGGGCAGGAGGCTCGCGCAGTAGATCGCGAAAGAGAACTTCAGCAGCATGCGGTAGTCGAACAGGATCGCGGCCGCCATGAGCCCGAGGCCGACCGCGATCCAGACCGCCTGGCGGCTCGCCAGCCCCTCGAAGTGCGTGCCGGTCGTGGCGGAGGCGATGAAGAGCACGCCCAGCGACGCGAGCGCCAGCGTGCACGCGAGGATCACGAGGTCGAGGCGGCGAGCACCCGGCAGGGCGCCGATCATGGCCGCCCTCCCCCGTCTTCCCGCGCCCCGACCCGCGCCACGCCGGGGAGGTCGCGTGGCGAAGGGGGCTTCGGCGGCGAAATGCCGTAGCGCGTCTGGAAGAGCGCCTTGGCGAGGGGAGCGGCGGCCAGGTTGCCGTGCCCCCCGTTCTCGACGAACACCACGACGACCATCCCCGGCTTGTCCACGGGCCCGAAGCCCATGAACCAGGCGTGGGTGTCGAAGTCCTTCCCTTTGACGTTCGTCCGTTCGCGCGTCTCGCGTCCCACGACCTGCGCGGTGCCCGTCTTCCCGCCCATCTCGAAATTCGCAACGCGCGAGCCGAACGCCGTTCCGCCCGGCTCGTTCACGACCGCCCACATCCCGTCCTTGACGAGGGCGAGCTTCTCCGGCGCGAGCGCGATGCCCTGGCGAAATTCGGCCTTGTAGCGCAGCTGCTCCTTCGAGCTCGGGTCCTGCGAGGAGAAGAAGAGGTGCGGCGTGGGGAGCCGGCCGCCCTCGAGGAGTCCGCAGAGGCCCCGCGCGACCTGCATCGAAGTCACCAGCAGCGGACCCTGGCCGATCGCCACCGAGATCGTCTCGCTCGGATACCACCGCGCGCCGCGCTTGACCCGCGCCCACTCCTCGGACGGCACCAGCCCCGCCTTGTCCGAGCCGAAGTCGATTCCGGTCGGCTCCCCGAAGCCGAAGGAGCTGGCGATCTCCGCGATGCGGTCGATGCCGAGCTTCTGTCCGAGCGTGTAGAAGTAGACGTCGCACGACTCCTTGATCGCGTCGCGCAGGTTGACCCAGCCGTGCCCGCCCTTCTTGTGGCAGTGGAACTGCCGTCCGTAGAACGTCGCGTAGCCCGGGCAGAAGACGCGCATGTTGGGATCCACGAGGTTCCCGGCGAGCGCGCCGTAGGCCACGAAGGGCTTGAAGACCGAGCCCGGCGAATACATGTTCGAGATGGCGCGGTTCTGAAGAGGCCGGTCCGGGTTCTCGAGCAGGCTCGACCACTCCGACGACGTCACGCGGCGCATGAACCAGTTCGGGTCGTAGGAGGGCGAGGACACGAGCGCCAGGATCTCTCCCGTCGTGGGATCCATGGCGACGACCGAGCCGACCTTGTCCTTGAAATATTCCTCGGCCACGTCCTGCAGCCGCACGTCGAGGGTCAGGAAGAGGTTCTGCCCCGGGGTCGCCTCCATGCGGTTGGCCTCGGACACCTCGCGCCCGTGAGAGTCGACGATCACGCGGCGCTCTCCGTTGGCGCCCGCCAGCAGCCGCTCGTAGCTGCCCTCGACCCCCTTCTGCCCGATCCAGTCGCCGACGGAGTAGAGGTTGCCCGCGCTCTTGATCTGATCGGGCGTCGCCTCCGAGAGGTAGCCGAGCGCGTGCGCCGCCGACCCGCCGTGCTTGTAGAGCCGGCGCTGCGAGACCGTGATCGCGAACTCGGGGTGCTCGATCGCATGGGCCTCCACCGCCGCGACCTCCTCGATGCCCAGGTTCTCGGCGATCGAGATGGGAAGAAACTCGGGGTCTCTCCGCCCGCGCTCCACGCGCGAGCGCACCTGGCTCGGGTCGAGCTTCAGCAGCTCGACGATGAATCCGATCGAGGATTCGAGGTCCCGCGCCTCGCGCCGGTACAGGTGCAGGGTGTAGGCCGGCTCGTTCTCCACGAGCGCCGAGCCGTTGCGGTCGAGAATGTAGCCGCGCGGCGCCGTGATCTTGACCGACCGGAAGCGGTTGTTCTCGGACAGCGTGAAGTAGTAGTCCCCGCGCACGATCTGCACGGACCAGTACGCGATCGCCAGAATCGACAGGATCGTGCCGACTCCCATGCGGGCGATCTCGACGCGGCGCAGGAGAGCCTGGCGGTCCTCGCGGATCTTCAGCATGTCACGCCCCCAGGGCGTGCCGGGACCGGGAGGCGGAAGCCCCCGGCTTCCGGCTTCCGGTTTCCGAACATCGCCCACAGGCCGAGGCTCACCGCAGCCTCCGCAGCCGGCGCCGCTTCCACCAATCCTGCCACGGGAAGCTCCATGCCGCCTCGAGCGCTCCTCCCGTGACGCCGGTGGCTGCCGCGCGCCAGAGCGCGTCCCGCGACAGGATCACGATCGGAGCCTGGAGGAGAAGCGCCGAGAGAAGCGCGACCAGGCTCTCGTTGACGAGCTCCGCCGCGGCCAGCGCCGCGCCCACCGCCAGCGCCCCGCCGAACACCACCCGCACGGCGACGATCGTGAGGGCGTAACCGATCACGGCCTTCGCGAAGGCGTTCAGACCGAGCATCCGCTGGGAGACCCCGTCCTCCAGGAACCCGGCCGCCGCGCCGGCCAGGACCGCGCGGACGAAGTCCCCGCTGCGGGCGACGGTCGCGGTCGCGAGCAGGAACCAGTCGACCGGCGAGCGGTGCGACGGCGAGCCGCCCATGAAGAACTCGAGGACCGCCGCGGCCACGAGGAGCAGGGCGATGCGGGAGAGCTTCACCGCGTCGCACTCCGGCCTACCTCCGGGTTTTCCTGTGTCGCCGGCGAAGGGGACAGGAGCAGGAGATCCGTGAGACGCGCGAAGTCCGCCGCGGGCGCGACGCGGACCTCCAGGAACAGCTTGCTTCCCCGCGCGACGGACTCGACGCGCCCGATCGGGATCCCCCGCGGATAGATGCCGTCGATTCCGGCGGACTCGATCCAGTCGCCGGGCGCCACCGTCGAGGTCGTCGCGATGTTGTTGAGCGTCAGCCGGCCCTTGCCGTCCCCGCGGACCACGCCGAGCTCGCCGGTGCGCGCGATGCGCGCCCCCGCCGCGGCCGACGCGTCGAGCAGGAGTTGCGCGCGCGACACGCCGCGGCCCACGGTGACGACGCGGCCGACCAGTCCGGCCGGGACGGCCAGCGGCGAGTCCGGCACGACGCCGTCCGCCGATCCCGCCGCGATCAGCGCGGACAGCACGCCCGAGCGATGCTCGATCAGGAGGATGGGCACGCTGCGCACGATTCCGGGGAGCGCCGATCCGGCGGCGGCGAACCGGCCCTCGGCCGCCAGCTGCTTGACCTCCGCGCGGAGCCGGAAGAGCTCCCGCTGCGAGGCGTCGAGGTCGGACCGCAGGCGCTCGTTCTCGGAACGCGCCCGGAACAGATCGCCGGTCGAGGCGAGGGCGCCCCAGAACGTCCGCGACGCCGAGGCGACCAGGTTGACCGCCGGCGCCGACGCCGTGAGGATCCAGGACTGGAGGACGGTGCCGCGGCCTCCCCGCCCCGGCGCCTGCGCCGAGAGGATCAGGACGCAGGCGATCAGCACCATCGCGAGCACGACCCCGCCGCGGCGGGGGTTGACGGCCGCGATCTCGCCGAGGGGATTCTGGGCTCTCATGGGACGGGGCTTCGTTCGAGGTTAGGTGATGCTGATTTTCCTCAGGAGATCCATGTCCGTGAGCATCGCTCCGGTGCCAAGCGCCACCGAGGCCAGCGGGTCCTCCGCGTAGGAGATCGGCAGGCCCGTTTCCTCGGAGAGCCGGCGATCGAGGTTGCGCAACAGCGAGCCCCCGCCGGTGATGATGATGCCCTTGTCCATGATGTCGGCGGAGAGCTCGGGCGGCGTCCGCTCGAGCGCCACGCGCACCGTCTCGATGATCGCCGCCACGACCTCGGACAGGGCCTCGCGAACTTCCTCGTCGGTCAGCGTCAGCGTCTTCGGAACGCCCTCGACGAGGTCGCGGCCCTTGACCTCCATGGTCAGCGGCTCGTCCAGCGGGTGCGCCGATCCGATCTCGATCTTGATTTGCTCCGCGGTGCGCTCGCCGATCAACAGGTTGTACTTGCGCTTCAGATACTGGATCAACGCCTCGTCCATCTCGTTCGACGCGGTGCGGACCGAGCGGCTGTACACGATGCCGGCCAGCGAGATCACCGCGACGTCGGTGGTGCCGCCGCCGATGTCGACGATCATGTTCCCCGTGGGCTCGGTGATGGGGAGCCCGGCGCCGATTGCCGCCGCCACCGCCTGCTCGATGATGAAGACCTCCGACGCGCCGGCGCGGAGCGCCGAGTCCTGGACGGCTCGCTTCTCGACCTGCGTGATGCCGGACGGCACGGAGATCACGATGCGCGGCCGGACGAACAGCGAGCGGCCGTGCGCCTTCTTGATGAAGTGGTCCAGCATCTTCTCGGTGACCTCGAAGTCCGCGATGACCCCGTCCTTCATCGGTCGTATGGCGACGATGTTCCCCGGCGTTCGTCCCAGCATCTCCTTCGCGTCGGTGCCCACCGCCTCCACGCGATTCGTGGAGGTGTTCACGGCCACGATGGAGGGCTCGCGGACGATGATGCCCTTGCCGCGGGCGAACACGAGCGTGTTCGCGGTTCCGAGGTCGATCGCCAGGTCGTTGGAGAAGATGGAAAAGACGGATTTCCAGGCCAAGAAAACCTCCTCAAGCGCTCATAGGGATTCGACGAAGACGCGGACTCTCTTCACCGTTTCGTTGCCGGCGGAATCGACGGCCTTGACCGTGAGCATCGCGGCGCCGTCCCGCTCCACCGTGATTGTCTTCTTGAACGAGCCGTCCGGCTCGACGTCGGCGGGCTCCGCGTTGACCGTCACGATCGCCCCGGGCTCCGTCTTCCCGAAGATGAGGAAGATGTTGCCCATCTGCTGCGGCGTGTAGACCTCGAGGGGCGGCGGCGTGGTGTCGCCGCCCGCCATGGCCACCGGCTCCGTCAGCATCTTGAAGCGGCGGACCAGGCTCCAGTCGGACGTGAGGCCGCTCGGCTCGATCGCGGCGACCCGCCAGAAGTACGAGCCCTCGCGCGAAACCTTCACCCGCGCGCTCGTCTGCACCCGATCGTCGAGGTCGACCTCGGTCGCGTCCGGAACGAAGAGGCGCGACCGGGAGATCTGCAGCCGATAGCGCGCCGCGCTCGCCACCTTGGTCCACTTGAGCTCGACCTGGTCCCCCGTCTTGAGGTCGTAGACGCGGTTGTCGGCGGGGAGAGTCGGCTGCGGCGCGTCGGGCAGCGCGACCTTGGGCGAGATGACGCGCGTGTTCGCGTCGGCGGCGATGCGCTCCTGCCCTTCCAGGACCACCGTCTCCTTGCCGGTCGACACCGTGGTGCGCCCGCGGAAGCTCGTGACCTCCGTCTTGTCGCCCGGGGCGACGTCGACCGACACCCGCGAGTCCTTGTCGATCGCCGCCGTCGCGGCGTCCGTCGCGACCGTCGAAACGGAGCCCGAGGTGTAGACGTTGACCGCGCCGGAGATCATCTTGATCTGGCTGCCCGCGACCTCGGAGGAGGCCGGCCGCCGGCACTCGAAGAGCGAGCCCGGGCGGATCGTGTAGAGCGTGCCGTCGTAGAACATGATCTCGGCGGATCCGGTCTTCCCGGCCTTCACGAAGTCGCCGTCGAACAGCGGCTGCCGCTGCCGCGCGGGCTCGAAAGTGGAGCGTCCCGCACGCTGGAGCGTCACCTCGCCCTCGACGAAGATGAACGACGCGTCGCCTTGATCGCCGGAGCCCGAGCCGCCGAGCGCGCGGCGCGAGTACGACTCCGATTCGACCGCCAGCCGGAACGCCTCGTCGAAGTGGGCGCTCTCGTAGGACTCCGACGCATCCCGCAGGAAGTCGCGCGCCTGCGCGACGTTGGAGCCCGGCCGAACATTCCCGGCCGCCTTGGTCGCCTTCGAGAGCTGGGTCTGCGCCTCCGCGATCTCGGCCTTGGCGCGGTCCTGCGGGGAGCGCCGGTTCTTGACGTAGAGCGTGTACCCGATCCCCCCGGCGACCAGAACGAGCACGAGGATGAGTCCCCACAGACGAATCCGCTGGATCGGGATGACGAACCAGTCGAGATCCGTTCCTGCCGGCTGGCCAGGCTTCCGTTTGCGCATAAACTCCCGAAACTGCGAGACTTATCCTCCTCGCTTATAGCACACTTGCAATGCAAATCGGCGCGACTCGGCCCTTCGGCCGTCCCCTGTCCGACCGACCGGGCCATCCGCGAAGCCGCCTGTTGCTATAGTCGCCCGTTCGCCCGCGCGCGAAGCGTTGGCGCCGGAGGAGTCTCGATGCTCAAGACGATGCGCAACAGCTTCCACCACCTCAAGTGGACGCTGTTCGCCGTGATCGCGGTGTTCATCCTCGGGTTCGTCTTCTGGTCGGGCTCGGGCACGAGCGGCGACGTCAACGGACAGATCGTCGCGCAGGTGGGCCACGAGCGGATTACGGCCGTGGATTTCGATCGCCAGTACAAGGCCCAGGTCGACCGCTACCGGCAGATGTACCAGGGCAACTTCTCGCCCGAGCTCGAGCGCGCGCTCGATCTGCCGCGCAACGTGCTCGACTCGATGATCGAGCACATCCTGCGACTCGAGGCGGCCAAGCGCTACGACCTCCGCGTCTCGGACGACGAGCTCGCCAAGAAGATCGTCGCGCTGCCCTTCCTCCAGGACAACGGCCAGTTCATCGGCCGCGAGAAATACGAAAAGCTCCTGCGAGCGAACGGCGTCGCGCCCGAGAAGTTCGAGGAGGACCTCCGGGAGGACATGCTCCTGCAGAAGTACGGCGACCTCATCAAGGCCTCCGTGCTGGTGCCCGAGACCGATCTCCTCCGCGAGTATGCCGCGCGCAACGACAAGGCCACGATCGAGTACATCCTGGTTCCGGCGAGCCGGCTCGAGACCAACGCCCAGCCGACCGACGCGGACCTGCAGGCCTACCTCGACAAGCACAAGGATCGCTATCGCGCGCCTCTTCAGCGGCGGACGAAGTACCTCCTGCTCGAGACCGCCAAGCTCCGAGGCAAGATCAAGCCCACCGACGCGGAGATCCAGGCCGAGTACGCCGCGACCAAGGACAGCCTGAACGTGCCGGAGCAGGTCCACGTCGCGCACATCCTCATCCAGACCAAGCCGGACGCGGGCCCCGAGGCCGACGCCCAGGCGCGGGCGAAGGCGGAGATGGTGGCCGCGCGCGCCAAGCAGCCGGGCGCCGACTTCGCCAAGCTCGCCAACGAATACACCGACGACCCGAGCGGCAAGGGGACGGGCGGAGAGCTGCCGCCGTTCGCGCGCGGGCAGATGGTGCCCGAGTTCGAGGAGGTCGCGTTCACGATGTCGCCGGGCGAGATCCGCGGGCCCATCAAGTCGCAGTTCGGCTACCACATCATCAAGTTCGCGTCGAAGACGCCGGCGCGCACGCGCACCCTCGAGGAGGTGCGGCCCTCCATTGCGGCCGCCCTCTCGGAGCGGCAGGCCTCCGCGGAGGCCGACCGCCTGTCCGCCGAACTGGCGACGAAGATCAAGGGGCTCAAGAATGCCTCGGACGACGAGCTGCGCAAGCTGCAGAGCGACGTCGTCACCTTCAACACGACGGAGTGGGCCGCGCGGGGCGACGCGATCCCGGGCATCGGGGCGAACCAGAAGTTCTCGGACGAAGCGTGGACGCTGCCGATCGGCAAGATCTCGACCACGCCGATCTCCACCCAGCGCGGCATCGTGTTCGTGAAGCCGACCGAGGAGCGGGCGGCCGGCCTGCCGCCCTTCGCCGAGCTGAAGCCGCGGCTCGAGCGCGACTGGAAGACCGAGCGCCGGGAGAAGGACGCACTCGCGCAGCTCGAGCCGGCCGCCAAGGAGATCGCCTCCGGCACGACCCTCGCGACCCTCGCCGGGCGTTACGGCACCGAGGTCAAGACGACGACGGAGTTCGGCCCCAGCGGTCCCGTCCCCGAGGTCGGCAACGCGCCGGACCTGGTCGCGGCCGTCTTCAAGACCCCGCAGGGGCAGGCGGGTCCGGCGGTCGTCGTGCCGAACGGGTTCGTCCTCTTCCGGGTGCTGACGCGCGCCGAGGGCGATCGCGCCGCATTCGCCGCGCAGAAGGACCAGCTCCGCGAGACCCTCCGCCAGAAGGAAGCCGACCGGCTCACGCGCGCCTACCTGCAGCAGCTGCGCGCCGAGCGCAAGATCGAGATCAACGAGGCGCTCCTCGCGTCGTACGCGCGGGAATCCCAGGGCAGCAGCGGACGGCGGAGCTAGCGGCTCCCGAGGGTCGGGCGACGAGAGCGAGCATCGCCGCATGATCGGGCGATTGACCGGCCGCCTCGCGACGAAGTCTCCGGATCAGGTCCTGCTGGAGGTCGGCGGGGTGGGCTACCTCGTCCGCATCCCGCTCTCGACGTTCTACGAGCTGCCCGAGCAGGAGAGCCCGGCGTCGCTCTGGATCCACACGCACGTGCGCGAGGACGCGCTCGCGCTGTACGGCTTCCTGACCGAGCGCGAGCGCGAGCTCTTCCTCCTGCTGCTCGGCGTCACGGGGATCGGACCGCGCGTCGCGCTGACGATCCTCTCGGGCATCCCGCCGGTCGAGCTCATCGAGGCGCTGCGCAAGCAGGACGTCCGCCGCCTCGTGGCCATTCCCGGCGTCGGCAAGAAGACCGCCGAGCGGATGGTGCTCGAGCTCGCCGAGAAGGCCGCGAATCTGCCGGGCGAGGAGCCGGGCCGCCAGCCGGCCGGAGTCGCGGCGGACGACGTCATCTCCGCCCTGGTCAACCTGGGATACCGCAGGAACGAGGCCGAGAAGACCGTCGACGGGATCAGCCGCGAGGGCGGCCCGGACGAGTTCGGAGAGTTCCTGCGCCTCGCGCTCAAGAAGCTGACCGGCGGCTAGAGCGTAGACGGCCCGGGCTTCCGCGCCCCGCGCGCCTCGCGCTCCTCCGCGCCTCCTAGTCGGCGTAGGGGAAGAAGCGGCCCGTCACCCGGAAGAAGCGGCCGGCCGGCGATTCCACGGTGAGCTGGCACCGGGAAACCTCGAGGGTCGTGGAGAAGGAGACCCCGGGGGCGGTCAGGCTCACGGGATACTTCGTTCCCACCTTGAGCGGCGCATCGAAATCGAAACGGACGCCGGTCGACGACACCTCGAGGACCTGGCGCGCCTTCTCCCACCGGATCTTGAGCTCGTACTGCTCCGGTTTCAGACGGCGACTGGTGTGCGCGTCCTCCAGGTGACGGCTCGACTTACCGGGCGGATCGGTCTTCCTCTCTGGCATGGCGACTCGGGAGGCCTAGCCTACTCCCGTTCGGGGCCCGGTTCAAAAGCGGCCGTGGGCAGCCCAAAACGAGGCCTCACGCGAGCACGTCTCGGCGCGTGAAGACCCAGAAGGCGGCCACGAGCGCCGCGGCGGCCCACGCCGCCAGGACGGCGACCGCGAGGCCGACCGTCAGCCCCGGAATGGGAGGCGGGGAGCCGGAGTAGTAGTCCGGCAGAGGCAGAGCCGTGACGAAGAGGAACTTCTGCGCTTCCCAGGACGGGGCGAGGCGCGGAACGATCGAGCCGGCGATCAGCGCCGCGACCATCGTCCCCATCGCCGCCGCCGTCGATCGCAGAACGACGGACGTGAGGAGCGCGATCGCGCCGACGCACAAGGCGGCGAACCACGCGAGCCCGTACGCGAGCACCGCGTCCTTCCACAAGGCGAGCGAGCGGATCGCGGCCGGATCGACTCCCTGTCCGTTCGCGCGAAATCCGGTGAGGACGGGCGCGTCCCAGCCGCGGTACCCGAAGGCGATCCCGCCGAAGAGGTAGGCGACGAGGCCGCCGAGGAGGACCGTCAGCGTGATCGCGAGCAGGAGCGCGGCGAGCTTGGAGCCGAGCACCCACGCTCGCCCGACGGGGCGCGTCAGCAGAAGCTTGATCGTGCCCTGCGCGAACTCGGCGGACACGATGTCGGAGGCGAAGACGATCGCGAGGAGCGGCAGGAGGAGATAGCTCGCGTGGTTCGCGAACGCGCGCGCGAAGAGCGGCCCGGAGATCGCGTCCGGATCGAGATTCCGGTCGAGGTGGTACTGCAGGCGCGCGAGCTCGAAACGGAACCAGCGCAGCGCGGTCGGCGGAGTGCGCGCGTCCCGGATGCGGCCCTGCAGCCACGCCATCCGCTCCTGCGACTCGACGTGCCAGTCCTTCTCGTGGAAACGATCGCGCGCGCGGAAGGAGCCGTACACGATCAGGCCGATCAGCGCCACGAGGATCAGGACGACGACGCGGAAGCGGCGCTGCTTCGCGATCTTCAGCATCTCGTTCTCGACGAGTCCGGGAAACCTCATACGGTCTGGCCCTCCGTGATCTCGAGAAAGATCTCCTCGAGCGACGCCTCCGGCCGCTCGACCGTGTGCACGTCCACGCCCGCCGCGACGAGCGCGCGCAGCAGGTCGGGCACGCGCTCGGGCGGAACGCGCGCGGCCACGCCGAGCGGCTCGAGCTCGTCCGGCGCGCCGGGCTCGACCGACCCGAAGCGGCCGATCACCTCCGCGGCCGCCGCCGCCGGGAGCGCGCGCACGAGCAGCCGATCCGAGCTCACGCCTGCGAGCAGCTCCGCCACCGGCGCCGCCGCCCGCGTCCTCCCCCGGTGGACGATCGCCACGCGGTCGCACATCAGCTCGATCTCGGAGAGGAGGTGGCTCGAGACGAAGATCGACATCCCGCGCTCCCGCGCGAGGCTCCGGACGAGGTGGCGGATCTCGCGGATTCCGGCGGGGTCCAGCCCGTTCGCGGGCTCATCCAGGATCAGGACGTCGGGATTCCCGAGGAGCGCCTGCGCGATGCCCAGGCGCTGCCGCATACCCAGCGAGTAGGTCGAGACCGTCTCGTCCAGCCGCTCCGACAGTGCGACGAGGGCCGCGAGCTCCTCGATTCGCTCGGCCGCGCCGCCGCCGAGCATGCGCGCGAAGTGCAGCAGGTTCTCGCGCCCGGTCAGGTAACGGTAGAGGTCGGGCGACTCGACGATGCAGCCGACATGGGCCATGGCCTCCTCGAAGCGGGAGGCGATGTCGAGCCCGCGGATGCGGACGGTGCCGCGGTCCGGGCGCGCGAGCCCGACGAGCATGCGGATCGTCGTGGTCTTCCCCGCGCCGTTGGGCCCGAGGAAGCCGAAGACCTCGCCCGCGCGCACGTCGAAGGACACGTCCGAGACCGCCTCGCGCCGCCCGAAGCGCTTCGTCAGGTGCTCGGCCGAGAGCACGACCTCGGCGGGCTCAGGCATTCGCGGCGCGCCTCACGGAATTGAACGTATCATCCGGTCCGCATGGCCGTGCGCTTTTCGGCGTCGCGCGTCTGGCTCTGGACGACTCCCCTCCTCGTCGGTGGAGCGGCGGCGGTCGTCTTCGGCGTGGGCTTCGCGCTCGCGCTCCGCGGATCGCTCGGCGAGCCGCTGGGAGAGCCTCCGCCCCCGCCGCGCCAGGCGGTCGTCCCGCCGGCCGCGGGCAAGGGCGCCGTGCGCATCCTCGTCCTCGGGGACTCGCTCGCGAAGGGAACGGGCGACGAGACCGGGAAGGGCTTCGCCGTGCGCGTGCAGGAGAGCTTCCGGACGAATGGGAAGGGCCCCGCGGAGCTGACCAATCTCGCGGTCAACGGCATGGAGACGCCGGAGGTGCTGGCGGTGGCCGAGACCGGAAACGTGCGCGCCCTGGCCCGCTCCGCGTCGCTGATCCTTCTCTCGGCCGGGGGCAACGACCTCTCCCACGGCGCCACGTCCTTCGGGTCCCGCGGCCGCCAGTCCACGGCGGATCTTCCCGACGCCGTCGCCGCGGCGCGGGGACGCTACGTCGATGGGCTTCGCAGGATCCTGGAGACGCTGCGCGAGGAGAACGCCTCCGCGCCCATCCTCATCCTCGGCCTCTATGATCCCTTCGGCTCGACGCAGGCCGGCGACTCCGAGAGCGGCGCCGCGCGGCTCGGCGCATCGGTCGTCCTCCAGTGGAACGCGCTCACGCAGGAGACCGCGCTCGCCTTTCCCGGCGTCACCGTCGTGCCCACCTTCGATCTGTTCCAGGGGAGGCCCGACCGGCTCTCGGCGGACCGCTACCACCCCAACGGCGACGCCTACGCGGCGATCGCCGCGCGGATGCTGCAGCTCGTCGGGAAGAGCTGACAGCCGCCGGGGCGGAGGGTCACCAGAACCGGCGCAGCAGGCGCACGCCGCGGCCGATCCCGACGAGGAGCGAGGCGGCCGACGCGATCCGGCTCGTCTTGGCGGCGAGCGAGTTGCGGCCGAAAAGCTTCCAGCCCGCCGTGGCGGCCGCCGCGACCCCGGACGCGGCCCATCCCGCGAATCGCCATCGCGTGCGGAAAGAGTCGACGTCCTGCCGGAGATCGCGGACCGCCGAGGCGAGGTCCTCGCGCTCGAAGACGGCCTGCCGCCGCAGCTCCCGCAGTCGCTCCGAGCCGCTCGATGGAGTCCCGGCCGGGGGCATCATTCCGCACCCGCCCGATAACGGTCCTCGAGGTTTTCCACCCGGTCCTCCCTCAGCGTCCCGAGAGCATCCGGCGGCCGCGGCGGGATCGGTCCCTCGGGCACCCCCGGGGCCTCGTCCTCCCTCCTCCACGACTCCGCGACCGCTCTCCAGTCGCGGCGGAGCTCCTCGGAGGAGGCGGGGAAGTCCATCGGCTGGACGCGTCGCAGCCACTTGCCCGCCGCGGCCACGGCGGCGCCGGCGCCCGCCGCGTAGAGGACGAGCGCGCCCAGGATCCCGAACCCGACGCTACCGAACCAGTGTGCGAGCACGGCCACGAGGAGCGCGGCGAGGAGCAGCAGCGCGCCGATCGCGAGTCCGAGAGCGATCACGGCGGCGACCACGCCCTTCAGGAGGAGCATCGCCTTCGCGGTGAGCTCCTCGCGGAAGATGGCGACTCGCGTCTGGATCAGGGCGGACCACGCGTCGGCGACGAGGCCGATGCGCTCGCCCCAGCTGCGCTCCTCTTCCTCGCCGGGAAGGTCGTGTTCCGCGCTCATGCTCACTCCTGATGCATCGCGTATGCCCGGGGACCCGCCCCCCAGTTTAGCCCGGCGGGATCACGAAGCCCTCGTGCCGGTTCGCGGCGGCGCCGGTCGGCAGGGGCGCGATACGAATTCCCTCCGCGCGGAACCGCTCGTGAATGCGGCGGGCGATCCCGGCGGCCCCGGGGGTGTCGCCGTGCAGGCAGAGCGTGTCCGCGCGCACCGGGACGCGCCTCCCGTCGGCCGTCACCGCGACGCGGTCCCGCGCCAGCAGGATCGCCTGCTCGGCGGCCTCGTCGGGATCGGTGATGACGGCGCGCGGCTCGGCGCGCGAGACCAGGGACCCGTCCGGGAGGTAGCGCCGGTCGGCGAAGGCCTCCTCGGCGACGGCGAGCTCCGCGTCTCGGCCGGCCTCGATCAGCATGGAGCCGGCGGCGCCCACCAGCACGAGCGAGGGGCGAAAGCGACGCACGCCCTCCGCGATGGCCCGCGCGACGTCGGGAAACTCGGCGCCGCTGTGGTAGAGCGCGCCGTGCGGCTTGACATGCGTCAGCGTTCCGCCGCGCGAGCGGACGAACCCATCGAGGGCCGCCACCTGGTAGAGCACCAGGTTTTCGATCGCGTCGGCCGAGAGCTCGACCGCGGCGCGCCCGAAGTTCGCGCGGTCCGGATAACCCGGATGCGCGCCGACGCGCACGCCGTGCGCCAGGGCCAGCGTCACGGTCTCGTCCATGACGCCCGGGTCTCCCGCGTGCATGCCGCACGCGACGTTGGCGGAGGTCACGAACGGCAGGAGCGCCGCGTCGTCCATCCCCTCGCCGACGTCGGCGTTCAGGTCGATGCTCAAGCGCACCTCGGACGGATCAACAAGGGAGCCTCAGGATACTCCCGGAGACGAGGACCGGCGGGCCCGAAGCGCGTCCCCGAGGGTGACCGCCGTCCATCGGAGGGCGACGCCCGGAGCCGCCCGGCCGAGCAGAGGGAGGTCCGCCCCGATCACGGTGGCGATGCGGGGATAGCCCCCGGTGACGGGCCCGTCCGGTCCCAGGACGATCGGCAGGCCGCCGCCGGGCACCTGGATCGTGCCGGGGACCGTCCCCGACGGCGGGATCTCGGGAGGCGCGCGATGGGCGAGGGGCGGCGCGCCCTCGAGGCGCAGCCCGCGGCGGTCGCACTCGGTGGAGACCCTCCAGGCGCTCGTGAGGAAGCGGGCGAGCTCGGATTCGTCGAATGCGTCGGCCTCGGGCCCCGGCAGAACGCGCAGGCGAATCTCTCTCACGGACTCGGCGCCGGCATCCAGGACCGCGGCTTCGCGCGGCGGCGCTTCGGACCCTCCTTCCGACCCCGACTCCTCGAAGCGGCCGCGCGTCAGCAGATCGCCCGCCGCCAGCCTCGGCTGAGGAGCGAACCGCGCGAGAGGCTCGAGGCCGCCGCGCACGGCGAGATAGGCCCAGACGCCCCGCCGCACGCGGCCGATCCTCAAATGATCTCCCGCGGCGACCGCGAGCGCCGTCTCCGGCCGCGCCGGCCGGCCGTTCCACTCCGCCTCGACCTCGCCGCCCAAGGCCAGCACCGCGCCCCCGAGGACTTCGATTTCGCATCCGAGGAGTCCCATCTCGAGCCCGGCGGCGCCGTTCGCATTGCCGACCAGCGCATTCGCGCGCGCCAGGGAGAGCGGGTCGGCGGCGCCGCCCCAGGGAATCCCCGAGGACCCGAGCCCGTGACGCGGACTCCCCTGCACGGTCGCGGCGAGCCCGGGAGAGAGGACCCGCAGGAGCGGGGCGCCGTGGGGCTGTGGCCCATCGTCTTTCGTCCGGGCGGGCGCCGGCCGCGGCAGGTCCTCGGCACGCACGGACTCGAAGCGGACGCGGTCTCCGGCCCGCAGGAGCGCCGGCGGATCGTCCGCGGGATCGAGCAGGCGAAGGCCCGTGCGTCCGACGAGGCGCCAGCCTCCGGGCGAGGCCTCGGGATAGACGCCGGTGTACGGGCCGCCGATCGCGACGCTGCCCGCGGGCACGCGGGTCCGAGGGACCCGGAGCCGCGGAGCCTGCAGCTCCGGCGCGAGCCCGGTCAGGTAGGCGAAGCCGGGCGCGAATCCGAGGAACGCGACGCGGTAGTCGCCGCGCGGCATGGCGCCGCGCGAGCTCCGCGGACGAGATCCTCGCGGCGCGGGCGAGCCCCTCGAGGTCGGGCCCGTCGTATACGACCGGCACGATGAGGGTTCGGTCTTCGGCGTGGACGCGGAAGTGGGCGTCCGGCTCCGTTGGAAGAGCTCCCCGACGAGGTCACCAAGCGCCGCGGAGGAGAGCCGCAGCGGATCGAAGGCGATCAGGAGCGAGCGCGCCCCGGGAACGGCGTCCCGCAGTCCGGGAGTCTTCCGCCCGCGCAGCCGGTCCGCGAGCGCGACGCACGCGCGATTCGCTTCCTCGTCGGAGGCCTCGGGCAGATCCAGCAGGACGACCCCGTCGCGCACGTCGCGCAGGCGCGTGCGGATCCCCGGCGGGCTCACGCGCCTTCCGCCGGAGGCCGGCGCCGCCACGCGAAGTAGGCGGGCACTCCCGCCGCGAGCACCGCGAAGCCGGGCCACGCGGAGGCGAACCGTCCGAGCAGCAGCGTGGCCGTCAGCGCCAGCGCGGCCGCGCAGTACGCGAGCTGGAGCCACGGGTATGCCGGCGCGCGGAACGGGCGCGGCCAGTCGGGCCGCTTCCGGCGCAGGACGATCACCGCGCCGACGAGCAGCACGTACAGGAGGATGTCCGCCGACACCACGTAGCGCAGCAGCTGGCTGTAGGTCCCGCTGAGCACGAGCACGCTCGCCCACGCGGCCTGGAGCCAGAGCGCGGGCGCGGGCACCGAGGCGGCGTTCACGCGCGCGAGGCCGCGGAAGAAGAGGCCGTCGCGAGCCATCGCGAAACCGACCCGCGCGCCGGAGAGGATCAGCCCGTTCACGCAGCCGAACGTGGAGACCATGATCGCGGCCGCCGTCGCCGCCGCCGCGCCGGGCCCCAGCAGCGCGCGCGCCGCGGCCGTTCCGACGCGATCCTCCGGGGCGTGCGCGATGTCGGCGAACGGGAGGGCGCGCAGGTAGGCCGCGTTGGTCGCGACGTAGAGGACCGTCACCGCGAGGCAGCCCCACAGGAGCGCAAACGGCAGCGTGCGGCCCGGATCCTCGACCTCCTCGGCCGCGAAGGTCACGTTGTTCCAGGCCGACTGGGAAAAGAGC
Organism: uncultured Acidobacteriota bacterium; assembly: GCA_963773905.1. Classification (GTDB taxonomy): domain Bacteria; phylum Acidobacteriota; class Thermoanaerobaculia; order UBA5066; family Gp7-AA6; genus DAHUXD01. The sequence goes on from CAVZDB010000005.1 coordinate 526,359, forward strand.
GAGCCGACCATCGCGGCGCCGAATGCGGCCGCGAGGGCGAGCCCGGCCAGGCCCGAGCCGGGCGCGTGCAGATCCGAGCCCGCGCTCCAGGCGGCGCCCGGCCGGCCGCCGAGGGCGAGGCCGGCTGCGGCGAGTCCGAGCAGGGCGGCGCACTTCGCGACCGTGAACACGTTCTGGGTGCGCGTTCCCGCGGCGAGCCCGGTCGTGTTGCTGGCCGTGAGGAGGACGATCACGGCGATCGCGACGAGCTGGATCGGCGACACGGCGAACGGAAGCGTTCCGAGCGCGGCGACCGGCCTCCCCGACACGGCGGGGACGAGCACGCCCAGGAACTTCGCGAACGCGACCGCGACGGCGGCAATCGTGCCGCTCTGGATGACCAGCAGCATCGCCCAGCCGAACAGGAACCCGGCGAGCGGCCCGTATGCCTCGCGGAAGAAGACGTACTGGCCGCCGGCCTTCGGCAGCATCGCGGCGAGCTCGGCGCAGGACAGCGCGCCCGCGAGCGTCAGGGCTCCCGCAACCGCCCAGACCGCGAGCAGACCGGCGCCCGACTGCAGGAGGCGCGCGCTCTCCGCGGAGACGATGAAGATGCCGGACCCGATCATGGACCCGACGACCAGAGCGACGGCGTCGAAGCGCCCGATCCCGCGGCGCAGTCTTCCCGGCGCCCCGGCGGGCGCGGGAGACCTCACCGGAATCGGCGGCGTCGGCGAGCGCCGCGAAACAGGCGCGTACGCGTAGTCCCGCGGAGCAGGCGCGTACGGGAAGATCCGCCGCCGAGCAGCCGCGCCAGCAAAAACGCGCCCGCGCCGACCACGACGCCGGAGGCGATCAGCGGCACCGCCGAGGCCGTGGGCGGCGGCGGCGGCGGAATCCGCGCGCGCTCGGCCGGAGTCGCGCAGCGCCGCCGCGAGAGCTCGAGGGAGAGGCTCTCCTCCCCCCGCGCCATCGCCCAGCGGTGGTTGAACTCGAGCAGCGGACGGAGCAGGGGGGTCAGCGCGCGCAGGAGCGGCTTCTCGGCGCGGATCCGCCAGTCGTACGTGATCGCGGTCCACGGCCCGTCCGCCTCGAGCGTCCACTCGCCGGCTCCCGCCAGGTCCCCCTCCGCCTCGAGGGAAAATCCGTGCAGGCGGCGCGACGCCGTCACCCGAAACGCCCAGTCGAGCGTGTAGGGCAGCCAACCCTTCGTGTGCACGCGAACGCGCCGGCCGACTCCGTCCTCGCCGCCCGCCTCGAGCTCCTCCGCGCGCAGGTAGACGGCGGGCCACCAGCGCGGCAAATCCCGCGCGTCGAAGAGGATCGCGAACGCTTCCTCAGGCGTGCCGAGCACCCGCCAGCGCGTCAGGAACCGGTACTCGGGCGTGCCCATGAACGTCAGCCGTCAGCGTTTCCGCGGTCTGGGAACCCGCACCTCGTCCGCGAGCAGCCCCATGCGGATCACGTCGCGCCGGCCCCCTCTGCGGAAGATCTCCTGGCGCAGGACGCCCTCGCGGCGGAAACCGACGCGCTCGTAGGTCTTGATCGCCGGATTGCCCTCGTAGACGTCGAGGCGAATCTTCGAGAGCCGCATCTCCTCGAACCCGAAGCGGCAGAGCGTCCGGACCGCCTCCTCCCCGAGCCCCTGCCCCCGGCAGTCCGCCTCGCCGATGAGGATGCCGAGCGTGGCCGTGCCGTTGTCGCGGTCGATCGACGTCAGGTCGCAGTTGCCGATGTGGCGGTCCCCCTGCACGAGACAGATCGCGAACGTCATCTCGGAGGGATCCTGGCCGCGCGTCGCGCGCTCGACCCAATCCGCCTCCTTCGCGAGCGACATCGGATAGCGCTGCGCCAGGGTCGCGCGCAGGTCCGGATCGTTCATCCAGTCGTGGCAGCGTGTCAGGTCGTCGCGCTCGATGGACCGCAGATACAGGCGCTCGGCTCGGATCACTCGCAACTCCTTGAGGCCCAACGATATCCGATGCGGGGACGAGCCGCCCTTCCAAAGGCGTCGGGCGGGTGCGGAACCTGTGGACCGCGCCTGCGTAACTCCACTCGAAGCGTGCTTTTTCGGCGCCGCCCCAAAACGGCGCCCGGCGAATCCGGGGAGGACGGTTATGTCGAAGCTCTTCAAGACGTTGCTTCTGCTCGCCGTCCTCGTGGCAGTCGCCGCCGGCCTCTACGCTCTGGCGCGCAACGGCAAGGGCAACGACAACGACAAGAAGCTCGTCACGGTCGAGAAGGGCTCGATCACCGAGAAGGCTGTGGCGGTAGGCCAGATCCAGCCGCGCCAGAAGTTCTCGATCAAGTCGAAGATCTCCGGGATCGTCAAGCGCTGCATGGTCAACGTGGGCGACACGCGTCAAAGCGGGCGACGCGCTCTTCGAGATCGCCCCCGACCCCACGCCTCAGGAGCTGATCGACGTCGACCGCACGCTCGACTCGACCAAGGCCTCGTACGACCGCGCAGGGCGGACTTCGAGCGGGCCCAGGAGCTCGTCGCTCCGGGGATCCTGCTGGCGAGTCCGACCTCGACGTGAAGCGCGAGGCCTACGAGCTCGCCAAGGTCGCCGACGCCAAGGCGGAGCAGGAGCGCGACCTCACGCGCAAGGGCAGCGTCCAGACCGAGACGGTCGCCATGGAGTCGATCGTTCGCGCGCCGGCGGCCGGCACCGTGCTCACCCGAGCGCGTCAATCCCGGAGACCCGGTCGTCCCGCTGACGTCCTACCAGGCCGGCACCGAGCTCGCCGCCATCGCCGACATGAGGGACCTCATCTTCAAGGGAACCGTCGACGAGATCGACGTCGGCAAGCTCACGGTCGGCGATGCCCGCGCGCATCAAGATCGGCGCGCTGCCGACGCGACGCGTCACCGGGACAGCGTGGCGCGCATCGCGCCGCAGGCGCAGCGAGAAGGACGGCGCGACGCTGTTCGACGTCGAGATCGAGCTCGACCCGCGGCCACGCGACGTGCCGCTTCGCGCCGGCTACTCGGCCAACGCCGACCTCGTCATCCGCGAGAAGAAGGACGTGCTGCACGATCCCCGAGCGGCGTGATCACGTTCGAGGACGGCGGCAAGAAGACGTTCGTCGAGGTGCCGGGCGCCCGGGCCAAGGCGCCGCCGAAGAAGGTCGAGATCAAGCTCGGCCTCTCGGACGGCCTGAACGTCGAGGTCGTCGACGGGCTCGCCGAGGGCGCGAAGGTCCTGAGCGGCCGCCCAAGGAGCGACTCCGTGCGTACGAGTCCCAGGGCGCTTGCCGCCCGCAGGGCAGCCGACCACCGGAGCGACTCCGAGTGCACGTGGCGCGGCCAGGTTCACGGCTGCCTACGACCGGAGTCGAGTCAGGACGCGCATGCTCTCCTGCGCGACCTTCGCATGTGCGCGACATCCGGAGCCAGAAGCTGCGCACCTTCCTGACCGTGTTCGGGATCGTCTGGGGCACGGTCGCGGTCAGCCTGCTGCTCGCCTTCGGGCAGGGGCTCCACCAGCAGATGATACTCGAACACGGCCGGGCCTCGGGGACGCCATCTGCATCGCCTGGCCCGGCCTGACGTCGATCCCCTTCGAGGGCCTCGGCAGGGCCGCAAGATCCGCCTCGACGAGGACGACATCGAGGCTGATCCGCCGCAGGCGCGCGGCCTCAACGCGATCTCGAGCGAGTACGAGGACGCTCAAGCTGGGCTACGGGGCGAAGACGATCGCGGTGGACATCTCCGGCGTCACGCCCGAGTTCGGCGTCGATGCGCAACCTGATCCCGCAGCCGACGGCGGGCGGTTCATCGACCCGATCGACATGGCCGGGCGGCGGCGCGTCGCTGTTCCTCGGCGACAAGCTGGCCGAGGACGTCTTCGGCAAGGGCGTCGACGCCGTCGGCAAGACGATCATGCTCGAACGGCTCGCCGTTCCTCGTCGTCGGCGTCATGCAGAAAAGGACCAGGACTCGAGCTACAGCGGCCGGGACAAGGACAAGGGTTCATTCCCGGCACGACCTTCCGCGCGCTCACGGGCGCAGAAGTACGTCGACAACTTCATCTTCCAGCGCCAAGGCGGCGGCCCAGACCGAGCAGATCACGAAGACGTGCTGCGCGTCATCGCCGCGGCGGCACCGCTTCGATCCCAACGACAAGGAGGCGCTCTCGGTGTGGGACACGACCGAGAACTTCAAGTTCCTCGACACGTTCTTCCTCGCCTTCCGGCCCTTCCTCGGGATCGTCGGCTCGCTTCACGCTCGTCGTCGGCGGGCATCGGCGTGTCGAACATCATGAACGTCGTCGTCGAGGAGCGGACCAAGGAGATCGGCATCAAGATGGCGCTCGGCGCGCGCGACCGCTGGATCCTGCGCCAGTTCCTGCTCGAGACGCTGCTGATCACCGGCATGGGCGGCGCGATCGGCTTCGCGATCTCGTTCGGCGTCTGCGCGGTGTTCCCGCAGCTCGGCCTCACCGAGTACGTCGGCAATCCCGACGATCTCGCCGCTCGGTCGCCGCGCTCACGGCGGCGATCCTGGGCCTGATCGGCCTCGTCGCCGGCTAGTTCCCGGCCCGCGACGCGGCCCGCCTCGACCCCGTCGTGGCGATGAAGCTCTAGGGAGACGCGTGCGCGGACCTCCGGTCGTCGTCCTGCAGCCTCTTCCTGGCGTCGGCGCGCCTCCAGAAGAAGCGCGCGACGCTGACGGTCGCCTCGATCGCCTGGGGCACGGTGACGATCCTGCTCCTGCTCGCGTTCGGCGAGGGGCTGAAGCGCCAGATGATCGTCGCAACGAGCAGGCCATGGGGAGCGAATCGCCGTGATGTGGCCCGGCGAGACCGCGAAGCCCTAGCAAGGGTCTGCCCGAGGGCCGCTCCATCCAGCTCCGGCTCGAGGACGTCGACTACGCCCGGGAGCGGCTGCCCGAGCTCGACGCGATCTGGGGCGAGATGACCTCGTGGCGCACGGCGCTGACCTACGGCCGCAAGACCGTCAACGCCGCGTGGTCGGGACGCGGTGGGACTACGGCGACGTGCGCAAGCACTTCCCGCAGCCGGGCGGCCGGTTCCTCGACCCGCGGGACGACGAGGAGAAGCGCCGCGTCGTGTTCCTCGGCGACGAGCTGGCCGAAGGACATCTTCGGCGCACGAGGACCCGGTCGGGAAGACGCCTCCTGATCAACAACATGCCCTTCACCGTCATCGGCGTGATGGAGCGCAAGCAGCAGATCGGGACGTACGGCGGGCCCGACAAGAACCACGCCGTCATCCCGCTGTCGACGTTCCGGGCGCGTCTTCGGCGACGAACCTTCAATGTCCTCGTCTTCCGCGTGAAGAACCCGATGGAGGACATGCGGCGGCCCTCCGGCACGTCAACGAGGTGCTGGCGCCGCAGCTCGGCTTCGATCCCGACGACCCGCGCGCGCTGGGGATCTGGGACACCGTCAAGAGCCAGCAGACTCAGGGGAAGATCCTGCTCGGCATCGAGATGTTCCTCGGCGTGATCGGCGGGCTGACGCTGATCATCGGCGGCGTGGGCGTCGCCAACATCATGTACGCGGTGGTCAAGGAGCGGACGCGGGAGATCGGCGTCAAGATGGCGCTCGGGGCGCGGCGCGGCTGGATCACCGGCCCCTTCGTCCTCGAGGGGCTCGTCTACACGCCTGGTCGGCGGGCTCTTCGGGCGCACTGATCGCGATCCTGATCGTCACGGGCCTGTCGTTCCTCCCGATCGAGGGCAACGACGTGCTCGAGTTCATGGGCAGGCCGACGCTCTCCGGCCGATCGGCCTCGCGACGATCGTCATCCTGGGACCTGCGGACTGCTGGCCGGCTACTTCCCGGCGCGCAGGGCCGCCTCGATCGACCCGGCGCCGACGCTGCGCTACGAGTGAGACCCCGAAAGAAGAACCGGAGATCCCGTGACCGCCGATCATCGACATGCAGTCCATCCGGAAGGTCTACGACACCGGCAAGGTCAAGGTCGAAGCCCTGAAGGGCATCGACCTGACGGTCGAGCCCGGCGAGTTCGTCGCGATCGTGGGCCCTTCGGGCTCGGGCAAGTCGACGCTGATGAACATGGTCGGCTGCCTCGACACGCCGACCGACGGGCCGCTACCGGCTCGCGGGCGAGGAGGTCGCCGAGACTCGACGCGCGACGAGCTGGCCGACGATCCGCAACCGGCGCGTCGGCTTCGTGTTCCAGAGCTTCAACCTCCTGCCGCAGATCACCGCCTTCGAGAACGTCGAGATGCCGCTGCTGTTCGGGGGCGTCGCCCCGCGCAAGCGCAGGGAGCGCGTCGAGCAGCTGCTGAGCAGGTGGGCTTGGCGGACCGGATGGAGCACAAGCCGACCGAGCTCTCGGGCGGGCAGATGCAGCGCGTCGCCGATCGCCCGTGCGCTGGCCATGCAGCCGGACGTGGTCCTGGCGGACGAGCCGACCGGCAACCTCGACTCACCGCCGGAGGCGACATCATGGCGCTGTTCGAGGAGCTCTGGAAGCAGGGCCGCACGCTGGTCGTGATCACGCACGACCTGCGCTCGCGCGCCGGGCCGGGCGCGTCGTCGAGATCCACGACGGCCGAATCGTCAAAGACGGCGAGGCCGCCGCCTAGCCTTCCTTCGCTGCACTTTCCCGCATCGAAATCCAACCAATTGAAGCGGCTCTCCGCTCCCGCCGGGAGGCGGCGCGTCCAAAGCCCCTGTTTTCCGAGGAGTAAATGATTTCTTACTTGCCCACTTGGGACGGCATCTTCCTTGCCTTCTTTCTGCAACAATCTAGGGAATTTCTTGGGAAGGACCCTCACGAGCACTAAAGGAGGCGGTGGATGAGGAGAAGCGGGCAATCACTCCTGCTGGTCGTGGTGTCTCTCGCGTTGCTTTCGATTACGGCCTCGACGGCGCTGGGCCAGGGTGTCCAGACTGGGACGCTCACGGGCACCGTCAAACTGCCGGATGGCTCCGGCCTCCCCGGCGTCACGGTCACGATCTCCTCTCCGGCGCAGCAGGGGACGCGCATGCAGGTCACCGGCTCTGCCGGCGAATACGTGTTCAAGTTTCTGCCTCCTGGCGACTACAAGGTCGACTTCGAGATCTCCGGCATGAAGACCGTGACGCGTTACGCGTCGATCGCCGTCGGCGGATCGGCGGTGGCCGACGCGACGATGGCGCCGTCGGCGACGGCCGAGGTCACGGTCCTCGGCAACGCCGAGGAGGTCGACAAGACCACCGTCCACTCCTCGACCTACGAGCAGGCGGAAATCAACCAGCTTCCGATCGGCCGGCGCATCGACCAGGTCGTCACCCTCGCGCCGAACGTCACGGACAACACGCCGAACGGCGGCGTTCAGGTCTCGGGCGCGTTGAGCTACGACAACGTCTGGCTGGTGGACGGAGTCGACATCAACGACAACCTCTTCGGGACCTCGACCAACAGCCTCGTCATCGAGGAGGCGGTCCAGGAGACCAAGATCCTGACCTCGAGCGTCTCGGCAGAGTACGGCCGCTTCTCGGGCGGCGTCATCAACGCGGTGACGAAGACCGGAGGCAACGACTTCCACGGCAGCGCGCGCATCGACCTGACCAACAACGACTGGCAGGCGCTGACGCCCTACGAGGAGCAGAACGGCATCACGCACCCGAACAAGACCAACGAGGTCTACTCCGGCACGCTCGGCGGGAAGTTCCTCACCGACCGGCTCTGGTTCTTCGGCGCCGGCCGCTACTTCAAGAACTCGAACCAGGACACCTTCGACATCACCAACGAGACGTTCGACGCGACCGACGAGGAGCCCCGCTACGAGGCGAAGCTGACCGCCAACCTCTTCCAGAACCATACCCTCCAGGGAACCTACACGCATTCCAAAGAGACGTTGGTGCAGAAGCCGCTGGGCTTCTCGATCGAGTCGTCCACGCTGATCCAGCCGACGTACCCCTCGGACCTCATCGTGGGCACCTACAACGGCGTGCTGACGCCGAACCTCTTCGCCTCGCTGCAGTACTCGCGCAAGAAGTTCCAGTTCGCGGGCTACGGCGGAACGGGTACGGACGTGCAGCTCGACTCGCCGCGCGTCTGCTTCTTCTGCCCCTCTGCCAGTTCGGCCAGCCGTATTTCGACGCGACCGATCCGGAGGACCGCGACAACAACCAGTGGGCAGGCAGCCTGAGCTACTTCCTCGGGACGAAGTCGCTGGGAAGCCACGACATCAAGGGAGGCTTCGAGGTCTTCAAATCGATCTCGCGGGGCGGCAACTCGCAGTCTTCGACCGACTTCACCTTCTACAACGACTACAAGACGGACGCGAACGGCGATCCCGTCTTCGACGCCAACCACCAGCTGATCCCGATCTGGCAGACCGGCGGCGACCTCAACATCCACTGGTTTTCGACGCGCGGCGCCGAGGCCGACATCCAGACCTCGTCGTTCTACATCAACGACATCTGGAGATTCGGCCAGTTCACCGCGAACATCGGCTTCCGCTACGAGAAGGTCAAGGGGCACGGACCGGAGGGAACCGTCACCGCGGACTCGGACTCGTTCGTGCCGCGCATCAGCGCAGCCTACGACGTGCTGAACGACGGCCGCTACACGGTCTCGGGCAGCTACGCCGAGTACTCGGGCGGCTACAATCCGATCGCGTTCAACCAGATCACCAACGTCGGCAATCCCAGCTACGTCTACTACTTCTACCTGGGCCCACCGGGCGAGGGCTACAACTTCGCGCCCGGTTACGACCTGAACAACTACGTGCTCGCGGGCGGCGCCTTCCCGACGCGCAACGTCTTCCTCCAGGACGGCCTCCACTCGCCGCGCACGCGTGAGTGGTCGGGCTCGATCGGCGGACAGATCTTCCAGAACACCTACGCGGCGGTCACGTACCTCCATCGCGACTACAAGGACTTCATCGTCC